>CAVOQI010000010.1:0-451875 GCA_963698305.1 uncultured beta proteobacterium
CGGCGCGCGGCGCCGCCTTGTCGGGACGGACGATATGGACGGGTTGCGGCTCGTTCGGCCGCGACTGGCCGAGTGCACTGCAGCCGCCGAACGCTTCGGGTTCGGCCCAGGCTTCGTCGAGCGAGGGCTCGTCGGCCAGCGGCACCGGGTCGGCGCGCTCGCCGGCCAGGTCCAGCACGGCCGCCAGCACGCTGGCGTAGGGGCTTTGCCGCTCCAGCAGGGCGCTGAAGATCGTGCGAACGATGTGCGCCGTTTCGCGCAGGAACGCACGGGCTTCCGCCGGCGGCTGCGTGCTGGCGAACTCGAGCACCACCGGCAGGTAGTCGGGCAGCTCGCCCGGGGCCAGCAGCAGGCCGGCGCGCTCGTAGGTCTGCGTCAGATCGACCATCGCCTGGCCACGGTCGCGGCTGTCGCCGTGCACGTGCTCGAACAGGTGCAGCGCCGTGCGGCGCCCGCGGTCGAAGAGTTCCACGTAATCGGCTTCGCTGCGCAGCGCGGGCTCGGACTGCAGTCTGCGGATCAGCGCGTCGAGTTCCGCGAGCCTGCCGGCAGCCGAGCGCGCCTTCCGCGCGCAGGGCGGCGCCGAGCTCGGCGGCCACCGCCCGCAGGCTGTCGTCCGGATAGCGCAGCAGCCACGCCAGCGCGCGCAGGGAATGGCCGAGGCGTTCGGGTTTCGATTCGAAGAGGCTCATGGTCACACCGTCGCCTTGATCGGGATGGTCCGCTTCTTCTCGCTGCCGAACAGGCTCGTTTCGGTCACGCCCTCGGAGCAGCCGTTGCCGAACGAGAAGCCGCAGCCGCCGCGCACGTTGAAGGCGTTCTCGGCGTACTCGCGGTGCGTGGTCGGGATGACGAAGCGGTCCTCGTAGTTGGCGATCGCCATGACCTTGTACATCTCCTCGACCTCGGCCCGGGTCAGTCCGACCGTCTCGAGCACGGCCGGCTTGTCGACG
This sequence comes from uncultured beta proteobacterium, assembly GCA_963698305.1. Taxonomy (GTDB): domain Bacteria; phylum Pseudomonadota; class Gammaproteobacteria; order Burkholderiales; family Burkholderiaceae_F; genus JAOUJD01. The sequence goes on from CAVOQI010000010.1 coordinate 954, forward strand.
CCGTCGACGTGGCGGCTGCGCATGAAGACGCGCATCGCCATCATCCGTTCGAGCGCGCGCACGACCGGTTCCTCGTCGCCGGCCGTCAGCAGGTTGGCGAGGTACTTCACGGGGATGCGCAGGCTGCGCACGTCGGGCAGCTCGCCATTCATGCCGATCTCGCCCGCCTGGGCGCGCGAGGTCACCGGCGACAGCGGCGGGATGTACCAGACCATCGGCAGGGTGCGGTACTCGGGGTGCAGCGGCAGCGCGACCCGCCAGTCGACGGCCATCTTGTAGACCGGCGAGTTCTTCGCCGCCGCCAGCCACGCTTCCGGGATGCCGTCGGCGCGCGCCTGCTCGATCACGCGCGGATCGTTCGGGTCGAGGAAGATGCCGAGCTGCGCCGAGTACAGGTTGCGGTCGTGCTCGGCGCTGGCGGCCTCCTCGATGCGGTCGGCGTCGTACAGCAGCACGCCGAGGTAGCGGATGCGGCCGACGCAGGTCTCGCTGCACACGGTCGGCTGGCCGGCCTCGATGCGCGGGTAGCAGAAGATGCACTTCTCGGCCTTGCCGCTCTTCCAGTTGTAGTAGATCTTCTTGTACGGGCAGCCGGACACGCACATGCGCCAGCCGCGGCACTTGTCCTGGTCGATCAGCACGATGCCGTCTTCCTCGCGCTTGTAGATCGAGCCCGACGGGCAGCTCGCGACGCACGCCGGGTTCAGGCAGTGCTCGCACAGCCGCGGCAGGTACATCATGAAGGTGTTCTCGAACTGGCCGTAGATCTCCTTCTGGATGTCGTCGAAGTTGCGGTCCTTGCTGCGCTTGGAGAACTCGCCGCCGAGGATCTCCTCCCAGTTCGGGCCCCACTCGATCTTCTCCATCCGCTGGCCGGTGATCAGCGAGCGCGGGCGCGCCGTCGGCGCGGCCTTCATCTCGGGCGCCGAGTGCAGGTGGTCGTAGTCGAAGGTGAACGGCTCGTAGTAGTCGTCGATCTCCGGCAGGTTCGGGTTGGCGAAGATCTTCATCAGCAGCTGCCACTTGCCGCCCTGGCGCGGGACGATGGAGCCGTCGGACTTGCGGACCCAGCCGCCGTTCCACTTGTCCTGGTTCTCCCATTCCTTCGGATAGCCGATGCCGGGCTTGGTCTCGACGTTGTTGAACCAGGCGTACTCGACGCCCGGCCGGCTGGTCCAGACGTTCTTGCAGGTGACGCTGCAGGTGTGGCAGCCGATGCACTTGTCGAGATTCAGCACCATGCCGATCTGTGCGCGTACTTTCATGTTCAGCTCCTTTCTGATCGGCGTTGGATTAGGGGTTCTCGCCCTGCGACTGGTAGGCCTTCGCGAGGTGGTCGTCGCGCGGCGTGTCCAGCCAGTCGACCTTCTTCATCTTCCGCACGACGACGAACTCGTCGCGGTTGGTGCCGATGGTCCCGTAGTAGTTGAAGCCGTAGGACAGCTGCGCGTAGCCGCCGATCATGTGCGTCGGCTTGGTGACGATGCGCGTGACCGAGTTGTGGATGCCGCCGCGCACGCCGGTGATCTCCGAGCCCGGCGTGTTGATGATCTTTTCCTGCGCGTGGTACATCATCGTCATGCCGGGATTGACGCGCTGGCTGACCACCGCGCGCGCCGCGATCGCGCCGTTGATGTTGAACAGCTCGACCCAGTCGTTGTCCTCGATGCCGGCCGTCTTCGCGTCGTCCTCCGACAGCCAGATCACCGGGCCGCCGCGGTTCAGCGTCAGCATCATCAGGTTGTCGCTGTAGGTGGAGTGGATGCCCCACTTCTGGTGCGGCGTGATGAAGTTGAGCAGGATCTCCGGGTTGCCGTTGGGCTTGATGTTGTGGATGCCCGCGGTCGTCTTGAGGTCGATCGGCGGCCGGTAGCTGGAGAAGCCCTCGCCGAACGCGATCATCCACGGGTGGTCCTGGTAGAACTGCTGGCGGCCGGTGAGCGTGCGCCACGGGATCAGCTCGTGCACGTTGGTGTAGCCGGCGTTGTACGAGACCTTCTCGCTTTCGAGCCCCGACCAGGTCGGCGAGCTGATGATCTTGCGCGGCTGCGCCAGCACGTCGCGGTAGCGGATCTTCTCGTCCTCGCGGTGCAGCGCGAGGTGCGCGTGCTCGCGCCCGGTGATCTTCGACAGCGCCTCCCAGGCCTTCACGGCCACGTGGCCGTTCGTCTCCGGGGCGAGCTGCAGGATGACCTCGCAGGCATCGACGTCGCTGACGATGCGCGGGCGGCCGTCGTCGTCGACGCCGTTCAGTTCGCCGAGCTGCTGGACCTCGGTCTGGGTGTTCCAGCCGATGCCCTTGCCGCCGTTGCCGGCCTTGGCCATCAGCGGGCCGAGCGAGGTGAAGCGCTTGTAGACGTTCGGAAAGTCGCGCTCGACCACCGCGATCTGCGGCGCCGTCTTGCCCGGGATCAGCTCGCACTGGCCCTTCTTCCACTCCTTCACGTCGAACGGCTGCGCCAGCTCGGCCGGCGTGTCGTGCATCAGCGGCGTCAGCACGACTTCCTTCTCGACGCCGAGGTGGCCGACGCAGACCTCGCTGAAGGCCTTCGCGAACCCCTTGTAGATCTCCCAGTCGCGAGCGCGACTGCCACACCGGGTCCACCGCGGCCGACAGCGGATGGATGAACGGGTGCATGTCGCTGGTGTTCAGGTCGTTCTTCTCGTACCAGCTCGCGGTCGGCAGCACGATGTCGCTGTACAGGCACGTCGTGCTCATGCGGAAGTCGAGCGTGACGAGCAGGTCGAGCTTGCCCTCGGGGGCCTGGTCGTGCCATTCGACCTCGGTCGGCTTGGCGTCGTCGCGCGCCGAGGTCCTTGCCCTGCACGCCGTTCTCGGTGCCGAGCAGGTGCTTGCAGAAGTACTCGTGGCCCTTGCCGCTGGAGCCCAGCAGGTTGGAGCGCCAGACGAACAGGTTGCGCGGCCAGTTCTGCGGCGCGTCCGGATCCTCGCAGCTCATCTGCAGGCGTGCCGTCCTTGAGCGCCCGCACGACGTAGTCCTTCGGGTCGAGGCCGGCGGCCTGCGCGTCCTTGACCACCTGCAGCGGATTGGTCTTCAGCTGCGGCGCGCTCGGCAGCCAGCCCATCCGCTCGGCGCGCACGTTGTAGTCGATCAGGCTGCCGCCGAAGGCCTTGCGGTCGGCCAGCGGCGACAGCACTTCCTCGACGCCGAGCTTCTCGTAGCGCCACTGGTCGGTGTGCGCGTAGAAGAAGCGAGGTCGAGTTCTGCTGGCGCGGCGGGCGGATCCAGTCGAGCGCGAAGGCGAGCGCGGTCCAGCCGGTCTGCGGGCGCAGCTTCTCCTGCCCGACGTAGTGCGCCCAGCCGCCGCCGCTCTGGCCGATGCAGCCGCACATCATCAGCAGGTTGATCACGCCGCGGTAGTTCATGTCGGCGTGGTACCAGTGGTTCATCGCCGCGCCGATGATGATCATCGACTTGCCGTGGGTCTTGTCGGCGTTGTCCGCGAACTGCCGGGCGACCGTGATGACCTGGTCGCGCGGCACGCCGGTGATCTTCTCCTGCCAGGCCGGCGTGTAGGCCGCGTTGTCGTTGTAGTCGGTCGCGCCGCTGCCCAGCCCGCGATCGATGCCGTACTGCGCGACCTGCAGGTCGAACACGGTCGCGACCAGCGCCTCGGAGCCGTCGGCCATGCGCATCCGCACGGCGGGCACCTTCGCGCGGTTCAGCTCGCCCTGCTGCGTGTTGTTCGGAAAGTGCGGCGTGTCGGCGCCGGCGAAGTAGGGGAACGCGACCTCGACCACTTCGTGCTTCTGGTCGTCCTCGAGCACCGAGAGCTTGAGCTTCACGTCGGCGTCGCCGCGGCCTTCCTTCGCCTCGAGATTCCACTTGCCGACGTCGGCGCGGCCTTCCGCGCCCCAGCGGAAGCCGATCGAGCCGTTGGGCACGACCACCTGGCCCGTCGCGTCGAAGGCGACCGACTTCCACTCGGGGTTGTTGTCCTGGCCGAGCTTGTCGGCGAAGTCGCTCGCGCGCACGTAGCGGCCCGGCGCCACGACCTTGCTGCCGTCCGCGAGCGTCGTTTCATCGAGCCGCAGCAGCAGCGGCAGGTCGGTGTAGCGGCGCGCGTAGTCGTCGAAGTACGCGGAACGCTTGTTGAAGTAGAACTCCTTCAGCACCACGTGGCCCATCGCCATCGCGAGCGCCGCGTCGGTGCCCTGCTTCGGGTGCATCCAGAGGTCGGCGAGCTTCGCGACCTCGGAGTAGTCCGGCGTGACGGCGACCGTCTTCGCACCCTTGTAGCGGACCTCGGTGAAGAAGTGCGCGTCCGGGGTGCGCGTCTGCGGGACGTTGCTGCCCCAGGCGATGAGGTACGTGCTGTTGTACCAGTCGGCGCTTTCCGGCACGTCGGTCTGCTCGCCCCAGACCTGCGGGCTGGCGGGCGGCAGGTCGCAGTACCAGTCGTAGAAGCTCATGCACACGCCGCCGATCAGCGAGAGATAGCGGCTGCCGGCGGCGTAGCTGACCATGCTCATCGCCGGGATCGGCGAGAAGCCGATGACGCGGTCGGGGCCGTGCGTCTTGACCGTGTAGACGTTGGCCGCCGCGATCAGCTCGTTGACCTCGTCCCACGAGCTGCGCACGAAGCCGCCCATGCCGCGGACCTTCTGGTAGTCACGCCGCGCGGCCGGGTCCTCGACGATGCTCGCCCAGGCTTCGACCGCGCCCTGGCCGGATTCCTTCGCGACCTTCAGCGCGGCCCGCCAGCGCTCGAGCAGCCGGCCTCGCACCATGGGGTACTTCAGCCGGTTGGCGCTGTACAGGTACCAGGAGTACGAGGCGCCGCGGGCGCAGCCGCGCGGCTCGTGGTTGGGCAGGTCGGCTCGCGTGCGCGGGTAGTCCGTCTGCTGCGTCTCCCACGTCACGATGCCGCCCTTGACGTAGATCTTCCAGGAGCAGGAGCCGGTGCAGTTCACGCCGTGCGTGCTGCGCACGATCTTGTCGTGCGACCAGCGGTTGCGGTAGGCGTCCTCCCAGGTGCGGTCTTCGCCGGTGGCCACGCCGTGGCCGTTGGCGAACGTTTCCTTCGGCAGCGTGAAGTGCGTCAGTCGGTCGAGAAAGTGACTCATTGCGTTGTCTCCGCGGCGGGGATTTCAGGGGTTCTTCACGTACGCGTTGCGGCGCAGGTAGAACCACCAGTTCAGGATCAGGCACAGGGCATAGAAGATCGCGAAGCCGTACATCGCGTACTGCGGCGTGCCGGCGCGGATCTGCTCGCCGATGACGATCGGCGCGATGAACGAGCCGTAGGCGGCGATCGCCGAGGTCCAGCCGAGGACCGGTCCGGCCTGCACGCGGTCGAAGATCACGCCGACGGTCCGGAAGGTCGAGCCGTTGCCGATGCCGCTGGCGGCGAACAGCACGATGAACAGGCCGATGAACGGGAGGAAGTACTGCTCCGGCGTGGCCGAGCCGTACGCGAGCATCATCACGTAGCCGACCGCGGCCGAGGCGACCACCATGACCACCGAGATGATCTGCGTGACGATCGAGCCGCCGACCTTGTCGGAGATCCAGCCGCCCACCGGGCGGATCAGCGCGCCGACGAAGGGGCCGATCCAGGCGTAGGTCAGCGCCGACGGCGCGTTCGGATTCGGCATGTGCTTGAGCACGCCGTCGGGGCCGAGCACGTGGCTCTGGCCGAAGATCACGTTGATCGACAGCGGCAGCGCGTTCGAAAAGCCGATGAACGAGCCGAAGGTGACGATGTACAGCAGCGTCATCGACCAGGTGTGCTTGTCCCTGAAGATCTCGAACTGCTTCTTCAGGTTCGGCTTCATGTCGCCGAAGGCCACCAGCTTCATCGCCAGCAGCGTGGCGACGATGATCAGCGGCATCGCGACCCACATGTTCAGCAGGCCGAGCCCGGTGGGCTACGGCAGGTACAGGTACAGGCCGACCGCGGCCGTCACCAGCGCGACGCCGTACAGCAGCAGGATCTTGCCGAGCGCGGCCGCGGTCGAGCCGATGTTCGGGCGAGATCGTCAGCAGGTTGTTCATGCCGAACCAGCCGGCGAAGGCGAGCGGCACCAGCAGCACCAGCCAGATGTAGCCGGCGTTCTGGATGTAGGTCGGCGTGCCGGCCGGGATCTTGCCGATCAGCGTGCCCGAGGGCTTCACCAGCGTCATCGGGTCGCCGCCGAGGGACATGAACACCGCCGTGGTCATCACGAGCGGGATCAGGATCTGCATCGTGGTCACGCCGAAGTTGCCGAGCCCGGCATTGATGCCGAGCGCCGTGCCCTGCAGCCGCTTCGGGAAGAACGTGTTGATGTTCGACATCGAGCAGGCGAAGTTGCCGCCGCCGATGCCCGGACAGCAGCGCCATGAACTGGAACACCCACAGCGGCGTGTTCTTGTCGCTGAGCGCGATGCCGGTGCCGAGCGCCGGGATCATCAGCAGCGCGGTCGTCAGGAAGATCGTGTTGCGGCCGCCCGAGATGCGGATGAAGAACGAGGCGGGAATGCGCAGCGTCGCGCCCGAGAGGCCCGAGATCGCCGCCAGCGTGAACAGCTGCTGCCTGGGTGAACGGGAACCCGAGGTTCGCCATCTGCACCGTGATGATTCCCCACATCAGCCAGACCGCGAAGCCGCACAGCAGGCTCGGCACGCTGATCCACAGGTTGCGGTTGGCGATCTTCTTGCCGGTGGACTCCCAGAAGGCGTTGTCCTCGGGGCGCCAGTCGACGATGTCGACCGAGCTGGTGGGCCGCGGCGCGGCGGTGGATGGGTTGGCGGACATCGTGAGTTCCCCTTTTGTCGTTCGTGCGGATCAGGCGGCGGGCTTGGGCGCGCTGCCCACCACGTCGCGCGTGCTGACTTCGGTGCGGTACATCCAGATCAGCGACACCCAGACCACGCCGTACATCAGCATGAAGGCGCTCGAGCGCACGCCGGTGAGGTCGAGCAGGGCGCCGAACATCACGGGCAGGACGAAGCCGCCGAGGCCGCCGGCGAGGCCGACGATTCCGGAGATCGTCCCGATGTTGGTCGGGTAGTCGTCGGCGATGTACTTGAACACGCTCGCCTTGCCGAAGGCCCATGCCACGCCCAGCACCCCCATCAGCGCCGGTGAACGTCCAGACGTTGTGCGCGAGCGTGAACGTGTACGGACCGTTGACCGTGGTGATCGTGTAGCTGGTGGTGGGATACGACAGCAGGAACAGGCAGATCCAGCTGACCCACATGACCCACCAGGTCACCTTGTGCGCGCCCCACTTGTCCGACATCCAGCCGCCGATGGCGCGCAGCACGCCGCCCGGGCAGCGAGAAGCACGCGGCCAGCAGCGCGGCGATGCGGATGTCGAGTCCGAACTCGCCGACGTAGTAGTTGACCATCCACAGCGACAGCGCGACGTAGCCGCCGAACACGATCGAGTAGTACTGGCAGTACTTCCAGACGGCCGGATCGCGCAGCACTTCGAGCTGGCGCCGGTACGTGATGTGGCCCGGGATCAGGTGCTTCGGGTCGCTGTAGGTGAAGAACCAGAAGGCGATCGCGGTGACCAGCATCGCCACGGCGTAGACCTGCGGCACCATCGCCCAGCCGAACCCGACCACGAGCGCCGGCGCGACGAACTTCGTCACGGCCGCGCCCGAGTTGCCGGCGCCGAAGATCGCCCATCGCGAAGCCCTGGTGCTTCTTGTCGAACCAGCGGGCGACGTACGGCGTGCCGACCGAGAACGAGCCGCCGGCCAGGCCGACGAACAGCCCCAGCACCAGGAAGTGCCAGTACGCGGTCGCGTAGCCGATCAGCCAGATCGGCATGACGGTGGCGAGCATCAGCAGGAAGAAGACGATCCGGCCGCCGTACTTGTCGGTCCACATGCCGAGCGGCACGCGGATCAGCGAGCCGGTCAGCACCGGCGTCGCGGTGAGCAGCCCGAACTGCGTGGCGTTCAGGTCGAGCATCTTCTTGATCGGGATGCCGATCACCGCGAACATCATCCAGATCGCGAAGCACACGGTGAACGCCAGCGTGCTCATGATGACCACGGACCACTGCCGGGCCCGCAGGCTGGTGCCCGGCTGTGCGTTACTGCCCGCCCACTGCCGCCATCGCGGTCTCCTCGAAAAAGTGCGCGCTGGCGTGCAAGCTAGATGGCAAAAGGGTCTTTTTCATGACCCACATCAAGCCGCGCCGGACGTTTGGTCGTCAGAGGAAACCGCGCTACTCCCGACGGGGGTAGACGCCGAGGACCGAGGTGGGCGGGACAATGGCGCCCGGGAGGTACGGGTCGCGCCGGCGGCACTTGCGCCTGCGCAGCCGCGCGGGCCGACCTTCAGTGGGAAAATGCGCGCATGAATCCGCTGACTGTCCCTGCGACGCGTGTGGTCCGACTCGACGCTGGTCCGCGTCGGGATCGTGCTGTCGGTCGTCGCGCTGCTGGCGCTGTCGGTGATCGTCGCGGCGACCGTGTTCACCGAGCAGTCGACCGGCAAGGCGAGCGCGATCAACATCGCCGGCTCGCTGCGCATGCAGTCCTACGCGCTGTCGACGCGCGTGGCCGACACGCGCGGCGCCGCCGAGGATCGGCACGCGCGCCGCCGAGGACGGCGATCAAGGAGTTCGAGCGGCGGCTGAAGAGCCCGTCGCTGATGGCCGGGCATCCCGGACGACGGCGCGAATCCGGTGCACCGGATCTACTCGGGCATCGTCATCGACTGGGAGTCGCGCATCAAGCCGCTGGCGCGCGCGCGGCGGTCGACGACGAGGCGTCGCGCGCGCGAGTTCCTGACGACGATCCCGAACTTCGTCTGCAAGGTCGACGTCCTCGTGCGGCAGATCGAGACCGATCTCGAGGGCCGCATCCAGAAGCTGCGGCTCGTGCTCGGCATCGGCTTCTTCGTGATGATGATGCTGGTGGTGGCGGCGCTCTTCCTGCTCAACATCGAGGTGTTCCAGCCCATCGCGCGCCTGGCCGAGGCGGCCAAGCGGGTGCGCACCGGCGACTTCCGCGTGCGTGCGGAGAGCACCGGTCCGGACGAGATCGGCCAGCTCGGACAGGCCTTCAACTTCATGGTCGACGACCTGTCGCGGCTGTACGGGTCGCTCGAGAAGCAGGTGGCCGAGAAGACGCGCGACCTCGAGCGCCGCAACGAGTCGCTCGCGCTGCTGTACGAGACCACCCGCATGCTGGCCGAGAAGCCGGTCGATTCCGAGCTCGCTGACGCGGGTGCTGGGGATGGTGCGGCAGGCGCTCGGCGTCGAGAGCGGCGTGATCTGCTCGATCCACGGCGACAGCGCGCGTGGCATGCCGCTCGCGCGCGACGAGACCACGGTGAAGGCCTGCGGCGGCGTCGACTGCCGCACGTGCGCGGACGGCGCGCGGGTGACCTGGCGCACCGAGCCGGGCGAGGCCGGCGAGCGGCGCATCCTCGGCATTCCGCTGGTGGAGGGCGGCGTGTCGCTACGGGGTGATGCCGCTGGTGCTGCCGCCGGGCAAGGGTCTCGAGGTGTGGCAGCTCGAGCTGGCCGAGACCATGGGGCGCCACGTCGGCGCCGCGCTCGCGGCGGCCGAGCGGCGCGACGAGCATCGCCGCCTCGGCGTGCTGGAGGAGCGCGCGGCGATCGCGCGCGAACTGCACGACTCGCTGGCGCAGTCGCTGTCGTACACCAAGATCCAGATCGCGCGGCTGTCCGCGAACATCGAGCGCGAGGGGCACTCGCCGCAGTCGCTGCACGGTGCTGATGGAGCTGCGCGAAGGCGTCAACAGCGCCTACCGCGAGCTGCGCGAACTGCTGACGACCTTCCGGCTCGGGCTGGGCGAAGAGGGATTCGCCGGCGCGCTGCGCGACACGGTCGCCGAGTTCGAGCGCCGCTCGGGCGTGCGGACGACGCTCGTCAACGAACTTCTGCGGGTCGAACTGTCGGCCAACGAGCAGGTGCACGTGCTGCAGGTCGTGCGCGAGGCGCTGACCAACATCGAGCACCACGCGCACGCGCGCCACGCCTGGGTCACGCTGACGCGCGGCGCGGGCCAGGCCATCGACGTGACGATCGAGGACGACGGCGTCGGCATCACGAGCGACCAGTCGCCGCGCGGGCACTTCGGGCTGTCGATCATGCGCGACCGCGCGCAGTCGGTCGGCGGCGAACTCGCGCATCGAGCGGCGCGAGCCGCGGCACGCGGGTCCGCCTGACCTTCAGGGCGCAGACCGCGTTCGGTTCGTCCGCGCAGCCCGTCGAATCCACCACTGTCATCGAAAGTCCGCAATGACGAGCCGCCACACCATCCTGGTGGTCGACGATCACCCGCTGTTCCGCCGTGGCGTTATCGCAGCTGCTGCAGCTCGAGCCGAGCCTTCGAGGTCGTCGGCGAGGCCGGCGACTACGAGAGCGCGGTCAGGCTCGCGGCGCGAGAAGGAGCCGGACCTGACGCTGCTCGACCTCAACCTGAAGGGCAGCGGCGGCCTCGAGATCCTGTCGACCCTGAAGGAGGAGGACCCGTCGCGCCGCGTGGTGATGCTGACCGTGTCCGACGCGCCCGAGGACCTGATGGCGGCGATCCGCGCCGGCGCCGACGGCTACCTGCTGAAGGACATGGAGCCGGAGCAGCTGCTCGCGCCGCGTGCGCGATGCGCTCGAGGGCCGCACCGTCATCAGCGACACGCTGACCGCCGCGCTGGCCAGCGCGCTGCGCGACGAAGCCCGCGGCGAGCGGCGCGACGTGCGCGACCTGACCGACCGCGAACTGGCGGTGCTCAAGTGCATCGCGGGCGGACAGAGCAACAAGGTGATCGCGCGCAACCTGTCGATCACCGAGGGCACCGTCAAGGTGCACGTGAAGCACCTGCTCAAGAAACTCGGTTTCCGCTCGCGCGTCGAAGCGGCGGTCTGGGCCTCGGAGCAGGGGCTGCGCGTCGCCGTCTGACGCGCCGCACTACGACGCCGTTCGTCGCCGCGCTTGTCATTGGCACTCTCGCCGCGCGAGTGCTTTTGCCTTTCGTCGGTCTTTTTGCAGAATCCTGGCAAGCGACTTGCTTGTATACCGTTTGCATTCCGGTCGCGTTGAACGTGAACGGACGAACGGAGGGTTCCATGAGCCTGCCAGCGACCATTCCTGCACCGCCGATTTCCATCGCGGGATTCAAGGACGTCTATCGCGTGCCGCGCGTCGAGGAAGCGCTGAACGAACTGCAGGAACTCGGCGCCGGCGCGAGCGAGGCGCTGCGCGCGACCTACGTCCGCATGATCCGCACCGGCGGGCAGCGCTTCGTGATCAAGCCGTCGGCGCTGCCGGACATCGATGCGCTGATCGAGGAGCTGCCGAACTTCGAGGAGCCGCTCGAGGACATCCGCAAGCAGCTGGCGCTGTGCCTGTCGTCGGACGATCCGCTCGAGCTCGAGCCCATCCTGCTGCTGGGCGACCCGGGCATCGGCAAGACCCACTTCGCGCGGCGCCTGTCGAAGCTGCTCGGCACCGGCTACAACTTCATCGGCATGAGTTCGCTGACCGCCGGCTGGATCCTCTCCGGCGCGTCGGCGCAGTGGAAGAACGCGAAGCCTGGCAAGGTGTTCGACGCGCTCGTCAACGGCGACTACGCCAACCCGGTGATCGTCGTCGACGAGATCGACAAGGCCGGCGGCGACACGCAGTACGACCCGCTCGGCAGCCTGTACACGCTGCTCGAGCACGACACGGCGGCGGAGTTCACGGACGAGTTCGCCGAGGTGCCGATCGACGCCTCGGACGTCGTCTGGATCGCCACCGCCAACGACGCGCGCCGATCCCGGAGCCGATCCTGAACCGCATGAACGTCTACGCGATCGACGCGCCCGACGAAGAGGGCGCGCGGCGCATCGCCAGCAGCATCTACGACGAACTGCGCAGCGAGCACGCGTGGGGCCGCGCGTTTCCCGCAGGAACTCGGCCGCGAGAGCCTCGACCGCCTCGGCTCGCATGAAGCCGCGCGAGATGCGCCGCATGATGCTGGCCGCGTTCGGCAACGCGAAGCTGGCCGGGCGCAACGAGGTGCTGCCCGAGGACATCACCGACGAGCGCGTCGCGAAGAAGCCGCGCATCGGGTTCTGACGCGCGGCCTGCGTGGTGCGTCCGCACCGCGCCGCGGCTACTTCCTCGGCGGCTGTTTCGCCGCCTGTTCCTCGGCCACGCGCTTGTACACCGGTCCCCAGATCGGGTGGCCGACCTCCGCGTCGCGTCAGGCGGAAATCCGGATCGGCGGCGAATGCCGCGCGGAATGCGGTTTCGCATTCGGCGGGGCGGTTGTAGGCGCAGGCGATGAAGGCCAGGTGCTTGTCGGCCATCGCGACGTCGTGGCTGTCCTTCAGGCCCTCGGCCAGCGCGCGGCGGAACAGCATCTCGGCGCGTTCGTGCTGGCCCTCCTCGTACAACCGCATGGCGTTCAGGAACGCGCGCTCGGCCGGCTGTTCGTACAGCCGCGCGATGCTGATGGTCGGTGGCGGCGGCGGTGGCGGGGGGGCGGTCGCGCAGCCGGCGAGCACGCTGGCGGCGGCAACGCACGGGAGGAGTCGGATCCGGGCCATGGCGCGAGACTACTGGAAACGATCCGGGATGCGCTGCGGCCGGTGGGCCGCGACCCCCGCCTGCGCATCGGCGGAAGTGTTCGCCGCCGGCGCGGGTCCGAAGTGGGTGGTCTGCGCCGACGTCCGCGGCGTCGAGGCGGCCGCTGCGGTCGGCGGCGTCTGGGGGATGGCGGTCGCCGCCGGTTCGCGCGGCGTGGCCGGGGCGGCGGACGCCGGGCTCGGTTCGGGCGCCGGTCGCCTGTCCTGCCACGCCGTGAAGGCGACGGCGATCAACGCGATGGACGCCACGGCGATCGCTGCGATGCTCCACCGGCCGCGCCGCCGCGGAACCGCCACGGCACGCGTGCGCGCCGTCGTCGGCGGACTCGGCGCCGAAGCCGGGGGAGGCGCGATCTCCGTGCGGGCCGGCGTCCCCACGATCGTGACGACGTTCGGCAGCGACTGCGTTTCGCGGTTGCCCCACAGGTAGGCGGTGAGGGCATTGCGCATCTGCGCGGCGCCGCCGTACGGACGAAGGTTGCGCAACCCGAGCGCGCTCTCGGCGATCTCGGCAAGCACGAGCGGAGCGGCCGGACGCAGATCGAGGATGGCGCTTTCCGTGCCGTGGCGCTGGCGCAGGACCTTCAGGTCCGGACGCGCGCCGGTCATCAGCAGGAACAGCAGCGCGCCGAGGGCCTGCACGTCCTTGCGCCGCGCCTCGGCGCCCAGTTCGTTCTCGAAGTACGGCAGCATCGCATGGGTGGCCGCCAGCTCGAAGTCGCCGGTGACGCCGGTATCGATCCAGCCCCCGAAACCCATGACGCGCGGGGAGCGATCGGCCGCCTGGAGGTAGATGCGCGACGCGCCGAGATGCCCGTGGGGGACGCCGCGCGCGTGCGCGTACTCGACGGCATCGGCCACGCGAGCGACGATGTCCGCGGCTTCGAGGTAGCCCGGGCGGAAGCCCGCGGCGAGCGCTTCGCTGAGCAGCTTGCCGTCGACTTTCTCCAGCGCGAGGTAGCCGACGTTGCGCACGCGGCCGGCGTCGAACACGGTCACGATGTGCGGGTGATGCAGACGCCCGGCCGCCTGGGCCTGCCGCATGAAGGCCTGCTCGATGCGGTCGTGGCCGGCGGCGTCCTGCCCCGCGGCGGGCCGCAGCTGCACCGCCTTCACCACCAGCTCGCGGTTGAGCACGGGATCGAAGGCCACGTAGGCGGCCGTGTACCGATCCCTCCGCAGTTCCCGGAGTATCGAGTAGCGGCCGAGCAGCTTGAGATTGTCTTTGAGCGCTTCTGCCATGGCGGGACGCGCCGGCGCCACGCGTGCCTGGTCGGACCGGCTCCGACGAGGCTAGTCCATGGACCGGGCGTCACAACGCGTCTAAGCGTGGAAAAGGACGGGAATCGGCGAGGATGGGCGCCTGCGAGGCGCTGCGCGCGAGCGGCCGCGGCCAGCGCGACGCTCAGGGCTGGAAGCGATGCTGCAGCTGGATCTTCTCGCCGGCCTTCAGCTCGACGCGGGCGACGAACGGCGGCGACGACCCGTTGCGGATCTCGACCGTGTGCAGCCCGGGCGCCAGCGTCACCTGCGTGAGTGGCGGCGAGACGCCCTGGACCGCGCCGTCGACGAGCACCTCGCCCCACGGCGCCACCGCGATCTGCACGGTCGCATCGCCGTTCGGCGCGGCCGCCGTCTCGGTCCGCTTGCGCGGCGCCGCCTTCTGTTCCGCTTTCGGGGCCTCCGCGTCGCTCGGCGCGGGCGCCGCGGCGGCAGACTCCGGCGCCGGCGGCGGCGCCATCGGCGGAATGATCGGGACGGGCGCCGCCTGCGGCTCGACGGGCGCCGGGGCGCTGCGGTTCATCAGCATCGATCCGCCACCGATGGCGAGGAGCGCCAGCAGCGCCGCGGCGAACAGGAGCGGAACGCGCGACGACGGCGGCGCTGCCTGCAGCGTGGGCGGTTTCGCCGCGCTGGCGTCGACCGATGCAGGACGCGAGCCGTCGACGAACTCGGCCAGCGCGTTGCGCAGCTCGGACGCCTTCTGATAGCGGTCGCCCGGCTCGCGCGCCATCGCCTTGTGCACGATCTGCGCGAGCGCGGGCGGGGTGTCGGGCCGGATCTTCTCGACGGGCTTCGGCGCGGCGCCCAGCACCCGGTCGAGCGTCTCGTCGACCGTGCGGCCGTCGAAGGCGCGCCGGCCGGCCAGCAGTTCGTACAGGATGGTGCCGAGCGAGAAGATGTCGCTGCGGGCATCGAGCGACTCGCCCTTGGCCTGCTCGGGCGACATGTAGTTCGGCGTGCCGACCAGCTGGCGGGAACCGCGCTGCGCGGGCTCGGACACCGGCGCCAGGGCGGTGCCGAAGTCCAGCAGCTTGGGCTTCAGGTCGCGCGACAGGAAGATGTTGCTCGGCTTGATGTCGCGGTGCACCAGGCCGCGCTTGTTGGCGTAATGGATCGCGTCGGCCACGCGCATCATCATCGCCGCGGCCTGCCGCGGGCTCATGCGGTTGCCGCTCGCCAGGTACTCGTGCAGGTCCTGGCCGTGCAGCCGCTCCATCGCGATGTACGCCAGCGCGTCGGTCTTGCCGGCGTCGTAGATGGTGACGATGCTCGGGGTGGCTCATGCCGCCGGCGGACTTCGCTTCGCGCAGGAAGCTCGCTTCGATCTGCGTGCGGTACCGCTCCTCGCTCGCGAGCGGGATGATCTTGATCGCCACTTCGCGCCCCAGCACCGGGTCGTGCGCGGCATAGACCACGCCGTACGACCCGCGGCCGATCTCGTTCTGGACGGTGAAGCGTCCGATCGTCTTCGGCGGCGCCGGGACGTCGGGCGCGGCCTGCGGGACGGTGGCGGTCAGCGGCTCGGACATGGGCGGTCGATTATCTCATCCGCCGCGCGGGCGCCGATCGCCCAAAAAAGGAGCCGGAACGGCTCCTGATGCGGTGCGCTAACGCGAGAACACGATGCGCTCGTTGCGCAGCAGGCGGGCCTGCGCGCCCAGCGCGAGCGCGGTGATCGCAAGCGCGATCGCCCCGGGCAGCAGGACGTCCACGGCGCTCACCGTCTCGCCCCGCAGCGCCCGCATCATGACCGTCTGCTGCGCCATGGCCGGCACGAGGAGCTGCCATGCGGCGTCGCGCACGGACAGGAACAGCGGCACGATGGGGGCGAAGTTGACGAGCATCGTGAGGTAGCTGGCGTAGGTCTGCGCTTCCTTGTGGCTGCGCCCCCAGGTTGCGGCGAACATGTTCAGCGCCGCGATCATCGCCGCGAACGGCAGCAGCATCGCCAGGAAGAGCGCCGACTCCGCGGCCCCGAACTGCATCAGGGCGGCCAGGCTTTCGTTCGAGATGAACAGCATCGCCGCGCGGAAGCCGATCAGGGTGAGCACGACGACCGCGGCCGAGCAGGCGGCGACCACCGCCCACTTGCCGAGGACGATCGACGGCGTGGCGACGGGATTCATCAGCAGCGGCTCGAGCGAGCCGCGTTCGCGCTCGCCGGCGGTCACGTCGATCGCGACGCTGATCGCGCCCACCACCGCGCCGAGCAGCGCGAGCCACGGGCACCAGGAACAGCAGCTGCGCGCCACGCGCCTTGCCGCTGGCGAGGTTGATCTCCTCGGTGTCGACCGGGCTCAGCAACTGCAGGCCGACGCCGCGCGCCAGCAGGCGCTGGCTGCCCAGTTCCCGGCTGAACGCGCGCAGCAGGGCGAGCGTGGCCCGCACCGGTCCCTGCGCGCGGCTCGAGGTGTCGTCGAACACGACGTCGAGGCGGAGCGGCTCGCCGCGCGCCAGCCTGGCTTCGAAGTCCGGCGGCACGACGACGACGGCGTTCTGCAGCTCGCCGGAGCGCACGAGCTCGCGGAAGTCGGCCGGAGCTTCCTTCACGGTCCCGCCGGCGCGCTGGATGAAGTTGGCCAGCGTCGGCGCGGCGGCGGCCCCGGCGAGGAAGACCTCGCGCCGCGCGACGTTCTCCTCGACGCTGGACACGAACTTCGACAGCAGCAGCAGCGAGATCGGACCGGCGAGGATCGAGCTGACGAGCACCACCATCCACGTGCGGCGGTCGCGCAGCGCGTCCTTCAGTTCCTTGCGGAAGACGACCCAGGCGGCGGTCATGCCGCGGGCTCCCGGTGCTCGCGGTACGCGAGGGCGACGAACGCGTCTTCGAGCGTCGCGGTTCCGGCGGCTGCGCCGATCGAGGCGGCGGTGCCGTGCGCCACCACGCGGCCGTGCGCGACGATGACGATCTCGTCGGCGAGCTGCTCGACCTCCTGCATGATGTGGGTCGAGATCACGATGCACTTGCCGGCCGCGCGCAGGTGCTGCAGCAGGCGCCGCAGCGCCCGCGTCGACACCACGTCGAGGCCGTTGGTCGGCTCGTCGAGGATCAGGTGCTGCGGATCGTGGATCAACGCCCGGGCGAGCGCGACCTTCATCCGTTCGCCGGTGGAAAAGCCCTCGACGCGGCGATCGAGCAGGGCCCCCATGTCCAGCAGGTCGGCGATCATCGCCAGGCGCTGCTCGCAGTCCGCCCGCGGCACCCGCCGCAGGTCGGCGTAGTACCGGACGTTCTCGCGCGCGGTCAGGCGCGCATACAGGCCGCGCGCGTCCGACAGCATGCCGAGCTGGGCGCGCACGGCGTGCGGATCCACCGCGACGTCCACGCCGCCCACGCGCGCGTGCCCGCGATCGGCGCGCACGAGCCCCGCGACCACGCGCATCGTCGTCGTCTTGCCGGCGCCGTTGGGGCCGAGCAGCGCGGTGATGCGTCCGTCGTGCGCCACGAAGCTGATGTCTTCGACGGCGACGATCCGCGCGCGCCTGCCTTCGACGCGCGCGTCGAACTGCTTGGCGAGATGTTCGACCTCGATCATCGCGCGCTGCCGCGCCGTGGCCGGCCGCGCCGGTTCGATCGGCACGAAGAAGGTCGCCGCCGGCAGGCGGGTCAGGCAGCCGGCATCGACGTTGTCGAACGAGGCGTCGCGGATGAAGCGCGCGATCTGCGTCGGCGCGCAGCCGTTCGTGCTGACGATGTGCCCGAGGTACGGCGAGACCACGTGCCGCGCGTTGCCCAGCCGCTCGGCCACCCGCGCGCCATGACGCGGTGGCGTGGCCGGATCCAGTCCGCCGGACAGCACCAGCACGGGGGCCTTGCTGGGCGGAATCTCGTAGAAGGCCGAAGGCACCGGACGCGACGGCACGCCGCGGCACGCCTGCTCGTAGACGTCGAGGAAGGCGGCGCCGAAACGCGCGGCCGCCGCCTGCGCGCGATCCGCGGCGGTCACGCGCGGGATGTCCTCGGCGCAGACCACCGCGAAGTGCATGCCGGCCGCGAAGTTCTCGTTGATGCCGCCGGCGACGGCCGCGCTCAGGGCGACGAGCGGCGTGTAGTCGCCGTCGCGCGGCCTGCGCGAGCGCGTACGGCAGCACGGCGACAAGCTGCGGCGCGTACAGCGGCACGCGCAGCAGCGACGACAGCACGCGGCGGTCGATCCGCAGGGGCTCGCGGATGCCCGGTGAGCGGGTGCGGCACCTGGATGTCGACGCCCCGGTCGGCCTGCGCCAGCAGCTGCTCGACGCGCTTCGCCATGTCGGGATACCGGTGATGGCAGCGCTCGTCGCGCGCGCAGGTCTCGACCAGTCGCCTTGAGCGCGGCGTCGGCGTCGAGGGCGAACGACACCGGCAGCACCATGTCGGGCGGCGCGACGCCGTCGAGCACGGCGCTGCGCACGCGCTGCGGGTACTGGCGCATGTACTCCAGCGCGGCGCGCGTGCCGTACGAGCCGCCCCACAGGTTGATGCGCTCCGCGCCGATGCGCGCGCGCACGGCGTCGAAGTCCCGCACGGCGATCCACGTCGCGTACTGGCGGAGATCGCCGCGCAGTTCCTTGAGGCACGCGTCGAGGCGTTCGATCTGCTGCGACTGCTCGAACGTGGCGCCGAGCGACGTTTCCTCGACCTTGCATTCGAGCGGATGCGAACCGCCGGTGCCGCGCTGGTCGATGAAGACGATGTCGCGGCGGGCGTTCGCCTCGTTCAGCACCGCCATCATCTGGCGCGCGGTGCGGGTGGCCGCCTGGCCCGGTCCGCCGGCGAGCACGAACACCGGATCGGGCTGCTTGTTGCGGGCCACGGCCGGGACGACGGCGAAGCGGACGGCGATCGTCGGCCCCTGCGGCTGGTCCGGATCCTCGGGCATGTTCACGGCGCCGCAGCGGACTTCGCGTTCGACGCCCGGGATGCGGCAGCCTTCGAGCTGCATCACGACGTCGTTGCCGCCGGGGCGACACGCGGTCAGGACGACAGCGGCGGTGGCGCCGAGGAGCGCGCGGCGGAGCAGGGATGGCACTTCGGATTCGCAACGGCGCAGCGGATGGATGCGGAGCATAGCAACGCTCCCGAGAGCACTCGTGTCGCCCCTCGCTTCAGCATCCCGAGAAGACGCGCAGTACGAAACGGCCGCCATCGGTCCCCAGCGCGCGAAGCCGCTCAGGCAAGGCGGCGGTACGCTTGCCGTTCCTTTCGAACGGCAGCCACGACCCATGACCCGCGACGGCTTCGACCGCCTCTTCGTCGTACTCGGCGCGCTGTCCGCCTTCATCGGCGTCGCGGCGGGTGCGTTCGGCGCGCACGCCCTGAAGGCCCGGCTCGCGCCTGACCTGCTGGCGATCTTCGAGACGGGGTCGCGCTACCAGCTGATGCACGCGCTCGCGCTGCTGGCCGTCGCCTGGGCCTGCGATCGCTGGCCGGGCGCCGGCGGTCCGCTGGGCCGGCTGGTGCTTCGTGGCCGGAACGCGTGCTCTTCTCCGGCAGCCTCTACGCGCTTGCGCTGAGCGGCGAGCGCGGCCTGGGCGCGATCACGCCTTTCGGCGGGGTCGCCTTCCTCCTCGGCTGGGCGCTCCTCGCGTGGAGCGCGTGGCGCGCGGTCGCTGACCGGGGACGCATCGGCGCTCCGTAGAATCGCCGGGTGCATGCCTCCCAGCGCCGCACGCTCCTGCTCGGCGTCGCGCTCGCCGTCACGGGCAGCGTGCTGTTCTCCGGCAAGGCCATCGTCGTCAAGCTCGCCTATCGGTACAACGTCGATCCGCTGACGCTGATCGCGCTGCGCATGGCGTTCGCGGCGCCGTTCTTCGTCGTGTCCTACTGGTGGGCGTCGCGCGGGGCCGCGCCGCTCACGGGCCAGGACCACGGCAGGCTGATCGTCGCTCGGGGTGCTCGGCTACTATCTGGCCAGCTACCTCGACTTCCTCGGGCTGCAGCACGTCACCGCCGCGCTCGAACGCCTGATCCTCTTCCTCAATCCCACCATCGTGCTGCTGATCTCCGCGTTCTTCCTGGCGAAGCGGATCCGCCGGCTCGACTGGATCGCGCTCGCGATTGCGTATGCGGGCATCGTGCTCGCGTTCTGGCACGACGTGCGGCTGGAAGGCGGACGAATCGCGCTCGGCAGCGCGCTGGTGTTCGGCAGCGCCGTCTGCTACGCGCTCTATCTCGTGATCGGCGGCGAGCTCGTCAAGCGGCTCGGCGCGATCCGCCTGACGTCGTATGCGATGTGCGTGTCCAGCGCCGCGGTGATCCTGCACTTCGTGCTGGTGAACCCGCTCGACGCGCTGCGGCAGCCGGCGCCCGTGTACTGGCTGTCGCTGCTCAACGCCACGCTGTGCACGGTGCTGCCGGTGTTCGCGACCATGCTGGCGATCGAACGCATCGGCGCCGGCCGGACGTCGATGGCGGCGATGGTGGGTCCGGTCGCGACGATCGGGCTGGCGTTCGTGTTTCTCGGTGAACCGGTGTCGGCCTGGCAACTGGCCGGTACGGCGCTGGTGCTCGCCGGTGTGTACGTGCTGACGCTGCCGGGGACGGCGCAGGCGGCAGCGGGCTCAACTCCAAAGGAGGTGTCATGAAGACCAAGGCAGTGATGATTCGGGCCCACGGCGGTCCGGAAGTGCTGGAAGTGGTCGAGGTGGATGTGAAGGATCCCGGCCCGGACGAGGTCCGCATCCGGCAGCACGCGATCGGGCTCAACTTCATCGACATCTACTACCGCACCGGCCTGTATGCCAACGCGCTGCCGCACGGCCTCGGCTTCGAGGGCGCCGGCGTGGTGGAGGCGGTCGGCTCGAACGTGAAGTTCCTGAAGGCGGGCGACCGGGTCGCCTACCCGCAGGGGCCGATCGGCGCGTACGCCGAGATGCGGACGATGCCGGTGGCGACGGTCGTGAAGCTGCCGAAGAAGATCGGCTTCGACGAAGCGGCGGCGGTGATGCTCAAGGGCCTGACGGTGCAGTACCTGTTCCGCCAGACCTACCGGCTGCAGGGCACCGAGACCATCCTGTTCCACGCGGCCGCCGGCGGCGTCGGACTGATCGCCTGCCAGTGGGCGAAGGCGCTCGGCGTGAAGCTGATCGGCACGGTGAGTTCTCCCGAGAAGGCGGCCCTCGCGAAGAAGAATGGCGCGTGGGAAACGATCGACTACTCGAAGGAGAACTTCGTCGAACGCGTCCTTGCGTTGACGAAGGGCGCGAAGCTGCCGGTCGTGTACGACAGCGTGGGCAAGGACACGTGGGAGGGTTCGCTCGACTGCATCCAGCCGCGCGGCCTGATGGTGAGCTTCGGCAACGCCTCCGGTCCGGTGACCGGCGTCAACCTCGGCATCCTCGCCGCGAAGGGATCGCTGTTCGTCACGCGGCCCACGCTGGCCACGCACATCGTGCCGCGGTCGCGCCTCGAGGCGTCGGCCGAGGAACTGTTCGACATGATGGGCAGCGGCAAGATCAAGGTCGACATCGAGCAGCGCTACTCGCTGGCGGACGCGGCGAAGGCGCAGAGCGACCTGGCTTCACGCAAGACGGTCGGCTCGACGGTGATCCTGCCTTAGACGCAAGCGTCGTGTCGTGATGGAGTCCCTGCGCGCCGACCGCGCTGCGGGGACTTCGACTTCCGCGCGACGGGCGTCGTTTGGTCAAGAGCGCTTGTGCGGGTCGGCATGCTGTCTGCGCCGCTTGCGCGTCGCCCGCGCTGCGGGGTCCTCGCTCCGCGCGACGCGCGGCGGGCGTCACTGGGTCCAGGGAGCTCCCTGCGGGCCGGCAGCTTTCGGAGTGAGATCTTCCGATTCCGCCGGTCGTGCCTTCCGGCGGGCGCTCGTGTCGGCCCGCCGCAGCCGCCGGACTGCTACGCCCGCCGCAACGCGCCGCGCTCCGCGAGGCTCCCCGCATCACGGTCGACGCGCCGAGCGTTGTGGATGCGCTCGCGTGCGCTCTGCCTGCGATCGGCAGCATCGCCGGCTGGCTTGCGATGGCTGCGCAAGGTGACAGTTGCGCCTAGTCCAGACCTGGTCCACAGCGCGCGCAGCCTGTTCGGGCGCAGGAGACGACCGCTCGGTGTTCTCGACGACGCAGTGCAAGGGAAAGCGACGAGACGCTCCGTGCTGGCGCGAACCGTCAGTAGACGAAGGGAACCAGCCGCCAGGTGCGTGACGCATAGGACGAGTACTCGGGAAAGGCGGCGCGCAGGTACGCCTCCTCGCGCGCGGCCTTGGCCACCAGCACGAGCAGCAGGGCCACGAGCAGGGCGATGCGCCACAGGCGCGGATCGGCGTGCACGAGCGCCCCCACGCCGAGCAGCACCGACGTGTACATCGGATGGCGGATCCAGCGGTACGGCCCGCCGGTGACGAGTTTCGCGCCGCTGCGCAGTTCCGGGCGGATGTTGAAGTTGCCCCAGCGGTTGTAGCCGAGGGTCCACAGACCGAGCACGACGGCCATCGCGAGCAGGAAGAGGGTCAGCGGCCACGCCGGCGGCGGCACGCGCCAGCGCATGGCGACGACGAGCACGAGGATCAGGCCGAACTGCAGCGCGACGAGGACAGTCGACGGCACGCGTCGCGTCACGCTCATGTCCGGTGGTAGGACGTCACGAGGTCGACTTCGTTCTTCGATCCGAGGAACACGGCGACGCGCTCGTGCAGCTTGGTCGGCTGCACTTCGAGGATGCGCTGGCGCCCGTTGGTCGCGGCGCCGCCCGCCTGCTCGACCAGGAAGGCCATCGGGATTGCCTTCGTACAGCAGGCGCAGGCGGCCCGGCTTGCCGGGGTCGCGGGCGTCGCGCGGATACATGAAGATGCCGCCGCGCGACATGATGCGGTGGACGTCGGCCACCATCGACGCGACCCAGCGCATGTTGAAGTCGCGCCCGCGCGGGCCGGTCTTCCCGGCCAGCAGTTCGTCGATGTAGCGCTTGACGGGCGGCTCCCAGTGGCGCGCGTTCGACGCGTTGATCGCGAATTCGCTCGTGTCCGGCGGGATCGTGACCTGCTCGTGCGTCAGCAGGAAGGAGCCGGTGTCGCGGTCGAGCGTGAAACCGACCACGCCGTGCCCGATTGTCAGCATCAGCAGGGTCTGCGGGCCGTAGACCGCATAGCCCGCGCACACCTGCTCGGTGCCCGGCTGCAGGAAGCAGCTCTCGTCGGGCTCGGTGATGCCCGCCGGGCACTTCAGCACCGAGAAGATGGTGCCCACCGAGACGTTGACGTCGATGTTGCTCGAGCCGTCGAGCGGGTCGTAGAGCAGCAGGTACTTGCCGCGCGGGTAGGCGACCGGGATGCCGACAGGACGATCCATCTCCTCCGACGCCATGCCGGCGAGGTAGCCGCCCCAGCTGTTGGCCTCGACCAGGATCTCGTTCGACAGCACGTCGAGCTTCTTCTGCGCCTCGCCCTGGACGTTGGTCGAGCCGGCCTGACCCAGCACGCCGCCCAGCGCGCCCTTGCCGACCGCATGGCTGATGGCCTTGACCGCCCGCGCGATCACCTCGAGCAGCAGCCGCAGGTCCGGGTCGAGTCCGTGTTCGCGCTCGCAGCGGATCAGGTGATGCGTGAGTGAAAGGCGGGCCATCAGTTCTCCAGCGACTTGGTGACGATCTCGCGCACGTCGCGCGACAGGCGGTCGGCGGCGGCGACCTGTTCGAGTGCCTCGCGCATGGCCTGCTGCCGGTCCGGGGCGAAGCGGCGCCAGCGATCGAGCGCGCGCGCGATGCGCGCGGCCACGGTCGGGTTGATGCGGTCGAGCGCCAGCACGGTTTCGACCCACAGCTGGTAGCTGTCCGCGTCGCGGCGATGGAACTCCGCCTCGTTCGAGATGCAGAACGAACGGAGCAGCGCGAACACGTTGTTCGGGTTGGCGATGGAGAAGCCCGGGTGCTGCAGCAGGACGCGGACGCGCTCGGCGACCGGCGGTTCGCCGGGCTGGGCGATGGCGGTCGCCTGCAGCTGGAACCACTTGTTCATGAGCAGCGGTTCGTTCGCCCAGATGCGCGCGAGCTGCACCAGCGCTTCGGCCTTGTACGGCGCCGCGCTGTTGACGACGGCCGTGAGCGCGCCCTGCGCCTCGGTCATGTTGGCCGCCGCGACGAGCTGGTCGCGCGCGAGGTCGAGGGCGCCGGGGACGTCGCCGTCGACGAGATAGGTGAGGGCGAGATTGCGCAGCGCGCGCTTGCCCGCCGAGGCGGGGTCGGGCGAATAGGCGCCGTCGGTCCCCAGCGCCGCGTACGCGCCGCTCCACTCCGGCGCGAGCCGGCGGCCGAGTTCGCCGAGCATGAAGCGGCGCGCAGTGCGAATCGCCTCGGGCTCGATCACCTGCCGCTGTTCGCCGATGAAGCTCTCCGCCGGCAGCGTCAGCGCCTGCTCCTTGAACGCGGGCGAGACGCGCGGGTCCGCGAGCGTCGCCCTGGCCACCCGGACGAAGCCGTCATCCAGCGCGAGCGGCTCGCCCGCCTCGACCGCGTCGGTCAGCGCCATCAGGCGCGCGATCGCCATTCTCTGGCCCGCCTCCCAGCGGTTGAAGGGATCGGAGTCGTTGCGCGGCGAGGAACGCGAGTTCGTCGTCGTTGTAGCTGCGCGTCGACCGTGACCGGCGCCGAGAAACCGCGCAGCAGCGACGGCACGACCGGCGGCTTGACGTGGATGAAGCGGAACGTCTGCGTGGCCTGCGTCAGTTCGAGGACCCGCGTCGTTCCCTGCGAGACGGGCTCGCCTTCCAGTTGCAGCGGGAGGTCGGCGCCGTCGCGGCCGATCAGGCCGACCGCGAACGGAATGTGAAAGGGCTCCTTGACGGGCTGCCCGGGCGTCGGCGCCGTCGACTGCGACAGCGTGAGTTCGAGCGCGGCGGCGGCCTCGTCGTAGCGCATGGTCGCGGCGACGCGCGGCGTGCCGGCCTGCGCGTACCAGCGCTTGAACTGCGTCAGGTCGCGGCCGTTGGCGTCGGCGATGGCGGCGACGAAGTCGTCGCACGTCACCGCCTGGCCGTCGTGGCGCTTGAAGTAGAGGTCCATGCCGCGGCGGAAGCCGTCGACGCCGACCAGCGTCTGCAGCATGCGCACGACCTCGGCGCCCTTCTCGTAGACGGTCGCGGTGTAGAAGTTGCCGATCTCCTGGTAGCGTGTCCGGCCGCACCGGATGCGCCATCGGGCCGCTGTCCTCGGGGAACTGCAGCGCGCGCAGCAGGCGCACGTCCTCGATGCGCTTCACCCCGCGGCTGGCGGCGTCGCCCATCATGTCGGTCGAGAACTCCTGGTCGCGGAACACCGTCAGCCCTTCCTTCAGGCTGAGCTGGAACCAGTCGCGGCACGTCACCCGGTTGCCGGTCCAGTTGTGGAAGTACTCGTGGCCGACGATCGCCTCGATGCCGGCGTAATCCGTGTCGGTGGCGACGTTGGGATGCGCCAGCACGTACTTCGCGTTGAAGATGTTCAGTCCCTTGTTCTCCATCGCCCCCATGTTGAAGTCGTTGGAGGCGACGATCATGAAGCGGTCGAGGTCGAGTTCGAGACCGAAACGCCGCTCGTCCCACGCGATGGCGCGCTTCAGGCTCGCCATCGCGTGCTCGGTCTTCTCGAGGTTGCCGGGCTCGACGTAGATCTGCAGCAGCGCCTCGCGGCCGCTGGCCCGCACGATGCGGTCTTCGAGCACCTCGAAGCTGCCGGCCACGAGCGCGAACAGATAGCTCGGCTTGGCGAACGGGTCGTCCCACACGGCGTAGTGGCGCCCGTCGTCGAGCGTGCCCTGCTCGACGAGATTGCCGTTCGACAGCAGCGCCGGGTACTTCGCCTGCGTCGGCGCGCAGCACGACGCGGTACGGCGCCATCACGTCGGGACGATCGGGAAAGTACGTGATGCGGCGGAAGCCCTCGGCTTCGCACTGGCTGAAGAAGTTGCCGTTCGAGACGAACAGCCCCATCAGTTCGGTGTTGTCCGCCGGACGGATGCGGTTGACGATCTTCACGGTGAACCGGTCCGCCGGCGCCGGGATCGTCAGGCTGACGTCGCGCAGTTCGTAGCCGGCACTGGGCAGCACGCGCCCGTCGAGTTCCACGGATACCAGTTCGAGGTCCTCGCCGTCGAGCACCAGCGGCTCGGTGTTGGCCAGGCAGCGCCGGATTGCGGTGGACGACGAGGGTCGCGGTGACGTGCGTCAGCGCGGGATCGAGGTCGAACTCGAGCGCGACCCGGTCGAGCAGGAAGGCAGGGGGCCGGTAGTCGGTGCGTCGCACGGTGACGACCTGTTCGTTGCGCATCGGCATCGGGGGAGACCTGGATCCTGGACAGCGGCGGGTTGCACGGAACGCGGCATTGTAGCCAGCGCACCGCCGTCGGCCGCCTGCCCGCGGCCCGCGCCGGCGCTAGTCCGACGGCCGGTTGGCGAGGTGGATGCCGACCAGGATCAGCGCGCCGCCGACGAAGTGATGGAGCGCCGATCGGTTCGGCCAGGAAGAAGGTGGCCAGCAGGGCCGCGAACACCGGGCGTCAGGTTGGTGAAGTACATCGGCAGGACGGCGCCGGCACGTGCCACGCCGCGGTCCCAGCAGTAGTACGCGACGATCGACGGCAGCAGCACGACGTACGCGAGCGCCGCGAAGTTGGCCGCGGTCGCTGCGGGCGCGCTGCGGGTCAACGCCAGCTCGATGAGGTACAGCGGGCAGGATCATCAGCGCGCCGAGTCCGATCTGCACCGTCAGGAACACGGTCATCGGCAGCGGCGGGCGCTGCCGGCGCAGCAGCCACGTGTAGAGGCTCCAGAGCACGGTCGCGACCAGCATGACCAGGTCGCCGATCGCGAACTCGGAGATTCAGCAGGTTCGCGAAGTTCCCGTGCGCGATCACCCACAGCACGCCGGCGATCGAGATCGCCGCGCCGACCCACTGACGATGGGTCACCCGGACGCCATAGACCGCCGCGCCGATCATCAGTCCGGCCGCGGGCCCCGAAGCGCCGATCAGGGTCGCGTTGACCGGCCCCGAGGTCTGCAGCGCAAGGTACTGCAGGGAGTTGTAGCAGGCGACGCCGAGGAAGGCGATGGCGATCAGGATCCGCCAGTGGGTCCGCAACGTGTGCGCGATGCGCGTGTATCGACGCGGGCCGCGAACGGCAGCAGGATCGCGAACGCGAGGGCCCAGCGCCAGAAGGACAACGCGAGCGGGGGAAAGTGGCCGACCAGCGCGCGTGCGACGACGGCGTTGCCGGCCCAGAACAGCGGCGGCAGCACCAGCAGCGCGGCCGTCGCGGGCGTCAGGCGGGAAGTCACGCCCGCGATGGTATCGCGGGCGTTCCCCGGCCCGGCGGTGTGACGCGCAGCTAGAAGTCGAGCTCGTCGCGGATCGCCGCGATGCCGGCTTTCGCGCACGCCTCGTCGGCCTCGCCCGTCGGCGCGCCGGACACGCCGATCGCTCCGACCGTCGCGCCGCCGGCCTGGATGTTGACGCCGCCGCCCACGGCCACGACGTTCGGCAGGTGCCGTATGCCGGCGCTTCCGCTCGCGCCTTCGGTCGCCTTCGCGAACTCGAGCGTGTCGGTGCGGAAGCTGATCGCGGTCCAGCCCTTGTTGATCGCCGTGCTGACGGTGTGCGGACCGGCGAAGCGATCGCGCATCAGGGCCTGGGCGACCCCGGCACGGTCGACGACCGCGACCGTCACCTGGTATCCGCGCTTGCGGCAGTCGTCGAGCGCCGCACGAACGGCCTTCGCGGCGGTTTCGGGAGTCAGCTGCCGCACCGTGTAGGTTCCGGTCTGCGCGCAGGCGGCCCCGGTGAGCGCGCAGCACACGGCCGCCAGCAGCGTCGATGTCGCTTTCATTTCATCTCCAGGTGTCCGTTCGGGTATCAAACGCCCTCGCGCGAAGCACGGGCGCTGGATTCAGCCTAGCAGCCGGCCGGGCCGAGGTTTGACGGCGCGCAATGGTCGAGCGGCGCGTCGGACGGCGGCGGGCACGCAGGCACGGTGCGCTGGATTGATGCGATCGTGATGCCGGCGTTGCGCGGCCGTGCATCGCCCGGAACGCCTTGACGTGCATCAACGGCGCCGGGGACTCGCATGCAACACTGCCCGCGCCATGACGACAACGCAGCGCGCCCTGATGCGCATTCACAGCGCGCCGCCGTTGAATGCCGAGTGATTCGATGCGCGGGCTCATCATGCAAACACCCCACCTGTCTCGCCTGCTGTCCGGCCTGGTGGCCCTGGCCGCTCTGACGTTCTCTCTTTCCCTCGATGCAAAGACGGCCCCGGCCGCCGCCGCAGCCCCGCCCGATCCGAACGAGAGCTGCATGATGTGCCATGCCGACCCGGGCGCGAAGTCCGAGGCCGGCAAGTCGATCGCGGTCGACGCCAAGGTCTTCGCCGGCTCGGTGCACGGGCAGATGCAGTTCAAGTGCACCGACTGCCACGCCGACGTGTCCGCCGAGAAACTGCCGCACGAGCCGAAGCTGAAGCCGGCGAACTGCGCGGGCTGCCACGAGGCGGCGGTCAAGGACTACCAGTCGACCGCGCATGCCAAGGCGCGCGCCGGCGGCAACATGGTCGCGGCCACCTGCTCGGATTGCCACGGCAACCACGACATCCGCAAGTCCAGCGACGAGGCCTCGCGCACGCACTACCTGAAGGTCGAGGGGACCTGCGCGACGTGCCACGGCAACGACGCGATCGATCGCAGAAGGCCAGGCTGCCGGGCGGCAACATCCAGAAGCGCCTTCCACGACGGCATTCACGACAAGGCGATCCACGCCAAGCGGCAGACGGCGCCAAGGCGCCGAACTGCGCGAGTTGCCACGGCGCCCACAAGATCCGCGCCAAGGGCGACGCCGACAGCCGAGTCGAGCCGCGAGAACGTCGCGCAGATGTGCGGCAGCTGCCATCAGCAGGTGTTCAGCCGCTTCAGCGCGAGCCAGCACGGCACGGTGCGCCAGGCGGGCAATTCGGCCGCGCCGACCTGCATCGATTGCCACAGCGTCGCACGGCATCCAGGCGCACGGCTCGACGCAAGTGCCAGGTCGACGTCATCAAGGAGTGCGGCAACTGCCACGGCGGACTTCTGAAGACGCTACCGCGACACGTACCACGGGCAGGTCACGCAACTCGGGCTTCACGCGCGTGGCCACCTGCATCAGTTGCCACGGCGCGCACGAGGTGCTGCCGGCGTCGAATCCGAAGTCGATGATCTCGCCGGAGAACCGCGTCAGCACCTGCCGCAGCTGCCATCCGGGCGCGAACGCCAACTTCGCCGCCTACAAGCCGCACGGCAACCCGCATGACCGCGCAGGGCGACCCGATCCTGTACTACACGCGGCTGTTCATGGTGTGGCTGCTGATCGGCGTGTTCTCGTTCTTCGGCCTGCACACCGTGCTGTGGCTGCTGCGCTCGCTGAAGGAAGTGCGTGAACGCCGCGGTGGCGGCCGCTGAAGGAAGCACACACATGTCCAACTCGATCGCCATCGACTCCTCGCGCTCCGTCGCGCACGCCCACGCGGGCTCCGGCCGCTACTACCGGCGCTTCGGCCCCATCGAGCGCGTGATGCACGCGTTCCTGATGCTGACGTTCATCGGCTGCGCGCTGACCGGCGTGCCGCTGCTGTTCGCCGACCACGCCTGGGCCTCCGGCGCTGGTGAAGCTGATGGGCGGCTTCCAGGGCGCCGCGCTGATCCACCGCATCTGCGCGGCCGTCATGACGGTCGTCTTCGTCGGCCACGTGGTCCGCGTGTTCGTCCGCGCCTTCATGGCCGACGACTGGCTCAGCTACTTCTGGGGCCCGAACTCGCTGGTGCCCAACCTGAAGGACGGGCAGGACATCGTCGGCATGTTCAAGTGGTTCTTCGGCAAGGGCCCGCGGCCGCAGTTCGACCGCTACACCTACTGGGAGAAATTCGACTACTGGGCGGTGTTCTGGGGGATGTTCATCATCGGCGGCTCGGGGTTCATGCTCTGGTTCCCGATGTTCTTCGCGCAGTTCCTGCCCGGCTGGGTCTTCAACGTCGCGATGATCGTGCACGGCGAGGAAGCGCTGCTCGCGGTCGGCTTCATCTTCACGATCCACTTCTTCAACGGCCACCTGCGGCCGGAGAAGTTCCCGATGGACCTCGTGATCTTCACCGGCCGACTGCCCGAGCACGAACTGAAGGACGAGCGTCCGGTCGAGTACGCGCGCCTGATCGAGCAGGGCCGGCTGGCAGGCGATCGAGGCGCCGACGCCGACGCCGGAAGCCGTGCTCTTCAGCCGCATTCTCGGTAGCATCGGGCTCGTGCTTGGGCTTGATCACGATCGGTCTGATCATCTTCAGCGCCGTCACGTAGACGCTGCAGGCAGGATAGCAGGGAAGAGAAGGGCTCCGTCCTCGTGGGCGGGGCCCTTTCTGACAAACAGGGGGAGGGCGGTTCATGAAGTTGAGTTTCGGACGCAAGACGATGGTGGGGGCCATCGGCACGCTGGTGGCGGTGGGCATCGGGCTGATGGTGCTCGCGGCCGTCGGCATCGCGGGCTGGGAGTACACGAACAGCGACCAGTTCTGCGCGACCATGTGCCACTCGGTCCACCCGGAGGAGATCGCCTCTCACAAGACGGCGTCGCACGCGCGGGTCCGCTGCGTCGAATGCCACATGGGCCGCAATTCGACGCTGAAGCTGATCGCGATGAAGCCCACGCACTTCAAGGAACTGTGGGGGATGATCGTCGGCTACGAGCGCCCGCTGCATGCGTCCGGCATGCGCCCGGCGCGCGAGGCCTGCGAGAGCCTGCCACTTCCCGCAGGCCGAGCACCACGACAGCATCGCGATCATCAAGCGCTACGGCACCGATCCGAAGAGCACGCGAGAGCGAGTACAGGCTGACGCTGCACACGACGCGCCACCGCGGTGCGCGACAAGCCATGGAAGGTCAGCGGCATCCACTGGCACATCGACAACGAGGTGCTGCTACAAGAGCCGCCGACGTGCAGGGCCGCAGCATCCCGTGGGTCCAGGTCACGAGGCCCGACGGCACCAAGGTGACCTACGTCGACGCCGAGTCGAAGCTGTCGAAGGAAGAACTCGCGAAGCTCGAGCCGCGCCGCATGGAGTGCTTCAACTGCCACAACGCGGTCGGACACCCCTTCCGCAACCCGGTCGACATGGTGGACGCGGCGATCGCGGCGTGGCCGCATCGACCGCGAGCTTCCCGGCGTCAAGTCGCGCGCCGTCGCGCTGATCAACGCCGCCGCCGACGTCAGCGGGCCGCTCGCGCAGCGCACCGCGGCGATCGACAAGCTGATCGCCGAGAACGCCGCGAAATCGCCCGCGCCGGCGAATCTCGCGGAAAAGGACGCGCAGTTCCGCAAGGTGATGCGGGAGATCCTCCTCACCAGCACCGTCGAGGAGAAAGGCCTGACGTGGCAATCGTTTCCGAACCACTCGGGGCACAAGGACTCGCCGGGCTGCTTCCGCTGCCACAACGGCAAGCACCTGAACGACAAGGGCGAGTCGATCCGGCTGCAGTGCACGCTGTGCCACGACCTGCCGCAGGTGAAGCTCGAGAACGGCAAGGGCAGCGTCCCGTCGACGGTGGTCGCGGGAGTGTCTCCGCCGGACAGTCACAACGAACCCAACTTCATGCACGAGCACCGCTTCAAGCTCGACGACAGCTGCACGATGTGCCACGGCAAGCTCGAGTTCGGGCGTGAGGGAGGCAACTTCTGCGCGAACCCGGCGTGTCACGGACGCCAGTGGCCGGGCGTCAACCTGAACGTCGAGATGAAGGCGGCGGCACCGGCGCCGGCGGCGCCCGCCGCCGCCGTGACGAAGACCTCGGCGCCGGCGAAGCCCGAAAAGGCCAAGGCCGAGAAGAAGTAGTCGACGCTCTACGGACCCGAACGGCCGCCCGCGGGCGGCCGTTTCGCTTCGCGGGCGTTGGCCGTGATCGCGGCGATACACTCGTCCGCTTGCCGGAGATGCCGCCATGAACCTCGCCGATCTCGACCGCTTCGTCACCCGCCGCTGGGACGAGGATGTGCTGCCGCGCCTGATCGACTACGTCCGGGTGCCCGCGAAGTCGCCCGCGTTCGATGCCAGCTGGGATGCGCACGGCCACCTGAAGGCGGTGATCCAGGCGGCCGAACTGTGGTGCCGGGCGCAGCCCATCGCCGGGCTCACGCTCGAGATCGTGACGATCGACGGCCTCACGCCGTGCCTGTTCTTCGACGTGCCGGCGACCGGCGGCCTGGGCAACGACCGCACGGTGCTGTTCTACGGTCATCTGGACAAGCAGCCCGAGATGACGGGCTGGCGCGAAGATCTCGGGCCGTGGAAGCCGGTGATCGAAGACGGCAAGCTCTACGGCCGCGGCAGCGGGGACGACGGCTACGCCGTGTACTGCGCGTTGACGACGATCGCCGCGATCGACGCCCAGGGCGCGCCGCGGCCGCGCTGCGTCGGCCTGATCGAGACCTGCGAGGAAAGCGGAAGTCCCGACCTGCCGGCCTACCTTGACCGGCTGGCGCCGCGACTCGGCGACGTGCAACTGCTGGTCGGGCTCGACTCGGGTTGCCGCAACTACGACCAGTTGTGGGTGACGACGTCGCTGCGCGGCCTGGTCGGCGGCACGCTGACGGTCGAGATCCTGTCCGAAGGCGTGCACTCGGGGCACGCCTCCGGCATCGTGCCCTCGTCGTTTCGCATCGCCCGCCAGTTGCTGAACCGGCTCGACGATCCGGACACCGGCCGCGTCCTGA
Source organism: uncultured beta proteobacterium (assembly GCA_963698305.1). GTDB lineage: Bacteria > Pseudomonadota > Gammaproteobacteria > Burkholderiales > Burkholderiaceae_F > JAOUJD01. The sequence goes on from CAVOQI010000010.1 coordinate 33,499, forward strand.
TTCCCGAGCTGCACGCCGACATTCCGGCGGAGCGCGTCGAGCAGGCGCATGCCGCGGGCGCCATCCTCGGCGATCAGGTGTGGAAGGAGTTTCCGTGGATCACCTGCAATCACGGACCCGATGCGCACGCGCATGCCATGCCGACGACGACCGATCCGGTCGAAGCGATCGTCAATCGCACCTGGCGTCCCGCGCTGTCGGTGACCGGCGCCGCAGGCTTTCCGGCCATCGACTCCGCCGGCAACGTGTTGCGGCCGAAGACCACCTTCAAGCTCAGCATGCGGATTCCGCCGACCGTCGACGGCGAGAAGGCGACCTGGGCGATGCGCAAGGCGCTGACCGACAACCCGCCGTACGGCGCGCGCGTGACCTTCGAGGCCGACCACGGCGCCACCGGCTGGAACGCCCCCGCCACGGCGCCGTGGCTCAAGCAGGCCCTCGACGCCGCCTCGCGCGGCGTCTACCAGCGTGAGGTGGCGTGGATCGGCGAGGGCGGGACGATTCCGTTCATGAGCATGCTGGGCGAGAAGTTTCCGCGCGCGCAGTTCTTCATCACGGGCGTGCTGGGACCGCACTCGAATGCGCACGGGCCCAACGAGTTCCTGCACATTCCGTATGCGAAGAAGCTCACGGCCGCGGTCGCGAGCGTCGTCTCTGCGGTGCGCTGACCCGCTGCGACGTAGTCAAGCCGGCTCAGCCGGCTCAGCCGGGTAGCGCTCGCGCCACGCCCGTGTCGCCGCCCGCAGGAACGCATCGCGGCTCGCGGCGCCGATGCGCGGCAGCCCGAGATGGCGCGCCGCATGCTCGAGCGCGCCGAGCGGGTCCGCCGTGTCGATCGGTGGGCGCCAGCGTCTGCTTGGAAAGTTTCTCCCCGCGTTCGTTGACCACCAGGGGAACGTGCAGGTAGCGCGGCGTCGGCAACCCGAGCGCGCGCTGCAGGAAGATCTGGCGCGGTGTGTTGTCGAGCAGGTCGGCGCCGCGCACCACGTCGGTCATGCCCTGGGCGGCATCGTCGACGACGACCGCGAGCTGATAGGCCCACAGGCTATCGGCCCGCCGGATCACGAAGTCGCCGACGTCGCGCGACGAGCTGTTGCGAAGTCGGACCGGCCGCTCGGTCGACGAACGAAATCGTTTCCGCCGGCACGCGGACACGCCATGCGCGCACCGCCTCGGGCGCCACCGTTCGTTGCGCGCAGGTTCCGGGGTACACGTGCGCGGGCCACCCGGGGCGCGCGGCGACCGCTGCGTCGTTATCCCTGCGCGAGCAGGCGCAGCCGTAGACGACCCCCCGCGACTGCAAGGACGTGAACGCGGCCTCGTACTCGTTCGCGCGCGTGCTCTGGAAGCATCACCGGTTCATCGGACTCGAGCCCGCAGGCCGCCAGTTGCCTCAGGATCTCGTCGGCTGGCGCCCGCGACTTCGCGTGGCGGGTCCAGGTCCTCGATGCGGACCAGCCACACCCCGGCCGCGGCGCGGGCGTCGAGCCAGCTCGCGAGGGCCGCGACGAGGGAGCCCGCGTGCAGCGGGCCGGTGGGTGAAGGGGCGAAACGGCCCCGATATCCGCTCAATTGGGAATTCCGGCTGGCTCGGTGGAGATTGCGCCGGGATCCGGGGGCATATCGGCCCTCAGCGCCTCGACGGTCCCGTCGATTATCCAAGGTGCCCGCAACTCCGGCAGCCCCAGGCGCGTCCCTTGGCGAAGAACACAGTCAGTTCCGATCTCTTCCGGCTCTCGGTCAATCTCGGCCGGGCGACCTGGATCGCCGATCTCGCGTTCGGCCTGGTCATCGTGCTGCTGCTGTGGCACGAGGACCGGCTGCCGCAGGCGGCAGCGTGGTGGTGCGGCCTGGCGGTGATCGTCGCCGCGCGCGCCGGGTACTGCCATGCGATGGACAGGCGCCTGACCGCGACCCCCGGCCGCCTGCCCGCCGGGGCGGAGGCGTACGCGGCGCTTGCGGCGCTCGAGGGCTCGGCGTGGGCGCTGCTGCTGGTGCTGCTGCCGGGCGCCACGCCATCGTCCACGGTGATCCAGCTGGCCTTGACCATGACCGTGCTGCTCGGCTCGGTGTTCGCGTTCGCGCCGGTCGGAATCGCCTGGGCAGCGTACGCGGTGCCGCTCGGGTTCGCGCAGCTCGTCTTCCTGCTCGCCCGCGACTTGCCCATGCGCGACGTGATGCTGCTCGCGTGGGCGCTGACGCTGATCGGGGCCGCCTTTGGCGCGCGCTGGCTGCGGAACACGCTCACCACCATCGTCGCCACCCGGAACCGCGCCGACCAGCTGGTGCGCGCGCAGGAACAGGCGAACGCCGACCTCGTGCGCAGCCAGGAGCAGCTGAGCCTCGCCCTCGACGCCATCGACGCCGGTGTCGCCGACACCAACCTGCGCAGCGGAGACCGGTTCTTCTCGCCGCGCTACTACGAGATCCTGGGTTACGGCGATCTCGACACCTTCCTGCGCGAACACCGATTCTCCGAATCGATCCACCCCGAGGATCGGGATCGGGTGCGGGCCGCGCGCCGCAAGCACGTCGCGCACGGCGCGCCGCTGCGGGAGGAGTGCCGCATGTTGCGGGCCGACGGCAGCCACGTGTGGGTGATGCTGCGCGGAGAGTCGGTGCGGGACCCGGGCGGCCAGGCAACGCGTCTCGTGACTTCGATCGTCGACACGACCGAGCGCCGCGCCGCCGAGCAGCGGATGGCGGAGAGCGAGCGGCGCTACCGGGCGCTGGTGGAGGCGTCCCCGTCGCTGATCTGGATGTGCGACGACCGCGGCCGGCTGACGTTCGTCTCGGACCGGGCCTGCCGTGAGCTCTTCGGCTACGACCCGCGCGAGGTGATCGGTCGCCCGGTGTGGGATTTCACCGCGAGCGACGTGTCGCGGCGGGAGTTCCTGCGCCGGTTCGCCCCGGTGCTCCACGGGCGCCCGCTGTTCGACACCGAGGCCGTGGCGCGGTCGAAGCGCGGCGAGCCGCTGCACGTGTCCGTCAGCGTCCTGCCCACGATCAACGCCGCCGGCGCCATCGAATCGGTCACCGGCGTCTGCAGCGACATCACTGCGGTGAAGCAGCGCGAGCGCGAACTGAATGTGGCCCTGCGCAACCAGCAGGCGATCTTCGATGCGGCGGGCGAGGGCATTGCCTTCGTGCGGCGCGGCCGCATCGACACCGCCAATGGCGCGCTCGCCCGCATGCTCGGCGTGACGCGCGAGGGCCTGCTCGGCCAGCCGATGGCGGACGTCCTCGCGAACCGCTCCGACTGGGAAACGATCGAGCATGCCACGAGCGCCGCGGGAGTCCGTGGCGACGCCGCGATCCACGAGGTGATGCTGCGCGCGGCCGACGGCCGCACCGTGTGGTGCCAGCTCACCTCGCGCGAGGCGGGCGACGGCGTCACGCGGATTCTCGTGCTGACCGACATCACGGCGCTCAAGCGCCGCGAGGAACTGGCCTGGCACCAGGCCAACCATGACGAACTGACCGGCCTGCCCAACCGCAGGCTGCTGGTCGAGCACGCGCGCCGCCTGCTGTCCGTGGCGCTGCGCCAGCGCCGGCAGGCGGCCCTGATGGTGCTCGACCTGGACGGCTTCAAGGAGATCAACGACCTCTTCGGCCACGCCTACGGCGATGCGCTGCTGCGGCGGGTCGCGCAGCGCCTCTCGGGCGTCCTGCGCGACTACGACGTCGTGGCCCGCACCGGCGGCGACGAGTTCGTGGTGCTGCTGCCGGAGATCGAGCAGCTGTCGGTGGCGGTGATCGTCGCCGAGAAACTGATCGCGGCGTCCAGCGAGAGCCTCGAGGTCCCGGGCCGCAGCGTGCGCATGCATGCCAGCGTCGGTGTCGCCGTGTTCCCGGGCGACGGCCACGACTTCGAATCCCTGATGGCGGCGGCCGATGCGGCCATGTACGCCGCCAAGGCGGCGGGCAAGAACCGCTACCAGTTCGCCGGCGACCTCGCGCTCCAGCGCACCTGAACCCCGCTGAACCGGGCGCCGCGGCCGTCTGCCGGCCGGCGTGCGATAGTTCCGCGCACCCTGGCGTTTCCCGACGGCCGGCGATTGCTGCACGACTTGGGCGCCGGCTACGATGCGGCTCGAGGCGCTGCGACCTGCCCGCGGGGCATTCGGGGCGGGTCGCCTCGCGCATCAACCGTACTCGGCAGAACATCATCCATGGAGCACAGCGGAGCCGTCGGCAAGTCGCGCAAAGCGCCTCCGCGTTCCATCACGCCGGAACTTTTCGACCTGCGGACGTCGTTCGCGGTTGAACGGCGCCTGATGCCGGCGCTGCTGCTGCTCGCGGTCCTGACCAGCTTTGCCGCGATGGGCGCGGGCGCCGACGCCTTCGCGCTCGGCTGGCTGGCGCTGGCGGCCGTCAACGCGGCCGTCCGCTTCCTGGTCGCGACCACGCACGTCGACGCCAAGTACATCGTCGTTCCCGAATCGAGCGGCGGCCGCCTCTACTTCTGGACCGCCGTGGCGGACCTCGTGCTGTGGGCGGCGATGCTGGCTCTCGTGCCGAAGCCGGCGGTCTTTCTCGCCGGTTCGGGCGGCTTTGCCGCCGTCGGCGCGGTGCTCATGGGCGCGCTCAGCTACGGCGGCTGGCCGCGCGTGTGGACGTTCTACGTCGCCGCGTGGGTCGGGATCTTCTGCATCGGCGTGATTCGCGCCCCGGGCGACATCGTGTTCGGGCTCGCTTTCCCGCTCTGGCTGCTGGCCGCCTGGTGGATCGGCCGCCAGCAGCCGCTGGCGCGCCACGGCGCGCCGAAGCCGCCGCAGACTCTGATCAGCAACCCGACGAAGTTCGGCTGGCAGGCGGCGATCCACGCCATGCCGACGCCGGTCATCGTCGCGCGCAATGGCCGGGTGATCGAAGTGAACCGCCCGGCCTGCGAGTTCATCGGGCGGGCGGAACCCTCGATCGTCGGCAACTCGGTGGGGCAGTCGATCGTCGCCGAGCCGCCGGGCGCGCTCGATCCTACCGAGCACCCGTCCCAGTCGAGCGTGCCGGTCGAGGTGCGCGCCGCGCACCGCAAGCCGCCGGGCGCGACGTGGAACGGCCGGGTCCGCTTCATGGAGCCGGGGCGCTCGACGTCGGTGATGGTGATCGCGCTGACCGAGGAAACGAAGGCCGCGTTCGGACCCGAACGCCTGCTCGACGATGCGCAGCGCTTCGCCGAGTGGATCGGCGGCCTGCGGGGGCTGCCGTGGTTCCGCGACGAAAAGGGACGTCTGGTCGTCCCGCGCGAGTTCCCGGCGCCGAAGGACGGTCCGCTGACCCCCGATCCGCACGGCTTCCCGCTCGCCTACCTGATCCCCGAGGCCGACCGCGCGCGTGTCAACAGCCAGTACCGCACCGCGCTGCGCTCGGGCGCGGTGTTCGACGAGTGCATGCAGGTCCGCGACGCCAAGGGCGCCGTCAGGAACGTCCGCGTGGTCTGCATGACGCGGCCGCCGATGGGCTCGGGGGCCGTGCATTCGGTGATCGGCACGCTCGCCGAGGCGCGCTCGGGCGGCGCATCGGGGATCACGGACGCCGTGGGCGACCTGATGGCGCGCCTGCCCGTGCTGGTGTGGCTCGTGGACGCGCAGGGCCGGCTGGTGCACGCGCAGGGCGCGGAGCCGCGCCGCTGGGGCCTGCGCGCGGAGCCGCGCCTGCGCCCGCAGTGGGACGAAGCCTTCGAGTTCAAGGCGGAGTCGCGCGCGACGGTGATGAACGGAATCCAGAAGGCGCTGCGCGGCGAACCCGTGTTCGATGTCGTCAACGCGCGCACCAGCCGCTCCGGCGGGCGGCTCCACCTGCGCAGCCATTTCGTGCCGTACGCCGGCAGCAAGAGCAATGCGGTGATGGTGCTGGACACGATCGCCTCGCCGACCGAACTGCTCGAGATCGAGAAGCTCAAGCGCAGCAAGGCGCAGTACAAGTCCCTGGTCGAAGCGTCGGCGAGCCTCATCTGGGCGTGCGACCAGTCCTTCACGCTGACCTTCGTCAGCCGGCGCGCCGCGCGCGACATCTACGGCTACGAGCCGCGCGAACTGCTCGGCCGCCCGGTCGATTCCCTGCTGCCCACCGACGTGGAGCAGCCGGCGGTGAAGGACGCGTTCGAGGCGCTGCGCGAGGGCAAGCCGATCCGCGACCTGGAAGCCGTCCACATGACGCAGGACGGCCGTCGCGTCATCGTGTCGATCAGCGCGGTCCCGATGCGGCATCGCGACGGGCGACTCGCCGGCGTCATCGGCATGAACGCCGACCTCACCACACTGAAGTCGCGCGAGGGACGGCTGTCCGAGGCGCTGCGGGTGGAGCGCACGGTGCTCGATTCCGCGGGCCAGGCCATCGCGGTGGTCAAGCAGGGCGTGGTGCAGCGGTGCAACGACGCCTTCCTGCGGCTCGCCGGCATGCCGCCCGACGAACTGGCGAGGGTGCCGGTCGCCGGCGCGCTGCTCGATCCGCAGGACTGGAGCGAAGTGACGACGGCCGCGGAGGAAGCGCGATCGCGCGATCAGGCCATCGTGCGGGAACTGCGCGTGAAGCGCTCGAAGACCCTCGGCATTGCGGACTCCGCATGGTGCCAGGTGACGGCGCGTTCGATCGCGCCGCACGAGTACGTGCTGGTCATCGCCGACATCGACACGCTGAAGCAGCGCGAGGCCAGCGCGCTGCACGAGGCGCAGCACGACGACCTGACCGGCCTGCCGAACCGGCGCCTGCTCGCCGAGCGCGCGGCGGCGGCGCTGGCGACCTCCGAGCTGCGGCGCGTGAGCTGCGCCGTGATCGCCATCGACCTGGACGGTTTCAAGGACATCAATGACCGCCACGGCCACGAGATCGGCGACCTGATGCTGCGCGAGATCGCGGTGCGGCTCACGCGCGTGATGCGGCCGCAGGACACCGTCGCGCGCCGCGGCGGCGACGAATTCGCCGTGCTGGTGCCCGACGTCGGCTCGACGATGGAAGTCGAGAAGATCGCCGAGCGGCTGCTCAGCGTCATCGCGCAGCCGGCGACCCTCGCCGGCGCGCCGCACGCCATGAACGTGTCGGCGAGCATCGGCATCGCGCTGGCTCCGGAACAGGGGCGCGATCTCGAGCGCCTTCTGCAGCTCGCCGACCTCGCGATGTACGACGCCAAGCTCAAGGGCAAGAACCGGTACTCGTTCGCGCAGGGCGCGACGGCGCCGTTCAAGGTCCGGCCGCTAGTGCCGCGCGTGTCGCGGAGTTCCTGAGGGTCTCGATCCACCACGCCACGGCCTTGCCCCGGGCGTCCTGCCGCCAGGCGAAACTCAGCGCGCTTTGCCGCGTGCCCTGGTCGGTTTCCCTGACCACCAGTTCTCCCCGCGCCAGCGCATCCTCGATCCGCGCGCGCGGAAGATAGCCGCAGCCCAGTCCCGCCACCTGTGCCTGGATCTTGGCGGCCATGGTCGGCACGGTCAGGACGTTGGCCGCGCCGACCAGCCCGGTCGTGCGCGGCGTCAGCTCCTGTGAGGTGTCGCCGACGACGATCTGGCGGTGCCGCCGGATCTCGGCGTGCGGGAGCGGCGAGGGCAACCCGGCCAGCGGATGCGACGGCGCGACGGCGAACACCAGATCGACGGTGTCGAGCGGCTCCGACCGGTAGCCGATGCTCAGCCGGTGCGGCACGGGGCCCTCCTGGGAAGCGCCGATCGCGATGTCCGCGCGGCCGCCCAGCAGGGCGTCCCAGGTCCCTCCCAGGACCTCCTCGGTGATGCGCACCTGGGTCGGCGCGAGGTCGCAGAAACGGTCCAGAAGCGGCACAAAACGCTCAAATGGAATGATCGTGTCCAGCGCGATCCGCAGTTCCTGCTCCCACCCGGCCGCCACGCGCTGCACCCGGCGGGCCAGGTCGTCCGCCGCGGCGAGCAGATGCCGACCCTCGCGCAGCAGTTCCTCGCCGGCCGGAGTGAGGCGGGCCCGGTAGCCGGCCCGGTCGAACAGCAGGGCGTCGAGGTCTCCCTCCAGGCGGCGGGCGGCGTAGGTGACGGCCGAGGGCACGCGCCCGAGTTCCTCGGCGGCGGCCGCGAAACTGCCGCGGCGAGCAATCGCATCGACGAGCTAGCAGCGACTCCAGGGTCAGCTTCATGGGCGACAGATGAGTGAATCAGATTGAACGAGTATGTGAGTCTAAACCCGATGTGTTTGGTCGGGAATCGCTCCACGATGCGACTCCCGCGCGTCAATCGGCCGCGGGGCAGCCACAGGAGACGTTCGATGCTTTCAATCCGTCGCGGCGACGAGCGCGGCTACGCGGATCACGGCTGGCTCAAGTCCTTTCACAGCTTTTCGTTCGCCGACTACTACGACCCGCGCCACATGGGCTTCGGCCCGCTGCGGGTGATCAACGAGGATCGGGTCGCCCCGGGCATGGGGTTCGGCACGCACGGTCATCGCGACATGGAGATCATCAGCTACGTGCTCGATGGCGAACTCGCGCACAAGGACAGCCTCGGCAACGGCTCGGTGATTCGCCCGGGCGATGTGCAGCGCATGAGCGCGGGGACCGGCGTGCGCCACTCGGAGTTCAATCACTCCGCGACCCAGGTCACGCACTTCCTGCAGATCTGGATCGAGCCCAGCGTCCAGGGCATCGCGCCCGGCTACGAAGAAAAGCGCTTCGAGGCCGCGGACAAGCGCGGGCGCCTGCGCCTGGTTGCATCACCCGACGGCGCCGAGGGTTCGGTCACCATCCACCAGGACGCCCGCGTGTACGCCGGCCTGTTCGATGGCGACGAGCGCTACACGCTGCCGATCCCGCGCGGCCGGCGCGCCTACATCCACGTTGCCCGCGGCGAGATCGCGGTCGACGGCGAACGGCTCGCCGCCGGCGATGCGGCGATGGTCACGAGTGCGGAAAGCGCGACGCTGTCCGGTGGGAAGGGCGCCGAGGTCCTGGCCTTCGATCTGCCGTGAAGTCGAAAGGCCGGGGACAGATCGCGCCGATCGCCGGCGACCGTTCGCGAGCGGCCGTCGACGCGCACCGCTCGAAGCGAGAGGTCAGGCGAGCACGCGCTTCATGAACGCGGCGATGTCCCGGATCTCCTCGGCGCAGACGGAGTGCGGCATCGGGTACTCGTGCCACTCGACGGCGTACCCGGCCGCCTTCAGGGCATCGCGCGACGCCGAGCCGCGCGCCAGCGGCACCACGGGATCCTGCGTGCCGTGGGCAAGCATGATCGGCACCTTGGCGCTGGCCGCCGCCGCTTCCTTCGGAAAGGCGGCGGCGAGCGGCAGGTAGCAGGACAGTGCGATCAGCCCGGCGAGCGGTTGCGACTGCCGCAGGCCGGTGTGCAGCGTGATGGCGCCGCCCTGCGAGAAACCGGCCAGAACGATCCGGGAGCGCGGCACGCCGCGCGCGACTTCCTGCTCGATCAGCGCTTCGACCATGCCCTGCGATGCGCGGATGCCGTGCTCGTCTTCGCGCCGCACGAGATCGGTGCCCAGGATGTCGTACCAGGCACGCATCACGTAGCCGCCGTTGATCGTCACCGGCATCGTGGGCGCATGCGGGAACACGTAGCGCGCCGAAGGCGCGCCGTGCGCCTCGAGTTCGCGCACGACCGGAACGAAGTCGTAGCCGTCGGCGCCCAGCCCATGCAGGAGGATCACCGTTGCCGCGGGCGACGGGTGGGTCTGGACTTCCACGCACTCAAGCAGGCTGCTCATGCCGGCTTCCGCTGCGCGTTCTTCGGACGAAACGCCTTGACCACGGGCTCGTGCGTTTCGACGTACGGGCCACCGATCAGGTCGAGACAGTAGGGCACGGCGGCGAAGATGCCGTGCACCAGCACCTTGCCGTCGGGCGCCTTGAGCCCTTCGAGGGTCTCGGCGATCGCCTTCGGCTGGCCGGGCAGGTTCAGGATCAGCGCGGCGTGGCCCTCGACCTCGCGCAGCACGCCGACCTGGCGCGACAGGATGGCGGTCGGCACGAATTCGAGCGAGACGCGGCGCATCTGTTCGCCGAAACCGGGCATCTCGCGCGTGGCGACCGCCAGCGTCGCCTCGGGGGTGACATCGCGACGCGCCGGGCCGGTGCCGCCGGTGGTGAGCACGAGGTCGCATCCGACCGTGTCGACCAGTTCGATCAGCATCGCCTCGATGGCGTCGCGTTCGTCGGCGATCAGCCGCTCGTGCGTCTGGAAGGGCGTCTTCAGCGCGCGCGCGGACCACGCCTTCAGCGCTGGCAGGCCCTGATCCTCGTACACGCCGCGCGACGCCCGGTCGGAGATCGACACGAGCCCGAGGATGAGTTCGTCCGGATGGGAGCGTTCAGCTTTCATGTCTGTCGTCGATGGAGGCGTGCGGCGCAAGTTCATCGTGCAGCCAGCGGTACAGCTCGCGCGCGTGCTTCGGGGGCTGGCCGGCGGCGTGCTCGCGGCGCGCGGCCCGGATGCTCGCACGCAGCCACTGGGCGTCGGCGCCGGGACGCTCGGCCATGAACTCCGTCAGGGCGTCGTCGTCCGCCAGCAGGCGATCGCGCCAGCGCTCGGCGTAGTGCATCAGCGCCACGGCGGCGCGCGATTCGCCGGTGGCCCGGCCGATGGCGGCGCGTATGTCGTCGGCGTCGACCCGGCGCATCAGCTTGCCGATGTACTGCATGTGCCGTCGCCGCCCTTCGTGGCTCGAGACCTTGTGCGCGAAGGCTATCGCTTCGCGCAGCTCCTCGGGCAGCTCGACGCGCGCCAGCTGGTCGCGGCTCAGGTCCACGAGCTGCTGCCCGAGCGTCTGCAGCGCGTGCATCTCCTTCTTGCGCTGCGTCTTGCTCGGGCGATCGCTGTCCGCCAGGTGCTCTTCGTTCGCCGCGTCGTCGTCGATCATCGTTGTTTATGATACCGGCCACACTCCGGCCATCCTCGCCGCGGCGGCTCGCGGGCCTTCCTCCCGCGCACGCGACACCGAACCCCACATGACCATCTTCTCGATCTCGGACGACCGCCTCGCGGACCTCGCGCAGGACGCGCTCAACCACGCCCGCTCCCTCGGCGCGAGCGACGCGTCGTGCGAGGCGAGCGAGTCCACCGGCCTGTCGGTCACGGTCCGCCGGAAGAAGGTGGAAACGATCGAGCGCACGCGCGACAAGGGCCTGGCGGTGACCGTCTACATCGGGCAGCGCCGCGGACATGCCTCGACGTCCGACTTCTCGAAGGGCGCGATCAGTCAGGCGGTGGAAGCGGCGTACAACATCGCGCGTTTCACGGCCGAGGACGACGCGGCGGGCCTGCCCGACGCGGCAGACGCTGCAGAAGGATCCGCCCGAACTCGATCTCTTCCATCCGTGGCTGCTGGACACCGACGAGGCGATCCGCCTCGCGCAGCGCTGCGAGAAGGCCGCCTTCGCGGTCAGCCCGCAGATCGTCAATTCCGAGGGCGCCAACGTCTACACGTCGTCCGGCCACTTCGTGCTGGCAAACACGGCGGGCTTCGTCGGCGGCTATCCGTATTCGCGGCACTCGATCTCGGTGTCGCCGATCGCGCGCGACGGCGCGGGAATGCAGCGCGACGACTGGTACTCGTCCTCGCGCATCCACGCCGAACTCGCCTCGCCCGAAGCGGTGGGCGAGTACGCCGCGCGGCGCGCGCTGGCGCGCCTGTCGGCCCGCAAGATCCGCACGCGCGAGTGCCCGGTCCTGTTCGAGGCGCCGCTGGCCTGCGGGCTGCTCGGCAACTTCGTGCAGGCGGCCAGCGGCGGGGCGCTGTACCGCAAGGCCTCGTTCCTGGTCGACGCGCTCGGCAAGAAGATCTTCGCCGACCACGTCAGCCTGCACGAGGATCCCTACATTCCGCAGGGCGCCGGCTCCAGCCCGTTCGACGAAGAGGGCGTGCGCGGCATCAAGCGCGATGTGGTCGAGCATGGCGTGCTCAACGGCTACTTCCTGTCCACCTATTCGGCCCGCAAGCTCGGGATGCAGTCCACCGGCAACGCGGGCGGCGCCTACAACCTCGAACTGCGCTCGGCGGCGACGGAGGTCGAGGACGACTTCGAGGTGATGCTGCGGCGGCTGGGCACGGGCCTGCTGGTGACCGACCTGATCGGCCAGGGCGTCAACTACGTGACCGGCGACTACTCGCGCGGCGCCAGCGGTTTCTGGGTCGAGAAGGGCGAGATCCGCTATCCGGTCGAGGAGATCACCATCGCCGGAAACCTGCGCGAGATGTTCCGGAACATCGTCGGCGTCGGCACCGACCAGGTGATCCGGGGCAGCAAGATCGCCGGCTCGGTGCTGATCGACGCCATGAAGGTGGGTGGCGCCTGACGCCACGGGCGGGCCCGCCTTGCCGGTTCGAGGCCGGTCGCTACAATCTCGCGAGGCGTGGCCGCTGGCCCCGCAACGCTTGTTGAACGACAAAGAGTCCCGTTCGGGACGAGGAGACGTTATGCAAAGACGCAAGTTCCTGGCAGGAGCCGGGGCCGGTGCAGCAGCAGTCGCGACGATCGCTGCGCCGGCGGTGCACGCGCAGGCGCAGGTGCGGTGGCGCCTCGCGTCGAGCTTCCCGAAGTCGCTGGACACCCTGTTCGGCGCGGCGGAAACCTTCGCCAAGGCGGTCACGACGGCCAGCGGCGGGAAGTTCACGGTGACCGCGCACGCGGCGGGCGAACTGGTGCCGCCGTTCGGCGTGGTGGACGCCGTGCAGAACGGCACCGTCGAGTGCGCGCACACCGCGCCGTACTACTTCTTCGGCAAGGACGAGACGTTCTCGATCGACTGCGCGATTCCGTTCGGCCTGAACGCGCGCCAGATGACGGCATGGATGTACGAAGGCAACGGCATGAAGCTGCTGCGCGAGTTCTATGCCAGGTACAACATCGTCAACTTCCCGATGGGCAACACGGGCGCGCAGATGGGCGGCTGGTACCGCAAGGAGATCAAGTCGGTCGCCGACATGAAGGGCCTGAAGATGCGGATCTCCAACCTCGCCGGCGCCATCTGCACGCGCATGGGCGTGGTGCCGCAGACGCTGCCGGGCGGCGAGATCTACACCGCGCTGGAGAAGGGGACGATCGACGCCGCCGAGTGGGTCGGTCCGTATGACGACCTCAAGCTGGGCTTCAACAAGGTGGCGCCGAACTATTACTACCCCGGCTGGTGGGAAGGCGGACCGCAACTGTCGCTGTACGTGAACAGCAAGTCGTGGGAAGCGCTGTCGGCCGAGAACAAGGCGATCGTCGAAGCGGCCGCTGCCTACGCCGGCGTCGATCTGCAGGCGAAGTACGACGCCCGCAACCCCGGCCGCGCTGAAGCAACTGGTGGCTGCCGGCACGAAGCTGCACCGCTTCCCGAAGGACGTGATGGACGCGGCGTTCAAGATCTCCAACGAGATCTACGCCGAGATCAGCGCCAAGAACGCCGACGTGGAAGAAGGTGTACGACGACTACACCACGTTCCGGCGCGACCAGAACCTGTGGTTCCGGTTTCGCCGAGGCCTCGTTCGACGACTTCATGCAGTCGCAGAAGCTGTAGAGAGTCACATGAGACGAAATCGGGCCGCGGATGCGGCCCGATTTCTTTTGGAACGGCGCCCTGCTACTTCTTGCTGGCGTCGCTTTGCAGCGCGCGCCGCACCGCTTCCATCGGATCTTCCTGCACGGGTTCGGCGGGGGGAGGCTGTCCCTTGCCTTGCCCGTCCGTCGACGTGCCGTCGTTCGCGGGCGGCTCCATCGGCGGCGCCGTCGGCGGTGCGTCGCTGTAGCGACCCGGGGCCGCCTCCAGCTGGATCGTGTCGAGGTCCACGGGCGCCTTCGCGCTGTCGCCGACGACGAGGCCCGGGAAGGCGATCACGGCGACGACCATGAGGAGCTGAATGGCGATGAAGGCCAGGCCACCCTTGTAGATCTGTGGCGTTTCGACGGCGGGTATGCGCGCGCCGGTCACGCGATCCGCGTAATCGGTGCGCGGGGCCACGCTGCGCAGGTAGAACAGCGCGAAGCCGAAGGGCGGCGTGAGAAAGGAGGTCTGCAGGTTCATCGCGACGATGACGCCGAACCAGATCAGCGTCCACTCGGGCGGCGTGCCGGCGGGGAGGAGGGCCGGCAGGATCTTCTCGGCGACCGGCGCCAGCAGCGGGATCACGATGAACGCGATCTCGAAGAAGTCGATGAAGCAGCCGAGGATGAAGATCAGCACGTTGACGATGATGAGGAAGCCGAGCGCGCCGCCCGGCATGTCCCTGAACAGCGACTCGACGAACAGGTGGCCCTCGGCCGCGTTGAACGTGAAGCTGAAGACCGTCGACCCGATCAGGATGAACATCACGAAGCAGGACAGCCGCGTCGTGTTGACCAATGCCTGTTTCAGCAGCGACATCGACAACCGACGGTTGGCGACGGCCATCAGCAGGGCGCCGACCGCACCCATTGCGCCTCCTTCGGTCGGAGTGGCGACGCCGAGGAAGATCGTCCCAAGCACGAGGAAGATCAGCACGAGCGGCGGGATCAGCACGAAGGTCACGCGCTCGGACAGTTTCGAGACCAGGTTCAGTCGCAGCGCCCGGTTGAGCAGCGCCAGCGCCAGAGCGGTGAGCGAGGCGACGGTCATCGACAGGATCAGTACCTCGTCGCCCGGCGCCGGCAGTTGCCGTTCGACCAGCGGATTGATGATGCTCTCGTGCACGCGGCTCCACGCGAAGCCCGCAGCGGCGGCGACCGCCAGCAGCACCACGAGTGACTTGTGTCCGGTCGCTCCGTTCGTCTCACGGTAGATGCGCGCCTCGGCCGGCAGCGCGGGCACCCACGACGGCCGCACGAACGCGACGATGATCACGTAGATCGCGTAGCAGGCCACCAGCAACAGAGCCGGAAGCAGCGCGCCCTGATACATGTCACCGACCGATCGTCCGAGCTGGTCGGCCAGGACGATCAGCACGAGGGATGGCGGAATCGCCTGGGCCAGCGTTCCGGACGCCGTGATCACGCCGGTCGCGATGGTGCGGTTGTAGCCGTAGCGCAGCATGATGGGCAGGGAGATCAGGCCCATCGAGATGACGGCCGCGGCGACCACGCCGGTGGTGGCCGCCAGCAGCGCGCCGACGAAGATGACGGCGAGGGCGAGGCCGCCGCGCAACGGGCCGAACACCTGGCCGACGGTTTCGAGCAGGTCCTCGGCCATCCCGCTCTTCTCGAGGATGATGCCCATCAGCGTGAAGAAGGGCACCGCGAGCAGCGTGTCGTTCTGCATGATGCCCTGCACGCGCAGCGGCAGCGCCTGGAACAGGCTCGCCGGGAACAGGCCGATCTCCATGCCGATGAAGCCGAAGGCCAGGCCGGTCGCCGCCAGCGCGAAAGCGACCGGGAAGCCGGTCAGCAGGAACACCAGGAGGCCGCCGAACAGCAGCGGAACGAAGTTCGCGGCGATGAACTGGCTCATCTTTTCACCGCCTCGACCGGTTCTTCGACGATCGCCTGCGACTGCGGCGTTTCGGCGTGCGCGAGAGGGTCGGGAATCAGTCCCTTGAGGAACGCGACGCGCTTCACCAGCTCGGACGCGCCCTGCGCCAGCAGCAGCACCATTCCGAGCGGTACCAGGGCGAGCACCGGCCAGCGGATCAGCCCGCCGGCGTTCTGCGACATCTCGTTCGACGTCCACGCGTTGACGAACAGCGGCCAGGACAGGTAAAGCAGCATCCAGGCGAGCGGTGTGAGGAAGACGAGGATCCCGGCGATGTCGATGATGTTCCGCGTGCGCGGGCTGAGCCGCGCGGAAATGAAGTCGATGCGGACATGCGCGTTGTGCAGGAAGGCGTAGCCGGCGCCCAGCAGGAACACGGCCGAGAACAGGTACCACTGCAGCTCCAGCCAGGCGTTGGAGCCGATGCTGAACACCTTGCGCACGATGGCATTGACGGTGCTGATGATCACCGTCGAGAACAGCGCCCAGATCAGGACGGAACCGATCCGCTCGCTGATCGTGTCGATGATGCGCGACAGGCGGAGCAGGAACTGCATGGAGGCCTCCGAGACAGCGCCGACCCTCGGTGCACCGGTCAGCGCTGAGGGGCGCGATGCATTCTAGCCTCGGGCTGCGCGCGACTTCACGGCTTTGCCAGGCGGGCGACCCATTGCGCGACCTGCGCCTGCACCTGATTGGGCGCCGTTCCGCCGAGATGGTCGCGCGCGGCCAGCGAGCCGGCCGTGGTCAGCACGGTCACCGACGTCGTCGGTCACGAGGGGCGCGAGGGCGCTGGATCTCGGCCAGCGGCAAGGCATCCAGCGTGCAGCCGCGCTCCACGGCGAGACGTACGACGCGCGCGACCGCTTCGTGCGCGTCGCGGAACGGCATGCCCTTGCGCACGAGGTAGTCGGCGAGGTCGGTGGCCGTCGAATAGCCCTCGTTCGCCGCCCGTTCCATCGCGGCCGCGTTCACTTCGAGCCCCGGCAGCATCTCGGCAAAGGCGCGCAGGGTATCGGCCAGCGTATCGACCGTGTCGAACAGCGGTTCCTTGTCTTCCTGATTGTCCTTGTTGTACGCCAGCGGCTGACCCTTCATCAGGGTCAGCAGCGCGGTCAGGCTGCCGTACACGCGGCCCGTCTTGCCGCGCGCGAGCTCGGCGACGTCGGGGTTCTTCTTCTGCGGCATGATCGACGAGCCCGTGGTGAAGCGATCGGGCAGGCGGACGAAGCCATAGCGCGGGCTCATCCACAGAACGAGTTCCTCCGACAGCCGCGACACGTGCATCATCGCGAGGGCGGCGGCTGCGCAGAACTCGATGGCGAAGTCGCGGTCGCTGACGGCGTCGAGCGAATTGGCGGCGACCGCCTCGAATCCGAGTTGATCGGCGACGTAGGCGCGATCGATCGGGAACGTGGTCCCGGCCAGCGCCGCGGCGCCGAGGGGCAGGCGATTGATGCGGCGGCGGGCGTCGACGAAGCGTTCGCGATCACGCTCGAACATCTCGACGTAGGCCAGCAGGTGATGCCCGAACGTCACCGGCTGCGCGACCTGGAGGTGGGTGAAGCCGGGCATGACGGTGGCGGCATGGCGTCCGGCCTGCTCCACGAGCGCGCTCTGCACGCGCCTCAGCAGAGTCACGATGTGGTCCAGTTCGCCGCGGAGCCAGAGCCGGAGGTCGGTCGCGACCTGGTCGTTGCGCGACCGCCCGGTGTGCAGCCGCTTCCCGGCGTCGCCGACGAGATCGGTGAGGCGTTTCTCGATATTCAGGTGCACGTCTTCGAGTTCGAGGCGCCATTCGAAACGGCCTTGCTCGATCTCGTCGCGGATCTGGGCGAGGCCGCGCTCGATGTCGGCGAGGTCGGTCGCGGTGATGATCCCCGCCCGTGCCAGCATGGCGGCGTGCGCCAGCGAGCCCTGGATGTCGGCGAAGGCGAGGCGCCGGTCGAAGCCGACCGAGGCGGTGTAGCGCAGCACGAAATCGGCGACCGGTTCGTCGAATCGACCCGACCAGGCACTGCTTTTCGAAGCCAGGGGATTCGCGGGTTGCGCAGGGTGCTCTGACATAATCGATTCGAGGGGAGTGGTGGCGGGGGCGCGCGCGAAGACGGCTCGTCCGGCGCCTGCCGCTGTCCCGTGCCTTGTCGTTTGCGGGGATTATAGGTTTGAAGACATCGCCACCCGCATTGAAGGGTCCGCTGGCGCGCGACGAGACGGCGGTGCCCACGCCCCGTCGGGTCATCCCGGACGGCTGCAACATGGGAGTGCTGCTGCGCGTGATCGGCACCGTGTTCGCGCTGTCGGCGATCGGCCGCGCTGGCCGACTCCACATCGGCGCCCGAGGCGATCGCGTCGCTGCTCCGGACCATGTCGTTCGCGGCGCCCACCACGCTGGCGACCCTGATGCTCTGGTGCGCGGCGCGACGCTCGCTGCCCGTCGTCGATGTTCCGGCACAGCGCGTGATCGCCTGGCTGATCCCCGCCGTGCTCGCGCTGCTCGTGGCGTTCGTCTTCAACGCACCCGGGGGATCGTGGGCCGCCATGGCGCATTTCACCACCGCCTTCGCCGTGGGGGCGGGTTTCCAGCATTACTACGAGCTGCGCGAGCGGGCGTTCTCGCCGGCCGTGGTCGAGGCGAAGTACCAGGCGCTGCAGTCGCGCATCCGGCCGCACTTCCTGTTCAACAGCCTCAACGCGGTGCTGGCGGTGATCCGGACCGAGCCCGCGAAAGCCGAGCGGATGCTGGAAAGCATCGCCGAACTGTTCCGCGCCGTGATGGCCGATACGCGGAAGTTGGTGCCTTTGGAGCAGGAAATCGAGCTTTGCAGGAACTATGTCGAGATCGAGCAGACCCGGCTGGGAAATAGGCTGGCTGTCGACTGGCAAATCGGGGCATACCACCCCCGGGCAAAGGTGCCACAGTTACTCCTGCAACCGGTCATCGAGAACGCGATCCGGTACGGCGCGGAGAAGCTTCCGGGAAGAGCCGACATCGTGGTGCGCGTTCGCCAGCACGGATTCTTGCTGGAGATCTACGTCAGCAACCCGATCGCCCCGGAAAGACCGGAGCGGGAGGGCAACCAGATCGGCCTCGCGAACATCCGGGGACGCCTGGCGCTGATCTACGACCTCGAGGCCAAGGTAGAGACACAGATGCGGCGGGACCGGTTCGAGTTGACCATGACTCTGCCGGTCGAACGGCGCGCCTGAGGTGGAGCAACGATGCTGAATGTGATGATCGTCGACGATGAGCCCCCGGCCCGAGCGCGCCTCGGCCAGGTGCTGCGCGACTGTTCCGAACAGGTATCGCTGCAAGTCATCGGAGAGGCCGAAGGCGGGATACGCGGACTCGAAGAGGCGGACCGGTTGCGACCCGACGTCGTGCTGCTCGACGTCAACATGCCGGATATGAACGGCATCGAGGTCGCGCGCCATCTGGCGCAGCGGCAGAACCCGCCGGCCGTGATCTTCGTGACGGCCTATGACGAACACGCGCTCGAAGCCTTCGAGGTGCAGGCGCTCGACTACCTCATGAAACCTGTACGCGCAGAACGTCTCGTGGCCGCCCTCGCGCGTGCCGAACGGTTCCGGACCAACGAGCCCCGGATCGAGGAACTGGCCAAGAACATCGGGGCGGTGCGCTCGCACCTCACGGTCTCGGAACGCGGCCGCATGATCCTCGTGGCGGTGGAGGAGATCGTCTACCTCCGCGCCGAGCTGAAATACGTGACGATCAAGACGACGACGCGCGAGTACCTGACCGAGGAATCGCTGACGTCGCTCGAAGCGGAATTCGGCGACCGGTTCGTCCGCATCCACCGCAACGCGCTGGTCGCGCGCGGCGCCATCCTCGGCTTCCAGCGCGTTCGCGGCAGCGTGGACGACGACGGCGAGGCCTCCGAAGGGCATTGGGAAGTCCTGCTGAAGGAAGTCCCCGAGCGCCTGCCGATCAGCCGTCGACAGTGGCCGACGGTCAAGGCGGCGGCCAGGATCTAGCGCCGGTCACGCGCTGGCCTCCGCCCCGCGCGGGCGATCGCCCGCTCCCGGGCGATTAAACTCCGGGCTCCTTTAAAGGGCCCACCCCATGAATTCACCGCACCGGGTCGTGATCGCGACCCGCGAGAGTCCGCTGGCCCTGTGGCAGGCCGAGCACGTGCAAGGCCTGCTGCGGCAGCAGGGCGCCGAGGTCGAACTGCTCGGCATGACGACCCGCGGCGACCAGATTCTCGACCGCACGCTGTCGAAGGTGGGCGGCAAGGGCCTGTTCGTCAAGGAACTCGAGGTCGCGCTGCTCGAGGGGCGCGCCGATCTCGCCGTGCATTCCCTGAAGGATGTGCCGATGGAACTGCCGCCCGAGTTCGAACTGGCGGCGGTGATGACGCGCGAAGACCCGCGCGACTGCGTCGTGTCCACGCGCCATGCGACGCTGGAAGGGATGCCCGCCGGCGCCCGCATCGGCACGTCGAGCCTGCGCCGCGAGCTGATGCTGCGCGCGCGTTTCCCGCACCTGTCGATCCAGTCGATCCGCGGCAACGTCGGGACCCGGCTCGCGAAGCTCGACCGCGGCGAGTTCGACGCCCTCGTGATGGCGGCCGCCGGCCTCAAACGGCTCGGACTGGCCGACCGGATCCGGCAGATCATTCCGACGACCGTGTCGCTGCCGGCTCCCGGCCAGGGCGCCCTGGGCATCGAGGTGCTGCGCAGTCATCCCAGCGTGGCGATGCTGCTCGCGCCGCTGAACGATCCGTCGACGCGGGCGGCGACGGCCGCCGAGCGCGGCGTGTCGCGCGGGCTCGGCGGGAGCTGCCAGGTTCCGCTCGCCGCGTACGCCGAAGTCGAAGGTGGCGACCTGCGGTTGCGGGCGCTGGTCGGAAACGCCGCGACCGGCGAGTACGTCGAGACGGAGATCCGCGGCCCGGTGAGCGATGCCGACGCGATCGCCGCCGAAGCCGTGGCGCGACTGAAGGCGGACGGCGCGCTCGAACTGCTCGGCAAAGCCTGAGCGGGCGCGCGCAATGGGCGCACCGGTCATCGTCACGCGCCCGGCCGCCCCGGGACAGCGATTGGCGGTGGCCCTGCGGCACCATGGCTGCGACGTCGCCTGGTGGCCGGCCTTCGACAT
Source organism: uncultured beta proteobacterium (assembly GCA_963698305.1). Taxonomy (GTDB): domain Bacteria; phylum Pseudomonadota; class Gammaproteobacteria; order Burkholderiales; family Burkholderiaceae_F; genus JAOUJD01. Next base: position 54,017 of record CAVOQI010000010.1, read on the forward strand.
CCTTCCGCCTGCCGATGAGGCGGCGGTTCGCCGGGCCCTCGACCGGCTCGCCGACTACGACCTCGCGCTCTTCGTCAGTCCCAACGCGGTCCACGCGACGGCGGAACGACTGCGGGGAGAGTGGCCGGCCGGCACCGTCATCGGTGCGGTCGGCGCCAGTACACGCGATGCGGCGCTCGCCGAACTGCCGGGCGCGGCGAACGCCGCGGTCGTGGCGCCCGACGACGCCGACGAATCGGGCTCCGAGGGATTCTGGCGGGCGTGGCGGGCATCCGGGCGCGGCGCCCGGCGCGTGCTGTTGCTGCGGGCGGCGACCGGGCGCGACTGGATCGTCGATCAGCTGCGCGCGGCGTCCGCCGAGGTCGATGCGCTGGCCGTCTATGACCGCTGCCCCCACCAGCTTTCCGAGGGGGAGCGCACCCGTCTGCGCACCTGGCTGCAGCGGGGCGACGCCCCGGCCGTCGTCGTCAGCAGCGCGGAAGCCGTGGGCACCATTCTCGAGCAGGTGCGCGGCGTCGAAGGCGCCGTCGCATGGCTGCAGGCAGGACGGGCGATCGCGACCCATCCGCGTGTTGCGCAACGGCTGCAGGCCGCGGGATTCCTGAACGTTGCCACCTCCGATGCGGACGACTCGTCGGTACTCCGCAAGCTAGAATCGTTTCAGGGCTGACCTTCTACTGGTCCCCGCACCGCGACCGCGACGTCGCCTCGAGCACAGCGCACGCATCCAACGTGAGTACCGAACCGACCACGAGCCATCCATCGTCGGTCTCGCCGCCGGCGGTGGTCGAACCTGCGCCGGTCGCACGCGCCCCGCGTCCGCGGGCGCCGTGGATCGCGCTGTTTGCGATTGCGCTCGCCCTTGTCGTCGGAGCGCTCTCGTATACGCAACTGGCGAACCTCAAGCGCGAGACTGCTCGGCGACTCGCTGAAGTGCAGCAGGCCGCCTCGGCCGCGGCGGAAACGGCGGCGCGCGCCGACGCCGAAGCGCGGTCGGCGCGGCAGCAGGCCGCCGTGCTCGAGTCGCGGCTGGCCGAAGTTGAAAGCCAGCGCGAAGCGCTCGAGCAGTTGTACGCCGACCTGTCCCGCGGACGCGACGAGGCGGTGCTGGTGGAAGTGGAGCGCCTGATCACGCTCGGCGCGCAGGAACTGCAGATCAGCGGCAACGTGCCGACGGCGCTGGCCGCGCTGCAGACGGCCGACGCCCGCCTCGCCCGCCTGGAATCGCCCCGGTTCCTGCCCTTGCGGCGGGTGCTGGCGCGCGACATCGAGCGACTGAAGGCCGCACCGACCGTCGACGTCACCGGAATTGCGCTGAAGATCGACCAGCTCATCGCAAGCACGGAGTCCTGGCCCCTGCTCGCCGATGCGAACGCGGGCTCGCCGGCCGCTGCGGCGCCGCGGCCGACGCCGGCGCCGCCGCGCGAACTCCAGTGGTGGGAGCGCACCTGGGACACGCTGCAGCGCGAACTCGGCGAGTACCGCGACCTGATCCGTATCCGCGTCGTCGACACGCCGGACGCACTGCTGCTCGGCCAGCAGCAGCAGGTGCTGGTGCGCCAGCAGTTGCGGCTGCGCCTGCTCAACGCCCGCCAGGCCCTGCTTGGACGCAATGACAGGCTGTACCGGGCCGACCTGTCCGAGGCGCAGACGCTGATGACCCGGTACTTCGACGTGCGCCCGCGCGACACGGCGGCGGCGCTCGCGTCGATGAAGCAGCTCGCATCCGCGCCGCTGTCGGTCGAAACGCCGACCATCAACGACAGCGTGGCCGCGGTGCGCGCGGTGCGCACCGCGCCGGGTCGCTAGCGATGCGCTGGCTCTCGTCGGCGTTGCTGCTCGCGCTGCTGGCCGCGGTCATCGCGCTCATCCTGCAGATCAACGCGGGAAACGTCGCGTTCCTCGTCCATCCGTACCGGGTCGACGTTTCCCTGAACCTGTTCATCGTCGTGCTGGTCGTGGTTCTGGCGGCGGTCTACTGGATCGCGCGCGCGATCCAGAAGGTCGCCGACTTTCCCGAACAGGTGCGGCTGTATCGCTCGCGGCGTGAAGAGGTCGGCGGCCAGCAGGCCCTCATCGAGGCGGTGAAGAGCCTGCTCGAGGGGCGTTTCGCACGGGCTGAGCGTGCCGCGCGGGCGGCGCAATCGTCGGATTCGACCGCGGGGGTCGCGGCGCTGATCGGCGCGCGCGCCGCGCACCGCATGCAGGAGTACGACCGCCGCGACGAGTGGCTGCACCGCGCCGAGAGCGACACGGCGATGCAGACGGCCCGGCTCGTGGCGAGTGCCGAGATGTGGACCGAGCAGCGCGAGAACGACTCGGCGCTCGACGCCATCGATCGCCTGCAGGGCGCCGGGGCGCGCCACATCCACGCGACCCGGATCGCGCTGAACGCGAACCTCCAGTCCGGACGCTGGGAAGAGGCGCTGAAAGCGGTCCGGCTGCTGGAAAAGCGCAACGCGCTGCACCCGGTGCTGGCACGCAAGCTGAAGCACGCGATCTACCGCGAACTGATGCTGGCGCAGCGCCAGGATCCGGCCGCGCTCGAAGCATTGTGGCGCCGGCTTCCGGAGGCCGACCGCCACGTTCCGGAGATCGCGCTCGAGGGCGCGCGCATGCTGAACCTCGCCGGGCGGGGCCAGCTGGCGGCCGAAGTCATCGAGGCTGCGCTGGGCAAATCACCGGCTGCGTGGGACGACGTGGCCGAACGACTGCTCGACGAGTACGCGCGGGCGCAGTCCTTCCCCGCGCGCCATCAACTGGAGCGGGCCGAAGGCTGGCTGGCCCAGGTGCCGGCACGCGGTGCGATCCGTGCCGCGCTGCTGCGCACGGCGGGTCTGGTGTGCCTGCGCGAGCAGCTGTGGGGAAAGTCGAAGGGCTACCTGCAGGACAGTCTCGCGGAAGCGAAGCATCCCGCGACCTTCCTGGCGCTCGCCCGATTGGCCGAGGCGGTCGGCGACGAGCCGGAGGCGGCTCTCCAGTATCGCGAGGCAGCGCTCGGCTTCGCGCAGTTGCCGTCGGCGCATCCGGAGAGCGCGATGGTCGGCCTGCGCTCCGGGGTCCGCGAGATCGCGCACTGAGCGCGCCCGCGTCGACCGGAGTTGGCTTGACACGTTCGTGCCGCGCCCCATACTTGCCGACTGACTGCGGGGACCCACCTGCAGATGATTCAACGAGAGCCAGGAGACTCCAGATGATGCTGAAGACGCTGAGCGCCGCGCTTGCCCTCGCCGGGGCGTGCGCGTCCGTTCCGGTCGCCGCGCAGACGACGATCAAGATCGGTTACGCCACGACCGCCACTTCCCACTACGGCGTGGGCTCGACGGCATTCTGCGACGACCTCGAAAAGCGGACCTCCGGCCGCTACAAGTGCCAGCAGTTCGCGAACTCCGCACTCGGCGGCGAGCGCGAGATGATCGAGGCCGTGCAGCTGGGCACGCTCGACGTCGTGAACACGTCGACGGGTCCCGTCGGCAACTTCGTCCCGGAAGTGAACATCGTCGACATCCCCTTCCTGTTCCGCGACTACGACCACGCGCGCAAGACGATGGACGGCCAGATCGGCCAGGAACTGCTCGCCAAGTTCCCTGCCAAGGGGCTGGTCGCCATCGCCTGGACGGAGAACGGTTTCCGCCACATGACCAACAGCAAGCGCCCGATCAACAAGCCCGACGACGTCAAGGGCCTGAAGATCCGCAGCATGCAGAACAAGGTGCACATCCAGGCCTTCCAGTCGATCGGCATCCAGCCGACTCCGATGGCGTTCCCGGAGCTGTTCACCGCGCTTCAGCAGGGCACGGTCGACGGACAGGAGAATCCCATCCCGGTCATCCTGTCGGCGAAGTTCGCGCAGGTGCAGAAGCACCTCTCGCTGACCGGCCACGTGTATTCGCCGGCGCTGCTGATCGTCTCCCCGGCGCTGTGGAACAAGCTGTCCGACGCCGACAAGGCCGCGTTCCGCGAGGCGGGCAAGGCGGGCTCGGCCGCTCAACGCAAGAAGGTCAACGACGACGAGCGCGACGGCATCGCGCAGCTGCGCGCCGGCGGAATGGAAGTCGTGACCAATGTCGACGGCACCGCGTTCCGCAACGCGATGACGCCGGTCTGGAGCGAGTTCGCGAAGCAGTACGGCGCCGAGAACATCAAGCGTATCCAGGACGTGAGGTAGGGCACGCGTGGATTCTGGAAGCGGGCCCCGCGGTCATGCCCCGGGGCCCTTTTTCTGGGCGCTGACATGGTGAAGTGGATACTCGCGATCGACCGGATCGTCACGAACGCGGTCTGGGCGCTGGCGGCGGCGCTGCTGGCGACGATTTCCGTCCTCGGCCTCTACCAGGTCCTGATCCGCTTCGTGTTCAACCAGCCCAGTTCGTGGACCGAGGAGGTCATCGGCCGCCTGCTGATCTGGACGGTCGCGCTCGGCGTCGTCGCGGCGTTTCGGCAGGGTGCGCTGGTCTCGGTGGACGTCATGCTGCGCTGGTCGCGCGGCCGCTGGCGCCGGGCCGTGCGGCTGATCATCCTGATCGTCACCGCGTTGTTCCTCGGCCTCCTCGCATGGGTCGGTTACGACCTGGCGTGGCGCATCCGGTTCCAGACCTTCGCCAGCGTTCCGATCTCGATCAGCTGGGCCTACCTGGCGCTGCCGGTCGGAGCCACCTTCTCGCTGCTGGCGGTGCTCGCGCATTACTTCGACCCGATCAACCGCGAACTGGAAGCGCAGCAGTAGCGGGCAATCATGTCGATCGCGCTCCTCGTCACGATGCTGCTGTGCTTTGCCTTCAGCATCTCGGTCGCCGTCGCCATCGGCGTCGCGGCGTGGGTCGGCATCGCAGGCTTCACCGACCTGCCATGGCTCGCGATGCCGAAGGAGATGTTCACGGCGATCGACAAGTTCCCGCTCGCGGCCATTCCGTTCTTCATCCTCGCCGGCAACCTGATGGAAACCGGGGGCATCTCGCGGCGCCTGGTCGATTTCGCGAAGTCGCTCGTCGGTGGGGTGCAGGGCGGCCTGCCGATGACCTGCGTGCTGACCTGCATGATCTTCGCCGCGGTCTCCGGCTCCTCGGTTGCGACGACGTTCGCGATCGGCGCCATCCTCATCCCGGCGTTGATTCGACACGGCTACCCGAAACCGTGGGCGGCGGCGCTGCAGGCGAGCAGCGCGGAACTCGGCGTGGTGATTCCGCCGTCCATCCCGATGATCCTGTACGGCGTGGCCGCCGAAGTGTCGATCGGCGAGCTCTTCATCGCCGGCTTCGGCCCGGGTCTGCTGATCGGCGGCGCGCTCATGTTGTTCGTCTTCCTCTACTGCAAGTGGCAGGGCTGGGGACGCAACGACGGGGACGGCAGGTTGCCGCTGCGCACCGCGGCCATCGACGTCGGCGCGCTGGTCGCGGCCTTGCTCGTGTTCTTTCTCGGAAAGGCCGTGGTGGGGCCGTGGCTGGCCGGCGCCGCGTCCGCGGACGCCTTCGACCGCATCACCGACCTGACCGGCCTGCTGTTCGGCGTGGCTTACTTCGTCGCGCTGGTGACCATTCCGCGCGTGCGGTCGGCGCTGCTGCAGCGGGCGACGTTCGCGCTGATGATGCCGGTCATCATCCTCGGCGGCATCTACGGGGGTGTCTTCACGCCCACCGAGGCGTCGGTCGTCGCCGTGTTCTATGCCCTGATCGTCGGCATGTTCGTGTACCGCGAAGTCGGCCCGAAGGACGTCTGGCACGCACTGAAGCGGTCGGCGATCTCGTCGGCCGTGATCATGTTCATCATCGCCAACGCCGGCCTCTTTGCCTACCTGATCACGCGCGCCGGCATCCCCGAGCAGATCGGCGCGTTCCTGAAGGAGTCGCTGCAGACGCCGCAGTTCTTCCTGCTGGGGGTGAACGTGGCGCTGTTCGTGATCGGCATGTTCATCGAGACCTCGGCCTCGATCATCGTCCTCGCGCCGATCCTCGTGCCTGTCGCGATGCACTTCGGAATCGATCCCGTGCACTTCGGCATGGTCATGGTCGTGAACCTGGCGATGGGAATGATCACGCCGCCCTTCGGCGTCAACCTGTTCGCGGCCTGCACGGTCGCGAAGATCTCCCTTGACCAGATCGTCCCGCGCCTGTTGCCTTTCGTCGCGGTCGTCCTCGCCTGCCTGATGATCATCACCTACGTGCCGGTGCTGAGCCTCGGCCTGCGCGATCTCGTGTACCGGTGAGCCGGTGCCGGCACCGATCCGCCGCGGCCGTGCTGAAATGGCGACGTGGATCACATCAACCAACTGCTGCTCGTCGCCGCGCTGCTGCTGTTCGCGGCCATCGCGCTGTCGGCGGTGTCGCAGCGCATGGGCGTTCCGTCGCTGCTGGTGTTTCTCGCCGTCGGGCTCGTCGCCACCGAGTTGCCCGGCGCGCCGCCGGTCGAGATCGACGTCTCGACCGCCGCGCTGATCGGCAACCTCGCGCTGGCCGTCATTCTTCTCGACGGCGGCTTGCGGACACGTTTCGGGACGCTGCGCATGGTGGCCGGCCCCGCGCTGACGCTCGCGACCGTCGGCGTGCTGGTGACCGCATCCGCGGTGGGGGCGACGGCGGTCGCGCTGCTCGGCTTCGACTGGCGTTACGGACTGCTGCTGGGGGCGATCGTCGGATCGACGGACGCGGCCGCGGTGTTCGCATTGCTCGGGGGAGGCGGGCTGCGCCTGAACGAGCGCGTCGAGGCGACGCTGGAGGTCGAGTCGGGTCTCAACGACCCGATGGCGGTGTTCCTGACCGTCGCGATGATCGAACTGATCCGCATCGCCGGGCAGCGACCTCGGCACGCTGGTGCCGCTGTTCCTGCGGCAGTTGCTGGTCGGCCTCGCGGTCGGCTGGCTGCTCGGCAAGGTCCTTGGCCGCGTCGTCGCCCGCATCCGGCTCGGCGAAGGCCTGTATGTGCTGCTGATCCAGTCGGGCGGCCTCACGGTGTTCGCGGTCGCCAGCGTGCTGGGAGGCAGCGGCTTCCTGGCGATCTACCTCGCCGGCATGATCGTCGCCAACCAGCGTCGGCACGTGACCGTCGACGTGCTGCGCGTCAGCGACGGCTTCGCGTGGCTCGCCCAGGCGGGGATGTTCCTGCTGCTCGGCATCATCACGGACATCGGCGAACTGACCACGGTCGTGAGCGGCCAGGTCCTTCTGGTGGTCCTGGCGCTGATGCTGGTCGCGCGCCCGCTGGCGGCCGTCGTCTGCCTGCTGCCGTTCCGCTATCCGCGCAGGGAGATCGTCTTCATCGGATGGGTCGGGATGCGCGGCGCGGTGCCGATCGTGCTGGCGCTGTTTCCGCTGCTGGCCGGGCTGCCGCAGGCGACGCTGCTGTTCCACATCGCGTTCCTGATCACGCTGCTGTCGCTGCTGCTTCAGGGAAGCACCCTCGGGCGTCGCGGCGCGCCTCGCGGGAGTGGAGCGGCCGCTCGGATCAGTCGGCCTTGTCGAGCGCGACGCTGGAAGGCGGCGAGCCGCCGCGCGAGGTCGTGCAATTCGGGGTGACGGCGGGTTCCCAGGTGACGATCGCGCCGCTGGCGGATGTCGACTGGCCCGATCAGGTGCGCGTCGTCGAGGTGTGCCGCGACGGCGCGATTCTCGAGGTCGAACGTCTGCTGGCGGGCGATCTTGTCACCGTGGTGGCGCCCGAAGCGGTGATCCGGGAACTCGAGGCGCTGTTCGGGGCGCCGGCGCCGGGCGGCGAACTGACGCTCGATCCGGCGGCGACGGTCGGCGACCTGTTCGAGTACGACGGCAGGGAGTTGCCGGCGCGACGGCGAGCACGGAATGCCGCTGACGGACTTCGTTTCTCGCCGGCTGCATCGGCGCGCCGCCGCCGGCGACACGCTCGAGCGTCAACGGCCTGACACTGACGGTGCGACAGAGCGAGCACGGCGCGACGCGCCGCATCGGGCTGGCGCCTGTAGCTCAGACGCAGCGCCCGCCGTCGACCTCGATGTTCGTTCCGGTGATGAACTCCGCCTCGTCCGAAGCGAGGTAGAGACAGGCATTGGCCACATCGGCCGGCGTCGAGAACCGTCCCAGCGGAATCGTCGCGAGGAACTTCTTGCGGTTTTCGGGCGTGTCCGGCATGCCCATGAACTCGGTGACGAGCCCGGTGGCGCCGATGACCGGGTTGACGCAGTTCACGCGGATCCTGTCCGGGCCCAGCTCGGCGGCCATCGACTTGCTCGTGACGATCACCGCGCCCTTGCTGCCGTTGTACCAGGTGAGGCCCGGCCGCGGCCGGATGCCGGCCGTCGAGGCGATGTTGATGAAGCAGCCGCCACCCACGCTGCGAAAGTACGGAACCATCTTCATGGCGGTCAGGTAGATCGATCTTCACGTTGACCGCGTACACACGGTCGAACTCGGCCTCCGTCACGCCGAGCAGCGGCTGGTTGCGGTGCGTGGTGCCGGCGTTGTTGACGACGATGTCGAGCTTGCCGAAGTGGCGCAGCGCGGCATCGAGCAGTCCCTGGACGTCGTCGCCCTTCGACACGTCGCCATGGGCGAACTGCGCGCGAGCGCCCGCGGCACGGATTGCGGCGGCCACCCGCTCGCCGGCATCACGATTCAGGTCGTTGACGAGGACCGCGCAGCCTTCGGCGGCGAAGCGCTGCGCGATGCCCTCGCCGAAGCCCGACGCGGCTCCGGTGACGATCGCGACCTTGTTCTCCAGGCGTTTGCCCATGGTGTTCCTCGCTCCTATCCGTGCCTGATCGCAATCGTCTTGAGGGTCGTGAACCCGAGCAGCGCCTCGAAGCCTTTCTCGCGTCCGTAGCCGCTCGACTTCACGCCGCCGAAGGGCAGTTCCACGCCGCCGCCCGCGCCGTAGTTGTTGATGAAGACCTGGCCCGACCGCAGCTTGCGCGCAAGCCGCATCTGACGCGCGCCGTCGCGCGTCCACACGCCCGCGACCAGGCCGAAGGGCGTGCCGTTCGCCAGCGCGATCGCCTGCTCTTCCGATTCGAACGGCATCGCCGCGAGGACCGGACCGAAGATCTCGTCCTGCGCGAGCCGATGCCCCGCCGGCACGTCACGCAGCAGCGTCGGCGCCTGGTAGAAGCCGGTCTGCGGCGCGTCCGTCGACCACGTGGCCCTGCGCGGCCATCGGAATGCCGTCGCGCTGCGCCTGGCTCAGGAAGTCCCATACGCGCTGCAGCTGGCTCTGGCGGATCAGCGGGCCGACATCGAGGTCGGCGAGCGCCGGACCGACGCGCAGCGCCGCCATCGCCCTGCCGAGCCGTTCCAGCAGTGCTTCGTAGACCGGCCGATGGACCAGGAGCCGGCTGCCCGCGGAGCAGGTCTGTCCGGCGTTCTGCACGATGGCATTCAGCACGACCGGCGCGACCTCGTCGAGATTCGCGTCGTCGAACACGATCTGCGGCGACTTGCCACCGAGCTCGAGGGTGACCGGGCAGTGATGTTTCGCCGCGGCCTGCGCGACCGCGGTGCCGGTGACCGGGGAACCGGTGAACGAGATGTGATCGACACCCGCGTGCGCGGACAGCGCCGAGCCGGCCTCCGCGCCGTAGCCGGTGACGATGTTGAGCGCGCCCTCCGGAAAACCCGCCTCCGCGGCGAGTTCGGCCACGCGCAGCAGCGACAGGCAGGCGTCCTCGGCAGGCTTCACGACGCAGGCGTTGCCGGCCGCGAGCGCGGCCCCCACGCTGCGCCCGAAGATCTGCATCGGATAGTTCCAGGGAATGATGTGCCCGGTGACCCCGTGCGGCTCCCGGATCGTCAGCACCGTCATGCCGGTCTGGTACGGGATCGTCTCGCCGTGGAGTTTGTCCGCCGCTCCGGCGTAGTACTCGAAGTAGCGGGCGAGGGCGGTGGCGTCGGCGCGCCCCTGCTTCAGCGGCTTGCCGGTGGTGCGGGATTCGAACTGCGCCAGTTCCTCGTGATGCGCGGCGACCGCCTGCGCGAGCTTCATCAGCAGGCGACCGCGCTCGGTGGCGCTCATCCGGCCCCATGGCCCGTCGAGCGCGTCGCCCAGCGCGCGCCGGGCCGCGGCGACCGCGCTGTCGATGTCCGCGGCCGTGCCGCGCGCGATCCTCGCGAACGGCTTGCCGTCGGACGGGTCGACCACGTCTATCGTCTGCCCGGTCGCCGATTCGACCCATCGATTGTCGATGAAGTGATGCGACCCGCGGGTCGCCGTCCAGCCGCCATCCATGCCTGTCTCCTGTGCGCTGACCGGTCGATTATTGAGCAAACGCGCGGGCAGGGCGAGTGATGCATCCCTCAGTAGAATCGAGGTTCCCACCAGGATCCCGTCCATGAGCCTCGATCGCGTACCCGCCGGCCGCAACATCCCGGACGACTTCAACGTCATCATCGAAATCCCCGCGCATGCGGACCCGATCAAGTACGAGGTCGACAAGGAAACGGGCGCGCTGTTCGTCGACCGATTCATCGGCACGTCGATGCATTACCCGTGCAATTACGGCTACGTGCCGAAGTCGCTCGCCGACGACGGCGACCCGCTCGACGTCCTCGTGATCACGCCGTTCCCGTTGCAGCCCGGGTGTCGTCGTCCGCTGCCGGCCGCTCGGCGTGCTGAAGATGGAGGACGAGGCGGGCGGCGATTCGAAGTTGCTGGCGGTGCCGGGCGACAAGATCCTGCCCTGGTACAAGAGCTGGCAGAAGTGGTCCGATCTCGCCCCCGAGCGCCTGGCGCAGATCCAGCACTTCTTCGAGCACTACAAGGACCTGGAGTCGGGCAAGTGGGTGAAGGTGCTTGGCTGGGAGGGTCCCGAGTCCGCACGCAAGGACATCATGGACGCCGTCCACGCCTACGAGTCGGCGAACCCCAAGCCGGCGTTCTGAGCCGTCCAGCGTCGCGGCCCATCTGGCCGCGCATCACTCGCCTTGACCGGCGCGAGCGGCTCCCGTTTCAGCGCGGTGCGTTCGTTCAGCTCGTCGACATAGGCCTCGATGCCGCCGTGCTCGCGCTCCAGATAGCGCTGCACGGCCGCGTTGAAGGCCGGATGGGACAGCCAGTGCGACGAGAACGTCGTCACGGGCTCGAAGCCTCGCGCGAGCTTGTGCTCGCCCTGCGCGCCGCCCTCGAAGACCGCGAGCCGGCGTTCGATCGCGAACTCGATCATCTGGTAGTAGCTTGTCTCGAAGTGCAGCAGCGGCACCGTTTCGACCGCGCCCCAGTAGCGCCCGTACAGGCGCCCGTCGTCGAAGAGGGCGAGCGCCGAGGCCACCGGCCGGCCGCCGTGGCGCGCGATGACGAGCAGCAGCGTCTCCGGCATCGTGCGCGCCAGTTCCAGGAAGAAGGCACGCGTGAGGTACGGCGTCGAATGATGGGCCGCGTACGTGCGCGCGTAGCAGCGGGCGAAGAAGGCCCAATCCGCTTCAGTGATGTCCGCGCCGACCTTGCGCTCGAACGTGACCCCGGCCTCGGCCACCTTGCGCCGCTCGGCGCGCACCTTCTTGCGCTTGGGTTGGGTGAGCGCACCGAGGTAATCGTCGAAGGTCGCGTAGCCGCGGTTGAACCAGTGGAACTGCACCGAGCGGCGCGTCATCTGGCCGAGAGCGGCGAAGCGCCGGGCATCGGCTTCGGGCAGGAAGAGAGTGTGCAGTGACGACAGGCCGGACTCCACGGCGTGTTCGTGCAGCGCTGTCGCCAGGGCGTCGCGGGCCGCGGTGTCGGCCGCCAGCAGACGCGGCCCCGGGACCGGCGTGAAGGGCACGGCGACCAGCCACTTCGGGTAGTACTCGACGCCGTGCCGCTGGTGCGCGTCGGCCCATGCCCAGTCGAACACGTACTCTCCGTAGGAATGCGCCTTGCGATACAGGGGCGCGGCGGCCTTCAGGTCGTCGCCGTGCCACAGCGTGAGGTGGCACGGCTCCCATCCGGAGGCGGCGCTCGCACAGTCCGTGGCGTGCAGCGCGCGCAGGAACGCGTGGCGCACGAAGGGGTTGGCGGGCGCGTGGGCGAGCAGCGCATCCCAGCGCGCAGCACCGATGCCCGCCAGGTCGTCCACGATGCGCGTGCGATAATTCATCGCTCCCGCCTGCTCCACTTCCACAGCAGCATCATCAATGGGCTCGAACGTCAAAGTCGCGGTCGCTCAGCTGAACTGCACCGTCGGCGACTTCGAGGGCAACAGCCGGAAGATCGTTGAAGCGGCGCGGCGCGGCGCCGCGGCGGGCGCGCAGGTGTTGCTGACGCCCGAGCTCTCGCTGACCGGATACCCGCCGGAAGACCTGCTGCTGCGCCGGGCATTCTACGCAGCGACCGACGACGCCCTGCAGAAGCTGTGCGCGCAGCTGCTGCAGTTTCCCGAGATGCGGGTCGTGGTCGGCCACCCGCTGGCGCGCGAGGGCCGGCGCTTCAACGCGGCGTCGGTGATCTCCGGCGGCATGGTGCTCGGCACCTACTGCAAGCACGACCTGCCGAACTACGACGTCTTCGACGAACAGCGTTACTTCACGCCGGACAATCGGCCCTTCGTCTTCGAAGTCAACGGCACGTCGTTCGGCATCAACATCTGCGAGGACACCTGGTTCTCGTACGCGCCGGAGTGCGCGCGCGCGGCCGGCGCCGATGTCCTTCTCGTGCTCAACGCCTCGCCATTCCACCTGGGCAAGCAACAGCAGCGCCTGCAGATCATGCGGGCCAATGTCTGCCGGTTCGACATGCCGGGCGTCTATGCCAACCTCACCGGCGGCCAGGACGAACTGGTGTTCGACGGCGCCTCGTTCGTCCTCGATGCCGGCGGCAACGTGGTGGCCAGCGCGCCGCATTTCGAGGAGGCGGTGCTCATCGTCGACTTCGTCGACGGCGTCCCGCAGCCCGGCGAGCGGGCGCCCGAGCGGGCCCAGGAGGCGCTGGCCTACTCGGCGCTGGTGCTCGGCGTGCGCGACTACATCGGCAAGAACGGTTTTCCGGGCGCGCTGATCGGCCTGTCCGGCGGCGTCGACTCGGCACTGACGCTGGCGATCGCGGTCGATGCCATCGGCGCCGAGCGGGTGCGTGCGGTGATGATGCCGTCGCAGTACACCTCGCAGATGAGCCTCGACGACGCGGCCGGTCTCGCCGCGGCGCTGGGCGTGCGCTACGACGTGCTGCCGATCAAGCCCGCCTTCGACGCGTTTCTCGCCACGCTGGCGCGCGAGTTCCGTGGACTTCCGTGGGACACGACCGAAGAGAACCTGCAGGCGCGGATCCGCGGCACGCTGCTGATGGCGCTGTCGAACAAGTACGGCGCGATCGTGCTGACGACGGGAAACAAGTCGGAAACGGCGGTCGGCTATTCGACCCTGTATGGCGACCTCGCGGGCGGGTTCGCCGTCATCAAGGACATCCTGAAGACGCTCGTGTACCGGCTGTGCCGGTACCGCAACGGCATCGCTCCGGTGATTCCCGAGCGCATCCTGACCCGGGCTCCGAGCGCGGAGCTGAAGGCGGACCAGACCGACCAGGATTCGCTGCCGCCGTACGAGGTGCTCGATCGCGTCATCGAGCTCTACATGCAGGAGGGCCTCGCGATTCCGGATATCGTCGCGGAGGGCCTCGACGAGGCGGTGGTCCGGCGGGTGGTGCGGATGATCCGGCTTTCCGAGTACAAGCGGCGGCAGTCGCCGGTGGGCATACGCGTCACCCACCGCGGGTTTCGGCCGTGACTGGCGTTATCCGATCACCAACCGCTTTCGGGAAGAGAGCGCGTAGCCGCGCGTTCGCGACCGTGACGTCCGTCCGTTGGACATAGAATTGCACCGAATCGACCGGGAAAGACCAATGAAACAGATCACCGCAGTCATCAAGCCGTTCAAGCTGGACGAAGTGCGCGAGGCCCTGGCCGATGTCGGCGTGAACGGGCTGACGGTCACCGAGGTCAAGGGCTTCGGGCGGCAGAAGGGGCACACCGAACTCTATCGCGGGGCCGAGTACGTCGTCGACTTCCTGCCCAAGGTGAAGGTCGAGGCCGTCGTGCCCGACGCGCTGGTCGAGCGGGCGATCGAGGCGATCATGAAGGCGGCCCGCACCGGCAAGATCGGCGACGGCAAGATCTTCGTGCGCTCCGTCGAGCAGGTGATCCGCATCCGGACCGGCGAGGAAGGCGAAGCGGCGGTCTAGCCGCGCAAGCGGTCCCGCTACTTCAGCGACCAGTCAAGCCGCCACGCGATCAGGCGCGTGACGGTGATGAGCGCGGCCGATGTCCATAGCGCGAGAGCCTCCTCGGCGCCCACGCCGCGCAACAGCACGTAGAACCAGCATCCGAAGAACGCCGTGATCGCGTACGGCCGGTTGTCGCGCAGCACGATCGGCACTTCATTGAGGATGACGTCGCGCAGGACGCCGCCGAACACGCCCGTGATGACCCCCATCATCGTCGCCGTGAAGGTCGGCATGCCGGCTTCCAGCGCGAGCGAGACGCCGGCGATGCTGAAGAACCCGAGCCCGACGGCATCGGCGACGATGAAGCCGGCGTTCGGAATGATGCGATGCGCGTGGCGCATGATCGGCGTGGCGACGAGCGAGAGCGCGAAGATCACGATGACATAGTTCTCGTGCTGGACCCAGAAGAACGGACGCCGGTCGAGCAGGACGTCGCGCAGCGTGCCGCCGCCGAACGCGGTGATGAAGGCGACGGTGAAGACGCCGACGACGTCCATGTCCTTGCGCTGCGATTCGGCGAAACCGGAGAGGGCGGCGGCGAGCACCGCCACCACCTCGACCGCGAAGACGAGCGTCGATGCCTCGTTCATGGCCGGCCGCTCGCGGGCTTCAGCAGCACGACGAGCGCGCCGCTTCCTCCCTCGGCGGGGCGCGCCTGACAGAAGGCGATCACTTCCTCGCGCTGCGCGAGCCAGACACGGGTCTTGCCCTTGAGCACCGGCTGCCTGTCCCGGGAGCCGAGGCCCTTGCCGTGCACGATGCGCACGCAGCGCGCGCCGCGTTTGAGCGCCTCGCGGAGAAAGCCGCCGAGCAGCTCGCGCGCCTCGTCGGTGCGGCAGCCGTGCAGATCGATCTCGTCCTGGATCACCCATTCGCCGCGCCGGAGCTTGCGCAGCACGTCGGGTCCCACGCCCGGACGGCGGAACGACAGCTCGTCGTCGGTGTGCAGCAGCGTATCGATCTCGAACTCGTCCGAGATCGAGGCGATCAGCACCTGCTCGTCGTCTTCCCGGCGCTTCTTCGGAAGCGGCGGGTGAGGAGGGCGGTCGTGTTCGACGCGGGCGCGGATGGTCAGCGGGGTGACGTCGCCCACCGCGTCGCGGAACTCGCTGGCGGCCTTGTCAGCCTGCGCCGCACGCTCGCGCGCTACGGCCTCGTCGCGCGCGCGCTCGCGCTGTTCGGCGGCCAGCCGGTCGCGCAGCGTCGCAAGCTGCGACAGGTCCTTCAGCGAGCGGCCCATCGGACGGGCAGCGGCCGGTACGCCGCCGTCAGGCGGCGAGCGCCTGCTGCGCCCCGGTTGTCACCGGTTGCTGGTTCTCGAGGTAGCGCTGGGCGTCGAGCGCGGCCATGCAGCCGGTGCCGGCGCTCGTGATCGCCTGCCGGTAGACGTGGTCCTGCACGTCGCCGGCCGCGAACACGCCCGGCACGCTGGTCGCGGTCGCCATGCCGGCGAGGCCGGTCTTCGTGATGATGTAGCCGTTGGCCATCTCGAGCTGGCCGGCGAAGATTTCCGTGTTCGGCGCGATGGCCGATCGCGATGAACACGCCCTGCAGCGTGATCTCTTCGGTCGCGCCGGACTGCGCGTTCTTGATGCGCACTCCGGTGACGCCGCCGTCGTTGCCCAGCACCTCGTCGAGCACGTTGAACACCTTCAGCTCGATCTTGCCTTCCTTCACCTTCTCCATCAGGTGGTCGACCATGATCGGCTTCGGCGCGGAACTTGTCGCGGCGATGGATCAGCGTGACCTTCTTCGCGATGTGCGACAGGTACAGCGCTTCCTCGACGGCGGTGTTGCCGCCGCCGACGACGGCGACGTCCTGGCCCTTGTAGAAAAAACCGTCGCAGGTGGCGCAGCCCGACACGCCGCGGCCCATGAAGGCCTCCTCGGACGGCAGCCCGAGGTACATCGCGCTGGCGCCGGTCGCGATGATCAGCGCGTCGCAGGTGTACTCGCCGCTGTCGCCGATCAGGCGGAGCGGCCGCTCCGACAGCTTCGCGGTGTGGATGTGGTCGAACACGATCTCGGTGTGAAAGCGCTCGGCGTGCGCGAGGAAACGCGCCATCAGGTCGGGGCCCTGGACGCCGTTGTGGTCGGCGGGCCAGTTGTCGACCTCGGTGGTCGTCATCAGCTGGCCGCCCTGCGCGAGGCCGGTGATCAGCATCGGCTTGAGGTTGGCGCGGGCGGCGTAGACGGCAGCGGTGTAGCCCGCCGGGCCGGATCCGAGGATCAGGACGCGGGCGTGTTTGGTGGTGGCCATATGTTTCCCCTGGTTCGAGCCGATTATATGGGGACGGGTTGCGCGCTTTCCGATGGCGCGCGGGATGCCGCGCGGCCATGCGGAAGGCTGACCCGGTCGCCCGCGCGGCGGGCGGCGACGGCTACATCTGGCGGAAGCGGTGCGTGTAGCTGTCGGAGACCAGCAGCGTCTCCTGGCGCGTCTTCAGCTTCACCAGCATGCGGCCGCGGAAGTCGCGCGTCACGCCGGCGATCGACGCGGCGTTGACCAGCGTGGAACGATGGATCTGCCAGAACTGGTTCGGATCGAGTTCCTCCACCAGTTCCTTGAGCGGCTTGCGGATCAGCGCCTCGCCCTCGTGCGTCACCACGCGCGTGTACTTGTTGTCGGCCTGGAAGTAGCTGACTTCGTCGACGGTGATCAGCTTCAGGTTCTGGCCCACGGAGGCGTTGATCCAGCGCAGGTACTGCCTGGTGGCGGGCGAGACCCGCCTGTCGCGAAGGAGGTCAGGCCGTTCAGCGCCGCCTCGAGCCGCGCAGGCGGCGAACCGAGCCGCTGTTTCAGCCGCGAGACGGCCGTGAACAGGCGCGCCGGCGAGACGGGCTTGAGGACGTAGTCGACCGCGCCCTGGTCGAAGGCGGCCACGGCGTGCTGGTCGTACGCGGTGACGAAGACGACGTGGCAACGCCCGCTCGCCTGGCGCGCCACCTCGAGTCCGGTGGCCGCCGGCATCTGGATGTCGAGGAACATGACGTCGGGCCGATGCTCGTCGAGCAGGCGCAGCGCCTGCACGCCGTCGGCCGCTTCGCCGACGATGGCCAGTTCCGGCCACAGCTGCCCGAGCTGCTCCACCAGTTGCCCTCGCAGCGTGGCTTCGTCCTCGGCGACGATGGCGGTAGGCGTGCTCATGGTCGCAAGGATTAGCGGTCGGCGGGCACGCGAAGGGTGAACTGCGTCGTGTTCGATTCGAGCTCGACGCATTCGAGCGCCGCCCGGTCGCCGTACAGCCCTGCGAGGCGTTCCCGTACGCGAGCCAGTTCGAAGTCCTCGTCGCACCCGCCGGCGCACGCGATGCGAGTCACGATGACGACGTCGTTGCCGACCTTCTGCACGCCGATACGGATCGACTCGGGCAACTTGCTCGTCCTGTTCGCGCACCGCCCGCTGGATCAGCGGCAGCAGCAGCATCGGGTAGAAGCGGGCGGCGCCGCAAAGGTCGCCGACGGTCACCGTGAGGGCCGGCCGCCCGCCGTGCAGGGACGTGACGACCGCCAGATACGCGCGCACGAGGTCGAGTTCCGCGCCGACCGTGGAACCCGGCTCGCGCAGGCGTGGCAGCGCCACTCTCAGGTACTGGATCAGCCGGTCGAGATTGTTCCGCCGCGGCGCCGGCGTTCCTCTGGTAGAGCGCCTCGATCGCCACGAGCGCGTTGAACAGGAACTGAGGCTCGACTTGCGCCTGCATCGCGGCGAGGCGCGATTCGAGGCCCGCGCGGGCGATCGACGATTGTTCCTGCTGGGAGGCGTGGATCGCCGACATCGTCGCCGCGCGCCGGTGCAGGATCTCGATGGCAACGACGAAGAGAAAACTGAACAGGCCGAGGTGAAAGGTGTTCCCGAGGATGCCGATCCAGAGTGGCGGCAAAGGCCGCTTGCTGCCGATCACGTCTGACCAGAGTTCCGCGATGCCGATCGACTTCATCAGCGGGACGATGACGAGCGACGCGAGCACGCCGCTGACGACGATGGCGAGGGCGATCGCCCGGTTCCGGGCCGGCCCGGTCGGTGCATGGCCGTAGGTCGCCGCGGACCAGACGAGCAGCGTGATGCTGAACAGCACAATCGTGCTGAACAGGTCGAACACGATGATCTTCCCGACCCCCGGACGGGCGAGCTTGTCGGCCAGGAGCGAGATGTCGTGCACAGCGACCAGCAGCGTGCCGAGTGCCAGCGCGAGACCGTGGCGACGGTTGAGCCCGGTCCACGCCCGCACGCAGCGCGTGCGCACCCGGGCATCGACGAAGTCCGGCGGAAGGTGTGCGACAGCGCTCACCGGACTACCCTGCGCGCTGCGCGCTCCGGGATGAGCGCTTCGGAGCGGCCGTGCGCGCTCATGGGACTACCCCGCGCGCTGCGCGCCCGGGGGATGAGCGCTTCGGAGCGGCCGTGCGCGCTCATGCGGGCTGCCTTGCCGGAAGCGGCATGCGCACCGAAGCGACGACGCCACGGGGTTCGGCCGCCGACAACGACAGTGCCGCCCGCGGTCCGTACAGCGCCGCGAGGCGGGAGCGGGTGTTGGCCAGGCCCACGCCGCTGCCTCCGGTGGACGAGAACCCGGCTCCGTTGTCGCGCACGTCGATCAACAGGGCGTCGCCGTCCCGGCGGGCCGCGATGTCGATGCGGCCGCCTTCGGGCAGCGGCGACAGGCCGTGCTTGATCGCGTTTTCGACCAGCGTCGGCAGCACCATCGGTGGCACCGGGGCATCGTCCAGGGCGGGGTCGGTCTCGATCGCGAAGTTCAGCCGCTCACCCATGCGCATCTTCAGGATCGTCAGGAAGGAGCGCGCCAGTTCGAGTTCACGCCCGAGCGTTGAACCGGACTGGCGCATCGAAGGCAACGCCGCGCGCAGGTAGCTGATGAGGCTCGACAGCATCTCCCGGCCCTGGTGTGGCGCCGTTTCGTAGAGCCGCTTCACGTTGGCGAGCGTGTTGAACAGGAAATGCGGTTCGATCTGCGCCTGCAGCGCCGAGAGCTTCGCCTCGACCATTTGCGCCTGCAGCGTCTGCCGCCGGCACTCGCCGTCGGCGAGTTCCGCGCGTGCGCGCTCTTCCTGGCGCAGCGAACTGAAGAGCCAGTAGGCAAGCCCGCCGACTCCGGCCCACAGGGAGAAGATCGACAGGAACAGCGGAGGCCTTTCAAGAAGCCGGGCCAGCGGCACGTCGTCCACATGGAGCCGGACCGGAATGCTGAGCGCGGCGAGGGCGATGGCCACCAGCACACCCAGGCTGACCGCGGAGCGTTGCGACAGGCTCTTTGCGGCGGCATAGGCCTCGACGACCGCGATGCCGAACAGCAGCATCATGCCGGTGATCATGTTGGCCCGGGTGGTGCGGGCGAAGGCGTAGATCAGCGATTCGACCGGCTCCTGGTACATCGTCACGATGACCCGGCCGACGATCAGCAGCACGCAGAAGTGGAACGTGATGGCGACGTTCTTCAGGTTGAACACGCGGAAAAACGCCGCGCGCGCGCCCGTGAGGGTCGCGCCCGAGGCTAGTCGTGCCGCCGAAAATCGTCGCCATGGCCCATTCTGGAAGCGCGCGTCGCGGTCTGCAATCGGCGGCGCGATGAATCCGAGGGCGGTCGGCGTGAACGGGCACTGATGGCGATGAAACCGACCCAAAACGCGGGGTGTCGCCGGCCTGCCTTTCGCTGGCCGGCTCCCCTCGCCACCTATAATCGCCCGCCATGGCGTCAAGGACGGGTGCGGGAAGCATGGCGGGATCATCGGCGGACGGGGCCTGGGTGCGTACACGCGGGGCGGCTGTCGAGGCCCCGGCCAATGGGAGGCTCACCCGCCTGCTGGCGGAAGCGCGCTGGATCGTCGGCGCGTTGCTCGCCGTCGCCCTGTTGGCGATGCTGCTCACGTACCGCGCGTCGGACCCGTCGTTCACCCATGCGGTATCGAGCGCAAGCGTGGCGAACGTCGGCGGCCGCGTCGGCGCGTGGGTCGCTGATGTCGCGCTGCTCCTCTTCGGTGTCTCGGCGTACGTCCTGGTGTTCGGGCTCGTTGTCTGGGTGGTGCGCGGCTTTCGCGTCCTGCACCGCAATGCCGCGGGCGCCGATCCGTTGAACGACGAGTTGCCCGCCTGGGCCCATGCGCTCGGCTTCGTGCTGCTGTTCGCGGGTGCGCTGGGGCTGGAGTCGCTTCGGCTCGCCCTCAGCGCGGCGCTGCCGGGCGCGGCCGGCGGCGTGGTCGGCAGCGCGCTGGCGCAGCTGGTCCGGGCCGGGCTCGGCTACACCGGCGCGACGGTGCTGTTCCTGGCCGCCATCGCAATCGGCCTCTCGCTGTTTCTCGATTTTTCCTGGCTCGCCGTCGCCGAGCGGGTCGGCCGCTTCATCGACGGCTTCTCCCGCCGTGCCGAGCAGCGGCGCGAAGAGGAAGAGGATCGCGCGATCGGCGAGGCGGCGAGCAAGGTGCGCGAAGCGGCGCTCGTCGAGGAGCGCGAGCGCATCGAGGACGCGCCGCCCGTTCACATCGAACGGCCGCCCGCGGCCGTCAAGCCTTCCGAGCGCAAGCAGAAGGAGAAGCAGGTTCCCTTGTTCGCCGAGATGGCCGATGCGCGCCTGCCCGCGCTCGACCTGCTCGACGAGGCGCCGCCGCCCACGGAAACGATTGCCACCGAGACCCTCGAGTTCACGTCGCGGCTGATCGAGAAGAAGCTGCGCGACTTCAACGTCGAGGCGGCGGTCGTGGCCGCCTATCCGGGCCCGGTGATCACGCGCTACGAGATCGAGCCCGCGGTCGGCGTCAAGGGCAGCCAGATCGTCAACCTCGGCAAGGACCTCGCGCGCGCCCTGTCGCTGGTGTCGCATCCGCGTGGTCGAGACGATCCCCGGCAAGAACCTGATGGGCCTCGAGTTGCCGAACCCGCGAGCGCCAGATGGTGCGGCTGTCGGAGATCCTCGGCTCCGCCGGTCTACAACGACAGCCACTCGCGCTGACGCTCGCCCTGGGCAAGGACATCGCCGGCAAGCCGGTGGTCGCCGACCTCGCGCGCATG
The DNA here is from genome assembly GCA_963698305.1 of uncultured beta proteobacterium. Lineage (GTDB taxonomy): Bacteria > Pseudomonadota > Gammaproteobacteria > Burkholderiales > Burkholderiaceae_F > JAOUJD01. The sequence continues at coordinate 75,186 of CAVOQI010000010.1, forward strand.
CCGCACCTGCTGGTCGCCGGCACCACCGGCTCGGGCAAGTCGGTCGGCATCAACGCGATGATCCTGTCGCTGCTCTACAAGGCCGATCCGCCGCAGGTGCGGCTGATCCTGGTCGACCCGAAGATGCTGGAGCTGTCGATCTACGAGGGCATCCCGCACCTGCTGGCGCCGGTCGTCACCGACATGCGGGAAGCCGGCAACGCGCTGCAGCTGGTGCGTGGCGGAGATGGAGCGGCGTTACCGGCTGATGTCAGCAAGCTCGGCGTGCGCAACCTCGCGGGCTACAACCAGAAGATCGCCGAGGCGCGCGCGAAGGGCGAGCTCGTCACGAACCCGTTCTCGCTCGACGCCGGACGACCCCGAGCCGCTCGATCCGCTGCCGCTCATCGTCGTCGTGATCGACGAACTCGCCGACCTGATGATGGTCGCGGGCAAGAAGGTCGAGGAACTGATCGCCCGCATCGCGCAGAAGGCGCGCGCGGCCGGCATCCACCTGATCCTCGCCACGCAGCGGCCGTCGGTCGACGTGATCACCGGCCTGATCAAGGCCAACATTCCCGCGCGCATCGCGTTCCAGGTCTCGCGCGCATCGACTCGCGCACCATCCTCGACCAGATGGGCGCCGAGTCGCTGCTGGGGCAGGGCGACATGCTGTACCTGCCGCCGGGCACCGGGCTGCCGCAGCGCGTCCACGGCGCCTTCGTCTCCGACGCCGAGGTGCACCGCGTGGTCGAGTACCTCAAGATCCAGGGGCGAACCCGCAGTACATCGAGGGGCTGCTCGAAGCGCCGGAGTCCGGCGGCGACGAGAGCGCCGGCGGCGGTCGACCGGGCGGCGAGGCCGACCCGTTATACGACCAGGCCGTCGCAGATCGTGCTCAAGAACCGGCGCGCCTCGATCTCGCTGGTGCAGCGACACCTGCGGATCGGCTACAACCGGGCCGCGCGCCTGCTCGAGGACATGGAGCGCGGCCGGCATGGTCTCTGCCATGCAGAGCAACGGCAACCGCGACATCCTCGTGCCCTCGCGCGCCGACGACTGACGCTTACTCAGGGGTCTCTCGATGCAGTGGTTACGGCTTACCGTCGTGGCAGTGGGCTCGGCGTTGCTGGCGCCGGCGCACGCCGCATCGATGGACCAGCTGCGTTCTTTCCTCACCCAGACGACGAGCGCGCGCGGCGAGTTCGTGCAGCGCGTGTCGGTGCGCGCCGGCAAGGCCCAGCCGGTGTCGAGCGGGACCTTCGTCTTCCAGCGGCCCGGCAAGTTCCGCTGGAGCTACGACAAGCCGTACGAGCAGCTGATCGTCGCCGACGGCGCGCGGCTGGTGCTCTACGACAGGGACCTGAACCAGGTCACCGTCCGCAAGCTCGGCGCTGCGCTGCCGTCGAGCCCGGCGTCGCATCCTGTTCGGCTCCAACGACTTCGAAAAGGAGTTCGAGGTGAGCGATGCCGGGGCGCGCGACGGACTCGAGTGGGTGCAGGCGAAGCCGCGGGCGAAGGACTCGACGTTCGAGCGCATCGAGATCGGCGTTCAAGGACGGACTGCCGCAGGCCATGCGACTTGCCGACAACTTCGGGCAGGTCACTCAGCTCACCTTCGCCAAGGTGGAGCGCAATCCGAAGCTCGACGGCGCGGCGTTCGCGTTCACGCCGCCCAAGGGCGCGGACGTGCTGACCGATCGGCGATGATCGCGAATGCGGGCAGGTTACCGCGCACTTGCAATCAGCCATGCAGGACCTCTTCGAGTCCAGCCCCGCCGGCGCGCCGCTCGCCGAGCGCCTGCGGCCGCGCTCGATCGACGAGGTCGTCGGCCAGTCGCACCTGCTCGGTCCGGGAAACCGCTGCGCGTGGCGTTCGAGTCGAAGCGGCCGCACTCGATGATCCTGTGGGGGCCGCCGGGCGTCGGCAAGACGACGCTCGCGCGGCTGATGGCCGACGCGTTCGGCGCTCGACTTCATCGCGCTCTCGGCGGTGCTCGGCCGGCGTGAAGGACATCCGCGAGGCGGTCGAGCGCGCGCAGGTGATCGCGGGCGCAGTCGGAGCGCGGCACCGTGCTGTTCGTCGACGAGGTCCATCGCTTCAACAAGGCGCAGCAGGACGCCTTCCTGCCGCACGTCGAGTCGGGCACTGTTCGATCTTCATCGGCGCGACGACCGAGAACCCGTCGTTCGAGGTGATCGGCGCGTTGCTGTCGCGCGCTGCCGTCGTACGTGCTCGAGCCGCTCGCGCGACGAGCTGGAGCGGCTCATCGACCGCGCGCGCGCGAGCGCGACTCGCGCGGCCTCGGCTCGTGCGAAGCCGGAAGCGACGCGGCATCGCTGGCGCGACTGCGCCGACGGCGACGCGCGGCGCGCTGCTGAACGCTGCTCGAGGTGGCGGCCGACGCCGCGCGGGACAACGGGCGCGGACGCATCGACGCGCGAGTTCCTGCGCGACGCGCTGCCGGCGGACGCTGCGGCGCTTCGACAAGGGGGGCGAGAGCTTCTACGACCAGATCTCGGCGCTCCACAAGTCGGTGCGCGGCTCCGATCCCGACGCCGCGCTCTACTGGATGGCGCGCATGCTCGACGGCGGCGACGATCCGCTCTACGTCGCGCGGCGCGTCGTGCGCATGGCGACCGAGGACGTCGGCCTCGCCGACCCGCGCGCGCTGCGCGTCGCGCTCGACGCGATCGGAGGCGTACGAGCGGCTCGGCTCGCCGGAAGGCGAACTCGCGATCGCCGAGGCCGTCGTCTACCTCGCGTGCGCGCCGAAGTCGAACGCGCTGTACAAGGCCTACGGCGACGGCGCGCGCGTACGTCGCGAAGGACGGCTCGCGGCCGGTGCCGATGCGCGCTGCGCAACGCGCCGACGCAGGCTGATGAAGGATCTCGGCTACGGCGAGGGCTACCGCTATGCGCACGACGAGCCCGACGCGTACGCCGCCGGCGAAACCTATCTGCCGGACGGCATGAAACGCGTGCACTGGTACGAACCGACTGAACAAGGCGTCGAGCAGCGCATCCGGGAGCGCCTGCAGTACCTCCGCGGCCTTGACCGCCATCAACGCAAGGAACCGGACAAGACGAGCGAGAAGGTACAGTGCGCGGCTCGACGTCCGGTTGCACGGCATGGCCCGAGAGTAGAAAATCGGGCCATGCCGCTTCTGACCTTCCTCGCCGTCCGCGCGCGAAGTCGATCTCGCTTCGCCTGACCCGGCGCCGCTTCGGCGCGCCTTCACCGCACCCACGAACAACACCGGGTCCGCAGCGCGGGCCGCACAAGGGTTTGCCATGCTCGACATCGCACAGCTACGCAAGGACATCGCCGCGGTCGCCGCGCGGCTGAAGACGCGTCCCTTCGACCTCGACGTCGACGGCTTCAACGCGCTCGAAGGCGAGCGCAAGTCGGTGCAGATGCGCACCGAGGAACTGCAGGCGAAGCGCAACGCGCTGTCGAAGCAGGTCGGCCAGTTGAAGGCGAAGGGAGAAGACGCGAGCGCGGTGCTGGCGGAGGTCGCGGCCATCCCGGAGGAGGTGAAGGCCCTCGAAGGGCAACTCGCCGACATCCAGGCGCGGCTGCAGGACTACATGCTGAACGTGCCCAACGTGCCGCACGAATCGGTGCCGACGGGCCGCTCGGCGGACGACAACGTCGAGGTGCGCCGATGGGGAACGCCGCGCGCATTCGACTTCGAGGTGCAGGATCACGTCGATGTCGGGGCGCGTCTCGGGCCTCGACTTCGAGACCGCCGCGAAGATTTCGGGCTCGCGCTTCGCGTTGCTCAAGGGCCCGGTCGCGCGCCTGCATCGCGCGCTCGCGCAGTTCATGCTCGACCTGCAGACGACCGAGCATGGCTACACCGAGTGCTACACGCCGTACATCGTGAATGCCGACAGCCTCGTCGGGACGGCGCAGCTCCCGAAGTTCCGCGACGACATGTTCTGGGTCGACCAAGGGCGGCGGCGAGGACAAGGAGGAGCTGTACCTGATCTCGACCTCCGAGATCTCGATGACGAACATCGTGCGCGGCGAGCTGATTGCCGGAGTCGGCGCTCCCGCTCAAGTTCACCGCCCACACGCCGTGCTTCCGTTCCGAGGCCGGCAGCTACGGCAAGGACACGCGCGGCATGATCCGGCAGCACCAGTTCGACAAGGTCGAGATGGTGCGCATCGCCCATCCTGCGCAGTCGTACGAGGCGCTCGAGGAGATGGTGCGGCAACGCCGAAGCGGTGCTGCAGCGCCTCGGGCTGCCGTACCGGGTGGTGCTGCTGTGCACCGGCGACATGGGGTTCGGCTCGGCGAAGACCTACGACCTCGAGGTCTGGCTGCCGGGGCAGCAGACACGTACCGCGAGATCTCCTCGTGCTCGAACTGCGAGGCGTTCCAGGCGCGGCGCATGCAGACGCGCTTCAGGAACGCGCAGGGCAAGACGGAATTCGTGCACACGCTGAACGGCTCGGGACTTGCCGTCGGCCGCACGCTGGTCGCGGTGCTGGAGAACTATCAGCAGGCCGACGGCAGCGTCGTCATCCCGGAGGCGCTCCGGCCGTACATGGGCGGGCTCGAAGTGCCTGAAGGCGGTCTGACGAGCAGAGCTCGGATATAATCGCGGGCTCGCTGCATCTGATTCGACCGGAAGGGTGGCAGAGTGGTCGAATGCGCCGGATTCGAAATCCGGTGTACGGTTCTACCGTACCGTGGGTTCGAATCCCACCCCTTCCGCCAAAACGACGGGGCCCGCAAGGGCCCCTTCGTTTTGGCGGACGCGGATGCGTGCGAGCCCGCCCGGGTTCGGTGAGCGACAGTCCAGCGGACTGTCGCGAACGACGCCCGCGCGTGTCGCGGGCGGTCCCGGAGCGCAGCGAAGGGACGAGCTGCTCGCCTCGAGGCGAGCGGCGAGCAATCCCACCCCTTTGTTGCCATCCTGAAACTGCGTGCCGCTAGGCCCGCAAGGGCCCCTTCGTTTTGGCGGACGCGGATGCGTGCGAGCCCGCCCGGGTTCGGTGAGCGACAGTCCAGCGGACTGTCGCGAACGACGCCCGCGCGTGTCGCGGGCGGTCCCGGAGCGCAGCGAAGGGACGAGCGGCTCGCCTCGAGGCGAGCGGCGAGCAATCCCACCCCTTTGTCGCCATCCTGAAACTGCGTGCCGCTCGCCCGCAAGGGCCCCTTCTCGGATTTGGATGCTGCATTGCAGCGCCGAAACGTCACGAAGTGTCAGCTTCCTGTAAGCGCGGCTCCCTACCGTCCGTCCCACTAGAGCGGGAAGCCTAAAGAAAACGAGCAACGGGAGAGCGGACGGGTACGCCATGGGCAACATCGAATCGATCCTGCAGGAGCACCGAGTCTTTCCGCCGAGCGCGGAATTCGTCAAGCAAGCCAACGTATCCGGCATGGACGCCTACAAGGCGCTGTGCGCGGAAGCGGAGCGCGACTACACGGGGTTCTGGGCGCGGCTCGCGCGCGAAAACCTGAAGTGGACGAAGCCGTTCACCCAGGTCCTCGACGAGTCGAACGCGCCGTTCTACAAGTGGTATCACGACGGCGAGCTGAACGCCTCGTACAACTGTCTCGACGTCAATCTCGAGAACGGCAACGCCGACAAGGTCGCCATCATCTTCGAGGCGGACGACGGCAAGGTCACGAAGACCACCTACCGCGAGCTGCACGCGAAGGTCTGCCAGTTCGCCAACGGCATCAAGGCGCTGGGCTTCAAGAAGGGCGAGCGCGCGATCATCTACATGCCGATGTCGGTCGAGGCGGTGATCGCGATGCAGGCGTGCGCCCGCCTCGGCATCACGCACTCGGTCGTGTTCGGCGGCTTCTCCGCCAAGAGCGTGCAGGAGCGCGTGATCGACGCCGGCGCGACGCTCATCATCGCGGCCGACGAGCAGATGCGCGGCGGCAAGGCGATTGCGCTGAAGCCCGCGATCGACGAGGCGTTCGCGATGGGCGGCTGCGAGGCGGTCCGCAAGGTCATCGTGTACCAGCGCACCGGCGGCAAGGTGAACTGGGTCGAAGGCCGGGACGTCTGGATGCACGATGTCATGAAGGGCCAGGCGAGCACCTGCGAACCGGTCCCCGTCAACGCCGAGCACCCGCTGTTCATCCTGTACACGTCCGGCTCGACCGGCAAACCGAAGGGCGTGCAGCACTCGACCGGCGGCTACCTGCTGTGGGCCGCGATGACGATGAAATGGGCGTTCGACATCAAGCCGTCGGACGTCTTCTGGTGCACGGCCGACGTCGGCTGGGTCACCGGCCACACCTACGTGTGCTACGGCCCGCTGGCCGTCGGCGCCACCGAAGTGATCTTCGAAGGCGTTCCCACGTATCCGGACGCCGGCCGTTTCTGGAAGATGTGCCAGGACCACGGCGTGACCATCTTCTACACCGCGCCGACGGCGATCCGCTCGCTGATCAAGGCCGGAAGCGACCAGCCCGCCAAGTACAACCTGTCCAAGCTGCGCGTGCTGGGCACGGTCGGCGAGCCGATCAATCCGGAAGCCTGGATGTGGTACTACACGGTGGTCGGCCAGTCGCGCTGCCCCATCGTCGACACGTTCTGGCAGACCGAGACCGGGGGCCACATGATCACGCCGCTGCCCGGCGCGACGCCGCTGGTGCCGGGATCGTGCACGTTGCCGCTGCCGGGCATCATGGCCGCGATCGTCGACGAGACCGGCCACGACGTGCCCAACGGCCAGGGCGGACTGCTTGTCGTCAAGCGTCCGTGGCCGTCGATGATCCGCACGATCTGGGGCGACCCGGAGCGCTTCAAGAAGTCCTATTACCCGGCGGACCTCGGCGGCAAGCTCTACCTGGCCGGCGACGGCTCCGTGCGCGACAAGGAGACCGGCTACTTCACCATCATGGGCCGCATCGACGACGTGCTGAACGTCTCCGGCCACCGGATGGGGACCATGGAGATCGAGTCGGCCCTGGTCGCGAATCCGATGGTGGCGGAAGCCGCGGTGGTGGGTCGTCCTGATGACATGACCGGCGAGGCGGTCTGCGCGTTCGTGGTCCTGAAGCAGGCCCGGCCGAGCGGCGAGGAGGGACTGCGCATCGCGAAGGAACTGCGCGACTGGGTCGCCAAGGAGATCGGACCCATCGCGAAGCCCAAGGACATCCGCTTCGGCGACAACCTGCCGAAGACGCGGTCGGGCAAGATCATGCGGCGCCTGCTGCGCTCGATCGCCAAGGGCGAGGAGATCACCCAGGATGTGTCCACGCTGGAGAATCCGGCGATCCTGGAGCAGTTGAAGGTCACGCTCTGAGCGGGACAGGACGAACAGTGTTGGAGGTTGTTGGAGGCAGACGGAAGGGGCGGCACAGCTCCAGCGGGAAGATGGGCCCGGCGGATCAAGACGACCCGCCGGGCCCTCACATATGTGAAACGACAGGGCATCCGGGGAGGTTCATGCGCGGCAGAGATACGGCGCGGAGTTCCGACCATGCCAGGGAGACAGGCAGCAATGGCGTTCGCTTTGCTCGTGGCGCAGCAGTTGGCGCTGGTGGCCGCGCTGGCGTTGTTCGGCCAGGCGATGGTCGGCATTTTCAACTGGCGCGCGCGTGAGCAGAACCTTGTCTACAAGCTGTTCCAGACGGTCGCCAGCCCGGTGGTGAAGCTCGTGCGCGTGGTCACGCCCAAGGTCGTTCTCGACCGGCACATTCCGATCGCGGCGTTCATGCTGCTGCTCTTCGCCTATTTCTGGCTCGGGATCGCGCACCGCGACTCCTGCCGTGCCGATCTGACGCAGGCGGGCTGTCACAAGTGGGTCGAAGCGTGGAGCACGGGAGCACCGAAGCAATGAGTTCCATCGCGACCAAGTTGAACGTCTGGTGGCTGCATCGCCGCGCCAACACCGCGCTGATCTTCAAGCGGAACCAGCAGGCGATCGAGGTGTACCGGGAAATGGCCGCCGTCGACCCGGGCAACGAGTACGCGCTGCTCATGATCGGCAACCTGCTCGCCGACGCCGGCGATCACGCCAAGGCAGTCGACGTGCTGAAGCGGCTCACCCAGCTCAACCCGAACCACGCCGACGCCTGGTTCAACCTGGGCTTCCTCCACGACAAGACGGACCAGTTGGCCGACGCCGAGCGCTGTTTCCGGAAGGCCGTGGAACTGAGGCCGTCGCTCGACCGTGCCTGGTACGGCCTGGGCCTCGTCCTGATCCGCGAAGGACGCCTGGACGAAGCAGTCGACGCGCTCAAGCAGAACATCAAGCTGCAGCCGTTCAGTCCCTACGGCTATTACCAGCTCGGCATGACGTACCACCACCTCGGTCGGCGCGAGGATGCGTGGAAGGTCCACGAGCAGCTCGCCGGTTTCGAGCCCAAGTTTTCAGCCACCCTCAAGAGGGATCTCGAGCAGGCGCCGTCCCGCTCGGCATCCGTCGCGAGCAGCAACTCCCAACCAAAGGAGGACATCACCGCGCAAGCCACCTAGTCCGAGGAGACGGAAGACCACCAAGGAGAGAACATGCAAACTACCGAAAAACATAAAGAGTATTGGAGCCGGAACCTCCGGCTCACTGCAGTGCTGTTGTTCATCTGGTTCGTCGTCACGTACGTGATGGCGTGGTACGCGATCCCGCTGGCCGAGATCAACTTCTTCGGCTGGCCGCTGTCGTTCTACATGGCAGCGCAGGGGTCACTGATCATCTACGTGCTCATCATCTGGTACTACGCGCGCGCCATGCGCAAGATGGACCTCGAGTACGGCGTCGACGAAGGGGAATCCAAATGAGCGCCGTCAGTTCGAATCGTGCCTTCTTCAACCAGCTGAAGAAGTACTACACCTGGTACACGGGCGGCTTCGTCGCGTTCGTCATCGTGCTCGCGGTCCTCGAGCAGATGGGGCTGCCGCGCGTCTGGATCGGCTACACGTTCCTGTTCGCGACGATCTCCCTTTACGCCGGCATCGGCATCATGAGCCGCACCGCCGACGTGGCCGAGTACTACGTCGCGGGCCGCCGCGTTCCCGCCCTGTTCAACGGCATGGCGACGGGCGCGGACTGGATGTCCGCGGCCTCGTTCATCGGCATGGCCGGCACGCTGTACCTGGCCGGTTTCGACGGTCTCGGCTTCGTTATCGGCTGGACCGGCGGCTACGTGCTGGTGGCGCTGTTCCTCGCGCCGTACCTGCGCAAGTTCGGCCAGTTCACGATTCCCGACTTCCTCGGTGCACGCTACGGCGGCAACATTGCCCGGTCGATCGGCGTCTTCGCGGCGATCCTGTGCTCGTTCACCTACGTGGTCGCGCAGATCTACGGCGTCGGCATCATCACGTCGCGCTTCACGGGGGTCGAGTTCGGCGTCGGCGTGTTCCTGGGCCTGGCCGGTATCCTGGTCTGTTCGTTCCTCGGCGGCATGCGCGCGGTCACGTGGACGCAGGTGGCCCAGTACATCATCCTGATCGTCGCCTACATGATCCCGGTGGTGTGGCTGTCGGTGAAGATCACCAACTTCCCGATTCCGCAACTCGTGTACGGGCAGGTGCTGCAGAAGGTGACCGCCAAGGAGAAGGAACTCACGACCAACCCGGGTGAGGTTTCCGTCCGCGAAATCTTCAAGAAGAACGCGGCGGACGCCAAGGCGCGGATCGATGCGCTGCCGGCGTCATGGGAAGCCGGCAAGACCGCGGCCGCCCAGCGCGTGGAGGACCTGAAGGCGTCGAACGCGCCGGTCGCCGACATCCGTGCGGCGGAAAAAGCCGTGGCGGACTTCCCGAAGTCACCGGATGACGCGAAGGCAGCGTGGGCCAAGCAAGTCGCCAGCAACACCGCGAGGACAGGGCCCCCTGCACCGCATGCAACGCCGTATACGACCACCAAGCCCGGTGAGGCAGGCGAGAAAGAGCGCGCGACCAAGCGCAACAACTTCCTCGCGCTGGTGTTCTGCATGATGTTCGGCACGGCTGCCTTGCCGCACATCCTGATGCGCTACTACACGACGCCGTCGGTGCAGGAAGCGCGGGTCTCGGTGTTCTGGTCCCTGTTCTTCATCTTCCTGCTGTACTTCACGGCGCCTGCGCTGGCCGTGCTGGCGAAGTACGAGGTCTATCACAACGTGGTGGGGTCATCGTTCGCGAACCTGCCGGCGTGGGTGGCCGCCTGGGCCAAGATCGATCCAACGCTGATGGCGGTCTCGCGACGTCAACAAGGACGGCATCGTGCAACTGGCGGAGATGACGCTCGGCGGAGACATCATCGTGCTGGCAACTCCGGAAATCGCGGGATTGCCTTACGTGATCTCGGGTCTGGTGGCTGCGGGCGGTCTGGCCGCGGCGCTCTCGACCGCTGACGGCCTGCTGCTGACGATCGCCAACGCGCTGTCGCACGACCTGTACTACAAGATGATCAACCCCAACGCCTCGACGCAGAAGCGGGTCATGATTTCCAAGCTCCTGCTCCTGGTGGTGGCCATCTTCGCGGCGTGGGTCACGTCGCTGAAGCCGGGCAACATCCTGTTCCTGGTCGGCGCGGCGTTCTCGATGGCGGCCTCGGCGTTCTTCCCGGCACTCGTTCTCGGGGTGTTCTGGAAACGCGCCAACAAGTGGGGCGCCATCACAGGGATGATTGCCGGTCTCGGCACCTGCCTGTACTACATGGTGCACACCTACCCGCAGTTCATCGAGTGGTTCGGCACCACGAAGATGGACCTGTGGTGGGGCATCGCGCCGATCTCCGCCGGCGTGTTCGGCGTACCGATCGGCATCATCACGATTCTCGTGGTGAGCATGCTGACGCCCGAGCCCAGCAAGGAAGTGCAGGAGTTCGTCGAGCACGTTCGGTATCCGAACCTGCGCGGCGACACGGTCGAGACTCTCGCCCGCTGACGTCCTGAGCTGTAAACAGCACGAAGGCCCGCGGCTTGCCGCGGGCCTTTTTCATTGAGGGCGACGGATATAATCCGCCTCTTCCTCGAGAGCAGGATCCTCGGGTGGAAACGAATCAGGAGAGATGGCCGAGCGGTCGAAGGCGCACGCCTGGAAAGTGTGTATGGGTCTAAAGCCCATCGTGGGTTCGAATCCCACTCTCTCCGCCAGAACCAGAAAAGGGCCCTTCGGGGCCCTTTCTGTTCTGTTATCCCGCGCTCAAAGTCCCAGCGGCGTGTCCTTCATGCAATGGAGCTGGAACGAACTGAGTGCGACCTGCGGATCGATCGAGTGCGGCCGGCTTCGTTCCATCGGCGCGTGTGTTGGCGGGCGGGCAACGCTCGCGCATTTCCCGGCGGCAATGTCGGACTCGCCCCCTGTTGTCGCGCACCCTGCCAGGGCCATGAGCATGAGAACCAGTGCTGTCCGCATCACGCCTCCAACGCTTCACGTCGGGCGTATTAGTCGCACGCCGCGTCCCTGCCTGAATTGACGAGTGGCAAGAGAGGCGGGATGGCCTGCCGCAAGGCGTACTGCCCTTGATTTGGAGCGTGCGCGCGCCGGCGAGCCGGGGCTCGAGCGGCCTGGACAAGCTCCGCTACGCCGCCTGCAGCGGAATCGAGCCCGGCTCCAGTCCGACAGGAAACGTGATCACGTGGTCGGCGTCCAGCCGGATGCCGATCTTCTCGCCGACCGCGTGGTCGTGGTGGCTGGGCACGAGGGCGAGCACCTCCTGCCCGCTCTGGAGCCGGAGGGTGTAGATGAAATCGCCGCCGCGGAACACCTTGCGCACCACCTCGGCCTTCAGCGCGCTCGTGTCGTCGTGCACGACGTCGTCGGGACGCAGCAGCACCTCGACGTGGCAGCCCTTGCCGCACGTGTCGCAGCCCTGCTGGCACGGCAGGGGCACGTCGCCCTTCAGTTCGCCGAGTTCGATCGCGACGTTCATCGGGCTCAGCACCTTGGCGGGCAGGAACACGCCTTCGCCGATGAAGTCGGCCACATAGCGAGTCGCCGGGCGGTGATACAGCTCGTACGGCCGGTCCCACTGCTCCAGCCGGCCCGCGTTCATCACGCCCACGCGATCGGCGATCGCGAATGCCTCCTGCTGATCGTGCGTCACCAGTATCGCCGTCGTGTCGCTCGCCTTGAGGATCTGACGCACTTCCGCACCGAGGCGGGCGCGCAGTTCGACGTCGAGGCTCGAGAACGGCTCGTCCATCAGCAGCAGCGCCGGACGCGGGGCGAGCGCTCGGGCGAGCGCGACGCGCTGCTGCTGGCCGCCGGACAGCTCGTGCGGGTACTTGGCTGCCTGGCGACGCAAGCCCACCAGGTCGAGCATCTCGTCGACGCGTGACGTGCGCTCGACGGCGCCGGCCTGTCGCAGCCCGAAAGCGATGTTGTCCTCGACTCGCAAATGGGGGAAGAGGGCGTAGTCCTGGAACACGAGGCCGACCCCACGCTTCTCCGGAGCGGCCGTGAAGTTCGGGCCGGAGACCACGACGCCGCCGATCTCGATCGTGCCAAGCGACACCGGAATGAACCCCGCGATCGCGCGCAGTAGGGTGGTCTTGCCGCAGCCGGAACTCCCGACCACGCAGCCGATTTCGCCCTTGCCCAGCGCCAGCGTCAGGCCATCCACCACGGGCGCCTTCGTGCCGCGGTAGGCGATCCGCAGTCCGTCGATCAGCAACTGCGGTCGCGGCAGAGGGGGGTGGGTCAAATCCATGGATCGAGTGTAAGCCAAATGCATATAATTCTCATTTGCATCTTAAATCCCTGACTTGGCAAGGGGAACCCCGGTCGACACGTCCAATTCACTGATGACAAAGGCAATCCCGAGAGGCGCGGGGGGGGCGGGCGCGTCGAGCCTCGGTCGCGCGGTGATCCTGGCCCTGGTGTGCGGAGCTTTCGTCGCGCTCCCGGTGCTCGGGGTCTTCGGCAGCTTCTGGGATGTCGCGGCGGCGGCCGACACCCTGCAGCATCTCCTTGCGACCGTCATCCCGAGCGCCCTGCTGGAGACGGCGGCCCTTGCCCTCGGCGTCGGCCTCGGGGTCACCGCGCTCGGCGCGGCGACGGCCTGGGTCGTGGCGACCGCCGATTTCCCCGGCCGCCGCTTCTTCGAATGGGGCCTGCTGCTGCCGATGGCGATGCCGGCCTACATCGTCGCCTATGCGTACACCGATTACCTGCAGTTCTCCGGCCCGCTCCAGACCGCGCTGCGGGCCGCGTTCGGATGGGAGCGGGGCGACTACTGGTTCCCGGAGATCCGGTCGCTGCATGGGGCGGCGTTCGTGTTCACCGTGGTGCTGTATCCGTACGTCTATCTGCTGGCGCGCACTGCCTTCATGGCCCGCACGGCGGCGATGATCGACGCGGCGCGCAGCCTGGGGCTCACGCCGTGGCAGACCTGGTGGCGCGTCAACCTGCCACTCGCGCGTCCGGCGATCGCCGCGGGGGCTCTGCTCGCGCTCATGGAGACGATCGCCGACTACGGCGCGTCGGCGTACTTCGGCCTGCAGACCTTCACGACGTCGATCTACCGCGCCTGGTTCTCGCTCGGCGACCGTACCGCCGCGAGCCAGCTCGCGGCCGTGCTGCTGCTGCTCGTGCTCGTGCTGTTCTACGTCGAACACCGGGCCCGCGGTCGCGCGCGCTTCTTCACCCCGACCAGCAGCCAGCGTCCGGCGCCACGAACGCCGCTGACAGGACTCGGCCGCTTCGGTGCATCGGCGCTGTGCGCGGCGACCGTCGTTCTGGGCTTTGCGCTCCCGCTCGTGCTGCTGGTGCGCCTCCTGCTGCCGGCCTGGTCGACGCTCGACTGGGCGCGCTACAGCGGGTGGGTCATGAACACGCTGTTCATCGGACTGGCCGCGGCGGTGATCGTGCTCGCTGCCGTGCTCGCGCTGGCCTACGCCGCGCGTTCCGTCACGCAGGGCCGCGCCGCGCTCCTGGTGCGCGGCGCCGTGCGGCTGATGAGCCTCGGCTACGCGGTTCCCGGCGCGGTGATCGCCGTCGGCATCCTGATTCCGCTGGCCCTGTTCGACAACCGCCTGAACGCCGCGCTGATCGCGCTGCTCGGTGCCGGGCCCGGACTGCTGCTCACCGGCAGCGTGTTCGCGCTGCTGTACGGCTATCTCGTTCGTTACTTCGCCGTGGGCTACCAGTCGGTGGAGGCGGGGCTGGCCCGCATCACGCCGACCATGGACGCGAGCGCGCGCAGCCTGGGCAGCAGCGCGTTCGACACCTTCGTCCGCGTGCACCTGCCGATCCTCACTCCGTCGGTGCTGGCCGCGGCGCTGCTGGTCTTCGTCGATGTCATGAAGGAACTGCCGGCCACGCTGGTGCTGAGGCCGTTCAACTTCGACACGCTGGCCGTGATCGCCTACCAGATGGCGAGCGACGAACGGCTCGGCGAGGCGGCGCTGCCGGCGCTGACGATCGTCGCCGCGGGCGTGCTGCCGGTCGTGCTGCTCTCGCGCGCCATCTCGAGGGCGGCCGGACCGGGCCACGCGTAGACTTCCGGCTCTTCCGCACGCGCTGCATCGACAGGAGACGCTCTCCCATGGGTTATGTGTTCGCGGCCCCTCCGCAGGCGGTGGTCCCGATCGACGGTTCCACCGATCTGCTGCCGGTTCATCGCATCTACTGCGTCGGGCGCAACTACGTCGATCACCAGAAGGAGATGGGATTCTCGGGACGTGAAGCACCGTTCTTCTTCATGAAGCCGGCCGATGCGGTGCTGCCGGTGCCGTTCGGCAGCGTCGGCGAGATGCCGTATCCGGGCGAGACGAACAACCTGCATCACGAGATCGAACTGGTGGTGGCCATCGGCAAGGCCGGACGAAACATCGCCGCCGCCGACGCGCCGGGCCACATCTACGGGTACGCCGTGGGCCTCGACATGACGCGGCGCGACCTGCAGTTCGCGCTGCGCGACAAGGGCCGTCCATGGGACGTGGCCAAGGGCTTCGACTCCTCGGCGCCGATCAGTCCGGTGAAGACGATCGGCGTCACGGGAGAAATCACGACGGCGCAGATCTGGCTCAGCGTGAACGGCCAGCGTCGGCAGGCGAGCGACGTGTCCAAGCTGATCTGGAACGTCAACGAGACCATCGAGCATCTCTCGAAGTTCTACATGCTGAAGCCGGGCGACCTGATCTTCACCGGAACGCCGGAGGGCGTCGGCGCGGTGGTGCCGGGCGACGAGCTCGAAGGCGGCGTCGCCGGGTTGGGAACGCTGAAGGTCCGCGTCGTCTGATCCTCGCCATGCTCCGATCCTCCGTCGCGCGCGCGGTCGCGGTCCTCGCGCTGGTCGCCTGCTCCCACGCCTTCGCGCAGGCGCCGGTGGTGCTGAAGGTCCACCACTTCCTGCCTCCGGGCTCGACCACGCACGCGAAGCTGCTCGTGCCGTGGTGCGAGCGGATCGAGAAGGAATCGGCCGGCCGCCTCAAGTGCCAGCTCCACCCGTCGATGCAGCTCGGCGGCACGCCGCCGCAGCTGTACGACCAGGCGCGCGACGGCATCGCCGACATCGTGTGGACCCTGCCCGGCTACACCGCGGGCCGCTTCCCGAAGATGGAAGTGTTCGAGCTGCCGTTCATGATCGGCGACGCCGAGGCGGCATCGAAGGCCGCCTGGGAGTTCTACGAGAAGCACGCGCGCGACGAGTTCCGCGAGGTCCGGCCGCTGGCCGTGCACGTGCACGATGCCGGCTACCTGCACACGCGCGACAAGCAGGTGCGCACGTTGGCGGACTTCCGGGGATTGAAGCTGCGCGCGCCGACGCGGCAGACCAACCGCCTGCTTGCGGCGCTCGGCGCCTCGCCGGTGTCCATGCCGGTGACCGGCCTGGCCGATGCGATGTCCAAGGGCGTGATCGACGGCGCCGTCATTCCCTGGGAAGTGGTGCCAGCCGTGAAGGTGCAGGAGATCGCGCGTTTTCACACCGAGACCGACCCGAACATGGCGGCCATGTACACGGCCGTGTTCCTGCTCGCCATGAACCGCGCCACCTACGACGGACTGGCGCCGGACCTGCGCGCCATCGTCGATCGCAATTCCGGGCTCGCCCTGTCCGCGCAGGCAGGTCGCCTGTGGGAGGAGCAGAAGGCGCCCGCGCGCAAGCTCGCGCTGGACCGCGGCAACACGGTGTACGTGGTGCCCGCGGCCGAACTCGCCTTGTGGCAGAAGGCCGCGCAGCCGGTGCTGGTCGACTGGGTACGCGACATGGCCAGGCGCGGCGTCGACGGCGATGCGCTGCTGGCCGATGCGCGCGCGCTCGTGGCTCGCCACGCGAAGGGTGGCTCGCCCGCGTCCCCGGCGGTCGGCAAGGCCGGCAAGTAAACGATCCCGATGCGCCGACTGCTCGACGCGCTCGCGATGGCGCTGGCGCTGCTCGGCGGCGGACTCCTGCTCGGTGTCGCGCTGTTGACGGCGGTGTCCGTGGCGGGCCGATGGCTCGCCAGCCACCCGGTCACGGGTGACATCGAACTGGTGCAACTCGCCACCGCGGCCTCGATCGCGCTCTTCCTGCCGTACTGCCAGTTGCACGGCAGCCACCTCGTGGTCGATTTCTTCACCGCGCGCTCGTCGGGTCCGATGCAGCGCCGGCTCGACGCGGTCGGCGCGGTGCTCGCCGGCGCCGTGTTCTTTCTCATGGCGTGGCGCGCGGGCGTGGCGGTCGCCGAGATGCGCCGCGCGGCGGAGACCACGATGGTGCTCGGCATCCCGCTGTGGATGCCGTATGCGGCCATGGTTCCCGGACTCGCCCTGGCGGGAATCGTGGGTGTGACGCAGCCGTTGCGGCGATCGGGCGCGGCGCGGAGCCCGACGTGAACAGCGCGACCGCCGGCCTGATGTTCGTCGCCATGCTGGCGCTGATGGCAGCGCGCGTCCCGATCTGGGCCGCGATGTTCCTTCCGGGAGCGGTCGCCTATGTGGCGCTCTCCGGTCCGGGTCCGCTGCTGGCGTTCCTCAAGGGGCTGGCGTTCGCCCGCTTTTCCATCTACGACCTGTCCGTCGTGCCGCTGTTCCTGCTGATGGGGCACCTGGCGACCCAGGGCGGGCTGTCGGCGGGCCTGTTTCGCGCCGCGGCGGCGTTCGTCGGCCACTGGCGCGGCGGTCTGGCGCAGGCCAGCGTGCTCGCCAGCGCGGCCTTCGGGTCGGTGTGTGGCTCCTCGGTGGCGACGGCCGCGACGATCGCCCAGGTCGCGCTGCCGGAGATGCGGCGCTATCGCTATGACGGCGGCTTCGCGACGGCGGCGCTGGCGGCGGGCGGAACGCTCGGCATCCTGATTCCGCCCTCGGTCGTGCTCGTGCTCTACTCGATCCTGACCGAGCAGAACATCGCGAAGCTCTTTGCCGCCGCACTGATTCCCGGACTGCTGGCGGCGACGCTGTACTGCGTCGCCATTGCGCTCTTCATGCGCATCCGGCCGCACCTCGGACCGCCGGAAGCGCGCGTGCCGTTCCGGCAACGTCTTGCGGTGCTCGGCGGGGTGCTGCCGGTGACGGCGATCTTCCTGATCGTGCTGGGCGGCATCTACGGCGGCGTCTTCACGGCGACTGAAGCGGCGGCGATCGGCGTGCTGCTCACCGCCGTGGCGGGCTTCGCGGCCGGCCAGCTCACGGCACGGCGGGCGGGCCAGGCGCTGCTCCTGACGGCGCAGACGACCGGCGCCATCTTCATGATCTTCATCGGCGCCGACATGCTCAACGCAGCGCTCGCGTTGACGCAGATGCCCGCGCTGATCGCGGACCTGGTGGCCCACGTCGACCTCTCGCCGGTCCTGGTCCTGGTCGGGGTGCTGCTGTTCTACATCGTCCTCGGCGGCGTGATGGACGAGTTGTCGATGCTGCTGCTGACCTTGCCGGTCGTGTTCCCGGCGGTGATGCAGTTGCCGCTCTTCGGCCTGGGACTCGAGGACAAGGCGCTGTGGTTCGGGGTGCTCCTGCTCACGGTCGTGAACATCGGCCTGATCGCGCCTCCGGTCGGACTCAACGTGTACGTGGTCGGCATGCAGGCGCGCGATGTGCCCGTGGCGCGCACCTATCGTTACGTGTTCGTGTTCCTCGCGGCCGACGCGCTGCGCCTGGCCCTGCTGGTCGCGCTTCCCGTACTCTCTCTCTGGCTCGTCCAGTTCGTCCGCTGACATGAAGCTCTACAACTACTTCCGCAGTTCGGCGTCGTTCCGCGTCCGCATCGCGCTGAACCTCAAGGGTCTGCCGTACGAGTACGCCGTCGTGCACCTCACCCGCGATGGCGGGCAGCAGTTCGACCCGGCCTTCCGCGCCATCAATCCCGATGCGCTGATTCCCGTGCTGGACGACGACGGCCGCACGGTGACGCAGTCGCTGGCGATCATCGAGTACCTCGAGGAGACGCATCCGGAGCCGCCGCTGCTGCCCGGCACCGCGCTGGACCGCGCCTACGTTCGCTCGCTTGCGTTGTCGATTGCCTGCGAGATCCATCCACTGAACAACCTGCGCGTCCTCCGGTACCTGGTGCGCGACCTGAAGGCGACCGACGAGCAGAAGAACGCGTGGTACCGGCACTGGGTGGAACAGGGCCTGGCGGCGATCGAGGCGCGGCTGGTCGCGGAGAAGAAGTTCGGCGGTACTCGCTCGGCGACGCGGTGACGCTCGCGGACGTCGTCATCGTTCCGCAGATCTTCAACGCGAAGCGGTTCGACTGTCGGCTCGACCATGTGCCGACCGTCATGGGGATCTTCGATCGCTGCATGGAACTGCCGGCATTCGTCGACGCGCAGCCGGCGCGCCAGCCCGACGCCGAATGAGTTTCAGGACGGGGAGACTTCGCGCCTGATGGCTTCAGCGAGATCCACCACGGCCGTCGCGTAGAAATAGCTGCGGTTGTAGTGGAGAACGGCGCTGAAGTTCACGGTGCCGACGCGGAAGAGCCGCTGCGTCTCGCCGTTGGCGTCGAGGTAGGGAAGGTCGATCACGATCACGGGCGTGTCGAGCGCAAGCGGCGCGTCGCCGATCACGCCGCTCATCAAGGCGTCGGACCAGGTCGGTCCGACCTGGATGCCGCGGCCAAGCCTGTCGACGATCTCCTCGTCGGCTTCCGCCTCGAACAGGATCGGCTGCTCGCGCTGCCAGCCGTGCTCGACCAGGAAGTTCGCGACCGAGCCGATCGCGTCCGCTGCGCTGGCGGCAAGGTCGATGCGGCCGTCGCCGTCGAAGTCGACGGCGAACCGACGAACCGAACCGGGCATGAACTGCGGCAGGCCGATGGCGCCGGCGAACGACCCCTTGAATGCCAGGGGGTCCACGCGCTGCTCACGGGCGAGCAGCAGGAATTCGACCAGCTCCTTGCGGTAGTAGTCCGCTCGGCGGAGGTAGTCGAACGACAGGGTCGCAAGCGCGTCGATCGTCCTGAAGTTGCCGGTGATGCGGCCGAAGAAGGTCTCGACGCCGATGATGGCGACGATGATCTCCGCGGGCACGCCGTAGCGCGCCTCCGCGCGTTCGAGCGCGGCGCTGTTCGCGCGCCAGAACGCGGCGCCGGCCTGGATGCGCCGGTCTTCGAGGTAGCGGGCCCGGTAGTCGAGCCAGTTGCGCTGGCCGAACGGAATCGGCGGCTGCATCAGCCGCTCCACCGTTTCGGAGTAGCGCGCCGCGCTCAGCCATCGTTCGACAAGGGTGCGATCGAAGCCGTGCTGCTGGACGACTTCGTCGATGAACTGCCGAACGTCATCGCGGGACGTGTAGGACGGGCGGCGCCGGGCTGCGGGCGGCAGCGGGCGCGACCATGCCGGCGAGCAGCGTGGCGACGAGCGCACGCCGCTTCGGGTTCATGGCATTCATTCCGGATGCGGGACGGGTTTGAACGTGCGCACCGCGCGCCGCAGGGCGCGAATGTCGGCGGCAGCGATGCCTTCGGAGTTGCGCGAATATCGCATGCTTTCGTAGCGGGCGAGCAGCTTGCGCGCCTGCCGGGCGTCCTGCTCCGGAAGCGCGCGGCGGCTGCGGGCGTACAACTCGCGCGGACCGCAGTGCTCCTCGGTGCGCACGCCGGCCCGCTCGAGCTTTTCGCGCAGCAGACGGTAGATGTCGCCCAGCGGATCACGGACGGTGCGGGGGCGCATCGATGCGAGGGCCATGCCCGCCAGGAGGACGCCGACGATGACGGCAAGCACGCCGGCCACGCTTTCCCACCGCGGCGCGAGTCCGAGCATCCCCACCAGCGCGCGCTGGCGGTCGAGCGAGTAGGACAGGATCCACTGGTTCCAGCTGTTCTGCACCGCCTCCCAGTTGAAGCGCCAGACCCGCAGCCAGTCGCTGCTCATGAAGGACACATCGCGGTCGAACTCGGCCTTGCGCGCTTCCTCCAGCGCGCGGTCGATGCGCACCGGCGCGACCGCGGCGGTCGGATCGATGCGGACCCACCCCCGTCCCCGGAGCCACACCTCGGCCCAGGCGTGCGCGTCGGACTGGCGCACGGTGACGAAGCCGTCGATGGGGTTCAGCTCGCCCCCCTGGTACCCCGTGACGACGCGCGCCGGGACGCCGACGGATCGCATCAGCACCACGAACGCGGACGAGTAGTGCTCGCAGAAGCCGCGCCTGGTGTCGAACAGGAACTCGTCGACGGAGTTGCGGCCGAGTCGCGGTGGCGTCAGCGTGTACTCGTAGCCATCGCGGCGGAAATGGTCGAGCGCCGCGCGCACCAGCCGGAAATCGCGGTCGTCGCCGGTGGTGGCGACGCGCTGCTGCAAGGTGGCCGCGAATTGCTGCGTGCGCGGGTTGAATCCGGGGGGAAGCACCAGCCAGTCCTGCAGTTCGAGCGCGTCCGCATTGCGGCCGACCCGGAACCCCATGTACGAACGCATCGTGTAGCGGACCCGCTCGCGCACCAGGTCGCCCGCCAGCAGTTCCATCTCGGACGTCAGCCTGGGGTTGAACTCCGTCGTCTGGGGCAAGGCCGCTGGCGCTTCGAGCGCGAACAGCCAGTCGCGCTGGTGGGGCTCGAGCGTGACCGTGTACTCGACCAGCGAACCGCGCTCGCCCTCGATCGCCAGCGGGGCGGGCTCGACCGACCGGCGCAGCAGCGGCGTCCACGTGCGTCCGTTGAAGGTGCCGAAGACGGGCCCGCGCCAGTAGAGCTGCTCGGTGCCCGGTGACTCGGTTTCGAACTTCGCCCGAAAGGCGATCTGGCGCGACTCGATCAGCTTGCCGATGGACCCCGGCGTCATCGAGTTGGACAGGCCCGTGCTGCCGCTGCCGCCGTCGTCGGGCGTGCCCCACAACGGCCCGGAGATCCGCGGGAACAGCAGGAACAGGACGATGGTCAGCGGCACCGCCTTGACCATCGACCACCCGACCATCTTCATCTTGCGCGCCGCCGGCAGGTCGGCCTCGTCCAGGTTGACGCTGATGAGCACGAAGAACAGCGCCGCGACTGCCATCAGCGTGGTCATGGCGACGCCCAGGCTCTGGCTGTACATGAACTGCGTGAGCAGGATGAAGAAGCACAGGAAGATCACGACGAAGATGTCGCGACGTGCGCGCATCTCGAGCAGCTTCAGCGCCATCAGCAGCAGCAGAAAGGTGACTCCGGCCTGCTGTCCGACCAGCGTCCCGTGCTGCAGGTAGACGCCGAGGCCGGCGCCGAGCAGCAGCGGCACCAGCAGGAAGCGCCCAGGCAGCGGCTGCTGCGCGACGGTCAGGAAGCCGCGCCAGAAGAGCATCAACAGCAGCAGCGAGGTCGCCCACCAGGGCAGGTGCTCCAGATGCGGGAGGGCGACGAAAGCGACCGCGAAGAGCAGCACCAGAATGTCGCGGCGTTCCCGAGCCGCACTCGACATCTGGGGTCCGAACAGCCGGCGCACGCGGCCCACGGCCTCCGAAACACGACGGCGCGGCACTTCGGGGTCGGGTGCGGTCGCCGCCATGTCAGCCTTTGCAGAGCGCCAGCGCCGTCAGGCATTGATCGCGGTGCTGCGAGCCGTTGCCGACGAAGATCATGGCGTCCGGCAGGCGCACGCCGTACCGCATATGGGCCGCGTCGGCGTCGAGCACCCAGCGCGCCAGGCGCGACAGGCGCGCCTCGAGGTCCATCGACGGCGGCAGCGCGTCGAAGTCCAGCATCAGCTCACCGCCGCCGGCCGCCTCGAACTGCTTGACCGAAAGGTCATCGGAGCGCGCGGCGAGTCGCCATGCGATCAGCTTCTGCGCGTCGCCGGGCTGGTACGGGCGAACGCCGGCGAAGTCGTCGCCGCTCGACGCCATGCCGACCGTGTCACCGTCCCCGCCCGCCGCAGGTGGCAGCGGCGGCGCATTTTCCTCGGGCTTCGGATAGACCATGCCCGTGAGCGCCGGCGTCAGGTAGGCCCAGGCGCGCCACAGGCCGAATGGAAACCGCGTCTCGATCGTGATGCGGGGTGCGGGCAGCCGGCCGCGCGTCGGCGCAGGCAGAGGCACGTGCACCGTTCTCAATCCGCGCGCCGGGACTTCGGTCGTCACCATCGGTGGCACGGCAGGCCGTTTCGGCTTGTCGCGCCTGCGCACGGGCGCCGGGACGAATGCGAAGCGCAGCGCGTAGCGGTCCAGCGTGCCAGGGTTGGTCACCGTGACCTCGAAGACCGCCACGTCTCCCGCGTATACCGGCTCGACCCGTACGCCGCGCAGGACGAGCTGCGCCAGGTTCGAGTGCGTGGAGTGCATGCCGACGACCGCCATGCTGGCGACCAGGAACGTCAGCAGATAGCCGAGTTGCAGGGAGTAGTTGATCGATCCGATCAGCAGCACGAGCACGGCGGCGCCGAAGGTGAGGCCCGGCACGGTCGGCAGGATGTAGACCCGCCGGCGGTCGAGCAGCACATCGCCCGCTTCGGACCCGTGCCGGCCTGCAATCCAGCTGGCGATCCGCACGGTCAGCGGGTTAGCGGTGATGCTCATCCTCGATCACGGGACCGGTACGGCGGTGATCAGTTGCGAGACCAGTTCCTTGCCGTGCAGCGCGCGGCCGCTCTCGCGGCTGGTCGCGTGCAGGCGGTGTCCTGCCACGGACGGCATGATGTTCTGCACGTCCTCCGGGATGACGTGTTCGCGGCCATCCAGCCAGGCCCATGCCCGGGCGGCGGCAAGCAGCGCCAGCCCGCCGCGCGGACTGAGGCCTTCCGCGTACTTGCCCGATGCGCGCGTGTGCGCGATCAGCGCCTGGATGTAATCGAGCAGCGCTGCGGACACGTAGACCTTCCTGACCTCGGACTGCGCGGCAAGGAGGTCGGCCGGCCTGGCCACTGGCTGGAGCACCTTGAGCATGTCGCGCCGCGCATCGCCGGAAAGCAGGGAACGCTCGGCCGCGCGGTCCGGGTAGCCGAGGCTGATGCACATCAGGAAGCGATCGAGCTGCGATTCCGGCAGTGGAAACGTGCCCACCTGGTGCAGCGGGTTCTGGGTGGCGATCACGAAGAAGGGCTGCGGCAGCGGGCGCGACAGGCCGTCCGTGGACACCTGGTTCTCTTCCATCGCCTCGAGCAGCGCGCTCTGCGTCTTCGGACTCGCGCGGTTGATCTCGTCGGCGAGCAGCACTTCGGTGAAGATCGGTCCCGGGTGGAACACGAACTGCCCGGTCGTGCGGTCGTAGACCGAGACGCCGATCACATCCGAGGGGAGAAGGTCGCTCGTAAACTGGATGCGGCGGAAGGGCAGGCCCATCGACAGGGCGATCGCGTGGGCCAGCGTGGTCTTCCCGACGCCCGGCGCATCTTCGATGAGCAGATGGCCACCCGCCAGCAGGCACGTGAGGCTCTGCCGGATCTGCAGGCTCTTGCCGACGATGATGGTGCCGATCTGACTGGCGGTCGCGCGGAATTTCTCTAACATTGGGCTGGAAGGCGCCGGGACACGGCCGCCGAAAATAACGAGCTGGACGGAGACAGATGCTGCATACCGGGTTTTTCACCCACCGCTCCTGTGCGGAGCACGAGATGGGGTCGTGGCACCCGGAGTGCCCCGGGCGCCTGGCCGCGATCCACGACCATCTGATCGCGATCGGGATCTCGCCGCACCTCGAGCACTTCGATGCTCCGGCGGCGTCGTACGATGCCCTTGCGCGCGCGCACGACGCGGCCTACATCGAACGACTGAAATCCAGCGTACCACAGCAGGGTTACTGGCCCGTCGATCCGGACACGTCGATGAACCCGCGCACCTGGGACGCGGCGCTGCGGTCTGCCGGCGCGGTGATCGAGGCCACGGATCGCGTGATGGCGAAGGAACTCGCCAATGCCTTCTGCGCCGTGCGCCCGCCAGGGCACCACGCGCGCAAGGCCGCCGCGATGGGTTTCTGCTTCCTGAACAACGTGGCGATCGGCGCCCTCCATGCGCTCGAGGCGCACGGACTGGAACGGGTGGCGGTGATCGATTTCGATGTGCATCACGGCAACGGCACGGAGGACATACTCGCGAACGACGAGCGAGTGCTGATGGCCAGTTTTTTCCAGCATCCGTTTTATCCGTACACCGGCGCCGACAACCCGGCGAAAAACATGGTGAACGTCCCGCTTCCGGCCGGAACCAGGGGCGACGTCGTGAGGCAGGTGGTCGACGACGTGTGGATGCCGCGCCTGCGCGCGTTCCGCCCGCAGGCGGTGTTCATCTCCGCCGGCTTCGACGCCCATCGCGAGGACGACCTCGGGCAGATGGGGCTGGTCGAGGCGGACTATGCCTTCATCACCCGGCGCCTGATGGACGTCGCCGATGAGCACGGCGAGGGGCGGGTGATCAGTTCGCTCGAAGGTGGTTACAACCTGAGCGCGCTGGCGCGTAGCGTCGGCGCGCATGTCAAGACGTTGGCTCAACTGTAGAAGCAGGGAGGTCGTGATGAACGCACCGGAGGCAAGGGTTGCCGTCGAACCGTACGTGCTGGAGACCCGCGAGCCATCGGGTGTGGCGACGCTGACGCTGAACCGGCCGCAGCAGTTCAATGCGCTGTCGAGCGAGATGATGACGGCGCTGCAGGCCGCCCTCGATGCGATCGCGGCGGATCCGGGTGTGCGCGTCGTCGTCCTCGCCGCGGCCGGCAAGGCGTTCTGCGCGGGGCACGACCTGAAGCAGATGAAGGAGAACGCCGCTCTCGATTACTACCGCGCCCTGTTCGCCCAGTGCGCGAAGCTGATGCTGACGATCCAGCGTCTGCCGCAGCCGGTCATCGCGCGCGTCCATGGAGTCGCCACCGCGGCCGGCTGCCAGCTCGTCGCCACGTGCGACCTTGCCGTCGCGGTGGAAGGCGCGCGCTTCGGCGTTTCGGGGATCAACGTCGGTTTGTTCTGCACGACCCCGGGCGTTGCGCTCGCGCGCAACGTCGGCCGCAAGGACGCCTTCGAGATGCTCGTGACGGGCGACCTGATCGATGCGGCCACGGCGCGCGAGCGTGGCCTCGTCAATCGCGTCGTGCCCGCGGATCAGCTGGACGCGGAGATCGCCAGGCTGACCGCGTCGATCCTCGCCAAGCCCGCCGTCGCGGTCGCGCTGGGCAAGGAGATGTTCTATCGGCAGATCGAAGCTGGCATCGAGGCTGCCTACCAGATGGCCGGTCAGACCATGGCGTGCAATCTTGTCGATCCGGTGGCGCAGGAAGGGATCGACGCGTTCATGGCGAAGCGCAAGCCGGCCTGGGCGCCGCAGTCCTGATCACGCGACGGTTCGCGGCCCGGGCGTCGCGGCGCCCTGGCTGAAACCCGTCGACGGCGCGGTGACGCCCGCCGATGCTGGGCGTCGCCTGGGACGGCGACCTGACGCGACCGATCAGGGCTTGACGCCTTCCTCGGTCACCTCCGCCGGCGGCGCGTTCATGGCGCGGCGGAACAGCGCAGCCAGACCCGATTCGGTGTCCTCGCCGCTGGCGACCGCGGGCGCGGCAGCCGGCGCGCCGTCCTCGCCTTTGCGCGACGGGCGCCCTGGCGCGTGGCGTGGCGGGGCCTGCGCTCGCCGCGGCCCGCGCGTCGCTGCGGGTCTCGGCCACCGGACGACCACTGCCCGGAATCGGCAAGGCCAGCGTGTACATCGTCAACGCCGCCCACCCGGTGAGGATGAGCAACGGCAGCAGGCGCGTCGCCCAGTCGCCGAGCGTCGTCACGAGAAGACGCTCGCGCGAGAAGACGGTCGGCCGGCTGGCCACGCGCTCCAGCGCCTGCTCGACGAGTCGGCGGCTGTTCCGCAACGGAGCGAGGCGGTCGCGGCTGCCGCGTTGCGACAGGTAGCCGAGGACGAGCGAGACGGCGCCGTAGCCGACGATCGCTGCCAGCAGCCAGCGCTTGCCGGGCAGGGGCACGGTCCAACCGCCGACCAGGACGATCAGATAGGACGTCAGCAGGAAGGCCTGTGCGAGCAGCATCCAGTTGAGATGCTGAGCCGCGGCGCCAGCCTGGACGCCCAGCGCCTCGTTCAGGCGATCCAGTTCGCGTTCGAGGGCCATGCGGCTGTCGATCGCCTCGGACACGGCCGCGGCGTCGCGGACTGCCTGTGCACTGCCTTGCGAGTTGGAAAGTACGTCCATGCCGTCTCCCACGACTGTCGTTGAAGTCAGTTTCGACAGGCGGGGCGGGCAGTCGTATCGTCCATCCGTAGGACGGCGCGTCACCCTCTTCGGCGATTGTGCCGTCGGCGCTTACGCCGCCCGGCGGAACTCTTCGAAGTCTTCCTCCAGCACGATGTCCCGGCCCGCAGGGCGGGTCTCGTTGTCGAGTCGCAGCGTCAGGCAGTAGGCGGCCCCGCCCGAGCGGTTGAACGAGGCCAGCGGTACCACGTGCACCGCGTACCCGCGCGCGACCAGTGCGGCGCGCGTGGCTTGCGACGCATGGCACATCACGACATCACGGCCCAGGCAGACGGAGTTGACGCCCAGGTGCATCGCGTCCTCCTCGTTGGCCTCGATCAGCATGTCCGCGCCCGCCATGCGACGGACCGTGTCGGCCGCCTCCGGCGAAAACGCGGCCGGGTACCACAGCACCTCGCCTCCGGACAACACGCAGAAGCAGGTGTCGAGGTGATAGAAGCGCGGGTCCACGAGTTCCAGCGGCACGGTGGGCACCCCGTAGAGCGACTCGATCGCCGAGTGCATGCCGCGGCTCGAACGCTGCCCGTGCCCGGTCCAGATGAGGCGTCTGCTCGCGTCCCAGATCGCGTCGCCCGCGCCTTCGAAGTAGAGGCCGGGCGGCGGTTCGACGATTTCGTCCACGTGACCTTGCTGGCGCAGCGTTTCGAAGAACGCGCGGTTGCGCGCTTCCTCACCCTGCCGTTCGGGGCACAGGAAGCGGGCGAGCAGTACCTTGCGATCGAGCACCACCGCCGCGTTGGCGGTAAAGACCATGTCGGGCAGCCCGCGTACCGGCGGCTGCGTCGATACGCGGGCGCCCAGTTGCTCGTAGGTCGCCTTCAGCTGCGCCCAGCCCCGGCGCGCATCGTCGGCCAGCCGCTCCGCCGACACCGACCACTGCGAAGGATCCATCCATGGATTGATCGTGTAGCTGACCTCGAAGTGCTGAGGCGAGCTCATCATCAGGTGCGCCATGCGGTCAGTGCTGCGGGCGATCTGCGGACTGGCTTTCACGTCGTCGTTCCTCCGTGCGGGAAGGGCGGTGATGCGGACCTGGCGGGATGGATCGAGGGGCGCGGCCTGCGGATCGAATTCCGTGAGGACCGCGGTGAAGACATCGAGACCCCAATCGAGCGCCTCGCGGCTGATGGTCAACGGCGGGGCGAAGCGGATCACGGTGCCATGCGTGTCCTTCGTGAGGACGCCGCGCACCGCGAGCCGCTCGACCACCGCGCGCGCCGAGACCTCGGGCGCCAGTTCGACACCGGCCCACAGTCCGCGTCCACGCACGGCCCGGACGAGCGGCGACCGGATCCGGCGCAGCCGGCCCAGCAGGTGCTTGCCGAGCTGGCGACTGCGTTCGACGAGGTCTTCGTCTTCGATGATGCGCAATGCTTCGAGCGCAACGTGGGCGGCGAGCGGGTTGCCGCCGAAGGTCGAGCCGTGGCTGCCGGGGCCCATCAGGTCGAGGACCTCGGCCCGCGCGACGAGCGCGGAAACCGGCAACAGGCCGCCGCCGAGCGCCTTGCCGACGATGACGGCGTCCGGCCGGATGTCCTCGTGCATGTACGCGAACCAGGCGCCCGTGCGGCCAAGGCCGGACTGGATCTCGTCGATGACGAGCAGGACCTTGCGCTCGGTGCACAGCGCGCGCGCCGCGCGCAGGAATCCGGGCGGCGGAACGACGATGCCGGCTTCGCCCTGCACGGGCTCGATCAGCACAGCGCAGGTGGACTCGCTGATCGCGTCGCGCAGCGACTCGATGTCGCCGAAGTCGAAGTGCCGGAAGCCGCGCGGGTAGGGTCCGAAGTCGGCGCGGTACTCGTCTTCCGTGGAGAAGCCGACGACGGTCGTCGACCGCCCGTGGAAATTGCCGCGCGCGACGACGATCTCCGCCTGGTCCGGTGCGATGCCCTTGACGCGGTAGCCCCACCGGCGCACCGCCTTGATGGCGGTCTCCACCGACTCGCAGCCGCCGCTCGCCGGCAGCGCGCGGGCCGGACCCTCGAGATCGGCGACCTCGACCAGCTTTGCGAGGAAGGGCGCCAGCGTCGTCGAGTGGTAAGCGCGCGAGGTGACAGCGACGCGGTGCGCCTGCTCGACCAGCGCCTGCACCAGGCGCGGATGCGCATGGCCGTGGCTGACCGCCGAATACGCGGACATGAAATCGAGGTAGCGCTTGCCGTCGGCGTCCCACAGCCAGCTGCCTTCACCGCGTTCCAGCACGACCGGCAAAGGCGCGTAGTTGGGCGCGGCGACGTCCGCCTCCAGTTCGATCAGCCTTCCGGTCCTTCCGACTCGCGCGTCCATCGCTCACCTCGCAGGATCGACTTCCCGACTGGGAGAGCAGTGTAGAAAGCGCCCGTGCCCGGCACGGCGAAAGTGGCGATTGGAGAACGCAGGAACAGCGTGTTACGGCAGCCGTCACCGCCGAAACGGCGGGCTGCCGGCGCCCGTCAGGGCAGCGGATAACCGCGGAACGGCTTGATCGTCTGCAGTTCCGGCTTCGAGGTGATCTTCTCGACGCCCAGCGTCGGGTCGTCCGTCCACGCGTTGGTCAGCTCGCGGTAGTGATCGAGGTCCCGGCAGGCGAGTCGCAGCACGTAGTCGCACTGGCCGGATACGAGGAAGCATTCGACCACTTCGTCCGCGTTGCGGATGCGCTGTTCGAACCGCGTGTGCGTCGCCTGCGACTGGTCCTTCAGCGTCACTTCGACCACGATGGTCAGCAGCGTCCCGCCGAGCTTGCGCGGGTCGACCAGCGCCATGTAGCCGCTGATGAGGCCGCTGCGCTCCAGACGTCGCATGCGGTCGAGACAGGCGCGCGGGCTGAGCGCGACCCGTTCCGACAGGTCCTGATTGGTGATGCGGCCGTCGTGCTGCAGGATCTCGAGGATCCTGCGATCGAGCCGGTCGAGTTCGCGCGTCGCCATGGCGCGCAGTATACGAAGCCGCCGATTCGGCGGCAGCGGGCCGCCTGTCGGGTCGCTCAGGCGAGGGCCGCGATCGCCGCCTTGGCGATCTGCGCGTCCTCGCTCGACTTCACGCCCGACACGCCGACGGCGCCGACCACGTGGCCGTCGACCACGATCGGCACGCCGCCCTCGAGCATGCCCTGCAGTGGCGCCGACAGGAACGACGTGCGGCCCTGGTTGATCATGTCCTCGTAGATCTTCGTTTCCCGCTTGCCCATCGCCGCGGCGCGCGCCTTCTCGGGCGCGATGGCGCAGGAGATGGGCGCCACGCCGTCGAGGCGGTGCAGCAGCAGCAGGTGGCCGCCGTCGTCGCAGACGGCGATCACCACGTTCCACTGGTTCTTCTTCGCTTCGGCCTCGCCGGCCGCGGCCATCCTGCGTGCGTCGTCCAGTGTCAGCATTGGTTTGGTCTTCATCGTTCCTCCTCGTCCCTGCTTGTGCTCGATCTGGTCCCTGGTCGCACGACGCTTGCGCCGGTCAGCTGCCGAGCAGCCGGTACCAGCCGCGCGATACCCACTCGCGCAAAGCGTAGTGGGAAACCGTCAGCGCGCCGACCCGGGGTATCAGCTGCACCGCCGTGAAGGGGCGCTGCGCCGCGTAGTCCGTCGCGGCCGGGATGACGCTGAACCCTGCCACCTCGAACGCCCGCTTCGAACGCGGCATGTGAATGGCGGTCGTCACGAGGGCGACGCGCTGGATGCCCAGGGGCTTCAGGTCCCGCGCCGCCATCTGGGCATTGCCGCGCGTCGTCGCGGCGGCGTTGTCGATCCACTTCGGCGTGATGCCGTAATCCTGAACGAGGACCTTCGCCATCAGGTCGGCCTCCGAATGCTTCGCTCCGGCCGGCACTCCGCCGGTGACGTACACGGGCAGGCCGCTCTGTCGTGCCAGGTGCGCGCCGTAGCGCACCCGCTGCAAGGTGAAATCGCTGACCGACTCGCCGCCCCATTCGACGGCGCTCCGGTTCAGTCCGCCGGCAAGGATGACGATCGCCTGCGCGGACTTCAGGTCCTTTGCCGCCATCGGCGGCGGTTCGAGTCCGCGCGCGATGGCAGCGGCGACCACCGGCGTCGCGAGCGCGAGCAGCGCGAGCTGCGACGCCGCCATCAACACGATCGCGACCCGGGGGCGGCTGCGCAGCAGCAGGAGTCCGAGCAGCGTCAGCAGCACGAGCGACGTCGGCGGCAGGACGACAGCGGACAGGAAATAGCTGTAGGAGATCGTATCCACGGCGGAACGAATCAAACAAAAACGGCCGCGAGCTTACGCGAGCTCGCGGCCGTGCTTTGTGATGGCGCTGAACTAACCGCGCACCGCCGCCTGGATCTGCTCTAGCGCCGTCGGGTCCTCGATTGTCGTCAAGTCGCCCGGATCGCGGCCTTCGCACAATGCCTGGATTGACCGCCGCAGCAGCTTGCCCGATCGTGTCTTCGGCAGACTGCTGACGAAGTGCACGCGCGACGGGCGGGCGACCGCGCCCAACTGGCTGTCGACGACCTTCATCAGTTCGCCCTCGTGAGCCATCCGCTTTTCAAGCGTGTCGGCCTTGCTGGCGTCCTTGAGGATCACGAAGCCGACGGCGACCTGGCCCTTGAGCTGGTCCGCCACGCCAACGACCGCGACTTCCGCCACGTTCGGGTGCGACGACAGCGATTCCTCGATCTCGCGGGTGCCGAGCCGATGGCCCGCGACGTTGATCACGTCATCGGTGCGTCCGAGAATGAAGAAATAGCCGTCCTCGTCGCGGATGCCCCAGTCGAAGGTCGAGTAGACCTGCCGGTCCGGCACGCTCGTCCAGTAGGTCTTGACGAAGCGCTCGTCGTCGCCCCACACCGTCGTCATGCACCCGGGCGGCAGCGGGCCCTCGATCGCGACCACGCCCTTCTCGTGATGGGCGGTGATCTCCTCGCCCGTCGCTTCATTGAAGATCTTGACGTTGTAGCCGTAGCAGGGCAGGCCGGGTGAGCCGAACTTGGAGGGCAGCGCCTCGACGCCTCGCGGGATGGCGAGGATCGGCCAGCCGGTTTCGGTCTGCCAGTAGTTGTCGATGATGGGCTTGCCGATGCCGTCGGCGATCCAGCGTCCGGTCGGCTCGTCGAGCGGTTCGCCGGCGAGGAACAGCAATCGCAGCGACGACAGGTCGTACTTCTTCAGCAGTGCCGGGTCCTGCTTCTTGAGCACGCGGATCGCGGTCGGCGACGAGAACATCGACGTCACCTTGTACTTCTCGACGATGCTCCACCAGATGCCGCCGTCGGGGCGGATCGGCGTGCCTTCGTACATGATCGTCGCCATGCCGACGAGCAGCGGTCCGTAGACGATGTAGCTGTGTCCGACCACCCAGCCGATGTCGCTGGTGGAGAAGTAGGTCTCCCCGGGCTTGCCGCAGAAGATGAGGCTCATCGACGCCGCCAGCGCGACCGCGTAGCCGCCGGTGTCGCGCTGCACGCCTTTCGGCTTGCCGGTCGTGCCCGATGTGTAGAGGATGTACGACGGCTCGCTCGACTCGAGCCACTCGCACGGCACCTCGTCGTTCATGTGCTCGGCGCGCTGCGTTGCGTAGTCGAGGTCCCGCCCGGGCACCATCGCGGCGGGCGCCAGTCCGCGGTTCACCATCAGCACGTGCTTCGGCGGCGACTTCGACAGCGCGATCGCTTCGTCGAGCAGATGCTTGTACGGGACGGGCTTGCCCGCGCGCGAACCGGCGTCCGTGCTGACGATGACTTTCGGCGTCGCATCGTCGATGCGCGTGGCGAGGCTCACGGACGCGAAACCGCCAAACACCACCGAGTGGATCGCGCCGATGCGCGCGCAGGCGAGCATCGCGAAGGTCGCTTCGGGGACCATCGGCATGTAGATCAGGACGCGGTCGCCGCGACCGACGCCGAGTCCCTTCAGGATGCCGGCCATGCGGTTCACCTCGCGATGCAGCTGCGCAAAGGTGTACGTCTTCTCGTCGCCGGTCTCCGTGGAGATGTAGATGAGCGCGGCCTGGTCCTTGCGGATCGCCAGGTGACGGTCGACGGCGTTGTGACAGAGATTGGTGGTGCCGCCCACGAACCATTTCGCGAACGGCGGCTTCGAGTAGTCGAGGACCTGGCTGAACGGCTGCTTCCAGTCGATCAGCGCAGCCTGTTCCGCCCAGAACCCCTGCGGGTCATTGATGGAACTACCGTGGAACTCCTTGTACGTCGTCATGCAGGCCTCCCTCCGCAGGTGTCGTTTTTAGTTCTTTCTGTTGTCGCACCAGCTTCAGCAAGGGTGCGACCTGCTCGAGCAATCTTGGCAGATGCGACACCACTTCGGCAGCCCGGCCAGCACGAATCAGCGCGAGCGCCAGGTTGATATCCATCGACCCTTCTTCCAGCTTGGGATCGATGCTTCCCGGAGACACGCCTTCGGAGGTCCCCAGGATGATGCGACGCGAGCGATTCTGCTGGGCTTGCGCGGCCCTCTTTTGAGCCAGCGCACGAAGTTCCTCCGCGCCACGGCGCAATTCCTCGGACAGCGTGGCCAGGCCGATGCAGGTCCAGACCTCGACGCCGGGGCCGGCCGCCTCGACATTTTCCAGCACCTTTCGCAGGCGGGCGGCGAACCGCAGCACGCCCGACAGGCCGGAGGAGGGCGTCGCCACGCAGAACTCGAACTTGTCCGAGCGGGTGCCGAGGTCCTCCAGCCGGATCGAGGCCGCCAGCGCGCGACCGACGAGCTTGATGCGCTGGTCGGTCTCGCCGTCCCAAGTCTCACTTTTGGGCATGGACAGTTCGACGCGTACGCAGATCACCGCGACGTCGGAAAGGTTGCGCCGGGCGAACGAGATCAGCTTCTCGACCTGCTTGTCGAAGAATGGCTGGTTCAGTAGTTCGGTGTCCGAATCGACGGTGCGCGACGATTCGAGCGAAGCCTGGCTTTCGGCGAGCGCCTCGCGCGTCGTCGACAGGCGGACCAGCACCTCCATGCGCGCCAGCAGTTCGGCCGCGCCGACGCCCTTGCGGATGAAGTCCGTGGCGCCCATGCCGGCCGCGCGTTCGCGCTCCGCCGTTTCGTCCTCGCCCGAGATGATGACGATCGGCAATTCGCGAATGCGCTGCACCTTCGAACTGCGGACGCGGTTGAGCAATTCGAAGCCGTCCACCTTCGGCATCGTCAGGTCGCTGATGACGACGCGAATCGACGAGTCGAGCAGGATGGCCTGCCAGGCGGCCTCGCCGTCGGTGACTTCACGGATGTCGAAGCGGTCCTTCAGGTGCTGGACGATCGATGCGCGGACGATGCGCGAGTCGTCCGCGATCAGCACGCGCGGCCTGGCAGGGCCGTTTCCCGTTGGACTTTTCTGTGATTCGTTGGGCACGACGATCTCTAAGGTTCCGTCGGTTGGCGGCCGCCGCGGACGTTGCACTTTAACCGAATTGTTCGGCGTAACTTGCGGAGTTCTTTAGGTTTTCTCGCTCGAATGCGCTATTTTGCGGCCCGTTGCAGGCGATCGGTGCGACGGGCAGATGAGCGGTCAGCGACAAGCGTGGCGTAGCAGGTTGGCGGGCGGCCTGATGCTCGCGCTGCTGGCCGTCAGTGCCTACGCCCAGGAGCTGGCGGCCGGTGCCCGTTCGGACATCGTGTTGCAGGCGCTCTCGCTGCTGGGCACGCCCTATCGGTACGGCGGCGCGAGCCCGGAGACGGGATTCGACTGCAGCGGCCTTGTCCGCCACGTCTTCGCCTCGGTGCTCAATCACGATCTGCCGCGCCGGTCCGAGGAGATCAGCGGGCTCGGCGAACCGGTGGCGCGCGCCGACCTCCAGCCCGGCGATCTTGTCTTCTTCAACACCCTGCGACGCGCGTTCTCCCACGTGGCGATCTATATCGGTGAAGGCCGGTTCATCCATGCACCGGCGAGGAACGGCCGGGTGCGCATCGAAGGCCTCGACGACCGGTACTGGGCGACCCGGTTCAACGGCGCGCGCCGCCTCGTCGACGCGGGTGCGCCAGGTGCGCTCGCGGAACGTACATCCGCCGGCCAGGCGTCCTCGCTGGCGGACCCGGCGCCGCAGAGCGCGGACGTCACCGTCGACCGTCCGCCTGGGCCATAGCCGCAGGCCGGACCGTTGAACAGGGGGTCAAACAGGCGCAAATGAGAATCGTTTGCATTTAAGAATCATTTGCGATAACGTTCCGGTCGTCGGCCAGGGCCCATGCGCGACCCTCTCCCCGCCACCGGGTCCGGCCGACGCTTTCTCCGATTCCAGTCACGACACGGACGACGCATGAAGCGCTTTTCTTTCCTGAAGGATCAGATGGAGGCCGGACTGCGCCGGCTGATGCAGGCGGCGGTCGTCGGCGGCCTGGTGCTCGCAGCCTTCGTACCTCTCGCAGGCGAGGCGCAGGAAAAGGTCCTCAACCTCTACTCGGCCCGGCACTACCAGACCGACGAGGCGCTGTACGCCGACTTCACGAGGCAGACCGGCATCCGCATCAACCGGATCGAACTGGGCGACGAGCAGCTGCTGCAACGGTTGCGCACCGAGGGCGCGGCCAGCCCGGCGGACGTCGTCCTGCTGGTCGATGCGGCCCGACTGTGGCGCGCGCAGATCGACGGGCTCTTCCAGCCCGTGCAATCGAAAGTCCTGACCGAACGGATTCCGGCCAACCTGCGCTCCAACGATGGCACCTGGTTCGGTTTCTCGAGTCGCGCCCGGGTGATCGTGCACGACAAGGTCAGAGTGAAGCCGGAGGACGTCGACACCTACGAGGAATTGGCGGACCCGAAGAACAAGGGCAAGGTCTGCACGCGCTCGGGCTCCCATCCGTACATGCTTTCGCTGATCGGCTCGATGGTGGAACGCCTGGGCGAAGCGAAGACCGAAGAGTGGGCCCGGGGCATGGTGACGAACATGGCGCGGCCGCCGCGCGGCGGCGACACCGACCAGATCAAGGGCGTGGCGGCGGGCGAGTGCGGCGTCGCGCTGACGAACACCTACTACTGGGTGCGGCTCGTGCGTTCCGGCGATCCGAAGGACAAGGAAATCGTGTCCAAGGTCGGCTTCGTCTGGCCGAACCAGTCGACGACGGGCGTGCACGTGAACATCTCCGGCGGCGGCGTCGCGAAGAATGCCCCGCACAGGGACAACGCGATCGCGTTCCTCGAGTACCTGACGAGTCCCAAGGCGCAGGCCTACTTCGCCGAGGGCAACAACGAGTGGCCGGTGGTGAAGGGCGCGGTGACGAACAACGCGGCGCTCGCCGCGCTCGGCATGCCAAAGATGGAGAACGTGCCGATCTCCACCATCGGCAAGAACCAGGTCGCCGCGCAGCGCATCCTCGATCGGGTCGGTTACCGCTGATCAAGCCGCCGCCTCGCCCACGCCGATAAGATGCGCGCCTCGGACGAACCTGGGCGCGCATGTCGTCTTCCTCGCTTGATGTCGTCATCGTCGGTGCCGGCCACAACGGCCTGACCTGCGCCTGCTACCTCGCCGCTGCCGGACTCAAGGTGCGGATCGTCGAACGCCGCTCGGTCGTGGGCGGTGCCGCGGTCACCGAGGAGTTCCATCCGGGCTTCCGCAATTCGACCGCGAGTTACACGGTCAGCCTGCTGAATCCCAAGGTCATCGCTGACCTCCGGCTCGCCCACCATGGATTGCGGATCGTCGAGCGGCCGTTCTCCAACTTCGTTCCGCTGCCCGACGGACGCTCGCTGAAGTTCGGAGGCGACCTCGCGGCGACACAGGCTGCGGTGGCCCAGTTCTCGCCTCGCGACGCCGAGCGGCTGCCCGCTTATTACGCGCGGCTCGACCGCGTCGCCGACCAGCTGAAGCAGTGGGTGCTGCGGGCGCCGCCGAATCTCGGCGGTCCCTTCGTGATCGAGGGCTGGCGCGACCTGGTCGCGGGCGCGCAGTTGCTGCTGCAGATGGGGCGGCTGCCGCGCGAAGGGCAGCGCGATCTCGTCGACTTCTTCACGAAGAGCGCCGGCGACTGGCTCGACAGCTGGTTCGAGTCGGAACCCCTGAAGGCGGTGCTCGGCTGGGACTCGGTCGTCGGCAACTACGCCAGTCCGTACGCCGCCGGCTCGGCCTACGTGCTGCTGCACCACTGCTTCGGCGAAGTGAACGGCAAACCGGGCAAGTGGGGCCATGCGATCGGCGGCATGGGGGCGATCACGCAGGCGATGGCGGCGGAAGCGCGCGAGAGAGGCGTCGACATCGCCGTCGATGCACCGGTGCGTCGTGTCGTCATCGAGCGCGGGATGGCGGCCGGCGTCGAACTCGAAAGCGGGGAGGTCATCCGTGCGCGCGCCGTGGCCGCCAACGTCAATCCGAAACTGCTGTATCAGCGGCTGCTCGACGCCGACGAACTTCCGGCCGAGTTCAGCGAAGCGATGCAGCGCTACAAGTGCGGCTCAGGCACCTTCCGGATGAATGTGGCGCTGCGCGAACTGCCGGATTTCTCGGCGCTGCCGGGCACGCAGGCGCAACCGCATCACGCGAGCGGGATCGTGTTCGCGCCGTCGCTCGCCTACATGAATGCCGCGTGGCTCAGCGCGGAGGCGCAGGGGTACGCAGCGCAGCCCATCGTCGAGATGCTGATCCCGAGCGTGGTCGACGAGACGCTGGCGCCTCCGGGAGCGCATGTCGCGAGCCTGTTCTGCCAGCAGTTCAGGCCCGATGCCGATTGGAGTTCGCTGAAGGAACCCGCGGTGCAGGCGATCTTCGACGTCGTGCAGTCCTGCTGCCCCAATTTCCGTGAAGCGCTGATCGGCTGGCGCGCGCTGTCGCCCGCCGACCTCGAAAGCGAGTTCGGCCTGACCGGCGGCGACATCTTCCACGGCCAGCTGTCGCTCGACCAGCTGTTCTCGATGCGCCCGCTGATGGGCTACGCGAAATACCGCGGGCCGTTGAAAGGCCTGTATCACTGCGGGTCCGGCGCGCATCCCGGCGGCGGCGTCACCGGCGCGCCTGGCCACAACGCTGCCCGCGAGATCGTCCGCGACCTGCGTTAGGCGTGAGTAACCCACTTGTTCTTTCGAAGGGGAGCCTGTTTGCGGCGAACCGGTGCGTTCCTTCCCACTTAGACTCGGACACCGAGCGGGCGTCGCCTGCGCCTGAACAGGCTGCGGCGTGCCTCGACTCCGCGCCCGTCGCGGCGGGCGTCATTCAGCGGATTGCGTTCATTGCGGGCCAGCAGATGTCTGGATGGCGTCCGTGCCGATCCGGCGGCGGCGGGTTGCGGCCAGGCCTTCTCGGCCCGCCGGTCTTGCGCGCATGGCACGCCCGCCGCCCGACGGTCGCTGCGCGAGGCACGCCACAGCCTGCTCAGGCGCCGCGCGCTGTGGCCGGGCTGGCCAAGCGCAGCGCTGCGCCGCGCCATGAGCCCGCACAGCTAGCGCTGGATCTTGGATGACCGCTTCCCCTTGCCTCGAAGTTTCGTCGCGATGCGTATCCGATGGCGCCAGCCCGGCCTTTGAAGCCGCCGAGCAGCGCAGTCTTGCGGTCGGCGCGCGCAGCGCGCTTCGTCGTCCAACTCGCCGCGGCTGTCTGAGCGCAGTTCGCAAAGCGAACGGAGCGAGTTCCGCGGCGCGACCGCAAGGCGAGCAGCGCAGGGCAGCCCGCGCGCAGCGCGGGCCGGCTTCATAGGCCGGGGCTGGCGCCATCGGATACGCCTTAGAGGCGGGAACCCCCTGCCGCCGTCGCGGACGTCACGCCAGCAACTCGACGTTCCCCCCCGCCGCCGCGGTATTGATCGTCACCGTCCGCTCCGCGCAGAACCGCGTGAGGTAATTCGGCCCGCCGGCCTTGGGTCCGGTGCCCGACAGGCCTTCGCCGCCGAAGGGCTGGCTGCCGACCACGGCACCGATGATGTTGCGGTTCACGTACAGGTTCCCCACCCGCGCGCGCTGGACCACGTGATCGATGCGTCCGTCGAGCCGCGTGTGCAATCCCATCGTCAGTCCGTAGCCTGTCGCATTGATGGCGTCGATCACCGCATCGAGGTCGCGCTTGTCGTAGCGGATCACGTGCAGGATCGGTCCGAAATTCTCGTGCGCGAGATCGCTGATGGCGCCGATTTCGGCCGCGACCGGCCCGAAGAAGTGGCCGTCGAGCGCGGACGGCACCTCGCACTCGTGGACGATGCGGCCGTGCCGCTGCAGCCAGGCGCGATGGCGGACCAGCAACGCGAGCTGCTCCGCGTCGATCACCGGTCCGATGTCGGTGCGCGGGTCGGCGGGGTCGCCGATCACGAGTTCCCGCATCGCGCCGGCGATCATCTCGATCATCGAATCGGCGATCTCGTTCTGCAGGAACAGCACCCGCAGCGCCGAGCAGCGCTGACCGCACGAACGGAACGCGCTCGAGATCACCGCGTCGGTCACCTGCTCCGGCAAGGCGGTCGAGTCGACGATCATCGCGTTCTGTCCGCCGGTCTCGGCGATCAGCACGCCGATCGGGGCGTCGCGCGCGGCCAGCGCGCGGTTGATGGCGCGCGCGGTGGCCACCGAACCGGTGAACGCGACGCCGGCCACCCGGGGGTCCGACGTCAGCGCGCGGCCCACCGTCTCCGCCGTCGCCCAGGACCAGATGCAGCACCTCTGCCGGGACGCCGGCCCCGTGCATCAACTGCACCGCGCGGAAGGCGACCAGCGGCGTCTGCTCCGCGGGCTTCGCGACGACGGCGTTGCCCGCGACGAGCGCCGCGGCGATCTGGCCACCGAAGATCGCGAGCGGGAAGTTCCACGGACTGATGCAGACGAAGACGCCGCGCCCGCCGAGGTGCAGCGCGTTCGACTCGCCCACAGGGCCCGGGAGCGGCTGCGGACGCATCCGCTCGCGCCCGATCGCGGCGTAGTAGCGGCAGAAGTCGATCGCCTCGCGGACTTCGAGATGGGCGTCCAGCATCGTGCGGCCGCCTTCACGGACGATGAGGGCCGCGAGTTCGTCGTGGGCCGCTTCCCAGGCGTCGGCGACGCGCTCGACGATGGCCGCGCGCGCGTCGACGCCACGCGCATCCCAGGCGTCGAACGCGGCGCGTGCCGCCGCGACGGCACGCTCGGCGTCCGGCTGCCGACGCGTTGGCCACCGATCCGACGATCTGTGCGAGCGCGGCCGGATTGCGCACCGGCATCGCTGTGCCGCAAGGCGCGCCTCCGATCAACGACGTCGCCTGCACGTCGGCCGCGCGCGCGACGGCCGACGTGAGCTGGACCAGCACGGGCGCCTGCTGCAGGTCGATGCCGCGCGAGTTGCGGCGCTCGCCGAACAGCGCGCTTCCCGACGGCAAGGCCGAGGACGGCGCGTTCGAGGCGACGAAGGCGCGCGCCAGTTCGTGCACGTCTTCCACCAGCGACTCGGAGGGCACCGACGCGGTCGGTGATCTGGTGGACGAAGGAGGTGTTCGAGCCGTTTTCGAGCAGACGCCGCACGAGGTAGGCAAGCAGGTCGCGGAAGGCGCCGACCGGCGCGTACACGCGGACGCGAACGTCCGGGCTGTTCGCGAGCAGCGCGTCGTACAGCGGATCGCCCATGCCGTGCAGCCGCTGGAACTCGTAACGCCGGCCCGGCGCCAGCTCCTGTGCGTACTCCACGATCGAAGCGACGGTCAGGGCGTTGTGCGTGGCGAACTGCGGGTACACCGGAGCGGGGTGCGCCAGCAGGCGGCGCGCCGTCGCCAGGTAGGAGAGATCGGTCGCCCACTTCCGCGTGTAGACCGGAAAACCGGGCATGCCCAGCTCCTGCGCGCGCTTGATCTCCGCGTCCCAGTAGGCGCCCTTGGTGAAGCGCACGGTGATGGGCCGCCTCAGTTCGTCGCTGAGTTGCAGCAGGCGATCGACGGTGGCGACGGCCCGCGTCTGGTAGGTCTGCACCGCGAGACCCAGCCCCGGCCAGTCGGCCAGCATCGGCTCGCGCATCAGCCGCTCGAACAGGCCGATGTGCAACGCGAGCCGCTCCGACTCTTCGGCGTCGATCGTGAGATTGACGTCGGCGGCGCGGGCGAGTCGTCCCAGCTCGACCAGCCGCGGATACAGCTCGTGGTTGCTGCGTTCGACCTGCGCGGTCTCGAAGCGCGGGTGGATCGCCGAGAGCTTGACCGACACGCCGTCGCGCAGCGTCCAGTCGTCTCCTCCGGTGCCTTGCAGCGCGGCGAGCGCATCGACGTACGAGGCATACGCGCGATCGGCGTCCGCGCGGGTGCGCGCGCCTTCGCCCAGCATGTCGAACGAGTAGAGGATGCGGGCATCCGGCCGCTGGGCCGCCCGTGACAGGGCGCCGCGCAGGTCGGTGGCGAACACGAACTGGTCGCCGAAGCGGCGGATCCCCTCGATGACCATGGGCCGCAATGCACTGCGCGCGAACCACGCGCGCATCGAGCTCTGGTCGCCCTCGGCGCCACGCAGGTCCGCGTCCGCGGCCGTGTGCCCGGCGAGCTTCAGGGCCGAGGCGAGTACCCGGGTCACGAAATTGCCGTCCATGCCGATGCGCGTTGCGCGGAACGCCGACAGCTTTTCGGCGATCAGCCACGTCTGCGTGTCCGCGTCCGGCGCGCGGAGCAGGGCTTCGGCCAGGCGCAGCAGCGCGATGCCTTCGGGCGTCGCCAGCGGGAACGAGTTCAGCAGGTTCTGCGCGGAAAGCAGCCCGGGGTCGGCGGCGCGGACCGCCTCGATGTAGCCGAGCGCGCGCTGCCGCGCCGATGCCCGACGTTCGTCGGGTGGCTCGCCGAGCGCCAGCAGGCGCTGGATGGAGGAACGTTCATCTGCATACGGATCGCCGAGGTCGGGCAATCGCTGCAGCGCTTCCAGGACGCCAGGCATGTGGACTCCAGCGAGGAAAGGCGGCGCGAATTTAGCACCGTGTCCGCCCTTCGCACGCGCGGGTTGTCCTGCAAGGCAGCGGCCGGGCCCGCCTCCTACAATCGCCCGCCTTTACGGAGCACCCATGTTCGATTTTTCCGCCGAGTCCGGGTTGGTCGCGTTGTTCGCCGCGAGCTTCATCGCGGCGACGATCCTTCCCGGCGGCTCCGAGTTCGTCCTGATCGGGGTGATCCACAAGCATCCGGAGGCCTTGTGGCAGGCGATCGGGGTGGCGACGGTCGGCAACACCCTGGGGGGCGTCACTTCGTACTGGATGGGCCGGCTGCTGCCGAATCGCGTTCAGCACAGGGTCATCATCACCCTGCACAAGTACGGTTACTGGGCGCTGCTGCTGTCCTGGCTGCCGCTCGTCGGCGATGCGCTGGCGGTGGGGGCGGGCTGGCTGCGCCTCAATCCGTGGCTCACCGTGGCGGCGTTCGCCGTCGGCAAGTTCTTCCGGTACGTGATGGTCGGCGGTGGCTGGGCCTGGATCGAGGCAGTGTTCTTCGCTTAGGGGCCTCCCTCTACGCCGGGGGGAGGTGCCGGGGCCGGCCTTCGTATAATCGCTGGCGAGACGCAACCCTGTCCCAAGCGCCGTCCGGCGCACCCAGACCCCACAACGCAACCCCACCGAAGCACCGAAAAGCGGCCCATGAAAGTCCTCGTCCCCGTCAAGCGCGTGGTCGACTACAACGTGAAGGTGCGCGTGAAGTCCGACCAGACCGGTGTCGACATCGCCAACGTGAAGATGTCGATGAACCCCTTCGATGAGATTGCAGTGGAGGAGGCGGTGCGCCTCAAGGAGAAGGGCGTTGCCACCGAAGTGATCGCCGTGTCGTGCGGCCTGGCCCAGTGCCAGGAGACGCTGCGCACCGCGATGGCGATCGGTGCCGACCGCGCGATCCTCGTCGAGACCGACGTCGAACTGCAGCCGCTGGCCGTCGCCAAGCTGCTGAAGGCGATCGTCGACAGGGAGAAGCCCGGGCTCGTCATCGTCGGCAAGCAGGCGATCGACGATGACGCCAACCAGACGGGACAGATGCTCGCCGCGCTGGCCGACCTGCCGCAGGGCACGTTCGCGTCGAAGCTCGAAGTGGCCGACGGCCGCGCGCAGGTGACGCGTGAAGTCGACGGCGGCCTCGAGACGATCTCGATCGCGCTTCCCGCCGTCGATCACGGCGGACCTGCGCCTGAACGAGCCGCGCTACGTCACGCTGCCGAACATCATGAAGGCCAAGAAGAAGCCGCTGGAGAACGTGAAGCCGGCCGATCTCGGGGTCGACGTCACGCCGCGCCTGAAGACGCTGAAGGTCAGCGAGCCGCCGGCGCGCAAGGCCGGTGCGCGGGTGCCCGACGTGCCGACGCTCGTGGCGAAGCTGAAGACCGAAGCGAAAGTCCTCTAGAACAGAACGAAGCAGAGACGACCATGACTGCACTCGTACTCGCAGAACACGACAACCACGCGATCAGAGCCGCGACGCTGAACACCGTGACCGCCGCCGCCAAGGCCGGCGGGGAGGTCCATGTCCTCGTGGTCGGCCACCAGGCCGCCGAGGCCGCCCAGCAGGCGGCGAAGATCCAGGGCGTCAGCAAGGTGTTGCTGGCGGACGCGCCACAGTTCGCAGGCGGCCTGGCCGAACCCGTGGCAGCCCAGGTGGTCGCCCTGGCCGGGGCCTACAGCCACGTCTTCGGCGCGGCCACCGCGTACGGCAAGAACATCCTGCCGCGCGTCGCCGCCAAGCTCGACGTGGCGCAGGTATCCGACATCATCAGCGTCGAGTCGCCCGATACGTTCACGCGCCCGATCTACGCCGGCAACGCGATTGCCACCGTGCAGAGCGCGGACAAGGTGAAGGTCATCACCGCGCGCCCGACCAATTTCGATGCGGCGTCCGCCGAGGGCGGCTCGGCGGCGGTCGAGAACGTTGCGGCGGTGGCCGGCGGGGACTCGTCGCGCTTCATTTCGCGCGACATCGCGAAGTCCGATCGTCCCGGAGCTGCAGGGCGCGAAAGTCGTCATCTCCGGCGGCCGCGGCATGGGGTCGGCCGAGAACTTCAAGCTGCTCGAGCCGCTGGCCGACAAGCTGAATGCCGCGATGGGTGCTTCGCGCGCGGCGGTGGACGCGGGGTACGCGCCCAACGACTGGCAGGTCGGGCAGACCGGCAAGGTGGTCGCGCCGCAGCTGTACATTGCCGTCGGCATCTCCGGCGCGATCCAGCA
Organism: uncultured beta proteobacterium; assembly: GCA_963698305.1. Taxonomy (GTDB): domain Bacteria; phylum Pseudomonadota; class Gammaproteobacteria; order Burkholderiales; family Burkholderiaceae_F; genus JAOUJD01. The sequence goes on from CAVOQI010000010.1 coordinate 118,650, forward strand.
CCTCGCCGGCATGAAGGATTCGAAGGTGATCGTTGCGATCAACAAGGATCCCGAGGCGCCGATCTTCCAGGTGGCCGATTACGGTCTCGTCGGCGATCTGTTCGAAGTGGTGCCGCAGCTCGTCAAGGAACTCGGCTGACGGTCATCGTGCAATGAGAAACCGGGGCACAGCGCGCACGGATCACCGTGGAGCTGTGCCCTTTTTGTTGATCCCCCAGGAAACGCCATGAGCTACGTTGCCCCCATCAAGGACATGCAGTTCGTTCTGCACGAACTGGCCGGACTGAAGCAGATCCAGGCGCTGCCTGGCTGCGAGGACGCGACCGAGGAGACCGTCGCCGCGGTGCTGGAGGAGAACGCGCGCTTCATGGCCGAGGTCGTCGCCCCGCTGAACCGGACCGGCGACGTCGAGGCGGCGAAGTGGGACAACGGCCGCGTGACCACGACGCCCGGCTTCAAGCAGGCGTTCGATGCGTTCGTGCAGGCCGGCTGGCAGGGCGTGCAGCATCCGGGCGAATTCGGCGGACAGGGCTTGCCGAAGGTCGTCGCGGCGCCGTGCATGGAGATGCTGCAGTCGGCCAACCTGTCGTTCGCGCTGTGCCCGCTGCTGACCGACGGCGCCATCGAGGCGCTGCTGACGGCGGGCTCCGACGAGCAGAAGGCGACCTACATCCATCGCCTGATCGACGGCAGCTGGACCGGCACGATGAACCTGACCGAGCCGCAGGCGGGCTCCGACCTGGCGCAGGTGCGCACGCGCGCCGTGCCGCAGGGCGACGGCAGCTACCGTCTCTTCGGCCAGAAGATCTTCATCACCTTCGGCGAGCACGACCTCGCCGAGAACATCGTGCATCTCGTGCTCGCGCGCACGCCCGACGCGCCCGAAGGCGTCAAGGGGATCTCGCTGTTCATCGTGCCGAAGGTCCTGTTCGATGCCGAGGGCAAGCTCGGCAAGCGCAACGACGTGTACTGCGCGTCGATCGAGCACAAGCTCGGCATCAACGCGAGCCCCACGTGCGTGCTGATCTTCGGCGACGACAAGGGCGAGGTGGGCGCCGGGGCGATCGGGCACCTGATCGGCCAGGAGAACCGCGGCCTCGAGTACATGTTCATCATGATGAACGCGGCCCGCTTCCAGGTCGGCATGCAGGGCATCGCCGTGTCGGAGCGGTCGTACCAGCAGGCGGTCTGGTACGCGAAGGAGCGGGTGCAGAGCCGGGCGGTGGAAGGTTCGGCTGGTCCGGTGCCGATCATTCGCCACCCGGACGTGCGGCGGATGCTGATGTTCATGCGCGCCAACACCGAAGCGGCGCGCGCCGTCGCCTACGTGGCTGCCGGCTACAACGACATCGCGCACCACCATCCCGAGGCCGACGCGCGGGCGGCGGCGAAGGCGGCCTACGACTACCTGGTGCCCCTGGTGAAGGGATGGTCGACCGAGGTGTCGATCGACATCGCATCCACCGGCGTGCAGGTCCATGGCGGCATGGGCTTCGTCGAGGAGACCGGCGCGGCGCAGTACTACCGGGACGCCCGCATCCTGACGATCTACGAAGGCACGACGGCGATCCAGGCCAACGACCTGATCGGCCGCAAGACGAGCCGCGACGGCGGCGCCACGGCCAAGCGCTTCATCGACGGAGATGCGGCGGACCGCGGACGAACTCGAGACAGACCGGGCGGCGACTGCGCGGTGATCGCGGCGCGCCTGCGCACGGCGGTGGACGCCTATGCCGAGGTGGTCGAGTTCGTCGTGCGCGGCTTCAAGGACGACGTGCGGGCGGTCTACGCGGGCTCGGTGCCGTACCTGAAGCTCGCCGGCATCGTTCACGGCGGCTGGCAGATGGGCCGCGCGGCGCTGGCGGCCACGCGGCGCCTCGCCGCCGGCGACGATCCGGAGTTTCACCGGGCCAAGATCGCGACCGCGCGCTTCTTCGCGGACCACATGCTCGTCACGGTCGGGGCGCTGGCGGCGACGGCGATCGAGGGCAGCGCCGGCACGCTGGCGCTCGCCGACGAGCAGTTCTAATTTGAATAGGCTGCTAGCTATCGACAGAGATAGGGATAATCTATTTTTTCGATGCCACAAGCGGGCGTAGATTGACCTTCGTGCCGCGGCGCGCGAGCGCTTCGGTTTTCTTGCTTCGTGTTATCCGCAACGGGAGATTTCGATGCAACTGAAGGGCACCAAGACCGAACAGAACCTGAAGGACGCGTTCGCCGGTGAATCGCAGGCGAATCGTCGCTACCTGTACTTCGCAGCGAAGGCCGACGTCGAGGGCTACAACGACGTTGCCGCCGTGTTCCGCTCGACCGCGGAAGGCGAGACCGGCCACGCGCACGGGCACCTCGAGTACCTCGAGGCCGTGGGCGACCCGGCCACCGGCCTGCCGATCGGCCCGACGAAGGCCAACCTGAAGGCGTCGATCGCCGGCGAGACGCACGAGTACACCGACATGTACCCGGGCATGGCGAAGGCCGCGCGCGACGAGGGCTTCGACGAGATCGCCGACTGGTTCGAGACGCTGGCCAAGGCCGAGCGTTCGCACGCGAACAAGTTCCAGAAGACGCTCGACGCGATCGTCGACTGAGTCCATGCGGGCGCCGTCCCGCAGTCGTTGCACCCGCGCGTCGCGACGGCGCGCGGCTCTCCGCGGCCCGGCTCCTGCCGGGCCGAGGGGATTCCTGCAGGTCCATCACTTTGGAATCCACCATGATCGTCCGTGAGGGCAGCCTCGAGGCGCCGACCCGCCATCCGCTGGGACAGAAAAGCGCCGAGTTCTGGGACGAGCAGGCGCTCGAGAAGGAAATGGAGCGCGTGTTCGAGATCTGTCACGGGTGCCGGCGTTGCGTCAGTCTTTGCGGGGCGTTTCCGACGTTGTTCGACCTGGTCGACAACGGACCGACCCAGGAAGTCGACGGCGTGCCGAAGGCGAAGTACCGCGACGTCGTCGACCAGTGCTACCTGTGCGACATGTGCTACCTGAGCAAGTGCCCGTACGTGCCGCCGCATCCGTGGAATCTCGACTTCCCGCACCTGATGCTGCGCGGCAAGGCGGTGCACTTCCGGAAGCACGGGGCTTCCGCCAGCGACAAGTTCCTGACGTCGACCGACAAGGTCGGCATGTTCGCCGGCATCCCGATCGTCACGCAGGCCGTCAACGCCGTGAATCGCACCGCCCCCGCGCGCGCGGCGATGGAAAAGCTGATGGGCGTCGACCGCAACGCGTGGCGGCCCGACTTCGCGCCGAAGACCTTTCGCGCGGGTGTGCGCCCGAACGGCGCGGCCCCCGTGCGAGACGGGGCGAAGACGCCGGGCAAGGTCGCCATCTTCTCGACCTGCTACGTCAATTACAACGAGCCGGGCATCGGCTGGGACCTGATCCGGATCCTCGAGCACAACGAGATCCCGTACGCGCTCGTCGAGAAGGAAGCCTGCTGCGGCATGCCGAAGCTCGAGATCGGCGACCTCGACGCGGTCGAGCGATTGAAGGACATCAACATCCCGCAGCTCGCGAAGCTGGCGCGCGAGGGCTACGCGATCGTCACCCCGATCCCGTCCTGCACGCTGATGTACAAGCAGGAGCTGCCGCTGATGTTCCCGGACGACGCCGACGTGCAGGCCGTGAAGGCGGCGATGTGGGACCCGTTCGAGTACCTCGTGGCGCGCAACCGCGACGGGCTGCTGAAGACCGACTTCAAGAAGGCGCTCGGCACGGTGTCGTACCACGTGCCTTGCCACAGCCGGGTGCAGAACGTCGGCCGCAAGACCGAGGAGATGCTGAAGCTGGTGCCCGACACGACGCTGAACACGGTCGAACGCTGCTCCGGCCACTCGGGCATCTGGGGCACGCGCACGCAGTTCCACGGCATGGCGATGAAGATCGGCAAGCCGGTGTTCAGGAACATGGCGAACGCGAAGCCGGACTACATCAGCTCGGACTGCCAGCTCGCCGGCCACCACATCGAGCAGGGCATCCGGCAGTTCGCGAAGGAGGCGCTCGGCGGCAAGACGCCCGAGATCGCCCATCCGATCACCCTCGTGCGCATCGCGTACGGTCTGTAATCGAAACGAGGACGCTGGAGAATGACGATGGCACAGATCTCGCGTGACAGCCTGCTGACGCTCGAGGCCTACGCGAAACAGCGCAGCGATTTCCGCGCGCGCGTGATCGCCCACAAGAAGAACCGGACCGTGCGGCTGGGCGAGCACGTGACGCTGATCTTCGAAGACGAACTGACGATCCGCTACCAGATCCAGGAGATGCTGCGGATCGAGAAGACGTTCGAGGAAGCGGGCATCCAGGACGAGCTCGATGCCTACAACCCGCTGATACCCGACGGCACCAACCTCAAGGCGACGATGATGATCGAGTACGACGATCCCGTCGTCCGCAAGGGCGAGCTGGCGAAGCTGAAGGGCAGTCGAGGACCGCGTGTACGTGCAGGTCGACGGCCAGCCCAGGGTCTACGCGATCGCCGACGAGGACCTGGAACGCGAGAACGAGGAGAAGACGTCGGCGGTCCATTTCCTGCGCTTCGAGTTCGAGCCGGCCTCCATCGCCGCGGTGAGGCAGGGCGCGGCGATTGCCATGGGCATCGATCACCCCAACTACGCGGTGCGGCTCGACGAGGTCGCGCCGCAGGTGCAGAGCGCGCTTGTCCGGGACTTCGGCTGACGATCCCATCGAGCGGATTCCGAGCGACGACCCGGTCGTCGCCGAATCCGTTCCGGTCGCGCTTGCCCGCAAGGGGCGCGGCGCGGTGTCCAACCTGGCGCATCGCTTCGAGTCGGTCGAGCGCGCGGCGGAGCCCGAGTCGTGTGCGCGGGGACGAGGACGACGCCGGAACTTCCGCCGCTCGCCACCAGCGTCACGCTCGAGACCGCGCGCTCCATCATCACGCGCAACGAGTCGCCCGACATCGGCTTCGACCGCTCGATCAATCCGTACCGCGGCTGCGAGCACGGATGCATCTACTGCTACGCGCGCCCGACCCACAGCTACCTGAATCTTTCGCCCGGCCTCGACTTCGAGACGAAGCTCGTGGCCAAGTCGAACGCCGCGGAATTGCTGGTCAGGGAACTGGCGGCGCCGGGCTACTCCCCGGAACTGATCATGGTCGGCGTCAACACGGACGCCTACCAGCCGATCGAGCGCGAACTGAAGCTCACGCGCGGAGTTCTCGAGGTCCTGAGCGCCGCCCGGCATCCGTTCGGCCTCGTGACCAAGTCGGCGCTCGTCGAGCGCGACATCGACCTGATCGCCGGCATGGCGGCGTTGAATCTGGCGTCGGTCAGCATCAGCATCACGTCGCTCGACGCGAAGCTGTCGCGCATCCTCGAGCCGCGCGCCGCCAGCCCGCAGCGGCGCTGCGGACCGTGCGGACGCTGGCGCAGGCCGGCGTGCCCGGTGCGCGTGAATCTCGCGCCGGTCATTCCCTTCATCAACGAGCCGGAGATCGAGGCGATCGTCGACGCGGCGGCCGAGGCCGGCGCGACGAACGCGCACTACACGGTGGTGCGGTTGCCCTGGGAAGTGAGCCCGCTGTTCGAGGAGTGGCTGCAGGCGCACTTCCCGGACCGCGCCCGGCGCGTGATGAACCGGATCCGCGAGATGCGTGGCGGCAAGAACTACGACGCGCAGTTCGGACGGCGGATGACAGGCGAGGGCACCTGGGCCCAGCTGATCGCCCAGCGCTTTGACCGGGCGAGTGCGCGGCACGGGTTCAGCGACAGCTGGCCGGCGCTGCGCAAGGATCTGTTCATCCGGCCGCGGCTGCCCACGCCGCAGATCGATCTGTTCTGAGGCTCAGCCCGGCCGCGCCAGGTTCTCGTAGTAGGTCTGGAACAGCAGCGCGATCGTCGCCATCAGCACGATGGCGCCGACGGCGAGCGAGGCGATGGCGACCAGCACGGCATCCCAGCCGCTGCGGTTGCGACGCTCGTTGCCGCGGTTGAAGCGGGCATCGAACTTCTCGTCCGGCATCAGCGCCAGCACCAGCGCCTGCAGGAAGCCGGCGACGACGGGCACCATGACGACGAAGAAAGCCGGCGTCTGGTACCAGTTGCGCACGCCGATCAGCAGCGGCAGCGCGCCCAGGGTGATGCCGAGCGGCAGCCACCAGAGACCCTGGCCGAGGTAGACCCGGTTCAGTCCGAGGGCTCCGGTGGCGGCGGCGAGCAGGGCGGCAAGGGCTTTGTGGCGGAACCGGGGCATGGCGACCGCCATCATAGTGGTCCGGCCGAGCGGTCCCGGCGGGCCAGACACGGCTCCCGGGACGCCCGGTTGCCCGGGCGGGGGTGCCCCGGCTACAATCGCGAGTTTTCCGCGGTGCCGGCGGCCCAGCCATGGGTCGATTGGCATAGGCCAAGCGCAGCGGCATGAGCCAACGCTCAGACGCCTGGTTCCCGCAAGTTCCGAACAAACAAAGGATTACCGATGGTCGTCATTCGCCTTGCCCGGGGCGGCGCCAAGAAGCGTCCGTTCTTCAACATCGTCGCCACCGACTCGCGCAACGCGCGTGACGGTCGTTTCATCGAGCGCGTCGGCTTCTACAACCCGGTTGCCGCCGCGAACGAGCAGCGCTTCCGCATCGCGCAGGACCGCCTGGCCTACTGGACCGGCACCGGCGCGCAGATGTCGCCGACCGTGGCCCGCCTGGTCAAGGAGTTCGCTCCCGCCAACGCCTGAGCGGCGTGGGGTGGCTGAACCAGCGGATTCGCCGGCCGACCTGATCGAACTCGGCGCCGTGCGCGGCGCCTACGGCGTCAGGGGGTGGATGCGGGTCGCGCCGTTTGCCACCGACGGCGGAGTGCTGGAAGCGGTCGACGACTGGTGGCTGGTGCGGGGCAGCGACAGGCAACGCGTGACGTTGGAGAGTCGTCGCCGGCACGGAACCGCGATCCTGGCCAAACTGCCCGGGTGCGAGACGAAGGAAGCCGCCGATGCGCTGAAAGGCGCGACGGTCGCGGTGGCGAGAGACCGGTTTCCGCCATTGCCGGAAGGGCAGCATTACCTCGGTGACCTGCTCGGCAGCCGGGTGGTGAACCGGACCGGTGAAGTGCTGGGTGAAGTCAGCGGGCTGCGCGCCAGCGAAGCGGCGGGTGTGCTGCGGCAGTGGCTGGAAGTCACCGACGGGACCGATACGCACCTCGATCCCGCTGGTCGAGCCCTATGTGGACGAGGTCGATGTGGCGGCGAAGGTGGTCCGGGTCGACTGGCAGCGCGATTGGTAGGCAGGCAAGGGACCACGGATGCGCTTCGACGTGATCACGTTGTTCCCCGCGATGTTCGCGGCCGTCACCGAGCACGGAATCACGCGCCGGGCGCACGAGCAGGGCCTGTGGTCGCTGGTGAACTGGAATCCGCGCGATTTCACCAGCGATGCGCACCGCACGGTCGATGACCGCCCGTACGGCGGCGGACCGGGGATGGTGATGATGGCCGAGCCGCTCGCGCAGGCGGTGGCGGCGGCCAAGGCGGATGGCGGCGCGGCGCGCGTGGTGACCTTCGCGCCGAACGGCGCGCCGTTGACGGATGCGCGGGTGCGGCAACTGGCGGAGCAGGGCGGATCGCTGGCCCTGGTGTGCGGGCGGTACGAGGCGATCGACGAACGCTTCCTCGATGAATGCGTGGACGAGGTGGTGTCCGTCGGTGACTTCGTGATGTCGGGCGGCGAGGTGCCGGCGATGGCGTTGATCGACGCCGTCGTCAGGCAGTTGCCCGGCGCGCTGAAGGAAGCGTCGGCGGACGAGGAATCGTTCGCGACCGGCCTGCTGGACGGGCCGCACTACACCCGGCCGGAAGTGTGGCGGGGTCGCGCGGTGCCCGACGTGCTGCTGTCGGGCCATCACGCGGACATCGCCCGGTGGCGGCGCAAGCGGGCATTGGCGATGACGCGGGCGACGCGACCGGATCTGATCGAGCAGGCCCGCGCGGCAGGACGCCTGAGCGCGCAGGACGAAAGGGATTTGCGCGAGATCGCGCAGAATGGCGCGGCGGAGAAGTCCGCCGCTTGACGAAGCAGGGCAAGGAACCATCCTCTCGGCGGCAACACATCAATAGAGCCGTGCGACGATGGCTTAAGGAGCAGAAATGAACATCATCGAGAAACTGGAACAGGAAGAGCTGACCCGCGTGAGCGCGGGCAAGACGATTCCCACGTTCGGTCCCGGCGACACCGTGATCGTCAGCGTCAACGTCGTCGAGGGCACCCGCAAGCGCGTGCAGGCCTTCGAGGGCGTCGTGATCGGCCGCCGCAACCGCGGGCTGAACTCGTCCTTCGTCGTTCGCAAGGTGTCGAGCGGAGAAGGCGTCGAGCGCACGTTCCAGCTGTATTCGCCGACGATCGCGTCGATCGAGGTCAAGCGCCGCGGCGACGTGCGTCGCGCGAAGCTGTACTACCTGCGCGACCGTTCCGGCAAGTCGGCCCGCATCCGCGAGAAGCTCGAGCACAAGAGCGCTGCGGCCAAGAAGGCGGCCGAGGCGGCGAAGACCGAGTAAGGCCTTGCCAGGAATCCGGCCAACGAAGGCCGCCGCTTGCGGCGGCCTTCTTGTTTCAGGTCGCCGCTTCGGCAGCCTTCTCGTTTCAGGTCCGCGTGGATGGGCGCGATGACATCCGGCCCGCCGACGCGTCTGCCGGGTTTCGATCCGGAGGCGGTTCCGCACGACCCCGAGTTCGCCGACCCGATCAAGCGCGGGGCGCCCGTGCCGCACGGCGCCATGCAGCCCGCCGCGCTGCGCAGGCGTTTCGTCGAGCCGCCCGTGTGGACGCCGGAGATGCGCTCCGACGCGCGGCTCTTCGATCCGGCGGTCGAGCCGCGCCCCGCGTCGGTGCTGGTCCCGCTGGTCGTGCGCGACGAGCGGGGTCCACGTCCTGCTCACGCAGCGCACGGCGCACCTGACCGATCACGCCGGCCAGATCAGCTTTCCCGGCGGCCGCGTGGAGGCGAGCGACGCGGACGCCGTGGCGACGGCATTGCGCGAGAGCGAAGAGGAGATCGGGCTTCCGCACGCGGTCGTCGACGTGCTCGGCCGCCTGCCCGAATACCGCACCGTCACCGGCTACCGCGTGACGCCCGTGGTCGCGCTGATCGAACGGCCGTTCACGCTGCGGCTCGACACCTTCGAGGTGTCGGAAGCCTTCGAGGTCCCGCTCGCGTTCCTCATGGATCCGGCGAACCACGAGCGCCGGCTCTATCGTTACGCGGAGATCGCCCGCACGTTCTACGCGATGCCGTACCAGGCCGAGCGCCGCTATTTCATCTGGGGCGCCACCGCGGCGATGCTGCGCAACTTCTATCACTTCCTGCGCGCCTGACGGACTCGGCGGCCGCGGCCGTTCAGCCCTCTACAATCCGGCGCGGAGGTTTCCGCGGAGGTTTCGGCAGTGGGCTGGCTTTCCCTCGTCATCACGTTGCTGCTGGAGCAGGTGCGGCCGTTGCCGGCCGTGAATCCGGTCTATGGCGCCGTCCGCCAGGTGTCGGGCTGGGCCGAGCGCAACCTGAACGCCGGCAAGCGCCGCCATGGCGTCTATGCGTGGCTGCTGGTCGTGATCGGCCTGGCGCTTGTGGTCGGCGCGGTCTATGCGGTGGCGTCGTCGATCAACGTGGTCCTCGGTCTGGTGGTCAACGTCGCCGTGCTGTTCTTCGCGCTGGGCTTCCGCCAGTTCAGTCATCGCGGCACCGAGATCCAGATCGCGCTGGCGAACGGCGACCTCAACGCCGCGCGCCGCGAACTGTCGGCATGGAAGCAGCAGAGCGATCCGTCGTTCACGGCGGCCGACCTGCCGCAGGAGGAAGTGGTGCGGCAGGCGATCGAGCATGGCCTGCTGCTCGCGCACCGGCACGTGTTCGGCGTGTTCTTCTGGTTCGTCGTGCTGCCGGGGCCGATGGGCGCCGTCGTGTACCGGCTGGCCGAGCACGTTTCGAGAGTCTGGAACCGCCCGCCGCCGGCCGGCACGCCGCCCGATCGTTTCGGACACTTCGCGCGTCGTGCCTTCGCCTGGATCGACTGGATACCCGCGCGCCTGACCTCGCTCGGCTTCGCCATCGTCGGCGACTTCGAAGGCGCGATCTACTGCTGGCGGCAGGTGTCGCGGCACGCCGCGGTCGACGCCCATGCCGGCGCCGGATGCGCGCACGCTGATTCTCGCCACGGCCAGCGGCGCCCTCGGGCTGCGGCTGATGCCCTCGGCCGAAGTCGTGACGCACTTCGATGAGGTCGGCAACGAGGGCGCGGGCTGGCGGAGCCGACCGTGGCGGCGCTGCGGTCGGTCGTGGGACTGGTCTGGCGCGCGATGCTGCTGTGGCTCGTGTTGCTGCTCGCACTGACTGTCGCGCGCTGGCTGGCCTGAGCCGGTTGGCCCGAACAGGATGGCGTGATTCAGGGAAGGGGCCGCTCGGCTCCGCATTTCCAGCAGACGCCGAACTGCGGTTCCGACTCTTCTGCCGCACTCGGTGCAGCGCCAGGGCGTTCCGACGACGGGTTGCCGCAGCTGCTGGAGGATCTCGCGCGCGCGGGTCTCGTCGCCCGCGTGCAGCAGCCACACCTGCGGCGCGCACTCCAGGAACGGTATCTCTCCCATCGCCCCGGACAGCGTCGTGTTGCGGACCTCGCATCGGATGCCGGCCGCGCGCAGGGTGTCCGCCCAGATGGCCGCCTGCAGAGGGTGATCGGCGCGCGCGATCAGTTTCACAGCGGCCGCGCCTCCGCCAGGGATCGGTAGAACGCGTAGCGGTCCGCGGCGACCGCACCCTGATCCACCAGCTTGCGCACCGCGCAGTCGGGCTCGACCAGATGACGGCAGTCGAGGAAGCGGCACTGCCCGAGCGCCGGTCGGAACTCCGGGAAACTCTCCGCCAGCTGACCGAGCGGCACGTTGGCCAGGCCGAATTCCTGAAACCCCGGCGTGTCGACGATCGAGCCACCGCAGGGCAGATCGAACCAGCGCGACGCCGTCGTCGTCTGCTTGCCGAGGTCGAGGCGTTGCGAGTACTCCTGCGTGCGCGCACCGGCATCGGGAACCAGCAGGTTCAGCAAGGTCGACTTGCCCATGCCGGACTGTCCGACGAACAGGCTGGCGCGGTCGCGGACGACCGCGGTCAGGGCGGCGTGGGTGCGCTCGGGTTCCGCCTTGGCGGAAAGCGCCAGGGTCGCCACGCCGAGGTCGCTCGAGCGACCGGCGGAACGCGGCCGCCTCGCCGTCCCCGTCGAGGTCGGTCTTGTTCTGGACCACCACGGCTTCGATGCCCGCCGCGTGCGCGGCCACCAGCGCCTTCCAGACAAACCAGCGGTTGAACGTGGGACGCGCGGCGTAGACGACAAGCACGAGATCGATGTTGGCCGCGAGTTCCTTCACGCGGAAGGCGTCGGCGCGGAACAGCAGGGATCGGCGCGGCTGCAGCGTTTCGATCCGCGCCAGGCCGGGCGCCGAAGCATGGGCGCGCACCAGGTCGCCGACGACGACGTCGCCCTTCTTGCCGCGGCGGGTGGCCGTCCAGACGGCGCCGCCGTCGTCCTCGATCAGGAACTGCCTGCCGAACGTTGCTACCACCCGCGCATCGAAGTCCGCCGCGTCGGCGGAAGGCGCGGCCGGCTTCACTGAACTGCCCTCCGCGCTGTGCGCTCGGGGCGAGCGCTTCGGAGCGGCCGTGCGCGTCATCGGGCTACCCGCCGCGCTGCGCGCGTCGGGATGAGCGCTTCGGAGCGGCCGTGCGCGCTCATGCGCCGGCCGCGACGACGCGCTGGGCGTAGAGGGCGTCGACCTTCGCCGCGCAGATGAAATCGTTGACGGAGATGCCGCCAACCGAGTGCGTGTTGTAGCGGACTTCACAGCGGTCGTAGCCGACGGCGAGGTCGGGGTGATGATCTTCCGTGTGCGCGACCCACGCCAGCGCGTTCACGAACGCGATCGTCTCGTGATAGCCGGAGAAGCGGAAGGTGCGCGCAATGGCGCCGCGCTCGAGCGACCATCCGGGAAGGACCTGCAGCTGCGCCGTCACCTCGGCGTCGGTCATCGCGCCCGTCGCCAGTGGCTGGCTGCGCGCCTCGCGCAGCTGTTCGACGGTCTGCACGTCAGGCCGCCCGTTCGATCAGTCGCTCGATGCGGATCGACGCCGGCGGGTGCGAGTCGTAGAAGGCCGAGTGCAGCGGATCCGGCGTCAGCGTCGATGCGTTGTCCTGGTACAGCTTCACCAGGGCGTTGACGAGGTCGCTCGCCGAGGCATGGCGCGCGGCAAAGGCATCTGCCTCGAATTCGTGCTTGCGCGACAGCAGGCTGACGATGGGAGCGAAGACGAAGGTGAACACCGGCAACACGAGCGCGAACAGCACGAGCGCCACGCCGTTGTTGGAGCCCGTGAGCGACGGCGTGACGCCCGAGGCCCGCGTAGAACCACGGCTGCGTGATCAGCCAGCCGAGCAGCGCGAGGAACCCGAGGCTGGCCAGGAACGTGTAGACGAGCCGCTTGGCGATGTGCTTCAGCTTGAAGTGACCCAGTTCGTGCGCCAGCACGGCCTCGATCTCCGATGGCGCCAGCCGCTCGACCAGGGTGTCGAAGAACACGATGCGCTTGGCGCGCCCGAGTCCCGTGAAGTACGCGTTGCCGTGCGCCGAGCGGCGCGAGCCGTCCATCACGAACACGCCTTTGCTCGAGAATCCGGTGCGGATCAGGAGCGCGCCTATCCGTTCGGCCAGGCCGCCGTCCTTCAAGGGCTCGAACTTGTTGAAGATCGGCGCGATCAGCGTCGGGTACAGCAGCAGGACGAGCGCGTTGAATCCCACCCACAGCAGCCACGCGTAGAACCACCACAGTCCGCCAGCCTCCTGCATCAGCCACAGGACGGCCGCCAGCAGGGGCAGGCCGAGCAACGCGGTCAGCACCAGCGACTTGGCGAGGTCGGCGAGCCACAGGCCCACGGTCATGCGGTTGAAACCGTACTTCTGCTCGATGCGGAACTGCCGGTACCAGGCGAAGGGAAGGTCGAGCAGGCTGGCCAGCAGCAGCACCATCGAGACGACCAGCATCTGCAGCACGAAGTCGCTGGTGCCGAGGCCCGCGAGTTGCGCAACGATCCAGTCCAGCCCGCCCAGCAAGGTCATGCCGACGAGCAGGAGTGCGCCGGTTGCCGTCTCGAACAGGCCGAGCCGGGTCTTCTCGACGGTATAGGCGGCCGCGCGGCGATGCGCATCGAGCGAAACGCGGTCCGCGAATTGCCGGGGGACGGCATTCGCATGGCCGGTGACGTGGCGAATCTGCCGCCAGGCAAGCCAGTACTTGAGGCCCACCATGGCCAGCAGGAAGGTGACGAAGGCGACGGTCAGGATGAGGGACATCGGATCCAGAAAAGGCAAGGCGCGCGTCTCGCCATGCGACAATCGCGCGCCCTCGAAGTTCGAGAAATTATGTCACAGCCCCCCGAGGCCATCGCCTCTCGCCATCCCCGGTTCTCCGAGATGAATTTCGTCTGGGTGGACATGGAAATGACCGGCCTGAACCCGGACTCCGATCGCGTCATCGAGGTCGCGGTCGTGGTCACGGATGCCGAACTCGACGTCATCGCGGAAGGGCCGGTGCTCGCGCTCCATCAGCAGGAGTCGATCCTGCTCGGCATGGACAGCTGGAACACCGCCACGCACGGACGCTCGGGGCTGACGGAGCGCGTGCGCGTCTCGACGCTGGACGAGGAGGCGGCAACGGATCGGTTGCTCGCCTTCCTTGCGCCGCTGGTGCCGCGCGGCAAGTCGCCGATGTGCGGCAACTCGATCTGCCAGGACCGCCGCTTCATGGCGCGCTGGATGCCGCGGCTCGAAGCGTTCTTCCACTATCGCAACGTCGACGTCAGCACGCTGAAGGAGCTCGCCCGCCGCTGGCAGCCCGAGGTGCACCGCTCGTTCGAGAAGAAGAGCCGGCACGAGGCGCTCGCCGACATCTACGAATCGATCGACGAGTTGAAGCACTACCGCACGCACTTCCTGCGCGCGTAACCCGGCAACGACGATCAGGATGCCGTCGGCGTCGAGCCGGGGCGCCCGGCAGCGGCGCCGCGGCGCTTCGGCCCGACGCCGGGGTCGCGGTTCCTGATCCACTCCCGGCCGAGCGCGACGCCAAGCGCGAGCAGCACCGGACCGAGGATCACGCCGATGAACCCGAAGGCCAGCACGCCGCCGAGGACGCCGAGGAAGATCAGGCCGAGCGACAGCGTCGAGCCGCGGGCGATCAGCAGCGGCTTCAGGAAGTTGTCGATGCTGCTGATGACCACGGCGCCCCACACCACCATGAAGATCGCCCAGCCCGTGTCGCCCTGCAGGTAGAGCCACACCGCGGCGCCGCCCCACAGCAGCACCGGCCCCATCGGAACGACGGACAGCACGAAGGTGCCGACGCTCAGCAGGAACGCGGCCGGGACGCCCGCGATGAGAAAGCCGATGAACGCAACGACGGCCTGCGCGGCCGCGGTGCCGACGAGGCCGATGAACACACTGCGCGTGGTGCCGACGATGATGTCGAGCACTTCGGAGGTCATTTCGCCGGAGATCCGCCCGGCGATCCGGCGGATCAGGTCGGCGACGCGGTGACCGTCCCGGTAGTAGAAGAAGACGATGAACGTGACCAGCAGCAGTTGCAGGATGCCGTCGCCGAGGGTGCGCACGGCGATCACCGAAATCCGGCCGGCCGGCTCGAGCGCCTTCTGCGCCAGCGCCGTCAGCTGCAGCCTTGTCGCCCGCGAGTTGGGCGAGCTGGTCGTAGACGCGGTCACCAACGACGGGAAGCGACTTCAGCTGTTCCGGCACGCGAACGCCGCCGGCGAACCAGCTCTTCACCGTCGTGAACAGGTCAGGCAACTGCTCGCCCGCGGCCGCCGCGAGCAAGGTGAACGGAATGACGACGAGAACGAGGATCAGCAGCAGCATCAGCGCAGCCGACCACGTCGCGCGGCCGCCCATGCGCGTCGTGTATGCCTCGGTACAGCGGCCACGTCGCGATGGCGAGCACGCCGGCGACCAGCAGCGCGCTGAGGAAGGGCTGCAGGACCAGGAAGATGCCGACGACGATGATGCCGGCGCCGATCAGCCGGACGATCTGGTCGAAGCGGCCGATCGTGGTGGACGGCGGCGATTCGTTCATCGGGAAGCTCCGAGCTTTCTGCGTTCGCGCTCCATGCGCGCTGGCCCGCCGGCCTGGTGGCCCCCCCGGCGGGAATCGAACCCACATCTAGCGCTTAGGAGGCACTTGTTCTATCCATTGAACTACGGGGAGCGCCGGCGAGTATAGCGACGGGGTCACGTAGAATCGCGGCTCGCCTGCCTGCGTCACTCTCCGCCTTGAATTCCACACGCCGTCCCGAATGGGTCCTCGCGGCCGCGGTCGCCATCCTGCTGATCGCGATGGGCGTGCGCGCGACCTTCGGCCTGTTCCTGCAGCCGATGAGCGTGCAGCACGGATGGACGCGCGAGGTCTTCTCGCTGGCGTTCGCCATCCAGAGCATCGTGTGGGGCATCGGAGCGCCCGTGTTCGGCGCCGTCGCGGATCGCTACGGCGCCGGCCGCACGATCGTGCTCGGTGCGATGCTCTACGCTGCCGGCCTTGCCGGCATGGCGCATGCGCAGTCCCCCGCGGATCTGTACTGGACGGGAGGCGTGCTGTGCGGGCTCGGACAGAGCGCCACGACGTTCGGCGTCGTGCTCGGTGTGGTCGCCCGCAACTTCGCGGTCGAGAAGCGCAGCACGGCGCTCGGCATCGCGGCGGCGGGCGGTTCGATGGGACAGTTCCTGATGGTGCCCTTCGGCCAGCAGATGATCGCTCACTTCGACTGGTACGCCGCGCTGCTGATCCTTTCCGCCGTGACGGCGTTCGGCCTGCCGCTCGCCTTCATGCTGCGCGGCAAGGCCCATGTCGACGGCCGCGCAGATGCACCAGTCGCTCGGCAACGCATTCCGCGAGGCAGTGGGCACGGGTTCTTACCATTATCTCTTCTGGAGCTTCTTCGTCTGCGGTTTTCACACGGCGTTCATCACCCTGCACCTGCCGTCGTACGTGATGGACCGCGGGCTGACGGCGACGCACGGCGCGCTGGCGATCGGGCTGATCGGACTGTTCAACGTCGCCGGCTCGTACGGGTGCGGATGGCTCGGCGGCCGCTACAGCAAGAAGAACCTGCTGGTGTGGGTGTACGGGCTGCGCGCGGTGTTCATCGCGCTGTTGCTTGCTGTTCCCGCTCACGCCCGTCGTGCTCTACGCGTTCGCGGCGGGCATGGGCCTGCTCTGGCTGGGCACCGTGCCGCTCACCAACGGACTGATCGGGCAGATCTACGGTCTGCGCTATGCATCGACCCTGTACGGCATCGTGTTCCTCGGACACCAGATCGGCTCGTTCATCGGCGTCTGGCTCGGCGGCTACGCATTCGAGACGACCGGGTCGTACGACCTGATATGGTGGCTGGGCATCGGGCTCGCGTTCGCGGCGGCCGCGCTGTCCTGGCCGGTCGACGAGCGACCGCTGGGGCGGCCCGCAGGTACTCCTGTCTGAAGGCAAGGTCGAGCATGTCGCGCCGTTTCACGTGGATGATCTGGATCGCCGCCGCGGCGCTGCTCGCGCTGGGTTTCGCAGGCTATCTGCATCCCGACATGCGTCTCGACTGGGCGGCGATCGCGCAGATGTGCGGACTGCGCTGACCGTGGCTGCCACCTCGTCCGTAACGATCGCGATCGTGCTCAGCAACTGATCAATCCGACCGGAGCGAGCAACGGCGCGGGTTTGCGCACGTTGGGCCCGGGTTTTTCCACAGACACTGGGGACAACTTCCCGACGCCAGGCCATGGAAGACAAAGAACGTTCCACCACGCGATCCGGCGCCAGTCGACGCGCCGCCGACTACGGCGAGGCCTCGATCCGCGTTCTCAAAGGGCTGGAGCCCGTGAAGCAGCGGCCGGGGATGTACACCCGGACCGACAGCCCGCTGCACGTCGTGCAGGAAGTGATCGACAACGCGTCCGACGAGATCCTCGCCGGCTCGGGGTCGCGTATCGACGTCACGCTGCACAAGGATGGCGCCGTCAGCGTCGAGGACGATGGCCGCGGCATTCCGGTGGGACTGCATCCGGAGGAGAAGGCGCCGGTCGTCGAGATCGTGTTCACCCGCCTGCATGCCGGTGGCAAGTTCGACAAGCGCGCCGGCGGCGCCTATTCGTTTTCGGGCGGCCTGCACGGTGTCGGCGTCTCGGTGACCAACGCGCTCGCCTCGCGCCTCGACGTCACCGTGTGGCGCGACGGCAAGATGCACACGATCGGCTTCGCCGACGGCGACGTGAAGCAGCCGCTGAAATCCGCTTCCGCGAAGGGCACGAACCGGACGACCGGCACGCGCGTCACCGTGTGGCCGAATCCGAAGTATTTCGACACGCCGCAAATTCCCGTCGACGAGCTCGAACGCCTGCTCCGCAGCAAGGCCGTGCTGCTGCCCGGCACCGAGATCACGCTGACGATCGAGAAGAGCGGCGCGACGCAGCGCTGGAAGTACGACGGCGGGCTGCGCGAGTACCTGCTGAGCCTGCTCGCGGTCGAGCCACTGCTGCCGCCGTTCGAATCGTCCGCGTTCGCGGGAGCCGACGACGAGACCTTTGCCGAAGGCGAGGGCGCGAGCTGGGTCGTGGTCTGGACCGACGAGGGCTCTGTCGCGCGCGAGTCGTACGTGAACCTGATCCCGACGCCGGCGGGGGGCACGCACGAGGCCGGTCTGCGCGAGGGGCTGTTCAATGCCGTGCGCGCCTTCATCGACGCTCACAGCCTGCTGCCGAAAGGCGTGAAACTGCTGCCGGAGGACGTGTTCGCGCGCGCGAGCTTCGTGCTGTCGGCCAAGGTGCTCGATCCGCAGTTCCAGGGCCAGATCAAGGAACGGCTGAACAGCCGTGACGCCCTGCGCCTGATTTCTTCGTACGTGCGTCCGCAGCTCGAGTTCTGGCTGAACCAGAATCCGAACGAAGGCCGACAGCTGGCGGAGCTCGCCGTGCGCCAGGCGCAGGCGCGGGCGCGCGCGAGCCAGAAGGTCGAGAAGAGGAAGGGCTCCGCGGTCGCGGTGCTGCCGGGCAAGCTCACCGACTGCGAGTCGACCGACCTCCAGCGCAACGAGCTCTTCCTGGTCGAGGGCGACTCCGCCGGCGGCTCCGCGAAAATGGGGCGCGACAAGGAGTTCCAGGCGATCCTGCCGCTGCGCGGCAAGGTGCTGAACACCTGGGAGGTCGAGCGCGACCGCCTGTTCGGCAACGCCGAGGTGCACGACATCTCGGTGGCGATCGGCATCGACCCGCACGGCCCGAACGACAGCGTCAACCTGGAGCCGCTGCGCTACGGCAAGATCTGCATCCTCGCGGATGCCGACGTCGACGGGTCGCACATCCAGGTGCTGCTGCTGACGCTGTTCTTCCGCCACTTCCCGCAACTCGTGCAGCGCGGAAACATCTACGTCGCGCGGCCGCCGCTGTTCCGCGTCGACGTCCCGGCGCAGGGCAAGCGACCCGCACGCCGTGTCTACTGCCTGGACGACGAGGAACTGGACGCGGTGATCGAGAAGCTCACCGACGAGGGCGTGAAGCCCGGCAGCTGGAACATCGCCCGCTTCAAGGGGCTGGGCGAGATGAGTCCCGAGCAGTTGTGGGAGACCACGATGAATCCCGATACGCGCCGGCTGCTGCGCGTCGGCCTGGGCGACATGGCCGCCGAGCAGACGGCCGCGATGATGACCATGCTGATGGGGCGCGGCGAGAGCCAGGCGCGGCGCGCCTGGCTGGAAGAGCACGGCCACGAGGTCGAAGCCGACATCTGAAGTCGTTTCAGCCGGTTAGCCGGGTCGGAATACCGGACACCGGTGGTTCGCGGCGTGGGCCCATCGCTCATACTTCGCGCCCGTGGAGGCGTGGTCGGCGATCCTTCGAACACCGATGGCGGATCTGGAACGACAAGAGGCAGCGAGCGGCGCGACGCCGGCAGGGCAGTCACGCCTGTCCGCCTTCGCCGATGCGGGCTGGCTGCGTGCCCTGATCGCCGTGCTGGCCGTGCTGTCGATGGTGACGCTGGTCGGCACCCTGACGGCGCAGGGGCGGGCGGGCAGCGCGGTGGCGGCGCTCCATGCGGTCACCGGCGCCGGCCTCTTCGTCGTTCTCCTGTTCTGGCTCCTCGCCAGCCGTTCGGCCCTCAAAGGCATGCGCGAGCGGGACCGCGCGTGGCAGCAGTCGATCGACTCGATGGAGGTCGGCATCGCGCTCTACGGCCCTGACGATCGCCTGCTCAACTGCAATCCGGCGTTCCGCGCGCTGTATCCGGAGATCGCCGACCTGATGCGAGCCGGGGGTGCTGTACGCGGATCTCATGGACGCGTACTACCGGCGCGCGCCCGCGGAGGTGATCGATGGCCGCACGCTCGAGCAGTTCCTGGCCGACGCCAACCGGAGGCGCAGCGGCAACGAGATCACCGAAACGGTCCGGCACACCGGCGGCCGCTGGCTGCTGATGACCGACTGCCGCACGGCCGGGGGCGGAATCATCAGCTTCCGGCGCGACGTGACCGAGCAGAAGCTGATCGAGCACGAACTGTCGCATCGTCGCCGGCTCATGGACGATCTGGCCGAACTGACCTACGACTGGTTCTGGCGCCAGGACGCGGAGGGACGCTTCATCGAGTTCTCGAGCACGATGGAGCGATTCGTCGGCGTTGGTCCGGCGAACTGATGGGCAAGACGGCGCACGGACATGCCCGGATTCGAGGCCGACCCCGCCGGCTACGCCGCGTACTGCGAGCGCGTGGAACGGCGCGAGCCGTTCCCGTGGTTCACCTACAAGTCGCGCGGCGTGCGATGGCACGCACGTTGTGGATCGCGGTGACAGGCAAGCCCATCTTCGACGAGAACGGTACGTTCCAGGGCTACTACGGCGCGGGACGCGACGTCACCGAACGCGAGGAGACGCTGGGTGCGCTTCGCCGCAGCGAGGAGCGCTTCCGCGCGCTGACGCAGCTGGCGACCGAGTGGTACTGGGAGGCGGACCCGGAGCTGCGGATCACCAGCGTGCGCGGCGCGCCGGAGCGCGAGCCGCGGATGGCCGAACTGGTGCAGGGACGGCTGCTGTGGGAACTGGAGGCGCTGGACGCGTCGCTGCCGGTCGATTGGGACGCGCTGAAGCGGCGCATCGCCGCACGCGAATCGTTCCGCGACCTCAAGCTCAAGTTCCGCGGCGAGGACGGCGCGCCGCTGTACTACGAGATCTCGGGCCATCCGGTGCTCGAACACGGGCAGGTGATCGGTTACCGCGGGCTGGCCTGGGACGTCACCGAGCGCGAAGCGCTGATCGCGAAGATCTCCGACAGCGAGGCGCGCTTCCGCGCGCTGACGGAACTGTCGTCCGACTGGTACTGGGAGATGGACGAGGAACTGCGCTTCACGCTGCTGAAGCGCGGTGCGCGCGACACGCTGATGCTCGCGGACGAGGACGTGCTCGGCAAGCACCAGTGGGAACTGGTCGGCGAACTGATCCAGCCGTCGTCGTGGGACGAGCAGCGCGCCACGCTGCAGATGCGGCGGCCGTTCCGCGACGTCATGGTCCGGCGCTGGATGCCGGACGGTTCGTTCATGTTCCACATGACGAGCGGCGATCCGGTCTTCGACGACGACGGCACGTTCCGCGGCTACCGCGGCATCGGCAAGAACATCACCGACCAGGTGCGGGCGCAGGAACGGATCGAGCGGCTGGCCACGGTCGACAGCCTGACGCAGCTGGCGAACCGCCAGACGTTCGACGAGCGCGCCGGGCGCCTGCTCGCGAGCGCGTACGCGGAGGACAAGCGCTGCTCGCTGCTGTTCATCGACCTCGACAACTTCCGCCTGCTCAACAACGGCTACGGTCATCGCGTCGGCGACCAGATGCTGTCGATCGTCGCCAGCCGCATGCGCGACATCATCGGCGAGCCGAACCTGCTCGGGCCGGCGGGGCGGCGACGAACTGGTCGCGCTGCTGGTCGACATCCCGCGCGCCGAGCGGGCGGTGGAAGTGGCGCAGGCGCTGATCAAGTCGATCTCCGAACCGGCGCGCATCCTCGGCATGGAAGTGTCGGTGACGCCTTCGGTGGGCATCAGCTTCTTCCCGCAGGACGGCGTCGACCTCGACTCGCTGCTCAACGCCGCCGACGCCGCGATGTACCAGGCGAAGGACAGCGGCCGGCGGACCTTCGCGTTCTACACGCCGACGGTCGCCCGCCGCGTCGACCTGCGGCTGCGCCTCGAGCAACGGCTGCGCAAGGCCGTCGAGTCGCGCGACTTCAAGCTGTTCTACCAGCCGCTGGTGTCGCTCACCGACGGCAAGATGGTCGGCGCCGAGGCGCTGATCCGCTGGCGCGATGCCGAGCTGGGCGACATCTCGCCTGCCGAGTTCATCCCGATCGCCGAGGAGTCGGGCCTGATCGTGAGCCTCGGCGACTGGGTCGTGCGCGAAGCGTGCCGCCACCGGCAGGAGTGGCGGATGCTGGGCCTCGACGTGCCGCCGGTGTCGATCAACATGGCCGGCGTACAGCTGCGCCAGCTCGGCTGCGTCGAGGGCCTGCTCGACCTGCTGAACGAGTACGGCGTGGCGGCGAGCGAGGTCGAGATCGAGGTGACCGAGACCGGCCTGCTCGACACCTCCGCGGTGTCGCGCGAGAACCTCGTGCGCATGCGCAACGCCGGGATGCGCATCGCGCTCGACGACTTCGGCGTCGGTTTCTCGAGCCTGGCGCACCTGCGCGACCTGCCGATCCACCGGCTCAAGATCGACCGCAGCTTCACGGTCGAGTGCATGCGCGACGCGCGCACGCTGACGATCGTGAAGGCGGTGATCGAAATGGCGCGGTCGCTCGGGATCAATGTGACGGCCGAGGGCATCGAGACGCAGGCGCAGCAGACGTGGATGCAGCACCTCGGCTGCGATTCGGCGCAGGGCTACCTGTTCGCGCGTCCGATGAGCAGCGACGACTTCCTGAAACTCTTCATCGACCGTCGCGGCATCGGCCGCGAACGATCGCTGATGCACTGAACCCTCATTCACTCACATTCATGTACACGACCTGGTTCAAGGGACACTGGAGCGACGGCAACACGCCGCTGATCGGCGCGATGGATCACGGCGTCTGGCTGGCATCGACGGTGTTCGACGGTGCGCGGTCGATACACCGGATGGCGCCCGACCTGCGCGCGCATTGCCAGCGCACGTTCGAATCGGCCGAGCGCGTCGGTCTCGGTGTTCCGCTCACGGTCGACGACATGGTCGACCTCTGCATCCAGGGCATCCACCGCTACCCGCCGGACGCCGACCTCTATATCCGGCCCCTGGTGTTCGGCACCGAGGGGCTGCTGGTGCCGACGGACTCGGGTTTCGCGCTGACGTTGTTCGACGCTCCCATGCCGCCGTTCGCGGGCTTCTCGGCGATGCTGTCGAGCCGTCGCCGGCCGTCGCCGCTCGCCGCCACCACCGACGCGAAGGCCTCGGCGCTCTATCCGAACGTGGCCCGCGCGCTGCGCGAGGCGAAGTCGGCCGGCTTCGACAACGCCGTCGTGCTCGATCCGGACGGCCAGGTCGCCGAGTTCTCGACGGCCAACCTGTTCTTCGTGGCGGCCGACGGCTCGGTGGTGACGCCCGCGGCGAACGGAACCTTCCTCGCGGGGATCACTCGCGCGCGGGTGATCGCGTTGCTGGCCGAGGCTGGCGTGCACGGTGCAGCAGCGCGCCGTCCAGCCGGCCGAACTCGAGCAGGCGCGCGAGATCTTCAGCACCGGCAACTACGGCAAGGTGATGCCGTGCACGCGCTACGGATCGCACGATCTGCCGATCGGGCCGGTGGCCACGCAGGCGCGTGCCCTCTACATGAAGTTCGCGGAGCAGTGCCGGGTATAGAAGCAGGGGTGACCATCGCCAGGGCGGGGTCCTGCGGCGGCTGACGTAAAATCGCCGGCACGCGCCATTCGCGCGCGATCTCCCCGATGCTCGAACAACAGACACTTTTCCCCCCGGGTGACGGCGGGGATGACGACAACGCGCTGACGCTCGGCCGCTTCGCGCAGCAGGCGTATCTCGACTACGCGATTTCCGTGGTCAAGGGCCGCGCGCTGCCGGACGGCGCGGACGGGCTCAAGCCGGTTCAGCGGCGCATCCTGTACGCGATGA
This sequence comes from uncultured beta proteobacterium, assembly GCA_963698305.1. Classification (GTDB taxonomy): domain Bacteria; phylum Pseudomonadota; class Gammaproteobacteria; order Burkholderiales; family Burkholderiaceae_F; genus JAOUJD01. Next base: position 141,836 of record CAVOQI010000010.1, read on the forward strand.
ACGCGATGGGACTCGCCTCGGGCGCGCGCCCGGTGAAGTCGGCGCGCGTGGTGGGCGACGTGCTCGGCCGGTATCACCCGCACGGCGACCAGGCCGCCTATGACGCCATGGTCCGCATGGCGCAGGACTTCTCGCTGCGCTATCCGCTGATCGACGGCCAGGGCAACTTCGGCAGCCGGGACGGCGACGGCGCCGCGGCAATGCGCTACACCGAGGCGCGGCTGACGCCGATCGCCCGCCTGCTGCTCGATGAAATCGACGAGGGCACGGTGGACTTCATGCCCAACTACGACGGCTCGACGCAGGAACCGCGGCTGCTGCCGGCCCGCCTGCCGTTCGTGCTGCTCAACGGGGCATCGGGCATCGCCGTCGGCATGGCCACCGAGATTCCGTCGCACAACCTGCGCGAAGTGGCCAACGCCACGCTGTTGCTGCTGAAGGACCCGACGGCGAACGTCGACGAGGTCCTGCGCGCCATGCCGGGGCCGGACTTTCCGGGAGGCGGGCAGATCATCTCGCCGGCGCAGGAAATCCGCGACGTCTATGCATCGGGACGCGGCAGCGTGAAGGTGCGCGCGCGCTACGAGTTCGAGGAACTCGCGCGCGGCCAGTGGCAACTGGTCGTCACCGAACTTCCCCCCGGCGCCTCCGCGCAGCGGGTGCTCGAGGAAATCGAGGAACTGACGAACCCGAAGATCCGGGCCGGCAAGAAGGCGCTGACGGCGGAGCAGACGCAGACCAAGCAACTCGTCCTGTCCGTGCTGGACACCGTGCGCGACGAATCCGGCAAGGACGTCGCGGTGCGGCTGGTGTTCGAGCCGCGCACGTCGAAGGTCGACCGCGACGAACTGGCGCGGGTGCTGCTCTCGCACACCAGCATGGAGTCGAGCACGCCGATCAACCTGGTGATGATCGGGCGCGACGGGCGCCCCCGCTGCAAGCCGCTGACGGAAATCCTGCTCGAGTGGATCGAGTTCCGCGTCGCCACGGTGCGACGCCGCTCGCAGCACCGGCTGCAGAAGGTGCAGGACCGGATCCACATCCTCGAGGGCCGGCAGGCGATCCTGCTGAACATCGACAAGGTCATCAAGCTGATCCGCAACTCGGACGAGCCGAAGGCGGACCTGATGAAGGCCTTCAAGCTGTCCGAGCGGCAGGCCGACGACATCCTCGAGATCCGCCTGCGCCAGCTGGCGCGCCTGGAGGGCATCCGCATCGAGCAGGAGCTGGCGGACCTGCGCAAGGAAGAGTCGGCGCTCGGCAAGCTGCTCGCCTCCGAAAGCGTCCTGCGCAAGCAGGTCGGCAAGGAGATCGAGGACGACGCGAAGAAGTACGGCGACAAGGACAAGCGTCGCACGCTGATCGAGGAAGCCGAGCGCGCCACCTTCGAAGTGAAGCTCGCCGACGAACCGGTCACCGTGATCGTGTCGGAGATGGGCTTCGTGCGCGCGCGCGGCGGTCACGGGCACGACGCGTCGCAGTTCACGTTCAAGACCGGCGACGGACTCTACGCCGCGTTCGAGTGCCGCACGGTGGACGCGCTGGTCGCCATCGGCAGCAACGGCCGCGTCTACTCGATGCCGGTCGCGCAGCTGCCATCGGCCCGCGGCGACGGCCTGCCGGTGACGTCGATGATCGATCTCGCTCCCGGCTCGCGCCTGATCGGCTATGTCGCCGGCGCCTCCGCGACTCCGCTGCTGCTCGCCACGACCAACGGCTACGGTTTCACGGCGGCGCTTGGCGACCTGGTGTCGCGCCAGAAGGGCGGCAAGCAGTTCATCAACGTCGACGAAGGCGCCGAGCCGCTGCGTCCGCAGACGTTCAACCCGGCCGCGGAACGGATCCTCATGTGTCTGTCCGAGAAGGGCCGGGTGCTGGCGTTCGACATGGCGGAGGTCAAGGCGCTGTCGGGTGGCGGCCGCGGCGTGACGCTGATGGACCTGGACGACGGCGAGAAGCTGCTCGTCGCACTTCCGGCCGCCAGGTCGGGCGCGGTGCTGCACGCGACGAAAGGCGCTGCCGGCAAGCCGGTCGAGCTGACGCTGGCGGGCGCGGCCCTCGAGGCCCAGCGCGGCCATCGCGCGCGCAAGGGCAGGTTGGTGGATCCGAAGCTGAAGCCACCGTTCCGCTTGGCGCGGGTGCGCAGCCCTGGCAGCTGAGGGCGAGGCGGCTCTCTTTCACTGGACGACGGATCGCGATGAAGCTCCTCTACACCTCGATGCTGTTGCTGCACGTCCTGGGCGTCGTTGTCTGGGTCGGCGGGATGTTCGTGATGCACGTGGCCGTGCGGCCGGCAGCCGTCGCGGTGCTGCAGCCGCCGCAGCGGCTTCCGCTGATCGGCCGGCACGCTCGCGCGCTTCTTCGTCTGGGTCGGCATCTCGATCGTCGCGGTGCTCGCGAGCGGCCTGGCGATGATCCTGGGCGGCGGAGGCTTTCGCAACGCTCACCTGTCGGTGCACGTGATGTTCGCCATCGGGCTGGCGATGATGGCGATCTTCCTGCACATCCGCTTCTCGCCCTTCAGGCGGCTGCAGGCCGCCGTGATCGCTGCCGACTGGCCGCTGGCGGCCCAGCAATTGAATCAGGTGCGCCAGCTGGTCACGACCAACCTGGTGCTGGGCATCGTCACGATCGCCGTCGCCACGGTCGGTCGGGCGGTGCTATAGCCGCAGCGTCCCTTCGGCCATCATCACGCAGCGCCCGCCGACCCGCACCGCGGTGACGGCACCGTCCGTCACGTCGGCCTCGAGGGCGATTTCGCTGGGCCGGCCCATGTCGGCGCCTTGCAGGATGCGCCAACGCCGGGTACCACGCGCCTCGGGCTGCCGGGCCACGAGCCAGCCCGCGAGCGCCGCCGCGGCCGACCCGGTGGCCGCATCCTCCGCCACGCCGAGCGATGGCGCGAACATGCGCACGTGCCAGGTCGCATCGTCGACGCGGGCGAGCGGGTAGACCTTCCGGCCTTCGTGCTCGCCGAGCAGGCGCGACCAGCGGCCGTGGTCGAGCCGCGCGCGCCGCAGCGCCTCGACCGTGGCCAGCGGAATGACGGTGAACGGCACGCCGCAGGACCACACTTCCGCGCGCGCGGCGACGTCGTCCGCACCGAGTCCGAGCATGGCGGCGAGCCGGACGCGCTGATTGATGGTGGCAACCCGGCGCGGTGCCTGCGCGGCGGTCAGGGTGCAGGCGACGACCTGTCCGCCGGCGCGCTCGACGCGCACATGGACGGGCCCGACACCTTCCTCGAACACGATGTCGCTCGCGCCGGGCGCGGCGCCGGTGCTGGCCAGCACGAAGGCGGTCCCGACCGTCGGATGGCCGGCGAAGGGCAGTTCGCCGCCGGGCGTGAAGATGCGCAACCGGCAGGTGTGGCGCGGGTCCGCGGAGGGTGGACGAAGGTCGTTTCCGAGTAATTGAACTCGCGAGCGATGGCCTGCATCGCGCGGTCATCCAGGCCGCGCGCGTCGGTCAGCACGGCCAGCGGATTGCCGCCGAAAGGCCGGTCGGTGAAGACGTCGCACGTGTAGTAGCGGAACTCGGTCATGGCTCGGTGACTTCCTGGCGGCTCCCGCGAGCATAGCGGCAGGTCCGCGGGGTGCTTGAAACACCCGGTGCCCGTCCCCATCTGCCGCGCGAAGTCATCGAGAACCGAAAGGAGCACCATGGGGGCGCACGCAGAAGCCACGAACACGGACAGCACCAGGCAGACGCTGGGCTTCCAGGCCGAAGTGAAGCAGTTGCTGCAGCTGATGATCCACTCGCTGTACAGCAACAAGGAAATCTTCCTGCGCGAGCTGATCAGCAACGCGTCGGACGCCTGCGACAAGCTGCGGTTCGAGGCCATGACCCGGCCGGAACTGCTCGAAGGCGCGCGGGGAACTGTCCATCACGGTCGCCTTCGACAAGTCCGCACGCACGATCACGGTGTCCGACACCGGCATCGGTCTGTCCCGCGCCGAGGCGATCGAGCACCTCGGCACGATCGCGAAGTCGGGAACGCGCGAGTTCTTCGCGCAGCTCACCGGCGACCAGCAGAAGGATGCCCAGCTGATCGGCCAGTTCGGCGTGGGCTTCTATTCGAGCTTCATCGTCGCAGACCGGGTCACCGTCGTGTCGCGCCGCGCCGGACTGCCTCCGGCCGAGGCCATCCGCTGGGAGAGCGATGGCGCGGGCGAGTTCACGGTGGAGCCGGGCGAGCGGGCGGCGGCCGGCACCGACGTGATCCTGCACCTGCGCGACGGCGAGGACGAGCTGCTGTCGGCATGGAAGCTGAAGAGCATCGTCACGCGCTACTCGGACCACATCTCGCTGCCGATCCGCATGCGCAAGGAGCAGTGGGACGAGGACGGGAACGAGTTCCGCGTGACGGATGAGCTCGAGACCGTCAACCAGGCGAACGCGTTGTGGGCGCGGGCGAAATCGGACATCACCGACGAGCAGTACAAGGCGTTCTACAAGCACGTGTCGCACGACTTCGGCGAGCCGCTCGCGTGGACCCACAACCGGGTCGAGGGCCGCGCCGAGTACATCCAGTTGCTGTACCTGCCCGAGCGCGCGCCGTTCGACCTCTGGGACCGCAACCAGCGCCACGGCATCAAGCTCTACGTGCGGCGCGTGTTCATCATGGACGATGCCGAGCAGCTGCATGCCGCCCTACCTGCGGTTCGTGCGCGGCGTGATCGACAGCAATGACCTGCCGCTCAACGTGTCGCGCGAAATCCTGCAGGAAAGCCGCGACGTCAAGGCGATCCGCGAAGGCTCGACCAAGCGCGTGCTGTCGCTGCTGGAGGACCTGGCCGAGAACCAGAAGGAGAAGTACGCCGGCTTCTGGAAGGAGTTCGGGCAGGTGCTGAAGGAAGGCGTGGGCGACGACGCGGCCAACCGCGAACGCCTCGCGAAGCTGCTGCGCTTCCGCAGCACCGCGCACGAGGACGAACCGGCGGTCGCGCTCGGCGAGTACGTCGGGCGGATGAAGGAAGGGCAGAAGCACATCTACTACGTGACGGCCGACACGCTCGAGGCCGCGCGCGGCAGTCCGCACCTCGAGATCTTCCGCAAGAAGGGCGTCGAAGTCCTGCTGCTGACCGACCGCGTCGACGAGTGGATGCTGTCGTTCCTGACGGAGTTCGACGGCAAGGCACTGACGTCGGTCGCCAAGGGCTCGCTGGACCTCGATGAGCTTGCCGACGAGTCCGAGAAGGCGGCGCAGGCCAGAGACCGGCGACGAATACAAGGCGCTCGTCGAGAAGGCGAAGACCGCGCTCGCGGACCGCGTGAAGGACGTGCGCGTCACGTTCCGTCTGACCGATTCGCCGGCCTGCCTGGTGGCCGACGAGCACGAGATGAGCGGGCACCTGCAGCGGCTGCTGAAGGCCGCGGGCCAGAAAGCGCCGACCGCCAAGCCGATACTCGAACTCAATCCGCATCATCCGCTGGTGCAGCGGCTGAAGGACGAGCCGCAGGAGACGCGCGTGAAGGACTGGCTGGAACTGCTGGTCGACCAGGCGGTGCTCGCCGAAGGCGGACAACTGGACGATCCGGGCGCATTCGTGAAGCGCCTGAACGGCATGCTGCTCGAGGTCGGCCGTTAGCCGTGCACCCGGCCTGAAAGGCTTCCCGCCGGTTCTCGACCGGCGGGTCACCCGCCTGATCCTCGGCAGCTTTCCGTCCGAGGCATCGTTGGCGGCGGGGCAGTACTACGCCCATCCGCGCAATCAGTTCTGGCGCCTGATCGGAGACCTGATCGGGGAGCCGATGGTCGGACGGCCGTACGAGGTGCGCCTCGCACGGCTGCTGGCCCACCGGATCGGCCTCTGGGACGTGCTGGACGCCTGTGACCGGCAGGGCAGTCTCGACGCCTCGATCACGAATCCACGCGCCAACGCATTCACGCGACTCAAGCGGCGCGCACCCCTGCTGGTCGACGTTGCGTTTAACGGTGGAACTGCGGGTCGTTTCGCCCCCGTTTTCGGAAATGCGGGCTACACCACGACCGTGCTGCCGTCGTCCAGCCCCGCGCATGCGGGACGAACGTACGAACAGAAGCTGGCAATCTGGCGGGCGTGGTGGCAGCGCGGCCCCTTCGGCTGACGTCTTCGGCCGGGGTCGATTCCCGGAGATGCGGGCAAATGCGTGTGCATTACGTTTTGAGTGCGCACGAAGTCTTCCGCTAATCTTCCTCGGAGGCTCGCCATCGCGCGCGCCAACGAAACGACTGATGAGCACCCAGACCACACCCGGATCCGGTCGACCGAGCCGTACCGCCCTGCAGCGCAGCCTCGCCGATCTGCGCGAGACCGCGCGCAAGATCCTCGACCCGCTGCTGATGGAGGCAACGCGCGAGGCGATCCAGTCCATCGACAACGATGCACAGGCAAGCGGGACGCTGAAGAAGTCCGTGCGCGGCCTGCTGGTCGACTACCGCACGTTTTCCGCGGCCTTCTTCGCCGCTGTCGACAAGGAGATCGACGGCGCCGTCGAGGACGTCCTGACCGGCCGCAAGGACGCAGCGGCGCCGCCGCCGGCCGCCTCGGCCGCCGGCCTGTCGCTGGTCGGCTTCGACCAGATGGAAGAACAGATGATGGTGGACCGCATTGCGGCGCGCATCCGCAACGCGGCCGACTCGGCCTACACGCCGCTGACGCAGCGGATCGCGCGCGCGCTCAACATGCCGGCGCTGGGTGATCGGGACAATCCCTTCCACCCGCTGCGCTACTGCCGCGCCCTCGGCGACGCCGTGGACAAGGTCGGCTTCAAGGGCGATGAGCGCAAGACCGTCGTGAAGGCGTTCGACGCCGCGCTGCAGAGTCCCCTGGTGACCATGTACGCCGAGCTGAACAAGCAGCTCGAGGAGCAGGGCGTCCAGGAGGTCGCGGCGACCGCGTTCAGGAACACGGTGGCCGGATTCCGCAACACCATGGCCGGCACGGGCCGGGTCACGCAGGCCGGCCAGGTCACGGGCACGATCACCGGAGCGACCGCCGAACAGTTGCTGAGCGCGCTGTATCACCGCATGCAGGTGCAACCCGTCGGGGTGGCGAGCGGAGCGGTCCCGGCGATGCCGCCTGCCGGAGCGATGTTCGAGCGTGTCGATGCCATTCCTTCCGCCGCGCCGGGGTTCCCGATCACCGGATCGGCCGGGGCGGTGCCCATTGCTCCCGGCGTGCCGGTCCAGTTCGCCGCGATCGAGCCGGCCCTCCTGGCATCGATCAACGAGGTGCAGCGCCTCAATGCGCTCGCCACGATGACCGGACGCAACGGCGCGGCGGCCGCCGCGATCAGCGAGCGCGACGAACATCATCTGCGCCAGCACGTGGCGGAGAAGGCCACGCGGCAGGTGGACAAGCTGACGATCGAACTCGTCGGCATGCTGTTCGACCGCATCCACCAGGACAAGCACATTCCGGCGGAAATCAAGACGGCACTGTCGCGCCTGCAGTTTCCGATCATGAAGGTTGCGCTGGCCGATGCCGAACTCTTCGTGTCGCCGGTGCAGCCGGCCCGCCGGCTGATGGACCGCATTGCCAGTACGGCGGTCGGCTGGCTGCCGGAGGGCGAGGAAAACGTCCGCTACCTCGCAGAGGTGAACCGGGCGATCAATACGGTGCTCGTGGCGATCAATGAAGGTCCGACGATCTTCGAGAAGGCGCTCGACGAGTTCGAGAAGTACCTCTCCGAGGAGCGCGTGCGCGATGACGACCCGGTGACCCGGGCCAAGCGCGCGCTCGAGGAAGCCGAGACGCGCGAGGTGATGGCCATCAACGCGGCCATCGGCATCCGCCGCGCCTTCGACGGTCTGCAGATCGAGTCCTACCTGCGCGACTTCCTGCTCGAAGTGTGGGTCAAGGTGCTGGTGGCGGCCACGCTGCGCGAGCGCACGCAGGCCGATTTCGCCCGCAAGTTCCGGGATGCCGTGTCCGACCTGATCTGGAGCGTGCAGCCGAAGATCAACCCGGACGACCGCAAGCGGCTGGTCAAGACGATTCCCGCCGTGCTCAACACGCTGCGCGAAGGTCTGCAACTGATCGAACTGCCGACCGCGCAGATGCAGGAATTCTTCGGCAAGCTGATGGCGTCGCATGCGCAGGCGGTCAAGGCGCTCGAAGTCGCCTATGGCACCGGCGCGCCGCTCGACCAGAGCGCGATGCGCCGCCGCATCGACGAGGTCAAGATCGAAGAGCCGCCGCCGGCGCAGCCGGACGAGCCGCAGCAGCAGTTGACGATCACTGCCGAAGTCGTACGCAGCGCGGTCGCGGCGAACCACGCTGAAGTCAACCTGCTGGAAGAGGCGCTGACCGTCGCGCCGGAGGAAATGATCTCGGTCGAGGAACTGAGCGACGAGGCCATCGACGCGATGATCGAGGGTTGGCAGCGCGGTTCCTGGTTCGATCTGTGGACAGGCCAGCAGACTGAGCGCGTGCGCCTGCGCTGGGTCAGTCCGCGGCGCAACTTCTATCTGTTCACCTCCGCCGAGACGGGCAAGGCGCACTCGCTGGCGCCGTTGTTCCTGCGCGGCTACGTGCGCGCCGGCCGCATCCGGAGCGCCGAGAAGGCGCCGCTGTTCGAACGCGTGGTCGGCGACCTGATGCGCGACCTGCAGGGCGAGCGCACCGCCGTTGCCGCGTAACGCGAGCCGCGCCGGAAAAGGGCGGGGCGACCCCGTGGCGCAGCGGCGCAAGAAACCCAGCGGCGTCACGCTGTCCGAAGAGGACGGCATGCGCTATCTGCATTTCGGCACCGAGTGGATCCAGGGCGGCATGCGGATCGCGCGCCCGTACGCCCTCGAACTCGCCTATCAGCAGCAGATGATGGCGGCGGGCCTGTTCCTGCCCGAACCTCGCCGCATCGTGCAACTGGGCCTGGGCGCGGCCGCCCTCACCAAGTTCTGCCACCGCCATGTGCCGAGCGCGGAGGTGGTGGTCATCGAACTGAGCGAGGCGGTCATCGAGGCGGCGCGGGGGTGGTTCCTGCTGCCGGACGACGATGCGCGCCTCACCGTGGTGCATGACGATGCGAGGGACTTCATCGCCCGCCCGAAGCAGCGCGGGCGCGCCGACTGGCTGCAGGTGGATCTGTACGACGCGCACGCGCGCGGGCCCGTCTATGACGACGTCGAGTTCTACCGGACCTGCCGCGTGGCGCTGAACCGGCCCGGCGTGGCGGCCTTCAACCTGTTCGGGCGCCGGTTCGAGCCGAGCTTCGAGCGCATCTGCGCCGCGTTCGATGACCGGGCGCTCGCCTTGCCGGAGGTCGACGAAGGCAACCGCATCGTCCTGGCGTTCGCCGGCCCGCCGCTGGCGGTGTCCATCGCGGCGCTGCTGGAACGCGCGTCGGAACTCGAGGCGCGCTGGACGCTGCCCGCGCGGCGCTGGGTGTCCGGCCTGCGCACGGCCAACGGACTGACGGATCGGCTTTCGGTCTGAATCGGCCAATGCCTGCAATTTGGGAGGTTGGTACCCCCGCAAAGTCGCTTGACACCCGACACCACGTCGATAGAGTCGGACGCCTATAGTTCGGCAAGGATCGCGGCCTCGCGGCCACATGCAATGGAGTTCCCGCCCACCCCAGAAGCGAACCGCTCCAGCGGCGAGATCCCCCATGTGAGCGCATCGCAGGCGTCGGCGCTGCTCCGCTCCGCGATGGCGATTTCGTCCGAGCTCATCGGCGCCTCGTTTCCGGACATCACCAAGGTGCTGCTCGAGGAACTGTCGGGCAAGTGGGACTTCGACGTCGGCTCGCCCCTGGTCCAGCGCCATCTCTCCGCCAAGAGTTCGGACCTGCGCAATGCCTTCATGGATCGGCTCCAGGAGGCGCAGGACCAGTACCTCAACGAACTGACGCTTGGACGCGCGCAGGGACCGGCGCCGGCGCTCGATGCCGAGACCCTGTCGCTGGTCGATTCGATTTCGGTGGAGAGCACGGCGGTCGTGGACCGCCATGCGAGCAAGGTCGCCGGCTACGCGGACCATCCGCTGCGCGACCTCAATCTCGTCGTCGGCTTCCTGCTCGGACGCGGTTCGATCCGCATGTCCGAGAACCCGCTGGGTCCGTCGGTCTACGTGCGTGCGCTGCTGCGCGCGGCGGAGGAGACGGAACTGCACAAGGAGGCGTGGGAATACTTCCTCACGCTGTTCGAGAAACCGTTCGGCGAGGAACTGGCCCGCATCGTGCGGCAGTTGCTCGATCACTTCGCGCGCCATGGCGTGGACGTGAAGGCGATTCGCCGCACGATGGCCGTTCCCAAGGGGCCCGGCGCCGGCTTCGGCGCCACCATCCCCGGAGGACTGACGTCGCCGGCAGGGTGGACGACGGGAAGCGGTACCGGAACGCCGGGAGTGATGCCCGGCGGCGTCCCGTCCGGCCTGCCGACCCAGGGCGGCGCGCCGGGAAGCTGCGGCGCAGCCGGCCCCTCCAATGGGCCCCGACGAGCCGGCAATGTTGCTCGGCGGCCTGCTGACGCGCCTGCAAGCCAACGCGCGCGGATCCCGGCTGCCGTCGCTGCCGTCGGTCGGGCCGGCGCCGCAGCAGTTGCTGCAGTCGGTCGGCGAGTTCCAGCAATACGACCTGCAAGGGCTCGGACCGGCCGGCGATTTCTCGACCCTGCCGGTTCCGGAGTCGGTCAGCGCACTGCGCGCCGAACTGATTTCGAAGTCGACCCGCACCGTCGACAAGCTGACGATCGAACTCGTCGGCATGCTGTTCGACCACGTGATGCAGGACAAGCAGGTGCCGGCCGAGATCAAGGCGCGCATCTCGCGCCTGCAGTTTCCGGTGCTGAAGGCGGCGCTGATGGATGCCGCCTTCTTCGCCTCGAGCGCGCACCCGGCACGCAAGCTGATCGACCGCATCGCCGGGACGTCGGCGGGGTGGGAGCCCTACGGCGACGACAACCAGCGCTACCTGAAGGAAGTCGATCGCGTCGTCACCGACATCCTCAAGAACTTCGAGACCGACATCACGGTGTTCGAGCGGCTGTACGGCGAGTTCGACAAGTTCGTGTCGGACATCGAGCCCGGGGACAGCGATCCGGTGTCGCGTGCGAAGAAGGCGCTCGAGGCGGCCGAGAAGCACGAGATCCTGACGATCAACACGACCATCCAGGTGCGCCGCGCGTTCGAGCGCGTCGACCTCGAGCCGTACATCAAGGAGTTCCTGCTTGGCGCCTGGGTCAAGGTGCTGGTGGCGGCCACGGTGCGCAACGAAGCGCAGCCCGGCTTCGCCAAGGCGTTCCGCGAGGTGATCCACGAACTGGTGTGGTCGGTGCAGCCGAAGGCCAGCAACGAGGACCGCAGCAAGCTGGTGAAGCTGATCCCGAACATGGTGCGGGTGCTGCGCGACGGGCTGGGGCTCATCAACGTGCCCGAGCGCGACCGCGACGAGTTCTTCAGGCAGCTGATGGAGTCGCACGCGATGGCGGTGAAGCCGGTGGACCAGGCGACCTACATCAAGTCGAGCCTGCTGACGTCCGAGCTGCGCGCGAAGATCGACGGCATGCAGCTGTCGGGCATCTTCCCGGTCACTACCGTCCCCGGCGGCATTCGCGTCTCGACTGGCCTGATCATGCGCCACGCGGCGGAGCAGAAGGCCGACATCGTCATGCCGGATGCGATGACCGACGTGGCGAAGCTCGATCCGGTCGAGGACGCGCGCGCGCAGGAAGAGATCGGCCGCTGGCAGCGCGGCAACTGGTTCAAGCTGTGGAACGGGATGGACTTCAACCGCGTCAAGCTGCGCTGGATGAGCCCGCTGCGCACGCTGTTCCTGTTCGCGGGCGAACACGACCAGAAGGCGCACGTCCTGTCGGCCGAGATCCTCAAGTCCTACCTGGCGCGCAAGTACATCGAGCCACTCGAGAGCGTGCCGCTCACCAAGCGGGCGGTCGACGCGGTGGTGGCCGACTTCGAAGGCGCGCCCGAGCGCGCGAAGGCACTGGCGAACCGGTACGCCGTCTCGCAGCCCGCGTGATCGCGCCATGAATCCGAAAGACGCAGCCGGCGCCCTGAAGACCTCGGGGTCCGATTCCCGTCATTCGCGCTCGCATTCGGTTCCGGTGCCGAGCGGCCGCGTGACCAGCGGGTACGTCGTCAAGCAGCTGGTGGCCGACGGCATGCTCTCGGCCACGGACGCCGAGCGCTTCAAGCAGTCCGGCGGACGCGAGCGTGCCGGGCATCCGCTGGTGGTGCTGGCCGAGATGAACTACCGCGCGCCGAGCGCGGAACGGCAGTTGCTCGACCTGGAAACCCTGACGCAGTGGCTCGCGGCCAAGGCAACCCTGCCGTACTTCCACATCGATCCGCTGCGCGTCGACTTCACGCGCGTCGTCGACGTGATGTCGTCGTCCTACGCCAGCACCTATTCGATCCTGCCGGTCGCCATGACGTCCGGCGAGGTGACGATCGCGACCAGCGAGCCCTTCCAGACGGGCTGGGAACGCGAGATCGAGCAGATCACGAAGAAGAGCGTGAAGCGCGTCGTCGCGAACCCGATCGACGTTGCCCGCTACACCACGGAGTTCTACAAGCTCGCGCAGCAGGTCAAGGGCGCGGCCAAGACCGGCAGCACGCCGCTCGTGTCGAGCTTCGAGCAGCTGGTCGAGCTCGGCGGCAAGGTCGAGGCGAACGACGCGCACGTCATCCACATCGTCGACTGGCTGCTGCAGTACGCCTTCGACCAGCGCGCCAGCGACATCCACCTCGAGCCGCGCCGCGAGTCGGGCATCGCGCGCTTCCGCATCGACGGCGTGCTGCACCAGGTCTACCAGGTGCCGGCCGGGGTGATGGGCGCGATGACCAGCCGCATCAAGCTGCTCGGCCGCATGGACGTGGTGGAGAAGCGCCGCCCGCAGGACGGCCGCATCAAGACCAAGGTCACGAGCGGGCCGAACGCCGGCCGCGAGATCGAGATCCGGCTGTCGACGCTGCCGACGGCCTTCGGCGAGAAGCTCGTGATGCGGATCTTCGACCCCGAGGTCGTGGTCCGCAGCTACGCCGAGCTCGGCTTCTCGAACGAGGAAGCAAAGATCTGGGAGGACCTGATCCACCGGCCGTCCGGCATCGTGCTGGTGACCGGCCCGACCGGCTCAGGCAAGACGACCACGCTGTACTCGACGCTCAAGCAACTGGCGACGGACGAAGTGAACGTCAGCACGGTCGAGGATCCGATCGAGATGGTCGATCCGGCGCTGAACCAGATGCAGGTGCACCACGGGATCGACCTCGGCTTCGCCGACGGCCTGCGCGCGCTGATGCGGCAGGACCCGGACATCATCATGGTCGGCGAGATCCGCGACAAGGAAACCGCCGACATGGCGGTTCAGGCCGCGCTCACCGGCCACCTGGTGTTCTCGACGCTGCACACCAACGACGCCGCGGCGTCGGTGGCGCGCCTGCTCGAACTCGGCGTGCCGAATTACCTCGTCAACGCAACGCTCATCGGGATCCTGGCGCAGCGCCTCGTCCGCACCTTGTGTCCGCACTGCAAGACCGTGGCGGAGCCCGTGGACCCGACGCTGTGGAAGGAACTCGTGGCGCCCTGGCGCTCGAATGTGCCGGAGAAGGTCTACAAGCCGGTCGGCTGCCTCGAATGCCGTCGCACCGGATACATGGGCCGCTCGGGACTGATCGAACTGCTGGTCATGTCGGACGCGATGCGCGCGCTGATCGCGCGCGGCGCCGACCTGACGGAGTTGCGCGGCCAGGCGGCCCGCGACGGCCTGCGTTCGCTGCGCGTTTCCGGCGCGGAGAAGATCGCCAAGGGCCAGACGACGGTCGACGAAGTGCTGAAGGCAGCGCCGCCCTTCGTCAGTTGACGCGGGCGCCGGCCGCGCGCCCACTCGCGGTCAGTGCGGCACCATCCAGGGCGTGCCTACTTGGTCAGCTGCCGCATCGCCCGCGTGAGTCCCTCGATCGTCATCGGGAACATCTTGCCGCCGGCGAGCTGGCGGATGACCGACACCGACTGCCGGTACTGCCACATGCCCTCGGGCTCGGGATTGAGCCAGACCGACTTCGGGAACGTGCTGAAGAAGCGCTGCAGCCAGACCGCGCCGGCTTCCTCGTTGTTGTATTCGACCGAGCCGCCGGGTTGCAGAACTTCATACGGGCTCATGGTCGCGTCGCCGACGAAGATGAGCTTCCAGTCGTGCGGATACTTGCGCAGCACGTCCCACGTCGCGAAGCGCTCGGTGTAGCGGCGCCGGTTGTTGCGCCACAGGAACTCGTAGACGCAGTTGTGGAAGTAGTAGAACTCGAGGTGCTTGAACTCGCTCTTTGCCGCCGAGAACAGCTCTTCCGTCCGCTTGATGTGCTCGTCCATCGTGCCGCCGACGTCCAGGAGCATCAGCACCTTGACCGTGTTGTGGCGCTCGGGCACCAGCTTCAGGTCGAGCCAGCCGGCGTTCTTCGCGGTCGACTCGATGGTGTCGTGCAGGTCGAGCTCGAGTTCGGCGCCCTCGCGGGCAAACCGCCGCAGCCGGCGCAGCGCCACCTTGATGTTGCGGGTGCCGAGTTCGACGCTGTCGTCGTAGTCCCGGTAGCCGCGCATCTCCCACACCTTGACCGCCGACTTGCCGCCCTTGCTCGGGCCGCCGACGCGGATGCCTTCCGGATGCGCGCCGCCGTGCCCGAAGGGCGACGTGCCGCCGGATCCGATCCAGCGATTGCCGCCGTGGTGGGCGCCGTCCTGCTCCTCGAGGCGCTTGCGGAACTCCTCCATCAGCTTGTCCCAGCCGAGTTTCTCGAGCTTCGCGATCTCCTCGGGGGTGAAGGCGCGTTCGAGCACCTGCTTGAACCACTCGTCCGGAATTTCCCTGGCGAGGTCCAGATGTGTCGTCACGCCGCGGAAGTACTCGCCGAAGGCGCGGTCGAACTTGTCGAACTGGGTCTCGTCCTTGACCAGGCGTCGCGCGCGACAGGTAGTAGAACTCGTCGATCGACGGTCCGATGACGTCGCGGCGGATCGCCTCGAGCAGCGTCAGCAGCTCGTTGATCGAGACCTTGAGCTTGGCCGCGCGCAGATGGAAGAAGAAGTCGATCAGCATCGGGACCGCGCCGGATCAGGCGTGCCGCGCCAGGCGGGCTTGCAGGTGGCGCTTCACGTCGCGCCATTCGCTCGCGAGGATGCTGTACATCACCGTGTCGCGCACCGTGCCGTCGCGCCGCGGCGCGTGATGGCGAAGCACGCCGTCCTTCTTCGCGCCCAGTCCCTCGATCGCCTGCTGCGATGCGAAGTTGAAGTTGTCCGTCCGCAGCCCCACCACCGCGCAGCCCAGCGCGTCGAACGCGTGGCCGAGCAGCAGCAGCTTGCAGGCCGTGTTGACGTGGCTCTTCTGCCAGCGCCGCGCATACCACGTGTAGCCGATCTCCACCCGGCGCGCGGCGCCGACGATGTCGTGATACCGCGTGCTGCCGGCGATCAGCCCGGTCGCCAGATCCCGCACGGCCCACGGCAGCATGTGACCGGTTTCCTGGCCTGCGAGAGCTGCGGAGATGTACGCGTGGGTCTGCTCGGGTTCGGGCACCGACGTGAACCAGAGGTTCCACAGTTCGCCGTCCCGCGCCGCGGTCACCAGGCCGTCGTGGTGGTCGCGGCCGAGCGGTTCCAGCCGGACGCCGTGGCCTTCGAGCGTGACAGGCGTCGGCGTGTGCATCGGTCAGCGGTTGTTGCGCGCCATGAACACGAGCCGCTCGAACAGGTGCATGTCCTGTTCGTTCTTCAGCAGCGCGCCGGCCAGCGGCGGCACGGCTGAGCTTCTCGTCCTTCGAGCGCAGCGCTTCCGGAGGGATCTGCTCGGCGACCAGCAGCTTCAGCCAGTCGAGCAGTTCGGAGGTCGACGGCTTCTTCTTCAGGCCCGGCAGGTCGCGCACGCCGAAGAACACGGCCAGCGCGTTCTGCAGCAGTTCCTTGCGCAATCCGGGGAAGTGGACGTCGACGATCGACTGCATCGTGTCCTTGTCCGGGAACTTGATGTAGTGAAAGAAGCAGCGGCGCAGGAACGCGTCCGGCAGTTCCTTTTCGTTGTTCGAGGTGATGACCACGAGCGGCCGGTGCCGCGCCGTGATCGTCTGCCGCGTCTCGTAGACGAAGAATTCCATCCGGTCGAGTTCACGCAGCAGGTCGTTCGGGAACTCGATGTCCGCCTTGTCGATCTCGTCGATCAGCAGCACCGCCGGCTCGGGCGAATCGAAGGTCTGCCACAACACGCCCTTGACGATGTAGTTCTCGATCGACTGGACGCGCGCCGAACTTTCCACGTCCGCGAGCTGCGAGTCGCGCAGGCGCGACACGGCGTCGTATTCGTACAGACCTTGCTGCGCCTTGGTCGTGGACTTCACGTGCCACGCCAGCAGGGGCATGCCCAGCGCCGCGGCGACCTCCTCGGCCAGCATCGTCTTGCCGGTGCCCGGCTCGCCCTTGATCAGCAGCGGGCGCTGCAGCGTCAGGGCGGCATTGACCGCGAGTTTCAGGTCGTCGGTGGCGACGTAAGTACTGGATCCTTCGAAGCGCGGCATCGGGGACATTCAGGACGATCAGGAAGGGACGGCAGGGGCCGGTCGAGTATACGCACCGGGCACGGACGGGCGCGGGCTCGCCCGAGGGGTGCTCGAAGCCGGACGCCTCCGTTACAATCGCGCGCTGTTTTACGGGGAGGCAGCGGGGCGCCAGCCCGCGCGGCATGGACCGAGAACCAGGAAACCCACCATTCCAACACGGATCAACCGGATGAAACTTTCCCGAATTCTGCTGCTTGCCGTGGCTGCGACCCTGTCGTACGCCGCGGCGGCACAAGACAAGAAACCCGGCGCGCCGGCATCGGCCGCCGAGGCCCCGGTGTCGATGTGCATCGGCTGCCACGCCATCCCCGGCTACCAGGCCTCGTTCCCGCAGGTGTATCGCGTGCCGAAGATCGGCGGCCAGTCGCAGCAGTACATCGAGGCGGCACTGAAGGCCTATCGCCAGGGCGACCGCAATCATCCGACGATGATCGGGGTGGCCAAGGGCCTCACCGACGAACAGATCGCGTCCGTGGCGGCGTACTACGCCCAGCGTGGCCGCTAACCGGAGAGCGGACGATGAAACACAGCCTGATCATCCTGGCGCTCGCGTTTGCGGCGCAGCCGGCCATCGCGGCCGATGCGAAGAAGGGCGAGCAGCTGGCGCAGCAGCAATGCGCCGCCTGCCACGGCAAGGACTTCGTCTCGGCGGTCGATCCGACCTATCCGAAACTGGCCGGACAGTACGTGGACTACCTCGAGAAGGCGCTGCGCGACTACCAGACCGGAACGCGCAAGAACGCCATCATGGCCGGCCTCGCCAAGCCGCTGTCGCGCGAGGACATCCGCAACGTCTCGGCGTACCTCTCAAGCCTGCCCGGTCCGCTGAGCAACGACAAGCGCTGAACCGGAATCGCCGAAGTGAGACGGGCCGCGAGGCCCGTTTTCATTTGCTGCGCCGGTTCGCTGGTACCCGCGTTCAGTCGGCGCTGGCCTTGCGTTCGAGGCAATCGAGGTAGCGCGCGCTCATCTCGGCCGGGGGCACCGCAGAACCCGCCCGCTGCGCCGACCAGACGACCTCGCCCAGGCAATCCATCACCGCGTGCGCGGCCTCGTGCTCGTCGCCGAGCCGCCCGACCAGCCTGCGATGAGCGGCGCGTATGCCGGGCGGCTGGTCGACGGACAGTTGCTCCGCGATCGCGAGGTGCATCGACAGGTGCAGGAAGGGATTGGTGCGCCCGTCGTCGATGCTGTAGTCGCGCGCGACGGCGGCATCGGCATTCGACAGTTCGTCGTGGTACTCCGGGTGATGCCGGATCCAGCCGACCGCGATCGACTCCAGCGGCGTCAGCACGCTGCCCTGGCGATGGCGGGTCCACGCATCGCAGAAGAAGCGGCGGACATCGTCCTTCGACGGATTGAACACGAGGGCGCCTAACTGTCGTCGCGATTCGATGGACCGGGCCGCAGCCGCGCCGGCGTCCGCGGAGGCGGCGTTTTCGGCTTGAACTCGCACCACTCGGCGATCGGGCAGCGCCAGCACTCGGGCGTGCGCGCCTTGCAGATGTAGCGTCCATGCAGGATCAGCCAGTGATGCGCGTCCTTCCTGAACTCGTCGGGCGTGAACTTTTCCAGACGCGCCTCCACTTCCTCGACGGTGTCGCCCGGCGCGAGGTTGGTGCGGTTCGCGACCCGGAAGATGTGGGTGTCGACGGCGATCGTCGGCTCGCCGAACGCCGTGTTCAGCACGACGTTGGCCGTCTTGCGGCCGACGCCCGGCAGCGCTTCCAGCGCGGCGCGCTCGCGCGGCACCTCGCCGCCGTGCTCGTCGAGCAACTGCTGCGACAGCCGGATGACGTTGCGGGCCTTCGTGCGGAAGAGGCCGATCGTCTTGATGTACCCGGTCAGGCGCTCCTCGCCGAGACCGACCAGCGCCGCGGGCGTGTTGGCGACCTTGTAGAGCACGCGAGTCGCCGCGTTCACGCTCCTGTCGGTCGCCTGGGCGGACAGCACGACCGCCACCAGCAGTTCGAACGGCGTCGAGAACTCGAGCTCCGTCGTTGGATGCGGGTTGAGCGTGCGCAGCGTCTCGTAGATCGCGCGGCGTTTGGACGGGTTCATGCGAGGGAGCGGAGTCCGCCTGGAGGAAGGGAGGAAGTCACGGTGAGGACGCGGCCCGGCGCGCCCGTGCGCGGGCGAGGGCGGCTTCGACCACCGACCTCTTTCTCGTGACCTGCTCGGAGGTGAGGTCGTCGCGGGCATCGAGCTCGGCAAGCTTGGCAACCGCCTTTTCCGCCAGCCGGCGTTCGTTGCGTGCGGCTTCGGTGGCCTGTCGCGCGTTGCGCTCGGCATGGCGGCGGCGCGCGGCCTCGGCGTCCGCCCGCGTCCACTCCCTGGCGGGCTGCACCGGGACCATCGCAATGCAATCCATCGGGCACGGCGGTAGGCACAGGTCGCAGCCGGTGCACTGCGAGGCAACGACGGTATGCATCTTCGTCGGCGCGCCGACGATGCAGTCCACCGGGCAGGCCTGGATGCACAGCGTGCAGCCGATGCACAGGGACTCGTCGATCACGGCGACGGTCAGCGGCTTCTCGGCGCCGTGGGCCGGATTCAGCGGCAGCGGGCGGCGGCTCAGCAGACGTCCCAGGGCGGCGATGCCGGCGGCGCCACCCGGCGGGCACTGGTTGATCGCCGCCTCGCCGGCCGCGATGGCTTCCGCATACGGCCGGCAGCCGCTGTAGCCGCACTTCGTGCACTGCGTCTGCGGCAGCAGCGCATCGATGCGGTCGGCCAGCGGTGTTGCGGTCAGCGGGGCTGGAAACTCGGGCGGCATCGTTCGCGGGGAGGTGACGCGGCTTCGCACGGCGGCGGCCGTGCATCCTGCCCGGATTATCCCAGCACGACGTCTCAGGACGGGCGGCGGCGTTCGATCGCGTCGAGCGTCTCGCGATAGCGCGCAGCGCGGGGTCCCCCAAGCGCCACTGCGCGTTGCGCCGACACCCGGGCGTCGCCCGGGCGACCAAGGGCCAGCTGCGTCAGCGCGAGGTTGTTCCAGGCGTCCGCGGCCTGCGCATCGATCTCGGTGGCACGGGCGAACGCGCGCTCCGCGGCGGCGAGGTCGCCGATGGCATAGCCGGCGTTTCCCAGGCCGAACCAGGCGCCATACAGGGACGGATATCGCTCCGTGAGCGCCGCGTAGGCACGCGCGGCCGCGCCGGCGTCCACACGCTCCAGCGCCGCGACGGCCGTCAGCAGGGCCGCTGCATCTGGCGAGGAGGGCAGGTCCGACGGCACGGTTGCCACCATGGCCCAGTAGCCGCTGCGCGCCCACGTCCGCTCGAAGACGGACATCGGCAATGCCAGCCGCGCCGTGGTGCCCGAGTGCAGCAGGATCTCCTGGCGCGCGAGGTCGTAGCCGATCACGACCGCGTAGTGCCAGCGCGGCAGCACGGGCAACGACAGGTTCTGCAGCACGATCACCGGCCGGCCGGCGGCGACTTCCGCCAGCACCGCGTCGAGGCGACCCGGCAGCACGACCGCAAGGCGGCCGTGGCGACGCGCGGCGGCGAGCATCTCCACCTGCAGCGATCCGCCGCGTGCCGGCAGGTACACCTGCGCCACCAGCGCCTCGGCGGCAACGGGCACACCATCGGCGCCCAGCACCATGGCCAGTGCCGCGGGGCCGCACTGGTAGTCCTCCTGGGGAACGAAGGGCACGCGCGCGATCGTTGCCTGCCGTGCCACGGCGGAAGGTGGCTGCGTGGACAGCGCTGCCGTCATGGGCGGCGTCGCGCAGGCGGTGAGCAGCGCGGCACAAACGAAAACCCCCGCCGCAGCGGGGGCCGTAACGGTGCTGCGGCGGGTCACTTCGCGGGTCGCGTGAACGGGAACACCTTGGTCAGCCCGAGGAGGTCCGTGATCAGCAGGATGATGAAGACCGCAAAGAGGATGCCGAGAACGTCGCTCGCCCCGGCCGGCAGGCGGTCGAGTTGATCCGAGAGCAGAGCGGCTTCGTCGTCTGTGAGCGCGGCGACGCGCGCTTCGACCTGGGCCGCCTCGACTCCGCGCATCGCGAGCGCCTCGCGCACGTCGGCGCGCGCGAGCAATTCGCCGACACGCTGCCGGACCGAGCTGCTGGTGGCTTCCTCGGTGGTGATCAGTGCGGGCGCCGGCTGGGACTGCGCCAACACGGGCAGGCTGGTGCCGAGCACGCAAATGGCCGCGATTGCGGCGACGGCACGGCGGAATGCGACAACCATGGGAACTCCTCAGATAATGGCGCTGCCATCAAGGTCGGCGCGCCGCTGAAGGACTTTAGGGGCGATGCGGCCCGCCTGCCACCCCTGTCCGGACGAGCCAATTCGCGCGAGGGCCGGACCGCGGAAGACTCAGGCGTTCGCCCGGATGAACTCGCCGATCTTCGGCGCAATCTGCTCGCGCCAGCGGCGCCCGCTGAAGATGCCGTAATGGCCGGCGCCCTCGGCGGTGAGATGCTGCTGCTTCGGCTTCGGGATGTTGGCGCACAGGTCGTGCGCGGCCTGGGTCTGCCCGCTGCCCGAGATGTCGTCGAGTTCGCCCTCGATCGTGAACAGCGCAACCGTGCGGATGTCCTGAGGCCGCACCGGGTTGCCACGCACTGTCCACGTGCCGTTCGGCAGGCGATGCTCCTGGAACACGACCTTGATCGTGTCGAGGTAGTACTCCGCCGGCAGGTCCATGACGGCGTTGTACTCGTCATAGAACTTGCGGTGACCGTCGACGTCGTCCATGTCGCCCTTGACGAGATCGAGGTAATAGTCCCAATGCGAATTCAGGTGGCGATCCGGGTTCATCGCGACGAACCCGGCGTGCTGCAGGAACCCGGGATAGACCTTGCGCAGGTAACCGGGGTGCGCCGAGGGCACCTTGAAGACCACGTTGTTCTCGAACCACTCGTGGTTCTTGCGCTTGGCCAGCGCGTTGACCTGCGTCGGGTTGCGGCGCGTGTCGATCGGCCCGCCCATCATCGTCATGGAGCGCGGCAGCTTCGGGTCCTTCGCGGAGGCCATCAACGACACGGCGGCCAGCACGGGCACGGTCGGCTGGCACACCGAGATCACGTGCACGTCGGGTCCCAGGACCCGGATGAAGTCCATCACGTACTCGACGTAATCGTCGAGATGGAAGGGACCATGGGCGATCGGCACCAGCCGGGCATCGACCCAGTCCGTGATGCAGACGTCGTGGTTCGGGAGCAGCGCGCGCACGGTGTCACGCAGCAGGGTTGCATGGTGGCCCGACAGGGGCGCGACGATGAGCACCTTCGGGTCGGCCGGCCGCTTCGCCATGCCGTTCGGCCACACCCGCTTGAAGTGCAGCAGCCTGCAGAACGGCTTCGTCTCCAGCGTCTCCTCGACGATCGGGACCTCCTTGCCGTCGACCTGGGTGTTCCGCAGTCCGAATTCGGGCTTTTCGTAGTACTTGCCGATCCGGTGCAGCAGGTCATAGCCGGCCGCCAGACGACGCGAGACGGGCGTGTAGGCGAGGGGGCTGTAGGGACTGGAGAAGAGTTCCGATGTGGCCTGGGCCCACACCGAAAGTGGGTTCAGGAAACGGCGCTGCAGTTCATGCAGGTGATAAAGCACGGCACTCTCCGCTCAACGCATACTCCCCGAAAGTTCCCATGCAAACGGCCAGCTCGCTTCGGCTCGATCCATCCGATGCCGCCCGGAAGTCGTGGCTGATTATGCGCGGGACCCCCGGCATAAGCAATTTCCCTGAGGCGGCGGCCGGACGAGGGGCCGAAAAGCGGACTCGTGGCCCTCCGTTCGGCAATCAAGGCAATCAGCGCTCCAGCAGATGGCGCTTGTCGCGCACGTCCTTCCACTCATCCGCGTCCGCGGCGTGCGGCTTCATCCGGGTGATGGCCGGCCACTGCTTCGCCAGTTCGGCGTTCAGGGCAATGAAGTCGCGCTGGTCCTCGGGGACGTCTTCTTCGGCGTAGATCGCATTGACCGGGCATTCAGGGATGCAGACGGCGCAATCGATGCACTCGTCCGGGTCGATGGTCAGGAAGTTGGGTCCCTCGCGGAAACAGTCGACCGGACACACGTCGACGCAGTCCGTGTACCTGCACTTGATGCACGATTCGACGACGAC
Source organism: uncultured beta proteobacterium (assembly GCA_963698305.1). Taxonomy (GTDB): domain Bacteria; phylum Pseudomonadota; class Gammaproteobacteria; order Burkholderiales; family Burkholderiaceae_F; genus JAOUJD01. The sequence continues at coordinate 164,467 of CAVOQI010000010.1, forward strand.
GTGCGTCATCCTGTCTGCTCCATATTGGCACGGCGGCGCATCGTGGAACGATGCGCCCACCAAAGCCGGTATTCTAGCTGACGGGGTTCGGTCGCCCCGTCCGTTTTCCCTCTGACAACAAGGCTATTCCAATGACCACGCGTCGTGAGGTTCTCGCGCTGGCTGCGCTGGCGACTCCGTTGAAACAGGCGTTTGCCCAGGCGGGTCCGATTCGCATCGGCGAGATCAACAGCTACTCGACGATTCCGCAGTTCACCATCCCGTACCGCATGGGCTGGCAGCTTGCCGTGGAGGAGGCGAACGCCGCCGGCGGCGCGCTCGGGCGGCGCATCGAGGTCGTGTCGCGCGACGATGCGGGTCGTCCGGAGGACGCGATCCGCCTCGCCACGGAACTCGTCTCCAACGAGAAGGTGGCCCTGCTCGCCGGGACCTTCCTGTCCAACGTCGGGCTCGCGGTGGCCGACTACGCGCTGCGCTCCAGGGTCCTGTTCGTCGCTGCGGAGCCGCTGACCGACGCCCTGGTCTGGGAAAGGGGAAATCGTTACACCTTCCGCCTGCGGCCGAGCACTTACGTGCAATCGGCCATGCTGGTCGACGAGGCCGCGAAGCTGCCCGCGAAACGCTGGGCCATCATCGCGCCCAACTACGAGTACGGGCAGTCGGCCGTGGCGAGTTTCAAGGCGCTGCTGAAGGCGCGGCGACCCGACGTCGAGTTCGTCGCGGAGCAGTGGCCGGCTCTCGGCAAGCTGGAAGCGGCGAGCACGGTGCAGGCGATCCTCGCGGCCCGCCCCGAGGCGATCTTCAACGTCACGTTCGGCGCCGATCTTCCCCGCCTGGTGCGCGAAGGCAACCTGCGCGGGCTGTTCCCGCGTGTCCCCGTGGTGAGCCTGCTGTCGGGCGAACCGGAGTACCTCGATGTGCTGAAGGACGAGACGCCGAAGGGCTGGATCGTCACGGGCTATCCCTGGGACCAGATCGCCACCCCGGAACACTCGAAGTTCTTCAGCGCGTACTACAAGCGCTACAACGACACCCCGCGCCTCGGATCGGTGGTCGGCTATGCGACGTTCACGGCCATCGTGGAGGCCCTGCGCAAGGCGAAGTCCACCGATACGGAGAAGTTGATCGCGACCATGCGCGGACTGCAGTGGACCACGCCCTTCGGCCCGGCGATGTTCCGCCGCGTCGACCACCAGTCGACGATGGGCGCCTTCGTCGGCAAGCTCGACGTGCGGGGCGGCAAGGGCACGATGGTCGACTGGCGGTACGCCCACGGCGCCGACTTCCTGCCCCCCGAGGCGGAAGCGGCCAGGCGGCGTCCTGCCGACGCGCAGAAGTAAGGCAGGCGGCTGGCGCGCCGCCTGACTGCACGTGGACCTGATCTTCGGCCAGTTCGTCGCGGGCCTGTCCTACGGCTCGACGCTCTTCCTGCTGAGCGCCGGGCTGACCCTGATCTTCGGCGTCACGCGCGTCGTCAACTTCGCGCACGGCTCCCTGTACATGGTCGGCGCCTACGTGGCCTCGACGATCACGGCCGCGCTGCCGACGACGACGGCCGGATTCATCGCCGGCATGCTGCTCGCGGCGCTGGCGGTTGCGCTGCTCGGCGCCCTGATCGAAGTCGTCGTGCTGCGACGGATCTACGGGGCGCCGGAGATCTTCCAGTTGCTCGCGACCTTCGGCCTGGTCCTGATCGTGCAGGATCTCGCGCTCGCCGTTTGGGGACCGGAGGAACGGTTCGCGCCGCGCGCGCCCGGCCTCACCGGCAGCGTCGAGATCGCCGGCGCCTTCATCCCCGAGTACACGCTGTTCCTGATCGTCGTCGGGCCGCTCGTCTTCGCGCTGCTCGCGTGGCTGCTGAAACGCACGCAATGGGGCGTGTGGATCCGCGCTTCGGCGCAGGACCGCGAGACGGCCGGCGCGCTCGGCATCAACGAGCCGCTGCTGTTCACGTCGGTGTTCGCGCTCGGCGCCTTCCTCGCCGGGCTGGCCGGCGCGCTGCAGATACCGCGCGAGACCGTGAACCTGCAGATGGACATGGCGATCCTCGTCGAGGCCTTCGTCGTCGTCGTGGTTGGCGGCCTGGGCTCCGTCACCGGCGCGCTGTGGGCCTCGCTGGCGATCGGACTGCTGCACGCGTTCGGCACGTGGTGGCTGCCGCAGTCGACGCTGGTGCTGATCTTCGTGGTCATGGCGGTGGTGCTGGTCCTGCGTCCCCACGGGCTGCTTGGCCGCCCGCAGGCGGAGGTCGTCGGGCGGACGGCGTCGCATCCGCCCTTCGTGCCGCTGGCTCCGGTCCTGCGGTGGTTGTGGCTGGTCGGGTTCGGCGCCGCGGCGCTGCTGCCTCTTTTCGTGGGCGACTACCTGGTGGTGATCGCGACCGAGATCGCGATCGCCGCGCTGCTGGCGGCGAGTCTGCATTTCGCGATGGGTCTCGGCGGCATCGTCTCGTTCGGCCACGCCGCGTTCTTCGGGCTGGGGGCTTACGCGTCCGCGCTGGCGATCCGCTTGTTCGACGCGCCCTTCATCCTCGCGCTGCTGGGGGCGCCGCTGGTGGCCGCGGCCATCGCGTTGCTCGTCGGCGGGATCGTGCTGCGTTCCGCCGGCGTCTACGCCGCCATGCTGACGCTCGCGTTCGCGCAGATCCTGTGGTCGACCGCGATCCAGTGGGTCGACGTCACCGGAGGCGACAACGGCGTGCTCGGCCTGTGGTCGGCGCTGCCCGCGGCCTTCGCCGGGAAACTCGGCTTCTACTGGCTGACTCTCGTCACCGTGGCAGGGTCGCTCGTCGCGCTGCGGCGCGCAGCGGTCGCCCCGTTCGGGTTTTCGCTGCGCGCATCGCGCGACAGCCCGCTGCGGGCCGAAGCACTGGGCATCGACGTCAGGCGCGTGCGCTGGCTGGCGTTCGCGGCCGGCGGCCTGTTCGCCGGACTCGCGGGCGCGCTCCACGCGATGCAGAAGGGCGCGGTGTTCCCCACCGCGTTTTCGATTCCCGTGTCGGTCGACGCGCTCGTGATGGTGCTGCTCGGCGGATTGCAGACGCTGAGCGGCCCGCTGATCGGCGCGCTCGCGTATCACGGCCTGTCGACCGAACTGGTGCGCGCCACCGATCACTGGCGGCTGGTGCTGGGCCTGGCCATCGTCGCGCTGGTGGTCCTGTTTCCGGGCGGCATCGTGGGCTTCCTGCGGCGTCGCTTCGAACGGAGTCCCGGGTGAGCGTCCTGGCCGTGGCGAACCTGAGCAAGAGCTTCGGCGGCGTGCGAGCGGTCGACGACGTTTCGTTCGCGCTCGGCGACGGCGAGGTCGCGGCGCTGATCGGACCGAACGGCGCGGGCAAGTCCACGCTGTTCAACCTGGTCGACGGCCAGCTCGCCGCGGATGCCGGATACGTGCAGTTCCTCGATCATCGGCTCGACCGGCTGTCCACCGCGGCGCGGACCCGGCTCGGCATCGGACGCACGTTCCAGGTGGCCCAGGCATTCGCCTCGATGACGGCGCTGCAGAACGCCCAGGTCGCGCTGTCGGCGGTGCATGCGCCGCTCAGCGTTGGCGCGCCGCTTTGGAGCCGGGACACCGAAGCCCGCCCGCGCGCTGCTCGCGCAGGTGGGTCTGGCGGAACGGGCGGAGGCGCCCGCGTCGACGCTTGCCTATGGCGATCTCAAGCGGCTCGAACTCGCGCTGGCGCTTGCGTGGTCACCCCGCCTGCTGTTGATGGACGAGCCGACGGCAGGCATGGCGCCCGGCGAGCGCACCGCGCTGATGCGCCTCGTGGTCGAACTCGCCGCGGCCCGCGGCATGGCCGTGCTGTTCACCGAGCACAGCATGGACGTCGTGTTCGGGTTCGCGCGTCGCGTGCTGGTGCTGTCCGCCGGGCGCCTCGTCGCCGACGGGCCGCCGGAAGCGGTGCGCGCCGACGCGGAGGTGCGGCGGGTCTATCTGGGCGATACGGCATGACCGCGCTCGCCCTGCATCAGGTCTCGGCATTCCACGGCGACGCGCAGGTGCTGTTCGACGTCGATCTGACAGTCGCCGCCGGCGAGGTCGTTGCGCTGGTGGGCCGCAACGGCGCAGGCAAGACATCGCTGCTGCGGGCAGCGATGGGCCTCGGGGCGCGCACGCGCGGACACGTGCTGCTGGAAGGACAGGACATCAGCGCGCTGCCGCCTCATGCGCGGGCGCGGCGCGGGCTGGGGTACGTTCCGGAAGACCGCCGCATCTTCACCGACCTCACCGTCGGCGAGAACCTGCGCCTGGTGGCGCGGGCCGTGGAGGGCGGTTTCACCGAGACGGAGCTGCTCGCGCTCTTCCCCAACCTGGCGGCGATGCTGGACCGCCCGGCCAGCGCGATGAGCGGCGGCGAGCAGCAGATGCTGGCGGTGGCGCGCACGCTGGCCGCCAATCCCCGGGTCGTGCTCCTCGACGAACCCTCCGAGGGCATCGCGCCCATCATCGTGGCGGGCATGAGGAACGCGAGTGCTCGCCATGCGGGAGCGCGGCGTGGCGGTGCTGGTGTCCGAGCAGAACCTCGCATTCGTCGCGTCGATGGCGGACCGCGCCGTGCTGATCGAGCAGGGCCGGGTGACCGGCGGAGCGACACGGCAGGACCTGATGCCGCCGAGCGCCGCGGTGCAGCGGGTGCTGGGCGTCTGATAACCCTACAATCGTCCGATGATCATCACGTCACTGCTGGACACCGACCTGTACAAGTTCACGATGATGCAGGTGGTGCTGCATCACTTCCCCGGGGCGAGTGTCGAGTACCGGTTCAAGTGCCGCAATCCGGGCATCGACCTGGTTCCCTACGTCGACGAAATCCGCGAGCACGTGCATTCGCTGTGCACGCTGCGCTTCCGCGAGCAGGAACTCGAGTACCTGCGCGGCCTCCGCTTCATCAAGAGCGATTTCGTCGACTTCCTCGGGCTGTTCCAGCTCAACACGAAGTACATCACGATCCATCCTTCGCCGAAGAAGAACGGCGAGATCGACATCGTCATCCGCGGCCCCTGGCTGCACACGATCCTGTTCGAGATTCCCGTGCTGGCGATCGTCAACGAGGTGTACTTCCGCGCCACGCAGAAGATGCCCGCCTTCGACGAAGGGCGGCGCCGGCTGCGGGAGAAGATCGCGCTGATCGCGAAGAATCCGGCGATGGAGGGCGTGCGCATCGCCGACTACGGCACGCGGCGCCGTTTCTCGCGGCTCTGGCACGAGGAAGTGATCGTGGCGCTGCGCGAAGGGCTCGGCGACAACCTCGCGGGAACCAGCAACGTGATGTACGCGGCGCGGCACGGCATGACGCCGCTGGGCACGATGGCGCACGAGTACCTGCAGGCGTGCCAGGCGCTCGGTCCGCGGCTGCGCGACTCGCAGATCTTCGGCTTCGAGACCTGGGCGAAGGAATACCGCGGCGACCTCGGAATCGCGCTGTCCGATGTCTACGGCATGGACGCGTTCCTGAACGACTTCGACCTGTACTTCTGCAAGCTGTTCGATGGCGCCCGGCACGACTCGGGCGATCCGATGGAATGGGGCGAACGCCTGCTGGCGCACTACGAACGCAATCGCGTCGACCCGAAGACGAAGACGATCGTGTTCTCCGACTCGCTGACGATTCCCAAGGTGATCGAGCTGTACCAGCGGTTCCGCGACCGCGCGCGGATCGCCTTCGGCGTCGGCACCAACCTCACCAACGACCTCGGCTACCAGCCGCTGCAGATCGTGATCAAGATGGTCCGCTGCAACGGGCAGCCGGTGGCCAAGCTGTCGGACTCGCCCGAGAAGAACATGTGCGAGGACGAGGCGTACCTGGCCTACCTGCGGCAGGTGTTCCAGATCAGGCAACCGCAGGCAAGGATCCCATGAAGCTCGCCCGATTTCCCGCGCGTTCGGCTGACGCAGGCGCCGACGCCCCTCGAACCGATGCAGAACCTGAGCCGCCTGCTCGGCGGCCCGAACCTGTGGATCAAGCGTGACGACAGCACCGGGCTGGCGACCGGTGGCAACAAGACGCGCAAGCTCGAGTACCTGATCGGCGAGGCGCTGGCGAAGAAAGCCGACATCGTCATCACGCAGGGCGCGACGCAGTCGAACCACGCGCGGCAGACGGCGGCGGCGGCCGCGAAGTTCGGCATGGCGTGCGAGATCATCCTCGAGGACCGCACCGGCTACACGCACGAGGACTATCGGAAGTCGGGCAACGTGATCCTCGACCGCCTGCTCGGCGCGAACATCCGCCATGTGCCGGCGGCGACCGACATGGACGGCGCGATGGCGAAGCTTGCCGACGAACTGAAGTCGCAGGGTCGTACGCCGTACGTGATTCCCGGTGGCGGCTCGAATCCGGTCGGCGCCCTTGGCTATGTCACCTGCGCGCTCGAACTGGCCGAGCAGGCGAACGTGATCGGGCTGGACATCGACCTGCTCGTTCACGCGACGGGCAGCACCGGCACGCAGGCGGGGTTGCTCGCCGGGCTCGAAGGATCGCGCGCCGGCATTCCCGTGCTCGGCATCGGCGTGCGCGCGCCGCAGGCCGGTGCAGGAAGAGAAGGTGTATTCGCTCGCGGCGCGGACCGCGGAACTGCTCGGCATCCCGGGCGCGGTCGCGCGCGAACGCGTCGTCGCCAACTGCGACTACGTCGGCGCGGGCTACGGACTGCCGACGCCCGGAATGATGGAAGCGCTCGAACTCGTCGCGCGCACCGAAGGCATCCTGCTCGACCCGGTGTACTCGGGCAAGGCCATGGCCGGCCTGATCGACCTCATTCGCAAGGGTCAGTTCACGAAAGGACAGAACATCGTGTTCCTGCACACCGGCGGCGCCGTCGGCCTGTTCGGCTACGTGCACGGCTGGGCCGAGCGGCTCGGGCTCTAGCAATGCTCGGCGTGATCGGCGGCATGGGGCCGCTGGCGACGGCGGACTTCTTCCGCAAGCTGATCGACGGCACGCCCGCGCGGGATGATGACGAGCACATCCCGGTGCTGATCCACTCGGTGCCGCAGATCCCGTCGCGACCGGCGGCGATCCTGCGGGGCGGCCCGTCGCCGCTGCCGGCGCTGCTGGCGGCGCGCGACCGCTTGTTGGCGGCAGGGGCGACCGTCCTCGCGATGCCGTGCAACACCGCGCATCACTGGTACGACGGGCTGGTCGCCGGCTGCGATGTGCCGTTCATTCACATCGTCGACGCCGTGGCGGACCTGCTGCCCGCGGGAGCGCAGGCGCTCGGCATCGTGGCGACCCGCGCCACGTTGCAGACGCAGGTGTTCGAGCGGCGCCTGTCGCAGCGCGGCATCGCGCTCGCGGCGCCGGACGAATCGACGTATGACCGGGCGGTGCAGCCTGCGATCGACGCGGTGAAGCGGGGCGCAACGCGTGAGGCCGGGCAGCTCCTGGAGCCGGTGATCGCCGCCGCGCTGGACCGCGGCGCCGCTGCCGTGGTGCTCGCGTGCACCGAGCTGCCGATCGCGCTCGATGCGATCGAATCGCCGCTGCGCGCGCGCTGCATCGATTCCACCGGCGCCCTGGCGCGCGCCTGCGTACGGCACTTCCTGAGCCGCCGGACATGACCTCGCTCCTATAATCGCCGCGCCATGCCTAACCTCTCCCGTCGCGCCGGTGCGCTGGGCACCGAAAACGCCTTCGTCGTCCTCGCCGAAGTCAATCGCCTGATCCGCGAAGGCAAGGACATCGTCTCCTTCTGCATCGGGCAGCCCGACTTCCCGACGCCGACCCACATCCAGGACGCGGCCGTTGCGGCGGTACGCGGCGGCAAGCACGGCTACACGCCGTCGGCCGGCATCGACGAACTGCGCGCCGCGGCGGCCCGATCCATGGGCGCGCTGCGCGGCATCGAGATTTCGCCGGACGAGGTCGTGGTGGGCGCGGGCGCGAAGCCCTTCATCGGCTACGCCATCGCCTCGGTCACCGACTACGGCGTCGGCGACGAGGTCATCTTCCCGGTGCCCGGATTCCCCATCTACGAATCGCAGATCGTCGCCAACGGCGCGGTGCCGGTCGGGCTGCCGCTGCGCGAGTCGCGCTCCTTCGCATTCGACCCCGACGAGCTCGAGTCGCGCATCGGCACCAGGACACGCCTGCTGATCCTCAACACGCCGCACAACCCGACCGGCGGCCTGCTGACGCGGCAGGACCTCGAAGCGATCGCCGCGGTGCTGCGCAGGCACCCGCAGGTGTGGATCTACGCCGACGAGATCTACAGCAAGCTGGTGTACGACGGCGACTTCGTGTCGATCGCCACGCTGCCGGGCATGCGCGAGCGCACGATCATCTCGGACGGCGCGTCGAAGACGTACGCAATGACCGGCTGGCGCATCGGCTTCACCGCCAACGCGACGCTCGCGCCGGTGTTCACGCGCTGGATCACCAACACGGAATCGTGCGCGTCGCAGATCAGCCAGTGGGCCGCGCTGGCCGCGCTTACCGGACCGCAGGACGACGCGGACCGCATGAAGGCGAGCTTCCACGCACGCCGCGACCTGATCGTGCGACTGCTCAACGACGTGCCGGGCTTTCGCTGCGCCTCGCCCGGCGGGGCGTTCTATGCCTGGCCGAACGTCACCGAGGCGTGCGCGCGGATCGGCGCGAAGGACTCCGAGGAACTGCGCAAGCGCCTGCTCCACGAAGCCGGCGTCGCGGTGCTCGCCGACATTCACTTCGGGCCCCGCGTCGAAGGCGACGGGCAGCACATCCGCTTCTCGTACGCGGCGAGCGAAGCCGCGATCGAGGAGGGCGTCCGCCGCATCGACGCTTTCGTGAGGAAGGTCCAGCGATGACGGTCGACACGAGCAAGGCCCGCGCGGCGATCCTGCAGCGCATCCGCACCAACCAGCGCCGGTCGGGGGCGTTGAGCGACGCCGAACGCGCAGCGGCCGAGGAGTACATGGCGCGCCACCCGGCGGGACCGCGGCCGGTGCTCAGCGGCGATCTCAAGCTGCACTTCCGCCAGACGGCGGAACGGATGGCGAGCACGGTTGAAGAGGTGCCGACGCTTGCCGACGCTCCGTCGGCCGTCGCGCGTTACCTGGCTGTCGCAGGGGCTGCCTCCAGCGCGCGGTGGTGTGGCCGCAATTCGGCGCGCTGGCGTGGGCCGACGCGGGGGTGGAGGTCGAAGCGCGGCGTCCGAAGCGCGACGAATCGCAGGGCGCCGACATGGTGGGCATCACCGGGTGCTTCTGCGCGCTGGCTGAGACGGGAACGCTGGTGCTGACGTCGAGCGGTGACATGCCGGCCTCGACTCACCTGCTGCCCGAGACGCACATCGCGCTCGTGCCGGCGTCGCGGATCGTCGCGGGCATGGAAGACGCGTTCGCGCTGATGCGCGCCGAGCGCGGTGGCGTCGCCGCCATGATGCCGAGGGTGGTGAACATGGTCTCCGGGCCCTCGCGCACCGGAGACATCGAGCAGACGATTGTGCTGGGAGCACACGGGCCGTACCGGGTACACATCATCATCATCGCAGCCGACTGACGACACAAGAATCGGCGCGTCAAGGGAGACAGTCCATGCATGGTTGGCGACGGTTTGCCGCCGCAGTTGCCTTGTCCGCGGCACCGGCCATTGCGCTGGCCGCGGACGTGGCGTTCACGGGTCCGATGATCGGCGGAATCGCGGTCGAGTTCGTCCTGTTCGCGATCACCCTGGCCGGTGTCGCGCTCTTTCATCGGCACACGATGCCGATCGCAGTGGGCGGCGCAGCGGTCATCGCGGCCTACAAGATCGTCGCCTCGCCGTTCAGGACCGGCGCGGGTTTCGGCGGGTTCTTCGTTCACCTCGGCCACGAGTGGGTGGTGCTCGCCAATCTCTTCATGCTGCTGCTGGGCTTCGGCCTGCTGGCGCGCTACTTCGAGGAGAGCCGAGTGCCGGCGATCCTGCCGAAGTACCTTCCCGACGACTGGAAGGGCGGCTTCGTGCTCCTGGTGCTGGTGTTCGTGCTGTCGGGTTTTCTGGACAACATCGCGGCGGCCATGATCGGGGGCGCCGTGGCGGCCACCGTGTTCCGCGGCAAGGTGCACGTCGGCTATCTCGCGGGCATCGTCGCCGCATCGAATGCGGGCGGAGCGGGCAGCGTGGTCGGCGACACGACGACGACGATGATGTGGATTTCGGGGATTCCGCCGCGCGAGGTGTTCGAGGCCTACATCGCGGCGATCGTGGCGCTGCTGATCTTCGGTGTCATCGCCGCCAGACAGCAGCACGCGCTGCAGCCGATCCAGAAAGACGCCGAGGCCGGGGCGCGCGTCGACTGGTGGTCGCTGGGTGTCGTCGCCTTCATCCTGGTCTCCGCGATCGCGGTCAACGTCGCGGTGAACCTCTTCTGGAACAGCGTCGCCGACGCGTTCCCGTTCATCGGCGTCGCCGTGTGGGCCGCGATCTTCATCGGCGGCCACGTGCGTCGCCCGGACTGGCGGCTCGTCCCCGCCTCGATGAAGGGAACGATCTTTCTGCTGTCGCTGGTGCTTGCCGCTTCGATGATGCCGGTGGAGGAACTGCCGTCGCCCTCGTGGCAGACTGCGCTCGGCCTCGGTTTCGTGTCGGCCGTCTTCGACAACATTCCGCTGACCGCGCTCGCGATCAAGCAGGGCGGCTACGACTGGGGCTTTCTTGCCTACGCCGTGGGCTTCGGCGGCTCGATGCTGTGGTTCGGCTCATCGGCAGGCGTGGCGCTTTCGAACATGTACTCGCAGGCGCGCTCGGCAGTGCAGTGGGTCCGGCACGGCTGGCACGTTCCCATCGCGTACGTCATCGGGTATTTCGTCATGCTGGGCCTGATCGGCTTCCATCCTGGCACCACTCCGAGGGGCAGCGTCGCGCCGCCGCCGGCTCTTCAGCAATCGAAGTGAACTCGGAAGCAGGCAAGTCCATGAATCGCGTTGTCGTCTCGCGCCGGGTCTTTCCCGAACTCATCGACGCCCTGCGCGCCGAGTTCGATCTCGTTGCCAACCAGGATGACGTCGGCTGGGGGCCGGCCGAACTGACCAGGGCGATGGCCGACGCCGACGGCGCGCTGATCACCGCGGGCGACCGCATCGACGAAGCGCTGCTGGCGCAGTGCCCGAAGCTGAAGGTCGTCGCCAACATCGCGGTCGGCTACAACAACATCGACCTGGCCGCCTGCACCCGGCATGGCGTGCTCGCCACCAACACGCCGGACGTCCTGAACGAAGCCACCGCCGATCACGCCTGGGCCCTGCTGCTGGCGGCGGCGCGACGGGTCGGCGAGTCCGAGCGCTGGCTGCGCGCGGGCCAGTGGAAACGCTGGACGTTCGAGATGTTCAACGGCGCGGAAGTCGCAGGAACGACACTCGGCGTGCTCGGCATGGGGCGCATCGGCCGGGCCATCGCGCGCCGCGCCGCCGGGTTTTCAATGCGCGTGATCTATCACAACCGCAACCGGTTGCCGGCCGGGCAGGAGGGCGGCGCCCGGTACGTCACGCTGGACGATCTGCTCGCGGAGTCCGATCACCTGGTCCTGGTGGTGCCGTACTCGCCCGCGGTGCACCACATCATCGGCGCCGATCAACTGGCGCGGATGAAGCGCACGGCGGTGCTCGTCAACATCGCGCGCGGCGGCGTGGTGGACGATGCGGCCCTGGTGGCCGCGCTGCGCGAAGGACGCATCGCGGCGGCCGGTCTGGACGTCTACGAGAACGAGCCCGCGCTGAACGCCGGCTTCCTCGAACTGGAGAACGCGGTGCTGACGCCCCACATCGCATCGAGCACGCGGGGAACCCGGATTGCGATGGCCACGCTGGCGGCGGACAATGCGCGCGCCGCACTGGCGGGCCAGGTGCCGCCGTCGCTGCTCAATCCCGACGTCCTGCCGAACCGCCGCCGCTGAACGGAGACACGATGGCCGACATCAAGATGATCAAGTACCACGCCCTTCCGCTGGCGAAGGCGAAGCAGCTGGTCCAGAAGGCCGCGGACGACCTCGGCAACGAATATGACCTCACGAGCGAGTGGCACGGCGAAACGCTGCGCTTTCACCGCAGCGGGGTGGAGGGCCAGATGAAAGTGACGACGACGGAGATTCACCTCGACGTCACGCTCGGTTTCCTGCTGCGGCCGTTCAAGGCGAAGTTCGTCGAGCACATCGAGCACAACTTCGACCGCCTGCTGGCGCACGCGGGGAAGGCGGCCTCGAAGCCCGCCGCCAAGGCGCCGGCGAAGAAGGCCGCGAAGAAGACCAGCCGCAAGGCGTGAGCCAGGACCGGAAAGAACAAAGGGCCCGCAGCGCGGGCCCTTTTTCATTCGCGGCGGCGGGACTCAGCCTTTCAGGTCCTCGATCAGGCTGACGTACTGCTTCATCGCGTCGTCCTTGCCCAGCCCCTTGATCTCGTTCCAGGCGTCCCACTTGGCGCGCCCGACCATGTCGGTGAAGCCGGGACGTTTCCCGTCGACGTCGCCGGCGGTGCCCTGCTTGTACAAGGCGTAGAGCTTCAGCAGGGTCTGGTTGTCGGGCCGCTCGGGCAGGTTCTTCGAATCGGCCACGGCCTGCTCGAACTTGGCTTTGAGGTCGCTCACTGCATGTCTCCTGGTGGGTTCGATTTATTGTCGGCGCCGGTCCGACGCAGGCTGCGTGGCCGACTGCTGCGTCTATTATAGGCAGCGACTCTGCACGAACTGTCACGGCACGCCGCAGCAGACGGCGACACCTTCAGGAGACCCGATGGGCAAGCGCGAACGGATGTCGTCCGTCGACACGGCGTGGCTGCGGATGGACTCGCCCGGCAATCTGATGATGATCGTCGGCATCTACGAGTTCGAGGGACAGCTCGACTTCGCCCGCATGCGCGACCTCATGCAGCAGCGTTTCTGCGTGCACCGACGCTTCCGCAGCAGGGTGGTGCAGGACGCTACCGGTTACTACTGGGAAGAAGACGACGACTTCGACCTCGACCTGCACCTGGTGCGCACCGCGCTGCCGGGGCAGGGCACGACCGAGGACCTCAAGCGCTTCGCGGGCCGGATGGCGTCGACCGCGCTCGATCCGTCGCGGCCGCTGTGGCAGTTCCAGGTGGTCGACAACTACAAGGGCGGCCAGGCGATGGTCGCCCGCATCCATCACTGCATCGCGGACGGCATCGCGCTGATCGGCGTGCTGCTGGGGATGACGTCGCAGGATCCGCTCGAGGACGCGCCCGATCCGGACAGACCGGCGCCGTCGGCCAAGGGTCCCAGCAGCGACTGGGACGCGCTGTTGCGACCGATCACGAATGCCACAGTCAAGGCGCTCGACACCACCGGGGATGTGGCGAGCAAGGTGCTCGGCGCCTACAACGCGATGCTGAGCGACCCCGACTCGCTCGGCGAGGCCGCCGGCGAATACGCGCGCATCGCCACCCAGGTCGCGAAGGATGCCGCCGCCATCGCGCTGATGGAGAACGACAGCGTGACCAGCCTGAAAGGGCTGCCTTCCGGTTCCAAGGTGGTGGCGTGGAACGAGCCGCTGTCGCTCGACGACGTGAAGGCGGTGGGTCGCGCGCTCGGATGCTCGATCAACGATGTGCTGCTGGCGTCCGTCGCCGGTGCGATCCGTTCGTACCTGGTCGAGCGCGGCGAAGACGTCGAGGGCTGCGAGCTGCGCGCGATGGTGCCGGTCAACCTGCGCGACCCGAAGAAGTGGCGGGAACTGGGCAACAAGTTCGGCCTGGTCCCGCTGCTGCTGCCGGTCGGCATCGAAAGTCCCATTGCGCGCGTGTTCGAGGTCCGCAAGCGGATGAACGACCTGAAGAACAGCTACACGGCGGTGCTGACGGTCGGCATCCTCGGCCTGGTCGGGCTGGCGCCGCGCCAGCTCCAGAAGCAGGCGCTGGACTTCCTCGCGCGCAAGGGGACGGCGGTGATGACCAACGTGCCGGGTCCGCAGCAGCCGCTGTACATGGCGGGCGCGCAGATCCGTCGCATCATGGTGTGGGTGCCGCAGTCGGGCGACATCGGCGTCGGCGTGTCGATCCTGTCGTATGCGGGCGGCGTGCAGTTCGGGCTGATCACCGACAAGCGCCTGTGCCCGGAGCCGCAGCGGATCATCGATCGGTTCGCGCCGGAGTTCGAGAAGATCGTGCTGGCGCTGTGCATGCTGCCGTGGGACCAGCCGGTCGATCCGGAAGAGGCCCAGGCGTGGCTGTTCCCGAGCGTGCAGGGACCAGCGGCGACGAAGCCGGTCGCCGCCAGGCGGCCACGGCGCGCCGCGAAGAAGGCAACGGCGCCGAAGGCGCCGCGGACGCACGCGGCCAGTGCCCCGGCCGTCGAGGCGACCACGGAAGCAAGACCGGACGAGCCAGCGGCCGACGCCCAGGCGGCCGCCGTGAAGCCGGCCGGCTTGCGGGCTCGCAAATCGGCGTTTGCGGCCGCCCGTTCCGCGGAGTGAGCGCGTGACGGAAGCGGTGTTCCGCAGCGACGCCTACGTCGCTGCCTGCGACGCCGTCGTGACGCGCGTGACCGACGACGGCGTCGAGCTCGATCGCACGGTGTTCTATCCGCTCGGCGGCGGGCAGGCGGGCGACTGCGGGTGGCTGGTTCTCGGTGACGGCTCGCGGCTGCGCGTGACCGATGCGCGCAAGAGCAAGCGCGAAGACGCGACCCCGGACGACACGCTGCACCTGCTCGATCCGGCCAGCGACTGGAGGAACCGGCTCGCGGTCGGAACGCCCGTGCGCGCGGAGATCGACTGGGAGCGGCGCTATCGCCACATGCGCTTCCACACCGCGACCCACCTGCTGTGCGCCGTCGTGAAGCAGCTGGTCGACGGCTGCAGCATCACCGCCGACTACGCGCGGCTCGACTTCGCGATGACCGACCTGCTCGACAAGGGCGAGGTGCAGGCCGGGCTGGACCGGCTGATCGCCGAGGCGCATCCGGTGTCGTGCGAGTGGATCACCGACGAGGAGATGCTCGCCAATCCGCAGCTGGTGAAGTCGATGAGCGTCAGCCCGCCGATCGGCTTCGGCCGCGTGCGGCTGCTGCGCGTGCAGGACGTCGACCTGCAGCCGTGCGGCGGCACGCATGTGAAGAACACGAGCGAGATCGGCCGCGTGCGGGTGGCGAAGATCGAGAAGAAGAGCGCGCGGACGCGGCGGGTGGTGCTCGAGTTCGCGGACTGAACGCGCAGCGGATCGCGTACACGAGCGAGGCTTAGTGGAAATCGCGGCTCGCCACCGTGAGCTGACCCAGCAGCGGCGAGTGATCCTCGAGCCGCGCCGCGATCAGGTGCACGATCGGCGTCACGCCGGTGGTGACGCGCTCGACGTGGCCGTACACCGTGAGCAGCGTCGATCCCAGCATCGCGCGGCGGTACTTCTCGCCGGTGGCGCTCCACACCACCACGTTCACCGTTCCCGTTTCGTCCTCGATCGTGATGAAGGTGACGCCGCTGGCGGTGCTCGGCCGCTGCCGGCAGGTGACGATGCCGGTGGTGCGCACGCGCTGCCGGTCGCGCGCGCGGCCGATGTTCTCCGCCGACAGGTAGCCCTGCGCGTTGAAGCGGTCGCGCAGCAGGGCGAGCGGATGGCGGCGCAGCGTCAGCGCCGTGTGGTGATAGTCGGCGACGATGTCCTGGCCTTCGGTCGGCGGCAGCAGGTCGACCTGCGGTTCGGCGAGCGTGCGGGCGGCGAGCGGCGCGGCGCGCGGCGCGTCGGCGTCGACGCCGAGCGTGGCCCACAGCGCGCGGCGGCGGTGGCCCGACAGCGTGGCGAGCGCGTCGGCCTTGCGCCAGCGCGTTGGTCTCGCCGCGACCGAGCGCGGCACGGCGCGCGAGATCCTGCGGATCGGCGAAGGGCGCGTCGCGGCGCGCGGCCACGATGCGTTCGCCGGCGGCTTCGGGCAGGCCCGCGACGAGTTCGAGGCCGAGGCGCACGGCGGGCTTCGAGCGATCGGCGCGTCGACGGCTCCAGCGTGCAGTTCCAGTCGCTCGACCGTGACGTCGATCGGCCGGATCTCGACGCCGTGGTTCAGCGCGTCGCGCACGATCTGCGCCGGCGCGTAGAAGCCCGAGCGGCTGCGAGTCGAGCAGCGCGGCGCAGAACGCCGCCGGCTCGTGGCACTTCAGCCACGACGACACGTACACCAGCAGGCCGAAGCTCGCGGCGTGGCTCTCCGGGAAGCCGTATTCGCCGAAGCCCTGGATCTGCCGGTAGATCTGCTCCGCGTACTCGGCGGTGTAGCCGCGCGCCAGCATGCCGCTGATCAGCTTGTCGCGGAACGGCCCGATGCCGCCCTTGCGCTTCCACGCGGCCATCGCGCGCCGCAGCTTGTCGGCCTCGCCCGGCGTGAAGCCGGCGGCGACGACCGCCAGCTGCATCACCTGCTCCTGGAAGATCGACACGCCGAGCGTGCGCTCGAGCACCGCCTTCACCGCCTCTGACGGATAGGTGACCGGCTCGAGCTTCTGCCGGCGCCGCAGGTACGGATGCACCATGCCGCCCTGGATCGGGCCCGGCCGCACGATCGCGGTCTCGATCACGAGGTCGTAGAAGCAGCGCGGCGCGAGCCGCGGCAGCATGTTCATCTGCGCGCGCGACTCGACCTGGAACACGCCCAGCGAATCGCCGCGGCACAGCATGTCGTACACCTGCGGGCACTCCGACGGAATGTCCTGCAGCCGCAGCCGGAAATCGGGGTCTCAGACCCCGATTTCTCGAACACGGGGTGCAGGGGCGACGACGAAATCGGGGTCTGACCCCGATTTCCGGAATGTGGTGATGTGGTCGAGCGCGCGGCGCACGCAGGAGAGCATGCCGAGCGCGAGGACGTCGATCTTCAGCAGGCCGAGCGCGTCGAGGTCGTCCTTGTCCCACTGGATGACGGTGCGCTCGTCCATCGCGGCGTTCTCGATCGGCACCAGGCGGTCGAGGCGGTCGCGCGCGATCACGAAGCCGCCGGAGTGCTGCGACAGGTGGCGCGGGAAGCCGATCACCTCCTGCGCGAGGGCGGCGAGTTCGGCGATGACCGGATGGCCGGATCGAAGCCCGCCTCCTCGAGCCGCTGCGGGATGATCTTGCGCCCGTCCCACCACGCCATCGTCTTCGCCAGCTTGTCGACCTGGTCGAGCGACAGCCCGAGCGCCTTGCCGACGTCGCGCAGCGCGCCCTTCGGCCGGTAGGTGTGCAGCGCCGCCGTCAGCGCCGCGCGGTGGCGGCCGTACTTGGCGTAGATGTACTGCATCACCTCTTCGCGCCGCTGGTGCTCGAAGTCGACGTCGATGTCCGGCGGCTCGTTGCGCTCCTTGCTGATGAAGCGCTCGAACAGCACGCGTCATGCGCGCCGGGTCGACCTCGGTGATGCCGAGGCAGTAGCAGACCGCGGAGTTGGCCGCCGAGCCGCGCCCCTGGCACAGGATGCCCTGCGAGCGCGCGTAGCGGACGATGTCGTAGACGGTCAGGAAGTACGGTTCGTAGCGCAGGTCGGCGATCAGCGCGAGTTCGTGCTCGACGATGGATCGCACTTTCTCCGGCATGCCGTCCGGGTACCGCGCGTCTGCGACTCCTCATAGGTCACGCGCCGCAGCCAGGTCGCCGGCGTCTCGCCGGCGCGGCACGATCTCCTCCGGGTACTCGTAGCGCAGTTCGTCGAGCGAGAACGTGCAGCGCTCGGCGATCGCCTGCGTCTGCATCAGCAGCTCGGTCGGATAGATGCGGGCGAGCCGGTACAGCGGCCGCAGGTAGCGCTCCGCGTTCGGCGCGAGCGCGCGGCCGCACTGCGCGAGCGGCGTCTTCATGCGCACGGCGGTCAGCACGTCGGCGAGCTTGCGGCGGCGGCGCGCGTGCATGTGGACGTCGCCGGCGGCCACCAGCGGCAGTCCGCTGGCGTCGCCGATCGACTGCAGCGTGGCGAGCTGTGCCGCGTCGTCCGCGTCGCGCGTCAGTTCGCACGCGATCCAGCCCGCGCCGGGCTTCAGGCCTGCGAGCCAGCGCGCCTCGCGCCGCGATGCGCGCGTCATCGAGCGGCTCGCGCCATGTGCGCAGCGGCACCAGCAGCGCGAGCACGTCGGCGAGCCAGCCGGCGTGCGCTTCGAGGTCGGCGCCCGACAGCCGGTAGCTGCCCTTGGCGGCCTGCCGCCGCGCGAGCGTCACCAGCTGGCTCAGGTTGCCGTAGCCCGCGCGCGTGGCCGCCAGCAGCACGAGCTTCGCGCCCGGGGCCGCCGCGCGGCCATCGCCTTCGGTGAGCTGGATCTCGGTGCCGTGGATCAGGCGGAACGAGCGCGCGGGTTCGTCGCTTTCGCGCAGGTCCTTCAGCTCGAGGTGCGCGCGCACCGAGCCGGCGAACGAGCATTCGTCGGTGATCGCGAGCCCGCCGTATTCGAGCGCGAGCGCGCGCTCGACCAGTTCCTCGGGATGCGATGCGCCGCGCAGGAACGAGAAGTTGCTGAGGCAGTGCAGCTCGGTGTACGGGATTTGCATGGCATCAGGCGTCAGCCGGCGCTATGCGAACAGCCCGTGCAGGAACCAGCCACGCGGCGCGGCCAGTTCGCGGAAGACCCACAGCAATTGCCCGCGGCCGTTGCGCGCGACGAAGTAGTCGCGATGCACCGCCCTGGCGGTCGGGGTGCCGAGGTCCCACCAGCCGCACTCGATGCGCTCCGGCCCGGTGACCAGCGTCAGCGGATCGCGATAGAGCGGCTGGTCGTTGCGCATCGGCAGCGGCTGCGGGGCGGGCAGCAGCAGCAGCGGGCGCGGCGACGGCGGCAGGGGCACCGCGCCGTCGCCGCTGCCGTCGATCGACAGCGGCACCGCGCGCCACGCCCGTTCGGGCCGGTGATCGTCGACCGCCTGCAACTGGAATACCCGTTCGGATCCGAGCCGCGCGTGCAGCGTCTCGGCGAGCTTCAGCCAGTCGATGCCGGGCTCGGCGGCCTGCGGCAGCAGGCTGCCGTTCAGCGCGGCGAAAGGCTGCAGACTGCCCGACGGCGAGCGCCAGCGCGATCGCGGGTTCCGGCAGCGCCACGCGCGTCAGGCGCTCGCCGAGCAGCGCGCCGAGGCGCCTGGCGTCGCGTTCGGGGGCGGCCAGCTTCAGCGTGATGCTCGGTCGGCGGCTGCGGCTGCGCGCGGCGCGGATCGTGGGTGACGGTGAAGTGCAATTCGGTCGTGCCCGCACCTCGCCCGCGAAGGAATCCTTCGAGCGATGCCAGCAGCCGCTGCGCCGGAAACATCAGCTGCGCGGTGTCGGTGACGTCGGCCGGCAGTTCGATCGTCGCCGCGAAGCGCTCCGGCGGCGCGTACATCGGCTGCGGATCGGCGCGGCGCGCGAGCAGGCGGTCGAGGTCGTCGAGCCGCTCGCGGCCGAAGCGCCTGGCGAAGGACGCGCGCGGCAGCGCGAGCAGGTCGCCGATGGTCGCCAGCCCCAGCGCGTGCAGCGTGCCCGCGGTCGCGTCGTCCCATTCGAGCAGCGTGAAGCGGCAGCGGCGCGAGCGCGCCTTCCAGGCGCGCGGCATCGAACAGGTGAGGGCAGGCCAGCCGCCGCGCGCGGGCCAGGGCGACGACGCGCGCGGCGCGCGGCGTCACCGCATAGCCGAACGCGGCGCGATAGCCGAGCTGTCCGAGCCCGTCGCGCACCGCGCGGCTCAGTCGCGATCGTCCACCGAACAGCCGCTCGCTGCCGCCGGTCTCGATGCAGCACGCCGTCGGGCTGCACGACGATCTCGCCCGAGAACTGATAGGCCCACGCGGCGAGTTCGGCGAGCGCCTCGCGCTCGCGCTCGGCATTGCGTTCGACCGCGATCAGGTCGCGCACCAGCGCCTGCGCGGCGGCGAGCTTCATGCCGGGCGCCACGCCCTGGTCGCGCGCGCTGCCGTTGCAGTGGAGAAGCACCGGCCGCTGCGCCGGGCCTTCGACGATCGCGATCGCGTGGCCGGGCTCGATGGCGCGCTCCGCCAGTTGCAGCGGCAGCGCAGGAAGGAGGATGGCCAGCCACAGCATCGGGAACCACGAGGAAAACTGCGAGGGATCGATGCCGCTTCAGCGGGCCGCGTTGCGAGGGCAGGCGGCGGGACCGGCGGCTCGTCTATCCTTCGGCGAACCACCGATCGACGCGATGTCCAGGGCTCCCATCGTTTCCGCCATCGTCGCCGCGGCCGTGACCGCCGCGGCCTTCCTGCTCAACCCGTCGCCCGAGCAGCATCGCACTCGCATCCAGGAATCCATCGCCGAGCGCAGTCCTCTGGCAGGCGCCCTGGGCATGGGTGCGCTCACGGCGTTCGCGTCCACCTATCACTCGCTGGGCGTGGCCTCGTACACCACCGTCAACGAACGCGTCGCTTCCGTGGGTGCGCTCGGCATGGTGTACGTCCTGCAGCCGTCGCCGGACAAGTGAGTCGCGCCGGCGGCTGCCGGCGGCCATCAGTGATCCAGCAGCGCCTGCAGCGACCGCGCGGCGAGCAGGGCGGTCTTCGAGGCCGGCTGCACGTTCGGCGTGATTTGTTCCGTCGCGACCTGCGCGGTGGCCCAGTGCGCGGGGTGCAGCGTCAGCGTCAGCGGTTCCAGCAGCGGCCGCCCGCGCCGCTTCAGCACGGTGGCTTCGAGCGCGCGGCCGTCGCTGGCGAGTTGCAGGCGCAGCGCGGCAGGCGAGGGCGCGACGGCATGGCGGGTCGCGCGCAGCACGAACGCGAGCGCGGCGTGGCGTTGCGCCAGCAGGTGCAGGCGACGCAGCGCCTTGAAGTCGCTGTCCGCCGTGCCGGCGGGCGGCAGCCAGCCGATCACGGCGCCCAGGTGCTGCGCGCGCAGGGCCTGCTCGATCGCCCACAGGCCTTCGCGCGGCGTCGCGGGCTGCACGAAGATGGTCCGCTGCAGGTCGACGCCCGCCGCGGCCAGGGCCGGCGCATAGGGCATGCGCCTGGGCCTCGAGGCTGCGCAGGCTGTCGGGCGGCAGCACCCAGACGGTCGAGCGCTTCACCTGGGCGAGTTGCGCGAGCGCCGGCGCGAGCAGCGACAGTTCGCCGATGCCCGCCGTCGTCGAGCAGCAGTTCGGTCAGTTGTCCCTGCGGCCAGCCGCCGCCGGGCAGTTCGCGGTCGAGTTCGGCGAAACCGCTGGCCAGCACCGGGCCCGGCGGTTTCATCCGCCGGACGCTCGTCGGCACGCCAGATCGGCGCGCCGCCGGAGGAAAAAAGTGAAAAGAGGGCCGTGGCCGCACGCATGTGCGTCCTCCTCGATACGAACGTTGGGTTGAGCCGGGCGCAGGAGCCGAACTGCGCCGGCGGATTCAGCCTCAGGACTTCAGATCGAAGGTCGGATCACTCCGACGGCGATGCCCTCGATGGCGAACGGATCGCGCTTCAGGTCGACGACGATCGGCGCGAAGTCCGGGTTCTCGGCGATCAGTTCGGCGCGCGCGCCTTTCATCTTCAGACGCTTCACGGTGACGTCGTCGCCGAGGCGCGCCACGACGATCTGCCCGGACTGCGCCTGCGCCTGCTTGTGCACGGCGAGCCAGTCGCCTTCGAGGATGCCGGCGTCGCGCATGCTGAGGCCGCGCACCTCGAGCAGGTAGTCGGCGCGCGGCTTGAACATCGCCGGATCGACCGACGGCGTGGCGAGCACGTTTTCCTGCGCGAGCAGCGGGCTGCCGGCCGCCACCTTGCCGATCAGCGGCAGCGTCAGTTGCTGCGCGGCGGCCATCAGTTCGCGCACGCTGTCCTTCAGCCGGATGCCGCGCGAGGTGCCGGACACGAGTTCGATCAGGCCTTTTTTCTGCAGCGCCTGCAGGTGCTGCTCGGCGGCGTTCAGCGAGCGGAAACCGAAGGCGCGGGCGATCTCGTCGCGCGTGGGCGGCGCGCCGCTTTCGGTCAGCGCGTTGCGGATGAACTCCAGGATCTCCGACTGGCGCGGCGTGAGCAGGGCCTGGGGGGTGATGGTGACTGGGCCATGCGAGCCTCTCTCGGGAGCGTCGTTACTGTCAATGTATACAGTACTGAATGGAAATGCAAGGGGAAGTTGCGGCCTTCCGGCCTGCATTCCACGGCGGCTGCGCAGCAGTCGTTGTTCGACGACGCACGAGCCCGACCGCGGAGTCCCCGATACGAGGGAATCGCTGTGATAGACTGCCCGGCCATAAGAAGACGTCGGCGTGTGTTGTTGAATCGTCGCCACCGCCGTCAGGCATCGCCGGAAGCCGCCGCCCTCAGCGGATCTCGGATTCCGTAGCTCAAGTTTCCCGGACCAGCGTCACATCACTGCCGAAGCAGGTTCACTGCGCCATTGCGCGGCTTTCCGCCACGTCGGCCGATGGGCGCCCACCGGAACCACTCCACACTGGAGACGATGAATACACAAGAGGCCAAGGTCGTCCTCGAGGCGGCCCTGCTGACATCCGAACAGCCGTTGTCGGTGTCCGAGCTGCGTCGGCTCTTCAACGACGAGCTGAACGCCGACACGATCCGCGTGCTGCTCGACGAACTGCGGACGGACTGGACGGGCCGCGGCGTCGAGCTGGCCGCGCTGGCGACCGGCTGGCGCTTCCAGAGCGCCCCGCTGATGCGGCCGTACCTGGAGCGCCTGAATCCGGAGCGACCGCCGAAGTACACGCGCGCAGTGCTCGAAACGCTCGCCATCATTGCCTATCGCCAGCCGGTCACGCGCGGCGACATCGAGGAGATCCGCGGCGTCACGGTCTCGACCAACGTCATGAAGACGCTCGAGGATCGTGGCTGGGTCGAGGTCATCGGTCACCGCGAGACGCCCGGTCGTCCCGCGCTGTTCGCCACGACGAAGGCCTTCCTCGACGACCTCGGCCTGCGTTCGCTCGAGGAATTGCCGACGCTGGAGGCGGGTGGACAGATCCCCGCCGAGTTCGAACTGCAGTTTGCCGAGGCGGCACGCGCCGCCGGTGAGTCGGCAGAAGACGACGTGACCACGAACACCACCGCATCGGACGCCGATGCGAACCAACCCGCTCCGGCCGCCATCGAGGCGGACGGCGCGACGAACGAGGCAGCGGACGCCGAGCTCTCCGCTGACCCGGCTGCATCCACCTCTTCCTCCTCGGCCTCCACCTCTGCCCAACCCTCGCCGTGACCATCGACTCCATCGCTAACGAAGACGAACCCATCGAGCCCGCGCGCCCCCTGGCGCCGGCCACTGCCGAAGCGGACGCGGCGTCCGCCCGCGACGCCGACGCCGGCGGCGAGGCAGGCAATGACGGCTGGTGACGGCCGGCGAGCCCCGCGAAGGCGAGGACAAGCAGCGCGCCCGCGGGCCGCATGGTCGTCGCCGTCGCGGACGCGGGGGCCGTGGAGGCGAGCGCAGCGCGAACGCGAACGGAAGCGCGAGCGGCGACGAGGCGGCGGGCGGAAGCCCGTCACCGGCGGTCGGGACGACGCTGCAGGTCTTGCCGGACGGCGAAGACATCGACCCGGCTTCGATGGCGGATGCAGCGCTGTCGCGCGACCTGCTCGAGCGCGGACGCAAGGCCGCCAAGCAGGCGCAGCTGGCGCAGTCGGAGAAGCTGCACAAGGTGCTCGCGGACGCCGGCATCGGTTCGCGGCGCGACATGGAAGAACTGATCATCGCCGGCCGGGTGTCGGTCAACGGCGAACCGGCGCACATCGGCCAGCGCGTGCTGGCGACCGACCAGGTGCGGGTCAACGGCAAGCCGCTGGCGCGCAAGCCGCCCGGCCGTCCGCCGCGCGTGCTGCTGTATCACAAGCCCGCCGGGGAGATCGTCACGCAGGACGATCCGGAGAAGCGCGCCACGGTCTTCGAGAAGCTGCCGAAGGTCTCCGGCGGCCGCTGGGTCGCCGTCGGCCGGCTCGACATCAACACCGAAGGCTTGCTGATCTTCACGACCTCCGGAGAACTCGCCAATCGCCTGATGCACCCGCGCTACGAAGTCGAACGCGAGTACGCGGTGCGCATCCTCGGCGAGCTGACCGAGGAGCAGCGCCAGCGCCTGCTCGAGGGCGTGCAACTGGAAGACGGTCCGGCGAAGTTCGCGAAGATCGAGGACGCCGGCGGCGAGGGCGCGAACCACTGGGTGCGCGTCATCATCAGCGAGGGACGCAACCGCGAAGTGCGGCGGATCTTCGAAGCGGTTGGCCTCACGGTCAGCCGCCTGATCCGGATCCGCTTCGGCGCGATCCAGCTGCCCCGCAGCGTCGCGCGCGGGCGTTACTACGAACTCGCGCCCGAGTGGGTGCAGGCGTGGATCCACGATCTCGGCATCGCTGTCGACGAAGTCCGTCAGCGCCAGGGCGGCGGACAACCGAGCCACGGCAAGGGTCGTGGCAAGGGTCCGGGCAAGGGCGGCCAGGGCCGTCCGCACGGGCAGGGACGCGGACCGGGCCAGGGCTACGGCCAGGGCCAGGGACAGCCGCACGGTCCGATGGGCAGCGGCTACGCGCCGGGTACGGGACCGATGAGTTCCGGATCGGGGATGCCGGCCTACGGGCCCGGGCAGGGTCAAGGTCAGGGTCAGGGCCAGGGGCAAGGCCAGCGCGGACGCGGCAAGCCGCAAGGCAACCGCCCGTCCAAGCAGCCGGACCCGATGACGAGCAGCGTGAACTACATCGCCGCCGGCCACGGGCTGCCGAACAACGGCCGACCGGCCCGGTTCAAGCGGGGCAAGCCCAACCGCGGCGGCTTCTAGGCGTGACCACCCATCGCGCTTGTTGGAGACCCGGTCCGCCCCTATAATGGCGGATTACCGGGCGGGTCCGCTGGTTTGTCGCTACCAGCGTCGAGCAGCGGGCACCGGGTGCGCGGTTGAGCGTCAGTGGTGAGGCGCCGACCCGCAAGCCTGTTGAAATTCAACGGATGGGCTCTCGGGCCCATTTTTTATTTCCGGCTTGCGCGAGCAGTCCTCGCCCCGACGGTGCGGCGTGGAGCGGCGATGGCAGGTGTAGCAACGGACTTGTACGACACGATCGAGCGCACGGTCGAGGGGCTGGGCTATGAGCTCGTCGACGTCGAGCGCCTGGCGGCCGGCCTGTTGCGGGTGACGCTCGATGCGCCGCGGGCGTGAAGCTCGAGGACTGCGAGAAGGTGAGCCGCCAGTTGAGCCACCTGTTCGCGGTCGAGGATGTGGATTACGACCGGCTGGAGGTGTCTTCGCCGGGGCTCGACCGGCCGCTGAAGCGGGCGCGGGACTTCGAGCGCTTCGTCGGTTCGGAAGTGCAGGTGCAGCTGGCCGAGGCGATTCCGGCCGAGGGCGCGAGCGCCGGGCGCAAGCGCCTGCGCGGACGGCTGCTGGAGGTGTCCGGCGGCGCCGGGGACCGAGCGGGTGCGGGTCGAACTGACGCCCGACGAGCCGGCGCCGGCGAAGCCCGGCCGCGAGCGCGCGCCGGGCAAGGCGCAGAAGTCAGGCAAGGCAGGCAAGCAGGTGGAGCGGGTGGCGGCCGTCGTCGTCGAATTCGCCCTGACGAACGTTGTCAAGGCGAAGCTGGTGCCGGAAGTGAATTTCCGGGGCAGGGAAGGACGGCGCTGCAGGAGCGAAGCTGCTCGGGGCGAATACAGGGAGCAAGAAGCAATGAACCGTGAAATTCTGCTGTTGGTCGATGCGCTGGCGCGCGAGAAGAACGTTCCAAAGGACGTCGTGTTCGGCGCCCTCGAGTCGGCGCTCGCCACCGCTACCAAGAAGCTGTTCGCCGAGGAAGACGTCGAGATCCGCGTCTCGGTGGACCGCGAGACCGGCGATTACGATGCCTATCCGGCGGTGGACGGTCGTGGCCGACGAGGACGGGCTGCAGGAGCCGGGTCACCAGGTCATTCTGTCCGACGCCACGCGATGACGATCGCGGAAGTGGAGATCGACGAGCATCATCGAGGAACAGCTGCCGAGGCAGGACCTGACACGCTGGACGTCGCTTCGCGCAGGACACGAAGCAGGTGATCCTGCAGAAGATCCGCGACGCCGAGCGGGAGCAGGTGCTCAACGACTTCCTGGCGCGCGGCGACCTGATCGTCAGCGGCGCCATCAAGCGCATGGACAAGGGCGACGCCATCATCGAGATCGGCAAGGTCGAGGCGCGTCTGCCGCGCAACGAAACGATTCCCGAAGGAGAACCTGCGCATCGGCGACCGCGTGCGCGCGTTCGTGCAGAAGATCGACCGGCTGGCCCGCGGCCCGCAGGTCATCCTGTCGCGCACCTCGCCCGAATTCCTGATGAAGCTGTTCGAGTTCGAGGTGCCGGAGATCGAGCAGGGCCTGCTGGTCATCAAGTCGGCAGCCCGCGACCCCGGCGTGCGCGCCAAGATCGCCGTCTGGACGAACGACCGGCGGATCGACCCGATCGGCACCTGCGTCGGCATGCGCGGCTCGCGCGTGCAGGCGGTGACCAACGAACTCGCGGGCGAGCGCGTCGACATCGTGCTGTGGTCCGACGACCCGGCCCAGTTCGTGATCGGCGCGCTGGCGCCGGCGAACGTCAGCTCGATCGTCGTCGACGAGGACAAGCACGCGATGGACGTCGTGGTCGACGAGGACAACCTCGCGATCGCCATCGGCCGCAGCGGGCAGAACGTGCGCCTGGCGTCCGAGCTCACCGGCTGGCAGATCAACATCATGACCGCCGAGGAATCGGCGCAGAAGCAGGAAGGCGAGCAGGCCAGCATCCGCGCCGGCTTCGTCGAGAAGCTGGATGTCGACGAAGAGGTCGCCAACATCCTGATCGGCGAGGGCTTCTCGACGCTCGAGGAGATCGCCTACGTGCCGGTCAACGAGCTGCTCGAGATCGAAGCGTTCGACGAGGACACGGTCGAGGAACTGCGCACGCGCGCGCGCAACGCCTTGCTCACCGAGGCGATCAAGCGCGAGGAGAACCTCGAGCAGGCCGAGAAGGACCTGCTGGACCTCGACGGCATGGACTCCGACCTGGCGGCCAAGCTCGCCGAGAACTCGATCCGCACGCGTGACGACCTCGGCGAGCTGGCGGTGGACGAGCTGACCGAAATGACCGGCATCGACGACGAGCGGGCGAAGACCCTGATCATGGCGGCGCGGGCTCACTGGTTCGCGGACGCCGCGCAGTGAGTTCGTTCTGATGTCGGACGGATGGATGGATTGAAGCAGCGCCGGTGACGGCGCGGGAAACAGCAGGAACAAGGAACCCTATGGCAAGCACGACGGTGGCCCAGTTTGCGACGGAACTTCGCGTTCCGCCGCAGTTGCTGCTCGAACAGTTACGCGCGGCCGGGGTCGTCAAGAAGGCCGAGTCCGACGCCCTGAGCGAGGACGACAAGTCCCGCCTGCTGGATTCGCTGCGCAAGGCGCACGGCGCTGGCGACGGCGGCGGCGAGAAGAAGAAGATCACGCTGACGCGCAAGCAGACAACCGAGATCAAGCAGGCCGATGCCTCGGGCAAGGCGCGCACGATCCAGGTCGAGGTGCGCAAGAAGCGCGTGTTCGTCAAGCGCGACGAGGCCGCGCCCGAGCAGCCGCAGGAAGTCGAGCCGGCCGCCCCCGCGGCGCCGGTGATCGACGAGGCCGAACTCGCCAAGCGCGAGGAGGAAGCCCGCCGTCAGGCGGAGCTGGTCGCGCGCCAGACGGCGGCGGCCCGCGAGAAGGCCGAGCGCGCGCAGCGCGAGCTGGCCGAGGCGCAGCAGAAGCAGGAACAGGATGTCACCGAGGTGCAGGCGCGCGAAGCGGCCGCCGCGGAGGAACTGCAGAAGGCGGAGGCTGCCCAGAAGGAAGCCGAGGCCGTCGCCAGGCGTGCGCAGGAAGCGCAGGTGCGCGCACGCAAGGCGGTCGAGGACGAGGTCGCGGCGATCAAGAACATGATGGCCGCGCCGAAGAAAGTGCTGCAGGCCGCGCCACCGGTGGCGCCGGCGGCGCCCGCCGGCACGCTGCACAAGCCGGCCGCGAAGACCGACGGCAAGACCGAGAAGAAAGACGACAAGAAACCGGGCGTCAAGGAGGTCAAGTCCGGCAAGCTGGCCTCGAGCTGGTCCGAGGAGCAGCAGAAGAAGCGCGCGCTGAAGACCCGCGGCGACACCTCGGGCGGCGCGGGCGGCTGGCGCGGACCGAAGGGCCACCGCAAGCACGACCGCCACGACGACGGCGGCTCCGGAATGTCGATGCCGTCCGAACCGGTCGTCCGCGAGATCTCGGTGCCCGAGACCATCACGGTGGCGGATCTCGCGCACAAGATGTCCGTGAAGGCGGCCGAGGTCATCAAGACGCTGATGAAGCTCGGCCAGATGGTCACCATCAACCAGGTGCTGGACCAGGAGACCGCGATGATCGTCGTCGGCGAACTCGGGCCACACGCCGCTGGCGGCCAAGCTCGACGACCCGGAGGCGCTGCTCGCCGAGACGGCCACCGTGGCCGTCGGCACCGAGCCGCGCGTCGAAGAGCCCCGTCCGCCGGTGGTCACGATCATGGGCCACGTCGACCACGGCAAGACGTCGCTGCTCGACTACATCCGTCGCACCAAGGTGGCGGCGGGCGAGGCTGGCGGCATCACGCAGCACATCGGCGCCTACCACGTGAAGACGCCGCGCGGCATCGTCACCTTCCTCGACACGCCCGGCCACGAGGCCTTCACGGCGATGCGCGCGCGCGGCGCGAAGGCGACGGACATCGTCATCCTGGTCGTGGCGGCCGACGACGGCGTCATGCCGCAGACGAAGGAAGCCATCGCCCACGCGAAGGCGGCCGGCGTTCCGCTGGTGGTCGCGCTGAACAAGATCGACAAGCCCGAGGCCAACCCGGACCGCGTCAAGCAGGAACTGGTGGCCAACGAGGTCGTGCCCGAGGAGTACGGCGGCGAGTCGCCGTTCATCCCGGTGTCGGCCAAGACCGGGCAGGGCGTCGACGACCTGCTCGAGAACGTGCTGCTGCAGGCCGAGGTGCTGGAACTCAAGGCGGTCAAGGATGGCCCGGCCAAGGGTCTCGTGATCGAGTCGCAGCTCGACAAGGGCCGCGGCCCGGTCGCCACCGTGCTGGTGCAGGCGGGCACGCTGAAGCGCGGCGACGTCGTGCTGGCGGGCTCGGCCTTCGGCCGCGTGCGCGCCATGCTGGACGAGGCGGGCAAGCCGATCCAGGAGGCAGGCCCGTCGATTCCGGTCGAGATCCAGGGCCTGTCCGATGTGCCGCAGGCGGGTGACGAGTTGATCGTGCTCGGCGACGAGCGCAAGGCGCGCGAGATCGCGCTGTTCCGCCAGGGCAAGTTCCGCGACACCAAGCTGGCGAAGCAGCAGGCCGCGAAGCTCGAGAACATGTTCGAGGGCATCGGCGAGGGCGCCGTGCGCACCCTGCCGCTGATCATCAAGGCGGACGTGCAGGGCTCGCAGGAGGCGCTGACGCACGCGCTGACGCGGCTGTCGACCGGCGAGGTCAAGGTCCAGATCGTGCACGGCCAGGTGGGCGGGATCACCGAGAGCGACATCAACCTCGCGATCGCGTCGAAGGCGGTCGTCATCGGCTTCAACGTGCGCGCCGACCAGTCGGCGCGCAAGCTGGCCGAGGGCAACGGCATCGACATCCGCTACTACAACATCATCTACGACGCGGTCGACGAGGTGAAGGCGGCGCTGTCCGGCCTGCTGGCGCCCGGAGCAGCGCGAGCAGGTGCTGGGCATGGTCGAGATCCGCCAGATCTTCCGCGTGCCGAAGGTCGGCACGGTGGCGGGCTGCATGGTGGTCGACGGCCTGGTCAAGCGGACGGCCAACGCGCGCCTGCTGCGCGACAACGTGGTCATCTGGACCGGCGAGCTCGATTCGCTGAAGCGCTTCAAGGATGACGTCAAGGAGGTCAAGGCGGGCTTCGAGTGCGGCCTGAGCCTCAAGGGCTACGACGACATCAAGGAGCGCGATCAGCTGGAAATCTTCGAGGTCCAGGAAGTTGCTCGGACGCTCTAGGCCGGGCGCTCGCGTCGTTGCGCAGCGCTTGCCGTACCGGTTCGTACTGTCTGCGCGCGCGCGCCTAGCGATCACTCCGCCCTAAAGCGTCCGGTTGTGGTCGCGTCGCGAGCTGCGGGACGCAGGAAAGAATGAGATGAGACAAGTGAAGAAGCCGGGTCGCGGGCTGCGGATTGCCGACCAGATCCAGCGCGAGATCGCGGAGATGATCCAGCGCGAGGTGCCGGTCGACCGTGCGGGGCTCGTGACGCTGACCGGTGTCGAGGTCTCGCCGGACTACGCGCACGCGAAGGTGTACTACTCGGTGATCGGCGGGCCGGTGGCGCACGCGCAGCAGGTGCTGAACGAGAAGGCGGGTTACTTCCACTCGCTGCTCTTCAAGCGGATGTCGATCCACACGATCCCGCGGCTGACCTTCGTGCACGACACGTCGGTCGAGCACGGCATCGAGATCGACCGGCTTGATCGACGAAGCGAACAGGGACCGGTCGTAGCGGGCCGGAAGCGCCATGGGCCAGCCGCGCGGCGACCGCGTCAACGGTGTGCTGCTGCTCGACAAGCCGGTCGGGATCACGTCGAACCGGGCACTGCAGATCGCGCGCCGCCTGCTGAACGCCCGCAAGGCGGGTCATACCGGCACGCTCGATCCGATGGCGAGCGGCCTGCTGCCCGTCATGCTGGGCGAGGCGACGAAGTTCTCGGCAGACCTGCTGGATGCCGACAAGTCGTACCGCGCCACCGTGCGACTGGGCGTGACGACGACGACCGGGGATGCGGAAGGCGAAGTGGTCCAGCGCCACGCGGTCGACGTCGAGGCAGGCGCGGTCGAGCGGGCGCTTGCGCGGTTCACCGGCGAGATCGAGCAGGTGCCGCCGATGCACTCGGCGCTGAAGCGCGAAGGCCGGCCGCTGTACGAACTGGCGCGTGAAGGAATCGAGGTGGAACGTGCTGCCCGCGCGGTGCGGATCCACGGCCTGCGACTGATCGACCACGCGGGCGACACGCTGGTGCTCGACGTCGAGTGCAGCAAGGGCACGTACGTGCGGGTGCTGGCCGAGGACATCGGCAAGGCGCTGGGATGCGGCGCGCACCTGGCGGCGCTGCGGCGGACCCGCGTCGGGCCGCTGGCGATCGACGACGCGGTGGAGCTCGCCGCGCTGGAAGGCATGGGGCTCGACGCGCGCAGGAGCTGCCTGCGTCCGGTCGACGAGTTGCTGGGAACGCTGCCGAGCGTCGCGCTGGACGCGGCCCTGACGGAGCGCTTCCGCCAGGGGCAGAGGCTGGCGATGGATGCGCAGCCGCGCGGCGGGCGCGTGCGGGTGTACGGAGCGGACAACACATTGCTGGGCACGGCGACGGTCAACGAATGGGGCGTCGTCGGGCCCGAACGACTGATTTCGAACGAAACGAGCGTCTGATGAAACGGGCTATACGGAACGTGGCGATCATCGCCCACGTCGATCACGGCAAGACCACGCTGGTGGACAAGCTGCTGCAGCAATCGGGGACCTTCCGCGCCAACCAGCAGGTGGCCGAGCGCGTGATGGACAGCAACGACCTCGAGCGCGAGCGCGGCATCACCATCCTCGCGAAGAACTGCGCGGTCGACTACGAAGGCACGCACATCAACATCGTCGACACGCCGGGCCACGCCGACTTCGGCGGCGAGGTCGAGCGCGTGCTGTCGATGGTCGACGGCGTGCTGCTGCTGGTCGACGCCGTCGAGGGGCCGATGCCGCAGACGCGCTTCGTGACCCGCAAGGCGCTGGCGCAGGGGCTCAAGCCCATCGTCGTCGTGAACAAGATCGACCGGCCGGGCGCGCGGCCCGACTGGGTCGTCAACCACACGTTCGATCTGTTCGACAAGCTCGGCGCCACCGAGGAGCAGCTCGACTTCCCGGTGATCTACGCCTCGGCGTTGAACGGGTACGCAGGCACCAGCCCGGACGTGCGGGAAGGCGACCTGCGCCCGCTGTTCGACGCCATCCTCAAGCACGTGCGGGTGCGCGACGATGACCCGAACGGCCCGCTGCAGCTGCAGATCTGCTCGCTCGATTACTCGAGCTACGTCGGCAAGATCGGCATCGGCCGCATCAGCCGCGGGCGCCTGCGCCCCGGCCAGGAGGTGCTGGTGATGCACGGCCCCGAAGGCGGCCAGAACGCGCCGACCACCAAGGGCAAGATCAACCAGGTGCTGACCTTCGAGGGCCTCGAGCGCCGCCTGACCGACGAGGCGATCGCGGGCGACATCGTGCTGATCAACGGCCTGGAGGACATCGGCATCGGCTGCACGCTGTGCCCGCCGGATGCGCCCGATGCGCTGCCGCTGCTCAAGGTGGACGAGCCGACCCTGATGATGAACTTCCAGGTCAACACGTCGCCGCTGGCGGGCCGCGAGGGCAAGTACGTGACGAGCCGGAACATCCGCGAGCGCCTCGAACGCGAACTGAAGTCCAACGTGGCGATGCGGATGAAGGAAACCGACGACGAGACCGTCTTCGAGGTCGCCGGCCGCGGCGAACTGCACCTGACCATCCTGATCGAGAACATGCGCCGCGAAGGCTATGAGCTGGCGGTGTCGCGGCCGCAGGTGCTCTACAAGGAAGTCAACGGCGAGCGGCTCGAGCCGTACGAGATGCTGACGGTCGACGTCGAGGACGCGAACCAGGGCGCGATCATGGAGGAGCTCGGGCGCCGCAAGGGCGACCTGCAGGACATGCAGCCGGACGGCAAGGGGCGCGTGCGCCTCGAGTACCGCATCCCGGCGCGCGGGCTCATCGGCTTCCAGGGCGAGTTCATGACGCTCACGCGCGGCACGGGACTCATGAGCCACGTGTTCGACGAGTACGGCCCGGTGCGCCTGGGCGAGGTCGGCGAGCGCCGCAACGGCGTGCTGATCAGCCAGGACGACGGCGAGGCGGTGGCGTACGCCCTGTGGAAGCTGCAGGAGCGCGGGCGCATGTTCGTCAAGCCCGGCGACAAGCTGTACGAGGGCATGATCATCGGCATCCACTCGCGCGACAACGACCTC
This sequence comes from uncultured beta proteobacterium, assembly GCA_963698305.1. Taxonomy (GTDB): domain Bacteria; phylum Pseudomonadota; class Gammaproteobacteria; order Burkholderiales; family Burkholderiaceae_F; genus JAOUJD01. Next base: position 197,301 of record CAVOQI010000010.1, read on the forward strand.
GTGGTCAATCCGGTGCGCGAGAAGAAGCTGACCAACGTGCGCGCCTCCGGCAAGGACGAGCACATCGACCTCGTGCCGACGATCCAGCTCACGCTCGAGTCGGCGGTCGAGTTCATCGCCGACGACGAACTGGTCGAGATCACGCCGCAGAGCATCCGGCTGCGCAAGCGGTACCTGAAGGAAAGCGACCGGAAGAAAGCGCAACGGGAAGCGGCGTAGGACACGGCGTGGCGGCGCGCGCTTTCCTTCAGGCACCGCTGCGCGGATATCGGGCTCCCCCTCCCAGCCCTCCCTGCAGGGAGGGCGCGGCGCGGGGCGCCGCTTGTCGCATTGCTGAACTATGAGCGCCACGGAAGGCACGGCCGACGCGAGTGATGCGGGAGCGAATGCGCGCTCCCTGCACCGCCGCGCGGTCGTCCTGATGATCATCGCGCCGACGCTGTGGAGCATCGCCGGCGTCGTCACGCGCCATCTGTCGCCGGAACTGCAGGCGAACGGCCGCTTCGAGATCACGTTCTGGCGCAGCTTCTTCGCCGCGCTGACGGTCGCCGGATTTCTGCTCTTCGTGCGTCGCGATCTCGTCGGCTCGATCCGGCGCGCGGGCGCGCCGGGACTGCTCTCGGGCGCGATGTGGGCCACGATGTTCGTGTGCTTCATGCTGGCGCTCACGCTGACGTCGACCGCCAACACGCTGATCGTGCTCGCCGTCGCGCCGCTCACCACGGCTTTGCTCGCGTGGGCCGTGCTGCGGGCGCCGATCGCGCCCCGCACGTGGCTGGCGATCGGCATCGCGATGGCAGGGATCGTCTGGATGTTCGCCGGCAGCCTGCGCATCGAGTCGCCGTCGAGCGTGCTCGGCATGCTGATCGCGTTCGGCGCGCCGGTCGCCTCCGCGGTCAATGTCGTGATCCTCAAGAAGCGCGGTCATGCGGTGGATCTGGTGCCGGCAGTGTTCCTCGGCGGCGTGCTCTCGGCGGGCCTGATGCTGCCCCTGGCCTGGCCGTTCATCGCGTCGTCGGGCGACATCGCGCTGCTCGCCCTGCTCGGCGTCGCGCAGCTCGGCCTGCCGTGCATGCTGCTGGTGATCGCGGCGCGCCACCTCGCGGCGACCGAAGTGGCGCTGCTCGCGCTGCTGGAAGTCGTGCTCGGTCCGTTGTGGGCCTGGCTCGGCGCCGGTGAAGTGCCGGCGGCGACGACGCTCAGCGGCGGCTTGCTGGTGCTCGGAGCGCTGCTGATCAACGAACTGGCGCGCGCGCCGCGGCCGGTTCGCTCCGCGGCGCCATAATCCGTTTCCCATGAACGCTCCGCCCGCTGCCGACGACGCCACGCTGCCGGTCAGGACCATCGACGTTGCGCGGCCGCTGGCATGGTTGAGCGCGGGCTGGCGCGACTTCGTTCGCAGCCCCCTGGCCGGGCTGGTTCACGGCGGCTTCGTCGCGCTGGGGGGGTGGGCCGTCGTGCTGGTGTCCTTCCGCTACGGCTGGGTGGCGCCGGCGGCCTTCTCCGCGTTCGTGATCCTCGGTCCGATTCTCGTCACCGGCCTGTACGAAATCAGCCGTCTCCATGCGCGCGGCGAGCGTGCCGGATTGCGGGAGGCGCTGATGGCATGGCGGCGTGGCACGGCGCCGCTGGTGTGGCTCGGCCTGCTGCTCGCGGCGTTGGGGACCCTGTGGGTGCTGCTCTCGGCGCTGCTGTTCACGCTGTTCGCCCCGGCGCCCTTGCGCGGGCCGCTCGAGTTTGTCCGGTACGCGGTGGCCGAGCAGGGAAATCTGCTGTTCCTGATGTGGGCCGTGCTCGGAGGCCTGGGCGTGGCCGTCGTGTTCGCCGTCACCGCCGTTTCGCCGCCCTTGCTGCTCGGACGGCGCGTCGGCTTCCGCCATGCCCTGCTGACCAGCGTGCGCGCGGTCGGCGAGAACCCCCTGGCGATGACTCTGTGGGCCCTCGTGATACTCGTGGCAACGTCCGTCTCCATCCTGACCGGCATGCTGGGCTTTCTGGTCACCGTGCCGGTGCTCGGCCATGCGAGCTGGCACGCCTACCGCGATCTCGTCGACACGGAGGGCGCGCCCCTGCGCTTCGCCTGACGATGGAAGGCACGGTCTTCGGACTGACCGAGCAGCGCATTGCCGAACTCGGGCTCACCTGGGGCATCGGCGGCTTCATCGTTCTGATGCTCGTGATCATCTGGAACCTGGCGCGCGAATCGAAAGCGGGACGCCTGGCACGCGAGTCGAAGGCAGGCAAGCTGGGCACCTTCATCCTGTTCTTCGTGCTCGCGTTCGGCATCCTCGGCTTCGCGATGAAGTCCGTGCTGCAGTGGATGCTGAACCTGTGACGTCCCGGGCCGCTGGCATGCAGCCGCGCTCGGTCCTCCGGCTCCGTCCCTGCGGCCGCGTGGCGTTTCTGCGTCGCGCCGATGATGGACTGGACCGATAGACACTGCCGTTACTTCCACCGGCGGCTGTCGGCGCGCGCGCGGCTGTACACCGAGATGGTGACTACCGGCGCCTTGCTGCAGGGCGATCCGCGCAGGCACCTCGAGTTCAGCGCCGAGGAACATCCGGTCGCGCTGCAGATCGGCGGCAGCGAGCCCGACGACCTCGCGCGCGCCGCGCGCCTCGGCGCGCAGTGGGGCTACGACGAGATCAACCTGAACTGCGGCTGTCCCTCGGAACGGGTGCAGCGCGGAGCGTTCGGCGCCTGCCTGATGGCCGAGCCGACGCTCGTCGCCGATTGCGTGAAGGCGATGCGCGACGCCGTCGACATTCCGGTCACGGTGAAGCACCGCATCGGCGTCGACCGCCACGAGGACTACGGCTTCGTGCGCGACTTCGTCGGCGCGCTGGCGTCCGCAGGGTGCGAAGTCTTCATCGTCCACGCGCGCAACGCCTGGCTCAAGGGCCTCAGCCCCAGGGAGAACCGCGAGGTGCCGCCGCTGCGCTACGACGTGGTGCATCGGCTGAAGGCCGATTTCCCGTCGCTCGTGTTCGTGCTCAACGGCGGCCTGGCGACGCTGGACGCGGCCGAGGCCGAACTTGCGCATGTCGACGGCGTCATGCTCGGGCGCGCCGCGTACCACGACCCCTGGCTGCTCGCGCAGGTGGACGGCCGGCTCTTCGGAGACGAAGGCGTGCATCCCACCAGGGAAGAGGTCGTCGAACGTATGACGGCGTACCTGCATCGGGAAGTCGCCCGCGGCACGGCCCCGCGGCACATCGTGCGTCACATGCTGGGGCTGTACCAGGGCCTGCGGGGGGCGCGGCAGTGGCGCCGCCAGCTGAGCGATGCCGCGGTGCTCGAATGCGACGGCGCCGACATACTCACGCGGGCGGCAGCGCGGATCACCGCACCGCGCGCGGCGGTACGCGCGGTCTGATCAGCGCGGGCAGTCCTTCGCGACGTCCGCCTCGTGGCGGCTGATCGCGAGATCGGCCTTCTGCAGTTGCTCGACCTTTGTTGCGCGGCCGCCGAGTTCGGCGCGCGTCGTTCTTGCCCGCTCGAGGTCGCGTTTCGCGCGTTCGCACCTTTCCCGGGTCTTGGCGTCGGCCTTGGCGCGCTCGTCCGCCTGTTTCCTGTCGCGCGCGTCCTGCTGGGCCTGGTCCTTCTCGAGTTGCTTCGCCGCGGCGGCGTCCTTCTTCGCCATGTCCTGGGCGGCCTGTCTCGCCTCGACGCTGACGGGAGGGTCGGTGTTCACCTTGCGGACCGGGACGGTGCCTTCCGGGCATTGCGTGTTGGAGTAGGTGACGCGGCCGTCCTTGCCTTCGCAGCGCTGGACGCTGGCCGATTGCGCCGAGGCGGCGCCGGCCACCGCTGCGCCTAGCGCGACGCCGACGATGGCGACGATGGAACGGTGCAAGTCCTTCATCGGCGGGCCTCCGGCTAGCGCGTGCAGAAGCGACGGTAGTCGGCAGACAGGGCGGCCTCGCGCGCATCCATCTGTTCGACGTCTTCGGTGGAGTAGTACCGGCGCGTCGTCAGGACGTTGCGAAGCCGGCGGTTCGACTCGATTTCGGCGCGCAGGTACGCGCAGTCGACCGCCCGGCGCGCTTCCTCGACCGGCACGTACGCCGGGTCCGGGCGCGCCTTCGCGGTCGTCGGCTCGCGTTGTGCCGCGAGCGACCGGGCCTGGTCCTGTTCGCGCTGCGCGCGCTCGCGTGCCTCCATCTGCGCCTGTTCGCTCGGCTGCGCCGCGGGAGCCACAGGGCGCACGGCCCGGGTTCCGGGCGGGCATTCCGCGTTGGAGTAGCTGACGCGGCCGTCCGCGCCTTCGCAGCGCGTGATGGCCGACTGCGCGAAAACGCCCGTTGCCGAAGCCAGCGTCAGGCTGGCGAGCAACGGGCGGGGAAGGGAGGCGACGAGCATGGCGTCAGTCTAGCCAACGCCATGCCGGAGTTGCTGCCGCTGTTACAGGGTGCCGCCCATGGACTGGCGCACGGCGTCGGCGGCGGTCTTGTTGAAGCGGTACTGGAAGTCGTAGATCTTGGCGCCGGCCTCGTACAGCTTGCCCGGACGCACGCCGGGCGTGCCCTTGGTCGGCTGGATGAAGGCGATCTTGGCCGATTCGCGCTCGACGTTCGAGACGCCGGTGTCGAGCGGGTCGACATGGGCCGGGAACGACAGCACGACGGCTTTGGTGCCGCCGACCGTGCGCTCTTCCCACTTGCCCTCGGCCGTCACTTCGGTGCTCGTGCGGTCGCAGAACAGTGTGCCGGTCTTGGCGGGGAAGAGCTGCACCTGGCCGGCGCCCTTGCCGCCGGCCTTGAAGAACATCGCGTACGGCTTGGCGCCGTTGCGGTCCTCGTAGGACAGGCAGTACGGGATCTGTTTCGAGAAGTTGCCGACGAACTGCGCGGTGTCGGTCGCGCCGGTGAACGACTCCTTGGCCGGCAGCACCAGGACGTCGTCGACGAAGCGCGCCACGACAAGGTAGGCGATGGAGTTGGCGGGGAAGCGCGCGCTGCCTGCCTTGGCGGCCTCCTGGCGGGGATAGTTGTCCGGCGTGCGCAGGAACGACTGGATCGGCAGGTCGCTGACGTCGAACGCCTGCAGCGTGACGGCGACCCGCAGCGGGTTCTCGCCGGCGGAGTACAGCAGGTAGGCGCTGCCGTCGGGCGCGGGAATGGCGAAGTTCGGCCGGCCGCCGGCGCGGCGCTCGCCATTCAGCACGAAATGGCCGACGTCGATATGGCCGTTCAGCGAACTCGTCTTTTCCGCCGTGGTTTCGCTGAGGGCGTAGCGGTTGCCGGGCTGGGGACTTCCGGCCGCCTTGAGGGACGCGATGCCGTTGCCGTGGAAGTGGAACAGACCGTCCCCCTTGAGGGCGTCGATCGTGGCGACGCTGATCGGCTTCGCGCCCGGCACGGGAACCGGCTGCTTCAGCGGGCCGTAGGTCGGCACCTGGTTCTGCTGGGCGAATGCGGCCGAGGCGGCGACCAGGGCCGCGATGGCAACGAATTGTCTTGCTGTGCTTTTCATGGTTCCTCTGTGGCTCCCTCTGGATGCCGCGAATCGTAGCCAACGGGGGCAGTTCCAAAGATCAGAAAAACGGTGCCGTCGTCTCCCCTGAAAAGGGTACTCAAGTCGGCGCTTTCCGTGCCCCGCTAGAGCACCTTGCCCGGATTCATGATCCCGAGGGGATCCAGCGCCGCCTTGATGCTACGCATCAGCGCCAGTTCGATCGCCGACTTGTAGTGGCGGTTCTCCTCGCGCTTCAGCTGGCCGATGCCGTGCTCTGCGGAAATCGAGCCGCCATGGCGGGCGACCTGGTCGTGGACGAGCCGGTACACCTCCGGCTGCCGGGTCACGAACTCGCCGTCCGGCAGGCCGACCGGCGGGCTGACGTTGTAGTGCAGGTTGCCGTCTCCGAGATGGCCGAAGATGACCATCCGGATCCCGGGCATCCGGCGCGCGAGCAGGGCATCGGTCTCCGCGACGAAGCGCGCGATCGCCGAGATCGGCACCGCGATGTCGTGCTTGATGTTCCTGCCTTCGGCCGCCTGGGCCTCGGAGATCAGCTCGCGCAGCGCCCACAGACCGCGCGCCTGGGCGACGGATTGCGCCAGCGTCGCGTCGCTCGCCAGTCCCTGCTCGATCGCCTGCTCGGCGATGCTTGCAGCAGCGCCGTCGGCGTGGTCGTCGCTTTCTGGTCGCTCAGTTGCACCAGCGCGTAGTAGGGCGCCCGCTCCGGCAGTGGCGAACGGTGCGGAGGAAAGTGCCGCTCCACGAGTTGCAGGCAGAAGTCGGAGAAGAGCTCGAAGCCCGTCAGGGCGGGCCCCGCCGCGGACTGCGCGAGCGCGAGCAGCTCGAGCGCCTGTCGACGGATCGCACGGCGAGCAGCGCGGTGCCTTCGCCGCGCGGAAGCGGGAAGGTCCTGAGGCAGGCCGCCGTGATGACGCCGAGCGTGCCTTCGGCGCCGATGAAGAGATCGCGCAGGTCGTAGCCGGTGTTGTCCTTGCGCAGCCCGCGCAGGCCGTTCCAGAGATCGCCGGACGGCAGCACGACTTCGAGCCCCGAGCGCCAGTTCACGGGCATTGCCATAGCGCAGCACCTGCGTACCGCCGGCGTTGGTCGACAGGTTGCCGCCGATGGTCGCGGTGCCCTCCGCGGCCAGCGAGAGCGGAAAGAGCCGACCGGCCGCGGCCGCGGCTTCCTGCACCCGCTGCAGCGGACAGCCGGCCTCGACGGTGATCGTGTCGTTGACCGGATCGACCGCGCGCACGCGGTTCATGCGGGTGAGCGACAGCACGATGGCACGCCCGCTGTCGTCGGGCGTGCCGCCGCCGACGAGGCCGGTATTGCCCCCTAGCGGCACGACCGGCGTTCGGGTCTCCGCGCAGGCCTTCATCACTGCCGCCACTTCCTCCGTCGTGGCCGGTCGGCACGACCGCCTGCGCGCGCCCGTGTAGCGCTTGCGCCAGTCGGTCAGGAAGGGCGCCATGTCCGCCGGCGCGGATCAGCACGCCGGCCGCGCCGACGATCCCGGTGATTCGCTCGATCAGATTCACGTTGCCTTTTCCCGTGCCCTGGCCGCCTGCTTGAGCGGTCTCAGGTAGACGATCGCCGTGACGAAGAACAGCGTCGCCAGCGCGAGTCGATGGCGGCGAGCACGTTCCCGGGGCGGCTTCGAAGACGCGCACGGCCCCCTCGGCACGTAAGCCAGCGACAACATCAGGGCCCACTGCATCGTGTATGCATCGGCGCGCAGCAGTCCGCGCAACGCCAGCGCGAGCGGCAGCGCCTTCAGGGCCAGCCACGAGCCGCCGGGCCGCAGGGGCGCGATCCAGATCTCCCAGACGAGCGCGAGCGCGATAGCGACAGCCATGCGGCGACCGCGACGTGCCAGGCCACCCGCTGGGTCGACGAAACGGGCGAGATCACGCCGAGCCAGCGCGAGCGGTGCCGGCGAGGCGGCCAGCCCAGGGCGACGGCGAGCCGGCGCTCCTCGTCGGTCAGCGCCACCGGCGCGCCGTGGCGTCCGAGGTGGCTCGCGCCGTAGGGCGTGCCGCCGCTGCGTGTGTTGGCAGATCCGCTTCGGTGTAAGGGATGCCGAGCAGCAGCATGCCGTGGTGAAGCAGGGGCAGCATCATCGACAGCAGCGTGGCCTCCTGTCCGCCGTGCATCGTGCTGCGTCGAGGTGAACACGGCGGCCGGCTTGCCGGCGAGCGCGCCGGACAGCCACAGTCCGGAAGTCGCGTCGAAGAAGTGCTTCAGCGGCGCCGCCATGTTGCCGAAGCGCGTCGGCGAGCCGAGCGCGAGGCCGGCGCACTGCTCGAGGTCGGTCAGCTCGACGTACGGAGCGCCTTCCGCGGGCACCGGCGGCGCGGCCGTCGACACCAGGGTCGCAACCGGCGGCACCGTGCGGACCCGAGCCTGGGCGCCGGGGACGCCGTCGATGCCGCTCGCGATCGCTTCGGCAAGCAGTCGTGTCGCGCCGTGGCGCGAGTAGTACGAGGACGAGGATGTCCAGCGGAGGAGTCGGGGAGGGGAGGGCTGGCATTATAGGAACCGCCCGGCCTTCTTCCCGCCACGCCGCCCCTCGCGATGCACTTCCCGTTCGCCGACCTGATCGAGCGCCATCCGCGCCTGCAGCGCGCGCGCGAAGTGCTGTCGTTCGCCGACGCGCGGGCCCGCGACGTGCAGATGGGACAGGTGGCTGGCAGCCTGACGTTCACCACGCTGCTGTCGGTGGTGCCGCTGTTCGCCGTCGCGCTCGCGCTGTTCACCGCGTTCCCGCTGTTCGCGCAGTTCCGCGACGAACTGGAGAACTTCCTGCTGAAGGTGCTGCCGGGCCAGATCTCGTCCACCGTGCTGCGCTACGTCAACGAGTTCGCCGCGCAGGCGACGCGCCTGACCGCGCTCGGCCTGGGGTTCCTCGCCTTCACGGCGCTGACGATGATCATCACGGTCGACCGCGTGCTGAACGACATCTGGCGCGTGCGCGACCGCCGTCCGTTGGCGCAGCGGGTGATGGTCTACTGGATGATCATCTCGCTCGGGCCGGTGCTGATCGGCGCCAGCCTCAGCGCGAGTTCGTATCTGCGGTGCTGTCGTCCGAATCGGTGCGTCAGTTGCCGCGGCTGCTGCGCAACGTCCTCGACTACGCCCCGGTCGTGCTCAGCGGTTTCGCCTACGCCGCGCTCTACGTGTTCGTCCCCAACCGCAACGTCGCGTGGCGCGACGCGCTGATCGGCGGCTTCATCGCGGCCATCCTGGCGGAGTTCGTGAAGGGGACCTTCGGGATCTTCGTGTCGCGGGGCTCGGTCCGATCGGTCTACGGCGCGTTCGCCGCACTTCCGCTGTTCCTCGTGTGGGTCTACCTCTCCTGGTACGTGCTGCTGTTCGGCGCCGCCATCGCCGCGACGCTGCCGCGACTGCGCGCCACGCGCTTCACGGACGAATCGCGCGCGGGCAATGCCTTCGTCACGGCGGTGGCGCTGCTGAAGGTGCTGTTCGATGCCAGGGCCGAAGGGCGGCCGGCGCTGCCGACCGGCGAACTCGCCCGTGCCGTGCGCACGCCGCTCGACGAAGCGGAACTGCTGCTGGAGTCGCTCGAGCGCCTGGGCTACGTCCGGCGCGCGGCGAGAGCATCACGTCGCCGCGTGAACAGGACTGGCTGCTCGTGTGCGACACGAAGGCGATGACGCTCGCGCCCGTCTTCGGGCGCTACGCCGTGGATCCCACCAACACCCTGCTGTCCGTTGCCTCGCTCGGGCTGTCGCCGGTGGTCCGGCGCTGGTCCGAGGCGACGTGGCTCAACGCCCCACTCGAGGTGTCCCTGGGTTCCGGGTAACGGCGGCGAACATGGCCCCGGACGAGCCTCACTTCTTGCCGGCCGCGGAGGGGCTCGGCTGATCGATCAACGGCGAGGCATCGAGACCCCACTCCAGCCAGTCCTCGCCGAACAGTTCGATCGGATGCTGCGTGCGTTCGGAGCCGTTGCCGCACGCCAGCGATCGGACGGGCAGATACTTGTCGCAGCCCCAGCAGATGCGGTGGGGATACTTCGGGCGACGGGAAACTGCTTGGTCACGTGGGATCGGCCAGTCGCGCAGTTCGACCCGGCGGTGGCGGCCGGTTCGGCATGCCATTCGACGCCGTCAGGGCAAGGGCCCGATCCGCGACAGCAGGCAGCGCCGGTTGCGGGCTGCGCTGAGCAGGGCCTCGATGCCGAGGCCGCCGATGAGCGATGGCGGCCACGCACGAGTCCGAGACGGGTCGTGCAGGACGCGATCAGGATGGCGATCGCAATGGCAACGAAGAGCGCGCCGATCGCAGCGGCGGCCAGCGCTCGCGACCTCGTTCGCGTGCCCGCGCCCGGTTCGCAGTGGGTTCCGTCGTTCGCTCATCGGAATGGCCCTTGCCGGGCGGGTCGTGGGCGCAATCGTCGCGTGTGCTATCAGCGCGCGGCCATCGGCAGTCGATCGGAGGGTGCCAACTCACGGTGGCCCGGTGCCGACCTGCCGGCCCATGTCACGCGACGGTCAGCACGAGCGCCGCCGCGCCGAGCACCAGCACGCCGGCGGTGCGCTCCGTGTAGCGGGCGAACCGCGGATCGCTCGTCAGCCGCGCGGCGCGCGAGGCCAGGTAGCCGTAGCCGCCGAGGATGAAGAACTCCGGGACGATCGAGCCGGCCGCGAGCCACGCCATCTGCGGGCCGACCGGCAGCTTCGGGTCGACGAACTGCGGCAGGATCGACGCGAAGAACACGAGGGTCTTCGGATTGGCGAGTTGCAGCGTCAGGCCGGACAGGAAGAGCGCGCGCGGCGCGCCGCCGGTGCGCTCGTCGCGTCCGATCGCGATCGGCGACGGGCGGCCGAACAGCGCCGACAGCGCCGATGTAGACGAGGTACGCCGCGCCGAGCCACTTCACGGCGATGAAGAACGTCCGCGAAGTCACGAGCACGGCGCCGAGCGCGGTCGCCGAGATCGCGAAGTAGATCGCGTTGGCGCTGAGGATGCCGAGCGTGGCGTAGGATCGACTTGCGCGCGCCCGTAGGTCAGCCCGCAGGCGATCACCAGCATGACGGCGGGCCCGGGCGACAGCGACAGCGCCGCCTCCGCCAGCACGTACAGCCAGATACGTGTCCCAGTTGACGGCGTCGAGCCAGTACGCCACGCACTAGCCCGCCGGCGCGCAAACGCGTGCCGGCGAAGTGCGCGATCGCCGTCGCGCACACCGTCCGGGTTCTCGGCCATCAGCGAGTGCCCGGCGCGCGGCAGCGTCACGACCTCGCGCTTCGCGGCAGGCGTCGATCAGCGCCTTCGCGGCGCGCGGCGGCGTCATCGCATCCGAGCTGCCGAGCACGAACAGCACGGGGCACTGCAGCGCCGCCGCGGCTTCGAGCCCGCCGGCGTAGCGGTTGCAGGCGGCGAAGTCGATCGGCAGCACGTCGTCGCCGTCGCGTGCCGTGGATCCGCTGCATCAGGCGCAGGTTCTGCCAGATGTTCGAGAAGCCCGGCCCCGGGTTCGACGGCTTGCGGTCGAAGCCCTCGATCGACGGGCTGTGCGACCAGACGTTGATCATGTCCATCGCTTCGGCCGGCGACTCGCGCGTGGCGTTCAGCAGCGGATCGGCCACGCGCATCGGGAAGGCCGTCGCCACCAGCGCGACGCCGCGGACGGCCTCGGGCAGCCGACGTCGCCAGTTCGAGCGCGATCAGCGACCCCATGCTGTGGCCGACCGACGATCATCCGCGTCACGTTCGCCGCGCGCAGCGCATCGGCGACGCGGTCGGCGATGGCTTCGACGCTCTCGAGCGCCGGGCCTGCGCTGCGCATGTGGCCCGGCAGGTCGAGCGCCAGCACGCCGTAGCCGTGATGCGCCAGATAGCGGCTCTGCAGGATCCAGACGCTGTGGTCGTGCTGCGCGCCGTGCACGAAGACGACGGTGGGCCGGGCGGCGTCGAACGTCTTGCCGCCGGTGTAGGCGTAGAGGCGGGGCGCACGGGCGAGGGAAGAGGTCCATCAGCCCACCTTCTGCGCGCGCTTGAGCGCCTGGCCGAGGTCGTCGATCAGGTCGGCGGCGTCTTCGAGGCCGACCGACAGGCGGATCGTGCCCTGCGTGATGCCGGCCGCCTGCAGCTGGTCGTCCGGCACGCGGAAGTGCGTCGTCGACGCCGGATGGATCACCAGGGACTTCGCATCGCCGACGTTGGCGAGGTGCGAGAACACCTGCAGCGACTCGACGAACGCGCGGCCCGCCGCGCGGCTGCCCTTCAGGTTGAAGCTGAACACCGCGCCGCAGCCGCGCGGCAGCAGGCGCTGCGCGAGCGCGTGGTCCGGGTGCGACGGCAGTTCCGGATAGGCGACCGACTCGACCGCCGCGTGGGCCGCCAGGAACTCGACGACCTTGCGGGTGTTGTCGACGTGGCGCTGCATCCGCAGCGGCAGCGTCTCGAGGCCCTGCAGCAGGAAGAAGGCGGTGTGCGGGCTCATGCACGCGCCGAAGTCGCGCAGTCCTTCGCGACGCGCGCGCAGCAGGAAGGGCGCGACCGTGCTCTCTTCGGAGAAGTTCATGCCGTGGAAGCCGGCATACGGCTCGGTCAGCGTCGGGAATTTGCCGCTGGCGAGCCAGTCGAAGGTGCCGCCGTCGATCAGCACGCCGCCGATCGCGATCCCGTGGCCGCCGATGAACTTGGTCGCCGAGTGGTAGACGAGGTCGGCGCCGTGGTCGAACGGCTTCATCAGGTACGGCGTCGTGAAGGTCGAGTCGACCAGCAGCGGCAGCCCGTTGCGGTGCGCGATGTCCGCGACGGCGGGAATGTCGAGCACGTCGAGCCCCGGATTGCCCAGCGTCTCCCCGAAGAGCAGCCGCGTGTCCGGCCGCAGCGCCCGCTCCCAGGCGCCGAGGTCGCGCGGGTCGATGAAGGTCGTCTCGATGCCGAAGCGGGCGAGCGTGTAGCCGAGCAGGTTGTGCGAGCCGCCGTACAGCGAGCGGCTGGCCACGATGTGGCTGCCGGCGCCCATCAGCGTGACGATCGCCAGATGCAGCGCGGCCTGTCCGCTGGCGGTCGCGATGGCGCCGACGCCCGTTTCCAGCGCGGCCATGCGCTCCTCGAACACGGCCACGGTCGGGTTCGAGATGCGCGAATACACGTGGCCGGACCGCTCCATGTTGAACAGCGCGGCCGCGTGATCGGAGTCCTCGAAGACGTAGGACGCGGTCGCGTAGATGGGCACCGCGCGGCTTCCGGTGGCGGGGTCGGGCGGCTGGCCGGCGTGCAGCGCGAGGGTGTCGAAGCCGGGATAGCGGACGGGCATGGCGGGGCTACTCCGTAGGACCCGTGATGATGCCAAATCGAGAGGCACGTTGACGCACCTGCACAATGAAAATCGCGGTGTCTTGCCATTGCGCAGACGGCGCGCGAGGACTAGGGTGAGAGGCCACGCAACGTCGGATGGAGGAGACCCATGACGACCATGACCGCGGCCGACGTCGATATCGCTCTGCGCCGGCAGCCCCTGATGCGGGAGTTCACGCCGCCGCAGTTCGACCAGTTGATGCACATCGCCGAACTGGTCGAGTTCGAGCCGAATGAAGTGATCCACCGCGAAGGGCGACGAAAGCGACAAGCTGTTCGTGGTCGTCCGCGGCCACGTCGCGATCGAACTCGCCGGACAGCACGAAGTGCTGCGGGTCGAGACCGTCGGGCCGGGCGGCGAGTTCGGCTGGTCGTCGATGCTGCAGGGCGCGGGACGCTACTTCCAGTCGCGCGCGCTGGACGGGGTCGCAGGCGCTGGCGTTCGAGGCCGTCCGATCTGCGGCAGATGTGCGAGGAGGACGCGAAGTTCGGCCAGGCGCTCATGACCCGCTTGCTGGCCGTGGTCGCCGAGCGCCTGCAGGCCACGCGGCTGCAGATCGTCGACATGCACTGGACACCGGCGAAGCGCGCCGGCGCGTAGCGCCTTCGTGCCGGGCGATTCGGAGCGCCGCGCGCCGCGCCGCGCTCCGGAAGTGCCGGCGGCCCGCTTAAACTCCGCGCGATGGATACGCGGAGTGCGTTGCATCCCCAGATCGAGCCGTCACGACAGCGGCATGCTGCCGCTCGATGACGTGCACACGATGTACTGGGAAGTCACCGGCAGGCCGGACGGCGTGCCGGTGCTGTTCCTGCACGGCGGGCCGGGCGGCGGTTCCTCCCCCGAGCACCGGCGCTTCTTCGATCCGGAGTTCTTCCGCGCGGTGCTGTTCGACCAGCGCGGCGCCGGCGCCTCGACGCCGGTCGGCGAGGCGAACGGCAACACCACGCAGCAGCTGATCGCCGACATCGAGCGCCTGCGCGAGTATCTCGGCATCGAGCGCTGGCTGGTGTTCGGCGGGTCCTGGGGCAGCACCCTCGGCCTCGCCTACGGGCAGGCGCACCCGGACCGCTGCCTCGGTTTCCTGCTGCGCGGGATCTTCCTCGGGCGCCCGAGCGAGATCGAGTGGTTCCTGTACGGACTGAAGAACGTCTTCCCCGAGGCGTGGCACAAGTTCGCCGGAATGCTGCCGGAAGCCGAGCGCGGCGACCTGCTGCGCGGCTACCTGAAGCGCCTGTTCGATCCGGATCCGCGCGTGCACCTGCCGTACGCGCGCGCGTGGAGCGAGTACGAGGGCATGTGCTCGACGCTGCTGCCCAATCCGGAACTGGTCCGCCACTTCGCCGACGAAGCGCTCGGACTGGCGCGGCTCGAGGCGCATTACTTCGCGCATCGGTGCTTCCTCGGTCCGAACGAACTGCTGTGCACGCATCGACCGCATCCGGCACCTGCCGGCCGCGATCGTCCAGGCGCGCTACGACATGGTGTGTCCGATCGTGAACGCCGACGAACTCGCGCGCGCCTGGCCGTCCGCCCGCTACGTGGTCGTGCCGGACGCCGGGCACTCGGTGTGGGAGCCGTCGGTCCGCGCTGCCGTGCTGGCCGAACTCGAACGCATGAAACCGCTACTCATGGAGGCCTGATGCCGCGCTTTGCCGCCAACATCAGCACGCTGTATCCGGAGCACCCGCTGCTCGACCGCGTCGGCGCGGCGGCGCGCGACGGCTTCGCCGCGGTCGAGGTGCAGTCCCCGTACGCGGTGGCCGCGGACGACGCTGCGGCGACGCGCTGCGCGAGGCGCGTGTCGAACTCGTCCTGATGAATGCGCCGCAGGGCGACATGGACGCGGGCGAGCGCGGCCTCGCCGCGCTGCCCGGCCGCGAGCGCGAGTTCCAGGCGTCGATCGCTGCAGGCGGTCGAGTACGCGCGCGGCCGTCGGCGCGCCGCGGTGCACGTGATGGCCGGCAAGCCGCCGCCGGGCACCGACCGCGGCCGACGCCGAGACGGTCTTCGTCGGCAACCTGCGGCATGCCTGCGCGGCCTTCGCGCCGCACGGCATCCGTGTCCTGATCGAGCCGATCAACACGCGCGACATGCCGGGTTACTTCCTCACGACGCCCGAGCAGGCGGCCGCCATCCTCGCACGGGTCGGCGCCGCGAATCTCGCGATGCAGTTCGACGTCTACCACGCGCAGATCATGGTCGGCGACGTCTCGCAAGCGGCTCGAACGGCATTTCCCGCAGGTCGGGCATGTGCAGATCGCCGGCGTTCCGGAGCGCCACGAGCCCGACACGGGGGAAATCAACTACCCGGCGGTGTTCCGGCTCCTGGACCGCCTCGGCTATCGCGGGCTGGGTGGGCTGCGAGTACCGGCCGGCGCGCGGGACGGCGCCCGGGGGAACATCCGCCGGACTCGGCTGGCTGCGCCGCTGCTGATCCGGTCGGCCGTCCCGCGTTCCCGGCCCTTGTTGCCACTCGCGGTCGACGGCTACGATGCCTTCCCGATGCAGGGGCCGCGCGGACTCTCCTTACGTCTCCGCGCGGCACAGGAGAAGCCGATGAAAGTCGCCGACATTCTGCGGGTCAAGGGCAACACCCTGTTCACCGTCACGCCGGATACGCCGCTGGCGCATGCCGTGGCGATGATGGCCGAGCAGGACATCGGCTCGGTGGTCGTCATGGAGTACGGCGAACTGGTCGGCATGCTGACGTTCCGCGAGGTCATCAACCGCGATTCATGCGAACAACGGCGCGGTCGGTGACATCCGCGTGCGCAAGGTCATGGACGACGCGCCGCTCACCGTCACGCCGGCCACCGACGTGATGGAAGTCCGCCGCCTGATGCTCGAGCGTCATGCGCGTTACCTGCCGGTGCTCGACGGCCGCACGCTTGCCGGTGTGATTTCCTTCTATGACGTCGCCCGGGCGGTGCTCGAGGAGCAGAGCTTCGAGAACCGGATGCTGAAGGCGTATATCCGCGACTGGCCCGAGCCCGAGGAAGCGCGGTCCGAGTGAGTCCTTCCCGCGCCGCCCCGCTGCCCGAAAGCTTCAGGGTCGCAGTCGTCGGCGCCGGCATTTCCGGCCTCGCCTGCGCCAGTACGCTGAAGGCGCGCGGGGCCCATGTCGTGGTCTTCGAAGCCAGCCGGCGACCGGGCGGCCGCGCGGCCACCGAGATCACGCCGGCGGGCAGCTTCGATCAGGGCGCGCAGTTCTTCACGGCCCAGAGCTCCGACTTCGAGAGTCTGGGTGTCGGCGTGGTGCGACGAACGCGTCGTCGAGCGCTGGACCGCGCAGGTGATCGCGCTCGACGGCGAACGCACGCTCGACAAGACGGCGTCGGCCAAGCGCTACATCGTGCGCGACGGCATGCAGGCGCTCGGCCGGAAACTCGGCGCGAACCTCGACGTGCGGCTCGACACGACGGTGGCCTCGGTGACCCGGCGGGGCGCTTCGTGGCAGTTGTTCGATACGAAGGGGCAGAGCCTGTCGCACGGCGGCCACGACGCGGTGGTGATCGCCGTGCCCGACGCCGGCCGACCTGCTCGTCGGCGGCGCCCGACCTCGCGCAGCGCGCGAAGGCGGATCGTCTGGCAGCCGTGCTGGGCCGTCGCTGCTCGCCATCGAGCCCGCCAGCGGCTTCGAGTTCGGCGGCGCCTTCGTCAACGACCATCCGGCGCTCGGCTGGGTCACCCGCGAGGAGTCGAAGCTCACGCCGTCGGCCGGTGCGGGCGAGCGCTGGGTGCTGCACGCGACGGCCCGGTGGTCCGCGCTGCACCTGAACCGGAGCGGCGACGAAGTGGCCGCGATGCTGGCCGATGCCTTCGCCAAGCGCTTCAACTTCGGCTTCCGGCCGACCTTCATCGCCGCGCGGCGCTGGCTGACCGCGGCGCCGGCGAATCCGTTGAAGGATACGTACCTCTGGGATCCGGAGCAGAAGATCGGCGCGGTGGGCGACTGGTGCGGCGGCCCGCGCATCGAAGGCGCGTTCCTGTCCGGCCGCGCGCTCGCGCAGAACATCGTTGCGTAGCGAGCGGGTCGCGGTCCGTCGATAATCGCGCTGCGCCCCGGGAGGGCGGGGAGTGGCGCGTGAGCGCACAAAGCCAGTTCGAGTTGTTGCGGCAGCGCCGCTTCGCGCCGTTGTTCTGGGTCCAGTTCCTCGGGCGCCGCCAACGACAACGTCTTCAAGTTCGCCTTCACGCTGCTGGCCACCTATGCGGCGTCGGCCTGGGGCGGGGTCGACCCGAAGCTCGCCGGGTTCCTGATCGGCGGGCTGTTCATCGCGCCCTTCGTGCTCTTTTCCGCCACCAGCGGCCAGCTGGCCGACCGGCTGGAGAAGTCCTGGTTCATCCGTCGGATCAAGGAGGCCGAGATCGCGATCATGCTGATCGCGGCGGCAGGGTTCGTGCTGCAGGTTCCGGCGCTGCTGTACCTCACGGTGTTCCTGATGGGGCTCCATTCGACCCTGTTCGGCCCGGTCAAGTATTCCTACCTTCCCCAGCACCTCGACCCGCACGAGATCACCGGCGGCAACGGGCTGGTGGAAATGGGGACCTTCGTCGCCATCCTCGTCGGCACCATCGGCGGCGGACTGCTGATCAACCAGTTCGGTGACCACGCGGCCGCGGCCGCCGCCGCGCGTGGTGGTCGCCATCGCGATCCTCGGCCGGACCGCCGCCCAGTTCGTGCCGCTGTCGCCGGCCGCCGATCCCGGACTGCGGATCAACTGGAACCCGTTCACCGAGACGTGGGCGAACCTGAGGATCGCGCAACACGAGCGCCGCGGTCTTCAACTCGATCCTCGGCATTTCCTGGCTCTGGTTCTTCGGCTCGATCTTCCTCACGAGCTTCACGCCGTTCGCGCGCGAGAGCCTCGGCGGCGACGAGGGCGTGGTGACGTTCCTGCTCGCGGTGTTCTCGGTCGGCATCGGTGCGGGCTCGCTGCTGACCGAACGGCTGTCGGGGCGCAAGGTCGAGATCGGACTCGTGCCGTTCGGCTCGATCGGCATGACGGTCTTCGCGGTGGACCTGTATTTCGCGTCGCGCGGGTTCGAGGCGATGCAGGGCCGGCACGCTCGCCGAGTTCCTGGGGCACGCGGGCGCCTGGCGCATCGTGTTCGACCTGGCGGCGCTGTCGTTCTTCGGGGGCCTCTATTCGGTGCCGCTCTACGCGCTGATCCAGAGCCGGGCCGAGAAGACGCACGTGGCGCGGATCGTCGCCGCCAACAACATCCTGAACGCCGTCTTCATGGTGATCGCGTCGCTGATGGCGGCGGCGCTGCTGTCCTCGGGACTGACGATCCCGCAGCTGTTCCTCGTCACCGGCATCCTGAACGCCGCTCGTGGCGATCTACATCTATCGCCTGGTGCCGGAGTTCCTGCTGCGGTTCATCGCCTGGATCCTGGCCAACACGCTGTATCGCCTGCGCTCGACGAACATCGACCGGATACCGCTGGAGGGCGCCGCGGTGCTCGTCTGCAACCACGTGAGCTTCGTCGATGCGATCGTGATCATGGGCGAGAGCCCGCGCCCGATCCGCTTCGTGATGGACCACCGCATCTTCAAGGTTCCGCTGATGAACTGGTTCTTCCGCAACGCCAAGGCGATCGCCATCGCGCCCGCGAAGGAGGACCCGACGATGCTCGAGAAGGCCAATCAGCGCATCGACGCGGCGCTCGCCGACGGCGATCTGGTCTGCATCTTCCCCGAGGGCCGCATCACCGACACCGGCGAGATGTACCCGTTCAGGCAGGGTGTGCGGCGCATCGTCGAACGCAATCCGGTCCCGGTGATTCCGATGGCGCTGCGCGGCCTGTGGGGATCGTTCTTCTCGCGCTTCGGCGGCGCGGCGTTCTCGCGGCCGCTGGATGCGCGCCTGCGCCGGGGACTGCGCTCCAAGGTGGAACTCGTCGTCGGCGAACCGGTCCCGCCGGAAGCGCGACGCCGGAACTGCTGATGGAGCAGGTCGCGGCCCTGAGGGGCGACGAACTCTGATGGCCCATGGGTCCCGCGAGGGGCTCTTCGACCTCGCGCGCAGGACCGCCGCCGACTGACTCGATCGCGACTTCGCCTTTGTCGGACACGCGTCGAGCGTTCGCATCGGCCAGCGCTTCCTCCGGCGCCGGCGCGGGGCGACCCTCGTACAATCCGGCGCCATGTCCTCCACGTTCGGCCACCTCTTCCGCGTCACCAACTTCGGCGAGTCGCACGGCCCCGCGATCGGCTGCGTGATCGACGGCTGCCCGCCGGGCTTGCCGCTGTCTGCGGCCGACCTGCAGCCGGACCTCGACCGTCGCAAGCCCGGCACGTCGCGCCACGTGACGCAGCGGCGCGAGGCCGACGAGGTCGAAATCCTCTCGGGCGTTTACGAAGGCGTGACCACCGGCACGCCCGGTCGCGCTGCTGATCCGCAACACCGACCAGCGCAGCAAGGACTACGAGAGACCTGCTCGACACGTTTCGTCCCGGCCACGCCGACTACACCTACTGGCGCAAGTACGGCCTGCGCGATCCGCGCGGCGGCGGTCGCTCGTCGGCGCGGCTGACGGCGCCGATGGTGGCGGCCGGCGCGGTGGCGAAGAAGTGGCTGCAGGCGACGCACGGCACGCGCGTTCGCGGCTGCATGGAGCAGATCGGCGAGGTCGTCATCCCGTTCATGAGCTGGGACGACGCCGGAAGGCAACCCGTTCTTCGCGCCGGATGCGGGCTCGGTGGCCGAACTCGAGGCGTACATGGACGCGCTGCGCAGGAGCGGCGACTCGGTCGGCGCGCGGCTGCGCGTGACCGCGAGCGGCGTCCCGGTCGGCCTCGGCGCGCCGCTGTACGACAAGCTCGACGCCGACATCGCGTACGCGATGATGGGCATCAACGCGGTCAAGGGCGTCGAGATCGGCGCCGGCTTCAACGCGGTGACGCAGAAGGGCTCCGAGCACGGCGACGAACTGCTGCCCGACGGCTTCGCGAGCAATCACGCCGGCGGCGTGCTCGGCGGCATCTCGACCGGGCAGGACATCGAGGTGTCGATCGCGATCAAGCCGACCTCGAGCATTCGCCTGCCGCGGCGCTCGATCAACCGGGCGGGCGAGGCGACCGTCGTCGAGACGCACGGCCGCCACGATCCGTGTGTCGGCATCCGCGCCACGCCGATCGCCGAGGCGATGCTGGCGCTGGTGCTGATCGACCACGCGCTGCTGCATCGGGCGCAGAACGGCGACGTCCGGCACGACGTCGCGCCGCTGCCCGCCGCCTCGCGCTCCCGCTGATGCCGAAGCCCGCCGCGGCTCCCGACCTCGCCGGTCGGCGGCTGGGGATGTTCTTCGCGCGCGTACTTCGCGCTGGTCGGCATCCTCGCGCCGTACATGCCGCTGTACTTCGAGCACCGCGGCATGACCGCGGTGCAGATCGGCCTGCTGATCGCGCTGGCGCAGGCGATGCGGATGGTCGGGCCGAACCTGTGGGGCTGGCTCGCCGACCGCTCGGGTCGCCGCACGCGCGATCCTGCGCATCACCTCGCTCGCGCTGGTCGTCGTCGTTCGCGCTGCTGTTCGTTCCCGGCGGGTTCGGCTTCGTGTTCATGGCGATGGCGTTCGTCAACTTCTTCCAGACCGCGCAGATGCCGGTCGCCGAGGCGCTTGCCTCGGCGCAGCTGCGCGGCCAGGCCGACGCGGCGACGCGCTATGGCCGCCTGCGCGTGTTCGGATCGCTGGCGTTCGTCGGCGTGGTCCTGGCGGCGGGCCCGTTGTTCGACCGCGTCGGCATGCAGGCCGCGCTCTGGGTCTGCGTCGGGCTGGCGCTGGCTGCTGCTCGGCCGCGTCCTGTGGCGTGATCGAGCAGCGCGCCGTCGAACTGCCGCACGAGCGCGTGTCGGTGCGGGCGCGCCTGCGCGAGCCGCGCGTGCGCTGGTTCTTCGTGTCGGCCGCCCTGATGGTGTTCGCGCACGGCGCGATGTACGCCTATCTGTCCCTGTACCTCGCGCAGCTCGGCTACAGCAAGACCGCGATCGGGGCGTTCTGGGTCGTCAGCGTCGTGCTCGAGATCGCGTTCTTCCTGACGCAGGGGAGGTGGTTCGCGCGCTTCGGCGTGTTCCCGCTGATGACCTTCGCGTTCGGGGTCGCCGCGGTCCGGTTCCTGCTGATCGCCGAACTGGCGACGGTGTGGTGGATTCTGGTGATCGCGCAGGCGATGCACGCGGTGACGTTCGCGGTGCACCATAGCGCGTCGGTGCTGACGATTCAGCGCTGGTTCCCCGGGCGGGCCGCGGCGCGCGGCCAGGCCCTCTACATCAGCATGGCGTACGGTCTGGGCGGCACGACGGGCAGTCTGGTCGCGGCGTGGCTGTGGTCGGCGTTCGGGCCGTCGTGGGCCTTCATGGCGGGTAGCGCCGGCGCGCTCGTCGGCGTCTGGGCGGCGCTGCGCATGCGGCGGGCCGACCGCGATCGGGCCGGACCGCAAGCGGTGAGTCTTTAACTCGACAGGAGCGTGAAACGGATGAATCCGGATGAAGGTGGCTGCGACATCCGCCGTGGTGGCGATCCTCGGCGCGGTCGGTTGCCAGTCGGAACAGACCACGGAGGGCGGCGTGGTCGGCGTCGAGCGCAAGCAGCCGATGACCTCGCTCGTGAGCGCGAAGGAAATCGAGCAGCAGGCCTCGCAGGAGTACGGCCAGTCGATGGCGCAGGCGCAGAAGAAGGGCCTGCTGAACCAGAACCCGCAACACGTGCAGCGGGTGCGTACGACGGCGCAGCGGCTGATCCCGCACGTCAGCGTGTTCCGGCCGGACGCGCTCGACCTGGAAGTGGGAAGCCAACGTCCTCACCTCGAAGGATGTCAACGCATGGTGCATGCCGGGCGGCAAGATGGCCGTCTACACCGGACTGATCGAGCGGCTGAACGTCACCGACGACGAACTCGCGGCCGTGATGGGCCACGAGATCGCGCACGCGCTGCGCGAGCACGCGCGCGAGCGGATCGGCCGCCAGATGGCGACGCAGACCGGCACCGCGATCGGTGCCGTGGCGCTGGAGATCTTCACGGGAATCCGCCTCGATCCGAACCTCACCGGCACCGTGTCGCAGGCGGTGTTCGTCCTGCCGAACAGCCGCGAGGCCGAGCAGGAGGCCGACCGCATCGGCGTCGAACTCGCCGCGCGTGCGGGCTACGACCCGCGCGCGGCGATCACGCTGTGGCAGAAGATGGGCAAGCTCGGCGGCAGCGCGCCGCCGCAGTGGCTGTCGACGCACCCGAGCAACGAGACCCGGCTGAAGGACCTCGAGGTCTACGCGCAGAAGGTGATGCCGCTCTACAAGCGCGGCATCCCGCTAGCGCGAGGCGCGAACTAGGCGACGACGAGTTCGGCGCGCGCCGTCTGCTGGGTGGCGCGCGCGAGCGGATGCGCGTTCGGCGTGGCGGGGCCGAAGCGCAGGGTCAGCGCCGCCTGTTCGTCCGCATTCAGCCGCCGGAAGAGGAAGTCGTCCGGTTGCCCGGATCGTTCGGCAGGTAGAGCTGGGTCGCCAGGACCCGACCGTCGGCCGATCTGCACACGGACATGGATGTGCGGCGTGCGTCCCGGGTAGGCGACCGGACGGATCGTGCGGAAGTGGAAGTCGCCATCCGCGCCGGTCTTCGTCACGCCGTAACCCTGGAAGCCCGGATCGCGCTGCGACTCCGCGCCGCCGTCCGGGTGGTGATAGACGGCGTTCGCGTCGCATTGCCAGATCTCGACGGCGGCGCTCGGTACCGCCGCTCCCCGCCGGTCGACGACGCGCCCCGTGAGGTACAGCGGCACGCCCTTCGTCAGCACGCGATCGCCGTCGACGCTCAGCAGGTCCGCGTCGGTTTCGCGCGGCCGTTCCGACGGATTGCGAGGGTAGAACGGGCCGAGGGTCTGCGCCGGCGTGGCCGTCGACTGGGCATGGGCCAGCGGCAGGGCAACCGCCCCGGCGAGGCCGGCGACGAACAGGCGGCGCTCCAGCACGCTCCGGTTGTTTGGACGTTCGCTCATCGCAACTCCTTGCTCGTTGAAACACTCATCGGGCGCCCTGCTGCCTGAGACACGTTCGCGCGACCTTTCGTTCCGGTTCGCCCGCGTCCCGATGGCATAATCGGCCTGACGCCGGGCTGTTTCCCGGCGCGGTTTTTTCTGCATGACTGCCGCCCGCACACTGTACGACAAGCTCTGGGACGATCACGTCGTTCACGTCGAGGACGACGGGACGACCGTCCTGTACATCGACCGCCATCTCGTGCATGAAGTGACGAGCCCGCAGGCGTTCGAGGGGCTGCGACTCGCCGGCCGCAAGCCGTGGCGCATCAGTTCGGTCGTGGCGACCGCCGACCACAACACGCCGACGACCGACTGGGACCGCGGCTACGACGGCATCGCCGATCCGATCTCGAAAGAGCAGATCGTCACGCTCGACAGCAACATCAGGCAGTTCGGAGCGGCTGCGTATTTCCCGTTCCTCGACAAGCGCCAGGGCATCGTTCACGTGATGGGACCGGAGCAGGGCGCGACGCTGCCGGGCATGACGGTCGTCTGCGGCGACTCTCACACCAGCACGCACGGCGCCTTCGGCGCGCTCGCCTTCGGCATCGGCACCAGCGAGGTCGAGCATGTGCTCGCCACGCAGACCCTGCTGACGAAGAAGGCGAAGAACATGCTGGTGCGCGTCGACGGCAGGCTGCCGGCCGGCTGCACCGCGAAGGACATCGTCCTGGCGATCATCGGCCGCATCGGCACGGCGGGCGGTACCGGCTACGCGATCGAGTTCGGCGGGAGCGCGATCGAGGCGCTGTCGATGGAAGGCCGGATGACGGTCTGCAACATGGCGATCGAGGCCGGCGCCCGCTCCGGGATGGTCGCGGTCGACGAGAAGACCATCGAGTACGTCCGCGGCCGGCCGTTCTCGCCCGACGGTCCGATGTTCGAGCCGGCCGCCGCCGCGTGGCGCGGCCTGCGCTCCGATCCGGGGGCCCGCTTCGACCACGTGGTCGAACTGCGCGCGGAGGAGATCGAGCCGCAGGTCACCTGGGGCACGTCGCCGGAGATGGTGACGACGGTCCGGGGCAGCGTGCCCGGACCCGGAGGCCGAGAAGGACCCGGTCAGGCGCGAGGGCATCGAGCGCGCGCTGAAGTACATGGGCCTGACGCCGAAGACGCCGATCACGGCGATCCGCGTCGACAAGGTCTTCATCGGCTCGTGCACCAATTCGCGGATCGAGGATCTGCGCGAGGCGGCGTGGGTCGTGAAGCGCCTCGGCAAGCGGGTTGCGGCGAACGTGAAGCTCGCGATGGTGGTGCCGGGCTCGGGCCTCGTGAAGGCGCAGGCCGAGCGAGAAGGCTTGCACGAGATCTTCCGGGCCGCGGGATTCGAGTGGCGCGAGCCAGGCTGTTCGATGTGTCTCGCGATGAACGCCGACCGCCTGGAGCCGGGCGAGCGCTGCGCCTCGACCAGCAACCGCAATTTCGAGGGCCGCCAGGGGGCGGGCGGCCGCACGCATCTCGTTTCTCCCGCGATGGCGGCCGCCGCGGCCATCGAGGGCCACTTCGCTGACGTCAGGAGACTCCAATGAAGAATCTGGTTGCCGTCTTGATTTCCACGCTGATCGCCGCCTTCGCAGCGACCGGCTGCAACACCATTGCCGGCATGGGCAAGGACGTCGAAGCCGCCGGTGGCGCGGTCGACAAGGCCGCGACGGACACGAAGAAGAAGATGTAAGGGAGCCGGGTGGAAGCCTTCACCGTTCACCAGGGGCTGGTCGCGCCGCTCGACCGCGCGAACGTCGACACCGACGCGATCATCCCGAAGCAGTTCCTGAAGTCGATCAGGCGGAGCGGCTTCGGCCCCAACCTGTTCGACGAGTGGCGCTATCTGGACCACGGCGAGCCGGGCATGGATCACTCGAAGCGCCCGCTGAACCCGGACTTCGTGCTGAACCAGCCGCGCTACAAGGCGGCGACGATCCTGCTGGCGCGCAAGAACTTCGGCTGCGGCTCGTCGCGCGAGCACGCGCCGTGGGCGTTGCTGCAGTACGGCTTCCGCGCGGTGATCGCGCCGAGCTTTGCCGACATCTTCTTCAACAACTGCACCAAGAACGGCCTGGTGCCGGTGGTGCTGCCTGAACTCGTGATCGACCGGCTGTTCCACGAGGTCGCCGCGCATCCGGGCTACCGGCTGACCGTCGACCTGCCGCGGCAGAAGGTCGTCGAAGGCCGACGGCCGCGAGCACGACTTCGAGGTCGCGCCGTTCCGCAAGTACTGCCTGGTGAACGGGCTGGACGACATCGGCCTGACCTTGCGCCACAAGGACAAGATCGCGGCGTTCGAGAAGGAGCGGCTGACCAGGCAGCCGTGGCTCGCGAAGACGAGCTGACCCATCCACTTCGTTCCGGTGCGGGCAGGGGCGGGGTGAACGACAAGCGCCCGCGCGGGAATCGGCAAATGAAGATCGCGGTACTGCCCGGCGACGGCATCGGCAAGGAGATCGTCGCCGAGGCCGTCAAGGTGCTGCAGGCGCTCGGCGAGCGCTACGAACTCGAGTTCGCCGACGTCGGCGGCACGGCGTACGAAGCGCACGGCCATCCGCTGCCGGAGGCGACGCTGAAGCTCGCGCAGGCGGCCGACGCCGTGCTGTTCGGCGCCGTCGGCGACTGGAAGTACGACAAGCTCGAACGCGCGCTGCGCCCCGAGCAGGCGATTCTCGGCCTGCGCAGGAACCTGGGGCTGTTCGCGAACTTCCGTCCGGCGCTCTGCTACGCCGAACTCACGCACGCCTCCAGCCTGAAGCCGGAGCTCGTCGCCGGGCTGGACATCCTGATCGTCCGCGAGCTGACGGGCGACATCTACTTCGGGCAGCCGCGGGGACGCCGTATCGCGCCCGACGGCCCCTTCGCCGGCCAGCCGGAGGCGTTCGACACCATGCGCTACAGCCGCCCGGAGATCGAGCGCATCGCGCACGTCGCCTTCCAGGCGGCGCGGCGGCGCAGTCGCAAGGTCACGAGCGTCGACAAGGCCAACGTGCTCGAGACCTTCCAGTTCTGGAAGGACGTCGTCACCGAGGTCCACGCGCAGTACCCGGACGTCGAGCTCGAGCACATGTACGTCGACAACGCGGCCATGCAGCTCGTCCGCGCGCCGAAGAAGTTTGACGTGATCGTCACCGGCAACATGTTCGGCGACATACTCTCCGACGAAGCGGCGATGCTGACCGGCTCGATCGGCATGCTGCCCTCGGCGTCGCTGAACGAGCGCAACCAGGGGCTGTACGAGCCGTCGCACGGCAGCGCGCCGGACATCGCCGGCAAGGGGATCGCCAATCCACTGGCGACGATCCTGTCCGCTGCGATGATGCTGCGGTACTCGCTGAACCAGGCCGCGCAGGCCGACCGCATCGAGGCGGCCGTGCGCAAGGTGCTCGCCCAGGGACTGCGCACCGCGGACATCTGGAGCGACGGCACGACGAAGGTCGGCACCAGGGACATGGGCGACGCGGTGGTCGCGGCGCTGAACGGATAGACGGACAACACGCAGGCAGGGGCAAGGAAATGAAAGTAGGCATCGTTGGATGGCGCGGCATGGTGGGCTCGGTCCTGATGGAGCGCATGACCGCGGAACGCGACTTCGAACTGTTCGACTCGGTGTTCTTCAGCACCTCGAACGCGGGCGGCGCGGCACCGAAGGTGGCGCGCGCCGAGCCGACGCTGAAGGACGCGGCGGACATCGACGCGCTGAAGGCGTGCGACACGATCGTGACGTGCCAGGGCGGCGACTACACCAACGACGTCTTCCCGAAGCTGCGCGCGGCGGGCTGGGACGGCTACTGGGTGGACGCCGCCTCGGCCCTGCGGATGAAGGACGACGCGGTCATCATCCTCGACCCGGTCAACCTGCCGGTGATCAGGAGTGCGCTGGCGAAGGGCGTGAAGAACTACATCGGCGGCAACTGCACGGTCAGCCTGATGCTCATGGCGCTCGACGGCCTGCTCAAGGAGAACCTGGTCGAGTGGGTCACCGCGATGACCTACCAGGCCGCCTCCGGCGCCGGCGCGCCGAACATGCGCGAGCTGCTGGACCAGATGGGCGTCGCGCACGGCAGCGTGAAGGAACTGCTGGCCGACCCGAAGTCGGCGATTCTCGACATCGATCGCACGGTGTCGCAGGTCCTCGTGTCCGACCGGCTGCCGAAGGAGAACTTCGGCGTCGCGCTGGCGGGCAGCCTCATCGCCTGGATCGACAAGGACCTCGGCAACGGCGTCAGTCGCGAGGAGTGGAAGGGCGGGGCCGAGGCGAACAAGATCCTCGGCAAGCCGGCGATGGGGCAGCCCGGGTCGCTGGTCGTCGAGGGCCTGTGCGTCCGCATCGGCGCCATGCGCTGCCACAGCCAGGCGCTGACGATCAAGCTGAAGAAGGACGTGCCGCTCGCCGAGATCGAGCGGCTGCTCGCCGGCGGCAACGAATGGGCGAAGGTGATCCCGAACACCCGCGAGGACAGCATTCGCGAACTGTCGCCGGCGCGGGTCAGCGGCACGATGGCCGTGCCGATCGGTCGCCTGCGCAAGCTGGCGATGGGCCCCGAGTATCTGTCGGCCTTCACCGTCGGCGACCAGTTGCTGTGGGGCGCGGCCGAGCCGCTGCGCCGCATGGTCCGTCTGCTCCTCAACAAGCTCTGATCCCTGCCGATCACCTCAATCGGGCGCTGCACCTTTACGCGGCGCCCGGGTCCCTGCATTTCTCACATAAAGGCGGGACTTACGGCTATTTCTAAGCTTGCCCGCCTAAGTCCATGATGTTATGTTCGAAAAACGTTGCATCCCACTGTCAGGGGGCGGAATGCCATCCCAAAAATTCGCGCGCGCGCCCCTCTGGTGCGCGCTTTCGCTTGCCCTAGGTCTCGCGGTTTCCAGCCCGTGCGGCGGATGCCGCCGGTCTGGGCCGGCTGACCGTTCAGTCCGGCCTCGGGCAGCCCCTGAAGGCCGAACTGGAGGTGACCTCGGTCGGCCGGGATGAACTCCCGACCCTCCAGGTCAAGCTCGCGCCGCTGGCGGCGTTTCGGGCGGCGAACCTCGAATTCAATCCCGCGCTCAGCAACCTCCGGTTCGCGCTGGAGAAGCGGGCCGATGGCACCTACTTCGTCCGGATCGCCTCGCCGCAGCCGGTCAACGAGCCCTACATCGACCTGATGGTCGAACTGACATGGGCGACGGGCCGCGTCATCCGCGAGTACACGGTTCTGCTCGACCCGCCGTCGCTGCGCCAGCAGGCCGAGGTAGTGCCGCCGACTGCGCCGGCCGCCAGCGCCGCGACCCCGGCGGCCGCGCCGTCGCGTCCGGCCCCTGTCGCCGCCGCGCCGGCCGCGGCTCCCGCGCCGGCGCCCGCTGCGCCGGCCGCGGCTCCGGCCGCCGTCGCCAAGGCGGCGCCCGCCCCGGCCGAGGGCAGCTACACGGTCAAGTCCGGCGACACGCTGGGCAGGATCGCCGCGCAGAACAAGCCTGCCGTCGGTGTCGCTCGACCAGATGCTGGTGGCGATGTTCCGCCAGAACCCCGAGGCGTTTGTCGGGCAACAACATGAACCGGCTGAAGGCCGGCGCGCAGCTCACCATTCCATCGGAGTCCGATGCCGCGGCGATCACCACGGGCGAAGCGCGCCAGGAAGTGGTCGCGCAGAGCGCGGATTTCGCGCAGTACAAGAGCCGCCTCGCGCAGGCCGCCGCCAGCGCACCGGTCGCCGCGGCGGCTCCGGCGGCCGCCGCGGGTGGTGGCCAGGTCACGACGCGCGTCGAGGACAAGGGCGCCCCGGCCCAACCGGCCGGCGACCAGCTGAAGATCGCGAAGGCCGATGACAAGGGCGCGGCGGCAGCGGCCGCGGCGGCAGCCAAGGCCGACGAGGCCGCCGCGCGGCAGCGCGCGCTGAAGGAAGAACAGGAGAAGGCCGAGCAGCTCAAGAAGACCAACGAGGCGATCAAGAAGGCCCTCGAGGTTCAGAGCAAGGCGGGCGCGCAGGTACAGAAGCAGGCCGAGCAGAAGGCCGAGCCGGCACCCGCCGCGGCGGCGCCGGCGCAGGCTCCCAAGGCGGAAGCGCCGAAGGCCGAGGCACCGAAGGCGGAACCGGCGAAGGCCGAGCCCGCGAAGGCCGAGGCCCCCAGGCGGCGCCCGCGCCAGCCCCGGCCCCGAAGGCCGCCGCTCCGGCCCCGGCTCCGCAGGAAGAGTCCGAACGTCTTCGTCGACATGCTCGGCAACACGACCACGCAGCTCGGACTCGCCGGCATCGTCGTGCTGCTCGCCGGCCTGTTCGGCTGGAGCTGGCTGCGCAAGCGCAAGACCGAAGGCGGCGACCGCTTCAAGGAAACGGGCGAGGGCCTGCAGGCGAACTCGCTGTTCGGCGCCACCGGCGGCCAGAGCGTCGACACCGGCACCAGCACGTTCAATTCGAGCTTCATCCCGGCCGCTTCGCAACTCGACTCCAACGAGGTCGATCCCGTCGCGGAAGCAGACGTCTACATCGCCTATGGCCGCGAAGAGCAGGCCGAGGACATCCTGAAGGAAGCGCTGCGCCTGCAGCCCGATCGCCAGGCGGTGCGCGTGAAGCTGCTCGAGATCTACGCGCGTCGCGGCGACAAGGCGACGTTCATGACGATCTGCGAGGACCTGAAGGAGCGTACGGGCGCCGCGGGCGAGGACTGGGAAAAGGCCATCCGCCTTGGCAAGACGATCGATCCGTCGAACCCGATGTTCGCCGGGTGCCGACATGGCGCCGTGGTCCGGCGACCGGCTTCCGGCTCGATCCGAACACCAAGTCGGGCCGTCCGTCGACGCTCGGCGGTGGACCGACCACCGGGCTCGACCTGTCCGGCCTGACCGCGAACTCCGCGCTCTCGCAGGACACCGCGTCGAGCGCGCCGCCGCTGACGCGCATGGTCGTCGACACGCGCATGAGCGACACGGCGATGTCCGGCATGGACACGAAGATGCCCGGCGACACGCGCATGGCGCCGCACACGACCTCGGCGCCGACGACGCAGTTCCAGGCAACCTTCACCGGAGGCGCGGAAGGCAAGAACACGATCTCGGCGCCGACCTCGCCGGCGACGGACTTCGGTTCGCTCGATTTCGACCTCGGGCCGACCAAGATGAACCTTGGACCGACGACCAAGATGCCGGACACGAAGTCCGGCCCGAAGGACGAGGAAGACGGTCTTCGCGGCCACGGCGCCGCGCCAGGAGTTGCCGGCCGTCGCCGACATCGACAGCGCCCTGCGAGGCGAAGTACCCGGCGATGCCGCCGACCGCGACCGGGGTCGGCCTGATTCCGGATCTCGACCTCAACATTCCGCAGACGCGGATGCCGGTGCCGCCCGCCGGCTCCGGAGCTCAAGGCCGATCGTCGCCGGAAGCGCTGTCGCGGCCGACCGTCGTCGGCGCGATGAAGGGGCCCGGTGTCAACACGATGATGGCCTCCGGGCTGCCGGACGACGCGGCGGCGCGTCTGACCGCGAACACGGACCAGGCGACGGTGCCGCTGATCGACTTCGATCTCTCGGCGGTGAGCCTCGATGCGGCCACGAAGCGCGGCGAGACCGAGCCGGGCAGCGCGCTCGCGCAGCAGATGGCCACCAAGCTCGACCTGGCGCGCGGCTACATCGACCTCGGCGTGAAGGACGGGGCGCGCGAACTGCTCGACGAAGTGATGCGCGACGGCACGCGCGACCAGCGCCAGGCGGCGGTCGAACTCATCAAGCAGATCGAGAACTGAGACCCGCGGGTCCAGTCAGGGCCCGCGGCGCTTCCCGTGCGCATCGCACTCGGCCTCGAGTACGACGGCGCCGCCTTCACGGGCTGGCAGACCCAACCCGATGGACGCGGAGTCCAGGACGCGCTCGAGCGCGCCCTGGCTTCGGTGGCCGGCGCGCCCGGTCGCGACGATCTGCGCCGGCCGTACCGACACCGGCGTGCATGCGATCGACCAGGTCGTTCACTTCGAGACAGACGCCGTACGCCCGCTGAACGCGTGGGTCCGGGGCGGCAACCGCTTCCTTCCGCCCACGGCGTCGGTGCGCTGGGCGGTGGAAGTGCCCGACGTCTTCCACGCGCGGTTCAGCGCCGTGCGCCGCACCTACGACTACTGGATCCTGAACGACCCGGTGCGCTCGCCCCTCGCCCATGCGCCGGACCGGATGGGTCTTCCGTCCGCTCGACGCCACGGCGATGCACGAGGCGGCCGCGCGCCTCGTCGGACGGCACGACTTCACGTCGTTCCGCTCGGCGGAGTGCCAGGCTGCGTCGCCGGTGCGCGACCTGCATGAACTCAGCGTGGCGCGTCGTGGCCGCTTGATCCGCGTGCGCGCCAGTGCCAATGCCTTCCTGCACCACATGATCCGCAACATCGTCGGCACGCTGATCTACGTGGGACTCGGGCGCCGCGACCCGGAGTGGGTGACCGAGGTGCTGGAGGCGCGCCATCGCGCCCAGGCGGCGCCGACGTTCTCGCCGGCCGGGCTTTACCTCGTGCGGGTCGAGTACGATCCCTCGTTTCTCCTGCCGGCGCCGTCGGCGCCGGTTCCGGTCTGGCTGGATGCGTACTCGAATCAAGATCTGCGGACTCACGCGTGAAGCGGACGTGGCGGCCGCCTGCGCGGCCGGCGCCGACGCCGTCGGCTTCGTCTGCTACCCGAAGAGCCCGCGTTACGTCGATCCGCATCGACTGCACGCGCTCGCGCGCGAACTCGGCCCGTTCACGGTGCCGGTGCTCCTGTTCGTCAACGCGCGCACCCGATCTCGTCGATGCGGCGCGCGAGGCGGTGCCGACTGCGGTGCTGCAGTTCCACGGCGACGAACACGAGGCCGACTGCGCGCGCTACGGCGCGGCGTACGTGCGCGCGATCCGCATGGCGGAGGGGGTCGATTTGTTAGACTGCGAGCGCCTGTTTCCCTCTGCGGCGGCACTGCTGCTCGACACGCCGTCGGCGGCGTACGGCGGCAGCGGACAGCGCGTTCGACTGGTCGCGCATTCCGCGCGAGCGCACCAGGCGCGTGATCCTCGCCGGCGGACTGCAACAGCGACAACGTGGGGCGGCGGTCCAGACGGTGCGGCCCTACGCGGTCGATGTCAGCAGCGGCGTCGAAGACGCGCCGGGCATCAAGAGCGCCGCGCGCATCGGCGAATTCATCGACGCGGTCCGGCGGGCGGACCAGCACGATTCACAGTGAGACGATGATGTCTGCAACGACTGGTGGCGGGGGCGCATGAAGGTGTACGACCTGCCCGACCAGCGCGGCCACTTCGGCCCGTACGGTGGCGTCTTCGTCGCCGAGACCCTGATGCACGCGCTCGACGAGTTGCGCGCGGCCTACGACCGCTATCGCACGGATCCGGAGTTCGTCGCCGAGTTCCAGAGCGAGCTGGCGCACTTCGTCGGCCGGCCGAGCCCGATCTATCACGCGCGCCGCTGGAGCGAGATGCTCGGCGGCGCGCAGATCTACCTGAAGCGCGAGGACCTGAACCACACCGGCGCGCACAAGATCAACAACACGATCGGCCAGGCGCTGCTCGCGCGGCGCATGGGCAAGCCGCGCGTGATCGCGGAGACCGGCGCCGGCCAGCACGGCGTGGCGACGGCCACGGTGGCGGCGCGCTTCGGCATGGAGTGCATCGTCTACATGGGCAGCGAGGACGTCGGCCGCCAGGCCGCCAACGTCTACCGGATGAAGCTGCTGGGCGCGACGGTCGTGCCGGTCGAAAGCGGCAGCCGCACGCTGAAGGACGCGCTGAACGAAGCGATGCGCGACTGGGTGACGAACGTCGAGAACACGTTCTACATCATCGGCACCGTCGCCGGCCCGCATCCGTATCCGATGATGGTGCGCGACTTCAACTCGGTCGTCGGCAAGGAGTGCATCGAGCAGATGCCGCGGATGGCGGGCCGCCAGCCGGACGCCGTGATCGCCTGCGTCGGCGGCGGCAGCAATGCGATGGGCATCTTCTACGACTACATCCCGCACGAGAAGGTGAAGCTGATCGGCGTGGAAGCGGCGGGCGAGGGCCTGACGACGATGCGCCACGCGGCGAGCCTGCAGATGGGCACGCCGGGCGTGCTGCACGGCAACCGCACCTACCTGCTGCAGGACGAGAACGGCCAGATCACCGAGACGCACTCGGTCAGCGCCGGCCTCGACTACCCGGGCGTCGGCCCCGAGCACG
The DNA here is from genome assembly GCA_963698305.1 of uncultured beta proteobacterium. Taxonomy (GTDB): domain Bacteria; phylum Pseudomonadota; class Gammaproteobacteria; order Burkholderiales; family Burkholderiaceae_F; genus JAOUJD01. The sequence goes on from CAVOQI010000010.1 coordinate 230,292, forward strand.
CGTGGCTGAAGGACAGCGGCCGCGCCGAGTACGTCGGCGCCACCGACGACGAAGCGCTGAAGGCCTTCCACGACTGCTGCCGCATCGAAGGCATCATCCCCGCGCTGGAGTCGAGCCACGCGCTGGCCTACGCCACGAAGCTGGCGCCGACGATGAGCAAGGACCAGGTGCTGCTGGTCAACCTGTCGGGCCGCGGCGACAAGGACCTGCACATCGTGTCCGAGGCGAGCGGCCTGGAGTTCTACTGCCGCGCCTCGTGCCGCGAGGCGTCGCTCGAGTTCAGGCGCAACCATCCGGGAGGCCAGTGATGTCCCGCATCGCGGCGCGCTTCGCATCGCTGCGCCAGCGGGGACGCAAGGGCCTGATCCCGTACATCTGCGCCGGCGATCCGACCGCCGACCTCACCGTTCCCCTGATGCATGCGCTGGCGCGCGGCGGCGCCGACGTCATCGAACTCGGTGTTCCGTTCTCCGACCCGATGGCCGATGGTCCCGTGATCCAGCGCGCCGCCGAGCGCGCGATCCGCAACGGCGTGGGCCTGAAGGCGACGATCGAACTCGTCGCCCGCTTCCGCGACGCCGACGCGGCGACGCCGGTGGTGCTGATGGGCTACGCGAATCCGATCGAACGCATGGGCCGCGAGGCCTTCGCGCAGGCGGCGAAGGCGGCCGGCGTCGACGGCGTGCTGGTGGTCGACTACCCGCCCGAGGAGTGCGAAGACTTCGCCGCCTCGATGCGCGCGGCGGGCATCGACCCGATCTTCCTGCTCGCGCCGACCTCGACCGACGAGCGCATCGAAGCGGTCGCCCGGCACGCGTCCGGTTACCTGTACTACGTGAGCCTGAAGGGCATCACCGGCGCCGGAAATCTGGACACGGCGAGCGTGGCGGCGAAGCTGCCGCTGATCCGTCGCGTCACCGACGTGCCGGTCGGCGTCGGCTTCGGCATCCGCGACGCGGCGACCGCGCGCGCGGTCGGCGAGGTCGCGGATGCCGTGGTGATCGGCTCGCGCATCATCCAGGAGATCGAATCGAGTCCGCGCGAGACGGCGGTGGACGCGGTGGAACGCTTCGTGGCAGGCATCCGGGCAGCGCTCGATGCGGCCCCGGTGAAGGAGGCAGCGTGAGGAGAACCGAATGAGCTGGATCGACAAGATTCTTCCGCCGCGCATCAAGCGCGAGGAGGGCGCCGCGCGCAAGCAGGTCCCCGAGGGCCTGTGGACCAAGTGTCCGAGCTGCGAGGCCGTTCTCTACAGCGCGGAACTGCAGAAGACGCTGCAGGTGTGCCCGAAGTGCAACTTTCACATGCGCATCGGCGCGCGCGAGCGGCTCGACGCGTTGCTCGACGCCGAGGGCCGCTACGAGATCGGCCAGGACGTCCTGCCGGTCGATGCGCTGAAGTTCAAGGACAGCCGCAAGTATCCGGAGCGCCTGCAGCAGGCGATGAACGACACCGGCGAGACCGACGCGCTGGTCGTGATGGGCGGATCGATCCGCGCGCTGCCGGTCGTCGTCGCCTGCTTCGAGTTCGACTTCATGGGCGGCTCGATGGGCTCGGTGGTCGGCGAGCGGTTCGTGCAGGGCGTCCAGGTGGCGATCGAGCAGAAGGTGCCGTTCCTCTGCGTCACGTCGACCGGCGGCGCGCGCATGCAGGAAGGCCTGCTGTCGCTGCTGCAGATGGCGAAGACCACGGCGATGATCGCCAAGCTGGCTGAGGCGAAGCTGCCCTTCATCTCGGTGCTGACCGACCCGACCATGGGCGGCGTGTCGGCGAGCTTCGCGTTCGTCGGCGACGTCGTGATCGCGGAGCCGAAGGCGCTGATCGGTTTCGCCGGCCCGCGCGTGATCGAGCAGACGGTGCGCGAGAAGCTGCCCGAAGGATTCCAGCGCGCCGAGTTCCTGCTGACCAAGGGCGCGATCGACATGATCGTCGACCGGCGGCAGATGCGCGACGAGATCGCGCAGCTGCTGGCGCTGCTGCTGAAGCAGCCGGCCGACGCGATTTCTTAGCCGTTCGGGGACGCCGGCCGCTGCGCGTCCGGCAATTCGAACTCGGGGCGCTGCCGCGTTGCGTCCGGCGACGTAATCTTGGAAACTTCTCTCTCGGAGTGGCTGGCGCGCATCGAGCGCCTGCACGCGAAGCCGATCGACCTCGGGCTCGACCGCGTGCGCGCGGTCGCCGACCGGCTCGAGCTGAAGCTCGACGCGCCGGCGATCGTCGTCGGCGGCACCAATGGCAAGGGATCGACCTGCGCGATGCTCGACAGCATCCTGCGCGCGGGCGGCTACCGCGTCGGTCTGTACACGTCGCCGCACCTGCTCGACTTCAACGAGCGCTGCCGGGTGGACGGCGTCAGCGCCTCGGACGAAGCGCTGGTCGAACAGTTCGAAGCGGTCGAAGCGGCGCGCGGCGGCACGTCGCTGACGTACTTCGAGTTCACCACGCTCGCCATCCTGCGCCTCTTCAGCCGCGCGCGGCTCGACGCGCTGGTGCTCGAAGTCGGGCTCGGCGGCCGGCTCGACGCGGTGAACATCGTCGATGCCGACGTCGGCGATCGTGACCTCGGTCGATCTGGATCACATGGACTATCTCGGGCGCGACGCGCGAGCAGATCGGCTTCGAGAAGGCGCATATCTACCGCGCCGGCACGGCCCGCGATCTGCAGCGACCCGGCGCCGCCGCAGTCGCTGCTCGACCATGCCGCCTCGATCGGCGCCGACCTGTGGCGCTTCGGGCGCGACTTCAACTACCAGGGCGACCGGCAGCAGTGGGCGTACGGAGGCCGGCGACTGCGGCGGTCGGGACTGCCGTACCCGGCGCTGCGCGGTGCGAACCAGTTGCTGAACGCCGCCGGGGCACTCGCGGCGCTCGAGGCGCTCGGCGATCGACTGCCGGTGTCGCAGCAGGCGGTGCGGCAGGGCCTGCTGACGGTCGAACTGCCGGGGCGCTTCCAGATCCTGCCGGGTCGCCCCGCCGTGATCCTCGACGTCGCGCACAACCCGCACGCCGCGGCCGTGCTCGCCGAGAACCTCGACAACATGGGCTTCTACCCGGCGACGCACGCGGTGTTCGGCATGCTGCGCGACAAGGACATCGACGGCGTGATCGCCCGGCTCGGCGATCGCATCGACCACTGGCACGTGGCGCCGACGCCCGGCCCGCGCGGATGCGACGCCGCCGGCATCGCCGCGCTCGTGCGGTCGCGTCGCGGGTTCGACGTGTTCCGTTTCCGAGTACCCGGACCTCGCGTCCGCGTACGACGGCAGCGCGGGATCGCGCGGGGGCCGATGATAGAATTCTCGCCTTCGGTTCCTTCCTCACGGTCGCCGAGGTGATGCGCGCGATCCGCGCGCGCCCGGCGGCTGCGATTGCGTAAGGATCTTCTGGAGTCTGGATGGGTCTTGCGTTCTGGCGTTCGAAGAAGCGCGCAGCCAACGCGGCAGCGAAGCCCGCCACCCGTCCTTCACAGTCCCAAGATGACGACGTCGATCCCGGCTCGATCCGGCCGCCGGAGTGCGCGCGCGTGCACGCCATCGACTGATCGGCGCGGCGGCGCTGCTGCTGGCGGTCGCGGTCGTCGTGCCGATGGTGCTCGATCCCGAGCCCAAGCCGGTGTCGGAGAACATCCCGATCGACATTCCCAGCGAGCGCACGCCGTTCACGCCACGGCTCTCGCTGCCCCCGGTGCGCCGCCGACAAGCGCCGTGGCACCGCCGCCCGACCAGGCGCCGGTCGTTGCCCAGCAAGGCGGAGCCGAAGGCCGATACGAAGACCCAGGCGGAGCCCGAAGCGAAGCCGGAAGCCAAGGCGCAGCCGAAGCCGGCGAACGAAAGCCGGAACCCAAGGCGGACGAGCCGAAGACGGCGAAGGCCGAGGAGCCGCGCAAGCCCGCCGAGTCGGCCGCACCGCCTGCGCCCGCGACGTCGGGCAAGGGCGGGAAGTTCGCGGTACAGATCGCGGCGCCGGCGAGCGAGAAGGCCGCGCGGGAACTCGCCGACCGCCTGAAGAAGGCCGGCTTCACGGCGTACACGGAAAAGGTCGAGACCAAGGACGGTGCGCGGCACCGCGTGCGGGTCGGGCCGTATGCCACGCGCGAGGACGCCGAGAAGGCGCGGGCGCGGCTCAAGTCGCAGGGATTCAGCGGCAACCTCGTCGCGGCCTGATGCAGGCCGTGGCGACGGCGGACTGGATCATCGGGGCCGTGGTCCTGGTGTCCGTGCTCGTCGGGTTGCTGCGTGGAGTCACGCGGGAGATCGTGTCGCTGGCGGGCTGGGTGCTGGGGCTGGTGCTGGCGTTCTTCTTTGCCGAGCAGGTCGGTGCAACGCTGCCGATCGAGCCCCCGGAACTGCAGAACGATGATCGGCGCGCTGCTCATCCTCGCGGGCGTGCTGATCCTCGCGGCGCTGCTCGGGGCAGTGTTGCGCGCCTTGCTGGCGGCGGTGAGGCTGTCGACGCTCGACCGCCTGCTCGGCGGCCTCTTCGGCCTCGCGCGTGCGGTCGCTGGTGCTCGGCGTGGCGGTCCTGCTGGCGGGCGGCACGCCGGTGCCCAAGGCGGGGTGGTGGAAGGAATCTTTGCTGTTGCCATGGCTGGAGGCGGGCGTAGCATTCGCCACGCCGTTGTTGCCGGAGTGGATCGGCCGCCTGCGCGGGCTTTCATGACGGCCTAGGGAGAGAAACCAATGTGCGGCATCGTCGGTGTGGTTGCGACGGGACCGGTGAACCAGCTGCTCTATGACTCGCTGCAGCTGCTGCAGCATCGGGGTCAGGATGCGGCGGGCATCGCGACGGGGCAGGGCAGTTCGTTCGCGATGTGGAAGGGCAACGGCATGGTGCGGGAGATCTTCCGCACCCGGAACATGCGCAACCTGACCGGCAACGTCGGGATCGCCCACGTCCGCTATCCGACCGCCGGATCGGCGAGCAACGCCGAGGAAGCCCAGCCGTTCTACGTCAACGCGCCATTCGGGATCACGCTCGGCCACAACGGCAACCTGACGAACACGGAGCAGCTGAAGAGCGAGATGTTCCGCATCGACCGGCGGCACATCAACACCAGCTCCGACTCCGAGGTCCTGCTGAACGTGCTCGCGCACGAACTGCAGGAGGGCACCAGTTCGTACACGCTCGATCCGGCGACCATCTTCCGCGCCGTCGCGGGCCTGCACCGCCGCGTGCGCGGCGCCTACGCCTGCGTCGCCCACATCGCCGGTCACGGGATCCTGGCGTTCCGCGATCCGTTCGGCATCCGGCCGCTGTGCTACGGCATCAACGAGACCGACGCTGGCACCGAGTACCTGGTGGCGAGCGAGTCGGTGGCGCTCGAAGGGCTCGGCTTCAAGTTCGTCCGCGATGTCGCGCCGGGCGAGGCGATCTTCATCGACATCGACGGCAACTTCTACGCGCAGCAGTGCGCCGAGAATCCGTCGCTGAATCCCTGCATCTTCGAGTACGTCTACTTCGCGCGTCCCGATTCCGTGATGGACGGCGTCAGCGTGTACGGCTCGCGCCTGAAGATGGGCGAGCACCTCGCGGAGAAGATCAAGCGGCAGTTTCCGCTCGGCGACATCGACGTCGTGATGCCGATCCCCGATACGTCGCGCCCGGCGGCCATGCAGCTCGCCATGAAGCTCGGACTGACGTTCCGCGAGGGGTTCTTCAAGAACCGCTACGTGGGCCGCACCTTCATCATGCCGGGCCAGGCCGTGCGCCGGAAGAGCGTCCGGCAGAAGCTGACGACGCTGCCGGCGGAGTTCAAGGGCAGGAACGTCCTGCTGGTCGACGATTCGATCGTGCGCGGGACGACCTCGCGCGAGATCGTCCACATGGCACGGGAGTCCGGAGCCAACAAGGTCATCTTCGCCTCGGCTGCGCCGCCGGTGCGCTACCCGAATGTCTACGGGATCGACATGCCGACGCGCAGCGAGCTGATCGCGCACGGTCGGTCGGACGAGGAGATCCAGCGGATGATCGAGGCCGACGGCCTCGTCTACCAGGACATCGACGCGATGAAGCGGTCGGTGCAGGAACTCGGCCCGCACCTGAAGACGTTCGAGGCGAGCTGCTTCGATGGCGTCTATATCACCGGCGACGTCACGCCCGAGTACCTCGACCGGCTCGAGGCCGCGCGGGAACTCGCGGCCGGCGGCGACGGCGAGCCGAGGTCGCAGCTGAACCTGAACCTTGCCGGGGCCGATTAGGCATCGGGTATCATCCTCGCATCGCGCCGATTTGATTTCAGCTTGCGGGCGCTTAACAAATACGGCTCCCGACGCGCGTTCGATTGTCACTCTACGACGCGACCAAACCGGGAGCGCGGTAAGCGGCAGTCACGCGCCGGTTGACGATAACGTGCATGCTATGCAATAATACTGCATACCATGGCTGTTCGTTCATCAGGCGCGCCCCGATTATGCCGGGGGTGCAGGAATCCCCGCCCGATACCGGCGAGGGGTCCGAGTTCGAGTTCCTCGAACACGGCGCGTCCCTCGACCAACTGCCGGTCGCGTCGATCTCAGCGGCGCGCTCGCGGGCGCGGAGCAGCGCGTCGCGGAGTCCATATTCAAGCTCTTCTTCGCTCAGTCCTACGGCATGAATGGCGTGCAGGCGACGAGCCTCCGGTCCGCCTACTACGCCGTGCGACCGGTCGTGGTCTTTCTGCAGAAGCCGCCGTGGTCGTGGAAGCCGAACGACATTTCGGCGTTCATGACCGACCGCCGCGTCAAGAACGACATCGGCCACTCCCGGCAGTACCAATACTGCCAATACTTGCGCCAGTTCCAGAATTTCATTCTGAACGACCTGCCGCTCTGCAACGAGATCAACCGACGATTCGGGGTCCGACCGCAGCCGTTCGTCACCAAAGAGAACTCGATCCCGCTCAAGGGGAAGAACGAGAAGCGCAAGCACGCCATCGTCCCGCTCACGCCGGACGAAATTCAGCGGATAGGCGACGAGTTCGATGCGCGTATCGCTTTGGCGGCGGCGGCGGGGTCTAAGTCATTCCTCGTGCTGTGCCGAGACAAGGCCATCTTCTGGCTGCTCTACCATCTGGGCTTGCGTATCGACGAAGTGCTGACGCTCACCATCAACAGCTTTCAGCCCGATGCGCGCTATCCAGCCTTCGGCCGCTTCGCGATCTTCGCGGTATTCGGCAAGGGGGACAAGGACCGCTATCCGCACGCTCTCGATCCGTCGATTCGCGAATTGATGGACTGGTACTGCGACGACGTACGTGAGCAGTTCCTGCTGCGCGAGACCTTCTCCCGACGGACCCCAACCTGCTGTTCTTGTCCGGAACGCGGCGGCAAACTGTCGGATGACCAGTACCGACGTTCGTTAAAGACTGTCGCGACGGGCGCCGGGGTGACGAAGCGTGTGCATCCCCATTTGCTACGACACACGAACACCGTTGAGCTGATTCCCCTGCTCGGCGCCGAAGGCACACAGAACCACCTTGGCCACGCGCACCTGACTACGACCATGGGCTACTACCACCAAGACCCTGACAAAGTAGGCGCTGAACTGCACGATGCTATTGAAAACGTCGCGGCGGGTATCCGTCTGCGCAACACCGACAAGGAGGCTGAATGAAGGTAACCCGGGGAAAGCGTGTGCGTCCGTTGCTGGCCCGGTCCACGAACAAGGATGTGTTGATTGCAAATCTCGGTGTCAAGGGCCTACGGGCGATACTCGGCCACGAGCACTTGAACACGACCATGCGGTATTACGTTCAAGGTCCGGACAAGAGCAGGTGCCAAACTCGTAGCCGCTGTCAAAGCCGACACGTCAGCAGCGAGTTTGCGCAACACCAATAAGGACGCCGAATGAAGATCACCCTTGGCAATCGACTGGTGCTTCTGCTGGCCGAGCGCAAGATCAGGATGGCCACCGATTTTGCGCGTGTGCTGGCTGAACACGGGTACACCATCTCCAGCTCACAGGCCAGCCGGTATCTGAAGGATGCGATGCCGTCGATGAGCCTCGGCTTCATCGAGGCGGGTGCAACGCGCTGCATTGCACGCCCAACGAGCTGTTCGAAATGAAGATCGTCTACGAGCCGGGCGATGCTCCTGATCCTAAGGTCAGACTGCCCGCGCATGCGGTAGTCACTGGGGCTGCTGAATCCGGCACCAGTGCAGCGCCTACCAATGTGACGCCCGCCAAAGGGGCGACGCCGGCTGCTGCCAAATCGGACACGGACAAGATCGTGACTCCGTGGACCGGAAAGCATCCGGCATCGGGACCTAAGATGTCGCCGATCCCGAGCATCGGCAAGAAGAAGTGAGCGACGCTTCTGTCCGTAGCTGCTGTGTTTGCGGACAGAGCGGGCTCATCGCCCCTCGCGGAGACCCGCGTCGGTTCAACTGCGCCTACGCGCCGATGGACGCCCAGACGCAACCGTCTGGGGCTTGTTGGGCCAAGCGGTTCCCGACGTGCGGCAGCGAATTGCTCCGCCTCTTCCCTCCAACGAAGGTGGCGACTCAGCGGCAGCGGTTGTTGCGCGAACGCAATGTGCAGGCCGTCGCGCAGATCGGCGAACTGTTCGAGGCGGGGTCGCTTACTCTGGCCACCGGGAAGGAGCTTTTGACGGAATACGGGACGAGACGACTTCGAAGTTTCGCGCAGCGCCTCGGATCGGAAACTCCCTCTCGGCGAGACCTTGTCGTCGATAGTCCGAGAGCTGACCGAAGCCCGTAGCATCAAACGTCCTCAAGATCACCTGCCCAGTGAGACTCGCGCAGCGCTGGTGCGTGCGCTGCCGCCCGATTTCGCGCGGGCGCTTGAGATGTGGCGAGAGGTCTCGCTGAACATCGAAAAGGTGAAGCGGGAACGAGTGTCCGAAGCTCGACCTATACCGCGAAGCGTCTTATCCGTGACGCGGAATTGCTTTGCATCTTCTTGGCTCAGATCGAGCTACAGCATTGGGAGGAAATGGCGCCTCGGCACTACCTCCTGTTTGGCTTGACACGGGCTGGATTGCGTGCAGCGTCTTCCAGTTCCTCAAGTTCGTGAAGTCCTCCTCGCATGACGGCTCGGTTCTTCCGGCCCACTCAGCCCAAGACAGTCATCTGCGACCGAGCGACTCACGACCGCGACTGACCATCATCAAGGCCATTCAGGCTGCCGAGCGATGCCGATGGCTACGCGGCATCGCCTTGCTGCTCTGCTTCAGTCGGCCTACCACACATCCCTACGTGGCGTGCACCAGTTCGCGGTCGGCGACTTCCGATCCGGGACAGAAGGCGAAGCAAACACGATTGGACGCATTTGGACGCGTGAGCACCAGCTCGCGCTGCATATCTCGGGTGGCCGAGCGGAAGTCACGATTGAACTCGCAGCACTCGGCAACCATCGTGTCCGGCACCGCCTTAATCCGCTTTGCCCATGCTGCTACGTCGTCGAGATCGACGAACCCATAGAACGGGTGTTGCGCGACGATGATGTCTCCGCTAGCGAGCGCGGGCAAGCTGTCGGCTGGCGTACGACGTGCGTTGAGCAGGGCGTGACTGTGGTCAAACGCACGAAAGAGGTAGAGCTGGGGGTTCGCGACGCTCGCCTTCATGTTGCGGACACGGTCACCGTTGCCGATGAAAACGTCGAACGCTACGAGCGCGGCCACCTCGGCTCGGTACTTGATCGCAACTTTGTGACGCAGGCGCCAGTGGACGTTCGGCAGCCACTCTGGCGGGGCGGCCGATCGAGGCTGACAAAGACAGAGCCACCGCTGGAAACGGCCAGCACGCCGTCTGCGACGGGCGCGTGAAGCGTCTGGGCAAGGCGGACCGCGACTGCCTCGTTGTAAACGCAGTGCGGCGACTCGTCGCCGTCGAACTTCATCACGCCTTCGAGCGGTGCAAGACGCCGGGAACGTGCTGCCGCCTAGTGCTCGACTGCGAATCCTGCGGATTTCGTAAGTCGGATGAAGCACGGCGTTCCCGTCGGTTATCCCCAGAGGCGGGAACAATACGGTGCGAACGGCACTTCTCAAAATTGCGAAGTGAATGACAACCGAACGCATTAGGAACGCATTATTCGGGCATACTGCGAGCGGAGCGATCCTGCAGCGGAGAAGCCCATGGCCAAGGAAGTCCCAGTCACCATCACGCTCCGAATATCGCCGGCGACCCGGGACCTCTTAAAGCAGGCCGCCGAGAAGGATCACCGCACCATGGCGAACATGGTGGAAGTGCTGATTCTCCGGCACTGCGAGGCGAACGGAATTTCCGTGGCGCCCCCACGAAAGCGTCAGAAGCCCAACCAGTGAAGGCCGGCGACCTTAACTCCTACCGGAACGAACAATGGCTGAACTGAACGGCGCCGCTGCCTCACTGGCGAGTTTCATCTGGAAGAACGCCGAGGACCTGTGGGGCGACTTCAAGCACACGGACTTCGGCAAGATCATGCTGCCGTTCACCCTGCTGCGCCGCTTGGAGTGCGTGCTCGAACCGACCGCGACAAGCGTGCGGGCGCCTACGCCACCCACAAGGACAGCGGGATCGACCGTCGACCTGATCCTGCGCCAGACTGACCCGGCCGCCGTTCTACAACACCTCGCAGTACGCGCTGGCCACGCTGGGCAGCACCAAGACCCAGCCGAACCTGCAGGCCTACGTCGCGCGCTTCTCCGACAACGCCCGCGTCATCTTCGAGCAGTTCAACTTCACGGAACACGATGACCCGCCTCGACCAGGCCGGACTGCTGCTACAAGATCTGCAAGAACTTCGCCGAGGCGGACCTGCACCCGGACGCCGTGCCGGACCGGGTGATGACCAACATCTACGAGCACCTGATCCGCCGCTTCGGTGCCGAGGTCAACGAGGCGGCCGAGGACTTCATGACGCCCCGCGACGTCGTCCATCTGGCGACGACGCTTCTGCTCGACCCGGACGACGAACTGTTCGAGGCGAACCCCGGGCTCATTCGCACCCTGTACGACCAGACGTGCGGCACCGGCGGCTTCCTCACCGATGCGATGGACCATGTCGACGGGCTTCGGGAGCAAGAGACAAGGCGCCACCGTGCTCGATGCCCTACGGCCAGGAACTGGAGCCGGAGACCCACGCGATCGCGTGGCCGGCATGCTGCTGCGCACGCTGGATACCGACCCGGGCCGTGACCTGTCCCAAGAACATCAAGCTCGGCAGCACGCTCTCGAAGGATGCAGTTCCCGGACGAACGCTTCCACTACGGCGTCTCAAATCCGCCCTTCGGCAAGAAGTGGGAGAAGGATGCGGCGTTCGTCGAACGCGGGAGCCATGACGAGAAGGGCTCTCGGGCCGTTTCGGCCCCGGCCTGCCGAGGATCAACGACGGTTCGATGCTGTTCATGCTGAACCTCGCTAGCAAGCTGGAGCGCCCCGAGAAGGGTGGTGGCCGCGCCGCCATCGTCCTGTCCGGCTCTCCTCTATTCAACGGCGGCGCCGGCTCAGGGTGAGACCGAGATTCGCCGCTGGCTGCTGGAGAACGATCTGGTGGAGGCCATCGTCGCCCTGCCGACCGAAATCTTCTTCCGAACCGGCATCGGCACCTACCTGTGGATTCTGTCCAACAAGAAGTCGAAGGAACGCCGAGGCAAGGTTCAGTTGCTCAACGCCACGGACTCGTGGACCTCGATCAAGAACGAGGGCAACAAGCGGCGGCTCATCAGCGACGACCAGATTCGACAGATCGTCGAGGTCTACGCCGCAGGCGAGGACGGCGAGCGAAGCAAGATGCTCGACTACCGTACCTTCGGCTATCGGCGCATCCGAGTGCTTCGGCCGCTTCGCATGGCGCTGCACGTCAACGCGGAAACCGTCGCCAAGCTTCGAGAGGAGAAGGCGTGGAACAAGCTCACGCCCGAGCAGCAGGTCGCGTGGGAGCGCGTTCTCAAGCCGCACCTCGGATCGACGCACCCGTTCGGCTGGGCAGACGAGTTCGTCACCGCCACGGCGAAGAAGGCGCCGGCCACGGGAAAGGTCGGCAAGGCCGTTCGTCAAGGCGCTGATCAGCGCTTTCGGCGTGCGCGACCCGGACGGCGAGCCGGTCGTTGACGCCGATGGCAACACCGTCCCTGACACCGAGTTGACCGACTACGAGAACGTTCCTCTGCTGGGCGACATTAAGGACTACTTCGCTACCGAGGTGCTTCCCCACGTCCCAGATGCCTACATCGACGAGACGTACCGGGACGACAAGGACAAGGCCGTCGGCTGTGTGGGCTATGAGATCAACTTCAACCGCTACTTCTACAAGTACGTTCCGCCGCCTTCGCTGGAGGAGATCGACAGCGAGTTGAAGCGTGTTGAGGCAGAAATCGCGGCGCTGCTGGGAGAGGTGACGGAGTGAACCAGTACAGGCCGTATCCGGCGTATAGGGTCTCCGGCGTCGAGTGGGTCGGCTCCATCCCTACTACGTGGGGCGTAAAGCCGATCTGGTCGTTTGCAAGTTGCAACGACGATTCGCTCGGCGAGGACACGTCACAGGACTTCACCTTCCGCTATGTTGACATCTCGTCCGTGAACTACACATACGGGATCACCTCCACCGAGCAATTCCGGTTCGGCGACGCCCCTTCCCGCGCACGCCGCAGAGCGCAGACAGGTGACATCGTTGTCTCCACGGTTCGCACCTACCTCAAGGCGGTCGCGGCGGTCGATGACGAGCACGCAGACTGCGTGTTCTCCACTGGCTTTGCGGTATTGCGAGCGCGCCGTGGGCAGGTGACTCCCCGCTTCATGAAGTGGCTGATGCTCAACGATCTCCTGATTCAAGCCGTCGAGTCCCATTCCGAAGGGTTGAGCTACCCAGCCATTAACTCCACCGAGTTGGTCAAGCTGAAGACGACGGTTCCGAGCGTGCCCGAGCAGGAGGCGATTTCCTCTGTGCTCGAACGAGAGACCGGGCGTATCGACGCTCTGATTGCGAAGAAGAGAGAATTCATCGCACTGCTGGACAAGAAGCGGCAGGCGCTGATCACGCACGCAGTCACGAAGGGGCTGAACTCAAAAGCGAAGATGCGCGATTCGGCTGTCGAGTGGATGGGAGCCGTGCCCGCGCACTGGAAAATCTCCAAGCTGGGCTATGAAGTATCCGAATGCGGCGGCAAAACCCCGAGCACTGAGAACGCGGAATACTGGGGCGGTGACATACCGTGGGTTACGCCGAAAGACATGAAAGTTGATGTCATCGCGGACTCGATTGACAAGATCACCGCTACCGCTGCAGCAGAGTGCGGTATGGCAACCATCCCGCCGGGGTCGGTTCTCGCGGTGGTTCGCGGAATGATCCTCGCCCACTCATTTCCGGTCGCCGAGACGGCGGGGCCCGTTACGATCAATCAGGACATGAAGGCGCTCGTGCCCGGCAGGGGTTTGCTTTCAAGCTACTTGAAGCTTCTTCTGCAAAGCGCAAAGTCCTATGTGGTTGCCGTGCTTGTTGCCGAAGCCGCACATGGAACGCGCGTCCTAAGAAGTGACATCTGGCGGCAACTTCCAATGTTGTTGCCGCCTATCGAGGAGCAGCAACTGATCTGCGCGCATGTGACGAAGGTCGTCAACCGCTTTGCCAAGCTAACAGCGCTTACCAAGGCCAGCATCGACCTGCTCAAGCAGCGGCGCTCTGCCTTGATTACCGCTGCCGTTACTGGCCAGATCGACCTTCGGGAGTCCGCATGAGCGACACCGCCCATCAGGAAAAACACTTCGAGGACTACGTCGTCTCGCGCCTTGCAAGCGCAAGGCTGGAAGGTGGGCGACACGGTCAAGTACGACACAGAGCGGGCGCTCTACTCAGAGGACCTCGTGGCGTGGCTGGAAGCCACCCAGCCTGAGAAGTGGGCGAAGCTCCAGAAGGACAACGCCGGGCGCGCCACCGAGGTCCTGATGGACCGCTTGGCCAAGGCGCTGGAGCAGCAGGGAACGATGGCCGTGCTGCGCGGCGGGTTCTCGATTGCCGGCTGCGGGCATATTGACCTCTCCGAGGCCGCCCCCGAGGACAAGCGCAACGAGATCGTCCTGAAGCGCTATGCGGCGAACATCCTTCGAGTAGTCCGGCAGCTCAAGTACCACCCGGCGCGCGAGCTGGCCATCGACCTCGTGTTCTTCATCAACGGCCTGCCTGTCGCCACCGTCGAGCTGAAGACGGACTTCACCCAGTCGGCCGAAGCCGCCATGGAGCAGTACAAGGCCGACCGACAGCCGTACGACCCCAAGACCAAGCGTCGGGAGCCGCTTCTGACCTTCAAGCGCGGCGCAGTGGTCCACTTCGCGATGTCGGACTCCGACATCCGCATGGCCACCAAGTTGGACGGCGAGAACACCTTCTTCCTGCCGTTCAACCAAGGCAACGACGGACACGCCGGCAACCCGCCCGCGCAAGGACAAGGAGTACCCAGTCGCCTACTTCTGGGAGTCGATCTGCCAGCGCGATGCGTGGCTGCGCATCTTCCACAGCTTCGTCTACGTCGAGAAGAAGGACGTGGTCGATCTCAAGGGCAACTGGTCGAAGAAGGAGACGCTGATCTTCCCGCGCTTCCACCAATGGGCAGCCGTCAACGCCATGATCGAGGATGCCCGGATCAACGGGGCCGGGATGCAGTACCTCTGCGAGCACAGCGCGGGTTCCGGCAAGACCAGCACGATCTCGTGGACGGCGCACGACCTGATCAAGCTCCGGCGCGACGAACGGCGACGCCGTACTTCAACAACGTCATCATCGTCACCGACCGGACGGTGCTGGACAGCCAGCTTCAGGACGCGGTCAAGCAGATCGACCACCAGTTCGGGTCCATCGCCACCATCGACCGGCAGAAGGGAGCGGCGAAATCGAAGAGCCAGCAACTGTCGAAGGCGCTGCTCTCGACCACGCCGATCATCGTGGTGACGATCCAGACCTTCCCGTACGCGATGGAGGCCATCGTCACGGACAAGGCGCTCAAGGACAGGAGCTTCGCGGTGATCATCGACGAGGCTCATAACTCGCAGACCGGGACGCACGCGGCCAAGCTGCAGGCGGCACTCGCCATGAGCGGCAAGGGCGAGATGGCAGACATGACGGTCGAGGAACTGCTGGAGCAACTCCAGAAGTCACGTGCGCGTCCCGAAGAACATCAGCTACTTCGCTTTCACGGCGACGCCGAAGCACTCGACCCTCATGCTGTTCGGGCGTCCGGCCGATCCGAGCCAGCCAGTCTCGAAGACGAACCTGCCGCAGTCCTTCCATCGCTACCCAATGCGGCAGGCCATCGAGGAAGGCTTCATCCTCGACGTGCTCAAGGGCTACACGCCATACAAGACGGCCTTCAACCTCGCCAAGCAGGTCGAGGACAAGAAGCGGGTCAGTGGCAAGTCGGCCAAGCGTGCGCTGGCACAGTGGATGTCGCTGCACCCGACGAACGTCACGCAGAAAGTGCAGTTCATCGTCGAGCACTTCGCTGCCAACGTCGCCCATCGCCTCGATGGCAAGGCCAAGGCCATGGTGGTCACCAGCTCGCGGGCTGCGGTCATCCGTTACAAGCTCGGTTTCGACCGCTTCATCGCCAAGCACCCGGAGTACAGCCACATTCGGTCCCTCGTGGCCTTCTCCGGAAAGCTAACTGGAAAGCAGGTGACCCATGCCGACGACGAGCGGATCGCCGGCGAGGTCTTCGTCATCGACGAGAACGGGGAATTCACCGAGGTGAGCATGAACCCGGAGGTGGTAGGGCAGGACCTTCGGATCGCCTTCGACCGTCCTGAGTACCGCGTGATGCTCGTCGCAGACAAGTTCCAGACCGGCTTCGACCAGCCGAAGCTGGTGGCGATGTACGTGGACAAGAAGATCGCGAACGACGTGGAGATCGTGCAGACCTTCTCCCGGCTGAATCGCACAGCGCCGGGCAAGGACGAGACATTCATCATCGACTTCGTCAACGAGCCGGAGAACGTCCTGCGAGCGTTTGCGAAGTACGACGCGGGCGCGGTCATCGAGGATGTGCAGGACCCCAACGTCGTCTATGAGATCAAGTTGGCGCTTGACGCCCAAGGGCTCTACGTGGCGCAGGACCTCGCCGACTTCAAGGCGGCGCGGTTCCAGTCGATCCACGACCTCGCGCAAGCCAAGGAGCCGCAGCACAAGGCCCTGTACGCCGCCACCGAACGACCCACGCGGGTCTACAACGAGCGTCTGAAGGTCCTGCAGGAAGGCGTGGCGACGTGGGAAGCGGCCTACGAGAAGGCCCACGCGCAAGGCGACAAGGCCGGGATGAAGACAGCAGACCATCAGCGGCGCCAGTACGGGAGCCAGATGAAGGAACTGCTCGCCTTCAAAGACGGGCTGGCCCGGTTCTGCTCGACCTATGCCTACGTTGCCCAGCTCCTCGACTTTGGCGACCCAGAGCTGGAGAACTTCGCCGCATTCGCCAAGCTACTGTACAAGCGGCTCATCGGGGTGGCACGAGAGATGGTGGACCTGAGCGGGCTGGTGCTTACCGGCTACGACATCACCCACCGTGGTCCTCTGCCCGTCGGCGTTGAGGAACCGGTGCTGCAGCCCATTGGCCCCGGCGGTCAGGCCAAGGGCGACGATCCCCATTACCTCAAGGAGATCATCGACCGGCTCAACAGCATCTTCGGCCACGCCACGCCGGTCCGCGATCAGGCGGCGTTTGCCAACCAGATTGCTTCCATCGCCAAGGAGAGCGAGGCGGTTGTGGCCCAGATCGAGAACAACAGCCGCGAGCAGGCCCTCAAGGGGAACCTCCCGGGTGCGGTGGAGCAAGGGGTCGTGCGCGCCCTTAGCTCCCACCAGAAGCTCGCCACGCTGGTGCTGAAGTCGGACAAGCAAGCCATGTCGGCGCTGACCGACGTGATCTACGACCTGATCAGCACTGGCAAGCTCATTGATCTGGATGCGCTAGGTGCCGCAACGACGACCTCGACCGAGCCTGCGCGAGTCGCGGGAACCCCCGGCGATCAAGCGGCAGCGCAGTGAAGCGTGCCGAGATCGCAAGAACAACGACATGACGGAAACCGAGAAGAAACTCCGCGACGCCGCGACGCAAATGAGACTTGCGTTGGCCGACGCGGGGAACATCGAAGTAGTGAGGTCGTGCGTCAACGCCTTCCTGTCACACGCGCGAAGCGTCACCATGGTGATGGAAGCCGAATCGGCAGGCAATGCCCACCTACTGCGTTGGTACAAGGATTACGTGAAGGCGAAGACGGACTGTCCGGTTGCACGCTTCTTCGTAGCGAAGCGGAATCACTCCATCCACCGAGCTTCGGTCCCGCTGCAAGACAAGAATTTCACCATCCTGAACCTAAAGGTGAACGGCGTGTCGGTACCGGGCGTTGGAGTTGGAACGGGGCTGTACTTCGACGGGGTCGAGGATCACATCCCGGGGGATAACGGAAACGTGTTTCGTCTATGCGAGCAGTATTTCCTCTTGCTCAAAGAGATCGTGGAGGCGTGGCTTGCCAAGAGAGCGGAGTTGGGAATTCGCTAGGGGAAGAGTCGCAACACTATGATCGTTCTGTCGCAAGTCGGGCCCGGATTGGCTCGCTGATACCAGCGGACCGCCGCCGCCTATCGGACAACGCCACGCACTGTAATGTCACAAGTCGAAGGTTCGCCGCCATCGTCACCGGCATCCGCCAAGGATGACCTCTACTTTGGCGCTCTCGTCGCCGGGTGGCTCAACACCAAGCTGGAGCGGGACAAGAGCATCCTGACGCTTTCTGCCGGCGGCATCGGCCTGCTGAGCAACCCTCATGACAACGGTCGGGCCGCAGACCCTGTCTGTGCTGGTCCTCTACGCGCTGGCCAGCCTCGCCTTTGCCGTAGCACTGGTCTCAATCCTCCTCGTTCTTGACCGCAACGCCGACCATCTGCAGCACGTCAATCAGGGCGCGGCCGAACGAGATCCACGATTGGCTGTGCTGGACCGCATCTCTTTCTGGGCTTTCATCGTCGGCGCGCTCTTTCTCGCGGCGCTGGGCGTGATGGCCGGCATCGACAAGGTAGGCACTCAATCAGGAGCGCAAATGAACAAGGCCAACAACCCGACGAAAATGACAACCGACGCTGTAGTCACGCATAAGAAGAGCTACAACGGGATCAGTGATATGAGACCTCCGGTTGCGCAGCAACCTGCCGCCGAGCCGCCGGCTGCAGCACCGCCGGCAGTACCACCCACAACGGCGCCTGCTCCTACGCCTGCTGGTTCGCAAGGTGAGCAAGGCGCAGGGCGCGGGTCCAAGTGACAGCACCCATGCGCGACTACCTGCACCAAAACGAGATCGAGAAGCTGCTGACGGCGGCGAAGGCGTCTCCGCGCTACGGGACGCGCAACCACCTGCTGATGCTGCTTGCCGTGCGGCACGCGCTGCGCATCTCGGAGGTCGTTGATCTTCGGCTCAGCGACATCGACCTTACGGCCGGCCGCATCTTCTGCCGACGCCTGAAGGGATCGGTCAGCAACACGCACCCGATGGAGGGCGACGAGATCAGGGCAACTCGGAAGTGGTTGCGTGAGCGGCCCGAGGCGGCGCAAGACTTCGTCTTCCTGTCCGAGCGTGGCTCACCGCTTACCCGGCACGCAGCGTGGCGGATCGTGAAGGAGGCCGGCGAACGCGCAGGACTGGAGGTCGAGGTCCATCCCCACATGCTCAAGCACTCCTGCGGCTTCTACCTCGCGAACCGTGGCTACGACACGCGGCTGATTCAGGACTACATGGGCCACAAGCAGATTCAGAACACGGTTCGCTACACCGCCACGAACGCCAAACGGTTTGAGGGACTCTGGCGCGCCAGCACGATGTGATCATGGCTTTCTAGCCCGCGAGCCCGAGGGGAGGGTCGATGAAGTTCGAATGGATCACTGACGCCGACGATGAGCAGGCTTACCGCGACTTCGTAACGCGCTGGCGCCGCCACAAGCTCGTGCAGGAGCGCACTGCGAGGTACGTCCGGCGAATTGGCGTGGACCTGTCGTTCAAGACGTTCTGGCGAACGCTGGCAAGCTGCCTTCTTACAACGCAGCAACGCTCAGGCGAGAACTCGAAGGTCGAGCAGTTCCGGCAGAGCAATCATCGCCTGCTGGACTGGGCGCACTGCCGGGGGGCTCGCAACCTCGCCGCCGAGGCGGCTCTCGTACTAGGCGAGAACGGGCTCCGTCGAGGAGCGATGGTCGGCGCCGAGTTGGAGCACGCAGCACAGTTCCTGAATGACGGCGGTTGGAACGAGGTAAGGACGCAGTTGCGCTCCATCGAGACCCGTACAAGCAAGGGGGCGGAACGCGCGGTCGCCCGCCTTCTTCAGGAACGGTTCAAGGGTCTCGGCCCCAAGCAGTCACGCAATCTCATCCAATGGCTGGGCCTGTCGAGGTACGAGGTTCCGCTCGACAGCCGCATGGTTAAGGCGCTGCGCAACCTCGGCTTCCCTGTGCCATTGAGCGCACAGGCACTGGGCGACGAAACTACTACTGCTTCATCGAAGACGGACTTCAGAACTTGCTAGCGAAGATCAACATCTATCCGTGCGTCTTCAACGCCTGCGTGTTCGCGAGTCTGGAGCGGCAACAAAAGTAGCCGAGACGCCACGACGGATCGCTCTGAGCGGTCCTCCTATCCCAGTCGGGTATGGCGCGCTCGTTGGCGCGCCCCACAGTCCTGCTAAGGCCGACGGCTACACCGGGGCGAGTTGACAGAGGTCGCTGGCGGCACATCAACGCGGGTCCACTAGCGTCCGGAAAGCTCACCGTTGCGCGCAGGCACTACAGCTTTTCCGGAGCGTCGAACGCCTCAACGATACCGTTTCGGGCCACGTAGACCGTCCACTTGCCGCTCTCGCTGGGCGCGGTGTAGACCACCGTCCAGTCGGCCGGAACCTTGCCGCGCACGCGCTCGTAGGCGAGCCGGCCCATGTTCTTCTCGCCGGCCTCGTCGGTGACGCCGAGCACCCGCTTCATGTGCGACATGGCGGGCAGGTTGTACAGCGAGAACTGCATCATCGGCTCGGTGTCGGAGTAGCTGTTCAGTATCACTGACCTGACATCCGCTGCGGCCGCTTGCTGCTGCACCTTTTCATCGGCGCCGAAGCCGCAGGTGTAGTGGCGGAAGTAAGCCGGCCGTTTGCTCGCCCCGCCGATGAAGGCCGCTGCTCGCTGGGCGCATGCAGGAAGGCAGGCTCGCATTCCAGCCCGAAGCTGTTGATGATCGAATCCGTTTCGCTGATCACCCGATAGCCGTTGTCCTGCTTGAAGGCACCGGGTCCTGCTTGACGAAGTGGATGGCCGGTTTCATCAGCCCATCCCTCTTGAACTGGCCAAGCGCTTTCTGCGCCGCCGTCGGACCGCTCAGGAAGTCGAGCACCATGAGCCCGGCCGCCGCGTACGCCCAGTTAAGGGAAGCGGAAGAACCGATGGGCGCTTGGTTCGAAGCGGTCATGGCGGCTACCCAAGGAAGCCCGCCCAGAAAGCCGCCGTTGACGGGCGTGGCTACGGACACGCCTGCTGTGGCCGCGTCGCCGCTCTTGGCCTTCGCGCTCATCACGCGGTCGTAGGCGATCACGTAGGCGAGCCACGGAGCGCCGTTGATGTACTGCTGAACGGGCAAGGGGGCTGACAGCTTCAGGGGAAAGCGGTCCTCCGCCGCCTTGAGCTGTTCCTCGTACGAGGCCGGGGCGAGCTTGCCTTCAGGCGCTTGCGGCGCGACAGTTACCGGAGGCTCGACAAGCGCATCGGTCTGCTCCGGGCTCTGGGCAAATGCCGCGCTGACGGCAGCCAGCAGGACGGGGACAACAAGGGTGATGTGCTTGTTCATGATTGTTCGCTTGGTTGAACCAAACGTGGTCGTCTTCGCGGCCTGCTCCGAGCCAAAGGTGATCATCAGAACCAGCAACCCGCGAATGGGCCTGCGAGCGACCGGCGGCAAGAGCGTTGTTCCTCCCAACCCTCTAGCGTGGTGGGTAGTCTTACCCGAGAACGGCAGCGTGAGCGAGCGCTCAGCCGACCGATTTACTCAACCCGTGAGGGCCGGGCGACAGACGGGGTGTGGATCTGGCGCGGAGCGGGAATTCAGCGACCGGCACGCCGTGGCGAGTTGACAGAGGTGCTGCCAAGGCAGTCGATGCAGGTCCACCAAGCAGAAACCTCACCGTGGCGGGCGGGCGCTACAGCTTTTCCGGGGCGTCGAACGCCTCGACGACGCCGTTGCGCGCCACGTAGACCGTCCACTTGCCGCTCTCGCTGGGCGCCATGTAGACCACCGTCCAGTCGGCCGGAACCTTGTCGCGTACGCGCTCGTAGGCAAGGCGACCCATGTTCTTCTCGACGGCCTCGTCGGTGACGCCCAGCACCCGCTTCATGTGCGACATGGCGGGTAGGTTAGACAACGAGAGCCGGAGCACCGGGTCCGCGTCCTTGTAGCCCATCAGCATGAGGGCCTTGATCTCGGCGTTGCGGACCTTGTCCTGAGCACCCAGCGTCTCGTTGGGTCCGAAGCCGCAGGCGTACATCCGGAAGTAACTCGGCATGTTGCTCGCGCCACCGATGTACGCGGTTGATTCCGCTGGAGCGTGGAACAACGCCGGATTGCACTCCATCCCGAGACCGGTGATGACCGGATGGGCGTCGCGGATCACGCGGTAGCCGTTGTCGCCGTCGAACGCCTTTGGCTCCTGCTTGAAGAAGTGAATCCCCGGCAGCATCAGGCTGGTGTGTCTCGCTTCGGCGATCCATTGCGCTGTGCTTTGTTGCTTCACCGATGAGGACAGCAAGTCGAGCAGCGCGAGCCCGAGGCCAGCGTATGCCCAGTTGGTTCTCGCGGCTGAGCCGATGGGTGCCATGTCGGACGCCACAAAAGCTGCCACCGTAGGAAGCCCACCAACCGGGCCGCCTCTGGCTGGCGCGACTTCTGGCGCGCCTGCTGTTGCCGTGTCGCCACTCTTGGCCTTTGCTTCCATCACACGCTCGTAGGCGCCCACGTACGCCAGCCATGGGTTAGCGTGGATGTCGTTGCGGAGCAAGGCGTGAAGCGATTTTCGCGGGAACCGGTCCTCGGCCGCCTTGAGCCGCTCCTCGTACGCGGCCAGTGCGGGCGCTTGCACGGCCGGCGACGCGACGGCTGCCAGAGGCTGCGAGGCGGCTGCCGGAGGCGCGCTGACAGCGGGTGGCTGTGCAGTGGTGACCGCATTCTGCTCCGGGCTCTGAGCAAGGACTGTGCTGGCGGCTGCCAGCAACGCGGGGAAAACGAGAGTGATGCGCTTATTCATTGTTGTTCGCTCTATGCCGAACTGTTGCGCTCCGAGAGTTTGTGCTTCGCCTCCGTACAACGCAATTGCTTCTCTCTGTGAACACGGCAAGGCTGAGTCTTTGCAGGCGATGAGAATTAGTGCTCCTCAGCGTCGGTGACAGTTGACGGACCGGACGCCACCAACGTGCCGTGGCAATTCGCGCCGAGTAGGCGGAGCTGAGGTCGAAGCGCTACCCGTTGCGCCGAGGGGCTGCCGCATCGACACCGATCTCCCAGCTCGCGCCCCCAACCCAGAGTCACCAAGGCAGTGGTGCCCGACCCTGATGCTCATCCCACTGTTCCGAACGCGCGGCCACCATTTGGCGACATGCCCCGACCTCGGGCACCATAGCGGGCAACGACACAAACGCTGGGGTCACGCTCGACCCCTCTCCACCGGGGGCCACATGAATATGTCGGTTTTCTCCGGGAATATGCGGGAAACCCGGTAATGTCCGATCCATTCGACATCGACACGCGCGCGGTGCGCGCGGGAACCGAGCGCACCGCGTTCAACGAGCACAGCGAGGCGCTGTTTCTGACCTCGAGCTTCGTGTTCGAGAGCGCCGCGCAGGCCGCTGCCCGGTTCTCGGGCGCGGAGCCGGGCTACGTCTACTCGCGCTTCTCCAATCCGACGGTGTCGATGTTCGAGCGTCGGCTTGCATCGCTCGAGGGGGCCGAGGACTGCCTGGCCACGGCGTCCGGCATGGCCGCCATCATGGCGACCTGCCTTGCCACGCTGAAGTCCGGCGACCACGTGATCTGCGCCGCCAATGTGTTCGGCGCCACGGTCCAGCTCTTCTCCACGGTGCTCGCGCGCTTCGGCGTGGACGTGAGCTACGTCCGCGCCACGGACCCTGCGGCATGGCGCGCGGCGGCGACGCCGCGCACGCGGCTGATGTACTGCGAGACCCCGTCCAACCCGTTGATGGAGATCGTCGACCTCGCGGCATTCGCGGCGCTCGGCCGCGAGATCGGGGCGCTGACGGTCGTCGACAACTGCTTCTGCACGCCGATCCTGCAGCGCCCCCTCGAGTTCGGTGTCGACGCCGTCATTCATTCCGCCACCAAGTACCTGGATGGGCAGGGGCGAGTGATCGGCGGGGCGGTGCTGGGGTCGAGGGCTCTGATACGCGATCAGTTGCTGCCCGTGCTGCGCACCACCGGGCCCAGCCTGTCACCGTTCAACGCCTGGGTGCTGCTGAAGGGGCTGGAGACGCTTGCTGTTCGCATGCGCGCGCAGAGCGCATCCGCGCAGCACCTC
This sequence comes from uncultured beta proteobacterium, assembly GCA_963698305.1. Classification (GTDB taxonomy): domain Bacteria; phylum Pseudomonadota; class Gammaproteobacteria; order Burkholderiales; family Burkholderiaceae_F; genus JAOUJD01. The sequence continues at coordinate 253,806 of CAVOQI010000010.1, forward strand.
GCGGAGTGGCTGGAGCGGCAGGCCGGCGTGGCGCGTGTGCACTTCCCGGGCTTGAAGTCGCACCCGCAGGCCGCGCTCGCGGTGCGCCAGCAGTCCCTGCCGGGTGCGGTGCTCGCGTTCGAACTCGGCGGCGACACGCCGGAGGAGCAGCGGGCGCGGGCATGGCGACTGATCGATGGCACGAAGGTCATGTCGATCACGGCCAACCTCGGCGACACTCGGACCACGATCACGCATCCGGCGACCACCACGCACGGACGCCTGACGCCCGAAGCGCGCGAGCGGGCCGGCATCACGGAGGGGCTGGTGCGGATCGCCGTGGGACTCGAATCGGTCGCGGACCTCAAGGCCGACCTCGGCGCGGCCCTCGCACGGTAAGGCTTTCGGATGATTCGGCCGCGCTGCAACAGCGCGCGCTAAGACTTAAGGCGGATCGCAAGCCGATCCGCGTTTAAACACAATCCGCGCGTAGGGTTTCCGAAGGTGATGTGCGACGCGTCGTCCTGCACGCAGGCGACAGCGCACACCACCGATCGCTCCTGAGCGTCGGCCGACGGGCCGCCGCCTTCATCGAACGAACGGCACTGTGAACATGACAACAAGAATCAGGCTGGCCACCGCCGTCAACGTGGCCGTGGGAAGTGCTCTGCTGCTCGCGGGGGCCAGCGCCCTTGCGCAGAATGCCGTGAGGGGCAAGCAGCTGTACGAGGCGAAGATCAACCCGGCGTATCTGTCGTGCTCGGACAACACGTCGTGCCATGGACCGAACCCGCTGCTCGACCGGAACAACATCCGCAAGGGAACGAATCCGGCCACCATCATCAGCGCATTGACGTCGGTGCCTCTGATGAACCCGCTGCGCGGGCTCGTGTCCAGCACCGATGCGGCGGACATGGCGGCCTACATCGCGAACCCGGCCGCCGCGACCGCGCCGGGGATCTCCGCCTCCGCCACGTCGCTCGCATTCGGTCCCACGCAGGTGGCGTCGACGAACGCCGCGTCCGTTCCCGCCGCCGTGACCCTGACGAACACCGGCGCCGGCACTCTCACTATCACGGCGATCAACAAGAGCGGAACCAACGCCGGCGACTTCACGGCGACGGGCACATGCGTGGGCGCCTCGGTCACCGTTGCGCCTGGCGCGACCTGCACGCTTGGCGCGACGTTCACGCCGTCGGCGACCGGCACGCGCACGGCCACCTTGACGGTGGCGTCCAATGCCCCGAGCAACCCGGCGATTTCGCTTTCGGGGTCGGGTAGTGCGGTTCCCGTGCCGTCGGTCGCGCTGAGCCGCGGGTCGGTGACGTTCGCGACACAGACCGTGGGCACGACCAGTGGCGCGCAGGCTGTCACCCTGACGAACAACGGCACCGGTGCGTTGACGATTACCCAGGTGGCCACCTCGCCCAACCCCGAGTTCTCCTCCACCAGCACCTGCGTCGGCACCATCAATGCAGGTGCGTCGTGCACGATAAACGTCACCTTCGCACCCACGGCCGCCGGAACGCGCAGCGGCGCACTGACCATCACGAGCAACGCCGCCGGGTCGCCGAGCACGGTCGCGCTGTCCGGCACGAGCGTGCTCACGGCCTCGCCGATCTGCACGGTGCAGAGCAACTCGGTGGCGTTCCCGATGACGACCGTCGGCGTGATGTCGTCCGGCCTGAGCACGACCATCACGAACAGCGGCAATGCCCCGCTGCAGATCACGGGCGTGACGATCGGCGGAGCGAATGCCTCGGAGTTCCGGCTGGCGGCGGGCAATACGTGCGCTGCCGGCAGCATCGCCGTGGGAGGAAGCTGCCAGCTTCAGGTGGCGTTCCAGCCCCAGAGTGCCGGCAGCAAGTCGGCGATTGTCACGATCGCGCACAACGCCAGCGGCGGGTCGACCGCCGTCGCGGTGTCCGGCTCGGCGGCGACGCCCGCCGCCGCCGGTTCGACGGTCGGCGGAGTCGGCACCTCGTCCGCGCTTGCGCCTTCCAACGTGGGAGGGGTCGGCTCGATTTCGTTCGAGCATCTGGTCGCGCTTGCGCTGACGCTGCTGCTCGTGCCGGCGCTCAGGCGCCGGCTCGCGCGTCGCTGACGCCGGAGTTTCACTTTGCGGAAGAAAACGCGGCGCATGCGCCGCGTTTTTCATTTGGTGGCGTGCGTGTGCAACGGCCTTGCGCGCACGTCTACCCCAAGCGCCGCCGTGCGGGCGTGACCGCGCTCGAGCGGACCTGCAAAGCTGCACCTGACAGGCAACCTGCGGCGCCTGCGCCGGGAGTGGCGGACGCCCCGAACAGATCAAGGTTTCGTCTTTGGAAGGTTGACCACGGTAGTCGGGATTAGTACAATCCCGACCAAATTAATCGGGAATTTTCCAGGCAGGCGCGAGTCTGACCTTCCGACCCCTCCCAACCCGGCGGAACATACCGATGAGACTGACGACGAAAGGCCGTTTCGCAGTGACGGCAATGATCGACCTGGCCCTGCGGCAGCACAACGGGCCGGTGACCCTGGCCGGCATCAGCCAGCGCCAGCGTATCTCGCTGTCCTATCTCGAGCAGCTGTTCGGCAAGCTGCGGCGCCACCAGCTGGTGGAAAGCACGCGAGGCCCCGGCGGCGGCTACACGCTCGGCCGGCCGGCCAAGGACGTGACCGTGGCCGACGTCATTTTCGCGGTCGACGAACCGCTCGACGCGACCCAGTGCGGCGGCAAGGAGAACTGCCATGACGACCAGCGCTGCATGACGCACGACCTCTGGTCGAACCTGAATGCCAAGATGGTCGAGTACCTGGATTCGGTCAACCTGGCCGACCTGGTGGAGCAGCAGAAGCAGCGCATGGCCGAGGCCGGCCGCACTGCTGCGCCCTCTGTATTGCACGATAATCGGGGGCGCCAGCGGCCCACGACCGACCAGAAGAACGAGCCTGCGCTGACGTAAGGCGCGATGCAAGGAACAGGGAGACATGCAACTTCCGATCTACCTCGATTACTCGGCGACCACGCCGGTCGACCCCCGCGTGGTCGACGCCATGGTCCCGTGGCTGCGGCAGAACTTCGGCAACCCGGCGTCGCGCAGCCACGCCTACGGCTGGGATGCCGAGAAAGCCGTCGAGAACGCCCGCGGGCAAGTCGCCGCGCTGGTCAACTGCGATCCGCGCGAACTGATCTGGACCTCCGGCGCGACCGAGTCGATCAACCTCGCGCTGAAGGGCGTGGCCCACTTCAACAAGGACAAGGGCAGGCACCTGATCACGGTGAAGACGGAGCACAAGGCCACGCTCGACACCATGCGCGAGCTGGAGCGCGAAGGCTTCGAGGTCACCTACATGGATGTCGAGCCGAACGGACTGCTCGACCTCTCGAAGCTCGAGGCTGCGCTGCGTCCCGACACGATCCTCGTGTCGGTGATGTTCGTGAACAACGAGATCGGTGTCATCCAGGACATTCCGGCCATCGGCGAGATGTGCCGCGGGCGCGGCATCGTCTTCCACGTCGACGCAGCGCAGGCGACCGGCAAGGTGGTCGTCGACCTGCAGCAGTTGAAGGTCGACCTGATGTCGTTCTCGGCGCACAAGACGTACGGCCCGAAGGGCGTCGGCGCGCTGTTCGTCCGCCGCAAGCCGCGCGTGCGCCTCGAAGCGCAGATGCACGGCGGCGGCCACGAGCGCGGCTTGCGCTCGGGCACGCTGCCCACTCACCAGATCGTGGGCATGGGCGAGGCGTTCCGCATCGCGAAGGAAGAGATGGCCACGGAGAACGAGCGAGTCCGCATGCTGCGCGACCGCTTGTGGACCGGCATATCCCGGATGGAACAGGTGTTCCTGAACGGCGACTGGGAACAGCGCGTCCCGCACAACCTCAACGTGAGCTTCAATTTCGTCGAGGGCGAGAGCCTGATCATGGCCATCAAGGACGTGGCGGTGTCGTCCGGTTCCGCCTGCACCTCGGCGAGCCTGGAACCGTCCTACGTCCTGCGGGCGCTGGGTCGCAGCGACGAACTCGCGCACAGCTCGATCCGCTTCACCGTCGGGCGCTTCACGACCGAGGAAGAGATCGACTACACCGTGCAGCTGATCACGCGCCAGGTGGCGCGGCTGCGCGAGATGTCGCCGCTGTGGGAAATGTACAAGGACGGAATCGATCTGAGCACGGTGCAGTGGGCTGCTCATTGAGGCTGAACTGAACCGCCAGAAAGAAGAGGCAACACATGGCATACAGCACGAAAGTCATCGACCATTACGAGAATCCGCGCAACGTGGGTTCCTTTGAAAAGGGCGATGAAGGCGTCGGCACCGGCATGGTGGGCGCACCGGCCTGCGGCGACGTGATGAAGCTGCAGATCAAGGTCAACGAGCAGGGCGTCATCGAGGATGCGCGCTTCAAGACCTATGGCTGCGGCTCGGCCATCGCGTCGTCATCGCTCGTCACCGAGTGGGTCAAGGGCAAGTCGCTCGATGAAGCCGGCAAGATCAAGAACACCCAGATCGCCGAGGAACTGGCCTTGCCGCCGGTCAAGATCCATTGTTCGATCCTCGCCGAGGATGCGATCAAGGCGGCCATCGATGACTACCGCAGGAAACACGGTGGAGCGCAGGCCGACGCGCAGTCCGCCACGCAGAAGGCGGCTTGAAGGGAACAGGGGAGAAGAGAAAATGGCTGTCACGATGACGGAGCGCGCGGCGAAGCATGTCGCCGGCTTCATCGAGAAGCGTGGCAAGGGCATGGGTTTGCGGCTCGGCGTGCGGACGACCGGCTGCTCGGGCATGGCGTACAAGCTCGAGTACGCCGACGCCCCGAACCCGGAAGACCAGCAGTTCGAGAGCCACGGCGTGCGCATCTTCGTAGATCCGAAGAGCATGTCGTATCTCGACGGCACCGAGCTGGATTTCGTTCGCGAAGGACTGAACGAAGGGTTCAAGTTCAACAACCCGCAGGAAAAGAACCGCTGCGGCTGCGGCGAGTCCTTCAACGTCTGATCCTCCGGCGCGCCAGGCGCGCGCCGTTTCCCTGGCATCGCCGACGGCATGTCGCATCCGGACCACTTCGAACTCTTCGGCCTGCCGCCCCGCTTCGCGATCGACCTTGACGCGCTCGAGCGCGCCTACAAGGAGGTGCAGGCGCAGGTGCATCCGGACCGCTACGCGTCCGGCACGGCGGCCGAACGCCGCGTCGCGATGCAGTGGGCCACCCGCGCCAACGAGGCGTACACCACGCTGCGGTCGCCGCAGAAGCGCGCCGCCTACCTCGTGGAGCGTGCCGGAGTGCCGATCAACGCCGAGACCAACACCGCCATGCCGCCGGCCTTCCTGATGCAGCAGATGGAGTGGCGCGAGGCGCTCGACGAGGCGCGTGGCGATCCGGCGGCGCTGAGCGAAGTGCGTGCGACGATGAACGACGAGCGCGACGAACTGCTCGCGGCCATCGGCACGGCGATCGACGATGCGCAGGACTGGACGCGCGCCGCCGCGCTGGTGCGCCAGCTGATGTTCATCGACCGCTTCGCCTCGGAGATCGGCCACGCCGACGAGGCGGCCCACGCAAGACAGGCGTCGGCCTGATGGCGCTGCTGCAGATCGCCGAGCCCGGCCAGTCCGCCGAACCGCACCGTCATCGGCTGGCGGTCGGCATCGACCTCGGCACCACCAACTCGCTGGTCGCGACCGTTCGCAACAGCATTCCCGGTCGTGCTCGACGACGGCGAGGGGCGTTCGCTGCTGCCGTCCGTCGTGCGCTTCCACGCCGACGGCAGCGCGGAGGTCGGCTACACGGCGCACCGGCAGCAGTCGGTCGATCCCCGCAACACGGTGGTGTCGGTCAAGCGCTTCATGGGCCGCGGCATGCGCGATGTCGAGCACATCGAGAACATGCCGTACGACTTCGTCGACGCGCCCGGGCATGCTGCAGCTGCGCACGTCGGCAGGCGTCAAGAGCCCGGTCGAGGTGTCGGCCGAGATCCTGAAAGTGCTGCGCAAGCGTGCCGAGCAGGCGCTCGGCGGCGACCTCGTCGGCGCGGTCGATCACGGTCCCGGCGTATTTCGACGACGCGCAGCGCCAGGCCACCAAGGACGCGGCGCGGCTGGCCGGCATCAACGTGCTTCGACTGCTGAACGAGCCGACCGCGGCGGCGGTGGCGTACGGACTCGACCAGGGCGCCGAAGGGACGTACGCGGTGTACGACCTCGGTGGCGGCACCTTCGACGTCTCCATCCTCAAGCTCACCAAGGGCGTCTTCGAGGTCCTCGCCACCGGCGGCGACTCGGCGCTCGGCGGCGACGACTTCGATCACCGGCTGTTCTGCTGGGTGATCGAGCAGTCGCGCCTGCTGCCGCTGTCCGCGCACGACTCCCGGCTGCTGATGATGAAGGCGCGCGAGGCGAAGGAGCGGCTGTCCGTCGAGCCCGAGGTGCGCGTCAATGCGGTGCTGTCCACGGGCGAGGTCGTCGACGTCGCGCTGACGAGCGACGAGTTCGCGCACATGACGGCAGGCCTGGTCGACAAGACGCTGGCGTCCACCCGCAAGGCGTTGGCCGATGCCGGCGCTGCGCCCGGGAGACATCACGGGCGTGGTGATGGTCGGCGGCGCGACGCGCATGCCGCACCTGCGTCGGGCGGTCGCCCGATTCTTCGGCCAGACCCCCCTCACGAACATCGATCCCGACAAGGTCGTCGCGCTCGGGGCCGCGATCCAGGCCAACCTGCTGGCCGGCAACCGCGCTCCCGGCGACGACTGGCTGCTGCTCGACGTCATTCCGCTGTCGCTCGGGCTGGAGACGATGGGCGGCCTCACCGAGAAGATCATTCCGCGCAACTCGACGATTCCGGTCGCGCGCGCGCAGGAGTTCACCACGTTCAAGGACGGCCAGACCGCGATCGCGATCCACGTCGTGCAGGGCGAACGCGAGCTCGTGTCCGACTGCCGGTCCCTCGCGCGTTTCGAACTGCGCGGGATCCCGCCGATGGCCGCTGGCGCGGCGCGTGTGCGCGTGACCTTCCAGGTCGATGCCGACGGACTGCTGTCGGTCGGGGCCCAGGAGATGTCGAGCGGCGTGCACGCCGCCATCACCGTGAAGCCGTCGTACGGCCTGTCGGACGACGAGGTCGCGCGCATGCTGCAGGAGTCCTTCGGCGCGGCCGACGCCGACATGCACGCGCGCGAACTGCGTGAGCAGCAGGTCGAGGCGCAGCGCCTCGCCGAAGCGACGCAGATCGCCCTCGGCGCCGACGGCGACCTGCTGAGCGAAGACCGAACGCGCGGAGGTGGACCGGCTGCTGGCCGCGTTGCAGTCGGCCGCGCGAGGAAGCGACGCGGCGCAAATCAAGCGGGCGATCGAAGCGCTGGCCCACGGCACGGACGACTTCGCGGCACGCCGCATGGACCGCTCGATCCGTGCCGCGCTGTCCGGCCGCCGGGTGGACGACGTGGCCAACGCCGGCGTCCCGGCGAAGTAGACATGCCGAAGATCACCGTCCTGCCGCATCCGGAGATCTGCCCCGACGGCGCCGAATTCGACACGCCGTCGGGCGTCTCCGTCGCCGACGCGCTGCTCGACCATCACGTCGACATCGAGCACGCATGCGGCAAGGTGGCTGCGTGCACCACGTGCCACTGCATCATCCGGAAGGGCTTCAACTCGCTGCCGGCGCCCTCCGACACGGAGGAAGACCTGCTCGACCGCGCGTGGGGCCTGACTTCCGTGTCGCGCTTGTCATGCCAGGCGATCGTGCAGGACGAGGACCTCACGGTCGAGATCCCGAAGTACAGCATCAACTACGCGAAGGAAGGCAAATGACCATGCCGGCCCTCAAGTGGACGGACGTGCAGGAGATCGCGATCGAACTCGCGGAGAAGCATCCCGAGGTGGATCCGACCACCGTGCGCTTCACCGACCTGCACAACTGGGTCCTGGAGCTCGACGGCTTCGCTGACGATCCGAAGCGTTCCGGCGAAAGGATCCTCGAGGCGATCCAGCAGGCGTGGATCGCCGAGCGCGAGTAGCGTCCGGCACGGCTTGCTCACAGTTTCCGTCCCAGCGCGATCAGCGGTTCGAACACCCATTCGATCAGCCGTCGGCGCTCCTGCATCACGTCGGCTTCCAGTTGCATGCCCGCGGCCAGGGCCTGCGCCCGTCCGTACGCCATCACGTGCGGCAGCGCCAGGCGCACGGTGATCCGGTAGAGCGCTTCGGCGTGCGCGGGGAGGGCGAGTTGCGGCGGCAACTCGGCCGGCGCCAGCGCGGTTCGCGACACCTGCACGACCTCGCCTTCGTACTGTCCGAACTTCTGGAAGGGGTACGCCGCATACCGCACCCGCACCCTTTGGCCGGGTTCGATGAATCCGATGGACCGGCTCGGCGCGTAGAGGTGGGCTTGGAGCGGACTGTCGCGCGGCAGCAGCGTGGCGAGCGGCTGCAGGCCGACCGCCTGGCCGCGTTCCGCGGCGATGGCGGTGACCACGCCGTCCTGCGGCGCCGTCACCACCACGGTGCGCGCGGCCTCCGCGCCAACGATGTCCTGCTGCAGCGACGCCATCTCGCGCGCGAGCTCCGCCTGCTGCTGCTCCGCGCGCAACGGGATCTGCCTGGATTCCGATGACACCGTGCCGGCTTCCCGCTGCACGGCAAGCAGCGTGCGCTCCAGCGCCTGCCTGCGCGCCGTCTGCTCGAGCAGTTCGTCCCGCCGCTGCCGCGCCGTCAGCGGGCTGACGAAGTTCTGTCGGGCCAGCTCTTCGTAACGCGCGAGCTGCTCGGCCGCCGAGGCTTCGCGCGCCGATTGCGTTTCGAGTTCCTTGCGCAGGTGGCTTGCCTCCGATCGCAGCGCGGCCAGCCGGCGGGAGGTGGATGCCGCCTGCTCGTCGAGCAGGCGAACGCGCCGCGCGAGTTCCTCCGCGAGGCTGGCCCGACGGCCATCGAGCTGCTCGAGGATGGCGCTCTGCGCGCCTCGATGGCGTCCGGTGGCCTCGGTCATGCGCTCCGACGAGAGCACGAACAGGACCTGCCCCGCGCGGACCTGCTGGCCTTCCTCGACGCGCCGCTCGATCACGATGCCCGGCTGGGGCGTCGTGAGCTTCAGCACTCCCGCCGCCGGCACCGTGATGCCGACTACGCGGGTGCGTTTGGTGTACTGGCCGAAGACGAGCAGTGCGGCGGTGCCGCCGGCGATCAGGGCCGCCAGCACGCACCAGACTGTGAACGACAGCGGCGGGCGCATGGCGACCGGCCCGAAGCCGCCGGCATGGCGCGCTTCCAGCACTTCCCTGCGGAACAGTCCGGACGATGGCGAGGCGCGAGGTGAAGGCATCACCGTGTACGCTATCCGGTCGACGAACGATCGACATCCCGACAGCTGTCGGGGAGGGTGCGCGGGAACGTGGGCACAATGCGCGCGGACCCGACGTGGTCGGTCCGAGTGACTGTCGGCCTGCCGACGCCTGAACGAGAACACCGCATGCCAGCTCCGACGATCGCCTCCGGGTTGAAGCAACTCCTGACGCGGTACATGCCGTTTTCGAGCATGTCTCCCGAGCACCTGGATTTCGTCCTCGAGCACGTCGAAGTCGCGTACTTCGAGCCGGGCGAAACGATCCTGTCGCCGGCGGACAAGCCGCCGTCCCACTGTTACATCGTCAAGCAGGGCCGAGTGCAGGGCGAGACCGCGACCGCGCGCGAGGTGGCGTTCGAGGCGGGAGTCGGCGATTGCTTCCCGGTCGGCGCGCTGCTGGCCGGCCGCCCGGTGTCGCTGGTCTATCGATCGGTGACCGATACCTTCTGCCTGATGCTGCCGCGCGCGCGCTTCGAGGATCTGGCGCAGCGCAGTCCGCCGTTCCTCGACTTCTGCAAGCGCCGCCTCGGCGCGCTGCTCGATCTGTCGCGCCAGCAGCTGCAGGCGACCTACGCCTCCGAGGCGAGCGCCGAGCGCACGATGAACACCGCGCTGCGCGAACTCGTGCGCGCGCGCAAGCCGCTGACGTGTGCGCCCGACACGCCGCTGCGCGAGGCCTTCGGCCGCATGCACCAGGCGCACGTGGGCTCGATCATCGTTGTGGAGGCCGACGCCGAGGGCGGCGACCGCCTGGCCGGCATCCTCACGCGCACCGACCTCATCGGCAGGGTGATCCTGCCCGAAGTGCCGCTGTCCGCACCGGTCAGCACCTTGATGACGCGCGGCGTGATGTCGCTCGACGCCGACGACACCGCGGCGGACGCCATGCTGCTGATGGCGGAACACTCGATCCGCCACATCCCGGTGATGCACCGCGATGGCGGCCGCCGCGCGGTGCTCGGCGTGGTGTCGGAGCGCGACCTCTTCGCGCTGCACCGACTGACGGTGCGCCAGCTCGCGGTCGCCATCCGGCGCGCCGACAGCGTCGAGGGCCTGACCCTCGTCGCCACCGACATCCGGCGGCTGTCGCACCACCTGGTCGCCCAGGGCGTGGGCGCGGCGCAGCTCACCCGCCTGATCAGCCACCTGAACGACCAGTTGACGGGCCGGCTGCTGGCGCTCGCCTGCGAACAGTTCAGCGTCGACCCGTCGTCCTTTTGCTGGCTGTCGTTCGGCAGCGAGGGACGGGGCGAGCAGACGATCGCCACCGACCAGGACAACGGCATCCTCTACGCGAACAGGGATGGGCTGCGCGAGCGGCTGCTGGATCTCGCGAACTTCACCAACGAGGCGCTGGCGTCGTGCGGTTTCCCGCTGTGCAAGGGCAACATCATGGCGCGCAACCCCGAGCTGACCCTCGCGTACGCCGGGTGGGAAGAGATGTTCGTGCGCTGGATCGACCGCGGCGATCCGGAGGCCCTGCTGGCCGCCAGCATCTACTTCGATTTCCGGCCGCTGTTCGGCGACGTGCTGCTCGCCAACCAGTTACGGGTCGACGTGGTCCAGCGCGCGCAGCGCAACCCGCGCTTCCTGAAGCAGATGTCGGACAACGCGATGCGCAACCGGCCGCCCGCGGCCGGACGCCTGACCGAGTCGCTGTTCGGCGAGGCAGGCGGCCCGGACCGTGTCGATCTGAAGATGCACGGCACCGTGCCCTTCGTCGACGCTGCCCGCATCTGGGCGCTGCGCGCCGGGCTGCACGAGACCAACACCGCCGAGCGCTACAAACGCCTGGCGGAGATGGGGCAGCTGCCGGCGGACGATGTCTCCGGGTGGATCGCCGCCTTCGAGTTCTTCCAGTTGATGCGCCTGCGCGCGCAGCACCATCGCGAGCACGCGTACGGCGGCGGCAACGACGACAACCCCAACGAGATCGAACTGCGCTCGCTGTCGCCTCTCGATCGGCGCATCCTGAACGAGTCGTTCCGGCAGGCGCGCAAGGTCCAGCAACGGCTGGAACTCGACTTCCCGGGCTAGGGCGGGAGCCATGGGATTCCTCGATCGCCTGCTCGGACGCGACCGCGACGCCCACCAGCGCTGGGTCGTCGTCGATGTCGAGACCAGCGGCATGGACATCGCGAGCGACGCGCTGATCTCCATCGGCGCGGTCGCCATGCACGACGACGGGCACGTGCTGCCGGGCGACAGCATCGAGATCGTCATCCGCCAGGACAAGGCGAGTTCGCGGGAAAACATCCTGGTGCACGGGGTGGGCGTGGAAGCGCAGATGAACGGCGTCGATCCGCGGCGCGCCATCGGCATGTTCACCGAGTACGTCAGCACGGCGCCCATCCTGGCGTTCCACGCGCCGTTCGACCGCGGATTTCTCGCGCGGGTGATCAAGTTCTACGTGAACCAGCCGTTCGACAACCCCTGGCTCGACCTGGCGGAACTGGCGCCCGCGCTGTACCCGGCGCTGCACATGAAGTCCCTCGACGAGTGGCTGGCCCGGTTCGGCATCCCCGTGGCGGCGCGCCACAGCGCGGCCGCCGACGCCTTCGCGACGGCGCTGCTGGCGTCGCGCCTGCTGCCCGAGGCGCGGCGGCAAGGCGCGCCCACGTTCGGCAAGATGATGAAGATCGCGCGCAACGCGCGCTGGCTGCGCGGTTGACGGGACCGACGGGGGCCGAGCCTCGGCGGACGCCCCCGCGCGCGGAGCCGGATCGTCGGTCCGTCAGCGGCTGCGCTGCTTCAGCAGCCGGTTCTGCTCGCGCTTCCAGTCCTTGTCGGCTTCGCTTGCGCGCTTCTCGAATTGCCGCTTGCCCTTGGCCAGGCCGATCTCGAGCTTGATGCGTCCCTTGACGAAGTGCAGGTCGAGCGGCACCAGCGAGTAGCCGGCCCGCTCGACCTTGCCGATCAGCTTCCTGATTTCCGCGGCGTTCAGCAGCAGCTTGCGGGTGCGCGTCGGGTCGGGCGTGATGTGCGTCGATGCGGTCTTGAGCGGCGTGATGTGGCTGTTCAGCAGGAACAGCTCGCCGTTGCGCACGATGACGTAGGCCTCGCCGAGCTGCACCTGGCCCGCGCGGATCGACTTGACCTCCCAGCCCTCGAGCACGAGTCCGGCTTCGTACCGCTCCTCGACCGAGTAGTCGTGATGCGCCTTCTTGTTCTGGACGATCGCCACGCGGGGACTGCCTGCGACTGTGAATAGAATTCGAGTGTAGGGCAGTTCGCGCGCCCTCCCGCTCGATCGACCTGCCGCCCGCGATGCCCCACGTCCAACGTTCCGTCTACGTCCATTACAGCGCCGAACAGATGTTCGACCTGGTCGAGGACGTCGAGTCCTATCCGCAGTTCCTGCCGTGGTGCGCGGGCTCGCGCATCGTGGCGGATCACGAGGGCGGCATGGACGCGAGCATCGACATTTCCTACCGGGGCATCCGTTCGCAGCTTCACGACGCGCAACCAGCACCGCTACCCGGAGCAGATCCGCCTCGAACTGATCGACGGGCCGTTCCGCTCGCTGATCGGGCACTGGGACTTCCTGCCGCTGCGGGCCGGTGCCTGCAAGGTCCAGCTTTCGCTTGACTACGAGTTCGTCAGCGGACTGCTGGGGCGTGCGGTCGCTCCGGTCTTCGACGCGATCGCGAACTCGATGGTCGACTCGTTCGCGCTGCGCGCGGAGCAGATGTATGGCCCCGCCTGACGTGCGCGTCACGGTCGTCTACTGCGCGCCCGGGTGCGAGGACATCAGCGACGTGACGCTGCCGGCTGGCGCGACGGTCGGCGATGCGATCGGCGCGGCCGGGCGTGCTCGAGCGCCGGCCGGAGATCGGGGCGTCGTCACCGGACGTCGGCATCTGGGGGCGGTCCTGCGCGCTGGCTCAGCGCCGTGGAGGACGGCGACCGGGTGGAAATCTACCGACCGTTGACGGTGGATCCGAAGGAAGCGCGCCGCGTGCGCGCGGAGGTCAGGCGCCGGCGCTCCGGGCGGACCTGAGCGGCTCGCCGCTGCTCAGTTGCAGAGCTGCTGGATCGCCTTGCGGGTGCGTTCGCATCTCGGCGGCGCGCTGCGCGTCGTCGAGGTACTCGCGGTTGCCCGAAGCATCGGTGCGGGAGATGCGCACGCCGTCGTCCAGCGACCGCAGGTACCCGCGTGCCCGTTCGCACTCGGCGCGCCTTCGCCGCCGACTTCTGCTGCTCTTCCTGCGCCTTGCGTTCGCTGTCGGCGCGCTCCTGCTGGCGCTTGCGGAATTCCATGTCGCGCTCGGCGATCGACTTGGGCGCACTGGCGGCGGGGGCGGTCGTCTGCCGGTCTCCGTCCGTCGGCGGCGGCGCCGGGCGCTGCAGCCTGGGGCGCCGGCGCTGGTGTCGGTGCGGCAAGCGACGGCTGTCGGAGGATTTGCGTGGACTTGACGTTCGGCCGGTGGCGGACGGTCCGAGTAGACGATCCGGCCGCTGTCTTCTTTCCAGGCCCATTGCCCGGCGGCGCCGCTCGCGTAGACGGCGGCAACGGTGGCGATGGCGAGCGCCGCGAGGCGCCGGGTTCGGGGTCGAAAGGTCATGAGTCGTTCTCCGTGGGCGTCCATTCTCCGACGGCAGACGCCAGGCGGGCAAGGTGCCGGTCCGTGGAAGAACGGCGAAGTTGTCCTGCAATTAGGGCTTGGGTCGATCGCGTATACTCCGCTTTTGCGTCATGAGGACAACTATGCGGTTGGTTCAGAAGGCGCTGACCTTCGATGACGTGCTGCTCGTCCCCGCCTACTCGGCGGTACTTCCCCGCGACGTGCAGCTGGCGACAAAACTCTCCCGGAACATCGCACTGAACATCCCGCTCGTGTCGGCGGCGATGGATACCGTCACCGAAGCCAGCCTCGCGGTTGCGCTCGCGCAGGAAGGCGGCATCGGCATCGTGCACAAGAACATGCCGCCCGCGAAGCAGGCCGCCGAGGTGCTCAAGGTCAAGCGCCACGAGGCGGGCGTGCTGCGCGACCCGATCACGATCACGCAGGACATGACGGTGCGCGACGCGATCGAGCTGCAGCGCGTCCAACAAGATCTCCGGCCTGCCCGTGGTCGAGGGCAAGCGCGTGGTCGGCATCATCACCAACCGCGACCTGCGCTTCGAGACCCGCTACGACGCGCCAGTCCGCGAGATCATGACGCCGCGCGAGCGGCTCGTGACGGTGCGCGAGGGCGCGAGCCTCGAAGAGGCCAAGGCGCTGATGCACAAGCACCGCCTGGAGCGGGTGCTCGTGATCAACGGCGACGACGAGCTGCGCGGCCTGATCACCGTGAAGGACATCACCAAGGCCACCGAGCATCCGCTCGCGGCCAAGGACGAACTCGGCAAGCTGCGGGTCGGCGGCGCGATCAGCACCGGCCCCGACTCCGACGAGCGCGCCGAGCGCATGGTGAAGGCGGGCGTCGACGTGCTGGTCGTCGATACCGCGCACGGGCACCACCAGGGCGTGCTCGACCGCGTCAAGTGGGTCAAGAAGAACTTCCCGGACGTGGACGTCGTCGGCGGCAACGTGGCGACGGCGGAAGCGGCGCGCGCGCTGCGTCGACGCCGGCGCCGACGGCGTCAAGGTCGGCATCGGACCGGGCTCGATCTGCACGACGCGGATCGTCGCCGGCGTCGGCGTGCCGCAGATCACCGCGGTGTCGAACGTCGCGCAGGCGCTCGCCGGCACCGGCGTTCCGCTCATCGCCGATGGCGGCATCCGCTACTCGGGCGACATCTCCAAGGCGCGTCGCGGCCGGCGCGTACACGGTGATGATGGGCGGCATGTTCGCCGGCACCGAAGAAGCGCCGGGCGAAGTGATCCTGTACCAGGGCCGCTCGTACAAGAGCTACCGCGGCATGGGCAGCCTGGGCGCGATGACCGAAGGCTCGGCCGAGCGCTACTTCCAGGACAACGACTCCAACGTCGACAAGTTCGTGCCGGAAGGCATCGAGGGCATGGTGCCGTACAAGGGCAGCGTGCTGGCGATCATCTTCCAGCTGACCGGCGGCCTGCGCTCCAGCATGGGCTACTGCGGCTGCGGCTCGATCGACGAGATGCGCACCAGGGCCCAGTTCGTGGAGATCACGGCGGCCGGCATGCGCGAGTCGCACGTGCACGACGTCCGAATCACCAAAGAGGCGCCGAACTACCGGCTGGAGACCTGAGGGTCCGCGGTGATGGCCGCCTTCCCGTCCGCCCTGTCCATCGTGCGGACGCGCGTCCCGCTACGCTCCGGCACGATCGGCCCGCCTGCGGCCGCATGCATCCATGAACCACGACAAGATCCTGATCCTCGACTTCGGCTCGCAGGTCACGCAGCTGATCGCGCGCCGCGTGCGCGAAGCCAGCGTCTACTGCGAGATTCATCCGGCGGACGTGAGCGACGCCTTCGTCCGCGAGTTCGCGCCGAAGGGCGTGATCCTCTCGGGCAGCCACATGTCGGCCTACGAGGAGGCCACGGACCGGGCGCCCCAGGCGGTGTTCGAGCTCGGCGTCCCGGTGCTCGGCATCTGCTACGGCATGCAGACGATGGCGCAGCAGCTCGGCGGCCGCGTCGAGGGCGGGCACACGCGGGAGTTCGGCTATGCCGAAGTGCGGGCCCGGGGTCACACGCGCCTGCTCGCCGGCATCGAGGACGAACGCAGTCCCGAGGGCTACGGCCTGCTGAAAGTGTGGATGAGCCACGGCGACAAGGTCGTCGAGATGCCGCCGGGCTTCAAGCTGATGGCCTCCACCGGGAGCTGCCCGGTGGCGGGCATGGCCGACGAGGCGCGCCGCTTCTACGCGGTGCAGTTCCACCCCGAGGTGACGCACACGCTGCAGGGCCAGGCGATCCTGAGCCGCTTCGTGCTCGAGATCTGCGGCTGCAAGGCCGACTGGGTGATGGGCGACTACGCCGCCGAAGCGGTCGACAAGGTCCGCGCGCAGGTCGGCGACGAGGAGGTGATCCTCGGCCTGTCGGGCGGCGTCGATTCGTCGGTCGCGGCGGCGCTGATCCATCGCGCGATCGGCAAGCAGCTCACCTGCGTGTTCGTCGACACCGGCCTGCTGCGGCTGGGCGAAGGCCAGCAGGTCATCGACACCTTCCAGAAGCACATGGGCATGAAGCTGATCGCGATCGATGCGACCGACGCGCTTCATGGACGCGCTCGCAGGGCGTGGCCGATCCCGAGGAGAAGCGCAAGATCATCGGCCGCGAGTTCGTCCACGTGTTCCAGGAGGAGGCGGCGAAGCTGCCGAACGCGAAGTGGCTCGCGCAGGGCACGATCTATCCGGACGTGATCGAGTCGGCCGGCGCCAAGACCAAGAAGGCGACGACGATCAAGAGCCATCACAACGTCGGCGGCCTGCCGGAGACGCTGCACCTGAAGCTGCTCGAGCCGCTGCGCGAACTCTTCAAGGACGAGGTGCGCAACCTCGGCCTCGCGCTCGGCCTGCCGCGCGACATGGTCTTCCGCCACCCGTTCCCCGGGCCGGGTCTCGGCGTGCGCATCCTCGGCGAGGTGAAGAAGGAGTTCGCCGACCTGCTGCGTCGCGCCGACGCGATCTTCATCGAGGAACTGCGCGCCTCGGGCTGGTACGACCGCACCAGCCAGGCCTTCGCCGTGTTCCTGCCGGTGAAGAGCGTCGGCGTGATGGGCGACGGCCGCACCTACGAGTGGGTGGTCTCGCTGCGCGCGGTGCAGACGTCGGACTTCATGACCGCGCACTGGGCGCACCTGCCGCACGAACTGCTCGGCCGCGTCTCCAACCGCATCATCAACGAGGTGCGCGGCATCAACCGCGTGGTCTACGACATCAGCGGCAAGCCGCCGGCGACGATCGAGTGGGAGTAGATTTGGCGATCTTTCGGGGTCTATCGAGGTCTATCGAAAAGTGCTGCTAAGTGTGTTGTCTCATACTGGAGAATGTCTGTCGAGATCTATCGACATCTATCGCGGGGATGCCCTCCAGTTTGACGGTAAATCTGACGGTAAAAATGTCGCGCTGAGCTCCCGGCGGAGAGTTACCGTCAGATCGATTTTCGAGTTGACGGTAAATCTCGAGTGCGAAGTCCAGCAGCCATGCGGGTTTCCGGGCGATCGACGGATTGGGCGCGCTGACGGCAAAATGTGCGCGCTCACAGGCGATGGCGCGCACCGGTCCATCGTGCTTCGTGGTTCCGCGCCGAGCAAGGGAATGGAAGGGCAGGGAACGAAACAACTTGCCCGTCGTTGATCTTTGGAGCTACATCATCAACGGGAACGCTCTCCGAGCGTCGCAATATCCAGTGGCCGTGGACTCCGTACGGCTCGGGAATGCAGGTCGCCAAGCATGGCCATCTCCGACGGTCGCCACGGCTGGAAATGCCCGCAATGCGTTGGACAGCGGTCGCACGTGCGAGCGCGGTGGCTGGCAGCACCCGGCCAATTGGAGTCATTCCGGATAGCCACCACGCTCCCGTTAGCGGACTTCCACGGACTGCGTGCGACTCGGCGCTTTGCGGTTACCGAGGCCGCGCATCCGCGACCCCCTAAGATTGCTCCTGCCAGGTGCGCGACGGCGCTTCGCGGCCGACTTGGCCAACGCAAGAAGGCACGGGATGACAGTTGAAGGTGGCACGCAGACACGCGGACAGGTTGCGCGCGCAATGACCGGTGCGGACGCGATCGAGATCAAGGCGACGATCCCTGATCGCCAGATCAAGGCAGCGCCGTCCAGCGCTACGGGCTCACGCCGAACAATGACGAGGAGCGCTACATCTACTTCTTTGACTCGCCGGCACTCGAGCTACACGAGGCCGGGATCATCGTGCGCGCCCGGCGTACCGTCGGGGGTGACCACGACAGCACTGTCAAGCTTCGACCCGTTGACCCTGCGTCAGTCAGCAAAGTGTGGCGCAAGTTTCGTGACTTCAAGATCGAGGCCGACGCGAGCGAGAAAGGCCTCGTCAAGTCGGCGTCGTTCTCGATGCCCGTCGAGAAGGGCCTGATCAAGGCCGTCGCGACTGGCAAACGGCAAGTTCGAGACCTGATCACGCGCGAACAGCGGGCGTTCATCGAGAAGACTGCCAATCGCAGGATCGCCTTCGACCGGCTTGTGGTGCTCGGTCCTCTGCGTGCGCACCGATGGCAGTTCGACGATCCGGCGTGCCCGTGGACGATAACGGGAGAACTGTGGATACGAGCGGACGGACAACGGATGCTGGAAGCGTCGATCAAGGCGCCTGCAGTGCAGGCCGCGATGGCGACCGCAGGCTTCATGGCGTTCCTCGCCGAGGTCGGCGCAGATACAGAAAAGGAGCAACAAACCAAGACACGCTGGGCACTCTCGTACTACGCCGGCAAGCTTGTGACCGCGTCCCGCCGCCAGGCGGCCGCGAAGTCTCGATCCAAGGCTGCCAGTGCGAAGAACGCCGCCAAGTCCACGACCCGTCCCACACAGAAGAAGCGATAGAAGCCGTCCTTCAATGACTCAGTGATGGCCGGCAGGAGACCGTTTCAGCACTCGACCGCCCCCGGCCAAAACCAGCCGTAGCGCCGTGTTCTCCATTGCGGTCACCCGCCGGCGTGATGTCGCGTCAGCACGGTTCAGCGGCGGGCGCGAGCGTGGCGAAGACGCTTTGTCGCTGCCTTTGCCGCCGAAGGCGATGTGACATCGGCCTTCTTGGCTTCCGCTTCCACCGCGCGCAGGGTTTCAATGAACAACCTCGTGGCCGGCGCCAGGGTGCGGCCTCGAAGGTAGAGCACGCCGTAGGTCGTCCGCATTGCCGGGTCATGGCAGTCAAGCCTGATGAGGTATCCCGCCGCCACATCCTCCGCAAGTAGCGCGGCGGTGCCTGGAACAAGGGCGTCGCTATCACGAGCGATCAGCCGGGCGTGTGCGATCGAATTCACAAGGACTTGCGGAACGAAGTTGGTGACGGCAGGGTCGTCACGGACATCTCCTGTGCCGGCACTGGAGGCTAGCTGCGCCTGGGCGCCACGAAGCGGAGTTGTCGCCAGTGGAAATTCAAGCGCCCGTGCGAGCGAGGGTCGATTCTCATTGGCCAAGGGATGACCGGGCCTGCATGCAAAGTAGACGCGCAGCGGCGGAAGGGTTTCAACCACCAGTCGGGCGTCCGATTCAAGCCCAACTATCGAGGCGACGCCAACGTCGATGCGTCCTGCCAGGACCTCCTGAACAACTTGATCCGGATCGCCAACGTTGAATCTGATTCGCAGGCGCGGATGGGCTCTCAAGAGTCGAGCGACAGCCTTGGCGACAGAGCTCTCGCCTGCGAAGGGCCCGGCGCCAATCGCGAGCGATCCGGTTTCAATCCCGGCCAGGAGCTGAATCTCTCGACGCAGATCAGCGTCGCTTCTGAGCATGGATTCGCCGCGTTCAAGCAATACGCGGCCAAAGGCCGTCGGTATTGCGCCCTTGCGTGTGCGATCGAACAGCCGCACCCCGAGCGAGCGCTCCAGCGCGGCAATCCCGCGGGTAAGGCTCGGCTGCGAAGTGTTCATCTCCTCGGCTGCGCGCGCGAAGTTTCCGTGGCGCCCGAGCGCAACGGCGAGGCGGATGAGTCGGAGATCATTCACGATACGAAAAGCGTATCACCAGAGCTCGTTCGCGACATTGGACACATCGCCGCATCGATGAAACAGTGCCGGACTTTTCGCCGCTATCACGCCGAATGCCGTGCGCGTGAGCGAAATTGAGGAGAGCTCCGCTGATGATCCCGCGTATCGCAATGAGGTTTCTCGCCGGTTGTGTCTGCCTGGCTGCGGTCTTGCTCGCCGACATCGCATCGGCCCAGAGCGCCAAGCGACCGAACATCTTGGTGATCTGGGGCGACGACGTCGGCTGGCAGAACGTCAGCGCCTACGGCATGGGCACGATGGGCTACACCACTCCCAACATCGACCGCATCGGGATGGAGGGCGTGCGCTTCACCGACCACTATGCCCAGCCTTCATGCACCGCGGGCCGCGCGGCCTTCATCACGGGGCAGTATCCCATCCGCTCCGGCATGACCACGGTGGGATCGCCGGGCGACAAGCTCGGCCTGCAGGCGGCGTCGCCGAGCCTGGCCGAGGTGATGAAGCAGGCCGGCTATCGCACCGGGCACTTCGGCAAGAACCACCTGGGCGACCGTAACGAACACCTGCCCACGGTGCACGGGTTCGACGAGTTCTTCGGCAACCTTTATCACTTGAACACGCAGGAAGAGCAGGAGCAGCGCGACTTCCAGCGTTTCGGCAAGGCCTACTCCGGCAGCGTCGAGGCTTACGAGAAGAAATTCGGCACGCGCGGCGTGATCCATGCCTTTGCGAGCGACAAGGACGACTCGACCGTCGATCCGCGCTTCGGCCGCGTCGGCAAGCAGACGCTGACCGACACGGGCCCGCTGACACAGGAGCGGATGAAGGACTTCGACGCTGCCGAAGCCATTCCCAAGGCCACCGATTTCATGAAGAAGTCCAAGGCCGACGGCAAGCCCTTCTTCGTGTGGCTCAACGCCACGCGCATGCACCTCTACACGCGCCTGAACGACAAGTGGCGCTACGCCGCCGAGAAGTACACCAGCGAAGCCGACCTGCACGGCAGCGGCATGCTCCAGCATGACCACGATGTCGGACTCGTGCTGGCCTTCCTGAAGGAAAACGGTCTCGACGAGAACACGATCGTCTGGTACTCCACCGACAACGGCCCCGAGCATTCCTCTGTGGCCGCATGGGGCGACCACGCCCTTCCGCGGCGAGAAGATGACCACCTACGAAGGCGGCGTGCGCGTGGTGTCGATGTTGCGCTGGCCAGGCACCGTCAAGGCCGGCACCGTGCGCAATGGCATCCAGGCGCATCAGGACATGTTCACCAGCCTGGCCGCGGCAGCGGGCGTGCCCGACGTGGTCGAGCGGATGAAGGCCGAGAAGAAGCAATACATCGACGGCGTGAACAACATCGACTACTGGGCCGGCAAGTCGGAAGACTCTGCGCGCAACCACATCTTCCACTACTACGAAAGCAAGCTCATGGCGGTGCGCATGGGGCCGTGGAAGTGGCACTTCTCGACCAAGGAAGATTACTACGCCAAAGTGGAGCCACGCACGGCGCCGCTGGTGTTCAACATCCGAATGGACCCGTTCGAGAGCTACGACAACAAGGACTCGTACGGGCATCTGCTGCAGAAGACGTCCTGGATGCTGCAGCCCATGGGCGAGCTCATGAATGCGCATCTCAAGACACTTGCCGAGTTCCCGCCAGTGCAAGGCGGCAAGACCTTCGACATGTCCAACATCGTGCAAGAGTTCATCGGCAAAGCCAAACAGTAGGCACGCCGGGAAGCGCCGCATGGACTTCGCAAGCAGGCGGTGGCGCCCGTGTTCGGGATCATCAGCACGATCTCGGAAATTGATCACGAGAAGGTGCCAAAGTCTTCTTGCCCTGGTGGTCGGCTGCCTGCTGGCCTGCGCCGCCCAAGCGCAGCAGCTGGCGCCGATGGGACAGGAGGCCGCCCAGGCGGTGGACAACGGCACCGACCCGACCAAGTTCTCGAAGGTGGCAGAAGCCAAGTACGAGTATCTGGATCTGAGAGACGGTTTCAGCAGCAGCACGCTGCGATTGAGCTACACGCACCCGCTCGGCGAGAAGCGCGACTACAGCCTTCGGCTTCGCGCGCTGGTCACGTCTGTCGATGTCTTCGGCAATGAACAGTATGGGGTTGGCGATGTTTCGGTGCAGCTCGCCCATGTCTTCGGGCTGACCAAGGAACATGGCTTCGTGGCCCAGGGCGAACTGTTCTTCAACACCGCGCAACGGCCCGAGCTGGGTTCCGGGAAGAACGCATTCAAGGGCACGCTGATCTATGCGCGGTTCCTGGAGGACGGATCGATCTTTGCGCCGGCTTTCGTGCAGAACAACAGCTTCTCGGGCGACAAGAGTCGGCCCGATATCAATGTCACTACCTTGGATTTCTACTACGTGCCCAAGTTTGCCGATCCCCGCAACCTGATGACCTTCGACCCGGCGCTCAACTTCGATTGGGAAAACGACAAGCGCTTCTTCAGTCTGCAGGTCACCGCGGGCCGTGTGGTCGGAAAGGCGTTCGGCGGCAACGCCATCGTCTTCATCAAGCCGTCGGTTTTTGTCGGCGGTGACAGACCGGGTTCGTGGGGTCTGGAAGTGGGCTACAAGGTTCTCGGGTTCTGAGCATCCCAAGCCAAGCCGAGGTGCGGCATCTTGTCGCCAGGCCGCAGGAAGATTGACTTATCTAGGAAGGGAAACCGCATGAATGTGCATGGAGCAGGACATCGGGCCGTCGCATCGGCACTGACGGCAGTGGGGCTGTGTTGCGTGGCTGGGGCGGTCTTCGCACAACAACCGGCGCCGACCAGTGCCGCTGCCCAGCCGGCGATGAACGCCGTCGCGCCAGAGGCGATTCAGGCCCTCAAGGACATGGGCGCGTATCTGCAGACGCTGAAGCGCTTCCAGGTGACGACCGAGCTGACCGGCGAGCGCGTCCTGGCCGACGGCCAGAAGCTGCAGCACACGGCGACGGCGCCATGGACGTCGCTGCGTCCGAACAAGCTGCGCGCGCGGATGGTGAGCGCGCGCTCCGAACGCGAGCTCATCTACGACGGCAAGACCGTCACGCTCTACACGCCCGCGCAGAAGTACTACTCGACGGTCGACGTTCACCGACACGCTCGGCGAGCTGATCGAGCCAGCTGCAGGAGAGGTACGGCGTGGAAGTTCCGCTGTCCGACCTCTTCGTCTGGGGCACGCCGGCGGCGCCGCTCGACAAGATCGAGTCGGCGATGAACGCCGGCCAGGACTTCGTCGGCGACGATCTCTGCGACCACTACGCGTTCCGCCAGGGCAAGTTCGACTGGCAGATCTGGATCACGACGGGCGGCAAGCCGCTGCCGCGCAAGATCGTGATCACCAACCGCGCCGACGAGGCGCGGCCGCAGTCGGTCTCGCTGATCGATTGGAACCTGAAGCCGACCTTCAAGGACTCGATCTTCACGTTCACGCCGCCCAAGGGCGCGACGAAGGTCGAGATCGTTCCGGTGAAGACGAAGTAGGGGAGCGCCAACATGAAGAACTCATTCAGCAGACTGTTCCTGGCCCCCTTGGCCGTTCTTGTCCTCGGCAGTGTTGCCCTTGCCCCGTTGGCTGAGGCCGCCGGCAGAGGCTGGCGGCGGCGGTGCTCATGCCGGCGGTGGCGGCGGTGGTGGCGGCGCTCGCGCCGGTGGTGGCGGCGGCGGCGCCAAGCCGAAAGCGCAGGTCAACAACAGCAAAAAGGACGTGCGGACGAACAACGTGCGCAACACCAGCGTCAACAACGTCAACAACAACGTCAACGTCAACAAGAACGTCAACGTCAACGTCGACAACAACCGCGGCGGCTGCTGCAACAACGGCTGGGACAACGACTATCACCCGATCGCCACGGCGGCCGCGGTCGACGGCGACGGTCGCCGTGACATCCGCCATCGTCGGCTCGATGGTGCGCACCCTGCCGCCCGGGTGCGTCCCGGTCAACTACGGCGGCATGATCTATCAGCAGTGCGGCAGCACCTGGTATCAGCCGCAGGGACCGCAGT
This sequence comes from uncultured beta proteobacterium, assembly GCA_963698305.1. GTDB lineage: Bacteria > Pseudomonadota > Gammaproteobacteria > Burkholderiales > Burkholderiaceae_F > JAOUJD01. Next base: position 277,697 of record CAVOQI010000010.1, read on the forward strand.
ACGTGGTGATCAATCCGCCGTATTGATGTCGATGTCCGGCCAAAAGTGACCGCGCAGCCCGCGGTCGCGAGCCGACCCTGGACACGAAGCAGGTTCAATCTGGAGTTCGCCGATCTAGTACTCGCCGAGCTGATCGATTGAACACTCGGAATGCACATGAAACTCACATCGCTCATGACCCGGATTGCACGCGTTTCGCAGGGGGCGCTGGTCATCGCGCTGGCCGGTGGCTGTCCGCTCGCGGCGCTCGCGGGAGAAGGCGGCATCACTCACATCCTTCCCGGCAGCGCGGCAACGCTGATCGACCTGCTGCCGACCAAACCGGGCTGGATTGCCGCGGGCGCCTATCTCAACTACCAGGGCGACGCGTCCGCAGACAAACTCTTGCCGATCGCCGGCTCGGTGGTGGCCGGACTGGACGCCACCAGCAACGCCGTTCTCGCTGGGGGCTTCTACACCTTCGAGCCCAAGGTGCTGGGTGCCCACTACAGCGTGGGCGCTTTCCTGCCCTATGTGTCGATGGAAGTGAGCGCGAGCGTGAGCACAACGGCCGGCGCGATCCGGCGCAAAGACAGCGCCTCGGGCCTTGGCGACGTGACGCTGATTCCGGTGATGCTGGCGTGGAAAGACGAGTCCTGGCAGTACAACGCCCTGCTGCCGATCTACGCGCCCACCGGCCAGTACGAGAAGGGCCGCCTGGCCAACCCGGGTCTCAACTACTGGACCTTCGATCCGACGATCGGCGTGTCCTACAACAACGCGAAGACCGGCCTCAACGCCGCGGCGTACGCGGGCATCGGCTTCAACACCGAGAACAATGCGACCAACTACAAGAGCGGGTCGGTGTTTCACCTGGACGGCAGCGTGCAGCAGTTGCTGCCGGTCGGCCCCGGTCTCCTGGGCATTGGTGCCGAAGCCTTCTACATCGACCAGGTCAGCGGCGACAGTGGCGGCAATGCGCTGCTGGGCGACTTCAAGGGACGCACATCGGGCCTCGGCCCGGTGCTCACCTACATCCTGCCGCGAGGCACGGAAACGCTTGTCGCCGAGCTGCGCTGGCTGCACGAAACGAATGTGAAGAACCGGCTCGAGGGCGACTATATCTGGCTCAAGGTCGTCTACCAGTTTTAATGCGCGTTCACTTCACCCATCTGGTACAGCCCGCGCTGACATTCATCAATCAACCGACCGAAGGAGCCCAGAGCATGCAGAAACGATCCTGGTACCGGATGGCCGCGGTGGCAAGCGTCATCCTGCTGGCCGGCAGCCCGCAGGCGTTTGCGCAGGACGCCCCGGGACCGGCGAACAAGAAGATCACCTACTCGCCGTACCCGGCGAAGACTTTTCCCAACCGCGTGTACTTCGGCGACACGCACCTGCATACCTCGTACTCCACCGACGCCGGCATGGTCGGCGCCATCGTCGGGCCCGAGGACGCTTATCGCTTTGCTCGCGGCGAAGAGGTCACGTCGAACAGCGGGCTGCCGCGTCAAGCTGCAGCGACCGCTCGACTTTCTGGTGGTCGCCGACCACGCCGAGAACCTCGGCCTCGCGCCGATGATCGCGGAGTCCGATCCCGGACTGCTCAAGTCGGAATGGGGCAAGAAGGTACACGACCTGGTCAAGACCGGCACCTCAAGGACAGGGAGCGCCTTCAACATGTGGATCGCCGCCATGCAGGAGCTGAAAGACCCGTTCAAGGGCCAGGACGAGACCATGGCCCAGCCGGCGTGGAAGCGGATCACGGCGGCCGCCGAGAAATACAACGAGCCCGGGCCGCTTCACCGCCATCATCGGCTTCGAGTGGACCTCGGGGCCGAACGGCAACAACCTGCACCGCAACGTCATCTTCCGCGACGGCAAGGACAAGGCCGACCAGATCATCCCGTTCTCGCACTACGACACCGTCGATCCCGAGGACCTGTGGAAGTGGATGGCCGACTACGAAAAGAAGACCGGCGGCAAGATGCTGGCGATCCCGCACAACGGCAACCTCTCGAACGGGCTGATGTTCGACGACGTGACGCTGACCACGAAGAAGCCGCTCGACCGCGACTATGCCGAGCGCCGCATGCGCTGGGAGCCGATCTACGAAATCACCCAGATGAAGGGCGACGGCGAGACGCACCCGGCGCTGTCGCCGCAACGACGAGTTCGCCAACTTCGAACGCTGGGACAAAGGCAGCTTCGGCCCGGTGCTCAAGACGCCCGACATGCTGCCGCGCGAGTACGCCCGCGAGGCGTTCAAGCGCGGCCTGGCCTACGAGGCCAAGCTCGGCGTCAACCCGTTCAAGTTCGGCATGATCGGCTCGACCGACTCGCACACCGGCCTGTCGACCACCACGGAGGACAACTTCTTCGGCAAGGTGGCCGTGCTGGAACCCTCCGCCGACCCGATCCGCTTCGACGAAGTGATCGTCGGCCGGGTGCCGGCCGACCGCGCGCGCAGCAATCAGCACCTTGCACGCGAGACCAGCGCGTCGGCCTGGCGGCCGTCTGGGCGCGCGACAACACGCGCGAGGCGCTGTGGGACGCGATGGCGCGCAAGGAGGTCTACGCCACGACCGGCACGCGGCTGCATGGTGCGCGTCTTCGGCGGCTTCGACTTCACGGCCAAGGATCTGGAGCGCTCCGACTTCGCCGAGCACGGCTACGCAGCGCGGCGTGCCGATGGGCGGCGACCTGAAGGCCGCGCCGGCAGGCAAGGCGCCGACGTTCCTGATCCGCGCGCTGCGCGACGCCGACGGCGCCAACCTCGACCGCGTGCAGGTCATCAAGGGCTGGCTCGACGCCGACGGCAAGACGCACGAGAAGGTCTACGACGTGGCCTGGTCCGGCAACCGCAAGCCGGGCACGGACGGCAAGCTGCCGCCGGTCGGCAACACGGTGAACGTCGAAGGAGGCGAGCTACACCAACGCGATCGGCGCGCCGTACCTCAGCGCGCTACTGGAAGGACCCGGCACTTCGACCCGAAGCAGCGCGCCTTCTACTACGTGCGCGTGCTCGAGATCCCGACGCCGCGCTGGACGACCTATCGACGCCAAGGTCTTCGGCGTGAAGCTGCCGACCGACGTGCCGGCGAGCATCCAGGAACGCGCCTACACGTCGCCGATCTGGTACACGCCGAGCTGACCCCACCGGCTACCCAGGAGAAACCGCCCATGCAAATCGTCGCCCATCGCAAGACCCTCCTCGCCGCCGCGGCGGCGCTGTGCGCCGTATCGGCCGCGCTGGCGCAGGCGCCCGCCAGCATCACCACCGACGGCGGCACCATTCGCCCCATCCCGGACGCCAAGTTCTTCAAGAAGCACGGGTATTCGCCTTACGCCGGGCGCAACTTCCCGGAGCGCCCGCTGTGGGGCGACCAGCACCTGCACACCTCGTGGTCGGGTGACGCGGTGGCCGGTGGCACACGCGTGGGTCCGGAAGAAGCGTTGCGCCTGGCGCGCGGCGAGGAGATCAAGTCCAGCACCGGCCAGCCTGTCAAGCTGTCGCGGCCGCTCGACTGGCTGGTCGTCGCCGACCACTCCGATGCACTCGGCGTCATCGCCGAGGTATTGGCCGGCAACCCCAAGCTGATGACCGACCCGACGGCCAAGCGCTGGAACCAGCAGATGAACGCCAGCATGGAAGAAGGCATGAAGGTGACGATGGAGATCATCACGCTGCAGGGCCAGGGCAAGCTGCCGGTTGCGCTGACCGATCCCGCGCTGTCCTTCGACATCTGGAAGAAGCTCACCGCGATCAATGACAAGTACAACGAGCCGGGCCGCTTCACCGCGCTCATCGGCTACGAGTGGACGTCCAACTACGGCGGCGGCAACAACCTGCACCGCAACGTGATCTACCGCGACGGCAAGGACAAGGCCGACCTGGTGCCGCCGCTGACCACCTTCGTCACCGAGAACCCCGAGGACCTGTGGAAGTGGATGGCAGGCTTACGAGACCAAGACCGGCGGCCGGTGCTGGCCATCCCGCACAACGGCAACCTGTCCAACGGGCTGATGTTCGACCTCAAGACCTTCAAGGGCGAGCCGCTGACCAAGGAATGGGCGCAGGCGCGCGCCAAGTGGGAGGTGCTGTACGAGGTGACGCAGGGCAAGGGCACGAGCGAGCAGCACCCAAAGCTGTCGCCGAACGACGAGTTCGCCAACTTCGAAATCTGGGACAAGGGCAACCTGAACGTGGTGCCCAAGAAGCCCGGCATGATCAATACCGAGTACGCCCGCGAGGCACTCAAGAACGGCCTCGCGCTCGAGGCCAAGCTCGGCGCCAACCCCTTCAGGTTCGGCCTCGCCGGCGGCACCGACTCGCACACCGGCCTGACCACCGCCGACGAGAGACAGCTACTTCGGCAAGTTCCCCAGCTCCGAGCCCAGCCCCGAGCGCTGGAGCGAAAACGCCTACGACTTCGACGGCCGCACCGTCAAGGGCTGGGAACTCGGCGCCTCGGGCTACACCGCGGTCTGGGCGATCGGCCAACACCCGCGAGGCGATCTGGGACGCGATGAAGCGCAAGGAGACCTACGCGCACCACCGGCCCGCGCATGACGGTGCGTTTCTTCGGCGGCTACGACTTCGCGGCGGCCGACGCGCAGACGCGCGAACTCGGCGCGCTGGGCTACGCAGAAGGGCGTGCCGATGGGCGGCGACCTGCAGGCCGCGCCGGCTGGCAAGGCGCCGACCTTCCTGGTCGCCGCCGCTCAAGGACCCGCTGTCGGGCAACCTGGACCGCATCCAGATCGTCAAGGGCTGGGTCGACAAGGCCGGCAAGACGCACGAGAAGGTCTACGACGTGGTCTGGTCCGACCCGACCAAGCGCAAGCCCGGTGCCAGACGGCAAGCTGCCGCCGGTGGGCAACACGGTGGACGTGAAGAACGCGACCTGGACGCAATACGATCGGTGCGACCGAACTCATCACCGTGTGGAAGGACCCGGCCTTCGACCCGACGCTGCGCGCCTTTTACTACGCGCGGGTGATCGAGATCCCGACACCGCGCTGGACCGCCTACGATGCCGCGCGCTTCAACATCAAGATGGGCCCCGAGGTGCCCATGACGCTGCAGGAGCGCGCCTTCACGTCGCCGATCTGGTACTCGCCTTCGTGATGATGGTGCCTCGCAGGCTCAAGCATCGGCTGGCGGTGGGCGCCCTGGCGCTGGCCGCGGCCGGTGCCGCTTGGCCCTGCGGTTTCGAAGACCCCAACTCCGTGGCCTCGCAGCGCGGCATGATGAACCTGGCGTTCCCGAAATCGGCCTGGGTCCGCACGGCCATCTGGCAGGCGCAGATGGCGGGCGACTTGCCGCGCGACGCCTTGGCGCAGCGCGATGACCTGACGCCGCAAGCGCGCGGCATGCTGCAACTCATCCGCGCTACCGGGCTGCTCAAGACCCTGGCGGCCCGGTTGGGCAGTGCGTCTGACGCGGCGGAGCACCCCGCGGTCGCGGTGGTGCTGATGGGGCCGATGCTGTGGAGCCGGATCGAGCCGCAGGGCGGTGGCGCACAAGTGCGCACCCATGTGAGCGGCCCCGTGGCCGGCGATGTGGTGCTGGTCACCGACACGCCGGCGCTTGAAGCCATCGTCGGCGCCGGCATGGGTTTCGAGCAGGCGCTCGAACTCGGCCTGGTGCGGCTGTACGGCCCGGCGGCGCAGGTCGCCTCGGCGCAGGCCTGGCTCAGCGCAACCCCATGAGCACCACCCGCTGGTCGCGCTGGCTGCGCGAGCCGATCCTGCACTTTGCGCTGATCGGTGCCTTGCTGTTCTTCGTCTACGGCCGCATGAACCCCGGCGTTGCTGCGGGCGAACGCATCGTCGTCACGCAGGCCATCGTGGACGACCTGGCGCGCCAGCACCAGGCGCGCTGGATGCGCCCCCCGAGCGAGCAGGAGCTGGCCAACCTGGTGGAGGCCCATGTACGCGACGAGATCCTGTTCCGCGAGGGCGTGGCACTGGGACTGGACCGCGACGACCCGGTGATCAAGCGGCGGGTGCGGCAGAAGTTCGAGGTCATGTCCGAAGAGCAGCTGGCGGGCGCGGCGCCGACCGACGCCGAGCTGTCGGACTACATGGCGCAGAACGCCGACCGCTTCACACGGCCGGCGCGCGTGAGCTTCGAGCAGATCTTCTTCGACGGCTCGCGCACGGCGCCGGAAGTCGAGCGCGCGGTGGCGGCCGCCAAGGCGCGCTGGCGAGCGGCGCCGACCCGGCCCGGCTCGGGCAGCCGACGATGCTGCCGCGCAGCGCGCAGACCGCGCCGCTCGATCTGGTGGCACGCGACTTCGGCGCCGCCTTCGCCGAGCAGCTGGACCAGTTGCCGCACGGCGAGTGGGTCGGGCCGGTGGCCTCGGGCCTGGGGGCGCACCTGGTGCGCGTCACCGCGCGTGCACGCCGGCCGCGTTGCCGCCGCTGGACGAGGTGCGCACAACAGGTCGCGCGCGAGTGGGAGAACGCGCGCCGCGAGCGTTCGCGCAGCGAGAGCTACCGCAAGCTGCGTGAGCGCTACGACGTCGTGATCGAGGCGAGCTGCCGCACGGCAACACCACGCCATGACCCGGCTGGGCCGCCTCCTGGCGCTGTGGCTGCTGCTGTGCGGCGCGGCGCTGCCGGCCGCAGCCGACGAGTTCCGCCCCGCGTATCTGCAGTTGCGCCAGGTCGACGCCACCACCTACGAGGTGCTGTGGAAGCTGCCGGCGCTGGACGAAGCCACCACGCTGAAGCTGCGCCCGCAGTTCCCGCCCGGCACGCAGGCGGTCACGCCGCTGCGCAGCAGCTATGCCGCGGGCACGGCGGTGCAGCGCTGGCGCGTGCAGGCCGAAGGCGGGCTGGCCGGCAAGGCGATCGAGTTCCCGAACCTGGCCGCCAGCCGCATCGACGTGCTGGTGCGCGTGGAGCGCAGCGACGGCACGGCGCAGGTCGCCCGCGTGCTGCCGCTCGCGCCGCGCTTCGTCGTCACCGCCAGCCCGGGCGCCTTCGAGGTGGCGCAGACCTACACCGTGCTCGGCATCGAGCACATCCTGACCGGCTTCGACCACCTGCTGTTCGTGCTGGCGCTGCTGATCCTGGTGCAGGGCACGCGCCGGCTGATCGCCACCATCACCGCGTTCACGCTGGCACACAGCCTGACGCTGTTCGCCGCGACGCTGGGCTGGCTGAACGTGCCCGGCCCGCCGGTGGAGGCGGTGATCGCGCTGTCGATCGTCTTCGTCGCCGGCGAGATCGTGCATGCGCGCCAGGGCCGGCCCGGGCTGACGCAGCGCTGGCCGTGGATCGTCGCCTTCAGCTTCGGCCTGCTGCACGGCCTGGGCTTCGCCGGCGCGCTGGCCGAGGTGGGGCTGCCGCCGCTGTCGATCCCGATGGCGCTGCTGTTCTTCAATGTCGGCGTCGAGATCGGCCAGCTGATCTTCATCGCCGTGGTGCTCGCTGCCATCGCCGTCGGGCGCCGCATCGCCCGCCGCCTGAAGATCGACGCGCCTTCGTGGTGGTGGCGCGTGCCGCCCTATGCCATCGGCGGGATCGCGAGCTTCTGGGTGGTGCAGCGCGTAGCGGCGTTCTGAGCGGCCCGCAGATATCGAGCGAAACGCCCGCGATGTCCAACAGGATCGAAGCGCCCACCTAGACCGGTGGTGACGGGTTGTCGTACGCACTGGAACCGGAGAACGGTGCTCGGACAAGACCGGTTTCAGTCTGCACGCGCCCGTGCGCCGCGGTGCCGACGAGCGCCAGGCGCTGGAGCAACTTTGACGCTATATCGCCCGCCCGGCGCTGGCCAACAGGCGGGTGCAATTCAACACCATCGGGCGGGTCGTGCTGAAGCTGAAGGCGCCTGGCGCAATAGCTTCAAGGACCTGATGATGTCGCCGGCGGAGTTCATGCGGCGGATGGTGGCGCGGGGTCCAAGCATCGTCCTGCCGTCGACTTGGTTCTCGCCGTTGAACGACCGGTTTGTGGCACCGAATCGCGCGACTTGTAGGACCGCTGTGGGTCGGGTGCAGGGATGCGCCCCGGCCCGAAGCGGGTCAGCTTCAGAACAGCAAGCCGACGCTGTCTGTGCCCATGCCTTACCCACGCTCCGCACTGCCGAAACCCAGCCAGGGTCCGCGACAGCGTCATGTGTTCCGCTTGACGGAATCCTTATGGCGGATCACAATCGCGCATGATTCGCTCGTTCGCGTGCGCCGATACCGAGGCCTTGTTTCACAGCCGTGCGGTATCCCGCTTCCGCAACATCGAGCGCGTCGCGAGGCGCAAGCTGCTTCAGATCCACGCCGCCACGGAACTCGCCAGCTTGCGCGTCCCGCCGGGCAACCAGCTGGAGGCACTGAAAGCCGACCGCAAGGGCCAGCACAGCATCCGCGTCAACGACCAGTGGCGGATCTGCTTTGTCTGGAAGACCGACGGAGCGCACCGCGTCGAGATCGTGGACTACCACTAGGACTTTGAAACATGGCCAAGTTGCTTGACGAGATTCATCCGGGCGAGATCCTGCTCGAGGACTTCATGAAGCCCATGGGCATCAGTGCCCGCCAACTCGCGGCGGACATCGATGTCTCGCCGAGCAGGATCAGCGAACTGGTGAATGGCCAGCGCCCCATCACCGCGGATACAGCGCTTCGGCTCGGGTTGTTCTTCGGCATGGAGGCCCGGTTCTGGCTGAACCTGCAGTCCGAGTACGACATCCGAGTCGCGGACCGGGAACTCCGAGCCAAGCTCTCGCCCAGGATCCGCGTTTTTCAGCCAGTGGCGGGGTGACGCCCCGCGTTCAAGGCTTTCCCTGAGCGTTTGGCGCGAGCCGGAGCGCTGCCAATGGGTCGGGCGCGGGTCCTCAGGGCGCTTGCCCAAGCTGACGGTAAAAGAGCGGTCTGAAAAGTGAGGCGCGACGATCACTTACGGTGTTTGACGCATCTCAAGTTCGGGTGCGCTCCGAGGGTCACGTCGAGGCGCGATGAAGCGTTCGCGAGCGCCCCAGAAGTCGATAGACCTCGATAGATCTCGAAAGGTCACTTTCGGTCGAATCGCCTGGAAACCCGTGCCAATGGTGGTGCCTGACAGGTTGACGGTAAAAATGACGGGAAAAGTCTGCGAGGCAGCCGAGAGCGCATTACGAATCAGCAGCTCGCAAGGCTCGTTCATGATCGAGTGGGAGTAGGGGTCCGGCGCGAGGCGAGCACGTCGTGCCGGTCTGCGCCGACGTCTGCCTTGACGTGCACTACTCGACCAGTTCGATCATGCGAAAGCTCACCCGCAGAAGCCCGCGCCGTTGCAGGTGCGCCAGCGCGGCGTTGAGGGTCTGGCGTGTCACGCCGGGCATGCTCGCCGAATGCGACGGCGACAGGCGGATCCGCGGCGGCGTGAGCCATGCTCGCGCTCGATCTGTGCCACCAACTGCAGGCGAGCGTAGACCCATTCGTCGTGCGATAGCGACTGCGCTTCGGCATGGGCGCGGAAGGCCATCGCAAAGCGTTCGGCCAGCAGCGCCGCGAAATGGCGCATCCAGCGCGGCTCCTCGTCAAACGTGCAGCTTCAGTCCTTCGCGCTCGGCAGCGTCGGCGGGTACGACGTACTCTCTACCCATCCGAAAAGTCACCGGCCCCGAAGGATCGAACCAGTCATGACCGTGCCCACCGACCGACTTCCGGCCTGGACAGTGGCAGTGCCGTTAGCCGCGCTCGGCACGGACCTCGCGCTGCACGGCAAGCCCGGTCTGCTTGCTGCCGGCGTCCTGATCGTTGCCCTGGTGGCCGCCGTGCTGGCGGCGGTGCACCACGCCGAAGTGGTCGCGCTGCGCGTAGGCGAGCCCTTCGGCGCGATCCTGCTGGCGCTGGCGGTGACGGTGATCGAGCTCGGGCTGATAGTCTCGATCATGCTCGGTGAGCAGCCGGAGCCCGCGCTGATGCGCGACACGATCCACGCGGTGGTCGTGCTCGTGCTGCACGGCATGGCCGGGCTGTGCATCGTGGTCGGCGCGCTGCGTCACCGTGAGCAGGAGTTCCGCACTGAAGGCGCGCAGGCCTACCTGATCGTGCTGCTGCCGATGGTGGCGATCACGTTGGTGCTGCCCAACTTCACCACCAGCGCACCCGGGCCTTTCTACACGACTGCGCAGCTGGCCTTCATCAGCGTGGCCTGCCTGCTGCTGTGGTTCGCATTCACCTTCGTGCAGACGGTGCGCCACCGCGAGCACTTCCTGCCGAATCAGCCGACGCTGGTGACGGCCGCGACGCCGGCGGCGCGGCCAGGCACTCGAGTGACCGCTGCATCCGTCGGCCTGCTGCTGGTGGCACTGGTGGCGGTGGTGCTGCTCGCCAAGGGCGTGTCGCCTTTCATCCAGTCGGCAGTGGCCGGCCTGGGTGCGCCGCCGACGCTGGTGGGCGTGATCGTCGCCGCGATCGTGTTGCTGCCCGAAGGCATGACGGCCTTGCGCGCAGCTCGCGACAATCAATTGCAGACCTCGATCAACCTGGCGCTGGGCTCGGGCGTGGCGAGCATCGGGCTGACCGTGCCCATCGTATCGGCCATTGCCTGGTGGACAGGAAGCCCGATGGAGCTCGGCGTCTCGCCGGGCAGCGCCATCCTGCTGGCGCTGTCGTTCATGATGGCGCTGATCACCTACGGCAGCGGCCGCTCGAGCCTGCTGTCCGGGGTGGTTCACCTGATCCTGCTCGCGACCTGGCTGTTTCTGATGGTCGTGCCGTGACGTGCAGCGGTGAGGACACCGGCGTCACGAATGCTGTGGATGACGCGAGCGCGCCAGTTGTCGCGACGACGCCGACAGCAGCCGGCGATCGGGCCGCATCTCACCCGAACGGGCGGATGCCGCCGAGGTCGCGGCCCTTCGGTCTCAGGCTAGGACCCGCAGCGCGGCCGCTTCCCTCGGCAGCACTCGGCCCACGACGTTGGCAGCCTCGAAACCGTGCTGCCGGAACGCGGCGAGCACGCGATCGAGGGCGCCGGGCTCGCAGGACACCAGCAGGCCACCGCTGGTCTGCGGGTCAGTCAGCAGCGCCCGGTCTTCGTCGGCGAAGCCCGCCGGCAGCGCCACGTCGTGCCCATAGCCGGCCCAGTTGCGCGCTGACGCGCCGGTGACGAAGCCTCGCGCGGCCAGCTCGCGAACGCCTGGCAGGAGCGGCACGGCGCGCCAGTCCAGTTCCACGGTGCAGCCCGCGCCGCGGGCCATTTCCAGCGCATGGCCGGCCAGGCCGAAACCGGTGATGTCGGTCAGCGCATGCACGCCGGGCAGGGCGGCAAGGTCGGGGCCGGGCGTGTTCAGCTTCGTCGTGGTCGCGACCATCTGCGCGTAGCCCGCGTCGCCCAGCTGCTCCTTCTTCAGCGCCGCGCTCATCACGCCGACGCCGACGGGCTTGCCGAGCACCAGCACATCGCCCGGCCTGGCGTCGGCATTGCGCTTGACCCGACTGGGGTGCACGAGCCCCAGCGCGACCAGGCCGTAGATCGCCTCGACCGAATCGATGGTGTGCCCGCCCGCGATCGGGATGCCGGCCGCGCGGCACACCGAAGCACCGCCCTCGAGCACGCGCCCGATGGTCTGCGTGGACAGCACGTTGATCGGCATGCCGACCAGCGCCAGCGCGAGGATCGGCCGGCCGCCCATGGCGTAGACGTCGCTGATCGCATTGGTGGCCGCGATGCGCCCGAAGTCGAACGGGTCGTCGACGATGGGCATGAAGAAGTCGGTGGTGGCGATCAGCGCCTGCTCGTCATTGAGCTGGTAGACCGCCGCGTCGTCGGCGGTCTCGATGCCCACCAGAAGCTCCTTGGGCATGGGCATCGCCGCCGTCCCCTTGAGAATCTCGGAGAGCACGCCTGGCGCGATCTTGCAGCCGCAGCCGCCTCCGTGGGAGAGGGAAGTGAGGCGGGGTTCGGCGAGCGTGGCGGGGCTGGCGGGTGCGTTCATTTCAGGAGTCCGGAGCCGCGGCCCGCCAACAGCGGGCCGACGAGTTGGTGCAGCGCCGCCTGCTCCGCCGCGGGCGAAAACAGCGCCGAGCGCGGGGCCAGCCGGGCCGCCAAGGACGGCAGCATATCCGGATCGTCCCGGGCGCGCGCGAGCAGGGCCGCCAGCGCCGCGTCGTCGCCGGGCTCGAAGACGCCTTCGTAGTCGCGGCCCAGCAGGCCCAGGTTGCCGTCGATGCGCGAGGCCAGCACCGGCGTGCCGCTGCGGATGGCCTCGATCACCACGTGGGCGCCGCCCTCCATGCGGCTGGCGTGAACCAGCACGTGGGCGGCCTGGATGCGACGGCGGACCGTCTCGTGCGGCAGCCCCCCGAGCCAGCGAAACCGCGGTTGCCGGGCCGCCAGCGCCGCGGCCTCGGCGCCGAGCACAGGGTCCAGCGCATCGCCGATGTGGTCCAGGTGGATGTCCTGCCGCGCCGCCAGCCGCTGCGCCGCGCGCCAATAGGTGCGCGGGTCCTTCTCGTCGCGCAGGTGGCCCACCATCAGCGCGCGCAAGTGACGCGTGGCGCGACGCGCTGGAACACGCGCGGCGCATGACTGCAGCACCACCCTGGCTTTGCCGCGCAGGGCCTCGGGCAGGCGAGCCGTGCCCAGCTCGTTCAGCACCACGAGCGCGTCGGCCAGCCAGAGCGAGCGCCGAGCCTGAGCGTCGACGTCGATGTCGCGGTACAGGTCGGTGCCGGTGAGCACCAGCACCAGTGGCCGGGCCGGATGCGCGGCGCGCCACGCCTCGATCGAGGCCGCGGATCGCCGCGCGTGCAGCGCGATCATCAGGGCCTCGTCGCCGCCGTTCCAGCGGTCGGTGAGGCGAACACGGTAAGCTGGCCGCAGCAGTCGCGCCCAGCGCCAGGCGGTCTGCCAGTTGCCGTTGTTCGCCGCGGCGAGGGCCGGCGTCACGATGACCAGAGATTCACGATGCACGATGCAAGCCTATCGCGGATCGCGCACGCCGCGCGTAACGGCCCACCCGAGGAACTGGCCGAGGCCCTGACGGCCAGTCGCGCCGACACGCTGGCGACCTTCGCCGTCTTCGAGCGCGCGCTGCCCGGACTCGCCGTGCCGCGCCGCGCCGAACTCAACCCTCCGCTGTGGGAACTGGGGCACGTCGGCTGGTTCCAGGAGTACTGGATCGAACGCAATCCGGAGCGCGGGCGTGGGCACCGCGCAGACCCCGATGCGCCGCGCCAACCGCCGCGGCGGCGCGATGCCGACGGGCTTTACCACTCCAGCCGCGTGCCGCACGAAAGCCGCTGGCAGTTGCCGCTGCCGGATGCGAAGGCCACGCGCGACGAGCTGGCGCGGCAGCTCGACGACACGCTGGCCCTGCTGCGGCAGGCTGGGACCGGCGACGACGCGCTCTACTTCTTCCGCCTGGCGCTGGCGCATGAGGACATGCATCACGAGGCCGCGTTGTACATGGCGTGTGTCCTCGGCATCGAAATCGAGGACCCGCGCTGGCAGCGCGCGCCGCTGCCGCGGCCTGGGGCGCCGCTGGCTTTCTCGGCGCGCCGCTGGCCGCTCGGCAGCGCACCCGGCGCCGGCTTCGCGTTCGACAACGAGCTGCCAGGTCGCACGGAGGCGCTGCGGGCCTTCGAGATCGATCGTCAGGCCGTGCGCTGGGCCGAATTCCTGCCCTTCGTGGAGGCCGGTGGCTACGACGATCCGCGCTGGTGGAGCGAGGTCGGAGCGCGTTGGCGCGCCTCGCAGTCGGCAGGACTGCCGCGCTACATACGTCATGCCGCATCCGGGTGGGAGCAGTGGCGCGGCGGTCGCTGGCGTGAGCTCGACCCGCGCGAGGCTGCCAGCCACCTCACCTTGCACGAAGCGGAGGCCTGGTGCCGCTGGGCCGGGCGCCGCCTGCCCACCGAGGCCGAGTGGGAAAGCGCGGCCTGCAGTGCGCCTGACGCTTTCCGGTGGGGCGACGTGTGGGAGTGGACCGCCAGTCCCTTTGCACCGTATCCGGGTTTCGAGCCGCACCCCTATCGCGACTATTCCGCGCCGTGGTTCGACGGGCGGCCGGTGCTGCGCGGCGCCTCCCACTGCACGCAGCCGCGCATGCGCCACCCGCGCTACCGCAACTTCTTTCCCGCCGCACGCAATGACGTCCCGGCGGGTTTTCGCAGCTGCGCGTTGTAGCTGGTGCAGCCGTTGAAGCTCGTCGCGGCGCTGGTGTTCGCTGTCGATCCGGGGGCTCCGCGGCAACCGGCCCGCTAGACTGCACGTCCGAGTCGTCCCTTCAAATCGACAGGTGCTCCATGATCAGCTACTCACCCTCCCGCACGCTGCGCGCGCTGCTCACCTGCGCCATCCTGGCCTGGGGCAGCCTGGCCCATGCGCAGCAGGTGTTTCGCGTCACCACGATTCCCGAGGAGGCCGCCACCGAGCAGGTGCGCAAGTTCAAGCCGCTGGCCGCCTACCTGGAGAAGAAACTGGGCATGAAAGTCGAGTTCACGCCGGTCAGCGACTATCCGGCCGCGGTCGAGGCGCTGGTCAACAAGAAGGTCGACCTGGTGTGGTTCGGCGGCTTCACCTACGTGCAGGCGCAGCAGCGCTCGGGCGGCAAGATCGTGCCGATCGCGCAGCGCGAGGAAGACACGCGCTTCCAGTCGGTGTTCATCGCCAAGACCGACTCGGGCATCAAGACGCTGGCGGACATGAAGGGCAAGCAGGTCAGCTTCGGCTCGCAGAGCAGCACCTCGGGCCACCTGATGCCGCGCAGCAACCTCCTGCTCGCGGGCATCGACCCGGAGAAGGATTTCAAGCGCATCGCCTACAGCGGCGCGCACGACGCGACCATCGCCTCGGTGGTCAGCGGCAAAGTCGACGCGGCGGCCCTGGACATCACCGTGTGGCGCAAGTTCGTCACCGAAGGCAAGGTCAACACCAAGGAGGTCGACGTGTTCTTCACCACGCCGCCCTTCTACAACTACAACTGGTCGGTGCACGCGGACATGCCGGCCGAGCTGCGCAACAAGGTGCTGAAGGCGCTGCTCGAGCTGGATGCGTCCACGCCCGAGGGCAAGGAAATCCTGCAGCTGAACCGCGCCACGCGCTACATCCCGACTTCGCCCGACAACTACAAGGGCATCGAGGCCGCGGGTCGCAGTGCCGGCCTGCTCTGAGCCGCGCCGCGTGAAGCTCGAGCTTCGCGAGCTGGCCGCCAGCCACCCGGCCGCACGGGCCGGGGCGCTGGCGCTGCAGCCGCTGAACCTGCAGGTCGACGCCGGCGAGCAGCTGGCAGTGATCGGCCCTTCCGGTGCCGGCAAGACCACGCTGCTGCAGGCCATGGCCTGCGCGCTGCCGCCGCGCGCCGGCACCTTGCGGCTCGACGGAAGGGACCCCTGGGCACTGCCGCGGCGCGATCTGCAGCGGCTGCGCGGCCGACTGTTCCTGGCGCCGCAGGTGCCGCCGCTGCCGCCGCGCCAGCGCGTGATCACGTCGGTGCTGGCGGGTCGTCTGCCGGCAATGGGCCTGCTCGCCAGCCTGCGCTCGCTGTTCTATCCCGACGACATCCCGGCCGCGCACGACGCGTTGCAGCGCTTCGACCTGGCCGACAAGCTGTTCGAGCGCGTCGACCGCCTGTCCGGCGGCGAGCGCCAGCGCGTCGGCCTGGCGCGCGCGCTGCTCGCTCCGGCCGATCTGTGGCTGGTGGACGAGCCGCTGTCGGCGCTGGATCCGGCGCGCGCCCAGCAGGCGCTGTCCACGTTGCGGCAGCAGGCGCGCGAACGCGGCGTCACGCTGGTGGCTACGCTGCACCAGGTGGACGCCGCGCTGGCCAATTTCCCGCGCATCGTCGGCCTGCGCGACGGCGTGCTGGTCTTCGACCTGCCCGCCGCCGAGGTCGGCCGCGAACGGCTCGCCCGGCTGTATGCCCAGCACGAGCACGAGCTCCAGGCCGACGCCGCCACGCCGACCGAAGAGCAGGCGCCGCAGCCGAGCGCGCCGGTGGTGATGCATTGCCGGTGAGTGCAGCGTGAGCACCGCCATCGTCCGCAGTGCCGGCCTGCGCGCGCCGCCGGAGCGCGATCCGGCCTGGCTCGGCCGCGTGTTCTGGGCCGGGGCCGGCCTGGTGCTGCTGTGGCCGCTGCTGGTGGCCACCGAGTTCCGGCCATGGACGCTGTTCGAGACCGCGAACCTGAAGGTCACCGCGCAGTTCCTGGCCGCTTTCGTGCCGCCGGCGCACTCCGCCGAGTTCCTGGCGATGGTGGCGCGCGAGACCTGGCGCACGGTGGCCATGGCCACCGCGGGGATGACGCTGGCGCTCGCGCTGGCGCTGCCGCTGACGCTGCTGTCCACCCGCGTGCTGTCGGTGTCGGCGTTGTCGGGGCGCATGGCCCGCGGCCCGTTCTGGCTGCGGCAGGCGCTGCGCTGGCTGCTGATCGTGCTGCGCAGCGTGCCCGAGCTGGTGTGGGCGCTGGTCTTCGTGCGCGTGGTCGGCCTGGGACCCTCCGCGGGTGTGCTGGCCATCGCGCTGACCTATGGCGGCATGCTGGGCAAGGTCTACGGGGAGATTCTGGAGAGCGGCGAGACGCACGCCACCGAAACGCTGCTGCGCAACGGCAGCTCGCGCCTGCAGGCGTTCTTCTATGGCCTGCTGCCACAGAACGCCGGCGAGCTGACCAGTTACACCGTTTACCGCTGGGAGTGCGCCATTCGCAGCTCGGTGGTGCTCGGCTTCGTCGGCGCCGGCGGGCTGGGCCACCAGATGGACAACTCGATGAAGATGTTCAACGGCGGCGAAGTGCTGACCATGCTGGCCGTGTTCGTGGCGCTGGTCGCGCTGGCCGACCATGTCAGCGCGCGCTTGCGCAAGGCATTGGCATGACATTCGAGCGACAGCGCGTGCCTGCGGCCAACGCGCCTTACCGGCTGCCGCCGCCGATGTTCAGCGCGCGCTGCAAGGGCTGCTGGTTCACCGCGGCGGTGCTGCTGCTGGTGGTGGCCAGTTTCTGGACGCTGCAACTGCAGTGGGGCGAGTTCCTGTCGCTGGAGGCGCTGCGCAGCATGGGGCGCTTTCTCGGCGAGTTCGTCCCGCCCGACACCTCGCCGGCCTTTCTGCGCAAGGTGCTCCTGGGCACCTGGGAGACGCTGGCCATGTCGGCGCTCGGCACCGTGCTGGCCGCCGCCGCGGGCCTGCTGCTGGCGTTGCCGGCCAGCCGGCTGCACGACCGCGACGCCGCCTGGGCGCGTGCGCCGACGCGATTGCTGCTGAACGCGCTGCGCGCCATCCCCGAGCTGGTCTGGGCGGCGCTGCTTCTGATCGCGGCCGGGCTGGGCCCCTTCGCCGGGACGCTGGCGCTGGCCGCGCACACCACCGGCGTGCTGGGCCGGCTGTTCGCCGAAAGCCTGGAAAACGCGCCGCCCGGGCCGGCCGCGGCGCTGCGCGCGCAAGGCGTCGGCGGCGGCCGGCTGTTCCTGTACGCGACGCTGCCGCAGGTGCTGCCGCAGCTGCTGAGCTACACGTTGTACCGATGGGAGAACAACATCCGCGCCGCCGCCGTGCTGGGCGTCGTCGGCGCTGGCGGGCTGGGTCAGCTGCTCAGCTTCCACATGGGTCTGTTCCACATGGGCAAGACGGCCACGATCCTGGCAGCGATGCTGCTGCTGGTGGCGGTGGTCGATGGCGTCAGCTTCGTCTCGCGGCGCAGACTCACCACGTAGGGCGTCAGCGCGACGCTAGCCGCGATGCTGTCACCCGTGGCCGAGCGGCGTTGCAAGCCCGGCCGCATACTGAGGTCCTCCCGGGAAGCAAGAAAGAGCCATCATGGGCCTCGAAACATTCGACGCCATCATCGTCGGCGCCGGTCAGGCCGGGCCGGCGATCGCCGCACGCTGCAGCCGCGAAGGGCTGAAGACGGCCGTGATCGAGCGCCACCACTTCGGCGGCACCTGCGTCAACGTCGGCTGCGTTCCGACGAAGACGCTGGTGGCCAGCGCTCGCGCTGTCCGGCTTGCGCAGCGCGGCGCCGAGTTCGGCTTCGACGTCGCGGACCTGCGCGTGGACATGGCGCGCGTGATGGCGCGCAAGGACGCCATCGTCGCCAGGTCGCGCGACGGCGTCGAGGCCTGGATGCGCGGCTTGAAAGGCACCGAGGTGATCGTCGGCGACGCCCGTTTCGTCGGCCCGGCCACGCTCGAGGCTGGCGGCCGGCGCCTGAGCGCGCCGCGCATCTTCCTCAACGTCGGCGGGCGCGCGGTGCGCCCGGAGCTGCCGGGCATCGACACGGTGCCGACGCTGGACAACGTGTCGGTGATGGAACTGGACGCGGTGCCCGAGCACCTGGTGATCGTCGGCGGCAGCTACATCGGACTGGAGTTCGCGCAGCTGATGCGGCGGTTCGGCGCCGCCGTGACGGTGGTGGAGCGTTCGGCGCGCCTGCTGCCGCGCGAGGATCAGGACGTGTCCGACGGCATCCGCGCGATCCTCGAGGCCGAGGGCGTGCGCTTCGAACTGGGCGCCGAATGCCTGTCGCTCGCGCCGCGCGGGCGAGCGCATCGTCGTCGGTGCCGCCTGCGGCGACGGCGAAGGCATCACCGGCAGCCACGTGCTGCTGGCCGTCGGCCGCCAGCCCAACACCGACGGCCTGGGGCTCGACCGGGCCGGCATCCGGACCGACGCGCGCGGCTACATCGAGGTCGACGATCAGTGCCGCACCAGCGCCGAGGGCGTCTGGGCCGTGGGCGACTGCAACGGGCGCGGCGCGTTCACGCACACGTCGTGGAACGACCACGAGATCGTGGTGGCGAACCTGTTCGACGGCGACCCGCGCCGCATCGGCGACCGCATCGCCTGCTACGCGCTGTTCATCGACCCGGCGCTCGGGCGCGTCGGCATGACGGAAACCGAGGCGCTGGCCAGCGGCAAGCGCGTGCTGCGCGCGAAGATGCCGATGCAGCGCGTCGGCCGCGCCCGCGAGGCCGGCGAGACCCAGGGCTTCATGAAGGTGCTGGTCGACGCCGACACGCAGCGCATCCTGGGCGCGGCCATCCTCGGGCTGAACGGCGACGAGGTGGTGCATTCGCTGCTCGACGTGATGGCCGCCGACCAGCCATACACGGTCATCTCGCGGGCCATGCACATCCACCCGACGGTGAGCGAACTCGTGCCGACCCTGCTGCAGCAGCTCAAGCCGGCCTGAACCGTCCATCCGAGACACGATGGCTCTCGAGAGGCCCATGAAATACCTTGGCGATCGGTGCTCAGCCAGGCGCGGCACAACGTGCTCGGCCGCGGGCACCGTGACGGTCCGACAGCTTGTCACTGTCGATTCGGAATGAGTTTGGGCGACTTCTCGTTCCTGCCGAAGCTGCAGCCGGCCAGGAGCGGGAACACCTCGTCATCACCCTCGCGGTGCGTTCACGTCGGGACGTTCGGCGTCGACGAGTGGATAGGCATCGGCGACGTAGGCGGGCCCCTTCATGACCATGACGATGAAGGCGGCGATCGCCACCGTCAGCACGACGTTCCAGTGCACACAGATCACGGCGAGTACGAGCATGTCGACCGACATGGCAATGGAAGCCTCGCCGGCGCCCGCGGCTGCTCGTTCGCCCAGGCGGACAAGCAGCGACGGCGACGCCAGCAGCAGCGAGCCATAGACCAGCACTCTCGGCAGGCTGCGCAGGATGGCGCGCTCGGCGCCGGGCGGTTCGGGTTTGAATCCAGGCAGGCGCCGGAACCAATCAGCCATGGCTCACCTCGAGCCATGGCATTGGCCAGCCGGGTGGGCACGACGCTTCAGCCGAGGGTGCTCCGCCGTTGCGTGGAATCGAGTCCCGCGCGCTCATCGCGACCCCCGGGGAAGAGCGCCGATGAAGCCGAAGATGAACGCGCCGCGGCCAACCAGCGCAGCGGCCCACGCCGTGGCGTGTCGCGCGTCGACGGCGGTCAGGAGCAACAGACCGCCGAGTGGCGGCAGACCACCATAGCGGACCCAGGCTACGCGCGGCGGTAACTCTTGGTGCGGGTCGGACACGATGTCGATCTCCGGATCAGCGAAGCCGCAGGCCCTCATGGCGCGCCACGCGTTCGAGTGCCGACTCGAACAGCACCCGTGAGGCGCCCGCGACCTGTTGCAGATAGGCATGCAGCTCCGCATCGGCCGGACTGCGGTTGGCGCAGCCCGCGCTGTAGGACTCGAAGCTCGAGAGCTGCATCAGCAGTTCTGCGACATGGCGCGGGCATTCGCACGCCAGGCTGGGAGACAGCCCGGCGATTGCCGTCAACGCCGCGTCGTCGAATCGGCGCGGCGCCAGCGCGCCGACCGACGCTTCGCGAGTCGCTCGCGCGACGTCGGTCACGGCTGGTTCGTCGCCTCGCGCCGACAGCCAGGCTTCGACCGACGCGACCCACGCGCCGAGCGCGTCGTCGTCGGCGGGCTCACGGATCACTTCGACCCCGGCATCGGCCAACGCCTTCGTCGCGGCCGTTCCGGCAAAGCGATACACCACCGCCACCTGCCGGGCGCGGCAAGCGCTTCGCGCGGCCTGCAACTCGGGCGGCACTTCGGGCCGCAGTTCCGGCGCGTGCCAGAGCAGCAAGTCGGCTGTCGTGACCGACGAGGCGACCGCGGCTTCGGCCAGCGACTCGAACACAGCGACCCGCAGTGCGGAATGCGCCAGGCGACGCGCTACCGCCGGACGCTGCAGTCGCGCCGCCAGGGCCGGACCGACCACGACCAACCGCAGTGCGCCCGGTGCCGGGCCGGGCCCGACGTAAGCGCCCGTTGGCGCGCCAGCGCTCGCGCGGGACACATCCAGCAGGCGGGCCGAGTCCAGCGCGGCGATCGAGCCGATCGCGTGGCCTTGCTGAGTCAACTGCCGCAGAAGCAACACGCGCTGCACATCGGCCGGCGAATAGAGCCGGTGCCCCGACGGCGAACTGGCCGGTTTGACCGCCCGGTAGCGCTGCTCCCAGATGCGCAGCGTGGCCACCGGCATCCGCGCCATGCGAGCCACCGCGCCGCTACGGAACGACGGTTCGGGGACGGCGGCCGACGGGGCTCGCCGCGCTGACGGCTTCTTGCGTCTCATGGCCGGATGAGTTTGAAATGAGTCAAATTAGGCCAGACCAGGTCGGTATCATTGCGCCAATTGTGTTGGAAATGAATATGTTTGCCAAGTCGTCATTCGGAACAGCGCGGCAGGACTGAAGTGAAGCGCACCGCTCCGTCCGCGTTCAAGGGCAACAAAGCGTCGCTGCCCAGCAAGCCCTGCGCAGCCTGTGGCCGCCCGATGACCTGGCGCAGGCGCTGGGCGCGATGCTGGAACGAGGTGAAGTTCTGTTCCGCGGCGTGCCGCGCATCGCGCAGCTCCGGGGAGGGCGCGTGAGCGAGTTGCGCACCCTCGTCGTCGTGCTGGGCGACCAACTCGATCTCGACGCATCCGCGTTCGATGGCTTCGACCCGGCGAACGATGTGGTGTGGATGGCCGAAGTCGAGGAGGAGTCGACCCGGGCCTGGTCGAGCAAGCAGCGCATCGCGCTCTTCCTGGCGGCAATGCGCCATTTCGCGCAGGCACTGCAGGCGGCAGGCCGGCCGCTGCATTACCGTCGACTCGATGATCCGGGCAACCGCGGAAGCCTGGCCGCCGAGTTGCAGGCAACCCTGGCGCAGTTCGCCCCGCGGCGCGTGGTGATGACGGCGCCGGGCGACTGGGGCGTGTGGCAGTCGCTGAAGACGGTGGTGGAGGACGCGGGGCTGACGCTGGAGATCCGCGAGGATCGCCATTTCTTCACGACCGTGCGCGAATTCGCGGCCCACGCCGAGGGCCGCAAGTCGCTGCGCCTCGAGTACTTCTACCGCGCGGCACGCGCTCGTCACGGCGTGCTGATGCGTGATGGTCAGCCTGTGGGCGGTCAGTGGAACTTCGATGCCGACAACCGCGAGGCGTTCGGCCCGGAGGGGCCGGGCGCGGTGCCGCCGCGCGCCACCTTCGAGCCCGACGCGCTGACCCGCGAAGTCATCGCACTGGTCGAGTCCCGTTTCGCGCAGCACCCCGGCGCGCTCTCGAGCTTCGCCTGGCCGCTCACCCGTGCGCAGGCGCTACACGCCTTGCACCGCTTTATCGAGCAGCGCCTGCCCCTGTTCGGGCGCTACGAGGACGCGCTGTGGCCGGGCGAGCCCTGGCTCTACCACTCCCAGCTCTCGGCCGCCCTGAACCTGAAGTTGCTGACGGCCCGCGAAGTGGTCGCGGCCGCCGAGGCTGCTTACCGCGCCGGGCAGGTTCCGCTGCAGAGCGCGGAGGGCTTCATCCGGCAGATCCTCGGCTGGCGCGAGTACGTGCGCGGCGTCTATTGGACCCGGATGCCGGACTACGCGGAACGCAACGCGCTGGGCGCCACGCGTGACCTGCCCGCCTGGTACTGGACCGGCGACACCGACATGGCCTGTCTGCGCGACGCCATCACGCAGACGCTGGCGCACGGCTACGCCCACCACATCCAGCGACTGATGGTGACGGGCCTGTTTGCGTTGCTGCTGGGAGTCGAGCCGCGACAGGTGCACGCGTGGTACCTGTCGGTGTACGTCGATGCGGTGGAGTGGGTGGAACTGCCCAACACGCTGGGCATGAGCCAGTACGCCGACGGCGGCCTGATGGCCAGCAAGCCCTACGTGGCCACCGGCAGGTACATCCAGCGCATGGGTGGGCCCTGCGCCGGTTGTCGCTACGACCCCGCGCTGCGCACCGGCGAGCGGGCCTGTCCCTACACCACGCTGTACTGGGACTTCCTGATGCGCCACGAGAAGCAACTCGGCGGGAAGGCGCGCATGGCGCTGCAGGTGAAGAACGTGGCGCGGTTGAGCGAAACCGGGCGCGCGGCGGTGGCGCGGCGCGCCGACGCCATCCGCTCGGGGGCCGTGGGCACGTCCGCATGAAGCCATTCGCCGGAGCGCCCACCCATTCTCCTTTCAACGAGACCCCATCATGACCACACCCGTTTCTTCATCGCGCATCGCCCTCGTGACGGGAGCACGCGGCGGCATCGGCCGCGAACTGGTGGCCCGGCTGCGCTCGGCCGGCCACCGCGTGGCGGCGGTCGGGCGCGACGGCAAGGTGCTCGCCGACGTGCCGGCCGACGCCTACATCGCTGCCGACACCACCACCGCCGAAGGCGCCGCGACGGCCATGGCGGCGTGCCGCGAGCAGCTCGGCCACCCGCCGTCGCTGCTGGCGCACTGCGTGGGCAGCACGCTGATCGCGCCCCTGCACCGCAGCAGCGCCGCGCAGATCCGCGAGGTGCTGCGCGTCAACCTGGACAGCGCGCTGTTCGTGCTTCAGGCCTGGGTGGAGGGCCTGCGCGCCGCCGCGCAGCCAGGCGCCGCGGTGCTGGTATCCAGCGTGGTGGCGCGCATCGGTGTGGCGAACCACGAAGCCATCGCCGCCGCCAAGGGCGGCATCGAGGCCCTGGCCCGGAGTGCGGCCGCGACCTATGCGCCGTTGGGCCTGCGCGTCAACGCCGTTGCGCCCGGCATGACCGCGACGCCGATGACCGCCGGCATGCTGCGCGTCGACGCGATGCGTGAGGGGGCCGGCAGGCAGTACCCGTTGGGGGGCGTCCAGACCGCGGCCCAGGTGGCCGAGGTGATGGCGTGGCTGCTGTCGGATGGGGCAGAGCGCATTACCGGCCAGGTGCTGGCCGTCGACGGCGGCTTCACCTCGGTGCGGCCATTGGTCAAGTGACCGGCGCCTGCCGCTTGTTCGACGTACGGCGTGATCAGCGGCAGGGAGCGGTGCGCGCCGCCGGTCTGCCCGACTGTCCCGGCAGCCGACGTCGGGGCGGCCTCAACGCCCCAGCGGAATCGGGACAGTTCACAGCAGCGCAAAGGCGCGGCTGAAGAAGTCTGTGCCGCCGAAGTTGCCGGATTTCAGCGCCAGGTGCAGCCCCGTGGGACACGCCGCCGTGACCGCGTGGCACCAGGGCACGCCCGGGTCGATCTGCGGCCCGATACGCAGCTGCGTGATGCCCAGCGCCTGCACGCACGCGCCCGAGGTTTCCCCGCCGGCGACGATGAGCTGGCCGACGCCTGCTGCAACCAGGCCGAGCGCGATGCGCGACAGCGCGTGTTCCACCAGAGCGCCGGCCTGGTCAGCGCCGAGTCGTTCCTGCACCGCGCGCACGGCAGCCGGCTCGGCGGTGGCGTAGACCAGCACCGGCCCGCGGTCCAGCCGCGGGAGGGCCCAGGCGAGCGCTTCTTCCGTCACGCCGCGCCCCGCGGCCAGCTGCAGCGGGTCTACCGCGAAGGCCGCGCCGCCGCTGGCGATGAATGCCGCCACCTGCGCATTCGTCGCGGCCGAGCAACTGCCCGAGACCACCGCGCGCGCGCCGCGCGCCGCCGGCAACTGGGCAGCCTGCGCGTTGCCCGCCAGGCCATGCAGCGCCGGGATGCCGATGGCCAGCCCCGAGCCGGCCACCACCAGCTTCAGGGGCGCCGCAGCCCGGGCCAGCGTCCGCAGGTCGTCGTCGCCGAGCGCGTCCACCACCGCGAGCGTCACGCCCTCGGAGCGCAGCGCCGCGATCCGTTGCGCGATGGCGGCCGCCCCCTGCGCGACGCAGCGGTAGTCGATCAGGCCGACGCGCCGGCCATGCGTCGCATCCAGCTGCGCCTGCATGACGCGCACCAGGTTGGCGTCGGTCATCGGCGTCAGCGGGTGGTGGCGCATCGAGCTGTCGGACAGCAGCTGGTCGCCGACGAACAGGTGGCCCTTGAAGACGGTGCGCGCGTTCTCCGGGAAGGCCGGGGTGATGACGACGAAGTCCGCGCCCAGCTCGTCCATCAGCGCCTCGGTGACCGGGCCGATGTTGCCCTGCGGCGTCGAGTCGAAGGTCGAGCAGACCTTGAAGTAGATCTGCGCGGCACCCTGCGCGCGCAGCCAGCGCGCCGCGGCCAGCGACTGCGCGACGGCCTCCGCCACCGGGGCGGTGCGCGATTTCAGCGCCACCACCACCGCGCTGGCGTCGGGTGCCGGGCTGGCCGCGTCGGGCACGCCGATCACCTGCACCGTGCGCATGCCGGTGCGCACCAGGTTGTTGGCCAGATCGGTGCCGCCGGTGAAGTCGTCGGCGATGCAGCCGAGGATCAGGCTCATGGTCGTGGCTTCCGGAGGATCGGGATCACGGCGGTGTGCGATGCAGCTTGCGCACCACCTTGGCTTCGACCCAGGACGCGGTGTCGGCGCTCATCTGCAGAAAATGCGGCGACCGCAGATGCGCCTGGATCGCGGCCTCGTCGTCGTACAGCTCGTACAGGAAGAACAGCGCCGCATCGTCCGGATCGCGGCACACGTCGAACTGCCTGCAGCCGGGCTCGCGTTCGAGCGAAGCCCGGGCGTTGGCGCGGATGGCGGCATCGAAGGCGTCGACGTGCGCGGGCTCGATCCGGAATTCGACGACGAGGGCGAGCATGGCGGTCACCAGGATTGGATCAGCCGTGGCAGCCACAGCGACAACTGCGGCAGGTAGGTGACGAGCAGCACGACGGTGAAGGTGGCGGCCATCAGCGGCCACAGCTGGCGCGTGATCTCGCCGATGCCGGCGCGCGCCAGCCTGGCGGCGACGAACAGGGTGCCGCCGACCGGTGGCGTGTACAGCGCGATCGCCAGGTTGGCGGTCATCACCACGCCGATATGCACCATGTCCATCCCGAAGTGCTTGGCCAGCGGCAGGAACAGGGGCGCGCTCAGGAGCATCGCGGGCAGCGGCTCGATGAAGATGCCGAGCAGCAGCAGGCATACGTTGAACAGGATGAGGAACATCCACTGCTCGGTGGCGACCAGCTGGATCCATTCGGCCATCTGCACCGCCACCTGCTCGACGGTGATGAGCCAGGCCATCGCGCCGGTCGCGCCGATGACCAGCATCACCGTGGCGCTGGTCGAGAAGGCGTTGAGCAGCAGTTGCGGGATGTGTCGCCAGGTCAGATCCTTGTAGTAGAACAAGGACACCGCCAGGCCGTAGAACACCGCCACCGCGGCCGACTCGCTGGGCGTGAACTGTCCGCTCCAGATGCCGCCCACGATGATGACCGGCATCAGCAGCGCCGGCCCGGCGTCCCTGGCGGCGGCCCAGATCTGGGCCGGCGTGGAGCGCTCCTCGCCGTTGTCGACGCCGGTCTTCCGGCCGTGCCACATGCAGATCACGATCAGCGCCAGCGCGGTGGCGAGCGCCGGCAGCAGGCCGGCCATCGAAAGCGTGCGCATCGATACGCCGGAGATGAAGGCATAGACCAGGAAGGGGATCGACAGCGGCATCAGCAACGCGATCGTGCCGGCCACCGCCAGCAGCGCCGCGGCAAAGCCGCGCGAGTAGCCGCGCGCCACCATGGCCGGAATCACCAGCGAGCCGATGGCTGCGGTATCGGCGATGGCCGAACCCGAAACGCCGCCGAACATCGTGCAACTGATCACGGTGACCACGCCCAGCCCGCCCGGCAGCCAGCCGAAGAGGACGCGCGCGAACTCGACGATGCGCTTGCCCACGCCGCCCTGCGCGAGCAGCTCGCCCGCGAAGATGAACAGCGGCACGGCCAGCAGGATGAAGGGCTCGACCCCGCCGATGAAGGACAGGAAGATGGTCTCCAGCGGATGGCCCAGGCCCTGCAGCGCGATTATGGCGGTGGTGGTGATCAGGATCGAATACAGCAGAGGCACGCCCGCCAGCGCGATGACGAAGAAGACGCCGAACAGGGTCAGTGCGAGCATCGTCTCAGTCCGCCTTCGGATAGCGCTCTTCGCGCGGCACGCCGCGCGCGATCTGCCACACGTCCCAGGCGACGAAGAGCGTCATCAGGCTGCAGCCCACCGCCATGCCCATGTACTGCCAGGCCATCGGCCACTCGAGCACGGTTAGCTGGTTGCCCCAGTTGGCGTTCACCAGCGACCAGCCGTAGCGCACCAGCACCAGCAGCATCGCCAGGCAGGCCGACTGCACGGCCAGGTCGGCCCAGCGGCGCCGCGCTGGCCCGAGCTTGTCGATGAACTCGGTGATGGTCATGTGCGCGCCGCGCTGTGCGGCGCAGGCGCCGCCGAGGAAGGTGACCCACACCATCAGCAGCTCGCCGAACTCGGTGACCCAGGCCAGGTCCCGGTGGAAGAAGTGCAGGCAGACGTTGATGAACACCATCGTGGCCATCGTGGCGCCGATGGCGATCACCACCCAGTCGACCGTGCGCCCGACAAGGCGGATGGCCAGCGGCGCCGGGGCCACCGCCTTGAGCATGGGCGTCGCCTGCATGGGCCTACTTCGTGGTCTTCCGGATCGCCTCGGCCTCGGCCAGCACCTTGTCCACGTCGGCGCCGTATTTCTCGCGCGCCTTGTCGTAGGCCGGCTTGACCGCCTGACGGAACGCGGCCATGTCCGGCTTGGCGTTGATCTTCGCGCCGCGTGAGGTCATCGCCTTCAGCTGGTTGTCGTCGTTGCTGGCGATCATCTCGCGGCTGAACTTTCCTGCGATCTTCGCAGCTTCCGACACGGCTTTCTGGTCCGCGGGCGACAGCTTCTGCCAGGTCTTCTCGCTGATGGCCAGCGGGATCGGGCTGTACACATGGTTGGTCAGCGTGATGTTCGGCGCCACCTCGTAGAACTTGTTCGAGTAGATGGTGTCGATCGGGTTCTCCTGGCCCTGCACCGCGCCTTGCTGTATGGCCAGGTAGACCTCCGGCAGCGGCATGATCTGGATCGTGAAGCCCATCGCCTCCAGCGACCAGCGCATCATCTCGTTCGGGAAGGTGCGCAGCTTCATGCCCCTGGCCTGCGCGGGCGAGTTCAGCGGCTCCTTCGTGGTCATGTTGCGGAAGCCTGCCTCCCAGGTCGACAGGAAACGGAAGCCCTTGGCCGGCGCCTTGTCGAACTGCTCCTGCAGCCACTTGCTCTCGTCGTAGAAGCGCCAGCCCTGCTTGTAGCCCTCGACGATGAAGGGCAGCATCGTCAGGTTCAGGGTCGGCACGTGGGGCGCGTAGGAGCCGGTGGACGACACCGTGAAGTCGATGCCGCCGAGCGCCAGCTGCTCGATGTTCTTCGGGTCGTTGCCGAGCTGGCTGCAGCAGTAGACCTGCACCTTGTAGCGGCCGCTGGTCAGCTCTTCCACCTTCTTCGCGAACACGACCGCGGCAGCCTGGCGGGCACCGGCCTGCTGGTCGGTGTGGCTGAACTTGAGCACCGTCTGCGCGGCGGCCGGCAGCGCGAACGCGACGGCCAGGGCGATCGCGGTCAGGCGCAATGTCGTCTTCATTGTTGTCTCCTTCAGGGCTGGTGGGGGTCGAAGCCGGCCATCGGCACCCTGCGGCCGCTGGCATGCGAGTGGTAGACAGCCGCCTGCACATGCAGGTTGGTCAGGTAGTCGTGCGCAGCGTTCTCCAGCGCGGCGCCCTGCCGCAGGTGCGCCAGCACATGGGCCTGCAGCGCGGTACTGGCGCCGCCGAACGCGCCGCGGGCGGCGCCGTCGTCGTAGGCATGCCGGGTTTCGACGCCCTGGTGGGGTTGCCACCACAGGCGGGCTTCGCCGTCCAGGCGCATCACGCCGCGCTCGCCTTCGAGCCACATCTCGCCCATCGTGCGGCGCAGATTGGCGGCCGGGTGCTCGTTGAGCCGGTTGCCGTCGAACAGCCCGGTGCGCTCGTCGTCGTACTCGAAGAGCAGCACGCCGGCATCCTCGCCGGCGATCACCGGGTTGAGGCGGCGCAGCCGCGCGGTGACGGCGCGCACCTCGCCCATCAGGAAGCGGAACGTGTCGATGAAGTGCACCGCCGTTTCGCGCACCAGGAACTCGGGCATCTGCTGGAAGTAGGGCTGGCGGTCCAGGTAGGCCGCCGGCCCCTGGCCGTCGCCGGGACGCAGGCGGAAGGCGATGCTGTGCAGGCGGCCGAAGAAGCCGGCATCGATGCAGCGGCGCATTTCGCGAAACCAGGGCGCGAAGCGGAAGTTCTCGTGGACCACCAGCGGCACGCCGGCGGCCTCGGCCAGCGCGGTCATCGCCTCGGCCTGCTTCAGGTCGATGCCGAAGGGCTTCTGGCAGATCGTGGGGATGCCGCGTTCGATGGCCGCGCGCACGGCTGGCTCCTGCGCCGCCGGTGGCAGCACCACGTCGACCAGCGTCGGCCGTTCGGCGTCGAGCATGCGTGCGATGTCGCCATAGCAGCGCGGCACGCCATAGCGCCGTGCCAGCGCCTCGGCGTTTTCCACGTGGCGGTTGGCGATGGCCACCAGCGGCGCGCCGGCATCGCGCCAGCCTTCGACCTGGAACTGGGCCCAGTAGCCGGCGCCGACCATGACGATGCGATCGTTCATCTCAGTACCGCGCCGGCCGCTCCGAAGGTGCTGAGCGCCCTCGCGGGGGGCAGCGAGCGAAGCGAGCGTGGACGTCGTCATTGCAACCCCGCGATGACCGCCCGCACGATGTCGGCCGTGCTGCTGGTGCCACCGAATTCGCGCGGCCGCACCACGCCCTGCGCGAAGGCGGCGGCCAGCGCGGTCTCGACAGCGCGCGCGCCGTCCGCCAGCCCGGCGTCGCCATGGCGCTCGGCCAGCCAGTCGAGCATCATCGTGGCCGAGAGGATCGCGGCCGTCGGATTGGCGATGCCCCGGCCGACGATGTCCGGCGCGGTGCCGTGCGCCGGCTGGAACAGCGCGTAGTCGTCACCGATGTCGGCCGACGGCGCCATCCCCATGCCGCCGGCCAGCGCGGCGATCAGGTCGGACAGGATGTCGCCGAACATGTTCTCGGTGACCAGGACGTCGTAGGTCCACGGCTTCATCACCAGGTTCAGCGCCATCGCGTCGACATACGCGTGCTCCACCGGCACGTCGGGAAAGGCTCGGGCACGCTCGTCGAACACCTTGCGCCAGAAGGCCATCGAGGTGAAGACGTTGGCCTTGTCGACGTTGGTGACACGGCCCGGCTTGCCCTGCGACCGGCGCCGGCGCGCCAGCCGCAACGCGAAATCGCACACGCGCGCGGTGCCGCTGCGCGTGATCTTCATCGTGTCGTAGGCCGCCTGCGCGTCACCGTCGCCTTCGATGCGGCCGCGGCCGCGGGCGTGGAACAGCCCTTCGGTGCTCTCGCGCACCAGCACCAGGTCGATGTCCGCGGCACGCGGGTCGGCCAGCGGGCCGGGCAGGCCGGCAAAGCTGCGGATCGGCCGCACGCCGGCATACAGGTCGAGCGCGAAGCGGATGTCGAGCTGCGGAATGATCTCGGTGCCGTCCTCACCGCGCACGTGCGGCAGGCCCATCGCGCCGAACAGGATGGCATCGGCCTCGCGGCAGGCGTCGAGGGTCGTCGTCGGCAGCGCCACGCCGCTGTCGAGGTAATGCTGCGCGCCCGCCGGATGGTCGACGGTGTCGAAGCGCCGGCCGATGCGCGGTGCCAGTGCGTGCAGCACCTGCAGCGCCGCGGCGGTGACTTCGCGGCCGATGCCGTCACCCGGCAGCACTGCGATGGAGTAGGAGGTTCTGCTCATCGTGCCTTCACATCTGTGACAGCCTGAATTGCTCGAAGATCGCCACCAGCTCGCGGTTGGCGCGCTCGCGGTGCGCGCGGGTGACGGCGGCAGCGCCGGCGGCATCGCCGGCACGCAGGCGCTCCACCATCTGCCGGTGCTCCTTGGTGGAGTTCACGGGCTTGGGCCGCAGGCGCAGCGTGAACATGCGCGCGCGATGCGCGCGGTCCCAGTAGTTCAGCGCCGTGGCTTGCAGCTGGCGGTTGCCGGCCAGCTCGACCAGATGCGCGTGGAAGCGTTCGTCGGCCGCGGCCCAGGCGTCGAGGTCGTCGGCCTTCAGCGCCTTGTCCATCGCCCGGGTGGCGGCGACCAGCGGCTCCAGTTCCTTGTCCGAAGGCATCCGCTGTGCCAGCAACTCGGCCGCCATGCATTCGAGCGCGGTGAGGATCTGGTAGATCTCGCGCATGTCGTTGGGCGACACCGGCAGCACGCGCATGCCGTGGCGCGGAATCACCTCGACCAGCCCCTCGTTCTGCAGACGCAGCAGCGCCTCGCGCACGGGCGTGCGGCTCATGCCCAGCGCCAGCGCGATCTCCTGCTCCAGCGCACGGTGGCCGGGCGGCCAGGCGTTGTCGAGGATGCGGCGTCGGATCTGCTCATAGGCCTCATCCACCAGCGAGGTCGAGGCGACGCGTTTCGGTGCGTTCATGCGTAGTGCCAGTGCGTGGGTTGGACGCCCGCCACCGGCAGCCGAAGCGCCGCGAGGCGCTCGCCGAGCAGGCAGCCGAGCACGGCGGTGCGGCGGTCGGGGCCGGCGAACGCGACGCTCGAGATGTTGCGCAGGCTGCGGCCTGGCGTGCCGTCGAGATGGGGGCGACCCATCGTGCCGGCCTCGAAGGCCTGCTCGACCCACGCCAGATGGTCGGCATCGGCCTCTTCGAGCCAGGTCGTAGGTGCGCCGTCGGGCGCGACTCGGATCAACCGGTTGCTGACGATGCTGACGACCCAGGCGTGGCCCTGTTCGTCGAAGGCCAGGCCGTCGGGGAAGGTGCCGGCGCCGAACTCCGTGACGACCTCCTTGTCGCCGAGCGAGCCGTCGTCCCGCAGCGGAAACCGCGACAACCGGCGCGCAAAGGTCTCGTTGACATAGAGCCACTGCCCACTGGGGTGCACGGCCACTTCGTTGGTGTATCCCAGGCCGTCGGCGACGATGGCTGCGCCGCGTTCGTCGACGCGGACGATGAAGCCATCGTTGCAGGTGCGCCGGTAACCCAGGGAGCGGGGCTGCAGTCGGGTGCTGACCGTGACCCAGAAACGGCCGGCAGCGTCCTCGACGACGAAATTGGTCGGCGGCAGGTCGATGCCGTCGACCTGCCGCAGCCAATCGGTGACCTGGCCGTCACGCTGCAACCGGAACACGCCACCTTCGTCGTTTCCCAGGTGCGCGAGCAGGAAGCTGCCGTCACGCAGCAGGGCGATCCCGTTGGGCTTCAGGGCCAGCCCGCCCGGGCCCAATCCCGCGTACAGCCTCTGGCTGCCGTCGGCGCGCAGGTGGGCGACACCGCCCCGCCAGTCGGCCGTGAACAGGTCGCCTGCCGCGTTGGCGAGCACGCATTCCGGCCTTACCAGGTTGCTACCGACGAATCGCAGGTCCTCGAGCGGCAGTCGCGGGTCGGCAGCGCTGCGGGCTGCGGTGCGGTCACTTGAATGGCGTAATGCATCCATGAACGTATACGTTAACCGGCGCGAGAACGAATTGCTAGTGTGAACCTGTGCCCGGCTCGTAGCGCATCCACGCGAATCGGCAAGCTCGTGAGGCAGCCGCAACAGCCTGCTGCAGTGAATGCAGGGCCACCACGGTGAAGGCTTCGCCGCAACGGGCGAGCGCTCGGGCGCAGGCCGCCCAAGCGTGGGTCGGCCGCCGCAGGGGTTCGCTGCGGCCCGACATAGGTCGGTCTCAGCTCGGCCGACTGACGCTCATGGAGCCCCTCTGGCAGATGACGACGAAGGCGCTCGAGGCGGCACGGAGAGGAGTGGCCACGCAGTACTGAACGCGGCGTAAGGTCCGGGAACTGCCTGGACAGGCGTCGCTGCTCGGCTTGAAGTGCTCGGGCCCGGGTGACCCACAGGCCTCAAGCGCCGAACCGTTCATCGATCCTGCGCGAGCGGTAGTCGAAGATGCGCTCGACATGGCTGGCCACCTTGCTGCCGCCGGCCAATGCGCCCAGCCAGCCCGCGGGCAGGCGGTAGCGAACGGTGTCGCGCATCAGCGTGCCGCCGCCCATCGGGATGAAGTCATGCGTGTGGTGCCACGACGCGTACGGCCCTTTCGCCTGCAGGTCGATGAATCGGCGCGGCGGATCCCAGGCGTCGATGCGGGTCTGCCAGCTGATCGGGATGCCGTTGAGCTTGAGCCGGTAGTCGATGAGCGTGCCGGCGCCGATCACCGGCGTCGACTGGCCGAGCACGCGGAAGGAGAGGAACGGCGGCGTGATGTCCTCGAGGTTGTTCGCGTCGCAGAAGAACGGCCAGATGTCCTGCGCGGAGCACGGCAGCCACTGCTCCCACACCCGCTCCCGGACGCCGCCACGCAGCGGCGCGAGCAGGTCGTCGAGCGCCTGCTCGACCGCTACGAAGCGGAATCGAAAGCCCGATGCCTGGGTGGCCAGCGGCTCCAGGCGCGTGCTGCCGAGCACGATGGCGGCCCGTTCGCCGAACAGTGCTTCGATCGCCACGGAAGGCGCTGGAAGGTTCTCGATCACTCCCAGCGACCGGCACAGCGCCGTCGTGAACTGCTGGTTGGTGGCCGGCTGCGGCGCCACGCCCTCGAGGATGCTGGACGGCGCGCCGTCCAGCGCGTGCAGGAACAGGCCAACGATGTCGTCGAGGTGGATCCAGCTCATCCACTGCCGGCCCGTGCCCAGCCGACCGGCCGCCGCGAGCCTGAACATCGGCAGCATCTCGGCCAGCGCTCCCCCCTGGCGCGCCAGCACGATGCCCGTGCGCACGACCGGCACGCGCAGTTGCGGCCGCCGCTCGGCGAGAGGTTGAATCTCGGCTTCCCAGGCCTGCACCACATCGGCCAGGAAGCCAGTGCCCTTCGTGCTGGCGGCGGTGAGTCGTTCGTCGCCGCGGTCGCCGTAGCAGCCGCTGGCCGAGCCTTGCACGAACGTGGCGACGCCCGCGCCGTGCTCCAGCACGGCCCGCACCAGCTGTCGCGTGCCGTCGACGCGCGAGTCGCGGATCAGCGCCTTCCTGGCCGCCGTCCAGCGCGTGTCGGCGACCGGTTCGCCCGCCAGGTTCACGACGGCATCGACCTCGCGCAGCGCTTCGGCAGGCACGGGGCGGGTGTGGTCCCAGGCATGGCACACCGCGGGGAAGGGCAGCCGCTGCCGCGCCGCGCGCACGTCGCGCACGAGGCAGACGAGCGTGTCGCCGCGGGCCGCGAGCGCCTTGCCCAGTTCACGACCGATCAGACCGGTGGCGCCGGTCATCAGGATGCGCATGCGGTGTGGTCTCCGGGGGTCTTTGAGGTCGCAGACAGGCGCGTGGGCATGGCGCGCTGCCATGCACTCGCTTCAGCGCACGGCCAGCCAGATCTCGTTGCGCCGCAGGAACCACGGCGTGAAGGGCGGGTTGTAGCGCGCCAGCACGGGCTCGCCCTGCGTGGCCACGCCCGCCTTGTCGAGCGTGGCTTTCAGCAGCGCGAGGTGCTCTTCGTAGTTGGACTGCGACCAGGTCCCCGAGTACCGGATGGCCGCCCACTGGCTGGCCGGGACGAGGCGCAGTTGCACACGGGGGTCCAGCGGCTCCGGGGCGGACGCCAGCGTCACGCCCTTGGGCAGAACGAACTGCACCGCATGCCGCCCGGCACGGCGGCCTGGGTCACCGGCGCAGTCATCTCCATCTTCACGGGCGCGGCGGTCTGGGTGACCGGCGCGGTCATCGCGAACTTCTTCTCGCCCTTGTTCTTGCCGAAGATGTAGCCCGCCAGGATCGGGAAGGCCTGGCTGCCCGCCTCATCGGCCGCCGCATTCAGCGACCACCTCGGCAACGACATAGGGCGCGTATTGGCGCACCTCCACGTTGTCGAGCTTGCGGATGACTTCGTAGTCGGGCTCTTCGATGGCGTGGCTCCACAGGGGCATGGCGGCGAGTGTGATCCACAGCAGGTGGCGCAGGATGCATGGCAGGCAGGTTTCGGTTCACGGAGATGGGTCGTCAAAGCTGGCGTTGGAATCGACCGACGGGTTCAGCGCGGACGCTGCTCATCGGGTCGGCAATCGGTTGCCGGTCATCGAGGCGGTCACGGCGGCAGGATCAGCCCTTCGTGCAGCGCCACGTATTCCAGCGCCGCCTCGAAGCGGGCGCGCGAGGTGGCCGCCACCTGCTGCAGGTACGCATGCAGTTCGGCATCGGCCGCGTTGCGGTGCCGGCACTCGGCGCTGTAGGCCTCGAAGTGCGACAGTTGCATCAGCAGCTCGGCGACATGGCGCGGGCACTCGCAGGCGATCGTCGATGACAGGCCTGCGAAGTCGGCCAGCGCGGCGTCGTCCCAGCGGCGCGGCGGCACTGCAGCGTCTGGCTGCGCCGGGTCGCGCGCTGCAGAGCTAGCCGGCGGCACCGCGCTCAGCACGCCTTGCAGCCATTGGCCGAGCACGGTGTCGTTCTGCGGTTCGCGCAGCAAGGCAGTGCCGGCCGTCGCCAGTGCGGCGCACGTCGAATCGGCGGCATAGCGGTACAGCACGGCCTTCGGCAGCCGCGGCGAGCGCCGGCGCCACGGCTTGCAAGGAGGCCAGCCAGCCCTCGTGCAGGCGCGGTTCGTGCAGCAGCAGCGCATCGACCGATGCGCCCTGCAAGGCGGCGGCCGCCTGGGCCGCGTCGGCAAACGGGCCCAGCAGCCGCACCGGCCGGGACAACCGTCGCAGCAGCGCGGGTCGTTGCAGCCGCCCGGCCAGCGCCGCGCCGATGACCGCCACGCGCCAGGGGTGCGCGGGTGAGGGCGGGTCCTGCGCCGGACCCTCGGTGTGCCGCGGGCGGCCAGCACGCTGGCGTGCGTGCTCGCGATCTGCTGAAGCTGCTCCATGTCCAGCTGCGCCAGGCTGCCGATGGCATGCCCCAGATCGGTCAGCTGCTTCAGCAGGACCAGTCGCCGCACGTCGTCGGCCGAGTAAAGGCGCTGCCCGCTGGCCGACAGCACTGGCTGCGTCACGCCATAGCGCCGCTCCCACACGCGCAGCGTGGCCACCGGCATGCGCAGCATGCGGGCCACGGCTCCGCTGCGGTGTCGCGCGGCGGATTCGACTGTCCCGGGCGCTGAAGTCGGTGTTGCTTTTGGCCACATGCACCTTCGTTTGAATAGGGATTGAAGCGGAGTGTAAGGCATTGATGCGGGTTAAAGATCATTAGGTCGACGCGTTTGACGCGGAAATGAGTATCATCCGCGGCTATGAATCGTTTTTCCTCGTCATTCAGGGTCGCCGTGATCGGCGCCGGCATCGCCGGGGCGACCTGCGCGCGGGCTTTGTCTTTGGCAGGCTGCACGGTGCACGTCGTCGACAAGTCCCGCGGGGCCGGCGGTCGGCTGGCCACCCGGCGCCTGGAGTGGCTGGACGAGCGCGGCCAGCGGCGGGTCGCCAAGGTCGACCATGGCGCGCCGGCGATCACGGCCCGCGGCGCCGACTTCCTGCAGTTCCTCGCGGCCGCCGCACCTCCGGGAGCGCTGGTGCCGTGGACGCCGACGCTGGCGGCCGGCAGCCGGCCGCTGGACGAGACCGGGACTCTGTGGCTGCCCACGCCGGACATGCCGTCCCTGTGTCGGGGGTTGCTGCGGGACATTCCCGCGACCTGGTCCTTTGCCGTCGATCGCCTGCTGCAGCGGCCCGCTCGGCTGGCAGATCGAGGCGGCGGGCTCGACGCTCCCCGGGTACTTCGATGCCGTGGTGCTGGCGCTGCCGCCGGCGCAGGCCGCGCCGCTGCTGGCGCCGCACCGGCACGATTGGGCGCAGCGCGCGTCGCTCGCCTTGATGCAACCCTGCTGGACGCTGATGGGGGTGGCGCGCCGTCCGGTGAACGAGCGGGACTGGGACGTCGGACGGCCCGAGCAGGGTCCGTTGGACTTGGATCATGCGCAGTGACTGCCGACCCGGCCGCGAGTCTTCGGCCGATGAAGCTCACTGGGTCGTGCACGCACGCGCCGACTGGAGCCGGCGAACACGTCGAGCAGCCGGCCGACTGGGTGCGGGTCCAGATGCAGGCCGCGATGCAGGACTGGCTCGGCGAGCCGATCGAATGGCAGCACGCCGTTGTGCATCGTTGGCGCTATGCCATGCCGCAGTCCTCGGGCGCCGCGCCGGCGCGGCAAGGCTGGTGGGACGGCGCCCGCGGCCTCGGCGTGTGCGGCGACTTCTTCGGCGGCACCGGCGTCGAAGGCGCCTGGCAGTCCGCGCAGGCGTTGTTCGACGCGATGTTGCGCGGCGTTGCAACCGCACCGGCATCGCCGACTCTCCGCCCATCGACCATCGGTCGCCGCGCTCTGCGCCTGATCAACGTCCATGAGCGGCGCGACCTTCCGCGGCAACAAGGCCGCACTGCCGAGCAAGCCTTGCGTGGCCTGCGGCCGTCCCATGAGCTGGCGCAAGCGCTGGGCCAGGAACTGGGCCGAGGTGAAGTACTGCAGCGACGCCTGCCGGCGCGCGAGGGCGGCTCGTGGCTGAGTTGCGTTCGCTGGTGCTGGTGCTGGGCGACCAGCTCGACCTCGAGTCCTCCGCCTTCGATGGCTTCGATGCCGAGCGTCGACGCGGTCT
The DNA here is from genome assembly GCA_963698305.1 of uncultured beta proteobacterium. Taxonomy (GTDB): domain Bacteria; phylum Pseudomonadota; class Gammaproteobacteria; order Burkholderiales; family Burkholderiaceae_F; genus JAOUJD01. The sequence continues at coordinate 314,908 of CAVOQI010000010.1, forward strand.
GGATGGCCGAGGTGGCCGACGAGTCGACGCACGTGTGGTCGAGCCGGCCTCGCACCGTCATGTTCCTGGCGGCGATGCGGCACTTCGCGCTGGCGCTGCAAGCGGCCGGTCGCCCGCTGCACTACACGCGGCTCGACGCACCCGGCAACCGCGGCAGCCTGGCCGCGCAACTGCAGGCCGACATCGAGCGCCTGCGGCCGGCCGCGGCTGGTCATGACGGCGCCGGGCGACTGGCGCGTGCTGCAGGCCATCAAGGCCGTGGCCGAGGCCTGCGGCCTGCCGCTGGAGATCCGCGAGGACCGCCACTTCTTCGTCAGCGTGCGCGAGTTCGCGGCGCATGCGCGCGGCCGCAAGTCGCTGCGCATGGAGTACTTCTATCGCGAGCAACGCAAGCGGCACCGCGTGTTGATGGACCCGCAGAGCGAGGACACGCCGCTCGGCGGCCAGTGGAACTTCGACGCCGACAATCGCGAGGCCTTCGGTGCCGCCGGCCCGGGCACGGTGCCGCCGCGCTGCACGCTTCGAGCCCGATGCCGTGACGCGCGAGGTGATCGCGCTCGTCGAGGAGCGGTTCCCGCAGCATCCGGGCCGCCTCGAGAGCTTCGCCTGGCCGGTGACGCGCGCGCAGGCGCTGCAATCCCTGCACGCCTTCGTCCAGGAGCGCCTGCCGCTGTTCGGCCGCTACCAGGATGCGATGTGGCCGGGCGACCCGTGGCTCTACCACGCGCACCTGTCGGCAGCGCTCAACCTGAAACTGCTGAATCCGCGCGAGGTGGTGGCGGCGGCCGTGGCGGCCTACGACGCGGGCCATGCACCGCTGGCCAGCGTCGAGGGCTTCGTGCGCCAGATCCTCGGCTGGCGCGAATACGTGCGCGGCATCTACTGGACGCAGATGCCCGGCTACCTGGAGCGCAACACGCTCGGTGCCGACGCCGACCTGCCGGACTGGTACTGGACCGGCGCCACCGACATGGCCTGCCTGCGCGATGCGATCGAGCAGACGTTGACGCACGGCTACGCCAACCACATCCAGCGCCTGATGGTCACCGGCCTGTACGCGCTGATGCTGGGCGTGCAGCCCAGGCAGGTGCACGCCTGGTACCTGGCGGTGTACGTCGATGCGGTGGAATGGGTCGAGCTGCCCAACACGCTGGGCATGAGCCAGTACGCCGACGGCGGCCTGATGGGCAGCAAGCCCTACGTCGCCACCGGCAAGTACATCGAGCGCATGAGCCCGCATTGCAAGGGCTGCCGCTACGACCCGGCGCAGCGCACCGGCGAAAGCGCCTGCCCGTTCACCACGCTGTACTGGGACTTCCTGATGCGCCACGAGGCGACGCTGGCGAAGAACCCGCGCATGGCACTGCAGGTGAAGAACCTGGCGCGGATGAACGCAACGCAGCGGCAGGACGTGGTCGCGCGGGCGGCAGCGATCCGCCGCGGCGAGGTCGGAAGTGTTGGCGTCGCGGCCCATGGCTGAGTCCTACCCGCCGACCCTGGCCGCGGCGCAGGCCCGCATCGCCGCCGTGCGGCCGGCGGTCTGGCGGTCCCGCGCCTCGCGCGGCCTGCAAACCGCGGCCGACCTGCTGGCCGTCAACGAGGTGCCTGCATGCTGACCGTTACCGACTCGGACGCCGCGGCGCCCCCGCTCACCGTGCTGTACGACGGCGCGTGCCCGCTGTGCCGGCGCGAGATCGGCGTCTATCGCGGCCTGCGGTCGAACACGCCGGTGTGCTTCGCCGACGTCAGCGACATCGCGCAGACCTTGCCGCCCGGCACCACGCGCGAGCAACTGCTGGCGCGCTTCCATGTGCGCGACAGCGATGGCCAGTTGCTCAGCGGCGCGCAGGCCTTCCTGGCGCTGTGGGCGGCACTGCCCGGTTGGCGCTGGCTGGCCCGCGTCGGCCGCGTGCCGGGTGCGGCCTGGGCGATGGAGCGCGTCTATCGGCTGTTCCTGCGCGTGCGGCCGATGCTGCAGCGCTGGGCTTCTCGCCTGGATCGACCGGCCTGAGCCGCAAGCCCGCACCTTCATGCACTCCGAAAGAACCTCATGACTTCGATCGCCCTCGATCACCGGCGCCAGCGGCGGCATCGGCCGCGCCCTGGCCCGCCAGTTGCACGCCCAAGGCTGCCGCGTCGCGGCGGTGGGACGCGATGCCGGCCGCCTGGCCGACGTCGACGCCGCGGTGCGCATCGCCGCCGACACCACCACACCCGAGGGTGCCGCGCTGGCCGTCGCGGCCTGCCAGGAAGCGCTCGGTGCGGCGCCGACGCTGCTGGCCCACTGCGTCGGCAGCACGCTGATCGCGCCCTTGCACCGCACGCGCGTCGACGCCTACCGCGAGGTGATGCGTGTCAACCTCGACAGCGCGGTGTTCATGCTGCAGGCCTGGATCGCCGCGCTGCAGGGCGGGCCGGGCGCAGCGGTGTTCGCCAGTTCCGTCGTGGCGCGCATCGGCGTGGCCAACCACGAGGCCATCGCCGCGGCCAAGGGCGGCGTCGAGGCCCTGGTACGCAGCGCGGCGGCCACCTACGCGTCGCAAGGCCTGCGCGTGAACGCCGTGGCGCCGGGCATGACCGAAACGCCCATGACGGCCGGCATGCTGAAGATGCCGGCGATGCGCGAGGGCGCCGCGCGGCAGTACCCGCTCGGCGGCGTGCAGACGGCGGATCAGGTGGCCGAAGTGATGGCCTGGCTGCTCGGCGACGGCGCCGCGCGCCTGACCGGCCAGGTGATCGCGGTGGACGGTGGCTTCACCACCGTGCGGCCGCTGGTGAAGTGAGGCGGGGAGTTCGGCATGACAGCCTTCGTGGCCGACGCCTGACCCTGCAGGTCGACAGCATGAGCGACGGCAAAGACGTGCATCGGCCCGAATCCGCGGCCGCCCGTCCGACTCAGCCGCCCGCGGTGATCGCCTGACCGGCCGCGTAGCCCGAGGACCACGCCCACTGGAAGTTGTAGCCGCCGAGCCAGCCGGTGACGTCGACCACTTCGCCGATGAAGTGCAGGCCGGGCACGCGCTTCGCCTCGAGCGTCGACTGCGACAGTTCGTCGGTCGCCACGCCGCCGCGCGTGACCTCGGCCTTGCGGTAGCCCTCGCTGCCCGACAGGTTTCAATCGCCAATGGCAAAGTGATTGCGCGAGCGCGCGCAGCGTGCGATCCGGAACGTCCGGGAGGCGCTGCGTCGCCGTCGATCGCCTGGCTCTGCAGCCAGCCCTCGGCCAGTCGTTTCGGCAGCAGGCCGGCGAGGGCGTTGGCGAGCGTCTGCCGGCTGCTGCGTTTCAACGCCAGCAGTTCGTCGGCCAGGGCATCGCCCGGCGAACCGCGGCGCGAGGTTCAGTTCGATCTCCGTCGCCCGGCTGCCAGAAGCGTCGAGATCTGCAGGATCGCCGGCCCGGACAGTCCGCGATGCGTGAACAGCAGGTCTTCGTCGAAGCGGCCGCCGCCGCAGCGCGCGTCCACTTCGAGCGCGACGCCGGCCAGCGGCACGAAGGGCGCCCACTCCTTCGAGTCGAAGGTCAGCGGCACGAGTGCGGGGCGCGGCTCGACGATGCGCAGGCGAAACTGGCGCGCGATCCGATAGCCGAAGTCGGTCGCGCCGATCTTCGGGATCGACAGCCCGCCGGTGGCGATCACGACGCGTCGCGCCGCTTGCACGCCTTCGCCGGTGGCCACCTCGAACAGATCGCCGGCGCGGCCGATGCGCTCCACCTGGCCGGCCGCATCCAGCGCACGTTGCCGGCCTCGCACTCGGCGACCAGCAGCTCGATGATCTGCTCCGACGATTCGTCGCAGAACAGCTGTCCCTCGTGCTTCTCGTGGAAACGGATCCGATGGCGTTTCACGAGCGCGACGAAGTCGGCCGCCGGTAGCGCGCCAGGGCCGAGCGGCAGAAGGCCGGGTTCTCGGAGATGAAGTTGGCGGGCCCGGCGTTGACGTTGGTGAAGTTGCATCGGCCGCCGCCGGAGATCCGGATCTTCTCGGCAAGTTTCTCCGCGTGGTCGATCAACAGGACACGCGCGCCACGCTGGCCGGCCACGGCCGCGCACATCATGCCGGCCGCGCCGGCACCGATGACGATGGCGTCCCACGGCGCACGATTCATCGGCGGGACTGTACGTGAACCCCGGGGTGCGGCCGTGCCGGTGGCGTCCGCCACGCGGGAAATGGAGGCGATCGTGCTGCGGCCGACTGGGCGGAGATCTTTCGCGACCGGCCGCCGCGCCGCGAGACCGCGGTCCGTCGCAAGGTCGACGACTACAAGCCGCTGTTCAGCTTCGAAGTCGGGCTCCGCGACGGCGCGCTCGCCCTGCCGAAGGGCGTGATCGCCGGCGTGTCGATCGAGTCCTTCTTCCGCGAGATGGTGCAGCCGGCTGCCGCAGATCACCGATTTCGACAAGCTGCCGGTGCCGTTTCGCGCGGTCGCCACTGACCTCGAGACGGGCGCTGCCGTGGCGCTCGGCAGCGGCAGCGTTGCGCAGGCGATGCGCGCGAGCATGTCGGTGCCTGGCGTGATGGCGCCCGTCGAGATCGACGGACGCCTGCTGGTCGACGGCGGGCTCGCCGACAACCTGCCGATCGACGAAGCGCGTCGGCTGTGCGGCGACGTCGTCATCGCCGTCAACATCTCCACGCCGCCGCTGCGGCGCGACCAGATCACGTCGGCGGGCGGCGTCACCGCGCAGATGATCAACTTCATCGGCCTGCATACGGTCAAGGAACAGTTGAAGAGCCTGACGCCGAAGGACGTGCTGATCGCGCCGGACCTCGGCGACGTCTCGGCGGCCAGCTTCGACCGTTCGCGCGGACGCCATCCGCATCGGCGCGGAGGCGACGCGCGCGATGGCGCCAGCAGCTGCAGCGCTACAGCCTGCCGGCCGACCAGTACGCCGCGCAGCGCGCGTCGCAGCTGGCGGCGGCCACGCCGCACTTCACGGTCGACGAGATCCGCGTCGAGGGCCTGGACCGCGCCAATCCCGCGGTCGTGCGAGGCGCTCGTCGAGAGCGCGCCCGGCCAGCCGCTGACCGAGGAGAAGGTGGCGACGGACCTGCGGCGCATCTTCGGCACCGGGGACTACGAGGCGATCAGCTACCGCGTCGTCGGCGGCGAAGGACGGACCGAGCGCGATGCTGATCGAGCCGACGGAGAAGTCGTGGGGCCCCGACTACGTGCGCTTCGGGCTGGCGCTGGCGAGCGACTTCGCCGGCGACAACCAGTTCAACGTCCGGCTGCAGTACCGCCGCACCTGGCTCAACAGCTTCGGCGCGGAGTGGGTCAGCGAAGCGCAGATCGGCCAGCACACGTTCTTCAGCACCGAGTGGTACCAGCCGCTGAACGAGGCCGGCGACTGGTTTGTCGCGCCGACGTTCTACTCCGGCGTGCGGACGCGCGGCGTGTTCGTCGACGAGGACAAGGTCGCCGACTACCGGACCACCCTGATCCAGGGCAGGCATCGACGGCGGCGCGCGGCTCGGCACGTGGGGCCAGCTGCGCGCCGGGTTCGTCCGGTCGAACGTGCACGCGCGCGTGGACACCGGCTCGCCGCTGCTGCCGTCGGTGCGGCGAGACGTCGGCCGGCCTGCGCGCGGCGCTGTTCGTCGACCAGACCGACCAGGCGTGGTTCCCGCGCGAAGGATACGGCGCGGCGGGCACGGCCTATCGCGCCACGACCGGGCTCGGCTCGGATCTCAGCTACAGCCGCGTGGAACTCGGCGGCCGCGTCGCGAGGAGCTGGGGTCCGCACACGTTCAACCTGAGGCCAGCGGCGGCACGGCGCTCGGCTCGGACATGCCCGCGTACGAGTCGTTCGCGCTCGGCGGGCCGCTGCGGCTGTCGGCGTATCGGCTGGACGAGTTCGACGGTCGCCAGTACGCCTTCGGCCGGCTGATGTACTACAACCGCACGGTGGCGCTTGCCGGAGCTGCTCGGCTCCGGCGTGTTCGTCGGCGGCTCGGCGGAGATCGCGCGGGTCACCGATCGGGCCGGCGGGCTGCCGGCTGCCGGCACGGTGTGGTCGGCGTCGACCTTCCTCGCGGCGATCACCTTCCTCGGGCCGGGCTACCTCGGCGTCGGCGTCGGCCCCGGGCGCTGGTCGCTCTATCTGCTGCTCGGCGCGCCGTGAGCCCAGGCCTGTCGCGAGCGGCGACGACACGGGCGCTCGAGGCGCGGCGCTACTGCACATGGCGAAGCCGCGGGGCGGCGCAGGTCCTGACCGCCGGGCTGCCGCACGACGGCGATCGGCGTTCCCGGGTCGCCTTGCGTCAGAATTGCTTCACTGCCCGCCATGAACTGGAAAAGGAGGAACGCGATGAACAAGGAGCTGTTCGACCGTGGACTGGCGACCCGCCGCGAAGTGCTCGGCGCCGAGTATGTGGACGCGTCGATACGGAACGCGGACGAGTTCAACATGCCGATGCAGGAGCTGGTCACCCAGTACTGCTGGGGCGACGTCTGGAATCGCCCGGGGCTGGACCGGCGCACGCGCAGCTTCCTGAACCTCGCCATGATCACGGCGCTGAACCGGCCGCACGAACTCAAGCTGCACGTGCGCGGCGCGATCAACAACGGGCTGACGAAGGACGAGATCCGCGAGGTCTTCCTGCAGACCGCGATCTACTGTGGCGTGCCGGCGGCGATCGACAGCTTCCGCGTGGCGCGCGAAGTGTTCAAGGAAATGGGGATCTGAAGTGACGACCCGGACGCCCGAACAGGCGGTTCAGCACCAGCTCGACGCCTACAACGCCCACGACCTGCCGCGCTTCCTGGAGGTGTACGAGGACGACGTGGTCGTCTACCGCCTGCCGTCCAGAGTGCCGGCGTTCAGCAGCCTTGCGCAACTCGCCGAGTTCTATCGGACGGAGCGCTTCAACTTGCCCGAACTGCGCGCTGAACTGGTGAACAGGATGGTCGTCGGCAACGTCGTCATCGACCACGAACGGGTGCACGGCGTGCGCGACCGGCCGTTCGAGGTCGCGGCGTCGTATCAGGTGGTGGAGGGCCGGATCCGGACCGTGTGGTTCTTCTCCGGCGACTAGAACCCGGTCGGCCCCGGCACCGGTCTTCCTAGTAACCGACGGTGTAGTTGGGCACGTCGACGCGCACCAGGTCGCGTCCGAGCATCACGGCGGCGTTGCGCGCGAACTCATGCGCCCAGTCCGCGTGATCGCGAAAGCGCTGCGCGCCGGCGTACTTGGCGACGCTCAGGACGCGGTCGGCGATCAGCACCTTGCCGATCGGGAGAGGGCACGTCGCACTCCAGCGCGATGAACTCGCGGTCGAACCACTGGCGCGCGGCGTCTGCCGGGAGGCCGGCCAGCTTCGGCGGCCGGGATCTTGTACTCGAACTCGGTGCCTTGACCGAATGACACGATGACGTGGCGGCTCATGGCTTTCTCCGGATGGGGCGGCAGCGACCGGATGCTACCGCCTCCGTCCGATCGACTGGCAGCGCGGTACGGTCAAACAGTCGCCATTTTTCCCGTTACCTGCCGCCGACTTCCGTCGTGCCGCCGATCGACGGCCGGTCGGTAGACTCTCGCCATGACGACAGAACACGCCGCCATCTCGACGGCGGGCTGGCTGGAGCGGCTGGCACAACTGGCGGTTCGGCAGGGCGTGCACCTCTCCACGCTGCAGCAGAAGGATGGGCGCGACCTCGAACTCGTGTTCGCCACCGCGACGCTGTTCTTCCCGGCCGACAGACTGCTCGACGAGCGCGGCGCGAACACGGTGCTCAAGCAGTTCCTGTCGACTGCCGGCGCGATGCTCGACACGGACCACGTCGAGTTGCGGCGCTGGCTGGTCGACACCGGCTTCGTCCGCCGGTCGGACTTCGGCAGCGACTACCGGCGCGGCACCTTGCCGGACGTGGTTGTCGGCAGCGGCGGCGGACCTCGGTCCGGGCGCTGCGGCCGACGCGGTCGCGCAGGCCCGCGAGGCGCGCGACGCGCAGCGCGAGGCGAAGCGGCAGGCGTGGCTGGCGAGCCAGATCCAGGTGACGGAGCAGCCCGGCGGAGTCGATCGACGCCGACGAAACGTTCATGCGACTCGCGCTCGACCAGGCCCACAACGCGTGGGCGCTGGCCGAGGTTCCGGTCGGTGCGGTCGTGGTCAAGGACGGCCAGGTGATCGCCACCGGCTTCAACCAGCCGATCGGCAACAGCGATCCGACCGCGCACGCGGAGATCCAGGCGATGCGCGCGGCGGCGGAACTGCTCGGCAACTATCGCCTGAGCCATTGCGAGGTGTACGTGACGCTCGAACCGTGCGCGATGTGCGCGGGCGCCATGCAGCACGCGCGCATCAAGCGGGTCGTGTTCGGCGCGAGCGATCCCAAGACCGGCGCCTGCGGAAGCGTGGTGGACCTGTTCGCCGAGCCGAAGCTCAACCACCACACGCAGGTGCGCGGCGGGCGTGCTGGCGCAGGACAGCGCCGGCCTGCTGTCGAAGTTCTTCGCCGAGCGCCGCGAACTGAAGCGGAGCGGGCAGCCTGCCCGTCGACGAGGACGACGATGCCGCGCTCTAGGACGCTCGGACTGGTGGCGCCGTCCGGCTACCTGCCGGACCCCGCGGTCGATCGATCGCGCGGCGCGTTTCTTCGCGCGGCAGGGCTGGCGCGTGATGGCCGGCGAGAGCGTGTTCGCGCGCGAGCAGCGGTTCGCCGGCCCGGACGAGCTGCGGCTGGCGGAACTGCAGCGCTTCGCGACCGATCCTTCGATCGATCTCGTGCTGTCCGCGCGCGGCGGCTACGGGCTGTCGCGGCTGCTCGATCGCATCGACTACGCCGCCATCCGCGCGCGCAAGGCGGCGGCTGGTCGGCTACAGCGACTTCACGGCGTTCAACCTCGCCTATGCTCGCGCACGGCGGCGTCAGCTTCGCCGGCCCGTCGGCGGGCGACTTCGGCGCCGAGCAGCCCGATCCGTTCACGGTGGAGCACTTCTTCGGCGTCCTGGCAGACGCGCCGCTATGCCGTCGAGCTTGCCTCTGGACGGTCCGGTGCGCACGGTCGAGGGGCGGCTGTGGGGCGGCAACCTCGCGATGGTGGTGTCCGCTGCTCGGCACGCCGTTCATGCCGCGCGTGCGCGACGGCATCCTGTTCGTCGAGGACGTCAACGAGCCCGCCTACAAGATCGAGCGGATGTTCCTGCAGCTGGTCGCACGCCGGCGTGCTGCAGCGGCAGGCGGCGATCGTGCTCGGCGATTTCGATCCGGTCACGCCGATGCCCAACGACAACGGCTTCGGCCTGTCCGGTCGGTGGTGGAGCGCCTGCGGAAAGTGAGCAAGCGTGCCGGTCTACGCCGGGCTGCCGTTCGGCCACGTGCGGCGCAAGCTGACGCTTCCCGTCGGTGGTCGCGCGCGCCTGGCGGTCCGGCGCGGCGGGCGCGCAACGCTCGAACTGTCGCGCTATCCGGCGCTCGGCTAGGCGCAGATCGGCGTCGGCCGGGGCGCGGCCCAGACATCCGCGCAGCGTCGGCAGCCGCGGCGCCGATCAGACGCCGAGGTAGCGATGCCAGAGCGATGTGTCGGCGGCGAGCGCCGCGGAGTCGCCGCGCCAGACGACGCGTCCGCGCTCGAGGATCGTGTGCTGGTCGGCGAGCTGCACCAGGCGGTCGACGTACTTGTCGATCACGAGGATCGTCTGGCCGGCGTCGCTTCAGCTCCGCGAGGCAGCGCCAGATGTCCTCGCGCACCAGCGGCGCCAGGCCCTCGGTGGCCTCGTCGAGGATCAGCAGGCGCGGATTGGTCATCAGCGCGCGGCCGATCGCGAGCATCTGCTGCTCGCCGCCCGACAGCTGGTTGCCCATGGCGCGCGCCGCGCTCGGCGAGGCGCGGGAACAGCGCGAGGACGCGCGTCGCGTTCCACGGGCTCGTGCGCGCCGCTGCGGTTCTCGGCGAATGCCTCGAGGTTCTCGCGCACGGTCAGGTTGGGGAAGATCTGCCGGCCTTCGGGCACCAGCGCGATGCCGAGCCGCGCGATGGCGTCGGTGGCGCGGCCGTGCAAGGCGCTCGCCGGCGAAGCGGATCTCGCCGCCCTTGAGCGGAATGAGACCGAACAGCGCGCGCAGCGTCGTCGTCTTGCCCATGCCGTTGCGCCCGAGCAGCGTGGCGACCTCGCCCTCGCGCACGGCGAGGTCGATGCCGAACAGCACCTGGCTCGCGCCGTAGCCCGCCTCGACGCTTGACGCAGTTCGAGCAGGCGTCATGCGGCCGCCTCGTCGCCGAGGTAGGCCTGCCGCACCTCGGCATTCGCGCGGATCTCGGCCGGCGCGCCGGTCGCGAGCACGCGGCCGTACACGAGCACCGAGATGCGGTCGGCCAGCCGGAAGACCGCGTCCATGTCGTGCTCGACCAGCACGATGGTGACGCTGCCCTTCAGGCGCCTGCGATCAGCGCCACCATGCGCTCCGACTCGTCGGGTCCCATGCCGGCCATCGGCTCGTCGAGCAGCAGCAGGCGCGGGCGCGACGCGAGCGCCAGCGCCACTTCGAGCTGCCGCTGCTCGCCGTGCGCGAGGGCGCCGGCCGGCACCGGCGCGCGATCCTGCAGGCCGACGCGCGCGAGCAGTGCGTGCGCTTCGTCGCAGGAGGGCGCGTTCGGCGCGCGCCGGTCGCCAGAAGCGGAAGCTGGATCCGGCGCAGGCCTGCACGGCGAGCGCCGCGTTGTCGAGCGACGTGAAGCGGCGGAAGACGTTGGTGACCTGATACGAGCGCGCGATGCCGTGCGCCACGCGCGCGTGCGCGGATCGGCGCGTGACGTCGACGCCGTCCATCGCGATGCTGCCGGCGTCGGGCGCGAGCGTGCCGGCGAGCTGCGCGATCAGCGTGGTCTTGCCGGCGCCGTTCGGGCCGATCACGGCGTGCACTTCGCCGCGCGCGACCGCGAGGTCGAGGCGATCGGTCGCGACGAGACCGCCGAAGCGCTTGGTCAGGCCGCGGACGCGCGAGCAGGGTCATCGGGCCGCCCGCCGTTCGAGCCAGCCCGGACAGTCCGTGCGGCGCGAGGAAGACGACGGCGAGCAGCAGCACGCCGAGCGGCAGGTGCCAGAACTCGGTGTACGCGGCGAGGATCTCCTCGAGCAGCAGCAGCACGAGCGCGCCCAGCGACGCCGCCGTAGCGATAGCCGATGCCGCCGAGGATCACCATCACGACGAAGGTCGCCGACTGCGTCCAGTGCAGCACCGACGGACTGACGAACAGGTTGTGGTTGGCGAACAGCGCGCCGGCCAGCCCGGCGACGCCGCCGGCGATCGCGAAGGCCGCGAGACGGAAGCGGAAGGTCGGGTAGCCGAGCGACTCCATGCGCGCCTCGTTCTCGCGGATGCCGATCAGCGCGCGGCCGAAGCGGGCATCGAGCATGCGGTCGAAGGCGACGAGCACCGCGACCAGCATGCGCGAGCACGACGTAGTAGAAGGCGATGTCGCTGCCGAGGTCGATGCCGAAGCCGAGCGTCGACTGCGCGGGCAGGTTGAGTCCGTCCTCGCCGCCGTAGCGCTTCAGCCCGACGGCGACGTAGTAGATCATCTGCGCGAACGCGAGCGTGATCATGATGAAGTACACGCCGCGCGTGCGCAGCGAGATCGCGCCGATCGCCACCGCCGCGAGCCGCGGCGACCGCGACGGCCGCCGGCCAGGCGATCCAGGCGCTGGCGATGCCTTCGGTGGCCAGCACGCCGACCGTGTAGGCGCCGACGCCGAAGAACGCGGCGTGGCCGAGGCTCACCATGCCGCCGTAGCCGAGGATGAAGTTCAGGCTGGTCGCGGCGATGGCGAAGATGAGGATGCGCCGGACCACGCCGATGTAGAACGACTGGTCGAGCGGCGCCGGCGACCCACGGGAACGCCAGCGCCGCGGCGAGCAGCAGCCAGGGCAGCGCGCGACGCAGGCGGTCGGTCGCCATCATGCGCGCGCCGGAAACAGGCCCTGCGGCCGGAAGAACAGCACGGCGGCCATCAGCACGTAGATCGCGATCGCCGCGAGCGCCGGGCCCGAGCTGCGCGGCGGCCGACGTGCTGAGGAACTCGCCGAGCAGGCCGGGCAGGAAGGCGCGGCCGGACGGTGTCGACGACGCCGACCAGCACCGCGCCGACGAACGCGCCGCGGATCGAGCCGATGCCGCCGATGACGATGACGACCAGCGCGAGGATCAGGATGTTCTCGCCCATGCCGATCTCGACCGCGAGCAGCGGGTCCGAGCAGCGCGCCGGCGACGGCCGCGAGCATCGCGCCGAGCACGAAGATGAGCGCGAACAGGCGGTCGACGCGCACGCCCATGACCGCGGCCATCTCGCGGTTGCTGCTGCCGGCGCGCACCAGCATGCCGGTGCGCGTGCGCGCCACCAGCAGGTAGAGGCCGACGGCGATGGCGAGTCCGACGGCGATGATCAGCAGCCGGTAGGCGGGGTAGAAGAAGCCGGGCAGCAGTTCGACCGGGCCCGCCAGCGCGGCCGGCGCGGCGAGCATGATCGGCGCCGGGCCCCAGATCATCTTGACGAGATCGTCGGCGATCAGGATCACCGCGAAGGTGGCCAGCACCTGCGAGAGGTGATCGCGCCGGTACAGGCGGCGCACCAGCAGCACTTCGAGCACGATGCCGACGACGCCCGTGGCCAGCACCGCGAGCACGAGTCCCAGCCAGAACGAACCGGCGGCCTGCGGTGAGCGTCGCCGCGAGGTAGGCGCCGACCATGTAGAGCGAACCGTGCGCCAGGTTCAGCACGTCCATGATGCCGAACACGAGCGTCAGGCCGGCGGCGATCAGGAACAGCATCAGCCCGAACTGCAGGCCGTTCAGGAACTGCTCGAAGACGAGGGTGCTGGTCATCGTCGCGCCGCGCGCGGCGCCTCCACGCGGCGCCTGGCGCTCGTCGTCCGCGTCGCGGCGCGGCCGCCGGGGCGGCGCGCCGCGCACTCCGGTCATTTCATCGCGCACTGGCCCGCGTACGTGTCCTGGTGCGCGGTGAACACCTTGTTCAGGGTTCGGTTCGTGATGCGTCCCTGCGCGTCCTTGCCGATGGTGCGCAGGTAGTAGTCCTGGATCGGAAACTGGTTCGGTCCGAATCTGAAGTCGCCGCGCACGGACTTGAAGCTCGCCTTCTTCAGCGCCGCGTGCACCGCGTCCTTGTTGTCGAGTTCGCCCTTGCGTGTCGCGCACCGCCGCGTCCATCATCAGCACGACGTCGTAGGCCTGCGCGGCGTAGATCGACGGCAGGCGGCCGTATTCCTTGACGTAGGCCTGCACGAAGGCCTGGCTCGCCGGGTTCGTGAAGTCGTGGTTCCAGTGCGCGGTGTTGAAGAGGCCGAGCATCGGCTCGCCCACCGCGCGGATCACGTCCTCGTCGGCGGAGAAGCCGGGACCGACGATCTGCGTGGACTTCGACAGTCCGGCGCCGACGAACTGCTTGATGAAGTTGATGCCCATGCCGCCGGGCAGGAAGATGTAGAGCGCGTCCGGCGCGTCCGCGCGCACCTGCGCGAGTTCGGCGGCGTAGTCGAGCTGGCCGAGCTTGGTGAAGGTCTCGGACACGACGGGCTTGCCGAAGCCGCGCTTGAAGCCGTTGATCGCGTCCTGTCCCGCCGGGTAGTTGGGCGCAAGCACCGCAACCTTCTTGAAGCCGCGCTCTGCCGAGAACTTGCCGGCGGCCTCGTGGTACGCGTCGTTCTGCCACGCCGTGCCGAAGAAGAACCGGTTGCACTGGCTGCCGGCCAGTTGCGACGGGCCGGCGTTGTTGCTGAGGTAGAAGACCTGGGACGCGAACAGCGCCGGGCCGACGGCCAGCGCGACGTTCGATCCGATCGGGCCGGTGTAGAAGTGGATGCGATCGCGCTTGATGTAGCGGTCGACGTGCTGCCGGCCGGTGTCCGGGTTGCCGGCTTCGTCGGTGGCGAACACCTCGACCGGGATCCCGCCGAGCTTGCCGCCGAGTTGCTTGATGCCGAGGTTGAAGCCGTCGCGCGCCTCGGCGCCGAGAGCCGCGAACGGTCCGGATATGGACGTCGAAAATCCGACCCGCACCTGGTCGACCGGCTTCGCGTTGAGGGCGGGCGCCGCGAGCGTCAGCGCGCACGCGGCCAGGGTCAGTCGGAACGGCGCCATCGAAGTCTCCCCAAGGCAAAAAATCGGCGACCGAACGGCCGCCGCGACGGACGCAAGTATAGGGAAGAGGGCGGTCGAACGCGCGAAGTGGCGCGGGAAGGCGGCCGTCCGGACGATGTGGCGGCGAGGCGCCTCGCCTATCATCGGCGCATGCCGATTTGCCTCTCAGGAGTGACGTTTCCGTGTCCGGTCCACTGACCCGGTTCGGCCTGGCCGTCGAGACCGCCGAACAGCGCAAGGAAAAGATACTCGCGGGCGTGATGGCGTCCGTGTACCGGCAGGTTCCGCAGTCGGTGCTCGTCAGCATCGTGGGCGCCTTCGCGCTGGTGATGGTGCTCTGGTACTCGATGAACCAGAACCTGCTGATGGGCTGGTTCATGCTGATCCTGCTGGAATCGCTCGCGCGCGTGCGTGTGGCGTACAAGTTCCGGCATGCAGCCGAGGTCGTCGACCAGGTACAGCGCTGGGCCAACCGGTGGGTGGTGCTCGCGGTGGTCGCCGGCGCGCTGTGGGGCGTCGCCGGCTTTCTCTTCTTCTCGCAGGACCAGCCGCTGCACCAGGTGGTGCTGGTCGCCGTGGTGCTGTCGGTCGCGTTCGGCTCGCTGACGCTCTACGCCAGCCATCGGCCGGCCTTCTATGCGTTCATGCTGCTCACCGTGATGCCGCTCATCACGCGCATGGTCTGGGAGCAGGACCCGACCTACTACACCGCCGCGGTGGTGATGGCGGCGGTGTTCTTCTTCACGGTGTTCTACGGCCGCAACTTCGGCGACGCCGTGTTCGAGTCGGTGAAGAACAACTACGAGAACGAGGTGCTGGTCGACCAGTTGATGGCCGAGAAGCGGCTCGCCGAGGACGCGCGCCGCGAAGCCGAGAACGCCACGCGCTCGAAGACGCAGTTCTTCGCGGCCGCCAGCCACGACCTGCGCCAGCCGCTGCAGGCTATCGGCATCTACGTGTCGCTCCTGAAGAAGCGCGCCACCGGTCCGCTCGAGCCACTGGTGAACAACATGTCGACCGCGGTGGAGTCGCTGTCGAAGCTGGTGGAGGAACTGCTCGAGATCTCGCGGCTCGACTCGGGTTCGATCCAGCCGAAGGTCGACCAGGTCACGCTCGACGAGATGTTCTCCCTGCTCGAGCAGGAATTCACGCCGCTGGCCGCGTCCAAGGGCTGTCGCTGCGCGTGCGCCGGGGCGGCTTCGCCGTCGACAGCGATCCCATGCTGCTGCAGCGGGTGATCCGCAACCTGCTCGCCAACGCGATCCGCTACACCCAGCGCGGCGGCGTTCTGCTGGCGGCGCGGCCGCGGGGCGGACTGATCAGCCTCGAAGTGTGGGACACCGGGCCGGGCATCAAGCAGGTCGAACTCGATCGCATCTTCGAGGAGTTCTATCGCGGCGAAAGCTCGAAGGCCGAGAACAGCGGCACCGGCTTCGGCCTGGGACTGTCGATCGTCAAGCGGATCTGCGGCCTGCTCGGCCATCCGCTGATCGTCACGACGCGGCCGGGAACCGGAACCGTCTTCCGCGTCGAGGTGCCGCTGTCCATCATGCCGGTGCGCGCGAAGCGTTCCGCGCCCGAAACGGTGGACATGGTGATGCGCTCGCTCGAAGGCCACACCATCGTCGTGCTGGAGGACAACGCCGAAATCCTCAACAGCCTGACGCGGCTGGTCCGCTCGTGGGGCGCGTCGGTCGTGCCGTCGACCGGTTTCAACGCGCAGTTGATCCGCGGCATCGCGGGGCACGAGCGCGTCGATGCCGTGCTGGCCGACCACAACCTCGGGCCGCATTCGATCAGCGGCGTCGAGTCCGTGTTCCGCATCCGCGAACTGGTGGGCTTCCCGGTGCCGGTCATCATGCTGACCGCCGTGCAGGGCGCCGAGGTGGTCGGCGACTTCCAGCGTGCCATGCACGCGCGCATGGCGCTCAATCCGTCGCTGGTGGCCGCGATCGCGCGCAGCCGGACCGAGGAGCCGCCCGTGCTGCAGAAGCCGACGACAGCCGCCGTGCTGAACAACACGCTCGCCGAAGTGCTGGGAATGACGACGCTGCCGGTGGTGCGGCCGCCCGACCTGGACGGCAACACGGTTCCCGCGACGGGCAGCGAATCGGCGACCTAGGGTGTCCTGCGCGGCACCGCACTGGCCGAAGGCCGACGCGCGGACCGGAAGTCAGCCGATGTCGTAGCCGTGCCGCCGCGCGGCGAGCAGGGCTTCGGTGCGATTGGACGCGTTGAAGGCGCGGTAGATCGCCGTCACGTGCGTCTTGACCGTGCCCTCGGACAGGCCCAGTTCACGGCAGATGATCTTGATCGGCGCGCCGCGCGCCAGCAACTGCAGCACCTGCTCCTGGCGTTCGGTCAGCTCCACCCGCGCGCCGGCCGACATCGCGCGAGCGCTCGGGCGTGCCGATCATCGCGACGCGATTCACTTCCTCGAGCAGGTCGGCCGGGATGTAGACACCGCCGGAGAGCACGAACTTCACCGCGGCGAGCAGCGTGTCGGAGGCCATCGACTTCGGGACGAAGCCGGCCGCGCCCAGTTGCAGCACGCGCATGACGTTGCGCGGGTCCTGCTGCCCGGAGAGCACGAGGATCTTCATCTCGGGCGAGTGCGCCACCATCGACTCGAGCAGCGAGGTGCCGGAGACGCCCGGCATGCCGAGGTCGAGCACGACGAGGTCGAGGTCGGGATGCTGGTTCAGCATCTCCATGCCACCCTCGGCGGTTCGCGTCGTCAGCACCTCGGCCGTCGCGGTCGAGGTCGAGGAACAGGACGCTCAGGGCGTCGGTGATCAGCGAGTGGTCGTCGACGACCAGGATTTTCATTGGTGTACTTGGGCGCGCGGCCGGAGCCTGATCGGGCGATTGTAGACCGCGGGGAGCGCTCGTCGGCAACCGCCGTCAGGCGGCAGGCGAGGCCAGGCCTCGGCCCGACCCTCAGGCCGGGGTC
This sequence comes from uncultured beta proteobacterium, assembly GCA_963698305.1. Taxonomy (GTDB): domain Bacteria; phylum Pseudomonadota; class Gammaproteobacteria; order Burkholderiales; family Burkholderiaceae_F; genus JAOUJD01. The sequence continues at coordinate 331,960 of CAVOQI010000010.1, forward strand.
GGCCGGACCAGCGCCGCGGCCTGCCTGGCGCGGACCCGCGCTTCGTCCACCGAGTCGGCCCGGGCCAGGGCCACGCCCATGCGGCGCTTCCGGAACGACTCGGGCTTGCCGAACAGCCGGAGATCGGCCCCGGGTACCGCCATCGCCTCCGCGACGCCGTCGAAGCGCATGGCACCGGCGTCATGGCCGCCGTAGATCACGGCGCTCGCACCAGGATTGCGCAGCGAGGCGTCGACCGGCAGGCCGAGCAGCGCGCGCGCATGGAGTTCGAACTCGTTCTGCCACTGGGTTGCCATCGTCACCATCCCGGTGTCGTGCGGACGCGGGCTGACTTCCGAGAACCACACTTCGTCGCCTTTCACGAAGAGTTCGACACCGAAGATGCCGGTGCCTCCCAGTTCGTCGGTGACGAGCCGCGCGATTTCGCGGCTCTTCTCGCAGCGCGACGGGACTCATCGGATGCGGCTGCCAGCTTTCGACGTAGTCGCCCGCCACCTGCACGTGGCCGATCGGCTCGCAGAAGTGCGTCGCGATCCGGCCGTCGGCGCCCAGCGCCCGCACCGTGAGCTGCGTGATCTCGTAGTCGAAGTCGATGTAGCCTTCGACGATGGCGCGCCCGAGCGCGACGCGGCCGCCCGCGTTGGCGTAGGCCCACGCAAGGTCGATCTCGTCGGCGCGGTCGACCTTGCTCTGGCCCTTGCCCGACGACGACATCACGGGCTTGATGACGCACGGCAGGCCGATCTCGCGGACGGCTGCCCGCAATTCGTCCAGCGTGCTGGCGAAGCGGTACGGCGAGGTCGGCAGCCCAAGCTGTTCGGCGGCCAGCCGCCGGATCCCCTCGCGGTTCATCGTCAGCTGGGCCGCGCGCGCCGTCGGCACGACGCGCGCCAGTCCGTCGCGTTCGATCTCGACCAGGGCCTCGGTGGCGATGGCCTCGATCTCCGGCACGACGATCGCCGGCCGCACGCTTTCGACCAGCGCGCGCAGCGCCTGGGGGTCGGCCATGTTCAGCACGTGCGAACGATGCGCCACCTGATGCGCCGGCGCGTTCGGATAGCGGTCCGCCGCGATCACCTCGACGCCAAGCCGCTGCAGCGCGATCACGACCTCCTTGCCGAGTTCGCCTGACCCGAGCAGCAGCACCTTGATGGCGTCATGCGAGAGTGGAGTCGTGAGCGTCGGAGGCCAGGCGGTTGTCGTCATGGAGGGCGGTTGCGGTCGGGACGGTCGGCCGTCATGGAATCGTCGGCCGGGTGGGGGATTCGGTGGATCGGCGGTGCGAAGCGGGCGTCGAGCGAAGGTTAATCGAAGTCAAGGGAGCGACGGGCCCGAGGGCCCGCCTTGCCTCAGGTCAAGCGTTCCGGGACCGCTCCCGGGCACTCTGGCGCACAGGAGGCGAAGTCATCGCCCAGGGTCTTACTGCAGACAGCCTAGATGGACAACCGGTGGCGTTTTCGATGGGTGGCGGTGATCGCCGGGCTGGGCGTGATGCTCCTGGCCGGCTGCATGACCGACGCGAACGTGGCCCCGACGGCGAGTGCCGCAGCCTCGTCAGGCCGGGCCGACTGCGATGCCTGCCATCCAGGCGACGTGAAGAACTGGAAGGAAACGTATCACGCGAAGGTGGCTCGCGCGCCGCACGGCGATCTGCTGAAGGAGGCCGCCCAGTACTGGACGGTGGACAGCAAGGGCAACCCGGGACCCAGTCGGGGCAACCTGGACGGGAAGTTGTACGCTTTCGACGACGTCGAGATGGTGGTCGGGCACCCGCTGGAAGCAGCGCTTCCTGGTCAAGAACCCGGCCACCGGGCATCATCAGTTCCTGGACAAGCAGTGGAACAGCTATACGGGCGTCTGGGAGGGATACGCTAACAGGGACGATTGGGACGCGGGCTGCGCGAATTGTCACGGTGAGCGCGGAAAGGCGTCGCGCATCGTGGTGGACAGTCCGGCCGCCGATTTCTAGGAGTTCTCGCAAGGAGGGGTCGGCCGCCTCTCCGAGCGGCAACAAAAAAGCCGGCGCAAGCCGGCTTTTTTTCGTGGGTCCCGCGTTCTTACAGCGACTGGATCCACTTGGTGAGCGTCATCAGGTCGGCTTCCGACGCGGCCTGCTTCGGATGGCCTTTGCCTTCCTTCAGCTTGGCGACGACTTCCTCGGCCTTGGCGCTCTTGAGCTTCTTGCCCATGTCCTTGTAGGACGGGCCCATCTTCTTCGTGTCCATCGCGTGGCACTTGTTGCAGCCCGACTTGTCGGCCAGGTCGGCGCTCGCTTGCGCCGTGCCGGCCATCAGCAGCCCCGCGGCAGCCAGAATCATTGCAACCTTCTTCATCGTGCTCCTTTCCATTCGAACGTTGACCCGCGGTTCCGCCGGATGCACCGGGCGCCGTCGCGCGAGCCGAACAGCGCGTACACGACGGTAAACCTCGGAGGGCGGCTTCGGGCTGAGCCGCGTCAAGGTTCATCGGCATGAAAAAGCCGGCGCGTGGCCGGCTTTTTCAGGAGCTTCAGGACCTCACTGCGCGAGGGCCCATTTCACGAGGGCCTTCGTGTCCTCGTCCGAGGACTTGACCGCGGGGTGACCCTTGCCGGACTTCAGCTTGGCGACCAGGTCGGCTTCGGCCGTGGCGTTGCCCTTGAACTTCTTGGCGATGTCCTTGAACGACGGGCCCATCTTCTTGGTGTCGACCGCGTGGCAATTCATGCAGCCGCTTTTCTGAGCGAGTTCCGGGTTGGCCTGCGCTACGCCGGCAGCGGAAAGACCAACGGCCGCAAGCACTGCAAACATCAACGATTTCATTGAATCCCCCTGTATTGAGCCGCCGTGCGGCACCTGATCCGGTCCGGTTTTTCCGGCCGGCATGGAGTCTAACGGATCAGGTCCCGGCGGGTTGACGCGGCTCCGTCGACCCTGAGTGCCGCCTCCGCCGGGCTCGCCGTACACGGCCTCGGCGCGGCGCACGAACGCGTCGACCATCTGGTTGGCCGCGTGGTCGATCAGCGGTCCGGCCAGCTTCTCCGCGTGCAGCGCAAGTTCGTACCGCAAGGTGAAGTCGATCCGGCAGCCCAGCGTCCCGAGCGCGGCCAGCCTCCACTCACCGAAGAAGTGACGGAAGGAGCCGTCCTCCATGTGGATCGCCATCCACTCGGGGCGCCGCTTCTCGTTGCGCGTCGTCACCCGCACGTGCAGGTCGCGGAAGCCGACCTCGACCGTCGCCGACGACCGTCGCGTCCGTGCGCTCGAGCAGTTCGGTGCGGGTGCACCAGGGCAGGAACTGCGGGTAGCGCTCGACCTGTTCGATCAGGTCGAACATCTGCTCGGCGCTGTACGGCACCAGCGCGCTGCGGTGCATTTCTCTCATGCGGTTCGGCGCGGCGCCGTGACCCGGGCCGGGGCAGGGCGGCGTCGCGGAAAAGCGGCAAGGGTAGCCGAGCGTCAGGCGCGACGGCGCGAGGCCAGGGCGTCTTCACGCTCGAGGTCTTCGAGGCGCGTGTCGATGTCGGCCATCGAAGCCTCGAGTTCGGGCAGCAGCACGTCCTGCAGCGCACGGACGCGGCGCACGGTGCGGCGGTACTCGGCGTGCAGGCGCGCGAGGTTGGTCGACACCGCCGCCAGTTCGACCAGCCGAACCGCGAGGTGGTGATGCGCCGCGCGACATGCGGACGCTTCCGGGGAAGGGTGCACGGCGCACGGACTCGAGGCCGCTGACCGCTCGAGCCGCGCGCTGACGAGCGCCACGCCGAGGAGCGAGCGCCCGTGCAATTCGACCCGGTCGCGGGTCGGCGGCGCGGCGTAGACCTGCAGACCGTTGACGCCGTGGCGTCCGACCGCGCCCCGCAGCGCCTCGCGCGCAATCGCGTCCAGCCGCCGCAGTTCCTGCATCAGCTCGCGATGGCGGCGCACCTCGCGCAGCATCTCGCCGGCCAGCAGCAGGCACTTCTCGTCGAGGAAGGCCGACCCCTCGCGCATCGTGCGGCGCTCGTCGCCGAGCGCGATCAGCAGGCTGCGGGTCGGCGTGACGTCGTTCATGCAGCCGCTTCCGTCCCTTGCTCGCTGGGCAGATGCTCGGCGATCTGCGCGTCGGACAGCCGCGCCAGTTCGTTCCTCGGCAGCGCCCGCAGCAGGTCCCAGCCCGCGTCCATGCTGTCTTCCAGCGTGCGCGGCTGCGCCTGCGAGATCAGCGTGCCGCTCGAACGCCGTGCCGAACGCCAGGTAGCGCCGATCCGTTTCCGCCAGGCCGTCCTCGCCGACCACGCTGGCCAGCAGCCGGGCCTGGGTCGAGCGCGCGTAGGCCGCGTACAACTGGCTCGACAGGGCCGGGTGATCGGCATGCGTGTGGCCCTTGCCGGTGCCGTCCTTCATCAGGCGCGACAGGCTCGGCAGCACGTTGACGGGCGGATAGACGCCGGCGCGGTCGAGTTCACGCGACAGCACGATCTGGCCTTCCGTGATGTAGCCGGAAAGATCGGGGATCGGATGGCCGATGTCGTCGGACGGCATGGTGAGAATCGGCAGCTGCGTGAGCGTGCCCTTCGCGCCGTGCACGCAGCCCGCGCGCTCGTACAGCGTCGCGAGGTCCGAGTACATGTATCCCGGATAGCCCTTGCGTCCCGGCACCTCGCCCTTGGCGCCCGCGACTTCGCGCAGCGCTTCGCAGTAGTTGGTGAGGTCGGTGATGATGACGAGCACGTGCTTGCCGCATTCGAAGGCGAGGTACTCGGCGGCGGTGAGCGCGAAGCGCGGGGTCAGCAGCCGCTGGGTCGACGAGTCGCTCGCGAGGTTCAGGAACAGCGCGCTGCGCTCCAGCGCGCCGGACTGCTCGAGCGAGCGCCGGAAGTACTCGGCCGTCGTGTGCGGCACGCCGATGCCCGCGAAGATGATCGCGAAGTCGCCGGCTTCGTCGCCGCGCAGCCGGGCGTTGGCGGCGATCTCCACCGCGATGCGATCGTGCGGCAGGCCGCCGCCGGAGAAGATCGGCAGCTTCTGTCCGCGCACCAGCGAGTTCATCAGGTCGATCGCGGTGATGCCGGTCTCGATGAACGAGCGCGGCGTGGCGCGCGTCACCGGATTCATCGGCACCCCGTCGACGCGCAGGCGTTCCTTCTCCGCGAGCGGCGGGCCGCCGTCGATGACCTGGCCGACGCCGTTGAAGATGCGGCCGAGCAGCGCGGGCCCGACGCCGAACTCGATCGGCGCGCCGAGGAAACGCACCACCGTGCCTTCGAGCGCAAGTCCGCTGGAAGGCTCGAGCATTTCGATCGTCACCAGGTCCTCGTCGAGGGCGGCGACGCGGCCCAGCTTCGCCGTGCCGTCGCGGCCGGTCACGCTGACCGCCTCGTTCAGGCCGACGTCCAGCGTGCGCTGCATGAACAGCAGCGGACCCTCGAGGCGCACCGCCGCGTCGTGGACGCTCACCCTAGGCTGCATGCGTCTCCTCCGTCTGCGGGGCGAGCGCGCTGATGGCCTGCTCCATGCGCGCTTCGAGCGCGGCGAACTCCTCGAGCCGGTCTTCCCCGATGTCTTCGGACATGCGGGACAGCGGGCGCATGACGTCGAGCGCCGCGATCTGCTCGGGCGTGATCCCGCGGGCTGCCGCGGACTGCGAGAGTTCGATGAAGTGCGCGATGAGCCGCATCATGCGGGCCTGCCGCGCCGGACTGCAGGTGCGGTCGACCTCCGAGAACGCCGATTGCCGCAGGAAGGCCTCGTTGACCAGTTCGGCGGCGAGCAGCGTCAGACGCTGGCGCGCGGGCAGGGCGTCCTTGCCGATGATGCGCGCCATGCGCTCGAGTCGCGCCTGCTCGTCCAGCAGCGTCAGGAACTGGCGCCGCAGTTCCAGCCACTCGTTCTCGCCGCTCGCGCGGCGCGCGCGCGAGGTCGGCACGTCCGCGTAGCGCTTGAGCCACCACACCGCGAGGTCCAGCGCGTCCTCCGAGTACGACTGCAGCGGATTCACGGCCGGATAGAAGCGCGCGTGCGCGCGCCTGGCGTCGAGCGCCCAGAAGCTGCGCACGTAGCGCTTGGTGTGGCTGGTCACCGGCTCCGAGAAGTCCCCGGACGGCGGGCTGATCGAGCCGAGCAGCGTGACCGATCCGGTCAGGCCGTTGAGCGTGCGCACTTTCGCGGCACGTTCGTAGAAGTCGGCGAGCCGGCTCGACAGGTAGGCCGGATAGCCGCCTTCGCCCGGCAGTTCGCCGAATCGCCCGGACACCTCGCGCAGCGCCTCGGCCCAGCGGCTCGTCGAATCGGCCATCAGCGCGACGTGCAGTCCCTGGTCGCGGAAGTATTCGGCGACCGTGACCGCCGAGTAGATGCTCGCCTCGCGCGCGGCGACCGGCATGTTCGACGTGTTGGCGACGATGACCGTGCGTTCCATCAGCGAGCGGCCGGTGCGCGGATCCTCGAGTTGCGGGAATTCCTCGAGGACGCCCGCCATTTCGTTGCCGCGTTCGCCGCAGCCGAGGTAGACGATGACATCCGCGAGGCAGCCCTTGGCGAGGCTCTCGAGCAGGATCGTCTTGCCGGTTCCGAACCCGCCCGGAATCGCGCCCTTGCCCCCGAGCGCGATCGGGAAGAGCGAGTCCAGCACACGCTGCCCGGTGACCAGCGGCTCGTCCGATGGCAGGCGCGCCTGCACGGGCCGCGGCGTGCGCACCGGCCAGAAGTGGCTCAACGCGATGTGGCGCCGGGTGCCGTCCCGCGAGCGCGATCGTCAGCACGGCGTCTTCGTCGCCGACGTCGCTTTCGGCGACGATCGACGTCACGGTGCCGGCGGCGACATCGGGCGGCACCAGCGCGGACTGCAGACGCGCGCCCGGTGCCGCCACCTGGCCGAACACGCTGCCGGCGGCGACGGCATCACCGACGCCGACGAGTGGAGCGAAGTGGAAACGAGCGCGCACCGCGTTGGCGTCGGGCGCCAGCGGCCGCAGCAGCCCGTCGAAGATATGTCCGAGCAGTCCGGGCCCGACGCGGATGCCGAGCAGATGTCCGCTGCCCTCGATGGCGACGCCCGGCCGCAGTCCGGTCGTGTCCTCGTAGACCTGGGCCATGATGCGGTCGCGCTCGACGCGGATGACCTCGCCGAGGAGGCCGCTCGGCCCGACGCGGATCGCCTCGCGCAGGACGAACGGGCCGTCGATGCGGGCGTGCAGCACCGGACCGCTGATCGAGGTGATGCGTGCGGTCGATCCGGTCATGCCGGAACGTCCTCCAGGCGCTGCAGCAGGCGGCCTTCGATGCCGGCACGGTCGGCGAGCAGTCCGTCGAGCGACGCGTCGAGCACGTTGTGGCCGCAGGTGACGACGAAGCCGGCGCTGAGCGCTGGATCGTGTTCGAACGCCGCCCCGATGCCGCGCGTTCGCAGCGCAGCGGCGGCAGCGCGGCGTTCGTCGTCGTGCCACGCTGCGTGGTGGCGAATGCGCCACTCGGCATCGTGCGCCAGGCACTCGACGGCGCGGTCGAGGTGGGCCTCGACCCAGCGCGCGACGCGCCGCCGGTTCGGACCAGCGCTTCGGCCAGCGCTGCGCGCAGCGCCGTCCAGGCACGGTCCAGTTGCCGCACGGCACGCTGCTGCGCCACGAGTCGCCGTTCCGTGGCCAGGCTGGCTTCGACCGCGCCGACGTCGCGCCGCAGGCGCTTGCGCTCTTCGTCGATCGCGGTGGTGACCCGGCGGCGGCCGTCGCCCAGTGCGCCTCGGACGATCGTGTGCGCCTCTGCCGCCGCGGGCTGCAGGAGTTCGCGCGCACCGCTCCGCGCGGTACTGCTCGACCGTGGCGATCAGGGCGGCCGTGCGCTCGGCGAGGGTCATGCCTCGAGCCCAAGCTGGATGCGGACGCGCTCGGCAGGATCGGCGCGGCTGCAGGTGCCGTCGGCGCGCGGCGCGATGACGATCGGCGGCGCTCCGCGCGCAAGCCAGGTTTCCAGGCGGGCGGGCGGCAGGCGCTCGGCCACGTCGGCGTCGATGACGACGACGCTCGCCGCCGCCATCGCCTGCTCGACCGCCTGCGTCTCGTGCCCGCGCTCCGGCGTCACGGTGAAGAAGTCTCCCAGCCGATAGCCGGCCGCGCGCACGGCGTCGCCGACGAACGCCAGCCGCGCCTCGAACGCGTGGGCAGCGCCGGACGTCATGCGAGCCGGTTCAGGATGAGGATCGAGATGATCACGCCGTAGATCGCGATGCCTTCGGCGAGACCCACGAGGATCAGCAGCCGGCCGAAGAGGTCCGGCTTCTCGGCGAGCGCGCCGACGGCGGCGGTGCCGAGTTTGGCCACGGCGTAGCCGCCGGCGATCGACGACAGTCCGGTGGCGAGCGCGGCGGCGAGGAGCCCGCCGGCCCAGGCGTCCGGCGGCACGCTCGCGCGCGCCCCCTGGGCCGCGGCGGTCTCCGGAAAGGCGAGCAGCGCGGTGCCGAACGCGGCGAGCACGGCGGTGAGCGCAATCAGCAGCATCGGGACGGCGAAGCGGCGCATCTATTTCTCCTCGGTGATCACGGGCGGGGCCGCCAGCGCGCGGAACTCGCGGCCCTCGGCACGGAAGAAGCGGGTGAAGAATTCGAACAGGACGAGGCGGGTGGTCTGGATCGAGACGACGAGGCCCTCGATCAGCAGGATCAGCACGTTGCCGAGCACGAGGATGACGCCGAACAGCAGCGGACTGCCCGCGCTGTCGGCGAGCGCGACCACGGCCGACGACAGCCCCGCATGGGCCAGCGCGAACGCGCCGACGCGCGCGAACGACAGCGTGTTGATGGCGAGTTGCAGCGTGCGTTCGAGCCATTCGCCGAGGCCGCCGAGCGCCGCCTTCGCGCCGCGCGCTTCCACGGCGGCGCCGCCCATGGCCCACACGGCGCCCGCGGCGGCGAGCATCCAGCCCGCGGGCGTGAGGAAGCCGAGCGCGATGCCGACGTAGCTCAGCAGCACGGGCGCGTCCTGGAGCCACCAGCGACCGAACAGCCCGTCCCACCAGGCTTCGAGGGCGCCCAGCGCCAGCCCGACGATCAGCAGCAGCGCGCCACCGACGATCGGCGCGACCAGCACCGGCAGCGGATGTTCGAGCGGCGCCACCCACAGCGGATGCAGCACGGTTTCCAGCGAGAACACGCTGCCGAACACGAGGCCGAAGACCGCGGCCATGAGCCCGCCGGGCACCAGCAGGCGCAGCACGGGCATGCGGTCGCGCAGCAGCCAGCCGGCGAGCGCGAGCACCAGGCCCTGCCCGACGTCGCCGAACATGTAGCCGAACATCAGCGGCACCGCGAAGGCGAGCAGCGCGCTCGGATCGGCGCTGGCCGATCCCGGCATGCCGACCAGCCGCGTGAAGACTTCGAAGGGCTGCGCCCACCACGGGTTGCGCAGCACGAGCGGCGGCCGGGCGCCGCGCGGCGGCAGCGGGAACGCAACGACGGCGCGTGCGCCGCACCGCTCGAGCGCGTCGATCACCTTCTGCGCGTCCACGGTCCAGCCGGTGATGCGCGCGAAGACGTCGCCGCTGTCGATCGCGCCGCCGTGCTCGAAGCACCACGCCGCGCGTGCGACCGTCGCCAGCGCCTGCGGCAGCGCGTGGCGCTGCCCCAGTTGGGCGAGCGCGTCCTTGACCGGTCCGAGGGCGGCCTGCTCCTCGGCGAGCTTGGCGGCCACCAGGGCGATGTTGGCCTGTGCGGTGGGTTGCAGCCAGTCCGGGAAGCGGGCGCGCCGTCCGCCGGCCTCGATGGCCGCACGCGCGGCCGACTCGACGACCGGCGGTGCGCCGATCACGAGCACCAGCCGTTCGTTCGGCAGCGCGGCGACGCGCGTCAGCGCGTTGACGGGCAGATCGATCTCGGCGTCGTTGGGTATGGCGAGCAGCGCCGCGACGACGCCGTGCTTCGCCTGCGCCAGCGCCTGGAAGTCGACCGTGCTGTCGGCGAGTTCCCGCAGCGCGTGCTCGGTCAGCGCGAGCTCGGAAATCCGCGCTTCGATCGCCTGCCGCCGGCGGATCAGCGGATCGGCGTCGTCGGCCCACCGCTTCACGTCGGCGATGGCGGCGGCGAGCGCGTCACCGGGCGCGCGCCGTTCGGGGGCGAGCCGTCGCGCCGGCGCCGGCCAGTAGGCCTTGTAGGCTCGGGCGAGGTCTTCGTACTGCTTCAGCCACTCCGCGGGCGATCCGCTCGCGCCGGGCAGCCGGTCCGTTTCGTGCCACTCGACCTCGACGCAGCCCGCGGCCGCGAGCGACTCCAGCGTGAGAAAGGCGTCGCTGCGCGCGGCGATGATCTCGAACCAGCGGGTCGGTTGCGGCCGCAGCATCACGGCGCTCCCGCTTCCTCGATGGCGCGCATGACGAACTCGGCGCGCAGGTGTTCGAGATCGAGCGCCAGCAGGGCAAGCCACGCGAAGAGCGCGGCGGGCTGGGCCGCGGCCCGGCGCATCAGGCTGGACAGCCGCGCGGCCAGAGCGAGCCGCGCTGTCGCGGCCTCGTCCACTGCCAGCGATCCGAAGTCCTGCTCGTGCCGAACCAGCAGGCGGACGAGCGCGTCGAGGTTCGCGTGTTCTTCCGCGCTCACCGCCGGCCAGAGCGAACGCCAATGCCGCTCCCAGGCCGCGAGGATGCGGTGCAGCCGTTTCGCTGCGTGCGGCTGGGCGGCGCTGTCGTCGGCTTCAGCGAAGACCGAGGCGATCGGCGCCAGGGGTCCCGCCGCGAGCGCGGCGTGACGCTCGGGCAGCGTGGGCGCCGCATACGGCGCGACTTCCGGATCGACGCGCATCCACGGCGGCAGGTCCCGCTGCGTCGCGAGATGGACGAGCGCGGGCAGGTCGATCAGCGGCTTCGTCCAGCGCACGGCGTCCACCCAGGCGTCCGGCGCCCACAGCGCCGCTTCGTCCACCCGCAACCGGAACTGCTGCCGGAACGCCATCTCGATCCCGTCCGGCGTCGCGCGTGGATCGATGCCGCTGACGTAGGGAGCCGCCGGCGAACTGCGCACGGCCTCGAGCAGCGCCGCGACCCGGCGGCGGGCGCGCAGCTGTTGCCACAGCCGTTCGTCCGGCCGCTGGCCCAGGCGCGCGGAGGCACGTGCGTGCGCGTACTCGATGGAGACGCCGCCGGTCATTCGGGACTACCCGTCAGTTCGTCGGCGAGGCGCTCGACCGCCCGCGCAAGCGCCTGGCCGTCGTCGCCGTCGCCGGCGGAGCGCAGGAGTTCGGCGCGCTGCGATTCGAGCGCCGCGAGGCGCGCGGCGATCGCCGCATCGGTCCAGCGATGCACGCGCGCCGCGCGACGCGCCGCGCGCTCCGCGATTTCCCGCGCGCGGCGATGCGCGTCCTCAAGGGCCTGCTCGGCGCTTCGCTTGCAGCGCTCCACCTCGGCGCGCGCAGCCTGTTCGGCCGCCAGCACGCGCATGATGGCCGCGTCCACATCGGGCGACGCAGGCAGGTCGACGCGGGCGTTCATGGCTCTCCCGACGGGCGAGGGTCCGCCTGGACCGTCGCCACATCACCGTTTCATCATGGACGCAAAGGCGGACGCGCCCCTTGGCGACGATCAAGGGGCCCGGCGGGACCGTGCCGCAACCGCCGAGCGGGCTAAGGGCGGCCGGACGGGCTTGCTTGCCCGGCGAGACGATCCCGGTGCCGCGCCAGCCAGACCGGCGTGCGCGACTTGGCGACCTTGCGTACGAAGTTGTAGCGGGCCACGTGGTAGCTCGGGTCGAAGCCGAAGAAGTTGAGCCGCATCCGCTCCAGTTCTTCGGCCCGGTAGGCGGCCAGCGGCTTCGCCGCCTCGTCCGCGGCGCGCCGCGCCCGCTTGTCGGCCAGGCGCTGCGTCCAGCCATCACCCGCGAGTTCGCTGGCACGCGCGACCGTCTCGGCGAGGAACGGCGCCGGAGCGCGTCCGTAGTGCGCGTCGATCAGGCCGATCGACAGCGCGGCCTCCGTGCCGAGCGGCAGGCGCGCTTCGGTGATGCGCCGCGCGCCGTCGGCGCCGACCCGGCGCGGCAGCAGGTAGGTCCAGTACTCCGATCCGTACAGGTTGCCCATGCCCTTGTAGTGCGGGTTCAGCACGACGCCCGTGCGGGCGACGACGCGGTCGGCCGCCAGCGCGAGAAAGACTCCGCCGGCGCCGGCGTTGCCCTGCAGCGCGGACACCGTGAGGTGCGATTCGGTGGTCAGGATCGCGAGCGCGAGATCGTCGATCGCGTTGATGTTGCGCCACGATTCCTCGGCCGCCTGTTCCGATGCTTCGATCACGTTCAGGTGGATGCCGTTCGACCAGAAGTCGGTGCCCGCCGGCCAGCACGATCACCCGCGTGGGCCGGCCGCACGCGCGGCGATACGCGTCGGTGAGGCGCTCGCACTGGCGCGTCGACATCGCGCCGTTGTAGAAGGGGAAGTGCAGCACGCCGACGGCGCCGGACTCCTCGTAGCGGATGTCGCGCCAGGTGCGCCGTTCGCCGGCGGCGTCCATGCGCCACCGGGACTTCCGGAACGCCCGCCAGCCGGTCGCCGAGCACCATCGCGGCCGGCAGCTTGAACGGCCGGTCCTCGTCGAGCGACGCCTTCAGGTGCGTGATCCACACGGCGCCGTCGCGCGTCGCGCGGCAGATCGCGCCGTGGCGCTGCGCGATGACCGCGCCCGGCGGGCCCGCGCAGCTCGCCTTCCGGATGCGCGTCGTACAGGTGCACCGGCAGGTCGAGGATCGAGTCCGCGACGCCCGGGACGCCGTCGGCGCAGCGGATCTTGCGCAGCACGGTCGTCGCATCGTCGCGCTGCCAGTCGATCGCGCGGTCGGCCTGCTTCATCAGCGGACGCAGCCGTCCGCGCACGTCCGGCTTCGCGTAATCCAGCGGCTCGGGCGGCACGCCGTCGGCGATGCGCTGCAGGGTCGAGGCGCAGCGGCGGCGACCGCGGCTTCGGTCACTTCGTTGCGATAGAGCGACCCCTTGCTCGCCGGCCGCATGTCGAACTCGACGCTGGCCCAGATGTCGCCCGCGTCCATCTCCGCGTTCGCCTGCAGCGCGGTCACGCCCCAGCGCGACTCGCCGTCCAGCACGGCCCAGTCGAGCGCCGACGGACCGCGGTCGCCGCGGATGCCGGGATGGATGACGAGGCAGCGGTGGTGCCTCCACACGGCTTCGGGGATCGCGCGCTTCAGGAAGGGCGCGACGATCAGGTCGGGCTCGAACATCCGCACGGCCTCGATCGTGACCGAGTCGCGGACGTCGAACTCGAGCGACACCTCGTGGCCGGCGTCGGTCAGTTCGACCCACAGCCGCTGCGTCAGGCTGTTGAACGAGTGCGCGAGCAGCAGGATGCGCATCGCGCGTGCCGCCTAGCAGATGCGCGGAAGCTGCTCGCCGGTGAGCCAGTCCACCACGCGGCGTCCGCCGAACGCGGTCTCCATCTGCACGAAGCGGTGCGTGTCCTCGACGACCTCGCCGATGATCGCGGCGTCGGCGCCGCGCGGATGCGCGCGCATCACCGCCAGCAGCCGCTCGGCGTCCTCCGGCGGACAGATCGCGATCAGCTTGCCCTCGTTGGCGACGTACAGCGGGTCGAGCCCGAGGAACTCGCAGGCGGCGTTGACCTGCGGCTTCACCGGGATCGTCCGCCTCGCGGATCAGCATGCCGACGCCGGACTGGCGGGCGAACTCGTTCAGCGTGGTGCCGAGTCCGCCGCGCGTCGGGATCGCGCAGGCAGCGGATCGTCGGCACGGCTTCGATCATCGCGGCGACCAGGCCGTGCAGCGCGGCCGTGTCGGACTCGATCGTCGTTTCGAAGCTCAGGTTCTCGCGCAGCGACATGATCGCGACGCCGTGGTCGCCGATCGAGCCGGACACCAGGATGGCGTCGCCGGGGCGCGCGCGGTCGCCGGAGATCTCCACGCCGGGCGGCACGACGCCGACGCCGGTGGTCGTGATGAAGACGCCGTCGCCCTTGCCCTGTTCGACGACCTTGGTGTCGCCGGTGACGACCGGCACGCCCGCTTCGCGCGAGGCGGCCGCCATCGACTCGACGATGCGCTTCAGGTCGGCCAGCGGAAAGCCTTCCTCGAGGATGAAGCTCGCCGCCAGGTAGAGCGGCTTCGCGCCGTTCATCGCCACGTCGTTCAGCGTGCCGTGCACCGACAGGCAGCCGATGTCGCCGCCGGGAAAGAACAGCGGCGACACCACGTGGCTGTCGGTGGCCATCACCAGGCGGCCGGGCGGCGCGTGCGATGCACGGCGCCGTCGTTGCCCTGCGCCAGCCACTCGTTGGCGAAGCTGGCGGCGAACAGTTCGTCGATCAGCTGCGCCATCGCGCGGCCGCCGCCGCCGTGCGTCATGTCGACGCGGCCGTGCTTGAAGTCGACCGGCCGGATGTAGTCCTTCTTGATCGTGCCCATGCGCTTACGCGGCCTTGATCTTCACGTCCTTGAAGCGACCGTAGGTGTAGTGCGCGGCGCACGCGCCTTCCGAACTGACCATGCACGAGCCGATCGGGTTCTCCGGCGTGCACACGGTGCCGAACACCTTGCAGTCGGTCGGCTTCTTCACGCCGCGCAGGATCGCGCCGCACTCGCACGCCTTGTTGTCGGCCACCGAGCGGTAGGTGATGCCGAAGCGTCGCTCGGCGTCGAAGTCGGCATACGCGTCCTTGATGCGCAGCGCCGAGTAGGGCACTTCGCCGAGGCCGCGCCACTCGAACGACTTGCGCAGCTCGAACACGTCCGCGACCAGCGCCTTCGCCTTCTCGTTGCCCTCGCGCGTCACCGCGCGCGTGAACTCGTTCTCGACCTCGGCGCGGCCGTCGTTCAGCTGCCGCACGAGCATCAGGATCGCCTGCATGACGTCGAGCGGCTCGAAGCCGGCGATGACGACCGGGCCGCTGGTACTCCTCGGCGAAGTACTCGTACGGCTGGCTGCCGATCACCGTGCTGACGTGCGCCGGCCCGATGAAGCCGTCGAGCGGCACGGTGCCGAGCTCGCGCACCTCGGGCGACTCGAGGATGTGCGTGATCGCCGACGGCGTCAGCACGTGGTTGCAGAAGACGGTGAAGTTCGCGAGGCCGAGCGCCTTCGCCTGGCGGATGACGATCGCGGTCGGCGGCGTCGTCGTCTCGAAGCCGATCGCGAAGAAGACGACCTCGCGGCCCGGGTTGTCCTGCGCGATCCTCAGCGCGTCGGCCGCCGAGTAGATCATGCGGATGTCGGCGCCGCGCGCCTTCGCCTTCATCAGCGACAGGCCGCCGGAGGCCGGCACGCGCATCGTGTCGGCGTAGGTGCAGACGATCGCCTTGTTGTCCGGCCGCCAGCTGGATCGCGTTGTCGATGCGGCCGATCGGCAGCACGCACACCGGGCAGCCCGGCCCGTGGATCATGTTGACGTTGTCCGGCAGCAGGTCCTTGATGCCGTAGCGCGAGATCGCGTGCGTGTGGCCGCCGCAGAACTCCATCAGGTTGTAGCTGCGGCCCGGTTGCGCTTCCTCGCCGATGCGGCGCGCGATGCCGCGCGCGACCTCGCCGTCGCGGAACTCGTCGATGTACTTCATGTGGCCCGCGCGCTCATGCGGCCGCCGCGGTCGTCGGCCGCGCCCGCTTCGGCGAACAGCGCGAGCGTGCGCGCGGCCTCGTCCGGGTCGAGGCGCTGCAGCGCGTAGCCGACGTGGACGATCACGTAGTCGCCGGGCACGACGCCGGTCACGAGTTCGAGGGAGATGCGCTTGCGCACGCCGCCGACGTCGATGACGCCCTCGGAGTCCGGCAGCACTTCGACGACGCGGGCGGGGATGGCGAGGCACATGGCAGTCTCAGTCCGTCGGGTCGTTCGGGCGGACAGCGCGCGGCGGGCGACCCAGGCCTGGCCGAGCGCGAGGCCGCCGTCGTTGGCCGGCGCCTGGCGCGCTTCGATCACCTCGAAGCCGTCGGCCGCGAGCCGCGCGCGCAGGCCGGCCGACAGGATGGCGTTCAGGAAGCAGCCGCCGCCGAAGGCGACCGTGCCGACGCCGGCGCGGCAGGCGGCCGCCGCCGCCCACGCGGCGAGCGCGTCGACCAGCGTCGCGTGGAAGAGGGCGGCGCCGTACCCGGCGCTGCGGGCGTCGAGCAGCGCCTGCGCCAGCGGCAGCAGATCGAGCACGCCGTCGGTCTCGACGCGGAAGCCGTCGGCCAGCGGACGCACCGCGCCGTGGGCGCGACGCCAGGCCCTCGAGCAGCATCGGCGCCTGGCCCTTCGAAGCTCTGCACGTCGCGCACGCCGAGCAGCGCGGCGGCGGCATCGAACCAGCGCCCCATGCTGCTCGTCGTCGGCGTGTTGAGGCGCTGCTGCAGCATCTGCCGCACCAGTGGCCGCGCCCGGCTGGTCGAAGCGCCGCTCGATCTCGTCCGCCGCGTCCGAGCAGGTGCAGCACGCGCCGCGCCGAGCCGCCACGGCTCGCGCGCGGCGCGGTCGCCGCCGGGCAGCGGCAGTTCGCGCAGGTGACCGACGCGCGTCGAGCTGCGCGCCGTCGACGAGCAGCAGTTCGCCGCCCCAGACGCCGCCATCGTCGCCGAGGCCGACGCCGTCGAGGGCGATGCCGAGCACGGGCTGCGCGATGCCGTGCTCGGCCATCACGGCGGCGATGTGCGCGTGGTGGTGCTGCACGCCGATCAGCGGAATCGCCGCGCCGCGCCGCGAACTCCGGCGGCGAAGCGGGTGCTGTGGAAGTCGGGATGCAGGTCGTGCGCGACCGCGGCCGGCTCGATCGCCAGCACGTCGAGCAGGTGGTCGACGGCTTCCTCGAGCGCGACGCAGGTCGCCGCGTTGTCGAGCGACCCGATGTGCTGCGACAGGAAGGCCTCGTCGCCGCGCGTGGCGCAGACCGTGTTCTTCAGGTAGCCGCCGACCGCGAGCACGGCCGGTCCGTCGTCGGCGAGCCGGATCGACGCCGGCGTGTAGCCGCGCGCGCGGCGGATGAAGGCCGGCGCGCCCTTCGGTCGGCGGCGCGCCACGCTGTCGTCGCAGCGGATCAGGATGGCGCGGTCGTGCACCAGCAGCGCGTCGGCGATCGGGCCGAGGCGGCGCACGGCCTCGTCGTTGTCGATCACCAGCGGCTCGCCGCCGGGGTTGGCGCTGGTCATCACCAGCGCGAGCGGCTGCGCCTCGTCGAGCCAGCGCGTGCCGGCGGGGCGCCCGGCGGCCTCGTGGAACAGCAGCATCTGCAGCGGCGTGTGCGGGACCATCGCGCCGAGCGTCGCCATGCCGGGCGCGACGCCGGGCAGCGCCTCGTCGGCGCCGGGTTGCTTGACCAGCAGCACGACCGGACGCTCGGGCGAGGTGAGCAGGGTCGCCGTGGCCGCGGCCGAGCGCGCGCCAGCGGGCGTGATCGACGGGATGTTCGCGAACATCACGGCGAAGGGCTTCTCCTCGCGCTGCTTGCGGCTGCGAAGTTCGGCCACGGCGTTGGCGTTGCGCGCATCGCACACCAGATGGAAGCCGCCGAGCCCCTTGATCGCGACGATGCCGCCGGCCAGGATGCGCTCGACGGCCGCGGCCAGCGGGTCGGCGACGTCGAGCGGCTGCCCGACGTTGTCCCACAGCGCCAGCCGCGGGCCGCACGCGGGGCAGGCGTTGGGCTGGGCGTGGAAGCGGCGATCGGCGGGCGCGTCGTACTCCGCCTGGCAGGCCGGGCACTGGACGAACGCCGCCATGCTGGTGTTCGGGCGGTCGTAGGGAAGGCTGGCGCGTGATCGTGTAGCGCGGTCCGCAGTGCGTGCAGTTGGTGAAGGCGTAGCGCCAGCGGCGGTTGGCCGGATCGAGCATGTCGGCGAGGCAGTCCGGGCAGATCCCGGCATCCGGCGTGACGCCGGTCGCGACCGGCCCGCCCGCGCTCGCGACGATCTCGAATCTCGCGCTCGCCGCGCGCGGCCATCGGCGTGACGTCGACGCTGTCGATGCGCGACAGAGGCGGCGCCTCGCTGCGCAGCCGCGCAGACGAAGCCGTCGAGGCGCTCGTCGCTGCCTTCGATCTCGATTTCGACGCCCGCGCCGTCGTTCAGCACGCAGCCGGCCGAGCCCGAGTTCGGACGCCAGCCGATAGACGTACGGCCGGAAGCCGACGCCCTGCACCTGCCCGCGCACGCGCAGGCGGCGGCGTCCGGATGGCAGGAGGCGAAGCGCGGCCGACATCGGCATCTTCACTCGGCGGCGGCCGACCTTCGGCTGGCACGCGCGCGTGACGCGCGGTGATCGCGTGCAGCCTCACCCAGCCGAGCCAGGCGTCCATGCCGTCGCCCTTGGTCGCCGACACCTGCATCACTTCGATGTCCGGATTGACGCGGCGCGCGTACTCGATGCACTTCGCGACGTCGAAGGTCAGGTAGGGCAGCAGGTCGACCTTGTTCAGCAGCATCAGCGTCGCCGCCCTGAACATGTCCGGATACTTGAGCGGCTTGTCCTCGCCTTCGGTCACCGACAGCACGACCACCTTGTGCGCCTCGCCGAGGTCGAACGCGGCCGGGCAGACGAGGTTGCCGACGTTCTCGATGAAGAGCACCGAGTCGTCCGGCGGCTGCAGGCGCTCGAGCGCGCGCTCCACCATGCTCGCGTCGAGGTGGCAGCCCTTGCCGGTGTTGATCTGCAGCGCGCGGCGCGCCGGTCGCGCGGATGCGCTCGGCGTCGTTGGTCGTCTGCTGGTCGCCTTCGATCACCGTCACCGGCGTCGCCGGCAGCAGGCGCTTGATCGACTCGGTCAGCAGCGTCGTCTTGCCCGAGCCGGGGCTCGACACGAGGTTCACGCGCGAAGATGCCGCGCTCCGCGAGGAACTCGCGATTGAAGCGCGCGTGCTGGTCGTTCTTGCCGAGGATGTCCTGCTCGATCTGGACCATCCGCGACTGGCGACAGGCCGGGCGCGTGCGCGTGCGCGGCGCCGGCGCCGAAGTGCACGTGGTCGCCATGCGCCACCACGCCGCCGTGATCGTGCGCGTGCCGCACGACGGTCCCGTCCGGCAGCCGATGCTCGTGCTCGTGTCCGTGTCGTGGTCGTGGTCGTGGTCGTGGCCGCAGTCCGGCCCGTGCGCGTGATCGTGGCCGTGATCGTGGTCATGGTCGTGCCGGTGCACGGTGCCGTCGGCATGCCGATGCTCGTGTCCCGTGCTCGTCGCCTTCGATCTTCGTTTCGCCGCTGCCGCAGCCGCATGTCGTGCACATGCTCGTTCTCCTCGGACCGCCTCAGGCGATCTCGATTTCCTTGACTCGCATTTCCTCGCCCTGCGTCACCTGCAACTGGTAACTGCCGCAGGCGCGGGCACGGGTCGCCGAGCCGGGCGAGGTCGACCGTATCCCCGCACGGCATGCACCAGGCGCGCCCGGGCGTCGTGATCGACCTCCAGCCGGGCGCCGTCGGCCACGCGTGCCGCGCTTGACGACGTCGAACGAGAAGCGCAGCGCTTCGTGCTCGACGTGCGAGAGCGCGCCGAGTTCGAGCCAGACCGCGCGCACCGCGCCGCCGTCGTTCGCCCGCGCCGTGCTCTCGACGATCTGCACGATGCCCTCCGCGAGCGACATTTCATGCATCGACGATCTCCACGCGGCATGGCGACGCACGGATCCAGCGACTGCACGATCGTGCGCGCCTCGCGCTCGAGTCGCGCGTGCGTCGGCCGCGCTGCGCCCGTTGAGCCCCTGCGCGAGCGGCCCGCCGGGATGGAAGTTCCATTCGGTCGGCGCGACGATGCGGTAGTCGGTGACCAGCCCGCGCTCGACCTGCACCCGGTGCAGCAGCAGTCCGCGCGCCGTCTCGGCGAGACCGATGCCCGACCCCGTCGCGCAGGGCATGACCGCGCACCGGCGCGATGCGCCCGCCGGAGCGGGCGCGCAGGTCGCGGATCAGCACGGCGAGTTCCACCAGTCGCGCGACGAAGCGCGTCGATGCGGTCCGGCCGTCCCGCTGCGAGCAACTCGGCGATCAGCGGTGCGCCGACCTGGCGCGCCAGCGCTCCGGTTTCCGCCGGCATTCCGGCCCAGCGCGGAAAGCGCGCGTACTCGGGATCGACCTCCATCTCGCCCAGCAGCGACGCGGCCGAGATTCTCGAGCGTCGCGTCGGGCATCAGCGCGACGTCGCTGAGTCCGAGGCCGGGCGCTTCGTCCCGCATCCGGCGCAGCAGGCGCGCGGGGAGGGTCGGGCCGCGTTCGATCCAGCGGTCGAGCACGCCGAGGTTCGTGGCCGCCAGCCAGGCCTCCGGGGGCACGCCGTACACGTGCTCGACGCAGCACGTCTCCGCGACCGCCAGCAAGCGCATCGAGCGTCACGCCGTCGTCGACGACGGTGTTGCTCGCATGGCGGACGCATCGCGACCGGCGTGCACCAGCGCCTGGTTCCCCGAGCGCCTTGGGCCAGTCGATCAGCAGCCGCCAGACGCTTTCCTGCAGCATCTCGAGCATCACCTCGAGCGTCTGCCGCGCGGGATTGCCGACGGTCGACGGCAGGCCCTGGGCGGCGGCGATCGCCGAGGCCGACGCCGCGCCCTGGGCCCGGCTGCAGATGCTGAACAGCAGTGGCACGAGTCGCTGCACGTCGGCGGCGACGCGCCCGCGCACGAGGCGCGCCGGCAGTCCGGTGCGCGACGACGTCACGGCGACGCTGCGCACCGACTGCTCCGCGCACGTCAGCCGCACGGTGATCTCGCCTTCCGGATTCACTCGGACGGTCTCCCCTCGCAGGAAGCGGCCGCGCAGGAAGTCGCGCTTGCTCATCGGCGCCCGGGCCTGCTCCTCGATCTGCGCGATCGGGCCCGGCGCCGGCGCGTCTTCGGGCCTGGCCGGTCACCTCGGGCACCGGCGCATTGGCCGGATCGAGCAGGGCGGCGCGCGCCAGCGCGGCCACCTCGCGCGCGGTGGCGTGGTCCGGGAGTCTCCAGCACCGGCGAGATCAGCGAGCACATCTGGTACTCGCCGACGGTCTCGTCGCGCGACGAGATGAAGTCGTAGTCGCCGGCCGGGAAGCGGTAGCTCAGCTTCTGGCCCTGCGGCAGGGAGGTCCACGCGCTCGCGTCGCGCGGCAGCAGCATCAGGTTGATGCACCACGGCGTGACCATCACGCCGAGCCAGTGCGACTCCCACGGAGCGAAGCCGACCGCCTCGACCTCGATGGCCGGGTTGACGAAGGTGAGTCCGTCCATGCGCTGGGCGATGCTGCGATACGCCGCGGTCAGGCACGGCGAGGGATCGGGCAGCAGCGGGGCGTCGCCGCGAAGGTCGAGCGCGTTGGCGGTGTCAGTCATCGTGCAGGACCAGGAAGCCGTCCTTGGTCGTCGAGCAGTTGGGGCAGGTCCAGTGCTCTGGCAGCTGCGTGAAGGGCGTGCCGGGCGGGATCTGCCACACCGGGTCGCCCTCGGACGGGTCGTAGACGTGCCAGCACACCTTGCACTCGAGGCGCGTCGTCGGACCGATCCGTGCATGGTCACCCACGCGCTGTTCCATCGCTTCTGCCTCAGGCGGGGCAGGACTCGCTCATCCAGTCGATCAGCTCGGCGAGCCGGGCGCGCGTGTCGTCGAGATCCTCGGCGCGCGGCGAGCGCGACCTCGGGCACGTCGACGACCTCGATCGTGTTCAGGATCAGCGTGTTCATGCTGTTGAAGTACTGCACGCGCCAGACGTTGCGCGCGGCGGTCGACGTGATGCGGCAGTTGCCGAAGCCGCGCGAGATGATGGCGACGCTGCCGACCGGCAGCGCGCGCTCGAGCACCTGGTGGTCCTCGGGCGTCATCGGGAACAGCGTCAGGTTGAGCACGTGCGGCGCGTCGCCGGGCCGCCGCGACTTCAGCTGGCCCTGCAGTTCGTGCAGCAGCGCCGGCGAGTTCATCGCGCCCGTCGGGAATCTCGACCGGCATCAGGCTGTCGCGCCCGCTGTCGCGCGCCGCGGCCAGCACGGCGGACGGCAGCGGCGCGGCTTCGAGCCAGTCGGCCAGCAGCTGACCCGCGCCGTCGAGTTCGACGACGTGCCAGACGCCCGTGAACACGCTCTCCTGGACGTGCAGCGTGCGCTGGCCGTTCACCTGGATGCTGACCTCGCCGTCGCCGAGCATCTGGTTGGCGATGGTCTGCGCCGCCATGCGGCACGCCGCGCATGTCGAGCACGGGATGCGGCGCGCCGGGCTGTCCACTGCGTTCATCATCGCCAGCAGGCGCGCCAGCGTGTCGCGCGCGACGGCGAGCGACGCGGTGTCCTCGGTCTCCGGCACGCTCGGCATCTCGAAGGTGCCGCATGTCGCGCGGCATGTCGAGGTACTGCAGTTCCTCGTCCTCGACATGCGAGCCGGGGCCCGTCACGCGGACGGGGATCGGAAAGGATTTCATTCGTCATCGTTGCCTCAGTGACAGTGACCCGGCGATCCCCGGCGGTCTTGACTGCAATGCCGATCGACGGCGCGCGGGTCGGCTCGGCGTCGAGCAGGCGCTGCGTTTCCTCGATGTACTCGTGCCAGTTGCGCAGGCCGTCGATCGCGCCGACGTAGTGCCCGTCCTTCAGCACCACGAGCGCGGGCCAGCGCGCGAATCCGTAGCGCGGCGCGACCTTGCGCGCGTCGGCAGGCAGCAGCACCGCGACGCGGAAGCGGCCGGCGAACGCGCTCGCCACCTCGGGCGCGATGACGGCGAGGTCGAGCGTTTCCTTGTAGCGCACCGGATCCTCGGTGAAGACCAGCAGCGCGTGCCCCGGGCGCGGCGGCGAACGCATCGAGCGTGACTCGGCGTCGACGCGAACGAAGCCGTGACGGGTGAAGAGTTGGTCGACCA
The DNA here is from genome assembly GCA_963698305.1 of uncultured beta proteobacterium. GTDB lineage: Bacteria > Pseudomonadota > Gammaproteobacteria > Burkholderiales > Burkholderiaceae_F > JAOUJD01. The sequence goes on from CAVOQI010000010.1 coordinate 354,685, forward strand.
GCGGATGCAGCGCGGGCGCGGCGATCGGAACGGCGCTCATGCCTGGGGATCCTTCAGATGGGGTGGCAACGTCGGCTCGCGGCCCGACGAGATCGGCGAAGAAGCCGTCGAGGTCGCCGCCGTGCTGCGCGGCGTCGAGGGCGTCGAGGGCCTGGTTGGTCTGCTGCGCTTCGTCGGCGCGTCAGCGCGCGCACGGCCGAGCCGTTGTAGGCGAGGATCCAGGCGCCGGGCTCGAGTGCCGCCGATCAGCATCGCGTTGAGACGCTCGCGACGGCCGCGGCCTTCGCACTCGGCCATGCCGTCTTCGCTGCTGATCACCTGCATGGGAATGCCGACGCACATGGCTACTTCCCTCCGCGCGCGGTGACGAGCAGGCGCGGATCGCCGATGCGGCAGGCGTCGTCCTCGGTCGGGCGTCCGCCTTCGTACGACGCCAGCCCGAGCGATTGGGAGTTCAGCGGTTCGACCACCTCGTCGGCGGCGCGGCGCCGGCCCGGGTAACCCCAATCGGCGAGCTGGCCGCGGCCAGCTCGATGGCCTCGGGCAGGCAGGCGCGCACGGGTTCGGTCAGGCTGCCGCCGAAGTCGTCGAGGGTGACGGGTTGCACGCCGATGGCCACGATGGTGTCCGGCGTGCGCGCGTGCAGCGTGGCCAGCGCGAGGATGTCGTTGAAGCCGTTCTGGTGCGGGCTCATCTTGCGGGCGCCCCAGCGCGGCACCTCGGCGTCGCGCAGCACCTTGAGTGCGCCCGGCGGCGAGTCCGAAGTCGACCGCGTCGAACACGAGCACGCGGCGCGACGCTTCGACGTACTCGAGAAGATTGAGCCCGAGCGTGCCGCCGTCGAGCAGCAGGACGTCGGGCGAGGGGTACTCGAAGGCGGCGTTCAGCGCCTCGACCGCGCGCACGCCGAAGCCTTCGTCGGCCCAGAGCATGTTGCCGATGCCGAGCACCAGCACTTCGCGCCGGTCTTCCATTGACTTCCTCTGTAACGCAGTGGGTTACAGCGGAAGGTACAGGCAGCAGAACGGAGCCCCGTTGCGTTACGTCAACGGGGCACGAATGCCGAACGACGATGGATCAGGGATGGCGGGCCGAGGCCCGGACTTCGCGCACCGCGGAGTGCATGTCCCAGGCGACCTGCAGGTGCATCCAGAAGGCCGCCTCGTTGCCGAAGTACATCGCGAGTCGCACGGCGGTGTCGGGCGTGATGGCGCGCTTGCCGTTGATGAGTTCGTTGACGCGGCGGCGCGACACGCCGAGCGCCTCGGCCAGTTGCGTCTGGCTGATGCCGAGCGGCTTGAGGAAGCGCGTCTCGAGAAACTGCCCTGGATGCGGCGGACGCCGCGCGGGAACGCCGACCGACGTCGGCTGGCCGCGACGGGCGCTCTTGGGAGGTGTCACGGGCGACAACACGGGGAAGGAGGGCCGCGGCGCGCCGCGGCCCTGGTCCGATCAGTCCTTGTTGGCCCCGGCCTTGAACGTGCGCAGGCCGTTGATCATCGAGCCGACCACGCTCTCGCCGCTCATGACGTCCTCGCGGATCACCATGTACATGTGGATCACCGCGAAGATCAGCAGGTAGTACATCGCGAGGTGGTGCACCAGGCGCACCATCTGCGACCCGCCGAGCAGCACGTTGACCCAGCCGAACAGGTTCATCCAGATCGAGCCCCAGCCGTACTGCTCGGAGAACAGCGACAGGCCGGTCAGGATGATGACGAAGGTGCCGAGCACGTACATCGCGAACATCGCGAACTGCGCGAGCGGGTTGTGCCCGATCCACAGCGGCGATTCCTTCTTCATGAACAGGTAGTACAGCGCCTGGCGGAACATGCCGCTCCACCAGCTGCGGACTCCACACCGGCGGCAGGAAGATCGAGCGCGCGTGATGGTTGCCGGCGATCGCCCAGTACAGCCGGACGACGAAGGCGACCACGAAGACCGCGGCCGCGAGGAAATGCACCATGCGTATGTTGCCGAAGAAGTACGAGAACGTCGCTTCGCCGGGCGGCCCGCTCCACGGCGACCCGATCAGGTAGCCGGTGGCGAACGAGCACGATCATCGCGATCATCATCACCCAGTGCCAGATGCGCACCGGCGCTTCGTACACGTAGACCTGCTGCAGCGTGCCGCCGAGCACTTCACCGCTGGCGGCGTCCACCACCATCGTGCCTTCGCGCGCGGTCTTGCGACCCGCGGGAATCGACCGTGGCGGCACCGCAGCGGGGTTGCCTGCTTGGTTGGATGCCATCGTGCTTCCTCTCAGCGAACCTTCACGGACACGAGTTCTTCACCTTCCGGCGACATCACGTGGGTTGCGCAGGCCAGGCACGGGTCGAAGCTGTGGATGGTCCGCAGGATCTCGACCGGCTGGTCGGGCTTCGCCATCGGCGTGTTCATCAGGGCCGCTTCGTACGCGCCGATCTGGTTCTTGTGATCGCGCGGGCCCGCGTTCCACGTCGTCGGCACCACGCACTGGTAGGAGTCGATCTTGGTGTTCTTGATCTTCACCCAGTGCGCCAGCGCGCCGCGCGGGGCCTCGACCGGCGCCACGCCCTTGCACTCGCGCGCCCAGGTGCTCGGCTCCCACTTCGTCGGTGTTCGCCGTGTCGAAGTCGCCGGCCTTGATGTTGGCGATCAGCTGGTCGTAGAAGTACTTCATCTTGTGCGCCGACCACTGGCACTCGAGCCCGCGCGCGGCCGTGCGGCCGAGCGTCGAGAAGAGCGCCGTGACCGGAACGTCGAGCACCTTCAGCGCGCCGTTGACCTGCTCCTGGATCTCCTTGTTGCCGCGGGCGTAGGCGACGAGGTAGCGCGCCAGCGGGCCGACCTCGACCGCGTGGCCCTTCCAGCGCGGCGACTTGACCCACGAGTACTTGGCGGACTCGTCGATGTTCCTGGATGTTGGTGCTTCGTGCCCTTGGTGCCGCCGCCGAGCACGAAGTTCGGGTCGGTCACGCCGTCGAACGGATGCAGCCCCTTGGCCTCGTCCGCGTACTTGTACCAGCTGTGCGTACACCCACTCCTGCACCTGCTCGGGATCCTTGAGGTCGACTTCGTGCACCTTCTTCAGGTCGCCGCCGAGGATCACGCCGGACGGCAGCAGCATGCTCTTGTTGCTGTAGTCGTTCGGGATGTCCGGGAAGTCGCCGTAGGACATGACGTTCTGGCCCGACAGGCCGCCGCCCCACTTGGCCCAGTCCTTGTAGAAGCCGGCGATCGCCAGCAGGTCGGGGATGTAGACCTGGTCGACGAACTCGATCGTGCGGTTGATGATGTCGCTGACCATGTTCAGCGACGACCATGTTGACGGCGCCGACCGCGCCGGTGCCGTCGACGTTGATCGGCGACGGCACGCCGCCGACCAGCCAGTTCGGATGCGGGTTCTTGCCGCCGAAGATGGTCTGGATCTTGACGATCTCCTTCTGGAAGTCGAGCGCCTCGAGGTAGTGCGCCGTCGCGAGCAGGTTCACTTCCGGCGGCAGCTTGTACGCCGGGTGACCCCAGTACGCGTTGGCGAAGATGCCGAGCTGGCCGCTCTCGACGAACTTCTTCAGCCGGCTCTGCACCTCGCGGAAATAGCCCGGCGAGCTGTTGGGCCACGGCGAGATCGACTGCTGGATCTCGCTGGTCTTCTTCGGGTCGGCCTTCAGCGCCGAGACGATGTCGACCCAGTCGAGCGCGTGCAGGTGATAGAAGTGGACCAGGTGGTCCTGCGCGTACAGCGTCGCGTGCATCAGGTTGCGGATGATGTTCGCGTTCTTCGGGATCTGGATCCCGAGCGCGTCCTCGACCGAGCGCACCGATGCCAGCGCGTGCACGCCCGTGCACACGCCGCAGATGCGCTCGACGAACGCCCACGCGTCGCGCGGGTCACGGCCCTTGAGGATCACCTCGAGGCCGCGCCACATCGTGCCGGTGGACACGGCGTTGCGGATGACGTTGTCCTTGTCGACGTTGACCTCGATGCGCAGGTGCCCTTCGATCCGCGTGATCGGATCGACGACGATGCGCCGGCCGCTGTTGTCGAGCGTGAAGCCTTGTGTCTGGATGGTCGGCATGATTACTTCTCCACCGTCTCGTTGAGCTTGTCATTGCGCGTCGTGCTGCGGGCCTGCTTGACGGCCGACAGCGCGGCGTGCGCGGCGATGCCGACGCCGGCGGCTGCCAGCGCGGCGACACCGAACTGCGTCGCGGTGCCCTCGATCCCGAGGTTCGACAGGCCCGGCGCGCGGATCGTCGTCAGGTGATCGTAGAAGGAGCCCTTGTCCCAGAAGTCGTCTTCCGAGCAGCCGATGCAGCCGTGGCCCGACTTGATCGGGAAGCTGACAGGCCTTCGTTCCACATCGACGGTCGAGCACGCGTTGTAGGTGACCGGCCCCTTGCAGCCGACCTTGTACAGGCAGTAGCCCTTGCGCGCGCCGTCGTCGTCGAAGCGCTCGACGAACTGGCCGGCGTCGAAGTGCGGCCGGCGATAGCACTTGTCGTGGATGCGCTGGCTGTAGAACATCTTCGGCCGGCCCTGGGCGTCCATGTCCGGCAGGCGTGCCGAAGGTCAGGATGTACGTGACCACGCCGGTCATCACTTCGGCGATCGGCGGGCAGCCGGGCACCTTGATGATCGGCTTGTCGAAGATGACCTTGTGGACCGGCGTGGCCTGGGTCGGATTCGGCTTCGCGGCCTGCACGCAGCCCCACGATGCGCACGAGCCCCAGGAGATGATGGCCATTCGCGTCCTTGGCGACGTGCTTCAGCTTCTCGACGAAGGGCCGGCCGCCCGGGATGCAGTAGATGCCGTCGTCGGCGAGCGGCGGATTGCCTTCGACCGCGAGGATGTAGTTGCCCTTGTACTTCTTGATCGTCTGCTCGAGGGCTTCCTCGGCCTGGTGACCGGCCGCGGCCATCAGCGTGTCGTCATAGTCGAGCGAGATCATCGACAGCACGACGTCCTTCGCCAGCGGGTGCGCCGAGCGGATGAACGATTCCGTGCAGCAGGTGCACTCGAGGCCGTGCAGCCAGATCACCGGCGTGCGCGGCTTGGTTTCCAGCGCCTTCTGGATCTGCTGCGCGCCGGCATCGCCGAGCCCCAGCGAGGCCGCGGTCAGGCTGCAGAACTTGAGAAAGCTCCGCCGCGTAATGCCCTGCCGCCGCATCACTTCGTATGACGTTTCAAGCATGGTGTGGACTCCCCTCGGGTCTTCGAACTTTCGCGATGGGCGCAGGGACAACGAACTGCGCCTCGAGCGAGATGGACGCATGCTGTTCCCATGCGCCGCTGTCTCGTTGATGAAGGTCAAGCGGCGCCGGAGCTCTCGACAAGAGTTTGATTCTTCTCACTTCCGGGCCGGTAGCGTGTAACGGTGCCGTTACACTGCTCGCGCTCATCGGCATCGGCGAGCGGCTTGCGCTAGTTCAATGGCGCCGCCGTCGGCGCGCGAATAATCTGCAGGCGATTCCCGCTCTGCGGGAAACGGATCACGGGAAGGGGAACGACGATGTCAGAGCAGGATCGTTACCAGGCATTGCGCGCTTCGCGCCTCGCGGCGGAACTGACGGACGAGCAGTGCCGCACGCTGGCCGGGCAAGATCGAGATCTGCGACCTCGCCAACGGCGAACTGCTGGTGCGCGAGGGCGCGCCGGACGACCGCCTGTTCGTCATCGTCAGCGGCGCGCTCGGCGTGGTGCGCCATCCGCAGGGCGAGCCGCCGGTGACCGCTGCATACGCTCGTCGCCGGCGACTTCGCCGGCGAGCTGTCGTTCATCGACGGCACCGAGCGCTACGCGTCGCTCGAGGCGCACGGGCCCACGCGCGTGTTCTTCCTGCGCCGCGAAGGCGCTCGAGGAACTGCTCGACAACGGAGCCGCGCATCGTCTACCTGGTGATGCGCGCCATCATCCGCATCGCCCACAACATCCAGCGCCGGCTGTCGATCCAGTCGGTCGAGCTGTCCAACTACATCTACAAGCAGCACGGCCGCTATTAGCGGCGGCGCCGGCGCGCGGCGCGGTCGCTAGACTGCGCGCCCATGGACTCCCGAGCCCCACCTCGCCGCTCCGGTCGTCGTCTTCGGCGCGACCGGCTACGTCGGCAGCAACCTCGTGCCGCGCCTGCTCGCCGACGGCGCGCGCGTGCGCGCGGTCGGCCGCCAGCGGCGCGTGCTCGAAGCGCGCGGGTGGGCGGGCGTCGAGATCGTCGAGGCCGACGCGCTCGATCCCGCCGACGCTCGACGCCGCGCTGGCCGGTGCGTCGACCGCGTACTACCTGGTGCACTCGATGGCGGCCGGGCGCGACTTCGGGCGGCTCGACCGCGAGGCCGCGGCGAACTTCGCGCAGGCGGCGGCCCGCGTGCGGCGTGCAGCGCATCGTCTACCTCGGCGGGCTGGTGCCGAAGGCCGCGGATTCCGAGCACCTGGTGTCGCGCAAGGAGAGCGGCGACATGCTGCGGGCGGGGCCGGTGCCGGTGACCGAGATCCGCGCCGGCATCATCGTCGGCCCGGGCTCGGCGGCGTACGAAGTGATGCGCGACCTCGTGTACCACCTGCCGGTGATGGTCACGCCCAAGTGGGTGCAGTCGCGTTCGTCGCCGATCGCGCTGCCGAACCTGCTCGAGTACCTGGTGCGCGTGGCGGAGCTGCCCGAGACGGCGGGCGGCATCTACGACGCCGGCGGGCCGGAGTACATGAGCTACGAGGAGATGATGCTGGCCTTCGGCGCGGTGGTCGGCCGGCGCACGCGCATCATCCGCGTGCCGGTGCTGTCGCCGCGGCTGTCGTCGTACTGGCTGGGGCTCGTGACCGCGGTGCCGGCGAGCATCGCGCGGGCGCTGATCGGCGGCCTGAAGCACGACATCCCGGCGCGCGACGAGGCGCTGCGCCGGCTGGTGCCGCAGCAGCTGCTGACCTTCCGCGAGAGCGTGGTCGCGGCGCTGCGAGGCCGAGCGCGACCAGCAGGTGACGGTCGCGCTGGACCGAAGGCGCGTTTCCGTTCCGCGCCTTCCGGCACGACTACGCCTTCTACGCGAAGAAGGCGAGCGGCAGCGCGACGACGCGCCGCCTCGCCGGCGGCGCTGTGGAAGGTGGTCACGGCGATCGGCGGCGACAACCGCTACTACACGATGAACTTCCTGTGGTGGCTGCGCGAACTGCTCGACTGGCTGGTCGGCGGCCCGGGGTTCACGCACGGGCGGCGCCATCCGACCGACCTGCGCATCGGCGACGCGATCGACTACTGGACCGTGATCGGCATGGAGCGCGAGCGCCGGCTGACGCTGAACTTCGGCATGCGCGCGCCGGGCGCGGGCATCCTGGAGTTCGAGATCGAGCCGCTGGCGGACGGCCAGATCGCGCGTGACGGTGACCGCGTACTGGCACCCGCAGGGCGTGTGGGGACTGCTCTACTGGTACGCGCTGGTGCCGGCGCACCTGTTCATCTTCGACCGGATGACGCAGGCGATCGCGCGGCGCGCGGAGGCGATCGAGGCCGGCAGCTCGCAGGCAGCGCCTCGGCAGCCGACCCGCGATCTTTAGCCCGCTGCGACGAAATGCCGCGCCGCTAGCCCCCGCCGGAATTCCACACTGCCGACGTCGCCGCATGGAATGCCTTGACCCGGCGGTCGCAGAAATCCGGAAACGTTTCGAGGTGCTCGAGGTAGCCCTGGCGCGACTTGTCGCCCGACTGCACGTTCTCGAACACGCGCAGCGAGAAAGCGCCGAAGCTGTTCGCGCTCTTCAGCACGCCGACCCAGAGCGCGGAGTATTCGCCCAGGCGCATCTGAAACGACCGGATGCGTTCGGTCAGCAGTTCCGACCGCGTCCCTCGCACCATGAGACGCCGGGCGACAGTCGCTCTCGCTCCGGTGGCGGCTTCGGCGGGACTGAGACTGGCCGTCGGCGACGACACCAGCGCAACGAATGAAAAGAAGCCGGCGAGATAGACGACCTCGTGCTGGTCGATCTGGACTTCCTGCCAGCCAGGAAGGGCGGCGAAGTAGGAATTGATGGAGAAGCACGCGAAGTCCATCTCCTCGCCGAAGCCGCCGCGGACGTAGGCCTGGGGTTCGGTGTGGTTCTGACGAGTGATCGATCGAGGCATGCCGCTACCGTAAATCGGTATCGCGTCGAACGGCATCCCCCGCATCTGCGGGCTTCGGGGCAGCCGCTACCAACAAGGCGCGATCAAGTTCGTGCTAGAAGCCGGTGCGCGCGCGCAGCGCCCGCCTTCGTTCGGTTCTCTGCCTCAGTGGGGGGTCGCGGGTGCGCCGCGCAGCCGCTTCGCGCCGCTCACGACCGCGAGCGTCAGCGCGCCGGCGAGCACACCGACGACCGCGTCGATGAGCATCGGGCCCGACCGACTGCAGCAGCTGCGCCGAGGCCGTCGAGCAGGTGCTTGATCGCATCGCCCAGCGGCGGGATGCCGTGCGTGAGGATGCCGCCACCGACCAGGAACATGGCTGCCGTTCCCGCGACCGACAGCCCTTTCATCAGCCACGGCGCGCCGCGCAGGATGCCGCGCCCGACCGCGCGCTTGAACCGCGCCCAGCCGCTGTCACCCGCCGCGCGCGACAGCGCGAGGCCACCGTCGTCGAGCTTGACGATGCCGGCAACCAGTCCGTAGACGCCGACGGTCATGAGCAGGCCGATGCCGATCAGCACGGCCACGCGCGTGCCGAACGTCGCGTCGGCGACCGTGCCGAGCGTGATCACGATGATCTCCGCCGACAGGATGAAGTCGGTGCGGATCGCGCCCTTGATCTTGTCCTTCTCGAGCGCGACCAGGTCGATCTCCGGATCGAGCAGCGCCCGCGCCAGTTCGGCCTCCCGCGCCGCCTGGCCGTCGCCCCGGTGCAGGAAGCGATGGGCGAGCTTCTCGAAGCCCTCGTAGCAGAGAAACAGTCCACCGACGATCAGCAGCGGCACGATGGCCCACGGCGCGACCGCGCTGATGGCGAGCGCCGCCGGCACCAGGATCGCCTTGTTGACCAGGGAGCCCTTGGCGACGGCCCAGACCACGGGCAACTCGCGCTCGGCGCGGACGCCGGACACCTGCTGCGCATTCAGCGCGAGGTCGTCACCGAGCACGCCCGCGGTCTTCTTGGTGGCGACCTTGGTCAGCGTGGCGACATCGTCGAGCACGCTGGCGATGTCGTCGAGCAGGGCGAGCAGGCTGGTGGCCATGGAGCGATGGGCGCCGGTGTCGGTTCAGAGGAGACCGGGCGGGACGTGCCCGGCGCGAAAGCCGCCGTCGGCGGGCTCGGAATCGTCGTCCCGCTGCACGCCGTGCAGGCAGGCGAGCGCGGCATCCGCCGGTTCGTGGTCGGCCGCCAGCAGCGTCCGCACGCAGGAGTGATAGGGAGAGAAGTACAGATACAGCCCCATCATCGCGACCAGAGCCGTCGCGATGATGGCAGCCGAGAGGATTGCCGCGGACTTCAACGCCGGCGGATCAAACGCGCTTGCGGTACTCGTGTTCGCGCGTGTCGATCTCGATCTTGTCGCCGGTCTGCACGAACAGCGGCACCATGATCTCGAAGCCGGTGGCGATCTTCGCGCTCTTCAGCACCTTGCCGGAGGTGTCGCCCTTGACGGCGGGCTCGGTCTGAACGACTTCGCGCACGACCGTGGTCGGCAGTTCGACCGAAATGGCGCGGCCTTCGTAGAACACCACCGAGACCGGCATGTTGTCCTCGAGGTAGCTGATGGCATCGCCCATGTTCTCGGCCTCGACCTCGAACTGGTTGTAGTCGGCGTCCATGAACGCGTACATCGGGTCGGCGAAGTACGAGTAGGTGCAGTCCTTCTTGTCGAGGATCACCTGGTCGACCTTGTCGTCGGCCTTGAACACGACTTCGGTGCCCGAGTTGCTGAGCAGGCTCTTCAGCTTCATGCGGACGGTGGCGGAGTTGCGGCCGCCGCGGCTGTACTCGGCGCGCAGCACGACCATGGGGTCCTTGCCGTGCATGATGACGTTACCGGCGCGAATTTCCTGTGCGATTTTCATGTCTGAGTCTCGTGCGTGCATCCGCCGGCGTCTGATCGCGGGCGGAGCGGCGGCGCGCAGCGACCTGGCGGCCGCGCGACGCGATTGGGGTGCGGCCGAAAAACCGGGTCTGGCCGCGCAAAGCCCATGATTTTACCGGTGTTTCCGAACAAATGCGCGCATTGACGATGCCAGGTCCGGCAGCACCGCCAGATCCTCCCGCCACGCCTGGCAGTGCGCGAGCCAGGCTTTCCAGAGGCCGGGTGGCGGCAGGCTGAGTGCGGCGGCGTTGGCCGGCCGCGCGTTGCTCGCGGCAACGCCATTCCAGTCGAGCGCGGCGCGGCCGACGGCCGCCCGCAGTTCCGGCGCTGGCGGAGGCGAGGAAGCGCTGATTGAACGCCGCCAGCTTGGCCGCGTGCGCGGCGTCGTCCTGGGGATAGATCTGCCACAGAAAGGGCCTCGCCGGCCCACTGCGCGCGCACGAAGGAATCCTCCCCGCGCACCAGGTTCAGGTCGCATGACCACAGCAGGTGGTCGTAGTCCACCTGCGTCAGCGGCGGGAGGTAGTGGACGCGCAGCGCCCGGCGGCCCGATCGCGCTCCCGAGCAACGCCCGCACCTGCTCGGCGGCGATGCCCGGCGTCACCAGCAGCAGGGTGGGTTCGGCGGACAGCGCGTCCAGGAGCGCCGGAAGGGCCGGGTTGGCATAGCAGAACAGGCTCACGCGGCGCTCGCCGGCGACCGGCACGATCGACTGCGCGCGCAGCCAGCGCTCCGGCTCGAACGCCGCTTGCCGCTGGAAGAGATCAGCCTCCCGCAGCAGGCCGCCGGTGTTCGCGCGTGAAGCCCGGATAGAAGAACCACTTGCGCAGAGCGCGGGCCGGTCCGCTCGCTTGCGGCGAGGGCAGGCCGTGGCTGCGCTCCACGTAACTCTCGGCGCTCAGATACTCGAGGTTGATCCAGGTCGGCGGCGGTTCGCGCGCCGCCATGCGCGTCAGGAACCCCGCCGGCAGATGGCAGCCGAAGGCCTCGATCACCGCCTCGTGCGGCTCGGTGGTTGCGTCATCGTCGGACGGCCACGCACGGACCTCGACACCGGCCGCTCCATGGGGCGCCATCCACGCGAGTGCGCGGGCGTCGTCGATCCAGAGTCGAACAGAGTCGCCACGCGCGGCGAGGTCGGCGGCCAGCCGCCAGCACACGCCGATGTCGCCGAAGTTGTCGATGACGCGGCAGAAGAGATCCCAGTGCATGGGCAGGCTGGTCGGAACGGGAGCGTTGGCTGGAACTGCTCGCCGTGCGTCGATTGGTGGCGTCCCGCGGCGACAGTCTGGTGCCCAGGACGGGACTCGAACCCGTACGCCTTGCGGCTGCGAATTTTAAGTCCGCTACGTCTACCAATTCCGTCACCCGGGCGGGCAGCGGTGATCTTACCCGCGCGATATCCGCGCCGAAGCGCCTGCCCGCGACGGATCGTGTTGCAGGATCGCGAACCGCTCGTCCAGATACGCGGCCCGATTTGATGAACGGTTCGCCGCTGCGCCGGTTTGAGGAGTAACTTGACCTAAAATCCACCTTGCCGACGCACGTGCGGCGACCAATGCGGGCGGACACTGGCCCGGCGCAAGGCAACCGATGAAGGTCTTCAATCTCTCCTGCGATCTCGACCACACCTTCGAAGGATGGTTCGCCTCGAGCGAGGAGTTCGATCGGCAACTGGCCGCGGGACTGGTCGAGTGCCCGGTCTGCGGCAGCCGCAGCACCGACAAGATGCCGTCGGCGCCGCGGCTGAACATCAGCGGCGCGCAGGAACCGGCCGCCGTGAAGGAACCGGTCGCGACTCCCGAACGAAGCCGCGATGCGCGCCATGCTGGCGCAGATGGCGCGTCACATCCTCGCGAACGCCGAGGATGTCGGCGAGCGCTTCGCCGAGGAGGCGCGCCGCATCCACTACGAGGAAGCGCCCCGGCGCTCGATCCGCGGCGTGGCATCGAAGGACGAAGCGGCCGCGCTGGAGGACGAGGGCATCGAGGTGATGCCGCTGCCGTTCGCCGATGTGCCCAAGACCTCGCTGCAGTAGCAGCGCGGCGCTGCGCGCGTACTAGCGTTTCTCGTACTGCTTCGACCCGAACAGGGTCTGCTTGTCCTTGTCGCTCATCTGCGGCTTGCGGCGGTCCGCCAGCACCTGCACCCCGCGCTGCACCGCCGGCCGCGCGTCGATCGCCTCGTACCAGCGCTTCACGTTCGGATAGTCGGCCAGGTCGATGCCCTGGTTGGCGTGCGAGCGCGTCCACGGGAAGATCGCCATGTCGGCGATCGAGTAGTCGCCCGCGAAGTACTCGACTTCGGCCAGCCGCTTGTCCATCACGCCGTACAGGCGCTTCGCCTCGTTCGTGTAGCGGTTGATCGCGTACTCGATCTTCTCCGGCGCGTAGATGCGGAAGTGGTGCGCCTGCCCGAGCATCGGGACCGAGCCCGCCCATCTGGAACATCAGCCACTGCAGCGCGACGTACTTGCCGCGCGTGTCGCGCGGCAGGAACCGGCCGGTCTTGCCGGCGAGGTAGAGCAGGATCGCGCCGGATTCGAACAGCGACATCGGCTTGCCGTCCGGGCCGTCGTCGTCGACGATCGCCGGGATCTTGTTGTTCGGGCTGATCTTCAGGAAGTCCGGCTTGAACTGGTCGCCCGCGCCGATGTCGACCGCGTGCACGTTGTACGCGCAGCGCGCATTCCTCCAGCATGATGTGGATCTTGTGGCCGTTGGGCGTCGGCCAGGTGTAGAGCTCGATCATCAGTGGGCTCCTGTGCGGGGTGGCATCGGTACGTGCTTCGCGATCTCGACCTTGGCGATCGCGTTGCGGTGGACTTCGTCGGGTCCGTCGGCCAGGCGCAGCGTGCGGGCGAGCGCATAGGCGTAGGCGACCGGGAAGTCGTCGCTGACGCCGGCGCCGCCGTAGCGCCTGGATCGCCCAGTCGAGCACCTTGCAGGCGACGTTCGGCGCGACCACCTTGATCATCGCGATCTCGGCCTTCGCCGCCTTGTTGCCGACCGTGTCCATCATGTACGCCGCCTTCAGCGTCAGCAGCCGCGCCTGGTCGATCATGCAGCGCGCTTCGGCGATGCGCTCCTGCCAGACCGTCTGCCGCGCGATCGGCCCGCCGAAGGCGACGCGACTCGCAAGGCGCTTGCACATCAGTTCGAGCGCGCGCTCCGCCAGGCCGAGGCAGCGCATGCAGTGATGGATGCGGCCCGGGCCCGAGGCGGCCCTGCGCGATCTCGAAGCCGCGGCCCTCGCCGAGCAGGATGTTGGTCGCCGGGCACGCGCACGTTCGCGAAGTCCGTTTCCATGTGCCCGTGCGGCGCGTCGTCGTAGCCGAACACGGCCAGCGGCCGCAGCACCTTCACGCCGGGCGTGTCCGACGGGCACGAGGATCATCGACTGCTGCTGGTGCTTCGGCGCGGTCGGGTCGGTCTTGCCCATGACGATGTAGATCTTGCAGCGCGGATCGCCGGCGCCCGACGTCCACCACTTGCGGCCGTTGATCACGTAGTCGTCGCCGTCGCGGCGGATCTCGGTCTGGATGTTGGTCGCGTCCGACGAGGCGACCGCCGGCTCGGTCATCGCGAAGCCCGAGCGGATGTCGCCCGCGAGCAGCGGTTCGAGCCACTGCTTCTTCTGCTCCGGCGTGCCGTAGCGCTCGATCGTCTCCATGTTGCCGGTGTCGGGCGCGTTGCAGTTGAAGACCTCGCTCGCCCAGGGCACGCGGCCCATGATCTCGGCCAGCGGCGCGTACTCGAGGTTCTTCAGCCCGGCGCCGTGCGGCGAGTCCGGCAGGAACAGGTTCCACAGGCCCGCGGCCTTCGCCTTGAGCTTCAGTTCCTCGACGATGCGCGTCGGCGTCCAGCGCGCGCCCTTGCGCGTGTTCTCCTCGATCTCGTCGTAGAAGCGGCGCTCGTTCGGATAGACGTGCTCCTGCATGAACCCGTCCACGCGGGCGCGCAGGTCCTGGACCTTCGGGCTGTAATCGAAGTGCATCGTGGCTCCTCCTGCGAGGAGGATAGCGCAGCGATCTTGGAGCCCGCGGCGACGCGCGCTACAGTGCACGAGGAGGCGATCATGAAGGCCGTTCAGTGCGTCGAGTGGGGCCCGCCCGAGAAACTCGTGGTGGCGGACGTCGAGTTGCCGGAGCCGAAGCCGGGCGAGGTGCGCGTGCGGGTGGCCGCGGCCGGCGTCAACTTCCCGGACGCGCTCATCGTCGCAGAAGAAGTACCAGGTGCAGCCGCCGTTGCCGTTCACGCCCGGCACCGAGGTGGCGGGCACCGTCGACAAGGTCGGCGAGGGCGTGCGCCACGTGAAGGCGGGCGACCGGGTGATCGCGTTCGTCGGCATCGGCGGCTTCGCGGAGTACGCGTGCGCGCCGGCCGCACTGGTCGCGCCGATTCCCCCAGGTGTGAGCGACGACGGTGGCGGCCGCCTTCACGCTCACGTACGCGACGTCGCACCATGCCCTGTTCGACCGCGGCGCGCTGAAGAGCGGAGAGACGCTTGCTCGTGCTCGGCGCGGGCGGTGGTGTGGGCCTCGCCGCCGTTGAACTCGGCAAGGTCGCGGGCGCCCGTGTGATCGCGGCGGCGTCGAGCGCCGACAAACTGGAAGCGGCCCGCGCGCACGGGGCCGACGTGTTGATCGACTACGCGAAGCAGGACCTGCGCGAGGCCGTGAAGGCCGCGACGGACGGCAAGGGCGCCGACGTGGTGTACGACCCGGTGGGTGGGCCGCTCACGGAAGCGGCGCTCCGCTCGCTGGCGTGGCGCGGCCGGCTGCTCGTGATCGGCTTCGCCCAGGGTGAGATTCCGCAGATCCCCGCGAATCTGCTGCTCATCAAGGGCACGTCGGCGGTCGGCGTGTTCTGGGGCGACTTCGCCAAGCGCGAACCGAAGGCGAATGCCGCGATGCTCGCCGAGCTCTTCGGTTGGTTGGCCGCGGGCAAGCTGCGGCCGCACGTGTCGAAGACGTTCGCGCTGCACGATGTCCCGGCGGCGCTGCGGTCCCTGCTCGACCGCGCCGCCATCGGCAAGCTGGTCGTCGTCCCGTCCCGGTGAGTAACGCGTGGCCGCGGTCGCTCGTCGAGTCGTGCGGGCCGCGGCCGCGCTTGCTGTCGTTCACCTGGAACGCCCTGCCCAGCCTTTCCGAAGCGCGACGGCAGCGCACGGTCGTCATCAGACGCTGGCGCGCAGGTAGCGTGGCTCGCTGAAGATCGACGCCAGTTCGACGCGCCGGATCTCCGGATGGTCCGGCACCGTGAAGAGCACCGGCGCCAGCAGTTCCTCGAACAGTCCGCGCAGGCTGCGCGCGCCCGACTTGTACTCGATGGCGAGGTCGGCGATCTCGCCGAAGACGCGGGGCGCGATGACGAGTTCGACCTTCTGCGTCCTCAGGATCGCCTGGAACTGCCGGTAGATGCAGTCGCGCGGCTCGACCAGGATGCGCACGAGCATGTCGCGCGTGAGGTCCTGCAGCCGGGCGACGATGGCGAGGCGCCCGGTGAACTCGGGGATGAGCCCGAACTTCACGAGGTCGTCGGGTTTCACGCGTTCGTTGAGGCTTTCGAGGATGCGCCGGTCGTCGGCGGCCGAGGTGGCCACGAAGCCGAAGCCGTGGCTGTGGGACATGATTTCCTCGAGTCCGACGAAGGCGCCGCCGCAGATGAAGAGCACGTTGGACGTGTCGAGATAGTCGCCGCTCGACAGCCGCACCGGCGCGCCTTCCATGATCTTCAGCAGCGCGTGCTGGACGCTCTCACCCGAGGTCCCGTGCTCGGCGGCGAGCGCGGCGGACTTGAGCTTGTCGACTTCGTCGATGAACACGATGCCGCGCTGCGTGCGTTCGATGTCGCCGGCGGCCTTGTCGTGCAGGCGCTCGAGGATGGCCTGGATCTCCTCGTTGACGTAGCGCGACTGCGCCAGCGACGTCGCGTCGGCGGTGACGAAGGGCACCGTCAGCAGGCGCGCCAGCGACTCGCACAGCAGCGTCTTGCCGGTTCCCGTGGGGCCCACCAGCAGCACGTTGCTCTTCGTGATCTCCAGGCCTTCGTCCCGCGCCAGCGCCAGCTTGCGGTAGTGCGCGTAGACGGCCACCGCGAGCGTCCGCTTCGCGGCGTCCTGTCCGATCACGTACTGGTCGAGGTGCCGGACGATCGCGCTCGGACTCGGGCAGTCGTCGATGCCCTTCACGCCGTCATGCTCGCTGGGCATAGCGCCACCCCAGTTCGGCCAGTGCCCGGGCGTTTTCGCCGGACTTGATGGCATTGTCCGACGAGGCGATCCCCTCGGTCGCGCGCTTGTACACGCCCTGCAGGATCGCCGCGATCCGGAACAGGTTGTAGGCGAGGTAGAAGTTCCAGTGCCCGATCGGCCCGCGCCCCGTGCGCTCGGCGTAGCGCCGCATGTACTCGGCCTCGCTCGGGATGCCGAGCGCCGCGTGGTCCAGCCCCGCGATGCCGCGAAAGGCGCCCGGCGCGATGTGCCAGCTCATGCAGTGGTACGAGAAGTCGGCGAGCGGGTGACCGAGGGTCGACAGTTCCCAGTCGAGGATCGCGACGATGCGCGGCTCGGTGGGGTGGAACACGAGGTTGTCCATCCGGTAGTCGCCATGCACGACCGTCGTTTCGTCGCCCGGCGGGATGTGCTCCGGCAGCCAGTCGATCAGCCGGTCCATCGCCTCGACCTTCTGCGTTTCCGAGGCGCGGTACTGCTTGCTCCAGCGGCCGATCTGGCGCGCGAAGTAGTTGCCCGTCTTGCCGTAGTCCGCCAGCCCGGCGCGTTCGATGTCCACGGTGTGCAGGCGCGCGATGACGCGGTTCATCTCGTCGTAGATGTCGGCGCGCTCGGCGACCGACACGCCGGGCAGCGACTGCTCCCAGAAGATGCGGCCCTCGACGTGCTGCATGAGGTAGAAGGCGCGGCCGATCACGCTCTCGTCCTCCACCAGCAGCAGGGTCCACGGCACCGGGATGCCCTGGGAGGCGAGCGCCCGCATGACGTGGAACTCGCGTTCGATCGGCGTGCGCGGACGGCAGCAGCTTGGCCGACGGTCCCGGCTTGCTGCGCATCACGTAGCGCGCCGTGGGGGTCGTCAGCAGGTAGGTCGGGTTGGACTGGCCGCCCTGGAACTGCTGCACCGACAGCGGTCCGCGGAACTCGGGCAGGTGCTGTTCGAGGTGCGCCGCGAGCCGTTCGACGTCGAAGCGGTGCCGCGCCGTGACTTCGCCAAGCTGACTCATCCGTGGTCTCCGGCGCCGCGCGACGAGCGCAGCTTCATGTACTGGCCGAGCAGATGCTCCATTGTGGACAGGCGCGACGCGGTCTGCAGCGTGTCGAGCGCGCAGAAGTTGACGACGCGCACGATGCTCGTGGCCACGCTCGGTCCGACGTCGATCACGTTCAGGCAGCCCGGGTCCTGCGCCAGGCCGCCGAGGAACACCGGCTGGCCCGTCAGGAACCACGACAGGATGGCCGCGGTTGACGCCGCCGTGCAGCACGACGAGCACGGTGTCCCAGTCGTCTTCCGCGAGCAGGCGCTGGATCGCCGGCAGGGTGCGGTCGAGCAGCTCGCCGATCGTCTCGCCGTTCAGGAACCGCGTCTCGCGCGGGACCGGCCCTTCGAAGGCGGCGATGAAGGCCGAGCGCAGTTCGGCATCGGGAATGCTCGGCGAGTTGCCCGCCGCGGATCTCCTGCAGTTCGCCGCGATGCTCGACGGGCGGCGTCACGCCGGCGGCGTCCAGGACCTGCTGGGCCGTGGTGCGCGTGCGCACGAGGCCGCTGGTGATCGCGCGATCGATCCGGACGCCCGAGGCGGCGATCGCCTTGCCCATCGCCCGCGCCTGCTCGACGCCGCGCGCGGTCAGCGGCACGTCGTCGGGCGGGTAGGGGCGGCCATGCTCGTCGAAGTACTCGACCGCGCCGTGGCGCATCAGCAGGATGCGGCGACGTTCGACGTGCATCAGCGGGACCTTCACGACGCTGGACTGCCACGAGGGCGTCGATGTCGGCCGTCGTGTAGCCGAGTTCGGCCAGCACCGCGCGCGTGTGCTCGCCCTGCGCCGGGCGCCGGCGACGGCGTCCATCCGTCGCCGGACAACTGCGCCAGCGGCGCGATTTCGGTGACCTCGCCCTGGCGAACGCACGAGCCCCCGCGCCCGGTGATGGGGATGCGCGAGCGCCTCGGCGGGCGACAGCACCGGCGTCGACGCAGCAGTCGACCGCGGTCGAACACCCGTTCCCACTCGGCCAGCGTCTTCTGCGCGGAGGCGGGCCGCCACGCGGTCGATCGTCTGGCGCGCCGCGTCCGAGCCGGGCGCTTCGCCGTACGCCCAGTGGCGTTCGACGAGTTCCGGCAGCCCGGCCGCCGCGCAGAACGCCTTCCAGAACTTGTGCTCCAGCGCGCCGACGGCGAGATGGCGTTCGTCGGCCGTGCGATAGACGCGGTAGCAGGCCACGCCGCCGGTCAGCAGCGACTGCTCGGCGCGCGGCACGCCGCCGGCATCGAGCTCCGCCATGCGGAAAGAAGTGGTGCGCCAGCAGGCCGTCGGTCATCGCGACGTCGAGATAGCGGCCTTGCCCGGTGCGCTGCGCGGACAGCAGGGCGGCGAGCAGCATGCCCAGGGCCGACAGGGTTCCGCCGAGCAGGTCGCCCATCTGCAGGCCGGGAATGGCCGGTTCGCCGTTGGCGCGGTTCTGGTCGAGGACGCCGGTCATGGCGATGTAGTTGACGTCGTGACCCGCCCGCTGCGCCAGCGGCCCGGTCTGTCCGTAGCCCGACAGCGAGCACACCACGAGCTTCGGATTCTCGGCGTGCAGCGTTTCCCAGCCGAGGCCGAGGCGATCGAGGACGCCGGGTCGGAAGCCCTCGATCAGCGCGTCGGCGCGCCGCGCGAGGCGCAGCAGCACTTCGCGACCTTGCGGGCTCTTCAGGTCGATCGCGATCGAACGCTTGCCGCGGTTGGTCGCTTCGTACGACGGGTTCACCGCCTTTCCGGCGGCGTTGCGCACGGCCGGCGGGAAGTCGCGCATGTAGTCGCCTTCGCCGGTGTCCTCCACCTTGATCACGTCGGCGCCGAGGTCGGCGAGGTGCATCGTCGCCGCCGGCCCGGGCAGCAGCCGCGTCATGTCGAGCACCATCAGGCCGGCGAGCGGAGCGGTCATCGGGACAACGCCTCCGCGCTGCGCGCGTCGGGATGAGCGCTTCGGAGCGGCCGTGCGCGCTCATGCCAATGCCTCCAGTTCTTCCTGCAGCTTCAGCCAGCGCGACTCCGAGCGCGTCCACCTGCTGCGCGAGCTCGCCGCGG
This sequence comes from uncultured beta proteobacterium, assembly GCA_963698305.1. Taxonomy (GTDB): domain Bacteria; phylum Pseudomonadota; class Gammaproteobacteria; order Burkholderiales; family Burkholderiaceae_F; genus JAOUJD01. Next base: position 374,011 of record CAVOQI010000010.1, read on the forward strand.
CGCTTGAGCACGGTTGCGACTTCGTCCTCGGCGCCCGCGTGATAGAAGGCCGGGTCGGCGAGGCGCGCGTCGAGTTCGCGCAGCTCGTCGGTGACCTTGGCCAGTTCGGCCTCGAGCTTCTGCAGCTTGTTCTGCAGCGGCTTGCGCGCCGAGGCCAGGCGCTGGCGGTCCGCGGCTTCCTGCTGGCGCTGCTCGCGCCGCGGCCTGCCCGTGCGCTCGTCGGTGTCGGGGCGTTCGCGGCGGCTGGCAAGCACCAGCGCCGTGTAGTCGTCGAGGTCGCCGTCGAAGGGCCCGACCCGGCCGTCGTGCACCAGCCACAGCTGGTTCGCGGTCGCGCGCAGCAGGTGGCGATCGTGGGATACGAGGATCAGCGCGCCCTCATAGGACGACAGGGCCACCGTCAGGGCCTCGCGCGTTTCCATGTCGAGGTGGTTCGTCGGCTCGTCCAGCACCAGCACGTTCGGCCGTTTCCAGGCGATCAGCGCGAGCGCGCAGCGCGCCTTCTCGCCGCCTGACATCGGCCCGATCAGCGACGTCGCCATCTCGCCCGAGAAGCGGTAGGTGCCGAGGAAATCGCGCAGCTCCTGCTCGCGGGCTTCGGGCGCGAGCCGTCGCAGGTGCATCAGCGGGGTTTCGTCGGTGCGCAACTGGTCGAGCTGGTGCTGGGCGAAGTAGCCGATCGCCAGTCCCTGGCCGCGCAGCAGTTCGCCGGCCTGCGGCTCGAGGTCGCCCGAGATCGCCTTGACGAGCGTCGACTTGCCGGCGCCGTTCACGCCGAGGATGCCGATGCGGTCGCCCGAGCGCACCGCGAAGCGGATGTTGGACAGCACGCGGCGGTCGCCGTAGCCGAGCGCGAGCTCGTCCGCATCGAGGAGGCGCTCCGGCAGCTTGACGGGCTCGGGGAACTCGAACCGCCACTCGCGCTTGGCGCGCGCCGGTTCGATGGCGGTCAGGCGCTCCAGCATCTTGAGGCGGCTCTGCGCCTGGCGCGCCTTGGTCGCCTGCGCGCGGAAGCGGTCGACGAACTTCTGCAGGTGAGCGGCCGTGCGCTCGTACTGGCGGGCGGCCGCGTCCTGCTGGCGCAACTGCTCGAAGTAGGCCGTTTCGAACGCGGTGTAGTTGCCGGCGTAGCGGCGGATCGAGTCGTCGCTGACGTTCCAGATGGTCTGCGCGATGCGGTCGAGGAACTCGCGGTCGTGCGAGATCACGAGCACGGTGGCCGGCTGCCGCTTCAGCCAGGCTTCCAGCCAGACGACGGAATCGAGGTCGAGGTGATTGGTCGGCTCGTCGAGCAGCAGCAGATCCGCGGGGCGCAGCAGCGCGCGCGCCAGCGCCAGCCGGTTGCGCCAGCCGCCGGAGAACGCGGTGACCGGGCGCGCCGCATCCGATTCGGCGAAGCCGAGGCCGTGCATCACCGCGCGCGCTTCCGCCGTGATTGCGCCCTCGTTCAGTTCAGCGAGCGCCGCGAGGGCGTGCGCGAGCTGCAGGTCGTCGTGCTGCCGCTCGGCGGCCGCCAGTTCCTCCCGCGCGCTGGTGAGCGGGGCGTGCCCGGCCAGCACGTAGTCGAGGGCGGACATCGCATCGCCTTCGATGTCCTGGGCGACGTGTCCGATCCGCGCCTGCGGCGGGCGTCTCCAGTTCGCCGGCGTCGATCGGCAGGTCGCCGAGGATGGCGGCGAACAGCGACGACTTGCCGCTGCCGTTGGCGCCGACCAGGCCGATGCGTTCGCCCGGCGGGGCGATCAGCGAGACGTTGCGATACAGCGTGCGGGCGCCACGGGCAATGGCGACGTCGATCAGGCGGAGCATCGAGGGACCGTGAACGGCGGACGGTGCCGCCTGGAGTGAGGGGTGCTACGGGAGTTCTTCCTGGCGCGCCATGAACACCATGTCGTCGCCGGCGCTGGTGGTGAGCCAGGTCATCGGGATGTCGCCGAGCACGCGCTCGACGTCCGGGCGTCCGTCGCCGACCTCGACGAACAGCAGTCCGCCCCGCTTCAGGTGGCCGCGCGCCTGGCGCACGATGTTCTTCACCAGCGTCATGCCGTCGGCGCCGCCGGCCAGCGCGAGCTTCGGCTCGTGCTGGTACTCCTTCGGCAGCTTCGCCATCGCGGCATCGGTGACGTAGGGCGGGTTGCACAGGATGACGTCGTAGCGCTTGCTCTTCAGCGCCTCGAACAGGTCCGACTTGACGAGCGTGATGCGGTCCTCGAAGTGGTACTCGTCGACGTTGCGGCGGGCCACCTGCAGCGCGTCGGCCGAGATGTCGACCGCGTCCACCTTCGCGTTCGGGAAGGCGTCGGCGGCCATCACGGCCAGGCATCCGGACCCGGTGCACAGGTCGAGGATGTCGGTGACCGCGTCGGGGTCGTCGACCCACGGCTGCAGGTCGTCGCGCAGCAGCTCGCCGATGAACGAGCGCGGGACGATCACGCTCTCGTCGACGTGGAACTGGTAGCCCATCAGCCACGCTTCGTTGAGCAGGTAGGCCGCCGGGATGCGCTTCTTCACGCGGCGGTCGATGACCTGCAGCAGCGCGTTGATCTCGGCGTGCGTCAGGTAGGCGTCGGCGAAGAATTCGAGCTTGTCGAGCGGCAGCTTGAGCGACGCGCAGGATGATGAAGGACGCCTCTTCGAAGGCGTTGGCCTGTCCGTGTCCGTAGGACAGGTCCGCTTCGTTGAAGCGCGTGACGGCGAAGCGCAGGACGTCGCGCAGCGTTCGCAGGTTGGCCTGGGCGTCGAGGATGCTCATGGGAGGTTGGCGTTCACGTCAGCAGGCGTTCGAGGGTGCCGCGGTAGATGTCCTTCAGCGGCGTCGAGGTCGGCGACGGCGATGTGCTCGTCGATCTTGTGTATCGATGCGTTCGGCGGGCCGAACTCGACCACCTGGCGGGCAGATGGTCGCGATGAAGCGTCCGTCCGAGGTGCCGCCGGTCGTCGACAGTTGCGTCGCGCGGCCGGTGACCGCCCGGATCGCGGCGCTCAGCGCCGCCGACAGCGCGCCCTCGGGCGTGCTGAAGGGCTGCGCGCCGACCGTCCACTTCAGGTCGTATTCGAGTCCGTGCCGTCGCAGGAGCGCCTCGATCGCGCTCGATCAGGGTCTCGGCGGTCGACACGGGGGCGAAGCGCAGGTTGAAGTCGACCTCGCAGGTCCCGGGGATGACGTTGGTCGCTCCGGTGCCGGCGCGCACGTTCGACACCTGGAAGGTGGTCGCCGGAAAGAAGGCGTCGCCGTCGTCCCAGCGTTCCGCCGCGAGTTCGGCAAGCGCGGGCGCGAGTTGATGCACCGGGTTGCGCGCGAGGTGCGGATACGCCACGTGGCCCTGGATTCCGCGCACGGTCAGGCTGCCCGAGAGCGATCCGCGCCGGCCGTTCTTGATGGTGTCGCCCAGCGCCTCGACGGAGGTCGGCTCGCCGACCACGCAGTAGTCGATCGGCTCGCCGCGAGCACGCAGCGCATCGACGACCTTCACGGTGCCATCGGTCGCCGGGCCTTCTTCGTCCGAGGTCAGCAGCAGGGCGATCGAGCCGCGATGGTCGCCGATGCGCGCGCACGAATTCCTCGGCCGCGACGACGAACGCCGCCACCGAACTCTTCATGTCCGACGCGCCGCGTCCGTACAGCACGCCGTCGCGGATCGTCGGCGTGAAGGGATCCGAGCGCCATTGCTCCAGCGGTCCGGTCGGCACCACGTCGGTGTGGCCGGCGAACACGAACACCGGCGACGTCGTGCCGCGCCGCAGCCACAGGTTGGTTACCCCGCTGGACGCGATCGTCTCGGCGCGAAAGCCGAGCGATGCAAGGCGCGCGGCGACCAGCGCCTGGCAGCCGTCATCGTCGGGTGTCACCGAGCGGCGGCGGATCAGTTCTTCGGTGAGGGCGAGGGTGGGGTTCATCGGCGCATCCGCGGGCCGCAACCGCCTCGCGGAAAGAGCGCGCCGATTGTAAGGCAGCGCATCGCTGCCCTCGCTACTGAATGCGGCTCAGATGTTCAGCGTGAACTCGGAGAACGAAGCGTCCGAGCCAGCTTCCTTGCGCGCGTCGCGGCTCGCCTGCGACGTCGGCTTGCCGGCGTTGTTGATGAACCACAGCAGGTTGTTCTGCGAGTCCGCGCCGGCCAGCGCGTCCTCGCGCGTGATCTGGTCGGCCTGGATCAGCGAGTACAGGCTCTGCTCGAAGGAGATGCTCTCGGGCGCGAGGCTCTGCTCCATCGCTTCCTTGATCGCCTGCACGTCGCCGCGCTCGATCAGGTCGGCGATGTGGCGGGTGTTCACGCAGCACCTCGACCGCGGGCACGCGGCCGCCGCGCTTGGAGCGCACCAGGCGCTGCGACACGATCGCCTTCATCGCGACCGACATGTCCTGGAACAGGGCCTGGCGCGTTTCCGGCGGATAGAAGCTGATCACGCGGTTCAGCGCGTGCGAGCTGTTGGTGGCGTGCAGCGTGGCCACCACGAGGTGGCCGGACATCGCGTAGGCGAGCGCCGCGCTCATCGTGTCGCGGTCGCGGATCTCGCCGATGAAGATCACGTCCGGGGCCTGCCGCATGGCGCTGCGCAGGGCGGCCTGCAGCGTCCGTGCATCGGAGCCGATTTCGCGCTGGTTGATGATCGACTTCTTGTTGCGGAACAGGAACTCGATCGGGTCCTCGAAGGTCAGCACGTGCCCGGTCACGAGCTCGTTGCGGTGGTCGAGCATCGAGGCGATGGTGGTCGACTTGCCGGAGCCGGCCGCGCCGACGACGAGGATCAGGCCCGCGGCGCTCCATGATGAGGTCCTTCAGGACCTCGGGCAGGTGCAGCTGGTCGAGGCGCGGAATGTCGTGCGGGATGAAGCGGATCACGGCCGAAATCGAGCCGCGCTGCAGGAAGGCGCTCAGGCGGAAGCTGCCCACGCCCTGCACCGGCAGGCCGATGTTCAGTTCGCGCGAGTCCTCGAGTTCGCGGAAGTGCGCGTCGGTCAGGCGCTCGGCCAGCAGCGACACGATGGCCTGCGGCGCCAGGCGGTCCTGGTTGATCGGCACGCACACGCCGTTGATCTTGATCGTGATCGGGGAGCCGACCGACAGAAAGAGGTCCGAGGCGTTCTTCTCGGACATCAGATTGAACAGGCGGTCCAGCGACATCGGCGTTGCGGACATGGTGCGGCGTCCCGTAGCGGTTCCAGCCAAGGAGGATAGGCGCGCGACCGCCGGTTGCGAATACCTTCGAACGGATGAAAAGGACGGTGTACGCCCCTTGCCCCGGCCCTTACGACCTATGTGGCGCACGACCCTGCGCACGATGCGGCGGCCGGCCGGCCCGCGCGCCGACGCCGCGCGATCAGGCCCGCAGCAGGTCGTTGATGCTCGTCTTCGCGCGCGTCTGGGCGTCGACCTTCTTGACGATCACCGCGCAGTACAGGCTGTACTTGCCATCGGCCGACGGCAGGTTGCCGGACACCACGACCGAGCCCGCCGGGATGCGGCCGTAGCTCACCTCGCCGGTGGCGCGGTCGTAGATCTTCGTGCTCTGGCCGATGTAGACGCCCATCGAGATCACCGAGTTCTCCTCGACGATCACGCCTTCGACGACTTCCGAGCGGGCGCCGATGAAGCAGTTGTCCTCGATGATCGTCGGGTTGGCCTGCAGCGGCTCGAGCACGCCGCCGATGCCGACGCCGCCCGACAGGTGCACGTTCCTGCCGATCTGCGCGCACGAACCGACGGTCGCCCAGGTGTCGACCATCGTGCCCTCGTCGACGTAGGCGCCGATGTTGACGTAGGACGGCATCAGCACCGCGTTCTTCGCGATGTAGCTGCCGCGGCGCGCGACGGCGGGCGGCACCACGCGGACGCCGGCGCGGGCGAAGCGGGCGGCGTCCCAGCCGGCGAACTTGGTCGGCACCTTGTCGTAGAACTGCGCGAAGCCGCCGGCCGGCATCGGCGCGTTGTCGTTCAGGCGGAACGACAGCAGCACGGCCTTCTTCACCCACTGATGCACGACCCACTGGCCGTCGCGCTTCTCGGCCACGCGCAGGTCGCCGGCATCGAGGCGATCGATCACGTCGTTGACGGCGCTGCGCAGGTCCGGCGGCGCGGCGGACGGGCTCGAGGCTCGCGCGGTTTTCCCAGGCTTCGCTGATGGTGGATTCGAGGCTCATGAAATTCCCGTGGTGATCAGACGGTGAAGGAGGCGATGCGCTCGGCCGCCTCGGCCACTTCGGCGGGGGAGGCGACGAGCGCGATGCGGACGTGCCCGGCGCCGGGGTTGACGCCGTCGACGTCGCGCGACAGGTAACTGCCGGGCAGCACGGTCACGTGCTGCTCGGCAAACAGGCGCCGGGCGTACTCGGCGTCGTCGATCGGCGTGCGCGGCCCACAGGTAGAACGCCGCATCGGGGCGTTCGCACTTCAGAGCTGCGCTGGATGACCGGGGTCGCCTGCGCGAACTTTTCGCGTACAGACGGCGGTTCTCGACCACGTGCGCCTCGTCGCTCCACGCGGCGACGCTCGCGGTCTGGACCGCCGGGCTCAGCGCCCTGCCGTGGTAGGTGCGGTAGAGCAGGAACTGCTTCAGCACGGCGGCATCGCCGGCGACGAAGCCCGAGCGCAGTCCCGGCACGTTGGAGCGCTTCGACAGGCTGGAGAACATCACCAGCCGCTCGTAGCGGTCGCGACCGAGCAGCGCTGCCGCCTGCAGACCGCCGAGCGGCGCCTTGCCTTCCTCGAAGTAGATCTCCGAGTAGCACTCGTCGGAGGCGATCACGAAGCCGTAGCGGTCCGACAGTTCGAACAGCGTGCTTCCACTCGGGCAGCGTCATGACGCGGCCCGTCGGGTTGCCCGGCGTGCAGACGTAGACCAGCTGCACCTTCGACCACTCCGCCGGGCCCGAGGCGGTCGAACTCCATGCGGTAGCCGTTGGCCGCCGTGGTGGGCAGGAAGACCGGGCGCGCGCCGGCCAGCAGCGTCGCGCCTTCGTAGATCTGATAGAAGGGATTCGGCGACGACGACGAGCGCGTCGCGCGGCGGTCGACGACCGTCTGCGCGAACGCGAACAGCGCTTCGCGCGAGCCGGCGACCGGCAGCACCTGCGTGGCCGGGTCGAGCGCCTTCAGGCCGTAGCGCCGGCACGCCCACGCGGCGATCGCCTCGCGCAGTTCCGGCTGCCCGGCGGTGAGCGGGTAACTGGCGATGCCGGGCAGCGCCCTGCGCCAGCGCTTCGAGGATGAACGGCGGCGTCGCGTGCTTCGGCTCGCCGATCGACAGGTTGATCGGCGCCAGGTGCGCGGGCGGGGTCGATGCCGGCGAAGAGCTGGCGCAGTCGCTCGAACGGATACGGCTGCAGTCGTTGCAGGTCGGGGTTCATCGACGACGTCTGCGGTCAGCCGCGGGTGGGGCCGCCCTCGACTGCCGGGCCGGGCGAGTTCGATGTGCGGCGCGGGCTTCCAGCCCTTCTTGCGGTGCTCGGCCACCACGGTGGTGAAGATGCCGCCGCGCACGTACCACTTCGCCGTGAGCCGCATGAAGCGCGGCGCCAGCGCCTTCACGAGGTCGTCGAGGATGCGGTTGGTCACCGCCTCGTGGAAGACGCCCTGGTCGCGGAACGACCATGTGTACAGCTTCAGGCTCTTCAGTTCGACGTTGCGCTTGTCCGGGATGTAGTCGAGGACGAGGGTGGCGAAGTCGGGCTGCCCGGTCATCGGACACAGGCACGTGAACTCCGGCACTTCGATGTGCACGAGGTAGTCGCGGCCGGGCGCGGGATTGGGGAACGTCTCGACCGACGGGCTGGGGCGGGATGGCATGAATTGGGGTCCCGCGTGCGGCGACGAGGGAAAGAGAGCGAAAGTGCGCTGGTATTATACGAACGCACTCAAAACGCTCCCTGTGGTTCGCGCGACAACGGCATCAATGCCACGCGCCGTTCGCCCCTCAGGGCCGTCGTAACCGTTCGGATTCCCGCTACTCACGTGCGTCTTCGGCAGATCAAGCTCGCCGGGTTCAAGTCATTTGTCGATCCGACCCAGATCGACGTTCCCGGCAGCCTCGTCGGCGTCGTCGGCCCCAACGGCTGCGGCAAGTCCAACGTGATCGATGCGGTGCGCTGGGTCCTCGGCGAGAGCAAGGCGGCCGAGCTGCGCGGCGAGTCGATGCAGGACGTCATCTTCAACGGCTCGGTGAACCGCAAGCCGGGCGGCCGCGCCAGCGTCGAACTGGTGTTCGACAACCACGAGGGACGCATCGGCGGCGCGTGGGGGCAGTACTCGGAGATCTCGGTCAAGCGCGTGCTGACGCGCGACGGCACGTCGAGCTATTACATCAACAACCAGAACGTCCGCCGGCGCGACGTGCAGGACATGTTCCTCGGCACCGGCCTCGGGCCGCGCGCCTACGCGATCATCGGCCAGGGCATGATCTCCCGCATCGTCGAGGCCCGCCCCGAAGAGCTGCGCATCTTCCTCGAGGAAGCCGCCGGCATCTCCAAGTACAAGGAGCGCCGCCGCGAGACCGAGAACCGGCTGGCCGACACGCGCGACAACCTGACCCGGGTCGAGGACATCCTGCGCGAACTCGACGGCCAGATCGTCAAGCTCGAGCAGCAGGCCGAGGTGGCGCAGAAGTACCGCGCGCTGCAGGCGCAGCACGACGAGCAGCAGCAGCTGCTGTGGCTGACGCGCAAGCGCGAGGCGGCGGCCGAACAGCAGAAGGTGGCGCGCGACATCGAGAGCCGCACCACCGCGCTCGAAGCGCACATCGCCGAGCTGCGCGGCGCCGAGCGGGCGCTGGAGGACGTGCGCGCGGCGCACTTCGCGTCGAGCGACGCGGTCCACGAAGCGCAGGGCAAGCTCTTCCAGGTGAACGCGGAAGTGTCGCGCTGGAGTCCGAGATCCGCATGATCGTCGACGGCCGCACGCGGCTGGCGACGCAGGTCGAGTCGCTGAAGGCGACCCGCGAGCGACGGCTGCAGGAGCGCACCGAACTGCTGGCGCGCGTCGAGGAACTGAGCCGCGCGATCGCCGACACGACCGGGCGGCTGGCCGAGTCCGGGCAGCGCGTCACCGAACACGAAGGACGCCTGCCCGGGTTCGAGGACGCGTATGGCGCGGCGCGCGAGGCCATGACCGCGGCGCGCGCGGTCGCGGCCCAGGCCGAGCAGGCCATCGAAGCCGCGGCGTCCGAGCAGCGCAATCTCGACCGGCAGCTGGCGCGCGCTCGCGCAGCGCCGCGACCGGCTGAACGAGGAGCGCGCCTCGATCGGCAGCCCCGATGAAGCGCGCCTCGCCGACCTGAAGGCGCAGGTGACGCGCCTGGAGACCGAGCTGGCCGCCGCGACCGACGCGCAGCAGCGCGCGGAGCAGCAGGTGACGGCCGGCACGGAGGATCGCTCCCGGCAACTCGACGCCCGCGTGAAGCAGACCGAGACGCTGACGCGCCTGGAAGCGCGGCTGGCGGCGCTGAAGCAGGTGCAGGCGAACGTCGAGGCGAACGAGAAGCTGGACCCGTGGCTGCGCGGGCAGGGCCTCGAGGGACTGCCGCGCCTGTTCCGCAAGCTGTCCGTCGAAGCGGGTTGGGAGACGGCGTTCGAAGGCGTGCTGCGCGAGCGCGTCGAGAGCGTCGAGGTGGGCCGGCTCGACACCGTCGCCGGCCTCGCCACGAATGCCCCGCCGGCGCGCGTCGCCTTCTATTCCACCTCGGCGGCGGTGGTTCGCGATGGCGGGCACATTCCCGGTTTCGGCCGCCTGAGCGACCTGGTTCGCGGTCACGATGCCGCGCTGTCGGCGGTGCTGGCGGACTGGCTGGCCAACGTCTTCGTCGCGACCGATCTCGCGACGGCGCTCGCGGCGCGCGACCAGCTGCCGCCGGGCGGACAGTTCGTCGTCAAGGCGGGGCACCTGGTGTCGCGTTACGGGGTGCGCTTCTTCGCGGCGGACGACCAGAAATCCGGCCTGCTCGCCCGCCGGCTGGAGATCGAGAACCTCGACAAGGAAATCCGCGCCCAGCGCCTGATCGTCGAGGAAGCGACCGGCGCCGTGGCGCGTGCCGAAGCCGCGCTGCGCCAGGCGCAGGAGAGCCAGCAGGCGTCGCGACGCGAGGTCGAGCGCCTGCGCACCCAGCTGCACAGCGCTGCAGATCGAAGCGGTCCGGCTCGGCGAGCTGATCGACCGCGTGAAGCATCGCAGCGGGCAGATCGACGCCGAGCTGGCCGAGATCGAGGCGAACGACCGCGAACTGCGCAGTCACCGCGGCGACGCGGACAACCGTTTCGAGCAGTTCGACGCCGAGCTGGCGACGCAGCAGGAGAAGGTCGAGAACGCGCGCCTGGCGTACGAGGCGGCGGATCAGGCGCTGCGTGCCGCTCGTGACGACCAGCGCGCGCTCGAGTCGGCCCGGCAGCAGCTCGAGTTCACGCTGACGTCGAGCCGCGAGCGGCAGCGCGACGTGCAGCATGCCGCGGAAACGGCAGGCAGCGAGGCCGAGCGCCTGGAAACCGACATCGCGGCCGCGACCGCTGAACTGGCCCGCCTCGACGACAGCGCCGCGCGGGCGGGCCTGGACACCTGGCTGTCGCAGCGCTCGACCGCGGAGGAGGGGCTGCGCGAGGCGCGCAGCCGCATGGACGAGCTGGCGCAGCAGCTGAAGGCGACCGACGAGAAACGCCTCACGCTCGAGCGCGACGTGCAGCCGAAGCGCGACAAGGTCACCGAGCTGCAGCTGAAGGAGCAGGCCGCGCGCCTCGCCGTCGGAGCAGTTCGCGCAGCAACTTGCGGAGGTCCACGCCGACGAGGCGGCTCTCGAAGCCAGGCTCACCCCGCAGATGCGCGCCAACGCGCTGCAGGCCGAGATCACCCGGCTGGCCGAAGAGATCGCGGCGCTCGGCGCGGTGAACCTCGCCGCGCTCGACGAGCTGACGACCTCGCGCGAGCGCAAGACCTTCCTCGACGCGCAGTCCACCGACCTGACGGCGGCGATCACGACGCTCGAGGACGCGATCCGCAAGATCGACCGCGAGACGCGCGAGATGCTGCAGCAGACCTTCGACCAGGTGAACGCGCAGTTCGGCCAGCTCTTCCCGACGCTCTTCGGCGGCGGCGAAGCGCGCCTGATCATGACCGGCGAGGAGATCCTCGACGCCGGCGTGCAGGTCATGGCCCAGCCGCCGGGCAAGCGCAACAGCACGATCCACCTGCTGTCGGGCGGCGAGAAGGCGCTGACGGCGACCGCGCTCGTGTTCGCGCTCTTCAAGCTGAATCCCGCGCCGTTCTGCCTGCTGGACGAGGTCGACGCGCCGCTCGACGACGCCAACACCGACCGCTTCTGCCGGCTGGTGCAGTCGATGACCGGCAACACCCAGTTCCTCTTCATCACGCACAACAAGATCGCGATGGAGATGGCGCAGCAGCTGATCGGGGTGACGATGCAGGAGCAGGGCGTTTCGCGCATCGTGGCGGTCGACATCGACAGCGCGGTCCGGCTCACGGCCGAGGCGGCGTAGGCGCACGGCTCGCATGAACAATCTCCACCTCGTGCTGCTGCTGATCGGCGCGGTGCTGCTGGTGGCGCTGTTCGCCTACAACAAGTGGCAGGAGCGCCAGGCGCTCAGGCGCATGGACGCCTCGCTGCGCCAGGGCGTGGGTGATCCGCTGCTCGGCGAGACGCCGCCGCGTCGCGCGCCTGCGCGCATCGAGCCGAGGCTCGATGCGCGGCGAAGGGCCGGTGCCGCCGCCGCCGGAAACCCACACGGATTCGACGGAACCGATCGACCTCGCCGCGCCTCCGGGAGCGCCGCATGTCGACGGCTGGGCCGAAGACCCGCTGCTCGACTTCGTGCTCGAACTGCGCTGCAGCCACGCCTTCGACGGCGTGGCCGCGCTCGAGTCGCGCGCGCAGCTCGATCGCCTGGCGCTGCCGCTGCCGACGCACCTCGCCGTGTGGGACCCGAAGGCGCAGCACTGGACCGCGCCGGACCGCTTCGGCTTCTACTCGGAACTGCTGGCCTCGGTGCAGATGGCCACGCGGCGGCAGGTGCTGGGCGAGATCGAGGCTTCGCGCTTCGTCTCGGCGGTGCAGCAGATCGCGCTCACGATCGACGCCGACTTCGATGCGCCGGAAATGGGCCGGCTGGTCGCGCAGGCTGCCGAACTCGACGCGTTGTGCGCGCGCTTCGACGTGCAGATCACGCTGACGCTGGAGGCGCAGGGCGGTTCCATGGACGGGGCGGTCGTGAACGCCGCCGCCGAAGACGCCGGCTTCGTCGCCCGCGTCTCCGGCCAGTGGCAGAAGCGCGACAGCGAGGGACGACTGCTGTCGACGCTGACGGCGACCTCGCTCCTCGCCGACCGTCTGGCGCTGACGCTCGACGTGCCGCTCGCCCCGGGCGACGGCAGCGCGCTGGCGGCCCTGTTCACCGCCGCGCATCAACTCGCCGCGCGACTGAACGCCCGCATCGTCGACGACAACGGTCGTCCGGTGGACGCGAACGCGCAGGGGACCATCGGCGCCGAACTCGAGAAGCTGTACGCCGAGATGCGCGCGGCCGGCATCGAGCCCGGTGGGCCGCGAGCGCAGCGCCTGTACGCCGTCGCCTAGAGTGCGGACGTTCCGGAGGCCATGCATGCGCGATCCAGGCGTCGACAGGCCCTAGCGATGCCGGGCGGACGCCCTCGTCGGCGGCGAACGAAGCACGCGCGCTGCGTGCGGCGATCGACCAGGCCAATCACGCGTACTACGTGCTCGACGCCCCGGTGATGCCGGACGCGGAGTACGACCGTCTGTTCCGCCGCCTGCAGGAACTGGAGGCCGGACACCCGGACCTGGTCACCCCGGACTCGCCGACCCAGCGCGTCGGGGGCGCACCCCGTTCCGACCTTCCGGAAGTGCGTCACACCGTGCCGATGCTCTCGATCCGCACCGAGACGGACGCGGGACCTACCGGAGCGCAGGCGTTCGACGCGCGTATCCGGCGCGAACTGAAGCTGGCTCCCGACGACGCTCCGATCGAGTACGCGGCCGAACTGAAGTTCGACGGCCTTGCGGTCAGCCTGCGCTACGAACGCGGCGTGCTCGTCCGGGCGGCCACGCGCGGTGACGGCGAGGTCGGCGAGGACGTGACGCCCAACGTGCGGACGATCCGCTCGATTCCGCTGCGCCTGGCGGGCGTCGACGCCCCGGTCCTTGAAGTGCGCGGCGAAGTCTTCATGCGCCGCGACGAGTTCGAGCGCCTGAACGAACGGCGGCGCGCAGCGGAAGAGAAGGTGTTCGTGAACCCGCGCAATGCCGCCGCGGGTTTCCTGCGGCAACTCGATTCGCGCGTCACGGCGTCGCGCAGGCTGTCCTTCTACTGCTACGGGCTGGGAGAGATCGACGGCTGGAGCGTGCCACCGACGCACAGCGGCGTGCTGGACGCGCTGGCCGCAATCGGGCTGCCGGTCACGACCGACCGCGCCGTGGCGCGGGGCGCGGACGAACTGATCGCGTTCCACGCGGCCGTCGCGGCGCGGCGCGATCGGCTGCCGTTCGACATCGACGGCGTCGTCTACAAGGTCAACTCGCTCGAGTTGCAGCGCGCCCTCGGCTTCGTGTCCCGCGAGCCGCGCTGGGCGGTCGCGCACAAGTACCCGGCGCAGGAGGAAGTGACCCAGGTGCTGGGCATCGACGTGCAGGTCGGCCGTACCGGCAAGATCACGCCGGTCGCGCGGCTCGCGCCGGTGTTCGTCGGCGGCGTCACGGTGAGCAATGCGACCCTGCACAACGAGGAGTACATCCGCACGCTGGACCTGATGATCGGCGACACGGTCACGGTCCGGCGGGCGGGAGACGTCATTCCGCAGGTCGTCGCCGTGCTGCCGCAGCGTCGTCCGCCCGATGCCCGCGTGTTCGCGATGCCGACGGCGTGCCCGGTGTGCGGGTCGAGCGTCGCGCGCGACGAGGAGGAGAAGGACCTGCGCTGCACCGGCGGGCTGTTCTGCCCGGCGCAGCGCAAGCAGGCGCTGCTGCACTTCGCCGGCCGGCGCGCGATGGACATCGAGGGCCTCGGCGACAAGCTCGTCGAGCAACTCGTCGACGCCGGTCTGGTGCGCACGCCTGCGGATCTCTTCCGTCTCGAGCTCGGCACCCTGGAGCAACTCGACCGCATGGGTCGAAAGTCGGCCGAGAACCTGCTGAACGCGCTCGACCGCGCCCGCCACGTGACGCTCGAGCGTTTCGTCTTCGCGCTCGGGATCCGCCACGTCGGCGAAACCACCGCGCGGGACCTGGCGCGCCACTTCGGCGCGCTCGACCCGCTGATGAACGCGACCGAGGCGGAACTGCTGGAGGTGCCGGACGTCGGCCCGGTGGTGGCTGCCTCCGTCGCCCGTTTCTTCGCCGAACCCCACAACCGCGAGGTCATCGCCCAGTTGCAGGCGGCGGGCGTCCAGTGGCAGGAAGGACTGCCGCAGCGGCCGGTGGCGGGACCCCTGGCCGGCAGGACCTTCGTGCTGACCGGTACGCTGCCCAACTGGACGCGCGACGAGGCGAAGGAACGCATCGAGGCCGCCGGCGGCAAGGTGGCCGGGTCGGTCTCGGGCAAGACCGACTACGTGGTGGCGGGCGACGAGGCGGGCAGCAAGCTCGACAAGGCGCGCGCACTCGGCGTGGCGGTGATCGACGAACAGGAATTGAAGCGGCTGCTGGAGCAATAGGGAGAACCAGGTGTACGCAATCATCGGTGGCAGCGGATTGGCGAAGCTCACGGCCCTCGAAGCGCCGCGGCGGCAGGTCATGCGCACTCCATACGGCGAACCGTCCGGAGCGCTCACCTTCGGCCGCCTGGCAGGGGCCGACGTCGTGTTCCTCGCGCGGCACGGCTATGGCCACCGGATCGCGCCGCACGAGATCAACTACCGCGCCAACATGTGGGCGCTGAAGGACCTGCAGGTCGACGGCGTGATCTCGGTCGCCACCGTGGGCGGCATCCGCGCGGATCTCGGTCCGGGGGTGCTGGTGCTGCCGCATCAGATCATCGACTACACGCATAGCCGCAAGTCGACGTACTTCGAGGGTTCCGACAACCCGGTCACCCACGTCGACTTCACGATTCCCTATACCGCTGCGCTGCGCGCCGGGCTGCTTGCGGCGGCCGCCCGCTGCGGGGAGCCCCTGATCGACGGCGGCGTCTACGCCTGCACCCAGGGACCGCGGCTCGAGACCGCGGCCGAGATCGAGCGCATCGCGCGCGACGGCGGTCACATGGTCGGCATGACCGGAATGCCGGAAGCGGTGCTCGCGCGCGAGGCGGGCCTGGCCTACGCGACGCTTGGCGTGGTGGTCAACCACGCGGCCGGCTTCGGCACCAGCAAGGAAGCCATCCTCCTCGACGAACTCGACCGAGTGATGAGCGTGGCGGTGACCCGCGCGGTGCGCATCCTGATGGCGTTCGTCGGCGGGGCCTGCGCGTGATTCGCGAGATCCTGCGCATGGGCGATCCGCGCCTTCTGCGGGTGTCGGAGCCCGTTCGCGATTTCGGCGCGCCCGAGCTGCGTGCGCTCGTCCGCGACATGTTCGAGACGATGGAGGCGGCCAGTGGCGCGGGGCTCGCCGCGCCCCAGATCGGCGTGCCGCTGCGTCTCGTCATCTTCGGCTATGCGGATCCGGCGATGCGCAACCCGCGTTATCCGGACGCCGACCCGGTGCCCCGCACGATCCTCGTCAATCCGGTGCTCGAACCATTGACGGCCGAGACGGAAGAGGGCTGGGAGGGGTGCCTGTCCGTCCCCGGCCTGCGCGGCGTCGTGCCGCGGGTGCGGAAGCTGCGTTACAGCGGATACGACCTCGAGGGACAGCGCATCGAGCGCATCGCCGAAGGCTTTCACGCGCGCGTCGTGCAGCACGAGTGCGATCACCTCGACGGCATCCTCTATCCGATGCGGGTGCGAGGACTTCTCGCGTTTCGGATACACGGACGTGCTGTTTCCGGAACTGGTCGGGCAGAGCGACGACTAGGTCCGTCCTCAGGGCGCGATCGCCTCGAGCAGGTCGCCTTCGATCTCGAGCTGCGTCTTGGCGTCGCTCAGTTCCGCTCCGGAGATCAGGAACACGTCCTCGGCCCGCTCGCCGAGCGTCAGCACCTTGGCGGTGTGGACGACGAGCTGGTGTTGCGCGAGCACCCGGGCGATCGAATAGAGCAGTCCGAGGCGATCGGTGGCGGTCACGGTGAGCAGATACCGCAGGCCGCGCTCGTCGGGTTGCAGGTGAACGCTCGGCGCCACGGGAAAGTGGCGCGACTGCCGCGACATGCGGCCCTTGACCGGCGTCGGCAGGTCATGCTGCTTGCCGATCCATTCCGCCAGTTCGTGCTCGACCCGGCTCAGCAGTTCTCGGTAGTGCGGACTGCGGCCGTTGTCGGTGACGAGGAAGGTGTCGAGCGCGTAGCCGTGGCGGGTCGTGTGGATGCGCGCGTCGAGAATGCTGAGGTTGCGGCTTTCGAAGTAGCCGCAGACGCGCGCGAAGAGGTCCTTCTGGTCCTTCACGTAGATCAGCACTTCGGCGCCTTCACCGATGCGCGCGAGCCGCGCGCGCACCACGGGCTTTTCGGTGTTGACCCGCGTGAACAGCGATCGCGTGTGCCAGGCGATGTCCTGCGCGCTGTGGCGCAGGAAGTAGACGACGTCGAACTGGTCCCACAGACTCGTTGCGCGCGTCGTCGGACAGGCCGTACAGCCGCAGGATGTGCAGTGCATCCTGCTTGCGCCCCTCGAGCACCGCCGACGGCGCGACCGTGCCGCCGCCGAGCAGCCGCCGCGTCGAACGGAACAGGTCTTCCAGGAGCTTGCCCTTCCAGGCGTTCCACACCTTGGGGCTGGTGCCGCGGATGTCGGCGACCGTCAGCAGATAGAGCGCGACGAGTGCGCGCTCCGACTTCACGATGGCGGCGAACCGGTGGATCACGCTCTCGTCGGCGAGGTCCTGCTTCTGCGCCACGGTCGACATCGTCAGGTGGTGCCGGACGAGAAACGCGACGAACTCCGTCTCTTCGCGGCCGAGCCCGTGGTCGCGGCAGAAGCGGCGCGCGTCGCGCGCGCCGAGTTCGCTGTGGTCGCCGCCCCGGCCCTTCGCGATGTCGTGGAAGAGGGCGGCGATGTACAGCAGCCAGGGCTTGTCGAAGTCGGCGATCAGCTGGCTGCACAGCGGATACTCGTGCGCATGCTCGGCGAGCGAGAAGCGCCGCAGGTTGCGCAGCACCTGCAGGATGTGCTGGTCCACGGTGTAGACGTGGAACAGGTCGTGCTGCATCTGGCCGACGATGCGGCGGAACACGGGCAGGTAGCGCCCCAGCACCGAAAGCTGGTTCATCCGGCGCAGCTCGTGCAGCACGCCCTTGGGCTGCTGCAGCAGTTCGATGAACGTTGCGCGGTGGCGGGGATCGCGCCGGTAGGCCCCGTTGATCGAGACGCGGGCGTGCCATAGCGCGCGCATCAGCCGCGGCGACATGCCTTTGAGTTCCTGGTGCTTCGCCTTCAGCAGGAAGGCCCGCAGGATCCCGTCCGGATCCCGCTGCAGCACCGTCTCGTCGTCGATGTCCAGCAGTTCGCCGCGGGCGACGAAAGTCCCGTCGAGCGCGACGCCCGGGCCGCTGTCCCGGGCGTAGACGCGCTGCTCGATGTTCAGCAGCACGGCCGTGTTCATCTGGGTGATGACCTTGGCGGCGCGGTAGTAGTGCTGCATCAGAAGTTCGCTGGCGCGCTTGGCCTGGGTCGCCTCGAAGCCGGCCTGCAGGGCGACCGCATTCTGGACGTCGAAGACGAGGCGGTCCTCGCGGCGTCCGGTCACGAGGTGCAGTCGCGCGCGGATCTCCTTCACGCGCCGCTCGGACAGCCGGATGATGTTCGCCTCCGCCGCGGTCAGCAGGCCGCGGCGCGCCAGTTCGGCCCAGTGCGTGCCGTACCCGACGGCGCGGGCGATCCACAGCACGACGTGCAGGTCGCGCAGTCCCCCCGGGCTCTCCTTCACGTTGGGCTCGAGGCTGTACGGCGTCTCGTTGTACTTGGTGTGGCGCTGCTGCTGCTCCAGCACCTTGGCCTGGAAATACGCCTCGCGGTCCACCGCGCCGACCACGGCGCGCGAGAAGCTCTCGAACTGCCGGCGGGACCCGGCGATCAGCCGCGCTTCGAGCATCGACGTCAGCACGGTGACGTCGCGCGCCGCCTCTTCGCGGCACTCGTCGAGGGTGCGCACGCTGTGCCCGAGGGCGAGCCCGAGGTCCCACAGCAGCCCGACGAGGTTCTCGATGGTCGCCCGGTCCGCCGCGTCGGGCGCCTGCTTCAGCAGGATCAGGACGTCGACGTCCGAATGGGGGAAGAGCTCTCCGCGGCCGTAGCCGCCGACCGCGATCAGCGTCGCCCGCGTGGTGATGCCGCTCGCCTCCGCGACTTCCCGCAGCAGGTGGTCGACCGCCCGCGCCAGGCCATGCAGCAGGCCGTCGACGGAGCCGCCGGCGTTGAACTTCGCGACCAGCGCGTCGCGTTCCTGCCGCAGCCGATCGCGCAGCTTGAACGCGCGGTCGTTCACGCCGTCGCGGCTTCGGACGCCGGTCGTCCGATGAACGCCGGCGGAGGCGGGGTTCCGGCCGATACCGTCAGGACCTCGTAGCCGGTCGGCGTCACGAGCACCGTGTGCTCCCATTGCGCCGACAGGCTGTGGTCCTTGGTCACGATGGTCCAGCCGTCCGCCAGTTCCTTGATCTCGCGGCGGCCGGCATTGATCATGGGCTCGACGGTGAAGATCATCCCGGCCGAGAGTTTCTCGAGGGTGCCCGGCTTGCCGTAGTGCAGGATCTGCGGCTCCTCGTGGAACTTGCGGCCGATCCCGTGGCCGCAGAATTCGCGCACGATGCTGAAGCCGTTCTTCTCGGCGTAGCTCTGGATCGCGTGCCCGATGTCGCCGATCGTCGCCGCCGGCCGCACCTGCTGGATGCCCAGCCACATGCACTCGTAGGTCACCTCGGACAGCCGGCGCGCGCCGATCGAGGGCTCGCCGACGAAGAACATCCGGCTGGTGTCGCCGTGGTAGCCGTTCTTGATCACCGTGATGTCGATGTTCACGACGTCGCCGTTCTTCAGCACCCGGTCGCCCGGAATGCCGTGGCAGACCTGGTGGTTGACCGAAGTGCAGATGGACTTCGGGAAGGGCCGGTACCCCGGCGGCGCGTAGTTCAGCGGCGCCGGCACCGTCCCCTGGACCGAGACCATGTAGTCGTGGCAGAGGCGGTCCAGCTCGCCCGTGGTGACGCCGGCCCGCACGTGGGGCGTGATGAAGTCGAGCACTTCCGCGGCCAGGCGGCCGGCCAGGCGCATGCCCTCGATGTCTTCCGGGGTCTTGATGACGATGGGCATGGTGGGGGTCCGAACCTCAACTTGAGCGCCGCGTACGAAGGTGGCTATAATATCGGGCTGTCTGGCCGCTTGAAAATCAATCACTTGGAATAACCGGGTGTGGCGGCGTAGCGGAGCGCATCGGTCGCCGGAAGCTGGTCTGCCCGGCGCCCCTGGGTTCCGCCGCGCCGGTCGAGCGAAGAAGCCAGGCAGAAATCGCGCGCAGCGCCACCAAGGTGCGGGTGTTCCGAACGGGTGTGCGAACACCGGTCGGCCCCGCCTCGGCGTCTGCGTCGGACCCAACCTTGGAGAGGAAAGTCATGTCCGTGACCATGCGTCAGATGCTGGAGGCCGGTGTTCATTTCGGCCACCAGACCCGTTTCTGGAATCCGAAGATGGCGCCGTTCATCTTCGGTCACCGCAACAAGATCCACATCATCAACCTCGAGCGCACCCTGGACCAGTTCCAGGCGGCGACGAAGTTCGTGCGTCAGCTGACGTCGAACCGCGGCACCATCCTCATGGTGGGCACGAAGCGCCAGGCGCGCGACACCATCGTCGAGGAAGCCAAGCGCTGCGGCATGCCGTTTGTCGACCAGCGCTGGCTCGGCGGCATGCTGACCAACTTCAAGACGGTCAAGGTCTCGATCAAGCGCCTCAAGGAGATGGAGCAGATCCTGGCCGACAGCGGCACCGAGCGCATGACGAAGAAGGAAGCGCTCGACTTCCACCGCGAGGTCGAAAAGCTCAACAAGTCGATCGGCGGCATCAAGGACATGAACGCGCTGCCCGACGCGATCTTCGTGATCGACGTCGGCTATCACAAGATCGCCATCCAGGAAGCCGCCAAGCTCGGCATCCCGGTCGTGGCCGTGGTCGACACCAACCACTCGCCGGCGAACGTCGCCTACGTGATCCCGGGCAACGACGACTCGAGCCGTGCCGTGCGTCTGTACGCGCGCGGCATCGCCGATGCCGTGCTCGAGGGCAAGGCCGCCGCGCTGGCGGGCGTCGTCCAGGCCGTCACCGGCGGCGACGAGGAATTCGTCGAAGTCAGCGAAGGCCAGGAGTAACCCGCGCTCGACGCGGCGCGCGGCAACGAAGGGGCGCAAGCCCCTTTTTTGCGAGAGCGGATACGGGTCAACGCAGACAGATCAACGCAGATCAACGAACAGGCAGGAGCAGTCAATGGCGGAAATCACCGCTTCGATGGTGAAGGAACTGCGCGACAAGACCGACGCGCCGATGATGGAATGCAAGAAGGCGCTCGACCGAGGCCGGCGGCGACATGGCCAAGGCCGAGGAGATCCTGCGGGTCAAGCTGGGCAACAAGGCCACGAAGGCCGCGTCGCGCATCGCGGCGGAGGGCATGGTCGCGATCAACATCGACAGCGCCGGCAAGCTCGGCGCGATCGTCGAGGTCAATTCCGAAACCGATTTCGTCGCCAAGAACGACGACTTCATCCGGTTCGGCAAGGATCTGGCCGCGCTGGTGGCGAGCCGCAACCCGGCCGACGTCGCCGCGCTGTCGGCGCTGCCGCTCGGTGAGGGCACGGTCGAGACGACCCGCACGGCGCTGATCGGCAAGATCGGCGAGAACATCAACGTGCGCCGCTTCGCGCGCCTGCAGGCCAAGGGCGCGCTGGCGCACTACGTTCACGGCGGCAGCAGGATCGGCGTCCTGCTCGACCTGACCGGCGGCGACGCCGAGGTCGGCCGCGACATCGCCATGCACATCGCGGCGTCCAAGCCGAAGGCGCTGGACGCCACCGGAGTCCCGGCTGATCTGCTCGACACCGAGCGCCGGATCGCGGTGGAGAAGGCGCGCGAGGCCGGCAAGCCGGAGGCGATGCTGGAGAAGATCGCCGAGGGCACCGTGCAGAAGTACCTGAAGGAAGTGACGCTGCTGGGCCAGGTGTTCGTCAAGGCCGAGGACGGCAAGCAGACGATCGAGCAGTTGCTGAAGGCGAAGGGCGCGAGCGTCAACGCGTTCGTCCTGTATGTGGTGGGCGAGGGCATCGAGAAGAAGCAGAGCGATTTCGCGGCGGAAGTGGCCGCCGCCGCGCGCGGCTGATCCCCGCCGGCTGCCAGCAGAGGAGAGCCGATGACTGCAGCTAACGGTGCCGCCTATCGGCGGGTGTTGCTGAAACTGTCGGGCGAATCGCTGATGGGCGAGGACGCGTTCGGCATCAATCGGGCGACGGTCGAGTCGATGGTGGCCGACATCGGCGAGGTCGTCGGCCTCGGCGTCGAAGTGGCCATCGTGATCGGTGGCGGCAACATCTTCCGCGGGGTCGCGCTCGGCGCGGCGGGGATGGATCGCGCCACGGCCGACTACATGGGCATGATGGCGACCATCATGAACGCGATGGCGGTGCAGGACGCGATGCGGCGCGCCGGCATCGAAGCGCGGGTCCAGTCGGCGCTCAACATCGAGCAGGTGGTCGAGCCGTACATCCGGCCGAAGGCCCTGCGTTACCTGGAAGAAGGGTGGGTCGTGATCTTCGCGGCCGGCACCGGCAACCCCTTCTTCACCACCGACACGGCGGCGGCGCTGCGCGGTTCCGAGGTCGGCGCACAGATCGTGCTGAAGGCGACCAAGGTGGACGGCGTGTATTCGGCGGATCCGAAGAAGGACCCGCACGCGACCCGCTACTCGACCATCACCTTCGACGAGGCGCTGGCGCGCAACCTGCAGATCATGGACGCGACGGCATTCGCGCTGTGCCGCGACCAGCGGCTGCCGATCAAGGTATTCAACATCACGAAGCCCGGCGCGCTGAAGCGCGTGGTGATGGGCGAGGACGAGGGCACCCTCGTCCACGTATAGGTCTCGCGATCGAGGAGGCGAACATGAGCATCCAGGAAATCCAGAAATCGACGGAGCAGAAGATGCAGAAGTCGGTGGAGGCGCTGAAGCACGACTACGCCAAGGTGCGTACCGGGCGCGCGCACACCGGCCTGCTGGATCACATCACGGTCGACTACTACGGCTCGATGGTGCCGCTGTCGCAGGTGGCGCAGGTCGGCCTGGGCGATGCCCGCACCATCACCGTGCAGCCGTGGGAGAAGAAGATGATCCCGGTGGTCGAGAAGGCCATCCGTGATTCCGACCTCGGGCTGAACCCGGCCACCAGCGGCGACGTCGTGCGCGTGCCGATGCCGGCCCTGACGGAGCAGCGGCGCAAGGACCTCGTCAAGGTCGTGCGGCACGAGGGCGAGAACGCCAAGGTGGCCGTGCGCAACCTGCGGCGCGATGCCAACCAGCATGTCAAGGAACTGCTGAAGGCCAAGCAGGTCTCGGAGGACGAGGACCGGCGCGCGGAGGAAACCATCCAGAAGCTGACCGACCGGTATGTCCTGGAGATCGACAAGCTGATCGCCGAGAAGGAAAAGGAAGTGATGACGGTCTAGGACCTGCCGACGCTCGGATCGCGCACGCGCGAGCCTAGTGTCGACCAGGCCCTGGTGCCGCCACCGGCCCGACCGCTCCCATGCTGCGCGACCCCTTGCCTGCCAACGATGTGACGGCGCCGCGCGTGCCGCGGCACGTCGCGGTCATCATGGATGGCAACGGCCGCTGGGCGCAGGCGCGGGGCAAGCCGCGCGTCTTCGGCCACACCCGCGGGGTCGATGCCGTGCGCTCGACGCTGCAGGCGTGCGGCGAGCGCGGCATCGAATACCTGACCCTGTTCGCCTTCAGTTCCGAGAACTGGCGCCGTCCGCCCGACGAGGTGTCGACGCTGATGAAGCTGTTCGTGTCGGCGCTGCGGCGCGAGGTCGCCAAGTTGATCGAGCTCGGTGTGCGGATGCGGGTCGTCGGCGATCTCTCCGCCTTCGACGCCGAACTGCGCCGGCTCATCGTCGAGTCCGAGCAGAAGACCGAACGGAACTCCCGGCTGCACCTCACCATCTGCGCCAATTACGGCGGTCGCTGGGACATTGCGCAGGCTGCCAGCCGGGCCGCGGCGACGCGACGCATCGATGCCCCGGTCGCGGTGACGGAAAACGACATCGCAAGCCACCTGGCCCTGTCGTTCGCTCCGGATCCGGATCTCCTGATCCGCACCGGCGGAGAGCGCCGCGTCAGCAACTTCCTGCTGTGGCAGCTGGCCTACGCGGAACTGCACTTCACGGACACGCTGTGGCCGGACTTCGACGCAGCCGAGCTCGACCGCGCGCTGGCGTGGTACGCCACGCGGCAGCGCCGCTTCGGCATGACGGGCGAGCAGGTCGGCGTCGCGCCGACGGTCGCGAAGCTGGCCTGACCACGTGCTGAAGCAGAGGGTCGTCACCGCCGTCGTCCTGCTCGTGCTGCTGGTTGGCGCGCTGGCGTGGTCCGCGCTCGCGTTCGAGCTGCTCGCCACCGTGATCGTCGCCGCCGCGCTCGGCGAGTGGATGCAACTCGTCGGCTGGCCGCGCGCGGTCGCCGTCGTCGGGGCGGCCGTCTTCGGCATCGTGCTGCTCTTCATCGCGCTCGCCGCGCCGGCCTGGGTCGAGTGGGCGCTGCTGCCGCTCGCCGTCCTGGCCACCATCGTCTGGGGCGCGCTGGCCATGCTGCTGCTCCAGGCCGACGCCATGGCGCTGCGCCTGCCGCGCGGGGCGTCCACGGGGCTCGCGGTCGTGCTGACCGCCGCGGCCTGGGTCGCGCTCGTGCACTTCCTGCTCGAAGGCGTGGCCGTGCTGTTCTCGGTCCTCGTGATCGTCTGGCTGGCCGACACCGCCGCCTACTTCGCCGGGCGGGCCTTCGGCAAGCGCAAGCTCGCGCCGCACATCAGCCCCGGCAAGACCTGGGCCGGCGTCGTCGGTGCCATCGTCGCCGTCATTGCGGTCGCGTTGATCGCGCGGCAGGTCGCGCCGGACGCGCGCCTGCTCTCCAACCTGCTGCTCGCGAACCTTGGCGTCGCCGGTGCGATCCTGCTTGCCGGCGTCGTCATGGTTTCGATCGCCGGCGATCTCTTCGAGAGCCTCCTGAAGCGTCAGGCCGGCGTCAAGGACAGCAGTCGTCTGCTGCCCGGCCACGGCGGTTTCTACGACCGGGTCGACGCCTTGCTGCCGGCGCTGCCGCTGGCCGCGCTGCTCGAATGGATCGCGCGCTGATGCAGTCGGTGACCGTCCTCGGCGCCACCGGCTCGATCGGCACGAGCGCGCTCGACGTCATCGAACGCCACCCCGAGCGGTACCGGGTGTACGCGCTGACGGCTCAGCGCAGTGTCGATGCGCTGGCCGACCTCGCGCGGCGCTTCCGGCCGGAGGTCGTCGTCATCGGCGATCCCGCGCTCGAACCGTCGTTGCGGGCGGCCCTGAAGAGCCGGGGCGCCTCGGTGCGCGTGGCTGCGGGGCGCGACGCGCTCGTCGACGTCGCCCGCTCGCCGGCAGTTGACACCGTGCTGGCGGCCATCGTCGGCGCTGCCGGACTGGTGCCGACACTCGCCGCCGCCGAGGCCGGCAAGCGCCTGCTGGTGGCCAACAAGGAAGCGGTCGTCTGCGCCGGGGGGTTGCTGATGCGCGCCGCGCAGCGCGCCGGCGCGCTGCTGCTGCCGGTCGACAGCGAGCACAACGCGATCCACCAGTGCCTGGCCGGCGTTCGCGAATCCGAGCGCGATGGCGCGCGCCTGGTGCTGACGGCGTCGGGCGGCCCGTTCCGCAACCGGAAGGACCTCCGCGACGTCACGCCGGATGAAGCCTGCGCGCATCCGAACTGGGTCATGGGCCGCAAGATCTCCGTCGACTCGGCGACGCTCATGAACAAGGGCCTCGAGGTGATCGAGGCCAGCTGGCTGTTCGGCATTCCGGTGGATCGCATCGACGTCGTGATCCATCCGCAGAGCGTGATCCATTCGATGGTCGAGTTTCCGGACGGCTCGGTGCTGGCGCAGATGGGCACGCCCGACATGCGCACTCCGCTCGCTTACGCGCTCGCGTGGCCGGAGCGGGTGGCCAGCGGCGCGCAGCGGCTGGACTTCACGCGCTTGACCGGGCTCACCTTCGAGGAGCCCGACCGCCGGCGTTTCCCCTGTCTCGGCTTTGCCTATGCCGCGTTGCGCCACGGCCGGGGCGCCAGCGCCGTGCTGAACGCAGCGAACGAAGTCGCCGTCCAGGCCTTCCTCGACGGACGCTTGCGGTTCACGGAGATCGCGGCGACGATCGAACGGGTCCTCGAGGCCTACGATCCTGCGGCCCCGGCCGGGATCGACGACGTGCTCGAGATCGACCGCCTGGCGCGCGACGTCGCCGCCGGCATGCTGCCACTGGGGGCCTGAGGCTCAATGACGCTACTGACGACCATCGCCGCCTTCCTGATCACGCTGGGCATCCTGATCGTGGTTCACGAGTACGGGCACTACTGGGTGGCGCGCAAGTGCGGCGTCAAGGTGCTGCGGTTCTCGATCGGTTTCGGGCGCCCGCTCAAGCGCTGGGTCCGTGGCGCGGACAAGACCGAGTGGGTCATCGCGGCCATGCCGCTCGGCGGTTACGTGCGCATGCTCGATGAGCGCGACCCCGACTGTGCGCCCGTCGCGGCCGCCGACCTGCCGCGCAGCTTCAACCGTCAATCGGTCTGGAAACGCATCGCCATCGTGATCGCGGGGCCGGCGGCCAACCTGCTGCTCGCGATCGCCGTCTACTGGCTGCTCAACGTCGTCGGCGTCATGGAGCCACAGCCGCTCCTGGGCCAGCCGCCCGCGGCCACCGCGGCGGCGCGCGCCGGCGTGTCGGCGGGCGACCGCGTGGTCGAGATCGACGGCGACGAAGTGCGGTCGTGGAACGAGCTGCGCTGGCTGCTGCTTCAGAGCGCGGTCGGCGGCAAACCGATCGCGCTGCAGGTCGAAGGCACCGACACCGCGCGCCGCACGCTCACGCTCGACCCGGGCGGTGCGGTCACGGAAGATCTCGAGGGCGACATCATCGGCCGTCTGGGGATCGTTCCGTACAGCGGGCCGCCGCGCGTGGGCAGGATCGCCGAGGGCAGCGCCGCCGCGCGCGCCGGCCTGCTGGTGGGCGACCGGATCGTCGCCGTCGACGGGCAGCCGATCGGTTCGGCGCGGGCCCTGATCGAACGGATCCGCGCTTCGGCGGAGAAGACGCTGGAACTGACCGTCGAGCGCGACGACCGTGCGGTGCGTATCGAGGTCACGCCGAGCCGTGTCAGCGACGAAGGCGGCCAGTCGTTCGGACGCATGGGCGCGGAACTGAACGATCGTCCGCCGCTGATGAAGGTGCAGTACGGTCCGTTCGAGAGCATCGGGCTGGCGACGCGCAAGACGGTCGACACGGCGGTGTTCTCGCTCAAGATGCTGGGCAAGATGGTGACGGGCGAGGCGTCGTGGAAGAACCTGTCGGGACCGGTGACGATCGCCGACTATGCCGGCCAGACCGCGCGCGTCGGACTCGCCGCATTCCTCAGCTTTCTCGCTCTCGTATCGATCAGCCTCGCGGTGCTCAATCTGCTGCCCATACCCATGCTCGACGGAGGGCACTTACTGTATTATTTCATCGAGATACTCAAGGGCAGCCCGCCAGC
Source organism: uncultured beta proteobacterium (assembly GCA_963698305.1). GTDB lineage: Bacteria > Pseudomonadota > Gammaproteobacteria > Burkholderiales > Burkholderiaceae_F > JAOUJD01. Next base: position 400,864 of record CAVOQI010000010.1, read on the forward strand.
GGAATGGGTCGTCGAGTGGGGGCAGCGCGCCGGGGTGGCGCTGCTCGGACTGTTGACGGTGCTGGCGCTATACAACGATCTGATCCGGCTGCTCTCCTGATCCGCCTCCACATCCGTACTGGAACCGGAAGTTGAATCGTCGCGTGTCTACCCGGCGCCGCGTGCCTGTAGCCCTGCGCCGCGCCGTCGCGGCGGTGGTTGCGGCGTACTGCGTCAGCGCCTTCGGCCAGGACTTCGTCGTCCGCGACATCCGCGTCGAAGGCGTCCAGCGCACTGAACCCGGCACGGTCTTCAGCTACCTGCCGGTCCGCGTCGGCGATCGCTTCGACCCCGAGCGCGGCACGCAGGCCATCCGCGCGCTGTACGCCAGCGGCCTCTTCAAGGACGTGCGGCTCGAGGTCGACGGCGACGTTCTCGTCGTCGTCGTCGAGGAGCGCCCGGCGCTCTCGGCGGTGGACATCTCAGGCGTCAAGGAATTCGACCGGGAGCAGGTCCTGAAGTCCCTGCGGGACGTCGGCCTGGCCGAGGGACGCATCTTCGATCGCTCGCTGCTGGACCGCGCCGAGCAGGAACTGCGGCGCCAGTACCTGTCGCGCGGCCTGTACGGCGTCGAGGTGAAGACCACCGTGACCCCGATCGAGCGCAACCGCGTCAATGTCTCGATGGCCGTCAACGAGGGCGACATCTCGCGGATCCGCTCCATCACCTTCACCGGCAACAACGTCTACAGCGACTCGACGCTGCGCAGCGTGATGGAACTGGCGACGCCAAACTGGCTGTCCTGGTACTCGAAGCGCGACCAGTACTCGCGCCAGAAACTGGGCGCCGACCTCGAATCGGTGCGCTCGTACTACCTGAACCGCGGCTACCTCGATTTCCGCATCGAGTCGACGCAGGTCTCCATCAGCCCGGACAAGAACGACATCTTCATCAACATCAATGTCCACGAGGGCGAGCGCTACACGGTGTCCGGCGTCAAGCTGTCCGGTGAGATGCTCGGCCTTGACGAGGAACTGAAGGCCCTCGTCAACGTGAAGGACGGCGAGGTGTTCAGCGCGGAGAAGCTGAACGCGGTTGCCAAGCGCGTCACCGACCGCATGGCGACGCTCGGCTACGCGTTCGCCTCGGCGAACCCGATTCCCGAGGCGGACAAGGACAAGCGCGAGGTGGCCTTCACGATCGTCGTCGATCCGGGCCGCCGCGTGTACGTCCGGCGGGTGAACATCGCCGGCAACTCGCGTACGCGGGACGAAGTGATCCGGCGCGAGATTCGCCAGTACGAGTCGGCCTGGTTCGACTCGGAAAAGGTGAGGCTGTCGCGCGACCGCATCGACCGGCTCGGCTTCTTCGAGTCCGTGACCGTCGAAACGCCCCCCGTGCCCAGCGCGCCGGACCAGGTCGACGTCAACGTGACGGTGAAGGAACGCCCCACCGGAAACATCAGCCTTGGCGCCGGCTACTCGAGCACCGAGGGCCTGGTGCTCACGGCCGGCCTGGCGCAGCAGAACCTGTTCGGCTCCGGCAACGCGCTGTCGCTCGAGATCAACACCAGTTCCGCGAACCGCGTCATCGCGATCTCGCACACCGATCCGTTCGTCACGACCGAAGGCATCAGCCGGACCGTCGAACTGTTCGACCGCAATTCGGACCTCGCCGAACTCGGTCTGTCCAGCGTCGGCTACTCGACGCGCGGCATGGGGGTGGTCTACGGCGTTCCGTTCACCGAGTTCGACCGCGTCTTCTTCGGCCTGCGCTGGGAGAACACGACGATCGACCTGACGCCTTTCTCGCCGCTGCGGTACGTCGAGTACGTTCGGCAGTTCGGAGAGACTTCGGCTTCCCTGGCCTTCACGACTGGCTGGTCGCGCGACAACCGCGACAACCTGCTCGTGCCGCAGCGCGGTACGTATCAACGCGCGTTCGCTGAAGTCGGCTTGCCCGTGCTCGACCTGCAGTACTACCGCCTGAGCTACCAGTACCAGCAGTTCTGGCCGCTCCTCAGTCGCCTCACGCTCGCGTTCAACACCGAACTCGGGTACGGCGACGGGTACCAGGGCGATCCGTATCCGTTCTTCAAGAACTTCTACGTCGGCGGCATCGGCAGCGTCCGCGGCTACGAGGGCGGCAGCCTCGGACCCCGCGACCTCAGCGGCAATCCGCTCGGCGGCAACCGCAGGTTCAACGCCTCGTTCGAGGCCCTGGCGCCCTTGCCCGGCGCCGACCGCACCCTGCGCGCGCTGGCCTTCGTGGACATGGGGCAGGTCTGGGGCCAGACCGTCCTGTGTCCGGACGGGTCGGTGCCCAACTTATCGACGAGCACCACGGTCGTGTGCCCGACATCGGGCAATCCGCTTTACGAAAACCAGAGGCTCGACTTCGGCGACGTGCGGTACTCGATCGGTTTCGGCATCGCATGGATCTCGCCGCTCGGGCCGTTGAAGATCTCGTACGCCTACCCGCTGAACGACAAGCCGGGCGATCGGCTGCAGCGCTTCCAGTTCCAGATCGGAACCGGATTCTGATATGGCAGAATCCAGCGCTTCGAAGGAGTCAGGACGATGACGAAACAAGGGGTCGCGGCATTGGTGGCTGTTGCGCTGATGGCGGTGGCACCGCTCGCGCTAGCACAGGAACTGAAGATCGGCGTCGTCAACTCGGACCGCATCCTGCGCGATTCCACACCGGCGCGTACCGCGATGCAGAAGCTCGAAGGCGAGTTCTCGAAGCGCGACAAGGAACTGCAGGAGATCGGCGCCCGGCTCAAGAGTTCGGCCGAGCGCTTCGAGAAGGACGCGCCGGTGATGACCGAGACGGATCGCTCGCGCCGGCAGCGCGAACTCGCCGAGATGGACCGCGAGTTCCAGCGCAAGCAGCGCGAGTTCCGCGAGGATTTCAACCAGCGCCGCAACGAGGAACTGCAGGCGCTGCTCGAGCGGACCAACCGGATCATCCGGCAGATGGCGGAGCAGGAGAAATACGACCTGATCCTGCAGGAAGCGGTGTACTTCAACCCCCGCATCGACATCACCGAGAAGGTCCTGAAGGTCCTTAACAACGGCGCGCGGTAATCCCCATGCCGGCGAGCGCACTGTCGCTGGCCGACCTGAATGCTGCCGTCGGCCGCGTGAGCGGCGGGCGACTGGCGGCAAGCATCCAGGGTTCCGCCGACATTCGCATTGACGGTCTCGCGCCGCTGGCCTCCGCCGGCGCGAACGATCTCGCCTTCCTCGCCAATCCCCGTTACCACAACGACGCGCTGACGACGCGCGCCGGCGCCATCGTCCTGTCGCCCGCAAGCGCCGGGCAGCTCGCGTCCGCGGCCCAGGCCCTGCCGGCGCTGGTCGTTGTCGACCAACCCTATGCCTGGTTCGCCTACGCCGCCCAGGTGCTTTATCCCGCCGATCCCGTCGTGCCGGGCGTCGCGGAAGGCGCGTCCGTTTCGCCGTCGGCGCAGGTCGACGCGACCGCGTGCATCGAACCCGGCGCGTTCGTCGGCGCACGCGCCGCGATCGGCGCCGGCGTGCGCATCGGCGCTGGTGCCGTGGTCGGCGCCGATGCCGTGATCGGCGCCGGGTCGCGCCTGCATCCGCGCGCCGTCGTGCTCGACGGTTGCCGCGTCGGGGAGCGTTGCATCCTGCACAGCGGCGCCGTGATCGGCGCCGACGGTTTCGGTTTCGCGCCGCTCGACGGCCGCTGGGTGAAGATCCCGCAGCTCGGTGCGGTGGTGATCGGCAACGACGTGGAAATCGGTGCGAACACGACCATCGACCGCGGCACGATGGGCGACACCGTGATCGAGGACGGCGTCAAGCTCGACAACCAGATCCACGTCGCGCACAACTGCATCCTGGGCGCGCACACGGTGATCGCCGGCTGCGTCGGGATCGCCGGCAGCGCGCGCATCGGCCGCGGCTGCCAGATCGGCGGAGCGGCGATGATCGGAGGCCACATCAGCATCGCTGACGGCTGCGCGATCGGTCCCGCGACCGTGATCTTCAGTTCGATCACCGAGCCGGGGCACTACACCGGCTTCTTTCCGGCGATGAAGAACCGCGACTGGGAGCGCGCCGCCGCCATCATTCGCAATCTGGACGACCTGCGCGACCGGCTGCGACAGCTCGAGTCGCTGCAGCGCCAAGGAAAACAATCATGAAGATGGACATCAACGAAATCCTGCGCAAGCTGCCGCACCGTTATCCGATCATCCTCGTCGACCGGGTGCTCGAACTCGTGCCCGGCGAGCGCGTCGTGGCGCTGAAGAACGTCACCATCAACGAGCCGTACTTCATGGGGCACTTTCCGGGTCACCCCGTGATGCCCGGCGTGCTGATCATCGAAGCCCTCGCGCAGGCCTGCGCGATCCTCGCGTTCGTGACGCTGGAGGCGAAGGAGGGCGACGGCACGCTCTTCTACTTCGCCGGCATCGATGCCACCCGCTTCAAGAAGCCCGTGATCCCCGGCGACCAGTTGCGCCTCGAGGCCGAGATGGGACGGGCCAAGCGCGGCGTCGGCAAGTTCACCGGGCGCGCGCTGGTGGACGGCCAGGTGGTCTGCGAGACGGAAATGATGTGCGCGGTCCGCAAGACCGGCGAGGCCGGCTGATGGCGAAGGTGCATGCCACCGCGCTGGTCGATCCGAAGGCGCAACTGGCGGCCGACGTCGAGATCGGCCCGTATTGCATCGTGGGGCCCCAGGTGACCCTGGGCGCGGGCACGGTGCTCGAGGCGCACGTCGTCGTCGGCGGGCGCACCACTGTCGGCCGCGGCAACCGGTTCTTTCCCTTCAGCGCGATCGGCGGCGTGCCGCAGGACAAGAAGTACGGCGGCGAGGACACCGCGCTCGTCATCGGCGACGGCAACACCGTGCGCGAGCACTGCACGTTCAGCCTCGGCACCGCGCAGGGCGGGGGCGTGACGCGCATCGGCTCGGACAACTGGATCATGGCCTCGGTGCACGTCGCGCACGACTGCGTCATCGGCGATCACACGATCCTCGCGAACAACGTGACCCTCGCGGGCCATGTGACGCTCGGCGACTGGGTGATCCTCGGCGGCATGTCCGGGCTGCACCAGTTCTGCAGCATGGGCGCGCACGCCATGGCGGGGGGCGGCTCGATCATCCTGCGCGACATCCCGCCGTACGTCATCTGCAACGGCAATCCGTGCGCGCCTCACGGAATCAACACTGAAGGTCTGAAGCGGCGCGGATTCGACGGCGACACCGTCAACCTGCTGCGCCGCGCCTACAAGGTGATCTATCGCGACGGCAGGACGGTGGCCGAGGCCGTGGCGGCGCTCGACGAACTCATCGCCGAGGCGCCGGCGTCGGCGGCCGCCATCGCTCTGCTGCGCGACTTCGTGCGCGACTCGCCGCGGGGCATCATCCGCTGATGAGCCAGCGCCTCCAGCATCGCCTTCGTCGCCGGCGAGGCGTCGGGCGACGTGCTGGCGGCCGGCGTGCTGGCCGAACTCAGGCGGCGCGAGCCCGGGACGTCCCTCTGCGGTGTCGGCGGCGATCGCATGATCGAGGCCGGTTTCGATGCCTGGCACCATGTGCGCGAACTGTCGGTGCGCGGCTACGTCGAAGTGCTGCGCCACCTGCCGCGGCTGCTGCGCCTGCGCGGCGAGCTGCTGCAGCGGGTTTCGACGCTGCGTCCGCGCGTCTTCGTAGGCGTCGATGCGCCGGACTTCAACCTCGGGCTGGAAGAGAAGCTGCGGGCGCGCGGCGTTCGCACGGTGCAGATGGTGAGCCCCTCGGTGTGGGCGTGGCGGCGCGAGCGCATGGGCCAGATCCGGCGCGCGGTCGACCACATGCTGCTCGTGTTCCCGTTCGAGCAGGCCCTGTACGACGACGCCGGCATCCCGGCGACGTACGTGGGCCATCCGCTCGCCGCGGTGATCCCGCTGGAGCCCGATGCAGCGGCCGCGCGGGCACGCCTTGGTCTCGCTCTGCACGAGACGCTGGTCGCCGTGCTGCCCGGATCGCGTCCCGACGAGGTGCGCTACCTCGGCCCGACCTTCGTCGCCGCGATGGCGCGGATGAAGAGCGCCTCGCCGGGCCTGTCCTTCGTGCTGCCGGTGGCCGACCCCTCGCTCCGGCCGGTGATCGAACAGGCTCTGCGCCAGCACCCGCAGCTCGCGGGCTGCGTCGCGCTGACGGCCGGCCGCTCGCACGACTGCCTGGAAGCCTGCGACGTCGTGCTGGTGGCGAGCGGCACGGCGACGCTCGAGGCGGCGCTGTACAAGCGGCCCATGGTCATCTCGTATCGCACGCCCTGGCTGTCCGCGTGGATCATCCGTCGCAAGGGCTACATCCCGTACCTGGGTCTGCCCAACATCATGGCCGGCGAGTTCGTCGTGCCGGAACTGCTGCAGGACGCGGCCACGCCGGAGGCGCTCGCGCGCGCCGTGCTGGACCAGCTGGGCGACCGCGAGCGCCGTGCGCGGCTGGCGGCGCGATTCACCGAGATGCATCACGCGCTGAAGCGCGACACCCCGCGGCTGGCCGCCGACGCCATCCTCGGCGAGGCAGACCGATGAAGCGCGGCCGGCTGGCCGGCCCGGATCTGTTCGAGCAGGTGGCGCTGGCAAGCGGCCTCGTCTGCGGCATCGACGAGGCCGGCCGTGGGCCGCTTGCCGGTCCGGTCGTCGCCGCTGCCGTGATCCTCGATCCCGGCCGTCGTATCGACGGACTGCGCGACTCGAAGGTGTTGAGCCCGGCCCGGCGCGAGGAACTGGCGGCGCGCATCCGCGAAGGCGCGGTCGCGTTCGCCGTTGCCGAAGCGAGCGTCGAGGAGATCGACGCGCTGAACATCCTGCAGGCAAGCCTGCTGGCGATGCGGCGCGCGGTCGATGCGTTGCCGGTGGTCCCGGAGTACGCGCTGGTCGACGGCAACCAGATGCCGCGCCTGGCGATGCCCGGGCGGGCGATCGTGTCCGGCGACGCGCTCGAGCCGGCGATCTCGGCGGCGTCGATCCTGGCGAAGACCGCCCGCGACGCGACGATGCGCTCGCTCGACGCGCTCCACCCGGGCTACGGCTTCGCGCAGCACATGGGCTACGGCACGCCGGAGCACCTCGACTGCCTCCAGCGCCTCGGTCCGTGCGTGCTGCACCGTCGCAGCTTCGCGCCCGTGCGCCGCCTCGTGGACATCCCGCCGCATGCGCATCACGTCGCCCGATAACCCGGTGGTTCGCCGCCTGCGGCGCCTGGCGGAATCCGCGCGCGCGTGCCGCGAGGCCGGGCGCACGCTGGCCGAAGGGCTGCACGTGATCGAGGCGGCGCTCGACGCCCAGGTCGGCATCGTCACGCTCGCGACGCGCGGCAGCCCATCGCCCGCCGTCGCCGCCCTGGTCGAACGGGCGCAGGCGATCGTCCGCATCGGTCAAGCGCATTGAACTGGGGGCGGCGCTCTACGACAGCATCTCGCCCGTTGAACACGGCGTGGGCGTCCTCGCCGAGATCACGATTCCGCATGTCCGGCCCTGACGCCCCGTCCGCATGGAACGAGGATGCCGTGTACCTCGACGCCGTCCAGGACCCGGGCAACGTCGGCACGCTCCTGCGCACGGCCGCCGCCGCCGGCGTGCGGCGGATCGTCACCGGTCCGGGGTCAGCCTATGTGTGGGCGCCGAAAGTCATGCGTGCCGCGATGGGTGCGCATTTCGCGCTGCACATCGTCGAGGACGGCGATGTCGCAGACGTGGCGAAGAACTTTCGCGGCACGGTCATCGCCGCCGATGTCGAGGGCGACGATCTGTACGCGGCGGAGTGGGGACGCGGACCGACGCTGTGGCTCTTTGGCTCGGAAGGGCAGGGGTTGCGCCCCGAGGCGCGTGCGGCGGCACGCCTGCGGTTGCGTATTCCGATCGCGGCATCGGTCGAATCGCTCAACGTCGCGGCAGCGGCGGCCGTGTGCCTGTTCGAACAGACGCGCCGGCGCCGGCGCCACGCCTGAGCCGACGACTCAGAACGCGCGGCGTTCCAGCCGGATCTCCTGCATGATCGTCGCCGCGATCTCCTCGATCGACTTGGTGGTCGACGACAGCCAGCGGATGTTCTCGCGCTTCATCATGCGCTCGGCCGCGTCCACCTCGTAGCGGCAGTTCTCGATCGAGGCGTAGCGGCTGTTGGGCCGCCGCTCGTTGCGCACCTCGGTCAGCCGTTCCGGCGCGATCGACAGGCCGAAGACCTTGCTCTTGTGCTGGGGCAGGGCAGTCGGCAACTGGCCGCGTTCGAAGTCCTCGGGGATCAGCGGGTAGTTGGCCGCCTTCACGCCGTACTGCATCGCGAGGTAGAGGCTGGTCGGCGTCTTGCCGGACCGGGAGACGCCGACCAGGATGACATCGGCCGCCGCCAGCCCCTTGGCCGACTGCCCGTCGTCGTGCGCGAGGGCGAAATTGATGGCTTCGATGCGGTTCTTGTAGTCCTCGGAATTGACCGAGATGTTGTGCGAGCGGCCGATCGTGTGCGTGCTCTTGAGGCCGAGTTCGCGCTCGAGCGGCTCGACGAAGGTCTCGAACATCTCGATGAAGAACGCCTGCGCGCTTGCCTTCAGCATCGCTGAAACCGCCGGGTCGACCAGCGTGGAGAACACGATCGGACGCTTGCCGTCGCGTTCGCGCGCCTCGTTGATGCGGACACCGGCCTCGCGCGCCTTGTCCGCGGAGTCGATGAACGGAATGCGCTGCGGCCGGTAACGCAGGTCCTCGAACTGCGTGAGGACGCTGTGGCCGAGGGTCTCGGCGGTGATGCCGGTGCCGTCGGACACGAAGAACACGGTGCGGTCGTAGCTGGTGACTGGGCGATCGGGCATGGGGACTCTTTGATGCGGCGCACGATTGAACCGCCGCGACCGGTAAAATCCCGTGGATTCTGTCACACCGGTCGATCCGGTCCTCCCTGGAGAGCTCATGCAACGCGGCCAGTACGTCGTCCCGTTCTCGCAACTTCGAATGACCGATGTCGAGTCGGTCGGCGGCAAGAACGCGTCGCTGGGCGAAATGCTGAGCCAGTTGTCGGCAGCCGGCCTGCGCGTGCCCGACGGCTTCGCGACGACGGCCGAAGCGTTCCGGCTCTTCCTCGACGCGGGCGGGTTGCGCCAGCGCATCGGCGCGCGTCTCGATGCCCTGAACGTCGACGACGTTCGCGCGCTGGCGGAGGCCGGCCAGGAGATCCGCTCCTGGGTCGATCGATACGCCGCTTCCAGCACAGCTCGAACAAGAGATTCGGTCGATATTTCAGGAGCTTGTAGGCGCTTCTTCAAGCGAAATGACGTTCGCGGTGCGGTCGAGTGCCACCGCCGAAGACCTGCCCGACGCCTCGTTCGCCGGGCAACAGGAGACCTTCCTGAACGTCGCCGGCATCGACGCCGTGCTCGACCGCATTCATCACGTCTTCGCATCGCTCTACAACGACCGCGCCATCGCCTACCGGGTCCACAAGGGCTTCGCGCACGCCGACGTCGCGTTGTCCGCCGGCGTCCAGCGGATGGTGCGCAGCGATCGCGGATCGTCCGGCGTGATGTTCACGATGGACACCGAGTCCGGCTTCGACGGCGTGGTGTTCATCACCTCGAGCTACGGGCTCGGCGAGACCGTGGTCCAGGGCGCGGTCAACCCGGACGAGTTCTACGTGCACAAGGCGATGCTCGCGGCCGGCAAGTTCCCGATCATTCGCCGCTCGCTCGGCTCCAAGCTGATCAAGATGGAGTTCGATCCGAGCGGCCAGCCGGGGCGCACCGTGCGCACGGTGGACGTCGGCGAAGACGAACGGCACCGCTTCTCGCTGACCGACGACGACGTGCTGGAGCTCGCGCGCTACGCGATGACGATCGAGAAGCACTACGCGCGGGCGATGGACATCGAGTGGGGCAAGGACGGCGCGGACGGCAAGATCTACATCCTGCAGGCGCGTCCCGAGACGGTGAAGTCGCGCGCGAACGGCGAGATGCAGCAGCGCTTCAAGCTCAAGGGCAAGGGCGAGATCCTCGCGACAGGCCGGGCGATCGGGCAGAAGATCGGCGTCGGCCGCGTCCGCATCATCGAGGACGCCAGCGAGATGGAGCGGGTCCAGCCCGGCGACATTCTCGTCACCGACATGACCGACCCCAACTGGGAACCGGTGATGAAGCGGGCGGCGGCGATCGTCACCAATCGCGGCGGCCGCACCTGCCATGCGGCGATCATCGCGCGCGAACTCGGCATTCCGGCGGTCGTCGGCTGCGGCGACGCGACCCGCGCGCTGAAGGAAGGCGCCGAGGTCACCGTGTCGTGCGCCGAGGGCGACACCGGCAACATCTACGCCGGCAAGCTCGACATCGAGGTCGAGACCGTGCGTCAGGGGGTTCTGCCCGAGATCCCGGTCAAGATCATGATGAACGTGGGCAACCCGCAACTCGCGTTCGATTTCCAGTCGCTGCCGAACGCCGGGGTCGGCCTCGCCCGCCTCGAGTTCATCATCAACAACAACATCGGCGTGCACCCGAAGGCGGTGCTCGACTATCCGAACCTCGACCCCGAACTGAAGCGCGCGGTCGAACGGCTCTCGGCGGGCTATCGCAGCCCGCGCGCGTTCTTCGAGGCCAAGCTCGCCGAAGGGATCGCGACGATCGGCGCGGCGTTCTGGCCGAAGCCGGTGATCGTGCGGATGTCCGACTTCAAGAGCAACGAGTACAAGAAGCTGATCGGCGGCTCGCGCTACGAGCCGGACGAAGAGAACCCGATGCTCGGCTTCCGCGGCGCCGCCCGCTACATCGCGGAGTCCTTCCGCGAATGCTTCCGGCTCGAGGCGGCCGCGCTGAAGAAGGTCCGCAACGAGATGGGCCTGACCAACGTCGAGATCATGATGCCCGTTCGTCCGCACGCTGGTCGAGGCGAAGGCCGTGACCGAACTGCTCGCCGCGCAACGGCCTGAAGCGGGCGACGGCGCGTTGCCCGATGGCTCGGGCGGCCTGCGCCTGATCATGATGTGCGAGGTGCCGTCCAACGCCGTGCTGGCGGACGACTTCCTGGACTACTTCGACGGGTTTTCGATCGGCTCGAACGACCTGACCCAGCTCACGCTCGGCCTCGACCGCGACTCGGGTCTCGTGGCCGCCGGCTTCGACGAGCGCGACCCGGCGGTCAAGGCGCTGCTTTCCCAGGCGATCGCGGCCTGCCGCCGGCGCGGCAAGTACATCGGCATCTGCGGCCAGGGCCCGTCGGATCACGCTGACTTCGCGGCCTGGCTGATGGAGCAGGGCATCGAGTCGATCTCGCTCAACCCGGATACGGTGGTCGAGACGTGGCAACGCCTGGCGCGCCCGGCCTGAGGTTCGCGCTGACGTTCGCCGCATAGTCTGTTCCAATACGCGCGCGCCGACGAATGGCGCCGGGCCGCGCTTGAACCGGCGCGCAGCGGAGCAAAGTCCGGGATTGGAGGGTTTGCAATGTCTGGCTATGTCTGGTGGTTCGTCATCGGCTTCGGCCTGCTCGTCGCCGAACTGCTGACGGGCACGTTCTATCTGCTGATCATCGCGGTGGCGATGGGCGCGGCCGGCGTCGCGTACCTCGCCGGCGCGTCGTTCGCCCTGCAGCTGGTGATCGCGGCCGTGATCGGCCTCGGCGGATCGATGTGGCTGCGCACGACGAAGTGGGGCAAGCGCCTGCACGAACGCGGCGACGATCGTGTCCAGAACATGGACCTCGGGCAGTCGCTGCACGTCGACCACTGGACCGCGACGCGCACGGCCCGCGCGCAGTACCGCGGCTCGGTCTGGGACGTCGAGCTCGCGCCCGGCGAGCAGCCGGCCGCGGGCGAGTTCGTGATCCGCGAAATCCACGCCAACCGTCTCATCGTCGCCGCCAAGCCGCGGTAGGAGTCCGCCATGTTCTCGATCGTCGACGGCGTCTCGGTCATCGCCATCGTCATCCTTATCGTCGCGATCACCTTCGTGATCAAGGCGATCAAGGTCGTGCCGCAGCAGAACGCCTGGGTCGTCGAGCGGCTCGGCAAGTTCCACGCGTCGCTGCAGCCCGGCCTGAACATCGTGGTGCCGTTCATCGACCGCGTGGCCTACAAGCACAGCCTCAAGGAAGTTCCGCTCGACACGCCGAGCCAGGTCTGCATCACCAAGGACAACACGCAGCTGCAGGTGGACGGCGTGCTGTACTTCCAGGTCACCGACCCGCAGCGGGCCTCGTACGGCGCCAGCAACTACATCCTGGCCATCACGCAGCTCGCGCAGACCACGCTGCGTTCGGTGATCGGCAAGCTGGAACTCGACCGCACCTTCGAGGAGCGCGAGTTCATCAACCACAGCGTGGTGTCCGCCATCGACGAGGCGGCGATGAACTGGGGCGTCAAGGTCCTGCGCTACGAGATCAAGGACATCACGCCGCCGAACTCCATCCTGCACGCCATGCAGCAGCAGATCACCGCCGAGCGCGAGAAGCGCGCGCTGATCGCCTCGTCCGAGGGCCGCAAGCAGGAGCAGATCAACATCGCCACCGGCGAGCGCGAGGCGCAGATCGCCCGCTCCGAGGGCGAGAAGATGGCGCAGATCAACATCGCCCAGGGCGAAGCGGGCGCGGTGCTCGCCGTCGCGGAAGCGACCGCCCGCGCGATCCAGATGGTCGCCGAGACCATCCGCCAGCCGGGCGGCATCGAGGCCGTCAACCTGCGCGTGGCCGACCGCTACGTCGACGCGTTCGGCAATCTCGCGAAGACCAACAACACGCTGATCGTGCCGGCGAACCTGGCGGACGTGTCGAGCCTGATCGCGTCGGCCCTGACCGTGGTGAAGTCGCAGGGCGGCGCGTCGCGGCAGTGACCGCGTGACGCGGGCGGTGGGGAAGGGTTGAGTTCGGAACTCGAAGTTTGACTTCGGAGCTCCCTGTCAGGACTCGGTGAGCAGAGTCCGGAACACGGGGCCGCCCGCCTGGGATGGCCGAGGGCGAGTGAGGACCAATTTCGGCCGGAAGCGGCCGTGGCTACCTCTGCGCGGTGTGTCGCGCCTATCATTTCGGTCTCACGCAGCCAAACCCGACCGACCTATGAACTTTACGCTGACCGCAGTCCTGACGGCTGCCGGCCTGTTCGCGGGAGTGCTGCTGTTCCTGGAGCTCGGACGCCGAATCGGACTGCGTCGCCTGAAGCAGGAAGGAGATGGGGCGGGGGCGGGGGTCGGGGTCGTCGAAGGGGCCGTATTTGCGCTGCTTGGCCTGCTTGTCGCGTTCACATTCTCGGGAGCGGCCGGTCGGTTCGAGGACAGACGCAATCTGATCGTCGATGAGGCCAACGCTGTCGGGACGGCGTACCTGCGCATAGATCTGCTGCCCGCCGCAGCGCAGGGCGAAATGCGCGATCGGTTTCGCCGCTACCTGGATGCGCGGCTCGCCGTATACCGCGCGCTGCCGGACCTCGAGGCCGCGAACGAGCATCTTGCGTCCGCCAATCGGATCCAGCAGGAAATCTGGATGCGGGCCGTAGCAGACTCTGCCGACTCGCAGTCCGCGCGGATGCTCCTGCTGCCCGCGCTGAACGAGATGTTCGACATCACCACGACGCGCACGATGGCCGCGCAGGCCCATCCACCTCATGTGGTGTTCGGACTCCTGTTCGTGTTCGCGCTGTGTGCCGCGCTACTCGCAGGCAGCGCGATGGCCCGGCCGCAGTCGCGCCACTGGCTGCACTCCGCGACCTTCGCTTTCGCGCTCGCCGGTTCTGTGTACGTGATCATCGACATGGAGTTCCCGCGGGTCGGGCTGATCCGCGTCGATGCGTTCGACAAGGTCCTGGTCGAACTGCGCCGTAGCATGGAGTAGCAGCGACGCGCTTAAAGTCGACGTCGGGCTCTTGCCCTGAGCGTCTGCTGTCGGGAGTGTCGCAGTTCCGCCCAGGGTCGAAAACGGGCATCAAGCGCTGGCGGGATCACCGGCGATTCCGAACCAATTTTCGCGCCGTCGGCCCCGGGATGGTGTAGACAAAGGGCCTTTCGAACTTTGGCGACGTAGTCGTTTAACCAGTTCTCACCTGAACACCGTTCCGAACTAAGTTCTCGTCTACCAGCAGTCGCCGCCCGGGCTAGGAATTCACCGCGGCGCGGTTTCCGACGAAGAAGCTGGCCAGGGCTCCGAGCGCCGCGGCGACCGCCATCACCAGGATCGCCTGGTCCCACGCCGTGGCGAGGTCGCCGGCGGCGCGCCCGCGGTCCAGCACCCAGCCGACGAAGGGTTGCAGAAGCCCGGTCCCGAGGAAGATGCCGACGTTGACCACCGCGGTTGCGATGCCCGCGAACTCGACCGGGTTTGCCTCCTTGGCGATGGTCCATGACAGCGTGAAGCCCGGGATCAGCAGCCCCATCAGCAGGAACCAGGCGAGGGTGGCGGCCATCGGCCAGTCGGCGTGCAGCAGCCACGGCAGCCACGAGAGCAGATAAAGCAGCACGAAGGCGCGCATGACCCCGCGCCGGCTCTGCAGGCGATCCGAGATCAGGCCGATCACGAGGGAGCCGATCGCCACCCCGAGCAGCAGCAGGCTGGTGTGCTGCGCGGCGTCGACGCGCGACATTCCGCGGGTCTGCTGCAGGTACGGCACGGCCCACAGTCCCGCGAACGCCAGGTAGCTGCCGCCGACGCCCACATTGACGAAGAAGGCGGGCCACGTCGCGCGGTTGGCGAGCACGCGCAGCACCGCGTGCATCCACGGCAGTCGCGCCGCGGTCGGCGCGGTCGGATTCACGGCGGGCAGGCCCGCGTCCTCGGGGCGGTCGCGCACGCGCCACCAGCTTGCAGCCGCGAGCAGCGCCGACAGCACGGCGAGGCCCACGAACACCGAGCGCCACGAGGCCTGGGTGACCAGCCAGGCGAGCGGCGCGCCGGCGATCACCGCCCCCAGGTTGCCGGCGAACATCGTCATCCCGGCCAGCGTCGCGAAGCGGTTCGGCGGAAACCAGACGGCGGACACCTTGAGGATGGAGATGAAAGCGACCGACACGCCGATGCCGACCAGCGTCCGTCCCGCCGCCGCGATCTCCCACGCGGGGGCGAGTGCGAACAGCAGCGAGCCGACCGCGGCGATGGCGGAGCCGCCCGCGAGCAGCTTGCGCGGCCCCAGGGTGTCGGCGAGCACGCCCACCGGAATCTGCAGCACCGTGTACACATAGAAGTACGTCGCGGCGAGCGTGCCCAGCACGGCGCCGCTGATTGCGAAGGCCTGCGTCAGCTCGCTGGCGATGGCGGCCGGGGCCGTGCGGTGGAAGAACGAGAGAACGAAGCTCGCGAGCGCGAGCGCGAAGACGATGCGACGCGTGCTGGCGAGCGCAGGCGAGCGAGACGAGTGGGGCGAGGCGGAACCCGGCGGCATCTGGGACCCTGGAGGAGTGCTGAGCTTACCCGCTGGTCCGGGGATCGCCGCGTGGGCGGATGGGTCAGAATCCGCGCATGCGGCTTGCACGCTTGTCCCGCCCGGAATCGCCCGCTCGTCGCCAGGGCGGTTGTTTCGTTCGTGGCACGGGATGGCCTGATCGGCGCTGCTGCTGTGTGCCGCTGTGTCTGGTGGCCGAGGCCGCGCCGCCGGTGCGCGGGCAGCCGCGTGCCGATCCGGCCACGGTCGCTGCGCTGGTGACCCAGAGGACCAACGCGCTGCGGGCGGCCAACCACCTGCCGGCGCTGCGCGTCAGCCCCACGCTGACGGCGGCCGCGCAGCGCTTTGCCGACTACATGGCGAGCACCGAGCAGTACGGCCACGAGGCCGATGGCCGGAAGCCGGCCGATCGCGCGCTTGCGCAGGGCTACGAGCACTGCATCGTCGCGGAGAACATCGGCTACCAGTTCAGTTCGCGCGGGTTCGCCACGGAAGAGCTCGCCGAGCGCCTGGTCGAGGGCTGGGAACAGTCGCCCGGTCACCGTCACAACATGCTGCTGCCGCAGGTGGTCGACATCGGCATCGGCGTCGCGCGCAGCGAGCGCACGCGGCGTTACTTCGGGGTCCAGATGTTCGGCCGTCCGCAGAGCGAAGCGGCCCGCTTCGAGATCACCAACCGGTCGGATGCGGCGATTCGCTACGAGCTCGACCAGCAGGCGTTACACGCTGCCGCCGCGCGTCACCCGGTCCCACCAGGGTTGTTTCAGCGGCGCGATGAGGGTGCTGTGGCCCGACGGACCGGCCAGTCCCGGCTTCCAGCCGCGCGATGGCGCCCGCTATACCGTGCAGCGCGACGATGCGGGGCAGCTGCGCCTGCAGACGGACTGAGCGCAGATCGTCAGCGCGTTGCTGCGCCGTACTTCCGGTGGCGCGCGACGCTGCGCGCGGTCTCGGCGAACGCGCGCAGCACCGGCGAGGTGTCGTCGCGCCGCCACGCGAGGCAGGTGCCCACGGGCGGCGACTTCTCCGCCAGCGGCCGGAATTCCACCCCGCGCAGCCGGATCTCCTGGGCCGACGCCGGCACCAGTGCGACCCCGATGCCCGCGGACACGAGTCCGACGACCGCGTGCGTCTGGCTCGCCTCCTGCGCGACGCGCGGCGCGAAGCCCTGCTGCAGGCAGAAGCGGAGCACGAGGTCGTGCAGCACCAGTCCCGGCGAACGCTGGAACATCACGAAGGGCTCGGCCGCCAGCCGGCTCGCGCGTATTCGCCGCGCAGCGGTCAGGGGATGACCCGCGGGCAGGGCGACGAGCAAGGGCTCCTCGAGCAGGGACTCCGATGCCAGCTCCGCATCGGTGACCGGCGGACGCACGAAACCCGCGTGGATGTCGCCGGCCTGCAGCGCGGCGATCTGCTGGGGCAGCGTGAGTTCGCGCAGGTCGAGCCGGACGCCGGGATGGCGCGCCGCGAACTCGCGCAGCGCCGCCGGCAGCAGCGTGAAGATGCTCGCCGACATGTACCCGATCGCGAGGCGGCCGATCTCGCCGCGGTCCGCGGCCTGCGCCAGTTGCACCGCCTCGCCGGCCCGGGCGAGGATGGAGCGCGACTGCTCGAGGAAGACGCTCCCTGCGTGGGTGAGGGCGACGGTGCGCCGCGTGCGCGCGAACAGCGTGACGCCGAGTTCCTCCTCGAGGTTGCGGATCGCCAGCGACAGCGGCGGCTGGGTAATGGAGAGCCGGCGCGCGGCGCGGCCGAAGTGCAGTTCCTCGGCCACGGTGACGAAGTAGCGCAGCGTCCTCAGTTCCATCGCTGATACCGAAAATGATATCAATGAGGCGGTAAATATATATTGGACTGGCATTATCGGCGAGCCTAGGCTGACGGGTCATCCGGCACTCCAGCCGCCCGCCCCGAGAGCGCGCGAGTGTCGCCACCGAACCTGAACTGGAGACACGATGAAGACCATCCTGCGCGCCCTGGCCATCGGTGCCGTGGCCACTTTCGCCGCCGCGGCGCCCGCAGTCGCCGCCTTTCCCGAGAAGCCCGTCACGGTCGTGGTTCCGTTCCCGCCGGGCGGATCGACCGACACCATCGCGCGCGCGCTCGCCACGCGGATGTCGGCCAGCCTCGGGCAGACCTTCGTCGTCGAGAACCAGCCGGGCGCGACCGGCGCGATCGGCGCCGCCCGCGTGAAGCGCGCGGCGCCTGACGGCTACACCATCCTCGTCGCCTCGATCGGCGTGTTCGCGACCAATCCCTTCCTGCAGAAGGGCCTGCAGTACGACCCGGTGAAGGACTTCGACCTGCTCACCGTCGCCGTGCGCGCGCCCAACGTGCTGGTCGCCAATCCCGGCGTGCCGGCGAAGAACATCGCCGAGCTGATCGACTACCTGAAGAAGAACCCGGACAAGGTCACGTTCGCCTCCAGCGGTGCGGGTTCGTCCGACCACCTGACCGCGGCGCTCTTCTGGCAGCGCACGGGCACGAGCGGGCATCCACGTTCCGTACAAGGGCGGCGCTCCGGCCATCACGGACCTCATCGCGGGCCACGCGAACGTCTCGTTCCAGAACGTCAACGCCGTCCTGCAGCACATCCGTTCCGGCAAGCTGAAGGCGCTCGCCGTGACCGGCGACAAGCGGTCCTCCGTGCTGCCCGACGTGCCGACGCTGACCGAAGCGGGCGTCAAGGGCGCCGACGTCTTCTCGTGGCAGGGCGTGGCGGCGCCCAGGGGCCTGCCGAAAGACGTGAAGGACAAGCTGCACGGCGCCATGGTCAAGGCGCTCACCGATCCGGAACTGAACAAGAACCTCACTGAACAGGGCTTCGAGGTCGTCGGCAACACGCCCGAACAGTTCAGCCAGTTCCTCAACCAGGAACTGGCGCGCTGGAAGACGGTGATCGAGACCGGCAAGATCACGGTCGACTGATGAACGCCGCGCTTCCATCCGCCGTCCGGGCGGGGACGCCCGTCGTCCGTTCGATGCGGGTGGTGCCGGTCGCGGGGCGCGACGGGATGCTGCTGAACCTGTCCGGCGCCCACGCTCCGTTCTTCACGCGCAACCTGCTGATCCTCACCGACAGTGCCGGCAACACCGGGGTCGGCGAGGTGCCGGGCGGGGAGACCATCCGGCAGACGCTCGAGGACGCCCGGCCGCTCGTGGAAGGTCGCCCGATCGGCGAGCACCTCGCCATCCTCGCCGGCGTGCGGCAGGCGTTCGCGGACCGCGACGCGGGCGGCCGCGGACAGCAGACCTTCGACCTGCGCACGACCATCCATGTCGTCACCGCCATCGAGTGCGCGCTGCTCGATCTGTTCGGCCGGCATGTGGGGCTGCCGCTGGCGGCGCTGCTCGGCGAGGGCCAGCAGCGCGACGAAGTCGAGATGCTCGGCTATCTCTTCTTCGTCGGCGACCGCTCGGCCACGCGCCTCGACTACGTCGACCCGACCCACGAGCCGGACAGCGCCGGCGACTGGTTCCGGGTGCGGCACGCCGCGGCGCTGAGTCCGGGCGCCATCGTGCGACAGGCCGAGGCGGCGCACGCGAAGTACGGATTCAACGACTTCAAGCTGAAGGGCGGCGTGCTCCGCGGCGAGGAGGAAGTGGAGGCCGTGCGGGCGCTGCACGAGCGTTTTCCCGGCGGCGCGCGTCACGCTCGACCCGAACGGCGGCTGGCGGCTCCGGGACGCCGTCCGGCTGCTGCGCGACCTGCGCGGCGTGCTTGCCTACGCGGAGGATCCGTGCGGCGCCGAGGACGGTTTCTCGGGCCGCGAGGTGATGGCGGAGTTCCGCCGGGCGACCGGGCTGCCGACGGCGACGAACATGGTGGCCACCGACTGGCGACAACTGGTTCACGCGCTGTCGCTGCAGTCGGTCGACATCCCGCTCGCCGATCCGCACTTCTGGACGATGGCCGGTTCGGTTCGCGTCGCGCAGACCTGCCGCGACTGGGACCTGACCTGGGGCTCGCATTCGAACAATCACTTCGACGTCTCGCTCGCGATGTTCACGCACGTCGCGGCGGCCGCGCCGGGGCGCATCACGGCGATCGATACGCACTGGATCTGGCAGGACGGCCAGCGCCTCACGACGTCGCCGCTGCAGATCCGCGGCGGCAAGGTGGCCGTGCCGAAGGCTGCGGGGCTCGGCGTCGATCTCGACATGGCCGAAGTCGAGAAGGCCCATGCGCTGTACCGGCAGCACGGACTCGGAGCGCGTGACGACGCGCTGGCGATGCAGTACCTGATCCCCGGCTGGACCTTCGATCCGAAGCGTCCCTGCCTGGTTCGATAAGCCCCGGAGGACGCCATGCGCGAGAACCGACTGCGTTCGATCTGGAAGAGCGGCGGCGCCGCCGTCAACGGCTGGCTGGCGATCCCGAACGGGTTCGCCGCCGAGACGATGGCGCACCAGGGCTGGGACACGCTGACGATCGACCTGCAGCATGGCGTCATCGACTACGCGGCGATGGTCACGATGCTGCAGGCGATCAGCACGACGTCCGACCGTGCCCGTCGTGCGGGTGCCGTGGCTCGAGCCCGGCATCCTGATGAAGACGCTCGACGCCGGCGCCTACGCCGTCATCTGCCCGATGGTCAACACGCGCGAGGACGCGCAGAAGCTCGTGGCGTACACGCACTACGCGCCGCGCGGCACGCGCAGCTTCGGTCCGGTCCGCGCGCTGCTCTATGGCGGCGCGGACTACTTCGAGCACGCGAACGACGCCATCGTCACGTTCGCGATGATCGAGACCGCGCAGGCGCTGGACAATCTCGACTGCCATCCTCTCGGTCGAAGGGCTCGACGCCGTCTACATCGGGCCATCGGACCTGTCGATCTCGCTCGGCTGCAAGCCGGCCTTCGACGAGCTCGAGCCGAAGGCCGCGCAGGCGGTGGAGCACATCCTGGCGCGCGCGAAGGCGCATGGGGTCGTCGCCGGCATCCACAACGGAAGCGCGGAGGCCGCGCGCGGGCGCATCGCCAAGGGCTTCCAGTTCGTCACCATCGGATCCGATGCGCGCCTGCTCGCCGCGGGATCGCAGGAGATCCTGCGGAAGATGCGCGCGACCTGATTCCCGCGCGCCGCAGCGCGGGCCTTGTTCGGCCGCAAGGCAGGCTTCGCCGGGCGGACAGCAGAATCGATCGGCGGGCCGGGAACAGGAACCGACGGCGCTGCTGGAGACATTCGATGGCTCTCGCGATCCGCAGCCCGAAGGATTTCTGGGCCGGGCTGCTGTACGGCGGTGTGGGCGCGGCTGCGGTCGTCATCGCGCGTGACTACAGCTGGGGACGGGGCGGGCGCATGGGCCCCGCCTATTTTCCGACCATCCTCGGCGCGCTGCTGCTGCTGGTCGGCATCGTGTCGCTCGTGCGCTCGTTCGCGGTGCGCGGCGAGCCGATCGGCCCGATCGCCTGGAAGGGCGCGGCCTTCGTCACGGCGTCGACGCTGCTCTTCGGCTTCCTGCTGCGCCCCGCGGGGCTGCTGCCCGCGCTCGTGGTCGCTGGTCCTCGGCAGCGCCGCCGCCTCCACGAAGTTCCGGTTCGACTGGCGCGCGCTCGCGTTGATGCTGGCGCTGATCGCGTTCTGCGCGCTGGTGTTCGTGAAGGGACTCGGGCTGCCGGTGCCGCTCCTCGGGCCGTGGCTCGGGGGGTAGAGCTGTGGAACTGCTCTCGCACCTCGCTCTCGGCTTCTCCACCGCGTTCAGCGTGACGAACGTGCTGTATTGCCTGCTCGGCGTGTTTCTCGGCACGGCGATCGGCGTGCTGCCCGGGCTCGGTCCCGTCGCCACGATCGCCATGCTGCTGCCGGTGACGTTCGGGCTCGAACCGGTGACCGCGCTCATCATGCTGGCGGGCATCTTCTACGGCGCGCAGTACGGCGGCTCGACGACGGCGATCCTCGTCAACCTGCCGGGCGAATCGTCGTCGGTCGTCACCGCGCTCGACGGCTACCAGATGGCGCGGCAGGGACGCGCCGGCGTCGCGCTCGCCACCGCGGCGATCGGATCGTTCTTCGCCGGCACGGTGTGCACCTTCCTGATCGCGCTCGCCGCGCCGCCGCTGTCGGAGGTCGCGCTGAAGTTCGGGCCGGCCGATTACTTCTCGCTGATGGTGCTCGGACTCGTGGCCTCGATCGTGCTGGCCAGCGGTTCGCTGCTGCACGCCTTCGGCATGATCCTGCTCGGCCTGCTGCTCGGCATCGTCGGCACCGACGTCAACTCCGGCGCCGCGCGCTTCTCGTTCGGCCTGCCGGAACTGTCCGACGGCGTCAGTTTCGTCGTCGTCGCGATGGGCGTGTTCGGCCTGGGCGAGATCATCGCCAACCTGCAGAACGAGTCGACGCGTTCGCTGGTGATGACGAAGATCACCGGTCTGATGCCGACCCGCGAGGACCTGAAGCGCATCGTCGCGCCGGTGCTGCGCGGCACCGCGCTGGGGTCGTTCCTGGGCATCCTGCCCGGCGGCGGCGCCATGCTGTCGTCGTTCGCGGCGTACTCGCTCGAGAAGAAAGTGTCGCGCAACCCGGGCGAGTTCGGGCACGGCGCGATCGAAGGCGTCGCCGGCGCCGGAGTCGGCCAACAACGCCGGCGCGCAGGCGTCCTTCATCCCGATGCTGACGCTCGGCATTCCGTCGAACCCGGTGATGGCGCTGATGATCGGCGCGCTGATCCTGCACGGCATCCAGCCGGGCCCGAGCGTGATGGAGGAGCAGCCCGCGCTCTTCTGGGGGCTCGTCGTGTCGATGTGGATGGGCAACCTGTTCCTGCTGGTGCTCAACCTGCCGCTGATCGGCCTGTGGGTGCGGATGATCTCGGTGCCGTACCACCTGCTGTATCCCGGCCATCCTCGTGTTCTGCGGCATCGGCGTCTTCAGCCTGATGAACACGAACTTCGACGTGTACCTGATGGCGCTGTTCGGCGTGCTCGGCTACGTCTTCCGCAAGCTCGGCTGCGAGCCGGCGCCGATGATGCTCGGCTTCATCCTGGGCCCGATGATGGAGGAGTACCTGCGCCGGGCCCTGCTGATCACCAAGGGCGACGCGACCGTGTTCGTCACGCGGCCGATCAGCGCCGCGCTGCTGGCCGTCTCGGCCGTCACGCTCGTCATCGTGCTGCTGCCGGCGCTGAAGCAGAAGCGCGAAGAGGTATTCAAGGATTGATGGTTCGAATCGACTGACGGGAGGCGATGGCAATGAGCAAGATCGGATTCGTTGGACTGGGAATCATGGGAACGCCGATGGCCGGGCACCTGCTGGCGGCCGGGCACGAGCTGTACGCCTTCGACATTCGTCCCGTGCCGGCGGCGCTGGTCGAGCAGGGCGCGCGGGTCTGCGCGTCGCGGCCGGGAGGTCGCGCAGAAGTCGGACGTGATCATCACGATGGTGCCCGACACGCCGCACGTGGCGGCGGCGCTGTTCGACCCGGACGGCATTGCCGCGGGACTGTCCGCGGGCAAGATCGTCGTCGACATGAGTTCGATCTCGCCGGTGGAGACGAAGGCGTTCGCGAAGCGCATCAACGACCTCGGCTGCGCCTACCTCGACGCGCCGGTCTCGGGCGGGGAGGTCGGCGCCAAAGGCGGCGAGCCTGACGATCATGGTCGGCGGGCCGGCCGATGCGTTCGACAAGGTGAAGCCACTCTTCGAGAAGATGGGCAAGAACATCACGCTCGTCGGCGGCAACGGCGACGGCCAGACCTGCAAGGTCGCCAACCAGATCATCGTCGCGCTGAACATCGAGGCCGTCGGCGAAGCGCTGCTGTTCGCGTCGAAGATGGGCGCGGATCCCGCGAAGGTGCGCGCTGCGCTGATGGGCGGATTCGCCTCGTCGCGCGTGCTGGAGGTTCATGGCGAGCGCATGATCAGGCGCACCTTCGACCCCGGATTCCGGATCGAACTGCACCAGAAGGACCTCAACCTGGCGCTGTCGAGCGCGCGCGCGGTCGGGCTGTCGCTGCCCAACACGGCGACCGCGCAGGAACTCTTCAACGCCTGCGCCGCCCACGGCGGCAAGGCGTGGGATCACTCGGCGATGGTGCGCGCGCTGGAGATGCTCGCGAATCACGCCGTGGCATAGGTCCGGAAGCGGGAGTCCGAGGCACTGGAGCGAAGCGCAAGCGTTTCCTCGGATTCGATCGAACGCTGAGGGGTCGTCGCCCGCGCCTGAACGGGTTGCGGCGTAACACGCTCGAGACAGCGACGGGTCGTCGGTTGCGCCTGAACAGGCTGCGGCGTACCTCGACTCCGCGCCCGTCGCGGCGGGCGTCATTCAGCGCATGGCGTTCATTGCGGGCCAGCAGATGTCTGGATGGCGTCCGTGCCGATCCGGCCGCGGTGGGTTGCGGCCAGGCCTCCCCGGCCCGCCGCACTTGCGCGCATGGCCCGCCCGCCGCCCCGACGGTCGCTGCGCGAGGCACACCACAGCCCGTTCAGGCGCCGCGCGCTGTGGCCAGGTTGGAAGGGCACCGAGCTGCGCTTGGCGCATCCATCTCTGGCCAGCGCAGCGATGCCACCGACCAAAGGCAAAGCGCAGACGCGGCGTGTCCACAGCGCTCGGCGCGTCGACCGTGGTGCGGGGTGTCTCGCGCAGCGCGGCGCCGAGCGGCGGGCGTCGCATTCCAGCCGCTGCGGCGGGCAGATACGAAAGCAGGACGGAAGGCACCACCGGCGGAATCGGAAGGGCTCACTCCGAAAGCTGCCGGCCCGCAGGGAGCGCCCTCGGCAGAATATCGCCCGCCGCGCGTCGCGCGGAGTCGAGATCCCCGCAGCGCGGTCGGCGCGCAAGCGACTCACATGCGGTTGATATACGACTCGCATGCGGCGCGCAGGCGGCTCGGTCGTACAAGGCAACCTCTCGAGGACTCACAACTGGCGCGCCGGGCCGGCAAAGCGCTCGACAGTTGACGCAATCGGACCGCCGAACGACGGCTGCTGCCTCCCGCGATTACCCCGTCTCTGCGAAGATGGCGCCCGCCGCAGGGGAAGGCGCGCAGAGAACTCGGGGAGAGACGCCGTCATGGCGCTGCTACAGCTCGACGAAGAACAGATCCGCACCTGGACGCGGGCGCAGAAGGACGAGTGGTGGTTCAGGAACGTCTATCGCGGCGACATGCCGCAGCTGACGATCCGCTCCGCGATCACCGGGTTCGTGCTCGGCGGCGTGCTGGCCGCCACCGCGATGTACATCGGCGCGAAGACCGGCATCAGCATCGGCGTCGGCCTGACGTCGGTGATCCTGGCGTTCGCGATGTACCGGATCATGGCGAGCGCCGGGCTGGCGCAGGACTTCACGATCCTCGAGAACAACTGCACGCAGTCGATCGCGACCGCGGCCGGCTACATGATCAGCCCGATGATCTCCAGCCTCGCGGCCTACATGCTGGTGACCGGGACCATCATCCCGTGGTGGCACATGATCGTCTGGATGTGCGTGGTCTCGATCATCGGCGTGCTGCTGGCGTTCCCGATGAAGCGGCGCTTCATCAACGAGGAGCAGCTGCCGTTTCCCGAGGGACGCGCGAGCGGCGTGGTGCTCGACGCGCTCTACACCGGCGCGGCGAGCGAAGGCATGTTCAAGGCGCGGCTGCTCGGCCTGACCGCGCTGTTCACCGGCTTGTACCAGGCGATCATCAGCGACGGCTGGATGAAGCTGCTGCAGTTCAAGCTGCTGCGCATGGACCAGTGGGCCGGCCTGAAGGCGCCGTGGACCTTCCACGAGCGGCTCGACAGCTACTACTACGCGACAGTCACCAAGGTGAGCGGCTGGATCCCCACGATCCTCGGCACCGACATCCGCCAGCTCGGCCTGCGCCTGACGCTCGACGCCGCGATGCTCGGCGTCGGCGGCCTGATGGGCATGGCGGTGGCGACGAGCTGCCTGCTCGGCGCGTTCATCAACTTCGTCGTCCTCGCGCCGATCATGATCCAGGCCGGCGACATCGTCGCGCGCGTGGCGCCCGACGGCGCCGTGGTGCCGATCTCGCGCGCCGAGATCGTCAACCAGTGGTCGCTGTGGTGGGGCGTGACGATGATGGTGGTCGGCTCGCTGGTCAGCCTGCTGGGGCGGCCCGAGATCTTCAAGGGCATCTTCAAGCGCGGCGAGAAGGCGCAGGGCACCGACGTCCTGAAGGACATCGAGTTCCCGCTGTGGATCTCGGTGGTCGGCATTCCGCGTGTGCAGCGTCCTCGGCGCGTGGGTGACGCACGCGTTCTTCGGCGTGCCCTGGCTGCTCGCGTTCATCTCGCTGCCGCTGATCTTCGTGCTGTCGGTGATCTGCACCAACTCGATGGCGCTGACGTCGTGGACGCCCACCGGCTCGATGTCGAAGATCACGCAGTTCACGATGGGCGCGATCGACCGCACCAATCCGGCGAGCAACCTGATCCCGGCGGCGATGACGGCCGAGATCGCCGCCAACTCCGCGAACCTGCTGTCGGACATCAAGCCCGGCTACATGCTCGGCGGCAAGCCGCGCCAGCAGGCGATCGGCCACGTGATCGGCATCGTGGCCGGCGCGCTGGTGTGCGTGCCGCTCTTCTTCCTGCTGTTCCTGCAGCCTGACGCCCAGCGGCGTGCGCTCGGTCAACGCGATGGTCTCGGACCAGTTCGCGTTCCCGGCGGCGCTGCAGTGGAAGGGCGTGGCGGAGATCATCGCCAAGGGCGTGAGCGCGCTGCCGACCTCCGCGGTCATTTCGATGATCGTCGCCGCGATTGCGGCGCGCGCTGATCGAGGTCGCGCGCATGGCGACGCAAGGGCCGCTTCGCCCTGTCGGCGGTGTCGATCGGCCTGGGCGTCGTGCTGCCGCCCGAGGCGACCTTCGCGATGTGGGTGGGCGCGCTGATCTTCTGGATCATGGGGCGGCGTCACCGCGCGCCGGGCACGAGCGGCCACGCGTTCTGGGTCGAAGGGCTGCGAGCCCATCTGCGCCGGCCTGATCTCCGGGGCGGCGCTGATGGGGATCGGCAACGCGATCGTCAACGTGCTGATGACCTGATCACGGCCGGACGGCGGTGCCTGCCCGCTCTCCGCCCCCAGCGCTACTTCGGTTCGATCATCAGAATCGTGCAGTCCGACTTGGAGATGTTCTCCACGCTGTGAGCGATCACGGGTTGCCCGCTGCCGGCTTGTCCTGCCGCTGGGTTGTTGTCTCGCGTCGATCCATCGGGCATGTGCCAGCGGATGGTGCACGGAGTGAGCCAATAGTGGAGGTTCGCCGGGTGCGAGTGCATCGCGTCGCGCTGTCCCGGTTTCCAGGTGGCCTGAATCAGCCGAAACCCGTCGTTCTCGGCGATCACCTTGTAGACCTCGGGCGACGCCTTGAAACTGGCTTCCACGGTTTGCGCCTGGAGCGATCCTCCGCCCGCCAATCCAAGGGCCATGCCGCAAGCCGCCACTACTGCCTTGATGCCGTTCATGATGTCTCCAGTAGAGTGGATCCGGGCGCGCTTTCCGTCGCCCGAGCGCCCTTTCACCGTAGGAGCGCGTGCCGTCCCCGTGCTGACGATCATCAAGGCGCGCGGGGTGAACGACGGGAAACTGCCTGGCTCCCAGGCCGGAGATGACCATGACAACCAATGATCTGCACGGCGTCTTTCCGTATCTCGTGTCGCCGATCGACGAGCGCGGCGAGCGTCAAGGAGGACGTGCTCACGCGTCTCGTGGACGACCTGATCGCCGCGGGCGTGCACGGACTGACGCCGCTGGGATCGACCGGCGAGTTCGCGTACCTGAACCGCGAGCAGCGCCGGCGCATCGTCGAAGTCGTCGTGCAGGCGGCCCGCGGGCGGGTGCCGGTGATCGCGGGCGTCGCTTCGACGGCCACGGCCGACGCGGTGGAGCAGGCGCAGACCTACGCGAAGCTCGGCGCCGACGGCATCCTCGCGGTGCTCGAGGCGTATTTCCCGATCAACGAGGACGGCGTCGTCTCCTACTTCAGCGCGATCGCGCAGGCGACGGCGTTGCCCGTCGTGCTCTACACCAATCCGCAGTTCCAGCGCAGCGACCTGAGCCTGCCCGCGCTCGAGCGGCTCGCACGCGTCGACAACATCCGGTACCTCAAGGACGCGTCGTCGGACACCGGCCGCCTGCTGAGCATCATGAACGCGGTGGGCGAACGCATCCGCATCTTCAGCGCGTCGGCGCACATTCCGGCGTGCGTGATGCTGATCGGCGGTCTCGGCTGGATGGCCGGGCCCGCGTGCGTGGTGCCGCGGCAGAGCGTGAAGCTGTACGAACTGTGCCGCGCGGGCCGATGGGACGAGGCGATGACGCTGCAGCGCCGCCTGTGGAGCATCAACCGCGCCTTCGCCAAGTACAACCTGGCGGCGTGCATCAAGGGCGCGCTGCAGCTGCAGGGCTACGACGTCGGCGATCCCATCGCGCCGCAGGCGCCGCTGACCGAGGCCGGTCGCGCGGAGATCGCGCAGTTGCTCGCCGATCTCGCGCCACTGGCCGCGGACGTCCCCGCTACTTCTTCGTGATGCCTTCCAGCAGCTTGCGGAAGGGCTTCGCCGCTTCCGCGACGGTTTTCTCCGGGCCGGTCAGCTTGAAGTAGAGATTGCCGCCCGGTCCTTCCACGATGGCGCCGAGCAGGCGATAGCCCGCCTTCGGTGCGCCGCTGCCCATCTGCGGTCCGCCGCCGAGGTAGGTGCCCTTGACGTCGAGGCTCGTGGCCGGCAGTCCCGCCAGCGTTTCCTTCTTCACCGTGGCCGCGCTCTCGGCCGAACCGCCGTCGGCCTTGCGGAACTGGTCGATCCAGCGCTTGACGTTGGCGTCGGCCGGTCCGCCCTGGCCCTGGCCGAAGAAGAACACCGCCAGTTCCGCGGGTTCCTGGTCGCCCTTGGCGGCCGGGATCGTGTACGTCGCCGCGCGCATCGGCCGTTCGCCCTGCGAGGTCCACGCCTTGGGCGCGGTCCACGACAAACCCGCGGCCTGCTCCGCTTGCGCGGGGCTGGCGACGGCGAGTAGCAGCAGACCGATGGCGACTGTTCGCTTCATGGCGGTTCGTCCGTCCTTCGACGGCGTCCGTGTGATCATCTGGCCGGCACGATACAGACATTGCGCACCCCGATGGCGACTCACCTCCGCATTGCCCGACCGGTGTCCGACCTCGCGCGGTCGGTCGACATGTACTGCCGCGGCCTGGGCTACGTCGTGCTGGGATCGTTCGAGGACCATGACGGCTTCGACGGCGTGATGGTCGGCGCACCCGGCGGCGGATACCACTTCGAGTTCACGCACTGTCGCGCACACCCGGTCAAGCCGGCACCGACGGTCGAGGATCTCGCGGTCGTCTACGTTCCGGACGTCGACGAATGGCAGACCGCCTGTGCGCGCATGATCGCCGCCGGGTTCAGCCGCGTTTCCGCCTTCAACCCCTACTGGGACACGTGCGGGCGGACCTTCGAGGACGGCGACGGCTATCGGGTGGTGCTGCAGAACGCCGATTGGAGCCGCTGAGAGCTGCAGACGGTCCGGGGGGTCACTGCGGCTTGAACGTCGAAAAATAGTGCGCAAGGTTCGCCAGGTCGGCGTCTGACAACCCGCGCAGCGTCGCCGCCATGATCGTGTCGCGCCCCGGACCGGGGTTGTCGCGGAACTGCTTCATCGAATGCACCAGGAAGGCCTCGTCCTGCCCGGCCAGCCGCGGGACCTGGTTCTGCCCGGTGTAATCGGCCAGGTGGCAGGTGCCGCACAGCTGCGCCGAGGCGATCTCCGCGCCCTGCCGCGCCTTCGTCGCGTCCCGGGTCACTGCCTTCGGCGCGGGTCGGCTGCGCCGCGAAGTGCTTCGCGAGCGCGACGATCGTCTCGTCGCTCATCCCGGTGAGCACGTCCTTCATCGCCGGGACTTCACGCAGCCCCTCGCGGATCACGACGAGCTGGTTCTCGATGAACACGCGCGGCTGCCCCGCGATGGACGGCGTGAGGGGAAGCTGCGAGTTGCCCCCGGGCCCGTGGCACGCGGTGCAGGCTGCCAGCGTCGCGGCCGGGGGCTGCTGCGCCGGCGCTGCACCGTGCGCCAGCAGCAGCGAGGCTGCCATCAGCCCCGCCGCTGCAAATCGCTCAACGGCCATACGTGATGCGATAGATCGCGCCGAGCTGCTCGTCCGACACGAGCAGCGAACCGTCGGGCAGTTGCAGGAAGTAGGTCGGCCGGCCCGCTGAACTCGTCCTTCGCGGGATCGAGGAAGCCGGTCATGAACGGGCGTGATCTTCGCGTTCCTGCCGTCGGCATCGGTCGCGCACCGTGACGACGTCGTAGCCGAACTTCTTCGTGCGGTTCCACGAGCCCTTGCGCGCCACGAACATCGCGTTCTGGTACTCGGCGGGGAACATGTTGCCGGTGTAGAAGTGCACGCCCATCGCGGCGGCGTGCGGACCCATCGTGGTCACCGGCAGCGTGACGCCGTCGCAGGCGTTGGCCTTCTTGATGTCCTGTCCGCAACGCCGTTGGCGTGGCAGTACGGGAAGCCGAAGTTCAGGCCCGTCTTCGCGCATGCGGTTCAGCTCGTCCTCGGGCGCGTCGTCGCCCATCCAGTCGCGGCCGTGGTCGGTGAACCACAGTTCCTTCGTCACGGGATGCCAGTCGAAGCCCTGCGTGTTGCGCACGCCGGTGGCGATCACTTCCATGCCGGAGCCGTCGGCGTTGTAGCGGCGGATCTGCGCGTACTCGTTCGACGGCGGCTCGCAGATGTTGCAGGGCGCGCCGAACGGCACGTAGAGCTTGCCGTCCGGCCCGAAGGCGATGTACTTCCAGTTGTGGTGCTGCTCCTTCGGCAGCTTGAAGGCGGCGGTCATGTCGACCGGCGCGACGCCCGGGTTCTTCTCGATGCCGTCGTAGCGCAGCACCTTGTCGATCGCCATCACGTACAGCGAGCCGCCGCGCATGGCGACGCCGGCCGGCTGGGTCAGCTTGTCGACCACCACGCGGCTGGTGCGCGTGGCGCCGTTGTCCGTGACCTCGTAGACGCGGCCGATGCCGCGCGTGCCGACGTAGATCTTGCCGCTCTCGCCGCGCGCCATGGCGCGGCCGCCCGGGATGCCGGTGGCCCAGACCTCCGCCTTGAAGCCGGGCGGCAGCTTGAGCTTGTCTATCGGAAGCTCGCTGGCCGGTGTGGCCGTGAGCCTGCCGGCGTGCGGCGCCAGTTTCGAACCCGCCTGCTCGGCGGTGCGGCCCTGCTGCCAGGCCGGCGGCGGGGCGGCCGGTGCGGCCGCGGCAGGCGCGGGCGCGACGGGTGCGGGGGCCATCGTGGACTGGCAAGCGGTGAGCGCTATCGCGACGGCCGCGGCCAGCATCAGTCTTGTCGACATGGAGTCTCCTTTATAGGTGTTGTCGGCGCAGTGACCTGCTGCGCGCGAGGGTCGGTCTACCACCGGTGTTCCGGTCAGGCGATGGCGCTTCCTGGGGATGATGGTGCAAGCATGTGAAATCGATCAGGCGGCGGTCTCGACCACGCCCGTCGGCGACGAAGCCGTCGATCTCGTCGTCGCTGTAGCCGTAATCGCGCAGCACCTCGCGCGTGTGCTCGCCGAGCAGCGGAGCGGGGCGCGTGACCGCGGTCGGCGTCTCCGAGAAGTGCACGGGGCAGCCGATCGCCTTCGTCGGGCCGGCCGCGGGATGCTGCGTCTCGACCACCATGCCGCGCGCGAGCGTCTGCGGATGCGACAGCGCTTCGCCGATGGAGTGCACCGGGCCGCACGGCACGCCCGCGGCGTCGAACAGTTCGATCCACTCGGCGCGCGTGCGCGTGAAGAGCACGGTGTTCATCAGCGCGAACGAGTTCTTCGAGGTTCGCCATGCGGTCGGTGTTGGTGCGGAAGCGCGGATCGTCGCGCCACTCCGGATGGCCGAGCACCTCGGCGATGCGCTCCCAGTTCGCCTGGTTGGCGCCGCCGAGGTTGATCCAGCCGTCGCGCGCGTGGAAGGCCTGGTACGGCGCGCTGAGCACGTGCGCCGAGCCGGTCGGTCCCGGCGACACGCCCGTCGCGAAGTAGATCGCGGCGTGCCAGTACGTCTGCTGCAGCGCCGCTTCCATCAGCGACGTGTCGACGATCTGGCCGCGGCCCGTCTTCAGCTTGTGCACGTAGGCCGCGAGGATGCCGATGACCGCCAGGATGCCCGCGCTGATGTCGGAGACGGGATTGCCGGTCTTGGCCGGCGCGCCGCCGGGCTCGCCGGTGATGGACATGAGGCCCGCGAAGCCCTGCGCGATCAGGTCGAAGCCGCCCTTGTCGGCCAGCGGTCCGTCGCGGCCGAAGCCGGTGATCGCGCAGTAGATGAGCCCCGGGTTGACGCGCCGCGAGCACGTCGTAGCCCAGGCCCAGCTTGTCCAGCGTGCCGGTGCGGTAGTTCTCGGTCAGCACGTCGGCGTCGCGCACCATCCGCAGCAGGATCTCCTTGCCCCGCGGATGCTTCAGGTTCAGGGCGATGCCGCGCTTGTTGCGGTTCATCATCAGGAACGGCGCCGAGACGCCGTTGATGCGCGGCTCGCGGTAGCCGCGCGAGTCGTCGCCGCCCGGCAGCTTCTCGACCTTGATCACGTCGGCGCCCATGTCGGCGAGCATCAGGCCGGACGTCGGGCCGGCCATGATCTGCGCGAGTTCGAGCACGCGCACGCCGGCGAGCGGACCGCTGTGCGCCGGCCGCGCCGGCGCCTGCTGCTGTGGGCTCATCGCGTCAGCGTCCGACGAAGCCGGGCTTCTTCTTCGCGAGGAACGCCGAGTAGCCGATGCGGAAGTCCTCGGTGTCGAAGCAGTCGAAGCACTCGTCGAGTTCCTGCGGCGCTCAGCGGCCCGCCTTCGGCGAGGCGCTGCGCGAACTTCTTGTGCCAGCGCGCCACCAGCGGCGCGCCGTCGGCGATGCGCTCGCGCGGTCGCGCGCGCCTCGGCCGCGACCTCGTCGTCCGGCACGACGCGCGTCACCAGCCCCTTGTCCTTCGCCTCGGCCGCGTCGAACACGCGGCCCTCGAGCAGGATCTCGAGCGCGACGGCGCGGCCGACCAGGCGGACCAGCGGCGCCATCTCGGCGTACGCCATCACGAGCCCGAGGTTCTTGATCGGCGCGCCGAAGCGGCTCGACGCGCCGCAGATGCGGATGTCGGTCAGCGCCGCGATCTCGAGGCCGCCGCCGACGCAGATGCCGTGGATCTGCGCGACGATCGGCGTCGGCAGTTCGCGAGCTTCTCGGCGGTGCCGTGCATCACCTTGCCGTACTCGATCGCCTGCGCCTTGTTGGAGCGCTGCGGTCTCGAACTCGCCGATGTCGTTGCCCGGCGAGAACGCCTTCTCGCCCGCGCCGCGCAGGATGATGCAGCGGACGCGTCGTCGGTCCTGCGACAGGCTCCACACGGTGTCGCCCAGTCCCGCCCACATCGCGCGGGTGAGGGCGTTCAGCTTGTCCGGGCGGTTCAGCACGACGGTGGCGATGGCGCCATCGCGTTCGACGAGGATCGCTTCGGACATGCTCAGCGGTAGAAGTAGTTGACGAGGCCCATGCCGGTGACCGGCACGTAGGTGACCAGCAGCAGCACGGCGACCAGCACGCCGATGAAGTAGACGTTGACCCGCGTCACCGCCCAGACCGATTCCTTGGCGATCGAGCTCGCCACCATCAGCACGCTCGCCACCGGCGGCGTCTGCTGGCCGATGCCGAGGTTGATGGTGACGATCAGGCCGAAGTGCACCGGATCGATGCCGACCGCCTTCACCAGCGGCATCACGACCGGCACCACCAGGATGATCGCCGCCGCCGAGTGCAGGAACATGCCGAGCAGCAGGAACAGCAGGTTCAGCAGCGCCAGCACGACCAGCTTGTTCTTGGTGAAGTCGGAGACCGCGCGCGCCAGCTCCTGCGGCGCCTGCACTTCGGTGAGGTAGGTGCCGAGCAGCGCAGCTCGTCGCCACCAGCAGCATCACCACCGCGGTCTGGATGCCGCCTTCGAGCACCGCCTTGCGCAGGTCGCGCGAGGTTCGAGCTCGCGGTAGATGACGAGGCCGACGAAGAGCGCCGCCACCACGGCGAGCGCCGCGCCCTCGGTCGCGGTCACCACGCCGCCGAAGATGCCGCCCAGGATGATGATCGGCAGCAGGAAGGCCCACAGCGCCTCGCGCGCGGTCTTGCCGACGCGCTTCCACGAGAAGGCTTCCTCGCGCGGCAGGTTGTAGCGGCGCGCGAAGTAGTACGCCATGCCCATCAGGCCGAAGCCGCCGATGAGGCCGGGCACGATGCCGGCGACGAAGAGCTGGACGACCGAGGTCTCCGCCATCACCGCGTACAGGATCATCGGGATCGACGGCGGGATGATCACCGCGAGCGTGGCGGCCGACGACATCACCGCGGCGGCGAGCGGCGCCGGGTAGCCCTTCTCCTTCATCGCCGGGATCAGGATCGAGCCGAGCGCCGCGACGTCGGCCACCGCCGAGCCCGAGATCTCGGCGAAGAACAGCGACGCGCCGATCGACACGTGCGCCAGCCCGCCGCGGATCCAGCCGAACAGCGCCGAGGCGAACGCGATCAGGCGCTGCGAGATGCCCGACGCGTTCATGATCGCGCCGGCGAGGATGAACAGCGGGATCGCCAGCAGCGGGAAGTTGGTCGCGCCGTTGTAGGCGACCAGCGGGAGGTTGGGCAGCGAGTTCAGCCCGTGGCTCCACACCATCGCGACGAGCGCGACGATGCCGAGCGACACGGCGATCGGCACGTTGATCAGCACCAGCGCCAGCACGGCGGCGAAGAGCAGCAGCATGACGGTCATGTGCGCTCTCCTAGTGCAGGCCGTCGGCCAGCGCGGCGCCGGCACCCGCGGATCGGGCTGCTGCGGTTCCCTGGCGATGACGAGGTCGATCAGGTGCGTGACCTCGGCGACGACGATCAGCAGCCGAGCTGATCGGGATGACCGACTGCACGACGCTCATCGGCACCCAGTCGGCAGGCTGACCAGCGATTCGCCGTGCGAGCACCGGCGAGGATCGCGCGCCGACCACACCCGAGCAGCACGAAGAACGCGATCACGAGGACCTGGGCGACGATGCCCAGCGGCCCGGCGCGGCCGCCACGGCAACTGCTCGACCACCTCCGGACAGCCGATGTGCGCGCGCTTCACCGACGCCAGCGCCGAGCCGTAGATAGGTCAGCCAGGCCAGCAGCACCGACGCGACTTCGTCGTACCAGGACAGCGACTGGCCGATGGTGCGGAACACGACGCCCGATGGTGACCTCGGCGGCGAGGACCACCATCAGCGTGCCGACGACCCACTCGAGGAGCAGTCCGTAGCGCGCGCGAAAACGGCGCAGCGACGCCGCGAGCGGCGCCTCGGCGGCGCCGCTCAATCTGTTGTTGGCGGTCACGGATTACTTGCCGAGCGCGACGGCCTTGTCGATCGCTTCCTTGGCGCCGGCGACTTCCTTGCCGAACTCTTCGTAGATCGGCGCTGGCCTTGATGAAGGCGTCCTTGTCGACTTCGTTCACCTGCATGCCGCCGGCCTTCAGCTTGGCGAGCAGGTCGTCCTCGTCCTTGGCCGCGGTCTCGTAGACGAACGCCTGCGTCTCCTTCGCGGTGTCCTCGAGGATCTTGCGCACGTCGGCCGGCAGCGCTGCGAACGATCTTGCCCGGTGACGACGTAGGCGGGCGTGTAGACGTGGCCCGACAGCGACAGGAACTTCTGGACCTCCTGCAGCTTGGCCGAGTAGATCTGCGTGAACGGATTCTCCTGGCCGTCCATGACGCCGGTCTGCAGCGCGGTGAAGAGCTCGGAGAACTTCATCGGGCTCGGATTCGCGCCGTAGGCCTGGAACATCTTCACGCGCCACTTGCCTTCCGGCACGCGCAGCTTGATGCCCTGCAGGTCGGCCGGCGCCTTGATCGGGCGCTTGCTGTTGGTGATGTGGCGCGTGCCGTTCTCCCACACCGCGATGACCTTCACGCCTTTCTTCTCGGCGGCGGGCGCGAGGATCGGCCAGAAGACGTCCTTCTCGATGCGCGCCATGTGCTTGCGGTCCTTGACGATGTACGGCATCTCGAAGATGCCGAACAGGTCGACTTCCGAGCTCATCACGGTGGAGGGCACGGCCATGTCGAGCGTGCCGAGCTTGACCTTCTGGATCATCTCCTTGTCGCCGCCGAGCTGGCTCGAGCCGTAGGCGACGACCTTGGCCTTGCCGCCGAGCTTGGCGTTGGCGCGCTTGGCGAACTCGTCGGCGCTCTTCTGGAAGATGCGATCCCGGCTCACCGACGTGGCCGATCTTGATTTCCTGCTGCGCGTGCGCGGCACCGAACAGGCCGGCCGACAGCGCAACGGCCAGGGCGGCCTGAAGCAGGGTGCGGCGATGCGAGGCTGTCTTGCTGAAGGTCATGGTGGTCTCCTTGGCTGCTCTTGTGTCTTGTCTCTGGTGTCCAGTCTTCTTCCCCGGCGTCGGGCTCGGACATGCCCGCCGCCGTCGTCTTCCTGAATTCGTCGGTCACGCGGCGCGCGCCACTTCCGCGGCTGGCGCCTCGGCGAGGTACGCCATCGCCGCGTCGACGCCGCCCTTGCGGTGCGGCACGCCGGCAAGCGCGAGACCCATCTCGACTCCGGCGAGCGTTCCGCACAGCATCAGGTCGTTGAAGTAGCCGAGGTGGCCGATGCGGAAGATCTTTCCGGACACCTTGCCCAGGCCCTGGCCGAGCGACATGTCGAAGCGCTCCAGCACGATCTTGCGGAACGCGTCGGCGTTGTGGCCCTCCGGCATCAGCACGGCGGTCAGGGCGGAGCTGTACTCGTTCGGGTTCACGCAGAGGATCTCCAGGCCCCACGCGCGGACCGCGCGACGCGTCGCCTCGGCGAAGCGGTCGTGGCGCTTGAACACGTTGGGCAGCCCTTCGGCGAACAGCATCTCGAGCGCTTCGTGCAGGCCGTACAGCAGATTGGTCGCGGGCGTGTACGGGAAGTAGCCGTTGGCGTTGGCCGCCAGCATCTCCTTCCAGTCCCAGTACGAACGCGGCAGCTTCGCGCCGGCGGACGCGTCGAGCGCCTTGCGGCTGATGGCGTTGAACGACAGGCCGGGCGGCAGCATCAGGCCCTTCTGCGAGCCGCCGACCGTGACGTCGACGCCCCACTCGTCGTGGCGGTAGTCGATGGAGCCCAGCGACGAGATCGTGTCGACGAACAGCAGGGCGGGGTGGCCGACGCGGTCGATCGCGGCCCGGACCGGCGGGATCACGGTGGTCACGCCGGTCGACGTCTCGTTGTGCACGACGCAGACGGCCTTGATCGCGTGGCCGCTGTCCGCGCGCAGCCGTTTCTCGATTTCCGCCGCGTTCGCGCCCTGGCGCCAGTCGCCGGGCATGAAGTCGACGACCAGGCCGAGGCGCTCGGCGAGCTTCTTCCACAGGCTTGCGAACTGGCCGGTCTCGGCCATCAGCACGCGATCGCCCGGCGACAGCGTGTTCACGAGCGCCGCTTCCCACGCGCCGGTGCCGCTCGCCGGATAGATGATCACGTCCTGCTCGGTCTGGAAGACGCGCTTGATTCCCGCCAGCACCGTCTTGCCCAGCCGGCCGAACTCGGGGCCGCGATGATCGATGGTCGGGTTGTCGATCGCGCGCAGCACGCGGTCGGGGACATTCGTCGGACCGGGGATCTGCAGGAAGTGGCGACCGGAGGGATGGCTGTCGAGTTCGAGCATGGTGGCCGGACGGTCCGATTTGGTATACAAAACGCATCCTAACCAAATGTCAGGGGCTGCCGCAAGCGGCACGCGCGGCCCGCATCCGCGGCGCTATGCTTGCGGCAGAGGGAAAGTGCGCGAAGAGCGCGATCGGATGACTGCCTTGGCGTTTTTGCTGTACGCACTTTTCGGTATACCAACGTGAACGCACCCGACGGACTCACCCCGCTGACCGGCTCCCCGCCGGGCGCATCGACTCTCGCGGAGACGCTGGCCGATCGCCTGCGCGAACTCATCATCGAAGGCGAACTGGCGCCGGGCACGCGCCTGAACGAGCGCGCGCTGTGCGACCGGCTGGGCGCCTCGCGCACGCCGCTGCGCGAGGCGTTCCGCCTGCTGGCCGCCGAACATCTCGTCGAGCTGCAGCCGAATCGCGGCGCGCAGGTCGTGACTCTGTCCGACGACGACATCCGCGAAAGCTTCGAAGTGATGGGCGCGCTCGAGGCGCTCGCCGGGGAACTGGCCTGCCGGAACATCGTCGCGGAGGAGGTCGCCGAGGTGAAGGCGCTGACCTTCGAGATGCTCGCGTGCCACGCGCGGCGCGACCTGCCCGCGTACTACCGGATCAACCGGCTGATCCATCAGTGCATCAACCGCGCGGCGCGCAACGACCTGCTGACTCAGGTGTACTCGAATCTCAACCAGCGCATCGAGAACCTGCGCTTCCGCTCGAACTTCGACCAGCACAAGTGGGACAAGGCCGCCCGCGAGCACTCGGAGATGGTCGAGGCGCTCGAGGCGCGCGACGGCGCGCGGCTGGCGGCGATCCTGCGCAGCCACCTGTACGAAAAGTGCCAGGCGGTGCTCGAAGGCCGGCGGGCGGAGCGCGAAGCGGGCGAGCGTCTGGCCGCCGCGTCGGCGCCTGCAGGCGCCGACGGCAAGGAGAGGAGCGCGAACGGCAGCGCGGCTCGCCTGGGCGCCAAGGGGGGCACATGAACGCACCGCTGACGCGTCCGCTGGTCTTTCACGCTCCGGGCGACAACGAACTCGCCCGCCGGCTGCGCTCGGCGGTCGAGGGCGAAGTCCTGTTCGATCGCGCCGCGCGCGGCCGCTATTCCACCGATGCGTCGATCTACCAGGTCGAACCGGTCGGTGTGCTGGTGCCGCGCTCGCACGGCGACGTGCGCGCGGCGGTGGACGTGTGCCGCGAACTCGGCGTGCCGCTGCTGGCGCGCGGCGGCGGCAGTTCGCAGTGCGGCCAGACGGTGGGCGCGGCGCTGGTCATCGACCACAGCAAGCACCTGAACGGCGTCGTCGCCTTCGACCGCGACGCGATGACGGTGACGGTGGAGCCGGGCATCGTGCTCGATGCGCTGAACGCCTGGCTGCGGCCGCACGGCGTCTGGTTTCCGGTCGACGTCAGCACCTCGGCGCAGGCGACGATCGGCGGCATGGCGGGCAACAACTCCTGCGGCTCGCGCTCGATCGCCTACGGCAACATGGTGCACAACGTGCGTGGCGGCCGACGCGCTGCTGGCCGACGGCACCGAGGCGTGGCTCGGCCCCGAAGCGCGAATGGACGGCGCGCCGCCGCGCGTGCGCGGACTGATGGACGGCCTGCGCGCCATCGCCGACCGCGAGCGCGACGAGATCGAACGCCACGTGCCGAAGGTGATGCGCCGCGTCGGCGGCTACAACCTCGACGTCTTCCATCCGCAGAGCGAGCGGCCGTACACCGGCGACGGCAGCGTCAATTACTCCCACCTGCTCGTCGGCAGCGAAGGAACGCTGGCCTGGATGCGCACGCTGACGCTGAAGCTCGCGCCGCTGCCCAGGCACAAGGCGCTCGGCGTCGTCAGCTTCCCGACGCTGTACCGGGCGATGGAGCTGACGCAGGCACATCGTCAAGCTCGGGCCGGCCGCGGTCGAACTGGTCGACCGCACGATGATCGAACTGGCCCGCAGCAACCCGTCGTTCCGCCCGGTCATCGACGCGGCGCTGGTCGGCGAGCCGGACGCGATCCTGCTGGTCGAGTTCATCGGCGAGGACGCCGACACGCCGCGCCGCCGGCTCGACGACCTCGTGGCGCTGATGGGCGACCTCGGCCTGCCGGGGCAGGTGGTGCGCATCCCGGACGCCGCGCCGCAGAAGGCGCTGTGGGACGTCCGCAAGGCGGGCCTGAACATCATGATGAGCATGAAGGGCGACGGCAAGCCGGTGTCCTTCATCGAGGACTGCGCGGTGCCGCTCGAGCACCTCGCCGATTACGTCGCCCGCCTCACCGAGGTGTTCGCACGCCACGGCACGCGCGGCACCTGGTACGCGCACGCGTCGGTCGGCACGCTGCACGTGCGGCCGATCCTCGACATGCGGCGCGATGGCGCCGCGAAGATGCGCGCGATCGCCGAAGAAGCGGCCGCCATGGTGCGGCAGTACAAGGGCGCGTACTCGGGCGAGCACGGCGACGGACTGGTGCGCAGCGAGTGGGTCGCCTGGCAGTTCGGGCCGCGCCTCACGCGGGCGTTCGAGGAGGTGAAGGCGCTGTTCGACCCCGACGGGCTGATGAATCCCGGAAAGATCGTGCGCGGCACGAAGATGGACGACGCGCGCCTGTTCCGCTATCCGCCGGGCTACGCGCCGCTGAAGCTCGACACCGCGCTCGACTGGTCGTCGTGGAACGTGCAGGCGAATCCGGTGACCGAGCAGGTCACCGCGCCGGGCACCGGAGGCGATCCGGCACGGGGATTCGCCAAGGCCGTCGAGATGTGCAACAACAACGGCCACTGCCGCAAGTTCGACGCCGGCACGATGTGCCCGAGCTTCCGCGTGACGCGCGACGAGGAACACTCCACGCGCGGCCGCGCCAACACGCTGCGGCTGGCGGTCTCCGGCCAGCTCGGCACCGACTTCGCGAGCGAGGCCGTGCGCGAGGCGCTTTCGCTCTGCGTCAGCTGCAAGGGCTGCAAGCGCGATTGCCCCACGGGCGTGGACATGGCGAAGATGAAGATCGAGTTCGCCTTCCACTGGCAGAAGAAGCACGGGCTGACGCTGAAGGACCGCCTGGTCGCGACGATGCCGAAGTGGGCGCCGTGGGCGGCGCGCTTTCCGTTCATCGCCAACCTGCGCGACGCGCTGCCGGGCGCGGCGCGGCTGTCGGAACGCATCGCGGGCCTGTCCGCGCAGCGCACGCTGCCGCAGTGGCGCGGCGACACCTTCCTGGCGAGCAAGGCCGGCCCAGGCGGCGGCCGTCGTCGATCGTGCCGACGTCGTGCTGCTGGTCGACACGTTCAACAACTACCACGAGCCCGAGAACGCGCACGCCGCGCTGCGCGTGTTGCAGGCGGCGGGATACCGGGTCGCCGTCGCGCGCCCCGGCGCCAGCGACGCCGAGCGCGACCGGCCGCTGTGCTGTGGCCGCACCTATCTCGGCGCCGGCCTGGTGGACGAAGCGAAACGCGAGGCGCGGCGGATGGTCGACGCACTGGCCCCGCATGTGGCGGCCGGCGCGACCGTGGTCGGCCTCGAGCCGTCGTGCCTGCTGTCGTTCCGCGACGAGTTCCTGGTGATGGGCCTCGGGGATGCCGCGCAGCAGGTGTCGACGCGCGCGCTGATGATCGAGGAGTTCCTCGACCGCGAACACAAGGCCGGGCGCCTGAAGCTGGAACTCACGGCCTTGCCGCAGAAACGCGCCCTGGTGCACGGGCACTGCCACCAGAAGGCCTTCGACGTGATGAGCCCGGTCGTGTCGGTGCTGAAGCTGATCCCCGGCTTGCAGGTCGAGACGATCGAGTCGAGTTGCTGCGGGATGGCCGGCAGCTTCGGCTACGAAGCGGAGCATTACGACGTCTCGATGAAGATGGCCGAGCTGTCGCTGCTGCCGGCGGTGCGGGCGGCCGGCGACGACACGTTGATCGTCGCGGACGGCACGAGTTGTCGCCACCAGATCGCCGACGGCACGCGGCATTCGGGGCAACGGGAAGCGCTGCACGTCGTCCGCGTGCTCGCGCGCGCCGTGGTTGGCGCCGGCGAGCGCCATGGATCGATGAGACGAGGTCAGAGGACAGCGGCGTAGCTCATCGCACGGCTTGTCTGCGTTTCATCAATTCCCGACCGATTCCTCTGCCTAGCTTGAAGAGGCGTGGTTGGCGGGACTGGTCGGTCCGATCCCAAGCGTTTGCTTTGTCGCTGCTGTTGCCAGCCGCGTTCGGCGTAGTCCATGCGGTGCAAATTCGATCGACGCAATCCTGCCGCGGCCTGCACCTCGACCGCGCGCTGGGCGGGCCTTGCCGGCCTGGCCCTGGTTGCCGCGCTGGGCGCCTGCAGCCACCCGCGCTACTACGCAGACGCGGAAGTCGCGCTCACGACCGGGGACTTCTTCGCCTCGCAGGGCCACTTCGCCGTCTACTACCCCTCCGAAATCGCCCTCGACTTCCCGGGGTACGTCATCGGCATCGAGACGGGTGATCGCAGCGCCCTGATGCGGGACGGCGACCTGCACATCGATCGCCTGGCGCCGGCCGGCCACTCGATGCTGCGGCTGATCGGCCAGTTGCGCGATGGCCGCGCCGGTGGCGAGGCGTTCTACGAGTCGGACCGGGTGCCGTTCGTGTCCCAGGTGATCCGCTACCGCGGCCGGCCGTTGGGAGAAGGCAACTGCGCGCTGTTCAATGCGTACCAGGGCGACGACCCGACCCTCGTTCCCTTCTGCGACGGCCGCACCTTGCCGAACATCGGGCGCTGGCCGACCTATCGCGGCGCCTTCGCCGACAGCTGGACGGCGATCGACGCGCTGAAGGGGGCTCTGGATGCAGAGTTCGCCGCAGGCCGACCCACGCACCTGGTGGTGGCGATGATGGGCTGGCGCACGACGCAGGAAGAAGCCATCCGCAACTTCAACTCGCTGATGCGTGCGACGGCGCTTGCGGCGCCCGCGGACTTCCGGCCGCTGTTCATCGGCATCACCTGGGTCGGTCCGTGGTCGGGCCGCTGGTTCGATCCGCTGCTCGAAGTCTCCGCGTACGGCAACATCGCTGACCTTGCCGACATCCTGGGGCTCACCTGGGTCGGCGTGCTGACCGACGAAGTGCTGCTGCCGCTGTCGACGCGCGTTCCCGTCACCTGGATCACCCACAGTTTCGGCGCGCGCGCCGCCACGACGGCCACCTGCATCGGACCGGCAATCCGCCGCGGCGCCGGCGTCTACGAACGGCCGGAGGGCGCGATCGAACGCGTCATCGGGTTCCAGGCCGCCTTCTCGCTGATGCGGTTCGACCCGAAGCGGCGGTACGTCTATGAGGACGTTCACTTCCCCAACGACTGCGACCGCGCTCGCTCGATCGTCCTGACCACATCGAGGCACGACCAGGCCTCGAAGTCGATCCTGTGGGCGGACCTCGCCGGCAATTACCGCTACTTCAGGTCGTTCTGCCGTCGGCACTCCGGTGCGGCGGTCAGTTGCGCGGCCGTGGACGAGACGGGCGCAATCGAAGGCAGCCACGACCCGGCGGCAAGGCTGTTGTACCTCGACGCCACACGCCTGATCCGCTTCCGTGCGCCGGGCACCGACGGCGGTTCGCACTCGGACATCTTCCGTCCGCCGACGGGCCGGTTGGTGTGGAGCCTGATGGCGACGCCGATCGAACGGCCGAGCGGGGCGGCGCGGTGAACTTGCTGCGACCTTGAGGAGTCCGTCCGCAAGCGCGGGGCGGCGGCCCGCGCGAATGGCCGCAGGGCCGCCGCGCTACGCTGCGCCGACAACATCGACTGCCTCTCGCCGCGCATGGACACGATCATCGAGCAGTTCATCCCCGCGCGCCGGCGCGACCTCGGCGGCTTCGAGGTCGGCCGCCTGCTGCCGGCCGGTCGTCGCCGCATGGTCGGACCCTTCATCTTCTTCGATCACATCGGGCCGGCCACGCTGACGCCGCCGTTGCCGCGCGCGATGGACGTGCGCCCGCATCCGCACATCGGCCTCGCCACCGTCACCTATCTGTTCGACGGCGAGATGACGCATCGCGACTCGCTCGGCTGCCAGCAGGTGATCCGCCCCGCGGAAGTCAACTGGATGACGGCCGGGCGCGGCATCTCGCACTCGGAGCGCTTCGACGGCATGCGCGAGCGCGGCGGCGCGTTGCACGGCATCCAGGCCTGGGTCGCACTGCCGGCCGAGGCCGAGGAAGCCGATCCGGCGTTCGAGCATTACGGGCGGGAGGAACTTCCGACGCTCGGGGACACGGGCTGGCAGGCGCGCCTCATCGCCGGCGAGCTGCTCGGGGCCCGCAGCGGCGTCCGGACGCATTCGCCGCTGCTCTACGCGCACATCGAACTTGCCGCGGGCGGGCGCTTCCTCGTGCCCGACGCGGCCACCGAGCGCGCGCTCTTCGTCGCGCGAGGAGCGGTGGAGGTCGGCGGCCAGCGCTGCACGGTGGCCCAGATGCTCGTGCTCGCCGCCGGCGCGACGCCGGTCGTCGAAGCCCGCGAACCCGCCACGCTGATGCTGCTGGGCGGCGAGCCCGTCGGACCGCGCTACATCTGGTGGAACTTCGTCTCGTCGCGCCGCGAACGACTCGAGCAGGCCAGGGCCGACTGGCAGGGCGGCCGCATCGCACTGCCGGTGGGCGATGCCGACGAGTGGATCGCCGCGCCGGACGATCCGATGCCGGCACCGCACCCCCTGCGATAGAAAAATCGGGGTCTGACCCCGATTTTTTCTATCAACGCCGCGCGCGCTCCGAAATCGGGGTCAGACCCCGATTTTCGTGATCAGCGCCGTGCGCGCAGCCGTTCGACTTCCTCGATCAGGTCGACCACCAGGGCGGCGAGCTCGTCGTTGGCGTCGAAGGTGCGCTCGATGTCGGCGAGCCGGCGGGCGCGCAGCAGCTGGACGCTGGTGAAGCGCCATGTCCCGCGTGCCCGCGACGTCGAGCAGGCCGCCCTCGACATGCCGTTCGATCCACTCGCCGCTGACGGCGCAGGCGCTCGCCAGTTCCTCGACGGTGAGACCGTCGTCGTCGATGAGCACTTCGAGTCTGTTGGTCGATCATCGGCCGCGCTCCGTCGTCTGCCGCGGGTTGAACTTCATCTGCCGCTCCAT
This sequence comes from uncultured beta proteobacterium, assembly GCA_963698305.1. Taxonomy (GTDB): domain Bacteria; phylum Pseudomonadota; class Gammaproteobacteria; order Burkholderiales; family Burkholderiaceae_F; genus JAOUJD01. Next base: position 444,948 of record CAVOQI010000010.1, read on the forward strand.
CGTCCGGTAGAGCTCGCGCGCCGCGTCCGTGTCGGCGGGCGGAAGGGCGAGTTCGAGTTCGAGGTAGAGATCGCCCGGCGGATCACCGGGAATGCCGCGCCCGCGCAGCCGCAGCCTGCGGCCGTTGCGGGAGTTCGGCGGCACGGCGACCTCCACCGGGCCCGACGGTGTCGTCACTTCGATCGTCGCGCCGAGCGCCGCCTCCCAGGGCGCGACGCGGCACGCGCTGCGTGACATCGCGGCCGTCGACCCGGTAGCGGTCGTCCGGACGGAACTCGATTTCGAGGTACAGGTCGCCCGCCGGCCCGGCCCCGTGCCCCGGCGCTCCCTGACCGCGCAGGCGGATGTGCTGGCCGGCGCGCACCCCTTTCGGAATCGTCACGTCGAGCGTTCGGTCTTCGGTCACCACGTGCCCGCCGGCGTCGAGGCGGGCGGAGCGCAGCGTGACCGCCCGCGTGGCCCCGAGATACGCATCGGCGAGGTCGATCACCACCTTGGCGTGGTGATCGCCGCCGCGCATCGATGCCGCATCGGCGCCGCGCTGGGCGCGCGCCGCGCGGCCGAAGAGATTGGCGAAGAAGTCGCTGAACTCCTGTTCGCCCGCGCCGGAATCGCCACCGGAGAACTCGAAGCCCGCGTCCCAGTCGGGTGGCGGACGGAAGTCCTGTCCCTGCGGCCGTCGTCCGAGCGCGTCGTAGGCGGCCCGCTTTTCCGGGTCCGACAGGACCGTGTTCGCCTCGTTGATGGCGGCCATGCGCTCCGCCGCGTCCGGTTCCTTGCTGACGTCCGGGTGGTATTTCCGCGCGAGCCGGCGGTACGCCTTCTTGATGTCGTCCGCCGTCGCGTTCTTGTCGACGCCCAGCGTTGCGTAGTAGTCCTTGAACTCCATCGCCCGATCCTGATCACGGCGCGCAGCGCCCGCGGTCGCAGCAGCGCCGCCTGTGCCCGGCTCCGGAAGTCGCGGAGGACCCGTCCATGAAAAACGTCCAGAGCCTCGGGCCGAGCCGATGTTACGCGGACGCGACGCAGGCCGGCCCTCGGCTTCGTGGCCGCGGCTGCCCGGTGGCCGGCCGTCCGCTCGCGACTTGCGTGACAATTGCGGGGTTGCATCGGAGCGCCGCTCCCGCCGAATCCAACGGAGGCCACCATCGCTGCACCCGCCGGCCGCAGCCGGAAACCGAAACCCCCGACCGACCCCGGTCCCTTCCGCTCGCGCTCGCTGGCGCCGATCGGCTGGATCATCGCGGCTGTCTTCGCGGGCGTCGCCCTGCTCGTGGTCTGGATGGCGCCCGACGACCGTCCCATCAAGGTGCGGGGCGCGCCGAGCGCCGATCTGGCGATTCCGCCGCCGCCGGCGCTGCCGCCCCCGCCCAAGGCCGCCCGGCCGCGCATCGAGCCGGACAATCCGAACGATGTGCTCGGCCGCGCGCGCGACTTCCGCGCCGTGTACATGCGCTACAAGGAGAGCCGCGATCCGATCGAGCGGGCGCTGGCCGGCCGGGCGCACCGCGCCTGCTTTCCGTCCTTCATGCCCCCGCACGGCAAGCAGCCGTCGGCCGCTTACATGATCAATGCGCTGCCGAAGGAGCACCGGGAGGAGCGGCGCGCGGCGATCGAGGAACTGTTCGCGCGCTGCCGGTCCTTCCTGGTCCAGCCACTGGATCCCGCCGAGATCGTCGGCACGGCCGAGCGCGTGACGAACGGCGACCTGGCGTCGCCGGGGCCCGCCGCGCGCTGGGCGCTGATGCGTGGCGACCGCGCCAAGTCGGAGGAACTCCTGGAACAGGCGCTGCGGGCGAAGGATCCGTACGCGATCCAGTCGCTGAGCGGCATGTCGACGCTGCTGATGAACGACGCCGCGCGCGGGGCCCAGGCCGAAGTCACCGACGCCGCGCTGGCGCTGGTGTCGTGCGATCTCGGCGCCAGTTGCGGACCCGATTCGCTGATCGCGCTGCAACTGTGCGCCACCGAGGGGCGCTGCGAGGGGTCGGCGCGCGAGCGGATGCTCGAACGCATCGGCACGGTCGACATGGAAGCGGTGGAAGTCGAGCACAAGCGGCTGCGCGCGCTGTTCGACAGCGGTCGCGCGAGCGTCACCTCGATCTGGCGCGGGGGGCGCTGAGCGCCTAGTCGCGCCGCGCCCGGCCAGTCGGCCGCGCGCTTACTTCCCGGCCCGCTGAACCGATTGCAGGATGGCGCGCGCGCGGTCGATCACCGGGCGGTCGATCATCTTGCCGTCGAGGCGGACGGCGTTGCCGCCCGCGTTCTCCGCCGCCTCCATCACGCGCGTCGCCCACTCGGCATCGGCGGCGGGCGGCAGGAATCCCCGGTTGACCGCGTCCACCTGGCGGGGATGGATGCACAGCTTGCCGCCGAAGCCGAGCCGCCGGGCGTAGGTGATGTCGTCGGCGAGTTGCGCCGCGTCGTCGAGGGCGACGGTCACGCCGTCCACCGGCGGCGGCAGGCCGGCCAGGCGCGACACGAACACCAGCGATGACCGCGCGAACAGCAGTTCCTCGCGTTCGCCGGCGATGCCGAGGTCGAGCTGGAAGTCGATCGAGCCGAAGGCGAATCGGGCGATGCCGGCGGCCGCGATCGACTTCGAGGTTGCGCAGGCCGAGCGCGCTTTCGATCAGGGCGATCACCGGCAGGCCGGGCGCGACGCTGTGGATCTCGGTGATCGACGCGGAATGCTCGGCCTTCGGCAGCACGACGCCGCGCACGCCGGGCAGCGCGAGCAGCGCGAGGTCCTCCTGGAACCAGTCGGTGTCGGCGCCGTTGATCCTGAGGTAGACCGGCTTCGAGGCATCGAGCCAGGCGCGGATGGCCGCGCGCGCGGACGTCTTGTCCGCCGCGGCCACGGCGTCTTCGAGGTCGATCAGCGTGATGTCGGCGCCCGCCGCGCAGGCCTTGTCGAAGCGCTCCGGCCGGTTGCCCGGCACGAACAGGAGGGAACGGTCGGTCATCGAAAGCTCCAGGTCAGGATGCGGGGCGATGGGCGGCGGGTGAACGCAGGAGCAGCCACAGGCCGCAGACCAGCGTCGGCGCAGCGACGGCAGCGAACGCCAGGCCGTAGCTGCCGCCGCCCTCGACGATCGCGGCGAACAGCGGCGGCGTGATCAGCACGCCGAAGAACGTGAAGAAGAGGGCGCCGCCGGTGGCCTCGACGGTCTTGCCCGCCGGCGCTTCGCGGGCGACCTCGGCGAGGTACACGCCGTTCCAGCCGATGGCCGTGCCGCCGAACACCGCGCACAGCACGATCATCAGCGCGCGTGACCACTCCGGCGACGACAGCGCCATCGTGCCGGCTGCGGCCGCCATCGCGCAGCCGACCACGCCGAGCACCGTCGCCGGGCGTCCGCTGCGGTCGGCGACCGCGCCCCACGCGATGCGGCCGACGATGCCCGCCGCCGTCGCCACCGACAGCATCAGTCCCGCCTGCACCAGCGTGTAGCCGAGCTGGTTGGTGAGGTAGATGACGAGGTACGTCGTCAGGCACAGTTGCAGCGCCGAGAAGAAGAACGAGCAGATCGCCAGCCGCCGCACCGAAGCGTCGGTGGCGACCAGCGCCAGCGCGCGGAACGGACCGCGGGCGCTGATCGGCCGCGTGGGGTCGCGGTCGGCGTCGTTCTCGGCGCGGATCGGCTGGGCGATCAGCGCCGTCAGGACGCACAGCCCGGCGACCGCATAGGCAGCGGCCCGCCACCCGCCGAGTAGCACCAAAGGCGGCACGACGATGCCGGCGAGGGCGCCGCCCAGAGGCACGCCGGTCTGCTTCACCGAGAACACGAAGGACATCATGTGCGGCGGCGTCGTCTTCGCCAGGATGTGGGAACTCGCCGGAGTGATCGGGCCGTAGCCGAGGCCGAGCACCAGCGCGCTGGCGATCAGGGCCGGGGTCGATCCCAGGGTCAGCAGCGCCAGCCCGATCGCACACGTGATCAGGCAGTACTGGCTGAAGCGGATGGCGCCGATGCGACGGATCAGGTCGGCGCTCGCCGCGCTGGAAATCATGCTGCCGAGGTAGACCAGCGACACGAACAGGCCGATCAGTCCTGCCGACACGTTCAGTTCGCTCGACGCGGCCGGCGCGAGGACGGGAACGGTGATCGTCGCCATGGCGACCAGTGCCTGGATCGCCAGCGTGGCGGCGAGAGGCAGGAGGGTCGAGCGCATGAGGGGCGGGTGGCGAACGGCGTGCGATGGCGCGGCAAGGGCGCCATGCACCGGGCAAGCGCCCTGATAGTGCGGGGGCGGCGGTCGGCGTGTCAAATGAACGTCGACAGCGCGCGCGTGAAGTGCGGAGGGCCGCCTCTATGACCACGCCTCCTGGGTCAGTGGACGAGCGCCCGAGGCAGGGTCGGTCGCGAAGGTTCGCCTGATCATCCTGTGGCGCAAGGAGGCCGATGGGCAGTGGCGCGTCGCACAGGAACTGCTGCACGCGGACCCGGCAGCCGGCAAGTAGCGGCCGGAGGCGTGGAGCACCGTTGCTCCCCTGAAGCACATTGCCCGCCGGTGCAGCGCAGGGCATGATCAGTGCAAGCTTCGTCGCGACGATGCGGCCCGAGGCTACGCGCCATTCCATCGCGTCGAATGCCAGCACAGGCCAATAGATTGGGTCCCGTAGGGGGAGCGATGTCGCATCGAGCAAGGTTAGTTCTGGCGTTTTCCTTGTGCCTGCCGACCATGGTATTGGCCCAGCCGAGTCGCGCTCCGAGTGTCGCAGCCACCGACGTCTATCACGGTGTCCGCGTCGTCGACCCTTTCAGGAACCTCGAGGACCTGAAGAACCCGGAGACGCGTGAGTGGCTGTCCGCGCAGGGAAATCACGCCGCCTCGCTGCTGGGAAGGATTGAAGGCCGCGACGCCTTGCGTGAACGTATCGCTGCATTGGCTTCGGGCAGCGGTGATCTCGTGAGAAGTGTGACACGACGCGGCGAGCGTCTTTTCTATTTGAAACGCGTTGCCGGCGAGAGCCAGTTCAAGCTGGTGACGCGGGTCGGCCTGAACGGGACCGAACGGGTTCTCGTGGATCCGCAGGCCATGGCGCGAAGCAAGGGCACCCCGCATGCGATCAATTACTTCAGGCCGTCCTGGGATGGACGGCTCATGGCGTACGGCGTCTCGGCAGGTGGTTCGGAGAATGCATCCCTGCACCTGATGGATGTGGACGGCGGGCGGCAGTTGCGCGAGCCCATCCCGCGGGTCCTCGATCCGGGGGCGACCTGGAGCCCGGATGATCGATGGCTTGGATTCAATCAGCTGCGTGCGCTGCCAGAGGGTGTTCCCGAGACCGAAACCTACTTCGACAGCACCGTCCTCGTGCTCGACCTCCGGCGGCCGACCGCCCCACCGCGGGCAATCTTTGGCAGGCAGATCAGTCCGACGCTGAAGCTTGATCGTCTCGACGTTGGCGAGCTGATCTTCGCACCCGACGGCCCATTCATGTTGGTGCGTACCACTGACACGACTGTGCCGGAGGGGCGGCTGTTCATCGCTCCGGTCGCTGCGCTCGACGGAACGACGATCAGGTGGCGTTCGATCGCCACCGCGGCCGACCAGATCACCCAAGTGAGCCTGCGGCGTCGAACCCTCTACCTGAAGACGCGTCAGGGCGCACCTCGCGGCCGCGTGATCGCCTTGAGTGCGGATCATCCGAGGATCGAGCGCGCCGTGACCGTGGTTCCCGAGCCCAGGCGCGGCGTGCTGCAGTCGTTCGAACTCGGTCGACAGGCCATCTATGTCGAAGAGCGGCAGGGCTTTGTCGTGCGCGTGATGCGGCACGACCCGGATCGGCCCGGCGCAGGCGAGCCGGTGACGCCCCGGAACGACATCAGCACGTACGCGATCGTCGATCCCACGGCCAAGGCCGAGGACCTGTGGGTGGCGACCAGTTCCTGGACCGGGCCCTCGCGGATTCTGGCTGTTCTACCGGATGGCACCTTCCGCGACACGGGCCTGCGCGACAACCGGCTCCCGACCGGTGTGCCGGAGCTCGAAGTGACCGAAGTGGAAGTCCCGAGTCACGACGGAGTACGCGTGCCGATGGCGATCCTGCATCGCAAGGGGCTGGCATTGAACGGCCGTAACCCGACGCTGGTGAACGGCTATGGGGCTTACGGCTTCACCACTCAAGCGGGCTATGACCCTCGTCGCTTCGCGTGGTTCGAGCGGGGCGGCGTGCTTGCCTTCGTCAACCCACGGGGCTCGGGCGCGTACGGGGACGCCTGGCACCGCGCAGGCTTCAAGGCCACCAAGCCCAATACCTGGAAGGACGGAATCGCGGCGGCTCGCTGGCTCATCGACGCCGGATACGCGTCGCCAGCACATCTCGGGATAGAGGGCGGCAGCGCCGGCGGCATCTTTGTCGGCCGCGCCGTGACGGAGGCGCCCGACCTTTTCGCCGCGGCAATCATTGCCGTCCCGATGATGGATACCGTGCGGAGCGAAGTTTCCGCCAACGGGGTCACCAACACGAGCGAGTTTGGTACGGTGAAGATTGAAAGTGAGTTCAAGGCCTTGCTGGAGATGAGCACCTACCACCAGATTCGGGATGGAACCAAGTATCCGGCGGTACTCTTCATCCACGGATTGAACGATCCGCGCGTCGATGTGTGGCACAGCGCGAAGACGGCCGCACGCTTCCAGCAAGCTGGTACTGAAGGAAGACCGGTATTGCTTCGACTCGATCAGCAGGCCGGACACGGGGTCGGAAGCACCGCCGAGCAGACTCAGGCCACGCTTGCGGACGCGTGGTCGTTCCTCCTGTGGCAGTTCGGCCTTGCCGGACTCAAGCCCTGACTACCCCCACAGGCAATCCAGCGACGCACCTCGGCCAGACGCTGCCGTGGTGGGACGCAGAAGGAACGGGCGGCGGGCGCGCAATTGCGCTCACGCCGCAGTGCGCGCTGTGGTGCGCCGCCGGACG
>CAVOQI010000011.1:0-151515 GCA_963698305.1 uncultured beta proteobacterium
TTGTCGCTGAAGTTGTCACGGTAATCCATGACCACGCGACGCCGGAAGCGCTCCGCACGATGCGTGCAGCCAGGTGGGTGGGCCAGGGCGGCATCGAGCTGATCACCACGTCCGCCTTTTCAGCGCTTCCGCGATGGAGGGCGCCATCAGCGGGCTCGCGAACGCGAGGGCAAAGGGCAGGCGGGGATCGGGTAGCTGACCGAACCAACGCCGCGCGGCGCTCTTCAATCGGCGCGCGGAGCTTTCGTCGCGGGCCGCTCGGGGCCGGTCTCCGGGGCAGCAGCAGAGATGGAGCGAGCGAGCCGTCCGAGCCGGTCCATTTCCAGGACGGTCACGCCCGGCGGCGCCGTTTCGGTGAAGGGACCATCCGCGCCCGGTCTTTGCCGTGGTTATCACGGTGATCGATCTCCCTGCCCGGGCGAAGTACTTGGACAGCGCCTCGACGCGCTTCCCCCCGGTGCTGTTGATCGGCGGGAAGTAATGGACGATGAAGACGATGTTCTCCGCCGCGCTGCCGGCATGTCAGTGCTCCGCCAGTGCCTTCGCGATCGCCTCCGAAGCGCGACCGTCGCCGTAGATCGGCCGGAACTTCAGGCGCTCGGACTGCCTGTTGATCGCTGCCCCGATCCTGTCCGCGTGCGCGCCGACTAGCACGTTGACGCCGAGTTCGACGAGCTCCGGCCAGTCCGTCTCGTCGCGGAAGGTCACGCAGGGCACGCGATTGAAAAAGGCTTCCTTCTGGACCCCGCCGCTGTCGGTGGCGATCGCCCGCGCGTTCTTCTCAAGGGCCAGCGTTCCAGATAGCCGACGGGATCGATGAGGCGAAGCGGCGGCCGAGCCTGGAGGCCGAGGTCGGCGAGCCGCTGGCGCGTTCTCGGGTGCAGCGGCAGCACGACCTCGCAGTCCGACTGCGCAAGACCGCTCGAGGATCTGCTTCAGGCGGTCCGGGTCGTCGGTGTTCTCGTTGCGGTGCACCGTCGCGAGCACGTAGCTCGCGGAGTCAGGCGGTGCTCGCCGAGGGGATCGCAGCACGCCGCGCGATCCGGCCGAAGGCCAGAACCGCGTCGTACATCACGTCGCCCACCACGGACACGGGTCGCCGGCAGGCCCTCGCGCGCGAGGTTCTCGACCGCGACGTCGCGTCGGGGCGAACAGCAGCGTCGACAGGTGGTCGGTCACCACGCGGTTGATCTCCTCGGGCATGCGGCGGTTGAACGAGCGCAGGCCCGCCTCGACGTGGGCGACCGGCACGTGCAGCTTGGCCGCGGCGAGCGCTCCGGCCAGCGTGGAGTTCGTGTCGCCGTAGACGAGCACCCATCGGGCGCTCGGCGACCAGCGACCTGCTCGATCGCCTCCATCGATGCGGCCGGTCTGCTGCGCCGTGCGGGCCGCCGCCGATCTCCAGGTTGTACTGCGGCGGCGGGATATCGCAGTTCGTCGAAGAAGACGCTCCGACATGTTGGCGTCGTAGTGCTGCCCGGTGTGGATGATCGCTCCTCGATGCCCCGCTGTCGCAGCGCACGGCTGACGACGAGCCGCCTTGATGAACTGCGGCCGGGCGCCGACGACGGTGATGATTCTTTTCTCGATGGCTGTCTTGTCGATGTATCGCAGCGGTTCGTCGTCTCACAACGCCACGCCGAAGCGGCGGATCCACGGGCCAGCACGATCACCCGCCATATCCTGTCGTGGGAACGGGCCCGCGTCGCTCGCGTCCGCCGCGGTGCGTCCGCGAGCACCGCGACGGTGCCCACCAGCGCCGAGCGGGAATCCGCGCGCATTGCGCGCCTCTCGACCAGGCATCGGCCCGGGTCATCCACGCCTCCTGCGCCGTCACGAAACCCATCTTGTCGCGTCGATCGAGGATCGGGTCGGGCACCAGTCCGCGCATGCCCTGACGAAGGGCCCTTGGCCCCGCCGCCGCCGATCTTGACCTCGGTCGGCAGAATCAGCCATTCGACGAGCCGGTAGTCGAGGAACGGCACACGGGCCTCCATCGACCAGGCCATCGAATTGCGGTCCTCGTAGCGCAGCAGCGATCGGCAGTTGACACGGACAGCTCGTCGATCGGCGCTGCGCGCACGTCGAGCTCGTCCGTCCGCCAGCCCGGGCGCTTGCGGCCCAGTCGTCACGTGCGGCGGGACGAGGGGTCGGTCCAGCCCGACGCCGTGCGCGGCGCGCAATCGCGGCCGGAGGGAGCGCGAGCCCTCGCGCCGATCGCCACACGGTGCGATCGCCGTGCGCAGCCAGCTGAAGCCGGCCTCGCGACGGATCGCCGGCTCGCCACCGCCCCCCACCGACCCTGGCACGCGAGTGCCTTGAGGTGACACCAGAGGAACCGCGGTACCCACACAGCACCTCGTCGGCACCCTGCCCGTCGAGCATCACCGGGATCCGCGCGCCTGCGCGCCGCCTCATCACGCAGCCACTGCGCGTAGATGGAGGCGGACGGAACGGCTCCTCCTGGTGCCACAGCAGCGTCGTCGACCACTCCGACAGAACGCCGGTCGGCGTGGCGAAGGTGACTGTGCATCCGCGCCGACCCGGCGGTCGACCGATCTGCGCGTAGCGACGACTCGTCGAAGCGTCGCATCGTCGGACGCGGCATCGAAGACGTTCATCGGAGCCGTCGGCCGGCCTGCGCAGCGCCTGGGCCTGGCAGACGATCGCCGACGAATCGAGGCCGCCCGACAGGCAGGATCCGACCGGGACGTCGCTGCGCAGGCGAAGCCGCACCGCGTCCTCGAGCAGCTCGCGACCACGCGCCGCGACGCCTCGTCCAGGTCGCCGCACCTCCGGACCCGCGGACGCCGGCTGTACCAGCGCGCCAGAAGGCCTGCGGCCGGACCCTCGTGCGAGCGGGGGTCGACGATCGAGCGTCAGTCGGCCCGGGGGGCAGCTGCGGACGCCGGTGAAGACATCGTCTCGTCCGTGTGGTTGACGACAGACCAGCGCAGGAAGTCGATCGCGCGCGGCCGGTTCAGCGGTCCGCCCGCATCGAGGCCGGTCCCGAGCACCGCCTTCACTTCCGACGCGAAGGCCAGTTCTCGGCCGACCTGCGCGTAGCTGAGCGGCTTCACGCCGAAGCCGGTCACGCGAGAGCACGAGGCGTTGCCGGCGGCCGATCGCAGATGCGCGATCGCCCACATGCCGTTGAAGCGCGCGAGGCACGCTTCTCCCCACTGCCGGTACGCCGCGAGGATGACCTCGGTGTCGCGAGTCCGTCGGAGCTCGTAGCCCTTGCGCCCGAGTTCGCTGGCGCAGTTCGACGTAGTTGTAGACCTCGCCGTTGACGACGATCCAGTACCTGTCCGCATACGACATCGGCTGGTGCCCGGCAGCGGACAGATCGATGATGGCAGGCCGTCTGTGGCCAAGGATCAGGCGCGGCCGCGTGACTCGCTGCGGCGAGCGCACGCGGCAGGTACGGCAGCGTTGCTCGAACACGGCGCGGGGGTGTCGCGACCCCCGACCGGCTCCAGCCTGTCGCTCGGCGCACAGCAGATACCCTTCGTCATCCGGACCGCGGTGACGCAGGATCGACCCCATGGAGGCGGCAACATCGAAGTCGATCCCACGCGGGTTCAACACGCCGAAGATTCCGGCACTGACCTAGGACTTCCCGGGGTCCCGCGCGGCCCGCACGATGAGGGCCATGTAGGCGGCGTAGAGCACGGTCTCGTGCAGCAGATAGACCATCAGGAACTGGTCGAAGCCGAGGCGACTCGCCGCGGCCGGGAGCACGGAAAACGCCGTCGCGAAGTAGGCGAGCTGCCAGGCGAACAGGTGTCCGAGGCGACCGGTCGTAAAGAGCACCGAACTGAACGGCGAGACGCAGATGCGAACCGCCAGCGCACCGACGACGGCAGAACAGGAAATACGTGTCCACGCGCCAATCGGGGCCGAGCAGGAACCCGAGGACCGGCTCGCCGAGAACGACCACCGCCACGAGGGCGAGGCGCCAACGAGCCCGGCCACCCGGCTGCCGACACGGACGATAGGGGCATCAGCGATCGACCCGCCTGGTGGGCATCCGCGGAGTGCCGCAAGAAGACCTGAAACAGCGACGCGCTGACCAGCAGGAGAGGTGCGCCGACGAAGCGCTGCACCTGCGAAAACTGACCCAGCTCTTCCATGCCGTAGCTGGCCGACACGACGAGCACCGCGGCGCTGCATGCGAGCACGTCGAAGAGCGCGCCGGGGAGAGACAGCAGCGGGAAGGACTTGTAGCGGACGGCCGCCTGACGAACGCTCCGGAACGAGGGGAAGGTTCGCGCCGGACGGACACTGCCGCCGCGACGGCGTACGACACCGGCACCGCCACCACGAGGCCGATCACCGTCAACAGCGACGCTCCGGCAAAAAACAAGCCCTGGGAGGCCTTCAGGATGGCGAGCCGGGTGAACTGCGATGCGCGCACCGACTCGCTCGACACCGCCTGCGCCAATGCGACCGCCCCGACGGTCAACGCCAGCAGCGCGGGACGTTCGACGACGGCAACGAGACCCGAGTCGGTCCAGTCCTTCCACGGAAGCAGCGCGACCAGACCGGCGGCAACCGTGACGATCAGGGCGGAAAACACGCACAGCCAGAACAGCCCCGGCGCTTCGTCTTTCGAGCTTCGGGAAAGCGCGAGGTCGTAGCGCAGGCATCCGGCAGCCGCAGCGTAGGCGGCGACGGTAAGCAAGAGGGCCAGCTGCCCGAACTCGGCGGGTGAATACAGGCGCGCCAGCACCGGCGTCACGACGATGACAGAGCCCTGACCCAGCGCCGTGCCGAGTGCGACCGTACCGACTCGTCGGGCGATGTTCACGAGATAGCGGAGCCGGCTCCGGTCGCGTCCGGGAGCGACCCCTTCGCACCGGAAGGCTCATTCCCGTGCTCATCGCCTTCACGACCTGGTCCACCTGCGACTCGTCCATGTAGGCGCTCATTGGCAGACTCAACACGCTTCGGCCACCGCTTCACTGATCGGGAAGGACGCCGGCGAAACGGTTCGCGTACGCGGGCTGGCGATGCAGCGGAACCGGGTAGTGGATGGCGGTGGAATGCCCGCCGACTCCAGGCGAGCCTTCAGCGAAGCTCGATCTTTTGCCAGAACAGTGAACTGGCCCCACACCGACTCACGGTCAGGTCGGACGGTCACAGGCGTCGGCCGCCGAGCACGTTTCGAGTTTCGCGAGATAGAGCCGTCCGATATCTGCCCGACGCTCGAGTTCCCAGTCGAACCGCTCGAGCTTCGCCAGCACGACCGCGCACTGGAGCGTGTCCATCCGTCCGCCGACGCCGACGCGGGTGTGGCAGTAGCGCTGCTCTGGCCGTGCACGCGGATCTCGCGCATGCCTTCGCGAGCTCGTCGTCGTCGGTGAAGAACGCGCCGCCGTCGCCGTAGCAGCCCAGCGGCTTGCTCGGGAAAGAAGCTCGTGCAGCCGATCGTGCGCGAGGTTGCAGCTCGCGCGGCCCTTGTAGGTGGCGCCGAAGCTCTGCGCAGCGTCGTCGATCACCGGGAGTGCCGTGCCGCGCGGCAATCGCGTTGATCGCATCCATGTCGGCGCCTGACCGTAGAGGGCGACCGGCATGATCGCCCTCGTGCGCGGCGTGATCGCCGCTTCGATCACCGACGCGTCGATGTTGTAGGTGTCCGGCTCGATGTCGACGAACACCGGCGTCGCGCCGAGCAGGGCGATCATCTCGCCGTGGCGATGAACGTGAAGGGCGTCGTGATGACTTCGTCGCCCGGCCGATTCCGAGCGCCATCATGCGCGATCAGCAGGGCGTCGGTGCCGTTGGCCACGCCGATGCAATGCTTCGCGCCCGCGTAGGCCGCGAGCTGCTGCTCGAGTTCCGCGCACCTCCGGGCCCATGATGTACTGGCCGTGGTCGAGCACGCGCTGGATGCGCGCGTCGATGCCGGTCTTGAGCGCCGCGTACTGCGACTTCAGGTCGATGAATTCCATCGCGGTCTCTCAGTGTTCGAGGCGGCAGACGCCGCCGGTCAGCCGGTAACGATCTCCCGGTGTGCGGGCAGTGGCGACGCGCTCGCCGGTCAGCGGCAGATCGAGCCGCTCGCCGTAGCGGCTCATCCAGCCGATCTGCCGCGCCGGGACGCCGACCACGAGCGCGTAGGCCGGCACGTCGCGGTTGACCACCGCGCCCGCGCCGACGAAGGCGTATTCGCCGATCGTGACGCCGCAGACGATCGGTGCAGTTGGCGCCGAGCGTCGCGCCGCGCCGCACGAGCGTGTCCCGGTACTCGCTCTTGCGCTCGACCGCGCTGCGCGGGTTGTAGACGTTGGTGAACACCATGCTCGGGCCGCAGAAGACGTCGTCCTCGAGCGTCACGTCGTCGTAGACGGAGACGTTGTTCTGGATCTTGACGTCGTCGCCGATCACGACGCTCGTTGCCGACGAACACGTTCTGGCCGAGCGAGCAGTTGCGCCCGATGCGCGCGCCGCCGCTGACGTGCACCCAGTGCCAGATGCGGGTGCCGTCGCCGATGCGCGCGCCTTCGTCGACGATGGCGGTCGGATGGATCGTGGTCGGCACGTCAGTACTCCAGCGGCAGCGGGACCCGCCGACCGTCGCGGGCCGACAGGTAGGAGGCGATCAGCACCTCGAGCGACTTCAGCCCCTCGCGCCCGTCGGTCTCCGGCTCGGCCTCGCCGCGCAGCACCTTGATCACGTTGTCGTAGTAGAGCGGATGCCCGAAGCCGTAGACCGACGTCGTCTCGTAGCTCGCGTTCTTGATCTGCTCGTCGTCCGGCGTCGGGCTCGGCGAACTCCCAGTGCTGGATCTCGTTGACGGCCACGCCGCCGATGCGCACGGTGCCCTTCTCGCCGAGGATGGTGATCGAGCCCTCCAGGTTCTTCGGGTACGTGAGCATGGTCACGTTCATCGACCCGAGCGCCCCGGAGCGCCAGCGCACGGCCATCACGCCGGTGTCCTCGACCTCGATGTTGCGCGCGAGCGTCGCGGTGTAGGCCTGCACGCTCTCGATCGGGCCGATCAGCCAGTCGAGCAGGTCGACGTAGTGGCTCGCCTGGTTCATGAAGGCGCCGCCGTCGAACTCCCACGTGCCGCGCCACGGCGGCGCTGTCGTAGTAGGACTGCGGGCGCGACCAGAAGACGTTGATGGTGACCAGGTAGATGCGCCCGAAGCGATCCTTCTCGACCGCGCGCTTGAGCAGCTGCAGCGTCGCATTGCGCCGGTTCTGCTTCACCACGAACAGGCGCACCCCGGCGGCGTCGCAGGCCGCGACCATGCGCTTGCCGTCCGCCCAGCGCGTGGCCATCGGCTTCTCGGTCATGACGTGGCGGCCCGACTGCGGCGATCTGGATCGCCTGGTCGGGATGCAGTCCGCTCGGCGTGGCGAGCACGACGATGTCGGCAGTTGCTCTCGCCAGCAGCTCGGCGAGGTTCTCGTAGCCCGTTCGCGCCGGTCTGCGCGACCGCCTTGTCGCAGCGCCTGCCGATCGACGTCGCAGACCGTCGACGAGTTCCGCTCGCTCGTGGTGCCGCTTCAGCGCCTCGAAGTGGTTGGCGGCGATGCGGCCGCAGCCGACCAGCGCAAAGCGGATCTTGCGGTCGACGATGGGGGAGGGAAAATAGATCACTTGGGGCCCTTTGCCGACGTTTTTCGACGAGGCGCGCATAACGACGCCGCGCTGAATACGCCCTTGGTTGGCTCGCGTGAGCAAAGTGCCGCATTTTACGGGACTCGGGATCGTAAGTCCTGTCCTCGCAACCGGCCTCCAGCAGGCCGCTCGCAGGAAAATTCACCGGTCAGGACATCAGAACGGAAGGGCAACCAGGCGGCCCCTACGGCCTAGCTAGCGACCTCTCTCGCATCATCCTCTGGATGCAATTGCCAAGGCGGCATGCGCAGCGCGAACGCGCGTTCCAACTTGCCGCAATCCAGACGCGAGTTGCGCGGGCGCCTAGCTGCAAGGGGATAGGCTGCGCTGGAAACCGCGTGCACCTGTTCGCGACCTGCCTTCAGCGGCGTCCCGATGGCGATGGCGTGTTCGAGGACAAAGCGGGCGTAGTCGAATCGGCTGTCTCGCCCGCTGCGGACTACGTGATAGGTCCCGCCGAGCTCCGGGCGCTGCACGACCCCGCGCAGCGCATGGGCCGTGACGTCCGCAATCAGCTCGGCACTTGTCGGTGCGCCAATCTGGTCATCGACGACCCACAGTTCCTCCTGCTCACGCGCCTGACGCAGGATTGAATCCGGAAAGTCCTTGCCGCGAAGCGCGTACAGCCAACTGCAACGAAGGATGAGGTGGCTGCAGCCGCTGGCCCGTATCCGCTCTTCGCCGGCCAGCTTCGTCCGCCCATATGCGTTCAACGGCGCTGGCGCGTCCTCCTCCGTCCACGGCCTGTCGCCTCCACCATCGAACACATGGTCCGTGCTGAAGTGAACCAGCCAGGCGCCGAGTTCGGCACACAGGCGAGCCAGTTCCTGAGGCGCCCGGGCATTGACAGCTTCCGCCGCCTCGACCTCCACTTCCGCTCGGTCCACGTCGGTGAACGCGGCCGCGTTCACGATGACGTCCGGCCGAAGCATGAGAAGCGTTTCGCCGAGTTGATCGAGACGTTCGAAGTCCACAGACAGCGCGGAGAGCTCGATCTGACCCAGTGCCCTGTGCTTCCAGGCTCCGTACCGCAGCGTCCCAGCGCAATCAGTTCGGCGAGCGGTGCGAGCGCTCGTTGCAGTTCCCAGCCCAACCGTCCGTCCCTTCCTAGGAGAACGATCCGCTTCACGGGTACACCTCCGCATCGCGCAAGCTCGGAGCCTCGAGGTCCCGTTCCGAAAGGATCGGGATCGCCATCGACCGGCCAGTCGATCGCGATCTCCGGATCGTCCCAGCGTATGCCGCGATCGTATTCGGGGATCCAGTACTGCGTCGTCTTGTAGAGCACTGTCGCGGCCGCACTGCGAACAAGGTAGCCGTGGCCGAAGCCTGGCGGAACCCACACCTGGCGCCGGTTGTCCGCGCTGATGTCGACGGACACCCAGCGTGCGAACGTGGGGGAGGAACGTCGCAGGTCGACGGCGACCTCGAGCACCGCTCCCGACACGACGCGAACCAGCTTTCCCTGGGGTTGCACGACCTGATAGTGGATTCCGCGCAGCACGTTCCCGACCGAGCACGCGTGGTTGTCCTGAACGAATTCCGCCGATATCCCCGTTGCCGCTGCGAACACTCGAGCGTTCCAGCTCTCGTAGAAACAACCCCGGTGATCCGAGTAGACCCGGGGCTCGAGCACCAGCACGCCGGACAGTTCCGTCGGTATGACTTTCATCTGCCGCGCCTGACCCCGGTCGACATTTCAGACACGTCCGCTTGTACTGCGTTTCAATCCACTGCCGATAGGCTCCGCTTTGCGCATTCGCCAGCCAGTCGGGGTGATCGAGGTACCACCTGACGGTCGTGCGGAGCCCGGTCTCGAGGGTCTCGCTGGGACGCCACGGAGAGTTCCCGCGCGATCTTGCGTGCATCGATGGCATACCGACGGTCGTGGCCCGGACGATCGGCAACGTGCGTGATGAGACGACGATAGGAACCCGCGGGCGCGGGCCTGAGTTCATCGAGGAGGGTGCACACCGCACCGCACGATCTCGAGATTCGTCTTCTCGTTCCAGCCGCCGATGTTGTAGGTCTCCCCCACCCGGCCGCGCTCGAGCACCGCACGAAGGGCCGCGCAGTGGTCGGCCACATAGAGCCAGTCGCGGACGTTCTGCCCGTCGCCGTAGATCGGCAGCGGCTTGCCGTCCAGCGCGTTCACGATCATCAGCGGGATCAGCTTCTCGGGAAACTGGAACGGCCCGTAGTTGTTGCAGCAGTTCGTCGTGACGACGGCAGCCCATAGGTCGGTGCCAGGCGCGCGCGAGGTGATCGCTGCCGGCCTTGCTCGCCGCGTACGGACTGTTCGGCGCGTAAGAGCGCGACTCCGTAGAACGCCGGGTCCGAGGGCTCCGAGCGATCCGTACACCTCGTCGGTCGAGACGTGGAGGAAGCGGAACTGCTCCCGCTCCGCTGCCGGCCAGGCCCGTCGAAGTGAGCGCGGGCTGCCTGCAGCAGCGCGTAGGTTCCTTCGATGTTCGTGCGAACGAACGCGCCCGGCCCATGGATGCTCCGGTCCACGTGGCTTTCGGCCGCGAAGTGGACGACCGCACGTGGCCGATGTGCCGCGAGCAGGCCAGCGACCAGGGCTCGGTCGCAGATGTCTCCACGCACGAAGACATGCCGCGGTGTCGCCTGTCAGACGTTGCGAGGTTCTCGAGATTGCCGGCATAGGTCAGGTAATCGAGGTTGACGACAGGTTCGTCCGCACGCGGCCAGCCAATCGAGCACGAAGTTGCTGCCGATGAACCCGGCACCGCCGGTTACGAGGATCACAGCTCCCCCGGTACGCGCGATCCTGTCGCCGACGATTCTACGGCGAGGAGGCCTTGCGGCCCCGCTAGATCGAGTACCCCGCCTTGCGCCCGTAGTGCACCGTCGCATCCAGAAACCCCTGCTTCGACCCGCAATCAAACCGCTGCCCTTCATAGCGATACGCGTACGTCGAGCCTTCCGGCACCATCTGCGCGATCGCGTCAGTCAGCTGGATCTCGCCGCCGCTGCCGCGCGGAATCGTGCGCAGGTGATCGAAGATGCCGGGCTCCAGCACGTAGCGGCCCAGCACCGCGAGGGTCGAAGGCGCTTCGGCGGGGCTGCGGCTTTTCCACGATGTGCGTGACGCGCGAGGCGCGGTCGTCGATCCGTTCGGCGCTGACGATGCCGTAGCGCGATGTGTCTTCGCGCGGCACGTCCTCGACCGCCAGCACGTTGCCGCCGCCCCGCGCCATGCGGGCCTGCATCAGCTGGCCCATGGCCGGCTGCGGCGCGTCGATCAGGTCGTCGGCGAGGATCACCGCGAACGGCTCGTCGCCGACCGCCGGCTCCGCGCACAGCACCGCGTGTCCCAGGCCCAGCGGCTCGGCCTGGCGGATGTAGATGAAGACCTCCGTCTCCGGTGAGATGTTGCGGACGATCGCCAGCAGCTCGTCCTTGCCCTTGGCCGCGAGTTCCGCTTCGAGTTCCGGCATGCGGTCGAAGTGATCCTCGATGGACCGCTTGTGGCGGCCGGTGATGAAGATCATCTGCCGGATGCCCGCGGCCGCGGCTTCCTCCACCGCGTACTGGATCAGCGGCTTGTCGACGACGGGGAGCATCTCCTTCGGCATCGCCTTGGTCGCGGGAAGGAACCGCGTACCGAGGCCGGCCACCGGGAACACCGCCTTGCGAACGGGCTTCATGTCTGCTCTTTCTTCCTCTGTGTTGCCTGCGCCGATGCTAACAAAGCGCGATGAGCACGAAGGCGAATGGCGCAAAGGCTAGTATTTCGTCATGAGCACGTACGCGATCGGCGACTTGCAGGGATGCCTCGCCAGCTTCGAACAACTGGCTGAGCAGTTGCCTCACCCCGACCGCTTCATCTTCGTCGGCGACCTCGTGAATCGGGGACCGCAGTCGCTGGCCACGCTGCGCCGGGTGAAGTCGCTCGCCGACGCGGGGAAAGCGCGGCCGTGGTTCTGGGCAATCACGACCTGCACCTGCTCGCGGTCGCCGCCGGCATCCGGCCGGTCCACCGGAACGACACGATCCAGGAGATCCTCGACGCTCCCGACCGCACCGCGCTCCTCGACTGGCTGCGCGGCGTGCCGCTCGCGCATCGTGAACAGGGCGTGCTCTTCGTCCACGCCGGCGTGCTGCCCGACTGGGACGTCGACAGGACCCTGGCCCTGTCGGAAGAAGTACGCAGCTCGCCTTGCCGCCGACGATCACGCCGCCTTCCTGCGCGAGATGTACGGCAACGAACCCGCCCGCTGGAGCGACGACCTGCGCGGCCATGACCGCCTGCGCTGCGTGGTGAACGCGCTGACACGCGCGCGCATGCTCGCGCCCGACGGCACGATGAACCTGAAGCACAAGGACGCAAGCGCGGTTGCCCCGCCGGGACTGGTGCCCTGGTTCGACCACCCGCAGCGCCGGACGCGCGGCACGCCGATCGTCTTCGGCCATTGGTCGACCGAGGGGCTGGTGATGCGCGAGGACGTGATCGGGCTGGACACCGGCTGTGTCTGGGGCGGGCGACTGACCGCCCTGCGACTCGAGGACCGCGCGCTGTTCCAGGTCGACTGCCCGCAGTCGCAGGCGCCGGGCGACTGATCAGCCGGTTGGGTCGTCCGGATCCGCCGCGGCCATGCCGAGCGCTCCGGCGATGGCCGCGCGCGCGGCCCGCGCGACCGCGTGCCGGTTCTCGTGCAGGCGTCACTTCGATCGCCGGCAGCACGGTGATGCGGATGACCAGATCGCGCGCGACCAGAGTCCGCGCGAGCGAGGTGACGAGCCCCATGTCGCCGATGAAGGCCGCCGCGGCCGACGGCATGCCGCGTTCCGTGTAGCGCAGCGCCAGCGGCCACACCGGAGCGCCGATCTCGATCGGCGGGCGCGAGCAGGTTCGAGTGGAAGGGCAGCAGTCCGATGCCGTCGGTCGTCGTCCCCTCGGGGAACACGACGATCGTCTCGCCGGCCTTCAGGTGCTCGCGCACCCGGTGGTTCATCGACGCCACCGCATGTCGCCGGCCGCGCTCGATGTACAGCGTGCCGGAGCGCGTGACCAGCGCGCCCAGCAGCGGCCAGCGGCCGATCTCCGCCTTCGCCACGAACCGGCACGGCGTGACCGCGTTGATCGCGAACACGTCGAGCCACGAAACGTGGTTCGCGAGCGCCAGCCGCCCGAGGCTCCATGGCTCCAGGCCGGTGGCGCGGATGTGCGGCGCGATCGGCGCGCCGTCGACCACGAGCCGCGCGCCGCAGATCGCGACCAGCGTCCGCGACCATGCGCGATTGACGCGGTTGCGTCCCGGCAGGCCGAGGAACGGAAACACGATGAGCACGATCGCCAGCCCGGCGAGGACGTGCAGCACGAACAGCACCGCGCGCAGCGGCGCGAGCAGGAACCTCACCGGCTACGTGTCGAGGCGTACGTCGCCGCCGACCAGCGTGTACCGGGCCCGGCCCTGCAACTCGTAGCCCGCGAACGGCGTGTTCTTGCCGGCGCTCTTCAGCACGTCGGGCGTCACCCGCCACGGCGCGGCGGGATCGAACACGACGATGTCGGCCTTGGCTCCCACGGTGAGCCGGCCGGTGTCCTCGCCGAGGATCTCCGCGGGGCGGCTCGTCACCTTCGCCAGCGCCTTCACGAGCGGCACCTTGTTCTCGTTCGCCCACTTGAGCGTCAACGGCAGCAGCGTTTCGAGCGCGGTGGCGCCGGGCGTCGCCTCGCCGAACGGGAGCTGCTTGTCGTCGTCGCCGACCGGCGCGTGGTCGGAGCAGATGACGTCGATCGTGCCGTCCGCCAGCCCGGCGACGATCGCGTCGCGGTCGCGCGCGCTGCGCAGCGGCGGATCGAGGCGGAAGCGCGCATCGAAGTAGCCGATGTCGACGTCGATCAGGTGCACGTGATGGATGGCGACGTCGGCGGTGACCGGCAGTCCTTCCTGCTTCGCCCGCCGCACGAGTTCGATGCCGGCCTGGGACGACAGCCGGCAGATGTGCACGCGCGCGCCGGACGCGCGCTGCAGTTCGAAGATCGTCTGCAGGGCGACCGTCTCGGCGACGACCGGAATCGACGGCAGGCCGAGGCGGCCGGCGACCGGGCCGGCCGCCGCGACGCCGGAACCGGCGAGCGTGTCCTCGACCGGCCGCAGCCACAGCGGCAGGTCGAAGGTCTTCGCGTAGCGCATCGCCTGCAGCAGCACGCTGTTGTCGTGCGGCAGGCTGCCGGTCTGCATGAACGCCACGCAGCCGGTCTCGTAGAGGGTCTCGATCTCGGCCAGCGCCTCGCCCTTCAGGCCGGTGGTGAGCGCGCCGAGCGGATACGTGCGCGCGCCGGCCGAGGCCCGCGAGGTCTGCCGCAGCATGCGCACGAGGCCCGGTTCGTCGAGCGGCGGATCGGTGTCCGGCGGGCACACCACGCCGGTCACGCCGCCGGCGAGCGCGGCCTGCATCTCGACTTTCAGCGCGCCCTCGGAGCCCGGTTCCATCAGGCGCGCGCACACGTCCACCAGTCCCGGCGCCACGATCAGGCCGCTGGCGTCGATCGTGCGGTCCGGCCTGAAAGCCCGCGGGCCGGTCGCCGACGGCGGTCAGCCGGTTGTCGGTGATGCAGACGTCCGCCACGCGGTCCAGGCCCGACGCCGGGTCGATCACGCGCCCCTGGGTGATGACGATCCTCATTGCATCCTCGACGAAGAAGCGGCGATGGACAGCGCGGCCATGCGCACCGCGATGCCGAAGGTGACCTGCGGCAGGATCACCGCCGACGCGCCGTCGGCCACGCGCGAATCGATCTCGACGCCGCGGTTCATCGGCCCCGGATGCATGACGATCGCGTCCGGCTTGGCCAGCGCCAGCTTCTCCGGGGTCAGGCCGTAGTTCGCGAAATATTCCTGTGCCGACGGCAGCAGCGCGCCTTTCATGCGCTCGTTCTGCAGCCGCAGCATGATGATCACGTCGGCGCCCTTGATGCCCTCGTCGAGCTTGGTGAAGACGCGCACGCCCATCTCTTCCAGCCCCGCGGGCAGCAGCGTCAGCGGGCCGACCGCGCGCACCTCGGGCACGCCGAGCGTGGTCAGCGCGTGGATGTCGGAGCGCGCCACCCGCGAGTGCAGGATGTCGCCGACGACCGCCACCGTCAGGTTGGTGAAGTCCTTCTTGTAGTGGCGGATCGTGTACATGTCGAGCAGGCCCTGGGTCGGGTGCGCGTGGCGCCCGTCGCCGGCGTTGATCACGTGGATGTGCGGCTTCACGTGCTGCGCGATCAGGTACGGCGCGCCGCTGGTGGCGTGCCTCACCACGAACATGTCGGCCTGCATGGCGGAGAGATTGTCGATGGTGTCGAGCAGCGATTCGCCCTTCGCGGAGCTCGACCGCATGATGTCCAGATTGAAGACGTCGGCGCTCAGGCGCCGCGCGGCGATCTCGAAGGTGGTGCGCGTCCGCGTGCTGTTCTCGAAGAACAGGTTGAACACGCTCTTGCCGCGCAGCAGCGGCACGCTCTTGACCTCGCGCTCCGCGATGTTGATGAAGCTGTCGGCCGTCGACAGGATGCGCTCGATGACGGCCTTCGGCAGGCCCTCGGTCGACAGCAGATGATGCAGCTCCCCGTTCGAGTTGAGCTGCGGGTTCCTCGTTCCCATTCGCGTTCCCCGTTCCCGATTCCTGTTCTCAGTCCTCGCGCTTTTCCATCGTGAGGTGCAGTTGCGCGTCGTCGTCGCGCACCAGCACGACCGCGACGTCGCTCGGCAGTTCGATGGTCGCGCCGACGATGCTCGCCGCGACCGGCAGTTCGCGCCCGCCGCGGTCGATCAGCACGGCGAGGTCGACCTTCGCCGGCCGCCCGTAGTCGAAGATCTCGTTCATCGCCGCGCGCACCGTGCGTCCGGTGTTCAGCACGTCGTCCACCAGCAGGATGTGGCTGCCGGAGACATCGAACGCGATCTGCGATGGCCGCACGACGGGCTTGAGGCCCGACTGGTCGAAGTCGTCGCGGTAGAAGGAGACGTCGAGAATGCCGACCGGGTCTTCCACGTTCAGGTCGCGCTTCAGCCGCTCGGCGAGCCACACCCCGCCGGTGTGCACACCCACGAGCTTCAGCTTCTCGCCCACGAACATCTCCCGGGCGCGCAGTGCCAGGTGTCGATAGATCGCTTCGGCGTCCAGTTCAAGCATCACGGTCGCCCTCCTCGTCGAACCACTGTTGCAGGATCAGGGCGGCGGCCGCGGCGTCGATGTCGTCCGCCCGTTCGCTGACCGCCGATGTGTACCGCTCGTCCACGCGCGCGACCGGCCGGCGGAACCGGCCTTCCAGTTGCCGGGCAAACCGTTCGCAGCGGGTCGTCATTTCGTGAGGCGTTCCGTCCGGATGGCGCGGGATGCCGACCACCAGGTGCGCCGGTTCCCATTCACCGACCAGCGCGGCGACCGCATCCCACCGCGCCCCGGTAGCAGTGGCATTGACGGTGGTCAACGGCCGCGCTTCGCGCGTCACGCTGTTGCCGATGGCCACGCCAATGCGACGCGCGCCGAAGTCGAAGCCGAGCACGACGCGGTCGGTCATCGGGGAAAGAAAGGAAACGAGTGAAGGAGCGGGAAGGGTTGCGCGACCATGGAGGTCACGCATGGCCGGCCTGTCCCGAGAGCTGCAGCGTGTCGACCCCCAGCAGCTTCAGTGCGGCGTTGTATTTCTCGTCGGCCGGCGTGTCGAAGATGATGTCCGGCTGCGCCTTCACCGTGAGCCACGCATTCTGGGCGATCTCGCTCTCGAGCTGCCCGGCGCCCCAGCCCGAATAGCCGAGCGTCACCAGCATCTTGTCCGGTCCCGCGCCCTCGGCGACCGCTTCGAGCACGTCCTTGGACGTGGTCAGGGACACCTCGGGCGTGATCGGCAGGGTCGAGCTGTACGTCCTGGCCGGTCCGTGCAGCACGAAGCCGCGCTCGGTCTGGACGGGACCGCCGAAATACACGGGCGAGCTCTTCCACGGGGCGATCTCGAGCTTCAGATCGATGCGGTCGAACAGGGTCTCGAGGGTCAGTTCGGTCAGCCGGTTGATGACGAGACCGAGCGCGCCGCGTTCGCTGTGGTCGCAGATGTAGACCACCGAACCGGAAAAATTCGGGTCCACCATGGCGGGCATGGCGATCAGGAACTGATGTTTCAGGTCCATCGGATCGCTCGGCATGGCGACGATTGTAAACTCCCCCGCACCGCTCGCCTCCCTCTCCGCGCCCCGGCTTTCAATGTCCTTTGACGCTGGTCTCGTCTGGTTCCGGCGCGACCTGCGCGTGGCCGATCACGCCGCGCTGGCCGCGGCGCTCGGATCGTGCCGCCGGGTGCATTGCGTGTTCGTCTATGACCGCGCGATCCTCGACGAGTTGCTGGCCGCCGGGCTGCGCGCCGATCGGCGGATCGAATTCATCCACGCAGCCGTCGCCGGCCTTGACGAGGCGCTGCGCCTGCGCGGCGGCGGATTGACGATCACCAACGGCCGGGCCGCGGATTCGATCGTCGACCTGGCGCGACGCCTCGGCGTCGACGCCGTGTTCGCCAATGCGGACTACGAACCGTACGCAACGGCGCGCGACGCCCGCGTTGCGCAGCAACTGGCGGAGCAGGGACGGCGCCTGTTGCTCTTCAAGGACCAGGTGATCTTCGAGAAGAGCGAAGTGATGACGGGCAGCGGCACGCCGTTCTCCGTGTTCACGCCGTACCGCAATGCCTGGGTGAAGCGGCTTGGGGAGGGCGACGTCGCGGCGCGCTCCACGGACCTCGGAACGCTCGCGCCACCGGCGGGGCCGCCGCTGCGGCCATCGCTGGCGCAACTGGGGTTCAAGGAATCCAACCTGGGCGAATTGCGCCTGCCGCTCGGCGAGACAGGCGCGCTGCAACTGCTCGACGACTTCACCGGCCGCATCGACGACTACGGCGCAACGCGTGATTTCCCGGCGCTGCGCGGGCCGTCCTACCTGTCGGTGCACCTGCGCTTCGGCACCGTGTCGATTCGGGAACTGGTGCGCCGGGCGCGCGCGAAGGCCTCGGACGGCGCGTCGACCTGGCTCTCCGAACTCGTCTGGCGCGAGTTCTACCAGATGGTGCTCTGGCATCACCCGCACGTCGTCGAGCGCGCCTTTCGCCCCGAGTACGACCGCATCGCATGGGAGACCGGCCCGCAGGCGCAGGAACACTTCCGTGCCTGGTGCGAGGGCCGCACCGGATACCCCATCGTCGACGCCGGCATGCGCCAGCTGAACCAGACCGGCTACATGCACAACCGCCTGCGCATGATCACCGCCAGTTTCCTGACGAAAGACCTTGGCATCGACTGGCGGCGTGGCGAGCGCTACTTCGCGCAGCACCTGAACGATTACGACCTCGCGGCCAACAATGGCGGCTGGCAGTGGGCGGCCTCGACCGGCTGCGATGCGCAGCCGTACTTCCGCATCTTCAATCCGGTGACACAGTCGCGAAAATTCGACGCCGACGGCAAGTTCATCCGGCGCTACGTGCCAGAGATCGCCGGCTTCGACAACACCGAGATCCACGCGCCGTGGCTGGCGACCGCAGACCGCCAGCGGGCCGCGGGATGCGCGATCGGGAGCGACTATCCGGCGCCCCTGGTCGACCACGCGGAAGCGCGCCACAAGACGCTGCAACGCTACGCGGTGGTGAAGGAGCGCTGAGTCCGGGCCGCTACTTGCCGTACAGCGGCATCAGTTCGCCGGTGCAGTCGTAGTGTCCGCGGATGCTGTCGTTGTAGTAGCGGCCCTTCTCGCGCGACTTCCGCCACGCCGCGATGGTCGAGGCCGGCACGCCGCAGAAGTGGTACCAGATGCCATTCAGGCTGACGAGCGCGTACTGCTGTTTCTCGTCGTAGCAGATGCGCTTCACGTTCGGGCTGCGCGCCACCCCCTCGCACTTGAAGGGCGCGAGGTCGATCTCGCCGCGCGCCTTCACGTAGACGCGTTCGGCCAGCGCGGCATCGGCCGCCGCGAGCAGGACGCCACCGACAATGAGCGCCAGAAGTCTGTTCATTTCGCGTCTCACCGCGTGGTCACTGCGCGTGGTCACTGGAAGCCCGCGACCTACGCCGTCGCCTTCTCGGCCAGGTACTGTTTCAGCAGCCGCAGCAGCTCGTCTTCCTGATAGGGCTTGCCGAGGTACTCGTTCACGCCGAGCTCGAACGCCATGCTGCGGTGCTTCTCCGCCGTGCGCGACGTGATCATGATGATCGGGATGTCGGCCGTCGCGCGCGTGCCGCGCACGTTGCGGGTCAGGTCGTAGCCATCCATCTTCGGCATCTCGATGTCGACCAGCATCACGTCGGGCTTGCTGTCCTGCAGTTGCCGCAGGGCGTCGACGCCGTCCTTCGCGAGCAGCACGGTGTAGCCCTGCCGCTCCAGCAGGCGCTGCGTGACGCGGCGGACCGTCAGCGAGTCGTCGACGACCATGATGGTCGGCACGACCTGCGTCGACAGTTCCGTGGCGTGCTGCAACTGGCCCTGGGCCGCGTTGGCCTCGGCGCGCGCCTCGGGCGCGACGTCGAAGACCGCCGGCGGCTCCGGCGCGCGCGTGATCAGCTGCACCGGGTTGACGATCAGCACGATCTCGCCGTTGCCGAGGATGGTGGCGCCCAGGATGCCGGCGAGTCGCGCGACCTGCAGGCCCACGCTCTTGACCACGACCTCCTGGTTGCTCGACACGTCGTCCACCGCCACCGCGAGGCGGTCGTCACCGGACTTCAGCAGAATGACTGGGGTCTGCTTGGACAGGTGCGGCGTCGTTTCCTCGCCCACCAGCTGCGTGAGCGGGCGCAGGACGACCTGGCCCACCGGCGTCATGTCGATGATCCCTTCGGCGAGCGCGGACAGCAGCGTCGCCGGACGGTAGCGGCGCACCTGCTCGACCATGCCCGCCGGGATCGCATACCGACGGCTGCCGATCCTCGCCAGGACGACCTGGGCCACGGCCAGCGTCATCGGCAGGTACAGCGTGAAGCGGGTGCCGCGCCCGGTCTCGCTCGAGATCGAGATCCGGCCGCCGAAGGAGGCCAGCTCCGCGCGCACGACGTCCATGCCGACGCCGCGGCCCGCGAGTTCGGTGACCTCGGTGACCGTCGTGAAGCCCGGCTGGAAGATCAGTTCCATCAGCTCGCGATCGCCAAGCGCCTGGTCGGGCGCGATCAGGTCGCGCTCGATGGCACGCTCGCGGATGCGCGGCAGGTTCAGGCCCGCGCCGTCGTCACTGATGACGACGATGATCTCGTTGCCTTCGGGCTTGACGTCGACGACCAGCTCGCCGGTCTCCGGCTTGCCGGCCGCGCGACGCTCCGCCGGTGTCTCGAGTCCGTGCACGATCGCGTTGCGGATCAGGTGCTCGAACGGCCCGGCCATCTTTTCAAGGACACCGCGATCGAGCTCGGTCGCCGCGCCGCGCAGATCGAGGTTGACGCGCTTGTCGAGCTCCTTCGATGCCTGCCGCGCCACGCGGTAGAGCCGTTCGGACACGTTCGAAAACGGCACCAGGCGCACGCGCATCAACTGCTGCTGCAGGTCCCGCGTCAGGCGCGACTGGGAGATCAGGTCCACGTCGGCCGACTGCAGGCCCTTGAGCATGTTGCTCTGGACCATGGCCACGTCCTCGACCGACTCGGCGAGCATGCGCGTGAGTTCCTGCAGCCGGGTGTAGCGGTCGAATTCGAGCGGATCGAAGTTGGCGGATTCGCGCGACAGGCGGTCGCCGCGCGCCTGGATCTGCGCGTCGGCCTGGATCTCCACCTCGCGCAACTGGGACGCGCAGGCGCTGGATGTTTTCCGTCAGGTCGGCCAGCGAACTCTTGATCGTGCCGACCTCGTTCTCGAGCTTGGAGCGCGCGATCGCCACCTCGCCCGCCTGGTCGACGAGCTTGTCCAGCACGTCGGCCCGCACGCGGATGAACGTCGTCTGCGGCGCCGCGCCGGGCGCTGCGGCAGGCAGAGTCGCACTGACTTCCGCCGGTAGCGTGACCGGCACCGCCGGACGGGCCGCTTCCGCCGCCACGGGCGCCGGAGCGATCGACTCGGGTCTGGGTTCGCCGCGCGCCGCCTGGGTCTGTTCGCGCGCCGAAGCCAGGTTGATCACCGCCGCGAGCGGCGGTTCGGCCGTCGGCGCGACTTCCTGTGCCCGCCGCGCGGCGTCCGGATCGAGCAGCTCGTCGTACAGGCCCATCGCCACGTCGTATTGCGCATGCAGGGCGTCGACGACGTCGGCCGGGACGTCGGCCAGCTGCATCGCCGCCTCCATCCGCGTTTCCATCTCGTGCACGAGTTCGCCGAGGCGCATCGCGCCGGCCATGCGCGCG
Source organism: uncultured beta proteobacterium (assembly GCA_963698305.1). Classification (GTDB taxonomy): domain Bacteria; phylum Pseudomonadota; class Gammaproteobacteria; order Burkholderiales; family Burkholderiaceae_F; genus JAOUJD01. The sequence goes on from CAVOQI010000011.1 coordinate 20,954, forward strand.
CTGCCCTTGATCGTGTGCAGCTTGCGCATCATGTCGCGCGCCAGCTCCCGATCGTTCGGATTGCCGGCGAGACCGCGAAGGTTCATGGCCACCGACGGCAGCAGCTCCGCCGCCTCGGTCAGGAAGACTTCGAGCAGTTCGGGGTCGAGCTCATCGCGTACCTTCGCCGGCGCGGGACGGCCCGGTTCGGCGGGCGCCTCCGCATCCGCCTCGCGAAGATCCGCGGCGATCGCTTCGAGAGCGTCGAAGTCGAGCGCCTCGGGTTCCGCCGGGATGGACACGATCTCGGCCACGACCGGCGCGAGCGGCTGTGCCGGCGCCTGGTCGATGGATGGCTCGACCGGCTGTTCCGCGACCGCGGGCGGCGGCGCGATCTCCGCGACGCCTGCAGCGGTCACGTCCTCGTGCAGCGCGCTGTGGGCGCGCACGACCGACACCAGGTCCCCGATCGCGCCCGCCTCGAGCGGCGCCTCGTCGGGGTAGAACCCCGCAGCGAACTGATGGAGCATGCCGCGCACGCGATCGACCACGCGCTCCAGCGTGTCGAACTGCGCCGCGGACAGCGCGAAATGATGCGCGTCGGACAGCGATGACAGCGTGCGCATCAGGTCTTCGAGCGGATCGGTCACCGCCACCACCGGCGCGAGCCCCACCGTGCGCGAGATGCCGCACAGCGAATGGGCGCGGCGTACCAGGCCCGGGCTCACGGGCCGCCCCGGCTCGTAACGCCACTCGGCGATCTCGTTTGCGAGCACCCGGATGCATTCGTCGGCTTCGCTGAGGAAGATCGAGTACAGACCGTGGCTGATCTCGAGCGGGCCGATGCGCTTGATGTCGTCGCTCGCCGGCTCGGCGGGAAGGGACACGTCGATCGAGTCGACAGCCACCGCCGCCAACTCCACGGGCGCCGGTTCGGCCGCGGGTTCTGCGGCCACCTCCGGCACGACGGGCAGCGGCGCCGGCTCGGGCTCGCTCTCCACCGCGGCCTTCGCGAACATCGCCTCCTCCGGCGCGGGTCCGGGCTCGGCCTCGGCGACTTCGTACAGAGCAATCGTGATGGGCGAGTCGTCCTCGAACTCGTCCGCGACCCCGGGAGTCGCTACGGGAGTGGCCGGCTGGCCGATGTCGGCCTTCGCAGCCGACGAACCTCCGGGCAGTTCGCCTTCGTATTCGAACGCCCCGCCTTCGCGGACGCGCTGCGCCGAGCGGACCAGCGCCGTCGGATCGAGCAGCGCATCCGGCTGCTCCGCGACCGTCCCGACCCAGCCTCGAATGACGCGCTCCGCCCCTGCCGCGAGGTCGATGAGGTCGTCGCTCGCCGGCCGCTCCTGGGCCAGCCACAGGTTGAAACACTGCTCCACGCCCCAGGCGCCCTCGCCGATCGTCTTGAAGCCGACCATGCGGCTCGAGCCCTTCAGCGTGTGGAAGGCGCGCCGCACGGTGGTCATGGTCGCCTGGTCGTCGCGGCGTTCGCGCAGCAGGACCAGCTGCTCGTTGATGCTGTCGAGGACCTCGCCCGCTTCCTCGACGAAGATCTCGCACAGCTCGCTGTTGGCGGCGGCATCGGACGATGGCAGCGGCGCGGTGGGCGGCGGCGCCTCGGGTGCCTTCGGCGGCGCGAGCAACTGCTCGAGTTCGCCGGCGAGTTCGCGGCTGTGTCCTTCCTTGAGCTGCGCGACCAGGTGCAGCGCGCGGCTCGCCTTGCTCTTCAACGCGTTGTCGTCGAGCAGGTCCGCTTCGTTCGAGATCGTCGGCAGCAGCCGCTCCAGTTCGCCGAGGGCGCGGGCATCGCCCGCCACCGCGATCAGCCGCTGCGCGTGCAGGTGCGCCGACTCCAGGTTCTTGCGCACCGCCGTCTCGACGTTGTCGGTGCGCTTCGGCTCCGGAAGCCGCATGTCGATCGTGCGCGGCGCGGTGTACTCGTCGTCGGCGGGCGCCTCGACCGATTCGCCCTGCAGCTGACCGATGTCGGCGCTGAAGACGCCCGTGGCCGGGTCGTAATGGAACATGCCGCGCGGACGGTCGGCGTCCTGCCCGACGCTCTCGACGAAGAAACCGATGGCGCCGAGGTTCTGGGCGATGCGGTCGAATTCCTGCGGTTCCGGCTCGACGGCCGGGTCGACGAAGCGCGCGATCGACTGCTGCACGTTGCGCAGGGCCACGACCGGATCGTCGTAGCCGAGCAGCGACAGCACGCCGCACACCTGGTCGAACATGCCCGTCGTCGCGGCCAGCTCGGCACGCTCCGCGGGCGTGCGGAAGAAGCGGTCGAGGCGCTGCTCGATCTCGCGCAACGTGGACTGCGTCTCGGCGACCACGGTACCCATGGTCAGCCGGTCCTGCGCGCGCTGCGCGAGTTCCGACATCCACGGCCCGGTCTCCGGCAGCGCCTTGCCGTCGCGCGCCTTCACGAGCCGGTCCATGACCTGCTGCGCGCGTTCCTCGTACTCCGGTTCGATCTGCGGCAACTCCTCTACGCCGAGATCGAGGAACAGCAGCGCGGAGGCCACTTCCAGGCCGAGCGTGTCGCGCAGCGACGGGTCGAGCTTGGCGAAGCCGCTCGTCGCGCGGCCGATGGCGTCGAGCGTCGCGACCAGCGCATTGCCGCGCAGCTTGCTGGCGCTGCCGCGCGCGAGCGCGATTTCCTGGTCGAACTTCGCGTTCTCCGGTGCGCCGGCCACGACGTGGCTCCACACCTGCTTGGCCTGGCCGAGCGCTTCCTTCAGCGTGCGCATGGCGTCCGCGTCCATCGCGGTCAGCGTCGCGCTCTCGAAGTCGAGCGGGATCAGGGCTTCCAGGCCGTACAGGCGCTTGACCTCGCTCACCCGCGGCACCGCGCTGTCGGCGCGGCCGACGTAGTACAGCGCGTCGATCATCAGGCGCTCGGCGACCGCTCCGCCGCCGTCGATCATCCGGCGCAGCTGCAGGTTCAGCCGCGCCAGCACGCGCTTGAGATCGACGTCGACCGGCAACGCGGTGGCTTCGAGCGCCTCGAGCAGCCCGCGGGAAACCCACCAGAAACTGCGCGCGAGGCCGCGCTGCGGCATGTGTTCGAGTTCGGCCAGCGCCTGGCGCATCGCCTTGCGCGGTCCGGGCTCGTCGGCCTTGCGCAGAAATCCGAGCAGGCCGAGTTCGAAGCGCGCGCGGCGGTCGCGCAACTGCTCGGTCGTGAACTGGCGCGCCTCGATCTGGTGGAACGCCGGGCGACGCGAAAGGTCGGGGAACACGAGGTCCGCCGGGTGCACGCGCGCCGCGCCATTGAGCTGCAGGACGTCGCGGTAGTACGGAAACAGGCGCAACGGCTGATTCGGACGGCCCGACAGCAGTCCCTCGAGGTACGCCATCACCGCGGCCAGCGCGGTCTCGACGACGCGCACCGGCGCCGGCAGGCAGTCCTTGGGATTCGACTCGAACTGGCGCGTCAGCTGTTCGACCGCCTCGGTCACCAGCGCCACGCCACGCAGGTCGAGCAACTGCAGCGCCCCGTTGGCCTGGTGGACCTGGTTGCGCGCATTGCGCAGGCTGTCGACGTCCTGCTTGTTGGCGACGAACGCCTTCAGCCCGTTGACCGCCGCGGCGAGCGAGGTCCGGATCTCGTCGATGACCCATGCCAGCGGCGCCACATCGGGTGCAGCACCCACCAGCTGGTTGGGGTCGTGTCTCTCGGCCATGCCTCGCTCCTGCCCGTTCCTCGCGTACTCGATCAGCCCACCCGGAACCGGGCCACCGAGGCCTTCAGTTCGCGGGCAAGCGTGGCGAGCTGGCCGATCGACTGCGCGGCCTGGCGCGTGCCCTGGGACGTCTGTTCCGTGACCGACAGGATGCGTTCGATCGACTGCGCCACGCCGCCGGCGGACTGCGCCTGGTCGTTCGTGGTCGAGGCGATGCGTTCGATCAGCTCAGCGAGCTGGCGCGAAACGCGGCCGATGTCGGACAGCGCGTTGCCGGCGGAGTCGGACAGCTTGGCGCCCTCGACCACGCCCTGGGTGCTCTTCTCCATGGCCGCCACCGCGTCCTGCGTGTCGGTCTGAATGGTGCGGACCAGGGCGCCGATCTGCTTCGCGGCTTCGGCCGAGCGATCGGCCAGGCGCTGCACCTCTTCGGCCACCACCGAGAATCCGCGGCCCGCCTCGCCGGCCGACGCCGCCTGGATCGCGGCGTTCAGGGCCAGCACGTTGGTCTGCTCGGTGATGTCGGTGATCAGCTCGACGATCTCGCCGATCTCCTGCGAGGACTCGCCGAGTCGCTTGATGCGCTTCGCCGTCTCCTGGATCTGCTCGCGGATCTCGTTCATGCCGCTGATCTGGTTGAACACCGCGCGCTGGCCGCGCTCGGCGGCGTCGAGCGAGGCGCGGGCAACCTTGGCCGACTCGGCCGCGCCCTTGGACACGTCGTTGATCTGGGCTGCCATCCGCAGCACCTTGTCGCCGGTGTCCTTGATCTCCTTCGACTGCGCTTCGGACGCGGTCAGCAGGCGGGTGGCGATGTCGCGCGCCTGCGTGGACGCGCTGTTGACCTGCTCGGCCGTGTTGTTGATCCGGCCGACGAGGCCGCGCAGCTCCTCCACCGTGTAGTTCACGGAGTCGGCGATGGCGCCGGTGATGTCCTCGGACACCGTGGCCTGCACCGTGAGGTTGCCGTCGGCGACCTCCTGCAGCTCGTTCATCAGCCGCAAAATGGCCGCCTGGTTCTGTTCGTTGGTGCGCTTGGCGTCCTGCTCGAGCCGCTCCGCCTGCATCCGCTGCATCTCGGCTTCCGCCGCCCGGCTGCGGGTGTCCTCGAGCAGCACCTTGACGATCGCGAAGGCGGACAGCAGCACGCCGAGCGCGAACACGCCCATGATGAAGAAGTTGAGCCGGCGGGTCGCCTGCTCCTTGTTGTACATGCTGCCGAGCTCGGTCACCATCTGCCGCAGTTGCTCGGAGTCGGCCAGGATCGCGAGCTCCGCCTCCTTCGACTGCACGATCGCCTGCAGGCCGCCGAGGGCGGCGCCGATCGACGTCTGGAACTCGCCGTAGAGCTTCAGCAGTTCGCGCAGCCGGGCGCGCGTTTCGCCATCGGTCGCCGCGCTCAGCCGCAGCGCATCGCTGCCCTCGAGCAGTCCCTGGGTCAGGTCGCGGAACTGGTTGATGTCCCGTCCCAGCGTCAGCGCCACCTCGGCGTTGGCGACGGTGCCGGCCACCATCTGGTTGGCGCTCTTGCCCAGCCGCTGGGTCAACGTCACCAGCTGGCCGGCCGTGGCGATCTCGCGTCCGGAAGCGCCGCTGGCGAGCTTCAGCGCCGCGATCTCCTCGGTCAGCTGCTGCAGTCGCGGCGTCGCGGTGTTGATGCGCTTGACGACATCGCCGAAGGCCAGCAGCGCCTTCTCGTTGGCCAGGATCACGGAGGCCGACGACTGGCTGATCTTCCAGCGGTCGACCAGGCGCGCCAGGGTCGGCTGGATTTCCCCCGACGAGGGCGACAGCCCGCGCAGGCTGTCGCCATTGGACAGGGCATCGACGTTGGCGGCGATGGCGTCGCGGCTTTCCTTCAGCTCGACGAAGGCGGTGGCGTTGCCGCCGACCGCGTTCGGCGCGGCCTTCGCCAGGCGCTGCGTGTGCATCAGCGTGTCGCCGACGATCTCCGTCTGCAACGTGCCGTCCGCCGCCATGCGGTTGTCGAGGACGAGCACGGCGATCACGACCACGAAGGACAGGCCGAGCAGGATCAGGAGCACCTGCACCTGCGTGTTCACCGGGCGGTCGCCGATCAGCGGCAGCCGGAAGGACATCAGCTTGTCCATCAGCCGCATCGCCCCGCCCTCGCTCTCGGGTCGGTCGATCATCACGGTCTTCGGTGCCGGCCTGGCGCGCGGGACATCCCCCTCCGCGTTCTTTGCCTTCTTCCTGCCGAACATCGCACCCATTTCCAGTGCCATTGCGTCCTCCGCCGCGTGATCAACGTGGCGCCGCGGACGATGCCGGGCGCCATCTCGTCGCCGCGGACTGCCGCGGCGACACTTGTCCTTCGGGTCTGCGTGTGCTGGCCATCGCTCGCCCGGCGCTCAGACGCCGATCGCCGCGAACGCCGGCGAGCGCGCCAGTTCGCGCAGGTCGAGCTCGGTGAACGCGCCGCCTTCGGCGTCGCGGTAGCGCACCTGCTCCCAGCTCGCGGCGGCCGGGCCGGCCGGCGACAGCGGGGTCAGGTCCTTCACGTTGCGAATGCCGAATGCGCGCGTGATCAGGATGGCGGCGTTCACGCCCAGCCCCTCACCGAACACCAGGACCTGCTGGGCCTGATCCGGCAGCAGCGGCGCGCGGCCGGACATGTGAAGCAGGTCCACCACGCCGACCAGGCGCCCGCGGACGTTGGCCAGGCCGCGGTACCACGGCTTGGTCCACGGCACCGGCGCGATCTCCGGCAGCGGCACGATCTCGCCCGCCAGGCCCATGTCGACGAGAAGATTCTCGGCGCCGGCGCGCACGGCCAGCCGCGTGGGTTCGGTGGGCAGTCCCGGCGCGTCCTTCAGCCGCTGCGCGAGGTTCGTCGAGAACTCGCGCAGCTTGACGAGCTGCCTGGCGCTGACTTCGGTTGCGGTGGCCATGGGTCGGTGCGATCAGCCGAGAGCGGCGATCTTCTCGAGAAGCTCTTCCGGCTTCACCGGCTTGACGATGTAGTCGCGCGCACCCTGGCGCAGGCCCCAGATGCGATCGGTCTGCTGGTTCTTGCTGGTGCACATGATGATCGGGATGTTCTGCGTCGCCGGGTCCTTCGACAGCGCGCGCGTGAGCTGGAAGCCGTTCTGCCCCGGCATCACGACGTCCATCAGGATCAGGTCCGGCACGACGGCCTTGACCTTCATCATCGCCTCTTCGGCGTTCTCCGCGGCGGACACCGCGAAGCCGTTCTTCGTCAGCAGTTCCGTCAGGAAGAAACGCTCCGTGGGCGAATCGTCGACGACCAAAACCTTCTTCACACTCATGGGCGTTCCCCGCACTTCCTTCCTAGTTCATCGAGTGCTGTCGCACGGCGGTCAGCAGGCTGTCCTTCGTGAACGGCTTCGTCAGGTACTCGCTCGACCCCACCATGCGGCCGCGCGCGCGGTCGAACAGGCCGTCCTTGGACGACAGCATCACGACCGGCGTCTTGTGGAAGCGCGGGCTGCGCTTGATCAGCGCGCACGTCTGGTAGCCGTCGAGCCGCGGCATCAGGATGTCGCAGAAGATGATGTTCGGCTGGTGGTCGTTGATCTTCGAGAGCGCCTCGAAGCCGTCCTGCGCCAGGATGACCTGGCAGCCGGCCTGGTTCAGGAAGATCTCCGCGCTGCGCCGGATGGTGTTCGAGTCATCGATCACCATCACCTTCTTTCCGCGGATGTCCGTGAAGTCTGCGGGCATGTCGTCTTGTCCCTCGTTACACGACCGCTGCGCCGCCACCCGCCACTAACGGTGACCGGACTCGCCGGACCCGCTGGGCATGGAATCGCGGACGATGCGATCGACCGATCCTGGAGTTGTACCGGAAGGCTCCATGCGCAACCGCTTGGAATACGGTGGTTCCCCGGTCAGATTTCGACCATTTCGAAATCCTCTTTGCGGGCGCCGCACTCCGGACAGGTCCAATTCGGAGGAATGTCTTCCCATCGGGTCCCCGGGGCGATGCCCTCGTCTGGCAGGCCGGCGGCCTCGTCGTAGATCCAGCCGCAAATCAGGCACATCCAGGTCTTTGTCGCCACGCTTGTCGTCATCGCACCAGAAACAGCAAGTCAACCGTTAAAATCAAACACTTAGCGAAGCATCATAACGTGGCACGAAAGGTCATTGCTACCACCTTCGCGCTACGGAATCCGGCCCTGCGAGCCACGCCGCCAACATCAGTGCTCGTCGGTGCGCGGAGAACCGTTCGATTGCAGGTGAGTAGCATGCTGACTCGCGGGATCACGCGCCCACACCCCGTCGCTGCTGAAAATGTCCTCGTTGCCCGTCGTACTCACATTCGGTCTGTCCGACGCCACCGGCGCCGCCGGCGTGCAGGCCGACCAGCTCGCCTGCGCCAGCATGGGTTGCCATCCGGCGACCGTGGTGACGGCGATCGCCACCACGGGACGGGAGGACGGCGACGACTGGCTCGCCATCGATGCGGAGCTCATCGAAGGGCAGGCGAAATCGGTGTTGCAGAACATGCCGGTGGCGGCCTTCAAGGTCGGCGCCCTGGCCGCCGCCGACCAGGTGCAACCGGTCGCCGAGGCGCTGGCTGATTTCTCCGACGTCCCCGTCGTGCTCGACCCCGTCCTCGACCACGCCAGCGGCGAAGAGTGGAAGGACGAGGACCTGGCCGACGCGATCCGCGAGCTGCTGCTGCCGCAGACGACGGTCATCACGGTCGGCCTGTCGCAGGCCCGCGCGTTTGCGGCGCTGGGCGACCCCGGCGAAGCTGCGGAATCGTTCTCGGCCGCCGACTGCGCTGGCCACCTGATCGACGGCGGCGCCGAATACGCGCTGATCACCGATGCCGAGCCGGGCGGCAACGTTCTCGTGAACATGCTGTTCGATGAGTCCGGACTCGTGCGCCGCGATGCCGTGCCGCGCATCGCGCACCCCGCCGGCGGGCAGTTCCGCGGCGCGGGCGACACGCTGTCGGCCGGCCTCGCCGGCCTGCTGGCGCAGGGCATCGACGTGCCGGAGGCGGTGCAGGAGGCTTCGCAGTACACGACCGCGGCGCTGATGCACGCGTTTTCCGCCGGGCTCGGCGTGGCTGTCCCCGATCGTCTGTTCTGGGCGGGCGATGACGAGGAGGAAGAAGGGGCCAGGGATGCCAATTGACCGCGCCCGCCTTTCGGGCGTGTACCTCCTGACGCCCGACGCGGTCGGCGCCGCCTTCGACCGCGTGATTGCCGTCGTCGACCAGGCGCTGGCTGCCGGCGTGAAGGTGGTCCAGTACCGCAACAAACTTGCCGACGCGGGCGAACGCGAGCGGCAGGCACGCGCGCTCGTCCGGCTGGTGCAATCCGCGGGAGCGCTGGCGATCATCAACGACAACCCGTCCCTGGCCGCCGCCGTCGGCGCCGACGGCGTGCATCTCGGCCGCGACGACGGCGACGTCCGCGCGGCGCGCCGCGCGCTGCCCGACGGTCTGCTCGGCGTGTCCTGCTACAACGAACTGGCGAGCGCCGGGCGTGCGGTCGTCGACGGCGCGGACGCGATCGCGTTCGGCTCGATGTTTCCCTCCAGCACCAAGCCCGGCGCGGTGCGCGCTTCGCTCGAATTGCTGGGGGCCGCGCGCAGCCGATGGCCGACCCGCCGCGTCATCGCGATCGGCGGCATCGATAGTGGCAACATCCATGAAGTCGCGGAAGCGGGCGCCCACGCCGCCGCACTGATCAGCGCCGTGTTCGACGCCAAGGACCCGCACCGGGCCGCGGCCGAACTGGTGCACCTGTTCAACGAAGGACAACACCGTCATGAATCGCAACGAGCAGCTGTTTGAACGCGCGCAGAAGTCCATCCCGGGCGGCGTGAACTCTCCCGTCCGCGCGTTCCGCTCGGTGGGCGGCACCCCGCGCTTCATCGCGCGCGCCGAAGGCCCGTACTTCTGGGATGCGGACGGCAAGCGCTACATCGACTACATCGGCTCGTGGGGACCGATGATCCTCGGCCACGGCCATCCGGAGGTCGTGCGCGCGGTGCAGGAAGCGGCGGCACGCGGGCTGTCGTACGGCGCGCCCACCGAGGCCGAAGTGGAAATGGCCGAGGAGCTCCTGAAGCTGGTGCCCTCGATGGAGCAGTTGCGGCTGGTGTCGTCCGGCACCGAGGCCGCGATGAGCGCGATCCGCCTGGCCCGAGGCGCGGCGGGCGGCGGCAAGGGCCGTCGCAAGATCATCAAGTTCGAAGGCTGCTACCACGGCCACGCCGACAGCCTGCTCGTGAAGGCGGGCTCGGGCCTGCTGACGTTCGGCAACCCGAGCAGCGCCGGCGTGCCGGCGGAGATCACCCAGCACACGCTGGTGCTCGACTACAACGACCCCGGGCAACTCGAGGAGGCGTTCGCGCAGCACGGCGACGACATCGCCTGCGTCATCGTCGAGCCGGTGGCCGGCAACATGAACCTCGTGCGGGCGACGCCGGAGTTCCTGAAGACCATGCGCGCCCTGTGCACGCGCCACGGCGCCGTGCTGATCTTCGACGAGGTGATGTCCGGCTTCCGCGTGGCGCTCGGCGGCGCCCAGGCGCTGTACGGAATCGACCCGGACCTGACCGTGCTGGGCAAGGTGATCGGCGGCGGGATGCCGGTCGCGGCGTTCGGCGGCAAGCGCGAGATCATGAAGCACCTGGCGCCCCTCGGCGGCGTGTATCAGGCCGGCACCCTGTCGGGCAACCCGGTCGCGGTCGCGTGCGGGATGGCCACCCTGAAGCTGATCCAGCAACCAGGCTTCTACGATCGCCTCGCCGCGCGGACCGAACAGCTGATCGCAGGCCTGCAGCGCGTCGCGCGGGAAGCCGCGCCCGGCGTTCCCTTCGCCGGCGACGCCGTCGGCGGGATGTTCGGCATCTACTTCGCGTCCCGGGCTCCGGCGAGCTATGCCGAGGTGATGCAGGGCGACAAGGAGCGCTTCAACCGCTTCTTCCATGCCATGCTGGATCGCGGCGTCTACCTCGCCCCGTCGGCCTTCGAAGCGGGTTTCGTCTCCATCGCGCACGACGAGGCGGTGATCGAAGCAACCCTGAGCGCGGCACGGGATGCTTTCCGGACGATTGCGGTGCCCTGACTTGCGGTAGAACAATCCCTCCCCTCCCGTAAAGCGGGAACTTGGCCGCCTTCGGCCGGGACCAAGAACAATGCAATCACTGCTCACCCTCCTTTTCGTGCTGGCGGCCTTCGTCGCCCAGCCGGCCACCGCGCAGTCGCTGCCGCGCTTCGGGGCTCCCGAGAAGCACGTGGACGCCGAACTGATCGCCGCGACCGACGCCGTCGTTCCCGGCCAGGCGCTCACCGTCGCGCTGAAGCTCAGGCACGAGCATGAGTGGCACACGTACTGGCAGGTGCCGGGCGATTCCGGGCTGCCGACGCGGATCGACTGGCAGCTGCCGGCCGGCTTCAGCGCCGGCCCCATCGAGTGGCCGCACCCCAAGCGCCTGCCGGCCGGTCCGCTCGTCAATTTCGGTTACGAGGGCGAGACGCTCCTGCTGACCACCATCCGCGTGCCGTCCGATCTTCCGGTCGGCGGCAAGGTCACGCTGGCGGGCAAGGCGGAATGGCTCGAGTGCAAGGACGTCTGCATTCCGGGCGGCAGCGACATCGCGCTGACGTTGCCGGTGAAGGCGGCGGCGGGCCCGTCCGCGTTCGCGGGTCTCTTCGATGCCGCGCGCAGCCGCGTTCCGCAGCCTCTGGCCGGTTTCAGCGGTCAGGGAACCATCGACGGCACGCGCGTCAAGCTCAGCTTCGCGCTGCCGGCCGGCAAGACCGCCAGCAAGCTCGAGTTCTTCCCGGCCGAGGAGGGTCGGATCGAAGCCGCCGCGCCGCAGGTGCTGAAGCGCGAGGGCGACGCAGTCGAGCTGTACCTGACTGCCGCCCAGCCCGTGAAAGCCGATGCGAAGGCCATCAAGGGCGTGCTGGTCGCCAACGGCGGCCCGGGTGCGGGCGGCTGGGTCGGCAGTGTCGACCTGCCGCTGGTGGCCGGAGCGGTCGCCCCGGTGGCGGCGAGCGCCGGGGCGACGAATGCCGCGCCCGCGGCCTCGATGACGCTCGTCGCCGCGCTCGGCGCCGCCTTCCTCGGTGGCCTGATCCTGAACCTGATGCCGTGCGTCTTCCCGGTGCTGTCGCTGAAGCTGATCGGGCTGTCGCAGCACCGCACGCACTCCGGCTCCATGGCCGCGCACGGGGTGGCCTTCGCGGTCGGCGTGGTGCTGTCGTTCGTGCTGCTCGCCGGCCTGCTGATCGCGCTCCAGCAGGCGGGCAGCGCGCTGGGCTGGGGCTTCCAGTTGCAGACGCCGTGGGTGGTCGCGAGCCTCACGGTGCTGTTCTTCCTGATCGGGCTCAACCTGCTCGGCGTCTACGAGTTCACGTTCGGCAGCGGCGTGGCGAACACGCGCGCGGCGGACAGTCTCACCGCGAAGTCCGACTGGCGCGGCAGTTTCGGCACCGGCGTCCTCGCGGTCATCGTCGCCTCGCCGTGCACCGCGCCCTTCATGAGCGCGGCGCTCGGCTATGCGATCACGCAGCCCGCCGTGATTTCCCTGTCGGTGTTCGCCGCGCTCGGCGTCGGCATGGCCACGCCCTACCTGTTGCTGACGCTGTTTCCGGCGCTGCTCGCGAAACTTCCGCGGCCCGGCCGCTGGATGGAACTGTTCAAGCAGTTCATGGCGTTTCCGATGTTCGCGACGTGCGTGTGGCTGCTGTGGGTCCTCGCGCAGCAGGTCGACGCCGGCGGCATCGCGCTCGCGCTCGGCGTGCTCGTTGCCATCGGCTTCACCGTGTGGGCGATCGGGCTGTCGCAGCGTGGCGCCTATGTCTTCCGCTGGGTCGCGCTGGCCGGGGCGGTGGTCGCCGCGCTGACCTTCGCGCCGCTCGCGACGTCGGACCCGGCCGCGGCGGCCAAGTCGTCGAGCGCGGCGGGCTGGGTCGATTACTCGCCGGAGAAGCTCGCGCAGCTGACGAGCGAAGGCAAGCCCGTGTTCGTCGATTTCACGGCAGCCTGGTGCGTGACCTGCCAGGTCAACAAGCGCGTCGCGCTGAACACGGACAAGGTCGTCGACCGCTTCGCTTCCGAGGGCATCGTGCGCATGAAGGCCGACTGGACCAACCGCGACGAGCGCATCACCCAGGCGCTGGCGAAGTTCGGCCGCAACGGCGTGCCGCTCTACGTGCTCTATGACACGAGCGGCAAGCCGACGGTATTGCCGGAAATCCTGACGGAAGGCGCGGTCCTCGCGGCGCTCGACAAGGTTAAGCTGGCCGCTCGCTGACTCCCTGTCGTTCGCATCCCGATGAAACTCGCTGCAGCTTCGTCGCGGCGGTTGCCGCGATCTCCTCTTCCGCATGGGCCGCGCCGGTGCCCGGCCAGCCCGCGCCGGCCTTCCGCGGCGTCGATGTCCACGGCAAGCCCGTCGCGCTCGCCGACTTCCGCGGCAAGACGGTCGTGCTCGAGTGGAACAACCCCAACTGCCCGTTCGTGCAGAAGCACTACACGAGCGGCAACATGCAGGCGCTGCAGCAGAAGAACACGGCAGCGGGCGTCGTCTGGCTGGCGGTCAACTCGACCACCGAATCGCACTCCGACTACATGGCGCCGGCGCAGCTGGCGGCGTGGTTCGGCGAGCAGAAGGCCGCGCCGACGGCGATCGTGATGGACCCGAAGGGCGAGATCGGACGCGCCTACGGCGCCAAGGTCACGCCGCACATGTACGTCATCGATCCGAAGGGAACGCTGGTCTACGCGGGCGCGATCGACGACAAGCGCAGCGCCAACCCCGCGGACGTGAAGACCGCGACCAACCACGTCGACCGCCGCACTCGGCGAGCTGGCATCGGGCAAGGCGGTGAGCACCGCCGCGACGACCGCGTACGGCTGCACGATCAAGTACTAGCGGCCCGCTTCAGCCGCTGTCGTCGTCCCCGCCTTCGGGTGTCCGCAGCGCCTGCACGACCCACCAGATCGCGACACCGGCGGCTCCCGCGCCGGCCAGCCATCGCGCGGTCGGCGACGCGCGCAACGCGCGCAGCAGCAGCCACCCGGCCGACAGCATCCATGGCCGAGCGCCCGCACCCTGTGCGCCGCTCCCCTGCCCCGCCGTGCGAACTGGCCCATGAGGTCGCAAGGCGCAGCGCCAGCCCGGCGATCGTCTTCGGGTTGACTGCGCCAGAGCGCGCCTGGGTGAGCGCCGACGCGATCTGGATCCTTTGGAGCGCGGCGCGCGCGGTCAGCGCCTCGCGTCGCAGCGCCAGATTCTCGCGATGGTCGCGCGTCATGCGGACCGCCGGGACGCGCCACGCAGCGCGTCGCAGTCCTGCTTGAGTTCGGCGAGCGTCGCCTGCAGCAGTGGCGGGGCCGCGCGGAGCCGCGCCAGCAGCCACGCGATCAGGCCGCCGCCGGCCAGCGCGTACGCCAGCGCGACGATCGCCACGGCCGCCGAGCGGTGCGTATCCCAGAAGAGCGAAACGACCCAGAGCGACGCGACGAGCAGGGCCGCGAGCACGAGCATCGCGGCCAGCAGCGCGATCACCAGCCATCGGCCCGCCCGCTGGCGTGCCTCGGCGAGTTCCAGGGAGGCGAGTTCGCCCCGCGTGACGAGGGCGGCAACCGCCAACGCGACCGCCTCGCGCACGGCTCCCGCCGGCCGCGGTCCGCTGCCGCTCTCGTCGGCGAATCGCGCTCACTTACGGTTGACGGCGAGACCGACCAGGAACGCCAGGCCAGCCGCCACCCCCATTGCGGTCCACGGATGCTCGTGCACCCAGGTGTCGGTCGCGTGCGCCGCCGCCTTGGTCTGCGCCACCGCGCGCTGCTCGAACTCGTGCAGCGAATCCTTCGCGCGGACGAGCGCGGCCTGCGCCCGGCTCCTCAGTTCCTTCGCTTCTTCGCCGGTCGCATGACCGGCCTGCCGCAACAGTTCCTCGGCATCCAGCAGCACGGCGTTGACGTCGGTCGACAGGCGTTCTTTCGTGACTCGTTCCATGAACCCTCCTTGACTCCGTCATTACCGCCTCTTCAAGCTAGGCGGCCCACCGCAGCGTACTTTGACAGAAGGTAAAAAGGTGACGATCGCCCGGGCAACGCGGGAAAACGTGCGGTCAGCCCTGAACGTAAACCCAGTTCAGCAGCGCATCGAGGGCGCCCTGCGTGGCGGCGGCGTTGGGGTGATTCACCAGCGCGACGATCGCGTAGCGACGGCCGCTGGCGGCAAGTACGTAGCCGGCAATGGCGCGCGCATCCACCAGCAGTCCCGTCTTGATGTGGGCCGATCCCGCCGCACCGAGACGCTTGCGCATCGTGCCGTCCACGCCGACGATCGGCAGCGACGACATCAGTTCCGACATCAGGCGGAGTTGTACGAGGCGACGAGCAGGCGCGCGAGTCCCGCGGACGTCATCCGCTCGACCCGCGACAGGCCCGCGCCGTTCTCGAGGACGAACTCGCGACGATCCAGGCCGCGGCTCACCAGCCAGTCGCCGCACGGCGCGCTGCGCGCGCTCCATGCTCGCCGGCTGGCGGGTCGTCTCGGCGCCGATCGTCAGGAAGAGCTGGCGCGCCATCACGTTGTTGCTGAACTTGTTGATGTCGCGAATCACTTCGGCCAGCGGCCGGCGACTCGTGCACCGCGATCCGGCGGGCGTCGGCGGGCACGACGCCGTCGCGCGCGCGACCGCGCCAGCTCCCGCCGCTCGCTTCCCACAACTGCCGGAACAGCGCCTGCGCGTACTGCACCGGCGTCAGCAGGTTCACGTGCCACACCTTGTCCCCGCACGACAGCGGGAACACGCCGCGGAACTGCGGTCGCATCGGGTCGGCGAAGTCGCCGCCGACGCGCGCCCGCCAGTCGTTGCACGGACCCTCGGCCGTCTTCACGGTGGTGGGCACCGTCATCCCCGCGAGCGCGGGCAGCGCGAACACGCGCACCTGGCGCGCGTCCGCGTCGGGCACGAAATGGAAGCTGACCGCCTTGTAGTTCAGCAGCAGCGCATCGGGACCCGCGTTGTAGGGGCGGAGCGCTTCGCCGTCGAACGCGGCGGCGTCGTGCGTGATGACGTCGAACGCCGAGCGATCGAGCACGAGGTCCCCGCGGATGTCGCGCACGCCGCTGCCGCGGATGCGCTGGACCAGCAGCCAGAGTTCCTCGATCACGAGGCGGGGATCGCCGCCGCCGCGCAGCCACAGGTCGCCGTCGAGCACGCCCTGCTTCAGCGGCGCCGTGACCAGCGCTTCGGTGCGCCAGACATACTGGGGTCCCAGGAGTTCGAGGCCGGCCATGGTCGTCGCCAGCTTCATGGTCGACGCCGGGTTCATGGACTGGTGCTCGTTGATCGCCATCGTGATGCCGCTGCCGGACAGCGGCACGACCGAAATCGCGACGGCGTTCAGCGGCACACGGGCCGCCCGCAACTCGGCGGCGACGCTCTCGGGCAGGACCGGGGGGACCGTCGACTGGCTGTGGGCAGGCGCCGCGAGGAGCGACGACGCAGCAATGCAGGAGGCCGGGAGCGCGTGAACGGCGCGCACGAAAAACCGGTGCAGCAAGGGAACTCTCCTTCGGAACGTCGCGGCGCGCGCCGCGACCCGCGCGATTATCCGCACGAACGGCGACGGCGCACAAAGCAGTGCGCCGCGCCAACGAAAACGGCGCCCGCAGGCGCCGTTTCATCGGGATGCCGGCTCGTCAGCTCGACAGTTGCAGCAGGCCGAGACCGACCCGCCGGTACGAGCCCACGCCACGCAGCAGCGGTTTCGTCAGCAGCTCATGGTCGAGCACCTGCAGCACGCCCTCCACCGATGCGTAGGGCACCTTCACGGTGCGGCTGCCGTAGGGAAACCGCAGTTCCTTGATCGTCACGTTGAAGAAGTCCGGCTTGAAGCCCAGCTTGGGGCCGGCGATCTTCAGCCACGCCTCGACTTCCTGCACCGTGCGGAAGGGCTCGATTTCCTTCTCGCCGTTCGCCACGCGCTCGCGGCCTACGCAGGCGTCGAGGGCAAAGCGGTACGGCAGGCCCCGAACCAGCTGGACCACCTGCCGTTTCGGCGCGAGGGCACTGATCGCCTCCACCGGCGGTTCGTTCCACGGATCGGCGGAGTACACCCAGTACCGGCCGGGCGTTGCGGTGTCGGCGCGGAACACGAACGCGACCCCTGCCTTGTTGCCGAAGGTTCGCGTGAGGGCTTCGTGGGCAGCCAGCGGATCGGCATGCTCCGGCTCGAACGTCACCGCGGTCTCGAAGAGTTCCACCGTCGGGACGTCCATCTTCGTGTAGCTCATGACCGAATGGTCGAAACCGGTCTTCGACCCGGGGCTCTTGCCCTTGGGCTTGTCGGTTCTGAGCCAGTGCGACGGAAGCCGCAGCGGGAACTCCATGGACGTGCTACCCCTTCTCCTGTGACGGCCCCGATTCTCGCCTTCGACCGCCCACGGTCGAAACGCACATAAGGGCTACTCCGACAGCCGATAGCGTTCGTATCACCGAATGTTAGTGGTCACTCTGCCAGGACGCGGCGCGTCCGGCCGAGTCCGGGTAAGACCGTACAAATTTAGCGGTGTGCCGCACTTGAAGACTCGGGCCCCCGCCCCTACAATTAGCACTCGTCGGCGGGGAGTGCTAACAACCTTCCTGCGGCTTCCGGAGGCCACGCCTCCCTTGTTTTTTCAGTTTCTCGATTTTCGTCGAGAGATCAGTCAACTAGGAGACCCAATGAAGATTCGTCCTTTGCACGATCGCGTGATCGTCAAGCGCCTGGACAACGAGCGCAAGACCGCCTCGGGCATCGTCATTCCCGACAACGCCGCCGAGAAACCGGATCAGGGCGAGGTCGTGGCCGTCGGGCCGGGCAAGCGCGACGATAGCGGCAAGATCATCACGCCGGACGTCAAGGTCGGCGACAAAGTGCTGTTCGGCAAGTACTCGGGCCAGACGGTCAAGGTGGATGGCGAGGAACTCCTCGTCATGCGTGAAGAAGACATCATGGGAGTGGTCGCCTAAGGGCGACACCCGGGGACGCCGGTCGCTTCGCGCCCGGCAACTTGAATATTTCTAGGAGATTCAGCACAATGGCATCCAAAGCAAGTATTTTTCGGTGACGACGCCCGTCATCGCATGGTTCGCGGCGTCAACATCCTCGCCAACGCCGTCAAGGTCACCCTGGGCCCGAAGGGCCGCAACGTCGTGCTCGAGCGCAGCTTCGGCTCGCCGACGGTGACCAAGGACGGCGTGTCCGTCGCCAAGGAAATCGAACTGAAGGACAAGTTCGAGAACATGGGCGCCCAGATGGTCAAGGAAGTCGCGTCCAAGACCTCCGACGTCGCCGGTGACGGCACCACGACCGCCACCGTGCTGGCGCAGTCGATCGTGACCGAAGGCATGAAGTACGTCGCCGCCGGCATGAACCCGATGGACCTCAAGCGCGGCATCGACAAGGCCGTGATCGCCGCCGTCGAGGAGCTGAAGAAGATCAGCAAGCCGACGACCACCAGCAAGGAAATCGCGCAGGTCGGTTCGATCTCCGCCAACTCCGACAGCGAGATCGGCAAGATCATCGCCGACGCGATGGACAAGGTCGGCAAGGAAGGCGTCATCACCGTCGAGGACGGCAAGTCGCTGAACACCGAACTGGAAGTGGTCGAGGGCATGCAGTTCGACCGCGGCTACCTGTCGCCCGTACTTCATCAACAACGCCGAGCGCCAGAACACGGTTCTCGAGAACCCGTACGTCCTGCTGCACGACAAGAAGATCAGCAACATCCGTGACCTGCTGCCGGTGCTCGAGCAGGTCGCCAAGGCCGGCCGGCCGCTGCTGATCATCGCCGAGGAAGTCGAAGGCGAGGCGCTGGCGACCCTGGTCGTGAACAGCATCCGCGGCATCCTGAAGACCTGCGCCGTCAAGGCTCCGGGCTTCGGCGACCGTCGCAAGGCCATGCTGGAAGACATCGCCATCCTGACCGGCGGCACGGTCATCGCCGAGGAAGTCGGCCTGACGCTCGAGAAGGCCACGCTGAACGACCTCGGCCAGGCCAAGCGCGTCGAGATCGCCAAGGAAGACACGACGATCATCGACGGCGCCGGCGATCCGAAGACGATCGAAGCCCGCGTCAAGGCGATCCGCGCGCAGATCGAGGAAGCCACCAGCGACTACGACCGCGAGAAGCTGCAGGAGCGCGTCGCCAAGCTGGCCGGCGGCGTGGCGCTGATCAAGGTGGGCGCCGCGACCGAAGTCGAGATGAAGGAGCGCAAGGCCCGCGTCGAGGACGCGCTGCATGCGACCCGTGCGGCCGTGGAAGAAGGCATCGTCGCCGGTGGCGGCGTCGCGCTGATCCGCGCCAAGCAGGCCATCGGCAAGCTGAAAGGCGACAACACCGACCAGGACGCCGGCATCAAGATCGTGCTGCGCGCGATGGAAGAGCCGCTGCGCATGATCGTCGCCAACTCCGGTGACGAGCCCAGCGTGGTCGTCAATGCCGTCGCCAACGGCAAGGGCAACTACGGCTACAACGCCGCGACGCACGAGTACGGCGACATGGTCGAGATGGGCGTGCTGGACCCGACCAAGGTCACGCGCACCGCGCTGCAGAACGCCGCCTCGGTGGCCGGCCTGATGCTGACGACCGACGCCATGGTGGCCGAGCTGGTGGAAGAGAAGCCGGCCGGCGGTGGCATGGGCGGCGGCATGGGTGGCATGGGTGGCATGGGCGGCATGGGCGGCATGGACATGTAACTCCGACTGCCGCCTCGGCGGTAGTCGGGTGCACTTGCCCGTACCAGTCAGTACTGTCTGCGCCGCGCCTAGCTCTCGCGCCCGGTCGTCCGTCCGGTTCAGCGCTCGCCAACGAAGAAACGGCCCGCTTCGGCGGGCCGTTTTCTTGGCATCAGCTGCGCGTACGACTCGGCAGCAGCACCGTCGACAGCGCGACGAGGATCAGCGCGAGCGCCACGTAGTCCTGCCAGTGCGGCTCCTCGCCCAGCATCAGCATGCCGGAGAAGACGCCGATGACGGGAATCATCATCACCGACAGCCCACTCGCGGCCGGTGGCAGGTTGCGGGCGAGCATCGACCACACCACGTGGCAGAACGCGATCGCGATCGCCATGTTGTAGACGATCGACACCCATTCGAGCGGCAGCGGCCAGCGCCAGCGGCTCATCTCGAAGATGCGACCGACGCGAGGGTCACCGCGACCAGCGTCAGCGCGAGCATCCAGAAGGTCAGCGCGATCGTCGGCATCGACGTCAGGTTCCGCCGCATCAGGTGCGTGCCGTAGCCCCACGCGGCGGCCGCGAGCAGCATCAGGAGCGTGCCGAGCGGCGAGCCGGCAAGCTTGGTGAATTCCGACGACAGCAACAGCAGCGTCCCGACGAAGGCCGCCGCGACGCCCGATCCAGTGGCGCGTCAGCGGCTTCTCCTTGAAGAGCAACAGGCCGAACACGACGGCCCAGACGGGCATCGTGTAACCGAGGATGGCCGCGCGTCCGGACGGCAGCATCTTGAGCGCGACGATGGCCACGAGGTGCCACACCATGACGTTCGGCACGGCGAGTTTCAGGATCGACGGCCAGGCACCGTGCGGCACCGTCAGCGGCAACGCCGGTCGCGCGCGCCCAGCCCCAGATGAACACCAGCCCGCCGGCGATGCAGATCGCGCGGAAGTACAGCGGCGGCATCTCCGCGATGCCGAACTTCATCACCGGCCAGTTCACGCCCCAGAAGATCGTGAGCAGCGCGAGCAGCGCGAGGTCGCGGCGTGAGAGTCGAACCATGGAAGCGCGGCAGGCTACCACGCGCGTGGACCTAGAATGGCGCGCATGAACTTCATCGACATGCTCGACGCGCGCTGGCGCAGCGCGGATTCGCTGCTCGCGGTCGGCCTCGATCCCGACCCCGCGCGCTTCCCGGCGCACCTGCGCGATCGACCCGAGGCAATCTTCGAGTTCTGCCGCGCGATCGTCGACGCCACCGCCGATCTCGCGTGCGCGTTCAAGCCGCAGATCGCGTACTTCGCCTCGATGCGCGCCGAAGACCAGCTCGAACGCCTGATCGCGCACATCCGGGCGCGGCATCCGGACGTGCCCGTGATCCTCGACGCCAAGCGCGGCGACATCGGCTCGACCGCGGAGCACTACGCCCGCGAGGCCTTCGAGCGTTACGCGGCGCACGCGGTGACGCTGTCGCCGTACATGGGGTACGACTCGATCGAGCCGTATCTCGCCTATCCGGACCGCGGCGCCTTCCTGCTGTGCCGGACCAGCAATGCCGGCGGCAACGACCTGCAGATGCTCGACGTCGGCGGCGAGCGCCTGTTCGAGCGCGTGGCGCGCATGACGGCATCGACGTGGAACCGCACCGGCCAGCTCGGCCTGGTGGTCGGCGCCACGTTCCCCGAGGAACTCGCACGCGTGCGCGCCCTGGTCGGCGATGTCCCGCTGCTGGTGCCGGGCATCGGCGCGCAGGGCGGCGACGTCGAAGCGAGCGTGAAGGCCGGACAGACGGCGGCGGGCTTCGGGATGGTCGTCAACTCCTCGCGCGCGATCCTCTACGCCGGCAAGGGCGAGGACTTCGCCGAGAAAGCGCGCGCCGTGGCGCAGGCCACGCGCGACGAGATCAACCGCTACCGCTTGCGCTGAACCTCGGCGACCGGCGGCGGCAACTCGGTATCGGCCCGCGCCCATGCGATGCGGGCGCGACGCTCCAGCTCGTCCGCGACCTTGTCCAGCCCCAGCCAGCGCTGCGCGGCGGCGAGCCCGGCCAGCGCCACGGCGTTCTCGGGATTGCGCTCGAGATCGTCGGCGAAGACGACGCGCGCCTCCTTCGCCCGCCCGCTCGCCAGCAGCGCGCGCCCGAGCGCATGGCGCGCGGGCAGCTGCCATGCCGGCGGCTCGTCCAGTTCGAGCTGGTCCTCGGCGCCGACGGCCGCCGCCGCATGGTTGACGGCCTCCGCCCGGGCGCCACGCGCGAGCGCGATTTCCGCCGCCAGCAGCGAACGCGCGATGCGCAGCAGGGCCGATGCGGTGTTGATGTTCTTGACCTTCAATTTCTGATCGTGCGCGCGC
This sequence comes from uncultured beta proteobacterium, assembly GCA_963698305.1. Taxonomy (GTDB): domain Bacteria; phylum Pseudomonadota; class Gammaproteobacteria; order Burkholderiales; family Burkholderiaceae_F; genus JAOUJD01. The sequence goes on from CAVOQI010000011.1 coordinate 42,674, forward strand.
CGTTCCATCACGCGCAGTCCTTCGGCCTGCGCGCGCGCGGCCTCCACATCGCGCTTGCGCCGCGTACGCCATGCCTCGGGCGAAGTGGATCAGTCCGGCGAGATACGGCGAGTCGGGCAGCTTCGGCTGAGGACGGTCGAGCAGCGCGTCCCATTGCTGGTAACGCACCAGCGTCAGCCACGGCGCGGCCTGCATGTGCTGCCGCGTCCCGCGCCGGGCCGGCTCCTGCGGCAGGCGCTCGGCGGCGCGCGCCAGGTCCTCGGCGGCCTGCATCGCCACCTTGCTCTCGCCACTCCACAACGCCGAGGCCCACAGGAAGTGGATGTTGTGCGGGACGTAGTCCGCCGCGTAGGTCGGGTTGGCGTTCACCGCGGCGAGATACGCGCGGTCCGACTCGACCGCCGCCGCGTTCGCAAGCACCGCGTCGTGGTACCGGCCGACACGCAGGTAGATGTGCGACGGCATGTGGACGAGGTGGCCGACGCTGGGGGCCAGCGCGCCGATCCGGTCGGCCGAGGCCAGTGCCTGCGCCGGCGTCGTGGAGGCTTCGTAGAGGTGGATGCGGTAGTGATGGGCGCCCGGATGGTCCGGCGCGATCCGCGTGGCGCGGTCGAGCAGCGCGACGATCTCCGGCGTCCACGGCTGCGGCGCGCCACCGGGCTTCCAGTAGTCGTACGGGTACGCGTTCATGATGGCTTCGGCCGTCAGCACCGCGATGTCGGCGTCGTCGGGATAGCGCGCGGCGAGCTTGCGCATCGCGTCGGCGTAGTCGCGCGCGAGCTTGTCGGCATCCGCCTTCGGATCATCGCTGTAGCGCCGGGCGAGCGCCTCGATCAGCGCCCGCTCGCGCGATGCCGGGTCGGGCGCGTAGGCGCGCGCCTGCACGATGGCGTCGATGGCGATCGGCACGTCCTCGCGCTTCATGTCGTGATTCACGCTGGGACCGAGCGCCCACGCGATGCCCCAGCGGCACAGCGCGCAGTCGATGTCCGTCAGCGTGGCGGCACGAAACGAACGCACGCCTTCGGCGAAGTTGAATCCCCAGCCGAACACCATGCCCTGGTCGAAGAGCTTCTGCGCGCGCACGCTCGTCGACACGCGCGGTCCTTTGTAGGAACCGATAGCCAGCAGCTTCGCTTCCGCCACGGGCAACGCGCCGGCGTCGTTCAGGCAGACGGCGGCGGCGGCCTCGGGCTTCGCGTGCGCGGCAGCGGCCCACAGGAGCGCGGCGAGCGCAAACACGATCCGGCGCATCGCGCTAGACGTCCTGGCGTTGCTTCAACAATGCGACGAGCGTCTGCAGCGCGACGACGATGGTGTCCGTCCGCACGGCGGCGCGGTCGCCATCGAAGCGATGCGTTGCGGTCTTCACCCAGGGCGCCATCGTGACGTCGCGCCGGATCGCCCAGGCGAAGCACACGGTGCCCACGGGCTTGTCCGGCGTCCCGCCGTCGGGCCCCGCGATCCCGGTCACGGCGACCGCGACCTGCGCGGCGCTGTGCGTCAACGCACCGATCGCCATGGCCCGCGCGACCGGTTCGCTGACGGCGCCGAAATCCCGCAGGTAGGCGGCCGACACGCCGAGCACCTGCATCTTGGCCTCGTTCGAATACGTGACGAAGCCGCGGTCGTACCACTGGCTCGAGCCGGGGATCAGCGTCACCGCGTAGGCGACGCCGCCAGCCGTGCAGGACTCGGCCGTGGCCAGCACGAAGTGCTGAGCGCGCAGTTCCGCGCCGAGCCGTTGGGCCAGGTGCTGGATGGTGTCGGCCGGATCGATCATGCGAACAGCCGCGTCAGTACCGCGGCGCCGAGCAGCGTGTAGAACGCGGCGAGCAGGTCATCGAGCATCACGCCGACCCCGTTCTTGAACCGGCGGTCGACCGCGCGGATGGGCGGGGGTTTCAGGATGTCGAACAGGCGGAAGCCGACGAAGGCGACGGCCTGCGTGTAGACACCGCCCGGTATCAGCCACAGGACCAGCCAGAACGCGACGATCTCGTCGATCACGATCGCGCCGTGGTCGGGCCGGCCCAGGGCCTGCCCGGTGCGCTGGGCCGCCGCCGCGCCGAGCAGGAACGTGACAGCGATCACGGCCGCCCACGCGGCGTCCGTCAGCCACGGATCGAGCACGACGAAAACGAACCACGCGAACAGCGTTCCCCAGGTTCCGGGCGCCGGGACGGATCAAGCCGCTGCCGAAGCCGAACGAAAGCTGGTGCGCCGGGTGCGACATCATCAGCCGCCAGGACGGCGGCGATGTGGCGGGGAGCGCGGACGGGCGTGTGGTCGGCGCGGAGCTCATGGCCGGAAGTGGTCGAAGGCACGCGGCGCAGTGTCCATCGCCCGGCCGTCGACGTCCACCAGTTCAAGACGCCCGGTCGATGTCATTTCGCCGATGCGCGTCACCGTCGCTCCAGCGGTCATGGCGGCGCGTTCCACGGCATGCCGTTCCCCCGCCGGCGCCGTGAACAGCAACTCGTAATCGTCGCCCCCGGTGAGAGCCCACCGACGCTGGTCAGTCTCCCGCTGCCGACGCAGTTCCACCGACCTCGGGACGCGGTCCCATGCCACCCGGGCCCCCACGGCGGAGCGCTCGAGGATGTGACCGAGATCGCCGAGCAGGCCGTCCGACACGTCGATGGCGCTGGTGGCCAGCCCGCGCAGGGCCAGCCCAAGCGCGACCTGCGCCCGCGGCCGCTCCAGGCGCTCGATGGCGGCGACCGCATCGGCGGCGGCGCTGGATTCACCCTTGCGCACCGCAAGCCCGAAGGCGGCATCGCCGAGCGTTCCCGACACCCAGAGGTCGTCCCCGGCCTGTGCGCCCGACCGCAGCAGCGCCTGTCCCTGCGGCACGGCGCCCATGACGGTGATCGTGATGACGACGCCGTGCGGCGAGCGCGTCGTGTCGCCGCCGGCCAGCACGCAGCCGTGGACATCGGCGAGCGCGAACATGCCCTGCGAGAACGCCTGCAGCCACGGCTCGTCGATCCCGGGCAGCGCCAGCGCGAGAAAGAAACAGCGCGGCTCGGCGCCGCACGCGGCCAGGTCCGACAGGTTGACGGCGAGCGCCTTGTGGCCGAGCGCGGCCGGATCGACCGTCGGCAGGAAGTGGACGCCTTCGACCAGCGTGTCCGTGGACACGGCCCACTGTTCGCCGGACGCGGGCTGCAGCACCGCGCAATCGTCGCCGACGGCGAGCACGATGTCGGCGCGGCCGGGCGGAACCGGGCGCGTGAAGAAACGCGCGATGAGATCGAACTCGCCGAGTGGCGCGGCCATCCCGCGCTCAGCCGCGCGCGGCCACCTCGGCCGGGCGCAGCTGTCCGGCGACCTTGTCCAGCACGCCGTTGACGTACTTGAAGCCGTCGGTGCCGCCGAAACTCTTCGCCAGTTCGACCGCCTCGTTGATCACCACCCGATAGGGAATCTCGAGCCGCTGCTGCATCTCGTACGTGCGCGATCAGCAGGATGCCGTGTTCGATCGGCGAGAGCGCCTCGACGTTGCGGTCGAGGTACGGCGCGAACTGGCGGCGCAGTTCGTCGGCACCGTCGATCGTCCCGTGCAGCAGTTCCCGGTAGTGGCCGAGATCGGTCTTCTTGCCGAGGTCTTCCGCGCCGTCGCGTCCCTCGGTTTCGACAAGATGACTCTCGATGGCCGCGGTGTCCTGCCCGCCGACCAGCCACTGGTACAGGCCCTGCAGGGCGAGTTCGCGCGCGCGGCGGCGGGCGCTGCGGCCGCCGCCCTTCGATGTTCCGGATTCCTTCGGCTGCAAGGGCTGCAAGTCCTATTCGGTGTCCGCGACAGCGCCTTCGCCGTCCTCGTCGAGCGCGAGCATCAGGTTGGCCATTTCCACCGCCACGCGGGCCGCGTCGCGGCCCTTCTCCTCGACCCGCGCCTTGGCCTGTTCGTCGTTGTCCGTGGTGAGGATCGCGTTGGCGACCGGCACTCCGTACTCGGCTGCCACGCGCGCCACGCCGCGCGCGGATTCCTCGGCAACGATCTCGAAGTGATACGTCTCGCCGCGGATCACGCACCCGATCGCCGACCAGCGCGTCGAAGTCCTCGGTGGCCGCCAGCCGCGCAAGCGCCAGCGGCACTTCGAGCGCGCCCGGCACGGTGATGTGGGTGATGTCGTCCTCGTCGACGCCGAGGGTGATCAGTTCGTTGACGCAGGCCTCGGCCAGGGCGCGCCCCGCCCATTCGTTGAAGCGCGCCTGCACGATGCCGATGCGCAGGTCGACGCCATCGAAGTCGGGTGCCACGAAATCCACGGCCATGTCAGCTTTCCAGGTAACCGGTGACCTGCAGTCCGAAGCCCGTCATCGACGGCATCTTGCGCGGCTTCGCCAGCAGCTTCATCCTGCTCACGTTGAGGTCGCGCAGGATCTGCGCGCCGACACCATAGGTGCGCAGGTCCGTCTTCGTCGTCCGCTCGACCCACTGGTGGGCGGCATCGGGATTCAGCATCGTGTTGAACTTGTCGAGCAGCCGCTCGGTCGTGTCGGCGCAGTTCAGCATGATCAGCACGCCGCCGCCGTTGCCGGAAATCTTCTGCAGCGCCTTGTGCACGGGCCACGAGTGCACCGACTCCTCGGTGTCGATGAGGTCCAGCACCGACAAAGGTTCGTGCACCCGGACGAGCACCTCGCGGTCCGGCGACAGGTCGCCATGCACCAGCGCAAGGTGCGCGGCGCCGCTCGGCTTGTCGCGGTAGACGACGAGTTCGAACGGCCCGGCGGACGTCTGCACTTTCTTCGCGCCGATCCGCTCGACCATCGATTCGTTGGCCGCGCGGTAGTGGATGAGGTCGGCGATGGTGCCGACCTTCAGGCCGTGCCTGGCGGCAAAGGGCACCAGGTCGGGCAGGCGCGCCATCGTGCCGTCGTCGTTCATCACCTCGCACAGCACGGCCGCCGGATTGAGGCCGGCCAGGCGAGCGAGGTCGCAGCAGGCTTCGGTGTGTCCGGCCCGCATGAGCACGCCGCCGGCGGCGGCGACCAGCGGGAACACGTGGCCGGGCTGCACGATGTCGGACGGCCGCGCATGCGGCCGCGAGGCGACGCGAATGGTGTGCGCGCGGTCGGCGGCCGAAATGCCGGTCGTCACGCCTTCGGCCGCCTCGATCGCCACCGTGAAGTTGGTGCCGTGGACGGTCTTGTTGTTGGCGGTCATCGGCGTCAGCTCGAGCTGCGCCGCGTGTTCGGCCGTGATCGGCATGCAGACCAGGCCGCGGCCGTGCTTGGCCAGGAAGTTGATCTTCTCGGGCGTGACGAAGTCCGCCGCGAAGATCAGGTCGCCCTCGTTCTCGCGATCCTCGTCGTCGACCAGCACCACGATGTGACCGCGGCGGATTTCCTCGATGATTTCCTCGGTCGAGGCCAGGCCCGGGACGGGCGGGCGGAGGACTGGGGACGGCTGACAACATGACGGCAACGCTCCGCGCCGGCCGGCGCGTGGGAAGACCGGGATTCTAGCCCCCGGACCCCGTCCGGGCGCCTTGCTGGGCGCTTTCCGCGCGGTCTCGCCCTCCTCGGACCGAACGACCGCGGCGGCTCCTTCGCCGACCGGTCCGCAGGGAGCGCGGCGCGTTGCGGCGGGCGTAGCAGTCCGGCGGCTACGGCGGGCCGACACAAGCGCTCGCCGGAAGGCACAACCGCCGGAATCGGACGGTCTCACTCCGAAAGCTGCCGGCCCGCAGGGAGCTCCCTGGACCCAGTGACGCCCGCCGCGCGTCGCGCGGAGTCGAGGACCCCGCAGCGCGGGCGGCGCGCAGTCGGCTCAATTACGCAGCACGGCCTGCTGAATCGACACCGCTACCGCTGCCCGAACGTGATGTTGCCGAAGATCGGCCCCGCCTCGCGCGGCAGCGAACGCCAGTACTGGCGCGGCCCGTCCACCGTGCCGCCCAGCGCGGCGGCCGCGTGCCACGGCCAGTGCGGGTCGTAGAGGAAGGCCCGGGCCAGCGCCACCATGTCCGCCCGGCCGCCTTCGATGATGGCCTCGGCCTGGCGCGGTTCCGTGATCATGCCCACCGCGATCGTCGGCAGGCCGACTTCAGTCCGCACGATTTCGGCGAACGGCACCTGATAGCCCGGACCGAGCGTGATCTTCTGCCGCGGCGAGATGCCGCCGCTCGACACGTCGAGCCAGTCGCAGCCACGCTGCTTCAGCGCGTGCCCGAACTCGACGGTGCTCTCCACCGTCCAGCTTTCCGCCTCGATGCCTTCCAGCCAGTCGGTCGCGGACACCCGCACGCCGACCGGCCGGTCCGCCGGAAAGGCGGCCCGCACGGCGTCGAACACTTCGAGCGGGAAGCGCATGCGGTTGGCGAGCGAGCCACCGTAGGCGTCGACGCGGCGGTTGCTCACCGGCGACAGGAACTCGTGGAGCAGATAGCCGTGCGCGCAATGCAGTTCGATGGCGTCGAAGCCGAGGCGCGCCGCGCGCCGCGCCGATTCCGCGAAGGCCTCGCACAGGCGCGGCAACTCGTCGAGCGCGAATGCGCGCGGCGGCGGTTCACCTTCCGCGTGCGGGACGGCGGACGGCGCGACCGGCTGCCACCCGCCCCGCTCCGTCGGGACCAGCTTGCCGCCGTCCCACGGCGCATGGCTCGAGCCCTTGCGGCCCGCGTGGCCGAGCTGGATCGCCAGCCGGATCGGCGCCACCGCCCGGACCATTTCGACCACGCGCCGCAGCGCGGCTTCGTTGTCGTCCGAATACAGCCCGAGGTCGCCCGGCGTGATGCGCCCCTCCGGGGTCACCGCCGTGGCCTCGACGCACAGCAGGCCGGCACCGGACAGCGCCAACGAGCCGAGATGGGCCATGTGCCAGTCCGTTGCACTGCCGTCGACGGCCGAGTACTGGCACATGGGTGACACGAGGATGCGGTTCGGCAGCGTGAGGCTGCGCAGGGCGATGGGATCGAACAGGCGTGGCATGGTGAGTGCAGGCTCAGTGGACAAGGAGGACGGACAGGTTCCAGGCAACGTGCGCGGCGATCGGCGCGAGCAGGCTGCCGGTGCGCTCGCGCAGCCAGAGATACAGCAGCGCCGCCGGCACGACGCCCAGCAGCAGCCCGGGCCGCAGTCCGTGCAGGGCGATGAACGACGCCGTCAACGCCAGGCCGCCCCATCCGATGTACGCGCCGGCGATGCGCCAGCGCTGCGGCAGGGCGCGGTCGAGCAGCGCCAGCAGGACGCCGCGGAACACGATCTCCTCCAGCACGGCGCCGACCAGGACGGCCGCCACGGTCCCCGCGCCGAGTCGCACCGGCGCCGCGCCACGCAGCAGCATGACCACGACGTTGAGCAGCAGGGCGAGCCCGATGGCGATCACCACCACCCGGATGGACCCGGCGCGCGGCGCGTTGAGACCGATCTCGGCGCGCGTCAGCACGCCCAGCGCGATGAAGGGCTGCGCGGTCAGCAGGACGGCGAAGGCGGCCAGCGCCGCGCCCCACGGGGCCCAGGACGGCGGCAGCAGCCAGCCGGACAGTGCGAGGGCAATCAGGTAGAGCGCAAGCAGCGCGACCGCACGGCGCGCCCACATCCGTCCCTCGCCGTGCGCGGCGAAGCTGGCCGCGATCAGCACGGCCAGGGCGACGCCCCAGCCGGCGGCGGTCGAGACGATCATGGGAAGGTCAGGCGGTGCCGCGCGTCGCGGCGTCGGCGATGAAGTCGAGCATGCCCGGGAGTTCCGACAGCACGGGCAGGAGGCGCACATCGACTCCGGGATGACGACTGCGCAACGCCGCGAGCAGCGGCGGGACGTCGCTCGCCATGTGCCCGCCGTTGGCCCAGAACACCGGCAGCACGTCGATGGACCGCGCGCCGGCGCCGATCGCGCGTTCGATCTCGGCGCCGAGCTCCGGCGGCTGGAACTCGAGGAACGCGATGCCGACGTGCGCGTCGGGCCGCAGCGCCTGCACGCGTTTCTGCAGTTCGACCAGCGTCATCGACCAGCGCGCGTCGCGCGCGCCGTGGGCGAACAGGATGATGGCGTGCGCTGCCACGGGAGCGGCGGCCTCAGCCCGTGCGTTCGAGCGACAGCATGCGCTCGACGTAACGGGCGATCAGGTCGGCTTCGAGGTTGACGCGCGAGCCGGGACGCAGCGAGCGCAACGTCGTGACTTCGTACGTGTGCGGAATGATGTTGATCGAGAACTCGCAGCCCTGCGGGGTGTCCTCGACACGATTGACCGTCAGGCTCACGCCATTCACGGCCACCGATCCCTTGTACGCGAAGTACTTCGCCAGTTCACGCGGCGCCCGCACGACCAGTTCCCAGGACTCGTGCACCGGGGAGAAACGCACCACTTCGCCAACGCCGTCGACATGACCGGCCACCAGGTGACCGCCGAGCTTGTCGCCGAGCGCCATCGACGTTTCGATGTTCACGTCGCCCGCGCCGTCGAGCCCCGCCGTTTTCGACAGGCTTTCCTTCGACACGTCGACCGTGAAGCGCGCGCCATCGACCGACGTCGCCGTCATGCAGGCCCCGTTCAGCGCGATGCTGTCGCCGACCGACGGCTGAAAGCCGGTCACCGAGCCGCCGTCGATCGTCAACCGCACACCGCCGTCCGCAGCCAGTCGCTGCACCTCGACGACCCGACCGACACCCTGCACCAGACCCGTGAACATCGCGATTCCCGGAAGAGTTGTACCGAAGGGCTCTACTGCAGACGCGCCAGGATGCGCACGTCCTCGCCCACCTGCGTGACCTGGCGGAACGTCAACCGCTGCGCATGGGCGAGATCGGACAACGCCGGCAGATGCACCATCCCCTGGGCCTGCCCGATCAGCATCGGCGCGAGGTAGACGAGCAGTTCGTCGACGACCCCCGCGCTGACGAGCGAGCCATTCAGCTTGAAACCCGCCTCGACATGCACCTCGTTGATGCCACGTCCTGCCAGGTGCTTCATCAGCGCCGGCAGGTCCACCTTGCCGCGCTCGTTCGGGAGGCGCACGACCTCGGCGCCCTTGCCGGTGAGCCGCCGCTCCCGCTCGGCGTCTTCGAGCGCGCACGCGACCAGGACCGTGCCTTCCCCCTCGAAGAGGCGCGCCTCGGGATCGACCTCGAGCCGGCTGTCGACCAGCACGCGCAGCGGCTGTCGCGTGGTCTCGACCAGGCGCACGTTCATCTGCGGGTTGTCCGCCTGCACGGTGCCGATGCCGGTCAGCACGGCGCACGCACGCGCGCGCCAGCCGTGGCCGTCGCGCCGCGCATCGTCCGACGTGATCCACTGCGACACGCCATTGTCGAGCGCGGTCTTGCCGTCGAGGCTGGCAGCGATCTTCAACCGGACCCACGGCCGGCCGCGGGTCATGCGGGAGAAGAAGCCGACGTTGACGTCCGCCGCCTCCTGTTCGAGCAGGCCGCAGCGCACGTCCACCCCGTTCGCCCTCAGCATGTCGAGGCCCTTGCCGGACACCAGCGGATTGGGATCCTCGACCGCGGCGATCACGCGCGCCACGTGCGCTTCCGACAGCGCGGTGGAGCACGGCGGCGTGCGACCGAAGTGGCTGCACGGTTCGAGCGTCACGTACACGGTCGATCCGCGCACGTCGTGCCCGTTGCGGCGGGCGTCGAGCAGGGCTTCGATCTCGGCGTGGTTCGAGCCGGGCGGCTGCGTCCAGCCCTCGCCCAGAATGCGCCCGTCGCGCACGATGACGCAGCCGACGCGTGGATTGGGCGTCGCGTGCAGGGCCGCGCGCTGCGCGAGTTCCAGCGCGCGCAGCATGAAGGTGTGGTCGGATTCGCTGTACATCGTCGCCGGCCCCCAAAGGGACCATGGAGGCCAACCGCGAATTTTACGCGCCGATGCTCATGCCACCGTGTGACCACGGGGAATGCGGACGCTGCGCCCCGCCCCGGGAGGCCCGGCGATGCACACCAGGAAAAAGGGCCGCCGGGATCGGCGGCCCATGCGCGACCGGTGTTGCGCCGGTCGCGGTGCCTCACGGCCCTCAGTGGACCTCGAGGCGCTTGCTGGACTGCGGCATGCGTTTCGCGAGCGTCAGCGTCAGCACGCCGTCCTCGAAGCGGGCCTCCGCGCCCGCCTCGGTCACTTCGACCGGCAGTTCGAACGTGCGTGCATAGCTGGCGGCGAACCGCTCGGTGTGCAACACCTTGTCGCCTTCCTTCTCCTCTTTCTCGGTCTTCGTCTCGGCGGTGATGGCGACTCGCGCGCCCTCCACCGTGACGTTGATGTCCTCCTTCTTCACGCCCGGCATGTCGACCTTCACTTCGTACCTGTCACCTTTGTCCACCACGTCCATCAGCGCGCGTCCGGACAGGGCCGCTTCGGCGTAGCGCGGCATGGCGGGCATACCCGTGCGATTCCAGAAGTCGCCGAACATGTCGTCGAACCACGGCGCCAGTTCATTGCGACGACGTACAAGGAGATTTGTCATCTGGATCTCCTTTCCCGCGATGACGGCTCGGGAGCCCTCCCAAGCCTCGCTTTCAGCCTAGGTCGCCTGCACGAGGGCGCAAGTCACGCTTTCGGGTCAGGCTTGACTGGCGTCAACGGCGGGGACGCGGCGCGCCCCGGGGGAGTTCAGCGGCGCCGCGGGCGCTTCGCCGGACGGATTTCCCGCACCACCTCGGCGAACTCGTCGACATCCTCGAAGCTTCGATACACCGACGCGAAGCGGATGTAGGCAACCTTGTCGAGCCGCTTCAGCTCGCGCATCACGAGTTCGCCCACCTTCTCGCTCTTCAGTTCACGCTGGGCCGACGACAGCAGCTTGTCTTCAATGCGGCTGATGGCTTCGTCGACGGCCTCGCGCGGCACCGGCCGCTTGCGCAGCGCGAGCTGCATCGAGCCGCGCAGCTTCTCGCGGTCGTAGTCGGCGCGGCCGCCGCCACGCTTGATGATGCTCGGCATGGCGAGTTCGACCCGCTCATAGGTGGTGAAGCGCTTCTCGCAGGCCAGGCAGCGGCGGCGCCGGCGGATCGTCGCGCCCTCGTCGGACGCACGGGAATCGATCACCTGCGTGTCGGCGTTCTGGCAAAACGGGCATCTCACGCGAGTCTCCCGCGTGAGAGGGGCAGAGGGTGCCGACGCGGCGCATGGCGCGAAAGTGTACGCGGCTGTGCGTACGCGCCACCCGACCCAGACCGGCTCAGCCGTAGACCGGGAAGCGCTCCGTCAGCATGGCGACTTCGCGCCGCACCTTGTCGGCGGTCGCGGGATCGCGCGGGTTGTCGAGCAGGTCGGCGATCAGGTTCGCGGTCTGCTCGGCTTCGGCCTCGCGGAAGCCGCGCGTGGTCATCGCCGGGGAGCCCAGCCGGATGCCGCTGGTGACCATCGGCTTCTCGGGATCCTTCGGGATCGCGTTCTTGTTGATCGTGATGTGCACCTGCCCGAGCAGCGCCTCGGCGTCCTTGCCGGTGATGCCCTTGGCGCGCAGGTCGACCAGCATCAGGTGGCTCTCGGTGCGGCCCGACACGATGCGCAGGCCGCGCTTCGTCAGCGTCTCGGCCATCACGCTCGCATTGACCAGCACCTGCTGCTGGTACGCCTTGAACTCGGGGGCGAGCGCTTCCTTGAAGGCGACCGCCTTGGCGGCGATCACGTGCATCAGGGGGCCGCCCTGCAGCCCCGGGAACACCGCCGAGTTGATCGGCTTTTCGAGGTGCGGCTTCATCAGGATCAGGCCGCCGCGCGGGCCGCGCAGCGTCTTGTGCGTGGTCGACGTGATCACGTCGGCGTGCGGGATCGGGCTCGGGTAGACGCCGGCCGCGATCAGTCCCGCGTAGTGCGCCATGTCGACCATGAACACCGCGCCGATGTCGCGCGCGACCTTCGCGAAGCGCGCGAAGTCGATCTTCAGCGAATAGGCGGAGGCGCCGGCGATGATCAGCTTCGGCCGGTGCTGGTGCGCGAGGCTCTCCATCGCGTCGTAGTCGATCTCCTCGTGCGCGTCCAGCCCGTAGCTCACGACCTTGAACCACTTGCCGCTGATGTTGAGCGGCATGCCGTGCGTGAGGTGGCCGCCTTCGGCGAGGCTCATCCCCATGATCGTGTCGCCGGGGTTCAGCACGGCGAGGAAGACCGCCTCGTTGGCCTGCGCGCCGGAGTGCGGCTGCACGTTGGCGGCGATTTCGATCGTCGGCACGCCGAAGATCTTCTTCAGGCGTTCGATCGCCAGGGTCTCGGCGACGTCGACGTACTCGCAGCCACCGTAGTAACGCTTGCCCGGGTAGCCCTCGGCGTACTTGTTGGTCAGTTGCGAGCCCTGCGCGGCCATCACCGCGGGGCTGGTGTAGTTCTCGGAAGCGATCAGCTCGATGTGCTGTTCCTGCCGCCGGTGTTCGTTCTGGATGGCCGCAAAGATCTCGGGGTCCACGGCCTGGACCGTATGGGTAGCTCGGTTGAACATGGTTCCTCGCGCCGGATGCAAGTGTGGGGAATGGTCACTTGCCATCGTGCCCAGGCGAACGGCAGCCACCGGACGGTGGCATCGAGAGTCCGCGCTTCCCGGGTGTTGTCACCCTCTTCGCCAGTCACGCGGAACGGGATGGCGAGCGGAATTATGCCAGCGCGTGCAGGGCGGCCAGACCGGCGGCGAGGCCCAGCAGCACCGCGCCGAAGGCGCGCACGATCGGGCCGCGCAGCGCCGGCCCGCCAGCCGTCGACGCGGTCACCATCTTGAACACCAGGTTCGAGCCGATGGCTGTCGTCACGGCGGTCAACGCCATGTCCCTCGACAGCGCCTCGCGGTCGAGCATCTGCATCGACGAAAGGGTGATGGCGTCCACATCGGTCAGGCCCGACGCCGCCGCCAGCGCGAGCACGCCGCTGACGCCGAACACGTCGTTGGCCCAGGCGCTGAACAGCAGCACCAGCGCGTAGACCGCTCCGAAGCCGATGGCGGTGCCCAGTTGCGTGGGGTTGCGAAACGCCTCCTCGCCGTTGGCCGGGATCGTATCGACCGCCTTCCAGCGCCATGCCACCCCCCCGAGGGCAACGAGCAGCGCCGGCACGAGGGCCACGAGGGCCTGCGGCAGCACGGCGGGCGCAACCACGCCCACGAGAAACAGCACACGCACGAGCATGGTCGCATTGGCCAGCAGGATCACCAGTACCGCGGCGGGCATCGACTGGCTGCCCGCGGCGACCTGTCGCGCGTAGCCCAGCGTCGTCGCCGTGCTCGACACCAGCCCGCCCAGCACGCCGGTCAGCAGCAGGCCATGCCGTCCGAGCGTCAGGCGCCACGCGACGTATCCCGACAGGCTCACGGCGGCGACCAGCACGACCATCAGCCAGACCTGGAAGGGATTGAGCACACCGTATGGCCCGAACGCGCGGTCGGGCAGCAGCGGCAGGATCACGGCGGTCAGCACGGCGAACTGCAGCATCGAACGCACGTCCTGGCCGGTCAGCTTCTGGCTGAACCCTTCGATCTCGGCCTTGAAATACAGGAGCACCGTGATGCCGACGCCGAGCGCGACCGCCGGGATGCGATAGCCGTAGTAGTTGATGGCCCCGAGGAAGAACACCGCGAGCGCGGCGACCACGGTCGTGGTGCCGGAGTCGTCGCGGACCGACTCCGGGTCCTGCAGGTAGGCCGCGACCAGCGTGCCGGTCACCGCCACCGCGCCGGCGCCCAGCGCCCATGCCGACCCCGTGGCCTCGGTCAGCAACGCCGCCAGCGAACCGAGCAGCGCGATCAGCGTGAAGGTGCGCACGCCGGCCTTGGCCGTCGGCTTGCGTTCGCGTTCGAGCCCGACGAGCAGGCCGATGCCGGCGCTGACGCCGAAGGTCAGTATGAGCGACAGCGTCCCGGTCATGGATTCACTGTAGGAGCGGGCCGCCGCGCGGGCTTGGCGGCGGTCAAGCACGTTGCAGCCGCGGGAGAGCCGCTAGGTCAGGGTCTCGTCGCGCGACTCGGCGAGGTGTGCGACGTCGCCCCAGTCCACCATCGCGAGGGCGGGCGGCGAGAAGGTCACGCGGACCCGGTTGATGCTCGCGTTCAGCATCTGGTGCTCGCGCGGCGCGTCCCAGTCCAGCGCGCGCGCCGCGCGATACGCCACGTCGAGCACGCCGCCGTGGGTGACGATGGCGACCGTCTCGCCGCGATGGCGATCGGCGATGTCGTGCAGCGCCGCCAGCACGCGATCGATCAGCTGCTGGCCGGTTTCACCGCCGTCCATCGCCCAGGCCGGATCGCGCGCGCGCCAGAGCCGGAACGCCTCGGGATGCCGCTCGGCGATCTCGTCGAGCGTCAGTCCCTCGAAGATGCCGAACGAACGCTCGCGCAGCCGCGGCTCCGGAATCGCCTGCAGGCCGAGCCGCTCGGCCAGCGGCTCGGCGGTCAGCCACGCCCGCGCGAGTTCACTGGAGTAGACCGCGTGGACGCTTTCGCTGGCCAGCCGCTCCGCCAGACGCCCGGCCTGGCGCACGCCGGTGGGCGACAGCGGGATGTCGAGATGGCCCTGGATGCGATGCTCGGCGTTCCAGGCCGTCTCGCCGTGCCGGATCACCAGCAGTTGCGTCGTCACCCCGCGATCCTCACGCCAGCCGCGGGTTCAGGGTGTAGGTGCCGGTGATGGCGGCGCTGGCGAGCACGTGACTTTCGATCGCCTTGCGCACATTGGGGCCGGTGAACTTGCCCTCGACTGGAACGCGGTCGATGTCCAGCGCGTACAGCGTGAAGACGTAGTGGTGCAGGATCGAGTCGTTCCACGGCGGGCACGGGCCGTCGTAGCCGTAGTAGTCGCCGTTCATGTCGTGATCGTTGGCGAACCAGCCCGTGTAGTCGTTGATGCCCTGGCGCGTCCCGTGGGGCGTCGCCGGCCCGGCCTTGCCGCGCGGCGAGACCTCCTTCGAGTAGCTGCCGGCCGGGATCGACGTTTCGCTCGCGGGAATGTCGACCAGCACCCAGTGATAGAAGTCCACGCGTGGCAGCGTCGACGGGATTTCACGGTCGTCCTTGAACAGATCGTCCGCCTTGCTCGGCACGTCGACGTCGTGGCAGATCAGCGCGAACGAGCGCGTGCCGGCCGGCACGTCGTCCCATGCGAGGTGCGGGTTGCGGTTGCCCGACAGGGTCACGTGCGATTTCGGGTCGATCACGCAGAACGCGTACTCGCCGGGTATCGGCTGGCCGTTCTGGAAAGAATCACTCCTGAGCTTCATGGTCGTCTCCTCTCGTCATCCCTTTGCACCATCCGGCCGGCGCGTCTGCAGCCAGAAGGTCACCGGCCCGTCGTTGATCAGTTGCACCTGCATGTGGGCGCCGAACATGCCCGTCGCGACGCGGACATCGCGCTCGCGTGCACGGCGCACGAATTCCCCGAACAGCCGCTCGCCGAGTTCGGGCGGCGCGGCCGGCGTGAAGCTCGGCCGGGTGCCGCTGTTGGTGTCGGCGGCGAGCGTGAACTGCGGCACGGCGAGCAGTTCCCCATCGATGTCGACGAGGCTCCGGTTCATGCGGCCCTGCTCGTCCGGGAAGATACGGTATCCGAGCAGCTTGGCGACCAGCGCCGCCGCCTCGGCCTCGCTGTCGGTCCGCTCCGCGCAGACCAGGGCCAGCACGCCGCGCCCGATCTGCCCGACCACCGCGCCGTCGACCGCCACCGAGGCTTGCGAGACCCGCTGGATCAGGGCAATCATCTGCCGATTCTAGGCTGCGCGATCGCGAGCCCGGTTACGCCTAGCCTGACGTTGCCTCACCGGTTCGACAACTCTCCCCGCGATGCACGCGCCGCCGAGGCGCGGCATCACGGCCGGCCGCGCCGGCGTTGTGACTCGGGCAAACGACGCGCGCTTGCCCGATCGGCGTGGCGTTCCTAGCAGCCGCCCTTCTTCTCTTTCTTGGGCGCGGCCTTGGCAGCCGGCTTGGCCACCGGCGTCACCGCCACCGCCATCGCCTCCGTGTAGGTCGCCTGGATCTGGTCACCCACGGCGACGAGCTTGAACTGCTCCGGGTCGCGCGCCTTCAGCTCGACCGTCCGCTCCGGACCTTTCACCGTGATGGTCTGCGTCGCCGCGTCCAGCTTGATGACGTCGCCGACCACGGTGACCTGCCGCCCGACGACGCCTCCCGGCTGCTCGCCGGGCTTGGCGCGTGCTCCGCCCACCGCCTCGGTCTTCTCGACCTTCAGGCCGCCGCCTTTCTTCAACTCGAGCACGAGCGACTCGAGGAACTTCAGCTGCACGACGTCGCCAACCTTCAACTGATCGAAGTTCCTGACCTCGGGCCCGGCGACGACCTTCACCTCGTCGCCTTTCGGCCCCTTCAGCGTGATGCCGCGCGTCGCCTTGTCGATCGCCGTGATCGTCGCGCTGACTTCAGCGGTCTGCGCGACTCCGACCTTGCCGGGCGAGCTGGTGACTGCGGCATTGCTCGTCTGCGCGCTCGCAGGCTGGACCAGCGCAAAGGTCGAAACGATGGCGGCGACAAGTAATGAAAGACGCATGGAGTGGCTCCAGTTCATTGAGAGGGGTGTGAAAGCAGGACATCATTCGGGCTTGACGACGTTCCAGCCCTTGCCCGGGTCGAAGGCCTTGATGCCGGGCGCCAGCTTGGCCGTGTTCGGGCCGAGGTCGCGCTCGTACACCACGCCGTTGTGGTTGACGATGAACGTCATCACGCCGCTCTCGCCGTAGTAGGCCGGATACGCCACCATCGCGAAGCCGGCGATCATGCGGCCGTTGATCACGTAGCCGTAAGGACCGCCCGCCGCGCTCTTACCCTGCTGCGACAGGATGCGGAAGTAATAGCCGCGGTACGGGTCCCCGGCCTTGTGTCCGGCCGTGTACGGAGTTGCTTCGGCGATGAGCGGCCCGAAGGGGCTGGCCTCTTCGCCCTTGGCCGGATCGGACGGCCAGTACAGGCCATCCTGCTTGCCCGGAGAACTCATGACCTTCTGCGCGTACTGCAGCACGCCGTCGCCGTCACGATCGCGGGAGGCGTAAGTGCGCTGGGCGTCGACGAAGGCGCGCAACACCGAGATGGCGTTGCGCTCGTTGCCGCCGACCCGGCGATTGATGAGTTCCTCGATGCCTTCCTCGGTGGCGAAGCGCCAGCGATCGCCGGTCTTCACGATGGGAAACGGCACTGGCCAGGCCTTGTCGCCGATCACGAGGATGCGGCGGTCCGCGCTCGGCTCCCTGAGCACGCGCAGCGTCTGCATCGAGGCGACGATCCTGGCGCGGTTCGCCTTCGCCGCCGCGGCATCGGGATCGAAGAGCTTGACCTTGTGTTCATCGCCAAAGAGCGCCGTCAGCGGCACGTCGCCGTCGGCCTTCAGCGCCGCCAGCAGGGCATCGGCCGCCGCCTCCGGCGTGGCGAATGTCTCCTGCGGTGCCGCGACGGACGACAGCGGAATGGCCATCGCGAATGCGAGAACGACCCGGGACACGAATGACCAGAGGGAAGTGTTTTTCATGGATGACGCCTTGCCATGGGTTGCGCGCATGAGTTCGCTCCTTCCCTATCGACGTCCGCCGCCGCCGCGGCCACCACCGCCGCCACCACGCGCCGCGCCGCCGCCACCGCCACCTCGCGACGCACTGCTGCTCGCCGTCGGACGCGAACCGCCGCCGCCGTACGACGAAGCACCGCCACCGCCGTACGAGGAACCGCGACTCGAGGCGCCCCGCGAACTGTCCTTCTGCGTCTGCCGACCGGAGTCATAGCCCCCGAACGCACTGTCGCCACCGCCACCCCGGCTGGCACCGCCCGCAGGTTGCGTCGAGGGCCGCGCTCCGCCCCCCGCCGCCAGCGCCACCACGGTCACCACCGGCGCCTGCTCCACCGCCCCGGTCACCGCCGCCGGCCGGTTGCGCCGATGCACGCGCTCCACCGCCCGCCGATGCGCCGGCTCCGCCCCGCGCATCGCCCGCGCGGTTCGCCGGCGCCGTCTTGCCGACCGAGCTGCTCACCTGTCCCGGCTGCTTGCTCGACTTCCACTGGGAGGCCTGCCCACCACCGCCCTGCCCGCGATTGACCGTGTTGCCACTGCCGACATTGACGTTGGTGTTGCGGTTGATGTTGATGTCGTTGCCGCCGCCCCAGCCGTAGTGATTGCCGCTCCACGCGGCGCCGATCGCCGCACCCCAGATCACGCCCGCGGCCATCGCGGCGCCCGGCGCATACGGGTAGTAGTACGACGGATAGGGCGTCGGGTAGTAGCCCCACATCGGCGCAGCGCCGTAGACGACAACGGTCGACGGGTTGTACTGCGGGACGTAGACCACCTGCGGATCCGCCGGCTGGATGATGATGACCTCCTTCTCGGTCTTCACCACCTGCTTGGTATCCGATTTGAGGTTGCCCGCCGCCTGCGCCTGGCGCCGGAACACCTGCACCGACTCCAGCACCGCGCCCTGGTCGGCGACGACCGCCTCGCCGAGCGCGCTCGTCCAGTCGAGGTCGTTGCTCATCATCTTCACGACGTCCGGATAGTTGAGCAGCGACTTCACGGGGTCGTCCCACTTGTCGTCGATCGGCAGCTTGGGATCCGACTTGCGCTTGTCGAGATAGCGATCGGCCTGGACGATCTGCAGCGGACTGGTTGCCGCCGGCAGGATGATCGCCACCAGGTCGTCGGGATAGAGCGCGATGCGCCCGACGAGTTGCGTGAGGTCGTCAGCGGCCGGAGGCGGCGGCGCGCCGCCGGCTGCAGGCGCCTGCGCCAGCACCGTGGCGGAAAAAAGCATCGCCATGCCAGTGGCGACGAGGGCCAACCACGCGGGCCTCACTCGGCGTTCTGCAGGATCGATTCGACTCGGGCTCATACCGCTCTCCATTCCAGGGATGCGATGCATCCGGCTATTTGACCGTGTAACCGCGGCCCTCGAGGCACGCCGCGCGCGCTTTCCCGAATGCGGCCTGCTGCTGCGAAGTCGCCTGCTGCGCGGTCTGTTGCTGCTGCTGGGCCTGCGCTGCGTTCTGCCTGCGGCTCTGACCGCGCGCGGCGGCGGCGCCCACCGCGGCTCCGGTGCTGGCGTCGCCGCCGACCACTTCACCGACCACGGCGCCGCGAGCCGCGCCGCGCGCGCCGGCACCTGGCGTGGTGCCGGTCGCCGTCGTTGGCGGCGGTGGTGCGGCCGGCGCCGCCGCGGGTTTGGCTGGATCGAACCCCGTTTGCTGCACGGCCCATTGATAGCAGGCCGACTCGTCCTTCTTCTGCTGGTCGGGCGACTGGCCCTTGGCGGGGTAGGCGATACTGCTGGGCGAAGGCGCCGGTGCAGAGCAGCGCGGCACATGCCGCTGCGATCGCGGACTTCCGGGCAAATGGTTTCATGGGACTCCTTGCTGAGGATGCATTTCGGGTCTGGCGGCGGCGCTACCGCCGGGTCGCCCCGCCCGACTGCGCGACCGGCTCACCCGCGGCGGCTCCGGGCTGCATCGGACGCGCCTCGAAGCTGCCGCCCAATGCCAGGTTGAGGTTCACGCGCTGGACCAGGCGTTCAGTCTGGACCTTCACGAGAGAAGTTCGCGCCGCGTACAGCGCGACGTTCTGTTGCAGCACCGCGCGCAGGTCGCCGGAACCGACGCGCAGGCGCGTCTGCGCGAGTTCCAGGGCGCGCGCATTGCTCGTCACCGCGCGACCGAGGATCGCTTCCCGTTCGTCGGCGGCAAACGTCGCAGACAACGCGGATTCGACCTCCGAGAACGCGCGCGACGCGATGCGTCCGTAGTCGGCAATCGCGATCTTCTGCTCGGCGGTGCGGATTTCGACGTTCGCCTGCAGCGCCCAGCCGTGGAAGAGCGGCGCGGCCAGGTTGGCCCCCAGGCTGAACACCGGGTAGTCCTGGTCCTTCAGCACGAACACGTCGCTCGAAATGCTGGAAACGCCGGCCGTCAGCGCGATCTTCGGGAGGCGCGCGGCATTCGCTTCGGCCACCTTGTTGAAGGCCGCCGCGACGCGCCGCTCGGCGGCCACGACGTCCGGACGCCGTTCGAGCAGTTCGGATGGCAGCCCGACCGGCACCACGGGCGGCTTCGCCGGGAGCGCCGCCGGCACCTCGAGCGCGGCCGCCGGGTACCTCCCGACCAGCGTTTCGATCGCACGCACCGCCTGCTGCTGGGCCAGCGCCAGCTGCCGCGCGGCGTCGCGATAGGTGTCGAGGTTCGCCTGCGCGATCACCACGTCGTACTCGTCGCCGCTGCCGATGCGCTGTCGGTCGCGGGCGAGCCCAAGGTACTGCTCGGACGCGCGGACGATCTCGTCGGCCGTGGCGCGCTGCAGGCGCGCTTCCGTCGCGAGGAACCAGCTCTTCGCCACCATCGCGGCGATCGACTGGCGGGCATATTCCGACATCGGCCTGCACCGATTCGTACTGCGCGCCACCCGCCGCGGCCTGCGAGCGCGCGCGGCCCCAGATGTCGAGTTCCCAGTTCGCGAAGATGCCGACCCCGCTGATGCCCGAGTTGTCGCCTCCGAGCTTGCCGCCACCGTGCGCCAGCAGGTCGACGGCCGGGTAAAGCGTTGCGCCGGCGAGCCTGGCGTACGCGGCCGCCTGTTCGATGCGACCGGCCGCCACCCGCAGGTCGGCGTTGTAGGCGAGCGCTTCGCGCACCAGGGCGTCGAGCTGCGGGTCGTTGTAGGACGCCAGCCAGGCGTCGGCCACGCTGCCCTCGGCCCCACCCGCCGCGGCCCACTTCGGCGGCGTCCTGACGTTCTGCAACGACTGCGCCTGGATGTCCTTCGGCGCGGGCGGCGACTGCAAAGCGCAACCCGCCACCGCGAGCGCGATCGGCGTCAACAGGGCGGCGAGCGAGACGCGCATCGGATCAGTGCAGCTTCAGGACCAGGTAGTCGAGCTTCGCGCCGACTCGCAGGAAGACCTTGCGCAGGATCTGGATCGCGGCCCCGTGCTCCGTGTAGATCGCGCCCTGGCCAAGCGCACCGGCCGGCAGGAACAGGTCGGCGTCCCGTTCGGCGACGGTGAGTCGAACCGGGAAGCGCCCGGGCGGCATCGGCCCCACGCCGGTCATCGGCAACTGCGTCGTGTTGGCCACCTGGCCCTGGCCCTGCGCCCAGACGATCGACTCCACGCTCGCCTTGATGATGCGACCCGGATGCGCCTTGAGCGTGAACTCGGCCTCGTTGCCCTCCTCGACCAGTTGCAGCTCGTTCTGGTGGAACAGCGCGACGACCTGGTACTTCTCCTCGACGAACGTCATCGCGGGCGTGATCGGGAACGCGGTCGTGAACGAACCCGGACGCAGCTGGACGTTGGTCGGGTAGCCGTCCGCCGGCGCCACCACCGTCGTCTGCTCGAGTTCCCACTTGGCGTTGGCCAGCTGCGCGCGGATGTTCGCGACCGGCGCGTACTCGTCCTTGAACGTGCCCTTGCTGCGTTCCTTGAGCTGACGCTCGCCGGCGAGCGCCTGGGTCTCGGCAGCGCGTGCCTGCGCGGCCGATGCACGCGCCGTGTCCAGTTGCGCCTCGAGTTCGGCGAGATCCGTCTGGGCCTTCTCCAGGGCGAACCGATCGCCGGCGCCGGTGGCCACCAGTTCCTTGTTCTGCGCGACGCGGGTGCGGGCCAGGTCGATCCGGGTCTGCACCTCGCGGATCTTCGCCTCGCTCTGCTGGATCGCGCCACGCGCCTCCACGACCTTGCCCTGCGCGCCGATCATCTGTTCACCCAGCTCGCGGGAGCCCGCGACCGCGCTGGCCAGCTGCGCCTCGAGCGACCGGACCGTCAGCTCGATACGGCGTCGGGTCGATGCGGAACAGCACGTCGCCCTTCTTGACGAGCCGGTTCGGTTCGATCGGCACTTCGATCACGCGGCCGCGCACCTGCGGCACGATGTTGATCACGTACTTGATCACGCGCACGTCGGCGCTCGAAGGCGCGACGACGTTCAGCGCCAGGATCAGCACCGTGAGGGCAACGATGGGGATGATCACGACCGTCACCTGGGTGCCGGTGTTCCACGGCAGCCACTTCATCTTGATGAAGACGAACCAGACGATCGCCGCGTAGATGGCCGAGCAGCAGGACTGTCCATCACGCACTCCGCGACTGCGACGGCGGCGACCGGCGCCGCTTCGATCGGTCGGGTCCCGCCTGTCGCAAGTTCATCGCGGAGCGAACGCAGCGCGGGCGTCAATGCACCCCGCGCCGCCACGGCGTCCAGCTCGGCGCGCAACTGCCGCTGCTCCACGTCGGGCAGTTCACCCTTCCGCCATTTCTCCGCGAGTTCGAGGAAGTAGTCCTCGTGCATCTCGGTGCCGTACGCGAGCTTGTAGCCGACCGGCTTCGTGTAGGCCCACAGCCAGGCGAGTGGCCACAGCAGCCCGCCGAATACCAGCGAAAGCAGGCACAGCGTCTGGATGGCCTTGCGCTGCGGATGATGGTTCTTGTGCGCGATCTTTTCCGGCATCACGTGCACGACCCAGAACAGCGTGATCCCGACGGCCGGCACGACGAACAGCACGACCCACGCCAGGACGTTCGCCGCGGTGTCGAGCGCTTCGCCGCTGAGAAACGAGGCCGCCGCCGTGGCCGGCGCAAGCAACATGGCCGCAACGCTCGCCGCCGTCGTGATGCGGCGCAGCTTCATTGCGACCGATGCGGGCCTCCGGCCGCCGCTAGGTCCGCTAGTAGTCAATCGATTCATGGTCGACAGCCCGCTTGGGCGCCCCTTCCCCGGTTCAGTCGATGGTGACCGCCGCCCCCTCGGCGCGTCTTAGCAATTCTGGACAGCCCCTCGCCCATCACGCGGCGCATTGCGCGAGGCCGGGAGCGGCACCCGCCGCGCTCCGACGATACGCGGGTTCAGGCGATCGCCCCGTCCGTTTCGGCGCGCACGCTCCGCCGCCACTGACCAGGCGTCGTGCCCGACCAGCGCCGGAACGTGCGCATGAAGGGCGTGACCGCCGCGTAGCCGAGGGTGGCTGCGATGTCGTCGAGGTGAACGTTCGAGTTGGACAACAGGTCGCGCGCCACTTCGAAGCGCACGTCGTCGAGCACGCGCTGGAACGTGGTCCCCTCGGCCTTCAGCCGCCGGTTCAGGGTCCTGCGATGCATCGCAAGCAATTGGGCCAGATCGTCGCCGGAGTGGCGGTTGTCCAGCATCAGGCGGCGCAGACCGCGATAGACCTGCTGCAGGAAGTCCGGCGGTCCCGCGCGTCGTGCCAACCGCTCGGCCTGCCGGTAGGCCGTGCGGGTCCGCGCCCTCGACGCAGAGATCGAGGTCCCTGGCTGGAAACCTGATCGCACTGAACTCGGAGTCGAAGCGCGGGGCGACCTTGAAGAACGCGCGGTACTGCGCGATGTCGCGCGGCTTCGCGTGCGCCAGGAAAACCTCGTAAGGCTTCCACGTCGGTCCGCACAGTTCCATCATGAAATTCATCGACGACCGCGAGCGCGCCGTCGTACATCTGCCCCGCGCCCGACGTTGACGGGTGATACATCGCGTACCCAAGGTCGACGAAGTCGCCGCGCTTCAGCACGAACGCCAGACCACCCTCGCTGTTCATGTGCTGGAAGACGGTCAGTGCCTCGAGGGCGCGCCCGACCGTCGCCGAATGACGCATCAGTTCGCCGAGCGTGCCGAGCTGCGAAAGCCGGAACATGCGCCCGGCGAGCAACCCGAAGTGGGGGCAATGGGTGATTTCGGCAGCAAGGCCTAGGACGTTGACGAACGCCGCGTACGGCACCTTGTTGTCGGGATGACTCAAGGCGCCGGGCTCGAGACCGGCGCCCGCCAGCACCGGCGCCGGGTCTCCGCCCAATTGCCGTATGAGCTGCGGGAGCGCCACAAAAGCTCCCACGCGCTGCGTCCAGGCATGGGCACCCTGCGACATCGCCGGGCACGCTCCAGTAATGCGCATGTCCACCAGTGTTTCCCTTCTTGCTCTCTTGCTCCGTTCAGGCTCGCCCGGATACGCCGTTCCGCCTTGCGGGCCGTCAATCGATTAGCAATTCTAGACACCGCCGGCCCCGTTCTTCGGCCTGCAGCGGGTACGCGGCATGCCTTGTCCAGAAGGGGGAAGACACTCCGCACGGAATGGTTGATGGTGCGGTCTTGCCGACGCGCGGCAGCGTCGGAGTCCGCCTCCAATCCACACGCGAACATGAGCGACCGCCAGGACGACCCTCCGTGCCTCAGCCCCCCGGTTACGGGCTTACTCGAGGTCGGAACGCTCGACCAGGTCCCGCCGGGCGCCGCCCTCCACGTGGCAGTCGGGGACGCGGAGCTGGCATTGATCAACCTGGACGGCCATGTGGTGGCCGTCGGCGATCTCTGCCTGCGCTGCGGGACCCGGCTGTCGATCGCGGCTCTCGCGGGCGCGCAACTCACCTGTTCCGGCTGCGGCTGGCAGTACGACGTGGAGCAGGGTTGCGTCGTCGGCCTGCCCGCACTGGCCATCGAGAAGCACGAGGTACGCGTCGACGGCGGGCACCTCTTCGTCGCTGCCGCGACCTTCAAGTCGCGGGCGTCGATGCCCTGATCCGGCGCCGTGATCCGGCGGCACGAACCGTGTCGGCTGACGACGACGGCCGGCGCCAGGCCTGGCAGGCGTCAGGCGACGATGTTGACGCCGCCGTCCACGTACAAGGTGGACCCGGACAAGCGCCTTGCGTACGGCGTCGCCAGGAAGGCGCAGGTGTAGCCGACATCCATGATGTCGACCAGTTCACCGAGCGGCGCGCGCTGCGCCGCCTCGTTGAGCAGCAGGTCGAAGTCCTTCAGGCCCGACGCCGCTCGCGTCTTCAACGGCCCGGGCGAAATCGCGTGAACGCGGATGTTCTGCCCGCCCAGCTCGAACGCGAGGTAACGGCAGCAGGCCTCGAGGGCCGCCTTCACAGGCCCCATCACGTTGTAGTTGGCAACGACCTTGTTCGCCCCGTAATAGCTCATCGCGAACATGGTGCCGCCGTCGGTCATCAGCGGCGCGGCCAGCTTCGCCATGCGGACGAACGAATGGCAGGAGACGTCCATCGCCTTGGCGAATCCGTCGGCCGAGCAGTTCAGCAGACCGCCCTGCAGGTCCTCCCTCGGCGCGAAGGCGATCGAGTGCACGAGGATGTCGAGCTTGCCCCATGCCTTGCCGATCCGCTCGAACACGGCTTCGAGCTGGCCGGGGACGCTGACGTCGAGCGGCATGAAGATCGGCGCTTCGAGCGCCTTCGCCAGAGGCTCGACATGCGGTCGTGCCTTCTCGTTCAGGTAGGTGATCGCCAGGTCGGCGCCGAGTTCACGGAACGCCTGCGCGCAGCCGTACGCGATCGACGAGTCGTTGGCGACGCCGACGACCAGGGCCTTGCGGCCCTGCAGGATGGGGCGGGGAGTTTCGAGAGCCATGCTGATTCCCTGTGAGTCTTGCGCTTACGGCGCCCGCTCCGCGCGTGCCGTCAGGACCGCCCGCGTGTGGCGCGCGATCATCAGTTCCTCGTTGGTGGGGACGACCAGCGCGCTGACCCGGCTGCCCGCGCGGCTGATGCGCTGGCCGTTGCCGCGATTGGCCTCCGGATCGAGTTCGAGTCCGAGCCAGGCGGCGTCGGCGCAGATGCGCGCGCGCAACTCGGCGCTGTTCTCGCCGATCCCCGCGGTGAACACGAGCGCGTCGAGACCGCCGAGCGCGGACGCGAGCGAACCCAGCTCGCGTCCGATGCGGTAGACGTACAGGTCGATCGCCTCCTTCGCGCGGGCCTCCTTGCTTTCGAGCAGCACGCGCATGTCGCTGGAGATCCCAGAGACCCCGAGCAGGCCGGACTGCTGGTAGATCAGCTTCTCGATGGCGCGCACGTCCATCTTCAGTTCGTCCATCAGGTACAGGACGACACCGGGATCGAGGTTGCCGCAGCGGGTTCCCATGGGGAGCCCGTCGACGGCCGTGAACCCCATCGTGCTCGCCACGCTGCGTCCGGCGGACATCCCGCACATGCTCGAGCCGTTGCCGAGGTGCAGCACGACCGTCTTGCCCGACGCGGCCCGTGATTCGACCTTCGGCAGCACGCTCGCGATGTACTCGTAGGACAGCCCGTGAAATCCGTAGCGCACCACGCCGCGGTCGGTGATCGACTTCGGCAGCGCGAACGCCTGCGCCACCGGCGGCATCGTGCGGTGGAAGGCGGTGTCGAAGCACGCCACCTGCGGCAGGTCGGGCGCGCGCTGCATCAGCGCACGGATCGGCGCCAGGTTGTGCGGCTGGTGCAGCGGAGCCAGCGGGATGTACTTCTCCAGCGCCACCAGCACCTGCTCGCTCACGCGCGCGGGCTGCGAATACTCGAGGCCGCCGTGCACGACGCGGTGCCCGGCGCCGACCAGCCTGTACCCCTCCGAACGGGCGCGCAGGAACTGGACCAGGTGATCGAGCGCGCCCTCGTGACCGAGCGCAACGCCGTCGCCCCAGGCCTTTTCCTCGGTCACTGCCCCGGCGTTGTCCTTCGCAACGAAGCGCGGCGACGTGTAGAGGCCTTCCGCCTGGCCGCGCGCCACGAGCGTCAGGTCCTCGCCCGAGGTCGCGAACAGCGAGAACTTGATGCTCGACGAGCCCGCGTTCAGTACCAGGATCGCGTCCGTCATGCTGGCACCGCCTTGTTCGCCGCCTCCCGACGCGCATGCGCGACGAGCACCGCCACGCCGCACGACGCAAGGCGCGTCATCACGGAGTCGGCGCGGCTGGTCAGGATGATCGGCACGCGCGCGCCGAGCACGATGCCGGCGGCATCCGCGCCCGCCAGGAACGACAGGCTCTTGGCCAGCATGTTGCCGGCTTCGAGATCGGGCACGACCAGCACGTTGGCACGGCCCGCCACCGGCGAGTCGATCTTCTTGATCTTCACCGACTCGAGGCTGATCGCGTTGTCGAGCGCGAGCGGACCGTCAACCACGGCCCCGGTGATCTGGCCACGGTCGGCCATCTTGCAGAGCGCGCCCGCCTCGACGGTCGATGGCACCTTGGGATTCACCGTTTCCATCGCCGACAGGATCGCCACCCGGACCTCGGGAAAGCGCAGCGCGTGGCCGAGATCGATGGCGTTCTGGATGATGTCGACCTTGTCCTCCATCGTCGGCGCGATGTTGACGGCTGCATCGGTGACGATCAGCGTCTCGGGGTACGACGGCACGTCCATCACGAAGCAATGGCTGACGCGGCGCGCGGTGCGCAGGCCGGTGTCGCGCTTGACGACCGCGCCCATCAGTTCGTCGGTGTGGAGGCTGCCCTTCATCAGCGCGTCGGCCTTGCCCTCGCGGACGAGTTCGACGGCCTTCTCCGCCGACTCCTGGCTGTACGCCGCGTCGACGATCGGGTACGGGCTGATGTCGATGCCGCACTTCTTCGCCACGGCCTCGATCTTGGCCCTGGGACCCACGAGGATCGGCGAAATCAGGCCCAGCTTGGCGGCGTCGACGGCGCCCTGCAGCGAACTCTCGTCGCAGGGATGCGCGACGGCGGTCGGCGTCGGCGGTAGCGCCTGGCAGAAATCGATCAGCCGCTGGTACTTCTCGTGTGCTCGCTCACTCATGATGGCCTCACTTGCGCGAACGCCGCTTGGCGACCGCTTTCGGCGCGGCAGCGCGCGTTCGTGCCTTCTTCGCCGCCGGGGCGCGCTTGGCGCGCTTGCCTCCCAGCGTGGTGCCGATCCTGTCGATCATCGCCAGTTGCTCCTCGGAGCGCTGCTGCACCCGCTCGTCGCCCAGCAGCGCGCGCGCGAGCGCCGCCAGCCTCTCCCTGTCGCCGGGCGCCTTCAGGAGCTCGGGGAGGGTCGCCATGGCCTGGTCGGGTTCGTAGCGGACGATGATTTCCTGCTCGCCACGGACGCGACGCCATTCCTCAGGCGTCACTTTCGGCAGCAGTTCGCCGTACTCCTTGATCAGCTGCTGTCGCATCTGCAGGCGCGACAGCATCAGCGGCTCGCCCTTGCGCGCGAGCAGGCACGCCACGCGCGCCACGGCCTCGGCATATCCGCCCTCGGCGATCGACGCGAGCGCTTCCTTCACGAACGGCAGTTCCCGCCCTTCGGCGATCTGTTCGCCTTGCGCTTCCGCCTGCGCCTTGTCGGCGATGTAGAGCGAGAAGACGTTGCCGTAGGTCTGGAAGAACGACGCCTCGCTCATCGCGTCGCGCATCGCGCGGTAGTACTCGAGCGATGCGCTGATGGCGGCGGAGCCCAGCTTCTCCATCTTCAGCGCCGCGTTGTCCTTGTCGACCGGCCGGCGCTGCGAGCGGACCCATGCGGCCGCCGGCGCCACCCAGCCGAGGAACGGATTGAGGTCCGACAGCGCCCAGCGCTGCATGCGCAGCGGGTGGAACTGCCGCTGCAGCTTCGCGGTGTACTCGCTGGACATCGATTGCACGAAGGGTTGCAGGAACAGTTCGTAGGCGCGCTGGTTGAACTCGGAAAGCGCGGCGACGGCTTCGAACGGTCGCTCGTCCGCGCGTTCGAACCGGTTCAGTCGCGCCGCGATTTCCTCCAGCGAGCGCTCCATGAACTCGACCTCGTACTCCGGCTTGCCGTTGCGTCCCGCGCGCTCCTTGATGGACATCGCGTAGATGCCCGGCGGCAGCGCCTCGATCGACTTCAGCACCGAAACGATCTGCGCGTGCTCCTTCTTCGCCACCTTGCCGGACACGAAGATACCGAGGTGGCCGATGTCCTCGTGCAGCAGACCGACGATCACCTGGCCGCGCGCCTTGATCTCGTCGGTCGATCCGTACACGTCCGCCACCCAGTTGAAGGCCTGCTGCGGCGGTGTGATGTTGTCCCCCATCGACGCGAACAGGACGATCGGCGCCTTGATGTCGCGCAGGTCGAACGCCTTGCCACCCTTCATCTTCGTCTCGCCGGTCCAGAGCTTGTTTCCGACGAAAAGGTTGCGCGTGATCCATTCGATCTCTTCCCGGTTCATCAGGAAGAAGCCGCCCCACCAGCGCTCGAACTCGAGGAAGCGCGGCGTCTCGGTGTCGACGTTGGCGTACAGGTTGTAGTACTTGTCCCAGAAGGTATTGGCCGGGTTCAGGTTCTCGAAGTTCTCGACCAGATAGGCGCCGTCGAACACGCCGTTGCCGAGGTCCGCGGTCAGCGACGACAACCACGTGCCGCCCAGATTGCCGCCCGCGTAGCGCATCGGGTTGTCACCCGCGCCGTCCTGCCAGGCGCCGCCCCAGTACGACATGGGTGCGCCGTTGATCACGATCGGCCCCGTGTCGTCCGGGTCCGCCGCCGCGACCATCATCGCGGCCCATCCGCCCTGGCAGTTGCCGACGATCGCGGGCTTCGGGCTGTCCGGATGCAGCTCGCGCACCTTGCGCACGAACTGCTTCTCGGCCTCGCAGACGTCGAGCAGTGTCTGCCCCGGCTCAGGGTCGCGGAAGAAAATGACGAAGTAGACGGGATGGCCCTCGCGCAGCGCGACGCCAACCTGGGAATCGTCCTTGAAGCCGCCGATGCCCGGACCGTGCCCGGCGCGCGGGTCGATGATCACGTACGGACGCCGCTTGGGATCCACCACCACACCTTCCGGCGGGGTGATCCTCAGCAGGGCGTAATTGACCGGACGCGCGAATGTGCGGGCGTCCATCACCGTTTCGTACTCGAAGTGCAGTAGCGGTGGCTGCCCAGCCGCTGTGTGTTTCAGGAAGTTGTTGCCGCGCTCGCGCATCGTGTCGAGGACCAGCACGGCCCGCTGCATGGCGTCCACGGCGTAGGAAGCCCAGTCGGTGACGACGTGTGCGGCCGAGAGCGGTGCCGCCTTCTGCTGGCCCACGCCACTTTCTTCGTAGGCCTTCTTCAGCGCCTCGTTGAGGTGCTTCTGCGCGATCGCGGACCGCTTGCGGAGAACCAGCGCGACCTTGGTCGAAATGTCGTGGCTGCTTGCCAGTTGGCGGCCGATATCCATGCGTGCACCTCGGATTGGATTGAGTGGGCCCTGCGCATCCCGATCGGTTTGCCGGCGCACCAGGCCGACCAGTACGCCAGCGTTCAAAGCCGGCCGCGGGCCGAAGTGGCAAGCCGGAACGGATCGCCTCCTACAGTCGCTGCTATGTTGCACCGCACTCGCGGCGCCATCTTCACCAATCTAGACAACGCCAGCGAGCGACCGGATCGAGGTCAATGCCGCTGGCGCGAGGGGAAGCGGCAGACAGGCGGGACTGCGCCTGTCTGCACGCGCAGGCAATGCCGGCGAACGCTAAAGCGTTACGGTTCCGAGGTCGACCGTCAGGACGTCGCCGGCGGCCCACCCAGCCCGCCGCCGAACTTCTTCTTCAGTTCCTCGACGATCTGCTTCACGAGCACATCGGCGCCCGCCTGGCCGATCGACTCGGCCGCGCGCGCTCGGACCGCGTAATGCATCATCAGCACGTTGCGCAATTTCTCGAACGCCATCGCGTTGGTCGGTGCCGCATACGCTGGCGTCGTTGCCGAGCACCCGCTCAACGACGCCGGCATCGAGCAGCCGGACGTTGCAGATGCTTGCGAGGCGCGCCACTTCCCGGTCGACCTCGCTCAGCGTATGGGAGTAATAGGGAGCTCCGAAGTCGGTTCCCGATGACTTGCCGGATGATGCAGTCATTGCGTCCTTCCTTCCGGTGCAGGCGCGGAACACGTTTCGCCGCCGATCCGCTGGTCACTACGAAGACACATGCTCCGTCTGCAGCGGGCGCGGGTCTTCGCATTTCTGGACAGCGGCAAGGGCACTTCGCAGCGCGGCGAAACCCGGGCCACGGCCCGTCCGGCGAGGCGGCGATCGGCATCCCGATCGCCGGCACTCGGTCAACTCAGGGTTGCGCGGTCAGGCGGGCATCATTTCACTGTCACCCGCGCCCACTTGCGCTTGCCGACCTGCACGACGTACGTGCCCGCCACCAGCCGCGCCGAGCGCTCGCCGATCTTCTCGCCGTCCACCTTCACGCCGCCCTGTTCGACGTTGCGCACGGCTTCGCTCGTCGACGGCGCGAGGCCGGCCTGCTTCAGCAGCGACGCAATGGCGATGCCGCCGTCCGGCGTCCGCATTGACCGCGCACTCCGGCATGTCCTCCGGAATCGCGTTGAACCTGAAGCGCGACAGGAATTCGCTCTCGGCCTGCTCGGCATGGGGCGCCGAATGGAAGCGCGTGATGATTTCCTTCGCCAGCAGCACCTTGATGTCGCGCGGGTTGCGCCCCTCCCCGGCCTGCCGCTTCAGCGCGGCGATCTCCTCGTTGCTGCGCATGGAGACGAGGTCGAACCAGCGCCACATCTGCGCGTCGGAGATGGACATGACCTTGCCGAACATCTCGAACGGCGCCTCGGTGATGCCGATGTAGTTGTTCTTCGACTTCGACATCTTCTCGACGCCGTCGAGCCCTTCGAGCAGCGGCATCGTCAGGATGCACTGCGGCTCCTGGCCGTAGTGGCGCTGCAGTTCGCGGCCCACGAGCAGGTTGAACTTCTGGTCGGTGCCGCCGAGCTCGACGTCGGACTTCAGCGCGACCGAGTCGTAGCCCTGCATCAGCGGATAGAGCAGCTCGTGCATCGCGATCGGCGTGCTCTCCCGGAAGCGCTTGGCGAAGTCGTCGCGCTCGAGCAGGCGCGCGAGCGTGTACTTCGCCGCGAGCTTGATCATCCCCGCCGCGCCGAGCGGCTCCGACCATTCGGAGTTGTAGCGGATCTCCGTCTTCTCGCGGTCGAGCACCAGCGCGGCCTGCTCGAAGTAGGTCTTCGCGTTCGACTCGATCTCCTCGCGCGACAGCGGCGGCCGCATCGTGTTGCGGCCCGATGGATCGCCGATCATCGACGGTGAAGTCGCCGATCAGGAAGATGACCGTATGCCCCAGGTCCTGGAGTTGTCTGAGCTTGTTCAGGACGACCGTGTGCCCGAGGTGGATGTCGGGCGCGGTCGGGTCGAGTCCCAGCTTGCAGCGCAGCGGGATTCCGGTGGCCGCCGACCGGGCGAGCTTCTGCGCGAACTCGGCCTCGATCAGCAGTTCGTCACAGCCACGCCTGACCGTGGCCAGCGCCTGCTCCACGTCCGCTGAAATCGTCAGATTGCCGCCCGCGGTGGTCATGTTTTTCCCGGTTCTGGGCATCCGAGGAGAGGTCCCCGGCCAGCATATAATCGCGGCTCCATGAAAAAGCGCACCCCCGGTGCGCTTTCATCCCACGGTTTTCTCCGATGCCGGTTGCGATTCTAGCCAATCGAGTGCGCTGCCTTGCGGCCGATGCCCGCCTAGGCTTCCGCGTGCTCGCGCGTCGCTGGCATCGCATCGATCGAACGCGCCGCGCCCGCATTGAATTCGGCGCGGTCCTGTCGCTGTTGCCGTTGTCCGCCGCGATCGCCGCTCTCGCGGCCGCCCCCGCCGCGCTCGACCTCGACCAGTTGCAGCCGCAGCCGATCGTCGAAGCGGTCGCCACGCCGTCCATCGTCGACCAGGTCGAGGAGCTGCTGCAGCGCCAGGATGCCTTCGTGCGCGAAGCGCGCATCGAGCGCGGCGATACGCTGGCGACGCTCCTCGCGCGGCTTGACGTGCGCGACGACGCCGCCCTGGCGTTCCTGCGCAGCGATTCGCGCGCGCGGCCACTGCTGCGACTGGCGCCGGGGCGCTTCGTGCAGGTCAACGCGACGGCGGAAGGCGAACTGCACTGGCTGAAGGTCTACCTCGACAGCGATGCCGAGGCGCCGCAGGGCACCACGCGGGTGATGACGGTGCAGCGTGCCGGCGACGGCTTCCAGGTGTCCGAGGCGGACCTCGCGCTGGAGCGCCGCATCGAGCATCCGCAGCGGCGAGGTCAAGGTCTCGCTCTACGGCGCGAGCGACGATGCCGGCGTGCCGGACTCGATCGCGCAGCAGATGGTCGACGCGCTCGAAAGCGAACTCGACTTCCACCGCGACCTGCAGCGCGGCGATTCCTTCCGCGTCATCTACGAGGCGCTCCACGCATCCGGAGAATACGTCCGGCCCGGCCGGCTGCTCGCGGTGGAGTTCATCAACTCCGGCAAGCGCTTCGAGGCGTACTGGCACGCCGACGGCAGCAGGAACGGCGGGTACTACGCCCTCGACGGCCGCAGCACGAAGCGCGGATTCCTGCGCTCGCCGCTGGAGTACACCCGAGTCAGTTCCGGCTTCAGCGGCAGCAGGACCCACCCGGTGTTCGGCTACGACGCCGCTCATCGCGGCGTCGATTACTCGGCGCCAGCGGGCACGAAGATCCGTTCCGTGGCCGCCGGGACCGTGAAGTTCGCCGGCTGGCAGAACGGCTACGGCAACATGGTCGAGATCCAGCACGACGGCAAGCACGCCACCCTGTACGCCCATCTGCAGAAGATCGCTCCGGGCGTGCGCGCCGGCGCGCGGATCGGACAGGGCGACCTCGTCGGTCACGTCGGCATGACCGGCTGGGCCACCGGACCGCACCTGCACTTCGAATTGAAGAGGAACGGCGGCCAGGTCAATCCGCTGACGGCAGTGCTGCCGGGCGCCGAACCGCTGGCGCCCACGCTGCTGACCGCATTCCGGGAAGCCGCGACGCCCCTGCGCGAACAACTGGCTCTGCTCGAGCGCGTGACCGTGGCGCAGTCCACGCCGCGCTGATTCCCCGCATGTCCGCGCCGAGCGGCTCCGCCAGCGGCGCTTCCGAGCTCTACATCGGTCTCATGACCGGCACCAGCCTGGACGGCGTGGATGCCGTGCTTGCCGACTGCGGGCCCGCGCGTGCCGCGCGCCATCGCCCATGTTCATCACGCGCTGCCGGCGGCGCTACGCACCGAGTTACTCGCGCTGAACACCCCGGGCCACGACGAAATCCATCGCAGCCACGTCGCGGCGGCGGAACTGTCGCGCTGCTACGCCGGCGCGGTGGCTGCGCTGCTGAAGGCGAGTGGTGTGCAGGCGCGCGCGGTGCGGGCGATCGGCGCCCATGGGCAGACCGTTCGTCACCGCCCGGATCTCGGCTACACGGTGCAGCTCAACGCGCCTGCGCTGCTGGCCGAACTCTCCGGCATCGATGTCGTGGCCGACTTTCGCAGCCGCGACGTGGCCGCCGGTGGCCAGGGCGCGCCGCTGGTGCCGGCGTTTCACCGCATCGCTTTCGGCGGTGACGCGCCGAGGGTCGTGGTCAACATCGGCGGCATCGGCAACATCACGGTGCTCGACGGCGAGCGGATACTGGGCTTCGACGCCGGACCAGGCAACGTGCTCATCGATGGCTGGATGTCGGCGCGGTTGGGTGCTTCGTTCGATGCCGACGGGGCGCTTGCCGCGACGGCGACGCCGGACGAGGACTTCATTCGACGCGCTGCTGGAAGAGCCGTTCTTCAAGGCGGAGCCGCCGAAGAGCACGGGACGCGATCTGTTCACGCTCGACTGGGTCCTGCAACGGCTCGCAGGCCGGACGCTGGATGCGAAGACGGTCCTGGCCACGCTGACCGAACTGACCGCGCGCGTCATCGGCGATGCCGATCGTGCGGTGGGCGCCGAACGTCGCGGAGGTGCTGATCTGTGGCGGCGGCGCCCGCAATGCGACGCTGATGCGCGCGTTGCAGCGTCGCGTCGGCGATGCGCGGCCCGTGCGTCCGACCGACGCGCTCGGCGTCCCCGCGGATCAGGTGGAAGCGCTCGCCTTCGCCTGGCTGGCGCAGCGCCACGTGCAACGTTTGGCGGGCAACCTTCCGGCAGCGACCGGCGCACGGGGAGCCGCGGATACTCGGGGCGCTTTATCCGGCCAACTGATCCCGGAGCGGATGCAACAAAAAGGGGCGCCGTGGCGCCCCTTTCTTCTCGCGCGGCCGGTCAGGCCGAGAACGACGAACCGCACCCGCAGGTGGTGGTGGCGTTCGGGTTCTTGATCACGAACTGCGCGCCTTCGAGGTCTTCCTTGTAGTCGATTTCGGCGCCCGTCAGGTACTGGTAGCTCATCGAGTCGATGAGCAACGTGACCCCGTTCTTCTCCATCGTGGCGTCGTCGTCGTTGACGACCTCGTCGAAGGTGAAGCCGTACTGGAAGCCGGAGCAGCCCCCGCCCTGCACGAAGACGCGCAGCTTGAGTTCCGGGTTGCCTTCCTCGTCAATCAGCGCCTTGACCTTGGCGGCGGCGGCGTCGGTGAAGTTCAGGGGCGCCGGCATCTCGACTGCAGCGTTCATGTCCGTTTCTCCAGAAAGATTCTGTCGGCGATTATAGGCAAGGAGGACGCCAGCGGCTGACTCCGTCAAGACTCGGAGGTGGTGCCGCCGGCCGCCAGTTTCAATGCGGGACGGCCCTCGGCGCCCGCCGTGTAGATCAGCCGGCCTTCGACCACGGCGCCATGATGGATTTCGAGCGCCCTGTAGTGCACATCGCCTGTGATCCTCGCCTTGGGCTGAAGTTCCAGCAACTGCGAGGCGTGAATCGGGCCATTGACGGTGCCGGACACGACCAGATGGGCGGCGTGCACCTCGCCATCCACCTTGCCCTGCTCGCTGATCACCACCATGCAGGCGTCGCCCGAGCCGCAACGGATGTCGCCGGTGACGGCGCCGTCGATGCGCAATCCACCCGTATAGGTCACCGTGCCCTCGATCACGGTCCCGGCACCGATCAGCGTGCCGATGGTTTTCTGCGTGGGAGTCGTCTTGTTGCCGAACATGCCACCTCCTACATCGTGAACGTTTGCTGGGTGCGGGTCTCGCCATCGGCCTGGATCCGCACAAGGACCGAGCGCACCGTCGCGCCGGCCGGGACGGAAAAACTGCCCTCCACCCGCTGGTAATGACGGAACGACAGCGGCGCGGGACCCGCATTGGGCAGCGCCGGGTCCGGCAGCTGAAGCACCCAGGGCCGTCCGCCCTGCTGCAGGCTGACGGTCAGGCTCACGGCGCCCACGAAATCACGCGCCGGACGGCCGCTCTGTTGCACCAGCAGACGATAGCGCAGCGAATTCGGTTCGCCGTCGGCCTGCAACTTGAAGCTGCGGATGACCACGCCCTTCGCGTTGGCCGGCATCGGCAACAGGCTTTCGAAGAACGCCAGGTCGGCTTTCAGTCGCGCGTTCTCGTCCTCGAGCAGCTTCACCTGCACGCGAACCTGCTCCTGCGCTGAGCGCTCGACCTTCAGCTGATTTTCCCAGTTCACGGCGGCGGCGGCCTGGCGGTCGCGCTCCGTGGTCGCCTGCGCCAGTTGCGAGCGCGCCCGGCTCAACTCTTCGCGCAATTCACCGCGGTCGGGACCGCCGAAGTTGCGGCCGTATTCGTAGATGCCAAAGCCCGCCGCGATCGCGAGCGCAAGGCCAACGAAACCGATCAGCGCGCGCAGCGGCCACGGAAGCTGAGTGCGGACGGCGACCCGCGGGCCGCTGACCGAAAGATTCCGCACCCACAACTTCCACTTCATCAGGATCTGTCTTCCAGGCGCCTCGACACGTCGCTTCGGTCGCGCGGACAAATGAAAAGGCCGCTCGTGCAAGCCTTACGGAGCGGCCTATTGTTTTGCGTCGAGTATAGGCGTGCGATGAGTGATCATCGACACGGGGGCCGGCCGCTGCATCCCCTGAAAAGGGGCACACCGGACGGCCGAAGCAAGGCGGAAAACCGGAGGCGGCACGGTGAACCGCGCCGCCTCTTGTCGCCTTCGCCTTAGCGCTTCGAGAACTGCTTCCGGCGGCGCGCCTTGCGGAAGCCGACCTTCTTGCGCTCCACCTCGCGCGCGTCGCGCGTCACGAGGCCGGCGTTCGACAGGACGGGTTTCAGCGTCGCGTCGTAGTCGATCAGGGCGCGCGTGATGCCGTGGCGCACCGCGCCAGCCTGGCCGGATTCGCCGCCGCCGTGGACATTGACGAGGACGTCGAACGTGTCCTTGTGGTTCGTCAGTTCGAGCGGCTGGCGCGCGATCATGCGGCCGGTCTCGCGCTGGAAGTAGGTGTCGATCGGGCGGCCGTTGATGAGGATGTCGCCCTTGCCACGCTTGATGAACACGCGCGCGACCGAGCTCTTGCGCCGACCTGTTCCGTAGTTGTAGTTGCCGATCATGTCGTCTCTCAGATCTCGAGCGATTTGGGTTGCTGCGCGGTGTGCGGATGCTGGCCGTCCGCGTAGATCTTCAGCTTCTTGATCATCGCGTAGCCAAGCGGGCCCTTGGGCAGCATGCCCTTGACCGCGATCTGCAGCGCGCGACCCGGGAAACGCTCCTGCATCTTCCGGAAGTTGGTCTCGTACACGCCGCCGGGGTAGCCGCTGTGGCGGTAGTACATCTTGTTCTCGTCCTTGGCCCCGGTGACGCGCAGCTTGGCCGCGTTGACGACGACGATGAAGTCGCCGGTATCGACGTGCGGGGTGTACTCGGGCTTGTGCTTGCCGCGCAGACGAAGCGCGATCTGGCTCGCAAGGCGCCCCACCACCTTGTCGCTGGCGTCGACGACCAGCCAGTCGCGCTTGACTTCGTGGTGTTTCGCAGAAAAGGTCTTCATGGCATTCATCCAGGCAATGGCGCTGTGCGCCGCGCCGCCAATCGACCCCGGTGCTTGTTGCCTTGCACCGCCGCATCGTTGACGCGCATCTTTCGGAACCGAACCCCGCGCCGAGCCTGTATGGCCAATGGCCTCATGTGCCCAAAGCAGGTCGGCGGTCGATGAAACGGCTCGATAAGAGCCGATCCGGCCGGCAACCAGGCGCGCGGAAAGCCTTAAATTCTATTCGCTCAAGGGGTTGCGGCGCAAGCCGCAAAAAAATTGGCCCGGACCTAGAGGCCGGGCCGAATCCACCTAAAGGAGGGTGGAGGAGACAAGGGTCGGACACCGAGGCGCCCGTTGCCGAGAAGTATGCGAGCGGCGATGCTGCGTTGCAAGGTTGAAAGCGAGCGCGATTTACACTCCACCTCGAACGAAGTCACCGTTTCCCCCTTACGTTCAAATACTTAGCGTTTCCGGCAGGATCTAGAGGCAGTACTCGGCACGCGGCGGCGGGCCAGAATCCGGACCGGAAATCCAACACCTGGAGGCAATGCACCGTGGAATGCAACGTTCGCTGGAGCGGTGACGGCATGAGTTTCATCGCCCGGACCGGGAGCGGTCACCTCGTGACGATGGACGGCGCCGCCGCCGGCGGGGGCAACGATCTCGCGCCGAGACCGATGGAGATGGTGCTGGTGGGGACCGGAGGCTGCACCGCATACGACGTCGTCCTGATCCTCAAGCGGGGCCGGCACGACGTCCGGGGCTGCGAAGTGCAGGTCACGGCGGAGCGCGCGGAACAGGATCCCAAGGTGTTCACACGCATCGAGATGAAGTTCACGGTGCGTGGGCGCAACCTCAACCGCGACGCCGTCCTGCGAGCCGTGCAGTTGTCACACGAGAAGTACTGCTCGGCCACCGCCATGCTGGCGAAGACCGCGGACATCAGTCACAGCGTGGAGATCGTCGAGGACTGACCGCGTCAGATGTAGTGCGCGGTGCGCGTCATCACGCGGGCCGCCATCCGCATCGCCACCCGCACCGGGAACGGCAGTTCCCCTCCTCCGAGGTCCGTCGCCGCCTCGGCATGGCGCACCTCGTCGTCCTTCATCTGCGCGACGATCGCCCGGGACGCCGTGTCGCCTTCGGGCAACCGCTCCAGGTGTCCCTGCAGGTGCTGTTCGACCTGCCGTTCGGTTTCCGCCATGAACCCGAGGCTCGCGCGGTCACCGATGCGGGCGGCGGCAAGGCCTATCGCGAATGCTCCGCCGTACCAGAGCGGGTTGAGCAGGCTCGTGCGCCCGCCCAACTCCCGGATTCGTTGCTCCGTCCACGCCAGGTGATCGGTCTCTTCGCGCGCGGCCTGCTCGAACGTGGCGCGCAGTTCCGGGTTGCGGGCGGCCAGTGCCTGGGCGTCATACAGGGCCTGGGCGCAGACCTCTCCCACGTGGTTCACCCGCATCAGGGCCGCCGCTTCGCGGGCCTCTTCGGGGCTCATCGCATCATTGGCGCCGAGGCCGGCCGCCGGCGATGGGCGCAGCGCGGTCGGACTGG
The DNA here is from genome assembly GCA_963698305.1 of uncultured beta proteobacterium. Classification (GTDB taxonomy): domain Bacteria; phylum Pseudomonadota; class Gammaproteobacteria; order Burkholderiales; family Burkholderiaceae_F; genus JAOUJD01. The sequence continues at coordinate 81,554 of CAVOQI010000011.1, forward strand.
CGGCAAGCGTGCGCAAGGCGCGATCAGCGGCTGCAAGCCATTGATCGAGGGGACTGAGCGAAGACAGGGCCATGTTGCGGAAAACTGACGGGCGAAAGAGGCAGTTGGATGCACCCGAGCGCTCGCCCGAATGTCGGAGCTATTCTCGCACCATCCGCGGGGCAATCCCGCGATTCAAAACCTATAAGAGCCAGGAGAGACCCCCATGCGTAAAAGCCTTGTAGCTGTCGCGCTCGCGTTCGCGTTTCCGGCCGCCTTCGCGCAGTCGAACATCACGTTGTACGGACTGGTGGACGTCGGCGTCGAGCGGCTCGATATCGGCGACCTCTCCACCACGCGCGTGATGAGCGGCATTTCGCAGGGGTCGCGCTGGGGTCTGCGTGGCACGGAAGCGCTGGGCGGCGGCTACAGCGCGATCTTCACGCTCGAAAGCCGGATCAACATCGACTCCGGCAGCGTGACGAACAATGACTCGCTGTACTGGTGCCGCCCCGCCGGCTCGACCGCGCCCGCCGGTCTGCCCGGGCGTCGGACTGGCGTCCCCGCTGCCGCCGGCCGCGGCGCCGGCGGTGATTGGCGGCATCAACGCCATCAACAACTCGCTGCTCCAGGCCATCACGACGGTGAACTCCGCCGGCGCGCTGTTCGACCGCCAGGCGTACGTCGGATTGATCACGCCGTACGGCGCCGTGCTGGGCGGCCGTCAGTACACGCCGGGCTACGAGATCATCAACAAGTTCAGCGTGCTCGGCGACCAGACCGCGCTGCAGTTCGGTCAGGGATACAACACGCCGCAGATCCGGGCCAACAACGCGTTGCAGTACCGCGCCGAGTTGAAGGGCTTCACCGTGTCGCTGATGTACGGCTTCGGCGGCTCCGAGGGCCAGCGCAACGAGCGCGCGACGCCGCCGACGGATGGCGACGACTTCATGGGCGCCAACGTCCAGTACAACACGGGGAACTGGGGCGTCGGCCTGGGCTACAACCGCACCAACGTCGTCCCGTACGCCACCCAGGCGGCGGGAACGCCGACGCAGAAGACCGGTCTCGAGCAGCTCAACCTCGGGGGCTGGATGGGCTTCGGCAGCGTCAAGGTCTACGCGCAGTGGAACCATCGTGAGAACGAAAATCCGATCCTGACACCCGCGGACATCCAGAATCTGATCGTCTCCACTGGCGGCAACCTGGCGGCGATCACCGGCATCCTTGGCGGCCTCAATCTCCATCCGCACGACATGGACCTGATGCGCGGCTTCGCCGGCCCCACGGACTCCGACGCCTACCACCTGGGCGCCTCCTGGACGATCGGCAACCATGTGCTGTACGGCGTCTACAACTACGGCAAGGACAAGGCACGCAGCGCGTGGGCCACGCAGGACGCGACGGCCTCCCACTACGGTGTGGCGTACTTCTACAACTTCTCGCGTCGCACCGCGCTCTATGGCGTCGTTGCAATGATGGACAACAGCGACCAGTCCCGCATGAGCCTGTCGTCGGCGGGTTACACGACCGGCTGGACGACCGGTGCTGGCGAGGACGCCACGGCGCTCCAGTTTGGCGTCCGTCACACGTTCTGATTTTTTCGCATCATGAAAAACGGGGCGCTTCGGCGCCCCGTTTTTCTTTGTTGCCTCACTGCAACACGATTCCGCTCTTTTGTGGCCGATTTCACCCTGATTCTTTGCCTTGTCAGAGGGGGGGTGGAACAATCTCGTCAGCTTCCTCCGGGGAAGTGATTCAAGAACGCGGCGGCCGCCGCGTACAAGAATTCCCAACACTAGCTAGGAGAGCTTGGAATGAAAAAAAGTCTGATCGCACTGGCACTGATTGGTACCTTCTCGGGTGCCGCAGTCGCCCAGTCGAACGTGACGTTGTACGGCATCCTCGACGTCAACTACATGTGGCAAGAAGGCCCGACCAACGTCGGCACGTCGACTGCGCCGAGAATTGAGCAGGAGAGCGTCAGCGCCATCAACAGTGGCCACCAGTCGGGCAGCCGCTGGGGTCTGCGCGGCAGCGAGGCGCTGGGCGGCGGGCTGAGCGCGATTTTCGCGCTTGAAGGCGGCTATGACATCGACCGTGGCACGCAGGGCCAGGGTGGCCGTCTGTTCGGCCGTCAAGCCTACGCCGGCCTGTCCGGTGGCTGGGGCTCCGTGGTGGCCGGTCGTCTGGCTACGTTCTCGTCGGGCACGGGTGACTTCGACATGATCGGTCGCGTCGACCCGTTCGCGACCGGTTTCGGCCTCGCCAGCGCCGGCAGCACGTTCATCTCGATGAACGCGCTGCGCGTGGACAACACCGTTGCCTACGTCTCGCCGACCATGGCTGGCTTCAAGGCCGGTGTCGGCTACTCGACGCGTATCGATGGTGCCGAGGTTGCCCCGTCCGAGCAACAACGTGCGCGCGACGCTGTTCGGTGCCAACTGGTCGAGCGGTCCCTTCTTCGTGGCCGCGACGTACGACGTCGTGAACAACGACGGGCAGCGCCCCGGACCAGAAGCACCTCCAGATCGGCGGCACGTTCGACATCGCTTCCTTCCGCCTGCACGCCGGGTGGGCCGACCAGTCGAACATCGCCGCCGTCACCCCGGGAACGGGCGGAACCGGTACGTTCATCACGCTGCCGACCGGCTTCCAGAACTTCGACGCGACCTCCTGGCTGCTCGGCGCCACCTGGACGGTCAGCCCGGCGATCAAGGTGTTCGGCTCGTACCAGGCGTTCGACGCGGACGGCAAGACGGTTGGCACGGTCAACTTCGAGCCGGACTACAACGTCATGGCGCATCGGTGCCACGTACAACCTGTCGCGCCGCACCAACCTGTACACGAGCTGGGCCTCGCGTGACTCGGACGGCACGCTGGTCGGCAACGCCGCCGATGCGCTCGCAGTTCGCGGTCGGCATCCGTCACCTGTTCTAAGCAAAAAGAACAGTCAGCTGTAGTGTGAAAGGCCGCTCTTCGGAGCGGCCTTTTTTTCGTCCCTAGCGCGCAGACAGCGCGGCCGTGGCGGCCGGAGTGAGCCGCTCCATCAGGCCGTCCTGCAGCAAGCCGACGCGCAGACGCCGCGCGAGCAGGTCCTCCGGGCGGCGCGCCTGTTCGCGCTCCACCGCGAGGCGGAAGTACGACTGAAGGCCCTGCGCATCGCCGCGCGCGGCCGACGACTCGGCGGCTCGATGCGCCGTCTCGAGCACGGGATCGATCGCCAGACGCAGGCTCTCGGTCGAACAGGGCCGCTCGTCGAGCAGGCCGCGGCGGGTGGCCTGCGCCAGCGCATCGAGCGCCATGCGGCGATAGGTGGTCCACTTGCCGCCGGTCACGGTGAGCAGGTTGCCGTGCTCGATCACGATCGCGTGCTCGCGCGAAATCGTCTTCGTCGAACCGTGCGCGCCGGGCGAGAACAGCGGCCGCAGGCCGGCGAAGGCCGAGAGCACGTCGGCACGCCTCGGCGGAGTCGACAGGTAGCCGCGCGCCGTTTCCAGGATGAACTCGATCTCGCTCTCGGACGGCTTCGGGTCCCACGCCGGGCCGTCCACCGGAACGTCGGTGGTGCCGACGATCAGCCGGCCGTGCCACGGAATGCCGAACAGGACGCGGCCGTCGGGCGTCTTCGGGATCATCAGCCCGCACTCGCCCGGCATGAAGCGCCGGTCGAGGACGATGTGCGACCCGCGGCTGACCGTCACCAGCGGCGCAGCCGTCGAATCGGCGAGCCGCCGAACCGCATCGACCCACACGCCCGCCGCGTTGAACACCGCCTTGGCGCGGAGTTCGAAGTGCTCTCCCGACTCATCGTCGACGGCGACGATGCGCTGCACGCCGCCGTCGTCCGCGTCGATCCGCTCGACACGGACGTAGTTCAGCACGGTGGCGCCGAGGCCGATCGCCGTGCGCATCAGCGCGATGGCCAGGCGGGCATCGTCGAACTGTCCGTCCCAGTAGGCGACTCCGCCCTTCAGTCCCTCGGCCCGCACGCCCGGCAGTTGCTCGCGGGTCGCGGCGGTCGACAGCCACTTCGTCGCGCCGATCCCTCGCCGTCCCGCCAGCGCGTCGTACATCCCCAGCCCGATGCGCATGAACTCGCGCTCGAACGCGCGGTAGCACGGGACGATGAACTCGAGCGGGTGCACGAGTTCGGGCGCGTTGGCGAGCAGCAGCGCGCGCTCGGCCAGCGCCTCGCGCACGAGCTTCACGTTGCCCTGCGCGAGATAGCGCACTCCACCGTGCACGAGCTTGGTGCTGCGGCTCGACGTGCCGCTCGAGAAGTCGCGCGCCTCGATCAGCGCCGTGCGGTAGCCCCGCGAAGCGGCATCCACGGCGATGCCGAGTCCGGTCGCGCCGCCGCCGATCACGAGCACGTCCCATGGACGCGCGTCGCGCAACTGGCCGAGCAGATGGGTCCGCTCGATCACGCCAGGGCCGGTCATGATGCCCACCTCCGGGAGCGTTCCACCGCACGTCGCCATTCGTCGACCATCGCATCGCGCTGATCCGCGCCCATCGACGGTTCGAATCGCCGCTCCGCCCTCCAGAGCGCGGCGATCTCGTCGGTGCCCGCCCAGAACCCGGTGGCGAGTCCGGCGAGGTAGGCCGCGCCGAGCGCGGTGGTTTCCGTCACGACCGGGCGGACGACGGGAACGCCCATCACGTCCGCCTGGAACTGCATCAGCAGGTCGTTGCGCGCCGCGCCGCCATCGACACGCAGTTCGGTCACCGGCTGCGCGGCATCGCGCTGCATGGCCTCCAGCACGTCGTAGGACTGGAAGGCGATGGATTCGAGCGCCGCGCGCGCCACGTGCGCCTTCGTTGTGCCGCGCGTCAGGCCGACGATGGTGCCGCGTGCGTCGGGATCCCAGTGCGGGGCGCCGAGACCGACGAAGGCCGGCACGAGGAACACGCCGCCGGCATCGGGCACCTGCCGGGCGAGTGCCTCGACGTCGTCCGAACGCGCGAACAGCGACAGGCCGTCGCGCAGCCACTGAACCACGGCACCGGCGACGAACACGCTGCCTTCGAGCATGTAGGCCGGCGTCGCCACCGCCGAGGGTCCACCCCGCCGTCGACAGCAGACGATTGGCCGACGGCTGGGGCGACGAGCCCGACGTTCATCAGCATGAAAGCGCCGGTCCCGTACGTGTTCTTGGCCATGCCAGGAACAAAGCACGCCTGTCCAAAGGTCGCGGCCTGTTGATCGCCGGCGTTGCCGGCGATCGGAATCGAGCCGCCGAAGAGCGTGGTGGCACCGACCGTCGCGCTCGAAGCGGTCACGCGCGGCAGAAGAGCGCGAGGGATGCGGAACAACTCGAGCAGCGCGTCATCCCAATCGAGCGAGGCGAGATCGAAGAGCAGCGTGCGGGACGCATTGCTGACGTCGGTGACGTGCTGCGCGCCGCCCGTCAGGTTCCAGATCAGCCAGCTGTCGACGGTCCCGAACGCGAGTTCGCCACGCTCGGCCCGCCCGCGCGCACCCGGAACGTGATCGAGCAGCCAGCCCAGCTTCGTCGCGGAGAAGTACGGATCCAGCACCAGCCCCGTCTTGCGGCGCACCGTCTCTTCAGTGCCGGCGGCTCGCAGTTCCGCGCAGCGTTCGGCGGTGCGGCGGTCCTGCCAGACGATCGCATTGGCGACGGGGGCGCCACTCGCGCGGTCCCACAGCACCACCGTTTCGCGCTGGTTGGTCACGCCGATCGCCGCGATGTCCGCCGCCGCTGCGCCGGCCTGGCGGAGCGCGGACTGCGCGCATTCCAGCTGCGTGGACCAGATTTCCGCGGCGTCGTGCTCGACCCAGCCGGGCTGCGGAAAGATCTGCCGAAATTCCTTCTGCGCCGTTGCGATCAACGCCCCGCGACGGTCGAACACGATGGCGCGGGAACTGGTCGTGCCCTGATCCAGCGCCAGCACGTACTTCGACATGGTCCTCTCTGAAATGCGCTGTGCCTTTGCTGCGGGCAGCATAGACGAACGCCCGCCCGGTAGGCAGACTTGGTCCGACCGAAAGAACAGAACATTGGGAGACATCATGAACCTGCATCGCCGCGTCCTCATGGCCCTCGCGACCGCCACCGCGCTCGCCGCCATCGCTCCCGCCCACGCGCAGTCGTGGCCGAACAAGCCGGTCCGCATCGTCGTGCCGTTCCCTCCCGGCGGCACGACCGACATCGTCGCGCGCTCGCTCGGCGCGGAACTGCAGAAGATGTGGGGCCAGTCGGTCGTCATCGACAACCGGCCCGGCGCGGGCGGCAACATCGGCGCCGATGCGGTCGCCAAGAGCACTCCGGACGGCTATACGGTGCTGATGGGCACCGTCGGGACGCACGCGATCAACCACTCGCTGTTCGCCCAGAACGGCCAGAAGATGCCCTTCGATCCGGTGAAGGACTTCGCTCCGATCACGCTCTGCGCCGCGGTGCCGAACGTGATGGTGATCAATCCGAAGCTGCCGGTGAGCTCGGTGCCCGAGTTCATCCGGTACGCGCAGGCCAACCCGGGCAAGGTCAACATGGCGTCGAGCGGCAATGGCACGTCGATCCACCTGACGGGTGAGCTGTTCAAGACGGTCACCGGGATCTACATGGTGCATCTGCCCTACCGCGGCTCCGCGCCGGCGATCACCGACCTGATCGCCGGCAACGTCAACGTGATGTTCGACAACCTGCCGTCGGCGCTGCCCCACATCAAGAGCGGGCGACTCAAGGCGCTCGCCGTCACGTCGAGGAATCCCTCCGCCGCGCTGCCCGGCGTGCCGACGATCGAACAGGCCGCCAGCCTGAAGGACTTCGACGCCAGTTCGTGGTTCGGGCTGTTCGCCCCCGCGGGCACGCCGCGCGCCATCGTCGACAAGATCCAGGGCGACGTGGCGAAGGCGCTGTCGGTGCCCGAAGTGCGCGAGCGCTTCGTGTCGCAGGGCGCCGAGCCAGGCGGCAACACGCCCGATCAGTTCAGTGCCTTCATCAAGGGCGAGATCGAGAAATGGGCGCGGGTCGTGAAGGTTTCGAACGCCAGGGTGGATTAGCGGCCGACCCGTACCGCCGAGCCGCTCGCCGTCGAGAGCTCCTCTGGACGCGACGGCAGCAGGCTGCGCGGTGAACGCCGCTCACTACCGCCGCGCGGTCATCGAAACGGTGATCGCCCGGCTGCTTGCCGATCACCGCCGTGCGGGCGTGCTTCGAAGGCGGCTCGGCCGCCACCGGCCGACTCGACGACTACTCGGACATCGATCTCGTCATCGTCGCGCCGCTCGCGGCGGCGGACGAAGCGTTCGGCGCGGTCGAAGCCGCGCTGGCGCCGCACGGCATCTGCCACGTATGGCGGGTCGACCCACCGCCTTTCGCGGATACCGCCCAGCGCTTCTACTTCCTCGCGGATGCGCCGCGATTCTTCGCGGTCGACTGTGTCGTCGTCGCCGAAGGCGCGGCGGATCAGTTGCTCGAGCGCGAACGACATGGTCAGCCGCTCGTGTACTTCGACCGGACGTCGAAGATTCGCGCCCGCCCGGTCGACGCCGAGGCCCTCGCGGCACGCCGAGCCCGTCGCTGGGAGCAACTGCGGGGCTCGGTGCCGATCTACGCGATGCTGGTCGACAAGGAACTGGCGCGCGGCCGGCCACTCGAGGCTCTCGGCTTCTATCAGGCGCTGCTGCGTGCGCTGCTGGAGGTGCTCGGGATCGTCCATCGCCCCGAGCGGTTCGACTTCGGCTGGCGTTACGTCGAGACGCAGCTGCCGGACGACGAGCGCAAGCGGCTCATGCGCTTCGCCTTCGTCGCCGATCCGGAAGCTCTCCGGGAGCGCGCGCCGGAACTCGCCGCCGAGTTGCTGGAGCGCCTCCGCGGCGCGGCACCCTAGCCCAGTTCTTCAACGCGGCTGGCCGAGCCGGGCGACCATCGCGGCGATCGTCGCGATCTGCACGCCGTTCCTGGTCGCATAGTCGGTCCCGGTATAGCCCCACCAGTCCCAGCAGCCGTGCGGGTTGACCGGCTGCCACCATGCGAAGAACGACGGCTCGCTCGGCCGCACCTGCGGATACAGGACGACAAGATCGTGCGCCGCGGCCCAGGCGTTGTAGCCGGCGTGGCGCGCGAAGGTGTCGCCGACCTGCGCCGTCCCCTGCCGGCACCCGTGCAGTGCGACGTGCACGCGGCAGCGTCGATCCGTGCACTGCTCCGGAACGTAAACGTAACCGACCGCGTCGAGCGCGGTCGTGCCCCACATGCGCCGCAGCAGGGGCACGAACTCGTTCTGGTCGAAGGTCAGCAGGCGGCCCTTGGCGCCGGCGACGGGCACGGCGGATGGCAGCAGGTGGGCCAGCATCGCCTCCACGGCAGCGACACCGCACTTGTTGAGGTAGGGCGACTCGGTAAGACTGCAGGCGACGCCGAAGTCGCGGGTCGGCAGTCCGTGCCCCAGGCCCGGCTGCACCGCGAACGCCGCGCCCGTCGCGTTGTACGCGGCGAAGAACCGGGACGTGGCTTGCACCACCGCCTCGGAAACCACCGCGTCGGCCGCTCCCGCCAGCACCCACGAACGGGTCTGCTTCAGGTTGTCGGTCGGATCGACCAGCTTCAACGCGGCGAGTCGCTCGGCCTCGCGCCGCGATGCGGCCGGATCGGGCGCGCCCGTCATGCACTCGCGCTCGGCGCGCCGCGGAACGATGCCGACGCAATAGAAGGGGCCGCCGGCGAAGACGCCTACACCACGCACCGTGCGCGAATGGGCGACGGCGATCTGGCTTGCCATGTAGCCGCCGGACGAGAGTCCCGACACGGTCCACTCGTCAGTGAGCGCATGCAGACGCGGTAAACCCTCGGAGGCCGCCAGCGGCCCGCAGAAGAGCCCGATAATTGCTGCCGTCCACCGTCCGCCTGCCATGTCCGCCTCCAACGACCGCCTGCCGCTGCTCCTCGCCCTGCTCGCCGCGACCATCATCGCACTGACGGTTTCCGGCTGGCAGCCGTACGACCGGCTGACTTGGCTGATGGAAGTCGCGCCCGTCCTGATCGCCGTGCCGCTGCTGATCGCAACCCGCGAACGCTACCCGCTGACCACGCTGCTGTACGTGCTGATCTTCGTGCACGGGCTGGTGCTGATCGGCGGCGGCGCCTACACCTACGCGCGCGTGCCAGCCGGCTTCTGGGTGCAGGAATGGCTCGGCCTCGCCCGCAATCCATACGACAAGCTCGGCCACTTCATGCAGGGTTTCGTCCCGGCGCTGGTGGCACGCGAGATCCTGCTGCGTGGTGGATTCGTCCGCGGCCTGCGCATGACCGCATTCCTTTGCGTCTGCGTGGCGATGGCCATCAGCGCGGTCTACGAACTGATCGAATGGTGGGCCGCGCTCGCGCTCGGCCAGGGGGCCGACGAGTTCCTGGGCACCCAGGGCGACCAGTGGGACACGCAGTCGGACATGTTCCTCGCGCTGATCGGCTCGACTGTCGCGATCGCGACACTCTCCCGGCTCCACGACCGGCAACTGCGGGACCTGGGCACGATTCGCCCTGCAGGCGCCGCTGCGGCTGTCGAATAGTCGGCATCGAAGCAACGTAATCCGCCGTTCGGCGGCTACGTTCGTCGGACCACAATGCCGTTGTCACAAAACGAAGTGATACTCCGGTCAGGAGGCGACAAATGCGCATGCGTGTGTCTGAACGGCAGAACGAAGTCCGGATCGAACTGAGCCGCGTGGCGGGTCGACAGGACAGCGTGCTGGCCGCTCTGACTGCCTGCCGGAAGTCGTGCAGCTGCACGGGCGGCCTCGGCGCCTCCAGCGCCGCGCTCTCCGTGCGTGCCCGCGGCGATGAACTGCAGGTACGGCTGCGGCCGGTCGAAGGGCAACAACTCGACGTCAGCGAGATCTACCGCTGCCTGCGGCGCACCCTGGTCGAGCACGCGCCTCCGCTCGCTGACGCTCCGGCGACCTGACCGTTCCGTCTAGAAGTTCAGCTTGAAGCCCACGGTGGCGAGCTTCGGCTGCTCACTGCCACCCTGCACGCCGAACGACGCATTGACGGTGAAGCGCTCCGGCACCACGGTGTAGCGCAGCCCGGCGTTCAACCAGGGCGGCTCCCGCTGCGTACCGAACGTTTCGGCCATCAGGTCAAACGCGCTCCCGCCCACTTGCAGCACCTCCACCGCAGCCGCCCAGACAGCAGAGGTCTCCCGATCGATCCGCGAATAGCTCGCGCCGAAGTTGGCGTGCAGCAGCAATTCCTTCTGCACTGGAACCGTGACGACGCCTAGTAGCGCGGTCGAGTCGTACCGCCACCCCATTCCACTCGGCCGCGCACCGGAGAACGCGTAGGCGAGAGCAACGCCCGCCCGGTCGTCCGTCAGTTCGCGGAATGAAGTCTTCCCCGTCACGGCGGCCTGCAGGCTGTGCTCGCCCTCTGTCCGCGTCGCTCCGAACGCACCGGCCAGTTGGGTCTGAAAGCCCGTCCCGCACGCAAGCTGCAGAAGTCCCGCCGTTTCGCTCGGGCCGATGGTGTCCAGCCGAGCTGCCACGCCTTCGAACTCGCAGTCCCCACGCCCCAGGACGCCCGCGTCCTCGGTGACGAGCGGGCGTCCCGCCTGGGCCGGTCCACAGGCAAATGCCGTCAGCAGGACCCAGGTCCAGCGTGCCGAGCAACCGCCAATCCGGCGCGTCACTTACTCCGCCTTGAAGCGCGGCGCACGCGCCGCCCGCGGACCCGGCGGTCCACGCCGCTCCTGGGGCCGCTCTCCGCGCGGCGGGCCGCGGCGGTCGGCGAACGCGGGCGCGGGACGGTCGCGGTTGAACGCCGGCCGGCTGCCGCCGAATCGCGCGAGTCGCATCACCATGCGCAGCGCCTCGTTGACCGTCTCCGAGTCCCGGAACACGCGCGCCACGTCGGCATCGAGCGTGATGACCGCGGAGCGGGCCGCCGGGCGCCGCTCACCCTCGCCTTCGCCACGCTCGAAGCCCGCCGCACGCGGGGCACGCGCCGGGCGCTCCGCCTTGGCGTAGGGATCTGTGAACTTCCGCTCCTGCGCGGCGCGTGCGCGCGGCCCGGTGCGCGTGCTGGTCGACTCGGCCGGGCGCGGGCGCTTCTCGAATTTCTTCATGGCTCCTCCTGACTGCGCCGCCTTGCGGTGCAGAAAAAATAAAGGCCGCACGCGGCGGCCTTCCGGGTTGTGGCCCGCAGTTTAGGCCGCTTTCTTCTCGTCCCGCAGTTCGCGCCGCAGGATCTTGCCGACATTGGTCTTCGGCAGGTCGGCACGGAACTCGATGTACTTCGGCTTCTTGTAGCCGGTGAGCTGTTCCTTGCAGAACTCCATCAGTTCCTTCTCGGTCAGCGCCGGGTCCTTCTTCACGACGAACAGCTTCACCGCTTCGCCGGAGTTGTCGTCCGGCACGCCGACCACCGCGCACTCGAGCACACCCGGGTGCGATGCGACCACGCCCTCGACTTCGTTCGGGTACACGTTGAAGCCCGACACCAGGATCATGTCCTTCTTGCGGTCGACGATCTTGGTGTAGCCGTCGGGATCCATCACGCCGACGTCGCCACTGCGGAAGAAACCGTCGGCGGTCATTACCTTGGCGGTCTCGTCCGGGCGGTTCCAGTAGCCGGCCATGACCTGCGGGCCGCGGATGGCGATCTCGCCGACCGAGCCGACCGGCAGCTTGTTGCCATCGTCGTCGAGGATCGCGATTTCGGTCGACGGCACCGGCAGGCCGATGGTGCCCGTGAACTTGTCGGTGTCGGTGCGGTTCGCCGTTGCCACCGGGGAGGTTTCCGACAGGCCGTAGCCTTCGGCGATCGGGCAGCCGGTGACCTTGAGCCAGCGCTCCGCCACGGCCTGCTGGACCGCCATGCCGCCGCCGGCCGACAGGATCAGCCGCGAGAAGTTGAGCTTCTTGAACTCCTCGTTGTTCAGCAGGCCGTTGAACAGCGTGTTGACGGCCGGGAAGACGTGGAAGGTGTGCTTCGACAGTTCCTTCACGAAGCCCGGGATGTCGCGCGGGTTCGCGATCAGCACGCACTTGCCGCCGATGCGCATCGACATCATGGCGCAGACCGTCAGCGCGAAGATGTGATACAGCGGCAGGGCGGTGATGGTGACCGGATGCTCACCCGGCTTCAGCTTCGACAGCGCGGGCTGGTACCACGCCTCGGACTGCAGCATGTTGGCGATGATGTTCTTGTGCGTCAGCGTCGCGCCCTTGGACACGCCGGTGGTGCCGCCGGTGTACTGCAGGAAGGCGACGTCGTTGTGGCCGACGTCGACCGGCTTCAGGTTCTGCTTGAGGCCGTCGGCCAGCATCTCGCTCCACCGCACGGCGTTCGGCAGCGAGTACTCGGGCACCATCTTCTTGACGTTGCGCACGACGAAGTTGACGAGCAGTCCCTTGAGGAAGCCGAGCGAGTCGCCCATGGCGCAGACCACGGCCACCTTGGTCGGGACCTTGTCGGCGACCTCCTGGTACACCTTGGCGAAGTTCTCGAGGATGAAGATCGCCTCGGCGCCGGAGTCCTTCAGCTGGTGCTCCAGTTCGCGCGGGGTGTAGAGCGGGTTGACGTTGACCACCGTGCAGCCGGCCCGCAGGATGCCCGCAAGCGCGATCGGGTACTGCATCACGTTCGGCATCATGATCGCGACGCGCTTGCCCTTGCCGAACCCGCGGCTCTGCAGCCAGGCGGCAACGGCGGAGGAGTACTGGTCGAGCTGGCTGTAGGTCAGCTCCGCGCCCATGAAGTTGTACGCGGCCTGAGAGCCGTGCTTGCGGAAGGCCTCCTCGATCAGCTGCACCAGCGACTTGTACTGGTTGCAGTCGATGTCGGCCGGCACGCCCTTCGGATAGTTCTTGAGCCAGAACCGATCCATGTCTTTCTCCTTGGCTGTCTTGTCGTTTTGGATGTGAAGCGGATTGGATGCGAGGCAGCAGTGCACGCAGCACAGCGAATGATCATAGCCCGCCGCTCGCGGCAGGGTATTACCGGGTAACCACGAGTCCGCGCAGTTCCGCTTCGCGCTGTTCGCGCGAGAGCCCGGCCAGCCGCCGCACCTCCGCATAGAAGCGCGGCAGATCCCCACCCTCGCGATCGAGCAGTGCGTCGAACGCCGGGACGAGAACGTTGTAGGCGCCGATCGACGCCAGGTGCGCGTTGGTCAGTTCCTGGGCGAAATAGCGGTCGTAGCCCGCGAAGCCGCCCCACGACGCCCGCAACTCGCTGTACTCGGCCCGCAGCTCGCCGAACAATCGGCGCTTGCCGGCCCGCTTGGCGTCGTCCGGCTCCCCGCTCTTGTAGAGCGCCTCGAGGCTGTCCCGGTACCGCAGCAGCAGATCCAGGAAGTCCTGGCGCCGCCGGGCGAACTCCGCGTACGACTGGCGCACCGCCGAATCGTCATGGACAGCCAGCCAGCGGCGCACGCCCTCGCGCTCGACCGCGGTCGCGAAGGATTCGTTGAAGGTGGTGTCGCCACCGACGAACACGACGTGGTGAGCCAGTTCGTGGAACACCATCGACGCCACCTGGCCCTCGGAGCCGCCGATGAAGGTGTTCAGCAGAGGGTCGGGAAGCCAGCCGAGGGTCGAGTACGCCGGCACGCCGGCGACGTTCACCTCGTAGCCCTCCGCCCGCAGCACGGCAGCCGCGCGGTCGGCCGCATCGCGCTCGAAATAGCCGCGGTAGCCGGCGCAGCCGACGACCGGATAGCACCACTGCTTGAGGTCGAGCGAAAACTCGCGGGGTGGCGAATATGTTCCACACGACGTACGGACGGCCCAGGTCCGCATACTCGGTGTAGCTCGCGTTTTCCGGCAGCCCGAGTTCCTTCGAGGCGAACGCGCGGATCTCCTGCGCGCGCAGCAGGCGCTTGCGGACTGCCTCCGGCGTGGACGGGTCGGCCACGACGTCGGGAATCGGCCGCGCCGAACGCAGCATCGACAGATGGCCGCTGATCGATTGCGCGTAATAGCCCGCAGTCGAACAGCCCGCGAAGCCGGCGACGACCAGCACTCCCGCCAGGACGATCAGCGCGCGTGGGGAGCGGAGGCGGGAACGAAGCGAGCGTGAAGCGGACGGCATCGCGCCATTGTGCCGAAGCGCCCGGCGGATTGCAGCGCGCGCTGCTCAGTGAATGACGCCGTCGCCTTCGCGGACCACGCGGCGCAGCTTGCCGCTGATCCGGTCCCGATGAGGCGCCTGGCCGCCGACGTCGAGCTTGACGTCGGCGAAGCCCATGGCGCGGAAGTAGGCCGCCAGGGCCCGGCGCACCGCCCCGGCCGCCGACGCATCTTCGCCTCCCAGCCGGACCTTCAGGGCGCCCGAGGCCGTCTGCACCACCTGGAAGTCGTGGACGTGCGCGTCCTCCTCGAGCACCGTCGCGAGCGCCAGGGGAACGACGGCGCCTTCCCCGCCCTGCGCCAGCGGCATCAGCAACGTGTCGTCGCACCGTCCCTCGACCGAGATCGCAGGGAAGGCCGAGCCACACGCGCATGGCGCCTCGTGCATCGTCACGGCGTCCCCAAGGTCGTAACGGATCAGCGGCTGGACCCGGTTGGCCAGATTGGTCAGCAGCACCGAGTGCGAGCGCATGCCGGGAGCGACCGGTCGCCGATCGGCGTCGATCGGTTCGAGGATGGCCCAGTCGCTGTTGAGGTGCAGGTGGAGGTACCGGCATTCCCAGGCCAGAGGCAGGAATTCGGAGGCACCGTACGAATCGCGGACCGGGCACTCGAAGACGGCACGCAGCCTGGCGCGGGTGGCCGGCTCCAGGCACTCGCCGCCGGTCCAGAGTTCGCGCAGGCGCAGGCGCAGCCGCCCGCTCGCCTGCTCCGCCGCGAGCATCGCGGCCGCGGTGGGATACGTGGCCACGATCGCCGGCGCAAACGCATTGAGCTCGGCGACCAGGCGAGGAACGGGCTGGAGCAATGAACACGATCGCATGAACGGCGCAAGCCACGGCACGCTGCGGCGAACGCGTTCGACCGACGACACGCCGGCGAAGTGGCCGCCGGTCGCCGCCACCATCGCGTAACGTTCACCGGGCATCCACGAACGCATCAGACCGACGCCGCGGAATCGCTGCACCTCGAGCGCGTCGTAGATCGCGAGCGCGTCCGGGTCGTGCACGAACCAGCCCGGCTGGCCAGTGGTCCCCGAACTGGTCCATACCGCGCAGCCGCCATCGAAGCGGGTCCCGTGCCGCTCAGGATCGGACACGAAGCGTTCCACCGCACGGCGGTTCACCTCCGACCGGGTGCTGACCCGGTCGAACTCCGCCATCAGGGTGCGTTTGTCGACGATGGGGAACTCGCGCAAACGCCGCGTCGTCGAGCGGGAGTCCCGCGTGCAGTTGCCGGTAGAAGGGCGAAGCCGTGCGCGCATGCATGAGAAGCGCCATCAGCCGCCGCCGGCGGCAGCCCGCCAGTTGCGCCGGCGTCATCCGCGACGCTTCCCACACCTGCTGACAGGCATGGGCCCAGCGCACCGCCTCGAGGCCGGCGGCGAATGGGAGGTCGAACGGAGTGGGCATCGGGCGGTCGGCCGGGCGATGAGAAACATCACCTCTGCTTCGCATTGTCGACCCGGCGCCGAACGCCGCCATCCCTCCACCGGGGTACGGATGCGGCACTCAGGTCAAGTGTCGGCCCGTTCGACCTCGACCAGGCAGTCGTAGAAAGTCGGCCCGCGGCCAATGTCGGTCAGCGCCTGGCTGGTGACTTCGTTCGCGTTCCGATGGTCCCGCGCCAGCTTCTTCCACCAGATCGACAGCGCGACCACGCACCCGGGCCGGGCGCGATCGGTGACACGGGCCTGCAGTTCGAAGCTGCCGCGCGCGTTGAAGACGCGCACCCGCATGCCTTCCACGATGGCGCGCGGCGCCGCATCGTCCGGATGGATTTCCAGCGTCGGCTCGCCCTCGGTGTCGCGCAACGACCTGACGTTCACGAACGTGGAGTTCAGGAAGTTGCGGGCGGGCGGCGAGATGATCGCGAGCGGGTACCGCCGTGCCAGATCCGGACGGCTGATCGGGTTCTCGTACGGCGGCACATAGTCCGGGACCGGATCCGCGCCGACCGCCGCGAGTTGATCGGCCACGAATTCGCAGCGCCCGGACGGCGTCGGAAAGCGGCCCTGCGCGAACGGCGCATAGGAGGCCGGCACATCGAGTCGCTGCCATCCGCGCTGCTTCAGCTCCGCCCAGTCGAAACGCGCCGTGGTGCCGGTGCGCGCGAACGCCTGGGCGGCGAGCGCGTCGTCGTCTTTCGGAGAAGCACGGGTCGTCGAAACCCATGCGCGCGGCGAGCCGGCGGAAGATCTCGCTGTTCGGCAGCGCTTCGCCGAGCGGATCGATGGCCGGGTTGTTCGCGAGCATGTAGTAGTGCCCGTAGGACTTGTGCACGTCGACGTGCTCGAGTTGCGTCGTCGCCGGCAGCACGTAATCCGCGTAGTCCGCGGTGTCCGTCTGGAAGTGCTCGAGGACCACCGTGAAGAGATCCTCGCGCGCGAACCCCCGCGCGACCTCCGACGACTGCGGCGCCACCGCCACCGGGTTGCTGTCGTAGACGATCAGCGCGTCGATCGGCGGGTCGGCCGCGAGCAGGTCGTGCCCGATGGTCGACATGTTGATGGTGCGGGGACGGCGGCCGGCGAGCAGGTCCGGCCGATACAGCGCGGCCTCGTCGACCCGATACGCCCCGCTGGTCGACAGCAGCAAGCCTCCCGCCGGGTCGCGCCAGTGTCCCGCGAGCGCCGGGAGGCAGGCGACGGCGCGCACGGCGTTGCCGCCTCCGTGCGTGCGCTGCATTCCGTAGTTCAGCCGAATCGCGGCGGGCCGCGCCTCCCAGTAGTCGCGCGCGAAGCTCGTGACTTCGTCCGGACGGATGCCGCACAGCGCGGCGACACGGTCGGGATCGAAGCCACGCGCGCGCTCGGCCAGCGCCTCGAAGCCCAGCGTGTAGCGGGCGATGTAGTCGCGGTCCAGCCAGCCTTCGCGCACCAGCACGTGGATCACGCCGAGCGCGAACGCGCCGTCGGTGCCGGGCATCAGCGCGATGTGCTGATGGCACTTCTCGGCCGTCAGCGAGCGGTACGGGTCGATCGCGATGAGCTTCGCGCCCCGCCGCTTGGCTTCCTGGGCGCGGCTCCAGAGATGCAGATTCGACGCGATGGCATTGGTGCCCCAGAAGACGATGAGCCGGGCGTCCTGGAACTGCTCGATGTCCGTGCCCAGCCGCGTGCCGAGGGTCGCGGCGAGGGCTTCGCCGCCGGCGGTCGCGCAGATCGTGCGGTCGAGCAAGCTGGCGCCGAGCTGGTGGAAGAAGCGGCTCGCCATCGCTTCGCCCTGCACCAGTCCCATGGTGCCGGCGTAGCTGTACGGCACGATGCGCTGCGGATCGCGCGCGGCGATGCCTTTCAGCCGGCCCGCGATGTCGGCGAGCGCATCGGCCCAGCTCACGCGCTCGAAGCGGCCCTCGCCCTTGCGGCCGATGCGGCGCAACGGGTGCAGCACGCGATCGGGGTGATACGTGCGCTCGAGATAACGGCTGACCTTGGTGCACAGCACGCCGGCCGTGGTCGGATGCTCGGGATCGCCGGCGATCTTCACGGCGACGCGCCGGCCGTCCTGCTCGCGCACGGTGACCAGCATCGCGCAGGTGTCCGGGCAGTCGTGCGGGCAGGCGGCCCGCACGACCGTTTCGGCCGGCCCGGGATCGCGCATGGTCACGCGCGCGCCATCGGCTGCTCGATCATCCGCGCGAAGAAGGCCTCGCAGGCGGCGACCTGTTCGTAGCTGATGAACTCGTCCGGCTTGTGCGCCTGTTCGATGCTGCCGGGGCCAAGCACCACGGTCGGGATGCCGGCATCCATGAAGATGCTCGCCTCGGTCGCGAAGCTCACGGCGCCGGTGCCGAGGTGCGCAGTGCGCGCGACGTCCTGCGCCCAGCGGACGAGCGGCGCGTCGGGCGCGATGCCGAACGCGGGCAGGTCGAGTCCGCGTTCGAAGACGATGCCGGCATCACGGTCCACGCGCCGCATCTCCGGAACGAGTTCGCGCGTCGCATAGCCGACGATCTCGTCCTCCATCGTGTCGTGCGACATCGACGGCAGGTTGCGCATCTCCCAGAAGAACTCGCAGTCGCGCGGCACGACGTTGGTCGCGATGCCGCCCTTGACGACGCCGGTCTGCAGCGTGCTGTGAGGCACGGCGAAGCGGGCATCGCGTGGCTCTTCGCGCGCGAGGCGGTCCGCCACGCCGCGGATATGGGCAATCAGCCGCGCCGCGAACTCGATCGCGTTCACGCCCTGCGGCGTCAGGGCCGAATGCGCCTCGCGTCCGCGCACCTTGCAGCAGAAATCGCGCTTGCCCTTGTGCGCGACGATCGCCTGCATGTCGGTCGGCTCGCCGATGACGCAGCCCGCCGGGCGGATGCCGCGCTCCGCGAGATCGGCGACCAGGCCCTTGACGCCGAGGAAGGTGGTCTCCTCGTCGTAGGTCAGCGACAGGTGCAGCGGCAGGCGCTCCTGCGCGGCGAGGAAGCGCGGCGCCCAGGCGAGCGCGATGGCGATGAAGCCCTTCATGTCGGCCGTGCCGCGGCCGTGGATGCGACCGTCGCGATGCGTCGCGCGGAACGGATCGCTGGACCAGTCCTGGCCGTCCACGGGCACGGTGTCCGTGTGCCCGGAGAGCACGAGCCCGCCGGTCTTCACGCGGTCGGGCTCGGCGGACAGCGTCGCGAACAGGTTGGCCTTGTGGCCGCCCGCGTCGTACACGAGGTTCGAACGCACGCCGAGCTTCGCGAGTTCGTCCCGGACCCATTCGATCAATCCGAGATTCGAATCGCGGCTGACAGTCGGAAAGGCGATCAGGCGATCGATCATCGCCAGCGCCTCGGCCGTGGGCGCAGAGGCGACAGCGGATTCGACCGGCTTGTTCATGGAAACACCTGTGCGGGGGAGGGTTTAACGGCGCCTGCCTGCGCCGCGAACGGACGGTCATTCTAGTGCGCGGCCGCGCGCGCTTCAGTACGATGGATTCCCCTTACGCACCACCGAACACAATCCCATGCAACTCATCGACCGCGTGGTTCAGTTCCGCGCCGAAATCCAGCAGATCCGGCGTGATCTGCATGCCCACCCGGAGCTGCGCTTCGAGGAAGAGCGCACCGCGGACATCGTCGCGCAGAAGCTCGCCGCCTGGGGCATCGCCGTGACGCGCGGACTGGGCGGCACCGGCGTGGTGGGGACGCTCACCAACGGCACATCGCCGCGGGCCATCGGCCTGCGCGCCGACATGGACGCGCTCCCGATGACCGAGATCAACCGGTTCCCGCACCGCTCGCAAGCACGAGGGCAAGATGCATGCGTGCGGGCACGACGGCCACACGGCCATGCTGCTCGCCGCCGCGAAGTACCTCGCCGAGACGCGGCCGTTCGACGGCACCGTGCACCTGATCTTCCAGCCGGGCGAGGAAGGCGGCGCCGGCGCGCAGCGCATGATCGACGACGGCCTGTTCGACCGCTTCCCGTGCGACGCCGTCTTCGGCATGCACAACTGGCCGAACCTCAAGGTCGGCGAGTTCGGCCTGGCCGCCGGGCCGATGCTGGCGTCGTCGAACGAGTTCGAGATCGCGATCCGCGGCCGCGGCGCGCACGCGGCCATGCCCCATCTCGGCGTCGATCCGGTGTTGGTCGCGGTGCAGATCGTCAACGGCCTGCAGGCGATCATCACGCGGGTGAAGAAACCGATCGACTCGGCCGTGCTGTCGGTGACGATGATCCAGGCCGGCGAGGCGACCAACGTCATCCCGGAAACCGCGCGCGTGGCCGGAACCGTGCGCACCTTCAGCGACTCGGTGACGACGGCGATCGAGGAGCAGATGAAGCGCATCGCCACGATGACGGCGGCGGCGCACGGCGCGGAGGCGGAGGTGGAGTTCCGCTGGAACTATCCGCCGACCGTGAACCACGCAAACGAAGCCGAGTTCGCGGCCAGGGTGATGGACGACATCGTCGGCCCGGCCAACGTCGTGCGCGGCATCGAGCCGACCATGGGATCGGAGGACTTCGCCTTCATGCTGAAGGCCTGCCCGGGGGCCTACGTCTTCATCGGCAACGGCGATGGCGGCCATCGCAGCGCGGGCCATGGCCTCGGGCCGTGCACGCTGCACAACCCGTCGTACGACTTCAACGACGAACTGATCCCGCTCGGCGCGACCTACTGGGTGCGGCTGGTCGAGAAGTTCCTCGCGCGCTGAACACGGCGCGCTACAGCCGGTAGCGGCGGCGCAGGGTCGACTGGCGGAAGACGGCCGCCGAGCCGGCCGTGAACGCCGCGACCGCGAGCAGGATCAGGGTCAGCCGCAGGTAGGGCTGGCCCATTGCCAGCCGCGCGGAGGCGAACATCGCAAGCGTGCGCAGCCACTCGAGTGCCCCGGCGACCAGCACCAGTTGCAGCGCGCGTGCGGCCCACGCGCGCGGCACCGCGAGCAGCACGAGCGCGCCGACCGCAAGGCCGGCCGGAATCGACCTGCCCGGCGCGGTAGAAGTGCGCAGCCAGCAGACCGGCGGCGAGCGCAGGAAAGACCAACAGGGCAAAGGGCATGGCAACTCGCTGGAATCGATACGGCACCGTACGGACAGGGCGGCGCTGCCGACTTGACGCCAGTCAGCCGCCGCAGCGTCCTACCCCGCCCGAGGTAACCCGATGCGGGCGTCTTCACCGCTGGCCGGAATCCGCGTGGAGCGGCCATGGTCAGGAGCCGACGTCCGGGCTCGTGCTCGCCGACCTCGGCGCCGAGGTCATGAATCGAACCATCACGGCGACAACCCTCGCCGCCTCGCGGATCGGCGCCGGGTTCTTCGCGGCATTCAACGCAACCGAGGGCCTCGCCGTCGACATCCGATCCAGCGGCTCGCGGCGGTGTTCAATCTCGTCGCGACCGCGGACATCGTAACAGGAACGTCCGCCCCCGGGGGAATGGACAAGCTGCACCTCGGCACCGGACCTCGTGCGCGTGAACCGACTGATCTCCATGTCGCACGAGGACGCTCGCCGGGCCGTGCCAGCGGCGCACCGCGCTCAACAAGGGGTCCAGATGATGGCGGGCTGGCCACGAGCGGCGCCGGACGGGACCCGGCAAGGTCGTCGGCCGACGTCCGGGAGGGGGCGGCGCCGACTCCACCTTTCCGCGCCGCTAATCCGTTTGCCGGACTGCACCGCCGGGGGTGGCGGGTAGCGTGGCCCTTCCTGCCCGACCACGCCCCGGTGACGCCCGTGTTCCTCCGCACCACCCTGCTCGCCTTGACCACGCTGCTGGCGGGCGGCTGCGCGACGGTAAGCGGCAATGCGACGCACCCGATCAGCATCCAGACCGTGGATGCACAGGGCCGCGCGATCGAGGGCATGAGCTGCCGCGTCAACAACGAGTCGGCGCAGTATGTCGGCGACAGCCCGATGTTCGACCTGAAGGTCCGCCGCTCGTCGATGCCGCTGGTGATCGAATGCCGCGGCGACGGGCGGGCCGATGGCGCGCGCTGTGCTGGTGCCACGCGCGGACGCCGCGGTGGCGGCGCAGTTCCTGCTGCCCGGCGGCTCGTCGTTCATGGTGATCGATCACCTCACCGGCTTCATGTATGCGTACCCGCGCTGGGTCCGGCTTCAGGCCGGCTCGACATGGTGTTCGACCGCCGCGCGAGCGCGGCCGCGAACCGACACCCGGTCTGGTGACGCGCCAGTTCGACGACATCGTGCGCTTCGCCGGGGGCGCTTCCTCCCTGCTCGACTAGCAGCGCGTTCGCCGCGTTGCGCCTGGCAACGGCACGGGGGCCGAAGCGCCGGGTGCGCGGTTCGCCTAGACTTGCCGCTCCTGCGCCGCACCCGCGGCCCTGCTCGATCCCCCATGCCTTCCGAATCGAATCGCGCGATCCGCATTCGCGGCGCGCGCCAGAACAACCTGCGCAATCTCGATCTCGACCTCCCGACCGGCGAGCTGATCGTCGTCACCGGCGTGTCGGGCTCGGGCAAGAGCTCGCTGGTCTTCGACACGCTGTACGCCGAGGGCCAGCGCCGCTACGTCGAGACCTTCTCGCCGTACGCGCGGCAGTTCCTCGATCGCATGGACCGCCCGCAGGTCGACCGCATCGAGGGCATGCCGCCGGCGATCGCGATCGACCAGACCAATCCGGTGCGCACGTCGCGCTCCACCGTCGGCACGATGACGGAGCTCAACGATCACCTGAAGCTGCTGTTCGCGCGCGCGTCGCGCCTGTACTGCCGCAACTGCTCGCGGCCCGTGCGGCGCGACACGCCGGCATCGATCTTCGCCAGCCTCGAGGAGCACGGCCGCGGGAGCGACAGCCGGCTCACCGTGACGTTCCCGGTGAACATCCCGAAGAACTTCGCCGAGGCCGAGGTTCGCGCGCAGCTCGAGGCGCAGGGCTACTCCCGCATCCACGCCGAACGCAGGGCGCCGACGGCAAGATCCTCGACGTCGTCGCCGACCGCTTCCGCTGGGACGGCACCGAGCGCTCGCGCATCGTCGACGCGCTGGAGCGCGCGCTGCGCGTCGGCGGCGGCCGGGTCGACGTCCACGCCGAGAAGTCGGGGCTGACCCCGATTTGCTGGAGGTTCAGCACCGACCTGCACTGCGCGGCGTGCGACATCCACTACGAGACGCCGCACCCCAGCACGTTTTCGTTCAACTCGCCGCTCGGCGCGTGCGACACGTGCCGCGGCTTCGGCCGCGTGATCGGCGTCGACTACGGCCTGGTGATCCCGGACGCGGCGAAGACGCTTCGCGAAGGCGCGATCAAGCCATGGCAGTCGGAGCTTCATCGAAAGCCAGGACGACCTCGTGAAGAGCGCGCGAAGGCGGCGTCCCGCTCGACGTGCCGTGGCGCGACCTCACCGACGCGCAGCGGCGCTGGGTGCTCGAAGGCGAGCGCGGGTGGAAGAGCTGGAACAAGAGCTGGCCAGGCGTGTGGTACGGCGTCAAACGCTTCTTCGAGTGGCTCGAGACCAAGGCGTACAAGATGCACATCCGGGTGCTGCTGTCGAGCTATCGCGCGTACACGCCCTGCCCGGCTTGCGGCGGCGCACGGCTGAAACCCGAGGCGCTGCTGTGGCGGCGGGGAACGCGCCGAGGCCGGGCAGGTGCTCGAGGCGGCGTTCCGGCGTTATCGCCCGCTCGGCGTGAGCTCGACGACGCCCCGCTCGACGCGCTGCCCGGACTG
Source organism: uncultured beta proteobacterium (assembly GCA_963698305.1). Lineage (GTDB taxonomy): Bacteria > Pseudomonadota > Gammaproteobacteria > Burkholderiales > Burkholderiaceae_F > JAOUJD01. Next base: position 104,746 of record CAVOQI010000011.1, read on the forward strand.
TCGATGCACGATCTGATGCTGCTGCCGATCGAGCGCGTGAAGCGCTTCTTCGACGGCCTGCACCTGCCGCCGCCACTCGACGAGGCGACCGATCTGCTGCTCGACGAACATCCGTGCGCGGCTCGCGTTACCTCGTCGAGGTCGGCCTCGGCTATCTCACGCTCGACCGCCAGAGCCGCACCCTGTCGGGCGGCGAGGTCCAGCGGATCAACCTCACCACTGCGCTCGGCACGTCGCTCGTGAACACGCTGTTCGTGCTCGACGAGCCGTCGATCGGGCTGCATCCGCGCGACATGGGCCGCGTGATGCAGGTCATGCAGCGAGCTGCGCGACGCAGGCAACTCGCTGGTCGTCGTCGAGCACGATCCGCAGATCATGCTCGCCGCGGACCGCGTGCTCGACATGGGGCCGGGGCCGGGCGAACGCGGCGGCCGGATCGTGTTCTTCGGCACGCCCGACGAGCTGCGCAGCTCCACGCTCACCGGGCGCTATCTCGCCGGTCGCCTGCGCGTCGACGGTACGCGTCCGCTGAACGTGCCGCCGAACGGCGCAAAGCTCGAGCTCAAGGGCGCGCGCGAGCACAATCTGAAGTCGATCGACGTCGAGATTCCGCTGGAGCGCCTGGTGTGCATCACCGGCGTTTCCGGCTCCGGCAAGTCGACGCTGGTGCAGGACGTGCTCTACCCCGCGCTGGCCGGCCAAGGGCAAGCCCACCGAGACCCCGGGCGCGTTCGATCGCCTGCTCGGCGACGACTGCTCGACGACGTCGTGCTCGTCGACCAGTCGCCGATCGGCCGCACGACGCGCTCCAATCCGGCGAGTTACGTCGGCGCGTTCGACGTGCATCCGCGCGATTTCGCGGGCGCCGCTCCGAAGGAGCGCGGCTACACCGCGGGCACGTTCAGCTTCAACTCCGGCAACGGCCGCTGCCCCACCTGCGGCGGCAACGGCTTCGAGCACGTGGAGATGCAGTTCCTGTCCGACGTCTATCTGCGCTGCCCGGACTGCGACGGCAAGCGCTTCCGCGCCGAGGTGCTGGAGGTGAGGGTCGAGGGCAGGGGAGTCGACGTCGCCGACGTGCTCGACATGACCGTCAGCGAAGCGCTCGCGTTCTTCGTCGACGGGCCTGAGGTCGCGCGCGTGCTCGCGCCGCTCGCCGACGTCGGTCTCGACTACCTCCAGCTCGGACAGCCCGTGCCGACGCTCTCCGGCGGCGAGGCGCAGCGCCTGAAGCTCGCCGGGTTCCTCGCGGACGCCGCCGCGCGCAAACCGCCGCACGCCGCGGCACGCTGTTTCTGTTCGACGAGCCGACGACCGGACTGCACTTCGACGACGTCGCCAAGCTGCTGCGCGCGTTCCGCAAGCTGATCGCCGCCGGGCACTCGCTGGTGGTCATCGAGCACAACCTCGACGTCATTGGCGCTGCCGACTGGATCATCGACCTCGGCCCCGAAGGCGGCGATGCCGGCGGTGAGGTCGTCGCGGTCGGCACGCCCGACGACGTGATGGCAACGGCGCTCGCACACGGGCCGCGAACTGAAGGCGCATCGCGCTGCGCGGCGCAAGGGTCGCGCGTCAACGGATCGGCAGCCGTTGTATCGCGAGCCGCCGCCGACCCGCGATTGAGCGCCCGCGGCAGGACGGCGGCGCGCGCCCGACGCGATCCGACATCGACAACGCGCGCGAGCACAACCTGAAGTCGATCGACGTCGAGATTCCGCGCGAGCGTTCACGGTGATCACCGGCGTGTCCGGCTCCGGCAAGTCCACGCTGGCCTTCGACATCCTGTTCGCCGAGGGGCAGCGCCGCTACCTCGAGTCGCTCAACGCCTATGCGCGCCCGATCGTGCAAGCCGGCGGGACGGCCCGACGTCGACGCCATCTACGGCATGCCGCCGACGGTCGCGATCGAGCAGCGGACGTCGCGCGGCGGGCGCAAGTCGACGGTGGCCACGCTGACGGAGATCTACCATTTCCTGCGGTTGCTCTTCGTGAAGCTCGGCATGCAGCACTGTCCCGATTGCGAGGTCCCGGTGACACCGCAGGCCTCGACGCCATCGTCCGCCAGGTGATGCGCGACCTGAAGGGCCAGCGCGTCGGCGTGCTCGCGCCGCTGGTGGTCAACCGCAAGGGCTACTACACCGATCTCGCGAAGTGGGCGGCGGCAGGGCATTCGCACCTGCGCGTCGACGGCGAGTTCCTGCCGACGGCGAGGTTGCCGCGCCTCGAGCGCTTCCAGGAGCACACGATCGAGCTGCCGGTCGCCGACCTCGTCGTCGGCCGGAGCGCGAGGACGCGTGCGCGCAGCGCTGAAGCTCGCGCTCGAGCACGGCAACGGCGTCGGACCTCGTGTGGCCGCTGGAGCGGCTGCACGACGGCGCGGCGCGCGGCACGCTGGAGGTGGACGTCGAGCACCGCAGCTTCTCGACGAAGCGCGCCTGCCCGGCTGCGGCACCACGTTCCCGGAACTCGATCCGCGCCTGTTCTCCTACAACTCCAAGCACGGCTGGTGCCCCGACTGCTTCGGCACCGGCCTGACGCTCGCCGGCTTCGACGCCGAGCAGTCCGGCGAGGAAGTGTGGTGGAACGCCTGGTACGAAGGCGAGACGACGCCGTGCGCGGCCTGCCACGGCCAGCGGCTCAATCCCGAGGCGCTCGCGGTGCGCTTCGCCGACCGTCCATCGCCGAACTCGCGCGTGCCGGTCGAGCGACGGCCGGCAGTTCTTCCAGCGCTCGAGCTGACGCGGGCGCGACGCGGAGATCGCGCGCGACCGCTCGCCGAGATCGGCACGCGGCTGGCGTTCCTGCGACGAGGTCGGGCTCGGCTACCTCGCCGCTCGACCGCGCCGCGCCGACGCTCGTCCGGCGGCGAGGCGCAGCGCATCCGGCTCGCGGCGCAGCTCGGCTCCAACCTGCGCGGCGTCTGCTACATCCTCGACGAGCCGACGATCGGCCTGCACCCGCGCGACAACCGGCTGCTGCTCGACACGCTGGAGGAGCTGCGAGGCCAAGGGCAACACGCTGGTCGTGGTCGAGCACGACGAGGACACGATCCGCCGCGCCGAGCACGTGATCGATCTCGGCCCGGGCGCGGGCGTCGCGGCGGGCGCGTCGTGGCGCAGGGCAGCCTCGCCGAGCTGATCAACGCTCCCGAGTCGATCACCGGCAAGTTTCTGCGGCCCCCTTGCGCATCCGTTGCAGGCGCCGCGCGACACCAACGGCGGCGGCGAGCGGATCGTGGTGCACGGCGCGCGGCTGCACAACCTGCGCAAGGTCGACGTCGCGTTCCCGCTCGATCGGCTCACGGTCGTCACCGGCGTGTCGGGCACCGGCAAGTCAACGCTCGCGCGCGACGTGCTGCTACGCGAACCTGCAGGGGCTCGTCGGACAGCGCGGCGGCAAGGAGCCATGGGTGGGCTGCGACGCGATCGCGGCTGGGAGCCGCTGGAGCGCGTGCTCGAGGTCGACCAGACGCCGATCGGCAAGACGCCGCGCTCCTGCCCGGCGACGTACGTCGGCTTCTGGGACGCGATCCGCCGGCTGTTCGCCGAGACGCCGGAGGCGCGCATGCGCGGCTACGGCGCCGAGCCGCTTCTCGTTCAACACGGCCGGCGGCCGCTGCGAGGCGTGCGAGGGCCAGGGCGTGCGCACGCATCGAGATGAGCTTCCTGCCCGACGTGAAGGTGCTCTGCGACGCCTGCGGCGGCGCGCGCTTCAACCCGGAGACGCTGGCGGTCGCAGTACCGCGGCAGGACGATCGGCGACGTGCTGCGATGACGTCGACGAGGCGGTCGGAGTTCTTCGCCGCCCACCGTTCGATCCGCACGCGCTGCGGCTGCTGCAGGACGTCGGCCTCGGCTACCTGACGCTCGGCCAGCGAGCCCGACGCTCTCCGGCGGCGAGGCGCAGCGCATCAAGCTGGTGACCGAGCTTGCGAAGGTGCGGACGACGTGACGCGGCGCGGGCCGACGGCGCCGTCGACGCTCTACGTGCTCGACGAGCCGACGGTCGGCCTGCACATGGCGGACGTCGAGAAGCTGATCCGCGTGCTGCACCGCCTCGTCGACGCCGGCAACACCGTGGTCGTCATCGAGCACAACCTCGACGTGATCGCCGAGGCGGACTGGATCGTCGACCTCGGACCGGAAGGCGGCGCGGGCGGCGGCCGCGTCGTCGCGCAGTGCCCGCCGGAAGAACTGCGGAAGAAATCGACGCCGACCGGCCGCGAACTGGAGCAGTTCCTGACGCGGCCGCCGGTGTCGGCGGCCGAATAGAACAACGGAGGACGTTCACGTCGTCGCTCACCACGGCGCGCCCGCCGGGGAACGAGATGAAACGAGAACCAGGATTCAGACGACGGGCAGTGCCGCCGCGTCACGAAGGAGCCCGCGGCGGCATGGAGTCGCGCGGATTGAATGCCGGCCAACACCGGCTTCACGGTGATCGAGGACGGTCCTCCCGTGGCTATGATCGGTATGTCTCCTCGATGCCTGAACCCATGCGATCCTCTGTACTCATCCTGATCTGGCTGGCCCTGGCCCTGGCCGGCGCCGCGCGCGCGCAGCAGGCGCCGACCGTCGCGCCGCGCATCGATGAAAGGGTCGCGCAGATCGCGCAGACGGCCCCGGGTGCACCCTGGGCTTTCATCGGCTACGCCATCGCGCCCCCGGCCAACGGCCGAACTGGTTCGTGGCGGACGGCACGCCGCGCGGCGGCACGATGGGCCGCCAGCTGTCCGCGACCGAGCCGCACACGGCCGTGCTCGTGCTGTCGAGCGAGTCGCTCGGGATCCGCCGTCGAGTCCGACTCGCGCGCTGCTGGAACTGGCGCGCGCGCGCCACGCGAAGATCGGCGAGCGGTGGAGCGTGCAGCGGCACGACGAGACCGTCGTCCGCCACGCGGGCACGCGCTGCGCGCGCCACGTTCATCGAGGCGCGCGAGCCGGAAGACGCGGTCGCCGCGCAAGGACGCCGGCCAAGCGCGACGCGCGCCGCAGCATCGCTGCATGTCATCGGGGCTGTCGTGCCTGCACCCGAACGATGCGACCGTGCTGGTCGAGGTCGGCGTGTCCGAACGCTCGCTCGCGAGCCGGCCATGACGCCCGGGGTCCGGAAGGACGGCGAGGCCGTGATCGCCAGCCTGGCGTTCCACCGGTACAGCGAGGACGCGCTGCAGAAATCCGCAGCAAGCGGCGCGTGCAGAGCGGCCTGGCGGCCGCCGAGGCGGTGCTCAAGCCGTATCTCGACGCCGAGGCCGCGTGGGCGGGCTACTTCATGGCGCAGATCGTCGAGCGCGCCGCGCCGCCGACCCGAGAACGTCGGCGACTGCGCCTGCGCGCCCTGCTCGAGCCGGCGGCGGAACGGGGGCTCGGCGCGGGCGACCGCGTCAAGGGCTCGGGACGGCTCGTCGATCATCGCTGCCCGCTGTCGGGCTTCGTCGCAGTGCATCTCAACGGGCCGGTCGACGTTCACGAAGGCGCCGGATTGCGCAACAGCGTCACCAGTTCGGCCCACGAGAACAAATTGCCAACGAACCTGCCTGGAAGACCGGGATCTGCAGTCTGTCACTGGAGATCGGCGTAGCCCGACGGTGCGTCGTTCCGCGCCTCGCGCAGTCCGGTGGTCTTGTCGTCAATTTCGCGCGCTCGGAACTGGTGATGTGCGGATCGGCGATGCCAGGGCGGATCGCATCGGCAACGCGGAGGATTTCGCCTGGTCGATGACCGGGAGGCGGCGACGCCTGCATCGATGCATCTGCAGGCCACGCGCTTCGCGGGCCCGGCCGTCCGGCAGTGGCCCTGGACCTGGTCGTTAGCTGGTCGGTGCCGAGCAGGTGCACCAGTTCTCGGGTTCGGCCTGACGTCAGCGCCGGACGCCTGGAAGGCCGCAACGTGGAGGTATCCATCGCCGCGGGAGCGGTGACGCCGTGGTCCACGTGTTGCAGAACTCCGCCGTCGCCATCGCGGGGTTGGGCAGGTTCGGCCTATCGGGCAGCCCTGTGCTCCACCAGCAGATCCCGCGGGTCGGGCTCGGTGCACAAGCTGCGCGACTCCCGGCGGCGGACTCGCCCTCCTTTCCGCCGAGCGATACCCGGCGCGCGTTGATCAGGTCGACGCGCCCTGCTCCTGCGCGGCTCCAGCGGCATGAAGGTGCCACCGTGTCGCATTGGAGACGCGATCGTCATCGGGTCGGGCATTGGCGGGGTGGCGGCCGCCGCGGCGTTGGCCAAGGAAAACAAGCGGGTGCTGGTGCTGGAACGGCACCATCAGCTCGGTGGTCGGCACCCAGTCCTTCGAGCGCCACGGGTATCCTTCGACGTTGGCGTGCACTACGTCGGTGGGGCGGGCGACGTCGAGGGGGAACCGGGGCCGACGAAGGAGATCTTCGACGCCCTGACGCCGGAGGGCATTCCGATGGCGTCGATGGTCGCGTGTACGACCGCGTCATTTTCCGGCCTCGTCGTCGACTTCGAGCAGCCGCGGAGCCGACTGGTCGCTACGCCCTGAAGTTGCACTTCCCCCGGGTAGGTCGAAGGCATTCGACCGCTATTCTTCGAGTCGATGCGGGCCGGCGCGCAAGGCGATCGAAGCGGTGTTCGCGGCGCACTCGATGCCGCAGATCGTCGCCCGCGGCCTCATGTGGTGGAAGGACGACGAGATCGAACGCTGGGTCGGCCGCACGGTCAGCGAGGTGATCGCGGAGTGCGTCGCCGATCCGAAGCTGCAGGCCGTGCTGGCCGCGCAGTGGGCGACCATGGCGGCCGCCCGAGCGAAGCCTCGTTCGCGGTCCACGCGGTGACCATGGGCAGCTATCTCGACGGCGCCTGGTATCCGGTGGGCGGTCGCCAGGTATTCGCGACCGAATTCGCACGGACGATCAAGGCCGCCGGCGGCGAGTTGCGCGCGAAGGCGGAGGTCGACAAGGTGCGGATCGAAGACCGTCGCGTTCTCGGCGTCACGCTGGCCGACGGCGTGCACATCGACGCGCCGTGCGTCATCTCCGACGCCGGCATCCGCAACACGATCCGCATGCTGCCCTCCGAGGAGGTCAGCTACGAGTGGGCGCGGGACGCGCTATCGGTCGAACCTTCGGTCGGTTACGTCGGTCTCTACCTCGGGCTGGAAGGCGACATCGCGAGCAACGGCGCGACGACCGCGCAACGACTGGATCTACGAGACGTGGAACGTCGATGCGCTCTGGCGCAGCCCGCTCGCTGAGCCGGATCGCGCCGATGATGTTCGTGTCGTTCCCGTCGCTGAAGGATCCCAGCCACGATCCCGGCCCGAAGCACAAGCACACCTGCGAGATCGTCACCTTCGTCGATCCGGACGCGTTCAAGGCGTGGGAGCACGAAGGCATGCACCGCGGCGACACCCGCGATCCGGCGTACCTGGAGATGAAGGAGAAGGTCGAGCATCACCTGCTCGCGCAGTTCGGCCGTCACTATCCGCGCCTGGCGCCGATGGTGAACTTCATGGCGAGTTCGACACCGGTGTCGGTTGCGACGTACACGGGCGCCGAGCACGGCGCGATGTACGGACTGTCGACGTCGCCCGACCGGTTCCTGAACGACGCCCTGCGGCCGCGCACGCCGATCGGCGGCCTGTTCCTCGCGGGTCAGGACGTCTGCTGCCCCGGCGTCACCGGGGCCCTGATGGGAGGGCTGATGGCCGCCGTATCGATCGAGCCGGGACTGCTGCGTCTGCTGCGCTGAATCGAACTGCATCTGGTTGGCGATGTTGCGATACACGAACATCTCGCCCGGATCCGCACCGGTGATGTTCGTGATCGGCACGCGGCTGTCGGAACAACCGACCAGCAGGACCGACGGCTTCTGACCGGCCGCATGACGCGTGAAGAACTCGGAGTCCTGCGCTTTCTTGTCGGCGGCCCAACGCCGGTCGAAGTCGAGCATCTTCTCGATTACGTTCATGGCCACGGTCCATGCGGGCAAGAATCGGTCCGAGGCTACGTTCGACCGCCATGAGGGTCAAGCACCCGGCGACGGGCTGGACCAGTTCAGTCGGCCGGCTCGAGTCGCAGCACCGAACCGTCGGACTGGTCGCCGAGCAGGTAGACATGGCCGTCCGGGCCGACGCGAACGTCGCGGATGCGCGGCAGCGGTCCGTTCAGCAGGAACTCGTCGGCCGCCACCCGCTCGCCGTCCAGCCGCACGCGGATGAGCGCCTGGCCGCGGAGCGCGCCGATCAGCAGGTCGCCCCGCCAGCGCGGAAACTTGTCGCCCTGGTAGAAGGCCATCCCGGAAAGGGCCGGTGACGGGATCCAGTGCTTCTGCGGCTGAGCCATGCCCGGCTTGGACGTCCCTTCGCCGATCTTCGTGCCGATCCCGTAGTTCACGCCGTAGGTGATCACCGGCCAACCGTAGTTGACCCCAGCCCGCACCAGGTTCAGCTCGTCGCCGCCCTGGGGACCGTGCTCGGCGACCCAGAGCTCGCCCGTTCCCGGATGCAGTGCGGCGCCCTGCACGTTGCGGTGGCCATAGCTGAAGATTTCCGGGCGCGCGTTCGCGCGGTCGAGGAAGGGGTTGCGCGGCGCCGGCTTCCCATCCTCCGACAGTCGCAGGATCTTGCCGCGGTGGTCGGCGAGGTCCTGGGCTTTGTCCTGCTCGCCGCGATCGCCGAGCGTCATGTACAGCGCGCCGTCCCGGTCGAAGACGAGGCGCGATCCGAAGTGCCTGCCCGTGGACGTCTTCGGCTGCATCCTGAACAGCACCTGCACCTGCTCCATCCGGTAGTTCCCCGGGCCGCCGGCAAGCTTGCCGCGCGCCAGTTCCGTCCCGTTGCCGTTGCCCCCGCCACGCTGCGTGTATGTCCAGTAGACCCAGCCGTTCCTGGCGTAGTCGGGATGCAGCACCACGTCCATCAACCCGCCCTGGCCCTGCGGGTCGACGCGTGGCAGGCCCTCGACCGGCTTCGGGTCGAGCCGGCCGTCCTTCGTCAGCACCCGCAGGCGACCCGGCCGCTCGGTGACGAGCATGCGTCCATCGGGGAGAAACGCGAGCGACCACGGGTACTCGAGGCCGGTCGCCACCGTCACGAGGCGAACCCGATGTTCCTGCGTGGCGACCTGCGACAGCGCGGCCGGCGGCGCCGCCGCGAGCAGGAGGATCGCGAGCGCTGAAGCGGGGATCACAGGGAGTCTCACAGCAACGACGATGCCGGTGAATGCGTGAACGGAAAATGTCAGGAATACCCGCCTCTAGATGCGGCCTTCCTCCACCGCATGGCAGGCCGCCTGGCTTACGCCACCGGCGTGCCGATAGACCTGCAGCAGCGGCGCCTCGCGCCGGCAGCGCTCGTTGGCGTGCGGGCAACGCGGATGAAAGGTGCAGCCGCTCGGGGGATTGAGCGGATTCGGCACTTCGCCGCCCACCGGCGTGCGCGCGCGGCCGGTCATGTCGAGGTCCGGAATGGCGTCGAGCAGCAAGCGCGTGTACGGATGACGCGGCGTCGTGAACAGCGTGCGCCGCGGCGCGAGCTCGACGATGCGGCCGAGGTACATCACGCCGACCCGGTCGGAGATGTGATGCACGACCGCCAGGTTGTGCGAGATGAACAGGTAGGTGAGCCCCATCTCGCGCTGCAGATCCTTCATCAGGTTCAGCACCTGCGCCTGCACGGAGACGTCGAGCGCCGAGGTCGGCTCGTCGCAGACGAGGAACTCGGGCTTGGTGGTCAGCGCGCGCGCGATCGACAGCCGCTGCCGCTGTCCGCCCGAGAACTGATGCGGATACTTGTCCTTGTCGGCCGGCGACAGCCGCACCTGCTGCAGCACCTCGTCGACGCGCGCCATCATCTGGTCGCGATCGCTCATCAGCCCGTGCGCGTGCAGCGGCTCGGCAATGATGTCGGCAACGCGCCAGCGCGGGTTCAGGCTGGCGAACGGGTCCTGGAAGATCATCTGCAGCTTCTGCCGCAGGCTGCGGCCGCCGGGCGTGTTCAGTTCGGCGAGGTCGTGGCCGAAGAAACGGACACGCCCCGCCGTCGGCGTGTACAGGCCCACCAGCAACCGCGCCACCGTCGACTTGCCGCAGCCCGACTCGCCGACCAGCGAGAGGGTTTCTCCGCGCTGGATGTCGAAGGTCACGCCGTCGACGGCGTGCAGCACCGAGCGGCCCTTGCGCTCGAGCACGCGGTTCAACCACGGCAACGATACGTCGAAGCTCTTCGACAGGCCCTCGGCCTGCACGATCGCGTCCGGCGCCGGCGTGGCTGCCATCGTCTCTTCCTTCAGCACCGCGCTCACGCCGCCGCCTCGCGGCCGGCTGCGTCATGCAGCCAGCACGACGCCTGCGACGTTCCGGCGGCCAGCAGTTCGGGGCGCTCGCGCCGGCAGCGATCGAAGGCATGCGCGCAGCGCGGATGGAAGGCGCAGCCGGCCGGGATCTCGGTCAGGCGCGGCATCGAGCCGTCGATCTGCGCGAGCCGGTCGCTGCCCTCGGCGAATGTCGGGATCGAGCCCATCAGTCCGACGGTGTACGGATGCTGCGGGCGGTGGATGACGTCGGCCACGGGACCGATCTCGGCGATGCGGCCGGCATACATGACGGCGACCCGGTCCGCGGTCTCGGCGATCACTCCCATGTCGTGCGTCACCAGCATGACGGCGGTGTGGTGCTCGCGACACAGCGTCTTCAGCAACGCGATGATCTGCGCCTGGATCGAAACGTCCAGCGCCGTGGTGGGCTCGTCGGCGATCACGAGCTTCGGTTCCGCCGCCAGCGCGAGGGCGATGACGACGCGCTGGCGCATGCCGCCGGAGAACTGGTGCGGAAAGTGATCGATGCGGCGTTCGGGCGCGGGAATGCCGGTCGATGCGAGCAGTTCGATCGCCCTGGCCCGCGCCTTGCCCCCGGACATGTTGAGGTGCGTGGTGATGGTCTCGACGAGCTGCTGGCCGACGGTGTACAGCGGGTTCAGCGACGTCAGCGGGTCCTGGAAGATCGCGCCGATCTCGCGGCCGCGGATCTTGCGCATCTCCTCGTACGGCAGGTTGTCGATGCGCAGCCCGTTGAGCTTGACCTCGCCTGCCGCGATGCGGCCGGGCGGCTCGAGCAGGCCGATGACAGCGGCGCCGGTCATCGACTTGCCCGCTCCCGATTCGCCGACCACGCCGAGGACTTCCCCCGGCTGGATCGAGAACGAGATGTCGTCCACCGCGACGAGCGTGCCCCTCCGCGTCGGGAACTCGACGCGGAGGTTGCGGACTTCGAGGAGCGGTCCCTGGCTCACCCGGTCACTTCTTCGGCGCGCCCGACATGAACTTCTTCCTGCACTCGCCGATGTCCTCCACGGACTGCACGACCGGTTCCCAGTGGCCGCTGGCGGGGTTGTTGTACTGCGCGACGACGCGGTAGCGCTTGCACGGCTCCACGTCGATCTCGATCGTCTGCAGCTGGTTTCCGACGGTCACCCGCGCCGAGGAGAAGCTGATCTCGACCGCGCGCTTGCCCGGCGCCACCGGGTCCGGTCGCCGGGTATTGCGCGTGCTCACGCCGTCGATGCGGTTGATCGCCACCGGTCTCGTGCCGCCTGGTTCACCGACCGGTCGCCCGATTCGATACGGCCATACGGCTCGTCGAACATGCCCGCCGCCCAGGCGGGCTGCGCGAGGACCAGTCCGACTGCCGCCAACATCCCGATTCGAAGCATCATCTCTTCCCCTTTTCTTGGAGTCGTGCCGCCCGACCGGCACCCTTCCTGCGTAAATCCTCCGGCTGGGCCGGCATCTCGGCGTGCGGATCGCGTGTCCATGCCGCCGATCATTCGACCCGTCACCGGAGCTTCGGGTTCAGTGCGTCGCGCAGCCAGTCGCCGAGCAGGTTCACGGACAGCACGAAGAGCACGAGGGCGAGGCCCGGGAAGATCGTGATCCACCATTCCCCGGAGAACAGGAACTCCTGCCCGATGCGGATCAGAGTCCCGAGCGATGGCGTGGTGGGCGGCACGCCGACGCCCAGAAACGACAGCGTCGCCTCCGTCAGCACCGCGGTGGCGATGTGCACCGTGCCCAGCACCAGCACCGGGCCGAGGACGTTCGGCAGCACGTGCTTGCCCATGATCGCCAGCGGCGAGACACCGATCACCCGTGCCGCCTGCACGTACTCCTTGTTCTTTTCGACCAGCGTCGACCCGCGCACGGTGCGTGCGTACTGGACCCAGCCGGAGAGCGCGATCGCGAGCACCAGCACGACATACGCGACTTCGCTGTGGGACTCGCGCGGCAAGGCGGCACGCGCGACGCCGTCGATCAGCAGGGCCACGAGGATGGCCGGGAACGACAGCATCACGTCGCAGATGCGCATGATGAACGCGTCGACGCGGCCGCCGACATAGCCGGACAGCAGGCCGAGCCCGACGCCGAGCACGATCGACAGCACCACCGACGCCGCGCCGATGGCGAGCGAGATCTGCATCCCGTAGAGGATCGCCGAGTAGACGTCGCGGCCCTGGTCGTCGGTGCCGAGCAGGAACCTGGGCTGGCCGCCTTCTTCCCACGCGGGCGGCAGCGACGCATCGAGCAGGTTGAGCGTCGCGAGGTCGAACGGATTGTGCGGTGCGACCCAGGCCGCGAACACCGCCGAGAAGATCATCAGTATCGCGACCACGGTCGCGCCGATGGCCACCGGCGATTGCCGGAAGCTGTAGGCGACGTCCGAATCCCAGACGCGGGCGAGGGTCGACATGGTTGAACGCGAAGTGTGGTGCGACCGGCGGGCTCACCCGAGCCCGCCGCCGCGGATCACTTCACCGAGACCCACTTGAGGAACATGTAGTTGTCGGCAAGCTGGACGAGGTCGACGTTCTTCTTCATCGCCCACGCAAGCGTCTGCTGATGCAGCGGAATGTGCCCGTAGTCGTCCTGGTGGATCTTCATGGCTTCCGCGATCATCGCGTTGCGCTTCCTGACGTCGGTCTCGATCGCGATGGCCTTGGTGAGTTCATCAATCCTGGCATTGCTGTAGCTGCCGAGGTTGAACTGGCCCTGCCCGCCGGCTCCCGGCGTGGACATCAGCGCGAACAGCGGGTTGTGCGAGTCGTAGCTGCCCGGCGTCCAGCCCAGCATGTAGAAGGAGGTGTTGCGCGACAGGATCTTCGGGAAGTAGGTGCCCTTCGTTTCGGCGGCGAGGTTCACCTTCACGCCGATCCTGTCGAGCATCGCGGCCACCGCCTTGCAGATCGACTCGTCGTTGACGTAGCGGTCGTTCGGGCAGTTCATCCCGACCTCGAAACCCTGCGGGTAACCGGCTTCGGCCATCAGCTTCTTCGCCGCGTCGACGTCATACGGCGCGCGCTTGTTCAGGTCCGCCGGGAACCCGGTGATGCCCGGGGCGATCATCAGCCCGGTGGGCTGCGACGCGCCGCGCATCACCGACTTCTGGATCGCGTTGACGTCGATCGCCTGGTAGAACGCCTGGCGCACGCGCTTGTCCTTGAACGGGTTCTTGCCCTTGATGTTCGAGAACAGCAGTTCGTTGCGCGACTGGTCCATGCCGAGGAAGATCGTGCGCAACTCCGGTCCCTGCATGACCTTCAGGTTGGCGTTGGCGCCGACGCGCGCGATGTCCTGCACGGGCACCGGCTCCATCATGTCGATCTCGCCGGACAGCAGCGCCGCCACGCGGGTGGACGGGTTGCCGATCGGCGTGAAGATCACTTCCTGGACGTTGCCGTCGATCCTGCCCCAGTACGAGAGGTTGCGCTGCAGCGTCGTGCGGATGCTCGGCTCGCGCGAACGCAGCTTGTACGGACCCGTGCCGTTCGCCTTGAACGACGCCGTGTTCTCGATGCCCTTGCGCTTGTCGACCGGCTGCGTGGCGCGGTTCTCCTCGCACCACTTCTTCGACATGATGTACCAGTTCGTGACGACGTCCGGCAGGATCGGAAAGGGCTGAGCGGTGACGATGTCGATCGCGTGATCGTCGATCTTGCGGATCTCCTTGATCTCGCCGACATAGGTCTTGACGTCCGAGCCGTCACCCTGCGCGCGCTTGTACGAGAAGATCACGTCGTCCGCCGTGAACGGCGTGCCGTCGTGGAACGTGACGTTCTTGCGCAGGTTGAAGCGCCACACGGTCGGCGCCGTCTGCTTCCAGTCGGTCGCCAGCGCCGGCACCACTTCGAGCTTCTTGCCGCGCCCGATCAGCGGTTCGTAGATGTTGCCGGTGAACGCCAGCTGGAACGACTCGTTCAGCGAGTGCGGGTCCATCGACAGCGCGTCGCCCTGGTTGGCGAACTTGAAGGTCTGCGCCTGCGCGGCGGGCGCCATCGACGCGCCGAAGGCGAGCAAGGCGGCGGACAACAGCGCGGACAACACGGGCAGGCGAAGCAAACCGTTCTTCATCGGGATCTCCTCGATTCAGTGTGGGCCGCGCGGCATCCTCCGCTCGGCGAGGGCCGCGAAGAACGCGGCGCCGAGCGGGATCACCGCATCGTTGAAATCATATCGGCTGTTGTGCAGGAAACAGCTCGACGGGCCGCCTCCCTGCCCGAGGCGAACGTAGCACCCGGGTTTCTCCTGCAGCATGAACGCGAAGTCCTCCGCACCCATGCTCGGGGGAAGGTCGCGGATCACGTTGCCCTCGCCCACCAGCTGCGCGGCAACGTCGCCGGCAAAACGGGCCTGGGCAGGATGGTTGATCGTCGCCGGGTAGATGCGCTCGTAGATCGTCCGGCCTTCGGCGCCGAACGCACGCGCGGTGGATTCGACGAGGTCGGCCAGCCGCTCCTCGATCAGCTCCTGCACATCGGCCCTGAAGGTGCGAACGGTTCCGGTCAACCTGGCCTCCCGCGGGACGACCGAAAAGGCCGCCAGGTTGCCGGCGTGGATGGCGCACAGGCTGAGCACCGCGCTGTCGATCGGCGCGACGTTGCGCGCCACGATCGACTGCGCGGCGGTGACGATGTGCGCGGCCGCCAGCACCGGATCGAACAGCAGGTGCGGGTGGGCGCCGTGGCCGCCCTTGCCGCACACGCTGATCTCCACCCGGTCTGCCGCCGCCATCATCGGTCCGCTGTTCAGTCCGATCTTTCCGGCCGGCAGGCCCGGCCAGTTGTGCAGCGCGTAGACCTCGTCCGCCGGGAATCGCGTGAACAGTCCGTCCTCGATCATCGCCTTGGCGCCGGCGAAGCCTTCCTCGCCCGGCTGGAATATCAGGTAGGCGGTGCCGTCGAAGTCGCGGGTCTCGGCGAGGTAGCGCGCCGCGCCGAGCAGGATCGCGACGTGGCCATCGTGCCCGCATCCGTGCATCAGCTCCGGCTTCGTCGATCGATGCGCGAACTCGTTTTCCTCGACCATCGGCAGCGCGTCCATGTCGGCGCGCAGGGCGATCGAACGGCCGGTCTGCTCGCCCTTGCCGCGGATGACGCCGACCACGCCGGTCTTGCCGATCCCGGTGTGCACTTCGATCCCGAAGCCCTTCAGCCGCTCCGCGACCAGCGCCGCCGTGCGGTGCTCCTCGAAGCCGATCTCCGGGTTGGCGTGCAGGTCGCGCCGGAACTCGGTCAGCCCTTCGTGATGCGGCAGGATCGCCGCCAGCGGGCCGCGCAACGCCGCGCCGAGATAGCTGCCCATCAGTGCGCCGCCACCGCGCGGTCGATGCGCAGGCGTGGGTCGACCGCGAAGTAGAGCAGGTCGACGATCAGGTTGATTACCACGAACACGAGGGCGATCAGGCACAGGTAGGCGGCCATCACCGGGATGTCCGCGAACTGCACGGACTGGATGAAGAGCAGTCCCATGCCGGGCCACTGGAACACGGTCTCGGTGACGATGGCGAAGGCGATGATGCCGCCGAGCTGCAGGCCGGTGATCGTGATGACCGGCACCAGCGTGTTCTTCAGCGCGTGGCCGAAGTGCACGGCGCGGTCGGTCAGGCCCCGCGCGCGGGCGAACTTGATGTAGTCGGTCCGCAGCACCTCCAGCATCTCCGCGCGCACCAGTCGCATGATCAGCGTGAGCTGGAACAGTGCCAATGCGATCGACGGCAGGATCAGGTGCTTCCAGCCCGTCGCGGTCAGCAGGCCCGAGCTCCACCAGCCCAGGTGCATGACATCGCCCCGGCCGTACGACGGCAGCCAGCCGAGCTGCACGGCGAACACCAGGATCAGCAGGATGCCGATCAGGAAGGTCGGCAGCGAAATGCCGACGAGCGAGACCGCCAGCAGGAACTGGGCGAACCAGGAATTTCGTCGCAGCGCGGTGTAGACGCCCATCGGGATGCCGACGACCAGCGCGATCATCGCCGCGACGAACGACAGTTCGAGCGTGGCCGGCAGCCGCTCCTTGATCAGCGAAGACACCGATCGGCCCTGCCGCAGGCTGATGCCGAAATCGCCCTGCACCACGTTGCCGACGAAGTGGCCGAACTGGATGTGGAACGGCTGGTCGAGCCCGAGGTCCGCGCGCAGGCGGGCACGGTCTTCCGGCGTCGCGTCCTGCCCGAGCATCTGCGACACCGGGTCGCCGACATACTGGAAGAGTAGGAATGCCACGAAAGCCACCGTCAGCATGACGAGGATGGCTTGCAGCAACCGGCGGACGATAAACGCGAGCATCGGGCAGCGGGCGGCCCGGTCGTCGCCGGGTCCTCAGGAGGCGTCGAATATACCCGGAACCACCTGCCCTCCCGGCCTGTCTGCATGAAGCCCGGGTGTCAGATTCGAGGGTCGGCGCCGACCAATCCGCACACGCTTTCAGGAGGTTTCCACATGACCCGACGTCAACTGCTGTCCGCCCTCGCCGCGTTCGGCGTGGCCCGATCCGCGGCCGCGGCTGCCGCCTCGCCCGGCCGCCCCGACGCGGTTCACCGCACGGACGACGAGTGGCGCAAGCGCTTGACCGCTGCTCAGTACGACGTGCTGCGCCGCGAAGGGACCGAGGCGCCTTTCTCGAGCCCGCTCAACGGAGAGAAGCGGCGCGGCGTGTACCGCTGCGCCGGCTGCGATCTCCGCTCTTCACGTCCGAGCAGAAGTTCGACAGCGGCACCGGCTGGCCGAGCTTCACGGCCGCCCTCCCGGACGGCGGTCGCCACGCGGACCGATTACAAGCTGCTGTTCCCGCGCACCGAATACCATTGCGCGCGCTGCGGCGGCCACCAGGGCCATGTGTTCAACGACGGGCCGAAGCCGACCGGCAAGCGCTACTGCAACAACGGCATCGCGCTGACATTCGAACCGCAAGGGGCCTGACGATGAACCGAGGACGATTGATGCGCTGGCTGGCCGGTGCCGCCACCGTGTTCGCAATTGGCGCTGCCTTCGGCCAGGCCGCGACGCCGCCACCGAAATCGATGGCCGGCCCGCGCGTCGCCGTCGCCACCTTCGCCGGCGGGTGCTTCTGGTGCATGGAGCCGCCCTTCGACAAGCTCGATGGCGTGATCTCGACCATTTCCGGATACACCGGCGGCCACGTTCAGGGCCCCACCTACGAGCAGGTCTCGGCCGGCCGCACCGGCCACACCGAGGCGGTCCAGGTGACCTACGACCCGTCGAAGATCAGCTACGAGAAGCTGCTCGACGTCTTCTGGCACAACATCGACCCGACCGTGAAGGATCGGCAGTTCTGCGACATCGGTTCGCAGTACCGCAGCGGAATCTTCGTGCACGACGCCGAACAGCGACGCCTCGCCGACGCGTCGAAGGCCAGTCTGGAGCGCGGCAAGCCGTTCAAGGGTCCGATCGTCACCGAGATCGCGAACGCCAGCACCTTCTACCCGGCCGAGGAGTACCACCAGGACTACTACCTGAAGAACCCCGTCCGCTACCGCTACTACCGTGCTGGCTGCGGCCGCGATGCCCGCCTCAAGGAGCTGTGGGGCGAGCGCGCCGGTCATTGAGGCGACGCGCAGGCATGAAAAAACCCGCGGCGCCGGTTGGCGTCCGCGGGCTTGTCCTGCCCGGATCGTGCGTCAGTCGATCCGCACCCAGCTCGCTTCGAGCCGGTTGTCGGCGCGATGCACCACCGTCACGTTCTTCCGCATCGCCCACGGAATCACCTGGTTGTGCAGCGGGACGTGCATCACCTGCTGGTTGTGCAGCATCAGCGCCCGGGCGATCAGGTCGTTGCGCTTCTTGGGATCGATCTCGCTCTTCATCCCCGTGACGAGCTTGTCGAACTCCGCGTTGCTGACCCGGCCCAGGTTGAAGTTGCCATCGCCCTCCTTGCCGACCGTCGTCGCGAGCGACTGCAGCGCATAGAGCGCGTCGAACGTGGGCACGCCCCAGCCGAGCAGGTAAGCCGACGTGTCGTACTTCTGGATCTTCGCGAAGTAGGTCGCGCGCGGCATGGCGTTCAGGTTCACCTTGAGGCCGATGCGCGCCCACATCGCCACCAGCGCCTTGCAGATGTCCTCGTCGTTGATGTAGCGGTTGTTCGGGCAATCCAGCGTGAACTCGAACCCGTTCGGATAGCCGGCGTCGGCCAGCAGCTTCTTCGCGGTGTCGACGCTGTAGGGCAGGCGCTGGTGGGCTTCCTTGGTCCAGCCGTTCACCTGGGGCGCGATGATCGCCCCGGTGGGATCGGACAGACCGCGCATCACGGCGCGCTTGATGCCTTCGATGTCGATGGCGTGATACAGCGCCTGGCGCACGCGCAGGTCCTTGAACGGATTCTTGCCCTTCACGTTCGAGTACTGCAGTTCGTCGCGGTACTGGTCGAGGCCGACGAAGATCGTCCGCGTCTCGGAGCCCTCGACCACCTTGATCGCCGGGTTCTGCTTCATCCGCGCGATGTCCTGCGGCGCGGGGTCGAGCACGAAGTCGAGTTCGCCGGAGAGCAGCGCGGCGGTGCGCGTCGACTCGGACTTCACCGGCGTGTACACGATCTCGGTCAAGTTGCCCTTGCGGCCGGCCTTGTTCCACCAGTTCGGGTTCTCGACGAACACGGTTCGGACGTCGACCTCGCGGGACTTCAGCATGTACGGTCCGGTCCCGTTGGCGTTGCGCGCCGCGTGCGTTTCCTCCTTCTTCACGTAGTCCTGCGGCTTCGTGACCTTGTGCTTCTCCGACCACGCCCTGCTCATGATCCTGAGCTCGGTCAGCTGACGCAGCAGCACGGGATTCGGCACCGTGGTGTAGATCAGGACGGTGTGATCGTCGATCTTGCGCGTGCCCTGGATGCCGGTCGTGTAGACGCGGAAATTCGAGGTCGGCGCCATGGCGCGCTCGATCGTGAACACCACGTCGTCCGCCGTGAACGGCGTGCCGTCGTGGAACTTCACGCCCTTGCGCAGGTTGAATTTCCACAGCAGGTTGCCGTCGCGCGTCCAGCTGGTCGCCAGCGCGGGCACCAGTTCGAACTTCTCGTTGTAGGTGATGAGCGGCTCGTAGATGTACGCCGCCGCGGTGTTGTTCAGGCTTTCGTTCTGCGCGTGCGGATCCATCGTGAGGAAGTCGCCCTGGCTGGCCCAGCGCAGGGTCTTGGCGTGCGCAGCCGGCCCGGCCGCGAACACCCCGGCGACCAGCAGCGCGGCTATGGCGAAACTACGCATCGACGTTCTCCTAAGTGGTTTGGATGCGGAAAAGACCGGCCATCATGCATAAACGGACCACCCAGCGTCAAACCGATCGGTAGCCCGGACATTCCCTAGGGGCCGCCCGTCCTCAGCACGATGTCGCCGTAGTAGGCCTCGACCGACTCGCCCGTGTTGTCGGTGTCCGTCATGACGCCGACGCCGACGAGGCGGCCCGGAGCATGGCCGAACGCGCGCCGGTAATCCTCGACGTAGTTGCGCTGGAATACCTTCCACGTGCCGATTCGATCGCGGCCCGTGCCGACGACGATCATCTTCACCTGGTCGGTGAAGGCGTTGCGCAACACGGTCTCCGGTCCAAGCCGGTTTTCCCAGACATACATCAGGGTGGCGAACGGCACTTCCTGGCCGGTGAGCAGGTGCGCGGTCTCCATCGTCATCTGCTCCTTCATCGGCAGCTGGCTTCGGTCGCCGTCGAAGAACAGCAGCAAGCGGACCGGCGAGTCCTCGGCGTACCGGTCCTGAATGTCGGCGGCCGCGATGAGGTCGACCACGCGCCAGCGCCAGGCAACCACAGGGCGTTCGGCGGGATGCACGTCGAGGCGCTGTTTCAGGCCGCTCGCGGAGCGTTCCGCCACGGCGCGCAACACGACGCGGCCGGTCGACGGGTCCGTCACCAGCTGGTACACCGTGGGAGTCTTCGCGCGGTTCACGATCCAGGGCTGCCAGCCGCGCGGCAGGCCGTGTCCGGGCGCGTTGGTCGAGAACGCCTCGACATCCGGCCACGGCTTGCCGTCCGGAGGCGCAGCGGCGCATCCGGCGAGCAGCACGATCAGAAGGGACAGCAGCCTGGGCATCGAAGGGTCGCTGAAACGGCGGCGATCCTATGTGTGTACGCCGGTTGATTCAATCCGGGTTTGACGCAGGTCTGCCGCCTGACCACACTCGCGCGGTGCCGGCGCTTGCCGGTCCCATCCTGGGCACACGCAATTGACCGGTCTCGTCGCGTTCGCCGTATTCGCCGCTGTCGGAGGCGGCATCGTCTGGCTGGTGCTCAAGGGCCGGCAGCTCGAGAAGCAGGCGGACTTCGACCGCGCTGTGCGGGCCCGCAAGCTCGGGTGGAACTACGACGGCAGTCGCGACGGCCGCATCGATTACCGGTTCGCGGGCCAGGAAGGCGGCGTCGCCTGGTCCATGTGGTACGACAGCGATCGCGGCGACGACAGCCCGACGCCGAAGGCGTACTGGACGGTCCGACAACGTTCGCACCCCGCGGCTGTCCCTCGTGATCCTCGGGCGACGCCGCTATGCGCTGGAGAGCGGAATGTTCGGCCGCCTGCTGATGGGAGTCGTGTCCGGAATCGCCGCCGCGGCGAGCGGCCGGGAAGGCGCACCGGACAAGGTCGAGTTCTACGAGTCGGCGGTACTCCTCGAAATCGCGAGCACCGCGTTCAACCAGCAATTCGCCGTCGCCGTCACGCCCGACATGCCACGGGGATGGCTGGACGAGGATCTGCAGCAGCGGATGCTGCGCTGGCCCGCAGGCCGCGCGTCGACAGCCTTCAAGCCGGAGGACGCGGTGGAGATCAACCTGGGTCCCGGCGGGTTGTCGATCACGGTGCAGAAGATGCCTGACGGCATGGCCCACTGGCAGCACCTCGCCGGACTCGGCCAGCAGCTCGCTGCGCGACTGGCGCGCGCGCAGCGATGAGCGTCGAGGGGGCACGCGGCACGGCACGGCGCACGGCGGTCGTCGCCGGCGCTACCGGACTGGTCGGCCGGGAACTGATCACCCGGTTGCTCCGCGAACGCCGCTACGCGCGAGTGGTCGCGCTGGCGCGCCGGCCGCTGTCGCCGACGGACCCCCGGCTCGAGGTGGTCGACGCCGCCTACGACCGCCTCGCGGCCGTGCTCGACGGCGTGACGAGCGAGCCCGGAACACTCGACGTCTTCTGCTGTCTCGGGACGACGCTCCGCGTCGCGGGCTCGGAAGAAGCTTTCCGGCGCGTCGACCATGACTACGTGCTGGCGCTCGGCCGCTGGGCCCGCACGGCCGGCGCGCACCGCATGGTGGTCGTCAGCGCTCTCGGCGCCGATGCCACCAGCCGCGTGTTCTACAACCGGGTGAAAGGCGAAACCGAGCGCGACCTGGCGGCACTCGGTTTGGCGTCGCTCGTCATCGTCCGTCCCAGCCTGCTGGCGGGCGATCGCGAGGAGTTCCGGGTGGGAGAACGCCTGGCTCTGATCGCAACGCGACCGCTGCGCGCACTGTTGCCGGCCAGGGTACGCCCCATCGCAGCGGCCGACGTTGCCCAATCGATGCTGAACGCGGCACTCGCCGATGCGCCTGCCGCCGTGATCGATTCGGCGGCGATGCAGGGCGCGTCCGGGTTTCACTGACCGGTCGGGCTTACTTCGTACGGAGGTCAAGCATCCGTCCGTCGCACGGGGCACAGCCTGCTGTGGAAACGGCACTCGCACCGTTCCTTCGTGAACCGGCAATCTCGCCTGCCGGAACCAGAGGAACACTCCGAGGACACCGACAAGCAGCAGCACGAACGCAAAGCCCGCGATGCGCAGCGCTCGCACTGCACCTCCCTCGGCCCGGGCGCGACGACGACGGCGATCCCGGCGTGCTCACCGGGCCAACCTCCGCGCTGCGCGCTCCGGGATGAGCGCTTCGGAGCGGCCGTGCGCGCTCATGCCACTGCCGAGCGCGACCGCGGCGCCGCGCGACCGCGCGACGGCAGACGCCAAGGCGCCTGGCTGAAGTGCTCGAGAAGGAAGTCCGCCATCGCGGCCACCTTCGGCGACCGGTGCCGTCCGGGCAGGTAGAGCGCATGAATGGGCACCGGCTCGACGTGGTGCGCGCCGACGAACAGGGGAACGAGCTGCTTCCGGCGCAGCGGCTCGCCGACGATGATGTCGCCCAGCCGGATGACGCCGAGTCCGAGGATCGCCAGTTGCACCGCGGTCTCCGCGTTGTTCGCCGTGACAGTTCCGTGCACCTTGACGTTGCGAGGTCCGTCGGGCGCGTCGAATGGCCAGTAGGCGAGGTTGGGCTGCGACGACACGAGGATGCAGTTGTGGTTGAGCAGGTCATCCGGCGTACGCGGCACCCCGTGTTTCTTGAGGTACGACGGCGCCGCGCAGATCACCCGCTCCATGAAGCAGATGCGGCGCGCGATCAGGTTCTCGTCGGTCGCCTCACCGCTGCGCACAGCGATGTCGATGCCCTCTTCGGCGAAGTCCGGCTCGCGGTCGCTCATCGTGATGTCCAGCTGGACCTCGGGATAGCGCTGCAGGAAGTCGGGCAGGACGGGCGGCAACTGGTGCAGGCCGAAGGCGACGCTGACGTGCAGCCGCAGAAGCCCGCGCGGCGCACTGCGAAAGCGGGTGATCTCCTGCTCCGCTTCGTCGATGTCGGCGAGGATGCGCCGGCTCCGCTCCAGGAAGGTCTCGCCTTCCGGCGTGGTCGTCAGGCTGCGGGTCGTGCGGTTCAGCAGCCGGACGCCAAGCCGGTCCTCGAGCCGCGAGATGCTCTTCGAGACCGCCGACGGCGTGAGCCCCAGCGCCCGGGCCGCCGCCGAGAATCCGCCCAGTTCCACTGCCCGAACGAAGACGTTCATCTCATCCGCGCGCTCGCCGCTCATCTTTTCCTGTGGCTCATAGATGTTATTCCCCGTGACCTAATTGTATGTTCATCTGAGCGGAATTACTCTTTGGGTCATGGGGCTTCGCGATGTGAGGCCCGGCCGGAACCAGGAGTCAAGTCGATGTCAGAAAGGATTGCCTTCCCGCGCTACGCCGTCCGCTCGGCGCAGATGAAGCTGGCGCGCGCTGAAGCCGTCGTGGATGCGTTCTGCGGAATATATGACGCGGCCACTCGGCTCTTCACTCGCCGCATCCCGGCGGCGACGGAAAACGATGCGCTGAAGATCCGGCGCGCCTGGCTGCGGGCATCTGCCTGAGCACCACCGAACCAGAAACGGAGTTGAAGATGTCTGCCACTGCCGCCCTCGACGGGCATGTGCGTTACAAGGACCAGCTGAAACTGATGCGTGCCAGGACTGCCGCGGATTGGACGACCGATGTCTTCGCGTGGGCGATCGACGCACTTCGCGCAGAGCCGACCACGTCGGAATGGATCGACGAGGTCACGCCCCCTCGGCCGCGCTATTACGGCGCCTTCTACTGAGGCGCATTCGAAAGTTGTCTCCCCCAGGGACCGGGTGCCGCACCCCCCGCGGCATTCGGCTCCCGCCTCCCGATTCCCGGATTCACCGGGCACGGGCTCTGAACTGAAGCAGGTTCCGGCGCCCTCGATCAGGCCGCACGCAACCGCCGCGTTCGCGCCATGACCACCGCAGCGAGGAAGCTGCTGGCGATGACGCCGACGACCAGTCGCACCGAACACCATCTCGCGGCCGTCGGCCCACTGTTCGAACGCAGGCGACAACAGCTTCGCGGCCCCGAGGGCGGCGACGAGCAGGCTCACCGCCGATACCGCGAGGCTCATCACCCGCGAAGCGATGCACGCGAGCTGATCCGCGCGGGCGATCAGGCGGGAGATCCAGAGGCCGTTGATGCCATCCGTGACCAGCATGCCCAGCACGAACAGCAGGCCCAGGAAGACAGCGTGCCAGACACCGCCGAACTGCGTCGCGGTCAGGGCGAACAGCGCTGCCTGGCTCACCGTATCGAAGGACAGGGCGAACAGCGCGCCAACCGCCGCGACGGTCCACGGACGCCGGGCCGCGCCCAGGCCGCCGAGAAGCTTTCCCTTCAGGCCGATAGGCGCGACGACTTCATCCGGCCCTGCCGCCAGCACCGCGGCGAGATTGACGATGCCGAGCACCGTCAGGAATCCGATCGAGATCCAGGCGCCGCTGAGTTCGAGCCACGCAGGAGCGCTCCACTTCTCGCTCGCGAGGCCGACCGCGACTGCGATGGCCAACACGACGACGCCATGGCCGAGGGAGAAGAGGGCGCCGCAGTAGCGTGCGAAGGGTCGCCGGTCACGCGCGTTGAACCGGGTGAGACCGTCGATGGTCGCCAGATGGTCGGCATCGAAGCCGTGCTTCAGCCCGAGCAGGAACACGAGCGCGCACAGCGCGGTCCACTCGGTCGGCAGTTCATGCATCGTCGGGCTCCGTCCCTCTGGTAAGAATATTCCGGGATTCTTCATAACCACGCCTTGACGGAGGTCAGTTGCCGGCGGGCCGCGTCCGCCTCAGTGCCGCGGCTTCAGATGATCGTGGGTGTGGGCCGAGGTGGCGTCGAGTTCGACCGTAACCAGGTTGAGCTGGCCGTGATGAACCCCGCGCTCGGCCGTCATCGCGTCGGCGAAGCGGCGCACCGCGCTGGCGCGCCCTTTCAGGATGACGCTTTCGATGCAGTGATCGTGGTCGAGGTGCGCGTGCATGGTCGACACGGTCAGGTCGTGGTGCTCGTGCTGCAGACGGGTGAGGCGCTCGGCCAGGTCCCGTTCGTGATGGTTGTAGACGTACGAGAGGTTGGCGACGCAGTGCGCGCGCGCATCGCTCTCCTCCCGCAGGCGATCGAGGTGGCGCCCGCAGGATGTCGCGGACCGCCTCGGAACGATTGCTGTAACCGCGCTGCTCGATCAGGCGATCGAACTCGTGCGCGAGTTCGTCATCGAGGGAAATCGTGAAGCGTTCCATGGGGCGTCCCGGCGCTGGATTGCGCCGAGTATAGGTTCGCCTCGCGCAGACTCGGACTCCGGCGCCACAAAGACAAACGCCCCGATGCGTGTGCACCGGGGCGTTCGGGAGAGCTAGCCTGACGATGTCCTACTTTCGCAGGAAATACATCCCACTATCATCGGCGCTGAGTCGTTTCACGGTCCTGTTCGGGATGGGAAGGGGTGGTTCCAACTCGCTATGGTCGTCAGGCAATTGGGTCGACCTCTTGCGTCACCACTGCCAGGCAGCGGCCATCAAGAGATCAAATCGGAAGAAGCAAAGGCTACGTTTCGTGTAGCGATCGTGGTTGCGTTCGCGCCTCAACTCACCGAGGAGGCAGCACGGTTATAGGATCAAGCCGCACGGGCAATTAGTATCGGTTAGCTTAACGCGTTACCGCGCTTCCACACCCGACCTATCAACGTCCTGGTCTTGGACGACCCTTCAGGGAGGTCAAGCCTCCGGGAAGACTAATCTTCAGGCAAGTTTCCCGCTTAGATGCTTTCAGCGGTTATCTCTTCCGCACATAGCTACCCGGCGATGCCACTGGCGTGACAACCGGTACACCAGAGGTGCGTCCACTCCGGTCCTCTCGTACTAGGAGCAGCCCCCGTCAATCTTCCAGCGCCCACGGCAGATAGGGACCAAACTGTCTCACGACGTTTTAAACCCAGCTCACGTACCTCTTTAAATGGCGAACAGCCATACCCTTGGGACCGGCTACAGCCCCAGGATGAGATGAGCCGACATCGAGGTGCCAAACACCGCCGTCGATATGAACTCTTGGGCGGTATCAGCCTGTTATCCCCAGAGTACCTTTTATCCGTTGAGCGATGGCCCTTCCATACAGAACCACCGGATCACTTAGACCTACTTTCGTACCTGCTCGACTTGTCAGTCTCGCAGTCAAGCACGCTTATGCCTATGCACTATCAGCACGATTTCCGACCGTGCCTAGCGTACCTTCGTACTCCTCCGTTACCCTTTGGGAGGAGACCGCCCCAGTCAAACTGCCTACCATGCACTGTTCCCCGCCCGGATGACGGGCGCAGGTTAGAACCGCAAACAAATCAGGGTGGTATTTCAAGGTTGGCTCCACGAGACCTAGCGGCCCCGCTTCAAAGCCTCCCACCTATCCTACACAGATCGGTTCACAGTCCAATGCAAAGCTACAGTAAAGGTTCATGGGGTCTTTCCGTCTAGCCGCGGGTAGATTGCATCATCACAAACATTTCAACTTCGCTGAGTCTCGGGAGGAGACAGTGTGGCCATCGTTATGCCATTCGTGCAGGTCGGAACTTACCCGACAAGGAATTTCGCTACCTTAGGACCGTTATAGTTACGGCCGCCGTTTACTGGGGCTTCGATCAAGAGCTTGCACTCCATCACTTAACCTTCCAGCACCGGGCAGGCATCACACCCTATACGTCGACTCTCGTCTTTGCAGAGTGCTGTGTTTTTAATAAACAGTCGCAGCCACCGATTCTCTGAGACCTCTTCACGCTTTGGGTGTTTCTCCCATCACGCTACAAAGGCACACCTTCTTCCGAAGTTACGGTGTCAATTTGCCGAGTTCCTTCTCCCGAGTTCTCTCAAGCGCCTGAGCATATTCAGCTCGCCCACCAGTGTCGGTTTTCGGTACGGTCGTTTCCAACTGAAGCTTAGAGGCTTTTCCTGGAACCACATCCAATCACTTCGCGGCTTAACGCCACTCGATCCTTTTCCTCGGTGATACGCCAGCGGATTTGCCTACTGGCCACCTACGATCGGAAACCGGGACATCCAACACCCGGATGATCTTCAACAGTCCGTCCCCCCATCGCATTGGAAATCGGTGCAGGAATATTGACCTGCTTCCCATCGACTACGGCTTTCGCCCTCATCTTAGGGGCCGACTCACCCTGCTCCGATGAACGTAGAGCAGGAAACCTTGGGCTTACGGCGAGAGGGCTTTTCACCCTCTTTAACGCTACTCATGTCAGCATTCGCACTTCTGATACCTCCAGCAGCCCTCTCGAGCCACCTTCGCAGGCTTACAGAACGCTCCCCTACCACGTGCCTTGCGGCACATCCGCAGCTTCGGTTATCGGCTTAGCCCCGTTACATCTTCCGCGCAGGAAGACTCGATCAGTGAGCTATTACGCTTTCTTTGAAGGATGGCTGCTTCTAAGCCAACTTCCTGACTGTCTTAGCCTTCCCACTTCGTTTCCCACTTAGCCGATATTAGGGACCTTAGCTGGCGGTCTGGGTTGTTTCCCTTTCGTGTCCGGACGTTAGCACCCGGTGCACTGTCTCCCGCGCTGACACTTCCAAGTATTCGGAGTTTGCCATGGTTTGGTAAGGCGCCATGCCCCCCTAGCCATAACAGTGCTCTACCCCCTGGAGTGATACGCGAGGCACTACCTCAATAGTTTTCGGGGAGAACCAGCTATTTCCAGATTTGTTTGGCCTTTCACCCCTATCCACAGCTCATCCGCTACTTTTGCAACAGTAGTCGGTTCGGCCCTCCAGTGAGTGTTACCCCACCTTCAGCCTGGCCATGGATAGATCATCTGGTTTCGGGTCTACACCCTGCGACTGGACGCCCTATTCGGACTCGCTTTCGCTACGCCTTCCCTATCCGGTTAAGCTCGCCACAGAATGTAAGTCGCTGACCCATTATGCAAAAGGTACGCAGTCACCCTTGCGGGCTCCTACTGTTTGTATGCATGCGGTTTCAGGATCTATTTCACTCCCCTTCCGGGGTTCTTTTCGCCTTTCCCTCACGGTACTGGTTCACTATCGGTCGATCATGAGTATTTAGCCTTGGAGGATGGTCCCCCCATGTTCAGACAGGGTTTCACGTGCCCCGCCCTACTTGTCGTGCGCTTAGTTCCACTGCTGTTCTTTCACATACGGGGCTATCACCCACTATGGCCGTACTTTCCAGAACGTTTTGTTAGAACAACAGCTAAAACGCACAGGCTAGTCCGATTTCGCTCGCCGCTACTTTCGGAATCTCGGTTGATTTCTGTTCCTCTGCCTACTTAGATGTTTCAGTTCAGCAGGTTCGCCTCCACGCGCCTATGTATTCAGCGCGGGATACCCTTGCGGGTGGGTTTCCCCATTCGGACATCTGCGGCTAATAACGCTTGTTTGCCAGCTCACCGCAGCTTTACGCAGGCTGCCACGTCCTTCATCGCCTATGATCGCCAAGGCATCCACCACATGCACTTAGTCGCTTGATCCTATAACGGTGCTGCCTTGCGGCCGCCACGTTATTTCAAGTGACCATGTTGCTGTTCTCAGTTGTTGCTGAGAGCTCGAATGCAATCACAACCCGTTATCAACCCACTCCTGGCTCATCACCAGGCGCAGGATTGAAACGCTTTGCTTCTTCCGAATTGTTAAAGATCGAAACAGCGATTGGTTCTGGCCAAATCAGGCCGAAACCAAACGGAAACGCACGTCATGCGCTTTCGTTTGGATTCAGGAGACTGGTGGAGGTGAACGGGATCGAACCGATGACCTCCTGCTTGCAAAGCAGGCGCTCTCCCAACTGAGCTACACCCCCGGTTCTGCACTCTCACCGAGTGTGGTGGGTCTGGTTGGACTCGAACCAACGACCCCCGCCTTATCAAGACGGTGCTCTAACCAGCTGAGCTACAGACCCTCCGCATATTCATCGTCAGGGCCCGGCGCTGCGCGACGCCATTCAAAAACGACACCTCGCCACCCTGCGCCACTCGCTGCCGCAAGAAACTAACCGATAAGTGTGGACGCCTAAATCGAAGCGCTATCTCTAGAAAGGAGGTGATCCAGCCGCACCTTCCGGTACGGCTACCTTGTTACGACTTCACCCCAGTCATGAAGCTCACCGTGGTCGCCGCCCTCCTTGCGGTTAGGCAAACGGCTTCTGGTGGACCCCACTCCCATGGTGTGACGGGCGGTGTGTACAAGACCCGGGAACGTATTCACCGCGACATGCTGATCCGCGATTACTAGCGATTCCGACTTCATGGAGTCGAGTTGCAGACTCCAATCCGGACTACGATCGGTTTTCTGGGATTAGCTCCCCCTCGCGGGTTGGCAGCCCTCTGTACCGACCATTGTATGACGTGTGAAGCCCTACCCATAAGGGCCATGAGGACTTGACGTCATCCCCACCTTCCTCCGGTTTGTCACCGGCAGTCCCGATAGAGTGCCCTTTCGTAGCAACTATCGGCAAGGGTTGCGCTCGTTGCGGGACTTAACCCAACATCTCACGACACGAGCTGACGACAGCCATGCAGCACCTGTGTCCACTTTCCCTTTCGGGCACCTAATGCATCTCTGCTTCGTTAGTGGCATGTCAAGGGTAGGTAAGGTTTTTCGCGTTGCATCGAATTAATCCACATCATCCACCGCTTGTGCGGGTCCCCGTCAATTCCTTTGAGTTTTAATCTTGCGACCGTACTCCCCAGGCGGTCTACTTCACGCGTTAGCTGCGTTACCGAAGGAGTTACCCTCCGACAACTAGTAGACATCGTTTAGGGCGTGGACTACCAGGGTATCTAATCCTGTTTGCTCCCCACGCTTTCGTGCATGAGCGTCAGTCTCATCCCAGGGGGCTGCCTTCGCCATCGGTGTTCTTCCACATCTCTACGCATTTCACTGCTACACGTGGAATTCCACCCCCCTCTGACAGACTCTAGCCATGCAGTCACAAATGCAGTTCCCAGGTTAGGCCCGGGGATTTCACACCTGTCTTGCAAAGCCGCCTGCGCACGCTTTACGCCCAGTAATTCCGATTAACGCTTGCACCCTACGTATTACCGCGGCTGCTGGCACGTAGTTAGCCGGTGCTTATTCTGCAGGTACCGTCATTAGCGCAAGGTATTGGCTTGCGCCGTTTCGTTCCTGCCAAAAGCGGTTTACAACCCGAAGGCCTTCTTCCCGCACGCGGCATGGCTGGATCAGGCTTGCGCCCATTGTCCAAAATTCCCCACTGCTGCCTCCCGTAGGAGTCTGGGCCGTGTCTCAGTCCCAGTGTGGCTGGTCGTCCTCTCAGACCAGCTACTGATCGTCGCCTTGGTGGGCTCTTACCCCGCCAACTAGCTAATCAGACATCGGCCGCTCCAATAGCGCGAGGCCTTACGGTCCCCCGCTTTCACCCTTAGGTCGTATGCGGTATTAGCCCGGCTTTCGCCGGGTTATCCCCCACTACTGGGCACGTTCCGATGCATTACTCACCCGTTCGCCACTCGCCACCAGGGTTGCCCCCGTGCTGCCGTTCGACTTGCATGTGTAAGGCATGCCGCCAGCGTTCAATCTGAGCCAGGATCAAACTCTTCAGTTCGATTCTGTGTGCTTGATTACTCTCGCTGGAATCGAGGTTCTTCCGATGTTGCCATCGGACATTTCCTCTTTTTCCATTGCGTGAGCACTTTGAGTTTTGAGCATGCCGGCGCGCTTCGTCGTGAGACTCCGCGTGCCGGTTGCGCCCTCATTAAGCGCCCACACTTATCGGCTGTTTCGTTTTTAAAGAGCGGTGCTGGCTTCCTCGCGGGCACTGTTATTGCGGTGCAACCGTTCGCAAGCAGCGAAGAAGCGGAATTATGGGGCCCCTGAAAAGGCCTGTCAAGCGAGCCCACCGGGGCAAAGCATGGAGCGCTCTCTCGACTTCTCCTGGACGCCTTACGCTTCAATGACTTGCGAGGATTCTTGCCGCAGTTTCGAGGCTGGCGGAGCTCCCGCTCAGCGCTTCCCTTCGTTCCGTTTCTGACACGGCACTGCGTCGCAATTGTTCCGGCCGGCAGCGAAACTTCTTGTCGCACTGCAATTTCAACTTCATGACCGCCGCAGATGCTGCTCGCCCCACTCGAGCAAGGCCTTCCTTGCGCGTCTCGCAGTTCGCTCGTCAGCGATGCTTGAAACGCGGCGCGCGCTTCTCGACGAAGGCGGCCATGCCCTCCTTCTGGTCCTCGGTCGCGAACAGCGAGTGGAAGAGCCGGCGCTCGAACAGCATGCCCTCGGAGAGCGGCACTTCGTACGCGCGGTTGACTGCCTCCTTCGCCATCATCACCGCGGGCAGCGAGAAGCCTGCGATCGCATTCGCCGTCGCGAGCGCTTCGTCGAGCACCTTGTCGGCGGCGACGACGCGCGACACCAGCCCGGCGCTCTCGGCCTCGCGCGCATCCATCATGCGGGCGCTCAGCACGAGGTCCATCGCCTTGGCCTTGCCCGACCGCGCGCGGCAGGCGCTGCGTGCCGCCTGCGCCCGGGATGATGCCGAGCTTGATCTCGGGCTGACCGAAGCGCGCCGTCTCCGACGGCGATGACGATGTCGCACATCATCACGAGTTCGCAGCCGCCGCCGAGCGCGTAGCCGCTGACCGCCGCGATGACCGGCTTGCGCATGCGCTTGATCGTTTCCCAGTTGCGCGTGATGTACTCGGACTTGAACACGTCCATGTAGGACCACGTGCTCATCGCGCCGATGTCGGCGCCGGCGGCGAACGCCTTCTCGCTGCCGGTGATGACCATGGCGCCGATCGCCTCGTCGCCGTCGAACGCGAGCAGCGCCTCGCCCAGCTCGTCCATCAGCTTGTCGTTCAGCGCGTTCAGCGCCTTGGGACGGTTCAGGGTGATCAGCCCGACGCGGCCGCGGGTCTCGACCAGGATGTTCTCGTAGCTCATTGCGCCTCCTCGCGTGGTTCGTTCCGGTTGCCCCTCGATCTTAGCGAGGGCGGACGGCGGGCGACGCCGGCTCAGGCGGTGCCGGAGCGCTCCAGGTACTCGAGGATGTTGCCGGCGGTCAGCGACCGCGAATAGAAGAACCCCTGCGCGAAGTCGCAGCCGATGTCCCGCATGTACTGGACCTGCTCGAGCGACTCGATCCCTTCGGCGACGACCTTCAGCTTGAAGTGCTTCGCCACGGCGATCATCGCGTGCACGATCGCGCGGCTGTCGGCGTCGCCCGGGATGCCCTCGATGAACGACTGGTCGATCTTCAGCGCGGTGATGGGCATCCGCTTCAGGTACCCCATCATCGAGTACCCGGTCCCGAAGTCGTCCAGCACCAGGCCCACGCCCAGCGCCGCGAGCTCCGCGAGGACGTCGTTGTCGACGTCGCTCTCCTTCACGAGCGTGCGCTCCGTGATCTCGAGCACGATCAGGTGCGGATCGATCCCGTGCTTCGCGAGCGCCGAGCGGACCAGCGTGGGCAGCGCCGTCGAGCCCATCTCGCGGCCCGCGACGTTGATCGACACCGGCACGTCGAAGTCCGGGCGCACGCGCCGCCAGCGGTTGATCTGGGAGCAGACCTCGTTCAGCACCCACCGCGTGATCCGCTCGGACAGCCCGCTGATCTCCGCCACGCCGATGAAGCGGTCCGGGGTCAGGATGCCGTGCACCGGGTGGTTCCAGCGGATCAGCGCCTCGAGGCCGACGACGCGACCGCTCGGTCATCTCCAGCTGGGGCTGGTACTCGCAGAGGAACTGGTTGCAGTCGCCCTGCAGCGCCTTGACCAGTTCGATGCCCAGCTGCACCTCGCGCGCCGCGCGCTCGTAGCGGATCGGGTTGAAGAAGCTGAACTGGTTGCGGCCGTCGCGCTTGGCCTGGTACATCGCGGCGTCGGCGTTCTTCAGCAGCGTGCTCATGTCGCGGCCGTGCTCCGGGAACAGGGCGACGCCGATCGAGGCGGACACCTGCGTGTCGATGTTCGGAACGAGGTCCGTCCGGTGCAGCGCCTGGGCCACGCGCGCCGCCAGCAGCGCGACTTCCTGCCGGTGCACGAACTCGCTCACCAGCACGACGAACTCGTCGCCTCCGAGCCGCGCGACGACACCGGCGTCGCCGACCGTCTCGCGCAGCAGCTCCGCGGCGGACTTGATGAGGGCATCGCCGACGAGGTGCCCGAGCGTGTCGTTGACGTCCTTGAAGCGATCGAGGTCGATGAGCATCACCGCCATCCGCCGCTTGCGGTTGGCGGCCGTCATGATCATGTCGCGCATCGTCTCGCGCAGCAGGTTCCGGTTGGGCAGCCCGGTGAGCCCGTCGTACCACGCGAGGTGCTCGATGCGCGTCTCCGCTTCCTGCCGCTGCGCGGCCTCGACCGCGAGCGCGAGCATCAACGCGGTGGTGTTCGCGAAGCTCACGTCGTCCTCGTCCCAGTACCGGCTCTCCTGGTGGCGCAGGGACAGGACGCCGACGACCTCGCCTTCGACCAGCACCGGCGCGTCGAGCACCGCGCGCACGTGGGACCACTCGGGATCCCCGGCGAACATGGTCGTCAGCCGCGAGGTGCGCGTGTCGTTGACGATCACCGGCTGGCGGCCGTTCAGCGGCGCGAAGTAGGCAGGGAAACGCGTCGAGGAGAACTCGCGCCCGACCCACTCGCGCTGGAAGCGCTCGCTCTTGCGGTCGAACAGCGACTCGCAGCGCAGGACGTCCGGGTCGCGGCTCAGGCGCCAGAAGCTGGCCGAGCCGACGTCGAGCACCTCGGCCGCCGTGCGCAGGATGGTCGACAGCGCCTGCGTGAAGTCCGACTTCGGCTGGATCGCGAGCTCCAGCAGGCGTTCGCGAAAGCGCAGCCGCCGGGCCTGCGCCCGTTCGGCCGGACCGAGATCCCGCGCCGTCAGCACCAGTCCGCGCAGGTTCGGATCGTCGAGCCGGTTGGCGAGCACGCACGAGATGCTGCGGCCGTTGCCGGTCAGGGCGGCCCGGGTGCGCAGCTGCAGATGCGTCGACTGCCCGCGGCCGGCCGGCTCGTGCAGGAGGCGGTCCACCGCGCGGCGGAACTCGATGCGGGACGGCTGGTCGAGGATGAACTCGAACGGCGAGCCCATCACGTCCTTCTCCTGCTCGCCGGTGATCGCCTCGAGGGCCGCGCTCGCGTAAGTCACGCGGCGATCCGGGTTCAGGACCACCGTGAGCTCGGTCTGGTGCTCGGCCAGTGCGCGCGCGCGCGCCTCGGCCGCCCGCACGCCGCGCGCCGCGGCCCGCGTGACGTGCGTCTCGGTGATCACGATGGTCGCGAACTCGTCCTGCTCGAAGCGGAACAGCCGCATCGTGATCGAAGCGACGAGCAGGCGGCCGCTGCGCAGCGGCAGCTTGGCCTCGACGCGGGCGCGGTCGCTGGTCGCGGCGCGCAGCCACAAGCGGGTCCAGCGTCGCGCGAATGCCGTGTGCGTCGAATAGGCGAGCAGTTCGGCGAGGCTGCGGCCGACCGGCGGCTCGCCGGTCGCGAGCGACGCCGCCTCCTGGTTCAGCGCGAGGATCTGCCCGGTCGCGTTGACGCAGAGAATCGGAACCGCGGCGTTCTCGAACGCCGCCTGGCGCAACGACCGCTCGACGGCGGCCTGACGCAGAGGGATTACGGTGGACGCCAAACGCACCTCGGTGATGGAGGCCCGCTGCAGGAAACGCGGCCCCACGTTCGACGCCGATTCTGCCACGCGACCCGACCGCGTGTAGCGCTTCCGCCGCGCCATGAGGAGCGAACCGGGCCGCCGCGCCGTCGGCTCTCCAGTCAGGCGGCCGCCGTGCCCGCTCCTCCGCGCAGGCGGCCGGCGACGCGCTCGGCGGTCGCGTGCCCGGCCTTCACGCAGTCCCCGATCGACACGCCGCCGCGGTAGTTCGCGCAGAAGTACAGGCCCGGGATCGCTCGCTCGGCCTCCTCGACCCTGGCGATGCGCTGCAGGTGCCCCATCGTGTACTGGGGAATCGCGCGGGGCCAGCGGGTGATTTCGCTCCACATCGGATCGGCCCCCGCGCCGAGCAGCCGCGCGAGTTCCTCCTGGACGGCAGCCCGGACTTCGGCATCGCCGGCCGTCGCGAGTTCGGGGTTGCGACGGCCGCCGACGAACGTGGTCAGCACCGACCACTTCGGACGGCGCGCGATGCTCGAACATGGTGCTCGAGAAGAGGGTGCCGAGCACCGCGGGACGCTCCCTGGCCGGGGCGAGGAAACCGAAGCCGTCGAGCGGATGCAGGATCTCCCGCCGCCGATAGGCGCTGGCGACGACGGTGACCGGCGGATACGGAATCTCCCGCAGCGCCTCCGCGGCGACCGGAGCCATCGCCTGAACGATCTCGGCCGCGGAGTAGGCCGGCGTCGCGACGACGACCGCCCTGGCCTGCCGCTCGAACGCCATGCCGAAGCGTTCGCCGGCCACGGTGAACTCGCCATCGGGACGCCGCTCCACGCGCGTCACCTTGACGTCGCAGTCGACGTGGCCGACGGCTCGCGCCAGCGCGTCCGTCAGCGTCTGCATGCCGTCCCGGAACGAGAAGCTCGATGCCGCGTTCTTCGCCTTGTCGGCGCTCTTCCGGCGCTGCCGCGCGCCGAGGATCGCTCCCTTGATGAGGCTGCCGTACTGCTGCTCGAGCGCATGCAGCCGCGGGAACGCGGCGGGCACCGACAGGGTTTCGGGATCGCCCGCGTAGATGCCGGCCACGAACGGCTCGATCGCATAGTCGAGGAACTCCGGCCCCAGCCGCCGGCGCACGAACTGCGCGATCGACTCCTCGGCATCCGGCGCCGCCTTGCCGATGAACGGCTCGGCGAACAGCCGCAGCTTCGCTCCGAACGAGAACAGCGGCGTCCGCAGGAACGCGCCCGGCGACATCGGCAGCGCCATCGAGCCGGCCGTCCCGCAGGACGTAGCGCTTCGACGACGCCTTGCTGGCGTCGACACGGTCGGCGCGGATCCCGAGGTCGTCGAGCATCGCGTTGATCAGCGGCGTCGTGTCGAGGCCGCTGTTCGGCCCCCGCTCGAAGAGCGCGCCCGAACGTCGCTCGGAACCGATCGACCCCGCCCGGCCGGGAGCCGGCCTCGAACACGGCGACGCTCAGTCCGGCGCGCTTCGCCCGGAATGCCGTCACGAGGCCCGACAGCCCGGCGCCGATGACGAGAACGTCTGTTGCCATATGCGGATTCCACCAAGGCCAAGGAGACCGAAGAATTGCACTCGCCCCGGACGCGGACTTGTGCGTACTCAAACTCATCGCTGCGGCGGCAGGCAGCACCGCCTGCCGTTGCGGCGAAGCAAACCAGCCAGGCCGCAGCCCAAGGGTAAACGCGGCGCCGGCGCCGGCCCTGCGCGCGACCGTGGCCGGGAGTATCGTCGTCCTCCCCCGAGCGCTTTCCCCGCCTCCCGCGACCTACACCATGTTCAAGGCCATCTACCTCAGCAAGGACGACGACCAGTTCCACGCCGATTTGCGCGAACTGGACGATGCGACGCTCGAAGCCAACACCGCGGGCGCCGACGTCACCGTCGACATCGACTATTCGACCATCAACTACAAGGACGGCCTGGCGCTGACCAACAAGTCGCCGGTCGTGCGCAAGTGGCCGATGGTGCCGGGGATCGACTGCGCGGGACCGTCGTGGCCAGTTCATCGCCGCGCTGGACCGCCGGCGACCAGGTGGTGCTGAATGGCTGGGGCATCGGCGAGACCGCCTGGGGCGGCCTGGCACAGCGCGGCCGCTACCGCGGCGACTGGCTGATCCGCGTTCCGGCGCCGCTGTCGACACGCGACACGATGGCGATCGGCACGGCCGGTTACACCGCGATGCTCGCGTGCATGGCGATCCGGGACGCCGGCGTGGCCGAGGGCGACGTCCTGGTGACGGGCGCCAGCGGCGGCGTCGGCTCCTTTGCGATCGCGATCCTCGCCGAGCCGCGGCTACCGCGTCTTCGCGAGCACCGGCAAGCTGGAAGAGGCGGCGTACCTGAGGCAGCTCGGCGCCGCCGAGGTCCTCGACCGGGCGGAGCTGTCCGCCGCCGGCAAGCCGCTCCAGAAGGAGCGCTGGGCGGCCGTGGTCGACTCGGTCGGCAGCCACACGCTCGCCAATGCGTGCGCGCAGACACGCTACGGCGGCGCGGTGGCCGCCTGCGGGCTGGCGCAGGGAATGGACCTGCCGGTGACGGTCGCGCCGTTCATCCTGCGCGGCGTTCGCCTGCTCGGCATCGACTCGGTGATGTGCCCGGTCGACCGCAGGACGGCGGCGTGGAAGCACCTCGCCGAGGAAGTCGACCGCGCGCGCCTCGACGCGATCACGCACGAGATCCCGCTCGCCGGGGCGATCGAGGCGGGTCGGCAGATCCTCTCGGGCACGGTCCGCGGACGGCTCGTCGTCGACGTCAATCGCTGATCCGGCACACCTGCCGTTTGCCGTACCCTTGCCGACCCGCGGACGGCGGCCGCAGCGGCGCGGCGCAGCCGGCGGCTGACGTCCGCCCCCGGTTTCGGCAGAATCGGCGCTCCGCAAGGAATGCCGCCCACAGGAGAATGGAACAAATGAGCTCTCGCTTGATTCGCAGCATCGCCCTGATCGCCGTCGCCGGCTTCGTCGCCTCCGCGACGGTGCACGCCCAGGACCGCAAGAGTTGCGAACGGGACTACAAGCCGCAGGTCGGGCCAGTCGGGCAAGGACGTGGTCTGGGTACCGACACCCGATGAACTGGTCCAGCGGATGCTGCGCATGGCCAAGGTCACGCCACAGGACATCGTCTACGACCTCGGCGCGGGCGACGGCAAGATCGCGATCGCCGCCGGCAAGGCCGGCGCGACGGCAGTCGGCATCGAATACAACCCGGACATGGCCAAGCTGGCGCAGTGCTTCGTCCGGGCCGATGGCGTCGGCAACAAGGTGAAGATCATCCAGGGCGACATCTTCAAGGAGGACTTCAGCAAGGCCACGGTCGTCACGATGTACCTGCTGCCCGAGCTGAACCTGCGCCTGCGCCCGACGATCCTGAACATGAAGCCCGGCACGCGGGTGACGTCGCATCAGTTCACGATGGGCGACTGGGAGGCCGACGAGACGGCGGAGGTCGAGTACCGCACCGCTTACCTCTGGATCGTTCCGGCCAAGGTCGACGGCAACTGGACGCTGCGCGACCAGGCCGGCGCCCAGTTCGGCGTCAACCTGAAGCAGGTCTACCAGAAGATCAGCGGCGAGGTCGTCGCGGGCGGCCCGAGGCAGCCGCTCGTCGGCGCGGCGCTGCGCGGCGACGAGATCAAGTTCGCGTTCAACGACGACAAGGGAGTCACGCGGACGCTCACCGGCACCGTGAAGGGCAACGAACTGACCGGCGTGCTGAAGGCCGCCGGCGGCGCGGAGACCAAGGTCACCGGCAGCCGCAAGTAGCCTCCCCTCGAAGCAGTCCAGCCCCGCCCGCGCGGGGCTTTTTGTTGTCCAGGAGCCGGAACGATGAGCCCCGCCGAACCGAAGGACTCCCTCGAACCCGCACCGGCCGCGCCGCGCCCGGTGCTGTCCGTGTTCGACGCCGTGATGATCACGGTCGGCATCGTCATCGGAGCCGGCATCTTCAAGACGCCGTCGATGGTCGCCGGCGTCACCGGCGCGGTGGACTGGATGCTGATCGCCTGGGTCCTGGGCGGCGTGCTGTCGCTGGTCGGCGCGCTCTGCTACGCGGAACTCGCGAGCAGTTTCCCGAGCGCCGGGGGCGACTACCACTTCCTGTCGCGCGCCTACGGCAAGGATCTCAGCTTCTTCTTCGCCTGGGCGCGCGTGGCGGTGATCACGACGGGCTCCATCGCGCTGCTCGCGTTCGTGTTCGGCGACTACATGAGCCGCGTGCTGTCGCTCGGCCCGAACTCGTCGGCGATCTATGCGGCGCTGACGGTGATCGTCCTGACCGCCATCAACCTGTTCGGGCTGCGCGAGTCGGCGCGCACGCAGAACATCCTGACCATCCTCGAGGTCTCGGGCCTGGTGCTCGTCGCCGTCGCCGGCCTCATCGCCACGGCGCCGGCCGCCGCGCCGGCGGCGCCCGCCGCGGCAGCGGCCGCATCGCCGAACGCGATTCCGCCGATGTTCGGACTCGCGATGGTCTTCGTCCTGCTGACGTACGGCGGCTGGAACGAGGCCGCGTACATCTCCGCCGAGGTCAAGGGCGGCCCGCGCGCGATCGTCCGCACGCTCGTGCTGTCGATCCTCGTCATCACGGCCGTCTACGTCGCCTTCGTGCTCGCCGTGCTGAACGGGCTCGGCCTCGAGGGCATGAAGAGCAGCAAGGCGGTCGGCGCCGACGTGATGCAGGCGGCCTTCGGCCCGTTCGGCGCCCAGCTGATCGGGGTGATCGTGGGCGTCGCCACCCTGACGTCGATCAACGCGACCATGATCGTCGGCGCACGGACCAACTACGCGCTCGGGCGCGACTGGCCGCTGCTGGCATTCATCGGGCAGTGGCACGGCACGCGGCACGTGCCCGTCGTCGCGTTCGTCGTCCAGGGGGCGATCGCGCTCGCGCTGATCGCGTTCGGCGCGCTTCAGAAGGACGGGTTCTCCGCGATGGTCGAGTTCACCGCCCCGGTGTTCTGGTTCTTCTTCCTGCTGACCGGCGTCGGCCTGTTCGTCCTGCGCTTCCGTGAGCCGCATGTCGCGCGGCCGTTCAAGGTCCCGCTCTACCCGATCCTGCCGCTCGTGTTCGTCATCACCTGCGGCTACCTGTTCTATTCGAGCGTGACCTACGCCCAGTCGCAGCAGGCGGTTCACGTCACGTTCTGGGTGATGGGCTTCGGCGCGGTCGCCTGGGCACTGATGCGCGCGCTCAAGCGGCGTTAGCCGTCCCGGCCGTGCCCGGCCCGCCGCCGGACCCGGCCGACGGACCGGCGACGGCAGTCGGGTGCACTATGCTGCAACGGTTGACGACCGAGGGTCGGACCGATGCAGTTGCTGCAGTCCATGATGCTGATGCCGCTGGCCGACTGGCTGGCGATCGCCTGGTTTCTCGCCGTCTGGGTCGGCTACGCCGTGTTCGCCCGGCGGCGCGCCGAACGATCGGGCTCGCTGCTGGCCACGACCAACCGCTACCGCCGGTTGTGGATGATGCAGACCACCAGCCGCGAGAACCGGGTCGTCGACGGCGTGGTCGTGCAGAACCTGTCGACCAGTCCGTCGTTCTTCGCATCGACCACGATCCTGATCATCGGCGGCCTGCTGGCGCTGCTCGGCACGAGCGACAAGGCGACCGAGTTCGTGCGCGAGATTCCCTTCGCCGCGCGCACGTCGGCGTTCGTGTTCGACGTGAAGCTGATCGCCCTGCTGGCGGTCTTCGTCTACGCGTTCTTCCGCTTCACCTGGTCGATGCGCCAGTACACCTTCGGCGCGCTGCTGATCGCCTCGATGCCCGACGCGAAGGTCTTCGAGCGCGGCGAGGCACAGCGCGAGCCGTACGCCGACCGCGCCGCCAAGGTCGTCGGACTGGCGGCCGAGACCTTCAACGACGGCCTGCGCGCGTACTACATGTCGTTCGCGGCCATGCTCTGGTTCGTCTCGCCGATCGCGTTCGCGCTCGGCGCGGCCGGCGTGGTCTACCTGCTGTACCAGCGCGAGTTCCACTCCGAGATCCTCGGCACGCTGAGAAGCTGAGTCAGTGCGCGTGGTGCCCGTGCACCACGGCGTGGCCCCGCCCGCGCGCGATCAGCCAGTGGTTCACCGGCCACGCGGCGAGGCCCGCCACGACCAGCGCGAAGGCGAGGCTGCCCCAGAACAGCAGCGTGTCGAGCCCCGCGTCCATCGCGCCGGGGATCGCCCACATGATGGCGTTGTCGACGATCTCCATCAGCGTGATCGAAACCGTGTCGGCGGCCAGCGCGAGCCGGACGGCCGTCCTGCGCGGCATGCCGGCGCGCAGCAGCGGCAGCATCGTCAGCAGGTAGCCGAAGAAGAACGCGAGCGCGACCGCGAGCACGATCGTCGTGACGTTGTCGAGCCCGAGCGCGGTGCCGATCACCATGCCGAGGACTTCGCCGATCGCACAGCCGGCCAGGCAGTGCAGCGTCGCGCTGAAGGCGACCCAGGCCGGCGTCGGCGCAGGCAAGTGAACGGCGCGGCCGTGCGGACCGCCCTGCATGTGAGTCTCGCGGCGGTTCGCGCCCGTGCGCGTGCCGTGCACGTGCTTCGCCTGCAGGCGGGTGGCGTGATCCATGGTCGTCTCCGTCGAAGTTCGTGTCAGTGGCCGCACTGTCGTCGCGTACCCGGGTACGGAGTCAACAGGCGCTCGCTACACTCGCGCCACCCTCCAGGACTGCCATGCCGACTCACTACGCGATTCGCCCGGCCGATCCCGCCGCCCACCTGTTCCACGTCACCTGCCGCGTCGACCGGCCCGATCCCGCCGGCCAGCTGTTCATGCTCCCGGCGTGGATTCCCGGCAGCTACATGATTCGCGAGTTCGCGCGGAACATCGTCCGCATCACGGCCCTCGCGGGCGGACGCAAGCTCGATCTCGAGAAGCTCGACAAGCACACGTGGCGCGCCGCCCCCGCCCGGGGCCCGGTGGAACTGGCGTACGAGGTGTACGCGTGGGATCTCTCGGTGCGGGCGGCGCACCTCGACGAGTCGCACGGGTTCTTCAACGGCACGTCCGTGTTCCTGCTGCCGATCGGGCTGGAGCACGAACCGTGCACCGTCGACATCCTGCCGCCGGCCGGCGACCGGTACGCCGACTGGAAGGTGGCGACCGGACTGACGCCGGCGCGCGGCACGCGCCGGCTGGGCTTCGGCACGTACCAGGCCGCGAATCGGAACACCGCTCGTCCCTCCCCTGTAACGTAGGAGCTTAAAGCATGCTCCGCCTCTTGCAGGATGCGGGCGATCTGGTCCTCGGTCAGGATCACTCCCATTACCGGCAACCAGCCCCTAAGGTCGGCTTCGACCATGGTCCGAATGCTTGGAAACTGCGCCGTGCCGTGATGGGTTGTGATTTCGGCTGAGGCCATTCCGGCGTCCGCAAACAACGTGGCCAGATCCTTCCGATTACCGAGCACAAAAGGCGCACGCAGAGCATCGGCCGCTCGTTGACCTGCGACTCGTTCCAGGAGAGCCACCTCGGACGCGTACGCGGGTATGTTGTCAAGAGAGTCCCAGACCGCTACGGCCAAACGTCCTCCGGGCCTCAATACACGCAGCATCTCGCGAACTGCCTGGCGACAGTCCGTGAAGAACATGAGGCCAAACTGGCTCACGACCGCGTCGAAAGATTGATCCGGGAAGGGCAGCGATTCGGCCGCGCCCTGCCGCCACTCGATCGCGGGTGCGAGCCGTTTGGCGACCGCCAGCATGCCAGGACTGGGGTCCACGCCAGCGACGGATCCGGTTGGGCCCGTTCGCGAGGCGACCTCACGGGCGAGGATTCCAGTGCCGCACGCGACATCCAGCACTCGCTGACCAGGCTGAATCTGCGCCGCGTCTACGACTCTCGGGGCCCATTGCCGGAAGAGCGCCGGCACAAACAGGGCCTCGTACGCGTTCGCAGCATCGATCTGAGCTTGCAGCGCCGGTTCACTCATATCGTGTTCTCCTCTTAGTGCCGCCTCACGTCCAAGTTGAGCGGCCCGCGGCCTCCGATGCTGTCCTGCGCGAATCACTGAATTTTGGCGAAGTCGCCATGCCGACCGAGGCCGTCCTTGAAGCGGCTCGCACCCGATACGCCGTCCGCGATGAGGGCTTCGCGTCCGTTGTACCACTCCTGGATCAACGCGTCGCGCACGCCAAGCCCGTGACTCCTGATTGCGGAGCGTCGATCGGCGCGCACGCACACCTGTGGGAAGCGTGCAATCTCCTGTGCAAGCTCCTCCGCCTTCTCGCGCGCGCCGCCTTTGGGTGTGCAGTATTCGCACAAGCCGATGTTCAAGCACTCCTCCGCCGGGACTTTTCGCCCCGTGAGAATGATTTCCAGTGCTCGACCCTGGCCGACGATTCGCGGCAGCGCACGGTTCCTCCGTCGATCAGCGGTACTCCCCAGCGGCGGCAGTAGACGCCGAAATAGG
The DNA here is from genome assembly GCA_963698305.1 of uncultured beta proteobacterium. GTDB lineage: Bacteria > Pseudomonadota > Gammaproteobacteria > Burkholderiales > Burkholderiaceae_F > JAOUJD01. The sequence goes on from CAVOQI010000011.1 coordinate 147,712, forward strand.
ATTCTTCCGCCATCACTCGGAAATCGCACCATAGCCCGAGTTCCATGCCTCCGGCGACGGCAGGTCCCTCGATTGCCGCGATGACCGGCTTGTCCAGCTCAAGCCGAGATGGCCCCAGCGGTCCGCGCGGAATTTCACCGCCGTTGCCACGCGGGCGTGCGACGGGAATATCGAGCTCCCCGAGCGGATCGTCGGCGTTGAGCGTGCTGACGTACTTGAGATCCCAACCCGCACAAAACGCCCCGCCCGCGCCGTAGAAGACCGCAACCGAGGCATCCCTATCGGCATCGAACTCAAGAAAGGCGGCCGTCAGCGCATCCGCGCTCTCGGGGTCCATCGCATTACGGGCCTCGGGGCGGTCGTGAATAACGGTCCAAACCGGTCCGTCTTTCTCAACTCTCACTGCCATATTGGAAATCTCCTTGCTTTGGTCATACGAGGCGCCGGGTACGGTCTTGACACCGCAACGTCTTGAGTTCAGCCGCATGCGAAGGTCTGCGACGCTCCGCGGTAGCACGTCGGTGGAACAAAGTTTAGGCGTCACTTGCGGCACGACTCACGAAGCCGCCAGTGCGACTTCAAGCCCCGACGGGGTGCGCGGAACACCCACCATGAACACCACGATGTGACAAGGTTCAGAGCCCTTGTTGCGCCAAGCATGCCGTGTGCCGTTCTGGACAACGGTATCTCCGGCGCGCAGATGAACGGACGCACCATCATCCAGCTCCAGCCACACCTCACCAGAGATGATGTACTCAAAGTCGATCGTGTTGGTCGTGTGCATGCCAGGATTCTTGCGTTCCATGTGCTCGGCGAGACCGGGCAGCTTGGCTTCGAACTCCGCACGCAGGATTTTTCGATCCGCTTGCGTAAGTTGAGTCTGCAACTCCGGCGCAACGGTGAACGTCATGAAGCGGAAGCCGCCAAGTGGCGGGAAGTACTTCGTGTACGCAGGCGGGGAACCGTTGTCTGGAAACTCGGGCACGCGGTCAGCGCCCCAAAGTCTGTGAAACGCGGCTCCCGGAAGTTGGGCAAAGGTGACACCTTCGACTGCGGTGTCGCTGACAAAGACGGCCTTGCCCTGCGCGTTGTGCCCCGTAGTCACTCGTCGAATCTTCATGGCAACCTCTACGAACACAGCTGAATTGACGCTTAGCGTCGGCGCTCAGCCACGAGTATCCAATGAGGTGTACTCATATCGCGACGTAACGGCGCTGTAGTTCAGAAGCGCGGCGCCGATTGAACGAGCCGGGCTGCCCTGGACGATTTTCGGCTGGTTGCATCACCGCTCGATGCTACCGCGCGTTCTGTTGCAGATACTTGTGGACGAAGGCGATCGCCATGCTGCCCTCACCGACCGCGGAGGCGACTCGTTTCACCGGGCTCAACCGCACATCGCCACAGGCGAAAATCCCGGGGGCGCTCGATTCGAGGAGATAAGGATCGCGGCCGTTGCGACCAGTGCCCGGCCTTCACCACGTCGTCACCGGTCAGGACATATCCTCGATTGTCACGAGCGATGTCCGCCGGCAGCCACTCGGTTTCTGCGTCGGCGCCGATGAAGACGAAAAGGCCGCCGCAGTCGTGTTGACGCACCGTTCCGTTCGCGCCGTCGCGTATGTCGATCGCTGTCAGATGGGTGTCGCCATGCGCGGCGACGACTTCCGAATGCGGTTGAACCGTCACGTTCGACTTCGTCGCGAGCTGCTCGATCAGGTAGCGAGACATGCTCTTTTCCAGCGAATCACCGCGCACGACCAGCGTCACCGTGCGCGCGTGATTGGCAAAGAACAAGGCGGCCTGACCGGCCGAGTTTCCGGCACCGATGAGGTGGACGTCGAGTCCGTGGGTGGCGCTTGCTTCGCTGCGTGCCGCACCATAGTAGATGCCCTTGCCGATCAGCCGATCGAAGCCGTCGACACTCAAGCGACGCCACGTTACGCCAGTGGCAAGAATGATGGTCCGCCCCCGGACAATATCGTCGCCATCGAGGTAGACCTGACGCGTTGCCGGATCGATACGAGCGACCGAGCGCGTGACCAGTATCTCCGCCCCGAGCCGCCTTGCCTGCTGGAGGGCGCGACTCGCAAGTTCGTCGCCTGAGACGCCGCTGGGGAAGCCGAGATAGTTCTCGATGCGCGAGGATGTGCCGGCCTGACCTCCGGGCGCCTCGCGCTCCACCACCAGGGTGCGCAGTCCCTCGGACGCACCGTATACGGCAGCCGCGAGGCCCGCCGGCCCGCCACCGATGATGATGGTGTCGTACTCGGGCAGACGCGCACACGTTTGGAGGCCCAGACGCTCGGCAAGGTCGCGCGTCGCTGGTCGACTGAGCAGCGTCCCGTCAGTCAGGCGCAGCACGGGGCAATCGTCGTCCAGCGGGCGAGTTCCGGGCCAGCGCGTTGAAAGCTCAGGCGCGTCGGGCGTCATCCATTCATAGGTAATCTGGTTGCGCGCGAGGAACTGGCGCAACGCGACGCATGCGGCGTCCCAGCGGTTACCGACCATCGCTACACGCGGCTTGGGTGCCTCGGCCGCGATGCCCTGCAGCCCTCCGATGCGCTCGCGTGCGAGCGCGCCGATCTTCACTGCGATCTCCGGTGATGTCGCCGCAACGGCGTAGTAGTGCTTAGGATCAACACGGATGACGCGCGAGGGTTCCGACGCCCGATATCCACCCACAAACACCGTGCCGAAGGCGATCGGCACTTCGCCGAAGATGGTGCCCGGAACGCGCCAGCCCAGCGTTCGTTCGATGCCGTCGAACAGCTTGACGACCTCGATCTTGCCGGTGAGCACCGCGTAGAGCGCGCGGTCTCCACCCTCATGAACGGCGAACTCTCCGGCACCGAGATGCAAATCGGCGGAGGTCTCCGCGAGACGCTCGAGTTCGGCAACGGCGAGCGTCGAGAACAGCGGAATGGACCGGACGTCGTCAATAGTCAGCATGGTTCGGTTGATCGCAGAAACCGCTCGGACATGTTGCTAGCCGTCATTGACGCCCGGATCCACAGCACGCGGCCGAGACCTGAACTGGCGGGCACTTCACGGTTCCGAATGAGCAGAACACGCAGCAGTCCCCCTTCGCCGGTTTGAGCAGTTTGCCGCACCCATGACACTCGTAGAAGTACACGCAGGCGTCCTCGGGCATCTGCTCTTCGGAACTCGTGCCACAGACGGGGCAGTCAGAACCGAGCGCGTTTGAACTGTCACGTTGCTTCCCAATGACGTCTAACGAACAAGGCTAACCGGCGCGCCGCCAGCGACGGCGCGAGCAAGAAAGCGCGTATCGGCGCGTCCGGTTGAGCGCGTGATTAGGCAGCATCCATTATTGGCATTCCGTGTGGGTAACAATTTCGTACTTGATGCCCTCGAGATCTTTGAAAAATAGCGCGTAGTAGCCGGCCGGTTTGTATTCGGGGTACTCACGAGGGCGGCGAAACGATCATGGCTCCGATTGCTTTGATATCCCGGTGCAGCTTATCGACTTCCTCGCGGGACCTCACCCGAAACGCAAGATGGTGAAGAGAGCCAGGTCGGCGTCGGTGGACATTGTCGTTCTTGAAACCCTGGCGAGGAGATGTGATCGCGAAGGCCAGGCGAGGATGGCTGTACTCAACGACCTGGAAGTCGTGAGTTGAAATCGTGGCGCTTGTTCTCTTGTCCGGGCTGAATCCGAGGAGCGGCATCAGTCGATCGTAGAACGCGACCGCAACAGGGAAATCTCTGACCGTAATCTGGATATGGTCGATCACAGGCTCCATGTGGGCTCCGGTCTTCGTACGGAAGCGCGCATTTGCATAT
>CAVOQI010000012.1:0-1235862 GCA_963698305.1 uncultured beta proteobacterium
CGTCTACGACACGATCGCGCGCCGCAACCCGGTCGGCTTCTTCGGCATGGTGCACGTGCTCGAGGGCACCAGCACCGCGCTCGCAACCAATGCGGCGCAGGTGATCCGCGCCGCGCTCGACCTGCCGCCGGAGGCGTTCACCTACCTGACGTCGCACGGCGCGCTCGACCAGCAGCACGTGCGCTTCTTCGCCGGGCTGATGGACCGCCTGCAGGACCCGGACGACCAGGCCGCCGTCACGCACGCCGCGAACATGGTGTACCGCCTCTACGGCGACATCTTCCGCGGCCTGCCGCGCTTCGACGCGGCGGCGATCAGGAAGGCGGCATGAGCGCCGCCGGCCGCTCGAGCGCCGGGCGCGCGGAAGGGGGCCGATGACCGCCCCGTACTTCGCGGTCCTCACCGGCGGCGGCGGCGGCATCGGCACCGCCATCGCGCAGGCGATCGCGCCGCAGTGCGCGGTGCTGCTGCTCGTCGGCCGCGACGCGGCGCGCCTGGCGGCCACCGCGAAGGCGGTCGAGCGGCCGGGCCTCGCCTGCCGCGTCGTGCTGGCCGACCTCACGACCGCCGAAGGGCGCGACGCCGTCGTGCAGGCGGCGTCCGGGTTCGACATCAACCTGCTGATCAACAACGCCGGCACCAGCGAGTTCGCGTGGTTCGCCGACCAGAGCGAGGCGTCGGTCGAGCGCATCCTCGACGTCAACGTGCTCGCGCCGATGCTGCTGACGCAGCGCCTGCTGCCGCAGCTGCAGCGGCGCGCCAGCGCGACGATCGTCAACGTCGGCTCGATCTTCGGCTACCTCGGCTACCCGGGCTGCGCCAGCTACAGCGCGAGCAAGTTCGCGCTGCGCGGCTTCACCGAGGCGCTGCGCCGCGAACTGGCCGACGGGCCGGTCCGCGTCCTGTACTTCGCGCCGCGCGCCACGCGCACGGCGCTGAACGACGACGCGCTCACCGCGCTCAACGCCGAGCTCGGCACGGCGATGGACGCGCCGGCCAAGGTGGCCGACGAACTCGTCGCGCTGCTGCGCCGTCCCGGCGCGCGAACGGCTGCTCGGCATGCCCGAGAAGTTCTTCGCCCGCGTGAACCAGGTGCTGCCCGGGCTCGTCGACAACGGCCTGCGCAAGCAGCTCGACACCATCCGCAACTTCGCGCGTCGCGGCAGGCCGCGGCCCGCGCGACTCCGCCACATCCATTCAATCTTCAGAAGGAGGCTCCCTGTGATGCTCAAACCCCTGGCCATGCTGATGTGCTCGCTCACGGCGCTCGCGATCCTGTTCGCGCCGCTGGCGAACGCCGCCGTCGACGACGAAGTGCGCGCGCTGCAGCGCGAGTGGGAGGAGATCAAGTACCGCAAGCCGGCCGCCGACCAGGAGAAGGCGTTCGAGGCGCTGTCGAAGACGGCGACCACGGTGCGCGCGAAGTACGCCGACCGCGCCGAAGCGGACATCTGGTACGGGATCATCGTGTCGAGCTACGCCGGCGCCAAGGGCGGCGTCGGCGCGCTGTCGCTCGTGAAGGACGCCAAGGCCGCGCTCGAGCACGCGCTCGCGATCGATCCGAAGGCGCTCGCCGGCTCGGCCTACACCAGCCTCGGCTCGCTGTACTACCAGGTGCCCGGCTGGCCGATCGGCTTCGGCGACGACAAGAAGGCGCGCGAGATGCTCGAGACCGCGCTGAAGCTCAACCCGGACGGCATCGACCCGAACTACTTCTACGGCGACTTCCTGTTCCGCAAGGGCGACTACGCGAGCGCGAGGAAGGCGCTGCAGCACGCGCTGAAGGCGCCGGCGCGGCCCGACCGCCCGCTCGCCGACGAAGGCCGCCGCAAGGAGATCGCCGAGCTGCTCGCGAAGATGCAAGGACAAGTCCTGAGCGCGCGATCGGCGCGGCCTGAGCCGCCAGAGTATTCTCGCGCCGGGCTTGTTCCCTCCGATCCGTGCGCATCCTTCTCGTCGAGGACGACGACCTCCTGGCCGCCGGCATCCGCGACACGCTCGAGCGTGCGCTGTACGCGGTCGAGTGGGTGCCGGACGGCGCGCAGGCACTGGCGGCGCTGAAGTCCAACAGCGTTCGACCTCGTCGTGCTCGACCTCGGCCTGCCGAAGGTCGACGGCGTCGAGGTGCTGCGCCGGGTGCGCGGCGAAGGCGGCGCCGTGCCGGTGATCGTGCTGAGCGCGCGCGACACCGCGCCGGATCGCGTGCTCGGGCCTCGATGCCGGCGCCGACGACTACCTCGTCAAGCCGTTCGACGTCGACGAGCTGCTCGCGCGCGTGCGCGCGCAGCAGCGGCGGCAGCGCGGCGCCGCGGTCAACGTGATCGAGCACGGCCAGCTGCGGCTCGACCCGGCGGCGCTGACCGTGACCTACGAAGGCCGGCCGGTCGCGCTGCAGCGGCGCGAGTTCATGCTGCTGCAGAAGCTGCTGCAGAGCGCCGGGCAGGTGCTGTCGCGCGCGCAGCTCGAGGACTCGCTGTACGGCTGGGACAGCGGCGTCGAGAGCAACAGCGTCGACGTGCACATCCACAAGCTGCGCCGGAAGCTCTATCCCGAGGTGATCCGCACCGTGCGCGGCGTCGGCTACGTCGCCGACCCGCCGCAGCCCGGCGCGCAGCGCATGACGGCCGCCGCGCCACGCCGCACGCGGTCGATCCGCGCGGTGCTGCTCGCCGGCACGATCGCCACGCTGCTCGTCGTGCTCGGCGTCGCGGCGTGGATGAGCTTCGAGGGCAGCGAGGAAGAGGCGCAGGAGCTGTTCGACGCGCGGCTCGCCACGTCGGCGCGCGTGCTCGAGGCGTTCCTCGCGCGCCAGGTCGAGCACGCGACCGTCGCCGCGCCGATCGTGATCGAGCTGCCCGGCGCCGATCGAGGCCGCCGAGCACGACGCGCCGCGCACCGAAGGCCACTACTACGAGACCAAGATCGCTTTCCAGGTGTGGAGCGCCGACCGGCAGCTGCTGGTGCGCTCCGCCTCCGCGCCGGATGCGCCGTTCGCGCCGCTCGCCGCCGGCTACAGCGACCAGGCCTTCGAGAACGTGAAGTGGCGCGTGTTCACGCTGCCCTCGGGCGAGCCTGTGGATCCAGGTCGCCGAGCGCAGCGACATCCGCACCGAACTGTCCGGGAAGCTCGCCTACGCCGCGGCCGAGCCGCTCGTGATCGGCATCCCGGTGCTGCTGCTGCTGCTCGGCCTGCTGATCGGCTACGGCCTCGCGCCGCTCGGCAAGCTCGCGCAGCAGATCGAGACGCGACAGGCCGACGCGCTGACGCCGGTGTCGCTGCCGCGCGTGCCGGCCGAGATCGCGCCGGTGCTCGACGCGCTGAACGGCCTGCTCGGCCGCCTGACCAGCGCGCTCGAGCGCGAGCGCCGCTTCACCGCCGATGCCGCGCACGAGCTGCGCACGCCGCTCGCCGGCGCTGAAGGTGCACGCGCAGAACGCCGCGCGCGCCGGCAGCCCGGCCGAGCGGCAGGCCTCGCTCGACCGCATGCTGGTCGCGCTCGACCGCACGATCCACCTCGCCGAGCAGATGCTCGCGTACAACCGCGCGTCGGCGTCCGCGGCGCCCGAGCACAAGCCGGTGTCGCTGCGCCAGCTCGCGGCCGAGGCGATCGAGACGCTGCAGCCGCGCATCGGCGCGCGCCGGCTGAAGGTGACGCGTGACGTGCGCGCCCGCCGACGGCACGGCCGAGGTGCAGGGCGATCGCCAGAAGCTCGCGAGCCTCGTCGGCAACCTGCTCGACAACGCGGCGCGCTACGCGCCCGACGGCAGCGCGATCGACGTCGTGCTGCGCGAGGAGCGCGGCGCGGTGACGCTCGAGGTCAGCGACGAAGGGCCCGGCATCCCCGCCGAGCTGCGCGCGCGCGTGTTCGAGAGCTACTACCGGATCCCGGGGTCGACCGGGGGCGGCAGCGGCCTGGGACTGGCGATCGTGCGCGAGGTCGCGCGGGCGCACGGGGCGCGCGTGGAGATCCGGGAGGGGCGTGGGGGGAAGGGGACGGCCGTTCTCGTCGCGTTCCCCGGCCAGTAGCTGAAACGGCAACGGCGCCGCCGTCTCCCCTGCTCTTCACAGGAGAGGCGGGCAGCGCCGCGACCTTGCTGCGCTACTGCAACTGCGGCACTACCGGTGCGCTACGCGGCCGGGCGAGCGGCCCTGCGCACGACAGGCAGTTTCAGCACCCTGCGAGCTGGTGCCATTTCTTGCCACATCTCAGCCGCATCGCGGGCGATGTGGCGCCCCGCCAGCCGGAAGTTGCGCCACAGCGCATGCATCGGCTCGCGCGAGGCCTTCGCGGCGGTGGTCACTTCGCGCACGTAGCTGCGCGCGAACTTCGTCGCGGCCTGGCCGGCGACCTGGAACTTCTCCCCTGCCAGCTGCAACTTGTGCCCCGCCACACCGAGCCGCTCTTTCACCTCGGCGACCCGGGGTGCTACTTCCGGGACGGTCGGCGCGCGCCGGGGTTCCGGCCGCACTGCACGCCGCCTGGTGCCCGTGGCTTTCGTTTTACGCGTGACCATGGTTCCTCCTTGTCTGCGTACTGTCGCCCGGCGTTTCCCTTCGCCGGACAACTCCATCATCGAAGACTGGGCGGGAGGCGCCATGCCTCGCGTCAGAACGAAGGCATTCGAGGTAGAACCGTCTAAACGGAGTGCTCCCGGTCCTAGCGATTTCCGCCGTAGTACCCGCCGCCGTAATACCCGCCGGACCGATGCCGATGACGCGGCGGCGGAACGACCACCACCGGCGGCGCGACGCGGACGGCCGCGGGCTAGCCGTAGCCGTAGCCACCGCCGTAGCCGTAGCCGGAATCCAGCGGAACGACCACGCAGCCGGACAAGGCGGCCGCACCGGCAGCCAGCGCGCTCAAAGCCAATAGTCGACGTGACATGAAGGTCTCCTCGAAGCGGAACGACGTTGACGCGAAAACGCGCGTCAATGACCTTTCAACGCCGCCGGCGGCAGCGCGTGGACGAGGAAGACGTAACGGGAGGTAACGCGCTCGTCGAATCAGCCGAGGCTCTGCGCCGTTACAGGCTACCGGTAGCCCGCCGCCTGCAGTTCGAACAGCTCGGCATAGCGCCCGCCCTGCGGCACCAGTTCGTCGTGCGTGCCCGCGGCCTCGACCGCGCCGTCGGCCAGCACGAGGATGCGGTCGGCCATGCGCACGCTGGAGAAGCGGTGCGAGATGAGCACGGCCGTCTTGCCCGTGGCTCAGCTCCTTGAAGCGCTGGAACACCTCGAACTCGGCGCGCGCATCGAGCGCCGCGGTCGGCTCGTCGAGGATCAGCACCTGCGCGTCGCGCATGTAGGCGCGCGCGATCGCGATCTTCTGCCATTCGCCGCCGGACAGGTCGACGCCGTTCCGGAAGCGCTTGCCGATCATCTGGTCGTAGCCGTCCGGCAGCTTGCGCGATCACGTCGTCGGCCAGGCTGCGCTGCGGCCGCCGCTTCGATGCGCGCGCGGTCGTCGCGCGCCTCGATCCGGCCGACCGCGATGTTCTCGGCGGCGGTCAGGTGGTAGCGCACGAAGTCCTGGAAGATGACGCCGATGTTGGCGCGCAGCCCGTCGAGGTCGTAGTCGCGCAGGTCGTGGCCGTCGAGCAGGATGCGGCCCTCGTCCGGGTCGTAGAGGCGCGCGAGCAGCTTCACCAGCGTCGTCTTGCCGGCGCCGTTCTCGCCCACCAGCGCCAGCACCTCGCCGGCGTGCAGCGTGAAGCGTGAGGTGGCGCACCGCCCAGCGCTCGGCGCCGGGATAGCGGAAGCCGACATTCTCGAAGACGAAGCCCTGCGCGATCGGCGCCGGAAACGGCCGCGGGTTCGCGCGGCGACACGATCTCCGGCTGCGATCTCGAAGAAGGAGAACAGGTCGTCGAGATAGAGCGCCTGGCCCGCGACCTGCGAGAAGCCCGATCAGCAGGCCTTCGAGCAGGTCGCGCAGGCGGCGGAACGAGCCGGCGAGGAAGGTCAGGTCGCCGATCGAGAACTCGCCCGCGCAGCGTGCGCCAGGCGATGTAGGCATAGGCGACGTAGTAGCCGATCGTGCCGATCGCGGTGAGCAGCGCCGCCCCAGCCCGCGCGCCGCATCGCGAGCCTGCGGTTGGCGGCGATAGAAGCTCCTCGGCGAGCGCGCGGTAGCGCTCGATCAGGAAGGCGTTGAGGCCGAAGATCTTCACTTCCTTGGCCGTCTCGACGCTGGCGCCGGTCTGGCGCACGTAGTCGAGCTCGCGCCGCTCCGGCGTGCGGGCGAAGTCGAGCGAATAGCTCTGCGCGTTGAAGTGCGCCTCGCCGAGGAACGCCGGCACCAGCGCGACGACCAGCAGCACGATCAGCCACGGCGCGTAGACCAGCAGGCCGGCGGCGAAGCTGACGACGCGTCACGACGTCCTGCGCCTGGCCGAAGAGCTGGCTCATCAGGCGTCATCCGGCCGCTGGTCTGCCGGCGCGCGCGCTCGAGCTGGTCCTGGAACTCGCTGTCCTCGAAGTCCTCGAGGTCGAGCGTCGCCGCATGCTCCATCAGGCGCACGCTCGTGTCGTTGGTGAACCGCTCCGACGAGCAGCGAGTCGAGCAGCGAGACGACGCGGCCGAGCACGTCGGACGAGCACGGCCAGCCCGAACTCCAGCGCGAGCAGCCAGCGACAGCGGTCGAGCAGCCCGCTCGCCAGCCAGTCGCCGCAGCGTGCTCGGGCGCCGGCGCGCTGCACCAGCAGCAGCACGACCTCGTCGATGATCAGCTTGCCGACGTACAGCGTGACGACCGGCAGCAGCGCGCGGACGAGCCGCAGCCAGGCCCTGGCGAGCGTCAGCGCCGGGCTGGTCTGCCAGACCAGTCGCAGGAACGGCGGCAGGTTGCGCAGCGCGCCGACGCGCTCGCGCAGAGGCTGCGGCGGCGGCGGTTGTGGTTGGTCGCCGGAACGTGCCGCGGAAACCCGGCCCCCCATTGCGTAGTTCTTCGGCATCTAGCGATTCTGCAGAGGCGCGGCCGTCGTGCTGCGCGACTTGCGGTGGATCGCAGGAAGCCGCGGCCCCGGCGGAAGACCTACTTCTTCGCCTTCGGCAACCGGTACTCGACCTTGTTCTTGTCGTTGAAGACGAGCACGCCGTCGCGCTCGAGCTGCGACATCAGCGTCTCGAGCTGTCCTGGTTCGAGGTTGCGCCCGAGGTGCGACTCGATGTGGCGCTCCAGGCCCTTGCGCTTGGCCGGGCGCTTCTCGCCCATGCGCTGCAGGCTCTCGATCACCTTCGCGCGCGCGTCCGGCGTCAGCTTCGCGCTCGCGGCCCGCGCGGCCGGGGCGCTGACCACGGGCGCCTGGGTGAGCCGGGCCACGCCCCGCGCGCGGGGCGCCGGCACGGGAATCAGCGACTCGACCTTCTCCTTCTTCGCGGCCGGCGCCTTCTTCGCGACGGCCTTCTTCGCGGCCGGCGCTTTCTTCGCCGCGCGCTTCGCCGGCTTTTCTTCCGGCACCGGAGCCGGCGCGGGCGCCGCCTCGGACCTGCCGCGCCGCGACCGCGTCTTGGCGGCGCGCGGCTCGGCCTTGTCCGCCGCGCCGCCGTGCAGCGCCGCCTTGATCGTCGCCACCCGCGACGCCTCGAAGCCATGCGCGCGGATGTACATCAGCAGCGGATCGAAGTCCGTGTCCTTCGAGACGATCACGAAGCGGACTCGATCACCCGCCGCGGCTCCCTGGCCTGCCGCGGCCAGCTCGCCGAGATGGAATGCGATGTGCATGTCGACCGCGTTGCGGCCGACCTTGGCGCAGTGGACGAAGGTGACGTTGCCGCCAAGCGGCTGCCAGGCCTCGGCCACGTCGGCCGAGTACTTCTTCTGGCCGGGGCCGCGGAAGATGGCGAGGCGCAGGCCTTCGCCGCGGACGAGGCCGATGTCGGCGGCGGTGGGCTGGACGTTTTCGAAGTCGACGAGGATGTGGGTCAGTTTCATGGTGATCAGTGTGAGTGCCTTCTGAATTTACTCTCTCGTGTCGACTCGACCGGCACGCCGCGCGCGCGTCGATGGGCGGTGCCTCAGGTAGGCTCACCCATCGACACGCCCGATTCCAAGTGACGCGTTCCCTTCTCGCCGCCCTGCTTGCGCTGCTCGTGCTGTGCGCCGGTGCCGACGCACGCGCCGCCGACTGCGACGGCCGCCAGTCCGTCGGCTACCGCGTGCTCGCGATGCCGAGCGGCCGCAAGGTCGCGGTCTGGTATCCCGCGGCGGCGGCCGAGCAGCCGTTCGCCTACACGCGCGCCGGCAGCGACCTCAAGGGCAGCGTCGCGCGCGACGCGCCGCCGGCCGCCTGCCCGCGCGTGCCGCTGGTGCTCTTCTCGCACGGTCTCGGCGGCTGCGGACTGCAGTCGACGTTCCTGACCGAGGAACTGGCGCGCCGCGGCTACGTGGTGGCGGCGCCGGACCATGCGGACGCTGCCACGTGCGGCATCGACGGCGAGGCGCTGCGGCTGCAGAACCTCCGCACCGAGCAGCCGCTGCTCGAACCCGCGCGGTGGAACGAGCAGAGCGAGATCGGCCGGCTGCACGACCTGCGCGCAACGATCGCGAAGGTGAGCCAGCGACGCCGCGCTGGCGCGCATCGCCGACACGACGCGCGTCGGCGCGGTCGGTCACTCGCTCGGCGGCTATGCCGCGCTCGCGCTGGGCGGCGCGTGGCCGACGTGGCGGACGCACGAAGTGAAGGCCGTCGTGGCGCTGTCGCCCGTTCGTCACGCCGTTCATCGCGCACGGCACGTTGCCGAAGCTCGCCGTCCCCGTGATGTATCAGGGCGCGGAGTTCGACTGGGGCATGACTCCCGCGATGGAAGGGCCGAAGGGCGCGTTCGCGGCGAGTCCGGCGCCCAGGTACTACGTGCGGCTGCGGGCGGGACGCACGTGGAGTGGACGAACCTGGGGTGCCTGGGCACGCCGAGCGTGGCGGCCTGCCTGCAGCAGCGGCCGAATGCGGCGCTGATCGACCGCTATGCTGGCGGAGTTCCTGGATCGCTACCTGAAGGACCGCCCTTCGCCGTTGCTGGCATCGGAGGGGCGGGGGTTGGAGGCGTATCGGTTCGAGGTCAGGTAGTTGTCGAAAAGCTCCGGAGCGTGCCCCGTGCAGCGGTACGCCCGTTCTTGGCAGCGTTGCGGACGCGCCCGCCGAAGCTATTGCCTCGGCGGTCGCGACCGCCCGAGAATGCGCGACGCGGACCGCCGCGGAACTGAAGGGGTGCCAATGAGCGCAAGCAGCGATGGTCCCATCGATCGCCTCGATCCGCGACGAGATCGGCGCACGCGCCGCGCGGCACCTGGACACGACCTTCCGGGCTGTCATGCGGCCGCCCGCCGCGGAGCACCAGCCGGGCTTCATGCGTGTCATCACGGGCGAGCCGCACCCGATGGGCAACGCCGCGATCGTCTCGAATCCGAACGACCCCGCCGTGACCCGGGCCGCGGCCGCGCCGCTGCAGGAATCCGGCCTGCCCGCCATCGTCCTCTTCACGGAGGGCGTCACGGCGGACGCCGCGCAGACGCTGGAGGCGATGGGATTTGCGCACCACGGCGCGATGCCGGCGATGGCCGTCGACATCGACGCGATGGGCGACACCACGCTGCCCGCGGGCTACACGTGGGCGCGCGTCGGCGCCGGCAGCGACGGCAGCGCGTGGGCCAGCGCGATGGCCGCGGGCTACCCGACTCCCGATCGGCCTGGCGCGGCTGTTCTCCCGGATGGCGCTGGGCGCCGACATGGCGCCCGACGCCGCGATCCAGTTCTTCGCGGTGCTCAAGGACGGCGAGCCGGTCGCGACATCGATGCTCCTGCTGGCGGATGGCCTGGCCGGCATCTATTGCGTCTCGACCCTTGCCGCCGAGCGAGGACGCGGGCTGGGCGCGCACGCGACCGCGCAGGCCCTGCGCGAGGCGCAGCGGCTCGGCTATCGGGTCGGTGTCCTGCAGTCGTCGCCGGACGGGCACTCCGTCTACCGGAAGCTCGGCTTCGAGGACCTCGGCGAGGTGCCGATGTTCGTGCGGATTGCCGGGGTGAGGGCGCGGCGTGCGCGCGGGAGTGGTTGCCCGGCGCGCGACTACGTCACGACGTCGGCTGCCGGAACGGCGTGCAACTGCATGCCGAGCGCGCGCAGGACCTTCAGGACCGTGTCGTAGCGCGGCTTCGATCCGGCGCGAACGCCTTGTAGAGGCTCTCGCGCCCCAGCCCGGTAGCGCCGGCGATCCGGCCCATCCCCTTGGCCTTCGCGACGTCGGCGACGGCCATCAGGAACACGTCCGGATTCGGGTCCTCCAGCGCGGCCGACAGGTACTCCGCGATGATTTCGTCGGTGTCCAGGTAGTCCGCGACATCGAACGCTGCGATGCTCTTCATGGCAGGCCCTCCGGATTCCGGTCTATGCCCTGTGCGAAACGTATATTTCGTATCCAAAGGGATACTTGCGAGTTAGAGGCGGACGGCCGCGCCCTACCGCCCTCCACACCACTGCGCCTCGCACGGGACGCCGTCGTTGTCGCCGTCATCTTCGTTCCGGGGCAGTGGCGGAGAAAGAACTTGGCCTCCTCGCAGGAGGTCATCTGGGAGCAGTGGATCCGGCCGTCACATCGAAATGCAGCGGTCGGTGGATCGGACGACAAGCTGCGTGCCGGCCCGCCAAGTCCCGCAGGCGCACTCCATGAGTTGCGTCGATCCCGAGCCGGCGAACCGCGTGTAGGCGTAGCCCCCGACGACGACGAGTAGTCAGGGCGGAACGATGCCTCGCAGAGAAGTCCGCCGCCGCCGCGGGCCTCTCCTCGCCGCGCAGGCCGCACGCTCGGCAGACGCGGACGGACGCGTGCCGGGGCGCTGGACACTGACCGCACGCTTGCGGCCGTCGGCCCCGAGCCTCGACCGCGAACGTCAGGGGACTCACCGAGCTTCGGACGCTGGCCGTCCGCGGGAACGCGGAAACGTGCACGAAGACCGGCTCGCCGCCGTGCAACGGCGTGATGAAGCCGAAGCCGCGATCGTCGTTCCACTTCTCCAGCCTTGCCGTCGAATCGCATTGCGCAGCCCTCGCTTCGAAGGCATGAGCCTAGATGCAGTTCCGCCGGAGCAGGCAGCGAATACCATCGGAAAGCGTGTTGTGCCTGCAAGCGCCGCACTCGGGTGGCCGCGTCAAGTGCGCCAACATCCCCTCCTCCTTCGCCCGATCGAGTTCCCTCTGCGCCTCCTTCTGCTCCTCGAGCACGCCCATGTACTTCCCGACCTTAGCCAGCAGGTCGGCGGTCGCAGCAGGGCCGCAGCCGCTGGCCAGTCGCGCGAACGTCCACGCGAGGACGTCGGCGAGGAGGTGCAGGCGTTGGCCCGCCGCCGCGTCCTCGACCAGGTCGTGCAGCGCGTCAAGGTAGCGGTCGTGCGCGCGCTCGTCGGGCGGTGCGGTCGGCCAGTGGCGCGGCGGACTGCGCTGTGCAGCTGGAGGGATCTCGATGGCCTCACTCATGTCGTGCTCCTCGCTCGATGCGCGAGCCTCCGTCCTCCGCCGGTCACTCATCGCGGTCTCCCCACACCCGCTTCGCGCATCCGGTACGCCTCCTTCACGTCGATCAGCCCCTCGTTGAAGAGATACGCCCACGGCCCGCCGTCGTGCCTTGCCGTCTCGCGCCACCAGCGCACCAGCACGCGCCTGCTGCCGGCGACGCGATCCTCGGAGGCGCGGAACCAGCCCAGCGCGAAGTCGGTGACGCCGTAGGTATCGGGCGAGTCCGCCGACGCGGTCAGCACGTAGCGCCCGAACCCGGGCAGCAGCGTGACGTTGTATTCCTCTGGCCACGAGAAACCCGGGCCCGAGTCGGCCCAGTTGATGCACAGCAGCCGCTCGGGACACAGCGGCGTGAACGTGCGCTCCGGCGCGGCAAAGCGCGCGCGTCCGATCACCACGCCGTGTCTCCGCCGAGGACGACGACCACTGCGGCAGGCGCTCCTGCACTTCGGCCAGGCAGATGCGGGCGACCGCCTCGTTCAGTTCGTTGACCGGCTCGGTCGCCTCGAGGTGCCGCAGGCGGATCGGCCCCATGCGCGGCGCATCCGGGTCGGCGTCAACGTTCTCGTCGGTCGGCGCCTCGTAGAGTTCCGCGAGCGGCATGTCGCCCGGCCGCGGCTTCAGGCCGAAGTACGCGCGCAGGATCGCGATCTCGCCGGCTTCGTAGTAGTTCTCGGGGTTGAGCTGCCGCCAGACCCTGGCAAGGGCGGACGATTCGTTGCGGTTAGTCATCTGGCGCTCCGGCCTCCCACGGGTTGATCGGGCGGCATCCGGGGAGACGGAGACACCCGCGCTTTAGCGGCATTTATGAGTCGCCCGCAATCAGCGGATCAAATCGGCGACGTAACAGATGCAGTGTGGCAGGGACGGGGCTCAGGGCGCGAGCCCGTGTTTGCACCGTGGCCCGGACTCAAGGCGAGGAAGCGCCATGCCCGCATAACTGGAATCGCGGTGAGGAACCGCAATATCTCCCGGTCGGCAGAAGCGGCACACTGGGATGTCACGGCTTGTGAGCGATTGAAGGGAAGCCCATGGAAAGAGCCAGGGAAGCAGCACCGGGCGGAATCGCCAAGGTCCTTGCCGCGGCGGAGTTCGCCGCGTTCAAGCACCGCGAGCAGCGGCGCAAGGGCGTCCGCGGCAGTCCCGTACATCAACCACCCGCTGGCGGTGGCGAGCACGCTGGCGACGGAGGCCGGCGTCGAGGACGTCGACGTCCTGGCGGCCGCGATCCTGCACGACACGATCGAGGACACCGACACGACCGAGGCGGAGCTCGAGCGCGCGTTCGGCCGCGAGGTGGCCTCGATCGTCGCGGAGGTGACCGACGAGAAGACCCAGAGCAAGGCGTTGCGCAAGCGGATGCAGATCGCCCACGCGCCGCACCTCTCGGGGCAGGCCAAGCTGGTGAAGCTCGCGGACAAGATCGTCAACCTGCGGGACATCGTCGCGCGCCCGCCCAACTGGGACCTGAAGCGGAAGCAGGAGTACTTCGACTGGGCGAAGCAGGTCGTCGACGGGCTGCGCGGCGTGCATCCGGAGCTGGAGGCCGAGTTCGACCGCGTCCACGCGCTGCGGCCGCGGTGACGCGCGCGGCGCGACCTTCGCGCCGGATGAGAAAAGCGCCGCCGGATCGGTGGATCTTCATCAAGTGGGGCGGCAGCACTGTCGACTAAGGTCGCCGGACCAGGAGATGCCATGAGCCAGTTCGAGCGACTGCACCGGATCAACAACCTGATCCAGGCGCGGCGGGTCGTGTCGTTCAGCGACCTGATGGACGACCTGGAGGTGTCGCGCGCCACGCTGAAGCGCGACCTCGTGAAGCTGCGCGACAGCTTCAACGCGCCGCTCGTGTTCGACCGCGATGCCGGCGGCTACCGCTTCGGCAAGCCCAACGGCGGGCCCACCGTTCGAACTGCCCGGGCCTGTGGTTCTCGTCCGAGGAGATCCTCGCGCTGATGTCGATGTACCAGATGCTCGAGGGCACCGACAAGAGCGGGCTGCTGGGCCGGCACGTCAAGCCGCTGATGACGCGCCTGACCGCGCTGCTGGATTCGGCCGACGGCTCGGCGAACGAGATCCTGAAGCGCGTGAAGCTGATCTCGGTGCAGCGGCGGCGCGTCGAGCCGAAGTTCTTCGAGACGATCGGCGCGGCGCTCGTGAAGCGGCTGCGGCTCGTCATCGAGTACTACGGCCGCACCAAGGACCGCCACACCGAGCGCGAGGTGTCGCCGCTGCGGCTGGTGAACTACAGGGGCAACTGGTACCTGGACGCGTGGTGCCACCAGTCGGACGGCATGCGCATGTTCTCGCTCGACTCGATCGAGGCCGCGAAGCTCTCCGACCAGAAGGCGAAGGACGTGTCGCTGAAGACCGTGGACGACGAGCTCGGCGGCGGCTACGGCATCTACCGCGGCAAGGACCTGCAGTGGGCGACGCTGGTGTTCAACAAGGACGCGGCGAAGTGGGTGCGCTCGGAGATCTGGAACGAGCAGCAGAAGGGGCGTGAGCTGGAGGGCGGGAGGTACGAACTGAAGGTGCCGTACAGCGACCCGTCGGAACTCGAACTGGAGATCCTGCGGCACGGGGAGAACGTCGAGGTGATGGCGCCGGCGGGGCTGCGGGCGCGGATCGCGAAGCGGCTGGCGGAGGCGGCGAAGGGCTATGCCGGCCGGGCTTGAGGTGACGACGGCGAAGAAGAAGCGCGGCGAGCCGCGGCGCCCCGGCTCTCGCACAACGTCTATGTCGTCGAGCTGGCGCTCGACGTGCTGTCAGACCGGCGTTTCGAAGGCGGAACCCGGGTTACGTCGAGGGCCAGCCGTGCGTGTACGTCGGCATGACGGGGCTCGCGGTGGCCGAGCGCTTCACGAACCACAAGCGCGGGCACAAGGGGAACGTGTTCGTGCTGCGGTTCGGCACGCGGCTGCTGCCGGAACTGTTCGCGCACCTGAATCCGATGCCGTATGAGGCGGCGATGACGATGGAGCGGGAACTGGCGGAGGACCTGAGGCAGGAGGGCTACGGGGTCTGGCAGGCCTGAGTGCCGACGGTCGTTGCCGTGCACGCCGGTGAAGAGGCTCGTGTTCACGATGTCCTCCTCACGGCTGTCGATGATCGTCTGCTCGTCGTCGGCCGGCGCGCCGTCCGGCCGTGGCGATCGCGAGGCGGCGCGTCCCGGCACCGCCTCCCGTCTACTTCATCGTGATGGTGCCTTCCCAGTCATTGCGGCCGACATTCGCGGCTGACACTCCGCGGCTCTTCCAGGTGCCCTGTCCCTTGGCGGTCTTCCACTTGCCGGAGCCCCCCACCAACTTCCAGCCTCCCGACGTTGCGTTGCCGTCCCACGTGAAGAAGACCATGTCGCCACCCTCGTCCACCCACGTGCACGACCCCATGCAGGTCGCGACGCCGGCGGCGTCGACCACGCAGCCTCCCGGGCAGTTGCCAGCCGCCCCGTTCAGCGGGTGCTTCGGGTCGGCGGTCTGGCAGAACTGTTGATCGGACAGGACGATGTGGGTCTTGCCGCCAGCGAGCTTGGTCTCGACGGGCGCTGCCGACGCCACGATGTTGGTGCCCTTGACGGCCTGGGCGAAAGCCGATGATGGACCCACGACGCCCACGGCAAGTGCCAATAACGCGCTCGCAAGAATCTTCATGATTTCCCCTTCCGGTTGGTGCCCCCGTCCGGCCGGACGGCCCCCGTGGGGCTCGCGCAGCATCGCACACACAACCGACGGCTGCCACAATCGGCGCACGCGCGACCCTGCATGTTCGGGTGCCGCGCTGCGCGGCCGTCAATCGAGCACGGCACGCGGTTGCTGCCGGAGCCGTTCGCGCAGCGGAGGCGTGCCTCACGCTGAGAACGAAGTCTGGGAGGGGGCGTGGATCAAGCCGCGAGCCGGGGAAGCGTGAAAGCGGGAGTCAGGCTCGCGCAGTGAGCCTGCAGATCACCTCGTTACGTCGAACGAGCGATTTCGCCGTCGGAACTTAGGGTATGTTTCTGAGATGCAGGAGCGGCTCGCTCATCGAATCGCTTGACTGCGCGACACGATCCAGTCGTTGGGCGAGATGGCGATTCACCTTAGCAACGGCTAATGAGCCTTGGAAACTCACGCGCTCTACGACAGATTTGGCTGGCAGTCCGACTTGGATACGTTCACGCGGTCCGAGCCTCGCGCTGTCCGGCTCAGGATCCAAGACTTCGTCCGCGACGCGTCGGTCGAACAGATACGCGCTTGGGACCAATCGATTCCATGGTTACAACGGGAATGCAGGGAACTGAGCGCGCGGGAGCCTTCCGCATCGGAGTACACGGCGATTCTGGAATACGAGCTGCCACGTGACTCGAGGAGACCGGACGTTATCGTGCTCGAACGCGGATGCGTGGCGGTGCTGGAGTTGAAAGGAGCGCTCAACCCCTCGCGGTCGGCTCTGGACCAAGTACTTCGGGTACGCGCGCGACCTTCGCGCGTATCACGCGGCCTGCGCTGGGCGCGACGTAACCCCGGTGCTCCTTGTGAGGGGCGGGGGAGCGGAGGCAGAAGAGTTCGATGGCGTCTTCCTTGTTGGACCGCACGGACTGGACCGGTTGCTCGAGCGGCTCTCCAAGTCGGGCCAGGACGCGATTGCTCCGGAAGCGTTCCTTGCGTTGGACGCATACGCCCCGCTGCCGAGCATTGTTCAGGCAGCACGTGAGCTGTTCCATAAGCGCGAGTTGCCAATGATCAAGCGTGCTCGCGCAGCCACGGACCCGGCTCTGCATCACATCTCCAATTTGGCCAAATATGCTGCGCACACGAAGACGCGCCATCTCGTGCTCTTGAGCGGCGTGCCCGGGTCCGGAAAGACACTCGTCGGCCTGCAACTGGTCCACGCGCACTGGTTGGACGATCTCACCGTTCCGCGTGCAAACGGCCGACCTGCGTCTCCAGCCGTCTACCTCTCTGGAAATGGGCCGCTTGTCCAAGTGCTTCAAGACGCACTGAAAGACGCGGGCGGCGGAGGACGGACATTTGTGCAGGCGATCAAGAACTACGTCCAACAGCACACACGGCGCGGGAGTCCGGTGCCGCCGGAGCACCTGATTGTCTTCGATGAGGCCCAGCGCGCCCACGACGCCCAGCGTGTCGCTCTTGTGCACGGCACTGCCGTCGACAAGTCTGAGCCGGAGCACTTGATCGATTTCTGCGACCGCATACCCGAATGGTGCGTGCTCGTCGCCCTGATCGGTAACGGCCAAGCGATTCACGTAGGCGAGGAGGGAGGTGTTGCTCTCTGGCGGGATGCGATCCGCAACTCAAAGCGATCGGCGCACTGGACGGTCCATGGCGCACCCGCCTTCGAGAACGCCTTTCGGGAGATTGGAGACCAGTGCTCATGGAATCCCGTCTTGAACTTAGATACGGAACTGCGCTTTCACCTCACGCCGAAAGTGCACGAGTTCGTCGCAGGGCTTCTGGAAGGAGTGTCACGGGCCGAGCTCCGCCTCCTCGCGGACGAACTGCATAGTGGTGGCCATCGCTTCTTGGTGACGCGCAATCTTGAGTCCGCGAAGGCGTATCTCAGGGAGCGTTACTCGGATGCCCTCAACGCGCGTTACGGGCTCGTTGCCTCATCCAAAGACAAGTGGCTTCCAAGTTTCGGCGTCGACAACAGCTTCCAGACGACGAAGCAACTGCGCCCTGGCCCTTGGTACAACTCTGATCCTTCGGACGAGCGCTCCTGCTGCCAACTGGAAACGGTAGCGACCGAGTTCTCGTCCCAAGGGCTCGAGCTCGACTGCGCGCTGCTTGCCTGGGGTTCGGACTTGGTATGGGATGCCGGGGACTGGTCCATCGAGCACGGCGGGAAGAACCGCCCGCCGCTCAAGAGTCCGCTTACGGTGCGCAAGAACGTCTATCGCGTGCTGCTCACTCGTGGGCGCGATGGAACCGTGATCTTTGTTCCTCCACACGCGGGGCTGGATGCGACCTTCTCTCTGCTTAGTGAAGCCGGCATTCGAGAGTTGTAGCTCGGCTTGTTCAGTTCCCGAACAGAGCTACGTGGCGCGCTTCAACGCGCTCGTAGTTCCGCCTAGCAAGCCACGCAAACCCTTGGCTTTGCTGAGCTGACGCGTACCCCCATCGCCCAATCGAGCGGGCTGCTGTCAAGTCTTGAGTGATGCCGGCGTCTTCCGAGATCTCTGCAATTTCAGCCGCCCAGCGCTCATTGCGATCCAACCACCGTGCAAGATGATCATAGGCCGCGAGCGTGTCCGATTTGCTGCGATTGCAGACGGGATGAGCCAGCACGAAGTTGTGGCCTAGATCGCGCGGGTAGGCAGCGAACGGTACAAAGTGGTCAACATCTGCCTCGTCCATGGCACCTCCGCAATAGAAGCAACTGGCTCCAAGCAACTCCCGCAGGCCGTCCCCAAGTCTCGTCAAACTCGCTCTTGAGGAAGAGAACAAGAAGGCCTCGAGGTCAGACGCCTCGCCCAGCATCAGGGCATTCCGTCGATTTGCTCGGATGTGATCAGCCCAGTGGACGCGCGCGAGTTGCTGAATCAGAGGTTGAAAGCGTCGAAGGCAATATGTGACGCCCGGAAGTAGCAGGATGAATCCTGCCCTCCCCCGTGTGTAAAGGAACTCATCTGTGATGCCGCCGAAGTTTTGCAGGTAACGCAACGGCTGCGCGGACACCACGGCCGCCACCCGCGTCACAAGCGCGCGATAGGCGGGCAACTTGCGCGCAGCGGCCAGCGAGGAACCCGCCGCGCCCGGCGCCGAACGAAAGTCCCGAATCGCGCTGACTACCGTCGCCTGGGCACCGAGGTTCTGGACTAAGACGCCAGCGCTCGCGCCTGGCCGCCCCGCGACATACTCATAACTCTGTCGCCAGTACAACTCGATGAACTTGTCGGCAATCGAGCGCAGACTGATTTCGAGCTCCAGACTGGCCTTCTAATGGCGGCACTTCAACCGCCAGCTCGACCAACGAGATCAAGAGCGCAAACTTGTATGTCGCTGTGAACTCCCCTTCCACAAACAAGCGCTGAATCTTCGTCAGGAAGTTCAGCTGCTCATCGGGAGTTGGAGCACGACTCACCCGCGGCTCCAGTAGTCCGCCTTTTCAGGGAAGATCCAGCGCACCCCTCCACGCGGGTCAGGACGATCGCCCGCGTATCGAGGAATCAGATGCACGTGGAGATGCGGCACTGTCTGGCCCGCCGCAGCCCCATCGTTGATGCCGACATTGAAACCATCTGGTCGATAGGCGGCTGCCAAGCTGGTCTTCGCTTCGGTGAGAAGTCGTAGCAGCGCATGACCCTCCTCATCGGACAGTTCGAAGAGCGATCCGACGTGGCGACGCTCAACTATCAAAGTGTGACCTGCGGAGATCGGGAAGGCGTCGCGGATTGCCAGGCAGTGTTCGTTCTCGTGAACGATCCGAGAACTTGGCAACGTGCAGAAAGGGCAGTTGCTCATCTGCCGATCAGGCTCGACAGGCCAACCGACAACTTGCCGCGTACTGGTCTTCCAGTTCCTGGATGACTTCGGCCGCCGGCGGCGCCGCCTCCACCTGCCCCACCCCCTGCCCCGCCCCCCAGATATCCCTCCAGGCCTTCGCCTTCGCTGCTGCCCGTCCCGAAGTCCATCTTCGTCTTGTCGCTCTCCGGCAGGTTCTCCGGATCCAGCCCCGCGTTGACGATGCTGCCCTTCAGGTAGTTGCCGTGCACGCCGGTGAAGAGGCTCGTGTACACGATGTCCTCCGCGCGGCTGTCGATGATCATCTGCTTGTACTCGGCCGGCGCGTTGGCTTCCTCGCTCGCGATGAAGCGCGTGCCGATGTACGCGAGGTCGGCGCCGAGCGCCTGCGCGGCGAGGATCGCGCCGCCGCTGGCGATCGCGCCGGACGAGGATCACGCAGCCGTCGTAGAACTGGCGCACCTCGGGCACGAACGCGAACGGCGACAGCCGGCCCGCGTGGCCGCCGGCGCCGGTGCAGACGAGGATCAGGCCGTCGACGCCGGCCTCGCAGCGCGCGCTTGCGCGTGCTTGATGGTCGTCACGTCGTGGAACACCAGGCCGCCGTAGCTGTGCGCGGCCTCGACCACCGCGTCCGGCGCGCGCAGGCTGGTGATCATGATCGGCACGCGGTGCTTCACGCACACGTCCAGGTCCTGCTGCAGGCGGTCGTTGCTGGTGTGGACGATCTGGTTGACGGCGAAGGGCGCGACCTTCGCGTCCGGGTGCGCGCGCCTTGTGCTCGGCCAGCTCGCGCTCGATGCGCGTGAGCCAGTCGTCGAGCAGCTTCCTGCGGCCGGGCGTTGAGCGCCGGGAAAGCTCCCGACGATGCCGGCCTTGCACTGCGCCAGCACCAGCTCCGGCCCGCTCACGATGAACATCGGCGCGCCGATCACCGGCAGGCGCAGGCTGTCGCGCAGCAATGGCGGCAGGGCCATCGCGGGTCCTTTCTTCGTTCGTGTGGCCGCATCCTAGCCGCCGCGGGGAGCGGCAGCGCGCGGAGGAGCTCGACTGTTGAGCGGCGTCACGCCGCGGGGGCGGCGGCTTTTCGCGCGGGGCGGGAAGACGCGGCGGCTCAGTGCCTGCCCTGCGCCTTCAGCTTGCCGATGAACTCTTCGTAACCCAACGCCTTCTCGTTCGCGCGCGAGCGAGCGGCTGCCGGTCCTCCTGGTCCTCGCGCATCGCCTGGCCCGTGACGAACTCCGCCAGCGGCACGACTTCGATCCGCTCCGCCGACGAGTACCGGCGGTCGCCCGGATAGACGACATAGAGCGCGTCGAGCCTGAGGTCGTGCAGCGCGATGCGACATGGAGCGGGTCAGCGCGGGCGCGTCGGCCTGACTTGAACTCGACGCCGACGCGCTGGCCGTATTTGAACATCAGGAGATCGAGCTCGGCGCCGGTGTGGGTGGCCCAGAAGTAGGCCTGGTCGGGCCGCGCCAGCCGCAGCACCTGCTCCGATGCGCGAAGCCCTCCCAGGAGGCGCCCAGCCGTGGACTGCCGGACCAGATCGGCCTCGGTAGCGGATTCCGCGCATGGCAGTGGAGCAGGCCGGTATCGCGAAAGTAGATCTTCGGCGACTTCACCTGGCGCTTCCCGAGGTTCTCGTGCCAGGGCTGGAGCTGGCGCACCATGTATGTCTGCGTCAACCAGTCGAGGTAACGGCGCACGAGTGCTCTCAGGGATCGACTCCAGAGCGACCGCGCCGGATCCGCCGCACTCCATGGCTCTGGCCGTGATAGCCTGCGTCCTAGCGTCGGCCATCCAGAATCGCTGCATCGCGAGCGCCGGCACATTGACTCCGAGCGCGGGCAGGTCCCTCGACGAGGAAGACTTCGATGAATCGTGTCCGCCACTCGAGGCTCTGTTCGTCGTCGCTCGCAAGGAAAGAGAGCGGCGCGCCGCCCCTGAACCACAGGGCCCGCGTCCGTTCGATGCCCACCTCTTCCAGGTCGAACCCGCCGACTTCGACGACGGCCACCCGGCCCGCCAGCGACTCCCCGGCTTGCCGCAGCAGGGCCATCGACGCGCTTCCCAGCAGCAGGAACTTTGCTGGCTTCGCCTCGCGGTCCATCAGGACGCGCAGTTGTGTGAAAGAGCCCCGGCGCGTGCTGTACCTCGTCGATGACGACCAGCCCCGTCAACGCCGAAAGGAGTTCCTTGGGTGCGCGGAACTGTGCCGCGACCACGGCATCCTCGAGGTCGAAGTAGTTCGGGGAGTCGCGTCGGCGACGAAGGAGCGGGCAAGCGTCGTCTTGCCGACTTGGCGCGGACCCACCAGCAGCACGCCGCGAAACTGCTCGAGCAGCCGCGCGACCTGAGCGCGGAGCCGGCCTCGCTGGATGACCTGAAGCATGCCCGGATGCTACCTTGAAATTCCCGCTTTCTGTGCGGGAATTTCAAGGCCACTTCAGCTCAGTACCCTGCAATTCCGGCGGCGGATGTTCGATTTTCAGGGTGAGTCCAGATCGTCCTCGGGGATTGGTCGCCCTGCGGGCGCGCCGCGCGCAGGCTATTCGCAATCCGCCGCACCCATGCAATCTTCGTGCTAATCGCTGCGCAGCATAAAAAAATAACTTCGCGTCACTCCCGCGAACGTCCGCGCGGACTAGTCTCATCGCGCGATCCGCAATCGTGCGAACCACTCAGGCGGTATCGCGCGAACCGTGCGTGGTGCTTAGTGTCACACCACCGTAGCGGGAGGCGTGCAGTCTGCGCTGCATGTGCATCAACAGCTGCCAGGCGGGAGGAGAGCCCATGAGGGCCGATGAACGAGACAGGCGCGCCGCACTCGTCGCGCGCAAGAACGCCGCGCTCCAGCGCTGGCCCAACCGGGCCGACGACGAGTTCAAGGCCGAGCTGAACGAGGTGGCCCACGAACTCGACCAGCTGGCCCGCGCGCTCGACGAAGCGCAGGCCGACGGGCTCGATCGGCTGCGCACCTGGTGCGCGCTGGGCGAGGCTTACCTGCTGCTGGGCCAGCAAGCACTCGCTGCAGGCCGCATCCGAGGCGTTCCGCAATGCCGAGTCGCTGGCGTCGCTGGTCGAGGCGCAGGCGCACGAGCTGATGAACCTGAAGCACGGCTACGGCTGCACGCTGCTCGAACTGGCCGCCGGGTCCAACGTGGACCTCGCGACCGAGGCCGCCGCGCGGCTGTCGAGCGCGCTTGATCTGGCGCGCAAGCACATGCCGGTCGGCGTGGCGAACATCAAGTACGAGCTCTTCCGCGCCGAGCACACGGTGGCGCAGCTGCGCGGGGCGCACGGCACGCCTGCGCGCGAGGCGCAGCGCGCGCGCGAGATCGAGGAAGCCGCCTGACATTCCCCTGGGGAGCGGGGTGGAAACCGCCTCGCCCCTTCAAACCCGCGGCCGGACGCCGCGGGTTCCCTTCTTCCACGGAAAAGCCGGGGGCGCATCCCCGGTCTTTTCCGCGACGGGCGGGCCCGCGCTTCGTGGGATTCTTGGCGGGCCGTGAATTCTCCCGTCCCGCCGCCGCCACCTCCGCATCCGCCATCGCCACGCGCGCAGCGCGCGGCTGCCGTCGGCGCGCGCGCCGTCGGCATCGGCCGCTCCGCCTCGAGGTCGAGCCCCGAGCGAGCCGCGTGTCGGCTACCTGCGGCTGCACTGGCACGGCCAGCTGCCGCTCGTGGTCGCCGTCACCGTCAGCACGGCGCTCGTGTGGGGGCTGGTGCAGGCGGTGCGGTTCGCGGGCCACTTCTTCCCGAACACCGAAGCGCCGTGGACGGCCGCGCTGCTGTGGCTGGTGGAGGTGGTCGTGCTGGTGGTCGGCGTCGGCTGGTGGGGCATGGGCGTGCAGCGCTCGGCCATCCGCAGCGTCGACCACGGCGGCTCGACGTTCGTCGCGTTCCTCACCGGCGTGGTGGGGTTCGGCGCGTTCATCTGGGTCGGTCTCTTCTGGCTCAACTCGGCGCGCCACGTGTGGCCCGACGTGAAGGCGACGCTGTCGGGCGACCTGCGGCCGGCCGCGGTGACGCTGGAGCGCGCCGACGTGCTCGCGGTGCAGGGCGACCTCGAGTTCGGGTCGATGCGCGCGGTGCGCGAAGCGCTCGCGGCCAGCCCGGCGGTGCGCACGGTGCGGCTCGAGAGCCGCGGCGGCCGCGTCGCCGAGGGCCTCGCGCTCGGGCGGCTGATCGCGGACCGCAACCTCGACACGCTCGTCACCGGCGAGTGCAGCAGCGCCTGCGCGACGGCGTTCGCGGGCGGCAACCGGCGGCTGATCGGACCGGCCGCGCACATCGGGCTGCACAGCGCCGGCGGCTCGGGGATCAGCGCGCAGCATGTCGACGAGGCCAACCGGCGCAGCGACGAGTTCATGGCCGCGCGCGGAGTCGACGCGCGGGTGCTGGCGAAGGGCGCCGCAACCGACCACGACTCGATCTGGTTTCCGACGCACGGTGTGCTGCTGGCGTCGGGGCTGGCGACGGATCGGGTCGGGCGGTGACTGGCGCCGGGCCGGGCGGTCGCAGCGCTCGGCGGTCGCGGCGGTCGCACGGCGCCGGCGGCAGCAAGCGACGGGTCACCGGCGAGCGCGGCAGCCTGCGCCGGAGAGGTCGCTGCCGTTGCGAGTGCGCCGCGCGTCACAGGCGCCCACGCGCGCTTGCCTTCGATCAATGCCCGCCGGACTGCGCGTAGCAGAGTGGGCCGGTGCGGCTCCGCGATGCGAGTCCGGGGCCAGTTCGTCAACTGGGGGGATGCCATGTCCGCAAGACCGTTGTCCGTCGTGATCGCCGCCGCGTTCGGCTTGTGGGTCGGCGCCGCGGCCGCCGCCGACGCGAAAGACCAGCTACAGGTCGGCAAGCAGGAGTACCTGGCCAAGTGCGCGGCGTGCCACGGCGCGTCGGGCAAGGGCGACGGGCCGCAGGCGGCGTCGCTGAAGCAGAAGCCGTCCGACCTCACCACCTACGCCAAGCGCAACGGCGGCAAGCTGCCCGCGCAGCAGGCGTGGATGACGATCGACGGCCGCCAGCTCGACGATCGCGCGCAGCAGAACCGTGCGATGCCGGTGTGGGGCCACATGTACAAGACCCAGGCACGCGGCGAGGAAGTGAAAGAGGTCGAGCCGTACGTGAAGCAGCGCATCGACGCCGTGCTCGCGTACCTCAACACGCTGCAGGTGAAGTAGAAAATCGGGGTCAGACCCCGTTTTTCGTGCACCCCCGACAGCGTGTCGGGGAGGAATCGGGGTCTGACCCCGATTCTCAGTCCTGCGCGGCCGAGGCTTGCGAGGTCGAGCGGCGGATTGCGCCTACCCCTTTCGCGACGGTGCCCGTCCCGGGCACGTTGCCTTTCATCAATACCGCGGGGGAATCCGCCGCCACATTGAAGACAGCATGCAGATGCGCAACGCGAGCCTGCCAGGGTGCTGGTACGCGGGGCGCTCACCAAGAGCCGGCTGGCAGGCATTCGATCACCGAAGGGGGTTCGTATGTCAGCCAGAACACTCGCCATCGTCGCCGCCGGAATCTTCGGGTTCAGCGCCGCGGCGCTCGCCGCCGATCCGCCCAAGCAGGGATGGAGCTTCGGCAAGGACCAGTACAACGCCCGCTGCGCGCCGTGCCACGGCGCCAACGGCAAGGGCGCCGGCCCGGCCGCCAAGCAGGTCGGCGCCACCGTGCCCGACATCACCACGTACGCCAAGCGCAACGGCGGCAAGTTCCCGGTCGAACTCGCGTGGCAGAAGATCGACGGCCGCCCGGCGAGCTTCGACACCGAGCGCAGCATGCCGGTGTGGGGACGCGACTTCCGGCACCAGGCGATCGCGAACATGGGACCGACCGCGCAGCCCGAGTCGTACGTGGCCGCGGAGATCTTCGCGATCATCGAGCACATGAGGGGCATGCAGGTGAAGTGAGGTCGGCCTCGCGCATGCCACCACGAAACACGCACGCGCGGGACGGCCGGCAGACCCGGACCGTCGCGCGCAACGAGGAGGCCACATGACCAACAGAACGCTCGCACTCGCCGCGATCGCCCTCTTCGGGCTCTCCGTCGGCGGCGCTCGCACAGGATCCGCGCAGTGAAGGCTGGAGCTTCGGCGGAGCGCAGTACCAGGCCCGGTGCGCCGCATGCCACGGCGCCAAGGGGAAGGGCGACGGCACGGCCGCCAAGCAGGCGAAGCTCACCGTGCCCGACCTGACGACCTACGCCAAGCGCAACGGCGGCGCGTTCCCGGTCGAACTCGCGTGGCAGAAGATCGACGGCCGTCCAGTCAGCTGGGACTCGAAGAGCCAGATGCCCGTGTGGGGCCACACCTTCCGCCATGAAGTGACCGGCCCGCCGTACTCGGCGAAGGATCCCGAGACGTACGTTGCCGCGGAGATCCGGGCCATCATCGAGTACGTGAAGACGCTGCAGGCGAAGTGAGGAAATCGGGGTCAGACCCCGATTACTCCCCGCCCGATGACGGAGCTCCGTCGAAATCGGGGTCAGACCCCGATTTCGGCGATGTCGCGCGGCCGCAGTCCTTTCGTTCCGGCTACTCCGGCGGACGGGTGTCGACGACGTCCTTCACGAGGATGGCCACCAGGAACACGAAGGCCATCACCAGCATCGCATTGAGCACCAGCATGAGTTGCCTCGCCGTCAGGCGCGCTTTACATGCCTGTTGATCGGCCACCCGCGGTCCGAACTGAGGGCGCGACTGGCAATGACTCGACACCTTTGACGGCTCTCAATCACCCATCCGGCAAGCTCATGCCGAAATCGGGGTCAGACCCCGTATTTCGCGCACCCCCGACATATGTCGGGGACAAATCGGGGTCTGACCCCGATTACCTGGCGGAATCCAGGTCGGATGCATCTGCTTGCTGCCGACGGTCGACCTCGTCGGCGAGCATGCGCACGGCGGGCGAGATCGAGACGGGGTAGCGGGGCCACGGCGGGTCGAGCGACTTCAGGTGTGTCGGCAGTGCCTCTAGCTGAGAGCGGCAGTGAGCGCACACTCGGGAGAGCGCGGGCGAAGGTGCTACGCGTTGGCCTTCGCGCATCACGCAGTCGAGCAGCGGCGTGCCGACGCCTCGCTCGTCGACCAGCCGCACGCTGTCGCCGGCGAATGTCCGGTCGGCGTTCGAGCGCCGCCAGACCTGCTTGCGGCCAGGCCACGTCGCCTTGCCGCCCGAGCGCTTGCGGCGCGGCGATGCCGTCGTACTCCTGCAGCTTGTAGACGGCGTCGAGGCAGGGCGCGTCGCTGCTGGTGGTGAGGCTGGTGCCGACGCCGAAGCTGGCGATCGGCGCGCCGGCATCGACCAGGGCGCGCACGCGATGCTCGTCGAGGTTGCCGCTCGCGAAGATCGCGCAGTCGCGCAGCCCGGCCGCGTCGAGGATCGCGACGCACCTCGCGCGACAGCGCGTCGAGGTCGCCGCTGTCGAGCCGCACGCCGCCGACGCGGATGCCGCGCTGCCGCGAGCTGAGGCGCGAGCGCGACGACCTTGCGGGCCGCCGCGACCGGTGTCGTAGGTGTCGATCAGCAGCGTCGCGTTGCCGGGGAACGACTCGGCGAAGTCGATGAACGCCTGCGTCTCGTTGTCGTGCGCCTGCACGAACGAATGCGCCATCGTGCCGAACACCGGGATGCCGAAGCGCGGCCGGCGTATCGCGGTCGCGGTGCCGGCGAAGCCCGCGAGGTACGCGGCGCGCGCCGCGAGCGCGCCGCCTCGGCGCCGTGCGCGCGACGCAGCCCGAAGTCGATCAGCGTGCCGCCCCTCCGCGGCGAGCACGGCAGCGCGCGGCCTTCGAGGCGATCGACGGTCTGGAAGTGAATCAGGTTGAGCAGCCGCGTCTCGAGCCAACTGCGCCTGCGCGCATCGGCGCGATCACGCGCAGCATCGGCTCGTCGGGAAAGAACACCGATGCCTTCGGGCATCGCCCAGACGTCGCCCGTGAAGCGCAGTCCGCGCAGCCACTCCGCGAAGCCCGGCGCGAACTTGCCCGCAGCTCATCGATCCAGCCGAGCTCGTCGTCGCGCGAACCGCAGCCTGCTCGATGAAGTCGAGCGCCTGTTCGAGCCCGGCGGCGACGAGAAAGGCGCGCTGCGGCGGCAGCTTGCGCACGAACAGTTCGAATGCCGCGACCTTGTCCATCCGGTGCTGCCAGTACGCCTGCAGCATCGTGAGCTGATAGAGGTCCGTCAGCAGCGGGGAAGAGGTCGATGCGAGCGTCATCGCTGTGCTCGAAAGCCAGGACCTAAATCGGGGTCAGACCCCGTTTTTCGCGCACCCCCGACAGATGTCGGAGGGAAATCGGGGTCTGACCCCGATTTTCAGTTACTCGGGCGGGGTGCCGTCCTCCGTCGGGGGCGGGTCGACGAAGCCGATCTCGTGCTTCCGCTTCCTCCAGGGTCTCGTCGGGCTCGAGGCCGGTTTCGATGCCGGAGCGCAGCGCGACGAGCGCCTCCATCGCGGTGGGGTACGGACCGAACTCCTGGTGGCCGTCGTCGGCGACCCAGTAGAAGCCGTCGGGCCGCGCGGCCACGCGCGAGCTTTCGTCGTCGCTCGGCGCGAGCGGCTCCTCGCGCAACGGCGCGGACGGCGCCGCATGCGATCGGGTGGTGCTGGTTGGCCGTGTCATGACATCTCCTGCGGTTGAACTGCCTCTGCTTTCAGGCTAGGAGTATGGGCGCCCATCCGGTTGATGACCGTCAACGGGCCATCCCGCGCGCCCGCGACGCGATTCGTCGCATTGCGCTTGGGCAGCGCCGGCGATGCGCGCTCAGAATGGCCGGCCCTTCCCGTCCGATGAGGAGAACTCAATGGCCATCCCGACCCGCCCCGAGGGCTACCACAGCGTCACGCCATACCTGGTCTGCGACGGCGCCGCGCAGGCGATCGAGTTCTACGCCCGGGCGTTCGGCGCCACCGAGCTGTTCCGCCTGCCGATGGGCGACAAGGTCGGCCACGCGGAGATCATGATCGGCGACTCGCACGTGATGCTGTCCGACGAGTGGCCCGACATGAACCTGCGCGGCCCGAAGTCGCGCGGCGGCCCGACCGCGAGCCTGATGGTGTACGTCGACGACGTCGACGCGATGTTCGAGCGGGCCGTGACGGCGGGCGCCACCGTCGAGCGCGACGTCGAGAACCAGTTCTGGGGCGACCGCACCGGCACGCGTGGTCGATCCGTTCGGTCACCGCTGGATGCTCGCGACCCACGTCGAGGAAGTGCCGCCCGAGGAAATGGAGCGCCGCATGGCCGAGTGGAGCAAGCAGGCGGCGTAGGCCGGCCGCGGTGGCCGCGAGCGGCGCGCCATCGCCAGCGCGAGCAACGACCTCGTCCTTGCAGAACTCAGCCGAACGGATCGATCGGCGTGAACGCGCCGAGGCCGGTGAGCTTGTAGCGCCCGCCGAGCGGCCGCATCGCGCGCTCCGGCGGGCCCTCGGTGATCCACTTCTCCGCGTACAGCATCGTCCAGATGCGCCGCTCGGCCATCACCGAGATCATGTAGCTCGGCAGCCCGAGCGTCGGCATCTGGTAGCCGCTGACGATCACGCGCTTGATCGTCGGCAGCGCCGCGAACGCTTCGCCGAGCAGCCGCACGACGAGGCCGAACGCGTGGCGGTTGTGCAGCATGGCCTGCCGCACCGGCGTCATCGGCTTGACGGCGATGCGGTGGCCGTAGCCGACGGTCGCTTCGCGATCGGGCAGCTCCGCGGCGAGCGGGATGCGCACGTCGAAGCGGACTTCCTCGCTGTCGATGAAGCCGTAGTTCATGAAGATCGGCACCGGCCACAGGACGTCCTGCAGGCAGCTGACCAGGTGCGCGCTCATCGCCGCCGGATGGCCCGCGGCCGCGCGCTCGCTCAGTTCGCGGATGGCGCGCTGGCCGTTCTCCCACGCGAAGCGGCGCTTGAGCCAGGCGGCGCGCGCGTCGAGGTAGGCGTTGATCTCGTCCAGCGTGCGGTGCGAGCCCGGCCGCTTCTTCGGCGGCGGCGGCGGCAGCTCCGAGTGCGGACGCGCCGACAGCGGCACCAGCTGGGCCGTCGGCGGCGGCGTGTAGCGATACGCCTCGCCGATCGCGTCGACGTGCTGGTTCATCTGCCGGCAGACCGCCTCGGCGACCTCGCGCTCGACGTTGTGCAGTTGGTCGAGGTCGCTCACCGGGCCGCGCGGCTCCACGCGGGCCGGGCGGTCGAGGCGCACGAAGCCGAACTCGTCGATGCGCGCCCGCATGCCCGGTCGCGGTGATGGAGAAGTTCGCGGGATGCGTGAGCGGGGAGGTGTCGGTCGACTCGGCGAGCTGGATCTGCGAACGGCGGCGGTAGATCGCGCACTGGCCGTCCGCGCTCGCGAACGACGGGATCAGCCGATGCGGGGGCAGCCAGCGAACGCGCTTTCCGAAGAGGGCGGTGTGCCTGTACCGCGTGGAGACGAGCTCCGCGGCTGCAACGGGTGAATCGACAAGATCGAACTGCCCGTGACTCAATGCCCACCTTTGGCCGCGAAGAGCGCTGCGCTTCGCGGTCGGTTCTTGTCGTGGCGTGTCCGGTGCGTCTCCGCGCGCACCGCTGTTGCGGGCGCGAGTGTAGGACGAGCGCGGGCGTTTGTGTGGACAAGTTCGATGCACGCGCGCGTCGCGTGCGGCCGCCGTCGCCGCGCGGGATTGCCGTGCGTCAAACACCGGGGCGCGACTGGCCGGCGCGCTTTCCGTAAGCTTCGCGCCATGTCGATCGTTTCCACTGCCAAGGGCGTGTTCGCGTCGGTCACGCTCGCGCTCAACGTCCTGATCCTCGTCACCGCGATGGTCCCGTTCGCGCTCGCCAAGCTGCTGCTGCCGTTCACGGCCGTGCGCCACGTGACCGACCGCGCGCTGAACGCGATCGCCACCGAGTGGATCGCGGTCAACAACTGGTGGATCGGCGTGGTCGGCGACGTGCGCTGGGACGTGCAGGGCGACGAGGGCCTCGACCCGAAGGGCTGGTACCTCGTGGCCAGCAACCACCAGAGCTGGGTCGACATCCTGGTGCTGCAGAAGGTGTTCAACCGGCGCATCCCGATGCTGAAGTTCTTCCTGAAGCGCCAGCTGATCTACGTGCCGGTGATCGGGCTGGCGTGGTGGGCGCTCGACTTCCCGTTCATGCAGCGCAAGGGCGGCAGCTCCGGCCCGAAGGACCTCGAGCGCGCGCGCAAGGCGTGCGAGAAGTTCCGCGCTGGTGCCGACCTCGGTGATCAACTTCCTCGAGGGCACGCGCTTCACGCAGGCCAAGCACGACCGGCAGCGTTCGCCGTACCGGCACCTGCTGAAGCCGAAGGTGGGCGGCATCGCGACCGCGCTGACCACGCTCGGCAGCCAGTTCCACCGGATGCTCGACGTGACGATCGTCTACCCCGACGCGCCGCCGACCTTCTGGGACATCCTGAGCGGCCGCGTGCGCGCGGTGACGGTGCACGTGCGGCAGCGCGAGATCCCCGCCGAGCTGCTGGCCGGCGACTACCTCGCCGACAAGGCGTTCCGCGGCCGCATGCAGGAGTGGGTCAACGAGCTCTGGACCGACAAGGACGCGCTGCTCGACGAGCTCAAGCAGTCCGCGGCACCGGCACGCTGAGCGACGGCGTCTCGCCGCGCCGGTAGCGCCCCGGCGACTCCCCGGTCACGCGCTTGAACGCCTTCGCGAACACCACGTCCGACTGGTAGCCGACCGCCTCGGCCGCGCGCGTCAGGCTCAGCCCTTCGGTGCGCAGCGCGTTCGCCGCGCGCAGCACGCGCCAGCGCTGCAGGTACGCCATCGGCGACTCGCCGACCAGCTCCTTGAAGGTCACCGCGAACGCGGTGCGCGACATCCCCGCCTCGTGCGCCAGCGTGTCGAGCGTCCACGGCTCGGCGAAGTGCTCGTGGATCGCCGCCAGCGCGCGCGCGATCCGCTTGTCGGTCAGGCCGCGCAGCCAGCCGCGCGTGCGCCGGTCCTGCCCCGCGATGTGCGCGCGCACCGCCTGGATGAACAGCACGTCGGCCATCCGCCGCAGCACCGTGCGCGCGCCCTGCTGGTCCGACGCGATCTCGGCGTCGATGAAGGCGAGCGTCGGCTGCAGCCACTGCTGCACGTGCGGATCGGCTCCGCGCAGGTGGATCACCGGCGGCAGCGCCGCGAACAGCGGGTTGGCGCGCACCGACTGCGTCGGCGAAGAAGCCGCCGGTGACGCGCGCGACCGGACCGCTGCCCGTGTGGCGCACGAACCCGCGATGGTCCATCGGGTGCGTCGCCAGCCACTGGTCGAAGGGCACGACCTTCGCCTTCGGGCCCGAGCGCACGACGTGCGGGGCGCCGCCGGGCAGCAGGATGAAGTCGCCGGCGCGCACCTTGCGCTCGGCGCGGTCGCCGACCTTGAGGAGGCTCTCGCCCGAGCGCATCGCGTAGAAGGGCGCGCGGCCCTCGCGCACGACCGAGATGCCGAATGGCGCGGCGAGGTCCGCCGTGAAGAACACCGGCGCCTCGAGCCGCACCTGCTCCATCACGTCGGTGAGCAGGTCGAAGCCCGCGTCCGCCGGCCTGGCCGCCGCTTTTGAACGAATCGACATATTTTCTGGCTTGGATGCGTCTTATCTTTCCTCCCGATGCCGCGCACGATACGCCTCGTCAAGTCGCCGGTCACAACGGCCGGAGTGCCCCACGAGAGGAGTCGATATGCGCACGAACCAGCTTGCCCTTGCCGCCGTCCTTGCCGCCACCGCGCTGTCGGTGAATGCCGGCCCCCGGATGGAATCGGCCACGAGCCCGTTCACGTACGAAGCGGTCGGCGCCACGCCGGCCGTGACGTTCGGCCGCGCCAGCGCCGCGCCGAAGGCCGCCGAAGCGCCGAAGCCGGCGCCGCGGCGGCGACCAGGGCGCCCGCCGCCGCGGCCACCCGCAGCGCCGGCTCCGCCACGTCGGCGTTCACCTACGACGCGCTCGGCGCCACGCCGCACGTCGAACTGCGCAAGCAGCCGGCCCGCAGCGAAGTGCAGGCGCCCGCGCGCGCCGCCGCACTGCAACGGCCTCGCCGTCGTGCTGACCTCGGGCAAGGGGCCCGCAGGCGGGCCCCTCGTCCCGCGACGGAAGGTGCTAGAACGTCACCACCTGCCTGCGGAATGGGTGGTGACATGCGTGGTGGATGGCTGGCCTGCGTGGCCATTGCGGCGGCGCTCGCCGGGTGCGGCGCGCCGGATGAGACCGTCCAGCGGCGGGGCACGACGTCGTCCGCGTGGATCCAGACCGACCTCGCCGGCGCGGACCTCGACGGCGACGGCCGCACCGACATCGTCACCATCGCCACGCTGCAGCAGAGCTTCGGCGTGTCCGACGGCACGCTGAAGATCTATCGCCAGACCACGCCCGGATCGTTCGTCGCCTACGACGATCCAGGTCGGCAGCTTCCCGTGGCGGCTGAAGATCAGCGACGTCAACGGCGACGGCGCGCCCGACCTGCTGGTGCTCGACGTGATCGGCGGCTCGGGCGCCAACGACGACGTGCTGTACCTGCTGCTGCAGGACGTCGAACAACCGCGGCCGCTTCCTCGCGCCGACGCGTCGTCGCGAGCGGGCTGTCGGCGAACGACTTCGTCGTCACCGACGCCAACCTCGACGTCGCGCCGGACATCGTGACGGCGGGCGTGCCGGGCGGCGGCGACGGCGCGGCGCAGTACCTGCAGAGCGCTCGCGCGCGCGGGACGTTCGAGGCGCCGTCGGTGCTGAACCTGGCCGGCCGCGTCGCAGCGCGTCGCGGCGGGCGACGTCGGCGGTTCCGGGCGCGCTGGACCTGGTCGCCTATTCGATCCTCGACACGAGCGCGACCGCGAACTCGCCGGGGCAGCTGGTCGTGGCGTACTCGACCCTGTTCGACGCGGCCGGCACGTCGGCGTTCTACCTGACGCCCGGGCGCGTGATGGCCTCGCACGTCGGCGTGAACGCGCAGGCGATCGCCGTGGCCGACGTCGACGGCAACGCGCTGCAGGACATCGTCGTCTGCTTCACCGCCGCGTCGAGCGCGTTCCAGCCGAAGATCTCGGTGGTGCTGCAGCGCGCGCTCGGGCAACTGGAAGTCGTCGACACCAGCCTCGCGAGCCTGAGCGGGCTCGACGGCTTCGTGATCGCCGACCTCAACGGCGACGGCCGGCCCGACGTGGCGACGACCGGGCTCTTCACCGTGGGTACGGCCGACACGGTGCGCTCGCGCACGAACCTGCTGGCGCCGACCGTCGCCGGCCGCTACGTGCAGACGGCCACGATCGACATGCCGGTGCCGATGTCGCGCATCAACGCGATCGACGTCGACGGCGACACGCTGACCGACCTGATCCTGCTCGGCGACAGCAACCGCGCGTACGTGATGTTCCAGTCGGCGGCCGTCGCGCGGCACGTTCAGCGCGCCGCGCCTGCTGTAGCGCGCCGTCAGCCGGTCAGGATCCGCGTCAGCCACTCGGCGACGAGCACCGGCTTGCCGGTGTCCTCGCTCTCGACGGTGGCGTTCCACGCGAGCTGCGCGCCGCCCGGCACCGGCTTGACCTCGAGCAGCGTGAAGCGGCCGCGCACGCGGCTGCCGGACGTCACGGGCGCGGTGAAGCGCACCTTGTTGAACCCCACGTTGATGCCGGTCTGCCGGTCGGTGACCTCGATCGCGTTCTCGAGCAGGCGCGTCAGCAGCGACAGCGTCAGGAAGCCGTGGGCGACCGTGCACCGCTGGCCCGACGCGTCGCGGAACGGCGACTCGCGCGCGGCGCGCTCGGGGTCGACGTGGATCCACTGGCGATCGTCGATCGCGTCGGCGAACTCGTCGATCATCGGCTGCGAGACGGCGATCCAGTCGCTGACGGCGACTTCGGTGCCGACGCGCGCGGCGAGCTGGTCGAGGGAGATCGGGACGGGCATGCGTTCATCCTGGCCGCGGCGGCGCGGCCGCGGCATCGAGCATTCGGCGGAGGCAGGCCTCGCACAGGCAGCCGGCCGCGGCGTCGTAGCGGTCGCGCGGCAGCGCGGGCAGGCGGGCGCACCAGCAGCCGGCGGGGTCGTCGCGACCGCAGTGAAAGGGCGCGCCGCATCGGGCGCAGGCGCACGGGACGGCGGCCGCGGGGGACTGGAAGGTGGGCAAGGCCGGCTCGGGTGGACGCGAGCCATCGGGGCGGCGACGCCGGAATCGTAGTCGAGGCCACCGCCCCTCGCGCGTCGACGGCCGGCCGCACGACCGGAACCGGGCTGCCGCCGGGGCGCGGGCGTCCCGACCTTTGGCCCTGGATCAAGGCGCCCCATGCCGTACGTCCGAAGTTACACCTTGATACGGCTTTCCCGGTCAGCCCCAACTAGGATGAAAGCGTTCAGCGTGCAGAGGATCGCGTTTCCTCGGAGAGATCGACGATGAAAGCATCCAGGGCACTTGTTGCGGCGGTTCTGTGCGTCTTTGCGCTCGGCTTCGTCAGCGAGTCCGCGTCGCCCGTGGCCGGCGGCGGCGGCGGTCTCGGCCGCGGCTCGAACGTGTCGGTCGGCGTCTGGGGTCCGGGCTGGTCGGGCGTGGGGCTTGGGGCCCGGGCTGGCCGGCGGCCTGGGGTTCGGGCTGGCGCGGGGGCGTCTGGGTCGGTCCCGGTTGGTGGGGTCCCGGTTGGTGGGGGCCCGGAGCGTCTGGGGTCCCGGATGGTGGGGACCCGGCGTCTGGGGTCCGACGGTCTGGGGTCCGGGTGTTGCCGTCGTCTCGTCGCCGCAGGTCGTGATGGTTCCGTCCGAGCCGCGCGTCTTCGTCGAACGCGACGCCCCGGCCGCGCCCGCCGCCCAGCCTCAGCAGTGGTGGTACTGGTGCCAAAGCGCACAGGGCTATTACCCGTATGTGAGCACCTGCTCCGAAGGGTGGCGGCGCGTCGAACCGCAAGTCCCGCAGGGCCAGCAATGACCGCCTCGCTGCAACGCGTGGCGCGCTGGTCGCGGCACTCGTCGGCGTGCTCGGCCTCGCCGGCTGCGCCACGCTGCCGGACGGCCCGACGCAGTCGGCGCTGCCGGGCAGCCGGCAGACCTTCGACCAGTTCCAGGTCGACGACGCGGGCTGCCGCCAGTTCGCCACGCAGGCGCTGGGCGGCACGACCCCGCAGCAGAACGCGAACAACGCCGCGGTCGGCAGCGCCGTGGTCGGCACCGCGCTCGGCGCGGCGATCGGCGGCCTGCTCGGCGGCAGCGAAGGGGCCGCGGTCGGCGCCGGCATGGGCCTGTTCACCGGCGCCGCGGTCGGCGCCGGCAACGCGCAGGCGGCCGGCTTCAGTTCGCAGCAGCGCTTCGACAACGCGTACTACCAGTGCATGTTCTCGCGCGGCCACCGCGTGCCGGTGCCCGCGAGCGTGGCGCGGTCGATGCGCCAGGCCAGCGTCGGCGTGCCCGCCGTCCAGTGCGCCCGCGCCGTATCGCGCGCCGCCGCGCGTGGCGGCGCCGCCGCCGAACGCGGCGTTTCCGCCTCCGAACACCCCGCCGCCGCCGGGCTTCGCGAATCCCGCTCCGGGCGCGCCGCCGCCGAACGCCGCGATCCTCCGCCGAACGACGCCACCACCCGACGCGGCGATCCCGCCGCGCAACGCGCCGCCTCCGCCGTACCAGCCGCGCTGATGCGCGTGATGCCAGCGGCCGCCGCTCGCCGCAGCGCGGGCCGCGGGTGCGTTCGGGGCTGCGTGCGGCGCGCCGCCGCGACAGTCGATGGCCGCGCGCGGCGGTATGCTCGGCCCGCAATCAACCCCTGCACGGCCCTTCCAATGAGCCAGAAGCACGCGAAGCTGCTGACGGAAATCTTCCACGACCCGATTTCCACCAACATCCACTGGCGCGAGATCGAATCGCTGCTGAAGCACCTGGGCGCCGAGGTCGAGTCGCTGTCCGGCGCGCGCATCCGCGCAAAGCTCGGCCACGCCGAAGGCATCCTGCACCGGCCGCACCACGGCAGCAACGCGCTCGACCGCCACTCGGTGCAGATGCTGCGCGAGTTCCTCGCGCGCGGCGGCGCCACGCCCTCGCAGTACGCGCAGCGCAAGGAAGACTGACCGGTGTCGCGGCGCACGCTGACGGTCGACGAGGCGCTGCACGACTACGTGATCGAGCACGGGGTGCGCGAGCACCCCGAACTCAGCCGCGCTGCGCGAGGCGACGCGCACGCACCCGCGCGCCGGCATGCAGATCAGCCCCGAGCAGGGGCAGCTGATGCGCGCTGCTGGTGCAGACGATCGGCGCGCGCCGCACGATCGAGATCGGCGTGTTCACCGGCTACAGCGCGCTGGCCGTGGCGCTCGCGCTGCCCGACGACGGCCGCATCCTCGCGTGCGACATCAGCGACGAGTACACGCGCGTCGGCCGGCCGTACTGGGAGCGCGCCGGCGTCGCCGCACAAGATCGAACTGCGTGCTCGGGCCGGCGCTGGCCACGCTCGACGCGCGGCTCGCCGCCGGCGAGGCCGGGCGCTACGACTTCGCGTTCATCGACGCCGACAAGTCGAGCTACGCGCACTACTACGAGCGCTGCCTGCAACTGCTGCGCCCCGGCGGCCTGATCGCGATCGACAACGTGCTGTGGAGCGGACGCGTGGCGAAGCCGGCCGAGCCCGGCGACGCCGACACGCTGGCGCTGCAGGCAGCTCAACCGCGCGCTGCACGACGACGCCCGCATCGACCTCGCGCTGCTGCCGATCGGCGACGGCCTGACGCTCGCGCGCAAGCGCTGAAGAATCGGGGTCAGACCCCGTTTTTCGCGCACCCCCGACAGATGTCGGGGAGAAATCGGGGTCTGACCCCGATTTTCCTGGCAGCAGCACGCGGATACAAAGGCATAACAAAGCAGCGACGGCGCGACACGGCGCCGATACCTCCGCTTCCTAGCAT
Organism: uncultured beta proteobacterium; assembly: GCA_963698305.1. GTDB lineage: Bacteria > Pseudomonadota > Gammaproteobacteria > Burkholderiales > Burkholderiaceae_F > JAOUJD01. The sequence continues at coordinate 36,836 of CAVOQI010000012.1, forward strand.
CCCTCTCATCCGTCGCCTCGTGCGACATCGAGACTGGATGTGGAGGTTGCCGTGTCGTTCGATCGGAGCGCGCCGGCGGCCTCGCCGGCCGCGGTCATCCTGGCCGCTTCGCTCGTGCTCGCCGTGGCCGCGGGATCGCGCTCGTCGTGGGGACTGTTCATCGGACCGATCAACAGCGCCAGCGGATTCGGGCCGGCGGCGGTCAGCCTGGCCGTCGCGACGAGCGCGCTCGCGTGGGGCATCGCGCAGCCGGTGTGCGGAGTGCTGGTGCGGCGCATCGGCGCGCCGCGGCTGCTGGCGGCGGGCGGCGTTCTCGTCGCCGCCCTGACCGCGCTGGTTCCCCTCGCGGGTAGCGGCGTCGAACTCGTGCTCGTGATGGCCGCGGCCGGCGCCGCGGGCGCCGCCGCGGGCAGCGCGCCGTTGCTGATGGGGATCGTCGCGCAGCGCGTGTCGCCGGCGTCCCGCGGCTTCGCGCTGGGCACCGTCAGCGCCGGCGGCTCGATCGGGCAGCTGGCCGCCGCCCCGCTGCTCGCGGCGACGATCGCCGCGTTCGGGTGGCAGGCCGCGATGTTCGGCCTCGCCGCGAGCGCGCTGCTCGTCGTGCCGCTCGCGCGCACGTTCCGCGCGGGCCCGGCCCGCGCCGGCGACGCACGCGCGCGCGACGCCGGACCCGTGGTCGCGCTGCGGTCGGCCCTGGCGAACCGCAACTACTGGCTGCGTCACCGCAGGGTTCTTCGTGTGCGGCTTCCACGTCTCGTTCCTGACGACGCACATGCCGGGCGTGATCGACCTGTGCGGACTGCCCGCCGGCCTGTCCGGCGCCTGGCTCGCGGTCGTCGGCGCCTGCAACATCGCGAGCAGCCTCGGCGCCGGCTACCTGATGCAGCGCATGCCGATGAAGTCGCTGCTCGCGACGGTGTACGCGCTGCGCGCGCTCGGCGTGGTCGCGTTCATCGTGCTGCCGAAGAGCGAACTCGTGCTGTTCGGCTTCGCCCTCTGGATGGGGCTCACCTACATGGCCACGCTGCCGCCGACGACCGGACTGATCGCGCAACTGTTCGGCGCGCGCAACGTGGCCACGCTGTTCGGCGTCACGACGCTGGTGCACCAGGTCGGCAGCTTCCTCGGCGCATGGCTGGGCGGCGTCGAGGTCGAACTGACGGGCGGATACGCGATCGTGTGGTGGATCGACGCCGCGCTCGCGCTCGGCGCGGCGGCGGCGCACCTGCCGATCCGCGAGGCTCATCGCCCGCCCGTGGCCGCACCAGTCCAGGGCCCGACGCGTTCGCGCCGGCGTCATCGCGCTAGAGGCGCCGCCCCCGGTCGTCGCCCCCGGCGCTGAGCGCGTCGTCGAGCGGCGAGGCGCTGTCAGGCCGCGTGCGGTCCGACGATGGCGTCGATCGCCAGCATCACCTCGGGCGTCAGCTTCGCCGCGACGTCGAGCGCCTTCATGTTCTCGGTGATCTGCTCGACGCGCGTCGCGCCGGTGATCACGGTGCTGACGTTGCGGTTCAGCAGGCACCACGCGAGCGCGAGCTGCGCGAGCGTGCAGCCGACGTCCTTCGCCACGCCGTCGAGCTCGCCGACGAGGCGGTTCTTGTCCGGGTCGGTCAGGCCCTCGCGCAGGAACGCGTAGGTCTCGAGCGCGCCGCGCGAGCCGGCCGGCACGCCGTCGCGGTACTTGCCGGACAGCAGGCCGGACGCGAGCGGGCTCCACGTCGTCAGGCCGAGCCCGATGTCCTCGTACAGCCGCGCGTACTCCTTCTCGACGCGCTTGCGATGGAGCAGGTTGTACTGCGGCTGCTCCATCACGGGCTTGTGCAGGTTGCGCCGGTCGGCGATGTCCCACGCGGCGCGGATCTCGTCGGCGCTCCACTCGCTCGTGCCCCAGTAGAGCGCGCGGCCGCGCTCGATCATGTCGTGCATCGCCCACACGGTTTCCTCGATCGGCGTCTCGGGGTCGGGGCGGTGGCAGAACACGAGGTCCACGTAGTCGAGCTGCAGGCGCTTCAGCGAGCCGTCGATCGCCTGCCGCAGGTACTTGCGGTTCAGCGTGTTGCGCTCGTTGGGGAACGCGCCCTTGCCCTGCGCGAGGCCCCAGTAGAACTTGGTCGACACGACGTACTTCAGGCGCGGCCAGCGCGAGCTCCTTCAGCACGGCGCCCATGATCTCCTCGCTCTGGCCGCGCGCGTAGATCTCGGCGTTGTCGAAGAAGTTCACCCCGGCGTCGAACGCCGCGGCCATCAGTTCGCGCGCGGCGCGCGTGTTGACCTGGTTGCCGTAGGTGACCCAGGAGCCAAAGGAGAGTTCGGAAACCTTGAGGCCGGAGCGGCCGAGGCGACGGTAGTTCATGTTCTTTCCCGGGGAGTCGAGCGAGAGGCGGACGAGGGGGCGAAGTCTAGACCGCGCAGCCGGGACGCCGGCCGGGCGCCTCGCCCGCGGCGGCGCCCTCAGCGCGCGCGCGTCAGCGGCACGAAGCGCACGGGCAGCGTCCGCTGCGTGACCGTGCGCCCGTCGGGCTCCTTGCGGATCACGCGCAGTTCCTGCGACAGCCAGTTCGGGCCCACCGGGATCACCATGCGGCCGCCGGGCTTCAGCTGCTCGACCAGCGCCGGCGGCACGTGGTCGGGCGCCGCCGTCACGATGATGCCGTCGAACGGCGCGGCGTCCGGCCAGCCCTGGTAGCCGTCGCCGACGCGCGTGACGACCGCCGCGTAGCCGGCCGCGTCGAGCGCCACGCGGGCGCGCTCGGCCAGCGGCGCGACGATCTCGATCGAGTACACCCGCATGCCCATCTCGGCGAGGATCGCCGCCTGGTAGCCCGAGCCGGTGCCGACCTCGAGCACGCGCGCGCCCGGCGGCAGCTGCAGCAGCTCCGTCATCAGCGCGACGATGAACGGCTGCGAGATCGTCTGGCCCTCGCCGATCGGCAGCGGGTGGTTGTCGTAGGCGTCCGCGGCGAGCGCGGGCGGCACGAAGCGCTCGCGCGGAACCGCGCGCGAGCGCGCGCCGCAGCGCCGGGCTGGGCGCGCGCACGCCGGTGTCGGACGCGGTCGCGCGGAAGTCCGACTCGATCTCGCGCAGCATGCGCGCGCGCGCGGCGGCGTAGTCCGGCCCGCGCGCGAGCGCGCGGTCGACGAGCGTCGCCAGGCCGCTGAAGGCCAGGAGTCGAAGCAGTGCGCGACGCATCGGCATGGAGAAGCGGGAGCGGCCTGCGCCGCCGGATCGGCGACCACCTGCTCCAGTCTAGGAGCGTCCGTCGCGCGCCGCATCCCGCCGATTGCGTCGCGCGCCTCCGCGATCTCCGCTGCTGGCGCGGCCCTGCCGCGCCGCGCTCACGCGGCGGCACTCGATCGGCTCGCACCGCGGCGGCCCGCGCTGCACGCGCCGGGCCATTCCCCGCCGGCCGCAGGCGCATACGGATATGCCGGATCGGTCCGAGGCGCGCCGCGATACTTCGGCAAGATGCGCTCTCGATTTCGCCGGAGTCCGCCATGTCACGCCTGTTCACCCTGTTCGCGCTGCTGCTCGGCGCCCCCTTGCTCGCGGCCGCGCAGCCGCTGGTCACGCCGGCCGAGCTGTCGGCGCGGCTCGCCGAGCCGCAACTGCGCGTCGTCGACATCCGCGACGGCAGGAACGACGCGGGCAAGACGCCGTACGAAGTCGCCCACATCGCCGACTCGCTGGCCGCGCCGTACTCGAAGTGGCGCGGGCCGAAGGACAACCCGGGCAAGCTGCCGAGCGAGGAAGCGTTGACCGCGCTCGTGCGATCGCTCGGCATCGACGCGGCCACGCCGGTGGTGGTCGTCTACGAGGGCAGCAGCTCGACCGACTTCGGCGCCGCGGCGCGCGTGTACTGGACGCTGAAGGCGGCCGGCGTGAAGCACCTGTCGATCCTGAACGGCGGCGTCAAGGCGTGGCGCGCGGCGAACCTGCCGCTGGTCACCGAGGTGCCGACGGTCGCGCCGTCGACCTTCACCGTGAAGATCGACCCGAAGCTGGTCGCCACGCAGGACGAGGTCGCGCAGCGTGATCGGCAAGGACGACGTGCGCCTGCTCGATGCGCGCCCCGCCAGCTACTTCTTCGGCGAGACGCGCCACGCCGCGGCGAAGACGCCCGGCACGCTCGTCGGCGCGAAGAACGTCGACCAGGCCGTCTGGTTCGCGCAAGGGCAGCGGCGCGCTGCTGCCGGCCGCCGACGTGAAGCGCATCGCGCAGGACGAGCGGCGTGCAGACCGACCAGCCGACGGTGTCGTTCTGCAACACCGGGCACTGGGCCGCGACCAACTGGTTCGTGCTGTCCGAAGTGCTGGGCCAGAAGGACGTGAAGCTCTATCCGGAGTCGACCGTGGGCTGGTCGCAGGCCGGGCTGCCGATGACGAACGTGCCGAGCCGCCTGGCCCAGTTCTGGCTGCAGCTGAAAGAGGCAACGGGTAACCTCTGACCCGTTTCGTTGGCGGCATGGCAGGAGTGATGACTTCGGTTCCGGGCGGCGGCACGTCGCCGGTCCGCGCGGCGCGAGCGACGCACGGCGCGCGCCTGGCGAACTGGCCGCTGGTGGCGGGCGCGATCGTCGCCTGGGCGGCCATCACGTGGCTCGTCGGGCTGCGGCAGGGCTTCCTGTTCGTGATCGGCATCGGCCTCGGCGCGGTGCTGGCGGGCGTCTCGTTCGGCTTCACCACCGGCTGGCGCGCGTGGATCCGCGACCGCGACCCGACCGGCTTCTTCGCGCAGTTCGTGGCGATCGGGCTCGCGATGGTGGTGTCGATCCCGCTGATCGCGTCGCACGAGGAACTGTCCGGCGCGATCGCGCCGCTGTCGGTGAGCCTGCTGATCGGCGCCTTCGTGTTCGGCGCGGCGATGCAGGTCGCCGACGGCTGCGGCTCGGGCACGCTGTACAAGGCCGGGCTCGGCAACGGCTTCTCGCTCGCGGTGCTGCCGGGCTTCGTCTTCGGCAGCTTCCTCGGCGCGGCGCACCTCGACTGCGTGGCTGGCGCTGGGCAGCCTGCCGCCGGTGTCGCTGCCCGAGAAGCTCGGCGCGCTGCCGGCGCTGCTGCTGCAACTGGCGGCGTTCGGCCTGCTGGCGCTCTACCTCTGGAAGAAGCGCGGCCCGCGCACCGACACGCGCTGGAAGGGCCGCGCGGTCTACATCGGCGCGATCGTGATGGCGGTCTTCGCCGTGCTGAACCTGCTCGTCGCCGGCCAGCCGTGGGGCGTGGTGTACGGGCTCGGGCTGTGGGGCGCCAAGGTCGTCTCCTGGCTCGGCGTCGACCTGACCGCCAATGCGTTCTGGGGCCGCGAGGCGCAGCAGGCGCACATCCACTCGTCGCTGCTGACCGACGTCACGTCGATCACCAACCTCGGCCTGCTGGTCGGCGCGCTGCTCGCCGCGAACGTCCGCGGCACCGCGTGCCCGGCACACGCGCGCGAGTCCGAGGCAGTGGATCGCGGCGGTCGTGGCCGGCCTGCTGCTCGGCTACTCGTCGCGGCTCGCGTTCGGCTGCAACGTCGGCGCCTACTTCTCCGGCATCTCGACCGGCAGCGTGCACGGCTGGGTGTGGTTCGCGATGGCGTTCGCCGGCTCGATGCTCGGCGTGCGCGTGCGCGAGCGACTGGGGCTGAAGGCATGAGCGCGGCGGGAGTCCGGTGAAGCGCCGCACGCTCGCGTTCGCCGCCGCGTTCTGGCTCGCCGCCGTCGGCTTCATCGCCATCGACTGGTCGCGCGCTCAGCGCCGCACAACCGCTTCGACGAGCCGCCGCCGTGGCAGCTCGGCCAGGAGAAGGTCGAGGGCGCCGGCCACTGCGCCGCGCCGCTGAAGTAAATCGGGGTCAGACCCCGATTTTCGGCGCACCCCGACAGTGTCAGGCCGAAATCGGGGTCTGACCCCGATTTCGTCCCGCTCAGGCGCTCGCGCCACGCGGGCGCGGCGCTCGTCGCCAGCGGCAGCTCCGCGCAGACGACGCCGGGATCGTCGGGGTCGGGCGCCATGCGCCAGCCGCGCGCTTCGAGCCAGCCGCTCATGCGCACGTTGTTGCGCAGGACGTGGCCGCACAGGCGGTCGATGCCCCGCGCGGCGGCGCTGCGCTGGAGCATGTCGAGCAGCGCGTTGCCGAGTCCGCTCTGCTGGCAGTCGTCGGCGATCGCGATCGCGAAGTCGGCGGTGTCCGGCTCGTCGCTCGCGCCGGACCCAGCGCGCCTCGGCCACCTGGCGCGCCCCGGACGCCTCGTCGACCTCGCCCACCAGCGCCAGGTGATCGACGTGGTCGACTTCGGTCAGGTAGCGCAGCACGGGGTCGGGCAGGTCGGCGACGCCGGCATGGAACCGGTTCCGGCGCGTCGTCGGCGACATCGACCGCACGAACGCACGGTGCATCGAGGCATCCGGCGGCAGGACCGGGCGCACGAGGACCGCGCGCCCGTCCCGCAGCCGGACCTCGTCGATCAGTTCCGTCGGGTAGCGCTGCGGGCGCAGGCGCCGCTCGAGGTCCTCGATCGTCGCGGCTTCGGCGAGATACGCGTGGACCCGCAGCGCGACGCGGCTCATCGCCGGGCTCCGCCGGCCGGCCAGGCGCTTCGGAAACAGGCGACGCATCGCCGCGCCACGCGCTTCCTCGACCCGCGGGTCGGGCTGCGGCTCGAGCATTGGCGCCGCGGGCGCCACGGTGCGGCGCTCGCTCGTGCGCGACTGCGGGTTCGACTGGGCTGTCCATGGCGGTCCTCCTCGATTCGAGGAGCCATGGTGGCGGCGCGCCGTATCGACCGTATGTCGGTCGTGCAACGGTGTGTAACCGCCGCGATGCAGCGCGCGCAGCCGGGCCCGCGCCGCCGCGTGACCGGACCGCTACTCGGCGGGCAGGAATCCTTCGATCGACAGGTAGCGCTCGCCGGTGTCGTAGTTGAAGCCGAGCACGCGGCGCCCGACGGCAGCTCGGGCAGCTTCTGCGCGATCGCCGCGAGCGTCGCGCCCGAGCGAGATGCCGACCAGCAGGCCCTCCTCGCGCGCGGACGCGGCGCGCCAGTCCTCGGCATCGGCTCGGCGTCGACCGGATCGACGCCGTCGAGCAGCGCTTGGTATGAAGGTTGGTCGGGATGAAGCCCGGCGCCGATGCCCTGGATCGGGTGCGGCGCGGCTGCCCGCCGGAGATCACCGGCGACAGCGTCGGCTCGACGGCGAAGACCTTCAGCCCGGGCCACGACTGCTTCAGCACTTCGCGCGCAGCCGGTCAGGTGCCCGCCGGTGCCGACCCCGGTGATCAGCGCGTCGAGCGCGCTTCCGGGAAAGTCGGCAAGGATCTCGCGCGCCGTCGTCCGGGCGTGGATCTCGACGTTGGCCGGATTGTCGAACTGCTGCGGCATCCACGCGCCCGGCGTGCGTCTCGACCAGCTCGCTGCGCCCGTTCGATCGCGCCCTTCATGCCCTTCTCGCGCGGCGTCAGCATCGAACGTCGCACCATAGGCGAGCATCAGCCGGCGCCGCTCGATCGACATCGCTGTCGGGCATCACCAGGACCAGCTTGTAGCCCTTGACCGCCGCGACCATCGCCAGGCCGATGCCGGTGTTGCCCGATGTCGGCTCGACGATCGTGCCGCCGGGCTTGAGCTGCCCGTCGGCCTCGGCCGCCTCGACCATCGACAGCGCGATGCGGTCCTTGATCGAGCCGCCGGGGTTGGCGCGCTCGGACTTGATCCAGACTTGGCCGTCGGGCCGAACAGGCGGTTGACGCGGATTGCGGCGTGTTGCCGATGGTGTCGAGGATGTTGCGGGCGCGCATGGGCGTCTCCTTCGGTTGGCTGCGTGGCCGACCTTACGCCCGAACGAGCGGCGCGACATGCCGCGCAGCGATACGCATATCGACGCGCGGCATGTCGACGCGACCGCCGGGGCTCGGACGGTCCGCGGCGCGCGGAGCGATTAAGCTCCGCGCATGACCCTCGCCATCTCCTTCGACGACGTCGCGGCCGCGGCCGCAGCGGCTGGCGGGCGTCGCGCACCGCACGCCGGTGCTGACCTCGCGCACGGCCGACGCGCGCGCCGGCGCGCACGCTCTTCTTCAAGTGCGAGAACCTGCAGCGCATGGGCGCGTTCAAGTTCCGCGGCGCCTACAACGCGCTCGCGCAGTTCACGCCCGAGCAGCGCCGCGCCGGCGTGGTCGCGTTCTCGTCGGGCAACCACGCGCAGGCGATCGCGCTGTCGGCGCGCCTGCTCGGCATGCCGGCGACGATCGTGATGCCGAAGGACGCGCCGCAGATGAAGATCGACGCCACGCGCGGCTACGGCGCCGAGGTCGTGCTGTACGACCGCTACACCGAGGACCGCGAGGCGCTCGGCGCGAAGCTCGCCGAGGAGCGCGGCATGACGCTGATCCCGCCGTACGACCACCCGCACGTGATGGCGGGGCAGGGCACGGCCGCGCTCGAACTGATCGACGAAGTCGGCGCGCTCGACCTGCTGTTCGTCTGCGTCGGCGGCGGCGGCCTCATCTCCGGCTGCGCCACCGCGGCGCAAGCACCGGCTGCCGGACTGCGCGGTGATCGGCGTGGAGCCGGAGGCGGGCAACGACGTGCAGCAGAGCCTCGCCCGCGGCGAGATCGTGCACATCGACGTGCCGCGCACCATCGCCGACGGCGCGCAGACGCAGCACGCCGGCCGCTACACGTTCCCGGTGATCCAGGCGCTGGTCGACGAGGTCGTCACGGTGACGGACGAGCAGCTGGTGAAGGCGATGCGCTTCTTCGGCGAGCGGATGAAGATCGTCGTCGAGCCGACCGGCTGCCTCGGCGCCGCCGCCGCGCTCGACAACGTGGTCGACGTGCGCGGCCAGCGGGTCGGCGTGATCCTCAGCGGCGGCAACATCGACCTGCGCCGCTACGCCGAACTGGTGGCGCCGGCGCGCTGAAGGCGCCGGGCCGCCTCAGCTGCCTCAGTCGTCCGCCGCGCGGATCAGCCCGCACGCGATGCGCGGGCCGGAGTTGCCGGCCGGCTGCGACGTGTAGTCGTCCGGGTTCGCGTGGATGACGACGGCGCGGCCGACGACCGAGTTCGGGCCCTTCGCGACCGTCAGCAGCTTGCGTTTCGAAGACGTAGGTCGCGTTGCCTTCGGAGTCCGCCTTCAGGTTCTGCAGGTCCCCGGCGTGGCGCTCGGGCTTGCCGTGATGCGCGTGCGGCTTGCCGCCCGGGTTGAAGTGGCCGCCGGCGCTCATGAAGTCCGCCGCACGAGCAGTCGCCCTTCTCGTGGACGTGGAAGCCGAACTCGCCGCCGGCACGCAGGCCGCGCACGTCGGCGCGCACCAGCACCACGCCGCCGGTCTCGACGAACGACACCGAGCCCCAGACCGGGTTGCCCTTCGCGGCCTCGAGCTTGGCCACGGCGCGCGGGCCCTGCGCCTCGAAGGTTTCGCATCCGCTCGCCAGGACCGCCACCGCCACCGCCGCCATCGCCACTCGTTTCATGTCGCGCTCCTTGCTTGATCGAGCGGGCGATGGTAGCGGCAAAGCGCGCGTGCCGCGGCAACTCGAAAGCGCCGCGGCCGCGCACTCGCGGCGCGGCCGGTGCCGGCTCAGGCCCGGCCTAGCCGGCGCGACCGACGATCTGCGCGGTGGCGATCAGTTCCTCGAGCAGGGCCATCGAGGCCTGGCCGGACATGGCGAAGGGATCGAGCACCGGCCGGTCCGAGTACTTGAGCAGCAGCGACGGGTTCACCTTGCGTCAGGTTCACCTGGCCCATCGTCCAGCCGGCGAACTTGCGCTCGGCGACTTCCTCGTAGTGCAGCAGCGCGATGTCGCGGTGGCGCGCGTCGCGCACGATCTTGTTGTACAGCGCGTTGACCGCGTCGCGCCCGCCCTCGAGCACCTGCATGTAGACGTCGCCGCCGTGGCACAGCACGCCGGTGATGCCGAGCGCCGGGTTGTGCTGGCGCGACGACTGCCAGGATCGACTCGATGATGTCCTGCGTGACCGCTTCGGCGGCGCGACTGGCGTACAGCAGACGAACGAGCATCGGGCTTCTCCGTGGATCAGGTGTTCTTGCCGTTGAGCAGCGAGAGGAATTCGCGGCGCAGGTTCGGGTCCTTCAGGAACGAGCCGCGCATCACGCTGTTGATCATCTTGGAATCCGTCTCCTTCACGCCGCGCCACTGCATGCAGAAGTGGTCGGCCTCCATCACGATGGCGAGCCCGTCGGGCTGCATGGTGTCCTGCAGCAGGTCGGCGAGGTGCGTGACCGCCTCTTCCTGGATCTGCGGCCGGCTCATCACCCAGTCGGCCAGGCGCACGTACTTCGACAGGCCGATCAGGTTGGAGTACTCGTTCGGCATCACGCCGATCCACACCTTGCCGAGGATCGGGCACAGGTGGTGCGAGCACGCGCTGCGCACGGTGATCGGGCCGACGATCATCAGCTCGTTCAGCCGCTCGACGTTGGGGAACTCGGTGACCGGCGGCCGCTCGCGCGTAGCGGCCGCGGAACACCTCGGTCAGGTACATCTTGGCGACGCGGCGCGCGGTCTCGCGCGTGTTGTGGTCGCTCTCGGTGTCGATGACCAGGCTGTTCAGCACGCCGAGCATCTTCGCCTCGACCTCGTCGTGCAGCGCCTCCAGCTCGCCGGGCTCGATGAAGCGCGGCGATGTTGTCGTTGGCGTGGAAGCGCTCGCGCGCCTGCTTGATCCGCTCGCGGATGCGGACCGAGACCGGAACGCCGTCGTCGCGGTCGTCGGGCGGGGGAGGGAGACGTGTCGCTCATGGGAATCGACCGGAGGCTACCGGGAGGCGATGCTAGCCCGGAACGCGCCCGCCCGCCGCGCGACGCGGCGCGCCGGGCGCTCACTCGGGCGGCACCGCGCCCTTGCGCTCGACGATCATCCGGTACTGCTCGGGCTCGCGGTGCCGGGCGAAGTTGAACGTCGTCGTCTTGTACGAGCTGCGACAGGTCGAGGTCGCAGCGCGCGATCGCCAGCTCGTCGCCGGTCGGTCGTGCAGCGCGGCGACGATCTCGCCCGACGGCGCGACGATGATCGAGTTGCCGATCTGCTCGACGCCCTCCTCGTCGCCGGCCTTGGCCACGCCGACCACCCAGGTGCCGTTCTGGTAGGCGCCCGACTGCATCACGAGCTGGTTGTGGAAGTCGCGAGAGCGCGTCGTGCTCGGGCGCCGGCGGGTTGTGCACCGGCGTGTTGTAGCCGAGCAGCACCATCTCGACGCCCTGCAGGCCCATCACGCGGTAGGTCTCGGGCCAGCGGCGGTCGTTGCAGATCGCCATGCCGACGCCATGCGCCGCCGAAGGCCCGCGCACACCGGCCGAAGCCGAGGTCGCCGACCTCGAAGTAGCGCTTCTCGAGGTGCTGGAAGCGCCGCCACGGCTCGTGCTCGGCGTGGCCGGGCAGGTGGATCTTGCGGTACTTGCGCGACGATCGCGGCCCTGCTTGTCGACGAGGATCGACGTGTTGAAGCGGCGCGTGCGGCCGTCCTCGTCGGCGAGCTCGGCGTAGCCGAGGTAGAAGCCGATGCCGAGCTCGCGCGCGGCGTCGAACAGCGGCTGCGTCGTCGGGCCCGGGCATCGCGCGCTCGAAGAACGCGTCGATCTCGGCCTGCTGCTCGAAGTACCAGCGCGGGAAGAACGTCGTCAGCGCGAGCTCCGGGAACACGACGAGGTCGCAGCCGTGGCGCCTGCGCCTCGCGCATCAGCGCGAGCAGCGCTCGACGACCTGCGCGCGCGTCTCGCTGCGCGCGATCGGGCCCGAGCTGGGCGGCGCCGACGGTGACGATGCGGGCCATGGTCCGGGCGCCTACGGCCGCGAGCTCGAGCAGCGTGTGCAGCAGCACGTCGGCGCCGGCCGCGAGGTCGGCCGGCTCGGTGTGCTCGGCCGGGTTGTGGCTGATGCCCTTGACCGACGGCACGAAGATCATCGCCGGTCGGGCAGATGCGCGCCAGCATCTGCGCGTCGTGGCCGGCGCCCGAGGTCATCGGCGCGGCACGAGTGGCCGAGCCGCTGCGCGGTGCGCGTCGACCAGCGCCGCGACGCCGGCGTCGAAGTGCACCGGCTCGAAGCGCGCCAGCGAGCGCGTCTCGATCGTCACGCCCTCGTCGCGCGCGAGCTGCGTCGAGGAACGCCGCGAGCCGCGCCTCGGCCTGCTGCAGCACGCGCGTCGTCGGTGTTGCGCAGGTCGACGGTCACGCGTGGCGCGCGCCGGCGACCACGTTGATCAGGTTCGGGTGCAGCGTGATCGCGCCCACCGTGCCGACCTGGCGGCCGCCCATCTCGCTCGGCGAGGTCGCGCACGAAGACGCCGATCGCCGCCGCGCAGTAGCCGGCGTCGTGCCGCAGCCGCATCGGCGTGGTGCCGGCGTGGTTCGACTGGCCGGTGATCGGCGAGCTCCTGCCACGAGATGCCCTGCAGGTCCTGCGACCGCGCCGATCGTGACGCCTTCGGCGTCGAGCACCGGGCCCTGCTCGATGTGCAGCTCGACGAAGGCGTGCGGCCGGTACAGCGGGCAGCGGCGCGTCGCCGAGGTAGCCGATGCGCTCGAGCTCGTCGCCGAGCACGCTTGCCGTCGATGCCGCGCGGTGGCGTAGAGCCTCGCTCGAGCGGCATGCCGCCGACGTAGACCAGCGAGCCCAGCATGTCGGGTGGAAGCGCGCGCCCTCCTCGTCGGTGAAGAACGCCGACCACGAGCGGCCGCCGCGTCGCGAGCGCCGGCGTCGTTCAGCGTCTCGCACGACCTCGAGCCCGCCGAGCACGCCGAGGTTGCCGTCGTAGCGGCCGCCGGTGCGCACGGTGTCGATGTGCGAGCCGGTCATCACCGGCGCGCACGGCGACGCTCGCGGCCCGGCGCGCAGGCCGAAGATGTTGCCGATCGGGTCGACGCGCACCTCGAGCCCGAGCTCGCGCATCCAGCCGACGACGAGGTCGCGCCCGGCCTTGTCCTCGTCGGTCAGCGCGAGGCGGCAGCAGCTGCCGTCGGCCGTCGCGCCGATCTCGGCGAGCCGGTTCAGGCGGTCCATCAGGCGGGTCGGGTCGATCCGCAGTTGTTCAGCTTTCATCGAGCACCTCCTCGGCCGTGCGGCCCGACCACCTCGAGGTAGATGCGGGCATCGGTGTCGCCTTCGCTGCCGAGCAGCAGCACGCGCGACTGATGCGTCGAGCGCCAGCGTGGCGCCGGATCTCCGGATCGTCTGCCGCCGCCAGCAGCGCCGCGAGCCCGGTGCCGCCCGTCTCGCCGGCGACGATCGCCGGATCGCCCGTGGCGGGGAACGCGAGCGCGCGCATCGCGGCGAGCGCGTAGGCGTCGTCGACCGCGACCGCGGCGTTGGCGCCGTGATGCAGGATCTCCCACGCGAGCTCGGACACTTCGCCGCACGCCAGCCCGGCCATCACCGTGTCGAGCGAGCCGCCGACCACGACCGGGTGGCCCGCGGCCAGGCTCTGGTAGACGCAGTCGGCGCGCGTGGGCTCGACCACGACGAACGACGGCCGGCGCGCCTCCCAGCGCAGCCAGAAGCTGGCGCAGACCGCCGCCGCCAGCGCGCCCACGCCCGCCTGCGCGAACACGTGCGTCGGCGGCTCGTCGCCGATCTGCTGCGCGATCTCGGCCGCCATCACGCCGTAGCCGTGCATCACGTCGAGCGGAATGTCGCGGTAGCCCGGGTAGGACGTGTCCGACACGACGGTCCAGCCCTCGGCGGCGGCCGTCGCCGCGGCGTGGCGCACGGCGTCGTCGTAGTTGCCCTTGACCTCGCGCACCTCGGCGCCGTAGTGCGCGATCGCGTCGCGCCGGCCCTGGCTCACGTGCTCGTGCACGAAGATCACGCAGCGGCAGCCGAACAGCTGCGCGCCCCACGCGACCGAGCGCCCGTGGTTGCCGTCGGTGGCGCAGGTGACGGTCGCGCCGGCCGACGACGCCGGCGAACTCGCCGGACAGCAGGTCGCGCGACCCGATGTCCGCGCGCCCGGTCGCGCGCGGCGACCGTCTTGCGCAGCACGTTGGCCACGGCATAGGCGCCGCCGAGCGCCTTGAAGCTGCGCAGGCCGAAGCGGCCGCGCTCGTCCTTGTAGTGGATCGCGCCGACGCCGAGCGAGCGCGCCAGCGCCGGCAGCGCCACCAGCGGCGTCGGCTGCGTAGCCGGGCCAGCTCGAGATCTCGGCGAGCGCGGCGCCGAAGCCCGAGTGGCTCAGCACCGCCGAGCGCGCGGCGCCGTAGTGCTCGCCGCCGGCGCCGCGGCCGGATTGCGAATGGCGCGCGCTTCGTGCTTCATGACGCTCCCCTGGCGCTGACGCGCCGTGCCCCCGAGGGCAGCGAGCGCCGCTCGCGTGGCCGTGCGCGCTCATGCCGCCGCCTGCGCGGCGCGCCGGCTGCCGCAGGTGGCACGCGACCCACTGCCCGGGCGCGACCTGCTGCAGCGGCGGCTCGTCGACGCGGCAGCGCGCCTCGGCGTACGGGCAGCGCGTGTGGAAGCGGCAGCCCGGCGGCGGGTTGATCGGGCTCGGCACGTCGCCGGCCAGCACGCGGCGCTGCTTGCGCCGCGTCGGGTCGGGCACCGGCACCGCCGCGAGCAGCGCCTCGGTGTAGGGGTGCTGCGGTCGCGCGAAGATCGCCTTGCGTCGGCGCGATCTCGACGATCCTGCCGAGGTACATCACCGCGACGCGGTGGCTGATGTGCTCGACCACCGCGAGGTCGTGCGCGATGAACAGGTAGGAGAGGCCGAACTCGCTGCTGCAGGTCCATCAGCAGGTTGATGACCTGCGCCTGCACCGAGACGTCGAGCGCCGAGACCGGCTCGTCGCAGACGATCAGCTTCGGGCTGCACCGCCAGCGCGCGCGCGATGCCGAGGCGCTGGCGCTGGCCGCCGGAGAACTCGTGCGGGTACTTGACCATCTGGTCGGCGCGCAGCCCGACCCGCTCGAACAGCTGCGCCACGCGCTCGCGCGACCTCGCGCGCCGGCAGGCGCTCGAAGTTGCGCAGCGGCTCGGCGACGATGTCGCCGGCGCGCATGCGCGGGTTGAGCGACGAATACGGGTCCTGGAACACCATCTGCAGCTCGCGCCGCACCGGCCGCATCTCGGCCGGCGCTCGAGCGCCTCGATGCGCTGGCCGCGCCAGAGGATCGTCGCCCGCGGTCGGCTCGCTGCAGCCGCAGGATCAGCTTGCCGGTGGTCGACTTGCCGCAGCCCGACTCGCCGACCAGGCCGAGCGTCTCGCCGGCGGCGATGCGCGAAGCTCGACGCCGTCGACCGCGCGCACCTTGCCGCCGCTGCGCGCCGAACAGCCCCGCTGCGTCGGGAAGTGCTTGACGCAGGTCGCTGCACTTCGAGCAGCAGCGTCGCTGCCGGCCGCGCTGGCGTGCGTCATGCGGCCACCTGCCTCGCCGCCGCGGCGCGCGGCTCGGCGACCGGGTTCCAGCACGCCGCCCGGTGGCCGGGCGCGTGCGCCTCGAGCGGCGGCACCTCGCGCGGCAGCGCTCGGTCGCGTTCGGCGCAGCGCGGCGCGAACGGGCAGCCGGGCGATCGGCTCCTTCAGCGACGGCACCATGCCCGGGATCTCGGCCAGCGCGCCTGCGCGCGCCGTCGCCTGACCGCGTCGCCGAGGCGCGGCATCGAGCCGAGCAGCCCGCGCGTGTACGGATGGCGCGGCGCGGCGAACAGCTCGCTCGACCGGCGCCTCCTCGACCTTGCGGCCGGCGTACATCACGACGACGCGCTGCGCCATCTCGGCGACGACGCCGAGGTCGTGCGTGATCAGCATGATCGCCGCGCCGGTCTCGTCGCTGCAGCTCGCGCATCAGCTCGAGGATCTGCGCCTGGATGGTGACGTCGAGCGCGGTCGTCGGCTCGTCGGCGATCAGCAGCCGCGGGCCGCAGGCGAGCGCCATCGCGATCATCACGCGCTGGCGCATGCCGCCGGAGAGCTGGTGCGGGTACTGCGCGACGCGCCGCTCGGGCTCGGGGATGCCGCACCAGGCGCAGCATCTCGACCGCGCGCGCCAGCGCCGCCTGCTCGCGTCAGGCCCGCGGTGCAGCACCAGCGCCTCGGCGATCTGCCGGCCGACGGTCAGCACCGGGTTGAGCGACGTCATCGGCTCCTGGAAGATCATCGAGATCTCGTTGCCGCGCACCTCGCGCATCTCGGGCTCGGACAGCTCGAGCAGGTCGCGGCCGTCGAACATCGATGCGCCCGCCGACGATGCGCGCCGGGCGGCGATCGGCAGCAGGCGCAGGATCGACAGCGCGGTGACGCTCTTGCCGCAGCCGGACTCGCCGACGACCGCCAGCGTCTCGCCGGGCATCACGTCGAAGCGACACGCCGTCGACCGCGCGCACGACGCCGTCGCGCGTGTGGAAGTGCGTCTTCAGGTCCTCGACGTCGCAGCAGCGGGGCTGGCGTCGGCGCGTCATCGCTACATCCGCCGCGCGAGCCGCGGGTCGAGCGCGTCGCGCAGCCCGTCGCCGAGCAGGTTGACCGCCAGCACCGTCAGCGACAGGAACAGGCCCGGGAACAGCAGGATCGGTAGCGGCGCGATCTGGATCAGGCTGCGCGCCTCGGCCATGATGTTGCCCCAGCTCGGGATGTTGGGCGGCGTGCCGGCGCCGAGGAACGACAGGATCGCCTCGGTGATCATCGCCGAGGCGCAGATGTAGGTCGCCTGCACGAGCAGCGGCGCCAGCGTGTTGGGCAGGATGTGGCGCAGCAGGATCGCGCGGCAGCGCGCGTGCCGGCGGCGATCGCCGCCTCGACGTAGGGCTGCTCGCGCAGCGTCAGCACGAGCGCTGCGCACCAGGCGCACCACGCGCGGCACCTCGGCGATCGTGATCGCGACGATGACGTTCTCGCAGGCTGGCGCGCGGTCAGCGCCATCAGCGCGATCGCCAGCAGCACCGACGGGATCGACATCAGGCCGTCCATCACGCGCATCACGACGGCGTCGAGCCAGCGCAGGTAGCCGGTGACGAGGCCGATCGCCAGGCCGATCACCGTCGCCAGCACCGCGACCGCGAGGCCGACGGTCAGCGAGACGCGCGCGCCGTAGACGACGCGGCTGTAGACGTCGCGGCCGAGCATGTCGGTGCCGAACCAGTGCTCGCGCCGACGGCGGCTCAGGCGGCGGATCGGCGACAGCGCCTGCGGGTCGACCGTGCCGAGCCACGGCGCGAAGATCGCGACCAGCACCATCAGCAGCAGCACGACGCCGCCGGCGATCGCGGTCGGGTGCCGGCGCAGCGCGTCGCGTGAAGCGCCGGCCACGGTCGGCGACGACCGGACTTCGGCGGCGGCGATGGCGCTGCGGCGATCGGCGGCCATGCTCAGTAGCGGATCCGCGGATCGAACAGCGTGTAGCTGAGGTCGACCAGCAGGTTGACCAGCACGTAGACCGCCGAGAACAGCAGGATCACGCCCTGGATGATCGGGTAGTCGCGGCGCAGGATCGCGTCGACGGTCAGGCGGCCGAGGCCGGGGATCGCGAACACGCGTCTCGGTGACGACCACGCCGCCGATCAGCAGCGCGACGCCGATGCCGATGATGGTGACGATCGGCACCGCGGCGTTCTTCAGCGCGTGGCGCGATCAGCACCGTGCTCGGGCGCGAGGCCCTTGGCGTGCGCGGTGCGGATGTAGTCCTGCGCCAGCACGTCGAGCATGCTGGCGCGCGTGATGCGCGCGATCAGCGCCATGTAGACGATGCCGAGCGCGACGCTCGGCAGGATCAGGTGGCGGAGGCACGGCCACGAAGCCCTCGCTGAAGCTGGCGGTAGCCCTGCACCGGCAGCCAGTCGAGCTCGCACCGAGAACGTGAAGATCAGCACGTAGGCGATCACGAACACCGGCACCGAGAAGCCCGAGCACCGAGAACGCCATCACGACGCGATCGATCCAGCCGCCGGCGCGCGCCGCGGCGAGCACGCCCAGCGGCACCGCGAGCGCGCACCGCGACGATCAGCGTGCACAGCGTCAGCGCCAGCGTCGGCTCGACGCGCTGCCCGATCAGCTGCGTCACCGGCAGGTTGGTGAAGATCGAGATGCCGAGATCGCCGTGCAGCGAGCGCCCCGAGCCAGCTGCCGAAGCGCACCAGGAAGGGCTGGTCGAGGCCGAGCTGCGCGCGGATGCTGCGCGATGTCCTCCTCGGTCGCGATGTCGCCGGCGATCACCGCCGCCGGGTCGCCCGGGCGTGAGGTACAGCAGCGAGAAGACGAACAGCGCGACCACCGCCATCACGGGGATGGTCGCGAGCAGGCGTTTGAGCGTGTAGCGGAGCATGCGGGGACGCGGGACCTGCGAAGTCCCGGCGAACCGGGACCGTATCACGGCGAAATGAAATCGCCCCGGCACGCGCCGGGGCGACGTTCAGGCGAGCGCTACTTCTTCTCCACGTTCCAGATGAAGGTGACCGGCGAGATGATCACGCCGGAGAGGTTGCGTGCGGTACGCGGTCGGGATGATGAACTGCGCGGTCGGCACGTAGGGCACCGTCTCGAACGCGCGCTTCTGCATGTCCTCGGCGATCTTCTTCTGGTCGGCCACCGTCGGCGCGTTGAACCAGGCGTCGCGCAGCTCCTCGAGCTTCGCGTCGGTCGGCCAGCCGAACCACGCCTTCTCGCCGGCGCCGCGCAGCGGCGAGTTCAGCGCCGGCGTGGTGATGTCCGGGCCCGACGAACCAGGTGTGGAAGATGCTCCAGCCGCCCTTTTCGACCGGCTCCTTCGAGCGCGCGGCGCGTGATCAGCGTGCCCCAGTCGCTGGCCGCCAGCTCGACGTTGAGGCCGATCTTGCTTCAGCATGTCCTGCGTGACGCAGCGCCTGCGAGTGCACGATCGGCTGGTCGGTGGCCGACATCAGGACGATCTTCTCGCCCTTGTAGCCGGCCTCCTTGACCAGCTGCCTTGGCGCTTGCTCGAAGTCGCGCTTGCCGGTCAGCGCCTCCGAGCCCGCCGTGCTCGGCCATCGGCGTGCCGCAGGTGAAGAACGACGCGCACGGCTTGCCGTTCTTCGCGTCGCCGGCGATGGCGATCACGTAGTCGTTCTGGTCGACCACGGCACAGCACGGCCTGGCGCATCTTCACGTTGTTGAACGGCGGCTGCAGGTGGTTGAAGCGCAGCATGCCGATCGAGCCGAGCGGATCGACGCTCTCGACCTTGATGTCCTTGTTCTTCGCCAGCACCGGGATCAGGTCGGGCGGCACCTGCTGCCACCAGTCGACCTCGCCGGCGTTGAGCGCGGCCGCGGCGGTGGCCGAGTCGGGGATGTAGATCCACTCGACGCGATCGACCTTCACGACCTTGCCGCCGGCGCCCCAGGACGGCGCTTCCTTGCGCGGCACGTAGTCGGTGTTCTTCACGTAGACGACCTTGTTGCCCGGCACCCACTCCTCCTTGACGAACTTGAACGGGCCGGAGCCGATCGGCGTCGGTGATGCGCGGTGAACGCGTCGGTCTTGGCGATGCGCTCGGGCATGATGAACGGCACGTTCGACGACGGCTTGCCGAGCGCCTCGAGCACGTAGCGGGAACGGCTTCTTCAGCTTCAGGCGGAAGGTCTTGTCGTTGACCGCCGTCCAGCGACTCGGTCATCTCGGCGAGCTTCTGGCCGAAGCACGTCGCGCTTGGCCCAGCGCTCGATCGAGGCGATGCAGTCGGCCGAGCGCACCGGCTGCGCCGTCGTGGAACTTCAGGCCGTCGCGCAGCGTGAAGGTGTAGGTCAGCTTGTCCTTGCTGACCTCCCACTTGTCGACCATCTGCGGCTGGACCTGGAACTTCGCGTCGGTCGCGAACAGCGTGTCGTACACCATGTAGCCGTGGTTGCGCGTGATGTAGGCGGTGGTCGTGATCGGATCGAGGATCCGCAGGTCGGCCTCCGGAATGAACTTCAGCACCTTGCCCTGCGCCAGGGCCGGCGAGGAAAACACAACGCTGGCGGTCATCGCCAGTCCGAGCGCCAGGGCAAGCCCGTGGACGCTGCCAACCGGTGGTACGCATGCTCATCACTTACGTCTCCTCCTCAGAATGAAAACAGGGGCCGATCGCCCGGCACTGCGTTCGGCGCAACAAGGCGTCTTCAACGCAAGAAACGTTCCAGAGCGAGTGCGGACGATCCATCGCTCGGCGGCAGCGTGCGGGGTTCGTGGCCCCGTCTGCAGCGCATCCACCAAAGCGGTGCATGGATGCGCCGTCTGCGTGCAGCGCGGAGGCGCTGCGATTTGCCGAGCGTGAAGCGAAGGGACAGACTACACGCAGCCGAACGACAAGGGAAACATGCCAGGGACCAGCGTAGTTCTGCGCGGCGGGCTCGTCATCGACGGGACCGGCGCGCCGGCGCGGCGCGCCGACGTCGCGCTGCGCGACGGCGTGATCGCGGGATTCGATGCGCGCCGCCGGCGCCGCGGCCGAGGTGATCGACCTCGACGGCCTGGTCGTCGCGCCCGGCTTCATCGACGTCCACACGCACGACGACCGCCTGCTGCTGGCCGACCCGTCGATGACGCCCAAGCTCAGCCAGGGCGTCACGACGGTGGTGACCGGCAACTGCGGCGTCAGCCTGGCGCCGCTGGGCAACCGCACGGCGGTGCCGCCGCTGAACCTCGTCGCCGCCGACGCGGCCGAGTTGCCGTCGCAACGCTTCGGCTCCTTCCGCGACTACTTCGCGGCGCTCGAGGCGCAGCCGCCCGCGATCAACTGCGCCGCGCTCGTCGGCCACACCACGCTGCGCGTGGTGGCGATGAGCGCGCTCGACCGGCCCGCGAGCCCGGCGGAGATCGCCGCGATGCAGGCCGGCGTCGCCGAGGCGCTCGCGGCCGGCGCGATCGGCGTGTCGACGGGCACCTACTACGCGCCCGCGAACGCCGCCACCGCCGACGAGATCCGGCAGGTGTTCGAGCCGCTGCGCGGCACCGACGCGCTGATCGCCTCGCACATCCGCGACGAGGGCGAGCGCGTGCTCGAGTCGATGACCGAGGCGATGGAGATCGCCGGCCGCCTCGGCGTGCGGCAGGTGCTCTCGCACCACAAGGTGATCGGCCGCGCGAACTTCGGCCGCTCGCGCGAGACGCTGGCGCTGCTCGACGAGGCGCGCCGCACGCGCGACGTGTGCCTCGACTGCTATCCGTACACCGCGTCGTCGACCGTGCTGCGCAAGGACGCCGCCGCGCAGGCGCAGCGGGTGCTGGTCGCGTGGTCGAAGGCGCGGCCCGCGGCCGCCGGCCGCTATCTCGACGAGCTCGCCGCCGCCGAGGGCCTGGCGGTCGACGCCATGATCGACGCGCTGCAGCCCGCCGGCGCGATCTACTTCTCGATGGACGAGGCCGACGTCGAGCGCATCCTCGCGCATCCCGGGACGATGATCGGCTCCGACGGCCTGCCGCACGACGAGTTCCCGCACCCGCGCCTGTGGGGCGCGTTCCCGCGCGTGCTCGGGCACTACGCACGGCAGCGCCACCTGTTCTCGCTCGAAGAGGCGGTGCACCGGATGACCGGGCTGCCGGCCGACCGCTTCCGCCTCGCCGGCCGCGGCCGCCTCGCGCCGGGGCTGGCGGCGGACCTCGTCGTGTTCGATCCCGCCCGCATCGCCGATGCGGCCACCTTCTGCGCAGCCGAAGACGCCCGCCACCGGCATCCACTCCGTGTACGTGAACGGGGCGCTGGCGTGGCACGCCGGACGCGCCACCGGCGCGCGCCCCGGCCGCGTGCTCCGGCGCGCCCACTGAACCGCCTGATCAACATCGCCCGATGAAGATCGTCACCGCCCGGCTCAACCACGAGACCAACACGTTCTCGCCGGTGCCGACGCCGCTCGCGTCGTTCGGCCCGGACGGGCCGACGTTCGGCGACGCGGCATATCGCCAGGCCAAGGGCAGCCGCACCGCGCTCGGCGCCTTCATCGAGGCCGCCGAGCGCCGCGGCGCGGACCTCGACGGTCGCCGTCAACGCCACCGCGAACCCCAGCGGGCGCGTCGACGCCGCCGCGTACGAGCGGCTCGCGGGCGCGATCGTCGAGGCGGTGCGCGCGGGCTGCGACGCGATCCTGCTCGACCTGCACGGCGCGATGGTGACCGCGCGCTTCGACGACGGCGAAGGCGAGCTGCTGCGCCGGGTCCGCGCGGTCGCGCCGCACACGCCGCTGGCGGTCGCGCTCGACCTGCACGGCAACATCACGCAGGCGATGGTCGACGCCGCCGACGTCATCGTCGGCTTCAAGACCTATCCGCACGTCGACATGTTCGAGACCGGCGCCCACGCGGCGCGGCTGCTGTTCGACTGGATCGACGGCGGGCCGCGGCCGCACGTCGCGTGGGCGCAGCCGCCGCTGCTGTCGCACACGCTGCGCAGCGCCACCGGCGAAGGCGCGATGCAGCGCGCGGTGGAGCGGGCGCGCAGCCGCGAACGCGACGGCCTGCTCGCCGCCACGGTGTTCGCCGGCTTCTCGCTCGCCGACTTCCGCGACGCCGGCGTCAGCGTCGTCACCGTCGGCTGCACGCACGACGAGGCGCAGCGCGCGGCCGACGAACTGGCGCGCGCGACTCTGGCAGGAGCGCGACGGCTTCGTCTACGCCAGCACGCCGCTCGCCGACAGCGTGGCGCAGGCGCGCCGGCTGCAGCCGCAGGCCGGCGGGCGCCCGGTGCTGCTGCTCGACCACGGCGACAACGTGATGTCGGGCGGCACCTGCGACACCACCGACCTGCTCGAGGAGTGCCTGCGCCAGGGGCTGTCGAACATCGGCGTCGGGCCGCTGTGCGATCCGGCCGCGGTCGAGGTCGCCACGGCCGCCGGGCTCGGCGCGACGGTGGACCTCGAACTCGGCAACGTCCGGCCGCTCGGCCTCGGCACCGATCCGCGTCCGCGGATGCGCGCGCGGGCGCGCGTGCGGGCGCTGACCGACGGCCGCTTCCGCATCACCGGGCCGATCTACACCGGCGAAACCTGGGCGATGGGACGCACCGCGGTGCTCGAGGCGGACGACTTCACCGCGGTGGTCACCGAGCGCCCGATGGAGCCGCTCGACCTCGGCGTGTTCACCAGCACCGGCCTCGATCCGGCGCGGTTCGACTACCTGATCCTGAAGTCGCGCATGTACTGCCGCCCGAGCTTCGTGCCGATCGCCGGCGGCCTGGTCGAGTGCGACAGCCGCGGCGTGACGAGTTCCGATTACGCGCTGTTCCGCTTCGAGCGCGTGCGGCGGCCGATCCATCCGCTCGACGCGGACGCCCGCTACCCTTGAGCTGCCTCGCGGCCGCGCAACTCCGATGCCGATCGATCCCTTTGCCTCGCTCGCCGAACTCGCCGCCGCTCTTGCTCGCGGGGAGGCCAGCGCGCTGGAACTCGCCGAGTCGTACCTCGAGCGCATCCGGCGACTCGATCCGGCGCTCCACGCCTACGCCCACGTCGACGAGAGACCTGGCGCGACGTCACGCGCGCGCGGCGGACGAGCGGCGCGCGAGCGGCGTGCGGCTCGGCCCGCTCGACGGCGTGCCGGTCGCGCTGAAGGACCTGCTCGAGATCGAGGGCTTCCCGACCGGCGTCGGCTCCGCGCTGTGGAAGCAGCGGATCAGCACCACCACCGCGACGGTGGTCCGCCACCTGCTGGCGGCGGGCATGGTGCCGCTCGGCAAGACGCACATGGTCGAGTTCGCGTTCGGCACCTGGGGCGCCAATCCGCACCTCGGCACGCCGCGGAACCCGTGGGACCTCGCCACGCACCGCGTGCCGGGCGGATCGTCGAGCGGCTCGGGCGTGGCCGTGGCCGCCGGGCTGGCGCCGGCGGCGATCGGGTCGGACACCGGCGGCTCGGTGCGCATCCCCGCGGCGCTCAACGGCATCACGGGGCTGAAGACCAGCGGCGGCCTCGTCAGCACCGAGGGCGCGTTCCCGCTGTCGACCACGCTCGACACGATCGGCCCGATGACGCGCAGCGCCGCGGACGCCGCGCTGCTCGTCGCGGCGATGCTCGGCACGGACCCTGCCGCCCGCGCCTTCGCCGAACTCGCGGCCAGCGAGCCTGCGGCGTCGCTCGCCGGCGTTCGCGTCGCCGTGCTGCCGGCCGACCAGTTCCCGATCGCGGTCGAGCCCGCGGTCGCGACGGCGGTCGACGCGGTCGCGCGTGCACTGCGCGCGCTCGGCGCCGTGGTGAGCGAGCGCCGCTTTCCGTTCGACTTCGACGACCTGATGCGACGCAACGGCCAGCTGACCGCGGCCGAGGCCTGGTCCGTCCACCGCGCCTACGTCGAGGACGAGCGCCTGCCGATCGGCGCCGGCGTGCGCCGCCGCGTCGTCGGCGGCAAGGCGATCGCGGCGGCCGACTACATCGACGCGCTGGCGCACCGCCGCGCGGCGCGCGCGCGGTGGATCGAGTGGATGCGCGTCGTGCGACGCCCTGCTGACACCGACCGTGCCGATGGCGGCGTGCCCGGTCGAGGCGGTCGACGAAACGACGACGCCGCTGGCGAGCTTCACGCGCGCCGGCAACTACCTCGACACCTGCGCGCTGTCGCTGCCCGCCGGCTTCACGCGCGAGGGCCTGCCGGTCGGCGCGCAGCTGCTCGGGCGGCCGGGGACCGACACGACGCTGCTGCGCATCGGCATGGCGCTGCAGCGCGCCACCGACTGGCACCGGCGCACACCCGATCTCGCGCCGCTCGCGCACGACTGAGTCAGACCAGGGGAGACACCATGTTCGAAGCGACGATCGCAGGCAGCCTGCCCAAACCCTGCGTGGCTGGCGGAGACGCACAAGCTGTGGCCGCAGTGGAGGGCGCACGGCGCCGAACTGGCGGAGGCGAAGCGCGACGCGACGCTGGTCTGGATCAAGGCGCAGGAGGACGCGGGCCTGGACATCGTGACCGACGGCGAGCAGTCGCGGCAGCACTTCGTCCACGGCTTCCTCGAGGCGGTCGACGGCATCGACTTCGAGCACAAGGTCGAGATGGGCATCCGCGGCGACCGCTACAAGGCGATGGTGCCGCAGGTCGTCGGCCCGCTGAAGCTCAAGGGCCGCGTGCACGGGACCGAGGCGCGGTTCGCGCGCGCGCACACGACGAAGAAGCTGAAGATCACGATGCCCGGCCCGATGACGATCGTCGACACCGTGGCCGACCGCCACTTCGGCGGCGGACCGGAGGGACGCGTCGCGATGGCGATGGCGTTCGCCGACCTGCTGAACCAGGAAGCGCGCGCGCTCGAGGCCGACGGCGTCGACATCGTGCAGTTCGACGAGCCGGCGTTCAACGTCTACATGAAGGACGTCAACGTGTGGGGCCTGCAGGCGCTCGAGCGCGCGGCCGCCGGGCTCACGTGCACGACCGCGGTGCACATCTGCTACGGCTACGGCATCAAGGCCAACATCGACTGGAAGAAGAGCCTCGGCGAGGAGTGGCGCCAGTACGAGGAGATCTTCCCGGCGATCGCGAAGAGCTCGATCGCGCAGGTGTCGCTCGAGTGCCAGCACTCGCACGTGCCGATGGACCTGATCCGGCTGCTCGAGGGCAAGGACGTGATGGTCGGCGTCATCGACGTCGCCTCCGACGAGGTCGAGACGCCCGAGGAGGTTGCCGACACGATCGGCCGCGCGCTGCAGTTCGTCGCGCGCGAGCGGCTCCTGCCGTGCACCAACTGCGGCATGGCGCCGATGGATCGCGACATCGCCGTGCGCAAGCTCGAGGCGCTCGCGCGCGGCGCGGCGCTGGCGCGGCAGCGCTACGGCTGAGCCGCCGCCCGGCGGTCAGCCCGGGCTCGCCTGGGCGCGCGCCTTGGCGGCGATGTAGTCGCCGTGCGGGATGTGCAGCAGTTCGGCGATCCGGCGCAGCGCGTGGTGTTCGTGCGCGCTGATGTGGGCGTCGGCCAGCGCCGCGCGCCACATCAGCTCGATCACGCGCAGCTTCTGCTCCTGCGTGAAGTCGCGGTTGATCAGCGAGGTGAACTGGAACAGGTCGTTGGCCTGCGCCACCTCTTCCTCGGCCAGCCGGATCAGCGTCTCCGCTTCGTCGGGCGACAGGCCGAACTTCCCGCGCACGGCCCGCTCGACCGACTGGCGTTCGTCGTCGGTGATGCCGGCATCGCAGCGCACGACTTCGATCAGCAGCGCGGCGGTGGCCAGTTCGATGGTGTGGCGCGACGGCGCGCGGTCGTCGCCGGCCGCGAGGTTGCGTTCGAAGAAATCACGGATCGACTTGAGCACGGCGGAAAGCGCCCCGCAGGAGGCGGACAGGACAATCAGACGCGGCGAGAGGATAAGGCCTACTGCAGCGGCGCGCCGGACTGGTACGGCGTCGAGGGCGTCGACGGGCGGCGGCCCAGCAGGCGTGGCACGTCGGGATCGTCCTCGCGCAGTTGCGCGGCGACCGGTCGGCGTGCTGCACGACGATCGCGCCGATGCGCTCGATCTCGGCGCCGGACAGCGGCGCGGGGAGGCTCACGCCCATGCTGCCGCGCACCGTGCCGTCGCAGACCACCGGCGCGGCGATGCCGACGCGCCCCGCGACGACGGCCGACGTCGGCCGTCGCCCAGCCCCGCTCGCGCAGCGCCCTGACGTGCGCGCGGAACTCGCGCGCGTCGTCGCCGAGGCCCTGTGCGGCGACATCGGCCGCGTGGCGCTGGTACAGCGTGCGCAGCACGCGGTCCGGCAGCGCGAACAGCATCGCGCGCGCGATGGCCGCCGGGCTGAACAACGAGATCTGCTGGCCGCGGACCGGCCCGTTCGGGATGTCGCGCGCGCGGTCGAGGTGCACGAACATCACGCGGTCCTGGTCGTAGCGCGCGAGCGCGGTCGTCGTCTCGCGGCCCAGCACGTCGCGCAGCTTCGCCATGTGCGGGCGCGCGGCGCGCAGCAGCGGATCGCTGAGGCGCATGCGCAGGTCGAACTCGCTGAACGCGGGGCCGAGCACGTAGGCGCCGCCCGAGACCGGCTGCAGGAGCCCGATGCCCACGAGGTCGGCGACGCAGCGGTACGCCGTCGACGTCGATACGCCCATGCGCGCCGCGATGCGGTCGACCCGCCAGCGCGGCGCGTCGACCGTGAACAGCTGGAGTACTCTCCAAGACCTTCGGCGCAGCCATCGATCTCCACTCCGGAGGCCGCCGCGGCGGCGCCGTGTTCCGCTAAGTGGACCAATTCTGTCGCCCAAATTGTGTTTTGGCTAGGGGCCGGCGGCACTTCCGCCACTTTGCCGGCGCAAAAGAGCTCGCCACTGGCGAGACTCGCCGGAAGGCGTCGCATTCGGGCCACGCCCACGCCAGCGCCGGTTCGGCCCGGCGACGCCCCCGCAACCGCACCCCACCGACCACGGCAAGCTCGCGCTCAGCCCGCGTGCTAAGTTGGCCCTCCCGCCCCTCGTGGTCCATGGAGGACTCCCCGCCTGATGTTGCCTAGCGCGAGCGGCTTTCGAGCCAGGATGAGTCAACTCGCCGGGCGCCTGTGGGAGCACGCTTGGTTGGTCGAGGGTGACGGCGGGCCGACGCCGCAGGACGAGCCGCTGCGCGCGGAGCTGTTCAGCGCCGAGCAGATGGAGCGGCACGGCAAGCGCCTGGCGGCGCTGCACGTGCTCGGCGCCCCGCGCGCGCCCGACCGCCTGCTCGCCCGACTGGCGTCGAACGAGCGGGTCCTCGTGGCCCTCGGCAGGCAACTGGCCGCGACGGCAGACACCGAGCGGCGCTTCTCGCCGGCGGCCGAATGGCTGCTCGACAACTTCTACCTGATCGAGGAGCAGATCCGCACCGCGCGGCGCCACCTGCCGCGCGGCTACAGCCGCGAGCTGCCGCGCCTGGCCCGGAGCCGGACGCCGCCGGCGCGCCGGCTGCCGCGCGTCTACGACCTCGCGCTGCACGCTCATCGCGCACGGCGACGGCCGGGTCGGCCGCGGCACGCTGACGCGCTTCGTCGCCGCCTACCAGTCGGTGCAGCCGCTGCAGCTGGGCGAGCTGTGGGCCATCCCGATCATGCTGCGCCTGGCGCTGATCGAGAACCTGCGCCGCGTCGCGTCGCGCGTCGCCGACCGCGACGACCGAGCGCGAGACGGCCGGCACCTGGGCCGACCGCATGCTCGAGGTGGCCGAGAACGCGCCGAGCGACCTGATCCTGCTGGTCGCCGACATGGCGCGCTCCGCGCCGCCGCTGACCAGCGCCTTCGTCGCCGAGTTCGCGCGCCGCCTGCAGGGCCAGAGCGCCGCGCTGGCGCTGCCGCTGACCTGGATCGAGCAGCGCCTCGCCGAGTCGGGCCAGACCATCGAGCAGCTGCGTGCAGCTGGAAGGCCAGCAGCAGGCGGCCGACCAGGTCTCGATCAGCAACAGCATCGGCAGCCTGCGCCTGCTCGGCACGATCGACTGGCGCGAGTTCGTCGAGGCGCTGAGCGCGGTCGAGCAGACGCTGCGCGACGACCCGGCCGGCGTCTACGCCGCGATGGACTTCGCCACGCGCGACCGCTACCGCCACGTGGTCGAGGCGATCGGCCGCGACGTCGGACGCCGCGCGAGGTCGACGTCGCGCGCCAGGCGGTCGCGCTGTGCGCCGCCGCGAGCGCCGCTGAACGCCGCGCGCCGCAGCGCCCGACGGCAGGCGCGCCACGTCGGCTACTACCTGATCGACGCGGGGCGGCCGGCGCTCGAGCAGGCCGTCGGCGCGCGACTGCCGCGCGCGCAGCGCGCTCGCGCGCGCGGCGCGCGCGCGGGCGCTGCCGCTCTATGCCGGCGCCATCGGCCTGGCCACCGCTGGCGCTCGCCGCGGCGGCCGGTCGATCCACGCGCAGCGGGACGCTGCTGTGGCCGCTGGTGGGGCGTGACTGCGCTCGCCGCGGTCCTGCTGCTGGCGTCGAGCCAGCTGGCGCATGGCGCTGGTCAACTGGCTCGCCACGCTGCTCGTCGCGCCGCGCGCCGCTGCCGCGCATGGACTTCGCACGGCATCCCGCCGCGTCGCGCACGCTGGTGGTCGTGCCGACGATGCTCGGCAGCGCCGCCGGGCGTCGACGCGCTGGTCGAGGCGCTCGAGGTGCGCTTCCTCGCCAACCGCGACCGCAACCTGCACTTCGCGCTGCTGACCGACTTCCGCGACGCCGCCGAGCGAGCACCTGCCCGCGCGACGACGGCGCTGCTCGCGCTGGCGCGCCGCGCGCATCGAGGCGCTCAACGCGAAGTACCGGCCGGCGACGACGCGCGCGGCGCCACCGCCTTCTTCCTGTTCCACCGCCCGCGCCGCTGGAACGCGCGCGAGCGCGTGTGGATGGGCCACGAGCGCAAGCGCGGCAAGCTGGCCGAGCTGAACGCGCTGCTGCGCGGCAGGCGGCGCGGCGAGCGCTTCGTCGCGCGTCGTCGGCGACACCGCGTGCGCTGCCGGCGGTGCGCTACGTCATCACGCTCGACACCGACACGCAGCTGCCGCGCGACGCCGCGCGCGCAGCTCGTCGGCGACGATGGCGCACCCGCTGAACCGGCCGCGCTTCGACGCCGGCCGCGCAGCCGCGGTCGTCGAGGGCTACGGCATCCTGCAGCCGCGCGTCGGCGTCGAGCCTGCCGAGCACGAACCGCTCGCGCTTCGCGCGCCTGTTCGGCGGCGAGCCGGGCATCGACCCGTACACGCGCGCCGTCTCCGACGTCTACCAGGACCTGTTCGGCGAAGGCTCGTTCATCGGCAAGGGCATCTACGACGTCGACGCCTTCGAGCGCGCGCTCGGCGGACCGCTTCCCCGAGAACCGCATCCTCAGCCACGACCTGCTCGAAGGCTGCTACGCGCGCTCCGGCCTGCTCAGCGACGTCGCAGCTGTTCGAGGACGTCGCCCGCGCGCTACGCCGCCGACGTCAGCGCGCCGCCACCGCTGGATCCGCGGCGACTGGCAGCTCGCCGGCTGGCTGCTGCCGCGCGTGCCGCGCGCTGCCGGCGGCGCGCCGCGCAACCCGCTGTCGGCGCTGTCGCGCTGGAAGATCCTCGACAACCTGCGCCGCAGCCTGGTGCCGGCCGCGCTCGCTGTCGCTGCTGCTGCTGGCCTGGCTGGCTGCTGCCGGCGCCCGGCGTGGCTGGACGCTGCGCCGTGCTGGCGATCGTCGGCGCTGGTGCCGCTGGCCGCGCACTGCGCCGGACTGGCTGCGCACGCCGCTGCAGCCGGCTGCGCGCCGGCGCACGCACGTCCGCGGCGTCGCTG
Source organism: uncultured beta proteobacterium (assembly GCA_963698305.1). Classification (GTDB taxonomy): domain Bacteria; phylum Pseudomonadota; class Gammaproteobacteria; order Burkholderiales; family Burkholderiaceae_F; genus JAOUJD01. Next base: position 66,945 of record CAVOQI010000012.1, read on the forward strand.
CCGACCGTCGCGGCGCGCAGCTCGCTGCGCAGGCTGCATCGCGCTGGCCTGCCTGCCCTACGAGGCGCTGCTTCAGCGCTCGACGCGATCGTGCGCACGCTGTGGCGCGTGCTGCTGTCACGCGCCGCCGGCTGCTCGAGTGGCGCCCGTCGGCCGACGTCGCGAGCGCCGCGCGCCGGCGACGCTGGCCGACCTGCTGCGCAGCGCGCGCATGTGGCGTCGCCCCGGCTGCTGGCGCTGGCGCTGCGCGCCGGCGCTGGCGCTCGCGCGGCCCGGCGCGCTGCCCGCCGCGGCGCCGGTGCTGCTGCTGTGGCTGCTGTCGCCGCTGCTCGCCTGGTGGCTCGAGCCGGCCGCTGCGCGCGCCGGCGCGCCGCGCTCGAGCGCGCGACCAGACGCGTGTTCCTGCGCCGGCTCGCGCGCCGCACCTGGCGCTTCTTCGAGACCTTCGTCGGCGCCGCCGACAACTGCCTGCCGCCCGACAACGTCCAGGAGCATCCGGTGGCGCGCGTCGCGCACCGCACCTCGCCGACCAACATCGGGCTTCGCGCTGCTGGCCGACCCTGGCCGCGCACGACTTCGGCTACCTCGCCACGCGGCGAGCTGCTCGACGCGCACTCGACGCGACGCTCGACGACGCTGGAGCGCATGGAGCGCTACCGCGGCCACTTCTACAACTGGTACGACACGCCGACGCTCGCAGCCGCTGCGCCCGCGCTACGTCTCGACGGTCGACAGCGGCAACCTCGCCGGCGCACCTGCTGACCCTGCGGCCGGCGCTGCTGGCCGCTGGCCGACGAGCCGCTGCTGCCCGCCGCGCTGGCTGCGCGGGCGTCGCACGACACGCTCGGCGTGCTGCGTCGAGTCGCTCGCGGCGGACCGCCGCACGGCGACGCGGCGCTGCGCGACGCGCTGCGGCCGGTTCGCCGGACGCTGCTGGCGCGCCGCGCACGCCGCGCCGCCGCGCTGCGCGACTGGCACGCGATGCTGGACGCGCTCGAGGCACGGCGCGGGTCGAGCTGCAGCCGCGCTCGGCGCACGGCACCGGCCGACGCCGCCGCTGCGGCCGACGCCGACGCGCCGAGCGTGCCGCGCGCGTGGGCGCCGCCTGCTGCTGCGAGCAGTGCCGCGCCGGCGCGCGACGAGCTGCGCGCGCTCGGCCTCGACGAGCGCGCGGCACGCTCGAGCCGACCGGCATGCCGACGCCTGCGGCAGCTGGCCGCCGGCGGCGACGACCGCGACCGCCGCCGTCGAGGCGCACGCGGGCGGCGCGCGCGCGCGCGGCTCCGGACGATCGACGACCTCGCGCGGACGCGCCGCGGCGCTGGCCGAGCTGGACTTCGGCTTCCTCTACGACGACGCGCGCCACCTGCTGGCGATCGGCTACAACGTCGCCGAGCGCCGCGCTCGACGCCGGCTTCTACGACCTGCTCGCCTCCGAGGCGCGGCTGGCGAGCTTCGTCGCGATCGCGCAGGGCCAGCTGCCGCAGGAGCACTGGTTCGCCCTCGGCCGCCTGCTGACCACGGCGCGGCGGCGACGCCGGCGCTGCTGTCGTGGAGCGGCTCGATGTTCGAGTACCTGATGCCGCTGCTGGTGATGCCGACCTACGAGGACACGCTGCTCGACCAGACCTGCCGCGCCGCCGTCGCAGCGGCAGATCGAGTACGGCCGCGCAGCGCGGCGTGCCGTGGGGCATCTCCGAGTCGGGCTACAACACGACCGACGCCGCGCTGAACTACCAGTACCGCGCCTTCGGCGTGCCCGGGCTCGGGCCTCAAGCGCGGCCTGGCCGACGACCTGGTGATCGCGCCCTACGCCATCGTGCTGGCGCTGATGGTCGCGCCCGAGGCGGCCTGCGAGAACCTGCAGCGCCTCGCGGCCGCGGGCGCCGCCGGCGCGCTACGGCTTCTACGAGGCGATCGACTACACGCCCGCGCGCCTGCCGCGCGGCGCAGACCAGCGCCGTCGTGCGCTCGTTCATGGCGCACCACCAGGGCATGAGCCTGCTGGCGCTGGCGCTACCTGCTGCTCGACCGGCCGATGCAGCGCCGCTTCGCCGCCGACCCGCGGCTGCAGGCCACCGCTGCTGCTGCTGCAGGAGCGCGTGCCGCGCGTCGGCGCCGTTCCACCCGCAGCATCGAGCCGAGCGCGCCGGCACCCGCGCGCCGCGCGGCAGCGCACCGAGACGCCGATGCGCGTGTTCACGCACGCCGACACGCCGTCGCCCGAGGTGCACCTGCTGTCCAACGGCCGCTACCACGTGATGGTCACCAACGCCGGCGGCGGCTACAGCCGCTGGCGCGACCTGGCGGTGACGCGCTGGCGCGAGGACGCCACGCTGCGACGCGCTGGGGCACCTTCTGCTACCTGCGCGACGTCGACGACCGGCGACGTTCTGGTCGACCGCGCACCAGCCGACGCTGGCACGCGCGCCGACAGCTACGAGGCGATCTTCTCCGAGGGCCGCGCCGAGTTCCGCCGCCGCGACGACGGCATCGAGACGCACACCGAGATCGCCGTCTCGCCCGAGGACGACATCGAGCTGCGCCGCGTGCGCATCACCAACCGCGGCCGCACGCGCGCGCACGCATCGAGCTCACCAGCTACGCCGAGGTGGTGCTGGCGCCGCGCGGCCGCCGACGCCGCGCACCCGGCCTTCAGCAACCTGTTCGTGCAGACCGAGATCGCTCGCGCGAGCCGGCAGGCGATCCTCTGCACGCGCCGGCCGCGCTCGGCCGACGAGCAGCCGCCGTGGATGTTCCACCTGATGACGGTGCACGGCGCCGCCGTCGAGCGCGGCGTCGCTACGAGACCGACCGCGCGCGCTTCATCGGCCGCGGCCGCAGCGCTGGCCGCTCCGGCGGCGCTGCGCGGCGCGGCGCCGCTGTCCGGACAGCGCCGGGCTCGGTGCTCGACCCGATCGCGGCGATCCGCGCACGCGTGATCACGCTCGAGCCCGACCAGACCGCGCCGATCGACCTCGTCACCGGCGTCGGCCGAGACGCGCGACGGCTGCGCTGGCGCTGGTCGAGAAGTACCAGCGACCGCCGCCTGGCCGACCGCGTGTTCGAGCTGGCCTGGACGCACAGCCAGGTGCGTGCTGCGCCAGCTCAACGCCACCGAGGCCGACGCCCAGCTCTACGCCCGCCTGGCCAGCTCGCGTCCTCTACGCGCAGCCGGCGCTGCGCGCCGACGCCGCGCGTGCTCGCGCGCAACCGCCGCGGCCAGTCGGGGCTGTGGGGCTACGCGCATCTCCGGCGACCTGCCGATCGTGCTGCTGCGGATCGGCGACGCCGCCAACATCGACCTGGTGCGCCAGCTGGTCCAGGCGCACGCCTACTGGCGCCTGAAGGGCCTGGCCGTCGACCTGGTGATCTGGAACGAGGAGCGCGCCGGCTACCGCCAGCGGCTGCAGGAGCAGATCATCGGGCTGATCGCCGCGCGGCGTCGAGGCGCACGTCGGTCGACCGGCCCGGCGGCATCTTCGTGCGCCGCGCCGAGCAGATCTCCGACGAGGACCGCGTGCTGCTGCAGACGGTGGCGCGCGCCGATCGTCAGCGACAGCCGCGGCACGCTGGCCGAGCAGGTCGAGCGCGCCGCGCGGCGCGCGCCGCGCCGCGCTGCCGCGCGCTCGCGACCGACGCGCCCGCGCCGCAGCGCCGCGCGCGCGCGCCGGCCGTCGCCGGCGCGCGAGCGCCCGCGCGCTGACCTGCGTTCAACGGCCTCGGCGGCTTCACGCCCGACGGCCGCGAGTACGTCATCACGCCGCCGCGCGGCGCAGCGGCACGCCGGCGCCGTGGGTCAACGTGCTCGCCAACCCGCACTTCGGCACCGTCGTCTCCGAGAGCGGCAGCGCGCTACACCTGGTGCGAGAACGCGCACGAGTTCCGCCTGACGCCCTGGCACAACGACCCGGTCAGCGACGCCGAGCGGCGAGGCGTTCTACCTGCGCGACGAGGAGACCGGCCACTTCTGGTCGCCGACGCCGCTGCCGCGCGCCGCGGCGCAGCGGCCGCTACGTCAGGCCGCCACGGCTTCGGCTACAGCGTGTTCGAGCACGCCGAGGACGGCATCGCGCAGCGAGCTGCACGGTCTTCGTCGCGCTCGACGCGCCGGTGAAGTTCTCGCGTGCTGAAGCTGCGCAACCGCTCGGGCCGGCCGCGCGCAGCTGTCGGCCACCGGCTACGTCGAGTGGGTGCTCGGCGACCTGCGCGCCGAAGACCGCGCCGCACGTCGTCACCGAGCGTCGACGCCGACAGCGGCGCGCTGCTCGCGCGCAACGCGTACAACACCGAGTTCGCGCGACCGGGTCGGCCTTCCTCGACGTCGCGAGCGACCGCGCGCCGGCACGCGTCACCGGCGACCGCACCGAGTTCCTCGGCCGCAACGGCATCGCTGCGCCGCCCGGCGGCCCTGCGCCGCGCGCGCCTGTCGGGCCGCGTCGGCGCCGGCGCTCGATCCGTGCGCCGCGATCCAGGTGCCGCTCGAGCTGCGCCGACGGCGCAGGCGCGCGAGGTCGTCTTCCGCCTCGGCATGGGCCGCAGCGCCGACGAGGCGCGAGCACCTGGTGCAGCGCTTCCGCGGCGCGGCCGCGGCGCGCAGGCGCGCTCGACGGCGGTGCGGCGCACTGGAGCCGCACGCTCGGCGCGGTCCAGGTGCGAGACGCCCGACCCGGCGCTCAACGTCCTGGCCAACGGCTGGCTGCTCTACCAGACGCTCGCCTGCCGCCTGTGGGCGCGCAGCGGCTTCTACCAGTCGGGCGGCGCCTTCGGCTTCCGCGACCAGCTGCAGGACGCGATGGCGCTGGTGCACACGCGGCCCGCAGCTGCTGCGCGAGCACCTGCTGCGCTGCGCCGGCCGCCAGTTCGGCGAGGGCGACGTGCAGCACTGGTGGCATCCGCCGCACGGGCCGCGGCGTGCGCACGCACTTCTCCGACGACTACCTGTGGCTGCCGCTGGCGCTGTGCCGCTACGTGCGCGGCGACCGGCGACACCGGCGTGCTCGACGAGCAGGTGCCCTTCCTCGACGGCCGCCCGGTCAAGCCCGACGAGGAGTCGCTACTACGACCTGCCGCTGCCGCTCGGCGCAGTCGGCCACGCTCTACGAGCACTGCGTGCGCGCCATCCGGCACGGCCTGCGCTTCGGCGCGCACGGCCTGCCGCTGATGGGCTGCGGCGACTGGAACGACGGCATGAACCTGCGTCGGCGAGCAGGGCCAGGGCGAGAGCGTCTGGCTCGGCTTCTTCCTGTACGACGTGCTGCGCCGCTTCGCCGACGCTGGCGCGCGCGGCGCGGCGACGCGGCCGTTCGCGCGCGCGCTGCGCGAGCGAGCGCGCGCAGCTGCGCGCGCAACCTCGAAGCGCACGGCTGGGACGGCGCCTGGTATCGCCGCGCCTACTTCGACGACGGCACGCCGCTCGGCTCGGCCGAGCAACGCCGAGTGCCAGATCGACTCGATCTCGCAGAGCTGGTCGGTGCTCTCCGGCGCCGGCGAGCCCGACGCGCGCGCGCCAGCGCGATGGACGCGGTCGACGCGCGCCTCGTGCGCCGCGACGCGCGGCCTGATCCAGCTGCTCGACCCGCCGTTCGACCAGCACGGCGCCGAACCCCGGCTACATCAAGGGCTACGTGCCCGGCGTGCGCGAGAACGGCGGCCAGTACACGCACGCGCGCGATCTGGGCCGCGATGGCCTTCGCCGCGCTCGGCGACGGCGCGCGCGCCTGGGAGCTGCTCGGCATCGATCAACCCGGTGCACCACGGCGCGACCGCCGACGACGTCGCGCGCTACCAGGTCGAGCCGTACGTGGTGGCCGCCGACGTCTACGGCGTCGCGCCGCACACCGGCCGCGGCGGCTGGACCTGGTACACCGGCTCGGCCGGCTGGATGTACCGCCTGATCGTCGAGTCGCTGCTGGGCCTGCAGCTGAAGGTCGACGGCGACGGCGCCCGGCTGCTGCTGTCGCCCTGCCTGCCCGCCGACTGGCCCGGCTACACGCTGGAATACCGCCATGGCCGGACCCTGTACCAGATCGAGGTCATCCAGGTCCGCCCGGCGGCCGACGCCATCGAAGTGCGGCTGGATGGAGAGATCCAGGCCGGCCGGTCGGTGCCGCTGGTCGACGACGGCAGGCCGCACCGGGTCGAGATGCGCTGCTGAGCTTCGCTATCGGGCGGCGCGCGGCTTCAACGCATGAGCTTGCCGGATGGACCCGCACACGGAGAGCAGTTGCGGGCCGTCCATGCGGCCGATGACCTGGCGGATGACCGTCCCCATGACCTGCTGCGTTCCCACCATCCCGAGGTTCGCCGACTGCTCCACGAGGAACCCCGGCTTGGCGAGCTTGAGCTGCTTCATGAAGTAGTAGTCCAGGCCGCTGTTCGTCAACTCCACCACGAGATCCGCGAGGGCGTCGCGGTGCGTGGCGGGGTCCTCGGCCTGCTCGACGGCGCCGATGACCGCCAGCGTCTTCTTGCGCAGCGCCTCGGAGTGATGGAAGCGCAGGAAGGGCTTGCTGTCGGGAGCAGGCTGCCCGGATGGCGGACTTGGCGGCGCGCCCGGTCTTCGACGCGGGCGCGCGCTTGGAGGGAGTGGTCATCAGCCGCAGCATACGGCGCGATGCGGGACTGCGGCTTGCGCGCAGCCAACAGGCCGTCACTGCACCGAGCCATTCCGTCAGTACAACCGGACGGCCACGTCGAAGTGCCACGTCCGGCGGATTTCGATCACGTCGTACTCGCGGGCCAGTGCGGGCGGGAACGCCTGGTAGTGCTCGTGGCTTTGCACGATGCGCCGTATCGCTTCATCGACTTCCGCCACGCCACTGGAGAGCACGAAGGTCACCGATTCCACGGATCCGTCGCTTCGAACGGCCACCGTCACCACGGGATTGGTGTGAATCCGCTTCGCCACTTCGCGCACCGTGTCGACCGGCGTGTTGAACTGGATCTTCCGCGCCCACGCCTCCGCGTACCGGACGAGTTCGACATTGGGGTCGGCGCGCCCCCATAGCCTGGCTCGACGCGCGGTGCTCAGCGACAGCGGCAGCGTCGACGACGGGCGCGTCGGCCTTCGAGGCCTCTTCGCGCCGGGCGGCTTCCTCGTCGAGCTGACGTCCGATCGCCCGAAGCACGGCTTCCCGTTTCGCCGCCTCCTCCTGCGCGGCGCGGATGCGCGCGGCTTCTGCCGTTCGGCCTCCAGTCGCGCGGCTCTGCGCGCGCTGCTTCCTGTCGACGAGCGGCCTCTTGACGCTGCGCCTCCTGCTGCGCCGCCGCCTGTCGCGCGGCTTCCTCCCGCGCAGCGTCGGCGCGCGCTGCTTCCTGCTGGCGCGCCGCCTCCTGGCGCTGCGCCTCCCGAAGCTCCGCTTCGCGTCTTGCCGCCTCCTGCTGGCGAGCGTCCTCCTGACGCCGCGCCTCCTGTTGGGCCGCGCCAGTCGCGCGGCGTCCTGGCGTTCGGCTTCCTCGTCGCGCAGCGTCGGCGCGCGCTGCCTCCTGCCTGCGGGCCTCTTCGTGACGCTGCGCTTCCCGAAGCGCCGCTTCCTCCTGCTCGGCCCGGACACGCGCGGCGGCCTGACGTTCGGCTTCCCTGCGTTCGGCTTCCTGGCGTCGCCTCCGGCGTTCGGCTTGCTGACGTTCGGCTTCCTGGCGTGCAGCCTCGGCGCGCGCTGCTTCCTGCTCGCGAGCCGTCTCCTGGCGCCGCGCCTCCTGAAGCGCCGCGTCCGCGTCTTGCCGCCTCCTGCTGGCGAGCCTCCTCCTGACGCTGCGCCTCCCGCTGGGCCGCGGCCTGGCGCGCGGCGTCCTGGCGTTCGGCCTCCTGTCGCGCGGCATCGGCGCGCGCGCTTCCTGCTGGCGTGCCGCCTCCTGACGCTGCGCCTCGAGCTGCGCGACGGCCTGGCGCTCGGCCTCCTGGTGTTCGGCCTGCAGTCGCGCGGCCTCGATGCGCGCCGTCTCCTGCTGACGAGCCACCTCATGGCGCTGCGCCTCCAGCTGCGCCTCGGCCTGGCGCGCGGCGTCCGGCGGGCGGTCGCCGGCATCCGGAAACGCCGACGTCACGGACTCCGCGCTCGAAGCGCCTGGCGCCGCGGCAATGACCGGCGTCGGCACCGGAGGGTCTGCCGGCGCTGACCGTCGCGGGCCTGCCGGATGGCGTCGCGTCGATGACGGCCGGCTCCTGGATCCGTGCCGGCGCCGCGCGAGCGGGTTCGTCGGCGCGCACGGGCGCCGTTTCAGGGGCCGCGCGGGCCAGGTGGCGCGGGCCACGGCGTTTCGCACTGGCTTGGTGGCTTCTTTCGTCGCCCGGGCCGTGGGCACGATCGGCGGCGCGACCTTTCCCCCCGGGGCCGGCGCGGGAGTCACGGATGAAGGCGGAGCCGGTTCACGGGGAACAGGCGGTTCGATCGATGCCTGCTGCGCAGGCTCCGCGACCGGCGCGATCGCCGGCTTGCCGGCTGTGCCGGGCGCCGGAGCGAGCACGACGCGTAGCTCGGGCGCCTCGATCCGCCGATCGCGCCATGGGAAGCCGAAGCCGGGCAGCCCGAGTCCCTGGCCTTCGAAGATCAGGGTCAACAGCAGCGAGTGGACCAGCAGGGAGAGCAGCAGCGCAACAGCCAGCCGCCTTTGTTCACGGTCCATGTATCGATTCAGCCGGGCTGCCGCGGTTCTCTGGACCTGCAAATTCGCCATGGAATGCCTCGACGGTCGGCGATTCTCGTCTGCATGACTCAACCCCGGACCCACAAGCGTCGGTGTTGCGTGTTTGGGCCCGCCATGAGACAGGGCTATCGCAGGGGAGTATGCCCCGGGGTTTCGCCGGGCGGCACTTGCGTCCCGCCTCCCTTCGACAGCAGGACAGCCAGCGGTCGCGTGGCCGGGAACTCGGAAAACACGATCGTGAGGATCGCGGTGATCGGCACGGCGAGAAACGCGCCCGGGATGCCCCAGAGCTCCGCCCAGACCGCCAGGCTGATGAGGATGGCGAACGGGCTCAGGTTCAGCGAGTTGCCCATCACGTAGGGGTCGAGGAAGTTGCCGATCGCGAACTGCACCGCGGTCAGCGCGAGCAGCAGCGTCAGGATCGAGCCCGGCTCCTGGAACTGCACCACCGCCATCAGCACGGGCAGCACGACACCGAGCACCGAGCCGACGTACGGAACGAAGTTCAGGAAGACCGTGAGCACCGCCCACAGCGCGGCGAAATCCAGCCCGCAGAGCGCCATCACGCCGTAGCTGACCGCGCCCAGCAGCAGGCTGATCAGCGTCTTGAGCGCCAGGTACGAGCCGATCCGGGCGTTGATCGCCTCGATCACCCCGCGGACGCGCGCCACTTGCTTCGGGTCGTCGGACAGGTTGGCCAGCTTCTCGTCGAACGTGCGGCGCTCGATGAGCAGGAAGGTGGCGTAGAGGAAGACGACCACGAAGCTCACCAGGATCGATCCCACCGAGGCCATCAGCGATGTCAGCAGCCGCTGCAGGTTGACCTGCGCCAGCAGCTCCTGTCGCAGTGTCGACCAGGTCGGCTCGGTCTCGACGCCGAAGAAGACGGCGCCCTGCTGGATCGCCGCCAGCAACGACTGCTGGTACTGGGGCGCCAGCGCGAGCGCGCGCTCCTTGTTGGCCATGATCAGGTAGGCGAGCAGGAAGAAGGCCAGGCCGATGACGACGACCGAGAACAGGGCGCGCAACTGCACCGGCAGCCGCGGCCCGACGACCGGCAGCCGCCCGAGCTTCTCCGCGAGTCCGACGATCACGTAGACGATCACGGCGCCGAGCACGGCGGGCACGAAGATCGACTTGCCGATGTAGAGCACCCAGCCGATGATCAGGATCAGCACGGTGCTGTGCACGGCGACGCGGAGGCGATCCATGGGTGCGCGCGGGACGCGAAGCGGAACGGGTGCCGCAGTGTGCCGCATGGCCGGTGCGGCGGCGACTGGCCGGCTCCGGCCCGCCGTCGCGCCCGCCTAGAATCGCGCGCCGTTCACCACCGATGAGGGGCCCATGTCGCGCCGACGCGACCGACCGGCCCTATCGATAGAGAGATCGCCCATGCGCACGCCACGAATTCGCCTTGCCCTGCTGGCGCTGATGGCCGCCGCGGCCAGCGCGCTGCCGGCGGCGCAGGCGACCGCAACCGGTGCCGCGACGCCGTCACCGCCGCGCCGCACCGCCGACGCCGCGCTGGTGCGCGCCCTGCAGGACCACGACTGGACGCTGCGCGCGGCCGTCGATGCCGCCGGCAAGCCGGTCGAGGCGTTGCTCGTGCCGGGCCATCCGTTCGTGATGCGCTTCGACGGCGCGCGCATCGCCGTGCAGGGCGGCTGCAACCTGCTGTCGGGCGCCTGGCGGCTGAGCCCGCAGAACCGCCTGGAGATCGGCCGCGTGGCCTCGACGCAGAAGGCCTGCGAGCCGCCGCTGATGGCCGCCGACAGCGGCCATGGCCGCGGCGCTGGCCGCGCCGCTGGAGGCGCGCGTCGAGGCGGGCGAGGCGCCGACGCTGCACCTCGTGTCGGCCGAGCGGCAGACGCTGAGCTTCAGCGGTCGGCGCACGTCGAAGAGCCTGTACGGCGCGCCGACGCGCATCTTCCTGGAGGTCGCGGCGCAGCGCGTGGCCTGCACGCCGGCGCTGCAGCCCCCGACCACCTGCCTGCAGGTGCGCGAACGGCGCTTCGACGACAAGGGCCTGCGCGTCGGCGAGCCGGGCCCGTGGCAGGCCTTCTACGGCGAGATCGTCGGCTACTCGCACCAGCCGGGCGTGAGCAACGTGCTGCGCATCAACCGGTTCAAGCGGCCGCAGACCGCCGGCGGACGCGTCGGCCTACGTCTACGAGCTCGACCTCGTGGTCGAGTCCCGGGTCGATGAGAAGAAGTAGCAGCTCGATGCGCGCGGATGACTCGATGACCGCTGCGGCCCACCGCTGCTGAGCGCGCCGTGCTTCCGCATCGCGAGCGCCGCGCTTGATGGGTCTCTGTCGTCGACGCCGCGTCGCCTTGGTGATCGCGGCACTGATCGGCGTGCCGCTGGGCTTGGCGCTGGTCGTCATGGGCCTGGCCGTGGCGGTGGCGCTGTCCGGCATGTCGATCGACGCGTCGCGCTGGCGCGACGCGGCCGCGGAACGGGCTTCTGCTGCGCTCGGGCGCCCCGTCATCCTGCAGGGCGCCTTCGAGCTCGAGCCGAGGCTGGGCCGCGAGCTGGGTCTTCGCGTCGGCTCGGTGCGAATCCTCAACCCGCCCGGGTTCGCGGGCACGGAATTCCTGGCGATCGGAGAACTGCGCGCCCGGATCGACCTGTTCGACGCGCTGCGCGGCCGGTTGCGGTCGAGCAGCATCGAGGCGCGCGAGGTCGGCCTGTGGCTCGAGCGAGGCGCCGATGGCCGCGGCAACTGGACGTCGACGCCGCGGCGCGATGCCCGGCGCGCCGCAGCCCGGGATCGACCTCGCTCGCATCGTGCTGCACGGGCTGGACATCCACTACCACGACGTGCGCTCGGCAACGCGCCGCTTCGCCAGGCTGGACGAGTTGTCCGGCAGCGCCGGACGCGACCGGCCTCTGCGCCTGGCCGCGCGCGGCCGACTGGAGCCGGACCTCGCCTATTCGCTCGACCATCGAAGGCGGGCCGCTGCGGCTGCTGCTCGACGATGCCGAGGCCTGGCCGTTCACCCTCGACGCCAGGACTCGCGGCGCACGGTTGCACGCCCGCGGCGCGCTCGACGCGCGCCAGCGCACGGCGCGCTTCCAGGTCGAAGCCGATGCCGAGGATCTGGCGCCGATCGAGCGGCTCGTGGGCGCGACGCTGCCGCCCGTCGGCAACGCGGCCGTGCACGGCATGGTCAGCATTGAGGCGGACTCCGTGCGTGTGAGCAGCCTGCACGGCTGGCTGGGCGAATCCGAGTTGTCCGGGCAGCTCGCGCTCGCTCTCGGTGGCGCACGGCCGCGCCTCAGCGGCGCGCTGAGCGCCGCCGCGCTCGACCTGCGCCCGTTCCTGCCGGCGCCACCGCCAGCCCCGGGCCAGGGAGTCGAGAGCGACGCGCCGGCGCGGCAGTCGCCGTCGTTGCGCGATCTCGCTGCGCTCGACGTCGAGGTCGACCTGAAGGTCGAGCGGTGGCTCGGGCTGGGCGTCGACATCCGCGATGCGAGCCTTGCGTGGCGTGCCGACGCGCGGGGCCTGCGCGTCCCGATGAGCGCGACGATCGCCGGCGTGCCGTTCGCCGGCGGCCTGGAGCTCGACACGTCGGCGCCGATGCCGACGCTTGCGCTTCAGCTCGACGCGAACAACGCCGCGCTCGGCGACCTGGCGCAGGGCGCTGGGCGATGCGGGCGACGTCGAAGGCACGGTCGGGCGCCTCGGCCTGCGCGTGCGATGGCCGCGGCGAAACGCTGGCTGTCGCTGGCGCAGCGACCTCGAGCTTTCGCTGGCGCTGGCGGCGGCGCAGCTGAGCTTCGGCGGCGCCGCGGGCGCAGGTCGCATCGCCGTCTCGCTCGACACGCTGGACCTCGCGGCGCGTCGCGGCGAGCGTCTGCGCGGCCACGCGCGCGGCACGCTGCATGGGCCAGCGCGCCAGCGCTGAGGTTCCGCGGCGGCACCGTGCCCGACATGCTGCGCGAACGCGTGCTGCCGCTCGAACTGGACCTGGCGCTGGCGCAGGCCCGGCTGAAGCTCGATGGCACGCTCGCCCTGGCAGAGTCGACGCGCGACACGGCGTTGCGCTTCGACTTCCAGGCCGCGCGCGCCGGCGATCTGGCGCGCTGGCTGGGCGTTGCGCCGCAGGCGAGCCTGCCGGTGGCCCTGCGCGGCCAGGTGCGCCTGTCGGACGCGGCCTGGATGCTCGACCGGACGACGCTGGAACTCGGCCGCAGCCAGCTGACGATCGATGCCCGGAGCGCGCTCGTCGATGGCCGCCCGGGCGTCGTGGCGTCGGTGCGCAGCGAGCTGCTCGATGCGCAGGAGCTGTCGACGCTGCGTGCCGGCGGCGGCGACAGCCGCGCGGGCGCCGCGCAGCGCCGCGCCGGCGCTTCCCGCCGCCATCAGCCTGGCCGACGCCGACATCGACTTCAAGCTGCAACGGCTGCGGCTCGGCCGCACCGATCTCGAGGACCTCGCGTTCGTCGCCCGCACGCCGCGACGGGCGCCTGTTGCCCTTGTCGGTCACGGGCAGGGTCGCCGGGGCGCCGTTCACGGCCAGCGTCGAGCTGGATCTGCAGGCCGCGCCGCCCATGGCGAGCCTCGACCTGTCCGCCGGCGCCATCGACATCGGCGCGCTGCTGCGCGGGCTGGGTGTCGCCGAGGACATCGACGGACACGCGCAGGCCTTCCAGCTCAGCGTGCTGGGGCACGGCAGCAGCCTGAGCGACTGGGTCGGCAACTCGGCCATCGACGCGCGGGTGCACGGCGGCAGCCTCACCGTGCGCGGCGCGGCGCAGCGCGCGATCGCCGAGATCCGCGTCGACGAGGCACGCATCGGCGCGAAGGCGGGCGAGCCGGTGCGGGCCCGGCTCGAGGGCGAGATCGACGAGACCCCGGTCAGGATCGAAGTCACGCAGCGGCACGCTCGCCGACTTTGCCAACGATGCCAGCCGCGTGCCGTTCGCGCTGGCGGCACAGGCCGCGGGAGCGCAGCTGACGCTCGACGGCGAGGTGACATTGCCCCTCGGCAGCGGCGGGCAGCTGAGCTTCGAGATGCGCGGCGAGCGGCTCGATTCGCTCAGCGACCTGGCGCGGGTCGAACTGCCCGCGTGGGGGCCGTGGTCCTTCAGCGGTCCGATCCGCATGACGCCCACCGGCTACGAGTTGCAGGGGCTGCACGTGAGCGTGGGACGCAGCCGGCTCGGCGGAACCGGCAAGCTCGACCTCGGCGGGCCACGGCCCCGCCTGGATGTGCAGGTGGCCGCACCCAGCATTCAGCTCGACGACTTCCCGTTGCCGCGAGCGGCTGGCCGAGTCGCCCGCGCCGCCGGGCGCAGCGGCCGCGGCCTGCGAGCGGCGGCAAGCCGGACGGCCGGGCGCACCGACAAGCTGCTGAGCGCAGCCTTCCTGCGCCGGCTCGATGCGACCGTCGACGTGAAAGCGAAGGAAGTGCTCTCCGGCAACGACCGCCTGGCCGACGGCGCGCTGCGCCTGAAGCTCGAGGGCGGGCGCCTGCACCTCGATCCGGCCGTGGTCAACCTGCCCGGGGGGGCGGTGCGGCTGGCGATCTCGTACGACCTGAAGGAAACCGAGATCGAGTTCGCGGCGACCGCCAACATCGAGCGTTTCGACTACGGCATCATCGCCCGCCGCCTGGGCCGCGCGAACGACCTGCGCGGCCTGTTCAGCCTCAACCTGGAGCTGGCGGGCACGGCGCCGTCGCTGGACACGCTCTTGCGCAACGCCAACGGCAGGGTGGACATCGCCGTCTGGCCGACCGAGCTGCGCAGCGGCGTCTTCAACCTCTGGTCGGCGAACCTCGTGCTGCAGCTGCTGCCGCTGGTCGATCCGCGCGCGCGGCCCGAGGTGAACTGCATCGTCGGCCGGTTCGACCTCGAGCGCGGCGACTTGAACGACGACATGATCCTGATCGATACGACCGCGGTGCGCATTCGCGGCGTCGGCCACGCGAACCTGGCGACCGAGGAACTCGAGTTCGTCTTTCGCCCGCGCGCCAAGGGCTTCGCCCTGTTTCGCCTGCAGACCCCTTTGCGCGTGACCGGCACGCTGGACGACCAGCGCTTCGGCTTCGAGCGCAGCGACGTGGCGGAATCGGTGCTGCGGCTGATCGCTTCGCCGATCCTCCTGCCGATCGAGTGGCTCACGCTGGGCCCGCTGCCGCGCGACGGCGCCGACGTGTGCACGGACCCGCTGCGGGCAATCGCCCGTTGACCCTCGACCGACACGAATCTCGACCGGACCATGAGCCTCTTCAGCTACTTCGAGTCGCGCGTGCCGAACGCGACCGCGGCGCCGCCGGCGGCCGTCGAGCGCGACGGGCCACCGCCCGGGCTGCTGGCCTTCTACTGGCACTTCGTCCGCCAGACGCCGCGGCTGTACGCCGCGATGTTCGTGCACGGGCGCGACGGTGGCGCTGCTCGACACGGTGATTCCGCTGTTCATCGGCAAGCTGGTCTCGCTGATGACAGCCGACGACCGCGCGCCGCCGTGCTCGCGCAGGCGCCGATGCTGCTGGCGATGGCGGCGCTCGTGCTGGTCGCGCGGCCGCTGGCGCTCCTCGCCGACAGTCGATGGTGCGCAACAACGCGGTGATGCCCGGCGTGACCAGCCTGATCCGCTGGCAGAGCCACTGGCACGTGGTGCGGCAGAGCTGGCCGTTCTTCCAGAACGACTTCGCCGGCCGCATCGCCAACCGCGTGATGCAGACCGCGCAACTGCGCTGCGCGAGAGCGTGGTCTCGAGCATCCGCGCCGTCTGGTACATCGCGTCTACGGCCTCTCCGCGCTGGTGCTGATGGCGTCGGCGGACTGGCGGCTCGCGATGCCGACGTCCTCTGGTTCGCGGCTACGTGTTCTTCCTGCGCTACTTCGTGCCGCGCATGCGCGACCTCGCGCGGCTGAGCTCGGAGGTGCGCTCGCTCGTCATGGGCCGCGTGGTCGACAGCTACACCAACATCCTGACGGTGAAGCTGTTCGCGCGCGCGCGCGACGAGGACGCGTACGTGCGCGAGGCGATCGACGAGCACCGCGACGCGCATCGCCGCGCACATGCGGCTCATCACGCGCTTCATGGCCGTGCTCACCGCGATGAACGCCGCTGCTGCTCGTCGGCACGGCCGCGCATCGGCATCTCGCTGTGGGGCCAGGGCCAGGTGAGCGCGGCGGCGGTCGCGACCGCGCTGCCGCTCGCCTGGCAGATCGCCAACGTCGCCGGCTGGGTGAGCTGGGAAGTGACGCGGCATCTTCGAGAACATCGGCGTCGTGCAGGAAGGCATGGAGACGATCGCCGTGCCGCACGCGCTGACCGACCGCCCCGACGCGCGCGAGCTCGAGGTCCGCGCGGCGAGATCCGCTTCGAGCACGTGACGTTCACCTACGGCCGCACGCGACGGCAGGCGCGCGTGCTCGACGACCTGAACCTCGAGATCCGGCCCGGCGAGCGCGTCGGCCTCGTCGGGCGCTCGGGCGCCGGCAAGTCGACGCTCGTCAACCTGCTGCTGCGCTTCCACGAGGTCGAGGAGCGGCAGCATCCGCATCGACGGCCAGGACATGCGCGACGTGACGCAGGAGAGCCTGCGCGCGCGCGATCGGCATGGTCACGCAGGACACCTCGCTGCTGCATCGCTCGATCGCGGCCAACATCGGCTACGGCCGGCCGCAGGCGACCGACGCCGAGGTCGAGGCCGCGGCGCGCAAGGCGCAGGCGCACGAGTTCATCGTCGGACCTGCAGGACTGGAAGGACCGCACCGGCTACGACGCGCACGTCGGCGAGCGCGGCGTCAAGCTCTCCGGCGGGCAGCGCCAGCGCATCGCGATCGCGCGCGTGATCCTGAAGAACGCGCCGATCCTGGTGCTCGACGAGGCGACCTCCGCGCTCGACAGCGAGGTCGAGCTCGCGATCCAGGAGCAGCTGCTGGGCCTGATGGAGGGCAAGACCGTGATCGCGATCGCGCACCGCCTGTCGACGATCGCGCGCATGGACCGCCTGATCGTGCTCGACGCACGGCCGCATCGTCGAGCAGGGCACGCACGACGAGCTGCTGCGCGCCGGACGGCCACTACGCGCTGCTGTGGAAGCACCAGTCCGGCGGATTCCTGCCCAACGACGTGCCGGATGTGATCGCTGAACCGGATGACGGCGTCGAGCCTGAAGGCGCTGCCGATGTTCATCCCGAGGCTGTTGAAGAACCGCCGGCCCGGACCTGAGCTGGTCGCGGCGCGCGTTCGCTCCGGACCGGGCAAGCACTGCAAGCTCAGACGTCGATGTTCCCCGCGTACAGCGCGTTGGTCTCGATGAACTGGCGCCGCGGCTCGACCTCGTCGCCCATCAGCGTCGTGAAGATCTGGTCGGCGCCGATCGCGTCCTCGATCTGCACCCGCAGCATGCGGCGCACGGCGGGGTCCATCGTCGTCTCCCACAGCTGCCCGGGGTTCATCTCGCCGAGCCCCTTGTAGCGCTGGCGGCTGACCGCGCCGTCGGCTTCCTTCATCAGCCAGTCCATCGCGTCGGCGAAGCTGGCGACGGGCGCCTGCTTCTCCTTGTCGCCGCTGCCGCGGATGACCCTGGCGCCGGCGCCGAGCAGGCCCTTGAACGTGCGCGACGCGGTGTTGAGCGCCGCGTAGTCGGCGCCGTGCACGAAGTCGGCGTCGATCACGCTCGAGCTTCGCGTTGCCGTGGTGACGCCGCTCGATGCGCAGGCGGTGCTTGTCGGTCACCGCGTCGTGCTGGGCGTAGACGTGGACCGTCGAGTTGCCCAGCGCCTCCGCGAGGCGCTGCGCGGAGGCCTCGGCGCTCGCGGTGTCGTCGAGGCTCAGCTCGACCCCGGCCAGCAGCGCCTCGAGCGCGTGGCGGTCCATCACGCGGGCCAGGCGGCCGATGATCGCGTCGGCCACCAGGTACTGGCGCGCGAGCGCCTCGAGCGCGCTGCCTTCGATCGGCATCGCGCCCTCGGCCGGCAGCAGCCGGGCGTCCTTGAGCGCCACCGTGACCATGTACTGCGCGAGTTCGGCGTCGTCCTTGATGTAGCGCTCGTCCTTGCCGTTCTTGATCTTGTACAGCGGCGGCTGCGCGATGTAGATGTGGCCGCCCTCCACCAGCTGCGGCATCTGCCGGTAGAACAGCGTCAGCAGCAGCGTGCGGATGTGCGCGCCGTCGACGTCGGCGTCCGTCATGATGATGATGCGGTGGTAGCGCAGCTTCTCGATGTTGAAGCCGTCCGGCGTGTCGGGCGCGCCGATGCCGGTGCCGAGCGCGGTGATCAGCGTGGTGATCTGCTCGGAGCCGATCAGCTTGTCGAAGCGCGCCTTCTCGACGTTGAGCACCTTGCCGCGCAGCGGCAGGATCGCCTGGAACTTGCGGTCGCGGCCCTGCTTGGCCGAGCCGCCGGCCGAATCGCCCTCGACGATGTAGATCTCGGCCTGCGCCGGATCCTTCTCCTGGCAGTCGGCGAGCTTGCCGGGCAGGCCGACGCCGTCCAGCACGCCCTTGCGGCGGGTCATCTCGCGCGCCTTGCGCGCGGCCTCGCGCGCGCGCGCCGCCTCGACGATCTTGCCGCAGATGATCTTCGCGTCGGCCGGCCGCTCGAGCAGGTAGCTCTCGAGCGCGCGGGCCACCACTTCCTCGACCGCCGGCCGCACTTCGGACGACACCAGCTTGTCCTTGGTCTGCGAGCTGAACTTCGGCTCCGGCACCTTCACGGACAGCACGCAGGTCAGGCCCTCGCGCATGTCGTCGCCGCTGGTCTCGACCCGGGCCTTCTTGGCCAGTTCGTTTTCCTCGATGTACTTGTTCAGCACCCGCGTCATCGCCGCGCGCAGGCCGGTGATGTGCGTGCCGCCGTCCTTCTGCGGGATGTTGTTGGTGAACGCGAGCAGGCTCTCGTTGTAGCCGTCGTTCCACTGCATCGACACCTCGACGCCGACCGGCACTTCGCTGACCGAGTCGCCGCTGGCGTAGAAGATGTTCGGGTGCAGGACGTTCTTGGACTTGTTGATGTACTGCACGAAGCCCTTGACGCCGCCGGAGAAGGCGAAGTCCTCCTCCTTGGCCGGTGCGCTGGTCGACCAGCTTGATGCGCACGCCGTTGTTCAGGAACGAGAGCTCGCGCAGCCGCTTCGACAGCACCTCGTAGTGGAAGTCGACGTTGAGGAAGATCTCCTCGTCCGGCAGGAAGTGCACCTCGGTGCCGCGGCGGTCGGTCGCGCCGGTCACCTTCATCGGCGAGATCGCGACGTCGCCTTCCGGCGATGCCACGGTCTCGATCACGCGCTCCTGCACGACTCCCTGGCGGAACTCCAGGTAGTGCACCTTGCCGTCGCGCCGGATCGTCAGGCGCAGCCACTTGCTGAGCGCGTTGACGCAGGAGACGCCGACCCCGTGCAGGCCGCCGGAGACCTTGTAGCTGTTCTGGTTGAACTTGCCGCCGGCGTGCAGTTCGGTCAGCGCGATCTCGGCGGCCGAGCGCTTGGGTTCGTGCTTGTCGTCGTACTTGATCCCGGTCGGGATGCCGCGGCCGTTGTCGACCACCGAGATCGAGTTGTCGGTGTGGATCGTGACGATGATGTCGTCGCAGTGGCCGGCCAGCGCCTCGTCGACCGCGTTGTCGACGACCTCGAAGACCATGTGGTGCAGGCCGGTGCCGTCGTGCGTGTCGCCGATGTACATCCCGGGCCGCTTGCGCACGGCTTCCAGCCCCTCGAGGATCTGGATGCTGCTGGCGCCGTAGTCGGCCTTGCCGTCGGCTTCCTGGGTGGGATGGGGTTGATTCATCGGCGGATTCGGTACAGCTGACATCGGTGAGACACCTTCGCTTCTTCGTGCATTTGTGATCAAGAACGGGCGCCGGGCCGCCCCAAGCCCGTTCTTCAAACCAATCGCCGAGGGTGCACGTGCGAGGGCGCAGCCCTCGCGTACACCCGAGGCGTCTAAATTCTCATCGGCATCACGACGTACTTGAACCGCTCGGAGTCCGGCATCGTGATGAGCGCGCTGCCCAGCGCGTCGCCGAGCGAGAAGCGGATCTGCTCGTTCTTCAGGTTCGCCAGCACGTCCAGCAGGTAGTTGACGTTGAAGCCGATGTCGAGCCCGTCGCCGGCGTAGTCGATCTCGAGTTCGTCCTGCGCGTCTTCCTGGTCGGCGTTGGTCGACGTGATCTTCAGGCTGCCGCTGGCGAGCACCATGCGCACGCCCTTGAACTTGTCGGTCGTCAGGATCGCGGCCCGCTGCAGCGCATGCTGCAGGTCCTCGCGGCCGATCGCGAACACCTTGGTGTTCGCCGCCGGCAGCACCCGCTGGTAGTCCGGGAACTTGCCCTCGACCAGCTTCGACACCAGTTCGATGTTGTCGAAGCTGAACTTGACCTGGTTGGCGGCCATCTGCACGCGCACGGGATCGTCCGAGTCCGGCAGCAGGCGCGACAGCTCGAGCACCGTCTTGCGCGGGATGATCGCCTCGATCTTGTTCGACGCTCCGTCGTCCTTGGCAACCTCGCACAGCGCCAGCCGGTGGCCGTCGGTGGCCACCGCGCGCACCGTGGTGCCGTCGACCACCAGCAGCATTCCGTTGAGGTAGTAGCGGATGTCCTGCTGCGCCATCGCGAAATGGACCATCGACAGCAGGTACTTGAAGGTCGACGCCGGCAGCGAGAAGTCGGCCGTGAACTCCGCCTGCGCGACGGTGGGGTACTCCTCGGCGGCCAGCGTCTGCAGGTTGAAGCGGCTCTTGCCGCTGGCGATCGCGAGCTTCTTGTTCGACAGCGACAGCGCCACGTCGGCCTCGGGCAGTGCGCGCAGGATGTCGACGAGCTTGCGCGCGGCGACCGTCGTGGCGGCGGCATCCTTGCCGGCGCCGATGTCGGCGCTGGTCTGGATCTGGATCTCGAGGTCGGTCGCGGTGAACGACACGCGCTCGCCGTCCTTGCGCACGAGGATGTTGGCCAGGATGGGCAACGTCTGTCGCCGCTCGACGATGCCGCTGACGACCTGCAACGGCTTCAGCAACGCATCGCGGGACGCTTTGACCAGTTGCATTTCTTCTTTCCTCTTTTTCTCTAGGTAATGATTAACAACTAATAAGGAAGGCTTCTCGTGTGGACAACGCCGACAGTCCCTGCTGCTTCATGCACTTGCCGCGCCCGGAGCCCTGTGCACACCCGTGCACGCGAGCTGTGGGCCGGGTGTGGAGCGAAAGGACAACTCGGCGTCGCCGGGCCGACTTGCGGCCAACCATCCACACTCATCCACAGGTCGAGCGAACTTCTCCACAGGGTTGCCGGGTGCCTTCTCAGCCCTTCAGCGTCTGCTCGAGCACGTGCAGCGCGTGGTTCATTTCGGGATTCTTGTTGCGCTCGCCGCCGATCTTGCGCACGGCGTGCAGCACGGTCGTGTGGTCGCGACCGCCGAACAGTTCGCCGATCTCCGGCAGGCTCTTCTGCGTCAGTTCCTTCGCCAGGTACATCGCCACCTGGCGCGGGAGCGCGATCGCGATCGGGCGCCGCTTGCTGTACATGTCGGCGACCTTGATCTTGTAGTAATCGGCAACGGTCTTCTGGATCAGTTCGACGGTCACCTGCCCGGTCGAGGCCGACAGCAGGTCCTTCAGCGCCTCGCGCGCGATGTCGACCGTGACCACGCGGCCGTGGAACGACGAATAGGCCATCACCTTGCGCAGCGCGCCTTCGAGTTCGCGGACGTTGCTGCGCAGGTTCTTGGCGATGAAGAACGCGACGTCCTCCTTGAGGTCGACGCCCTCGGCCTCGGCCTTGCGCAGCAGGATCGCGACGCGCATCTCGAGTTCCGGCGGCTCGATCGCCACGGTCAGCCCCGAGGCGAAGCGGGAGACCAGCCGGTCTTCCATGTCCTTCAGTTCCTTCGGGTAGGTGTCGCAGGTGATGATGATCTGCTTGCGGCCGACCACCAGCGCCTCGAACGCGTAGAAGAACTCCTCCTGCGTGCGCGCCTTGCCGGCGAAGAACTGGATGTCGTCGATCAGCAGCAGGTCGAGCGAGTGGTAGTAGCGCTTGAAGTCGTCGAACGCCTTGCGCTGGTACGCGCGCACCACGTCGCTCACGTACTGCTCCGCGTGGATGTAGCGGACCTTCGCGTTGGGCTTGCGCGCCAGGATGCCGTTGCCCACGGCGTGGATCAGGTGGGTCTTGCCGAGGCCCACGCCGCCGTACAGGAACAGCGGGTTGTACGAGCCCCCGGGGTTCTCCGCCACCTGCATCGCGGCGGCGCGCGCGAGCTGGTTCGCCTTGCCGGTGACGAAGGTGTCGAACGTCAGGTTCGGGTTCAGCCGGCTGCGCTCGAACTGTTCCGAGTTGCCGACGACGCTGTCGACGACCGGGCCCGGCTCGGTCGCCGCGCCGGGGCCGGCGCCGTCGTTGGCCGGGAACCGCAGCGCGGCCGCCAGCGCCGAGGCGCCATCGACCGCGAACACGATCGCGACCGGCCGCTGGGCAATGCGCGATGCGGCCTGCGCGATGCGGTCGGAAAACTGCGAGCGGATCGCGTCCAGCTTCAGCCGGTTCGGTGCGCCGATCGTCAGCGTGGCGGTCGACTCATCGAAGTCGATTGCTTTCAGCGGTTTGATCCAGGCCGAGAATTGTTGCGGGGTCAGCTCGGTCTCGAGGAGGCGCGAGCAGTCTTGCCAGATGTGCTGCATTGAGGTGTGGTCTCGTCTTTTTGTACTTTGCGGTAGGCAGTGGCCCGGTCCATCGCCGCCCTGCTCCGCTCCGGTCGCGCCGGCCGCCAGTGGTTCGCATCCCCTCGGTACGATGACCCCGACGAAGCTCGACATTCTACCCGAAGTGACCCGGTTATCCACAGGCCTGTAGCCCCGGCGAGACGACGTCTCCATGTGCTCAAACCCGCGCCAATCCTGACGATTCTAAGATAGCGGGTGCTTACAGCCCAAAGTCGTCGCGCGGCGCCGCAGGGCAGTTTTTATCTTGCGCTGCACAACGGACTTATCCACAGGGCTATCCCCCGGTTTGTCCACTTTTCGGCCGCGCGAAAGTCGAGCGCCGCCGGCGCTGCGAGGGCGCGGTTTGACAGTGTCTCGCTGCATCGCGTCTAATACCGCGCTTTTCTCCGCGGCCTTCGCTGGCCGGCGAACGCGGCAAGTTTCCTCGATGCCGCCTCGTGCGGCATGCCGTTCTCCGGCGCCTCGGCAAACAGCGACGAGGACCGGCGTGAGCGACTGCAGGCGAGGAACGCCGCTCCTCTCGCACCACCCCGGCGGCTCGCCACCTCGCTTCGGCGCAGTCACCGTCAAGGAAGAACAATGTCCACCAAACGCACCTACCAGCCCTCCAAAGTCAAACGCGCGCGCACGCACGGCTTCCTCGTCCGCATGAGGTCCCGCGGCGGCCGGGCGGTGATCGCCGCCCGTCGCGCCAAGGGGCGCAAGCGCCTGGCGGTCTGACGCCGGATGCGGCTCGCGTGCCGCTTTCCAAGTCGATTCGGGATGAGCCACCTGCTGAGGCGAACAGGACCGGCCGGTTCGGTCGCGCCCGGCGCCTGCGGCGCCCGTCCGAGTTCACGGCGGTGCTCGCTGCGCCGCGATCGGCGGGGTTGCGCGCGGCCCGGCACTGGCTGTCGATGACGCGCCGCCTGGTTTCCGAGCGAGCAGGCGGCGGTGCGCTTCGGCGCCACCGTCGGCAAGCGCAACGCGCGGCGCGCGGTCGACCGCAACCTCGTGAAGCGGGTCCTGCGCGAGGCGGCCCGGCGTGCCGCGCCGACGCTGGAAGCGGCGTGCGCGCAACGCGGGCTGCGGCTCGACGTTTCATTCCGGCTCAAGGCGTCGCGCGACCGCGCGGCCGAGGGGCCGCGCGCCTCGCTCGACCGCGTGGCGTCGCGCGCTGCGCGAGGAAGCGGACGCGCTGCTCGACCGCCTCGGCCGGCACCTGGCGCAACCCGACGCCTGACCCGACCGGCCACGACCCGATGCTCAAGCGCGTCCTGCTCGCACTGATCCGTGCCTATCAATACCTGCTGTCGCCGTGGGTCGGCGGCAGTTGCCGCTTCTGGCCGACCTGCTCCGAGTACGCGCGCGAGGCGATCGAGCAGCACGGCGCACTGAAGGGCAGCTGGATGATGGGGACCCGCCTGGCGCGGTGCCACCCGTATGGACGCGGCGGGGTCGATCCCGTCCCGGAGCAGTTCCGCTGGCGCTGCTGGTGCCAGGAAGACCCGGCGCAGACGCGCGCCCCGCACGTTCACCGATCAACTGAAATCGCAGTAGGAATCGAGCGCCCGATGGGTACAGATTTTCAGCGCACCGTCTTGTGGGTCTTCTTCGGCATGTCGCTGTTCCTGTTGTGGGACCGCTGGCTGGTCCACACGGGCAAGCCGTCGATGTTCGGCACCACGCCGACGCCCCCGCCCGCCGCCGCGCCGGCGGACGCTTCAAAGGCCGCGGCGCCTCCCGTCGCGCCGGGGGCCGTGCCGACCGCGCCGCCGCCGGCGGCCGCCGCTGCCGCCGCGGCGCCGGGCGCCGTGCCCGCGCAGGCCCCGAGCGCCGAGCCGCCGCCAGGGCGGCACCGGTCGTGATCCAGACCGACGTGCTGAAGGTCGCGATCGATCCCGAGGGGGCCGTGGTGTCGCGCGCGGAACTGCTGACGGAGAAGGTCGCGCCGGACTGGACGGCCAGCGGATTGCTCGGCCTCGTCACCGGCAAGAAGCACGACCCCAATCGCAACACCGTCCTGCTGGAAGTGAGCCCGAACCGCGTCTACGTGACGCAGAGCGGCGTGGTCGGCGGCAACTTCCCCAACCACCGCACGCCCTTCACGGTCGTCGACGGGCCGCGCGAGCTGGCGCCGGGCCAGGACACGCTGCCGGTGACCTTCGTGTCGGAGAGCGACGGCGTGCGGGTCACCAAGACCTACACGTTCCACCGCGGCCGCCACGACATCGAGGTGACGCACAAGGTGGAGAACATCGGCGAGGCGCCGGTGACGCCGTCGGTGTACCTGCAGATCGTGCGCGACGGCAACAAGCCGGAGGGCGAGTCGTCGCTGTACTACACGTACACCGGGCCCGGTCGTCTACACGGACCAGGAGAAGTTCAAGAAGGTCGAGTTCTCGGCCATCGAGAAGAACAAGCCCGAGCTGCCGAACGCGGCCGACAACGGCTGGGTCGGCATGATCCAGCACTACTTCGCCACGGCGTGGGTGCCGGAGAAGGGCGAGCGCCAGTTCTACGCGCGCAACGTCGACAAGAACCTGTACTCGATCGGCACGCTGCTGCCGCTCGGCACCGTGGCGCCCGGCGCGGCGGCGACCGGCAAGGCGACGCTGTACATCGGGCCGCAGAACCAGCAGGTGCTCGAGGCGATCGCGCCTGGGCTGGACCTCGTCGTCGACTACGGCTGGCTGACCTTCCTCGCGAAGCCGATCTACTGGCTGCTGGAGTTCCTGCACCGCCTCGTCGGCAACTGGGGCTGGGCGATCGTGCTGCTGACCGTGCTGATCAAGGCGGCGTTCTACCCGCTGTCGGCGGCGAGCTACAAGTCGATGGCGAAGATGAAGGAAGTGACGCCGCGGCTGACGAAGCTGCGCGAGCAGTACGGCAACGACAAGCAGAAGCTGAACACGGCGATGATGGAGCTGTATCGCAACGAGAAGATCAACCCGCTCGGCGGCTGCCTGCCGATCCTGGTGCAGATCCCCGTCTTCATCTCGCTCTACTGGGTGCTGCTCGCCAGCGTCGAGATGCGCAACGCGCCGTGGATCGCTGTGGGTGACCGACCTCGCCACGCCGGACCCGTGGTTCATCCTGCCGCTGCTGATGATGGCCACGATGTGGATCCAGTACAAGCTGAACCCCGTGCCGCCCGACCCCGTGCAGGCCAAGGTGATGATGTTCATGCCGCTGATCTTCGGCGTGATGTTCTTCTTCTTTCCGGCGGGCCTGGTGCTCTACTGGCTCACCAACAACATCCTGTCGATCGCGCAGCAGTGGTACGTGACGAAGCAGATCGCGAAGGCGAAGAAGCCGGGCTGACCGGACGGCGCCAACGGAGGCAGCGGGCCGCGGCGGAATCGCCCCGGCCCGTTTTTTTCAGCGGCGCTGCCAGGCGAGCAGCGCGAACACCGGCCACAGCCAGATGGTGGCGGTCCACAGCAGCACGCGGCCGGGCGACAGGCGCCCGCCCTCGGAGCGGTGGGCGAGGATGAACATCACAGCGGCGCCGACGAGCACCCACAGCACGAGGCCGGTGTAGATCGCCGCGCGCGTCGAGTAGTCGCCGTCGAACTGGCCGGCGGCCAGCGCGGCGACCATGATCGACAGCACGACCGCCAGCAGCACGGCGGCCAGCGGCGCGCCGTAGCGGATCAGCGGGTCCTGGTCGTCGGGGCTGGGCACGGTGGGGAGCAGGCTTTCTGCGCGAAGGCGAAGGACGAAGAGTGCCAAAAAACGGCGCCGCCCGGCGCCCCGGGACTTCCTCGATGGCACCGTACACTCGTTCCATGGCCGCTGAGCCCATCGTCGCCATCGCCACGCCGCCCGGCCGCGGCGGCATCGGGATCGTCCGCGTGTCGGGCGCCGACCTCGGGCCGGTGATCGACGGCGTGCTGGGGCCGAAGGCGAACGGTTGACGCCGCGCGTGGCGCTGCACGCACCGTTCCTCGACGCCGACGGCGCGCCGATCGACGACGGCATCGCGCTCTTCTTCCCCGCGCCGCACTCGTACACCGGCGAGAACGTGCTCGAACTGCAGGGTCACGGCGGGCCGGTCGTGCTGCGCCTGGTCGTCGAGCGCTGCCTGCAGGCCGGCCGCGCGCTCGGCGCCCGCCTGGCCGCGCCCGGGCGAGTTCACGCAGCGCGCCTTCCTCAACGACCGGCTCGACCTCGCGCAGGCCGAGGCGGTCGCCGACCTGATCGACGCCTCGACCGCGCTGGCGGCGCGCAGCGCGGTGCGGTCGCTGGCGGGCGAGTTCTCGCGGCGCGTGCACGCGCTGCACGACGGACTGGTCGAACTGCGCATGCTGGTGGAAGCCACGCTCGACTTTCCCGAGGAGGAGATCGACTTCCTGCAGAAGGCCGACGCGCGCGGGCAGCTGGCGCGCCTGCGCGCGGACCTCGACCGCCTGCTGGCGCAGTCGAGGCAGGGCGCGGTGCTGCGCGAAGGCCTGGACGTGGTGCTCGTCGGCGCGCCGAACGTCGGCAAGTCGAGCCTGCTGAACGCGCTCGCCGGCGAGGAGATCGCGATCGTCACCGCGGTGCCGGGCACGACGCGCGACCGCATCGCGCAGACGATCAGCGTCGACGGCATTCCGCTGAACATCGTCGACACGGCCGGACTGCGCGCCACCGCCGACGAAGTCGAGAAGCTCGGCATCGAGCGCACGCTGGCCGAGCTCGCGCGGGCCGACGTGGTGCTGCACCTCGTCGACGCCACGCACCCGGATCGCGACGAGGACGTCATGCGGCAGGTCGATGCGCGCATCGGGCGCGGCGTGCCGGTCCTGACGGTGCTGAACAAGATCGACCTGGCCGGGCAGCCGCCGCGCGTCGACGGGCCGCGCGTGTGGCTGTCGGCGAAGAACGGCGCCGGCGTCGAGACTGCTGCGCGCCGAACTGAAACGCATCGCCGGGTGGGAACGCGACACCACGGGCGAGAACGTGATCCTCGCGCGCGCGCGCCAGGTCCAGGCGCTCGAGCGCGCGCGCGAGCACCTGGGCGTCGCCGCGGCGCACGCCGAGCAGCGCGACGCGGTGCTCGACCTGTTCGCCGAGGAACTGCGGCTGGCCGGCAACGCGCTGGCGGAGGTCACCGGCGAGTTCACGGCCGACGACCTGCTCGGCGTCATCTTCAGCCGGTTCTGCATCGGGAAGTTCGGCGAAGAACTCGAGCCAGCGCTCCCAGTCGCCGCGAGGCGCACGTCGTTCAGCAGCTCGTAGTACAGCGCGCGGTGCTTCTTGAAGTACAGGCTCAGGTAGAGCATCGGCTCGCGCAGCACGCCGTCGGCCACCAGCTGCAGCACGATGAGCAGCCGCCCGAGGCGACCGTTGCCGTCGAGGAACGGGTGGATGGTCTCGAACTGCACGTGCGCGAGCGCCGCCTTGATCAGCGGCGGCGTCGGCTCGGGCTCGTCGTTGAGGAAGCGCTCGAAGCGACTTCAGGCAATCCGGCAGCGCGTCGGCCGGCGGCGGCACGAAGACCGCGTTGCCGGGCCGCGTGCCGCCGATCCAGACCTGCGAGCGGCGCAACTCGCCCGGCGTCTTGCCGCGCCCGCCGCGGATGCGTCAGCAGCACCTCGTGCATCTCGCGCAGCAGGCGCATGCGACAGCGGCAAGCCCGCCGCGCAGCCGCTCCAGGCCGTGCTCGAGCGCCGCCACGCAGCGGCTCACCTCGCGCGCATCGTCGACCGGCACGCCGGGCTGCTCGTCGATCTCGAACAGCAGCAGGTCGGCGAGCGACGACTGCGTGCCCTCGATCTGCGAGGACAGCACCGCCTCCTTGCGCACGAAGCTGTAGAGCAGCAGCGCCGCGTTGGGCAGCAGCGCCGTGACCGCGTCGAGCCGCCCGAGCGCGAGCAGCGCCACGTCGAAGCGCCGCGCAACGCGGCCGACCACACGATCGGCGGCTGAGGCGGCAGCGGCGCCGGCACGAAGGCCTGGAACGGCTCGTCGGCCGACCTGACGGTGACGTAGCGGCCGGGAGCGGGTCGGTGCATGGGAGGGGAACCTATAACAAAGATCGGCGTTATTTTAGGTTTAACCAACAAGATAAATCAACGTTGAGCGCTGCTGCAGGCTGCCCGGCTGCCCTGGCGCCGGCGCCAGCCGCGCGATGCGCGGCGCGAAACGCCACGCCGCAGGCGCGGAACAGGACGGGCCGGACGCACGCATCCGATAGCATTGCGCCGCTCCCCCACTTCGGATTCGCAATGGCTGACCAGCCCGCCAGCACCCCCTCGTCCTCCGCCTCGCTGTCGCGGCTCGCGATCGATCGCAGCGCGGGCGCCGACGCTGCGCCGCCGCCGTCCGCTGTGGAAGCGCTGGTGGGTGTGGCTGATCGTGCTGGCCGTCGTGTGGCGGTCGCGCTGTCACGGTGCGCGGGCGGCAGGCGGCGATGGCGGTCGACATGGCGACCGTCGCGTCCGCCTATCCGTCGGCGTCGGTGGCGGTGCTGAACGCGACCGGCCGGGTGGTCGCCGCCCGGCGCGCGTCGGTGTCGTCCAAGGGCACCGGCCGCCTCGAGTGGCTCGGCGTGCAGGAGGGCCAGATGGTCAAGGAAGGCGACGTCATCGCGCGCCTCGAGAACCGCGACGTCGCGGCGCAGCGCGAGCAGGCGCAGGCGCAGGTGCAGGCCGCGCGCGCCAACCTCGCGCAGGGCGCAGGCCGAGCTGCGACGACGCGCAGGCCGCGCTGAAGCGCGCGCAGGACCTCGCGAAGCAGAACTTCATCTCGGGTTCCGCGCTCGACACGGCGCAAGGCGCGCCACAACAAGGCGCGCGCCGCGATCGAGTCGCTGAAGGCGCAGATCGCCGTGGCGGAGGCCAACGCCCGCGTCGCCGGCGTCGCCTACGACCAGACGCTGATCCGCGCGCCGTTCACGGGCATCGTGCTGACGAAGAGCGCGAACGTCGGCGACATCGTCACGCCGTTCTCGTCGGCGTCGGGCACGACGGGCGCCGTGGTGACGATGGCCGACATGGAGACGCTCGAAGTCGAGGCCGACGTCTCGGAGTCGTCGATCGCGAAGATCGCGGTCGGGCAGCCGGCCGAGATCCAGCTCGACGCCTTCCCCGACCTGCGGCTGCTCGGCGAGGTCAGCCGCATCGTGCCGACCGTCGACCGCAGCAAGGCGACGCTGCTGGTCAAGGTGGCGTTCGTGGAGACGCGACGCGCGCGTGCTTCCCGACATGAGCGCGAAGATCGGGTTCCTGTCGCGCGCGCTGGCGGCCGACGAGCGCAAGCCGGTGCCCGCGGTGCGCCCGGACGCGATCGTCAAGCGCGACGGCCGCGACGTCGTGTTCGTGGTCACGCGCGACGAGAAGAGCGGCGACGAGCGGGTGAAGGCGCAGCCGGTGACGGTCGGCGCGAAGGTCGGGCGACCTGGTGCGCGTCGACCTCGCGCCCGGCACGCGCGTCGTGTCGGCGCCCGAACGAGCGCCTCGCCGACGGCGCGGCCGTGACGGCGGCGAAGAAGTAGGCGATGGCCGCCGCGCCGCTTCCGGCGGGTGAGCGCCCGCTGCTGGTCGAGATCGTCGGCCTGACGCAAGTCGCTACGTGCGCGGCGACCAGGTCGTGCCGGTGCTCACCGACATCAACCTGACGATCCGCGAGGGCGACTTCGTCGCGCTGATGGGGCCGTCCGGGTCGGGCAAGAGCACGCTGCTGAACCTGATCGCCGGCATCGACAAGCCGGACGCCGGGCGGCTGGCGATCGCCGGCGAGGACATCACCCGCTTCGGCGACGCGGAGCTCGCCGACTGGCGCGCGCGCAGCGTCGGCTTCGTGTTCCAGTTCTACAACCTGATGCCGGTGCTGACGGCGTTCGAGAACGTCGAGCTGCCGCTGCTGCTCACCGACCTGTCGCGCGCGCGAGCGCCGCGAGCGCGTCGAGCTGCGCTCGACATGGTGGGGCTCACCGACCGCATGAAGCACTACCCGAACGAGCTCTCCGGCGGGCAGCAGCAGCGCGTCGCGATCGCGCGCGCGCTGGTCGACCGACCCGCCGCTCATCGTCGCCGACGAGCCGACCGGCGACCTCGACCGCGCAGTCGGCGGCGGAGATCCTGAAGCTGCTCGACCGGCTCAACGTCGAGCTCGGCAAGACGATCGTGATGGTGACGCACGACCCGCGCGCCGCGGAGGCGCGCGCATCACCTGATCTACCTCGACAAGGGCCAGCTCGACCGACACGGCCCCGGCGCACTGGACGCGCCATGTTCTTCCTCAAGCTCGTCGCGCGCAACGTCTTCCGCGCACAGGCTGCGCATCGACGCTGACCATCGTCGGCCTGGTGATCGCGGTGCTCGCGTTCGGGCTGCTGCAGACCGTCGTGCGCGCCTGGTACGCGGGCTCGGACGCCGCCTCGGCGACGCGGCTCATCGCGCGCAACGCCATCTCGCTGACGTTCTCGATGCCGGTGTACTACCGCGAGAAGATCCGCGCGGTCCCGGGCGTGACCGGCGTGTCGGTGTCGAACTGGTTCGGCGGCATCTACAAGGAGCCGAAGAACTTCTTCGCGCAGTTCGCGGTCGACGCGCCGACGTACTTCCCGATGTACCCCGAGTTCATCTTCGACCCGGACGAGTACGCGGCCTTCCTGCGCGACCGCCGCGGCGCGGTCGTCGGCCGGCAGCTCGCCGACCTGTACGGCTTCAAGGTGGGCGACACGATCCCGCTGAAGAGCACGATCTACCCGGGCAACTGGGAGTTCACCGTGCGCGCGATCTACGACGCGCGGGACGAGACGACGATCACGCGCCAGATGTACTTCCACTTCGACTACCTGAACGAGCAGATCAAGAAGGTCTTCCCGCGCCGGGCCGACCAGGCCGGCGTGTTCATCGTGAGCATCGCCGACAGCTCGGCCTCGGCCGACATCGCGCGCGCCATCGACGCCGAGTTCAAGAACTCGCTGGCCGAGACGCTGACCGAGACCGAGAAGGCGTTCACGCTCGCCTTCGTCGCGATGATCGAGACGATCGTCGTGGCGATCGAGGGCGTCAGCTACGTCGTCATCCTGATCATCATGGCGGTGGCGGCGAACACGATGGCGATGACGGCGCGCGAACGGCTGTCCGAGTACGCGACGCTGAAGGCGCTCGGCTTCGCCGCCGCGCATCGTCGCGCTGCTGATCCTCGCCGAGGCGATGCTGCTCGCCGGCGTCGGCGGCGCGATCGGGATGCTGCTGACGCCGCCGGTCGTGCAGGCCGTTCCACGCCGCGACCATCAGCGTGTTCGCCAAGATGCCGCTGGTGCCGCAGACGTTCTACCTGCAGGCCGCGTGCGCGCTGGTGGTCGGCGTCGTGGCGGGCGTCGTCCCGGCGTTCCGCGCCTCGCGCATCCGGATCGTCGACGGGCTGCGCCATGTCGTGCGAGCGGGCCTGAGCGCAGCGGTCGCGTACGCCATGAACGGATCCCGCTCAACTACGTCGCGCGCAATCTCTGGGTGCGCAAGCTCACCACGGCGCTGACCGCGGGCGGCATGGCGCTGGTCGTCTTCGTGTTCGCGGCCGTGCTGATGCTGGACGCCGGGCTGAAGACGACGCTGGTGTCGACCGGGCTCGGTCGACAACGTCGTCGTGATCCGGCAGGGCAGCCAGACCGAGGTGCAGAGCGGCATCCTGCGCGACCAGGCGGCGCTGATCGAGACCGCGCCGGAGGTCGCGCGCGGCCCGGACGGGCGGGCGCTGGTCTCGAAGGAGGTGGTGGTGCTGAACTCGCTGCCCAAGATCGACCAGCCGACCAAGCGCAGCAACGTCGTCGTGCGCGGCGTGCCGGAGATGGGCGTCGCGCTGCGCCCGCAGGCGAGGATCGTGCAGGGCCGGATGTTCCGCGCGGGCTCGTCGGAGATCGTCGTCGGCGCCTCGGTGGCGCGCGGGTTCGCCGGCGTCGAGCTCGGGCAGCAGCTGTCGCTTCGCCGGGCGGGCCTGGACGGTCGTCGGCGTGTTCGACGCCGGCAAGACCGGCTTCGACTCCGAGATCTGGGGCGACGTCGACCAGATGATGCAGGCGTTCCGGCGGGCGGGCTACTCGTCGGTGATCGCGCGCCTGGCGACGCCGGAGTCGTTCGAGCCGATGAAGGCCCGGCTCGACGAGGACCCGCGGCTGAAGGTCGAGCATCAAGCGCGAGACGAAGTTCTACGAGGACCAGTCGGCCGGCCTGTCGACGTTCATCACGCTGCTGGGCATGGCGCTGTCGGTGATCTTCTCGCTCGGCGCGATGATCGGCGCGACGATCACGATGTACGCCGCCGTCGCCACGCGCACCGGCGAGATCGGGACGCTGCGCGCGCTCGGCTTCCGGCGGCGCGCGATCCTGGCGGCCTTCCTCGGCGAGTCGCTGCTGCTCGCGCTGGTCGGCGGCCTCGCCGGGCTCGCGGCGGCCAGCGTCGCTGACGGCGATCACGGTGTCCACCACCAACTTCCAGTCGTTCTCCGAGCTCGCGTTCTCCTTCACGCTGACCCCGCGCATCGTCGCGCAGTCGCTCGCCTTCGCGCTGCTGATGGGCTTCGTCGGCGGCTTCCTCCCGGCGATCAAGGCGAGCCGGATGAAGATCGTCGACGCGCTGCGCGCGGACTGACGCCGCGGCGCGTCGCGGCAACGCGCCGCCGGACGGGTGCGGCGGGCGTGCCGGCGCGCGCGCCGCCGGGTATGCTTCCGCGGCCACAGAAGCGCGAACACAGAAGAGAGGAGACATCCATGAAGCGTCGCGAGTTTTCCATCGCCGTGGCGGCCACGCTGGCGGCGGCCCCGTTCGGCGCTGTCGGGCCCGGCCTTCGGGCAGCAGGTCGGCACCCTGAAGATGATGATTCCCGCCAACCCGGGCGGCGGCTGGGACCAGACCGGCCGCGCAGCTCGCGGCGGCGATGCAGAGCGCCAAGCTGGTGCAGTCGGTGTCGTTCGAGAACAAGGGCGGCGCGGCCGGCACGCCCGGGCCTCGCGCAGTTCGTCAACAGCGCGAAGGGCGACCCCAACGCCGTGATGATCGGCGGCCTGGTGATGGTCGGCGGCATCATCCTGAACAAGTCGCCGGTCGACCTGACGATGGTGACGCCGATCGCGCGCCTCACCAGCGAGTACGAGGTGATCGTGGTGCCGGCGTCGTCGCCGCACAAGACGATGGCCGACCTCGTGCAGGCGTTCAAGGCGAACCCGGGCTCGGTGTCCTGGGGCGGCGGCTCGGCCGGCGGCACCGACCACATCCTCGTCGGCATGATCGCGCAAGGCGGTCGGCGGCGACGTCGTCGAAGATCAACTACGTGCCGTTCAAGGGCGGCGGCGACTCGATCGCGGCCATCGTCGGCGGCCACGTCACCGCGGGCGTGTCGGGCCTCGGCGAGTTCGCGGAGCAGATCAAGGCCGGCCGCATGCGCGCGCTCGCCGTGTCCGGCCCGGCCGGCGAGGACGGCATCAAGTCGCTCAAGGAGCAGGGCATCGACGTGGTGCTCGGCAACTGGCGCGGCATCTTCGGCGCGCCGGGCATCACGCCGGCGCAGCGCGACGCGCTGGTCAAGCTGGTCCAGGCCGCGACCGAGACGCCGGCGTGGAAGGAGACGCTGAGCAAGATGGGCTGGACGTCCTGGTTCCTGGCCGGCGACCAGTTCAAGGCGTTCCTCGAGGAGGACACGCGCCGCGTCGCGGCGATCATGGAGTCGCTCGGCCTGAAGAAGTAACGTGACCGCCGGTCACGCGGCGGCGTCGCGCCGCGGCGCGCTGGTCGACGTCATCCTGTCGCTCGGGGTGATCGCGCTCGGCATCGCCGCGGCCGTCGTCGCCGCTGAGCCTGCCCGCCGCCGGCGGCTACTCGCGCATCGGGCCCGAACGTGATGCCGGTGGTGGTCAGCTTCGGGCTGATCCTGCTCGGCGGCCTGCTGCTCGTCGAGTGCTTCACCGGCGGCTGGCGGGCGCGCACGCCGGACGACCCGGCCGAGCGCGGCGAGCACGGCTTCGTCGCGAGCGCCTTCGGCTGGGTCAGCGCCGGCCTGTTCGCGCAGATGGCGCTGATCAACACGGCCGGCTTCGTGCTCGCGGCGGCGGTGCTGTTCGCCTGCGTGGCGCGCGGCTTCGGCAGCGGCCGCTGGCTGCGCGACGGCGCGATCGGCCTGCTGCTCGGGCTCGGCGTGTTCCTGTTCTTCGTGCGCTTCCTCAACGTGAACCTGCCGGCGGGCTGGCTGCGGCCGATCCTCGGCGGGGCGGGGCTGTGATCGAGACCTTCGGCGCCCTGCTCGACGGCTTCGGCGTCGCGCTGACGCCGCTGAACCTGCTGTGGGGGCTGATCGGCGTGACGCTCGGCACCTTCGTCGGCGTGCTGCCCGGCGTCGGCCCGGCGCTGACGGTCGCGATGCTGATGCCGATCACGGTGAAGCTCGATCCGACCGGCGCGCTGATCATGTTCGCCGGCATCTACTACGGCGCGATGTACGGCGGATCGACGACCACCATCCTGCTCAACACGCCCGGCGAGTCGGCTTCGATCGCCACCGCGCTCGAGGGCAACCAGATGGCCAAGCGCGGCCGCGCGGGTCCGGCGCTCGCGACCGCCGCCATCGGCTCGTTCGTCGCCGGCTCGATCGCGACCGTGCTGCTGACGCTGCTCGCGCCGGTCGTGGTCGAGATCGCGCTCAAGTTCGGCCCGGCCGAGTACTTCGCGCTGATGGTGTTCGCCTTCGTCACCGTCGCCGCGGTGCTCGGCCAGTCGACGACCCGCGGCCTGACGATGCTGTTCCTCGGCCTGCTGTTCGGCCTGGTCGGCATCGACGAGCAGACCGGGCAGCAGCGCTTCGCGTTCGGCGTGCCGGAGCTGCTCGACGGCATCGACGTGGTCGTGCTCGCGGTCGGCCTGTTCGCCGTGGGCGAGGCGCTGTACGTCGCCGCGTACAGCAGCCGGCAGCGCGACGAGATCGAGCGGCTGTCCGGCTCGCTGATGATGTCGAAGGAGGACTGGCGGCGCTCGTGGCCGGCGTGGCTGCGCGCGACGGCGATCGGCTTCCCGTTCGGCACGATCCCCGCCGGCGGCGCCGAGATCCCGACGTTCCTGTCGTACGCGATGGAGCGCAAGCTCAGCAAGAAGCCGGAGGAGTTCGGGCACGGCGCGATCGAAGGCGTGGCCGGGCCCGAGGCCGCGAACAACGCGGCGGCCACCGGCGTGCTGGTGCCGCTGCTGACGCTCGGCATTCCGACGTCGGCCACCGCGGCGATCCTGCTCGCGGCGTTCCAGAACTACGGCATCCAGCCGGGGCCGCTGCTGTTCCAGACCCAGGCCAGCCTCGTGTGGGCGCTGATCGCGAGCCTGTATGTCGGCAACGTGCTGCTGCTCGTGCTGAACCTGCCGCTGATCGGCCTCTGGGTGCAGGTGCTGCAGATCCCGAAGCCGCTGCTGTACGGCGGCGATCCTCGTGTTCGCGACGCTCGGCGCGTACAGCCTGCACCAGTCGGTGGTCGACCTGGTGACGCTCTACGTGTTCGGGCTGCTCGGCTTCGGGATGCGGCGCTGGGGCTTCCCGGTCGCGCCGGCGGTGATCGGCCTGATCCTCGGGCCGCTGGCCGAGAGCCAGTTGCGCCGCGCGCTGTCGATCAGCCAGGGCGACCCGTCGGTGTTCGTCACGCAGCCGATCTCGGCGGCGCTGTTCCTGCTGACCGCGATCATCCTGCTCGCCCCGCTGGTCGCGCGCGCGATGCGGCGGCGGCGCGGCGGCCAGGCTGCGGCGCGGCCTTCGACAGGGCCGTGACAGCGCCCGCGACCTGCGCGCGGGCCGCCGCTGATGGTCCACGTCCTTCCCGTCCTTCGTTCCCTCGTCGTCGCGCTGGTCGGTGCGCTCGTCTGCGTCTGGATCCGGGCGCCGCTGCCGTGGCTGATCGGGCCGCTGGTGGCGGTGGCGCTCGTCAGCATGCTGCACGGCCGGCTCGCGTCGCCGCCCGGCGGGCGGCAGGCCGGGCAGTGGATCATCGGCGTCGCGCTCGGGCTGTACTTCTCGCCCGACGTCGTGCGCGAGGTGGTGCGCCTCGGGCCGTGGGTCGTGCTGGCCGTGGCCTTCGCGCTTGCGCTCGGCGTGCTCGGCAGCTGGCTGCTGGGCAGGATGGTCGCGACCGATGCGCCGACGTCGTTCTTCGGCATGGCGATCGGCGGCGCCAGCGAGATGGCGGTGCTGGCGGAGCGGCACGGCGGGCAGGTCGAGCGCGTGGCCGCCGCGCACAGCCTGCGCATCATGCTGGTCGTGCTGATCGTGCCGCTGCTGCTGAACGCGTTCGACGTCCACGGGCTCGATCCCTACGTGCCGATCGCGCGCGAGTTCTCGTGGGGCGGATTCGCGCTGCTGACGGCCGTCACGGGCGGGGCGGCGTGGCCATGCGCCGCCTGGGCTCGCCGAACGGCTGGATGATCGGGCCCTTGCTGGCCGCCGCGGTCGTCACGTCGATGGGCCTCACCTGGTCGTCGCTGCCCGCGCCCGTCGTCAATGCCGGGCAGCTGCTGATCGGCATCGGGCTCGGCACGCGCTTCACGCCCGAGTTCTTCGAGTCGGCGCCGCGCTTCCTCGGCGCCGTGGCGGCGATCACGCTCGTGTACCTCGTGATCGCGGCCGTGTTCGGCTGGCTGCTGTCCGCCGGTTCCGGCCTGCACTGGTCGACCGCGATCGTGGCGACGACGCCGGGCGGCATCGGGGAGATGGCGCTGACCGCGAAGGCGCTGCGGCTCGGCGTGCCCATCGTCACGGCGTTCCACGCGATCCGGATGGCGGCCGTCGTGTTGAGCGTGGGGATCACGTACCGCACGTGGAGGCGCTGGAAGGACCGGCGCGTCGACATCGCCTGAGGCGCCGGCGCTGCTCTCGTCACCAGACCGCCGGCCGCCGAGCCTGTGCCGTGCGCATCGCGTGGTTCCGCGACCCTCGCGCCGCCGGGCGTACGTGGGCGCCCTGATTGCCATGAGCGTCGCAGTCCTTACAGTGGAACCGAGGCGTCTGGAATTCCGACGGGCGCCTTCCCGCGCCAACCCCGGAGTGAAATCGCATGCCGACAGGGATCGTGAAGTGGTTCAATGAATCGAAGGGTTTCGGCTTCATCAAGCCCGACGATGGCGGCTCGGATCTGTTTGCCCACTACAGCGGCATCAAGTCGAAGGGATTCCGCACGCTGAAGGAAAACCAGCGCGTGGAGTACCAGGTGCAGCAGGGACAGAAAGGGCCGCAGGCGGTCGAGATCAACATCGTCGAGTGACGCCGCGCCGCGGCGTCGGCCGTCTCCCGCCGCTGGCCGTGCTGGCCCGGCTACCGCGCCGCGAGGGCGGCGGCGTTGACGAGGTTGCGCGGCTGGCCGTCGGCAAAGGCGACGACGTTGTCGAACGCGCCGCCGAACAGCGTCTCGTAGGACGTGCGCTCCACGAACCCGAGGTGCGGCGAGGCGACGACGTTCGGCAGCCGCAGCAGCGGCTCGTCGCGCACGGGCTCGCGCTCGTAGACGTCGACCGCGGCCATCCCCGGGCGCCCGCGCTGCAGGGCTTCGACGAGCGCGCCGGGTTCGACGAGTTCGGCGCGGCTCGTGTTGACGAGGAGGGCGGTGCGGCTGCATCCGCGCCAGGTCCTGCCGCGTCACGCATCCGCGCGTGCTCTCGGCCAGCCGCAGGTGCAGCGTCAGCACGTCGGCGCGCTCGAACAGTTCTGCGCGGCTGGGCGTCGTGGCGTGGCCGTCCGCTTCCGCGCGCTCGCGCGCCTGCTCGCTGCCGTGAACCAGCACCTTCATGCCGAAGGCCTTGCCGTAGCCGGCGACGAGGGCGCCGATCTTGCCGTAGCTCCACACCCCGAGCGTCTTGCCGGCAAGCGCGACGCCGAGGCCGGCGAGCGGCCAGTCCGGCCGCGCCGGCACGCTCTGCTGCCACGCGCCGGCGTAGAGGTTCGCCATGTACGCGGGCAGGCGGCGCATCGCGGCGAGGATCAGCAGCCACGTGAACTCGGAAGTCGCCGCCGAGTACCCGGTTCCCTCCGCGACCGCCACGCCGCGGCGGCTGCAGGCGTCGACGTCGATGTGCGGGCCGACCTTGCCGGTCTGGCTGATGATCCGAAGGTTCGGCAGGCGGGCCAGCAGCGCATCGGTGATCCGCGTGCGTTCGCGCGTCAGGACCAGGGCCTCCGCGTCGCGCAGGCGCACCGCGAGCTGGCCCAGGCCGGCGGCCGTCGCGGTGAGCACCCGCGCGTCGTGACCCGCGCAGGCGCGCGAAGCAGTCGAGGTGGCGGACGACGTCCTGATAGTCGTCGAGGATCAGGATCTTCATGGTGGTGTTCCGGGGTTGGCTGGGAGCGGGAGCCGCCGTTCGTCGGGTCCGGTCCAGGGCTTGCTCATTCGCCTGCCTTGGTCGGGTTGGTGGCCGCCGGCTAAAATAACCCGCTTTCCCGCAACCGGCGCTTCGCGGCCATCCGCCGCCCGCCGGTTGCTCGCGGCCACAAGCCACGAAGTGGCAGGAATCACGATCGCTGCGCCCTCGCCGAGGGACAAGGCGACGACCTTGGAGGCAGGACCAATGAGTGCAGTGCTCTCGGGGCAGGCGGCCGCCCCTTCGTACGTCCGGAACAAGAAGCTGATCGCCTGGGTGGCCGACATGGCCCGCCTGACCCAGCCCGATCGCATCGTCTGGTGCGACGGCTCGCAGGCCGAGTACGACCGGCTGTGCGACGAGCTGGTGCAGTCCGGGACGTTCAAGCGGCTGAATCCGGCGAAGCGCCCCAACAGCTTCCTCGCGCTGTCGCGACCCGAGCGACGTGGCGCGCGTCGAGGACCGCACCTTCATCTGCAGCGAGCAGAAGGAAGACGCCGGCCCGACGAACAACTGGATGGCGCCCGCGCGAGATGCGCGCGACGCTGAACGGCCTGTTCGACGGCTGCATGCGCGGCCGCACGATGTACGTCATGCCGTTCTCGATGGGGCCGCTCGGCTCGCCACATCGCCCAGATCGGCGTCGAGCTGTCCGACAGCGCCTACGTCGTCGTGAACATGCGCATCATGACGCGCATGGGCCGCGCGGTGCTCGACCTGCTCGGCGACCGACGGCGAGTTCGTCCCGTGCGTGCACTCGGTCGGCAAGCCGCTGGCGGCCGGGCGAGAAGGACGTGCCTGGCCGTGCAGCGACGACGCAAGTACATCGTGCACTTCCCGGAGACGCGCGAGATCTGGTCGTACGGCTCCGGCTACGGCGGCAACGCGCTGCTCGGCAAGAAGTGCCTCGCGCTGCGCATCGCCTCGACCATGGGCCGCGACGAAGGCTGGCTCGCCGAGCACATGCTGATCCTGGGCGTCGACGCCGCCGCACGGGAAGAAGACCTACGTCGCCGCCGCCTTCCCGTCGGCCTGCGGCAAGACCAACTTCGCCATGCTGATTCCGCCGCCGGCGTTCGAGGGCTGGAAGGTCACGACGATCGGCGACGACATCGCGTGGATCAAGCCGGGCGCGGACGGCCGCCTGTACGCGATCAATCCGGAAGCGGGCTTCTTCGGCGTCGCGCCGGGCACGTCGGAGAAGACCAACCCAACGCGATGGCCATGCTGCACGAGAACGTCATCTTCACCAACGTCGCGCTGACCGACGACGGCGACGTGTGGTGGGAAGGCATGGGCCCGAGCGCCGGCCCACGCTCATCGACTGGCAGGGCAAGGACTGGACGCCGGAAGACGGCAAGGCGGCCGCAAGGCCGCGCACCCGAACGCGCGCTTCACCGTCGCCGCCAGCCAGTGCCCGTCGATCGACCCGGACTGGGAGAACCCGGACGGCGTGCCGATCGCCGCCTTCCTCTTCGGCGGCCGCCGCTCGACGACGGTGCCGCTCGTCACCGAGGCGCGCAACTGGGACGAGGGCGTCTACATGGCCGCGACGATGGGCTCCGAGACCACGGCGGCCGCAGCACGGCGCGCAGGGCGTGCGTGCGCCGCGACCCGTTCGCGATGCTGCCGTTCTGCGGCTACAACATGGGCGACTACTTCGGCCACTGGATCGCGCTCGGCGAGAAGCTGGGCAGCAGCGGCGCGAAGCTGCCGAAGATCTTCCGCGTGAACTGGTTCCGCACCGACGAGAACGGCAAGTTCGTGTGGCCGGGCTTCGGCGAGAACATGCGCGTGCTCAAGTGGATCGTCGACCGCGTCGAGGGACGCGCCGGCGGCGCCGAGCACCTGTTCGGCGTCTCGCCGCGCTACGAAGACCTGCAGTGGACGGGCCTCGAGTTCCCGCGCGCGCAGTACGAGCGCATCACGGCCGTGAACCTCGACGACTGGCGCAAGGAGATCGCGCTGCACAGCGAGCTGTTCGCGAAGCTGGAGCCGCGGCTGCCGCGCGAGTTGCGCGAGACGCGCAGCGCGCTGGAGCAGCGGCTCGCCGCCTGACCTCGCCCGCCGCAACGAGAAAGGCCGCCCACGGGCGGCCTTTTCTCTTGCCGGTTCGCTACGCCTTCGGCTGCAGCACGTACAGCAGGTAGCGCTTCTCGCGCCTGAACACCTCGGGGTCGAGCGTGTCGAGGCGCACCTTCGCAGAGCTTCTCGCGGACGTTGGGCTGGAACAGGTAGCCCAGGAACGGATGACGCAGGAAGAACTTCTCGCTGAAGAAGTGGGCGACCGGCAACGCGAAGCGGTCGGCGAGCACGCGGGCGTAGGCGAGCGATGGCACGACGTTGTCCGTGACGTCGACGCGCTCGACGACCGCCAGTCCGTGCCGGGCGATCGCGGCGTCGAAGTCCGCGAGCAGGTGGCCCGACCGGTTCTTCGAATCGGGCTTCAGCCGGAAGTAGTCGATCACGATCCAGCGTCCGCCCGGGGCGAGGAAGGCCTTCACGCGCTCGATTCCCTGCGTCGAGCGCGATGTACTGGAACGACTCGGAATTGATGACCGCGTCGAAGCGCTCCGGCCGCTGCTGCGGGTCGAACGACTCCAGCGTGCCTTCGAGCAGCGGGATGTGCGGCCAGTGCGCGCGGATGTGCGCGGCGTGCGAGCGGTTCGGCGTGAGACCGGTGGGACGGGCGCCGGCCGCATCGAGCCGCGCCAGCAGGCCGCCCATGCCGCAGCCGATGTCGAGCACGCGCTCTCCCGGCCGCACGCGCTCGACCAGCAGCGACGCGTAGTCGTCCATCGCCTGCTTCACGTCGGCGAGGCTGATCGACTCCGGGTCGGCGGGCGGCTCGGGGAAGTAGCCGTAGTGCAGGAAATTGTTGCCGAAGACCGCCCCGTACAGCGCGAGTTCGAGGTCGTCGGCCGGATCCCACACGGACCGTCCGGCCCGGTTCTGGCTCAGGTGC
Organism: uncultured beta proteobacterium; assembly: GCA_963698305.1. Lineage (GTDB taxonomy): Bacteria > Pseudomonadota > Gammaproteobacteria > Burkholderiales > Burkholderiaceae_F > JAOUJD01. The sequence goes on from CAVOQI010000012.1 coordinate 108,541, forward strand.
CGGATCAGCGCCGGCACGTTCAGCAGTCGCGTCAGGGCGCCCATGTCGGCGATCGGCTGGGCTCGTTCGTTGTTGTCATCGGGACAGGCCGTGCGAGGTTGCGGCCGGAACAATAGCAAGCCTGTTCGGGTTTCACCTTGACCCTGCGCCTTGCACCGACGTTGCTTTGCGAAGATACTGGCCGACCCCCGCAAGGCCCGATACGAGGCCAGCCGGGCGGGCACCTGTCCGACCGCAGTACCCATACGCAGGAGACCGTATTGGGGCTGATCTACTACATCACGCAGGTCCAGTTCGACTTCGGGGCGATCGCGCTTGCGCGCTCGGAGTGCGAGCGCGCCGGCATTCGTCGTCCGCTCATCTGCACCGATCGCGGCGTGGTCGCCGCCGGGCTGCTCGAGCGCCTCAAGTCGGCCCTCGGCGACCTGCCGGTTGCCGTGTTCGACGAGACGCCGTCGAATCCGACGGAAGCCGCCGTGATGAAGGCCGTCGCGGCCTACCGCGCGCACGATGCGGACGGGCTCGTGGCGCTCGGGGGCGGCAGCCCGATCGACCTCGCCAAGGGTGTCGCCATCATGGCGACCCATCCCGGCGCGCTGGCCGACTACGCGACCATCCTCGGCGGCAGCCCGAAGATCACTCCGGGCGTCGCGCCGCTGATCGCCATTCCGACGACGGCGGGCACCGGCAGCGAGGTGGCGCGCGGCGCCATCATCATCCTCGAACGACGGCCGCAAGCTCGGCTTCCATTCGTGGCACCTGGTGCCGAAGACCGCGATCTGCGACCCGGAGCTGACCTACGGGCTGCCGCCGAAGCTGACCGCCGCCACCGGCATGGACGCGGTGGCCCACTGCGTCGAGACGTTCCTGTCGAAGGCCGTCAATCCGCCGGCCGACGCGATTGCCCACGACGGGCTGGTGCGCGCGCTGAAGCACATCGACCGCGCGGTGAACCAGCCGACCGATCGCGAAGCGCGCTGGAACATGATGAGCGCCTCGATGCAGGGCGCGATGGCCTTCCAGAAGGGGCTCGGCGCCGTTCACTCGCTGTCCCACGCCCTCGGCGCGCTGCCGATCGGTCCGCATCACGGCACGCTGAACGCCGTGCTGCTGCCGGAGGTCGTCAGGTTCAACGAGGCCGTCGGTGCCGGACAAGGTCCAGGCCATCGCCGACGTCTTCGGCGTGCGCGGCGGCGCGGCCCTGGCCGCGTCGATCCGCGATCTCAACCGGCGACTCGGACTGCCGTCCGGGCTCGGCGCGATGGGAATCGGCCCGGACGTCTACGAAGACATCGCCACGCACGCGCTGAAAGACCATTGCCACGCGACGAACCCGCGGGTCGCCTCCCACGCTGATTACGTTGCTATGCTCGCCGCCTCCGCCTGAACGGGCGGACGCCGGTTCCGGAAAACAACAACGAACGCATGAGCGCCTCCGACACCATCCTGGAAACGCGCGGCCTGACGAAGGAGTTCAAGGGCTTCGTCGCCGTCAGCGACGTCAACCTGAAGGTCGTGCGCGGGACCATCCACGCGCTGATCGGCCCCAACGGCGCGGGCAAGACCACCTGCTTCAACCTGCTGACCAAGTTCCTGACGCCGACGCGCGGACAGATCCTGTTCAACGGCGAGGACATCACGCGGGACACGCCCGAGCACATCGCGCGCCGCGGCATCGTCCGCTCCTACCAGATCTCGTCGGTGTTCCCGCACCTGACCGTGCTGGAGAACGTGCGCATCGCGCTGCAGCGGCCCACCGGCCTGTCGTTCCAGTTCTGGCGCAGCGAGCGCTCGCTCGACCACCTGAACGAGCGCGCGCATGGCCCTGCTGGACCAGGTCGACCTGCGGCTCGTTCGCATCGAGCGCCGACGGTCTCGCTGCCGTACGGCCGCAAGCGCGCGCTCGAGATCGCGACCACGCTCGCCATGGAGCCGGAGCTGATGCTGCTCGACGAGCCGACCCAGGGCATGGGCCACGAGGACGTGGCCCGCGTCACCGAGCTGATCAAGCAGGTCGCCGCCGGCCGCACCGTGCTGATGGTCGAGCACAACATGAACGTCGTCTCGAGCATCGCCGACACGATCACCGTGCTGCGCGCGGCGCCGTGCTCGCCGAAGGCCCGTACGCCAAGGTGTCGAGGAACCCGGCGGTCATGGAGGCCTACATGGGCACGGCCGACGCGCAGCTCGAAGGGATCGGGCACTGACATGGCGACCGCGCTCGAGATCAAGAACCTGCACGCCTGGTACGGCGAATCGCACATCCTGCACGGCGTCGACCTGCACGTGAACCAGGGCGAGGTCGTCACGCTGCTCGGCCGCAACGGCGCCGGCCGCACGACGACGCTGCGCGCGATCATGGGCCTGACCGGCGCGCGCAAGGGCTCGATCAAGGTCAACGGCACCGAGACCATCGGAATGCCGACCCACCGGATCGCCCACCTCGGCATCGGCTACTGCCCGGAGGAGCGCGGCATCTTCGCCAGCCTGTCCTGCGAGGAGAACCTGCTGCTGCCGCCGCGCGTCGCGGCCGAGGGCGGCATGAGCATCGACGAGATCTACGCGATGTTCCCGAACCTGAAGGAGCGCGCCAAGAGCCAGGGCACGCGGCTGTCGGGCGGCGAGCAGCAGATGCTGGCGGTGGCCCGGATCCTGCGCACCGGCGCGCACCTGCTGCTGCTCGACGAGATCTCCGAAGGCCTCGCGCCCGTCATCGTCGCCAAGCTCGGCGAGATGATCCGGATGCTGAAGGCCAAGGGCTACACCATCGTGATGGTCGAGCAGAACTTCCGCTTCGCGGCGCCGCTGGCCGACCGTTTCTATGTCATGGAGCACGGACGCATCGTCGAGACCTTCGCCGCGGCACAGCTGCGGGAGAAGGAAGCCACGCTGCACGAGCTCCTTGGAGTCTGATCCACCAACGCTTCCCCTAGAGGAGGAGACACTGTGAAATTGAACAAGATTTGCGCCGCGCTGGCCACGTGCGGCCTGGCATTCGGCGTCGGCAGCGCGCAGGCGCAGAAGCTGTCCGGCGACAAGATCGTGATCGGCTTCGTCACCGACATGTCCTCGCTGTACTCGGACATCGACGGCCAGGGCGGCGTCGAGGCGATCCGCATGGCGATCGCCGACATGCAGAAGGAGTTCCCGGGCAAGAAGATCGAGCTCGTGTTCGCCGACCACCAGAACAAGGCGGACATCGCCTCGTCGAAGGTGCGCGAGTGGATCGACCAGGCCGGCGCGGACGTGATCATCGGCGGCACCAACTCGTCGACCGCGCTGGCCACGGCCAAGGTGGCCGCCGAGAAGAAGAGGCCGTACATCTCCATCGGCGCGGCGACGTCGCGGCTGACGAACGAGGACTGCACGCCGTACACGGTGCACTACGCGTACGACACGGTCGCGCTCGCCAACGGCACCGGCGCCGCGGTCGTCAAGAGCGGCGGCAAGAGCTGGTTCTTCCTGACCGCCGACTACGCGTTCGGCCACTCGCTGGAGAAGGACACCGGCGACGTCGTGAAGGCCGCGGGCGGCACGGTGGTCGGCGCGGTGCGCCATCCGCTGTCGGCGCTCGGACTTCTCGTCGTTCCTGCTGCAGGCGCAGAACAGCAAGGCGCAGATCCTCGGCCTGGCCAACGCCGGCGGCGACACGATCAACTCGATCAAGGCGGCCAACGAGTTCGGCATCACGAAGAACGATGAAGCTCGCCGGCCTGCTGATGTTCATCAACGACATCCACAGCCTGGGCCTGAAGACCACCGAGGGCATGTACCTGACCGACGGCTGGTACTGGAACCAGACGCCCGAGTCGCGCGAGTGGGGCCGCCGCTTCTTCGACAAGATGAAGCGCATGCCGTCGATGCTGCAGGCCGGCGACTACTCGGCCGTCACGCACCTACCTGAAGGCGGTGAAGGCGGCCGGGACGGACGACGCCGATACGGTCATGGCGCAGCTGAAGAAGACGAAGATCAACGACATGTTCACCAAGAACGGCGTGATCCGCGCCGACGGCCGCATGGTGCACGACATGTACCTGATGCAGGTGAAGTCGCCGGCCGAGTCGAAGGAGCCGTGGGACTACTTCAAGCTGGCGCAGACGATCCCGGGCGAGGAGGCGTACACCAAGCTCGCGAACTCAAGGTGCCCGCTCGTTAAGAAGTAATCGTGTGAACGCACCGGGCGGACCTCCGCCCGGTGCCTTTTCTGACGGCTGCAATGACTGAAATCTTCGGCATTCCCCTGCCCGCGCTGCTGTGCCAGCTGCTGCTGGGGCTGGTCAACGGCTCGTTCTACGCGATGCTGTCGCTCGGACTGGCGGTCATCTTCGGACTGCTGAACGTCATCAACTTCGCCCACGGCGCGCTGTACATGATGGGCGCGGTCTTCGCGTGGATGGGCCTGACCTACTTCGGCCTCAACTACTGGGTGATGCTGGCCGTCGCGCCGCTGCTGGTCGGCGTGTTCGGCGTCATCATCGAGAAGCTCCTGCTGCGGCACCTCTACAAGCTCGACCACCTCTACGGCCTGCTGCTGACCTTCGGCCTCGTGCTGCTGATCGAAGGAGTCTTCCGCTCGTTCTACGGCGTGTCGGGCCTGCCCTACAGCGTGCCCGAGCAGCTGGCCGGCGCCACCAACCTCGGCTTCATGATCCTGCCCAACTACCGGGCTGGGTCGTGGTCGCCTCGCTCGTCGTGTGCTTCGGCACCTGGTTCGTCATCGAGAGCACCAAGCTCGGCGCCTACCTGCGCGCCGGGACCGAGAACGCGCAGCTGATGCAGGCGTTCGGCGTCAACGTGCCGCTGATGGTCACGCTGACCTACGGCTTCGGCGTCGCGCTGGCGGGCTTCGCCGGCGTGCTGGCGGCGCCGATCCTCCAGGTGCAGCCGCTGATGGGCAGCAACCTGATCATCGTCGTGTTCGCCGTGGTGGTGATCGGCGGCATGGGCTCGATCATGGGCTCGATCCTCACCGGCCTGGGCCTGGGCGTGATCGAGGGCTTGACGCGGGTCTTCTACCCGGAGGCCTCGTCGACCGTGGTCTTCGTGATCATGGCGATCGTGCTGCTGATCCGGCCCGCCGGCCTGTTCGGCAAGGAGAAATAGCAGTGCAGCCCTCGAAGGAGTTCATCGTCTACCTGGCGCTGTTCGCGGTCGTCGCGATCCTGCCCTTCGTCGGCGCGTATCCCGGTGTTCGTGATGAAGGTGATGTGCTTCGCGCTGTTCGCCTGCGCCTTCAACCTGCTGATCGGCTTCACGGGACTGCTGTCGTTCGGCCACGCGGCCTTCCTCGGCGGCGCCGCCTATGCGACCGGCCACGCGCTCAAGTTCTGGGGCGTGTCGACGGAAGCTCGGCCTGCTGATCGGCCTCGCCAGCGGCGCGGCGCTCGGCTTCGTGATGGGCGCGCTGGCGATCCGCCGCAGCGGCATCTACTTCTCGATGATCACGCTGGCGCTGGCGCAGATGCTGTTCTTCTTCTTCCTGCAGGCGCCGTTCACCGGCGGCGAGGACGGCCTGCAGAGCGTGCCGCGCGGCAAGTTCCTCGGGCTGGTCGACCTCTCCAGCGACATGTCGCTGTACTACGTCGTGCTGGGCATCTTCGTGCCGTCGTTCCTGCTGATCTACCGCACCGTGCACTCGCCGTTCGGCCAGGTGCTGAAGGCGATCCAGGAGAACGAGCCGCGCGCGATGTCGCTCGGCTACGACACCGCGCGCTTCAAGCTGCTCGCCTTCGTGCTGTCGGCGGCGCTGGCCGGGCTGGCCGGGCGCGACGAAGACGCTGGTGCTGGGCTTCGCGACGCTGACCGACGCGCACTGGACCATGTCCGGCCTGGTCATCCTGATGGTGCTGGTCGGCGGCATGGGAACGATGCTCGGCCCGATCCTCGGCGCCTTCATCATCGTCGCGCTCGAGAACAAGGTCGGCGAGATCGGCATGTTCCTCGGCCGCATCACCGGCATCGAGTGGTTCAACGGCCTCGGCGAGTCGGTCACGCGTGGTGACCGGCCTGATCTTCGTGGTCTGCGTGATGGCGTTCCGCCGCGGCATCGTCGGCGAGTTCAACGAGTGGTGGGCGCACCGCCGGGCGACGGCCAGCGCGTAGACGCCGCCGGGCGCAGCCGAGGGGCGGCCACGAGGTCGCCCTTTTTGTTTGGCGCGCCGTAGCGGGCGGCGTTGGGCGGCGCTTATCGAGCGAATGAGAACGACGAGCACAGGGGTGTCCGTAGATACAATCGATTGCCCCGATCCTCTGACCTGCCCGCCGCAGGAACCTCGAGCCACGCAATGTCGTTGAACTCAGCGATGGTCTATCGCCGCACCGATCGAGGGCTGCGCGAGGTCTATGAGAAGTCGCACCAGTTCACGCAGAGCGAACGGCTGGTCCTGATCCTGCTGGACGGCCGATTGACCGTCGCGGGGCTCCGGGCGCGGCTGCCCAGCCTCGACAACGAGCGCATCGAGCGCACGATCGTCAAGCTGGAGGAGGCCGGCCTCGTCGAGCCGATGGACCAGGCCGACGACCTGCAGGCACCGAGCCGGGCCGAGGAAGTGCTGCGCCTCGAGCCCGATGTCGTCGTGCAGTTCCTCGAGCAGAACGACCTCGATCCCGTCACTGCCGCGGTCCGCGCGGGCGACGACGTGGGCGCCGAGCTGGTCCGGGCCAGCGTGGACCGCGCGGCGACGCGGCTGGCGGAGGAGGCGGAGAGTAACGCCCGGCGACAGCCAGCAGTCTCCAACGCGCAACGGCGCTTCCGAAGAGAGTGACCGCTCACATTCACACGGCTTCGCCGTCTCCATTCACCGACCACGCAGTGGAATCCGACCGAGGCCTCCAGCTTTGCGATCACGACCGTGAACGTCCCGGATCGCCTCGACCTGCAGGAAGAGCGCGACCGGGCGGAGATGGAGGAGTACACGGAGCACCGTCGGCGGGTCGGTGCGGCGGGCGTGGATGAAGCGGCTCCTCGTCGTGGCCGTGGTGATCGTCTTCGGGGCCCTGGTCTACGGAGTCCTGAAGCCGGTGCGGGATCAGGCCTCGGCGTCGCGCGTCGGCGCGCGACTGGCCGAGCGCCTTCAAGGTTCCGGTCAAGGTCGCGGCAACCGAGTTCCAGGTCCTGCCGTCACCCCGGCTCATCCTGCGGGGCGTCGATGTCGGCGGCGAGTTCGGCGCGGAGCAGGTTGCGCTGCTGATCAACTGGAAGGATCTCTGGGTCGCGCTGAACGGCGGGCAGTGGGTCTGGGGGGAGGCGACCGTCGCGCCGATGGCGATGTCCGCCGTCCCAGGCGATCGCCGCCGTGAAGAGGGTTCCCGGCGGCACGGAGGGATTGCCGCGGACGATCTCGACGATCCGCTTCGAGTCCGATCCAGGTCACCGGCTCGCGCCTGTTCGCGGGGCGGTACGAGGCGACCATGCGCCGCGGCGATGACGGGCGCTTCGGACCACTGGTCCTGAAGGAGACTCGCCGGCGACGACAGTTCGATGCAGCTGCAGTTTCGCCCGTCGAGCGGCGAGCCCGGCGCGATCGACTTCACGCTCGAGGCGCAGCGATGGGCGGTCCCGGTCGGTCCGCGGACGCGCTGGAACCATGTCCGGGCCAGCGGAAGCATTCGGGGCAACGTGCTCGAAGTGTCGAATTACGCGCTGACGGGCTTCTTCGGCATCACGACCGGCACGGTCTTCGTCGCGGGCGACGTCGAGTGGGTGGTGACCGGGACGGCCGAGGCCGGGAAAGTCGACGTCGAGACGGTCCTGGAGTCGTTGCGCGGACAGACGCGGGACGTCCAGGATCGCGCCGCCGCGATGCAGGGAACGGCGGCGCTGAACCTCGTGATGCTGGGCCGCGGCGCGACGCCGGAGGACGCGATCGCGCGCAGCGCCGTCGCCGGGCCGTTCACCGTCAGGTTCGCGGTCCTCAACGGAATCAACCTCGGCCTTGCCGCGACCCAGGGCGTGGCCGCATCGGGCGCGACGCGGTTCACCGAGTTCGGCGGCATCGTGGTCGCGTCGGCCAACGGCGTCCGGTTCGAGGAGACCGGGGGCCGCGCAGGCGCCATGGTCGCCCGCAGCAACTTCACGGTGGCGCCCGACGCATCGATCGCGGGCGTCGTGCGGGTCGAGCTGGGCGGGCAGAGGGTCCAGGCGCCGGTCAGCCTGCGAATCAGCGGCACGGCCGTGCAGCCCCGCTTCGGCCGCTGACTGTTTCACGTGGAACGCGGTTCCACGTGAAACAGTCGCTACGCCGCAGGCGGCCCTCCGTATACTTCGCGGCCTCCCGGCTGTCGCTTCCGGGCTCCCCGCCGCTACCTGGTTTCTGTCCGTCCGCCATGCTGTACCCGGAGTCATTCGACGTCATCGTTGTCGGTGGAGGCCACGCCGGAACCGAGGCCGCGCTCGCGGCCGCGCGGACCGGTTGCCGCACGCTGCTGCTCACCCACAACATCGAGACGCTCGGGCAGATGTCCTGCAACCCGTCGATCGGCGGGATCGGCAAGGGCCATCTCGTCAAGGAGGTGGACGCCCTGGGCGGCGCGATGGCGGCGGCCACCGACGAGGCGGGAATCCAGTTCCGGATTCTCAACGGCTCGAAGGGCCCGGCGGTGCGCGCCACCCGCGCGCAGGCTGATCGCCTTCTGTACAAGAAGGCGATCCGCGGACGCCTCGAGAACCAGCCCAACCTCTGGATCTTCCAGCAGGCCGTCGACGACCTGATGCTCGAAGGGGAGCGGGTGGCCGGCGCCGTCACGCAGTCCGGCATTCGCTTCGCGGGCCGGACCGTGGTCCTGACCGCCGGCACCTTCCTGAACGGCCTGGTCCACATCGGCCTGCAGAACTACTCGGCGGGCCGGGCGGGCGATCCGCCCGCGATTTCCCTCGCCGCGCGGCTCAAGGAGCTGCAGCTGCCGCAGGGCCGCCTGAAGACCGGGACGCCGCCGCGCATCGACGGCCGCACGATCGACTTTTCCGCGTGCCAGGAGCAGCCGGGCGATCTGGACCCGATCCCCGTGTTCTCGTTCCTCGGCGCGCCGGAGCAGCACCCCGGGCAGCTCCCGTGCTGGATCACGCACACCAACGCGACCACGCACGAGATCATCCGGTCGAACCTCGATCGGTCGCCGATGTACTCGGGCGTGATCGAGGGCGTCGGGCCGCGATACTGCCCGTCGATCGAGGACAAGATCCACCGGTTTGCCGACAAGGCCAGCCACCAGATCTTCCTCGAGCCCGAAGGCCTGACGACCCACGAGTTCTACCCGAACGGCATCTCGACGTCCCTGCCGTTCGACGTGCAGATCGCCGTCGTCCGGTCGATGCGCGGACTCGAGAACGCGCACATCCTCCGGCCGGGCTACGCCATCGAGTACGACTATTACGATCCGCGCGCGCTGAAGAATTCGCTCGAGACGAAGGCGATCCAGGGGCTGTTCTTCGCCGGGCAGATCAACGGGACGACGGGCTACGAGGAGGCGGCCGCGCAGGGATTGCTGGCCGGCCTGAATGCGGCCCTGCAGGCGAAGGGGCAGGACGCCGTGGTGCCCGCGTCGCGACGAGGCGTATCTCGGGGTGCTCGTCGACGACCTGATCACGCGCGGCGTGTCCGAGCCGTACCGCATGTTCACGAGCCGCGCCGAGTACCGGCTGTCGCTGCGCGAGGACAACGCCGACATGCGCCTGACCGAAGCGGGCCGGCGCCTCGGCTGCGTCGATGACCGCCGCTGGGACCACTTCAACCGCAAGCGCGATGCCGTGGCGCGCGAGCTCGAACGCCTCAAGTCGACCTGGGTGAATCCTCGCGTCGTCGCGACGACGGAGGCGAGTTCGCGTGCTGGGCAAAGGCATAGAGCGAGAGTACACGCTCACTGACTTGCTCCGTCGTCCGGCCGTGACCTACGGCGCGCTGGTCTCGCTGCGGGACGTCGACGGGCGGCCGCTCGGCGTTCCGGCCTCGGACGATCCGGTGGTCGCCGAGCAGGTCGAGATCGCCGTGAAGTACGCCGGCTACATCGCGCGCCAGGAAGAAGAGGTCTCGCGGCACGAGGCGCACGAGACCACGCGGATTCCGGCCGACCTCGACTACGACGCGGTGCGCGGCTTGTCGATCGAGGTCCGGCAGAAGTTCAAGCACCAGCGGCCCGAGACGGTCGGGCAGGCTTCCCGGATCTCGGGCGTCACGCCGGCGGCGATCTCGCTGCTGCTGGTCCACCTGAAACGTCTGTCGAAGACCGGTGGCGCGGGCCAGCTCGCGGCCTGACGCCGGCTCGCCGCTCGCTCCGGCCGACGTGCGCGCCGGCGCGGCGGAGCTCGGCGTCGACCTGTCGGCCGCGCAGGCCGACCAGCTGGTCCGCTTTGCGGCGCTCCTGGTTCGCTGGAACGCCGTCCACAACCTGACGGCGATCAGCTCGCCGGCCAGCATTCTCTCGCATCATCTGCTCGATTCGCTCGCCATCTTGCCGCCAATTGTCGCCTATCTTCGGCGAACAAGCCGTGCCGCGTGCTCGACGTCGGCTCGGGCGGCGGGCTGCCGGGCATTCCGCTGGCGATCGCGCGTCCGCAGTGGCAGGTGACGGTGGTCGACAAGGTCCAGAAGAAGGTGGCGTTTCTCGACGCAGGCGAAGCTCGAACTCGGCCTGTCCAATCTCGACTGCCTTCACGCGCGGGTCGAGGAGGTGCGAAGCGCCGCCGTTCGACCTGATCGTGTCGCGCGCGTTTTCCTCGCTCGAGGACTTCGTCCGCGTCAGCGCCCACCTGCTGGCTCCGGGCGGCCGGTGGGCGGCCATGAAGGGCGTGTACCCGAACGGCGGAACTGGCCGACCTCGCGCGGACCATGCCGGAGGTGCGCGTGGTCGACATCGTTAAACTCGTCGTCCCCCGGCTCGATGCCGAGCGCCACTTGATCCTGCTGCAACGCCCCTGATGCTGGGCATTTCCGACTACTGGGCCTTCGTCGCCGCCGTGCTGGTGTTCCTGGCGCTGCCCGGTCCCGGCACGTTCGCGCTGCTGAACGCGACGGCCAAGGGCGGATTCCGCGCCGGCGCCGCGGCCACGTTCGGACTGATCGGCGGCGACCAGGTGCTGATGTGGCTCGCCGCGATCGGCGTCGCCGCGGTGCTGCAGGCCAATGAAACCCTGTTCAAGGGGCTGCAGTACGCAGGCGCGGCGTACCTGGCCTGGATCGGCCTGAAGCTGCTGTTCGCGAAGGCGGGGGCCGCCCACCCGGTCAGCCTCAGGCCGGGGCACTTCGCGCGGCAGGCGTTCTTCATCACGCTGATGAACCCGAAGGCCATCGTCTTCTACATGGCGTTCTTCCCGCTGTTCATCGACGCCGACCAGCCATCGCGGGCTTCGTGACGTTCGCCGCGATGGCGGTGACGATCGCCGTCGTCACGCTGGCGTACTGCCTGACGCTGTGCGCGTTCGCGAGCGCCATCAGCGAGCGGGTGCGCGCGCATCGCCGGCTGTCGCTCCTGCTGCAGCGCGCCGCGGGCGTCGCATTGATCGGCTTCGGCCTGAAGCTCGCCCGATGAAGCGCGCGCTGGCCGCGCTGCTGCTCGCCGCCGGCGCCGCGTCCGCCGCCGAGCCGCTGGCCACGGTGGGCAGCGTCGACCTGGCGCGCTACGCCGGCCAGTGGCACGAGGTCGCCAAGTATCCGAACCGCTTCCAGCAGCAGTGCGTCGGCGACACGACCGCGACCTACGCGTCTGCGCGACGACGGCAAGGTCTCGGTGCGTCAATCGCTGCCGGACCGCGCGACGGCTACGACGAGGTCAGCGGGGTTGCGCGCCGCGTCGACGGGCGGACCGACCGCCTGCAGGTGAGTTTCCTGCCGGCGGCGCTGCGCTGGCTGCCGATCGGCTGGGGCGATTACTGGGTGATCGAACTCGCGCCCGACTACCGCTACGCCGTCGTCGGCGAGCCGTCGCGGCAGTACCTGTGGGTGCTGAGCCGCACCCGCACGTTGTCGCCGGAGGATCGGCGGGCCATCGAGGCCCGCCTGCCGGGGCACGGCTACGACGCCGCGCGCCTCGTCGATTCGCCGCCCGGAGAAGAACTAGATGGCCCGCATCTTCTGCATCGCCAACCAGAAAGGCGGAGTCGGCAAGACCACCACGGCGGTCAATCTCGCGGCCGGCATCGCGGCGCACGGCCAGCGCGTGCTGCTGGTCGACCTCGATCCGCAGGGCAACGCGACGATGGGCAGCGGCATCGACAAGCGCAGCCTGGCCGTCGTCCGTCTACCAGGTGCTGCTCGGCCTGGCCGACGTGCACCAGGCCTGCCTCGTCTCCGAGCACGGCGGATTCCACGTGCTCGGCGCCAACCGCGAGCTGGCCGGCGCCGAGGTGGAGCTGGTCGACTTCGACGACCGCGAGAGCCGGCTGAAGAGCGCGCTGGCCGCGGTCGACGACGACTACGACTTCATCCTGATCGACTGCCCGCCGTCGCTGTCGATGCTGACCCTGAACGGCCTGTGCGCCGCGCACGGGGTCGTCATCCCGATGCAGTGCGAGTACTTCGCGCTGGAAGGGCTCGCCGACCTCGTCAACACCATCAAGCGCGTGGCGGCGAACCTCAATCCCGAGCTGCGCGTGATCGGCCTGCTGCGGGTGATGTTCGATCCGCGGATGACGCTGCAGCAGCAGGTCTCGGAGCAGCTCGTCGCGAAGTTCGGCGACAAGGTGTTCGCGACGATCATCCCGCGCAACGTGCGGCTGGCCGAGGCGCCGAGCTACGGCCTGCCGGGGGTCGCGTACGACCGCAGTTCCAAGGGCGCGCAGGCGTACGTCGCCTTCGGCGCCGAGATGATCGAGCGCATCGCGACGATGTGACCGCGCCGCCCGCGGGCCTGCGCGCGTAACGCGCCGACGGCCCGCGCGCGGTCGAAGTTCGGATTCAGGGACGGCTGCGCACGGGGGTACGGCGGGCCGCCGGGGAAGGAAGGACGCGATGATGAAACGACCGAAGGGGCTCGGGCGAGGCCTCGACTCGCTGCTCGGCGAGGAGCGGCCGGCCGCCCCGGCGCCCGCCGGCGCGCCGACTTCGCTGCCGATCGCCCGCCTGCAGCCGGGCAAGTACCAGCCGCGCACGCGCATGGACCCGGAGGCGCTCGCCGAACTCGCCGATTCGATCCGCGCCCAGGGCGTGATGCAGCCGATCCTCGTGCGCCCGGTCGGCGCCGATCGCTACGAGATCATCGCCGGCGAGCGCCGCTTTCGCGCGGCGCAGATGGCCGGGCCTCGCCGAAGTGCCGGTGCTCGTCAGGCAGGTGCCGGACACCGCGGCGCTGGCGATGGCGCTGATCGAGAACATCCAGCGCGAGGACCTGAACCCGCTCGAGGAGGCGCAGGGCGTGCATCGCCTGATCCGCGAGTTCGACTTCACGCACGAGCAGGCGGCGGCGGCCATCGGCCGCTCGCGCAGCGCGACCTCGAACCTGCTGCGGCTGCTGAACCTGGCGAAGCCGGTGCAGGAGCTGCTGATGGACGGGCGAGCTCGACATGGGCCACGCGCGCGCGCTGCTCGGCGTCGACGCCGCGCACCAGATCCAGTTCGCCAATCGGATCGTCGCCAAGGGCCTGTCCGTGCGCGAGGCGGAGACCCTGGTCGCGCACGCGTCGAAGGACGGCGGCGACGGCACGAAGAAGGCGGCCGCGCCGCGCAGCCGCGACATCGTGCGCCTCGAAGAGGAACTGGCCGACAAGCTCGGCGCGACGGTCAGGCTGTCGGCGAACGCGAAGGGCAGCGGCAAGCTCGTGATCGAGTTCGCCGAGCCTCGACCAGCTCGACGGCATCGTCGAGCGCCTGCGCGGAACCTGATGCGCGGTGCGCTGGCCGGTGGCTGGTCGCCGGCCGATCGCCGTCGCGAGGCGACCGTCGCCGCGTCGGCGCGCCGCCGGGCCGACGCGTGCGCAAGTTCCGTGTGCGCCGCAACACGAATTTGACCCGGTCACCCCCCGCCTCGTAGAATCTCGCGGTTTGGCGAAAACGGACTTCAGTCCCGCGGAAGGCGGTCTGGGCGAGGAGGCTCATGTTCCGGGTTGTCTTCCTGCAGATACTCACAACCGTCATCGTCTCGCTGGTGGCCGGGCTATTGGGGGGCTCCCACGCTGCGATCTCCGCGTTGTTGGGCGGCGCCGCCTGTGTCGTTCCGAGCGGGTTGTTTGCGCTGAAACTGGCCGCGGCTGCGCGGCGGCCGCAGGGGACGGATCCGGCCGTGTTTCTGATCGGCGAGTTCGTCAAAGTGGTGTCGACGCTGGCGTTGCTCGGGCTGATCGTCGCGTTTTACAAAGACTTGGTGTGGCTGGCGCTGCTAGGGTCAGTCATCGTCGTGCTGAAAAGTTACGTGCTGACGCTGCTGGTCAGATAGACGAATAGGGTTCCACCATGGCTGCCACCGGCCAAGCTCCCACCGCCACCGAATACATCGTTCACCACCTGACGCACCTGTCGTCGGCGAAGCAGAAGGTCATCATCGACTTCTCGATCGTCAACTTCGACACGGTGTTCTTCTCGGTCCTGATGCTCGGCGTCACGCTGTGGATCCTGCGTTCGGCGGCCAAGCGGGCGACGTCCGGCGTGCCCGGCAAGTTCCAGGCGTTCGTCGAGATGCTGGTGGAGCTTGTCGAGGAGCAGAGCAAGTCGATCGTCCACGGCGACCGCACGTTCATCGCGCCGCTCGCGCTGACCGTGTTCGTGTGGATCCTGCTGATGAACGCGATCGACCTGGTTCCGGTCGACCTCCTGCCCTGGATCGCCGGCCTGTTCGGCATCCACTATCTGCGGCCCTTGCCCACGGCGGACCTGAACGGCACGCTCGGCATGTCGTTCGGCGTGTTCCTGCTGATGATCTATTACGGCATCAAGATCAAGGGATTCGGCGGCTTCCTGCACGAACTCGTCACCGCGCCGTTCGGCACGTCGAAGAACCCGCTGTACGCGATCCCGCTCGGGGTGGCCAACCTCGGCATCAACATCATCGAGTACCTCGCCAAGATGGTGTCGCTCGGCATGCGGCTGTTCGGCAACATGTACGCCGGCGAGCTGCTGTTCTTCCTGATCGCGCTGCTGGGCGGCTTCGCGGCGATGAACGCCACGGGCGTCTTCATGGCGATCGGGCACGTCGTCGCCGGCACCGCGTGGCTGCTGTTCCACATCCTGATCATCCTGCTGCAAGCCTTCATCTTCATGATGCTGACCCTGGTCTACATCGGCCAGGCGCACGAAGGCCACTGACCCCTTTCCCAAACAGCTTCAACTCTCTCTGCCAACAAGGAGTAAGAAATGACCAACGTCGCGTTTGTTGCCCTGGCCGCTGGCCTGATCATCGGCCTCGGCGCCATCGGTGCCTGCATCGGCATCGGGATCATGGGCGGCAAGTACATCGAGGCCGCGGCACGCCAGCCCGAGCTGATGAACACGCTGCAGACCAAGATGTTCCTGCTGGCCGGCCTGATCGACGCCGCGTTCCTGATCGGCGTCGGTATCGCGATGATGTTCGCGTTCGCCAACCCGTTCGCCGGCTAAGCGACCGGATTGCGCGAACCTACTCACGAACCAGCGTCGGACGGGATCGCCCGCCCGGCCAATCGAGTTCCCCTATGAACATCAACGCCACGCTGTTCTTTCAGCTGGTGGTCTTCTTCATCGGCGCCTGGGTGACGATGAAGTACATCTGGCCCCCGCTGATCAAGTCGCTCGAGGAGCGGCAGAAGAAGATCGCCGACGGCCTGGCCGCGGCCGATCGCGGCCAGAAGAGCCTGGACGAGGCCAAGCGCAAGATCGCCGAGGAGCAGGCCGCCGAGCGTGCCCACGTGCAGCAGCTGGTCGCCGAAGCCGAGAAGCGCGGCCAGGCCATCGTCGACGCCGCCAAGGGGCAGGCGAAGGTCGAGGCCGACCGCATCGTCGAGGCCGCGAAGGCCGAGGCGACGCAGGAAATGCAGCGCGCCAAGGACTCCCTGCGCGACCAGGTCGCCGTGCTCGCGGTGGCCGGCGCGGCGCAGATCCTGCAGCGCGAGGTCAACCCGCAGGTCCATTCGGAGCTGCTCGCCCAGTTGAAGGCGAAGCTGTAAGCCATGGCCGAACTGTCCACGATCGCCCGTCCGTACGCCGACGCGCTGTTCGAGACGGCGCGCGCGTCCGGCGAAGGCCTCGAGCGGTGGCTCGCGGTCGTCGAGGAGCTGGCGGCGCTGATGTCGCATCCGCAGGTCGCGCAGGTGGTCGCGGACCCGAAGCTCGGCGACGCGCAGGTGGTCGACCTGCTCGCCGGCATGGTGAAGCAGCCGCTGCCGGCCACCGGGACGAACTTCCTGAAGCTGCTGGTCGCGAACCAGCGCCTCGCCGTGCTGCCGGAAGTCGCCGTGCAGTTCCGCCAGCTGAAGAACGAGGCGGAAGGCGTGGCCGACTGCCTGATCGAGACCGCGTTCCCGCTGTCCGACGGCGCAGGTGAACGAGCTGCTCGCGGCGCTGTCGAAGCGCTTCGGCACCAGGCTGCGGCCGACCGTGCAGGTGAACCCGGCGCTGATCGGCGGCGTGCGCATCGCCGTGGGCGACCAGGTGCTCGACAACTCGGTGCGCGCCCGACTGAACCAGATGCAGACGGCCCTGACGGCCTAACCCCTTGCCTCAACGGGCCAGACGAATTTTCGGAGTTGAACGATGCAACTCAATCCCAGTGAAATCAGCGAACTGCTGAAGAGCCGTATCCAGAACCTCGGCGTCTCGACCGAAGCTGCGCACGCAGGGCACGGTGGTCACCGTCACGGACGGCATCTGCCGCGTGCACGGCCTGTCGGACGTCATGCAGGGCGAGATGCTCGAGTTCCCGAACAACACGTTCGGCCTCGCGCTGAACCTCGAGCGCGACTCGGTCGGCGCGGTGATCCTGGGCGCCTACGAGCACATCACCGAGGGCGACACGGTCAAGGCGACCGGCCGCATTCTCGAGGTGCCGGTCGGCCCGGAACTGATCGGCCGCGTGGTGAACTCGCTCGGCCAGCCGATCGACGGCAAGGGCCCGATCAACGCCAAGATGACCGACGTCATCGAGAAGGTCGCGCCGGGCGTGATCGCGCGGAAATCGGTGTCGCAGCCGGTGCAGACCGGCCTGAAGGCCATCGACGCGATGGTCCCGGTCGGCCGCGGCCAGCGCGAGCTGATCATCGGCGACCGCCAGACCGGCAAGACGGCGGTGGCGGTCGACACGATCATCAACCAGAAGGGCAAGGACCTGATCTGCGTGTACGTCGCGATCGGGCAGAAGGCCTCGACGGTCGTCAACGTCGTCCGCAAGCTCGAAGAGACCGGCGCGATGGCCTACACGATCGTCGTGGCGGCCTCCGCGTCCGAATCGGCGGCGATGCAGTACATCGCGCCGTACTCCGGCTGCACGATGGGCGAGTACTTCCGCGACCGCGGCCAGGACGCGCTGATCATCTATGACGACCTGACCAAGCAGGCGTGGGCCTATCGCCAGGTGTCGCTGCTGCTGCGCCGTCCGCCGGGCCGCGAGGCGTATCCGGGCGACGTGTTCTACCTGCACTCGCGCCTGCTCGAGCGCGCGGCGCGCGTCAACGAGGAGTACGTCGAGAAGTTCACCAATGGCGCGGTCAAGGGCAAGACCGGTTCGCTGACCGCGCTGCCGATCATCGAGACGCAGGCCGGGCGACGTGACCGCCTTCGTGCCGACCAACGTCATCTCGATCACCGACGGCCAGATCTTCCTCGAGACCGATCTGTTCAACGCCGGCATCCGTCCGGCCATCAACGCGGGCATCTCGGTGTCGCGCGTCGGCGGCGCGGCCCAGACCAAGGTCATCAAGAAGCTCGGCGGCGGCGTGCGTCTCGCGCTCGCGCAGTACCGCGAGCTGGCGGCGTTCGCGCAGTTCGCCTCCGACCTCGACGAGGCGACCCGCAAGCAGCTCGACCGCGGCCGCCTGGTGACGGAACTGATGAAGCAGCCGCAGTACAAGCCGCTGCAGGTGTGGGAGCAGGCGGTGACGCTGTTCGCGGTGAACAACGCCTTCTTCGACGACGTCGAAGTCAAGGATGCGCTGACGGTCGAGAAGAACCTGCGCGAGTTCCTGCAGACGAAGCACTCCGCGCTGGTGGAGCGCATCGAGTCGACCAAGGATCTGTCCAAGGACGACGAGCAGGCGCTCACCGACGCCATCAAGGAATTCAGGAAGTCCGCGGGCTACTAACCAGGATTCGGCACGCGGGCGTGCGCGCCGTGCCGACTTAGACGATGCCAAGTACCAAAGAAATCCGCCTGAAGATCAAGAGCGTGCAGAACACGCGCAAGATCACGAAGGCGATGGAAATGGTGGCCGCGAGCAAGATGCGCAAGGCGCAGGACCGCATGCGCAATACGCGTCCATACGGCGACAAGATCCGCAACATCGTCGCCCACCTCGCGCTGGCCAATCCCGAATACCGCCACCCGTTCGTGGTGAAGCGCGACACGATCCGCAACGTCGGCCTGATCCTGATCTCCACCGACAAGGGCCTGTGCGGCGGGCTGAACACGAATGTGCAGCGCGCCGTCCTGCAGATGGTCAAGCAGTGGGAAAGCCAGGGCATCAAGTTCGAGGCGAGCGCGCTCGGCAACAAGGGCTTCGGCTTCCTGCAGCGCCTGAACGCGAACATCGTCGCAAGCGCCGTCCAGCTCGGCGACAAGCCGCACGCGGAACGGCTCATCGGCCCCGTCAAGATCCTGCTCGACGGTTACGCGGAGGGCCGGCTCGACGCCGTCTACATCGCCTACTCGCGCTTCATCAACACGATGAAGCAGGAGCCGTTGATCGAACAGCTGCTGCCGCTGTCGGCCGCGCGCTTCGAGCAGACGCCTGAAGAGAAGCGCGCGTACTCGTGGGACTACCTCTACGAGCCCGATGCGCAGCGCGTGATCGACGAACTGATGACGCGCTATGTCGAGGCGCTGGTGTACCAGTCGATGGCCGAGAACATGGCCTCCGAGCAGAGCGCGCGCATGGTGGCGATGAAGGCGGCGTCCGACAATGCCAAGAAGGTGATCGAGGAACTGCAGCTCATCTACAACAAGACGCGGCAGGCGGGCATCACGAAAGAGATTTCAGAGATTGTGGGCGGCGCCGCGGCAGTGTCGTGACCGGCATCGCGCGAGCCAACGGATTCGGATACCGAGACTTAAGGAAACAAGCATGAGCACCGTAACCACCGGGACCATCGTTCAGTGCATCGGCGCGGTCGTCGACGTCGAGTTCCCGCGCGACGCGATGCCGCACGTCTACGACGCGCTGGTCCTCGAGCAGGATGCCGGCAACAAGCTGGTCGAGCAGGGCCTGACGTTCGAGGTCGAGCAGCAACTCGGCGACGGCGTCGTGCGCACCATCGCGATGGGTTCGTCCGACGGCCTGAAGCGCGGCATGAAGGTCCGCAACACCGGCGACAACATCAAGGTCCCGGTCGGCCCCGGCGTGCTCGGGCGCGTGATGGACGTGCTCGGTCGCCCGATCGACGAGCGCGGCCCGATCCAGTCCGACGAGCGGCGCAGCATTCACCAGCCCGCCCCGAAGTTCGATGAACTGGCGCCGTCGGTCGAACTGCTCGAGACGGGAATCAAGGTCATCGACCTGATCTGCCCGTTCGCCAAGGGCGGCAAGATCGGCCTGTTCGGCGGCGCCGGCGTCGGCAAGACCGTGACGATGCTGGAGCTGATCAACAACATCGCGACCCAGCACTCGGGCCTGTCGGTGTTCGCGGGCGTCGGCGAGCGCACGCGCGAGGGCAACGACTTCTATCACGAGATGTCGGACGCCAAGGTCATCGTGCAGGAAGACCTGTCGAAGTCGAAGGTGGCGATGGTGTTCGGCCAGATGAACGAGCCGCCCGGCAACCGGCTGCGCGTCGGCCTGACGGGACTGACGATGGCCGAGCGCTTCCGCGACGAGGGCCGCGACATCCTGTTCTTCGTCGACAACATCTACCGCTACACGCTGGCCGGCACCGAAGTGTCGGCGCTGCTGGGCCGGATGCCGTCGGCGGTGGGCTACCAGCCGACGCTGGCCGAGGAAATGGGCCGCCTGCAGGAGCGCATCACGTCGACCAGGACCGGCTCGATCACGTCGATCCAGGCCGTGTACGTGCCGGCGGACGACCTGACCGACCCGTCGCCTGCGACGACCTTCGGCCACCTCGACGCCACCGTGGTGCTGAGCCGCGAGATCGCGTCGCTCGGCATCTATCCGTCGGTCGATCCGCTCGACTCGACGTCGCGCCAGATCGACCCGAACGTGGTCGGCGAGGAGCACTACGCGACGACGCGCCGCGTGCAGGCCACGCTGCAGCGCTACAAGGAACTGCGCGACATCATCGCGATTCTCGGCATGGACGAGCTGTCGCCCGAGGACAAGCTGGCGGTCGCGCGCGCGCGGAAGCTGCAGCGCTACCTGTCGCAGCCCTTCCACGTCGCCGAGGTGTTCACCGGCTCGCCCGGCAAGTACGTGCCGCTGAAGGAGACGATCCGCGGCTTCAAGATGATCGTCGACGGCGAGTGCGACGCATTGCCGGAGCAGGCGTTCTACATGGTCGGCACGATCGACGAGGCGTTCGAGAAGGCGAAGACGCTGCAGTAACGGGCGCCTCGCAGGGAGAGTCAGATGGCCACCATCCAAGTCGACGTCGTCAGCGCGGAAGAGTCGATCTTTTCAGGTCTGGCGGAGTTCGTCGTGCTGCCGGGCGAAGTTGGTGAGCTCGGCATCTATCCGCAGCACGCGCCGCTCATCACGCGCATCCGGCCGGGTGTGGTGCGCATCAAGGTGGCGGACCAGGCCGCCGAAGAGCAGGTGTTCGTCGCCGGCGGCATCCTCGAGGTGCAACCGCACCTCGTCACCGTGCTCGCCGACACCGCCATCCGCGGCAAGGACCTCGACGAGGCGAAGGCGCGCGAGGCGCTGAAGGACGCGGAGGAAGCGCGCAAGAACGCGACCAGCGACCTCGAGATCGCCAAGGTCGAGGCGGAGATGTCGTCGATCGCGGCGCAGCTCGCCGCCATCCGGAAGTTGCGCGGCCGCTGAGCGGCGCGGGCCTGGCGCAAACCCAAGGGGCAGCGTTCGCTGCCCTTTTTTGTTGGCCGCTTCGCCCTACTATCGAAGGGACCGACGGAGGACACATGTTCAACGGCAGGATACTGGTGGCGACCGACGGCTCCGCGCTGTCGGATAAGGCGGTGGCAACGGCCGTGGAACTGGCTGGGGCGCTGGGAGCGGAACTGGTCGCCTTCACCGCGCTGCCGGTCTATCCGTACGCGGGGATCGGCGAGTCGAGCGGCGTGGCGGCCGAGGACTATCAGGGCCGGGCCGGCGCCGAAGCGAGCGAGCGCCTCGCGCGCGTCGCAGCAGGCCGCGGCAGCGGCCGGCGTCGCCTGCCACACCTCGATGCTCGAAGACGACGAGCCCTACCGCGCAATCATCGCCGCCGCGGACAAGCACGATTGCGGGCTGATCGTGATGGCCTCGCACGGACGCCGCGGCGTCCACGGGCTCGTGCTTGGCAGCGAGACGCAGCGCGTGCTCACGCACACTCTCCGGCCGGTGCTCGTCGTTCGCTGAGCGATCGCGGCGCAGCGCTCGCGCCTTCGCGGTATCGGGCGACGCGCCCAAGCCAGCCTGATTGCCCGGGCACGCGGCCATCCATAGACTCGGCCCATCGCACGCGCCAGTGCGATGCACAGTCATAACAACGACGCACGAGACAGGAGACACACATGAAACGCACTTGGAAGGCGACCGCGGTCGCGGTTGCGCTGGCCGTCGGCAGCATCGTGCCCGCGGTCGCGCAGCAGAACATCGAGAAGCTCAAGCAGATGAGGGCCTCGGGCACGGACCCGAACATCCCGTCGGTTCCGCAGTCGGGCAAGAACGCCGATGCCCTGCGCGAGAACCTGAAGCGCATCAAGCTGCCGCCCGGCTTCAAGATCGAGCTGTTCGCGATCGTCCCGGACGCGCGCCACATGGCCATCGCACCGAGCACCAACATGCTCTTCGTCGGCACGCGCAAGACGGCGGTGTGGGCGGTGACGGATCGCAACAGCGACTACGTGGCCGACGAGGTCAAGCAGTTCGCGCCGTCGCTGAAGTTCCAGGTGCCCAACGGCGTGTGCTGGACCAAGGACGGCTTCCTGATCGTCGTCGAGCACAACCGCGTGCTGAACTTCCCCGCGGCGGAGTTCTTCTACGAAGGCCCCGATGTTGCGGTGATCGAAGTGGTGCCGCAAGGGCAGCTGATTCCGGTCGAGGAGGAGTCGTACAACCACCACGCGCGCACCTGCCGCGTCGGGCCGGACGGCATGCTCTACATCACCCTGGGCCAGCCGTTCAACGTGCAGCCGCGCGACAAGATCGCGTTGTTCAACAAGGTCGGCATCGGCGGCATCGTCCGCATGAACCCGTTCGACGGCTCCAAGCGCGAGGTCTACGCCACTGGAATCCGCAACTCGGTCGGGATCGACATCAGCCCGAAAGACGGCTCGGTGTGGTTCACCGACAACCAGACCGACGGCATGGGTGACGACATCCCGGCGGGCGAGCTGAACCGCGCTACCAAGCCCGGCCAGTTCTTCGGCTATCCGTGGAAACAGGGCAAGACGCGCATCACGGAGCACGGGTATGACAAGGACCCGCTGCCGGCCAACATCACGGATCCGCAGGTCTACATGGATGCGCACGCGGCTGACCTCGGCCTGACGCACTACACCGGCAAGCAGTTCCCGGCGAAGTACCAGGGCGGCATCTTTTCGGCGCAGCACGGCTCGTGGAATCGCACCAAGCCGATCGGCGCGCGCGTGATGTTCACTTCGCTCAAGGCCGACGGCACGGCCGACAAGACCGAGGTGTTCGCCGACGGCTGGCTGGACAGCAGCACGGGAACGTATCGCGGCCGGCCGGTGGACGTCGCCGTGATGAAGGACGGGTCCCTGCTCGTGTCGGACGACTTTGCGGGTGCGATCTACCGCATCTCCTACCAGCCCTGAGCGGGATGGGTCTCCGCACGCTCGCCGCCGCCGCGTTCACCGCGGCGGCGGTCGTTTCGGGAGCGCTCGCCGCCTGCGGCGACGCCATTGCGCAGGATGTGGCGGCTGGTCGCCGCAAGGCAAGCGCCTGCCAGGCATGCCACGGACTGGACGGCATTTCGAAGTTGCCCGATGCGCCCAACCTCGCGGCGCAGCCTGCGTCCTATCTGGAACGCGAACTGCGCGCGTACCGCGCCGGAACGCGACGCAGTGAAGTCATGTCGGTCGCCGCCAGGGGACTGAGCGACGACGACATTCGCGAACTCGCTGCGTACTATTCCGCGATCCAGATTGAAGTGAAGGCCGTGCCGCAATGACCCACGCCATGTCGTGTCCGCGCGGAGTGCGCGCCGCGAACCGTCGTCGTCGACCAGGCGCGCCGCCGCTGCGCCGCCTGGTCACGCTCGCGCTGACTCCGTTCGCTCTGACTGCACCGGTCGCCTACGCACAGATCGCCCCGACCACGCTCGAGACGACGGTCGTCACTGCGACGCGCAGCGAGCGGGCGGCCCTCGACGTTCCCGCATCCGTCGATGTGATCGAACGCGACGAAGTGCGTGACGGTCAGTGGCGGGTGAACCTGTCGGAAACGCTGGCGCGCATTCCCGGCGTCGTCGCGCTGAACCGGCAGAACTACGCGCAGGACCTGCAGATCTCCATCCGCGGTTTCGGCGCGCGGTCCACCTTCGGCGTGCGCGGGGTGCGGCTCTACCTGGACGGCATCCCGGCGTCGATGCCCGACGGGCAGGGCCAGGTCTCGAACTTTCCCCTCAACGCCGTCGAACGCATCGAAGTCCTGCGGGGGCCGTTCTCGGCGCTGTACGGCAACTCCTCCGGGGGCGTGATTGCCATGACCACGCGCGTCGGTCCGTCCGCGCCGACTGGCGAGATCACGAGTGCCGCCGGGGGCTATGGGACATGGCGCCTCGGGGCCAGTGCGGCTGTCGGCAGTGATGCGGCTGCGATCGCGCTGGACGCCGGGCGATTTTCCACCGAGGGGTACCGCGAACACAGCGCGGCGACGCGCGACGTGGTCAATGTCCGTGGAGTTGCGGCCACGCCGATCGGGCAGCTTCGCCTGACGGTGAACAGTCTCGACATGCCCGATTCGATGGACCCGCTCGGCCTGACGCGTGCGCAGGCCGCCGCGGACCCGCGCCAGGCGTCGCCGCAGGCGCTCCAGTTCAACACACGGAAGTCGGCGCAGCAGACGCAATTTGGCGGCGACCTCGCGACGGACCTTGGGGGCGGATGGCGCTCCAATGTGGCGGCCTGGATCGGCAACCGCGAGGTCACGCAGTTCCAGGCGATACCGGTGGCGGTACAGAGACCGCCGACGCATCCGGGCGGCGTGATCGACTTCGCGCGCGATTTCAGCGGCGTCGACGCACGCGTTCAACGTTACTTCGAGCGGGCGACGGTCACCGCGGGGGTGAACGTCGAGCGCCTGAGCGAAGACCGGCGCGGGTACGAGAACTTCATCGGCAGCACGCTGGGCGTCATGGGGCGCCTGCGTCGCGACGAGAACAACACGGTCACCTCGAACGACGCTTACCTGCAGGTGGAGGCCGATCTCGCCGCACGATGGAAGCTCACCGCCGGCGCGCGCGCATCGCGTGTCGAGTTCCGGAGCGACGACCTCTATCTGGCGAACGGTGACGACTCGGGCGGCATCGACATGAGCAGCGTCAACCCGGTCGTCGGCCTCGTGTACCGCGCTTCGCCGGGCACGAGTTACTACGCGTCGTATGGGCGCGGGTTCGAAACGCCGACGCTGAACGAACTCGCGTACCGGCCGGACGGCAGCGCCGGACTGAACACCGCATTGAAGCCGGCACGCAGCAACAACGTCGAGGTCGGCTGGAAGTACCTGCCGTCGGCGTCGCTGAGTGTCACCGCGGCGCTGTTCGGCGTGCGCACGGAGGACGACATCGTCGTGCTGACCAACGTCGGCGGGCGATCCTCGTTCGGCAACGCGGCGGCGACCGAGCGTTACGGCGCGGAGGCGAGTGTCGTGTGGCGTCCGCTCGACGACCTGTCGCTGCAGGCCGCGCTGGCAACGATCCGGGCGACGTACTCGGAGCCCTTCGCGGTCTGCCAGAGTGCGCCGTGTACCCAGCCGACGCTGGTCGTGCCGGCCGGGAATCGCCTGCCGGGCGTGCCGGCGCAGACTTTATTCGTCCGGGCCGATTACCGCACACACGGCCTCGACCTCGGTGCCGAGTGGCGGGCACAGTCCCGCCTGCCAGTCGATGACCGCAACAGCGACTTCGCGGCCGGATGGGGACAGGTGAACCTCTCGGTGCAACGCCCGTTCGTGGCGGGAAGCTGGAAACTCCGCGCTTTTTTCCGCATCGACAACCTGCTGGACGCGCGATACATCGGCTCGGTGATCGTCAATGAAGCCAACGGTCGGTTCTTTGAACCGGCCCCCGGCCGGTCCTGGACCGTCGGGCTCGACGCGAGGTACTGAACCATGCTGAAGCGCAACTATCTGCTCCACGCCACCTTTGCCGCGGCGATCGTCGTCGCGGCGGGCTGTGGCTCGGTGGCACCGTCATCTTCGCCGTCGGCACCGGTCGCGCCAGCCGCGTCGGGGACCGCCCCCAAGCCGTCGGCACCGGCGGTTGAGGCGCCGTCATGGTGGCCGGGTTCGGGTCCGCGCCTCGCCTCCCGCGACCCGGCGCTCGAGCAGTGGAAGCGGCAGGCGGCCGAGCGGATTCATGCGGCCAATGCGAAGGAACTGTTCGAAGGCCGGCCGCACCACCTGCTGCAAGGCGTGATCGTCGTCGACGTGACCGTCGACAAGAACGGCCAGGTGACGCGCTCCAGGATCGTTCGGTCGCCCGGCATCGCCAAGCTCAACAACATGGTCCAGGCGTCGCTGAAGACTGCCTCGCCGCTACCGGCGCCGCCCCCGGCGCTGGTGAAGACGGGTGCCATGACGTACTCGGAAACCTGGCTCTTCACGAACGACAGCAAGTGGCGTGTGCGGACACTCACTGTCCCGCAGGAGTAGCAAGAATGCATCATCCGCCCAGTTTGGGGCTTGTTTCTGCCCCCTGGCTGGGTGGAGTCGGGCGTTTACCCTTGCCGGTGTGTCAACCTCCGGCCCGGCTGCACCGTTAGCCGCATTGGGTCTGCAGGGACTGGGGAGGTTCGGTCTTGGGCGGGCTCGAAACCAACCCAAAACTACGTTCCAGGAACACACCATGAAGAAGCTGATTGCTGCCCTGATCGCCACGGCCTTCGCGTCGGGCATCGCCTTTGCGCAGGACAAGAAGGCCGAAGCCAAGCCGGCTGATGCCAAACCGGCGGCTGCGGCCCCGGCGAAGAAAGATGCTGCCCCGGCGAAGAAAGACGCCGCCCCGGCCGCGAAGAAGGATGCTGCCCCGGCGAAGAAAGACGCCGCCCCGGCCGCGAAGAAAGACGAGAAAGCCGCAGCCCCCGCTGCTGCTGCTCCGGCTCCGCTCCTGCCGCCCCTGCCGCCAAGAAGTAATCGGCAAGCGATTTACGCCAGTGAAGAAGCAGGCCCTCGGGCCTGCTTTTTCATTTCTGGTGCGCCTGGAGCAAGAAATCCGCGAGCGAGGACGGATGCAGGGACGTGGACACTGCCACCCGCTTCTCGCGCGAGGTGGCGCCGGATAGCAGCGTGAGAGCCGACTTGGGCAGCGCAAGACGCTCGGCGAGAAACGCGAGGAGCGCCGCGTTGGCGCGTCCATCGGCAGGCGGGGAGGCGACGGCGATCTTCAATCGCTCTCCGTGGAGGCCGACGACCGCGGTCCGTCTCGCTCCGGGCTGGACGTGGAGAGCGAGAACCACTCCCTCCGGCCGCGCATCCACCCAGGCCGGCAGCGCGGCCGTGCGAAAATCTCCGCCCTTAGTCTCACCCACCCGGACCGTTCCCTCGTGAAACTCCAGAACGACACGCTGCTGCGCGCGCTGCTCCGTCAACCGACCGAGTACACCCCCGTGTGGCTCATGCGTCAAGCCGGGCGCTACATGGCGGAGTACAACGCGACGCGCAAGCGGGCCGGCAGCTTCCTCGGGCTCGCCAAGTCGCCGGCGTTCGCGACCGAGGTGACGATGCAGCCGGTCGATCGCTTCGATCTCGACGCGGCGATCCTCTTCTCGGACATCCTCACCGTCCCCGATGCCATGGGGCTCGGTCTGTACTTCGCCGAGGGGGAGGGTCCGAAGTTCGAGCGGCCCGTGCGTACCGAGGCTGACGTCGCCCGCCTGCGGGCGCCGGATCCGGCGGGGGAACTGCGCTACGTCACCGACGCCGTGCGCGAAATCCGCACCGCGCTGGGCGGCCGGATTCCCCTGATCGGTTTCTCGGGCAGCCCCTTCACGCTCGCCTGCTACATGGTCGAGGGTGGCGGCTCCGATGACTTCCGACTGATCAAGTCGATGCTGTACGGCCGCCCGGACCTGCTGCACGCGATCTTGCGAGTGAATGCGAAGGCAGTGGCCGACTACCTGAACGCGCAGATCGAGGCCGGCGCCCAGGCTGTCATGATCTTCGATACGTGGGGTGGCGCGCTGGCCGACGGTGCCTATCAGGCCTTCTCGCTCGCCTACATGCGGGAAGTGGTCGGACAACTCAAGCGAGAGCACGACGGCCAGCGCGTTCCGTCCATCGTGTTCACCAAGGGCGGCGGCCTCTGGCTCGAGGAGATCGCGCAGACCGGCTGCGACGGCGTCGGGCTGGACTGGACGGTGAATCTCGGCAAGGCACGGGCGCGCATTGGCGATCGTTGCGCCTTGCAGGGCAACCTCGACCCGATGGCGCTGTTCGCGCCTCCGGAAGCGATTCGCGCCGAGGCGGAGCGGGTGCTCGACTCGTTTGGCCGCCCCCGGAACGCGGACGGATCCTGGGCCGGACACGTCTTTAATCTGGGTCATGGGATCTCCCAGTTCACGCCGCCCGAAAGCGTTGGAATTCTGGTCGATGCGGTCCATGCGCACAGCCGCCATTTGCGGGCGTGAGCAGTCACTTCATCTGAAGGCAAGGCGAGGCAGGGGACTTGACTTATTCACAAATGCTGACTTCGTCCGGAGCCCTACTCAACAGTGGGAAAGCGTTTCCGGCACCTCGCTACCTCTACCGTAACCCATTGAATTTAAAGAAGTCGATTTTGCGCAGCAGATTGCCCCTTTCCGGATGGGTTCAATTCCCATGCGGGTTTCGGCCAGGTTCACGCCAGTTTTCCACAAAGTTATCCACAGTGTCGCACGCCCATTTCTGGGCTCCTTTTGTTTCAGGGACTTAGGCTCATTCCTTCACGTCTTTCTTGACCATGACGACGACCACAGCGACCCGCTACGCCCGCGTCGTCGTCGATGTCCCGATCTCCCAGCCGCTCGACTACACGCTGGCGTTCGACGGCGCGTTGCCTGGGCAGGTCTGCGTCGTTCCGGTCGGTCGGCGATTGCAGACCGGGCTGATCGTCGACGTGTGCGACAGCACCGGCGTCGACCCCGGCCGATTGAAAGCCGTCGCCACTGTCCTCGACGCCATCCAGCCGCTGGATCGGCACTGGCTCGACTTCACGCTCTTCGCGGCGGACTACTACCAGCAGCCCTGGGGTGAAGTCGCGATGCCCGCCCTTCCACCCATGCTGAGGTCCAGGCCCGGTCCGCGTTTCGCGCACGCGCTGGCTCGATTGCGCCGCGGTCGGCCCGTCGTGGCGGCCGCGATGAACTCCATCGAGCGGCAACTCAACGCGGAGCAGCAGAAGGCGGTCGACGCGCTGGTTGCCGCGCGCGGCTTCGGCGTGCACCTGCTTGTTCGGCGTCACGGGCAGCGGCAAGACCGAGGTCTACCTGCGTGCCATCGAGGACCGGCTGCGGGCGGATGCCCGTTCGCAGGTCCTGCTGCTCGTGCCGGAAATCAATCTGACCCCGCAGCTCGAGGCGCTCCTGATCGCGCGCTTCGGGGAGGTCGGCGTGGTGACGCTGCACAGTGGGCTGCCGGATGGCGAGCGGTCGGCGGCGTGGCTGGCCGCCCATGAAGAGCGGGCGCGGATCGTCGTCGGGACGCGGCTCGCCGTGTTTGCCTCCTTGCCGGCGCTGGCGTTGATCGTGGTCGACGAGGAGCATGACCCCTCGTACAAGGCCGGAGAGGGCGTGCGGTATTCGGCGCGCGACCTCGCGATCAAGCGCGCGCAGATGCTCGGGATCCCGGTGGTGCTGGGGTCGGCGACGCCCTCGCTGGAGACCTGGGCGGCAGCGCAGGCTGGCCGCTACGAGGTGCTGCGACTCACGCAACGCGCCGTCGATGAAGACGCGGAGCCGCCCGCGATCGAGCTCGTCGATCTGCGGTCGCCCGACGCGAAGGCAGGGTCCGGCATCGCTCCCGCCGTGGTCGTCGCACTCGGCGCCACGCTCGAAGCGGGCAGGCAGTCGCTGGTGTTCCTGAACCGGCGCGGATACGCGCCGGTCGTCGCCTGCGATGCGTGCGGCTGGCTTTCCCGCTGCCCCCGGTGCTCGACGTTCGCCGTCTTCCACAAGACCGACCGCACCCTGCGCTGCCATCACTGCGGGTTCACCGAGAGCACGCCGCGCGCGTGTCCGACCTGCGGCAACCAGGCGCTGCACGGCGTCGGGCACGGCACGCAGCGGATCGAGGAACTGCTGCGGGAACTGCTGCCGACGGCGCGTGTAATGCGCATCGACCGCGACTCGACGCGCCGACGTCACGCCGCCGAGCATGCCTTCGATGCGGTCCACGCCGGGCACGTCGACGTCCTGGTCGGCACGCAGATGATCGCGAAGGGTCACGACTTCCAGGGCGTGGCGCTCGTCGTCGTCCTCAATCCCGATGGGCAGCTGGCGTCGCATGATTTCCGCGCGCCCGAGCGCCTGTTCTCGACTCTCGTGCAGGTCGCGGGGCGGGCGGGACGCGGAGGGCATGCGAGCCGCGTCCTGGTGCAGACCCGCTTCCCGGCGCACCCGCTGTTCGCGGCGCTGGCGCTCCACGATTACGCCGCATTCGCGGACGGGCAGCTCGCCGAGCGTCGTTCCGCCAACATGCCGCCCTACACGTACCAGGCGCTGCTGACCGCGGAGGCGCGGACGATGGACGCGGCGCTCGGCTTCCTGCGTGAAGCGCGCGACGAAGCGCCCGCAGGACGTGAAGTTCGCGTGTTCGACCCGGTACCGATGGCCCTGCAGCGGCTGGCGGGCGTCGAGCGTGCGCAACTGCTGGTCGAAGCCGACCGCCGTGGGCCGCTGCAGTCCTTCCTGCGCGCCTGGCTCGAGGGACTGAGGGCCAGACGGAGTCGTATCCGCTGGCATGTCGAGGTCGATCCGCAGGAAATCTGACGAGCGGAGTCCCGAAAGGGGGAATAACTCCGGGAGCGGCCGCGTTCGCCGCATGTCACTCAACCCGCGGAGAGCCGCATGCGTCGTTTCCTGATCCTCATCGCCGCCGTTGTCCTGTCCGCCTGCTCGACCATGGAAGGCATGATGGGGTCCGCCCCGGCCGGCCCGACCAAGACCACTGGAGGCGTGCTGACCAACAGCGCCGGAATGACCCTGTACACCTTCGACAAGGATGCCGCGGGCAGCGGCAAGAGCGTGTGCAACGGACCCTGCGCCACCAACTGGCCGCCGTTGATGGCTGCCGCCGATGCGAAGCCGTCGGGCGACTACACCGTGATCACGCGTGATGACGGCGGCAAGCAGTGGGCGTACAAGGGCAAGCCGCTGTACCTGTGGATCAAGGACAGCAAGCCGGGCGACAAGACCGGGGATGGCTTCAACAACGCCTGGCGCGTCGCGCGTCCCTGATCGGGATCGGCAACGCGCGTTCAGGGCGCGCAGGCGGAGATCGAATTGGCGGAGTCGTTCGGCGCAGCGGATCTCGAGGCGGTGGTGCCGCGGCTGCGGCGCTATGCCCGTGCGCTGACCGGCAATCGCGAAGCCGCCGACGATCTCACCCAGGACACGCTGGAGCGCGCATGGACCAAGCGCGCGCTCTGGCAACCCGGGACCGACCTGCGCGCGTGGATGTTCACCGTGATGCATAACGTGTTCGTCAATGGCGCGCGCCGAAGCCGCCCCACGGTGTCCCTGGACGACATGGCCCTGGACGACGTGGGCGCCGCGACGGCGACCTCGGTCGAGACCGGGGTGGTCCTCGCCGAACTCGCGCGCTCGCTATCCCTGCTTCCCGGGGAGCAGCGCGAAGTCCTGCTGCTCGTCGGACTCGAGCAGTTCAGCTACGCGGAGGCATCCGAAGTGCTTGGAGTACCGATCGGCACGGTGATGTCGCGCCTTTCCCGCGGCCGCGAGCGGCTGCGCATCCTGCTGGAAGCGGGCACCGGCGGCGCGGACCGCCAGGTTTCCCTGCGACGTGTGAAATGAACCAGGCACTGACCGACGAACTGTTGCACGCCTACGTCGACAACGCGCTGACCGACGAGGAGCGGCGCGAGGTCGAGGGCTGGATCGCGGAGGATGCCGATGCCGCCCGGCGCGTGCGCGCCTATCTGGAACAGAACCTCGGCCTGCACGCCCTGTATGACTCCGTGCTGACCGAGGCGCACGCGCTCGACGTTCGTCCGCCGCGCCGTGCGGCCAACGCATCCCGGTGGCTGGCGCTCGCGGCCACGCTGGTCCTCGGCATCGGCATCGGCTTCGGCTGGCGCAGTTGGCAGGGCGGATCGAGCGGTCCGGTCAGCATTGCCCGCGACGCTGCTCTGGCGCACGTGGCCTACGTGCCCGAGGTGCGGCACCCGGTGGAGGTGTCGGCCGCCGAAGAGAAGCATCTGGTGGCGTGGTTGTCCAAGCGCCTCGATGCGCCCCTGCGCACGCCGTCGCTGACGTCCTTCGGCTATCAGTTGCTCGGCGGCCGCCTCCTGCCGCCGACCAGCAGCCGCGATCCCGCGCCGCTCGCCCTGCTGATGTACGAGAACCCGCAGGGCAAGCGGCTCTCGCTGCTCGTCAAGCGCGAGGCCAACAACGCGGAAACGTCGTTCCGTTTCAGCGAGGACCAGGGCGCGCGGGTGTTCTACTGGATCGACGGTCCGTTCGGATACGCGCTGGCCGGCGACATCGCGCGCGACGAACTGCAGACGATCGCGCGCGGCGTGTACCAGCAACTGAACCCGTAACGCGGGGCGCACGCCGCAAAGAAAACGGGCGCCGCGGCGCCCGTTGTTCTTGCGCAGCCGAACGCTTACTTCGCGGCCGCCAGCATGTGCTCGACCGCGGCGCGAAGCTCGGCGTCGCTCGCGCTGGCTTGCCCGCCTTTCGGCGGCATCGCACCCTTGCCCTTGATCACCGAGGCGGTCAGCGCCGCCGCCCCTTGCGGCGCGCGCGCGGCCCAGGCGGCCTTGTCGCCGAACTTCGGCGCGCCCGCCACGCCCGCGGCATGGCACGCGTTGCAGCCGGCCGCATATACCTTGGCGCCATCGGGCTTGCCACCCGCCGCGGCGGCAGGCGGTTTGGAGGGTCCCGCAGCAGCGGCGGGCGCCGTCGATGCGGCGACCTTGGTGGCGGCGGCCGCTCCGCCGCCCGCGTTGAACATGTACAGCACGGCGGCCCTCATTTCCGGGTCCGTGAGGTTCGCCATGCCGCCACGCGCCGGCATGCCCGCATGGCCATTGATCGCCGAGGCGGTCACGGCGTCGAGTCCGCCGGACACGCGCTTGGCCCACGCCGCACGGTCGCCGATCTTCGGCGCCCCGCCCTTGCCCGAGTCGTGGCACCCGCTGCATACCTGCTTGACGACCTGTTCTCCCGTGCGAGGCTGGCTGCCAGTCGCGGCGGCAGCGGCGGCCGGCGCTGCCGGCTCGGTGAACTTGCCGCCGGACTTGTTGCCGATGAACGCCACGGCGCGGGCAACTTCGATCGGATCGAGGTCGGGGTTGCCGCCCTTGGCCGGCATCGCCTTGAAGCCATCGACCGCATGCGTCACGAGTGTGTCGAAGCCCTGCTTGAGGCGCGCACTCCACGCGGCGGCATCACCGAGCTTCGGAGAGCCCGCCGCGCCAGTGCTGTGGCATGCCGCGCATGCCGCCTGGTAGACCGCCTCTCCGGACTGCAGCGCGCGCGCGCCTGCGGCCTCTTGCAGAGCGACCACGCCGACCGGCCTGAGCCGGTCGGAGATCGCCTCCGGCGTCATCGCATCCGAGCCGGCGCCGCCGGACTTGCTGCCGGCCACGAAGACCACCAGCAGGATGATCACGATCACGGGCACCACGAACGCGAGAATGACGACAGTGATCAACTGACGCGGCGTCTTGATCAGGGCGTTGTGCTGGTCGGACATGCGTGGCTCCTGGGCCTGTGCAGCGATGTGCGGGCGGACTGTTGGGTGAGGTGATGTCGTTTGCAGGGCCGGCGTCGACGCGTCCCGCGAAGCGTTCAAGTATAGCGGGTGGCGCCTGTGCGACCGGGGCGAGCCCTTGATTTCATTCGCGTTTCGGGAGGCGCCGCGGGGACGGGCGCAGCAGAAACGGCTACCATTCGCCCTCGCTTCGACTGCCCGCGGCAGTCGACAAGCGCCCGTAGCTCAGATGGATAGAGTACTGGCCTCCGAAGCCAGGGGTCGTGGGTTCGAGTCCCGCCGGGCGCGCCACTCGCCGCGAGGCATCGCTGCTTCGCCCGGCCCACCTCGAACGACGCCGCCCATCGTGTCCATGACGCCGACCAACATCACGCTCCACGCCGGGTCGCGAGTGCTCGAACTCGAGTACGAAGACGGGCAGAGATTTCGTTTGCCCTTCGAGTTCCTCCGCGTGTACTCGCCATCGGCGGAGGTGCGTGGCCACGGGCCGGGGCAGGAAACGCTGCAGGTCGGCAAGAAGGACGTGACGATCACCGCGCTGCAGCCTGTCGGTTACTACGCAATCCAGCCGGAGTTCTCCGATGGCCACACCAGCGGCATCTACTCGTGGGAGTACCTCTACGAACTCGGCGTGAACCAGGACCGGATGTGGGCCGAGTATCTCGCGTCGCTCGACGCCGCCGGCGCGAGCCGCGAAGCGGGCGCGCCGGAGAACGCCGCGTTCACCAAGAGCGGCGGCGCGGGTTGCGGACACCATTGATCGCGGGCGGCGCACTCGGCGCGCGTATCCTTTCGGCATGAGCGACAAGCAGCACGATTCCACCACGCACTTCGGTTTCCGCTCCGTCGACGAGTCGGAAAAGGCGCAGCACGTGGCCGGCGTGTTCGATTCCGTGGCGACGAAGTACGACGTCATGAACGACGTCATGTCGGTCGGGCTGCACCGGATCTGGAAGGCGTTCACGGTCCGGCAGGCCAACGTGCGTCCCGGCATGAAGGTGCTCGACATCGCGGGAGGCACGGGCGATCTGGCCAAGGCGTTCGCGCGACGCGCGGGCGCCAGCGGAGAAGTCTGGCTCACGGACATCAATGGCGCGATGCTGGCGGTCGGGCGCGACCGCATGTTCGACAGCGGGCTGCGCCTGCCGCTCGCGCAGTGCGACGCCGAGAAGCTGCCGTTCCCGACGGGGCACTTCGACCTCGTGTCCGTGGCCTTCGGCCTGCGCAACATGACGCACAAGGACCTGGCGCTCGCGGAGATGCAGCGCGTATTGAAGCCGGGCGGCCGCCTGCTGGTGCTGGAGTTTTCCCGCATTTGGCAGCCGCTCGCGCCCCTCTACGATGCGTATTCGTTCAATGTGCTGCCGTGGCTGGGCAGGAAGATCGCGGGCGACAGCGACAGCTACCGCTACCTCGCGGAGTCGATCCGCATGCATCCGCCGCAGGAAGAACTGGCGAAGCTGATGGAACAAGCCGGCTTCGATCGCGTCCAATGGTTCAACCTGACGGCGGGCGTGTGCGCCCTGCACGTCGGCACGAAGTACTGACTCTCGGAGGTTCAATGAAGAAGTTGCTCGCCGGTCTGATGATCGGCGCACTGGCTGCAAGCTTCACGTTCGACGCCGAGGCGCAGCGCCGCCTGGGCGGTGGTCGCAGTTTCGGCAAGCAGTCGCCGACGGTGCAGCAGCGTCAGGCCACGCCGCCCGCGCAGTCGCCGCAGCAGGGAACGCAAGCCGCTCCGGCGCAGCAACCGGCCGCGGCGGCGGCCCGGCCGGGCGCCGGGCCGGCCGCCGCCGCGCCGCGCAGCCCGTGGCGCGGCGCGCTGATGGGCCTCGCGGCGGGGCTGGGGATCGCGGCGCTGGCCTCGATGCTCGGCCTCAGCGAAACCCTGGCGATGATCATGACCGTGGTTCTCGTGGGCCTTGCGCTGATGCTGATCGTCGGCTTCGTGCTCCGTCGCATGCGGCCCGCGCAGCAGCCCGCCTATGGCGCGGCCGGCGCGCAGCGCGGCCCGGGCACGTACGCGAACGTGGGCTACGAAACGGCGCCCGCGCCGGCGCCGACGCCGGTGCAGCGGCGCATCGAGCCGACGGTCGGCGGACGGCCTGGCTCCGCCATGGACGCATTCGCCCGGCCGAGCGGGGAGAGCACGGCCGCTCAGTGGGGCGTGCCGGCCGGCTTCGATACGAAGGCGTTCCTCGATGCGGCCAAGGGCCACTACGCGAAGCTGCAGCAGGCCTGGGACGCCGGCAACCTCGACGAGCTGTCGGAGTTCACGACCAACGAGATGTTCATCGCGCTCACCCATGAACTGCGGGCGCGGGCCGGCCAGTCGAAGACAGAAGTCGTGTCCATCGACGCCGAACTCCTCGGCATCGAGTCGACGGCGGACGAGCACATCGCGAGCGTGAAGTTCGACGGCACCTTGCGCGTCGACGGTGAAATCGAGCGGGTCTCGGAAGTCTGGAACCTCTCGAAGCCGGTGCGCGGCGGCGGCTGGGTGCTTGCGGGAATCCAGCAGCTCGCCTGACGGCCACCGGGTCGCGCAGCGAAGAGGGGCGTCCCTGGGGCGCCCCTTCTTTTTGCCCACTACACTTCGGCTCCATGGTCGACCAGTGGATCAATCAGGCGTCGGTGGCGGTGCTCAACCGCATGCTCGGGCGCGAGGCATGGGCGCGCGAGAAGCTCGCGCCCTTTGCGGGGCGCGTCGTTCGCTTCGAGGCGCCGCCCTTCGCGATGCAGTGGGCCGTCGCCGATGCGGGCACGCTGACGCCGGGCAGCGAAGGCGAGCCAGCGGTCACGATCGGCCTCGCCCTGTCGTCGTTGCCGTTCGCGTTGCTCGATCCGCCCGCGGCCACGCGCGACGTGCGGCTGCAGGGCGATGCGGAGTTCGCCCAGGCACTGTCCTTCGTCCTCCAGAACCTGCGGCCGGAGCCTGAGGAGGAACTCTCGCGTTTCGTCGGCGACGCCGCGGCCATGCGCATCGTCGGCTTCCTGCGCCTCAGCGCCTCGCACTGGCGCCAGCTCGCCGAGCGGATGCTCGACAACGCCGCCAATTACGTCGTGACCGAGAACCCGATGGTGGTCGCGCGGGACGAAGTCGCGAGCTTCGTGCAGGACGTCGCCCGTCTGCGCGACGACGTCGCGCGGCTCGAGAAGCGGATCGATCTCGCCTCACGCGCTTCCTGAGCGCGGCATAGCCGGCCCTACAATCGTCGGCCATGCGCTTTTTCCGGCTGCTACGCATCCTGTCCGTCGTCTGGCGCTATCGCCTTGACGAGATCGCGGTCGCCAGTCTCCGCAGCCCGGCACTGGTGCGCATCGTCGGCTGGACCACCGGCCGCGGACCGGCCGAGCCGCGCGCGGTGCGCCTGCGGCGCGCGCTCGAAGACCTCGGGCCGATCTTCGTCAAGTTCGGGCAGGTGCTGTCGACGCGACGCGACCTGCTGCCCGCCGACGTCGCCGAAGAACTGGCGAAGCTGCAGGATCGCGTCCCGCCCTTTCCCTCCGATGTCGCGATCCGCGAGATCGAGCGCGGACTCGGCCGGCCTCTCGACGCGGTCTTCACGAACTTCGAGCGCGAGCCCGTCGCGTCCGCGTCCATCGCCCAGGTCCACTTCGCCGTTCTGAAGGACGGCCCGCACGCGGGCAAGGACGTCGCGGTCAAGGTGCTGCGCCCGAACATGCTGCGCGCGATCGACAGGGACCTCGCCCTGCTCGAGACCGGCGCCGCGCTCGTCGAGCGCCTGTGGCGCGACGGCAAGCGCCTGCGCCCGCGCGATGTCGTCGCCGAGTTCGACAAGTACCTGCACGACGAACTCGACATGATGCGCGAAGCCGCCAACGCGTCGCAGCTGCGGCGCAACTTCGCCGGCTCGAAGCTCCTTGTCGTGCCCGAGATGTACTTCGACTACTGCGCCGACAACGTGCTCGTGATGGAGCGGATGCACGGCATTCCGATCAGCCAGATCGAACGCCTGAAGGAGACGGGCCTCGACATCAAGAAGCTCTCGCGGGACGGGGTGACGCTGTTCTTCACGCAGGTGTTCGACCACGCGTTCTTCCACGCCGACATGCATCCGGGCAACATCCTCGTCGGCATCCATGGCGACCAGTTCAACAAGTACATCGGGCTCGACTACGGCATCGTCGGCACGCTGACGGAGACCGACAAGAACTACCTCGCGCAGAACTTCCTCGCCTTCTTCCGGCGCGACTACAAGCGCGTCGCGGAACTGCACGTCGAGTCCGGCTGGGTGCCCGACGGCACGCGGGTCGATGAGCTCGAGAACGCCGTGCGGGCGGTGCTCGAGCCGGTGTTCGACAAGCCGCTGAAGGACATCTCGCTCGGGATGGTGCTGCTGCGGCTGTTCCAGGCGTCGCGCCGTTTCAACATCGAGATCCAGCCGCAGCTGGTGCTGCTGCAGAAGACGCTGCTCAACGTCGAGGGACTGGGACGCCAGCTCGACCCGGATCTCGACCTGTGGAAGACCGCCAAGCCCTTCCTGGAGCGCTGGATGGAAGAGCAGGTCGGCATGAGCGGGCTGGAAGCGCGCATCAAGCGCGAAGCGATGCAGTGGAGTTTCCTGCTGCCGCAGCTGCCCAGGCTCGTGCACGGGGCGCTGACCCGGCACCAGGACGCCGACCGCCTGATCGACGAGGTGCGGGCGCTGCGGCGCGAGCAGCAGCTGACGAACCGCTGGTACGCGGCCGCCACCGTTTTGCTGATGATCGTCGTCGGCCTGGCCGGCTGGGCGGTGCTCAGGGCCTGACGCTAGAGCGATCGGCTCATTGACCATGCGCGGCCTGCGTCTATCGTCCCGCACACACCCGGAGCTCTCCTCATGAATCCCAGGTCATCGTGCTTCATCGCGGCAATCGTCGTCGGCGTTCTTGCCGGCTGTGGTGGGGATGGCGACGGCGGCGGCGTCCCGACGCCCTTACCGCCGTCCGCGGGACCGTCGCCCACCTGCACGGGCCCGGAGCCTTTTTCCGCCATCGCGGACACGATCGCCGTGGTCAGCAAGGCGGCCGGTGCGGTCGTGGCCGGCTGCACCGGGCCCATCACGAACGTCGTGTGGACGCAGACGAGTGGCCCGGCCGTCGCTCTGCTCTCCGCGCAGACTCAGGCGATCAGCTTCGAGCCGCCGGAGGCAGGCCTCTACACGTTCTCGGTGAGCTTCGTGGACGCGGCGGGCGCCACGCGCAGCGCCAGCGTGAGCTCGGTCGCCGTTGCAGCCGGGGCCGCGGCTGCGGTGACGGTGCACGCCCGCGTCGATCAGGCGGTGCGCAAGGGAGGCAGGGCGTCACTGCGCGCGTGGCCGGCCGCGGCCGCGGGCGAAACGATTTCCTGGACGCAGACGGCGGGCCCGCAGGCGACGATCGACGCGACCAACCAGGACACCAATCGCCTGCTGTTCACCGCGCCGGAGGTCGTTCGCGATACCGCCCTCGTGTTCCGTGTGACGAAGCGAACCGCGACCGGCGAGACGGACAGCGACGACGTCATCGTGCTGGTGGAGAACCATGCGCAGGCGCCCGCCGATCCGACGAACACCGGTCCGTATGTCTTCAGCGAGTCGCACGTGTCGCGTGTCTATCCCTACCGCGCCGGCGGGCCGTTCGCGGGGGCGCTCGTGCGCTGCACGTACGCGGCGGACCTGCAGTATTTCGGCCCCGGCGCGAACCTCTGCCCGTTGTCGACGCTGCCCTTCCTGCACCAGACCACCGGTGGCGGCGTGCCGACCGTCAGCCAGATCATGGATCGGGTGGTCGTGTCCCATGACTGGATGGGCAAGGCGTTCGAGGACTTCCTCACGACCCAGGCGAGCGGCAACGACGACCTGAAGCGGCTGTTCAATGGCGTGACGGCGATCGTGATCGGGGCCCACGTGCGGCCCAGCTTCTATTACGCGCTGACGGGCGCGATCTATCTCGACGCCGACAATTTCTGGCTGACGGCCGAGCAGCGCGATGTCATCGACGAGACGCCGGATTTCCGGTCCGACTTCGATCGCGACCTGAACTATTCCGCCGCATGGCGCTACACCAGCACGACCAACGGCGCGACGCAGAGCATCTTCGTCAATTTCCCCGCCACCTCGCGCATTGCGCGTGACCAGAGCTACCTGCTGGCCGAGGCGGGCTGGTTGCTGTACCACGAGCTGGCGCACGCGTCGGATTTCCTGCCGCCGGCCGAGCGGCCGCGCCTGGCCAGCAACCTGTCGTTGTCGGCCTGGGGCTTCATCGAGCCGCTGTTCTCGGCGGGCACCCTGCCGTCGAACCAGCTCAATTCCACGGTGTT
The DNA here is from genome assembly GCA_963698305.1 of uncultured beta proteobacterium. GTDB lineage: Bacteria > Pseudomonadota > Gammaproteobacteria > Burkholderiales > Burkholderiaceae_F > JAOUJD01. The sequence continues at coordinate 148,186 of CAVOQI010000012.1, forward strand.
CTTTGCCCTGCAGAGCGCCGAGATGCGCGGGCTCGCGGAAGTGAAGTTCACGGGAACGACCGCGACCGCCGTGCAGCGGACCTACACGCCGGACACGGTCGCATCGTTCTTCGCGCCCGATCGCGCGACCGACGAGTACGCCTACCATCCCTCGCTGCGTGAAGACATCGCCATGGTGTTCGAGGAGTTCATGATGGCCCGCAACCATCAGTGGCGACGGGACATGGCGTTCACGGACAAGATCACGTCGACGACGACCGGGTCGACCCTGACGGTTCGCTGGGGGCAGCGCGGCCGGGTCGGCGACGCCAACGTCAAACCCCGCGCCCAGTTCGTGGTCGGCCAGCTCGCTCCCTGGGTGAGACGCCAATGCCGTGCTGAACCTGCCGCCGCCGCTCCAGATGCGGCCCGGCGACAGCTGGACCGGCAACCTGGCGCTGCCGGCTCCGCCCGGTGGCATGGCGGGCATCCAGGCGCTGCGCGCGCCGCTCGACTCCGGGCTCGAGCGCGCCATGCTCCTGCGCGACGTCAGCCGCCACCACGGCGGGACCCCGGCCGATCGGTTCGCGCAGCGCGGCGGCCGCTGAGCGGCGGATGGGCGAGTTCGCCACGCGGGATCCGGCGACCTCCGCGTTCTGGGACGAGCGCTACCGCGCCGGCTTCACGCCGTGGGACGCCCGCGGCGTGCCCGCCGCCCTGACGCGCTTCATCGAAACTGCCCGGCCCGGACGCCGGGTGCTGGTGCCGGGCTGCGGCAGTGCCTACGAGGCCGGATACCTGGACGCGCTCGGCTTCGACGTGGCTGCCATCGACATCGCACCCGAGGCCCTGGCGCGCGCGCGCGAGGTGCTGGGCAACGTGGTCGCCGATCGCGTGCTGGTGCAGGCCGACTTCTTCGCCCTCGAGCGCGAGATCGACTGGATCTACGAACGGGCGCTCCTGTGCGCGTTGCCGTATCGGCTGTGGCCCGACTACGGCGCGGCGGTGCGGCGACTGCTGCGTCCCGGCGGCCTGCTCGCGGGCTTCTTCTACGTTCACAACGCGGCGGACGAACCGCGCCGCGGCCCGCCGTTCCCGGCCCACCGAACGGAGATCGAAGCGCTGTTCACGCAAGGCTTCGTCGGCGAGGCGGACGAGGACGTGCCGGAGAACGAGTCGATCCCGGTGTTCGCCCGGCACGAGCGGTGGATGGTGTGGCGGCGCCGAGACGAGGGGCCTGCAGCCTCCGGTCAACGCTGAGCGTTGCTTCATAATTCGCGCCACTTTCCGCGTGCCGCCGCCCGGGCGGAGTCGACATGACGCTGATCGCCTTCATCGCCCTCTACCTGCTCGCGTCGATCGCCATCGGCCTGTACGCGGCCACGCGGGTGAAGAACACCTCGGACTACGCGATCGCCGGCCGCTCGCTGCCGCTGCCGGTGATCATCGCGACGACGTTCGCGACCTGGTTCGGCTCCGAAACCGTGCTCGGCATCCCGAGCAAGTTCGTCGAGGGCGGCCTCCAGAAGACGGTGGAAGACCCCATCGGCGCCGGCATGTGCCTGATCCTCGTCGGCGCGTTCTTCGCCCGCAAGCTCTACAACATGAACCTGCTGACGATCGGCGACTTCTATCGGAAGCGCTACGGCCGGGGCGTGGAGATCTTCAGCTCGATCGTCATCCTGATCTCCTACCTCGGCTGGGTCGCCGCGCAGATCACCGCGCTGGGCCTGGTGTTCAACCTGCTGTCCGCCGGCGCGATCTCGATGGCGACCGGGATGGTGATCGGCACGCTCGTCGTGCTCGTCTACACGCTGTTCGGCGGCATGTGGTCGGTGGCGCTGACGGACTTCTTCCAGATGATCATCATCGTCGTCGGCTTGACGCTGATCGCCGTCTTCGCCTCGGAGCATGCAGGCGGCGTCGGCAAGGTGGTCGAGTACGCCCGGACGCGCGACCTGTTCCAGTTCTTCCCGGACGGCGGACTGCACGGCTGGCTGTTCTGGACCGGCGCGGCCATCACCATCATGATCGGCTCCATCCCCCAGCAGGACGTCTTCCAGCGGGTCATGTCGGCGAAGAGCGCGGACATCGCCGTCCAGGGCCCGATCATCGGCGGCATCTCGTACACGCTGTTCGCGCTCGTGCCGATGTTCATCGGCCTGTCCGCCTTCCTCATCATGCCGGACGTCGCCAACGGTCTGCTGAAGGACGACTCCCAGAAGATCCTGCCGACGCTCGTGATGGAGCGCATGCCGGTGTGGCTGCAGGTGTTCTTCTTCGGCGCCCTGCTGTCGGCCATCATGTCCACCGCCTCGGCCACGCTGCTGGCGCCGTCGACCACGTTCGTGGAGAACGTGCTGAAGAACTTCATGACGCTGACCGACCGGCAGTCGCTGCGCTACATGCGCGTCACGGTCGTCGTCTTCACGGGCTGCGTGCTCGCCTACTCGATCATCATGGAAGGCACGCCGATCTACGAGCTGGTGTCGAAGGCGTACCAGTTCCCGGTGGTCGGTGCGTTCTGGCCGCTCGTGTGCGGCCTGTACTGGAAGCGCTCGACGCGCCAGGGCGCGATCTGGTCGATCGTGCTCGGCATGAGCGCCTGGGGCCTGCTCGAGTACACGCCGCTGGGCGAGGTGTTCCCGTCGGTGCTCGGAGGCTTCCTGCTGGCCGCAGTCGGCATGGTGGTCGGCTCGGTGGTGCCGACCGCCGGCAATCACGCCTACCGCGAGCACACGGCGCGGCATGGCGAGCACTCACACGCTCATCGCTAATCCGCCCTACGGGCGGATCCAGTCGCGGGGTCAGCCGGCTCCGCCGCGGGCGGCCAGCTGGACGAATTCCGCGGCGAAGCCCGAGAGCCGGCGATCGAGGTGCGCGCGCTGCTGCGGCGAGGCGCCGTTCACCAGCTGGGCGACGAGCTCGGCGTTGTCGCGCCGAAACGCGTCGGCCCGCATGCGCTGGTCGGCATTCGAGGGCCGGGCCAGTTCGCGGAAATACGCGCGAAACCATTGGGCGGCGGTGTCTTCCGACGGGCGCTCGGCCTCGATCCGGCGCAGCAGGGTCACGAGATCCCGCGTCCGGCGCTCCCGCGCTTCGATCCAGTAGAGCGAGTCGACTGGCCGGTTGGCCAGCGAGGCGCGCACGAGCTGCATCTGCTCCTCGTTGAGCTTGCCCAGCCAGAACTCGGACCGCTCGGCGTACTTCTTCGCGCGCTCGTCCACGGCCTGCTTCAGCTCCCGCGCCGAGTCCTTGCGCGCCTTGACGTTGTCGTCGATCAGCTTGCGTTCGATCTGGTCGATCTGAGACGCCGTGAGCGTCAGCGCCAGCGCGGCGGCGTCCGGCGCCGCGCGCTCGCCGAGAGCGACGAGGCGGGCGTTGAGGCCTTCGTTGAAGCCGAGCACTTCGGCCTGGGTGACCTCGCCGTCGAGACGGCCCCGGGTGTGCTGGATGAACGCCGCGTAATCGCTCAGTTGCGTCGCGCGGTGCCAGGCCATCAGGGACTCGACGCGCCGGCGCACCATGTGCTCCTGATCGTCCGTCAGCGAGACGTAGCGGTCGAGCGCGTGCAGGAGCAGCGTGTCGGCGTTGTTGTAGCCCAGCTTGATCGTGCTGCAAGCCGCGAAAAGCAGGGCGAACAGACCCAACGCCAGCAGGCGTGAGCCACGGCCGAAACGGGTCAGTGAACTAGAATCGAAGCGCAATCGAGGACCTCCGCGCGCCATGAACATCGTGATACTCGCCGCCGGGCAGGGCAAGCGCATGCGCTCGTCACTGCCGAAGGTGCTGCACCCTGTTGCGGGGCGGCCAATGTTAGCGCACGTCATCGCCGCCGCCCGGGGTGCCTGCGCGGACGTGGCCAACGTCACAGTCGTGGTCGGTCACGGTGCCGCGGCCGTGCAGGAAGCATTCCCCGAGGCGCAGGGCCTGCACTTCGTGCGGCAGGAGCCACAACTGGGCACCGGACACGCGGTGATGCAGGCCGCACCGCACTTGGACGATGCCGCCCCGACTTTGGTTCTCTATGGTGATGTGCCGCTGATCACCGCCGCCACCCTGCGGCGGCTGCTCGCCGCCGCCGGACGCGACGTGGGCGTGCTGACGGTGCGCCTGGCCGACCCGGCCGGCTACGGTCGGGTCGTGCGCAATGAGCGCGGCGACGTCCTCCGCATCGTCGAGCAGAAGGACGCAAGCCCCGCCGAACTGGCCGTCGACGAGGTCAACACCGGGATCGTGGTCGTGCCGACCGCGCAGCTGAAAGCGTGGCTGCAGACGCTGTCGAACGACAACGCCCAGCGCGAGTACTACCTGACGGACGTCATCGGGCGCGCCGTGCAGGACGGCGTCCGGGTGGTCGGAGTGACCAGCGCCGACGCCGACGAAACGCTCGGCGTGAACAGCAAGGAGCAACTCGCCCTGGTGGAGCGGATCGCGCAGCGCCGCGTCGCCGCGGCCCTGATGGACGCCGGCGTGACGCTGGCCGATCCCGCGCGGATCGACGTGCGCGGCGAACTCGTCACGGGCAGCGACGTCTCGATCGACGTCGGCTGCGTCTTCGAGGGCCGGGTGGTGCTGGGCGACGGCGTGCGCGTCGGCGCGTACTGCGTGCTGCGCAACTGCGCGTTCGGCGCGGGCACCGAACTGCTGCCGTTCACCTATGTCGAGGACTCCACGGTCGGTTCCGGGGCGCGCCTCGGGCCGTTCTCGCGCCTGCGGCCGGGCAACCGGCTGGACGATGCCGTCCACATCGGGAACTTCGTCGAGATCAAGGCGAGCACGATCGGCCACGGCTCGAAGGCCAACCATCTCGCGTACGTCGGCGACGCCGTGGTGGGCCGCGACGTGAACATCGGAGCGGGCACCATCACCGCCAACTACGACGGCGCCCACAAGCACCGGACGGTGATCGGCGACGGCGCCTCGATCGGTTCGAATGCCGTGCTGGTCGCCCCGGTCAGCATCGGCGCCGGCGCCACCATCGGCGGCGGCTCGACGATCTCGAAGGACGCGCCCGAAGGCAAGCTGACGGTGGCGCGCGCCCCGCAGGTGACGCTCGACAAGTGGCAGCGTCCGGTCAAGCAGAAGAAAGGCTAGGAACATGTGCGGCATCGTCGGAGCCGTCGCCACGCGCGACATCACTCCCGTTCTCGTCGAGGGCCTGCGTCGCCTCGAATACCGCGGCTACGACTCGTGCGGCGTGGCGCTGCTGGCTGACGGCGCGCTGACGCGTTCGCGCAGCACCGCGCGCGTGGCGGACCTCGACGCCCAGGTGAAGAAGACCGGCCTCGCGGGCTGGCTCGGCATCTCGCACACGCGCTGGGCCACGCACGGCGCGCCGGTCACGACCAACGCCCACCCGCACTTCTCGCGCGACGAGGTCGCGGTCGTGCACAACGGCATCATCGAGAACTACGAGGAGATCCGCGCGGAGCTGAAGCGCGCCGGATACGAGTTCGTCACCGAGACCGACAGCGAGGTCATCGCGCACCTCGTCCACTCGCTGTACAAGGGCGACCTGTTCGCCGCCGTGCGCGGCGCGGTGGCGCGCTTCAAGGGCGCGTACGCCATCGCCGTCATGCACAAGGCCGAACCGCAGCGGCTGATCGGCGCGCGGCACGGCTCGCCGCTGGTCGTGGGGCTGGGCAAGGGCGAGAACTTCCTCGCGTCCGACGCGATGGCGCTCGCCGGCACGACGGACCAGATCATCTATCTCGAAGAAGGCGACATCGTCGACGTCGCCCTGACCGGCGTGCGCATCGTGGACGCCGCCGGCGCCGACGCGCAGCGGACCGTGCAGACCGTGGTGGTCGGAACCGGCGCGGCGGAACTCGGCCCGTACCGCCACTACATGCAGAAGGAGATCTTCGAGCAGCCGCGCGCGATCAGCGACACGCTCGAAACGGTCGACGGGATCGATCCCACGCTGTTCGGCGACAACGCGCCAGCGCTGCTGGCGGACGTCGACTCAGCGCTGATCCTCGCCTGCGGGACCAGCTATTACGCGGGCCTCACCGCCAAGTACTGGCTGGAGTCGATCGCCGGCTTGCCCACGCAGGTGGAGATCGCCAGCGAGTACCGCTACCGCGACAGCGTGCCCAATCCCGCGCTCGCTGGTCGTCGTCATCTCCCAGTCGGGCGAGACCGCCGACACGCTCGCCGCCCTGAAGCACGCGCAGTCGCTCGGCATGACGACCACGCTCGGCATCATCAACGTGCCGACGAGCGCGATGGCGCGAACCACGGCGCTGCAAGTTCTTCACCCGCGCCGGCGTGGAGATCGGCGTGGCCTCGACCAAGGCCTTCACGACGCAGCTGGTCGCGCTGTTCCTGCTCGCGCTGACGGTGGCCAAGCTGCGCGGCCGGCTGTCGGCCGAGCAGGAGCGCGGTCACATGCGCGCACTGCGCCACCTCCCGGCGGCGCTGCAGTCCGTGCTGGCGCTGGAGCCGCAGATCATCGCGTGGGCCGAGGAGTTCGCGCGCAAGGAGAACGCCCTCTTCCTCGGCCGCGGGCTGCACTACCCGATCGCGCTCGAAGGCGCGCTGAAGCTGAAGGAGATCAGCTACATCCACGCGGAGGCGTATCCGGCGGGCGAACTGAAGCACGGCCCGCTCGCGCTGGTCACGGAGCAGATGCCGGTGGTGACCGTCGCGCCGAACGACGCGCTGCTCGAGAAGCTGAAGTCCAACATGCAGGAAGTGCGCGCGCGCGGCGGCCAGCTGTATGCGTTCGCCGACGCCGACACGCACATCGAGTCTTCGCCCGGCATCCACGTGATCCGGCTGCCCGAACACTACGGCCCGCTGTCGCCGATCCTGCACGTCGTGCCGCTGCAACTGCTCGCGTATCACACCGCGGTGGTGCGCGGAACGGATGTCGACAAGCCGCGCAACCTGGCGAAGTCGGTCACGGTGGAGTAGCGCTGGAGGACGGCTTGGGTCCTTTGGTCGTAAAAGTAAGCGCTGTCATTTGAAACAAAGACTGTCAAGCCGCGATCGGCAACTGCTGTTCTCGGGAATAGGGTCGTGACAGCCGAACGAAGATGCACTCGGCGAGTTGCCTTAACCGCCCGACGAGATCACCGAAACCGGCGACGTGATTACGACGACCGCGTCCCGCACACTGACGCTGGTGATCGTGATCAACGTTAGCGGGAGACCACGCGGTTAGCTGCCGATTTCCGGACATTCCAAAGCCCGGAATCGACCGGTTGAGTCCACCACCCAAAGCGGAAGTTTCGAGTTGAAGAAAGCGGACGTTGAAATCCTTCGTCGTCCTTCGCCCAAGAGGCGCCGGCGGAACACCCGCCACCTAAGCGTGAGCAGGCGTCAGCGCGCAGTCGCGCCGGCCCTCAATACTGACTAACGCCTGCTGGAGGGCTCGCGCCACTTGGGCGGGGCGCGTAGCCCATCCCACCGAGCCTGCCAGGAGGCCTTCTGGGCAAACCAGACCTGACGCTGATAGTGCTCATCCCAATACGGGCCCAGCGAGAATTCGACCGCTGGCAGGCCGAGATTGGGACCACCGTGCAGGATCGTGACGGCACTTCCTTCGAACGGCACGGACAGGTAGCGCGTGTAGACCCAGCCCCTGTTGCGACCCGAAACTACATCGCACCAGTGCCAGTTCGGCGTACATCCGACCACCGTCACCCGGGTTCCGGACAAGAGCCACGTCACAGTTGGCAGCGACGTGCTGGGAGCGGAACGGACGTTGACGGACCTCGTGATGGTTGCTGTAGTTTCTGCCGCAGCCATCTGCGTGCAGAAGGCAAGCGTCAAGGCGAGCAACAGGCGCCACCTGGACTTGACGGAGGTGCGGAAATTCATTGAAGAGACGTCATCGCCAAGGTTTATCGCACGCATGTTGGGTTTCCTTTTCTTTAGGCAGCGAGCGTTGGAGGAGACCTTCAGTATGGAAGCTTTGGGGGTTCTGGTGACTTCACAGCGAGCAGAATTCGTCGCGCCCGGAGCGAGTCCGTTTGACCATTCCGCTACGCCGTTGAGAGCTGATTCTCAGTCAGTTTGGCCCGCCCTCGTTTCCCGGGCGCGAACGAGGTTCGCCACTGCTTCGTTGGTGGGCGTCGGAGTGCCGTGCCTCTTGCCCATGCGGACGACGGCTCCGTTGAGGTAGTCGATCTCCGTTCTGCGTCCGGCTTCAACGTCCTGCAGCATCGACGAGCGATGTGCCGCTCCTTTGGGCATAACGAAGGGAGTCAGTGTCTTCTCGAGATACGTCGCTCCGTTTGGCGCCAGATCGAACCGCCGTTCCGCGCGCACGACCCGGATCGTCTCCTCAGCCAACTGGGCGATAAGGTGCCGAGTGTGCTCGTTACTGACCAACTCGCCATACGTCATCCGCGTGATCGCGCCGATGGCGTTCAGGCAGGTGTTGAACAGGAACTTATTGAGAATGGCAGGTTCAACCGGATCCTCGTAAGTGATGGGCAGAAAACCGGCCTTCCCGCGTTCGACCGCGTCCCGCATCAACTCGGAGTTCCCCGCGAAGAGCGTCCCCACGCGTATCGGGCTGGCCTGCACGTTCACGTTAACGTGCACTGAGCTGCGTCTCTCGATGCCGATCATCATGATGCTCGAGAAGATCGCGGTTCCTGGGAGAACGGAGCGGGCGTCGTCGGCCGAGCCCCACCCGTTCTGCAGCAACAGAACAGCGCGTGGGGCAACAGCAGGGTCCGCTCCCTGCATCAACCGCTTCAGCACATCGTGCACTTGGTAGGCCTTTGTGGCCACGACAAGGACATCGCAGGCAATGTCTCTCGGATCCGGTTTTGCGGCGTCGGATACCTTTAACCGCTGCGGCTCGATGTGGTGATCGCCACTCACGCCGCTGACCTTGATGCCGTTGCGACGCAGTTCAGCCACTGCCGCGCCCCTGGCCAACAGCGTCACGTTCTGTCCGGCTCGGGCGTAAGTCGCGGCGATGGCCAGCCCGACGGAGCCACTTCCTAGAACAGAGATCCGAAGCGCCGTCACTCGAGCCCTCGACGCTTACCAGCCGCTGCAAGCTGGACTCATCGCGAATCGTTTGGTCATTGCATCTCCCTAGTCGAAAAGGTCACGAAGTCGCGTCACGGAAGCGCCACGGCGGACCGGGGGAGCGCGGCGGTGCAGCCGATCAGCAGCAGAGGCAGCCAAGTAAGCGGCACAGCTCTTGGTGATGTTCGTGTCCGTGGCACCCGGCCACGCTAACGCGGAGGTCGAGGAACGACAAGGCCCGTCTGCACTGCATGGTGTATCGCGTTGATCTCCTGACCCAGGACGCAGACCGCACTTAGATCGTCGCTCGTGGCCTCTCGATAGGTGATCGCTTCCGCATCCAGGCAAATGTTGGAACGGCAATTCTGTCTGCTATTGCGCCGATCGGAAACCGGCGCGTTAAGGCTGCGCTTGGCCGATCAGCGACCTTCACGACGCAGGATTGATCGACGCACAGCAGTCCATCGCGCGTGAGACACTGCGCTCGCATGCGCCTGCCCAATCTGCTTGCCTCCCGCCGCGGTCGTCTGACGGCTTTCTTCTTTCTCTACGTCACCGAGGGTATCCCGCTGGGTTTTGCGGCCACCGCGGTGGCCACGCAGCTGCGGCGACAGGACGTGGGGCCAGCGGAGATCGGCGCCTTCGTGGCGTCGTTCTATCTGCCGTGGGCCTTCAAGTGGGCCTTTGGCCCGTTTGTCGACGTCTTCACCAGCGAACGCCTGGGCAAACGCCGCGGCTGGATACTGGGCACGCAGATCATGCTCGTGGTCACGCTGCTGTCGTGCACCTTTCTGGACCTGCCGGCGCAGCTGGGCCTGCTCACCGGCGTGCTGCTTATCCACAACAGCTTCGGCGCCATGCAGGACGTGGCCATCGACGCGCTGGCCGTGAGCACGCTGCACGAGGACGAACGCGGCCTGGCCAACGGCGTGATGTTCGCCGGCGCTGCCATAGGCACCGCGATGGGCGGCAGCGGCGTGCTCTTCCTGATGCCTCTGCTTGGTCTGAAGGGCGGCTTCATCTTCGTCGCCGCCTGCATTGCGCTGGTCACGGTGTTCATCGTGCTGCCGTTGAAGGAGCCCGCCGCGACGCCGGGCAGCGTTCGCGCGGCCGGCCTGGCCAGCGCCGGGCGCGAGATGCGCAAGTTCGCGGTCGAGGCCTTTCGCAGCTTCGTAGGTACGCGCGGTGCCTGGTCGGGGCTGTGGTTCTCGCTGTTGCCGGCCGGCGCGATGGGCCTGGGGCTGGCGCTCCAGTCCAACCTGTCGGTCGAGGTCGGCATGGACGACGACGCCGTGGCCTGGCTCACGCTGTGGTCGTCGGTGATCAGCGCCGGCTGCATGGTCGTCGGCGGTTGGCTGTCGGACCGCTGGGGCCGGCGCCGCATGCTGGGGCTGTACCTGGCGCTGATGAGCCTGCCGGTGTTCTACCTGATGACGGTGCTGATCGAGCACCAGTGGATCTATCCGGTGGCCGCCGATCTGCGCCGCAACGCGCCGGCGGCGCTGGTCACCGCGGTGTGGGTGGCCACGCTGCTGTACTCGGTGGGCCAGGGCCTGATGTACGGCACGCGCTCGGCCATCATGATGGACGTTACCAACCCGGCCGTCGCGGCAACGCAGTTCACCGCCTACATGGCGATGATGAACCTGGCCATAGCCTACAGCGCCACCTGGCAGGGCATCGCCATCGAGGCCCTGGGTTACCCCAGGACGCTGCTCATCGATGGTGTCATCGGCCTCTTTTGCCTGGGCGTGCTGCCCTTCATCAAGCCCAGCGCCACGCCGGCGGGCGATGGCGGTGGCGCGCGGCGCGCCCGCCTGCTGGCGCTGGTGCTGGCCGCGGGCTGCGTTGCCTGGCTGCCGTTCCGTGCCGGCGTGCTCGACTTCGGCGCGGCCACGCCCATCTTCGAGACGCTGTTCACGCTGGTCTTCGTCGCCACGGCGGTGTTCCTCGCTGCTGGCGCCGCCACGCTGGGCACCAGCGCCCGGCTGGCGGGACGGCTGGGCCTGGTGCTGGCGCCTCTGCTGCTGGCCATGTACCTGCGCCGCTGGTGGCCGCAGCTCGACCTGCTGTACTACGTGGTGCCGGCCTCCGCCGCGCTGGTGCTGCTGGCGCTGGTGCGCCAGCCCTGGCTGGTGCTGCGCATCAACAAGTCGGTCCTGGCCTGACACGCTGGCGCGTCAAGCAGGCACGGGGCCGATTGAGCCCTGATGGGCTCGGAACGGTCAAGAGGTGCACTGCAGAGGCTGCAACCTGCTGCACCCCGCTGCGAAGCACATCCCCTGCAGACCGAAGTACGTAGCACCTCCTCGATGCCTGGTGCTCCCGGGAGTCGCAGCGAAGGTTCTGCCTGTCGGGGAGCGGTCGGATATAAATGACCGCTGCTGGCCGGACAGCGACCAAGGCCTGCTCTTCTGCCGGCGACCGGAGCAGCATGCGCGCGTCAAATCCAATCGACCACGTGGCGACGGCTCGCGCCGCCCGGCGATAATGCGACGCCTTTGTGCATAGGTAGGGGCGACTCTCCATTGAAAGCGGGCACGATCTGGTTGCTTGGCGTTTCATCGTTACTCGCGGCGGCGTTGCCCGCGTTCGCGAGCGGGATCGCCGACGCTCATTACGAAGTGCCCGTGGAGCGGTACGGACACTTCGCCGCAGGTCGGCCGCACGAGTACGCAAGGCTCTCTGCCACAACTGATTCAGGGCGCCGCTTGACGCTCGAGCTCGCGGCCGACGAGGTTTTCGAGGACGTTGCGCCGAGGCGTGTTCTTCTGGAGAGAAGCGGCCCTCATCAGCTGCTCGCCATCGTCAGTCGGCGCCGCGATGGCGCTCGGCTGGCGCTGATAGGCGCGCAGAACGACCGGCTGCAGATCGTTGCCGAGTCCTCGCCGATCGGTACTCCCATGCGTTGGCTCAACCCTGTCGCAGTGACCGATCTCGACGGCGACGGACAAGCCGAAATCGCAGCGGTCACGACGCCCCATATCGGCGGCACTCTGCGTGTTTACCGGCTCGCGGAAGCGAGCCTGGTCGAGTTTGCGGCGCTCGACGGATTCTCGAACCACCTCTATGGGTCTGCCGAACTAGGCCTGTCGGCAGCGATTTCGATTGACGGCCGCGCTCACCTGGTGGTGCCCGACTCGAGCCGCCAGCACCTGCGCATCATCGCCCTTCGGCAGGGCCGTCTTGTCGAAACAGGTCGCTGCAAATTGGCGGAGCCATTGACCGGCTCCGTTATCCATCTCTTGCCACTCGCCGCATCCGCGAGTCGGCGCTCGGAGTCGAAAGCCTTGTGTTGAGGCGCTGAGATCACATCATCCGGGTTGCCCCGACTTCGACTACCGACCGGGTAGAACAACCTCGACGACCTTGCCTCCGTATCCGTACTTCTGGTCGCGCGCCTGAACCAGCACCTTCTTCAGAGCCGGAGGAACCTTGACGGCGTGAAGATCCCGCGTGAAGGGTTGCTCATCCTGATGATCGTGCAGCAGCTGTCTTTCCCCAAGCACCACGTTGTCGGACGTGTAGACACGAAAGCCGTCGGCGTAACGGCGGGGCGTGTCGTACGGCGATGAGATCGTCGCATCGAAGTCAAACAGATTCGGTCCGGACGCCCGGACCTTGACGGCGACAACGTCGGGGAAGCGCTGCTCGCTGCCGGCGCTCGATTGCGCATGGGCGGAGAACGCCGCAGACATCAAGACGAGCAAGAACGCGCGACGACCTGCGGATCTGTTAACTGACATGCCAGCTGGATCCCAATCCGCTCTTCATGCAATTGTTCCCCGGGGACGAGAGGGTGACTATCGCCTTGATATTGCACCCTGAAGACCGCTCCTGGCCGATTACTCCAATGACGGCGCTTCCCGATAGCCGACTTGCTTTGGGGTGCCGATGGCGCGCGCAACGACGGGGTCGCGATACGAAGCAGGTCTTTCCGTTGCCCGACTGACACGCTTTCATTTTCAGACCATCTTCGAGGCGGCGGGTCTGGACCGGCATTGACACCGCTTCAAAGGGTCAAACGCCCGACTCGAGGTGCCGACACCCTTTGTATGTACGATCGCCGGTCGACCCGGACAACAGGGGCTCTCATGAAGATCAAACAGTACTTCCTGGTCTTTGCCGCTGTCGCCGTTTCCGCCATTGCGCTGGTGTACGGCGTTTCGCCGCACTGGTTCGCTCGGGCGTTCCTGGGCATCTCCGAGCTGAACCTGAATGTGGCCCACATCCTCAGGGCGGTGATGTGCCTTTACCTGGCCCTTGGTGCCTTCTGGTTCTATTCCGCTTTCAGCGACAGACACAGGAGTACGGCCCTCCTCACCTGCATCGTCTTTGCCGGGGGCCTCGTCATCGGCAGACTGGTCAGTTTCTTCGCAGACGGCCAGCCTGCGCCGCTTCTGGTCTTCTATACGGTCCTGGAGCTTGGCCTCATACCCGTCGCGTACTGGATCTATCGGTTGCCGGAGTAGCTGGCTCGACTGAACGCTGCCGCCGCTACCGACACTCGTCCGACCGAGGGTTCCTCAGCAGGCGTGCGTCGTGCGTCAAGCGCTTGCGTACGCAGGATGGCGCCCGTCCCGACGGGCGGTCCGACGAAGCGGCCCGGCGAGGGCACGGAGCGGCCGGCGCGAGGTGCCGAAGGCACGCGTTTGCGAGTAACGTCACCCTCACATCCGAGGTCGACTCATGCGTGCCCTGCTGATTCCCATCATCGTCGCTGCGGGTCTCGTGCTCGCCGGCTGCGCGACGCCGTTCTCGTCCCGGAGCGACGCGCCGGCGGCCCTGTTCGCGGACGCGCTGTTCGGCCCGCCGACCGAGCAGGTCGGTGCGCAGGAGATCTTCGCCATGAGCGACGACATGCGCCGCTACGCCCACGGCGAGATGTCGTCCCTGATCCGCAAGCACGGCCTGCATGGTGCGCTGGTCGAAGGGCTCTACCGCGCCGGCCGGCTGAAGCTGGAGTACGAATCGACCGTGACGCGCAATGCGGCCCAGGCGTTCGAGGCGCGCGCGGGCAATTGCCTGTCGCTGGTCATCATGACGGCCGCCTTCGCGAAGGAGCTCGGCCTGCAGGTGCGCTACCAGAGCGCCTACATCACCGAGGCGTGGCGCTTGAAGGGCGACCTCCTGCTGCTCAATGGCCATGTCAACGTGACGCTGGGGCAGCCCTCGAAACTCACGCGCCGCTCGTCCAGCCCGGGAGCGGACTGGATCCGCCACCAGACGACGATCGACTTTCTCCCCGCCGAGGAATTGCATGGCCTGCGCACGGTCGAGATTCCGGAGTCGCTCGTCGTCGCCATGTACATGAACAACCGCGCCGTCGAATCGCTGGTTCAGGGCCGTCTCGACGACGCCTACGCGTGGGCGCGCGAAGCGGTGCGCGCCGAGCCGTCGTTCGTGGCCGCCCAGAACACGCTCGGCGTGGTGTACCTGCGCCGCGGCGCCCTCGCTCAGGCCGGCGCCGTGTTCAGTCACGCGCTGGCGAGCGAACCCAACCACACCAGCCTGCTCGCCAACTACGCCGAGGTCGCCAGCCGCGAAGGACGCGTGGACGAGGCCGCGCAACTGCGGGCACGCCTGGCGCGACTCGAGCCCGAGCCGCCGCTGCACTACTTCAATCTCGGCCTCGCCGCGATGCAGCGGGAGGACTTTCGCGCGGCGCGCGACCTGTTCGAGAAGGAAGCGGCGCGAGGCGATGCGTCGGCCGACGTCCACTTCTGGCTGAGCCTCGCGCACTACCGCCTCGGCGACATCGAACGCGCGAAGCGCGAGTTGACGCTCGCCTCGGAAGCGAGCGCATCGCGCAGCGAACGCGACCTGTACGCGTCCAAGCTCGACTGGCTGCGCACGCGACAGGCGAACTGAACGCATCGCGGAATCGATCGCGTGTTGCGCCCTCGCGACGAGGGCGCGAGTTCGCGCGCGAAACTCTCCCTTATCGCATCAACTTTTACGCAGAACGCAGGCAGACTTCGTTGGTCGTCTGCAGGGGGAGGTCAGGATGTCGATGCGTTCGAGTCGAGTGTCGTGATGGCCGCACAGCGAATCGTTCATCTGTGCAACAACGTCGAATTGCTGGCCTGCACGCTGGAGAAACTGAACGCCCGAGGTCGCGGCGCAAGCACCCAGGCGGTGATGCTCAGGATGAAGCTGGCGGCGCTGACCGCCGAGCTCGTCGCCGCGGACGTGATCGAACGCGTGCGACAGCGCTCGGCGATCAGCTAGTCCATCGCGCTACTTCGTGCTGCCGAGGCCGAGCTTCTTCGCGGCGTCGGTGTAGAGCCTGGTCTTTTCCTTCATGAAGGCGTCCATGCCGTCGACGCCGACGTCCACGAGCTCGAACCCGCTCTTCGCGGCGAGCTCCTTCATTTCCGGATCGTTGTTCAGCGCGGCCCACAGCTCCGACATCCGCTTGCGCTGCTCCGGCGTCGACGATTTCGGCATGCCGATGCCGCGGTAGGCGCCGTCCACCCAGTCGACGCCCAGTTCCTTGAACGTCGGCACGTCGGGCATCAGCGGATGGCGCTTGTCCATGGCGACCGCCAGCGCGCGCACGCGCTGCTTGTTGTTGATGGCGAATGCCGTGTAGGTCATCGCGCCGTCGACGTGCCCGGCGAACACCGCCGTCTGCATGTCACCGGTGCCCTTGAACGGGATGTAGGTCGTCTTCACGCCGAACGCCGCGTTCATCCGCTCGTGCGCGGCATGGTTGGCCGAGTTCAGGCCGGAGCCGCCGAGGTTCATCTTGCCCGGGCTCTCCTTCGCGGCCTTGATGAAGTCCTGGAACGTCCTGATCGCGCTTTCGGCGCGGACGACGAGGGTGTCCGGCGTGTAGTGGAACCAGTAGACGGGGACGATATCGTCCGTCTTGTATTGCACCTGGCCCTCGAGCGGCTGGAACACGATGTGCGGCAGGTTGACGCCGACGATGTTCAGGCCGTCCGCGGGCAACTGGTTCATCTGCGCCCACATCAGGCCGCCGCCGGCGCCCGGCTTGTACTGGATGATCGTGTCGATCTTCGGGCACTTCTTCTTCAGCACCACCTGCTGGTGGCGGGCCGAGAGGTCGGACTCGCCGCCGGGTGGGAACGCCTGCCAGTACAGCACGTTCTTTTCCGGGCACGGCTGCGCCGAGGCCGCCGACGCGAGACACACAGACAGCAGGGCCAGCACCTTCTTCATCGTCGTCTCCTCTTGAGTGCAGCGCGCTCAGGCGGCGCGCCTGGGTGTTGAATTCTTCACGATCGCGGCGCAGACCGCATCCGTGACTTGGCGGGTGGTCGCCGTGCCGCCGAGGTCGCGGGTGTGCAGCGCCGGGCTGGCGGTGACGTCCTCGATCGCCCGCATCACGCGCTGCGCCGCCGCCGCTTCGCCGAGGTGCTCCAGCATCAGCACCACCGACCAGAACGTCCCGAGCGGATTGGCGAGGCCCTTGCCCATGATGTCGAAGGCGGAGCCGTGGATCGGCTCGAACATCGAGGGGTAGCGGCGTTCCGGGTCGATGTTGCCGGTCGGCGCGATGCCCAGGCTGCCTGCCAGCGCGGCCGCGAGGTCGCTCAGGATGTCGGCATGCAGGTTGGTGGCGACGATCGTGTCGAGCGACGCCGGACGGTTCACCATGCGCGCGGTGGCCGCGTCGACGAGTTCCTTGTCCCACGGACGTCGGGGAACTCGCGCGCGACCTGCGCCGCGATTTCGTCCCACATCACCATGGCGTGGCGCTGCGCGTTGGACTTGGTGACGACAGTCAGCAGCTTGCGCGGACGCGACTGCGCCAGCCGGAAGGCGTAGCGCATGATCCGCTCGACGCCGGCGCGGGTCATCATGGAGACGTCGGTGGCGACTTCGATCGGGTGGCCCTGATGCGCGCGGCCGCCGACGCCGGCGTACTCGCCCTCGGTGTTCTCGCGCACGATCACCCAGTCGAGATCGGCCGGCTGGCAGCGCTTCAGCGGCGCATCGATGCCGGGCAGGATGCGCGTGGGCCGGACGTTCGCATACTGGTCGAAGCCCTGGCAGATCTTGAGCCGCAGCCCCCAGAGCGTGACGTGGTCCGGGATGTGCGGATCGCCGGCGGAGCCGAACAGGATCGCGTCCTTGTCACGCAGCGCGTCGAGGCCGTCCGCCGGCATCATCTCGCCGTGCTGCCGGTAGTAGTCGCCGCCCCAGCCGAAATCCGAGAACTCGAACCGCAGCGACGGGTCGCCGGCGGCCAGCGCCTCGAGCACCGTCCGCCCGGCCGGAACCACTTCCTTGCCGATGCCGTCGCCCGGTATCAGCGCAATGCGCCATGTTCCCATCTCAAGCTCTCCTTCGAGGTCTGCGGCACTTCGGGTGCGCCGCGGTCATCCGCCCTGGGGATCCGTTCCGCCAGGGTCCGCGCGGAGGTCGGTGTGTCCCTTCTGTCGCCTGGCCTCGCATCGTTGGGCGAGTGCGGCGGGGTCCGGCTCATGCCGTCCGGACAGCTTCGGTCCGGGCGATCGGCTCGTCAAACAACTGCAGCGCCTCCTCGACCGAGCGCGCCTTGAGCAGGCGCTCCTGCACCTGCGCCGGCGACCAGCGCTCGGGGGCGACCGCGTTGGCGAAGCGTGCCGCCGCGGCGGCATCGTCGAAGAACTTGAGGAACATCCGTTCGAGCTGGCTCGAGTCGCACAGCCCGAGCTCCATCCGGAAGTCGACGCGCCCCGAGCGGATGGCCGCCTCGTCGATCAGGTGCGGGTGGTTCGTGGTCAGGAACACGACCGATCCCTCGTGGGCGGCGACGCCGTCCAGCGCGTTGATGAAGCCGGAGTACGACACCTTGACGCCGGCGTCGGCCTTGTCGCGCTGCCGGAAGAAGGCGTCGACATCCTCGATCAGGATCACCGAGCGCTGCGGTACGGACGACAGCAGGTTGGCGATCTTCTCGTCGTTCACGGTCGGCGAGGCGAGCGAAAGCACGCAGACGTTGAGCTTCAGCTCCGACGCCAGCGCGGTGACGAGCGAGGTCTTTCCGGTTCCCGGCTGGCCGTAGAGCAGGTAGCCGCGCCGCCAGGGGATGCCGAGCGCCTCGTACCGATCGTGCGACGCGAAGAAGCGGTGCAGGTCCTCGACGATCGATTCCTTCTGGCCCGCCTTGAGCACGACCGAATCGAGCTTGCGGTTGTTGCCGAGACGGGCCCGCATCCATTCGTTGTTGTATGGACTGGGCATGTAGACGGCGATGCGGTTCAGCTCGCGCGCGATCCGGTGTTCCATCGCCTCGTGGACGAGCGCCTCGAGCGGCCCCTTGTTGCGGCCGAGCGTCGACAGGCTGATCTTCTCGAAGATCGTCGGCCCGGCCTGCACTTCGCGCTTCATCCACATGAGCCGGCCGTCGAGCACGAAGATGTGAAAGCCCTCGCCCGGCGACAGCACCGTCAGCGGACGCCCGCCCTGCTGGAGTTCGTCGTGCAGGCTCTGGTAGCTGGTGCCCTGGCGTACCGCGCGCGCGGTGAAGTTGTTCAGTCGCCGCAACGCCTCGCGGCTGTCCATGTACTCCACGAGCGCCGGAAACATCAGCTCGTCGCGCGAATCGACGGTCAGGGTGCTGACGAAGAAGTGCTTGGCCCAGCCCAGCACCTTCCCGGGCACGTCGCGCAGCCAGACCGCGAGCAGGCCGAACAGCGCCAGAGCGGCTCCGCCGGTGATGACCGGACTGCCGGCCAGCAGGCCCTCGAACCAATCCATCGCGCGCGCTCCGCCCTCTCGGGAAAGTCCGGCGATCCTATCAGCCGGATCGCATTCCGCCTGCGGTACATTGGCCTCATCGATCACCCGCCTATGCCAGAGGCCCACCGTGCTGCCGAGCAGAGCCTACGCCGCCGAATCCGCCACTTCACCGCTTGCGCCCTTCGCCTTCGAACGGCGCGACCCCGGTCCCGCCGACGTCCAGATCGACATCCTCTTCTGCGGCGTCTGCCACTCTGACTTGCACACCGCCCGCGGCGAGTGGCCCGGCACCCGCTATCCGTGCGTGCCAGGCCACGAGATCGTCGGCCGCGTCGCGGCGACCGGAGGCCGGGTGTCGCGCTTCAAGGTCGGCGACCTGGTGGGCGTCGGCTGCCTGGTGGACAGCTGTCGCACCTGCGCGTCGTGCGCCGAAGGGCTGGAGCAGTACTGCGAGAACGGTTTCACCGGCACGTACAACGGCCCCGAGCAGGGCACGGGCGCCAACACCTACGGCGGCTACTCGAACCGGATCGTCGTCGACGAGAAGTTCGTGCTGAAGATCCGGCACCCCGAATCGCAGCTCGCCGCCGTCGCGCCGCTGCTGTGCGCGGGCATCACGACGTGGTCGCCCTTGCGCAAGTGGGAGGTCGGCCCCGGCCAGACGGTGGGCGTCGTGGGCCTCGGCGGCCTCGGCCACATGGGCGTGAAGCTGGCGCGGGCGATCGGCGCGCACGTGGTGATGTTCACGACCTCGCCGAACAAGGCGGCCGATGCGGTGAAGCTCGGTGCGCACGAGGTGGTGGTGTCGACCGATCGCACGGCGATGGCGGCGCAGAAGAGCCGCTTCGACTTCATCCTGAACACGGTGGCGGCGCCGCACGACCTCGATCCCTTCCTCAACATGCTGAAGCGGGACGGTTCGCTGGTGCTGGTCGGGGCGCCCTCGTCGCCGCATCCGTCACCCGGCGTGTTCAACCTGATCATGAAGCGGCGCAGCCTCGCCGGCTCGCTGATCGGCGGCATCGCCGAGACGCAGGAGATGCTCGACTTCTGCGCCGAGCACAACATCGTCTCGGACATCGAAGTGATTTCCATGGCCGCGATCAACGACGCTTACGAGCGGATGCTCAAGAGCGACGTGAAGTACCGCTTCGTGATCGACATGGCGACGCTCTAGGCGTCGGCCCGGACGCGGCTCAGCGGTCGAGAAGCGCGGCCGGCACGCGGCCCGGATAGAGTCGCTCGAGCGCGCGGGCCGTGACGCCGGCGACGACGTCCGCGAGGCGGCCATCGACCGTGCCGTTGCCGCTGCGCGCGTCCTGCCACAGCGCGCGCAGCGCATCGCGCTGCTCGGCCATCGCCTGCTCGACCTCGCCTTTCCAGAACGACGGCGCTTCGCCCTCGACGTACCGTCCGCGCCCGCGGCCGAAGTGCGCGACCGCGAGGTAACGCAGCACGCTCGAGCGGACGAGGCCGTCGAGGAAGTCCTCGGACCAGCGCACGGCCGGGTGTTCCGCGCCGCGCAGCACGTTGACGCCGCGCGCGAGGCCGGCGCCCGCCAGTCCGCCGACGACGCCGCCGACCAGCATGCCGGCGCCGAACGTCAGGCCGCCGGCCGCGAGGTCGGCCTTCAGTCCGGTCAACGCGCCGGTGACGATGCTGCCCAGCAGCGCCGCCCGCCCTTCGTCGACCTGGGCCGGTACCGCGAAGTTTTCCTGCATGCGTTCGAGCACCGCCTGCGTGGCGCTGCCTTCGAGGCCGTGAAGCGTGATCAGGCGATCGGTCGCGGCGCGAATGGCGGCGTCGAGCCGCTCCGCCAGAGCCGCCATCGCCCGCTCGCGGGCCGGGTCGGCGTCGCGGCGACCGACGCCGACCGAGCGCAGCAGCTTCTGCGCGGTGCTCGCCGTCTCGCCGCCGACCGGCTCCGCATCGCGCGCGGCCGCGGCGAGTTCATCGGCGAGGACGCGCATCGAGGCGTCGAAGCGTTCAACGCTCGCGCGCTCCCACGCGGACTGCAGGCGGGCGAGCGCGCTGCGGCGGTCCGCCGGCAGGGCCGCGGCGATGGCGTCGAGCAGCACGCGCTCCTGCACCCAGCAGCGGGCGAAGGCGTCGAACGCGAGCACGTCATTCACGATTCCGTGCGGCGCGAGGTGCGCCCGCCAGCGCTCGACGTCGCGCCCCTCGTCTTCCGCGCCGCGCGGCGGGCCGACCTGGTTCAGCAGCACGATCACCGGCTTGCCGACCCAGCGCAGCACCTGCATCTCGAGGGCCACGTAGCCGGCGTCGCCCGGATCCTCGGCGGCGTTGACGAGGTACAGCACGACGTCGGCACTGTCGCGCGCCGAGCGCACCGCCTGCTGGCTGCACCAGAAGGGGCGGTCGCGATGGCGGTCCCACACCTCGCGCAGCAGCCAGCCGAGCGGGTTGTCCGCCACGCGCAGCCGCTGCACGAGGCGGGCGGAGTCGCCGAAGCCCGGCGTGTCGGTCAGGCACAGCACGTCGCCGTCAGGGCTCGTGATCAGCGTGTGGGACTCGGCGATGTCCGTGACGTGCGGGGCATCGCGCACCTCGCCGACATCGCGCCCGAGCAGCGTGCGCGCGAGCGTCGTCTTGCCGGCGTTGGTGTGCGAGATCAGCGCGATCTCGATGGTGACGGGCGCGGTCATTGGATCAACCCTTGCGCTGCGCGCTGCGGGGCGAGCGCTTCGGAGCGGCCGTGCGCGCTCGATGGATCAACCCTCGCGCCGTGCGCTGCGGGGCGTTCACGGGCGCTCATGCGACGGGCGCCAGGACGGGCTCGGCGTCGCGCTCGAGTTGCGCGAGGTCGGGCTCGGCGAGATCGACGAAAGCGATGTCGACGCGGTGGGCGGAGCCGAACGCGGACCAGGCGTGCCGGCGTTCGGCGAGGCGATCCCTGGCGGCCGGCTGGTCGCCAAGGCGGCGCTTGTACGGCCCTTCGTCGACGAGCGCGAGCAGCGGCGCGCGGACCGCATCGCGCAGCGTGTCGAGAAAGGCGCCGTGGTTCTCGTGCTCCGGCGTGGAGGCGAGGCTGAAGAGCGCGACAGTCAGCCCGACCGCGCGGTCGCCGAGGTCGAGGCCGGCGGTGGCCGCCGCTTCCTGGCCGAAGGCCACCGAGGGGCGCACGGCGAGGTCGCTGTGGTCCCCGAGCAGGGCCCGGGTCGCTGCCCGCAGACCGCGCAGGCTGCTCTCGTCGAGCGTGTAGCTGTAGGGAACGACACGCAGCTGCGTGCGCTCCGGACTGAAGCCGCCGAGCAGGCGGCGAAAGTAGGGCTCGTCGAGTGGAATCGGAAAGCGCCTGCTCAGGCGCTGCTCGCGCCAGCGCGCCCAGGCGGCGAGCGCCAGGCGTGGCACGACGACGAGGGCCGCGACCATGAGGGCATACCAGTGGATCCAGCGCGCCGCGTTCTCGCCGGTCGAGTCCGGCCAGCGCATTCGCGCGAATTCCTCGACGCCCGGAAACGGCTGCCCGAGCGCGGACGCGGCTGGCCCGAGCAGGGAGGACAGCACCGCGTGGACCTGCGGTGGCGCCAGGAAGGTGCTCTCCCAGCCGGCGCGGTACTCGAACACGAGGCCGCGGACGTAGAGGCCCGCGATCGCGCCGGCGGCGAGCAGCGCGGCGGACAGGTGCAGCACACGGGCCGCCCGCGCGCGGAGCAGCGGTGCGCCGGCGCGTGTCCATTCGTCCATGAAGGCCGCGAACGCCTCGCCCGCGGCTCCGGTCAGGCGCCGGCCACCGCGCCGCGCGTGGCCCACCACGACGCGACGCAGACCCGCGACAGGAGCGCTGCGGCCGAACCCGAGCACAGTGCGCGCGGCCAGCACGCCATAGGCCGCGAAGTTCCAGAGCACGATCGTCAGCAGCGGAAAGGCGAGGACGTTGATGTGCTGCCGGTCGCCGACCTGCTGGAAGAAGGCGCCGAACGCCAGGGCGGCCAGCGGAAGCAGCACGCCGATCCAGGGACGCCACGCGAGCGAGCGCACGGACTGGGCGAGTCGACGCTCGCGTTCGACGAGCTTGCCCAGCAGCAGTTCCGCCCGCTTCTCCACGTAGCGCTCGGCCGAAGCCGCTACGCCGCGCTCGCTGGCGCTCCAGCGCGTCAGCTCCGCGGCGGCGCGCGCCGCGTGCTGGCGATCGGCTTCCGTGATCAGGGCGCGGTCGCGGTCCGCGCTTTCCACGGCGCGGACCAGCAGGACTTCCCGGGCAGCGTGCTCGTTCATGGCTGCATTATCGCGGTCGCCCTCGGCGCATGGTCGTCCCGCGCGCGGTACGCGACTTCTCGCACTCTCGCAATGGCGCGACTTCAGCATTTGCGCGCCTGCTCACGCTGGGTGACGCAGGTCGTGTTGCGCCTCTCGTCCGACTGATCGATATCAAACGCGCCAATACGGTGCGGCCCTAACCTGCGACGCAAGGGAGCGTGCAGTGGAATCGGGCTGCACCATATGAAAAGAGGGCCAATGGCCATTGATACTTCAGGGGGATCCGACCGCCCGGTCGGGGTCTGTCCGGCCGCGCGCACCGAGGTTCGGCTGTCGTCGCGGGACCGGAAACGTTCAGGAGCGGCAACGCAATGAGCCCCTATGTCGTCTTTCTGCTGTACATGCTCGCGATCCTGGGCTTCGTCGGGTTCACGCTGCTGCTGAACCGGCTCCTGGGCCCGAAATCAACCCCCAGTGCGTTGAAGCTCGAGCCGTTCGAGTGCGGCGCCACGCCGATCGACCGCCTGAACGTGAAGGCGGTGCCGGCCAAGTACTACGGCGTCGCGATCATCTTCATCCTGTTCGATCTGGAAACCGTGTTCCTGTTCATCTGGGCGCTGGGCGCGCAGCCGATGACGGGTTTCATGCTCTTCACGTTCTTCCTGTTCACGTTCCTGCTGATCGTCATCATGCTCTATGTATACAGAGCACGGCTGCTCGAAGGCGTGACGGAGTAGCCGCGATGAACGACAAGGTCATCCCCATCCAGTCCGACCGCCAGCCCGCGGGCGCGTTCGAGTACATCTCGACCAAGAAGGACGAACTGATCGGCTGGGCGAGGAAGTTCTCGCTCTTCCCCTATCCCTTCGTCACCGCCTGCTGCGCCATGGAGTTCATGGCGGTCAGCTCCACCCCGTACGACACCGACCGCTTCGGCGCCGCGCTGCCGCGCTTCTCGCCGCGCCAGTCCGACCTGCTGATGGTCGTCGGCACGATCAACCACAAGCAGGCGCCCATCCTCCTCAAGGTCTACGAGCAGATGTGCGAGCCCAAGTGGGTCATGGCCTTCGGCGCGTGCGCGACCAGCGGCGGCTTCTATCAGAACTACGCGACGCTGCTGGGCGTGGATCGCATCGTTCCGGTCGACGTCTACATCCCGGGCTGCCCGCCGCGTCCCGAGATGGTGATCGACGGGATCATGAAACTGCAGGACAAGATCGCGCACGAGCGCCATCCGATCCTGACGAAGGCGTTCTGACATGAGCGATACGGTTCTCGAACGGGTCAGAGGCGAGCTCGGCGCCTGGGCGCAGGACGCCGCCGTTTCGCACGGCGTGCTCGTGATCAATGCGCCGACCGGCGGCGTGCTGCCGCTGGTGCACATGCTCAAGGGGCGCGGCTTCGACATGTTCCTCGACGTCACCGCCGTCGACTGGCTCGGCCAGGCGCCGCGCTTCGAGGTCGTGTGGCACTTCTACTCGACCACGCACAAGGTGCGCGTCCGCGTGAAGGCGCGTGTCACGGAGGAACAGCCCGAAGTCGACTCGCTGGTGCCGCTCTACGGTTCGGCGGCGTTCATGGAGCGCGAGTGCCACGAGATGTACGGCATCCGGTTCCGCGGCAACGACGACATGCGCCCGATCCTGCTGTACGAAGGCTTCGTCGGATTCCCGCTGCGCAAGGATTACGCGAAGGAGCGGGA
Source organism: uncultured beta proteobacterium (assembly GCA_963698305.1). Classification (GTDB taxonomy): domain Bacteria; phylum Pseudomonadota; class Gammaproteobacteria; order Burkholderiales; family Burkholderiaceae_F; genus JAOUJD01. The sequence continues at coordinate 172,781 of CAVOQI010000012.1, forward strand.
GCAGCCGCTCGTGCCGTACCGGGAGGGGTTCCAGTGATGGACATGCGCGAGCTGCGACTGCCGAATCCGATCAAGCCGGCGTTCGACACGCCGACGAGCGACGATCACGTCATCGTCAACATCGGCCCGTCCCACCCGGCCACGCACGGCACGATCCAGATCGTCGCCGAGCTGGACGGCGAGAAGATCATCCGCAGCGACGTCCACTGCGGCTACCTGCACCGCGGGTTCGAGAAGGAGTGCGAGTCGCACACCTGGCACAACCTGATCCCGTACGTCGACCGCCTGAACTACTGCTCCGCCCTGATCAACGACTTCGCGTACTGCGCCGCGGTCGAGGAGCTGATGGGCGTCGAGATCACGCCGCGCACGAAGTACCTGCGCACGCTGCTCGCCGAGTACTCGCGCATCGCCGACCACATGACCTGCATCGCGGCCGGCCTGATGGAGCTGGGCGCGATGACCGCCTTCCTGTACCTCGTCTCGATCCGCGACTGGATCTACGAGCACATCGCGCAGGTCACCGGCGCGCGGGTCACGTATTCCTTCGGCCGCATCGGCGGGCTGGCGCGCGACCTGCCCGACGGCTGGATCGACCGCCTGCACTGGATCCTCGGCCAGTACGACGACTTCGTCGGCCGCGTGCACGGGCTGGTCGACCGCAACCGCATCTTCATCGACCGCATGCGCAACGTCGGCGTGATCAACACCACGGATGCGATCAACTACGGTCTCACCGGCCCGATGCTGCGTTCCACCGGCGCGCCGCGCGACCTGCGCAAGGACACGCCGTACCTGGCCTACGCCGAACTGGATTTCGAGGTGCCGGTCGGCATCAACGGCGACAACTACGACCGCTACTTCGTGCGCATGCGCGAGATGGACGAGTCGGTGCACATGATCCGGCAGCTCGTCGACATCCTGGCGAAGGTCAAGGGCCCGATCAACGTCGACGACCGCCGCTGCTCGTTCCCCGAAAAGGAACACGTCTACAACGAGATCGAGTCGCTCATCAACCACTTCAAGCTGGTGATGGACGGCCCGCGCGTGCCCGCCGGCGAGGTGTACGTCGCCCACGAAGGCGCCAACGGCGAGCTCGGTTTCTATCTCGTCAGCACCGGCGCGGGCATGCCGTACAAGGTGCACGTGCGCTCGCCGTCGTTCGTCGCGATGGGAAGCGCGAGCCGGATGCTCGACGGCTACCAGCTCGCCGACCTGATCCCCACGTTCGGCTCGATCAACATGATCGGCGGGGAGTGCGACCGATGAGCGCTGTCTTGATGCCCGTCGTCGAACGCCTGATCCCGGAGTTCGAGCGACTGAAGAAGCGGCTGCCGCCGGACTTCAATTCGACGCTCGTGATGCCGTGCCTGCACGCGGTGCAGAAGGAGCGCGGCTACGTGGCCGAAGAGGACATCGTCGCGCTGGTCGACTACCTCGGCGTGCCGCGCATGCAGATCGAGCAGGTGCTGTCGTACTACACGATGTTCCGCCGCAAGCCGATCGGCCGCTGGCACCTGCAGGCGTGCCGCAACGTGACGTGCTCGATGCGCGGCTCGGAGCGCCTGGTCGACGCGCTTGCCCGCAAGCTCGGCATCCAGCCCGGCCAGACCACCGCCGATGGCCGCTTCACGCTGTCCGAGGTCGAGTGCCTCGGCTCGTGCGGCACGGCGCCCGTCGTGATGGTCAACGAGGCCTATCACGAGAACCTTTCGATCGAGAAGCTCGACGAGCTGCTCGGCCGTCTGAGCTGAGAGGACCGCGACCATGCCCGGCACTCCGCTCCTGATGACCTTCCCGGTGACGGCGACGTCCCACCTGCTCGCCGAGTACCGCACCCGCGGCGGCTACGGCGCGCTCGAGAAGGCCCTGACCTCCATGCAACCCGCCGACGTGACGAAGGAAGTCACCGCAGCGGGCATCCTCGGCCACGGCGGCGCCGCCTTCCCGGTGGGCCGCAAGTGGGCCGTGATCAAGCCGAGCGACGGCCAGCCGCACTTCCTGTGCGCCAACGCCGACGAAGGCGAGCCCGGCACCTTCAAGGACCGCTGGATCCTCGAGAACAATCCGCACCAGCTGATCGAGTCGATGCTGCTCGCCGGCTACGCGCTCGGCGTGCGCAACGCGTTCGTCTACATGCGGGGCGAGTTCGACCAGCCGTACCGCCGCCTGCAGGCCGCGATCGAGGAGGCGTACGAGGCGGGCTACCTCGGCAAGCCGCTCCACGGCACCGAGTACGTGATGGACCTCGTGATCATCCGCGGCGCGGGCTCGTATGTCTGCGGCGAAGCGTCAGGGCTGCTGACGTCGATCGAGGGCAAGAAGGGCTATCCGCGCAACCGCCCGCCGCGCCTGACGGTGAAGGGCCTGTACCAGCGGCCGACGGTGGTGAACAACGTCGAGACGCTGTCGAACGTCGCGGTGATCATCCGCATGGGCTCGGAGGCGTTCCGCAAGGTCGGGACGGCGAAGAGCCCCGGCACGCAGCTCGTGTCGATCTCCGGCCACGTCGTGAAGCCGGGCGTCTATGAAGTCGAGCACGGCTACCCGCTGAAGAAGTTCCTCTTCGAGGACTGCGGCGGCATGATCGGCGGCCGCAAGCTGAAGGGCCTGATTCCGGGCGGCATCTCCGCCAAGGTGCTGACGGGCGACGACTGCGAGAACCTCACGTACGAACACGGCGTGTTCGACAAGGCCGGCTCCGCACTCGGTTCCGGCGGGATGATCGCCATCGCCGAGGGCACGTGCATGGTGCGGCTGCTGCAGGTGATGCTGCGCTTCTGGCACCACGAGTCGTGCGGCCAGTGCACGCCGTGCCGCGAAGGCATGGGCTGGATGCACCGCATCATCGACCGCATCGTCAGCGGGCAGGGCCGGATGGAGGACATCGACCAGCTGATCGCGATCTCCAACGCCAACGACGGCACGACCATCTGCGGGATGGGTGACGCGGCGGGCTACGCCACGGTGGGTTTCATCGCCAAGTTCCGCGACGAGTTCGAATACTTCATCCAGAACAAGCGCTCGAAGTACGACGGCGTGCTCGATGTCGCGCATGCCGGCGCAGCCGAGGTGGCCCATGCCTGAGTTCTTCATCAACGGCCAGCCGGTGCATGCCGAACCCGGCCAGACGGTGCTGCAGGCGGCGCTGGCGGCCGGGCACTACATCCCGTACTTCTGCTGGCACCCCAACCTGTCGGTCGCCGGCAACTGCCGCATGTGCATCGTCGACGTCGAGGACGGCAAGGGCGGCACGTGGTCCGAGATCGCCTGCAACATGCCGATCGAAGAAGGCATGAAGGTGCTGACCGAGACGGACTCGGTGAAGGAGCGCCGCAAGGAAACGCTGCAGCTGATCCTGCTGAACCACCCGGTCGACTGCGGCATCTGCGACAAGGCCGGCGAGTGCATGCTGCAGGACCAGCACTACGAGTACCACGGCGAACGGCCGGTGTCGTTCGAGCCGAAGGTCACGGCGACCAAGTTCCACTCGCTGTCCGACCGCATCGTCATCGACAACGAGCGCTGCATCTGCTGCTCGCGCTGCACGCGCTTCACCGCGGAAGTGTCCGGCTCGCATTCGCTGGCGATCCAGTTCCGCGGCGACCACTCGCTGGTGCGGGCGGTCGAGGATGGCGCCTTCGAGCGCGACCCGTACTCGGACAACGTGGTCGACATCTGCCCGGTCGGCGCGCTGCTGTCGAAGAACTTCATGTACCGCTCGCGCGTCTGGTACCTGCAGCCGACGCCGTCGGTCTGCCCGGGATGCGAGCGCGGCTGCACCGTCAACATCTGGCACCGCAAGCCGGACTGGAAGCTCAACGCGCTGGATCCGCGCCGCAACGCGTCGATCGACCGCGTGACGCCGCTCGACAATCCCGCCGTCAACGGCCCGTGGATCTGCAACAAGGGTCGCGATCTCGCGAAGATCTTCGAGCGGCCACGGGCCGAGCAGTCGATGCTGAAGGGCAAGCCGGTCGAACTGGTCGATGCCGTCGCCCGCGCGCGCGAACTGATCGCCGAAGCGAAGCGCCCCGTGGCGCTGGTGTCGTCGTGGGGCTCGAACGAGGAGCTCGAGGGCTTCAGGGCGCTGCTGGCGGGCCGCTTCACGGCCTTCGTCAAGCACGACGCCGTGCCGATGCCGGGCGAGGTCGTCGAAGACAGCGTCCTCATCAAGGCCGACAAGAATCCGAACCGGCGGGCAGCCGAGGCGCTGTTCGGCGCGGCGCCCGTCGCGTTCCCCGACGGCACCGACCTGGTGCTGGTCTGGGGCGAAGGCTTCAACTTCGCCGGCCTGCCGCGCGGCGCGAAGGTGATCTTCCTGAACTCGTACCTGCAGCCGGAGAACGGGCACGCGGACGTCTTCGTCCCGATCAGCGTGCAGACCGAGCGCAACGGGCACTACACGAACTTCCAGGGCACGGTCAGCGAGTTCCGCGCCTGCTTCAGCAAGAAGCCGGGCGTGGCCGATGCCGAAGAAGTGTTCGCGGCGCTGGCGACGCGCGAGAGGGCCGCCGCATGATCCAGGATCTCGTCGTCTACACCGCGTACATCGCCTACGCCATCGCCGTGCTGATGGGCTTCGGCATCATCCTCACGTGGGTCGAGCGCAAGCAGTCGGCGGTCATGAGCGACCGCATCGGCGCCAACCGCGCGTACATCCGGCTGCCGTTCACGCAGATCAAGCTGGTCTGGCTGGGCCTGTTCCACGGCATGGCCGACGGCATGAAGATGCTGCTGAAGGAAGACTTCAAGCCGAAGACCTACGACTGGTACGCGTACATGGTCGCGCCGTGGGTCGCGTTCACGCCGGTGCTGCTCGTCTTCGCGGTGATTCCCTTCGGCGGGGTGTTCATCCCGTCGGCGATCTTCCCGGGCGCGGTCGGCGAGTGGTTCGCCGGCAAGACCTACCCGATGCAGATCGCGCGCCTCGATGCCGGCCTGCTGATCGTGTTCGCGTTCTCCGGCCTCACCATCATCGGCGCCATGCTCGCCGGCTGGTCGTCGTCGAACAAGTTCTCGCTGCTCGGCGCGCTGCGGGCGGGCTCGCAGATGATCTCGTACGAGCTGATTCTCGGCCTGACCGTGCTCGGCCTGATCCTGATCTACGGCACGCTGGACCTCGGGGTCATCGTGCAGGCGCAGTCGGGCACGGTGCTCGGCTTCCTGCCCGCGTGGGGCATCGTGCTGCAGCCCTTCGCGGCGACGCTCTTCCTCGCGGCGGCGATCGCCGAGAACAAGCGCATCCCCTTCGACCTGCCCGAGGCCGAGTCCGAACTGATCGCCGGCTACTTCACCGAGTACTCGGCGATGAAGATGGGCCTGTTCATGTTCGCGGAGTTCATCGAGATCGCGATCGTGGCGGCGCTGTTCACGACGCTCTTCCTCGGCGGCTACAACCTGCCGTGGATGACGGACGCGGGCTTCGTCTTCCCGTGGGGCGCGAAGCTCGAGATGAGCCATGGCGTCGTCGTGCTGGTGCAGATGATCACGTTCCTGGCCAAGGTGTTCCTGGTGTGCAGCTTCCAGATCCTGATCCGCTGGTCGCTGCCGCGGTTCCGCTACGACCAGGTGCTGATGTTCGCGTGGAAGTTCATGTTCCCGCTGGCGCTGGCGAACCTGATGGTCACCGCCGTGGCCGTGTGGCTGATCAAAGGGGGGGCATGAGATGACCTACGATGCCCGCGCCTACCGACGCAAGCAGTACTGGAACGAGCCCACCATGGGGCTCTGGGAGAAGCTCTACCTCCCCGAGATCCTGCGCGGACTGTTCATCACCAGCCGCGTGTTCGTCCGCAACATGGCCAAGTGGATGACCGGCCGGAAGGGCGCGCTGACCACGTACTACCCCGAAGAGCGCCGCGCCGACTACGCGGCGCTGAACCGCGGCAAGCACATCCTGACGCTGCGCGCCGACGGCTCCGGCAAGCCGCAGTGCATCGCCTGCAACATGTGCGCGACCGTCTGCCCGGCCAAGGTCATCGAGATCGAGGCGGCGTTCGACCCGACCGACCTCGTGCACCCGAAGATCCCGGCGCGCTTCGAAATCGACTACTCGCGCTGCATCTTCTGCGGCCTGTGCGTCGAGGCCTGCCCCGAAGACGCCATCCGCATGGACAAGGACACGCCCGACCTGCCGTCGCGCGATCGCACCACGATGTGGATCGGCAAGGAGGAACTTCTGAGCTGGAAGCCGCAGAGCGACGTCGCCAAGCGTTACCCGAAAGCGAGCGCGCGGGTCGGGGGAGGACATTGATGAACGACTTCCTGGGCAACCTCGACACGCCCCTGCTGTACATCTTCGCGTTCTGCGCGCTGATCGGCTCGATCCTGGTGGTCGCGCTGCAGCAGCCGATGCGGGTGGCGATGGCGCTGATCTCGACCATGATCTTCCTCGGCGGCGTGTACGGCCTGCTCGGCGTGCACTTCATCGCGGCCTTCCAGGTGCTGATCTACGTCGGCGCCGTGATGGTCTTCATGGTGTACGTGATCATGCTGCTCGACCCGCGTGACCCGGCGCTGAAGGGCCGGTTCTCGCCCCTGGTGGTGCCGGGGATCATCGGCGGCCTGATGCTGGCGTACGCGCTGGTCCACGCCGTGCACGGCCTGCTGGGCAACACCACCAGCACGCCGGCCCGCTTCGGGCTCAAGGAGTTCTCGGTCTCGTTCCTCAACGAGTACTGGCTGCACTTCGAGCTGACCTCGGTGCTGCTGCTGGCGGCGGTCGTCGCCGCGCTGGCGGTCATCAAGGGCGCGACCGGGAGGCATCGTGGATAAGGTCCAGGTGCTGCTGTCGCTCGCCGTCTCGATGTTCGCGATCGGCATGGTGGGCGTGATCATCCGCCGCAACGTGCTGGTGATGCTGATGTGCATGGAGCTGATGCTCAACGGCGTCAACCTCAGCCTCGTCACCTTCGCGCACCAGTCCGGCACGACCATCGGCGCCGTGCTCGTGTTCCTGATCTTCGTGGTGGCGACCGCCGAGATCGCCATCGCCATCCCGATCGTGCTGATGCTCGTGCGGCGCAAGCACACGCTCGATCCGGACGTCTACACGGACCTGAAGGGCTGACCGATGCACGCGCTGACCCTGATCGTCATCCTGCCGCTGGTCGGCTTCCTGATCAATGGCCTGGCGGGCAACCGCCTCGGCCAGAAGGCGGTGTCCGTGATCGGCTGCGGCCTGCCGATCGTCTCCTTCGCGATCACGATCGCGATGTTCATGACGCTGATGCAGACGGGCGAGCCGCGCATCGACATCGCCTACACGTGGGCGACCGTCGGCAAGACCTCCTTCGAGATCGCGCTGTACTTCGACCGCCTGTCCGCGGTGATGACGCTGATCGTCACCGGCGTCGGTTCGCTGATCCACATCTACTCGATCGGCTACATGAAGGAGGACGCGAGCTTCGCGCGCTTCTTCGCGTACCTGAACCTGTTCCTGTTCTTCATGCTGCTGCTGGTGCTCGGCCGCTCGCTCCTCGTCATGTTCGTCGGCTGGGAGGGCGTGGGCCTGGCGTCGTACCTGCTGATCGGCTTCTGGTTCGAGGACCCGGTCAACGCCAGGGCGGGCAAGAAGGCCTTCATCACGAACCGCGTCGGCGACGCCGGTTTCCTGCTCGGCATGTTCCTGCTCTACAACACGCTCGGCACGCTGGACCTGGACCGCATCAACGCGGCCTTCCTCGCGGGGCCGGTCGCGGTGTCGGCCAGCCTGGTCGGCATCTGCCTGTTCATCGGCGCGACCGGCAAGTCGGCGCAGATCCCGCTGCACGTCTGGCTGCCGGACGCGATGGCCGGCCCGACCCCGGTCTCGGCGCTGATCCACGCGGCGACGATGGTGACGGCGGGCGTGTACATGATCGCGCGCCTGAACGGCCTGTACCTGCACGCGCCGGAAGCCTCGGCGCTGGTGGCCTGGGTCGGCGCGGCGACCGCGTTCTTCGCGGCGACGGTGGCGATCGTGCAGACCGACATCAAGAAGGTGCTGGCCTACTCGACGGTCTCGCAGCTCGGCTTCATGTTCGTCGCGCTGGGCGTCGGCGCCTACGGCGTCGCGGTGTTCCACCTGCTGACGCACGCGTTCTTCAAGGCCTGCCTCTTCCTCGGCGCGGGCAGCGTGATCCACGCCCTGTCGGGCGAGCAGGACATCCGCAAGATGGGCGGCCTTGCGAAGCGCATTCCGGTCACGTTCTGGACGTTCGCCATCGCCACCGGCGCCATCGCCGGCCTGCCGCCGCTGTCCGGTTTCTTCTCGAAGGACGAGATCCTGTGGTTCGCGCTCGCCAGCGAGCGCGGCGGCTCGGTGGCGCTGATGACCGTGATGGCCGTGACGGCGCTGATGACCGCCTTCTACATGTTCCGCCTGCTGTGGCTGACGTTCATGGGCAAGTCCCGGATGGACCACGAGGTCGAGCACCACGTGCACGAGTCGCCGTTCTCGATGACCGGCGTGCTGATGGTGCTGGCGTTCCTCGCGGCGGTCGGCGGCTTCATCCCCATCCCGCACTTCCTCGAGCCGATCGCGCCGCTGCCGGCCACGAAGGCCGCGATGCAGCCGATGCACGTGCCGCTGATCGGCCTGGCCATCGCGATGGGCGTCGTCGGGCTGATCGCCGCGGCGTTCGTGTATCGCGGCGACCTCGCGCTGCCGAAGCGCCTGCGCGAGCGCTTCTCCGGGCTGCACGCGCTGCTGTCGGGCAAGTACTACATCGACGAGCTGTACGAGAACCTGATCCACCAGCCCCTGCTGTGGATCTCCGACAAGGTGTTCCTGAACTTCGGCGACCGCCGGCTCTTCGACGGCACGCTCAACGGCATGGCGGGCATCGCCAACGCCAGCGGCGGCGTGCTGGCGCGCGTCCAGAACGGCAGCCTGCACCTCTACGTCCTGCTGGTGATGATCGGCAGTTTCCTCGCGCTCGTCTGGAGCTGGGCCCATGGCTGAGCTGCTGAACTTCGTCGTCTGGCTGCCGGTCGCCGGCATGCTCGCCATCGCCCTGATTCCCGCGTCGCAGGAAAACATGGTCCGCCAGGTGACGCTCTGGCTGATGATCGTGCAGTTCGTGGCCACCGCGATCCTGTACGTGAACTTCGACGCGGCGGCCACCGGGCTGCAGTTCGAGACCCGCGTGCCGTGGATCGAGAGCTGGGGCGTCAACTATCACATCGGGCTGGACGGCATCAACGTCCTGCTGGTGATGCTGACCGCCTTCCTCGGTCCGCTGGTGGTCGCCGGCGCCTTCAGCGCGATCACCAAGGACGTGAAGCTCTTCTACGCGATGGTGTTCTTCATCCAGTTCGCGATGATGGGCACCTTCGTCGCCCAGGACCTGTTCCTGTTCTACGTGTTCTGGGAAACGATGCTGATCCCGATGTTCCTGATCATCGGCATCTGGGGCGGCCAGCGGCGCATCTACGCGACGATCAAGTTCGTGCTGTACACGGCCTTCGGCTCGATCCTGATGCTGGCGGCGCTGATCTACCTCGTGTGGTCGCTGCAGAACGCGACGGGCCAGCTGTCGTTCGCCTTCGCCGACCTTTACAAGGTCAAGCTGCCGGTGCCGACGCAGACCCTGCTGCTGGGCGCCTTCGCGCTGTCGTTCGCGATCAAGGTGCCGATGTTCCCCTTCCACACCTGGCTGCCCGACGCGCACGTCGAGGCGCCGACCGCGGGCTCGGTGATCCTGGCGGGCGTGCTGCTGAAGATGGGCACGTACGGCTTCATGAAGCTCGGCTTCCCGCTCTTCCCGGACGCCACGCAGATCTACACGCCGCTGATCATGGCGCTCGCCGTGATCAGCATCGTGGTCGGCGCCTGCCTCGCGCTGGTGCAGACCGACATCAAGAAGGTCATCGCCTACTCGTCGATCAGCCACCTCGGCTACGTGATGCTCGGGCTCGTCAGCCTCGACCTGATCGGCATCCAGGGCGCGGTCATCCAGATGGTGAGCCACGGCCTGACCGCCGCCGGCCTGTTCTTCCTCGTCGGGATGATCTACGAGCGCTGCCACACGCGTGACATCGCGGCCTATGGCGGGCTGGCGAAGATCATGCCGGTCTACTCGGTGTTCTTCGCGATCATGACGCTCGCGGCCGTCGGGCTGCCGACGACCAGCGGGTTCACCGGCGAGTTCCTCGTGCTGCTCGGCGCGTTCAACGCCGCGTGGCCGCTGCACCAGGCCGGTTCCAGCTTCTCGCTCGCGATGGCGGTGACGGCCGTGTCCGGCGTGGTGCTCGGCGCCATGTACATGCTGTGGCTGGCGCAGCGGATGCTGTTCGGCTCGGTGAAGGCGCCGCATCTGCCGATCGCCGACATCAATCTTCGCGAGAAGGCGATCATGGCGATCCTCGTCGTCGCGGTGTTCTGGCTCGGCCTGTTCCCGCAGGACGCGATGCGCAAGACCGAGGTCGCGGCGCGCCAGTATCAGCAGATGGTGGCGGGCGCGCCGGCGGCGCGGCGGGCGGCCGAGGGGGCCGCACCCGCGGTCGCTTCAACCGCGGCGCCGGTCGCCGCCACGGTGGGGAGCGCACGATGAACTGGCAAGACGTCCTGCTCGCCATGCTGCCGGAGCACATCCTGCTCGTCGGCATCGTGCTGCTGATCGTTCTCGAACTTGCTCTCGGACCGCCCGCGCGGCGCGCTCGCGCTGGCCCTGGTGACCGTGGTCGCCGCGACCGCGGCCGCCGCGCTGCTCGCCACCAATGGCTACGCCGCCGCGCCGTTCGCCGGCCACTTCTCGGTCGATCCAGCCACGCTGACCGCGAAGGCACTCGTGTTCGCGCTCGTGCTGCCGACGCTGCTGCTGTCGCGCGACGACTTCACCGAAACGCGGTTCCACATCCTGCTGCTGTCGTCGCTTTACGGTGTCGGCCTGCTGATGTCGTCGGACAGCTTCCTCACGATGTTCCTCGGCATCGAGATCATGTCGCTGCCCGTGTATGTCCTCGTGCTGCTGGGCTTCCAGCGCCCCGAAGGTCCGGAAGCCGCGCTGAAGTACCTCGTGCTCAGCAGCGCCGCGACCGCGACGTTCCTGATGGGCGTGTCGCTGCTGTACGGCGGCACCGGAACGCTGGAGTTGTCGGCGTTCAGCCGCGCGCTGGGTTCGCCGAACACGATGGCGCAAGCGGCCGTGGTGCTGATCGTCGTCGCGCTGTTCCTGAAGGCGGCGATCGTGCCCTTCCACGCCTGGGCGCCGGACGCCTACGAAGGCGCGAGCGTGCCGGTGACCGCGTACATGGCAACGGTCGTGAAGGCCGGTGTGCTGCTCGCGGCTGCGCGGCTGTTCTCGACGACGCCGGTGGGCCGGCCGATGGCGGACCTGCTCACGCTGCTGCCGCTGATCTCGATGGTGTGGGGCAACCTCGCCGCGATCCGGCAGACGAGCTTCCGCCGCATGATCGCGTACTCCTCGATCGCGCACGCCGGCTACCTGTTCTTCGCGTTCCTCGGCGCCGGACCCGGCCGCTTCCAGGCGGTGATGTTCTACATCCTCGCCTACGCGCTGATGAATCTGCTGGCGTTCGCTTCGCTGCCGCGCGGCAGCGACGATGCCGTCAGCGATCGGCTCGACAGCCTGAAGGGCATGTACCAGCGCCGGCCGTTCGCCGCGCTGATGCTGGGATTGGCGATGCTGTCGCTGGCCGGCATCCCGCCGCTGCCGGGTTTCGTCGCCAAGTTCCTGATCTTCAAGAACGTCATCGCCGCGGGCTACACCGTCTACGCGGTGCTCGGCCTGCTCGGCAGCTACCTCGGCATCTACTTCTACCTGCGCGTGATCCAGTACGCCTTCATGAGCGGCGATGCGGTCGAGCAGCCGGCGAACCAGCGCACCCTGGCGATCTCGGCGAGCGTGCTGTGCCTCGTGCCGGCGGTGCTGGTCGCGCTCTTCCCCGGCTGGTTCATGAGCCAGCTGTAAGCTTCACAGCGTCCCGGAACGCCGTCCCTCGGGACGGCGTTTTCGTTTCACGCGGCCAGTCCGCCGCCGCCTGCAATGAAACCTGCTGCCTGGATCGCGCTGGGCCTCGGCGTGCTGGCCATCGCCGGCGCCGGCGCGTGGCTGTTCGTCCCGCGCGAAGTGCGCATCGATGCGACGGACCGCGCCGCCGTGGCCCGGGGCGAGCAGCTCTATGCGAAGCACTGCGCCGCCTGCCACGGCGCGAACCTCGAAGGGCAGCCGGACTGGCAGTCGCGCAACGCGCAGGGCCGGCTGCCGGCGCCGCCGCACGACGAGCACGGCCACACCTGGCATCACGACGACCAGGTCCTGTTCGAGGTGACCAAGTACGGCCTGGTCCGGCACGCTCCGCCGGGCTACCAGTCGGACATGCCGGCGTTCGAAGGCACGACTGGCCGATAAAGACATCGTCGCCGTGCTGGCCTTTATCAAGAGCCGCTGGCCGGCGTTGATACTCGACAAGCGGCGTGAAGCCGGGATGAACTGAATCCGGTTCTCAGTGCCAGAGCTTTGGCACAATCCGCCGAGTCCTGAACATGGAGAAACGAATGAAGTCCGTCCTGCTCGTGGCCACCCTGTCGCTCGCCGTTTCCGCCCCGGCCTGGGGACAAGCGGGTCACGACCACAGCGGCCACACCATGGCCACGGCGTCCAAGGACCAGCGCCGGCCAGGCCGACAACCTCGGCGAGGTGCGCCGGGTCAACACCGACACGAAGAAGATCACCATCGCCCACGGTCCGCTGAAGGCCTACGACATGCCGGCGATGACCATGGCGTTCCCGGTCAAGGATCCCGCGATGCTGGCGAAGGTGAAGCAGGGCGACAAGATTCGCTTCGGTCTGGAAAAGGCGGGCGAAGACTTGGTGATTACCCGGATCGAACCGGCCAAGTAGAAGGCAGCCTGTCGGCCGTCAACCCCACTCGGTGATCGCGCCACATACTCGCCGCGCCTCGTCCCTGCCTCCCGCCATGCGTATCGGACCGCTTCGCCTGAACTCCCGCCGTGCTGCGCGCGCGCTGGCCGGTTTGGTCGCGGCGTTCCTGCTGACGGGCAACGTGCTCGCGGCGGCGGGACTGTGCGCCGTCAAGGTGCCGGCCGGGACGCAGGAATCCCCGGTTCTGGCGAGCAGCGCCGGCGCGGTCGCCGAGGACGCGGCGTGCGCCGATCATCTCGGCGATCAGGCTCCCGCCTCGAACCCGCATCACTGCCCGACCGAAGATCCGTCCGCGCAGTCGCGGACCGTCGACGTTCCCGCCGCCCAGCTCATGGTGGCGGTCGGCCGCCGCGCTGCTCGACTGGTCCAGCGCGCTGCTGCAGCCCGAGCCGCCGGTCGTCCTCGTCCTATCCCGCCGAGCCGCAGCCGATCTACACGCGGCTGCAACGCCTCCACCTCTAGCCCCTCGCCGATGCCGCGCGCTCGCTGCGCGCGCCTGCCGGGTGCCTGCCCTTGCACCCGCTACGTTCATCAGGAGGTGTTGTGAGAGTCGTCGATCCTGCGTTTCGAGTCATCCGTGCCCACGCGCGTCCCTGGGTCGCCCTCGGGCTGCTCGCCGTGGCTGCCGGCGCATCCGCGCAGACGGCGGCCGACGGCGCCGCGCTCGGCCGCGACCTGCGCGGCGTGCTCGAGTACCTCGAGTCGCGCAACCCGGAATTGAAGGCGATGTCGCTGGAGGCGGACGCCGCGCGGCAGCGCTCCGGCGTGGCCAGCGCGCTGTCCGATCCCATGCTGTCGATGGAACTGCGCGACGTGCCGGTGGGCGATCCCACGCTCTCGCCCGCCAACGCCGGCAGCACGCGCTACGCGGTCAAGCAGATGTTTCCGCTCGGCGACAAGCGTGGACTGCGCCGCGGCGTGGCCGAAGCCGAGGTCGCCGCGGCCGATGCGCGCCGCATGGCCACGCTCGCCGAACTGCGGATGAAGGCGAAGACGGCCTACAGCCAGTACTGGTACGCGACGCAGGCGCACCGCGTCACCGAAGGCGTGCGCGACCTGATGGCCGATCTCGAACAGATCGCCCGCGCGCGGTACGGTACCGGCCTGGTGCCGCAGCAGGACGTGATCAAGGCCCAGACGGAGCTCACGGCGATGCGGACCGAGCTGTTGATGATCACGTCCGAGCGGCGCCAGTCGGCGGCCCGCCTGAACGGCGTGCTCGCACGGCCCGCGGACGCGCCGCTCGCCGATGCCGAGATGCCGCGGGAAGTCCCCGCGCGCGCGCTCGATTTCGCCGGGCTGACGAAGGCCGCGGCCGAGCGAAATCCCCAGATCGCCGTGCAGTCGGCGCAGCTCGCGGGCGCCGCCCGCAACGCCGACCTCGTGCGCGCCAACCGCTGGCCCGACCTGACGTTCGGAGTCGCCGGCATCCAGCGGGGCACCCGGCTCACCGAGTACGAGCTGATGGTCGAGGTGAACATTCCGTGGCAGCGCGACGTGCTGCGCGCCAACGAGAGCGAAGCGCTGGCGATGCATAGCGCGGCCGAGGCGAAGCGCGATGCCACGGCGGCTGCACTGCAAAGCGAGCTTGGACAGAACTGGGCCGCGCTCGACGCGCTGCGCGACCAGGCCTCGATCCTGCGGGACACGCTGCTGCCGCAGTCGCAGCTGACCTTCGACTCGGCGCTGTCGGCCTATCAGTCCGGCCGCGTCGACTTCGGCACGCTGCTCGACGCGCAGCGGCAGATCCGCAAGACGCGGCTCGACCTGCTGAAGGTGCAACTGGAGCAACAGATGCGGCTCGCGGAGATCGAGCGCATCGTCGGGGAGGATCTATGAACGGCAAGACAATCGCCGCCGCGGTCGCCACGGTGGGAGCGGCGTTGGCCGTGGGCTATTTCGTCGGTCGCCTCGGCATGCCGACCGCCTCGACGGATGCCGGCAAGTCCGACGGCAACGAGCACGGCCGCGACTCCCGCCGGCGACGCGAAGAGCGGCGAGCGCAAGCTGCTGTACTACCGCAACCCGATGGGATTGCCCGACACGTCGCCTGTCCCCAAGAAGGACCAGATGGGGATGGACTACATCCCGGTGTACGAGGGCGAGGACCGGGATGCGCCCGGGACCGTGAAGGTCAGCGCCGATCGCATCCAGACGCTGGGCGTGCGCATCGAGCCGGTGGGCCGGCGGTCGCTGGCGCGCGCGGTGCGTGCCGTCGGCACGATCGAGATCAACGAGCGCGGCCAGCACACGGTGTCGCCGAAGTTCGAAGGCTGGATCGAGAAGCTGCACGTCAACACGACCGGGCAGGCGGTGACGCGCGGCCAGCCGCTCGCCGAGGTGTACAGCCCGGAGCTCGTGTCCGCCCAGCGCGAATACCTGATCGCCTACGGCGCGACGAAGAGCATGAGCAGCGCGGGAACCGATGCGCAGTCGGGCGTCCGGCAGCTCGCCACCGCCGCGCTGGAGCGGCTGCGCAACTGGGACATCAGCGAGGAGCAGCTGCAGCGCCTGCGCGAGACCGGCGAACCGCGCCGCACCCTGACGCTCGTCGCGCCCGCGTCCGGGATCATCGTCAAGGATCCCCCGGTCGCCGGCATGCGGTTCATGCCGGGCGAACCGCTGTTCCGGATCGCCGACCTGTCGCGGGTGTGGATGATCGGCGACGTGTTCGAACAGGACCTGGCCCTCGTGCGCGTCGGCTCGAAGGGAACGCTGGGGGTCAGCGCCTATCCCGACCGCACCTTCCCCGGCGAAGTCACCTTCATCTATCCGACCCTGAACACGGAAACGCGGACCGCGCGGGTTCGTATCGAACTGGCGAATCCGCAGGGCCAGCTGAAGCCGGGGATGTACGGGACGGTGCAGGTCGACGCCGGACCGAAGCGCGAGGTCCTCGCCATGCCGGAGTCGGCCGTCATCAACAGCGGCAACCGGCAGGTGGTGCTCGTTGCGCTGGGCGAAGGCAAATTCGAGCCGCGCGAGGTGAAGCTCGGCGCCCGCGGCGATGGCTTTGTCGAGGCGCTCACCGGAGTGAAGGAAGGCGACCAGGTGGTGACGCGCGCCAACTTCCTGATCGACGCCGAAAGCAACCTGAAGGCGTCGCTCGGCAGCTTCACGGCCGGCGCGAACACCAACGCGGGCGGCGGCAAGGCCGTCGTGCACACCGCGCTGGGCCGCATCGACGACGTCGATGCGAAGACGGGCGCGCTGACGATTTCGCACGATCCGGTGCCGTCGCTGAACTGGCCGAAGATGACGATGGAGTTCGTGGCTGCGAACGACGCGATCACGAAAGGCGCCCGGCCCGGCGCGCCGATCCGCTTCGAGTTCGTCGAGCGCAAACCCGGCGAGTGGGTGGTCACGAAGATCGAACCGGCCGCCGGTGCGACGACGCCCGCAGCCGCGAAACCCGAAGCGCACAAGCACTGAGGCGACATGGTGACCGCTCCCGCCGCGACGAGGTTTTGCCTGCTTTTGCCAAGTTTCGGGCGCCCGGCCGCCCGAAGCCCGAAACTCACTTCAAGCACCCGAGGTGCACGTGCGACGCGCAGCGTCGCGTACACCGAGGGTGAAACAGCCATGATCGAACGCCTGATCACGTGGTCCGCGCGCAATCCCTTCCTCGTCGGACTCGCGACGCTGCTGCTGGTCGTCGCCGGGGTCATCGCCGTCCTCCGCACGCCGCTCGATGCGCTGCCCGACCTGTCCGACGTGCAGGTCATCGTCTACACCGAAGTGCCGGGGCAGGCGCCGCAGGTGGTCGAGGACCAGGTCACCTATCCGCTGACGACGGCGATGCTGTCCGTGCCCCACTCCAAGGTGGTGCGCGGCTTCTCGTTCTTCGGCGCGTCGTTCGTCTACATCATCTTCGAGGACGGTACCGACATCTACTGGGCGCGCTCGCGCGTGCTCGAGTACCTGAACGCGGCGAGCCAGCGGCTGCCGCCCGGGGTGACGCCGCAGCTCGGCCCCGATGCGACCGGGGTCGGCTGGGTCTACCAGTACGTGGTGGTGGCGAAGAACCGCACGCTCGCCGAACTGCGAACGCTGCAGGACTGGTACCTGCGCTACCAGCTGACGAAGGCGCCCGGCGTGGCCGAAGTCGCGTCGATCGGCGGCTACGTCCAGCAGTATCAGGTGGTGGTCGATCCCGCGCGCCTGCGCGCGCAGGGCATCTCGCTCGAGCAGGTGACCGAGGTCATCCGCGGCTCCAACCGCGACGTCGGCGGCCGCGTGGTCGAGATGGCCGAAACGGAATACATGGTGCGGGGCCGCGGGTACATCCGCAGCGCCGACGACATCGCCGACCTGCCGCTGCGGGCCGCGAGCGGCACGCCGGTGCGCATCCGCGACATCGCGACGGTCGAACTGGGGCCGGACGAGCGACGCGGCGTCGCCGAGCTGAACGGCGAGGGCGAAGTCGTGTCCGGCATCGTCGTCGCCCGCTTCGGCGAGAACGCGCTGGAAGTGATCGAGGGCGTCAAGGCGCGCATCGAGGAGCTCAAGCCCGGGCTGCCGGAGGGGGTCGAGATCAAGGCGGTCTACGACCGTTCGGAGCTGATCCATCGCGCCATCGACACGCTGACCGAGACGCTCATCCAGGAATCGATCATCGTCGCGCTGGTCTGCGCGCTGTTCCTGCTGCACGTGCGCAGCGCGCTGGTCGTCATCATCGTGCTGCCGCTCGGCGTGCTGTTCGCCTTCATCTGCATGCGCACGCTCGGCATCAATTCGAACATCATGAGCCTGGGCGGCATCGCGATCGCGATCGGCGAAATGATCGACGCGGGCGTGGTGATGGTGGAGAACGCGCACAAGCACCTCGAGCGACGCGGGTCGCGCACCCGCGAGGAGGCGATCCTGGACGCCTGCCGCGAGGTCGGGCCGGCGCTGTTCTTCTCGCTGCTGATCATCGCGGTGAGCTTCGTGCCGGTGTTCACGCTCGAAGCGCAGGAAGGACGACTCTTCGCGCCGCTGGCCTACACGAAGACCTTCGCCATGCTCGGCGGTGCGCTGCTGTCGGTGACGCTGCTGCCGATGCTGATGGTGTATCTCATCCGCGGCCACATCCTGCCGGAGGCGAAGAACCCGCTGAACCGGGCGCTGATCGCCGGCTACCGGCCCATCATCGCCGGCGTTCTGAAGTTCCGCTGGCTCACGGTGTTCGCCGCCGCCGCGGTGGCCGTCGCGTCGCTCTGGCCGGCGTCGAAGCTCGGGGCCGAGTTCATGCCGGCGCTCAACGAGGGCACGCTGTTCTACATGCCGACGTCGCTGCCCGGGATGTCGGTGACCAAGGCGGCCGAGCTGGTGCAGCTGCAGGACCGCATCATCAAGAGCTTTCCGGAAGTCGACTCGGTCATCGGCAAGGCCGGGCGGGCGGCGACCGCCACCGACCCCGCGCCGCTGGAGATGTTCGAGACGGTGATCAATCTGAAGCCGGAGTCCGAGTGGCGTCCGGGCATGACGACCGACAAGCTGATCGCCGAGATGGACAAGGCGCTGCAGTTTCCCGGCGTGTCCAACAGCTGGACGATGCCGATCCGGGCGCGCATCGACATGCTGTCGACCGGGATCCGCACGCCGATCGGCATCAAGGTGTTCGGGTCGGACCTCAACGAGATGGAGCGTGTCGCGCGCGAGATCGAGACCATCGTGAAGGGCGTCCGCGGAACCACCAGCGCGTATGCCGAGCGCCTCACCGGCGGCTACTACCTCGACATCGAGCCCGACCGCGCGGCGCTCGCGCGTTACGGCGTCAGTGTCGGACAGCTGCAGGACGTCGTGGCCACCGCGCTGGGCGGCGAGGTGATCACGACCACCATCGAGGGCCGGGCGCGCTTCGGCGTCATCGTGCGCTACCCGCGCGACGCGCGCAGCAGCCCGGAAGCGATCGAGCGCGAGGTGCTGGTGCGCATCGAGGGCGAAATGGGCAAGCCCGCGCGCATGGTTCCGCTCGGCCAGGTCGCGCGCGTGGTGGTCAGGCAGGGCGCGCCGGTGATCCGCACCGAGAACGCGCTGCTGTCCGCCTACATCTACGTCGACATCCGCGACCGCGATATCGGCGGCTTCGTGCGCGAGGCCCAGCAGGCGGTGCGCGAGAACGTCAACTTCCTGCCCGGGATGTACGTGACATGGAGCGGCCAGTTCGAGTACATGGAACGCGCGGTCGACAAGCTCAAGCTCGTGGTGCCTCTGACGCTGCTGATCATCTTCGTGCTGCTGTACCTGTCGATGAAGAGCACGACCGACACGCTGATCGTGATGCTGTCGGTGCCCTTCTCGCTCGTCGGCGGCGTGTGGTACCTGTGGGCGCTCGACTACAACATGAGCGTCGCCGTCGCGGTCGGCTTCATCGCGCTGGCCGGCGTCGCGGCGGAGACCGGCGTCGTCATGCTCGTCTACCTGAACAACGCCTGGGAGGAAACGAAGGCGCGCTGCGCCGCCGAGGGGCGCGTGCCGACGCTCGGCGACCTGTACGACGCCGTGGTCGCCGGCGCCGTCGAGCGGGTCCGTCCCAAGGTGATGACGGTGGTGACCACGATCGCGGCGCTGGTGCCGATCATGTGGAGCACCGGGACCGGCAGCGAGGTGATGCGGAGGATCGCCGCGCCGATGGTCGGCGGCATGATCTCGTCGACGGTGCTGACGCTGGTGGTGATCCCGGCGATCTACATGCTCGTGAAGACGCGCCAGGCCGGTCTGCGCCGGACGCGCGGTAGCATTTGCGACGTGACCTTCGACGACCTCAATCGCTCCCTGGACGCGCCGCCGGGCCTATCTCGTCATCGCGCTCGTGACGTTCGGCCTGCTCGGCGTCGGCATGTTCATGCAGCACGTCGTCGGGCTGCAGCCCTGCCCGTTGTGCATCTTCCAGCGCATGGCGTATGTCTTCGTGGCGTCTTCGCCGTCGCTCGCGGCACTCGTCGCGCCGCGCACGGCGGCGCGCTGGGTGGCGTCCTGATGCTGGTCGCGGCGCTGACGGGCGCCGGGATCGCGACGCGCCACGTCTGGCTGCAGGCCAACCCGGAAGAGCCTGTCCTGTGGGCCCGGCCTCGAGATCATGCTCGAGAACTTCCCGCTGACGCAGGTCCTGCCCAAGCGTCTTCCGGGCAGCGGCGATTGCGCGGAGACGGGCTGGGTCTTCCTGGGCTCGGCATCGCCGGGTGGTCGCTGGTGTGGTTCACGCTGCTTTCGCTGGCCTCGATCGCGACCTTCTTCCGACCGCTCGTCCGGAAGTAGGCCCGCTTCTTACATCTCGCAACATCCCTCGCAGTTCGGAAAGAGACGCCGGTCGAGCGGGCGGGCACGCTCCCGTTCGTCGGCCGGCGCGCGGACGAGGCGCCATCCGACCCACCAATGAACTGGAGGACAACATGAACAAGACCATCGCGAAGGCCCTCGATTTCCGGATCCTCACGCTGGCCGTCGCGGCCGCGCTGGCGGTGGCGGCTGGCGCGGCGCGACGCGCGGCCGGCCCACAAGCCACACGGCGCACGCCCACAAGCCCTAGGACGGTGGTTCCGTCCAGCGGAGCCGCGGCGCCGACGGCGCGGTGGATGCCGTTCACACCGGGCGCCGCGGCGCGACGACGACGGTCGACCGCTACCGCGACGGCGCAGGCACGACCGACGCCCGCATCACGGGGCCCAAGGGCGGTGTCACGACCGTGGATCGCACGCGCGGCGCGGATGGCCTCATCGACAAGTCCACCACGGGCCCGCGCGGAGAGGTCTCGACTGTGGACCGCGCACGCGGCAGCGATGGCGTGGTGGATGCCGTGCGCGGAATCCGGCCGGTGGCGTGACGACGTCGATCGCGCGCGGGGAGCGGACGGCCTGATCGACTCGACGACGACCGGGCCGAAGGGTGGCGTGACCACCGTCGACCGCACGCGCAATCCGGATGGCACGGTCAACCGCCTCGTGACGAGCACGGCGCCGGCGCCGTAGCGCCACGTCGTCGGACGCCGGTGTCGCGCGCCCGCGCGCCGGCGTTCCTGCCGAATATCTGTCGGTCGGCGGCGCGGCGCCCGCCGACCCGGCGGCGCCTGAGCCGCCCGCTAGACTAGCCCGATGCACATCTGCGTCATCGGCGCCGGCGTCGTCGGACTGACCACGGCCTACTTCCTGCAGAGCGAGGGCCACGCGGTCACCGTGGTCGACCGCGAGCCGGGTCCCGGCCTCGGCGCCAGCGGCGGCAATGGAGCGCAGCTTTCGTACGCCTTCGTCGCGCCGCTGGCCGACGCGTCGATCCCTGCCAAGCTGCCCGGCCTGCTGCTGTCGCGCCACGCGCCGCTGAAGATCCACCCGCGCGCCGACCTGCGCGCAGGTTCGCTGGGGCCTGCAGTTCCTGAAGCAGGCGAACACGAAGGCGGCGCGCGACACCACCGAGGCGTTGCTGAAGCTCGCGGAACTGTCGCGCGAGTTCATCGAGCCGCTGATCGAGGGCGAGCGCATCGAGTGCGACTTCACGCGCGGCGGGAAGCTCGTGGTGTATCCGGACACGGCGTCGCTCGACGCGGCGCGCGCGCAGGTGGCCTACCAGGCGGCGCTCGGCACCCGCGGCCAGGTGGTGCTGACGCCGGCGCAGTGCGTC
The DNA here is from genome assembly GCA_963698305.1 of uncultured beta proteobacterium. Taxonomy (GTDB): domain Bacteria; phylum Pseudomonadota; class Gammaproteobacteria; order Burkholderiales; family Burkholderiaceae_F; genus JAOUJD01. Next base: position 194,272 of record CAVOQI010000012.1, read on the forward strand.
GAGCGCGAGCCCGCGATCGCCGGCTACGTCGAGAAGATCGTGGGCGGTGTGTGGACCCCGACCGAAGCCGCCGCCGACTGCGGCGCGTTCTGCGCGCAGGTGGCGGCGCTGCTGGCGCGGCGCGGGGCCGAGTTCGTCTATGGGCGGACGGTGACGCGCATCGACCGCGAGGACGGCCAGGTCCGCGCGCTGATCAGCGAGGCCGGGCCGATGCGGGCCGACGCTTACGTCCTGGCCGCGGGCGACCGGCGCGGCGCAGCTCGGACAGACTGCGCGGGATCGACCTGCCGATCCTCGCCGTTGAAGGGATACTCGATCACCGTGCGCCCGGAACGGGGCGCCGTCCTGCCGCGCGCTTCGATCACCGACATCCGCCGCAAGATCGTGTTCGCGCCGCTCGGGCGACAGCGTGCGGGTGGCGGGCTTCGTCGAGATCGGCAACGACGACCGCTCGATCCCGCCGCGCCGGATCGGCGCGCTGCTCGACGCGACGCGCGAGGTGCTCGGCTACGACGTGATCGCGGGCGACCTGCAGCCGTGGGCCGGACTCCGTCCCGCCACGCCGAGCGGCCGGCCGATCATCGGCCGCACGCCGCTGGCGAACCTCTACGTCAACGTCGGCCACGGGGCGCTCGGCTGGACGCTGGCGGCGGGCAGCGCGCGCCTCGTCTGCGACCTCGTCGCGCGCCGCGCTCCTACAATTCCGATGGCGCCGCTTCCAGTTGAGCGCCCAGGAGGTCCTGCATGCATCACGACTCCCACCTTCTGCACCGCCAGCTGCGCGGTAACTACCCGCTCGCCGCCGGCGCCGCCGGCTGCTGGATCACCGACGCCGCCGGCAAGAAGTACCTCGACGCCTCGGGCGGGGCCGCGGTGTCCTGCCTGGGGCATGCGCATCCGGACGTCCTCGCCGCGATGCACGCGCAGATCGACCGGATCGCCTACGCGCACACGAGCTTCTTCTCGACCGAAGTCGCGGAGCGGCTCGCCGACGCGCTGATCGCGCAGCGCCCCCGCCGGCATCTCGCACGTGTATCTGGTGTCGGGCGGCTCCGAGGCGGTCGAGGCGGCGCTGAAGCTCGCGCGCCAGTACTTCGTCGAGAAGGGCGAGCCGCAGCGCTCGCGCTTCATCGCCCGCCGCAACAGCTATCACGGCAACACGCTCGGCGCGCTGGCGGTCGGCGGCAACGCCTGGCGCCGCCGCCAGTTCGCGCCGCTGCTGATCGACGTCGAGCACGTGGCGCCGACCTACGCCTACCGCGACCGCCGCGACGGCGAGACCGGACGAGCAGTACGGCGCGCGGCTGGCGCAGGAATTCGCGGACACGGTCGAGCGGGTCGGCGGCGAGAACGTCATCGCGTTCGTCGCCGAGACGGTCGGCGGCGCCACCAGCGGCGCGCTGACGCCGCCGCCCGGCTACTTCAAGCGCATCCGCGAGATCTGCGACCGCCACGGCATCCTGCTGATCCTCGACGAGGTGATGTGCGGCATGGGCCGCACCGGCACGCTGCACGCCTGCGAGCAGGAAGGCGTCGCGCCCGACCTGATGGCGATCGCCAAGGGACTCGGCGGCGGCTACCAGCCGGTGGGCGCGGTGCTGATCGGGCAGAAGATCATCGACGCCATCGCCGCCGGCACCGGCTTCTTCCAGCACGGGCACACGTACATCGGCCACCCGGTGGCCTGCGCCGCGGCGCTGGCGGTGCAGCAGGTGATGGCGCGCGATGGACTGGTGGCCCGGTGCGCGCACCAGGGCGGGCGGTTGCGCGAGGCGCTGGACGAGGCGTTCCGCGAGCTACCCGTATGTCGGCGAAGTGCGCGGCCGCGGGCTCTTCCAGGCGATCGAACTGGTGGCCGACCGCGCCACCAAGGCGCCCTTCGACCCGAAGCTGAAGCTGAACGTCCGCATCAAGAAGGCCGCCATGGAGCTCGGGCTGATGACCTATCCGATGGGCGGCACCATCGACGGCGCGCGGGGCGACCACGTGCTGCTGGCGCCGCCCTTCATCATCAGCGACGACGAACTCGACCTGCTGATCGAGCGGCTGGTCGGCGCGGTCGACAGTGCGGTCACGGCGGCCCTGGCAGAACGGGTGTAAGCCCTGACGCGGCTCGCCTTGCGTGCGATCATCCGCCGGCGTAACGTTTTCGGTCCCCGTAAGCAGTCAAAAAAGAGGAGATGGGCTCATGAAGTTGTTCCGCGTTTCGATGTGCACCGCCGCGTTCGCCGCGGCCTTCGCAGCGAGCGCGCTTCCGCAGGTGGCGAGCGCGCAGCAGCAGAAATTCATCACGGTCGGCACCGGTGGCGTCACCGGCGTCTACTACCCGGCCGGCGGCGCGATCTGCCGCCTGGTCAACCGCGACCGCGCGAAGCACGGCCTGCGCTGCTCGGTGGAGTCGACCGGCGGGTCGGTGGCCAACGTCAACCTGCTGAAGTCCGGCGAGATCGAGTTCGGCGTCGCGCAGTCGGACGTGCAGTTCAACGCGACCAAGGGCCAGGGCCAGTTCCAGAAGGACGGCGCGATGGGCGACCTGCGCGCGGTGTTCGCGCTGCACCCGGAGCCCTTCACCGTCGTCGCCCGCAAGGAAGCGAACATCACCAAGTTCGAGGACTTCAAGGGCAAGCGCTTCAACGTCGGCAACCCGGGTTCGGGCACGCTGGCGTCGATGAACGAGCTGCTCGGCGCGATGGGCTGGAAGATGAGCGACTTCGGGCTGGCGTCCGAGCTGCGCCCGGACGAGCACGGCCCGGCGCTGTGCGACGGCAAGATCGACGGCTTCTTCTACGCCGTCGGCCACCCGTCCGCCAACATCCAGGACCCGACCACGATCTGCGGCGCCAAGCTGGTGAACCTGACCGGCCCGGCCGTCGACAAGCTGGTCAAGGAGCGGCCGTACTACGCCGTCGCCACGATCCCGGGCGGCATGTATCCGAACAACCCGCAGCCGACGACGACCTTCGGCGTGCAGGCGACGATCGTCAGCTCGGCCAAGGTGCCGGCCGACGTCGTCTACACGGTGGTGAAGACCGTGTTCGACAACCTCGACGAGTTCAAGAAGCTGCACCCGGCGCTCGCCAACCTGAAGCCCGAGGACATGGTCAAGAACGGCCTGTCCGCGCCGCTGCATGAAGGCGCCGCGAAGTACTACAAGGAGAAGGGCTGGATCAAGTAAGCAGCAGCCTGAGGGCGAGCGGTCGAGCGCTCGCCGGCGAGTAAAGTTCGACGGGCGGCAGGTCTCTGACTTGCCGCCCGTCGTTTTTCATGGGGTCGCCGACCGCGACGCTTGGAGAGCCGCTGTGGATCCGAAGAAGATCGAAAGAGAGCTGGCGAAACTCGAGGAGGAACTGGCGCCCACCGCCGAGATGCAGCTCGGCGAGACGGACGTCATGCAGCTGGTCAAGGACACCGACTTCGGCGGCCGTTCGACCGCGGGCTTCGCCGGCAAGGTGATGCTGGCGGTGGGGCTCGTGTGGGTCGTGTTCCAGATGTGGTACGCGTCCCCGATCCCGTTCTCGCTGCCCGCCGGCTTCCGGTTCGGCCTCTTCAACGACACCGAGGCGCGCTCGATCCACCTGGCGCTCGGCCTCTTTCTCGCGTTCCTCGCCTTCCCGGCATTCAAGCGTTCGCCGCGCGATCACGTGCCCTGGCAGGACTGGCTGTTCGCGTTCGCCGGCGCTGCCACGGCGCTGTACCTGATCGTCTTCTACCAGGAGCTGTCGCTGCGTCCGGGCAACCCGACCACGCTCGACGTCGTGATCGGCACCGTCGGCATCCTGCTGCTGCTCGAGGCCACGCGGCGCGCCGTCGGCCTGCCGATGGCGGTGCTGGCCGTGCTGTTCCTCGTCTACACGATGGCCGGGCCGTACCTGCCCGACGTCATCGCCCACAAGGGCGCCTCGGTGCCGCGCGTGATCTCGCACATGTGGATGGTGACCGAAGGCGTGTTCGGCATCGCGCTCGGCGTGTCGGTCAGCTTCATCTTCGTGTTCGTGCTGTTCGGCACGCTGCTCGACCGCGCCGGCGGCGGCAACTACATGATGCAGGTGAGCTTCGCGCTGCTCGGCCACCTGCGCGGCGGACCGGCCAAGGTGGCCGTGGTGTCGTCGGCGCTGAACGGCCTGATCTCCGGGCTCGTCCGTCAGCAACGTCGTGTCGGGCGGCATCTTCACCATCCCGCTGATGAAGCGCGCCGGCTACGGCGGCGTGAAGGCGGCCGCGATCGAGACCTCGTCGTCGGTGAACGGCCAGATCATGCCGCCGGTGATGGGCGCGGCGGCGTTCCTGATGGTCGAGTACGTCGGCATTCCGTACTCGGACATCGTCAAGCACGCCTTCATCCCGGCGGTCATCAGCTACATCGCGCTGTTCTACATCGTCCACCTCGAGGCGCTGAAGCTCGGTCTTGCGGCCACGGCGCGCGAGCGCGATCGCACGATGGGCAACCGCATGACGTCGTGGGGCCTCGGACTGGCCGGCAGCGCGGTGGTGCTCGGCATCATCTATTACGTGGCGATCGGCGCCCAGGCGCTGTTCGGCGCCGCGGCGCCCGTGATCCTCAGCGTCCTGCTGGGCGCGCTCTACGTCTACAGCGTGTGGGTCGCGGCCAGGCAGCCGGACCTGCCCACCGAGATCGACGTCAAGAACCCGGTCCTGCCGCCGACCTGGCCGACCGTGAAGGCCGGCCTGCACTTCCTGATCCCGGTCGGCGTGCTGATCTGGTGCCTGATGGTCGAGGAGCTGTCGCCCGGCCTGTCGGCCTTCTATGGCGTGATCACCCAGGTCGTGCTGATGGTGACGCAGCGGCCGCTGATCGCGTTCTTCCGCAGGCAGGGCGGCTTCGCGCGCCAGTTCGTCATCGGCCTGAAGGAGGTCGTCAACGGCTGCGACGACGGCGCGCGCAACATGATCGGCATCGCGGTCGCGACCGGCTGCGCCGGCATCATCGTCGGCGCCATCACGCTGACCGGCCTCGGCCTGCGGATGACGGACTTCGTCGAGTTCGTGTCGCAGGGCAACATCCTGGCGATGCTGCTGTTCACGGCGTTCGTCTGCCTCGTTCTCGGCATGGGCGTGCCGACGACGGCCAACTACATCCTGGTCGCCACGCTGATGGCGCCGGTGATCGTCGAACTCGGCGCGCAGTCGGGCCTCGTGATCCCGCTGATCGCGGTGCATCTGTTCGTCTTCTACTACGGGATCATGGGGGACATCACGCCGCCGGTCGGTCTCGCAACGTTCGCCGGCGCCGCGATCGCAAAGGAGAACCCGATCGACGTCGGCCTGCAGGGCTCGGTGTATGCGTTCCGCACGGTCGTGCTGCCCTTCATCTGGATCTTCAACCCGGCGCTGCTGCTGATCGACGTGCACGGCTGGGGCGAGGCGCTGCTGGTGGCCGTCGACCGCGACCATCGCGTCGCTCGTGTTCGCGGCGGCGACGATGGTCTGGTTCCGCATCAAGTGCCGCTGGTGGGAGGTCGTGCTGCTGCTGATGGCGACCTTCGTGCTGTTCCGCCCGGACTGGTTCGCGGATCAGATCGCGCCGGAGTACACCGATGCGCCGGCGTCGAAGTTCTACGAGGTTGCCGCCAGCCTGGAAGCCGGGCGACCGGCTCGTCTTCCTCATCCGCGGCCAGTCGCTCGAAGGCGAGGAGACGAACAAGACGGTCGCGCGTGCAATTGGGCCCGAAGACGGGCAGCACGGGCAACGCCGCTGGCGGATGCGCGCAAGCGGCTCTCCGATGCCGGCATGTCCGTGTCGGGCATGGGCGAGATGCTGCAGGTGACCACCGTGCGGTTCGGCAGCACCGCGGCCAAGGCGCGCATCGAGCAGGGCTTCGAGATCGTCGGCGTCAAGGTGCCGACCGACCGCATCAGCGCGCACTGGTTCTACATTCCCGGACTGCTGATCGTCGTGCTCGTCTGGGTGATGCAGGGCTTGCGCATGCGGCGGCTGTCGCCGTCGGCGGCGGCAGCGTGAGGGACATCCGATGCGACTGATCAGCGACGCCGACGTCGCCGAAGTCATCACGATGCGCGACGCCGTCACCGCGATGGCGGCGGCGTTCGAGCAGTTCGGCAACGGCGCCGGGCAGCATCGCGCCGCGCGTGCGGGCGGCGGCCGAACACGGCGGCGCAGCAGACCGCGATCGCGACGATGGGCGCCGCGCTGCCGGCCGCCGGCGTCGTCGGCGCCAAGGTCTACGCGACGGTCAAGGGGCAGTTCAACTTCGTGATCGTGCTGTTCTCGCGCTGACCGGCGAGGCGCTGGCGACGATCGAGGCCAACGAGATCACGAAGTACCGCACGGCCGCGGCGAGCGCCGTGGCGATGCAGCGGCTGGCGGCGCGCGACGCCGAGACGCTCTCGCTGTTCGGCACGGGCGTGCAGGCGCGCGCGCATGCCGAGGCCTTCCTGCTGACGCACCCCTTCCAGCGCGTGCTGGTGGCCGGGCGCGCGTCCGCGCCCGAGTTCGCCAACTGGGTGCAGACGGAGTTCGGCGTGCCGGCGACCGCGGTCGATGCGGCGACCGCCGCGAGCCGCGGCGACGTGATCTGCACGGCGACGCGCGCTAGCGAGCCGCTGTTCGACGGCGATGCAGGTGAAGCCGGGCGCCTTCGTGGCGGCCGTGGGCTCGAGCAAGCCGGCGGCGCGCGAACTCGACGATGCACTGCTCGCGCGCGCCGACCTGATCGTCGTCGAGTGGCTGCCGGCGGCTCAGAGCGAGGCGGGCGAGTTCGTGCGCGCGGCGCCGGGCACCATCGATTCCGCCGCGCGTGACCGAGCTCGGCAAGCTGCTCGTCAAGGGCACCAGCTTCGAGCGCCGCCCGCACGACGTCATCGTCTACAAGTCGGTCGGCATCGGGCTGGAGGACGTCGCGCTCGCGAACCTCGTGTTCGAGCGCGTGCGCTGAGCGCGCGGCGACGGCTGGAACGACTCCGGCGGGTGGCTGACGATGTGCGGCCGTTACGACCTCTCCGACAACCCGGCGGCGATCAAGGCCAAGTTCAAGGTGCGCCGTCGTTCCCGACTTTTCCGCCGAACCCCGACCTGCGGCCGACCAATACGGCGCCGGTCGTGCGCCGCGCGCACGGCTCGCGACGAACGCGAGGTGGCGCTCCTGCGCTGGGGCCTGGTGCCGAGCTGGGCCAAGGAACTGAAGTTCGGCGCCCGCTGCATCAACGCGCGCGCCGAGACGATCGCGAGCACGCCGGCGTTCCGGTCGGCCTATCGCAAGCGCCGTTGTCTCGTGCCGCTGAACGCGTTCTTCGAGTGGAGCGGCGAGCCGGGCCACAAGGTCAAGTGGCGCATCGGACTGAAGGACGAGCCGCTGTTCGCGCTGGCTGGGCTTTGGGAGTGGTGGAAGGATCCGGCGAGCCGAGCAGGGCATCGAGACCTACACGATCGTCACGACGCGCGCGAACGAACTGATCGCACCCATCCATGACCGGATGCCCGTGGTGATCACCGAGCGCGATCACGACCGCTGGCTGAACGCCGACGACCCCGCGACCGATCTTCTGGAACCGCTGTGCGGACTGACGCGCTGCAGGTGGCGAAAGCCTGAGGGCCGCCGGGGCGATGAACCAAAAAAAGCGCCGCTCGAGGGGCGGCGCTTGAACGAGTGAGTGAGAACACAACCGGGAAACCGGTGACTCTCGAAACGAAACGTACGACTGCCGCCTTAAGTGAGTCTTAAGCGGCGCGGCCGGAATTGGTCCTGCACCATGGAACCGTTCCCGGGAAAGCGAGCGCTCACAAGTAAGCCCCTGGACGGGCTTTCGTCGAGAACGATCGACCCGCCGTGCAGTGTCGACGACCTGTTTCACGATGGCCAGGCCCAGCCCGCTGCCGCCGGCCGGCGCGCTGCGACCGCGATAGAAGCGGTCGAACACCCGTTCGCGCTCTTCCTCGGGGATGCCCGGCCCCGTGTCCGCCACTTCGACGCGCGCCTCGTCGCCGTCCGGCCAGACCCGCACCTTCACGGAGCCGCCGGCGGGCGTGTAGCGCAGCGCGTTGTCGACCAGGTTGGTGAGCAGGATGCGCAGGGCGTCTTCCTGCCCCGTCAGCACGGCCCGGCGCGCTTCGACCGAGAGCGCGACCTGCCGCTGTTCGGCGAGCGCCATTTTCTCGTCGACGGCGGCCGTGGCCAGCGCGGCGAGGTCGACTTCGGCGGCGGGGCGGGCGGCGTCCGGATCGAGCCTCGCCATCGTCAGCAATTGCTGCACCAGTCGCGTCGAACGCTTCACTCCCTGTTCGAGCCGGTCGAGCGCGATGGCGCGGTCCTCGGGCGATTCCGCGCGCCGCGCGAGCTGGATCTGCAGCGTGAGGGCCGTGAGCGGAGTCCGCAGCTCATGGGCCGCGTCGGCGGCGAAACGGCGCTGCGTGTCGAAGGCGTCGCCGAGCCGTGCCAGCAGGTCGTTCAGCGAACGCACGAGCGGCTGCACCTCCTCGGGCGCCTCCATCACCGGGATCGGCTCGAGCGAGGCCGGCGCGCGGCGCTCGAGTGAATCGGCCAGCACGCCCAGCGGCGCGAGCCCGCGGCCGACGATCCACCAGCCGAGCAGCCCGAGCAGCGGCAGGATCAGCAGCACGGGCAGCAGCAGGCGGGCGGCGGTGAGCGCCGCCAGTTCGGTGCGCAGCAGCGTCGGCTGGGCGACCTGGATCGTCTGCGTGGCCGAGCGCGTCGTGTAGATGCGCCACGAGCGGCCCTCGTGACTGACCGTCGCGTAGCCCTCGCTCGTCTGCCGCGGCAGCGGGGACGCGACCCGCGACGAATACGGCCGGTCGAACGCCGGGTCCCAGATCTGCACCAGCACGCGCAGGTCGGGATCGCTGGTGCCGCGCTCGAGCCGCGCGTAGTCGAGCTGCGCGTGATCGCGCAACGACAGCGCGACCTGCCGCAATTCCTCGTCGAGCAGGCGATCCACTTCGCCGCGGGCCGACAGGTAGGTGGCGACCGCGCCGGCGAGGCCCGCGAGCAGCAGGGCGCCGAGCAGCGCGGCGAGCAGGCGGCGACGGATCGAGTTCACGTCTCGTCCGTCGCGAGCCGGTAGCCGAGTCCGCGGACGGTGCGGATCGCGTCGTCGCCCAGCTTGCGGCGCAGGTTGTGGATGTGAACCTCGACCGCGTTGCTGCCGATGGACTCGTTCCAGCCGTACAGCTTCTCCTCCAGCTGCGCGCGCGACACGACCGCGCCGTGCCGCTCCGCCAGCGCCGCGAGCAGCGCGAACTCGCGGCCGGAGACGTCGAGTGTCTCGCCGCGCCAGCGCACCTCGTGCGTCGCCGGGTTCAGCACCAGCGGGCCGCGCTCGACCAGCGGCTCCGCGCGCCCGGCGGCACGCCGCAGCAGCGCGCGGACGCGCGCGGAAAGTTCGTCGAGGTCGAAGGGTTTGACGAGATAGTCGTCGGCGCCGGCGTCGAGCCCGGCGACGCGGTCGCGGACCGTGTCGCGCGCGGTCATCACCAGCACGGGCAGGTCGAGCTTGCGCGCGCGCAGGCCTCTGAGGACTTCCACGCCGTCGCGCCCGGGCAGGCCGAGGTCGAGCAGGACGAGCGCATACGGCGTGGTGGCGACAGCCGTTTCGGCCGCGATGCCGTCACGCACCCAATCGACGGCGTGTCCCTCGCTCGCGAGCCCGCTGACCAGGCTCTCGCCGATCATGGGATCGTCTTCGACCAGCAGGATGCGCATGTGCGGCGTCCGCCCCTTGCTCCGTCGGTCGCCGCTGCGACCGCGTCGCAGAGAATACTGAAGGGCGGCGCCTTCTGCCGCCCCGGGGCCTAGCTGGAGAAGTGGCGCCGTTGCTCGACGTAGCGAATGCGCTGCTCGAGATCGCCGACGCTGGTCGCGCCGGCGAGGTAGTTGTGGACTTCGACGGCCATGCCGCGGTCCCAGCGGTCAGCGCACCAACCGAACAGCTTCGGGAACATCCTGCGCATCGCGGCGCCACGGATTTCCTCGAGTTCGAGGTCACGGGTCGCTGCGATGAGCGGCGCGGCGGCGTGGGCCTCGCGCGGCCTCTCGACGCGCGGCGGGCGGCGCCAGAACGCGGAGGTAAACGGCAATCGATTCAGCAGGATGGGCATGCGGACTCCTTTGGCGCAGCGTCGATCGCCAAGGCGATTGAATTGCTGCTTTGCACAAGGCACATATTGGCCCCATCGAAGCCGAAAACAAATCGTATTTTCAGATACTTGTGATCATTGGTGGCGATCGCCTAGCCGGATAATTGCCGCATTGCAAAAAATCGGTTACGGTGTCCGCCTAGTGGGAGGTGCCGCCATGGAGCTGTACCAGATCCGAGCCTTTGTCGCGGTGGCCGAAAGCGGCCACCTGACCCGGGCGGCCGAGCGCCTGCACGTCAGCCAGCCCGCCCTGAGCGGCCAGATCAAGGCGCTCGAGTCGCTGCTCGACCTGAAGTTGTTCGAACGGGCTCCGGGCGGCATGGTGCTGACGAACGCCGGGAAGCAATTGCTGCCGCGGGCGCGCGAGGCGCTGGCGGCCGCCGACGAGTTCCGGCACGCCGCCGCCCGCCTTTCCGGCCAGGTGGCCGGGGCGCTGCGCGTTGGCACCGTCAGCGACCCGGCGTCGGTTCGGCTCGGCCGCGTGCTCGCAGCGGCGATGCGGGTGCATCCGCGCCTCGAACTCATGGTTTCGCACCAGGTGTCGGGCGAAGCGCTCGAAGGCGTGCGCGAAGGACGCCTGGACGCCAGCTATTACTTCGGCGACCGGCCGGCCGACGACCTCACCGCGCTCGAACTGCGCAAGATCGTCTATCGCATCGCCGTGCCAGCCGCCTGGTCGCACCACATGACGGACGAGTGGTCGACGATCGCTTCCGTGCCGTGGGTGCTGACGCCGCAGATCAGCACGTATCACATGCTCGTGACCGATCTGTTCGCCCGCCACGGACTGCCGCTGCCTGCGCGCTTTGTCGAAGCCGACGACGAGAGCGTGATCAGGAACCTCGTCGCGTCCGGCGTGGGGGCCTCGCTGCTGCGCGAAGAGGACGCGCTGGAACTCGAGCGTGCCGGCAGCGCGAAGATCTGGGGCGCGACGAGCGTCGCGAGCACGCTGTGGTTCATCGCGCTCGCCGCGCGTCGCGACGACCCGTTGATCAAGGCGACGTTCGATCTCGTGCGCGAGTCGTGGCAGACCGTGCCGACGCGTGAGCGCGGCCTGGTCGCGACGGCCTAGGACCGAAAAAAAGGCCGCCATCCCGCACGCGGGAGGGCGGCCGAGGCAACGAGAGCGAAGGGAGACAAGCTTCGCTCAAGCTAAAGCGGCGCAGCGAGCGCTGCCCCGCAATCCGGGTGGTGCTCAGGAGGCGTTGAAGGGCGAGTCGCCCGCTTCGAGCCGATGAACGCGCTGCGACACTTCGCGTTCGTTCGCTGCGCGCGCGATCGACCGCTCCAGGTCCTTCAACTGCGAGCGCTCGAGGCTTTCGAAAAGCCGGTCGATCAGGCCGCGCAAGGCGCCGACGATCGAGGATGCTTCGTGGCTCATCTGTTCACCGTTCGTGTTCCGAATGCACGAGGCTATGCTGAGGGAGATGGGCGCAAAAATAAAATCGCAATTTCGGATCGGCGCGATCGGCGCCGCCGATCGCCCGCGTCCTGCCCGGCTTCTCAAGACTTCAGCACTGCAGTCCGCTGGACTCGTGTTCGAGACGGTGGATCCGTTGTGACGCTTCGCGCGGATTCAGCGACTGCTCGACATAGCGATCGCGGTCGTGCGCCTGCGCGCGTTCGAGCGCTTCCGTCAGCCAGTCGACGATCCGTTGGAAGAGTCCGGTTTCGTTGCTCATCTGCTGCTCCACGCCGGTGCATACATTCGCGATCCGACGAATTCATCATGGGCCCGCGTTGCCTATGCCGTACAGATCGGCATCAGAGGGCAGCCCATTTAGAGCCGGACCTCGGGCGCTGCTTGATTCCCGTCAGACCCGCAGCGTTCAGCGCTGCGCGAACTGCTCCGGCGACCAGCCGCCGCCCAGCGCCTTGTACAGGTCCACCAGCGCCGACTGCCGCGCGCGCAGCGCGAGCAGTCGGGCGCGCTCGGCGTCGAGCAGGTTGCGCTGGTTGTCGAGCACCTCGATGTAGCTCGTGTAGCCGGCCGTGTAGCGCAGCTCGGCGAGGCGCAGCGCCTCGGCAAACTGCGCGCGCCGGTCTTCCTGCGCGACGTAGCTGTCGCGCGCGGTCCGGTGCGCGACGAGGGCGTCGTGCGCGTCGCGGAAAGCCGCCTGCACCGAACGCACGTAGGCGTACTCGGCCTGCTCGCGTCGCGACGTCGCCGCTTCGACCTGCGATGCGATGCGACCGGCGCCGAAGACCGGCTGGAACACCGACCCGGCCACCGACCAGACGAGCGCGGGACCGCTGAAGAGATCGCCGAGTTCGGAGCTTTCGCTGCCGAGCCGGGCCGTCAGCGAGATCGCCGGGAAGTACTGCGCGCGCGCCTCGGTGATGCGCGCGTTGGCGGCGACGAGGTCGGCTTCGGCCTGGCGGATGTCGGGCCGCCGCGCGAGCAGGTCCGAAGGCAATCCTTCCGGCACGATGGGGCCGGCGTCGTCGACCTTCAGGTCGGGGCTGCGCGCGACGGAGGGCGTGAAGACGGCGCGCGCGCTGCGACCCGCCAGCACGGCGATCGCCGCCTCGGTCTGCGCGACGGCGCGCTGCAGCGGCGGCACCGACGCGGCCACCGTCGCGCGCTCGGCCTCCGCGAGCCGCAGTTCGTAGTCGCCGATCAGTCCAGCGTCGAAGCGATCCTTCTGCAGATTCACGCTCTCCACCCGGGTCGCCAGCGTGTCGCGCGACAGCCGCAGCTCGGCGTCGTAGGCGAGCAACTGGAAGTACGCGCTGGCCATCTGCGCCGCGAGAACGGTGCGCACGGTCTCGGCGCTGTAGCGCGTGCCGAGCAGCGTCGACTGCGCGGCCGTCGTGCCGGCCGACAGCCGGCCCCACAGATCGACCTCGTAGGCGACGTTCAGGCCGGCACCGTAGCTGTTGGTGATCAGCGGGCCCGGGAAGCGCGGCTCGGTCGCATCGCTGCGGCGGGCGCGCGCGGCTCCGGCGTCGGCGTCGATCGTGGGCAACTGGTACGAACGGGCCAGCCGCAGGTTGGCGCGCGCTTCCTCGATGCGGGCGACGGCGATCCGCAGGTCGAGGTTGGCGGCGAGGGTCTCCTCGATCAGCGCCGTCAGCTGCGGATCGTTGAACTGCGTCCACCAGCGGTCGATCCCGGCGACGGTGGCCGCATTCGTCGCAGGCAGTTCCACCTCGGGCACGCGCGTCTCCGTCGACGCGCAGGCGGTCAGCGCGGCGGCGATCGCCGCCGCGAGCAGGGTGCGCGATGTCCTCATAGCTCGCCTTTCCGGTGGTGCACGTGCGTGGCCTCTTCCTGCGCGAGCGCGCGATGGTGCTCGACGCTGCGGCGCTCGCCTTCCGCCACTTCCTCGCGCAGTTCGGCCTCGCTGCGCGGCTCGCGCAGCTGGCGGTCGGTGATCAGCTTGAAGAAGAACGGCACGAAGAAGATCGCGAGGAAGGTCGCCGCCAGCATGCCGCCCATCACGCCGGTGCCGACCGAGATGCCGCGCGCCGGCGCCCGCGCCGCTCGAGAACGCGAGCGGCACCACGCCGAGGATGAACGCCAGCGAGGTCATCACGATCGGACGGAACCGCAGCCGCGCCGCTTCGATGGCCGCGGCGGCGGTCGAATAGCCTTCGCTGCGCTTCAGCGACGCGTACTCGACGATCAGGATCGCGTTCTTCGCCGCGAGGCCGAGCAGCGTCACCAGGCCGATCTGGAAGTAGACGTCGTTGGTCAGGCCGCGCAGCCACACCGCGGCCAGCGCGCCGAAGGTGCCGAAGGGCAGCGCCATCAGCACCGACAGCGGCAGCGACCACTTCTCGTACTGCGCGGCGAGGATCAGGAACACCATCACCACCGCCAGGCCGAGCGCCAGGCCCGAGGTGCCGGCCGAGCGCTTCTCCTGGAACGACGCGCCGCCCCAGTCGAAGCTGAACTCCGGCGGCAGCGTCTCGCGCGCGATCTGCTCGACCCGCGCGATCGCCTGGCCCGAGCTGACGCCCGGCGCGCGCCTGCCCGAAGATCTTCACCGCCGGCAGGTTGTTGAAGCGGTCGAGCGAGTCCGGCGCCCGACGGTGAAGCGCACGGTCGCGAGCGACGACAGCGGCACCATCTCGCCGCTGGCCGAGCGCACCCACATGTTGCCGATGTCGTCCGGGCGGCTGCGGTACTGCGGCTCCGCCTACATCAGCACCTGCCAGGTGCGGCCGTACTTGTTGAAGTCGTTGACGTAGAAGCTGCCGAGCGTCGCCGACAGCGTGTCGAACACGTCGTCGATCGGCACGCCGAGCGCCTTCGCCTTCTCGCGGTCGACGTCCACGTAGAGCTGCGGCACGTTGGCGCGCCACAGCGTCTGCGCGCCGCCGAGCATCGGGTCGGAGTTGAGGCGCCCCAGCAGCGCCTGCAGCGCCTCGCTGCATCTTCGCCGGGCCGCCCTCGCCGCGGTTCTGGATGTAGAACTCGAAGCCGCCGGCGGTGCCGAGGCCGAAGATCGCCGGCGGCGCGAAGGCGAGCACCAGGCCCTCCTTGATGTGCGCCGGTCTTCATGAAGAACTCGCCCACCAGCTGCTGCGTGTTGCACGCTGCGCTCGTCCCAGGCTTCTGCGTGACGAAGATGGTGGCGGCGTTGTTGCGGAAGCCGCCGCCGAGGAAGTCGAAGCCGGTGAACGCGACCACGTCCTGGTTGACCGGGTTGGACGTGAGGATGCTCGACCACCTCGTTCGACCACCTTGTCGGTGCGCTGCAGCGCTGGCGCCGTCGGGCAGGATCACCGCCGCGATGTAGAAGCCCTGGTCCTCGTCGGGCACCAGCGAGCCCGGCGTGATCGCGCCACAGGCCGGCGGCGATCAGCACCATGCCGCCGAACAGCAGCAGCGCGATGGCGCCGCGCCGGATCATCCAGATCACGCCGCTCGAATAGCGGTGCGTGACGCGCGCGAACCAGCGGTTGAACGCGGCGAAGAAGCGCCCGGGCTGCTTGTGCTCGCGCTTGAGCATCATCACGCACAGGCTCGGCGTCAGCGTCAGCGCGACGACGCCGGAGATCACCACCGCGATCGAGATGGTGATCGCGAACTGCCGGTACAGCTCGCCGGTCAGGCCGCCGAGGAAGGCGATCGGGACGAACACCGACACAGCACCAGCACGATGGCGATCATCGGGCCGGTCACCTCGCGCATCGCCTTGATCGCCGCCTCGCGCGCGTTCGAGCTGCTCCTCGTGCATGATGCGCTCGACGTTCTCGAGCACGACGATGGCGTCGTCGACGACGATGCCGATGGCGAGCACCATGCCGAACAGCGTCAGCGTGTTGATCGAGTAGCCGAGCATCAGCAGCCCGGCGAAGGTGCCGATCAGCGACACCGGCACGGCGATGATCGGGATCAGCGTGGCGCGCCAGTTCTGCAGGAACAGGAAGACGACCAGGAACACCAGCAGCATCGCTTCGGCGAGCGTGATCACCACTTCGCGGATCGACACCTCGACGAAGCGCGTCGTGTCGTACGGCACCGCGTACGACGAGTCCCTGCGGAAAGCCCTGCGCCAGCTCGTCGACGCGGTCCTTGACGCGTCTGGGCGACCTCGAGCGCGTTGGCGCCGGGCTGCAGGAAGATGCCCACCAGCGTCGCGTTCTTGCCGTTGTAGCGGCCGATGAAGTCGTAGTCCTTGCTGCCGAGCTCGACGCGCGCCACGTCCTTCAGCCGCACCGCGGACGCGCCCGGCGACGAGCGCACGATGATTTCCTCGAACTCCTTCGGGTCGGCGAGGCGGCCGCGCGTCGTGACGGTGTAGACCAGCTCCTGGTCCTTGCCGCCGTACGGCGCCTGGCCGACCTTGCCGGCGGCGAACTGCGCGTTCTGCTCGTTGATCGCGCGCAGGACGTCGGCGGTGGTGAGCTTCAGCTGCGCCAGGCGGTCCGGCCGCAGCCAGATGCGCATCGCGTAGTCCTTGGCGCCGAAGATCTGCACGTTGGTCGTGCCGGGCACGCGCTTCAGCTCGTCGAGCACGTTCAGCGTGACGTAGTTCGACGTGTACAGGTCGTCGTAGCGGCCGTCGGGCGAGTAGAACGCGAGCACCTGCAGGAACGCCGACGAGCCCTTCTCGACCATCACGCCCTGCCGCCGCACTTCCTCGGGCAGCCGCGCCTCGGCCTGCTTGACGCGGTTGTTGACGTTCTGCGCGGCCTGGTCGACGTCGGTGCCGATGTCGAACGTGACCTGGATCTCCACCACGCCGTTGGACGACGAGTTGCAGCTCATGTAGAGCATGCGCTCGACGCCGTTGATCGCGTTCTCGAGCGGCGCGGCGACGGTCTGCTCGAGCACCTGCGCCGAGGCGCCCGGATAGACGGCGCGCACGCGTCACCACCGGCGGCGCGATCTCCGGGTACTGCGCGATCGGCAGCACGCGCATGGCCGCGAGGCCGGCGATCACGATGAAGATCGACAGCACGACCGCGAAGATCGGCCGGTCGATGAAGAAGCGGGAAAACATGGGAGGTGTCCTTACCTGGGGACGCAGCGCGCAGACGCGCACCGCGACTTAGGTTTGCGTTATTTCTTCTGCGTCGGGCCGGCGTCCTTCCCCGGTTCTCCCTTGCCCGCGCCCGGCGGCCCGCCCTTGCCGTCCATGCCCGGCGGCGGGCCGAGCATGATCGGAGCGCCGCCCGGGATCGGGAAGATCTTCGCGGTGCCGTCGACGATCACGACGTCGCCGGGCGCGAGGCCCTTCTCGATGATCCATTGCGGCTGGCCGTCGATGTCGACCCAGTCGCCGACGCTGACCGGCTTCGGCAGGGCGACATCCTTGCCGTCCTGCGACTTGCCGGTGGTGTAGACGAACTTGCCCTGCGGACCGTCCATCACGGCGCGCTGCGGGACGACGATCACGTCCGGCCGCGGCGCGCTCTCGAGCACGACCCGCACGAACTGGCCCGGGCGCAGCGCGCCGTCGGGATTCGGCACTTCGGCGCGCGCCTCGAACGAACCGGTCTGCGGGTTGATGCGCGGATCGATGAAGGCGAGCCGGCCCTTCTGCGGGTACGACGCGTGCCGTCCGAGAGCCGCAGCGCGATCGTCGCGGCCTTCACGTCCTTCGGATTCGCCGCGATCGCGTTGCCGCTGCCGATCGCCTTCAGCATCTGGCGCTGCTCGGCTTCGGACACCCCGAAGTTCACATAGAGCGGGTCGACCTGCGAGATCGTGGTCAGCAGGCTGTCCTGTCCCGGCGCGACCAGCGAGCCTTCCGAACGCAGCGCGCGGCTGGCGAGGCCGCTCACCGGCGCGGTCACCGAGGTGTAGCCGAGGTTCAGGCGCGCTTCGGTCAGTCTGGCCTGGGCCTGCTTGACCGCGGCCGCGCCGCTTTCGGCCGCCGAGACCGCCTCGTCGTACTCGCGCTGGCTCAGCGCCTTGCTGCCGGCCAGCGGCTTCACGCGCTCGAGGTTGCGGCGGGCCTGCGCCGACTGCGCTTCGGCCCGCGCGAGGTCCGCCTCCGCCGCCTGCAGCTGGGCGGCGTACGGCTTCGGATCGATCACGAAGAGCAGTTGTCCCGCCTTGACGCGGCTGCCTTCCTGGTAGGTCCGCCGCTCGAGGATGCCCTGGACGCGGGCGCGAACCTCGGCTTCCTTGGAGCCGGCGGTCTGGCCGACGAACTCGAAACGGACGGGGACCGACACCGGCTTGACGGTCTGGACGGCCACCAGCGCGGGCGGCATGCCGCCGCCGCCCCGGGCCTTGCGACTGCCCGCCCGCGGCCGCAGGCCGCCAGTATCGCGACAGTGGCGACAAGGCTTGCCGCGAGGGTGAGCGCCCGCACCCATGCGCCTCGCCGGTCGGCGACGTCGAGCGGAACATGGCGGTCCGCGATCTTGTTGGTCATGGCGAATCCCCGGGGAAACGGGCGTTCTCTTGCGATGGCGCATAATACATACATTCGTGAATGTTTATATTTCAGTTCTGTTTCAGCGCCGGGGTTCAGTCCGGGTTGCGGGCGAGGCGAGATGGCCAGACGGACGAAGGAAGAGGCGCTGGAGACGCGCGAGCAGGTGCTCGACGCGGCGGAGCAGGTGTTCCGCGAGCGCGGCGTCGGCCATGCGTCGCTCGCGGAGGTCGCGGACGCCGCCGGCGTCACCCGCGGCGCGATCTACCACCACTTCGCGAGCAAGGCGGAACTGTTCGAGGCGATGCTGGCCCGCGCCGAAATGCCGCTCGACGCCGCCTTCGACACGCCGCAGGTGCCGGTTGCCGATCCGCTCGCGACGGTGCGCGAGATCGCCATCAAGGCACTGCTCCACCTGACCTCGTGCGAGCGCGTCCGGAACATCTTCGAGGTCGCTTTCCTGCGCTGCGAGTACACGGACGAACTGGCGCCGGTCGAGCAGCGTCACCTGCAGGAGCGCTCCGCAGTGCCTCGGCTTCAGCGGCGGCCTGCTCGAGCAGGCGGTCGCGCGCGGCCAGCTGCCGCCGGACACCGACACCCGGCTGGCGTCGCACCTGCTCTACGCGCTCATCGGCGGCCTGATGCGCGACTGGGTGCAGGCGCCGGCGAGCTTCGACCTGAAGACGGCCGCGCCGCAGCTGGTCGATCTCTTCCTGGCCGGACTGCGCGCCGCGCCGCCGCGTCGCTCGGCGCCGAGCGACGCCCGGTAGAAACACCTGAATCCGCAAGTTGACGTTAACGTCAACTTTGGCCAAGCTAGCTCTTCCGTGCGCCTCTCAGGCGCTGCCCCCAGTTCCGGCCCGGGAGTCGTGATGACCGACCTCTCCGAAATCAAGAAGCTCGCCAGCTACCGCCCGAAGCACAAGGTCCGCTTCGTCACCGCGGCGTCGCTCTTCGACGGCCACGACGCCAGCATCAACATCATGCGGCGCATCCTGCAGAGCATGGGCGCCGAGGTGATCCATCTCGGGCACAACCGCTCGGTCGAGGAGATCGTGACCGCGGCCCTGCAGGAAGACGTGCAGGGCATCGCGGTGTCGAGCTACCAGGGCGGGCACGTCGAGTTCTTCAAGTACATGCTCGACCTCCTGCGCGAACGGGGAGGGTCGAACATCCGCGTGTACGGCGGCGGCGGCGGCGTGATCGTCCCCGAGGAGATCAAGGAACTGCACGACTACGGCGTGGCGCGCATCTTCTCGCCGGAGGACGGCCAGAAGATGGGCCTCGCGGGAATGATCGGGCTGATGGTCGCCGAGTGCGACCTCGACCTCGGCAAGTCGGCGCCGACGTCGCTCGACGCGCTGAAGGACAAGGACGCCACGAAGCGCTGGCGCGCGCTGGCGCAGCTGATCACCGCGCTCGAACTGAACGAGGTCGACGCCAAGCTGGTCGAGGCGCTGCACAAGCAGGCCGACACGGCGAAGGTGCCGGTGCTGGGCGTCACGGGCACCGGCGGCGCCGGCAAGAGTTCGCTGACCGACGAACTGGTGCGCCGCCTGCGGCTCGACCAGGGCGACAAGCTCGACATCGCCGTGATCTCGATCGATCCGTCGCGCCGCAAGAGCGGCGGCGCGCTGCTCGGCGACCGCATCCGCATGAACGCGATCGGCCCGTGGCGCAACGGGGCGAAGGTCTACATGCGCTCGCTCGCCACGCGCGAGGCGGGCAGCGAGATCAGCGAAGCGCTGCCGCACGCGGTGGCGGCCGCCAAGGTCGCCGGCTTCGACGTCGTGATCGTCGAGACCTCCGGCATCGGCCAGGGCGACGCGGCGATCGTGCCGCACGTCGACCTGAGCCTGTACGTGATGACGCCGGAGTACGGCGCCGCGAGCCAGCTCGAGAAGATCGACATGCTGGACTTCGCCGACTTCGTCGCGATCAACAAGTTCGACCGCAAGGGCGCGGCCGACGCGCTGCGCGACGTCAGCAAGCAGGTGCAGCGGAACAAGGGCGACTTCGCCAAGAAGCCCGACGAGATGCCGGTGTTCGGCACGATGGCCGCGCGCTTCAACGACGACGGCGTCACGGCGCTCTACCAGGCGCTGCTGCCGCGGCTGAAGGACCTCGGCCTGAAGGCGGGCGACAGCGCGCTGCCGAAGGTGACCACGCGCCACTCGACCAACCAGACGCCGATCGTGCCGCCGCAGCGCACGCGCTACCTGGCGGAGATCTGCCGACACGGTGCGCGGCTACAAGAAGCGCGCGGTCGAGCAGGCGCGGATCGCGCGCCAGCGCCAGCAGTTGCGCGAAGCGAAGCGGATGCTGGCAGCCGAGTGCAAAGAGGAGAACTCGAACCTCGACGCGCTCGCGAGCGACCGCGACGCGAAGCTCGACGCGCGCAGCCGCAAGCTGCTCGACATGTGGCCGCAGATGCAGAAGGCCTACGCGGGCGACGAGTACGTCGTGAAGATCCGCGACAAGGAAGTGCGCACCAAGCTGACGACGACGTCGCTCTCCGGCAGCAAGATCCGCAAGGTCGCGCTCCCGCAGTACGAGGACCACGGCGAACTGCTGAAGTGGCTGCTGCTCGAGAACGTCCCCGGCAGCTTTCCGTACACGGCCGGCGTGTTCGCGTTCAAGCGCGAGAACGAGGACCCGACGCGCATGTTCGCGGGCGAGGGCGACCCGTTCCGCACCAACCGGCGCTTCAAGCTGCTGTCCGAAGGCATGCCGGCCAAGCGGCTGTCGACCGCGTTCGACTCGGTGACGCTCTACGGCAACGACCCGGACCTGCGGCCGGACATCTACGGCAAGGTCGGCAACAGCGGCGTGAGCATCGCCACGCTCGACGACCTGAAGGTGCTCTACTCGGGCTTCGACCTGACCGCGCCCAACACCTCGGTCAGCATGACGATCAACGGCCCGGCGCCGTCGATCCTCGCGATGTTCATGAACACCGCGATCGACCAGAACCTCGACAAGTTCCGCGCCGACAACAACCGCGAGCCGACCGAGGACGAGGCCGCGAAGATCCGCCAGTGGGTGCTGGAGAACGTGCGCGGCACCGTGCAGGCCGACATCCTGAAGGAAGACCAGGGCCAGAACACCTGCATCTTCTCGACCGAGTTCTCGCTGAAGGTGATGGGCGACATCCAGGAGTACTTCGTCCACCACAACGTGCGGAACTTCTACTCGGTCTCGATCAGCGGCTATCACATCGCCGAGGCCGGGGCGAACCCGATCAGCCAGCTCGCGTTCACGCTCGCCAACGGCTTCACGTTCGTCGAGGCGTACCTCGCGCGCGGCATGCAGATCGACGACTTCGCGCCGAACCTGAGCTTCTTCTTCAGCAACGGCATGGACCCGGAGTACACCGTGATGGGCCGCGTGGCGCGGCGCATCTGGGCGGTGGCGATGCGCGACAAGTACGGCGCGAACGAGACGCAGCCAGAAGCTCAAGTACCACTGCCAGACCAGCGGCCGCTCGCTGCACGCGCAGGAGATCCAGTTCAACGACATCCGCACCACGCTGCAGGCGCTGATCGCGACCTACGACAACGCCAACAGCCTGCACACCAACGCGTACGACGAGGCGATCACGACGCCGACCGAGGAGAGCGTGCGCCGCGCGATGGCGATCCAGCTGATCATCAACCGCGAGTGGGGCCTGGCGAAGAACGAGAACCCCAACCAGGGCAGCTTCATCATCGACGAGCTGACCGACCTGGTCGAGGAAGCGGTGCTGAAGGAGTTCGAGGCGATCAGCGAGCGCGGCGGCGTGCTCGGCGCGATGGAGCTCGGCTACCAGCGCGGCAAGATCCAGGAAGAGTCGCTGCACTACGAGCACCTGAAGCACACCGGCGAGTACCCGATCATCGGCGTCAACACGTTCCGCAACCCGCACGTGTCGGACGCGCCGCAGACGATCGAACTGGCGCGCTCGACCGAGGAGGAGAAGCAGAGCCAGCTGAAGCGGCTGCAGGACTTCCACCAGCGGCACGCGAAGGAAGCGCCGAAGATGCTGAAGAGGCTTCAGCAGGCGGTGATCGACAACGAGAACGTGTTCGCGGTGCTGATGGAGGCGGTGCGGGTGTGCTCGCTGGGGCAGATCACGAATGCGCTGTTCGAGGTGGGCGGGCAGTATCGGAGGAGCATGTAGATCCGCGTACAGCCAGATCCGACCGCCAGTCGCGCTTCCCGGTTGGACGCGAAAGCAGACACAGTGCCGGTGAGCCGTCCGGCATGACCCGCCCGAAAACAGGCCGCTCTCATCCGTCGGCCTGGGTCGTCAAGAGTCTCGCTGCAGGGACGGTGCCAATGCCGGTCGTATGATCCGAACCATGGTCACTCCCTCGAAGCGAGTTTCGCCCTCGAAGGGAAAGCGCTCCCCGAAACTGCCGTCGGTTGCAGCTGGAGTCCGGCTCCAAGCCGTTCCTTCGCTTCTATCACTCTGAAGCACTCCGGAAGAAGACTCTCTCGCTGCTCAGCAACATCGAGCAGGCTCAAGATGCGGTCGCGCACCGCGATGCTCTCGCCGATCTCGTCGTGGCGTTGACGAACGCCGGGTTGGATTACTACTTCATGAAGCAGCTCAAGCTCGCCCGGCCCGGCATGGTCGTCGAACAGTTGGCCAACCTCGGCATGGCAGGCGCGCAGCAGGTCATGGGCTCCGTCATCCGCCAGGTCATCGGTCGCATGAACAATCCGCAACTGATTTCCGTGTGCGGCTCGATTCGGCAACTCATGCTCTGAGCCTGCGCCATCCTCTTCATCGTCGCCACACGCCTTGGACGATGGGGGAGACCATCCCTTCACTCGACCGGGCGCGCCGGCAAGCGGTTTCCTTCCTGGCCGCACCTCAGCGGCGCGCCCGTAGCTCGTATGTCGACGCCAGCAGCTTCGATGGATGCGCGTTGCAGGTCCGTTGTCCGCTTGGGGCATGAAATCGGCGGCCGCTCGACTCGAGAACCATCGCCACGACACCAGCAGTGGAGTCTGCGCCGCAGGGTGGGCCCATCGGTCCGCGCTGCGTTGAGAGTGTCGGAACGACGGACCGTCGCATCCTCGCGGTCGAGGTCAAGCCCCAAACCGCCAAGACCGACCGTTATGCCTGGCAGGCAGGATCGCTGCAAGGCGGACAGGCATCAAGAGGAGCCGGGCCGCGTGCACGACCTCGGCTCCCGAACTGCAGATGAGGCTACTTGTTGCGACCTGGTCCGCAGGTCAGCTTGCTGCGGCTGTCGGGGCCAGCGCCGGGCGCGTCGGGATTGGCGCGCATGCAGGGAACCCACGTCAGCGGCAGGCCTGCCGCCGCGAGTTGATCCGAGGCCACGCGCTGCAGCTTCACGGCGTCCCCGGGGCTGATGCCAAGATCCGCCGCGGCCCTTTCACTCGCGCCGAACGAGGCCGGATCGACGCCCGTCAGCGTGCCGAAGGTGACCAGCGCGCTCAGGTAGGAGCCATGGCGGCTCGCGTGCAGATAGTCGTCCCACCACAGGTTGATCTTGTCCTGCGGGACGGCCGCGGCGTAGGTTCCCTGGTCGTTGTAGAAGCCGTCGGCCTTCGCGACGTTCTCGTCCAGCGCGCGCTGGAACGCATCGCCGACCGGGATGACCCCGGCGAAGTTGGGATTTGTCATCGCCTTGCTCGCAAACGCCGCGCGCAGGTCGGCCGTCATGCCGGCGAGCCCGGTGTCGGTGTAGTAGAGCGTGTCGGGGTAGCCGTTCGGAAACGCGCCGCTGAGGGTGTCGATGATCGGCCGGCCGTCGGGCGGGGTGGGGTAGTTGGCGTCGGCGATGGTGGCCAGGTGCGGGAACACCATGTCGGGCCGGGCCCAGGTCTGCGTCAGGTAGACCTTGGTCAGCGCGCTGGCGTTGGGGTTCGCCGGGATGGTGCGTCGCGTGTTGTTGTCGCACGATGCCAGCTGTTCCCGCCGGCACGACGCAGTTCTCGACGCTGCCATATATCGCGGTGTACATGGCTCGCTCACGATAGGTCTCGCGAGCGCCGATGTGGATGAACTTCTCGATCTTGTCCGCGTAGGCGCTGAACTGCGGGACATTGGCGTTGGCGCCGCGGCCCTTGGGAAGCGACGCGTCGCTCTGCTCCTGCAGCACGACGACGTCCCACTGCTTCTTGGCGATGTTGCCGCGCAGGTCCCAGTCGGCATTAGCCGTATTGAGGAAGTGACCGCGCAATGACGCGGCGTTGCGCGCCGACATCGACACCGCGTAATCGAGGCCGGCCTGCACCGTGAGCTGCTTGAAGATGCCCGGGACGCCGCCCCACGGGTGCGGTTCCCAGACGCGCGTGCCGGCCGTTTCGGTGAAATTCGGATCGGGCAGATCGGGTCGGGGACGCGTCATGTCGTCGACGCCCGCGGTGTTGTAGCTCATGACCGGATCGACACGGCCAAAGGTGTAGCTGTTGCCAACAAACAGCACCGATGTGGGCGGCGCTGCAAGCGCGGGCGAGCAGGTGGCGACGGCGATGAGCAACAACGCCGCGACGATCTTCTTCATGTTCTTGATCTTTCCCCGGGAATGGAGGCGCGAGTCTACGGGTGACTCGGGTCTTGGTGCCTTCTGTCTGCTCAATATGGTCTCGAACTGGAACGGGTCGGGTGCTGCGCTTCCACCGAGGCACGCCCCATGTACCGTGAGGTATTCACCGGCCACGCCAGCCATTGCGTCGAGACGTTCAGCGAGCCCTCGAGCGGACCACATCCGCATCCTGGTCAGGCTGCAGGATCACGAAGCGGTGTATCGCTTGCCCGACCCGGAGGACTCGTATGAATCGCCGAGAAGCCCTTATGGCGGTGATGTCTTCAGGCTTCCTCATGGACGCGAGGCCCGCAGCGGCTGACGGGTCCAATGGGGAACTGGCCGCCTACTACGATCGGAACCTCGCGTTGATTAACGGCGTTGTCTACGACTGGACCGGCGGCGCGGCGCCGAGTCGCGCGCGTGAAGGCGTGGTGCAGGTCGGGGTCGGGCGCGACGCCTATGCGCTGCTCGACAACGGCGACCTCGTCACGTGGTCGGCCGCTGCGGAGCGTGCCGCCAGACTGCGCCGGCATGTCGCAAGCTTTGCGGCCGGTCGGAGCGGCTGGTGCGCGATCGACCACAACCGGACGCTCTGGAATGGAACCGGCCGCGCCGAACCGCGTCGCGTGGCCGACGGCGTGATCGCCGCATGCATCGGCGATGGCGCCGACTACTACATCACGCAGGACGGCGCGCTCTTTGTCAGAGGACTCGCCCATCGCGGCCAATACGGTGACGGCCGGCTGCAAGAGTCGAAGGACTTCGTCACGACCGCACGCGAGGCCGTCGTGGTGCGGGCTCACACAGGCCATGCCCTCTACCTGAGCCGCAACGGCGATGTCTTCGGTTCGGGCGGCAACCGCTATGGTCCGCTGTCCTCACACGGACTCGGCGACAAGGCTGACCGCTGGGGTCGAATCTTCGAGGGAGCGGTCGGCATTGCCACCGGTCGAGCCATTCACTGGCAATCCGCGCCGATCGGGCACTGTGGGCCTGGGGACAGGGTTTCGGTGTCGAGCCCCGCAAGTTGCTCGACGGGGTCGCCGCCGCGGCGGCTGGTGACGCCGTTACCCTCGCCCTCACCGTCGACGGAGCGCTCTGGCAATGGGATCAAGGGCACCGGCCGAGGCAACTCGTGCTGCGCTGAGCCAGTGGGTCGCGCGCGACCACGGCGACATCCACTGAGCGACGCCGCTCGTGTCAAAGTCCTGGCCACCGCGCGCCTTCTGCGCAGCTAAAGTGATCCCGGGCGCCCACCGGAACGGACCGATACCCCACATGCGGCTACTCACACAGAGCGCGAGCAGGGCCCTCAGCCATCCGGCCGCGTTCGCGCTCGCCGTCCTCAAGCAGTTCCGCGCCAACCAGGGGCTGCTGCTCGCGGGCGCGGTGGCGTACTACGCGCTGCTGTCGCTGGTGCCGCTGCTGATCCTCGTCGTGATCGCGCTGACGCGCATTCTTCGAGGAAGCGCGGGTGCTCGCGGTCATCGGCGCGAGCCTGGAGTTCGTCGTCCCGGGGCAGGCCGACGCGCTCGTGGGCGAGCTGCGCACGTTCCTCGAGCACCGCGACGCGGTCGGCTGGCTGCTGCTCGCGCTGATGCTCTTCTTCAGCACGCTCGCGTTCACCGTGCTGGAGAACGCGATGTCGGTGATCTTCTTCCACCGCGTCGAGGTGCGCCGTCGGCACTTCCTCGTGTCGGCGCTGATGCCGTATTTCTTCATGCTGTTGCTCGCGGCTCGGCCTGCTCGTCGTCACGATCGTGTCGGGCGCGCTGCAGCAACTGGCCACCCGCCGTCGTCATCCTCGGCCGGCCCGCGCTCGCTGGACGAGTTGTCCTCGGAACTGCTGTACCTGCTCGGCGTCGTCGGTCGAGATCCTGATCTCACCGCGATCTACCTCGTGATGCCGGTTGGCCGGCTGTCGCTCCGCCACGCGCTGATCGGCGGCACAGCGGCGGCGCTGCTGTGGGAGGTCACGCGCCATGTCCTCGTCTGGTACTACGCGACGATCTCGCAGATCCAGGTCGTCTACGGCTCCTTGACGGTGGCGATCGCGGTGCTGCTGAGCGTGGAGATCGCTGCGATCGTGCTGCTGCTCGGCGCGCAGGTCATCGCGGAGTACGAACGCATCGGCACGGAGCCGATCGACCGGCCAGCCGCGCCGATGAAGACCGCGGCGCCATGAAGCACCGCGGTACGTCAGGGCGCCGGCACCGCGTTACGCCTGGGCGAGGAAGAACCGGACCATCTCGGCGCTCGCGTTCGGCCCGCGCGCGTCGGCGTACGAACCCGCCGGGCTCCCGCCGAACCACGCATGCCCGCCGCCGTGCACCAGCCAGTGCTCGAGCAGCACGTGGCCGGCGGCGTCGCGATGCACCGTTCGCGTGTACGCATGGCCGCCGGCCGCCTGACCGCGTTCGCTCGACACCTGTCCGCCCGGCCCGCCTTCGTGATGCTCCGATTGCGCGATGACGTCGGCGCCGTTGCGCGGATGCACGGTCTTGTCCTGGTCGCCGTGGAAGACGATGGTGGGCGTGGCAGTGTGCGCCGCGCCGGTGGACGCGGTCCGACCAGCCGGCCGGCATTCCGCGCATGGCAGCAAGCGCGGACGGCAGATCGTGCGCGCTGCCGCAGGCGAGACCCGAGTGGACGCCGACGCGCGCGTAGAGCTCGGGATAGGTCTCCCCCATGATCGCCGCCATCGCGCCGCCGGCGGAGAGCCCGGCGACGTAGACGCGGCCGGGTCGATGCCGTAGCGCTGAAGGATCTCGCGCGTCATGCCGGCGATGATCGCAGGCTCGCCGCGGTCGCGCATCTGGTCGCCGCGCCGGAACCAGTTCCAGCAACGCGAATGGTTGGCAGCCGGGTCTGCGCCGGATAGAGCACGAAGCAGCGCTGCTCTTCGGCGAGCGGCGTTCATCCGCGTGCCGGCGGCGAAGTCGTCGGGGGTCTGCGTGCAGCCGTGCAGCATCACGATCAGCGGCAGCGATTGTCCGTCGACGTAGCTCGACGGAACGTAGAGCTTGTAGGCGCGTCGCCCGCCGCGTTGGCGTACAGGCCCGTGATGAACTGGCTCGCGCGCGTGCCGCCTGCTCGGACGGCCGGCTGCGGTGGGCGGCGAGCGGCGGTGCGCATCGCGGCCCGCCACTTGCGCAGGAATTCCGTGATCACGGTCGACCGGCTGCGCTGCGGGCGCTCGGCGGTCGCGGCAGACGCGTGCGGAGTTGCGGTTTCGCGCGCCCCGCCGACCTCGACGAACTCGCCTTCGATGACGTCGTCGACCGCGCGCGTGACGCATGCCGCGGCGTGCGCCGTCGTCGCGCCGGTGCCGCCGCGGCGAGCGCCGCTGGATGAGTGCCGTCGCATCGGCAAGACGGCCGGCGCGCGTGAGTTCGGTCGCCGCTTCATGCGGGCGAGCATGTCCTTGTTCATTGCTGTCCTTCCGGAAGAGTTGCCGGCGCGCTAGCGGATGCGGTCGGCCAGCGCGGCCTTGACGGCGGGGCTGGCGCGCAGCGCGCCCAGCACGAAGATCGACGCGATGGTCTGTGCGGCGAGCTTCGCCGGCACGTCGTCGTCGATCGACGCGAGGCCGAGCACCTGGATGTGCACTTGCTCACCGGCGGCGCGCAGGCGCTCGAGATCCTGCGGGTGTAGCGCTGCAGCCCGAGCACCATGGAACGCCGGGCGACGGTCTGCTTCAGCACGTCGCCATGGCTGCCGAGCTGGTTGCGGATCGCCGTCCGTATGAAGTCCGTGCGGTTCGAATAGAACCCTTCCTGCACCAGCAGATCGATCTGGCCCAGGTCGACGTACCCCAGGTTGATCGTGATCTTCTCGGACTCCGGTTCTCTGCGGCGGGTCTCGACGAGTTCCTGGCTTCGCCATCTGCTTACCATCCTCTAACCATCCACATGGATGGCGGATATTATCAGAGATGCGGCTTGGGAAGGGCGGGCGGCCAGTAGACGCTGCTGCTGTGCCATATTCCCCGGATGAAAAGAGCGTTCGCCGCTTTCTTGTTGCTGGCTCTTGGCACGGCGTCGGCCACCGAATTCACAACGGAGGACATGCCGCCGTCCTTCGGCAAGGCGGTGAAACCGTGGGCAGGCTGTCCGAAGTTCGCGGGGGTGTACGAGTGGCCCGCGGTAGAAGGCCGTCTGGGGGCGGCGCCGGGACAGGGCGACGACCGAGCACGCGATGATCGGCGACCTCGCGTTGGGCCTGAAGGCTTTTCTCTGGCTGGTCCCACCTGACGACGGCGGTCGACTGTTGCTTCGGGCGATCACGGTGCCGCACGACTCGCGCACCGTGATTGGAATGATGAATCGGGGCTGGCGCCAGAAGACGCTCTCCGGGTCCCAGCACACCTGCACGCGAGGCTGGCTCATCATCGAGGAGGCGACGCACACCAGCCCGAGCGCCGATGGCTGGCACGGCGGCCGGGTGCTGGTCGGAACGCGCCTGGTGCCCCTCGAAGGCGGCGACCTCGCAATGGGACAGTGGACCCGCGTCACCGATCGCAAAAGCTCGATCGGATGGGGCGAGGCGACGCCTTCTTACGCTGCCAGCGCCCGATCGCGTCTACTGGCATTGGGTGAAGCTGCGGCGCGTCGCCGACAGTGGCGAGAAGCATCGTCGTCGACTACAGCAGGAATTGACGGCAAACGCGCGGGAAGCGGCTACAGCGGGTAAGGACTCTGCCGCTCGAGTTGCTGCACGTTGGACGCGAGCGGCTGCGTCCGGGCGCTCAGCTGTTCGATGCGGGAGATGAATTCCGTCCGCTCCTGGCCCAGTTGCACCAGCTCCTGCGCGAGGACGATGCGGCGCTCCTTCGGCAGGTGAGGCAGCAGCAGCTCCGCCGTGGCGCTGGCGATGGCCGCGTCCGTCCTGGACAGGCCGTCGCGCGCGTTGCGCAGGCGCGCCTGATTGTTCTTCAGTTCGCTGCGCGCCTCATGGATCTGGCGGCCCCACTGGTAGCCGTTGACGAACGACTGTTCGGTCGGACCCGAACACACATTGGCGTATCCGCCGCCATGAAGGCCGACGCGAAAGCCGTTCCCGGGCTGGCAGTACTCGATCAGCCCACGCTGCCGGCCTTCCGTGTAGGCGGCCAGGTTGGGCGTCACCTGGTACTTGGCACACGCGACCCGATGCGCGCCGATCCGGTCGGCCGGATACCCGTGCAGGCCATCCTCGTAACCGATCGTTCGCCAGTCCGCCACGGCGCATTCGTTCTTGCCCATCCCGGTGGCGCATGCGGAGAGCGCCGCCGCGACGACGATGGACGATGCCCGGACGGCGATGGATCTCGGAGAGGTCTTCATGCCCCGATTTTCAGCGCCCGCCGGCGGGGCAAATGCGCGAAATGACCCGCGAAGCCTGCCCTGACCCGTGCTGGGCATACCTCGGCCGCGGGTCGTTCCGGAGTCCACCGGGTCGAGGCATCGGTTCCGGTCGTCGCGGTCGCGCTGCCGGCGGGAGTCGGCGTCGCCGGTGGCCTAACATGCAGGACTCTGCGCTGCGCTCGTCGAGCGCTTCCCGGTTCATCCCCATGCCCACCGCCTACATCGTCTCCGCCCTCCGCACCGCCGGCGGCCGTCGCAACGGCCGCCTCTCCGGCTGGCATCCCGTCGATCTCGCCGCGCAGGTGCTGGACGCGCATCGTCGACCGCAGCGGCGTCGACCCCGCGCGAGATCGACGACGTGATCCTGGGCTGCGTGATGCAGGTCGGCGAGCAGGCGGTCAACGTCGCGCGCAACGCGGTGCTCGCGTCGAAGCTGCCCGAAGTCGGTGCCGGGCACGACGATCGATCGCCAGTGCGGATCCTCCCAGCAGGCGCTGCACTTCGCCGCGCAGGCGGTGATGGCGGGCTCGATGGATCTCGTGATCGCCGGCGGCGTCGAGAGCATGACGCGCGTGCCGCTCGGCGCGTCGGTCGCGCTGGCGAAGCAGGCGGGCATGGGCGGCTACATGAGCCCGGCGATGAAGCAACGCTACGGCGACATCGTGTTCAGCCAGTTCGACGGCGCCGAGATGCTCGCGAAGAACTACGGCTTCGATCGCGCGGCGCTCGACGCGTATTCGCTGCGAGTCCCATCGTCGCGCGGCGGCGGCGACGCAGGGCGGGCTGTTCGCGGACGAGATGCTGCCGTTGCCGGTGCGGCTCGCCGACGGCAGCGGCGAGGGCGAGCATGCCGTCGACGAAGGCATCCGTTTCGACGCCACGCCGGAGTCGATCGGCAGCGTGAAGCTGCTGCGCGAGGGCGGCGTGCATCAGCGCGGCCAGCGCGAGCCAGATCTGCGACGGCGCCTCGGCCGTGCTGGTGGCCAGCGAGCGCGCCGTGAAGTCGCTCGGCGCGACCCCGCTGGCGCGCATCCATCACCTGTCGGTGCTGGGCCACGACCCGGTGATCATGCTCGAGGCGCCCATCCCCGCGACCGCGCAGGCGCTGCGCAAGGCCGGGCTGAGGCTCGAGGACATCGATCTCTTCGAGGTCAACGAGGCGTTCGCGTCGGTGCCGCTGGCGTGGCTGAAGGCCACCGGCGCCGACCCGGCGAAGCTCAACGTGCACGGCGGCGCGATCGCGCTCGGGCATCCGCTCGGCGCCTCGGGCACCAAGCTCGCGACGACGCTGCTGCACGCGCTGCGCCGGCGCGGCGGCCGCTACGGCCTGCAGACGATGTGCGAAGGCGGCGGGATGGCGAACGTCACGATCTTCGAAGCGCTGCGCTGAGCGTCGCCCGCGATGGCCCTGCGCGCGACCGTCTACCGGGCCGACCTCACCGTCTCCGATCTCGATCGCGGCGTCTACGCGCAGCATGCGCTGACGCTGGCCCGCCACCCCTCCGAGACCGAGGAGCGACTGATGGTGCGGCTGCTGGCGTTCGCGCTGCACGCCGACGAAGCGCTCGTGTTCGGCCGCGGCCTGTCGACCGAGGACGAGGCCGACCTGTGGCAGCGCGACCCGACCGGCGTCATCGTGCGCTGGATCGACGTCGGCCTGCCCGACGAGCGGGCCATCCGCAAGGCCTGCGGTCGCGCGCGCGAAGTCGTCGTGCTGGCGTACGGCGCCCGGCGCGTCGATGCATGGTGGGCCGACAACGCGGAAGCGCTGGCGCGCCTGGCGAACCTGCGCGTCTACACGCTCACCGCCGCGGAGACCGAGGCCCTGCAATCGCTCGTCGCGCGTTCGATGTCGCTGACGTGCACGGTGCAGGACGGCCATGTCTGGCTCGCGAGCGCGGCCTCGAGCATCGAGTTGAAGCCCGCTCTGCGCTGCGGCGCCCACGCCTGATCGGCGCGTGCGACGCCAGGCGAACGGCTCGCCCGGCGTTGCGCGGGTGCGGTCGCCGCGACATAGGCAAGGCAGTCGTACGAGTGCTGTCGCAGGGAGCCGGCGGCGACGAGTCCCTAGAATGAACGCTGTCGCGTAGCGAGGACCTTCCGATGCGCTTTGTACTGGCCCTGATACTGGCGGGGTCGGCGACGCTGTCCGGCTGTGCCAGCCTCGCGCCGCCACAGGACCGTACCGCCACCTACGTGCTGCAGGGCACGCACGACACGCGGCTCGGTCGTGCGCTGGCGGCCCACGTCGACCAGCGCCCCGGAGTCACCGGCGTTCACGCGCTTCCGCAGGCGCGCGACGCCTTCGCCGACGCGCGTCCTGCTCGCCGCCGCGGCGGACCGGTCGATCGACGTCCAGTACTACATCTGGCATGACGACGAGGTCGGCAACCTGTTGTTCGAAGCGCTCTGGCAGGCGGCCGAGCGTGGCGTGCGCGTCCGCATGCTGCTCGACGACATGAACACGAAGGGCCTCGATCCGACCATCGCCGCACTCGACAGCCATCCGAACATCGAGGTGCGCCTTTACAACCCGCTTGTGAACCGCGACGTCCGCGCGCTCGAGTTTCATTGGCGGACTTCGCGCGCGTGAACCGGCGCATGCACAACAAGTCGTTCACGGTCGACAACGAGGTCACTGTCGTCGGCGGTCGCAACATCGGCAACGAGTATTTCGCGGCCGGCAGCGGGATGCTCTTCGCGGACCTCGACGTGGTCGCGGTCGGTGCGGTCGTTCCCGCGGTATCGCAACAGTTCGACCTCTACTGGAACAGCCCGTCGGCCTATCCCGCGAGGCAGTTCGTCGGCGCCGGCGCCCCGGAACAGTTGAAGACGAAGTTCGCCGGCAACCGGGCGCGCCCCGAAGCGGCGGCCTACATCGAAGCCGTGCGGGCGACGCCGATCGTGCGCGATGTTCTCGAGGGTCGGCTGACGTTCGAGTGGACGACCGCACGGGTGGTGAACGACGACCCCGCGAAGACGCTCGACACCACGGCCCGCGCGGACATCCTGCTGTTCCCGGAGCTGGTAAGGGCGATAGGGCGGCCGAGCAAGACGCTGGACCTCGTCACGCCGTACTTCGTGCCGGGCGAGGGCGGCACCGCCGCGCTGGTGGAACTGGCGAAGAGCGGCGTTGCCGTGCGCGTCCTGACCAACTCCTTGTCCGCCTCCGACGTCAGCGCCGTGCATGCAGGCTACGCAAAACGCCGGGAGGCGCTGCTCCGCGGCGGCGTGAAGCTCTACGAACTGAAGCCGACCGCGGCCCGCGATGCGCCGGACGCGGCCATGAGCGTCGGCTCCAGCAGCGCGTCCGGCTTGCACGCGAAGACCTTCGCCGTCGACCGCGAGCGCGTGTTCGTCGGTTCGTTCAACTTCGACCCGCGCTCCGCGCTGTTGAACACCGAGATGGGCCTGGTGATCGACAGCAGCGCGCTCGCGCAGCGGCTCGCCGACGGCTTCGACCGGCAGGTACGGGTCGTCGCGTACGAGGTGCGGATCGGGCCGGACGGCGATCGCCTGCAGTGGCTGGAACACACGCCGTCCGGGGAACGACGCCATGACACCGAGCCCGGGACGGGCTGGTGGGATCGATTCAAGGTGAACGTGCTGTCCGGGCTGCCGATCGAATGGCTGCTGTGAGCATCGCCGGCGCGCGGGCTCTCGTCGCTGGCGGCGCTGCTGGCGATCGCCGGCTGCGCGACGCAGATCGCCGACCGCCATCCATCGGACCCCGAGGCAGGCCTCCCCGGCAAGGCGCTCACCTTCCAGCGCAAGAGCCTGACGCCGACCGACGGCGGTCGCCTGGCGCGCGTGGAAGACCTCCTGCCCGGGGACATCCTGTTGTCGGCCGACGCCGGCATCGCATCTGCCGGCATCCGCCTGCTGACCACGTCGCCGGTGAGCCACGCCGCGGTCTACGTCGGTGACGGCGAAGTGGCCGAGGCGCTGGGCGGCGGGGTGCGCCTGCGGAGCATGGCGAAGGTGATGGACGAGGAGACGGTGGTGGCGGTGTTCCGCCATCCCGCGCTCGACGACGAGCGTGCGGCCCGCCTGGTCGCGTTCGCGCGCGAGCAGGTCGGCAAGCCGTACGACTACGTGGGAGTGATGATGCACGCGCCGTTCGCGTTGCAGCGGCGCGTGTGCGAACTGCCGGGCGTGCCCACCGTGCTGCGCGAGGCCTGCCTGTCGATGCTGGCCACCTTCCAGCTGATCCACGGCGGCGACGACCGCTTCTTCTGTTCGCAGTTCGTGCTCGAGACCTATCGCGCGGCGGGGTTGCCGCTGACGCGCGCCCGGCCGCACTGGATCTCCCCCGAGGACATCATGCACATGCGGGCCGGCGACGTGTCGTCGCTGCGCGTGGAGCAGCCGCTGATGTACGTCGGTCACCTGAAGTTCACGTCGCTTGCGCTCGACCTGCCCGCCGTGAAGGTGCCGTTGCCGCGCCTGCCGACAACGCCCGGAACGCCGACCCAGTAACGCGATGGCGTGAGCTGCGTCGCGGCGGCGCCGGGCGTTGCGGGCCGTCAAGGCAGTTTCCGCACGGTCGCCCATCTTGAAGGCGTCTGCCGGCCGCCGGGCGGATCGCCCGCGGCCGTGTCGTCGATCCCACGCCTTCGGAGTTCTTCCATGTCCGCCGTCCCACTCGCCCTGGCCGATGCGCGACCGCGCACGGACGCCGCCTCGGTCGTTTCCCTTCCTCGGACGCCTGCGCCCGAGCCGCCTCCCGAGAAGTTCCTCGCCGAGCCGGTGCCGCTCGCCAACTACGACCGGGCGATCCGCGCGGGCGTCGCGCGCGCCAGCCGCGGAATCGCGTGGCCGTCGCTGATGGCCGCATGGGCCGACTGGTATCGCCACCTCGCGTCCGCGCCCGGCAAGCAGATGGAACTCGCGAGCAAGGCCCAGCGCAAGGCCGCGAAGTTCGCGCTCTACGCGCTCGAGTCGATGCAGGGCGAGACCGAGCCGTGCATCGAACCGCTGCCGCAGGACCGCCGGTTCGTCGACCCGGCGTGGCAGCAACCGCCCTTCAACCTGATCCACCAGGGCTTCCTGCTGTGGCAGCAGTGGATCTGGAACGCGACCAACCGCGTGGCGGGCGTGAGCCGCCATCACGAGCGCATGGTGACGTTCACGTCGCGCCAGATGCTCGACGTGATGAGCCCGACCAACTTCATCGCGACCAACCCCGAGGTCCTCGCCCGCACGATCGAGACCGGCGGCATGAACCTCGCGCAGGGCGCGCACGACTGGTGGCGCGACGTGCTGGCGAACTTCGCCGGCAAGGCGCCGCCGGACGGCGCGAGCTTCCGGCCCGGGCAGGAGGTGGCGGTGACGCCGGGCAAGGTGGTGCTGCGCAACGACCTGATCGAGCTGATCCAGTACACGCCGGCGACGCAGAACGTGTACGCGCGAGCCGCTGCTGATCGTGCCGTCGCCGATCCTGAAGTACTACATCCTCGACCTCTCGCCGCGCAACTCGATGGTGCGGCTACCTCGTCGAGCAGGGACACACGGTGTTCATGCTGTCGTGGCGCAATCCGGACGCGCGCGACCGTGAACTCGGCGTCGACCACTACCTGCGGCTGGGCATCCGCGCCGCCATCGACGCGGTGACGACGATCTGCGGCGGGCAGAAGGTCCACGCGGTCGGCTACTGCCTCGGCGGCACCTTCCTCGCGATGCTCGCGGCGTCGATGGCGGGCGCCGGCGACGATCGCATCGGCTCGCTGACGCTGCTCGCGGCGGAGGTCGACTTCACCGAGGCGGGCGAACTGTCGATCTTCATCGACGACAGCCAGCTCGTGTATCTCGAGGACATGACCTGGGAACAGGGGTACCTCGACGGGCGGCAGATGGCCGGTGCGTTCACGCTGCTCAACTCGAACGACCTGCTGTGGTCGCGCCTGGTGCGCCAGTACCTGATGGGCGAGGCGCCGAAGCACACGGACCTCACCGCGTGGAACGCGGACACGACGCGGCTGCCGCACCGCATGCACACCGAGTACCTGCGCAACCTGTACCTCAACAACGACCTGGCCTCGGGGCGCCTGCGCTACGACGGCCGGGCGGTCGCCCTGACCGACATCCACGCGCCGATCTTCCTCGTCGGCACCGAGCGCGACCACGTCGCGCCGTGGAAGTCCGTCTACATGCTGCACCTGTACGCCGACGCCGACATCACGTTCTGCCTGACCAGCGGCGGGCACAACGTCGGCATCGTCAATCCGCCGGGCACCGGCGGGCCGCCGCGCCACTTCCGTGTCGCGACCAAGCCGGCCGCCGAGCATTACGTCGATCCCGACCAGTGGTTCGCGCGCAACGACCCGCAGGATGGATCGTGGTGGCCGACGTGGCAGCACTGGCTGGCGGATCGTTCCGGCGAGCGCGTCGCGCCGCCGACGCCGCATGGCCGCTACCGGCCGATGGGCAATGCTCCGGGCACGTACGTCCTGATGCACTAGGCACGTGCAGCGCTCACCAGCGCCGCACGCGCCCCGTGTCGATGTGGACGAACTGCTGGCCCGGGTAGTAGCCGACGCCGCCCGCCTTCAGCGAGAGCGCGGCGTCGCGCAGGTCGGCGAGCGGCACGCCCGGCAGGCGCACGTCGATGGCGCGCCCTTCCATGTGCAGGCTGTGGCGCGCGACGCCGCCGCCGCGCGTGGTGCGCAGCGTCTCGTTGGTCGCCGGGCTGCGATAGCCCGGAGATCACCTCGAACGGCCTGGCCGCGCCGACCAGCAGCCGGACCTCGTGCAGCAGGTCGAACAGCCGCGGGTCCATCTGGCCGATGTCGCCGGTGTAGTGATCGCGCAGGAAGCGGTTCAGCGAGGTCAGCACGTCCGGCACGTAGCTCTCGGCGATCGCATAGACCGTCTGGATCCGCTCCTGCGTGTGCGTGTGGACCATCGCCAGTTCGCGCCCGCTGGCGACATTGGCGCTGGCCGAGCGCGTGACGGGCAGCACGCTGGCGGCTGCGAGGCCGGCGGAGTGCTTCAGGAAGAAGCGGCGACGAAAGCAGTGTTTCGAATCGTTCATTGCGTCAGCGAGGCCGGAGCCGGCCGGCGCTCGCGCAGGGCGGCGTCGAGCCGGC
This sequence comes from uncultured beta proteobacterium, assembly GCA_963698305.1. Lineage (GTDB taxonomy): Bacteria > Pseudomonadota > Gammaproteobacteria > Burkholderiales > Burkholderiaceae_F > JAOUJD01. Next base: position 231,220 of record CAVOQI010000012.1, read on the forward strand.
GATCCTGGCCGTAGATGTCTTCGTAGAAGTGCACACGACCTTCCTTGACCATAGCAGTTCCATAGGCGATCAGGACCGGGATGCGGTTGCGCGAGGCGCAGCGTCGTGGGACGCTCCGTCACTCATCGCGGCGCGGATACGCTCCTCGGTCCATTCGGGCCGGTCCTGCAGCACGAAGAGCGCCAGGGCGACCGGCTCGCTCGACGCGGATGCAGCCGTGGCTGAAGTCGCGGCGGTCGCGCGCGAACAGGCTGCACCGCCGGCGTGTGATGCAGGTAGATGTTGTCGTTGTTCGGGAACACGAACTTGATGTCGCCCAGCGCATTCTTCGGTCCGGGCCGCTGGCGGATGCGCGCGCGGCCCGCGACGGTTTCGTCGAGCAGCGTCGCCGACAGCGCCGTGACCACGCTGCCGCCGACGACGAACTCGAAGCCTTCGCGGTCCCAGTAGGCCGGGATCGCGCCGCAGCCGCGGCACGACCTCGCCGCGCGCGATCGACGGCGGCACGTTCCAGAACGGCTGGAACTCGATGAAGCGCATCTGCTCGACGAACAGTGGCGTGCGCGTGTTCATCGCCTTGCCGACGATGATCTTCATCGTCTCGCGCACGACGATCCGCTCGCCCCGGACCTCGTAGGCGCGCAGCATGAACTCGGGAATGTTGATGACGACCATGCGCGGCCCCTGCATCAGCGGCGTCCAGCGCAGGCGCTCGAGCATCAGTTCGAGCTGCCGCACGCGCGCGGCCGGCGGCACCTGCAACTGCGCGAGCGTCGCCTTGCCGAGGACGCCGTCGGCGGCCAGTCCGTGGCGCTGCTGGAACGCGCGCACGCCGTGCGGCCAGTGCCTCGTCATAGAGCGCGGACGGCGGCGTCGTCGCGGGCAGGTCGCCGAGCGCGATCAGGCGTTCGCGCAGCACGCCGACGCCCGGCGTACGGTTGCCCGGCCTCGAGCTTCGGCGGCGTGCCGCGCGGTCCGGGCGGCAGCGCCGGCAGCGGCGATTTCCAGGCCGGGTGGCCGGCCAGCGTGCGGTAGTGCGCGAGCGCCTCGCGCAGCCGTTCGTACTGCGCGAAGCGCGGCGCGGCCTCGCGCGCGGCCTCCTGCAGCCGGTTGTAGGCGACGGCGGTGCGCAGCGCGACGGCCGCGTCGAAGTACGCGCGATTCGGTGTCGACGTAGCCGCGGGGGAGTTGCTCGGACGCGATCCGACCGTCGTGCAGGTCCATGAGGTAACGCTCCATGGCGGCCGTGAGGCGGCGATCGAGCGCCGCCAGCGCCGTTGGATCGAGTCCCCCGCCGCGCGCACGATCGACCTCCCGTGCCAGCCGGTCGGCGTCGTACTCGACCGGTTCGAGCCCATGGCTGCGTCGCGTCCGCGAGCAGGGCAACGGCCTGCTCGGCCTGCGGTGACAGCCGGGCGCCATCGAACCACAGCAGCGGTTCGGCGGCGAGTGGCAGACCCTGTGCGAGCAGCGCTACCAGGGCCGCCGTGATCCAGCACGCGCATCCCATGCCTTCATTCTTGGTCGCGCGCGCCGGCTCGCCATGATCGCGGACAGGAAGACGTCGCGCCGGCGGCGGCAGGCGAACGGCGGCGAGCGCGGCTGGGCAAGGGTCGTATGAGGGCTGCTACGTAGTCTCTGCAGCGCGCGCCCCTGTACGCGCAGCCGGGGCTTGTCGATACTTTCATGCTCCCATGACGTTCGCGCGGACCAAGATCCAGCCGCCCCGCGCGCGTTCGGCTTTCGTCGAGCGCGGCGCGATGCAGACGCGGCTCGGCGACGCGCTGCTCGACAAGCGCGTCGTGCTGCTGTGCGCGCCGGCGGGCTACGGCAAGACGACGCTGCTGGCGCAGGAGGTCGCGCGGCTGCCGGCGGGAACCGCCCTCGCGTGGATGTCGGCCGATGTCGGCGACGACCTGCAGCGCCTGCTCGAATGCATGCTGGCCGCGCTCGAGCCGCTACGACCCGCCGTGGCGCACGGCGCCGGAATCGCTGATCGCACGCATCGCCGATTCCGTCGACGCGCAGCGCGACGTGGCGGCCGAGATCATCAACACGCTCGACGCCTGCGACGTGCCGCACGGCGTGATCGTGTTCGACGACGTGCATCGCGTCGACGATCCCGGCGTTCTTTCGCTTCCTCGATCGGCTGATCGAGCGCATGAGCGACGCGCTGGACGCTCGCGATCTGACGTCGCGCATCGAGCCGCCGCTCGCGCTGGCGCGGCTGCGCGCGACCGATGATCTGGCGGAGTTCCGCCAGCTGCACCTGCAGTTCGCGCGCGACGAGGCGCGGCGGCTGGCGCGCGACGCCGGCCTCGACGACGCGCTCGCCGATCGGCTGTTCGACCGCACGCAGGGGTGGCCGGCGGGACTGCGCATCGCGATCGGCGCCGCCTGGGCGGCGCCGGCGCGCCGGCCTCGCGGCGCTCGGAGCGCGCGCTGCGCGCGAGCGAGCGGCCGCTGTTCGAGTTCCTGGTCGACCGAGGTTGCTCGACCAGCTTGCCGCCGGCGCTCGCGCGAGTTCCTGATGCGACGTGAGCGTGCTGCCGGAACTCGAGGCCGAGCGCTGCGCGACGTCGACCGGCGACGCCCGACGCGGCGGCGCGGCTCGACGCGATCGAGCGGCTGGGACTGTTCGTCGACGTCGCTCGACGCGCCCGCGCGCACGCTGCGCCTGCACGACCTGTTTCGCGACGCGCTGCAGCAGCGGCTGCAGCAGCGGGACCCGCGCGCGCTCGCGCGAGCTGCGGCGGCGCGCCGCGGAGACCGAGACCGATCCCGATGCGGCGCATCTGCGCTGCTGCTCGATGCCGGCGACACCGATGCAGGCGGCGGCCTGGCGTTCGAGCACGTGCCGTCGCTGGTCGCCACCGCGGGCACGGCCAGCGCGCTCGCACCTGATCGGACAGTTTCCGGCCGGCGTCGCGCGAGCAGCGCGCCGGAACTGGCGTTCGTGCGCGGGCTGGTCGCGTGGGTCCAGCTGGGACTTCCCGATGGCGCTCGCTGCAGCTGCGAGCGCGCCGAGCGCGGATTCGCGGCGCGCGGCGAACGTCGACGCATGGAACTGCGCGCGCGCCTACCGCCTGATGCCGCTGATCGCGATGGGCGGCCTCGACGAAGCCGCGGCGCTGACCGCCTCGCTGCGGCGCGAGGCGCTGCCGGCGCACGGCGCGCGTCGATGGTGCTGCAACGCGCGAGATCGTGGCTGGCGATCGACGACGTGCCAGGTAACGCGGCGGTCGCGCCGCTCGTCGAGCGAGATGCTCGACCTGCTGCGAGCACGGTCGACCGCCTCGACCTCTGGTACCACACGACGCCGGCCAATCCGCATGCCCGGCCTGCCGGGCATGACGCCGGCCGCTGCGTGCGCCATGCCGCGCTGATGATGCGGTTGCCGGCGACGAACCGACGACGCTGCGCGCGCTCGGCGCTGCTGATGCAGGCGTGGGGCGCGCTGTGGCGCGGCGAATTCGACGACGCGCGCAGCGCTCGCCGAGCGCGCGCGCGAGCGACGCCGCACTGGATCGGGCACGCACCGGCGCCGTGCACGGCACACCTGCTCGCGCTGACCGCGCGTGGCCGCGACGTAGGCGGCGACTCGGCCACGTGCTGCGACTCGATGCCGCCGAGACGGCTGCAGCGTTCGTGCAGCCCGGCGCATCCCTGGCAGCGCACGTGCACGCGTGCTGTTCTGCGCGCGCATCGCGGCGCGTCGGCGCGCACCGGCGACGACGTCTGCGCACGCGCTGGCGGCGCTGCGAGACGGGACGATGCGCAGACCGGCGGCCCTCGCATCGCCAACGGAGACGCGCACCCGCGCGAGTGTGCCGATCGGGCGCAGCTCGCATGGCTCGAGGGTCGCGCGGACGACGCGATCGGCCTCATGGCGCGACGCGCTCGACGCACGAGGAGCGAGATCGACTCTGATGGGCCTGGCGACCGGAGACGCGCGTGCGGCTGGCACGCGCGCTGCTGCAGTCAAGGGCGATCTCGCGCGCCGCAGCGGACGCGCTGCTGCCGGTGTTCGACGCGCGCCGACGCGACGGCGGCCCGGCGGCGCATTGCTCGCCGGCGATGCGCTGCGACGAACTCGCGGCCGGCGACTGGCGCAGCGCGCTGCCCGCCGCCGCAGCAGGCCGAGCTGCGCGCCTGGTCGGCAGATCGTCGCGCGCGCGCAAAGGTCGCGGCGCCAGCGCTTCACGAGCCGCCGACAACGGTCGCGACGCCGAGGGCGCGGCGTGACGGCGACCGGCACTGACCGCGCGCGAACTCGAGGTGCTCGCGCGCATCGCCGCCGGCGACAGCAACAAGCTGATCGCGCGCGCCTTCGACCTCAGCCTGCACACGGTCAAGCGCCACGTCGCCAACATCCTCGGCAAGCTCGGCGTCGAGACCCGCGGCCAGGCCGCGGCCTGGTACCGCGCCCGCACGGCCACTGATCACGCCGCGCCGGGCCCGGCCTGCCGTTGCGCATGGCTCTCCGGCATGGCTCTTCGCAGCCGGCGGCCGGTGGCTCTTCCGGTCGATGCCGGCGAACGCGTCAGCCGACGACACTGCCGTCCCATGCGGTGCGGACGTTCCGCCCGACCCGGACGGAGACTTCCATGTCGCAGATCATCACCGTGTTCGGCGCGACCGGTGCGCAGGGCGGCGGCCTGGCGCGCGCGATCCTGGCCGATCCCGACGCGGCGCTTCCGCGCTGCGCGCGGTGACGCGCAAGCCCGATTCGCCCGCGGCGCGCGCGCTGGCCGCAGCCGGGCGCCGAGATCGTCGTCGCCGACCTCGACGATCGCCGCGAGCGTGCGGCGCGCGATGGCCGGCGCGCACGGCGCGTTCTGCGTCACCAACTTCTGGGAGCACTTCTCGCCGGAGAAGGAACTGGCGCAGGCGCACACGATGGCGCAGGCCGCGCGGCGACGCCGGCGTGCAGCACGTGATCTGGTCGACGCTCGAGGACACGCGCGAGTTCGTGGCGCCCGGCAGCGGCCGCATGCCGGTGCTGATGGGCACGCTACAACGTGCCGCACTTCGACGCGAAGGGCGAGGCGAACGCGCGCGTTCATCGACCGCGGCGTCCCGACGACGCTGCTCTACACGTCGTTCTACTGGGACAACCTGGTGCACTTCGGCATGCAGCCGCAGCGCGGCGCCGACGGCACGCTCGGCTTCGTGCTGCCGATGGGCGACGCGAAGCTGCCCGGCATCGCGGCCGCCGACATCGGTCCCTGCGCGCTTCGGCATCTTCGCGCGCGGCGACGAACTGGTCGGCAAGTCGATCGGCATCGCCGGCGAGCACCTGACCGGCGCGCAGATGGCCGAGCAGCTGACGCTGCGCGCTCGGCGAGGCGGTCGCGCACGTCGACGCTGACGCCGTCGCAGTACGCCGCGCTCGGCTTTCCCGGGCGCGGACGACCTCGCGAACATGTTCCAGTTCAAGACCGAGTTCGAGCGCATGTACTGCGCATCGCGCAGCGTCGGCCTGCGCGCGCGAGCTGCATCCTGGCACTGCAGACCTTCGCCGCTGGCTGGCTGCAGCCGATGCCGACACGCCGCGCGCATCCGCCGATCGCGCGCGGCGCGCGGCCGCTCGACGCGTCGGAGCAATCGCTGAGCGAAGTATTACGAACGCGACTGCGCCGGCCTCGATACGGTACGATCATCGCAACGCCACTGCATCCGCGCGCTCACTGCCTCGCTGCTACGACGACCGTGCCCCGCGATCCGCCGCGCTGACGCTTGCGCCGGCTCGCGCGGCCGCGCGCCGCCTTCGCCGCGCGCGCCTGAGCGAGACCGGCCTGTACGAGCCGGCTCGACGACCGCGGTGCGCGCCGGCGTGCATCGCGTTCTGCGCCGCAGTACCCGCTGTGGTCCGACGGCACGCGCAAGCGGCGCTGGATCGCGCCTGCCGCCCGGCACGTCGATCGACGCGAGCGCAGGTCGACGCCTGGGAGTTCCCGCGTCGGCACGCGGCTGTGGAAGGAGTTCGGCTACGGCCGCCGCGATCGAGACGCGCATGATCGAGCGGCTCGCCGACGGCTCGTGGCGCTTCGCGACCTACGTCTGGAACGCCGACGGCACCGACGCCGTGCTCGCGCCGGAGGACGGCGCCGTCGGTCGCCGTCGCCGACGCGCCGGGCGGCCGCTACGCGGTGCCGGTCGCGCACCGACTGCCTCGCCTGCCACGAGGGGCCGGCGGTGCCGGTGCTCGGCTTCTCGCGCGCTGCAGCTGTCGCCGGACCGCGATCCGCTGGCGCCGCATGCCGATCGCCAGGCGCCGGCGCAGCTCGGACCTGCGCAGCCTGGTCGCGCGCGGCGTGCTGCGCGGCCTGCCCGCCGAGCTGCTGGCGACGCCGCCGCGCATCGCGGCGCCGACGCCGATCGCGCGCGCGGCGCTCGGCTACCTGCACGGCAACTGCGGCCACTGCCACAACGCGGCCGGCGCGCTGACCGGCCTCGAACTCGTGCTCGCGCACAGCAGGCCGGACGCGGCGCGCGCAGCGCCGAGCGCACGCTGCAATCGCTGCTCGGCCACTCGAGCCGCTTCCGTCCGCAGGGCGACGCGACGCGACGCAGCGCATCGCCGCCGGCCACGGCAGCAGCGTGCTGACGCTGCGCATGAAGCCCGACAACCCGCTCGCCCGCATGCCGCCGCTCGGCGCGCAGGTGGTGGACACCGAGGGCGTCGCTCTCGATCGAGCGCTGGATCTCGAACGACCTGCAACCCGACCCTATCATCCCGCTAGGAGACTCACCATGAACACGCATCCCGCTCGAATACGCCATCCTCGGCCGTCGCGGTCGCCGCCACCGCGGCCGTCGCGCTGCCGGCCCACGCGCAGAGCGCCGGCGGCGAGCGCCGCCGACAAGGTCGCGCGCGGCAAGTACCTCGTCACGACGTCCGGCTGCAACGACTGCCACACGCCGTGGAAGATGGGCCCGAACGGCCCCGAGCCCGACATGAGCGCGCACGCTGTCGGGCCATCCGGAAGGCATGGCGCTGCCGCCGCGCGCCGAAGCGCGGAAGGCCCGTGGATCGTGACGGCGGCGGCGACCAACACCGCGTGGGCCGGCCCGTGGGGCGTGAGCTTCACCGCGAACCTGACGCCCGATCCGGAGACCGGCCTCGGCAAGTGGACGCAGCGCAACTTCATCGAGACGATCCGCACCGGCCGCCACATGGGGCGCGGCCGCCAGATCCTGCCGCCGATGCCGATCCCGGTGTACCGCAACTTCACCGACGCCGACCTCGAAGCGATCTTCGGCTACCTGCAGTCGCTGCCGGCGATCCGCAACCGCGTGCCCGAGCCGCTGCCGCCGGCAGCCTCAGTGGCGTCCAAGTGATACGAGCGAACGGGGCCGCTGCGCGGGAACTTCGCGCAGCGGCGGAGTGGTCAGCGGGCGCTGCGCGATCGCGCGACGCCCGCAGTAAGGTCAGTTCGACCCGAACGGCGGCTTGGTCACCTTGATTTCGTCGAAATAACCGCCCGCGTAGCCGAGGTGGATCGGCTCGCTGGCGTCGACGTAGCTCGGGCAAGCTGCACCGGGCGCGGGCTCGATCGTGCAAACGCGCCGCACGCCCAGCACGGGGTAGCTCGCGCGGATGCGCAGATCGGTGACGCGCTTCAGCACGTACTGGATCTCGACTTCGGTCGCGATGCGGTCCTCGACCAGCCAGCAGCCCTTCGTGTCGGTCGCGGTGCAAAGGAGTTTTCCGGCCGAGTCGACGTTCGACAGCTTCACCGCGTGGCGCGACCAGCGCATCGGCAGCTCCTGCTCCTTCGGGTTGTAGGTCAGCGTGAGGACCTCATTGGCCAGCAGACCGCCGCCCCGCATGACGATGTGATCGGCGGTCGTATAGCCGTCTTCCACGAGGACCTTGTGCGTCGTCGGTCCGAGTTCCTCCACGCCCTTCAGCGGATTCTCGAACCAGTAGCAGACCTTCTGCTGGATCGGAACGAAGAGGATCCAGATCGTCCGGTAGTAGCAGTGCAGCTGCGCCGCGCCGTCGGTGTACATGTTCTCGTCCGGCTTGAACCAGAACGACAGTTCGCCGCGGTAGTAATCGCTCTGGTCATCGAGGAAGCCCGGCGAGACGACGTAGCCGATGTCGTAGTCGAAGAAGCTGCTGGTGACGTAGTTCAGGTGCTTCGCCCAGGCGTAGCCGTAGAAGATGCTCTGCGGCGTCGACGGGTTGCCCCATATCAGCTCTACCGGCAGGGTCGTGGCGTTGCCGGTCGTCCAGTTCACCGGCCCGGCCTCGAAGCTGTCGAGCATGAAGCCCGCGGCGTTCTGCGACGTGCACTCGCGCATGTTGTACTCGGTCGACTCGGACACCTTCGCCAGCGAGCCGTCGCCGAGATTGCGGAACGTGTAGGAAATCGGATAGGCGCTCGTCAACGGCGCTTCCTGCGTGAAGTATTGCCGCCAGTCGCCCGAGGCGATCATCGCGACGGTCGCGGTCGACGTGCCGCCGAGCGATGTGACCGTGATCTTGCCTTCCTGCAGGATCTTCTGGTACTTCACGTCGAGGTTGAACTTCGCTTCGAACATGCCCTTGTAAGCGGCATTCAGGGCCGCGTTGACGTCCGTCTGCGACGCGGTCGACGTGAACGTGAAGGCCATGATGCGGCCGTACACGACGTTCGAGACATACACCGGCAGGTTGCTGGAGCCGATGCGGCCGAGGGCGATCTGCTCGTCGAGTTTCTCGCGCGTGAAGTCGGCGCTGAAGAACGCGCCGGGGCTTTGCGGCGGTTCGACCACGACCTCGAACATCTTCTCGAGGAAGTAGACCATCACCGTTCGCTCGTTCGCCTTGGTGTCGTACGAGGCCGAAGCGCTCGCACTGAACCCGAGGTACTTGCCGGACAGGCCCGTGTTCAGCGCGAACGACTGGTCGGTGCTGTAGTCGCTCATCGTGAACTGGATCGAACTCGGCGCGACCAGGCTGGCGGTCGTCGCATTGCCGACCATGGCGCCGATCGCCTGGTTGACCTCGGCCTGGTCCGGAGTCTCGATGGTGCGGTAGTTGTCGCTCGTCGCCAGTGATGGAATCGAGACCTTGATCGGCGCGCGCTGCGCGACGGTCAGGGGCAGCAGCGAGCCGAGACCGTCACGGTGGCTGCGCCCCTGGATGAGCGCGCCCGGCCAGACCAGTTCGCGGTCCGGACTGAACATCACGATCTTCTCCGGCGTGGTCGTGATGCTGTACCTGGTGGTGGTGCACGTGTACTGCTCGGGCCGGTAGCCGATGATCGTTCCAGCCTCGTCCTTGATCGGCACGTCGACGAGTTCCGGCGCGGTGGTCGGGTCTTCCACCTTCGTGCCCGGGACGGGTGGCACCGGAGGGCTGAACTCCTCCCACTTTGGCAGGGCCTGCAAGTAAGTGCTGACACTCTCCGGCGTCGGCGTCGGCGTTGGTATGGGGGTGGTCTGCTGCGGTGTCGGGGCAACAACGGGGTCGTCACTGCCGCCGCAGGAGGCCATCAGGACCGCCGACGACGCAAGCGCCGCCAGCCGGACCAGTCTGGTCGCATTCATCGATTCCTCCCGTGAGCGCGGTCGCATTCGTCTTGTTGAAGACCGCTTACTCAAGCTAGGTCGCGGAAGTCGGTGTGAATGCTCCTAGGTCAAGCCGACTGCAGGTATGCGATGTCGCCGGCGGCGCGTACCGTCGCGGCGCCAGGCATGTTGCCCGCAGGGTGCGGCTTGCCGTCCATGCAGGTCATCTCGAAGGTTCATTCGCCGGCGAGGTGGCGCAACCACGTGTGTTCCGCGGTGACCTCGGCCTTGTCCACGCTGTGGTCAGCCGCCGCTCAGCGCCTGGACGATGCAGACCTCGTCGGTCGCCCGCAGAGGCAGGCGCAGATCGAAGGTGGCGTCGCCGTTGACGAAGAAGCGCACGTGGCGCCGCATCCTGTCCTGCTCGTCGATCATGCGGAAGCGAATCCCGGGGTACTGGCGGTCGAGGTCGGCGAGCAGTTCGCCGAGGGTCGCGCCGTCCGCGTCCACCCATGACCGGCCCGTGTAGGAAAGCAGCGGACTGGGGATCAGCACTTTCATGCGTCAGGCCAGTTCGGCGGTCTCCACCGCGTAGATCTCGGGCAGGTGACGCGCGATGCAGGTCCAGCGCGCGCCCTCGTCGCGGCTCATCCACAGCTCGCCGCTCGTGGTGCCGAAGTAGAGGCCCACGGGATCGCGCGTGTCACGGCTCATCGCCTGCCGTTTCACGGTCCACCACGCCTGCTCGGCAGGCAGGCCCTCTCCCTGCCGCTGCCACGTCCTGCCGCCGTTGCGCGTGACGTAGACCGCCGGCATTCCGCCCGGACTGGTGCGCGGCCACACGGTGGCTCCGTCCATCGGCAGCACCCAGGCGACGTTGTCGTTCGCGCGGATGCACGACCATCGTGAAGCCGACGTCGCCGACTTTCTTCGGCATCGCCTTGCCGATCCGCATCCAGGTGGTGCCGGGGCGATCGATGCGATAGATGCCGCAGTGGTTCTGCTGGTACAGGCGGTCCGGATTGCTCGGGCAGAGCCGCACGCAGTGCGGGTCGTGGACACGTCGGCTCGTCGCGCGGGAACCCTTCGACGACCTCGAGCCCGTCGATCAGCAGCCTGAACGTCCGGCCGCCGTCGGTCGACTCGTGCACGCCGCCGCTCGACATGGCGAAGTACAGGTGGTTCGGATCGCGCGGGTCGACGATGATCGAGTGCATCTTCGGCCCGTCCGGCGTGCCGTCCTGCACGGTGCCCATCCACTCGATGTACGGCGGGTCGTCGTTGATCGGCGAGGCCGAGGACCACGTGACGCCGCCGTCGTCCGAGCGGAACAGGCCCTGCGGCGACGTGCCCGCGTACCAGACGCCGGGCTCGCTCGCGTGGCCCGGCGTCAGCCAGAAGGTGTGGTCGACGCTGCGGCCGCTGCCGTCGGCCTTCTTCGTGAACGCGGGCGGCTGCTTCGCTTCCTTCCAGGTCCGGCCGAGGTCGGTGGAGCGGAAGATCGTCGGTCCGAGGTGCCCGGTCTTCGCCGCGGCGAGCAGCGTGCGGCCGTCGCGCGGATCGAGCACCAGGTGATGGATGATGTGACCGAGGAAGTGCGGACCGTCGGCGCGCCAGCGGCGGCGCGACGCATCGCCGTGGAAGATCCATGCGCCCTTGCGGGTGGCGACGAGCACGGCAGTGCTGCGTGCCGATTTCGGCGCCGCCGGCCTGCGGGGTGCCACCTTGCGTGCCTGCGCCCGATTGCCCGTCGTTGAACGTTTGGTCGTCACCATGGCGCCCTCCGTGGTCGAAACGCAGGACGATAGGCCCGTTGATTCCGCGTGTCACCGGCGTGCGACGAAGCGGGGCACAGGGCGGACGGACGCCCTCCGGATCGAGGACTGGTCGCGCGCTGAGCAGGCGTCCGGCCGTCGCCTGCGACGAGGCCGGGCGGGACGTGCGTGGCGCTGGCCGAATGGGCCGGGACCGGCTGGCGCGACAGTCGCGCGCGCGAAGCGCGCTGAAGCCGTGTTTCAGTCGCGCGCGCGACGGCGAACCGACGCCAGCCCGGAAAGCCCCGCGAGCGCCAGCAGCGCAGTCCACTCCAACGCGCCGCCGCCGCCCGAGGTGGGCGCGTTGGCCGCCGACGCGGCGGGTGCGGGCGCTGGCGAGGGCGCCGGTGCAGGCGCGGGAGCAGGGACCGGTGCCGGCGCCGCCGTCGTCGTCGCCACGCCCTGCATCGTGACAGTGCGAGGCGCCACGGACCCGGTGAAGTTCACCGTCCAGGTCGCGCTGCGTGTCCCCGCCGTGCGCGGCGCGAATTGAATGCCGAACGAGCAGCTGGTCCCCGGCGCCATCACGCGTCCGCTGATGCACTGGGGCGTGCCGGACGTTGGCGCCGCGACGAGAAAGTCCTCGGTGTGGCCCGCGGCGGCGGCGATCGCCGGGTTGTTGAACGTCACGTTGGCCGCGGCCGCGTTGGTGAACAGCACGTTGACGACGGGACTCGCGCTGCCGATGACGGTGGCGCCAAACAGCGCCGGGTCAGGCGATGCGGTCGGTGTTGCGGGCGGCGGGCTGGCGCCGGGCGGGGGTGCCGCGGGCGGCGGTGGCGGCGGTGTCGCCACCGCCACGTAGGCGGCGATGTCGTTCACCTGCTGCGCGGTGAGGAACGCGTAAAGGCTCATGCCGCCACGGTTGGCCGAGATCGCTCCGCTGATCGCGCCGGCGCTCGCGGCCGCCCGGAAGAGATAGGCCGGACCGTGGCAGTCCTCGCAGTTCAGCGCGCCGGAAACCGGAAAGTTCACGCGCTGTTGATAGAGCGCCTGCCCATTCGTCGCGTTGCCCGTCTGCGCCAGGGCGGTGCCGCCTGCCGTGCACGCGACGAGAGCAAGCGCCGCGCGCGGCAGCGTGCGTAGTTGGAACAACCAGCCGGCATTCGACATGAGCGGATCCCGCGAACCCTAGGAGCGGGCCAGTCTATTGACGGTGCGGGGTCCCGCCTTCCGACGAACGTCGTAGCGGGCGGCCATGCGGACGCATTACCGCGGGCCCTCATGCGGACCGCGGGCGCACCAGGATGGCCGTGGCAGTGGCGACGAGTGCGCCAAGGAATGGCAGGGGCGCGTCGGCAGCCTTCATCGTCCACAGCGTGGCGGCCGACACCAGGCACCAGAGCACCGGGATGACGAACAGCGATCCATGCGCGCGGCCGGCGATGAGCAGCAGTCCCGAGCGTGAGGAGCGCGGTGGGATCGGGAAACAGCCCGACGGCCTCCAGCTGCAGCAGCGGCCGGCCGAGCATCAACGCGGCCAGAGGCTGCAGCGCCAGGGCGAGGACGACGAGCGCGAGGCCGGCGTAACGCCGCGCGGCCGGCGGGCGCCGGTCGTAGCGCAGGCCGTCGAGGAACGCGGCGCCGATGAGCAGCGGCGGCCTGCAGCGCCGAACGCCATCGCGAAGTAGATGGCGGCCCAGTTGATCGTCGCGTAGAGCGACCAGTGAAATCGCCATGCGACGAAGGTCCACGCGACGGCGAGCGCGAGCGCGACGAAAGCGCCCCGCCCGCTGCGCAGCCACGCCACGCCAGCGCGACGAGCAGGAGCGCCGCCGCGACGGCGACGACCTGCCCCGGCCAGACGTCGGCGTTGTACGACTCGGCGAGCCGGAAGTAGGTCCGCGGCGCGAAGAGCAGGAAGTCCGACGGCCGGTAGGTCCACCACTCGGACATCAGGCGAGCTTCTCGACCTGCGCTCACGATGCGTTTGCGCATCGCGGCGTCGGGCAGCGGGCCGTGGCCCGCCGGCGAGGTTCTCGCGCACGTGAGCCGACGTTCGAGGTCGCCGGGATGGCGCAGGTGACCGCCGGGTGCGCGAGGATGAACTTGAGCAGCACCTGCGCCCACGACCGGCAGCCGAGCTCGGCGGCCCAGGCCGGGAGCGGGTGCCGCGCGAGCGCGCGTGTCAGGTCGCCCTGGCGGAACGGGCGGTTGACGATGACGGCGATGCCGCGGTCCCGCGCGAGCGGCAGCAGCCGCTCTTCGGCCTCGCGGTCGAGCACGTTGTAGCTGAACTGCACGAAGTCGAGGGGATGCTCGCGCATGAGCTGCTCGAACTCGCGGTGCCGCCGGCCTTCGGACGTCGTGATGCCGACGTAGCGCAGGCGGCCCTCGCGCTTCATCGCCATCGAGCGTCGGCAGGTGCTCCTGCCACGCGAGCAGGTTATGGACCTGCAGCAGGTCGAAGCGCGGTATGCGCCAGCAGCCGCCGCGATTCCTCGATCTGCCCGGGACCGCGCGGGCCCGAGCCGATCCACACCTTGTCGGCCGCGAACAGCGCGCGCGGGTGGCCGAGCCGCTCGAGCCCGTCGCCGATCACGTCCTGCGACGAGCCGTACATCGGCGACGAGTCGATCATGCGCCCGCCGCCGTCGAAGAACGCGCGCATCACGGCCGACGCACTGCTCGCGCAGGCGCGCGATCGTTGCCGACATTGAAGGTGATCCAGGTGCCGAGGCCCGACCGAGCGGCAGCGGTTCGCCGGTCGACGGGATCGGGCGCGTCGCGAGCGGCCGAGGCGGCCGGCGCCTGGCGCATGCGCGGACACCGGGCAGCGACGCCGCGGCGCCGAGGGCGGCGAGCGCCGCGAGCGCGCGGCGGCGGGAGTCGGGAGGAAGCGGGGCGGCGGTAGCGTCATCGTGCGAGGCCGAGGCGATCGCGACGAAGCAGACGCTACACCGCCCGGCGGCGGCGAGGTAAGGGAGCAGGTCGAGCGGTCAGGCCGCGCAGGCCCGACCCGCGGAGCGCGGCAGCTAGTCCTTGCCCTTGCCCTTGCCCTTGCCGTTGCCCTTGCCGTTGCCCTTGCCCTTGCCCTTCTCTGCTCGTAGTGCGGCACGTACACGTTGTTGTACCAGTCGTCCTTCACGAAGTAGACCGGCCGCGCGCACGCGTCGTACTTGCCGCAGTGCTTGCTTCCAGTCCTTCGCGTGTCCCGGCGGCACGTGCAGGTAGAGCGGTTGCACCGGCACGGGCTGCACGCACGCGGACCGGCTGGATCACGACGGGCTGCGGATAGACGAGCACCGGCGGCGGCGCATTGCCGATGTCGATGCGGCCGTAGAAGCCGGGCTGGCCCACGCTGATCGACACACCGACGTCGGTGGCGGCGAACGCCACGGAACTGGTGGCGGCGAACAGTGCGGCAATTGCGAAGCGTTTCATGGTGTCCTCTCCAATGCGTTCCAGACCTTAACGTCGCGGCGTCGGCCTTCGACGACGCGCTCGGGACGGACTAGCAGTATCCCGGTACGGTGCGGCCATCGCACGCCGCAAAAAGACGCCGCGTTTCGTGCTTCGTACGTGTCTTCGGCGGTCCGCGCGTCCGGACTCTCACGTATCCGGGGGAGACCGAAGGTCGACACCGAGACCTGCCCGGCGGGGCCGCGACCGCGCGTCTGGGGGCGGGGAAACCCTGAACGCGGAGGCGGTCTCTCGCTTTCGGCGGCGTCGTTTGATCGCGTGCAAGGTGCCGGCGCATGGCATCTGAGGTAACGCATGCCCGGCGGCGCGCGCGCGGCCGAGACTGCCGGCCGTCACCACGAAGAACACGAGATCGAGTTGAGACGCTTTCCCGCGCAACGTCGTCGCCGGCTGCTTCCGCTTCCTGCTCGCCGCGATCCTTGGTCGCAGCGGTCGCTCGCGGCAGCGCAAGCGGCCATCGGCCGGTCCCGAGCCGGAGCGCATCGAGGCCTTCGTGCGCGAAGGCTGTCCGCACTGCGCCAAGGCCGAGGAATTCCTCGCGCAACTGAGCAAGGAACGGCCGGTCGCTGACGATCGTGGTGCGCGACGTGCAGAAGGAGCCGCCGCGCTCGACCGCCTGAAGGAACTCGCGCAGCAGACCGGGACCGGCAACCGTCCGGGTTCCCGCGATCTACGTGCGCGGACAATTGATCGTCGGCTTCTCGCCGGAGGCGGGCACCGACAGGCTGATCCGCCGGGCGCTCGACGGCCGGCGCGCGGGGGCCGCAGGCCGACGGCGGCGGGCACCTGCGAGGCGGAGGAGTCGCTCGCGTGTCCGAAGGGTCCCGAGGCCGCGGCGGACGAAGGGTTCTCGGTCACGCTGTTCGGCCGCACCATCACCCTCGCCGACGTCGGCCTGCCCGCGTTCACCGTGGCGATGGGCCTGCTCGACGGCTTCAATCCGTGCTCGATGTGGGTGCTGCTGCTGATGATCTCGCTGCTGGCGCCGATGAACGACCGCCGGCGCATGCTGGCGGTCGGCGGCACCTTCGTCCTGATCCAGGGCATCGCCTACTTCCTCTTCATGGCGGCGTGGCTCAACCTGTTCCTGGTCATCGGGATGTCGCGTGCGGTGACGCTCGTCGTGGCCGCGATCGCGATCCTGGCCGGCCTGATCAACCTGAAGGACGTCGTCGCGTTCGGTCGCGGCATTTCGCTGTCGATTCCCGCCGAGCGCCAAGCCGGGCATCTACCAGCCGCATGCGCGGGCTGCTGCACGCACCGACGATGACGGCGGCGATCGTCGGGGCCGCCGTGCTGGCCGTGCTGGTGCAGATCGTCGAGTTCATGTGCACGTCCGGCTTCCCGGCGCTGTTCACGCGCATCCTGACGCTGCGCGAACTGCCGCCGGCGAGCTACTACGGCTACATGCTGCTCTACAACGCCGCCTACATGCTCGACGACATCGTCGTGCTGTCGATCGGCGTGGTCATGCTGAGCCGCCATCGGCTGCAGGAGAAGGAAGGGCGCGTGCTGAAGCTGATCAGCGGCGTGGTGATGGTCGGGCCTCGGGATCTACCTGATCGTCGCCGGCTGACGCCCGACGGCCCGCAGGCGCACGCCGGCGCGCACGGGCGAGACGCCCGGCGGTGCATTCTGGTCTACTTCGGTTGTGCACAATGCGCGGATCGGATCGCTACTGCCGGAGGAGCGATGACGTTGGCAACACGAGCGGCGCTCGTGCATCGATGAGCGACACGCGGCCCGATCCGTCCTCCACGAGTCCGCGAGCCCGCGCCCGACATCGGCGCCGGCGATCCGGAGGCGTCGGCCGGGGCGATCCCCAACCTGATCGCCGGCCTGATCGAGACGGAGACCTGGCGCAATGCCGCCACGGTTCTGCTCGGCGCCCTCCTGATCGGGCTCGGCATCTGGGCGTATTCCGGCGTGCGGTCATCGCTCGCCGAGGCGCGCAGCGCGAGCCTCGAGGCGCTGCTCGGCACGGTGGTCAAGGGCCTCGACGTGTGGATCGGCGAGCACATGACCGAGGCCTCGCGCGTGGCGAGCGATCCCGACGTGGTGGCGCGCGCGGCCCGCCTGGTGGCGGAGCGGCGCGACCCGGCCGAGGCGATCGGCCGCTGCACCGAGGAAGCCGAGCAGCTCAGCGCGCGCGTGCAATCCTCCCTGGTCACCAACGACGTCGTCGCCTTCCGCATCGTCGACCGCTCGGGACTCGTGCTGTCGTCGAAGGATCCGCTGCGCTGCGGCCAGCGCCTGCGCATGCCGCCGTTCCGCCTGCGGCTCGATCTCGCGCTCGACGGCGCGCCGCAGTTCGTGCGTCCCTATCCGGAAACCGAGCTGTCGGTGCGTGGCGCGGGCGGGGCCGCGCGCCCGGTCGCGTGGTTCATCGTGCCCATCCGGACCGGGAAGGGCGCGGCGGTGGCCGCGCTGGCGATGGGTGTCGAATCGGACCGCGAACTCGACACGATCTTCTCGACGGCGCGACCGGGAGCGACCGCGGAGGCGTACGCCTTCGGCGACGACGGCCTGCTGCTGACCTCGAGCCGTCATGCGGAGGAACTCGTCGCGGCCGGCGTCCTGCCGGCGAACCACATCGGGGGCGGTGCGTTCCAGGTGCAGGTGCGCGATCCGGGCGGCGACATCGCACGCGGACACGTGCCGCAGCTGGAACCCGCGGCCCGGCCGTTCACGCGGGCGGCCGCGCTCGCGATCGCCGCGCGCGGCAAGACGACGGCCGGTCGAGCGTCACGGCGTCGTCACGCAGCCGTATCGCGACTACCGCGGCGTCGACGTGATCGGCGCCTGGCGCTGGCTCGCGGCCTACGACATCGGCGTCGTCGCCGAGATCTCGGCGGAGGAAGCCTTCACGCCGTTGCGTTACCTGTCGATCAGCTTCGCCGTCATCGGCGGCATCACCGCGCTGTCGCTCGTCGCGGCATTCATGTCGGCGTTCCTGCTGTCGCGACTCAGCCGCCAGTTCGGCCGCGTGCAGCGCCTCGGCGCGTACACGCTCGAGCGCAAGATCAGCGAGGGCGGCATGGCGACCATCCACCTCGCCCGCCATGCGCTGCTCAAGCGCCCGACCGCGATCAAGATCCTGAAGAAGCACGTGGCGACCGACGAGTTCATTCACCGGTTCGAACGCGAAGTGCAGCTCGCGAGCCAGCTGCTGCACCCGAACACCGTCGAGATCTACGACTTCGGGCGCACGCGCCGAGGGGCAGCCGTACTACGTGATGGAATACCTCGACGGCGTCACGCTCGCCGAGCTGGTCGAGTTCTCGGGCCGGGCGCCGCGCGGGCCGCGCGATCCACATCCTCCGCCAGGTCGCCGCGGCGCTGCGCGAAGCGCACCTGCGCGGAATGATCCATCGCGACGTGAAGCCCGAGAACGTGATGCTGTGCCGGCGCGGCGAGGACGACGTCGTCAAGCTGCTCGACTTCGGACTCGTCAAGAACCTCGAGCGGGCCGAGACGCGCGACATCACGAAGCAGCTGAAGATCATCGGCACCCCGCGCTACATGGCGCCCGAGCGGCTGCTCGATCCCGCCGACGTCGACGCCAGCTCCGACATCTACGCGCTCGGCGCCGTCGGCTACTTCCTGCTGACGGGCAAGCCGCTGTTCGAGGGCGACGACAGCCTCGCGATCAGCAACCAGGTGCTGCACGCGCCGGCCCCGCGCGTGTCGGCCAGCGTCGACGTGCCCGACGGGCTCGATGCGCTGATCGCGTCCTGCCTCGAAAAGGACCGCGCACGGCGGCCCCGCAACGCGCAGGCGGTGGTCGATGCGCTCGATCGCCTCGCCAGCCGGCAGGCCTGGACGCAGAGCGACGCCGCGGCGTGGTGGAACGATTACCGGCGTCGCAGTCGGCCGTCACCGGCTGCGGGACGCGCCGCTGCCGGCGAGGCGGAGCCCGCATGAACGACGCGACACGCCTCGACGGCGGCGACCGGCGCGCGATGATCGACATCGTCTCCGACGTCGTCTGCCCGTGGTGCTACATCGGCAAGCGACGGCTGGAGGCGGCGCTCGACATGGGCGACGCGGCCGCGGCCCGAGATCCGCTGGCACCCCTTCCAGCTGAATCCCGACATTCCGGCCTGAAGGCGTCGACCGACGCGCTTACCTCGAAGCGAAGTTCGGGGGACCCGAGCGCGCGCGGGAAATCTATGCGCGGGTCGAGGACGCTGGTCGCGAGGAGGGCATTGCCTTCGCGTTCGAGCGGATCGCGCGGCAGCCCAACACGGTCGATGCCCATCGCTGCATCGCCTGGGCGCAGTCGATCGCCGCGGAACGGGCGGGCGGCCTCGTGGAGCGGCTGTTCAGGGCCTACTTCACCGAGGGCACGAACATCGGCGAGATTCGACGAACTCGCCCGGCTTGCGGGCGAGGCAGGCTACGACGCCGCGGCGGCGTTGTCCCATCTCGAGTCCGACGCCGGGCGCGCGGAGATCGCGGCCGCCGACAAGCGGTGGAAGGAGATGGGGATCGGCGGCGTTCCGTTCTTCATCTTCAATCGCCGCGTCGCGGTGTCCGGAGCGCAGCCGCCCGGCATCCTCGCCGACGCGCTTGCGCAAGCTGAAACGCTGGCGTCTTGAGGTCGCCGAGGGCTCCCGGCGCACCGGAAAAGGGGTCTTTTGCGCCTTGACGGGCCTTGCGTGCGCCACGAAGAATGCGTCCATGTCTTCCCGCGCACGGCAACCGGCCCCGGCGGCGCTTCGACGCGCCCGTCAGGCATGGAAACTCCAGTACAGCGACTCGGCGCGGTCACTCGCGCTCGCGGAGCAGGCGCTCGTCGCCGCCAAGGCTGGCCGCAATGCGGCGGCGGAAGGCTGGGCCCGCCTGTCGCTGGGGCACTGGCGGCTCCGGCACGCGGCCACGGCGGACGCATTGGCCGAACTGCAGGCTGCGGAGCGCTGCTTCTCCCGTAGCGGCGATCGCCGTGGCGAAATCATGGCGCTGGTCGGCCAGGCGCGCTGCCACTGGCGGCAGGGCCAGGTGCGCGAGCCGCTGAGCCATGTCATGGCGCTGCGCAACGAAGCGATGCGCGTGCTGAACCGCGAAGAGCGCAGCATGATGCTCAACGTCATCGCCGGCTGCTATTCGTCGCGCGGCGACTCCCCGGAGGCGTTCGCGTACCTGTACCAGGCGCTGCGCGAGTCGCACGCCGCGCGCGGTCACGGGTTCGACGTCGTCCTGCTGTGCAATATCGCGCACGAGCTGCTGCAGCTCGGCGACTACTACGAGGCGCTCAAGTACGTCGACGAAGGCATCGAGCGCTGCACCCGCATGGCCAACAACCATCTGCTCGCGGTGCTGCTGCTCAACCGCGTGATCTGCCTGACCGACCTCGACCTGGCTGCCGAGGCCATGGACGAAGTGCGGCGCCTGACGGCCCTGATCGGCGAAACCGGGCGCGCCGACAGCGTCGAGATCTGCGCCGTCATGGCGCTGGCCGCGTTGCGCGCAGGCCTGGTGGACGAGGCGGCCAAGCTCGTGGCGATCGCCGACGAAGCGCCTGAGCGAGGAGACGCTGGCCGAGGAAGCGCTCGCGCTGATCGTGGCCCGGGCCGAATTGCTGCGCGCGACGGGCGCGTGCGACGACGCGATCGCCGTGCTCGACGCGGCGGAGCCCTTGCCGGTCGAGGGCCTGACGCTGCGCGCGCGCTGCCTGTTCTTCCAGACGCGGGCCGTGGCGCTCGAACACTGCGGCGATACCGAGCGCGCGCTCGCCGACCTCCGGCGCTGGCAGGCGCTGCACCAGGACCGGACGCTGATGGCGTCCAAGGGGCGCTACCAGGCCGCCTCGCTGCAGACCGAGCTGTTGCGGCTGCGCCAGCAGCGCGACGAGATCGACGAGCAGCGCAAGGCGAGCGAACGGGCGAAGGCCGAACTCGAAGCCATCAACGGCGAGTTGTCGCAGAAGGTGCGCGAGGTCGAGGCGCTGCAGGCGGCGCTGCAGGACCAGGCGGTGCGCGACTTCCTCACCGGCCTGTACAACCGTCGCCACCTGAACGATGTCCTGCCGCCGATGCTGGCGCTGGCGCGGCGGCACGACGAGCCGCTCGCCCTCGCGGTCATCGACCTCGACCACTTCAAGGAAGTCAACGACCGCTACGGCCACGCCGCCGGCGATCGCGTGCTGGCCAGCTTCGGCAAGCTGCTCCGAACGCGGCTGCGCCGCAGCGACATCGCCTGCCGCTACGGCGGCGAGGAGTTCTGCGTGCTGATGCCGCGCACCTCGGCGGCGGTGGCCCGCGCCAAGCTCGACCAGTTGCTGAAGGTCTGGCGCGCGATGCGCTTCGACCTCGGCTCCGGCGTGCTGACCGGCGCCAGCTTCTCGGTCGGCATCGCGGACTCGCTGACGACGCCTGGAAACGCGGAGACGCTGCTGAGCGCGGCAGACGATTGCACGCTGCTCGCGAAGCGCCAGGGACGCGGCCGCGTGATGGTGCACGTGCCCCTGCCGGGCGCAACGCGCGAACTCATTCAGTGACGCTGCGCCGGCGCGACGCCGGCCCTCTGCTCCGCCCACCACCGCTCGAACTCGTCGCGCCGCGGAATGCTCGCGCGGCCGCCGAAGCGCGTGCACTTGAGCGCGGCCACGGCCGAGGCGAACTCGATCGCCGCTTCCGTCGACCGTCCTTCGGCGAGCGCGAGCGCCATCGCGCCGTGCCATGTGTCGCCCGCGGCCAGCGTGTCGATCGCCTTCACCCGCGGCGACGCCATGGTGTGCAAGCGGTCGCCGTCGAACCACGTCACGCCGGTGGCGCCGAGCGTCACGCCGCTCACCGACATTGCGTCCGCCGAACACGCGTGGAAGGGCCTGCTCGGGCGATCCGTAGTCGAAGCTCGCGAGCATCGGCTGCGAGAAGAACGGATGGGTGCATTGCCGCGCCGTAGCCGCCACCTGCGCCGGCTCGCCGCCGTCGCCGTCGAACACGCTCGGCAGCTTTGCCGTCGCGGCCGCCTCGAACAGGCGCTGCGCGCCGTTCGGCCACCGCGTGTCGGCCAGCACCGCATTCGCCTCGGCCACCCGGTCGACCGGGAGCCAGGACGCATCGGGCGGGTATCCCTGGGGCTGCGCCGAAACGGCCAGGCGCTCGCCGTGGGAGTCGATCAGGATGCTCGCGATCTTCGTGCGGAAGCCCGCGAGGCGGCGCACGTCGGACACGTCGATGCCTTCGTGCGTCAGCAGCCACAGCACCTCGTCGCCGGTCTGGTCGTCGCCGACACGGCCCCAGTAGATCGCGCGCCCGCCGAGGCGCTGGACGGCGACGGCCGCGTTCGCGCCCATGCCGCCGCCGGTCTCGACGAAGTCGCGGGCGGTGATCTTCGCCGACGGCAGCTTCACCTCGTCGACGAGGAAGATGTGGTCGATGGTGGCCGAGCCACCCACACAGATCACGCAGGGGAGATGTTCGCGTTTCACGTTATCGGGCGAGCCGTTCATTGGTCGAGAGAGTTGGGGCAAGGGGCAGCAAGGGGCGCGCCGGGCGGCGCCCGTGTCCATGCGGCTGGGTGATGCCTTCAAGCGACGTTACGCCGATTCCGTCGCGATTCGCTGGAGGGACGGACGCCGCGCCGCTAACATCGTCATCCCTCGCGCCGCCCGTCGCGGTGGTGCCCTGCAGCCCCGGGCTCGCTTACTCGTGTTGCCGCCATGACCGCCCCTGGTGTGGCGGGGGTGTTTCGTCGCGTGACAGCGCGTCTGACCCTCGCCCCGAACGATTTGTTGCGCGACGCCGTCTACCGGCGCCTGTGGATTTCGATCCTGACCGCCTCGTTCGGCGCGCAGGTGACGATGCTCGCCCTGCCGCTGACGGCGGCCGTGCTGCTGCACGCCTCGCCGACCCAGATGGGGTTCCTCACGGCGATGGAGATCGTTCCGTTCGTGCTGTTCTCGCTGCCGTCCGGCGTGTGGCTCGATCGGGTCCGCAAGCTGCCGGTCTACGTCTACGGCGAGTTGTTCATCGCGCTCGCCGTCGCGACCGTCCCGCTGGCGTGGTGGATGGGATGGCTGACGATGGAGTGGCTGTACGTGGTGGGCTTCGCCATCGGCGCGGTCAACACCACCGCCGGCAGCGCCGCGCAGATCGTGCTGACGCAGGTCGTGCCGCGTGAACGCCTGGTGGAGGCGCACGCCAAGAATGCGCTGGCGTCCTCGACGGCCGAGGTCGCCGGTCCGGGCGCGGCCGGCGTGCTGATCAAGATCGCCGGCGCTCCGCTCGCGCTGCTCGCCGATGCCATCCTGCTGACCGCATCGGCCTCGATCCTGCGCGGGCTGCGGGTGCAGGAACACGTTTCGCCCGTCCGTCACCCGTTCTGGCCTGCCATGCGCGACGGCATGAACTTCGTGCGTGGCAACCGCCTGCTGATGACGATGGCGATCGCGGTCGGGGTCTGGCAGATGTGCCACCACGCGGCGCTGGTCGTCCAGATCCTCTTCGCGACGCGCGTGCTCGGCCTGTCCGAGCGCGCTGTCGGCCTGAGCTACGTCGCGCTCGGCGTCGGCACGATCGCGGCGAGCGTCCTCGGTCACCGGCTCGCGCGGCGCATCGGCCCGGGGCCGGCGCTCGTGGCCGGGTTCGCCATCTGCGGCGTCGGCTGGCTGATGCTGGCCGCGATGCCCGCCAACGCCTTCGGCGTCGCCGGTTTCGCGTTGATGCTGTTCATGTTCGGCATCGGTGCGGTGTTCCTCTTCATCAACTTCCTGGCGCTGCGCCAGGCCGTGACGCCCGCGCCGCTGCTGGGCCGCATGACCAGCACGATGCGCTGGCTGATCCTGCTGCCCGCGGGTCCCGGCGCCCTGATCGGCGGCTGGCTGGGCGAGCACGTGGGGCTGCGCGCCGCGCTGGTCTTCGCGGGCGCGACGGCGATCCTGCTGGCGGTCGTCGCATGGCGACAGGAAATCATCCGCTCCACGCGCGTGCTGCCCACCCCTCAAGGCGAGGTGCCGGACGCGCAGTCCGGCATGTCTGCCACGAGCGCGGCCTGACGGGCCGGCTCTGGCCGACCACGCGTCGCGGCGTGCGGCGCCCGCCTCGTCGGCGCGGGCTCACTGATCGATCGCCACCACCACCTTGCCGCGCACCTGGCCCGAGCGCGACTGCACCAGCGCATCGGCGGCGCTTGCGAGCGGATAGGCGCGCTCGACCGCCACGCGCAGGTGGCCGGCCGCGACCTGCTTCATCAGCAATTCGAGGTCGTCGGCGTCGGGCTTCAGCATGAGCACGCCGCGCTGGCCGCGGCGGACGAGATTCAGCACGGTATCGATCACGACCTGCGGAAAGCGTGGCGTGGTGGCGACGTAATGGCCGTCGGACGCGAGCAAGGTCTGGAGGTGCTTCGGCGTCAGCGTGGTCGTGCAGTCGAGGATCGCGTCGAAGGGCCCGCCCCAGGTGGCGACCGGTGCGGCGCGGTCGACGACGAGGCTGGGCCGCAGCCAGCGCAGCAGCGTCTGGCTGGCCGCGCTGCCGCTGGCGGTCACCTCGGCCCCGAGGTTGCGGGCGATCTGCACCGCGAGGTGACCGACGCCGCCGGCCGCGCCATGCACGAGCACGCGCCGGCCACGCTCGATCCTCGCCATGCGGCACATGCGGAGCGCCGAGAGACCGGCGACCGGCAGCGCTGCGGCCTGGTCGAGCGGGACGTTGTCGGGCACCTTGACGAGCAGCCGGGCCGGCACGAGGGCGTACTGCGCGATCGCACCCGGCGGGCGCTTGAACGCCGGGATCAGTCCGGCCACCCGCGTGCCGCGCGCGAAGCGCGCAGCGCCGCCGCCGGCCTCGTGCACTTCGCCCGCCAGGTCGAACCCCACCCCGCACGGCGGCCGGGCCTTCGACATCCACTTGTACTCGCCCTCGACGAGCTTCCAGTCGAGCGGGTTGATCCCGGCGAAGCGCACGCGCACGCGCACCTCGTCCGCGCCGGGCGCCGGCACCGGGACATCCTCGATCGCGACGTTCGACTCGACCGGCCCGTAGGCCCGCTGCATCAGTGCCTTCAATCGAACCTCCGTCCTCCGCCAGATGGAACGAAGAATGCCGTGCAAGGCTGCTGCGTGTCGAACACTGCCTGCGCGGCTGCCGCCGCGAGGTTGCGCCGCACGCGTTCGAGGATGGTCCGTTCGTTCATCGCGGTCTCCCTTGGGCGGGCGCGAAGCGCGGGCGCGCGGGCTCGGGCCAACGAAGGCGAACGGGCTGCGGCCTACACTGCAGCCGCCGTCTTCCGCCGACTTCCCGTGCACGCCTTCGTCCAGCTCGTCGAACTCTCCGCGCCGCTGTTCGCGCTGGTGCTGATCGGCTATCTGATCGGCCGGTCCGGGCGCTGGCCGGTGTCGTACAGCGAGGCGCTGACCAAGTTCCTGTTTGCCGTTCCGCTGCCGGCGCTGCTGTTCCGCCTGGGCAGCGACCTGTCGCGGCTGCCGCCCGTCGACGTTCGCGTGCTGGTGGCGTTCTTCGGCGGCTGCCTGGTGCTGTTCGTGATCGCGCGGCTGCTCGGCCTGCTGCTGTTCCGCCTCGACGGCGTCGGCCAGTCGGTGTTCGCCCTCGGCGGCATCTTCTCCAACAACGTCTTCCTCGGCATCCCGCTGGCGGCCGCGGCGCTCGGCGACGCCGCGCTGCCGTCGATCGGCCTCGTGCTGGTCTTCAATTCCCTGACGCTGTGGACGCTGGCGACTGCCTCGGTCGAAGTGGGCACGCCATGGCGAGTTGTCGCTCAAGGGATTCGGCAAGACGGTGCGCAGCGTGCTGACGAATCCGATCGTCGCGTCCATCCTCGCGGGTTCCGCCTTCGGCCTGACCGGCTGGCGCCTGCCCGCCATGATCGATGCGCCGCTCGCGATGCTGGCGCAGCCCGCCATTCCCATGTCCCTCGTCGTGCTCGGCATGGGGCTGGCGCAGTACGGGCTGCGCGCCGGATGGGAGGTGGCCGCGGGCATCGTGGCGCTGAAGCTGGTCGGCCAGCCGCTGATCGTGTGGGCGATCGCATGGGCCATCGGGCTGCCGCCGGTCGAGACGCAGGCGGTCGTGCTGCTCGCCGCCCTGCCGGTCGGCATCAATGTCTACCTGATGGCGCGCGAGTTCAAGGCGATCGAGGGGCCGGTCGCCACCAGCATGCTGCTGTCGACGCTGCTGGCCGCCGTCTCGGTTCCGCTGGCTCTGTCGCTGCTCGGCGTCGGCCGCTGAACGCCTGGCCGTCCGGGCAGATCGAGCTGACGCCCTCGGCGGCGGCCGCGGCTACCTGGCGAACAGGCGTGAAGGATCCGCGAACGCCTTGAACTCGAGCGCGTTGCCGCTGGGGTCGAGAAAGAACATGGTGGCCTGTTCGCCGACTTCGCCCTTGAAGCGGATGTGCGGCTCGATGATGAACCGCACTCCATGGTCGCGCAGCCGGCTCGCCAGGCTTTCCCACTCCTCCATCGACAGAACCACGCCGAAGTGCCGCACCGGCACGGCGTCGCCATCCACTTCGCTCGTGCGGCGGTGGCCGACCTCGTCGGGCGCGAGGTGCGCCACGATCTGGTGGCCGTAGAGGTTGAAGTCGATCCAGGCGTCGGACGAGCGCCCTTCGGGGCAGCCGAGCAGCCCACCGTAGAACGTGCGGGCCGATTCGAGCGAGGAGACCGGGAAGGCGAGATGGAAGGGATGCATGGGACGTCTGGGCAACGGAGCGGAGTCCCGGATTGTGGCAGAGGGCATGCCTCCTCTCGCTCCGTGACCGTCGTTGCGTTCAGGTGATCGCCAGCCGCTGCTTCCGTTTCGGCGGCGGAAACCCCGCATCGACGGCGGCGAGATCGCGGTCCGTCAGCGTGAGTTGCGCAGCGTCGAAGTTCTCGCGAAGGTGGGGCTCGCGACCGGCTTTCGGGATGGCGATGACGTCCGGCTGCCGCAGCACCCAGGCCAGCGCGGCCTGTGCCGCACTCACGCCGTGGCGCATGCCGATGTCCGCGAACGTCGTGTCCCCGGCGAGCGCACCCTGGTCGAGTCGGGCAGTACGCCATCGTGGCGACGCCGCGTCGGCGCTGCGAGGGCAGCAGGTCGAACTCGATGCCGCGCTCGCTCGCGGAGTAGTAGACCTGATTGACCACGCAGCGCGGACCGGCCTCCACGGCCCAGAGTTCGTCCATGTCGTCGACGTCGAAGTTGCTGACGCCCCACGCGCGTATCAGGCCGCGCTCGCGCAGCGCTTCGAAGGCCGCGACCGTGTCCGCCAGCGGATGAGCGCCGCGCCAGTGCAGCAGATAGAGATCGATGTAGTCGACCCCGAGGCGCTGCAGGCTGCGCTCGCAGGCTGCAGCGGTCGCCTTTGCGGCTTGCGTTGCGCGGGAAGGACCTTGGTCACGATGAAAGCGTCCTCGCGCCGCAGCGTGCCGGCCCGGGTGGCCGCGCCCAGCGCCTCGCCGACCACGCGCTCGGCGCCGCCGCTCGCCGTACATCTCCGCGGTGTCGATCAGGCGGTAGCCGAGTTCCAGCGCCCGCCGCACGGCCGTCACGTCGTCCTTGTGCGCGGCGCGCGACTCGCCCAGACGCCATGTGCCGAGGCCGAGCGCGGGGACGCGCTGGCCGTCGGCAAGTCGAACCCTCTGCATGCGCGGGATATTGGCACGCGGCGAGGTCGGCAGCGGACAGCGCGTGCTGTGCCGCGCCTGGCCTGCTCGCACCCGATTGGTGCGTCGGCCGATGGGAGCCTCTAGAAAACTTCCGCAGCGAATGGCACCGCTCTTGCTGCGGTGCACGAAAATGCGCGCTGGCCGTTATTGACCTCTCCAACCCGCCACCAACCGGCATCGCCCCTGTGTCCCCATTGTTTCCGATCCGCCTGCTTCTTCCACTCATCGCCGTCGTGCTGGTCGTGTCCGCGCGCCCTGCGGCCGCCTTCGGTTTCGAGGACGTCGACCGCCTGGCGAAGGATCTCGCGTCGCGCCCGCAACCGAAGCCTGCGTTCGCGCTGCCCAAGGCTCTGAAGGACCTGAACTACGACCAGACGCGCGACATCCGCTTCAACCCGGACCGCGCGCTGTGGCGGGCCGACAAGCTGCCCTTCGAGGTCCAGTTCTTCCACCTCGGCGGCTACTTCGACCAGCCGGTCCGCGTGCACGAGATCGTCGGGAAGCAGGTCCGCGAGGTCGGCTTCGATCCGAGCGGACTTCAACTACGGCGCGAACAAGCTCGATGCCGCCCAGTTGCAGAAGCTCGGCTTCGCCGGGTTCCGCATCCACTATCCCCTGAACTCGCCCACGGTACAAGGACGAACTCGCGGTCTTCCTCGGGCGCGAGCTACTTCCGCGTGCTCGGCAAGGGCCAGCGCTATGGCGCTTCGGCGCGCGGGCTCGCGCTCGACACCGGCGAGCGCGGCGGCGAGGAGTTCCCGCGGTTCGAGCAGTTCTGGATCGAGAAGCCGGCGCGTGGCGCCCGGCAGCTCGTCCTCTACGCGTTGCTCGATTCGCGCCGCGTCACCGGGGCTTACCGCTTCGTCCTGCGCCCGGGGGACGAGACGGTGACCGACGTGCAGGCGCGCCTGCACTTCCGCGAGCCGGTGGGCAAGCTTGGAATCGCGCCGCTGACCTCGATGTACCTGTACGGCGAGAACCAGCCGGGCAATGGCGAAGGCTTCCGTCCGGAGGTCCACGACTCGGACGGACTGTCGGTGGCGTCAGCCAACGGCGAGTGGATCTGGCGTCCCCTGGTCAATCCCAAGCGGCTGCTGACGACCTCGTTCACGCTGCCGATGACGCGCGGATTCGGCCTGATGCAGCGGGATCGGGCGTTCTCCAGCTACGAGGACCTCGAGGCGCGCTACGACCTGCGGCCCAGCCTGTGGGTCGAGCCGACCTCGAACTGGGGTCCGGGGCGCGTCGAGCTGGTGCAGATTCCGACGCCGGACGAGACGAACGACAACATCGTCGCCTACTGGGTGCCGGCGGAAGCGCCCAAGGCGGGGGCATCGCTGGCGTACTCGTATCGACTGCTGGCGCTGCGCAGCACCGATCGGCGGCCGCAGACTGCGTGGACCGCGCAGTCGCGTCGCGGCCGCGGCTTCCAGGCCCTGCCGGACGACGTCGTGAAGTTCAACGTCGACTTCGAGGGCCCGGCGCTGGCGCAGTTGACGCCCGGAACGGACGTCGAGGCCGAACTTGTCGCTGACCAACGGGGTGCGCCAGTCGCTGGTCGTGCACCCGAACGAAGTGCGTGGCGGCTGGCGCATGGTCGTCCAGGCGAAGCGGACCGACAAGGACAAACCGATGGAGCTGCGCGCCTACCTGCGCCGCGGCAAAGAGGCATTGAGCGAGACATGGAGCTACATCGTCCCGACCCCCTGATCCCCGTCGGCACGCCGGCGGAGGCGCGCGCGGACGCGCCGCTGGCCCCGCCGATCCGTCGCACGCCGATGGCGGCGCGGCCCGTGGCGCGGACTGTCGCTGCTGAGCTGGCTGTTCCGCGCCGAGCCCGGTCCGCCGGATGTGGACGGTCCCGCGCGCGGCGCCGGCCGGCGCCGCCGCTTCGTGCTGCTGGCGCTGTCGCTGGCGCCCGCGATCTACGCGACCTACGTGATGAGCGGCCTGCTGCCGCAGGAGGCGTCGTCGCTGGCGGAGATGGCGCTGCTCGCCGTGTTCGCCATCCTGTCGTGCTGGCTCGCGGCCGGCTTCTGGACCGCGATGATGGGATTCGTCGTGCTGCTGCGCGGCGGCGATCGGCACCTGATCTCGCGCTCGGCGGTCCAGCCCGGGCCCCTGCCCGCCGCGGCGCGCACCGCGGTCGTGATGCCGATCTGCAACGAGGACGTGAAGCGCGTCTTCGCCGGGCTGCGCGCGACGATCGAGTCGGTCGCCCGCGCCGGACGCTCTCCGGAGCTTCGATTTCTTCATCCTGTCCGACAGCAGCGAGCCGGACACCTGCGTGGCCGAACTCGACGCCTGGCATGCGCTGCGCGAGACGCTGAGCGACCAGCTCAGCACCGACGTGCGGCTGTTCTATCGCCGCCGCGAACGCCGCGTGAAGCGCAAGAGCGGCAACATCGACGACTTCTGCCGGCGCTGGGGCGCGCTGTATCGCTACATGGTGGTGCTCGACGCCGACAGCGTGATGAGCGGGCAGTGCCTGGCGACGCTGGTGCGGCTGATGGAAGCGCGGCCCGACGCCGGAATCATCCAGACGGCGCCGAGCGCGGTCGGTCGCGACACGCTGCACGCGCGCATCCAGCAGTTCGCCAACCAGGTCTACGGGCCGCTCTTCACCGCCGGCCTGCACTACTGGCAGCTCGGCGAATCGCACTACTGGGGGCACAACGCGATCATCCGCCTCGCGCCCTTCATGAAGCACTGCGTGCTGGCGCCCCTGCCCGGTCGCGGCGCGCTCGCCGGCGAGATCCTGTCGCACGACTTCGTCGAGGCGGCGCTGATGCGGCGCGCCGGGTACGGCGTGTGGATCGCCTACGACCTGCCGGGCAGCTACGAGGAGATGCCGTCGAACCTGATCGAGGAGGTCGGTCGCGACCGTCGCTGGTGCCACGGCAACCTGATGAACGCGCGCCTGATGTTCGCGCCCGGCATGCATCCGGTGCACCGCACCGTGTTCCTGACCGGCGCGCTGGCGTACCTGTCGGCGCCTCTGTGGGCCGGCTTCCTCGCGCTGTCGACCTGGCTGCTGGTTACCCACGCGAACGCCGAGCCCGAGTACTTCGTGATTCCGCACCAGCTCTTTCCGCTGTGGCCATCGTGGAATCCGCAGGACGCGCTCGCGCTGTTCGCCGCCGTGGCGTCGATGCTGTTCGCCCCGAAGCTGCTGGCCGCCCTGATCGCCGGCGTCGCGCGACGCGCGGGCGTTCGGCGGGCCGCTGCGGCTCGCCGCCAGCGTCATCCTGGAGATCTTCGTGAGCGCCCTGCTGGCGCCGATCCGGATGCTGTTCCACACGCGGTTCGTGCTGGCCGCGCTGGCCGGCTGGGCGATCCAGTGGAAATCCCCCAAGCGCGAGGACGCGTCGCACCGCGGTCAGGGAGGCGATCGAGCGCCACGGCTGGCAGACGGCGATCGGCGCGATCTGGGTCGCCGTCGTCGCCTGGCAGGCGCCCGACTTCCTGCCGTGGATCGCGCCGGTCGCGGTCGGACTCCTGCTCGCGGTGCCGCTGTCGGTGCTGATGAGCCGAACGTCGCTCGGCGTCGGGGCGCGCACCGCCGGACTGTTCGTGACGCCGGACGAAACGGCGCCGTCTCTGGAGGTCGTGGCGACCGAGCAGTACGGCGGCATGGGACGTCCACAGCCGCGTTTCGCGGACGCGGTCCTCGATCCCGAGCTGTTCCTCGTGGTTCAGCGGGGCGCGCGCCGCCGCACCCGACTCGCCGCCGCGGCGCGGCAGGAGCGGATCGAACGGGCCCTGCTGGCGGGTCCCGAAGCGCTGACGCCGGCCGAGCGGCGCGCCGTGCTGGGCGACGCCGAGGCGCTCGCCGCCCTGTATCGCGCGGTCCGCTCGGCTCCGGTGCACCCGGGCTGGACGATGGCCGGCGGGGCGGCCGCGCGCGGCGACGATTCATCACATGGGCGACCGTCGGCCGCGCGCGGCACGGAACGCTGAGGACCGTCGTCCGCCCCGGGTGAGGAGCGCTGCCGACGTGGCGGCTGTCAGCGGGGCAGCATCGCGCCGCGCTCTTCTTCGGCGAGCCGCTGCAGGTAGGCGGCGAACTCCGGGTCCTCGCCCTTCAGAGCAGAGGCAGGCGGTAGTAGAAGTCGTCGCGGCGGATCCACTCGCGCATGAAGTCCTCCCACGAGTTCCAGCGGCGCCGCTGCGCGGCGTTCATGTCGTCGCTGTAGGCCGTCAGGTAGGCCCGCTCGAGCAGCGAGATCAGCATGTCGAAGACGACGAGCATGCGTTCCTGCTGCTCGGCTGACAGGTCCGGCGTCGCCGTCTGGCTTCGCAGCCGCAGGTCCGGGTTGTCGATCACCACCCGCAGGAAGTCGTTGTAGGCGTTCGACAGGAGCTGATACACCTCGTCTTCCTCGTTGCGGCGTTCGCGACGCTGGTCGAGGAAGAAAACGACGATCGCCAGCGGCAGGCCGACCACGGTCACCACGTAGCTCGCCACTTCCCAGATGCCGGCGTCGAACACGCGAGCTTCTCCTCTAGCTGCCGTAGCGACGCAGTCGCGCGAGGTCGCGGATGCGGATCAGGCCGTACTCGACGTCGAGCAGGCCTTCGCGACTCAGCACCTGCAGCGCCTGGTTGACGCGCTGGCGCGACACGCCCGGACAGGTAGCCGATTTCCTCCTGCGAGATCTCGAGTTCGCTCACGGTGCCCGGGATACAGCAGCGGGTTGAAGAGTTCGGCGAGGCAGCGCGCGACGCGCGCGTCGGGTTCGAGCAGGCGCTCGTATTCGACCATCGCGATGAACTGGCCCAGGCGCTCGTTCAGCTGGAGCAGCAGGAAGCGGTTGAAGGGAATGCTCGTGCCGAGGAGCCAGTCGAACGTGGCGCGCGGCATCCAGGCGATCCGGCTGTCGCGCAGGGCGACGACGTCGTACTTGCGCGGCTCGTCCTTCAGCAGCGAGCCCTCGCCGAACCAGCCGCCCGGGCCGATCCCGGTGAAGGTCGCGCTCTTTCCCGTCTGTGAGACGACGTTGATCTTGACCAGGCCCTCGATCACGCCGGTCCACGCCTCGACCATCTCGCCCTTGCGCATCACGACGCTGCCACCGCTGTAGCGCCGCTCCTCCACCTCCGGCCATGACGCGGCGGCGCTGGTCGTCGGTGATGTCCTGCCACCAGGCGCTGGTGGCCATCATGTCGGCAAGGCGCGGGGGATCCTGTTCGGACATGACCGGGATTGTCTCGCAAGACTGTCGTCCGGGCGACAGCGCCGCCGGGCGGCTCGCCGTACCGTGGCTTCCCTTGCCCGGGCGCAACGAAAGCGGCCGAAGAGGGTGGGGTAAGCTCAACGAACAACAGACGCGGGCACCGACCAGGATGCCGCGCAATCGGGAGACAGCCGTGACAGCGAGCACCACCGCTGACACATTTCCTCGCTTGCTGATGCAGCACGCCAGGGTTCGCCCCGGCGCGACCGCCATCCGCGAGAAGGATCTCGGCATCTGGCAGAGCTGGAGCTGGACCGAGATGCTGCAACGAGGTTCGCGAGGTCGCGGCCGGCCTGCTGCAGGCGGGGTTCAAGCGCGGCGAGCACCTCGCCATCGTCGGCGAGAACCGCCCCCGCCTCTACTTCACGATGTGCGCCGTCCAGTGCCTGGGCGGCATCCCGGTGCCGATGTACCAGGACGCGGTGGCCGCCGAAATGGCGTTCGTGTTCGACAACGCCGAGATCCGCTTCGCGATGGTCGAGGACCAGGAGCAGGTCGACAAGGTGCTGGAGATCCGCGAGAAGGTCGCGCACATCAAGCGCATCTTCTATGACGATCCGCGCGGCCTGCGGCACTACGACCAGCCGGGGCTGGCCTCGTACGAGCAGATGCGTGCGCTGGGCCAGGCGTACCTCAAGGAGCGTCCGACCGCCGTCGACGACGAGATCGCGCTCGGCAAGGCGAACGACGTCGCGGCCATGTTCTACACGTCGGGGACGACCGGCAACCCGAAGGGCGTGGTGCTGGGCTACGACAACCTGATCGCGGCGGGCGAGGCGGGCGCGCAGATGGAAGCGCTGACCTCGAAGGAAGAAGTGCTGGCCTACCTGCCGATGGCGTGGATCGGCCAGAACATCTTCTCGTACACGCAGTGGATGGTGTGCGGATTCACCGTGAACTGCCCGGAGTCGGCCACGACCGTCACCGCCGACATGCGCGAGATCGGTCCGACCTACTACTTCGCGCCGCCGCGCGTGCTCGAGGCGCTGCTGACGCAGGTGATGATCCGGATGGAGGACGCGTCCGCGATCAAGCGGCGGATGTTCCATTACTTCATGGGCGTCGCCCGCAACGTCGGCGGCAGATTGCTGGACGGCCGGCCGGTCGGACTCGGCGACCGCCTGCTGCATTCGCTCGGCGACTGGTTCGTGTACGCGCCGCTGCGCAACGCGCTCGGCATGAGTCGCATCCGCGTGGCCTACACGGCGGGCGAGGCGATCGGCCCGGACCTGTTCACCTTCTACCGCTCGCTCGGCATCAACCTCAAGCAGCTGTACGGCTCGACCGAGACCTCGGTGTTCGTCTGCGTGCAGCCGAACGGCGGCGTGAAGCCGGATACCGTCGGGCCGCCGGTCAAGGGCGTCGAGATCCGGCTGACCGACCTCGGCGAGATCCTGATCCGCTCGCCCGGCCTGTTCCGCGAGTACTACAAGGCGCCGGAGGCGACGCGCGAGGCCAAGGACGACCGAAGGCTGGTTCCACACGGGCGACGCCGGCTACTTCGACCAGGAAGGGCACCTGAAGATCATCGACCGCGCGAAGGACGTCGGCAAGCTGGCGGACGGCACGCTGTTCGCGCCGAAGTACATCGAGAACAAGCTGAAGTTCTACCCGACCATCAAGGAGGCGGTCGCCTTCGGCGACCAGCGCGACATGGTGTGCGTGTTCGTCAACATCGACTACGAGGCGGTCGGCAACTGGGCCGAGCGGAACAACCTGCCGTACGCCGGCTACACCGATCTCGCGGGCAAGCCGCAGGTGCTCGAGCTGGTGCGCGAGGCGGTCGAGAAGGTGAATGCGGATCTCGCCAGCGATCCCGAAGCTCGCGAATGCGCAGATCCATCGCTTCATCGTGCTGCACAAGGAACTCGACGCCGACGACGACGAACTGACGCGCACGCGCAAGGTCCGGCGCCGCTTCATCCACGACAAGTACGACGTCCTGGTCGATGCGATGTACGGCGGCACGGTCCGAGCAGTTCATCGAGACGATGGTGAAGTTCGAGGACGGCCGCACCGGGCAAGATCAGCGCGACCCTGAAGGTGTGCGACGCCCGGGTGCTACGCGCCGCTGAAGGCGGCGGCCTGAGGGCCGATGCGATGAGCCCGCGCGTGCTGCTCGGCGTCGTCTGCCTCGTGGCGGGCGTGATGCTCGCCGCCTGGTCGCTCGCGTCCGGCCATCTGCTGCTCTCGCTGGTCGGCTTCGCGCTGATCTTCGTCTTCCTGTTCCTCGCGATGGAGGCGATGGCGAAGGCCGGCAAGCCGAAGGACGCGATCAAGCCGGCGGCGAACGCCGCGTGGTCCATGAAGGACGAGCCGCCCGGCGGCAACCAGAGCGAGGGGCCGCGATGAGCGGGCGCAAGATCGGCGAGGTGATCCTCGACGTGGCGGACGTGTCGCTGTCGTTCGGCGGCGTGAAGGCGCTGCAGAACGTCTCGTTCAACGTCCGGGAGCACGAGATCCGCGCGATCATCGGCCCGAACGGCGCCGGCAAGAGCTCGATGCTGAACGTGGTCAACGGCGTCTACACGCCGCAGAAGGGCCGCATCACGTTCCTCGGCAAGGTGCGCGAGCACATGGATCCGCACGACGCCGCGGCCAGCGGCATCGGCCGCACGTTCCAGAGCCTCGCGCTCTTCAAGGGCATGAGCGTGCTGGACAACATCATGACCGGGCGCAACCTGCGGATGCGGACCGGGCTCCTCGCGCAGGCCGTGCATCTCGGCTTCGCACGGCGCGAGGAACTGCGGCACCGCGAGTTCGTCGAGCACATCATCGACTTCCTCGAGATCCAGGCGTACCGCAAGACGCCGGTCGGGCGGCTTGCCCTACGGCCTGCAGAAGCGCGTCGACCTCGGCCGCGCGCTGGCGATGGAGCCGAAGCTGCTGCTGCTCGACGAGCCGATGGCGGGCATGAACCTCGAGGAGAAGGAGGACATGTGCCGGTTCGTGCTCGACGTCAACGACGAGTTCGGCACGACGATCGTGCTGATCGAGCACGACATGGGCGTGGTGATGGACATCTCGGACCGCGTCGTCGTGCTCGACTACGGCAAGAAGATCGGCGACGGCACGCCGGACGAAGTCCGCAGCAGCCAGGCGGTGATCGACGCCTACCTCGGAGTGGCGCACTGACATGACGCTGACCACGCTCCAACGCAACTGGCCGGTCGTCGCGCTGATCGTCGCGGTGACGATCGGCGCCATCGCGCCGCTCGTGCTCGGCATGAGCGCGCCCGGCTTCTACTTCGAGGTGCTGCTCGGCGGCCTGATGTCCGGCGTGCTCTATTCGCTGGTCGCGCTCGGCTTCGTGCTGATCTTCAAGGCCTCCGGGCGTCTTCAACTTCGCGCAGGGCGCGATGGTGCTGTTCGCGGCGCTGGCGCTGGCGCGCCTGAGCGAGCACATGCCGCTCGCCGTCGCCTTCGTCGCTGTCGGTCGGCGATCATGGCGGTGTTCGCCTGGGTGGTGGAGCGCCTCGTGCTGCGCCACCTCGTCAACCAGGACGCGGTCGTGCTGCTGATGGCCACGCTCGGCATCACGTACTTCCTCGACGGCTTCGGCCAGCTGGTGTGGGGCAGCGACATCTACAGGATCGAGACCGGCCTGCCGAAGACGCCCGTGATGGTGCTCGACAACATCTTCGAGGGCGGCATCCTGATCAACACCGAGGACTTCGTCGCGGCGGCGGTCGCGGCGCTGCTGGTGCTTGCCCTCGCGATCTTCTTCCAGAAGACGCCGACCGGCCGCGCGTTGCGCGCGGTGGCCGACGACCACCAGGCCGCGCAGTCGATCGGCATCCCGCTGAACCGCATCTGGGTCATCGTGTGGACCGTGGCCGGCTTCGTCGCGCTGGTGGCCGGCATGGTCTGGGGCTCGAAGCTCGGCGTGCAGTTCTCGCTGTCGCTGATCGCGCTGAAGGCGCTGCCGGTGGTGATCCTGGGCGGCTTCACGTCGGTGCCCGGGCGCGATCATCGGCGGCCTGATCATCGGCGTCGGGGAGAAGTTCGCGGAGGTCTTCCTCGGTCCGATCATGGTGAACGCCTTCGACCTCGCCGGCGGCGGCATCGAGAACTGGTTCGCGTACGTGCTCGCCCTGCTGTTCCTGCTGGTTCGCCCCGAAGGGTTGTTCGGGGAAAAGCACATCGACCGCGTGTAGGGGAACGACGACCATGCTCTACCGCGAAAACGGCCAGTTCAAGACCAGCTACGTCGAGGACCAGCAGATCCTGCCGATCGTGCAGGACCGCTGGTTCATGCTGGCCCTGCTTGCCGTGGCGTACTTCGCGCTGCCGGCGTTCGCGAGCGACTACCTGTTGCGGGCGCTGATCATTCCCTTCCTGATCCTCGCGATCGCGGCGATCGGGCTGAACATCCTCGTCGGCTACTGCGGCCAGATCTCGCTCGGCACCGCGGCCTTCATGGCCATCGGCGCCTACGCGGCCTACAACCTGGTGGTCCGCGTTCCGATGCTGAACTTCCTGATCGTGCTGGTGCTGGCCGGCGCGATCGCAGCGCTGGTCGGCGTGCTGTTCGGCATCCCGAGCCTGCGCATCAAGGGCCTGTATCTCGCGGTGGCCACGCTCGCCGCGCAGTTCTTCGTCGACTGGGTGTTCGCGCGCGTGAAGTGGTTCACGAACTACTCGCCGTCCGGCTCCGTGTCCACCGCGCCGATCGAGATGTTCGGCTGGACCATGGAATCGCCTCTGGACCGGTACCTGTTCGTGCTGACGATCGCCGTCGTGCTGACGCTCGCTGCGAAGAACCTGGTGCGCGGCCACATCGGGCGCAGCTGGATGGCGATGCGCGACATGGACGTCGCCGCCGAGGTGATCGGGATCCGGCCGCTGTACGCCAAGCTGAGCGCATTCGCGGTGAGCTCGTTCTACGCGGGCGTGGCCGGCGCCCTCTGGGGGTTCGTCCATCTCGGCGCGTGGGAGCCGCTGGCGTTCAACATCAACATGTCGCTGAACCTGCTGTTCATGATCATCATCGGCGGCATGGGCTCGCTGCTCGGCGCGTACTTCGGCGCGGCGTTCATCGTGCTGCTGCCGATCCTGCTGAACCAGATCCCCGGGATGTTCGGCGTCCAGGTCGATGTCGCGCTGTCGTCGCACCTGGAACTGATCATCTTCGGCAGCCTGATCGTCTTCTTCCTGATCGCCGAGCCGCACGGGCTGGCCCGGCTGTGGGCGATCGGCAAGGAAAAGATGCGGCTTTGGCCGTTCCCGCACTGAGAGGTCCGAGGCGGAGCGGCTTCCACTTTCGAATGCTGGACCCAACACCCTGAAGGAGACATCGATGGCAGCTTTGCTAGCAATGAAGGCACGGGCCGTTGCGCTGGCGATCGGGACGATCGCCGCCGCCGCGTCGCTCGCCCTGCCGGGCGCGGCAGTCGCGCAACAGAAGGGAGCGGCCGCCGGCAAGGGCGAGCAGTTCTTCCCGGTCCTCGTGTACCGCACCGGTGCCTACGGCCCGAACGGCACGCCGTGGGCCAATGGCTACGTCGACTACCTGAAGCTGATCAACGCACAGGGCGGGATCAACGGCGTCAAGATCACGTACGAGGAGTGCGAGACGGCGTATGACACGGCAAAGAGCGTCGAGTGCTACGAGCGCCTGAAGTCGCGGCCCAACACTACGGTCTTCCAGCCGCTGTCGACCGGCGCGACGTTCGCCATCACCGACAAGGCGCCGACCGACAAGATTCCGATCATCACCGCCGGCTATGGCCGTTCGGAGTCGGTCGAGGGCGAGGTCTTCCCGTGGAACTTCCCGCTGGGCGGCACGTACTGGACCGCGGCCGACGTGCTCGTGCAGCACCTCGGCAAGCAGAACGGCGGCCTGGACAAGCTCAAGGGCAAGAAGATCGCGCTGATCTACCACGACTCGCCGTACGGCAAGGAGCCGATCCCGCTGCTGACCGAGCGCTCGAAGCTGCACGGGTTCCAGCTGACGACGATTCCCGTCACGCACCCGGGCGTGGAACAGAAAGCCGCCTGGCTGCAGATCCGCCAGTTGCGCCCCGACTACGTGGTCCTGTGGGGCTGGGGCGTGATGAACTCCACCGCGATCCGCGAGGCGGTCGCCACCGGCTTCCCGCGCGACAAGATGTACGGCGGCTGGTGGTCCGGGGCCGAGCCGGACGTCCTGCCGGTCGGCGCCGATGCCAAGGGCTACAACGCGATGGCGTTCCAGCACGGCGCGGGACGCGCCAAGGTGCACGAGGACATCCTGAAGACTCCTGCACGCGAAGGGCCAGGGCACCGGCCCGGCGGACGAGGTGGGCCAGGTGCTCTACACGCGCGGCCTGATCAGCGCGATGTTCGCGGTTGAAGGCGTGCGCCAGGCGCAGCTGCGCTACGGCGTGCGGCCGCTCACCGGCGAGGAAGTGCGCTACGGGCTGGAGAACCTCAACATCGACCAGAAGCGCATCGATGCGCTCGGGCTGACCGGAGTGATCCGTCCGCTTGCCACGAACTGCCGCGACCACGAGGGTTCGCGCTTCGCGCGCGTGCACACGTGGGACGGCAGCAAGTGGAACTTCTCCTCCGACTGGTTCGAGTCCGACGCCCAGATCATCAAGCCGATGATCAAGGAATTCTCCACGCGCTACGCCGCCGAGAAGAAGATCACGCGTCGCAGCTGCGAGGCCGAAATAGCCGCCGCGCCGAAGGCCGCGCCGGCGCTGCCGCCGCTCCGGCCGCTGCTCCGGCGAAGGCCGCCGGCTCCGGCGGCGAAGAAGTAATCGAGGACCAACCGGCCGCATCGCGGCCGGTTGTGCAAAGCGTCCATCGCGGGCGCTTTGCACAACCACGGAGACGAACGGTGACCGCACCGCTGCTCAACGTCAACGGCATCGAGGTGATCTACAACCACGTGATCCTCGTGCTGAAGGGCGTTTCCCTGAACGTGCCCGAGGGCAGCGTCGTGGCGCTGCTCGGCGCCAACGGCGCCGGCAAGACCACGACCCTGCGCGCGGTGTCGAACCTGCTGCGCGCCGAGCGCGGCGAGGTGACCAAGGGCTCGATCGAGTTGCGCGGCGAGAAGATCGAGGATCTCACCGCCTACGAGCTCGTCAAGCGCGGCGTCGTCCAGGTGATGGAGGGCCGCCGCTGCTTCGCCCACCTCTCGGTCGAGGAGAACCTGCTCACCGGCGCGTACTCGCGCGGCACGTCGGGTCGCGGCAAGTCGCGCGCGGAGATCGCCGCCGATCTCGAGAAGGTCTACGCCTACTTCCCGCGGCTCAAGCAGCGGCGCACCAGCCAGTCGGGCTACACGTCGGGCGGCGAGCAGCAGATGACGGCGATCGGGCGCGCGCTGATGGCCCGGCCGTCGATGATCCTGCTCGACGAGCCCTCGATGGGGCTGGCGCCGCAGGTGGTCGACGAGATCTTCTCGATCGTCAGCGATCTCAACGCGAAGGAGCGGGTGTCCTTCCTCCTCGCCGAACAGAACACCAACGTCGCGCTCAAGTACGCCCACTACGGATACATCCTGGAGAACGGCCGCGTCGTGATGGACGGCGAGGCGGGCGTGCTGCGCGAAAACGAGGACGTGAAGGAGTTCTACCTCGGGGTGTCGAAGGCGGGTCGCAAGAGCTTCCGCGACGCCAAGTTCTACAAGCGGCGCAAGCGCTGGCTGGCCTGACCGGCCACGCACGGCGATGGGCCGGCTGCCCTGGCTGCTGCTCGGCGCAGCGTTCGCGCTGACGGCCTGCACGCGCGCGGATCGCAGCGAGCGCGCCGACGCCGCTGCCGACCCGGCAGACGACGATCGATCCCGTGAATGCCAGGCTGGACGCTGCGGCGCAGGACGCCGAGCGACGGCGACAGGACATCGACAACGCGGCGAAGTAGCCGCGTCCGGAGCGACGACCATGACACAGCATCTCGACAACCGCGAGACGCGGGATCCGCGGCAGCGCGAACTCGACCTGATGGGCCACCTGCCCGGGCTGCTGGCCAGGGTGCTGAAGGCTCCGGGATGGAAGCGGCATCTCGGCGACATCGACCCGACGCAGGTCAACTCCCGCGCGGCGCTCGCGCGCCTGCCGGTCATGCGCAAGGGAGCATTGCCGGCGCTGCAGAAGGCCGAGCCGCCGTTCGGCGGGTTCATTTCCGGGGAGTCCGAGCGGATCGGACGGCTGTTCACGTCGCCCGGCCCGATCTACGAGCCCGAAGGACGGCAGGACGATCCGTGGCACGCGGCGCGCGGCCTGTTCGCGGCAGGCTTCCGCAGCGGCGATCGCGTGCTCAACACGTTCTCGTATCACCTGACGCCGGGCGGATTCATCATGGACGGGGCCGCCCGCTCGATCGGGTGCACCGTGATTCCGGCGGGTCCGGGCAATACCGAGCAGCAACTGGACCTCATCGAGCATCTGCGTCCGGCGGCATACACGGGCACCCCGGACTTCCTGAAGATCCTGCTCGACGCCGCGCGCACCGCGGGGCGCGATGCGTCGTCGATCACCAAGGCGGTCGTATCCGGCGCCGCGTTCCC
Organism: uncultured beta proteobacterium; assembly: GCA_963698305.1. Lineage (GTDB taxonomy): Bacteria > Pseudomonadota > Gammaproteobacteria > Burkholderiales > Burkholderiaceae_F > JAOUJD01. Next base: position 272,317 of record CAVOQI010000012.1, read on the forward strand.
GCCGTCGCTGCAGGCCGAGTTCCGCTCGCGGGGCCTCGACGCCTATCAGCTCTACGCGACCGCCGATGTCGGCGCTCATCGCCTACGAGAGCCCGGCGCGCGAGGGGCTCATCGTCAACGAGGACGTGCTGGTCGAGATCGTCCGCCCCGGCACCGGCGACCTGGTGGCCGATGGCGAGGTCGGCGAGGTCGTCGTCACGTCGTTCGACCCGCATCACCCGTGGATCCGGCTGGCGCTCGGGGACCTGTCGGCCATCCTGTCCGGTCCGTCGCCGTGCGGGCGGACGAACACGCGGATCAAGGGCTGGATGGGGCGCGCCGACCAGACGGCCAAGGTGAAGGGGATGTTCGTCCGGCCCGAGCAGGTGGCGGAAATCGCGCGGCGGCACCGGGAACTCGGTCGGCGTGCGGCTGGTGGTGACGCGCGTCGGCGAAACCGACGCGATGACGCTGAAGGCCGAGTCAAGCGTGACCGACGCCGGGCTGCAGCAGGCCGATCGGCGAGTCGCTGCGCGCGGTGATGAAGCTCGGCGGGGCCGTGGAACTGCTGGCGCCCGGGCTCGCTCCCGAACGACGGCAAGGTGATCGAGGACGCCCGGACGTACTAGCAGGGGCCGTTGAAGCGACAACGGCGCCCGCGGGCGCCGTTGTCGTGCCGATGCGTGCGCTCCTACTTGCGGCGTGCCGGCGCAGCTTTCTTGGCCGGCTTTCCTGGCGGGCGCCGTCTTGGCCGGCGGCTTCTTCGCGGCCTTCCTGGCGGCCGGCTTCGCCGCGGTCTTGCTGGCGGCCTTCCGGGCCGGCGACTTCTTCGCGGCGCCGCCCTTGGCCGCCGGGACACGTGCCCGTCGCGATGTCGATCGCCGCGTACATCGCGTCGCGCATCGTGCTCGCCATCGCGTTGATGGCGTCGGTCATCGTGGCGGCGGGCTTGGCGGCGGGCAGCTTGACGGTCGTCGCCGGCGGCGCGGCCGCCTCCTCGTTGATGTCCCACAGCTTGAGCAACTCGGCCTGCGTCGGCATGGTGCCCTGCGACACGCGCTGGCGGCGCGCGGCCACCGAGTCGCGCACGATCTTCTCGACGACGTCGAGCGGGAGGCGGTTGAGGTCGGAGAACTTGATGAAGCTCTTGGCGGCATTGACGCCGGTAAGGGCATCCTTGTGCTTCAGGACGACGTCTTTCTCTGCCACGTAGAGCGACATGTGGCGGCGACCGGACTCGAGCGCGAACAGCGGCCCGTCCAGTTCGTAGAACGCCAGGCCGTACCGCATGCTCTCGCGGACTCCGCGTGCCGAGCGGCGGATCATGCTGCACAGGCGGGCCATCGCCACGCGACGGTCCGGCGGCAGATCGCGCAAATAGGCGCCTACCGTCGAGGCTGTCGTCGGGTTCATCGTTTTTCCTCCGGCGTGCAACGCGCTAAACAAGCGATTTTACCGCGTTCGTCAATGGAAAGCCCGGCTTGGGGAAGGCAAAGGCCTCCAACGGGCGGCCAAGGGCGGCAAAAGGGCCGCAACAGCGGCCCGGAAGGGTCGGGAATGCCGGCCCGCGACCTGCCGCGGCAGGCCGGGAGGCGACTTACCTGGCCACGCGCTGCCTCTCCAGCTCGCCGAAGCGGTTTTCGAGCCCCCGGACGGTGACCGGCAGCGAGCCGAAGTTGGTCCAGACCTCGTCTTCCGCCGGCGCGCGTGAGCCAGCTGGAGTATCCGAGCCAGGACGCGTCATAGACCTTGACGTTCTTGAAGCCCAGGTCCGCCAGCACCAGAGCGCGTCTCGGCGGCGCGGTTGCCGCTCTGGCAGTAGACGATGGTTTCCCTGGCCGGGTCCAGCTTCGCGTACACCTTGGCCAGTTCCTCGCGGGGCTTCAGCGACAGGCCCGGCGTTGTCCTTGACCGCTCCGCTGCGCAGCTTGTTGCGGGTGTCCGGGTCGACCCAGTTCTGCTCGAAAGGAATGTTGATCGCGCCCGGGATGTGGCCGCCGCGGATTGCACGGACGTCCTCGCCCTTGAACTCCTTCACTGTCCGGACGTCCAGGAACTGCACGTCGGGCCGCTTCAGCGCCGCGACGACCTCCTTGCTGTCGGCGATCACGCCCGGCCGCGGCGTGAGCTTCAGCGTCACCGGCCTGGCCTTCGTCGGCGTGGTCGACACCGGCTGGCCGGCCGCCCGCCAGGCGTCGATGCCGTCGTGGAACACGCGGGCATTGGTGGCGCCGAAGTAGCGCAGCGTCAGGTGCGCGAAATAGGTCGATGGCAGTCCGCGGTCGCCGTACACGATGATCTCGCGCGCCGGATCGATGCCGGCGGCTCCGAGCGCCTTCTCGATCGCGGCGATCGGCAGGTAGTCCTCGGTGTTCTTGTCGCGCAAGCGTTATGCGTCGGATCGCCGATGTTCACGGCGCCGGGGATGTGACCCTTCGCGAAGTCATCGGCATCGCGCGCGTCCCAGAGGAGCGCGCCGCGCGCCATCGCCGCCTTTACGTCGTCGATGTCGACGATCTGGGACTGCGCCCACGCCGACGACGCGATCCCGAACAGCAGGACCGCGGCACTCAACCACCGCTTCATTGCTCCGTCTCCTGGAAGAACCGTCGCGCCCGTCATTGCGCCGAGGCGGCGCGGGCCCGATAGAAGACAAAGTCTGCAGTGAAATCGACGCGCAGGACACGCCCCGCGTGAGCGAGGTCACAGCTGGCCGGCGGCATTCCGCCCGACGTGTTGACGCGTTGCACGTGGGTCACGCCCTCGAAGGCGCCCTTGCCGAAGCTCTTGGTCGTCATGAGCAGCCAGCGCAGGTCGGTGGGCTTGGGCGCATCGTCGTGGGCGGCGATGGTCGACAGCAGCCGGCTGCCATCCACGTGTTCGAACGAGAAGTTCGCGCCGTGGCGGCCGACCACCTTGCCCGCGCCGTCGAGCAGTTCGCCGTCGGGTTGCCGGAACACCCACGCGCCTTGCGCATCGCGCTTCTCGCACCGGAACACCTGAGCGCCCCGCGCGGCCAGCTTGAGCACCGGTTCACGGTCGCTTGGCACCTTGATCTTCGAGAAGAAGCCGAGCTCAGGCGACGCGACGACGGGCCGGCCCGGGGCAGGCGACGCCGATGATGGCGCGGTCACGGTCTGGCAGCCGGAGAGCAGCGAAGAGCACACCAGCGCGATTGCGAGGACGTGTTGCAGCGGGGCCGTTGAAATTCTCACTGCTCGATCCTGATGCATCGTCTGCACGTCCTGCGATTTTTCATGCGCTGCAATATTGAGAAAGCGTCGTGCTCAGCTTATGCTGCTGCGACGCCGGGACTTTAGCAATGTCCGTACCACGTCTAGGGACAACGGCGTCAAGCAGGGGCCCTTGCGTGCAACCGTATTACGCGCGCGAGTCACGAATGCAGTCAAGCAGCACGGCGATCATTGCCAGGGGGATTTAGCTCATGAACGCACCCATGAGTCGGCGCCAATTCTTCAGAATTTGCGCGACCGGCCTGGGCTCGTCATCCGTCGTCGGTCTCGGCCTCGCGCCGGGCGCCGCCATGGCGGATGTGCGTGCCTTCAAGCTTGCGCGGACGACCGAGACGCGCAACACCTGTCCGTACTGTTCGGTCAGCTGCGGCGTGATCATGTACTCGCTGGGCGACGGCGCCAAGAACGTCAAGCGCCGCATCATCCATATCGAGGGCGATCCGGACCATCCGGTCAACCGCGGCACGCTGTGCCCGAAGGGCGCGGCGCTGCTCGACTTCGTCCATTCGCCCAACCGCGCTCAAGTATCCGGAGGTGCGCGAGCCCGGCACCAACGAGTGGAAGCGCATCTCCTGGGACGAGGCGCTGACCGCATCGCCAAGCTGATGAAGGACGATCGCGACGCCAACTTCATCGCGAAGAACGACAAGGGCGTGACGGTCAACCGCTGGAACACCACCGGCTTGCTGGCGTCCAGCGCGAGCGCCAACGAATCCGGCTATCTGACCGTCAAGATGGCCCGCGCGCTGGGGATGGTCGCGTTCGACAACCAGGCGCGAATCTGACACGGCCCGACGGTGTCCAGTCTGGGCCCGACATTCGGCCGTGGTGCGATGACCAACCCCTGGATGGACATCAAGAACACCGATCTCGTCCTCATCATGGGCGGCAATGCCGCCGAAGCACACCCGTGCGGCTTCAAGTGGGTCACGGAGGCGAAGGAGCATCGCAAGGCGCAAGCTCATCGTCGTCGACCCGCGCTTCACGCGCTCGGCCGCGGTCGCCGACTTCTACGCGCCGATCCGCGTCGGGCACCGACATCGCCTTCCTCGGCGGCGTCATCAACTACTGCTCGCGAACGACAAGATCCACTAGGACTACGTCAAGGCGTACACCAACGCGTCCTTCCTGATCAAGGAGGACTACAGCTACGAGGACGGCCTGTTCTCCGGCTACGACGCCGAGAAGCGCAGCTACGACAAGTCGACGCTGGGACTACGAGATGGGCGAGGACGGCTTCGCCAAGGTCGACGAGACGCTGCAGCACCCGCGCTGCGTCTTCCAGCTGATGAAGGAGCACTTCGCCGCTACACGCCGGAGATGGTCGAGCAAGATCTGCGGCACGCCGAAGGACAAGTTCCTGAAGGTGTGCGAGATGATCGCGGCGACGTCGACGCCGGACAAGGTCATGACGATCATGTACGCGCTCGGCTGGACGCAGCACTCGCACGGGTCGCAGAACATCCGCACCGATGGCGATGATGCAGCTGCTGCTGGGCAACATCGGCCGGCCGGGCGGCGGCATGAACGCGCTGCGCGGCCACTCCAACATCCAGGGCCTCACCGACCATGTGCGCGTATTCCGACCTGCTGCCGGGCTACCTGTCGCGCGCCGACCGACGCGGACGACGACCGCGCCAGACGTACATCGACGCGCGCACGCCTCAAGCCGCTGCGGCCCGAACCAGATGAGCTTCTGGCAGAACTTCGCGAAGTTCCACGTCAGCCTGCAGAAGGCCTTGTGGGGCGACGCGGCGACGACGGAGAACGACTTCGCCTACGACTACCTGCCCAAGCTCGACGGCGGCCTACGACGTGCTGGCGATCTTCGAGCTCATGCACCAGGGCAAGATGAACGGCTTCTTCGCCAGGGCTTCAACCCGCTGGCCGCGCTCCCCAACAAGAAGAAGGTCAGCGCCGCGCTGTCGAAGCTGAAGTTCCTCGTCGTCATCGATCCGCTGCGCACCGAGACGTCGCGGTTCTGGAAGAACCACGGCGATCAGAACGACGTCAACCCGGAAGACATCCAGACCGAGGTCATTCCGCTTGCCCGACCACCTGCTTCGCCGAGGACGACGGGCACCTTCACCAACTCCGGCCGCTTGCTGCAGTGGCACTGGGCAGGCGGCCGAGCCTCCGGGCGAAGCGCAAGGTCGACTCGCGAGATCATGGCGCGCTGTTCACGCAAGCTGCGCGCGCTGTACGCGAAGGACGGCGGCACGGTCCCCGAGCCGATCCTCAAGCTGACGCTGGCCCTACAGCAACCCCAACCTGCCCACGGCCGACGAGGTGCTGCGCGAGATCAACGGCCACGCGCTCGCCGACGTCGTCGACCCGAAGGACCCGACCAAGGTCCTGCGTGAAGGCGGGCAAGCAGCTGCCCGGCTTCGGCCTGCTGCGCGACGACGGCTCGACCGCGTGCGGCAACTGGATCTACTCCGGCGTGTGACCGAGGCGGGCAACCTGACGGCGCGCCGCGACACGGCCGACCCCGGCAACATGGGCACCAACCTCAACTGGGGCTTCGCCTGGCCGGCCAACCGGCGCATCCTCTACAACCGCGCCTCCGCCGACCTGGCCGGCAAGCCGTGGGATCCGACCCGGCCCGGCATCCGCTGGAACGGCACGGCGTGGGCCGGGGTCGACGTGCCCGACATCGCGCCGCCGCTCGGCCCGGACGCGGGCGCAGGCCCGTTCATCATGAACCGGGAGGGCGTCGCGCGCCTGTTCGCGCCGGCGCATGGCGGACGGCCCGTTCCCCGAGCACTACGAGCCGTTCGAGACGCCGATCGCCAACCCGCTTGCACCCGAAGGTCGTCAGCAATCCGGCGGCGCGCGTGTTCAAGGGCGACATGGAGCCGTTCGGCACGTCGGACGAGTTCCCGTACGCGGCGACCACCTACCGCCTGACCGAGCACTTCCACTTCTGGACCAAGCACGTCGAGTCGAACGCGGTCGCTGCAGCCGGAGTTCTTCGTCGAGATCAGCGAAGAGCTGGCCAAGGAGAAGGGCATCAAGCAACGGCGACCTGGTCAAGGTGCGCTGCAACCGCGGCGAGCGTCAAGGCGAAGGCGGTGGTGACCAAGCGCATCCAGCCGCTCGACGTGCGACGGCAAGACGGTGCACATGGTCGGCATCCCGATCCACTGGGGCTTCATCGGGCGTGGCCAAGACCGGCTACCTCGCGAACACGCTGACGCCGTACGTCGGCGACGCCAACTCGAGACGCCGGAGTACAAGGCGTTCCTGGTCAACATCGAGAAGGCGTGAGGAGGTGAACCATGGCTACTGCAATCCCTCGATATCCAGCCGCCGCTCCGCCACCACCACGCCGGCGCCGCAGGTCCGCGCAGCGCGGCCGAGGTCGCCAAGCTGATCGACGTCTCCAAGTGCATCGGCTGCAAGGCCTGCCAGGTCGCGTGCCTGGAGTGGAACGACCTGCGCGACGACGATCGGCACCAACGTCGGCGTCTACGACAACCCGCTCGACCTGACGCGACCAGTCGTGGACGGTGATGCGCTTCCCGAGGTAGAGCTCGAAGGCCGACGGCTCGATGGAGTGGCTGATCCGCAAGGACGGCTGCATGCACTGCGCCGACCCGGGCTGCCTCAAGGCCTGCCCGGCGCCGGGCGCCATCGTGCAGTACGCCAACGGCATCGTCGACTTCGTCTCGGAGAACTGCATCGGCTGCGGCTACTGCATGAAGGGCTGCCCGTTCAACATCCCGCGCATCTCCAAGAAGGACAACAAGGCCTACAAGTGCACGCTGTGCTCCGACCGCGTCGCGGTCGGCCAGGGGCCGGCCTGCGCCAAGGCCTGCCCGACCGGCGCGATCCAGTTCGGCACCAAGGACGACATGCTCGCCCACGCCGAGAAGCGCATCACCGACCTGAAGGCGCGCGGCTTCCAGAACGCCGGCCTCTACGATCCGCCGGGCGTCGGCGGCACGCACGTCATGTACGTGCTGCATCACGCCGACAAGCCGGAGCTGTACGCCGACCTGCCCACGGATCCGAAGATCAGTCCCTTGGTCAGCCTGTGGAAGGGCATCGCCAAGCCGTTGCTGGCGCTGGGTGCCGGGGTCGCAGTCCTCGGCGCGTTCTTCCACTACATCACGCGTGGTCCGAAGGAAGTGGACGACGCGAAACACGGAGGCTGAGCCATGGCTGTCGTCATGAAAAGCGGTGAGGTGCCGCGCTACAACGCGAACGAGCGCGTGAACCACTGGGTCGTCGCGCTGCTGTTCGTCCTGCTCGCGGCGTCGGGGCTGGCGTTCTTCCACCCGGCATTCTGGTTCCTGACCGGTCTGCTCGGCGGCGGCACGTGGGCCCGCATCCTGCACCCGTTCCTGGGCGTGGTGATGTTCGCGTTCTTCTTCGTCATGGCCGTGCGCTACTGGCAGGACAACGTCATCCAGCCCTACGACCGTGAGTGGAACAAGCGGCTAGCCGACGTGATCAACAACCGGGACGACAACCTGCCGGCGATCGACAAGTACAACATCGGCCAGAAGCAGCTGTTCTGGACGATGATCGTCACGATGATCCTGCTGCTGGTGTCCGGGATCATCCTGTGGCGGCCGTACTTCGCCGGCATGTTCGCGATTCCGGTCATCCGGATCGCGGCGGTCGTCCACATGCTCGCGTTCTTCGTGCTGCTGATGGGCATCATCGTGCACATCTACTCCGCCATCTTCTGGGTGCGCGGGTCGATGCGGGCGATGACGCGCGGTACGGTGTCCCACAACTGGGCCAAGCACCATCATCCCCTCTGGTACAAGCGGGTGACGGGCCAGCACAAGTAGTCCACAATCCGGGCAACCGTGGCAAGCGGCAGGGGCGACCCTGCCGCTTGTCACTTCGGCCCCCACTTTTCGCAGGAGAAGCACCCAAGTGGCGACTCCCATCGTCACCGATGGCACCACCGACCGCGCGCCGACGGCGCCGCGGGTCGTGCTGCCCACGCGTCCGGATCTGTTCGACGTCCGGGCCGACCGGTTCACCTCGCTCGCGGCCGATCATCCGATGGCCGCGTATCTGCGACTGATGGCCGAGGTGGCACGCGCGCAGCAGGCGGTGCTCGCCACGCGGCGCGCTGGCGCCATCCCCGACGCCGCGCTGGCCGCCAGCCGCGACTACGGCATGCCGCCGCTGTCCGCGCAGGCGCACGAGCGCTCGACCATGTGGCGTGATGACCTCAGGGACATCGCGCTGCAAGTGCGAGCGAGGTCCGCGAACGGCGTCGCGGCGACTCTGGAACAGCTCCTCGCGCTTGACGTTCCGGCGCTCGAATCGCTGGCTGACCGCGTGCTGGCCGGTACGGCGCTCGACGACGATGCGGCGCTCGTGCCCTTCGCGGGCGCTGCGCTGCAGGTCTACTTCGCGCGTCTCGCCGGATCGCTCGACGTCGCGGCGGTGGACCACTGCGATGTGCCGGGCATCTGCCCGGTGTGCGCGTCACGTCCGGTTGCCAGCATCGTCCGCATCGGCGGGCAGCAGGCGAACCTTCGCTACCTGGTCTGTTCCCTCTGCGCCACGGAGTGGAACCTGCCGCGCATCAAGTGCACATCGTGTGACACGGACAAGGGCCTGCAGTACCTCGCCCTCACCCGCGGCGAGGACGAGAAGGTGACCGAGTCGCCGACGCGCGCCGAGGCCTGCGACGAGTGCAAGAGCTACCTGAAGATCTTCTATCAGGACAAGGATCCCCGGGTCGAGCCCACCGCCGACGATCTCGCGACGCTCGCGCTCGACGTCCTCGTGGACGAGCAGGGCTACGGGCGCTCCGGACCGAACCTGCTGTTCCACCCCGGCACGGCGTAGCGATGTCCGACTTGACTCTGCCCGGTGCGGGTGAGCCAAGACGAGGTGAGAGCCACTCCCTCGCCGCGCTGTCCCGACTGCCCTCCGTCGATCGACTGCTGTCGACGCCCGTGCTGGCGACGGCCGCACAGGCGCACGGGATCGCCTTGACGAAGCGGGCTGCGCAGGAAGCACTCGAGGCGGCGCGCGCCGCGGTCCGCGATGGCGCGCGAGGTTCCGACGCTCGAGTCGCTGGCGCGGCGACGCGGAGCGCCGGCTCGCCGCGCTGCGCGCGCCGCGCCTGACGCCCGTCTTCAACCTGACCGGGACGGTGATACACACCAACCTCGGCCGCGCGCTGCTCTCGGACGAGGCCATCGACGCCGTAGCCGCGGCGATGCGCGGCTACGCAGCGCTCGAGTACGACCTCGCGACGGGCGGCCGCGGCGATCGCGACAGCGTCGTCGAGGGGCTGCTGCGCGAGCTGACCGGCGCCGAGGCGGCGACCGTCGTCAACAACAACGCCGCCGCGGTCGCTGCTGACGCTGAACGCGCTCGGCGCGCGCCGCGAAGCGATCGTCTCGCGCGGCGAGCTGATCGAGATCGGCGGCGCCTTCCGCATGCCGGACATCATGAAGGCGCGCCGGCTGCAAGCTGGTCGAGGTCGGCACGACCAACCGCACCCACGCGCGCGACTACGAGGCCGCGTGCAACGCGCGCACCGGCGCTGATCGTCAAGGCGCACACGTCGAACTACGCCATCACCGGCTTCACCGCCGGTGGTCGACGACGCGACGCTGGCGACGATCGCGCACGCGCACGGCGTGCCGTACGTCGTCGACCTCGGCGCGGCGCGCTGATCGACCTCGCCGCGTTCGGCCTGCCGCGCGAGCCGCTGCCGCAGCAGTCGCTCGCCGCCGGCGCCGACGTCGTCACCTTCTCCGGCGACAAGCTGCTCGGCGGCCCGCAGGCCGGCCTGATCGTCGGGCGCAAGGACGCGATCGCGAAGATCAAGAAGGACCCGTTGAAGCGCGCGCTGCGCGTGTCCAAGCTGACGCTGGCCGCGCTCGAAGCGACGCTGCGCATCTACGCCAGCGGCCATCGATTGCCGGAGCGCCTGCCGACGCTGGCCTTGCTGATGCGGCTCGCGCGGCGACATCGCCGCGACGCTGCGGGCGCGTCGCCGGTGCGCTGCGAGCGCGCTGGGCGACGGCTACGCGGTGGCGGTCGAGGAGTGCGCGAGCCAGATCGGCTCGGGCAGCATGCCCGAGGAGCGCCTGCCGTCGGCCGCGCTGGTCGTTCGCCCGGTCGGCAAGGCGAGCGGACGGGTGATCGCAGCGGTCGAGCGCCGGCTGCGCGCGCTGCCGGTGCCGGTCATCGCCCGCATCGCCGACAACGCGCTGTGGCTGGACGCGCGCTGCCTGCTGCCACGCGACGAGCCGGCGTTCATCGACAACCTGAAGTCGCTGTGAGCGCCGCATGCTGATCGGAACCGCGGGTCACATCGACCACGGCAAGACGTCGCTGATCAAGCGCCTGACCGGGCGCGATACCGACCGCCTGCCCGAGGAGATCAAGCGCGGCATCTCGATCGAGCTCGGCTACGCCTTCGTGCCGGCGGGCGACGACGTCCTCGGCTTCGTCGACGTCCCGGGGCATGAGCGCTTCGTGCACACGATGCTCGCGGGCGCCACCGGGATCGACTTCGCTTTGCTGGTCGTGGCGGCCGACGACGGCGTGATGCCGCAGACCGACGAGCATCTCGACATCCTGCTGCTGCTCGGCATCGAATTCGGCGCCGTCGCCCTGACGAAGATCGACGCGGTCAGCGCCGCGCGCGTCGCGGAAGTGCGCGCGCAGATCGGAGCGCGAACGCGCGGCACACCGGCGGCGGCCTGGCCCGTGTTCGACGTGTCGTCGGTGACCGGCGACGGCGTCGATGCGCTCGGCGAACACCTGCTCGCGCAGGCCGGCAAGAGCGCGGCACGCCTTGCGAACGGGCACTTCAGGATGGCCGTCGACCGCTGCTTCACGTTGACGGGCGTCGGAACGGTCGTGACGGGAACGGTGCACACGGGGCGCATCGACAACGGCGCCAGCGTTGCGCTCGTGCCCGGGCCGCACGGCGCGCTCACGGCGCGCGTGCGTTCGCTCCATTCGCAGGACCGCCAGGCCGCTCAAGGCGGAGCGGGGCAGCGGTGCGCGCTGGCGCTGGTCGGGCTCGAACGGGCGGAGATCGCGCGCGGCATGTGGGTGCAGAGCCCGGAGTTGTCGGCCGTGACGGAGCGGGTCGACGCGGCCCTGCGGCTGTCGGCTCGTGAAGCGAAGCCGTTGACGACCGGGATGACCGTCCATCTGCATCACGGCACGGCGGACGCGATGGGGCGTGTTGCGGTGCTCGACGGCACGCGCGTGGAGCCCGGCGAGGAAGCGCTCGTCGCGATCACGCTCGACCGTCCGCTGGCGGCGTGCCGCGGGGACCGCTTCGTGATCCGCGATGCCTCCGCGCGCCGGACCATCGGTGGCGGCCGCGTGCTCGACGTCACGCCAGCGGGCACGCTGCCGCGACGCGGGCGCCGCGCCCCTGCGCGGCTGCGCCTGCTTGCGTCGATCCGCGACGAGACACCGGCCGCCGCCCTGCAGGCCTGGCTGGCGCAACACCCGGTGCGGCTGCCGCGGCTCGCCGATGCATGGAACCTCCGTGCCGACGAGATGGGCGCGCTGATCGACGCCACCGGGGCTCGCGTGGCCGCCGACATGGCCTTCGCCGCCGAGCACTGGAGCCGGCTGCGCGGCGAAGTGCTGACGACGGTCGATGCGGCCCACCGGCGCGAACCCGAGATGCCCGGCGTCGAGCAGCAGAAGCTGCGGCGCGCCGTGGCTCCGGCACTCGACCCCGACGCCTTCGGTGCCGCCATCGACGAGCTGCTCGGCGAGGCCGCGCTCGTGCGGCGCGGCGCCTTCGTCGCGCTGCCCACGCACAAGGCGGAACTCGGCAAGGAGCAGCGGGTCCGGTGGGAACGGATCCAGCCGCTGCTGATCGATCGCAAGTTCGATCCGCCCCGCGTGCGCGACGTGGCGCGTGAAACCGGCATTCCGGAAGTCGAGGTCAGGAATCTGCTGCGAACGGTGGCGCGGGTCGGCGATGTCACGCTCGTCGCGCTCGATCACTTCTTTCTCACGACCGCCGTCGCGCAGCTTGCGGACATCGCCGCCGAGCTCTCGTCGCGGCACGGTGCCGCGCGCGCGGCGGAGTTCCGGGACCGGATCGGGACCGGCCGCAAGCTGGCGATCCAGATCCTCGAATTCTTCGACCGCGCCGGTTACACGCATCGCGTGCGTGACGACCACATCGTGCGTCGGGAAAACCCGTGGCGATGAGCGCGGCGAGCGTTTTTCAGGAGGGCGGAGACCGCCGGCGTGCGCGGCCCGTTGCGTACACTGCGCGCTGCGCCGAGAGGAAGAGTGTCGCGTCCCGGTGGGCCGGCCAGACTTCAAATCTGGTAGGGGTTGCAAGCAATCCCTGGTGGGTTCGACTCCCATACTCTTCCGCCAACGACATCGCGCAGCGATGTCGTTGGCGGGGCCGGCGCGAAGCGCCGGCCGCGCCTAATGAAAGAACGAGGGGACTGGACTGGCCCCCTCGTGCTCCCCTAGCCACTGATGGGCGAACGAGGCCCTGTCGCTCCGACTGATGAACGTTCTCGACGATCTCGCCGCCGATGTGCTGTACGCCCCCGAGCAGGACATGTGGGTGCGGCTGGAGGCGGACGGCACGGCGCGGGTGGGGGCGACGCATCTGGTGGCGATGCACGGCCAGTTCATGACGTTCACGCCGAGGCCGGCGGGCACCGAGGTGCAGCGCGACCGCTCGCTGGGCGTGATGGAGACGGCGAAGACCGCGGTGGCGATACATGCGCCGCTGTCGTGCAAGGTGATCGAGGCGAATTCGTCGGCGGTGGACAACATCCATCTGGTCATCACGGACCCGTACGGCGCCGGGTGGTTGTTCAGGGTCGAGCCCGTGAACCTCGAAGCCGAGCGCGGCACGCTGATGGACCTCGCCGCGTATCGCGCGTGGATCGAACCGCGACTGGGCGAGAAGCTTGTGCCGCCCATCGACGAGTTCAACACCGATGACTTCGACATCGATCCGAGTCGCGGCTACTAGCGATGGTTGACGGACGCGAGGCAGGACAAGCTCGTGATCGTGCTCTGGTCGGCGGGCCCCGACCGGCCCGTGCAGGCCGCGGCGCCCTTCGTCTATGCGCTGGCCGCGCGCGCGCTCGAGATTCCGGTCGAACTGCACTTCACCTCCACGGCGGTGCGCTGGCTGATCGCCGGCGTGGGCGACGCGGCCTACACGGACGCCGCGCGAACCAAGACCGTCACCGACTTCATCCGCGAGGTGAAGGCGGCAGGTGTCCGCCTGTACGCCTGCAGCATGGCGATGAACGAGCACGGCCGTGGCGCCGCGCTGATTCCCGAGTGCGACGGCTACGCCGGCGCGGCCACGGTCGTGGCCGCAACCATGCAGGGCGCCAGATCCCTTGTCTTTCTGAGCAGGGCATTAATCCGACTGTCCTAGCGGCTTTGCAGGGCCAATTGCGGCCTTTTCGTCCCCTCGGACGAGTAAAAATTCCGCCCGCCGTTGCCGATATCTCTCAGGAGAGGGGCGTTGCAGTCCCCCGGGAGACGGCGATGGCGAACCGCACCAAGTCACACACCGAATTCGGCGGCGAACTCCAACTGCTCGCCGGCGTCTGGGCGCTCGTCTGCTTCGCCGTTCTGACGACCGCTGCTCTGGCATGAAGAACGCGCCTTCGAACGCGCGCTGAGGGGAAGGAAGTCGTGAAGTCCTGGATCAAGCTGTGCGCCGTCGCGCTCGCCGTTTTCGCGTCGGCGTTTCCGCCCAAACCTCGCAGCCCCATCCGCCCAAGCCTCCGTTCCCGCAGATCGAACTGCCGCAGAAGGCGCGTGGTGCGCAGGCGGTCCAACTGCTCGGCGCCCGCCTGTCCGGAAGTCGCCGCGTGGTACGGCAAGTCGCCGGCCGAGTTCGCGGCGATCCTGCGGCGCGACCAGATGGCGATCATCGACCGCAAGGGCCGCATGCTCTACGAGGAGGAGATCGAGCCGCCGACGGGCACGGCGGGCTCGCTCACTTCGACCGGCCACCTGGTCGCCGCTGGACCAGACCTTCAAGCTGCACAGCAAGCCCGGCTCGAAGCGGACCATCTACCTGAACTTCGTCGGCGCCACGCTCACCAACACGGTCTGGAACGGGTCGAACGCCTCGTCGATCACGGCGCTGCCGTTCGACCTCGACGGCGTCCCGTACTCGTTCTCGACCGCCGAGCTCGAGCGCATCCAGTACATCTGGCAACGCGTCGCGGAAGACTATGCCGCGTTCGACGTCAACGTGACGACCGAGCCGCCGCCGGCCGACGCGCTGACGCGCAGCGGTTCCGGCCGACGACACGTTCGGCACGACGGTGCTGATCACCCAGCGCACGTTCTACACCTGCAGCTGCGGCGGCGTCGCGTACATCGGCGTGTTCGACGACACGTCGAACTATTACAAGCCGGCGCTGGTCTTCTACGACCGCCTCGGCGCCGGCAACGAGAAGTACGTGGCCGAAGCGATCTCGCACGAGGCCGGCCACAACATGGGCCTGCATCACGACGGCTCGTCGACGACGTCGTACTACCAGGGCCACGGCAGCGGCGCGACCGGCTGGGCGCCGATCATGGGCATGGGCTACTACCAGTCGCTCGTCCAGTGGAGCAAGGGCGAGTACCCGGGCGCCAACAACAAGGAAGACGACTTCGCGGTGATGGCCTCCAACGGCCTGCCGCTGCGCGCCGACGACCACGGCAACTCGATCGGCACCGCGACCCGCCTCGGCGGCATCACCGCGGGCGGCACGATGACGCTCGCGGCGCCGGCATCATCGAGCGCGCCGGCGACGTCGACGTGTTCTCGTTCGTGGCCGGCGCCGGCACGCTCAACCTCGTGGTGAATCCGGCCGCGCGGTCGGGCAACGTCGACGTGCATCGCCGAGCTGCCGAACGGCAGCGGCGCGGTGGTCGCGTCGTCCAATCCGGTCGACGGTCTGAGCGGCACGCTGACTGCGACGACGTCGAGCGGCGGCACCTACTTACGTGTTGGTTCGAGGCAGCGGGCAAGGGCGACCTGACGACCGGGTACTCGAGCTACGGCAGCGTCGGCGAGTATTCGGTGTCCGGAACCGTGCCGGCGCCGGCCTCGCAGCCGCCGCTCGCCGTCGCTGTCCGCCCACCCGACCTCCGGCGCCGCGCCGCTGGCGGTGAGCTTCAGCGCCGCCGGTTCGACCGATCCCGAGGGTCAGCTCGTCTCGATCGAGTGGAACTTCGGCGACGGCTCGTCGGCAGCGTACGGCGCGACGGCCAGCACGACCTACTCGATGCCCGGCACGTATACGGCGACCGTCAAGGTGACGGACAGCGCGGGGCTGACCAGCATGAAGAGCGTCACGATCACCGCCACCTCGACGACGTCGCCGACCGGTGACGAACAACACGGGAACGCTGTCGGTCGCCGGCATCACGGTCTCGCTGAGCAGCAACAAGAGCGGCAGGACCGAGGCGTCGCGCAAACGTCACGATCAAGGACGGCGCCGGCAACATGGTCGGCGGAGCGAGCGTGACCGGCAACTGGAGCGGCGCCGTGTCGGGCAGCGGCAGCGGCATCACCGACAGCGTCGGGCGTCGCCGTCGATCAAGTCGTCCCGCACGCAAGCGAGTCGGGCTCGTTCGTCTTCACCGTCACCGGCGTCAGCGCTGAGCGGCTACACGTACGTGCCGTCCAACAACACGGAAACGTCCGACAGCGCCACGCGCTGAGCGTCAGCGCGCCCGCGTCGCGCACGGTGTCGCCGTCGACGACGGCGGCACCGCGCGCCGCCAGTTCCGACACCTGCTGCCGCACGAAGGCATCGAACGGCATGCGGAAGTAGCGATCGTTGATGAGCGGGTAGTAGCGCGCGCCCGGCGACGTGCGTCGATCAGCGTCGCGCATCGAAACCTCCCGCACCTCGAGCAGGTGGAACTTCAGCAGGACCTTGGCGGCGTGGCGCGCATTGCGTTCGAGGCTCGCGCGACAGCGCATCGAGGCGGGCATGAGCGCGCTCCGAGCGCGGCGCCGACATCCGTGAACGGGGCGCCGTGCCCGGGGATCACCAGGCGCGGCGCGAGCGACTCGATCAGCTGGAGCATCGCGCGCTGCTCGGCAAAGCCGGACTCGCCCTCGAGTTCCGGAAAGATCACGCCGAAGCCGTTGTTCCACAGCGCGTCTGCCGAGATCAGGATCCGCGGCTCGGGCGCCCACAGCACCGAGCGAGTGCGGGTCGTGGCCGGGCGCCGCGTGGACGTGCCACTCGATGCCGCCCATCCGCAGCGTCGCTGCCCGGCTCGATCACGCCGTCGTGCGACGAATCGTTCGCACTGCTGTCCGGTCGCCCGGAACGTGAGCTCATCCTCGTCCCAGCGGGCGACGGCGTCCGCGTGGCCGGGCGGGATCTGGATGGTGGCGCCGAACGCACGCTTGCAGCGCGGCGTTGCCGCCGCAGTGGTCCGAGTGCAGGTGCGTGTTGACGATCCGCGCCAGCGGTCGGCCCGGCGAGCGCGTGCCGCACCAGCGCAAGCGTCTGATCCCTGTGCGTCGACGTATCCGGTGTCGACGAGGGTGGCCTGTCCGTCGTCGTCGAACAGCAGCACGTTGTTCGACGACAGCCAGCCGCGCTCGAACACGCGGATCGGATGGCGGCAGCACGGCGGCGCTCATGAGGGGCCAGCTGTCGCGTGCAGTGCGCCGCGGCCGACGAACGCCACTGCTATGCCGCCTTCTGCTGCCGACGGCGCGCGAGTTCGGTCCACACGAGGCGTCTTGCGTCGTCGCTCATCCGGCTCCAGCCCGCGATCTCGTCGATCGTCCGATGGCAGCCCTCGCACCAGCCGGTGCACGGGACCATCCTGCAGACGGAGATGCACGGCGATGGCACGGGCGACTGCGATGGATCGGGCACGGCGGCGAAACGGGGCGAGGGCATGCCGCGATTTTCGCATGCAGGCGCGGCTGCTTCGCCGCGTGGTTCCGCAGGGGAATGCGCGAGCCGACGGCCTGCTGGCCCTCGTCCCCGGTACAAGCGAACAGCGGGACAGGGCCAGGGCTCGGGCGCGGATTACGGGGCCGGGCGGCGTCCTCTAACATCGCCGGCATGCGCCACCTTCCGAACCTGATCACCGGGCTGCGCTTCCTGCTGATACCGGTGCTGGCGCTGCTGCTGGTCGAGCAGCGCTATGCCACTGCGTTCGCGGTATTCATCGTTTCCGCGCTCAGCGATCTCGCGGACGGCGTGATCGCGCGCCGCTGGAACCTGCGCACGCGGCTCGGGGCGATTGCCGATCCGCTCGCCGACAAGCTCACCATGCTGGCCGTGACGCTGGTGCTGGCATCCCAGGCGCTGATCCCCCTGTGGCTGGCCGCGGCGATCGTCGTGCGCGACCTCGTGATCATGGGCGGCGCGATCGCGTTCCACGTCGTGGTCGGCCGTGTCGAAATGGCGCCGAGCTGGCTGTCGAAGTTCAATACCGTCCTCGAATTCAGCGTGCTGTCCGCGCTGCTCGCCGACGCCGCGCGGGCGATCGAGGTGACGGCGCTGCTGCCGCCGCTGTTCGTCCTCGTGATGGCGACCATCCTCTCGTCGGGTGCGCACTATGTCTGGGTATGGGGGCGCAAGGCCCTCGAGTCCAGGCGAAGCCGGCAGTCCGCGGTCGATCAGCGCTGATCCCACCGGCGCGTCGCGCGCTTGTCAACGTCCCGCGGGCAAAGGCACAGCGCGCGCTTCGAGATCGGCGGCGGCGAGCTCCTCGATCTGGCCGTCGACGAGCGGCCAGAACGGATTGCTGCGCACGCGCGTGAGCGAACCGAGCGACACGGTCAGCGCGCCCGACTTCGCCCCGCAGCAGCAGCGAGCCGAGGCTGGGCAGGCCGTCGCGGCCGCTGCCCGGCCGGATGCCGTAGACCGGGATCGTCCGGCGGGAAGGGCAGCGCCACGTGGCCGAGCGACACGAGGTCGCTGGGCCAGACGAGTCCGGTCGGGACCGCTTCCACGACGCTGCCGGGTGCCAGTCGATACAGCGTGACGTCGAGCGTCTCGGGCGAGGCATTCGACACCAGCTCCAGCGTGTAGCCGCGCTGCCCGCGCGCCACGCGCTCGATCAGCTCCCGCGCGGCGGGGCGCTGGACGCTGACGAGCTTCGCGCTCCGGTTCACGTCGAACATCACGAGCCGGTGCTGGGCGCCGGTCAGGCGCGCGTACAGCAGGTCGACCGTCGGCGAGGAGCCGACGGTGGAATCGACCACCGACTGCCAGGTGACGACCGGCGGCAGCGCGGCGATCCGGCCGTCCGCCGCGGCCGCGGCGAGTTCGCTCTGCAGCGCCTTCGTCGCCCGGTTGACCTGCCGCGATGCGTTGACCGGAAAGGAGTTGAACTTGTACGGGTCGTACTCGGCGATCACTTCCTGCCAGCGCACCTTCTCGAGCACCGGGATCGGGATGAACGAGAAGAAGTCGATGACGTTGGCGAGCGCCGCGGCCGGCGTCAGCTGGATCGCCGGCGACAGCAGGAGGACGCGCGTCGGTCGCCGCGCCGCCGCGTCGCTTCAGCGTGCGCAGCGCGTAGTCGAGCGCCAGCGTGGCGCCGGTCGAGTAGCCGCCGACGTAGAACGGCGCGCCCGGCGGCGTGCGCGCCGCAACGTCGCGCGCGGCGAGCTTGACGGCGGCCGACCAGTCGCGCGCGTGCATCTCGGTCATCATCGACGGCAGGGTGCCGTGGCCGGGCAGGCGCAGCACGGTGACCTCGAAGCCGCGGCGGTAGAGCACCTCGGCCACGGCGCGCATCGAGTACGGCGAGTCGGTGAGACCGTGCACCAGCAGGGCGCCGCCGACCGGCGCCGCCGGCGTCAGCCGGAACGAGCGGTTGAAAGGCGCGCCGTCGGCGAGCGTCTGCATGCCGCCGGCGGCGTTGAAGCGGCTGTGCTCGAAGGTCTCGCCGCGATCGCGCCACGTCGCCGAGCCAGCGCCGCGGCCTCCGCGAACAGCTCCTTCTCGAGCGCCATGTAGCCGGCGAAGTCGAGGTCGGCGTGCCTGCGCGCGTCGAATTCCTCCGGTCAGCCGCGTCGTGTGCCACGGCTGCAGGTCCGGCAGCGCGTTGACGGCGTACAGGGTGAAGCCGAGCGCCAGGAGCGAGGCAGGCCGCGAGCGAACAGCAGCGCCGCGCGCACCGTCCATGCGAGGGCATGGCGCGACGCGGCCGTGGTGAAGGTCGATGACTCGTCGCATGGGGACGAACGATAGCGCCAAAGAAAAACGGCGCCGATGCGGCGCCGTTCCTTTCGAAGCAGTCCTGTGTCAGCGGTCGCGGTTGTCCATGAACCAGTACGAGCGCTTGCGCTTGCCGGGAATCAGGATGTTGGCCCGGTTCACCTCGATCGACGAGTTCTTGTCGTTCGGTCCGCCGATCACGAAGGGCACGAGCTTGCCGCGGCCGACGTCGACATAGCCGACGACCGGCGAGGGCGGCAGGCCGTCTCCGACCAGGTTCCGGAAGGTCGGCGGACGGCAGATCAGCGGGACCTGGTAGGAGCGGCTCTGGGAGCGCGAGCAGCTTCCGCCACCGGGAGGCAGCGGGCGGTTCGTCGAGAAGTACGTGATGCCGCCGAAGGTGATGGGCTGGTTGATCACCCGCTCGCCGTTCGTCGCGAACGAGTAGGCGCAGCCCTCCGGATCGATCCCCGCGTTGGCGGTCCCAAGGCCGGCGAGCACGGCGTCGGTCAATAGCGTCGCCGTCGCCGGCGCGCCTTTGGTGACCTTGGTGTCCTTGATCACGTAGAAGCGATCGTTGGTCGAAGTCGTCAGTGGCTTCTCGCGGTCACCCGTCCCCATCAGCAGCGCCGTGTAGTTGCGCGACATGATGATGTCCGGCGCGAAGAAGACCTTCCGGGTCCCGGTCAGGCCGCCCGTGCCGTCGTTCAACGCGGCGATCTTGGTCACGGTCCAGCCGCCCGGGGAAACCGGGTCGCCCGACGCGTCCTCGATGTCGATGCGATACAGCTGCGCCCGGACGTCGGCAACGTAGAGGCGGTCGACGAACCCGTCGCCGTCCGAGTCGAGCACCGAGACGTCGGCCGGGACGCTGTAATCGGTGGCATGCCGCGCGATGAGGTTGCCATTGCTGATGTCGATCACGTACACGCCGCGGCCCATGGTCGTGGCGACGGCCGGCGCTACATCCTCAGCGGTGGCGTCGTAGCCGCCGCCCATGATCAGCACCGGCTCGGCGCGGCCCTTGATCATCGCGATCCGCGGCATCGACCATGTCTGCCCAAGGCCGCTGTAGTCGACGTCGAGGGCCGGGTTGATCCTCCACTTGAGGCGCGGCTGGTCCGGATTCGTGACGTCGAACGCGTAGACGGTTCGCCCGCCGCGCCGCATGCCGACGAAGATCATCGCGACGCCGGTACTCGTGTTCTGGTAGGCGCCGATCGGGCCATCGAAGAAATAGTTTCGCGGCTGGGCGCTGGCGCCCAGGGTCGACGGATAACGCACCTCGGGGTCGTTTTCCCGCAGGCGATTCAACGCGTCGAAGTGCTCCGGGGCGACGAAGGCCCACAGTTCCTGCCCCGCTCCGAGGCCGGTCTGGTTGCCGTTCACCGCGCGGAGCATGCCGTCATTGGAGCCGTAGAAGACCACCACGCCCCGCGGGCTGCCGTAGTTGATCGCGACCGGGCGCGAGTGCAGGACGTCGCCATGGAGGGATGGCCGCACGGTGGCGCCGGTCGGCTTGATCCCGAGCTGGTCCTTGGCGACGGAGACGTTGGTGACGTTGGTATCCGTCACGTTATCGGTGCCGCGCACGAAATCGATGATCAGGTTCTTCCTGGCCGCGTCGACGGTCGCTCCGAACATCGCCGGCGTCAGCGAGCCGTTGGACGTGCTGAACTGGTAGGTCGCTCCGGCCGCCGACAGGTCGACGTTCGTGCCGCACGTCATTCCGGGGCACGTGTAGATCGTCCGCCCCGCAGTGCCGGACAGGTGGGCTTCCCTGAGCAACTGCGCCACCCCGCCCTTCTCGACCCTCTCGCCATCCGGCGCGTCGCTGCGCGAATAGCGGCCGCCGGAGCTCGCTTCGACGTTGATCCAGAAGCTCGAACTGTGCGTCCAGAAGCTCGTCGCGCCCTGGTCGATGAATCCGCTGGTCGGGCTCACGGCCGGAGTGAGGGTGATGTCGGCCAGTTGCAGCGTGTCGCGCACCGGGTCGTAGACGAACTGGTATTGCTTCAGGTTGCCCACCCAGCGCTGCAACGCGTTGCCATCGGGGCGGAACATGCCGATGAAGACCTGGTTCAGGTACGTGCCCTGCGTGTTGGCCGACACCGGCAGCGACGCCGACGAGAACACGCTGTTGGCAGCGCGGATCTGGTTCAGGATCTTCGTCATCGCGAGAATGATCTGGTCGCTGTTGCTGGCCTGCTGGTACAGGCCGCCGCCCTGCTTGGCGATCCAGTTCACGAAGTTCGGATAGTTGCCGTCGCTCGACGCGCCGGTCACCGCGATCGTGTGGACGTTGATGTTCTGGCTGCCTTCGATCGACGGATCGAGGTCCGAGCCGAGATTGAAGAACGCGGCGAATTCGTCGGCCCAGTTCGCTTCGTCGGCGTTGCCGACGCCTTCCGACGTCGGGATCCGGTAGCGAGTGGCGCCCGGATACAGGCGCTTCAGCAGTTCGAGCGCGCGGTTGTCGTTGTCCGACGGTGCACCGTTGGCCAGATAGATGATGTGGTTCTTGGCGCAGCCGACGCCGGGCGACCGGTAGCGCGTCTTGCCGCCGTCCGCGAACGCCTCCGAGTCGTGCTTGGTCGCCGTCTTGTTGCCCAGGTGGACGGTACTGCCCGCGAACCACTGGTAGGCCTCGTAGAACGCTTCGGCGGTCGATGCGTTGTTGCCCTTGTCGCGGTTGATGCCGAGGCCGGTGATGAGGTTCAGCAGGCGCTGCTTGTCCTCGGGACCCCGCACATGGATGAAGGCCTGGCGCGGATACCCGCTGGAGTCCGGCGACTCGTTGAACAGCATCAGGGCGAAGTTGAACTGACCGAGATCCTGCCACGCCAGGCTGGAGATCAGCTTGTAGAGCGCGCACTTCTGCGCGCCCATCTTCGTGCCTTCCTCCTTGTTCGGCGCGGTCGCCTTGACCTCGGCACTGAGGTCGCTGCACGGCGGCGTCGGGATCGACGAACTCCAGTTGGCCGTGTTGTCGAGCAGGATCAGGACGTTGGGCCGGAAACCCTCGGTGTTGGGCATCGAGTAGATGTCGATGTCGTCCGCGCGGGCGGTCTGCAGGCCGGCGCCGAGCGCGAGGGCCGACACGAGGACGAGGCGGGCGAGCGAGCGGGCGTTGGTCATGGGGACTCTCAGTTGCAGACGGTGTTG
Source organism: uncultured beta proteobacterium (assembly GCA_963698305.1). GTDB lineage: Bacteria > Pseudomonadota > Gammaproteobacteria > Burkholderiales > Burkholderiaceae_F > JAOUJD01. The sequence continues at coordinate 294,881 of CAVOQI010000012.1, forward strand.
AGGCCGACGACCGCCGTGCGCACCGTGACGCCCTGGTTCAGCGTCATCGTGGCGCCCGTGCGGTTGTCGGTGGCGCGCGCGACGATCTGCCACTCCGTGTCGGCGCAGAGCGAGCCGGCCGGGGCGCCGCCGCCGGGCAGCAGGCCGGGATTCGTGAGGGCCGCGCTGGCGAAGCACGGCGCGTCGACAGGATTGGTCGGATCGAGGTCGACCAGCGCCACCGAACGGGCGCGCAGGCAGACGGGAGGCTGCGCGAGCACCGCGGTGGCGTCCGGCTCGCCGTCGCCGTTGATGTCGGTGACGACGCGGGCGGCCGCGAACACGCCCGCCGGGTTGCGGGCGAACTCGTCGGTGCTGACCGTCTGTTCGATCAGCATCTGGGCGGCGGCGATCACTTCCTGGCGCGCCTGCATGTTGCCGGCGATCTGCACGTTGGTCGTGCTCGAACGCAGGCCGGTCAGCGCCAGCGTGGACAGCAGCAGCAGGAACACGATCGAAACGATCAGCGCCGTGCCCGCCTGCGAAGACTGCACCGGTTTGCGCATGTCAGGTCTCGCGCCGGCCGGCGATGTTGTTCAGCCTGAACGTCGTCGTCAGCAGGCGGCACTTGAAACGGTCCGGGCACGCAACCCCGCCATGACCCGGCCCGAGATCGAACAGGGTCGGCGTGGTTTCCGCGCTCAGCCCCGGCTCGGTGCTTCGCATCAGCAGATGCATGCGGACGGAGACCACATTGGCCCAGCTCGCGGTGGCGCCGGCGCCGGAAATGTCCGTGCGAAGCTCGTCGGGCGAGCCGTCATCGTTCGTGTCGAACGCGTACTCGAACTGCAGGTTCTCGACGCCTTCGGCGAGGGACACGACCCGATAGACGTTGTCGACCACTTCCATCCGCTTCAGGGTGCGGATGCCATCGGACGGCGCGCACTCGTTGCAGCTCGCCACGTAATAGACGCGCACGAAGTAGCGCCGGATGGCGGCCAGGTTCGCCACGTCACAGGCCGCCGAGCGCAGCGTGAACTGCGCGGAAGTGTTCGCGACCCGCAGCAGCACGGGGTCGTTGATGCACTGGGAGGCCTGCACGTAGATGCTGGTGGCGGACACCTGGACAGGCAGCACGGGACGCGAACTGGCGCGACGGACAACGAGCACGTCGGTGCCGGCGACCCGGTCGGGCAGGCAATTGAGCTGGGCGAACACCGCGCCGGGGTCGTCGAAGCCCTGGAGCTGCGCGGGGTAGCGCGGTGGCGAGGCGGTCGGTTGCCAGCCGAGCTGGGTCACGTCGGCCGTGTTCCAGCCGCACGGCGCCGGGTCGCTGAACAGGGCGTCGCTGGGCGGCATGAAGGTGCCGAAGAAGCCCGCGTGGCGCACGTCATCGCCAACGATGTCGGCGGCGAATCGGCTGTTCTCGACCAGGCGCGAGACGCGTTCGAGATCGCCGCGGCCGCTCGACGTGCGCGCGAACACGGTCGCGAGCACCGTCAGCACGACCAGGCCGATCGTCAGCGCGATCATGAGCTCGATCAGCGAGAAGCCGGCGCTGGACTTGCGGGCGCTCATCGTCACGTCAGGGTGGCGAGCCGGACCGGCATCGTGATGACGCGCCGGGTCGTCTGCCCGAGGCTCTCGTCGTCGAAGCGGTTGCGCCCGCACTCGTTCGGCGGGAAGCCGTTGGGCGCGGGAGCGTTGTTGACCGGCGGAACCGGACCGGCGCTCATGCCCTGCCACGCGATCGTGACCGCGTAGATCCGGTTGAAGGCGTCGATCTCGTAGATGCAGCCGATGGCGCCGACGAGCACGCCGGCATTGCGGGTGTCGACCTGTTCGTTGGTTCCCGCGAGCAGGCGGCTCCACTCGCAGCGGTCGCGCTCGGCAAGGATCGCCGCCGGGTCGCAGGCGACGGTGGTGGTGGTGGTGACGCCGCCGCTGACGGTCGTCACGTAACCGGTCACGCCGGTGTCGCCGGTCACGTACGCGGCGGCATTGGTCCGGTTCGCTTCGATGCGCGTCGCCATGTCCTGCAGCAGCAGCACCGCCTGCGTGCGCTGCGTCCCGTCGACTTCGGCCACGAACGAGCGGGAGACCAGGCCGGCGACGCCGAGCAGGCCGAACGCGACGACCACCACGGTGACCATCGCTTCCACCATGGCGAAGCCGGCGATCAGTCGGGAGCGCATGTCAGGCCGCACAGGTGGTCTTGACGGACCGCGACAGGCCCGAGGCGTCGATGCGCACGGTGCGGCCGCTGAGGGCGCCGCCGCTGGGCGGGCAGATCCGGAAATTGCCGACGTTGACGAGCGAGGCGCGGCCGGCGCCGTCGAAGGTCAGCGTGCCCGGTGCAGCCGCGAAACTGATCTGGCCGCCCAGCGCCGGGCGCTGGCGCAGCACGGCGGCCCCGGCGGTGATGGTCCAGCCGTTGCCCCAGGCGCCACCGACCGGCGCCACCACCACGTCGTCGTTGCGCTTGACGGCCTCGCTGCGCGCGAAGTCGAGATCGGCGACGAGATCGAACGCGGCGCCGCGGATCTGCGTGGTCTGGTTCAACCACACGAAGCTCGACGTGCTGACGCCGGCGAGGATCGCCATGATGGACATCACGATGATCGCTTCGATCAAGGTGAAGCCGCGTTGAGCGGTCGAGCGCGTGCGGAGCGTGTTCATCGTCTCTCCTACCAGCAGCGGGTTGCCGCCGCCACCTTGGTTCCGGTCTGGTCGATCGTCATCACGCCGCAGCGGTCGCCCGCCTGCGGGCCGTTCGGCGTGGCCGTGACCGTGAAGGTCGACGGGGGGCCCGCTGCCGCGACGACGGTGACCGTGTAGCGATTGGCGATTTCGGCCGGCGCGGGCACGTTGAGCGCCGCCACCGTGTCGGCGTACCGACGTCGATCGATGAAGAACTGCGCCTGGCGACTGGCCAGGTCGCTGATGTAGGCCTGAGCCGACGCGCGGTGCCCGCGCATCACATACTCGCTGTAGTTCGGAATCGCGACGGCCGCGAGGATGCCGATCACCACCATGATCGACGATGACCTCGATCAGCGTGAAGCCGGCCTGGCGCGTGACTCGAGTCCGTTTGTGAGTGCTGACGTGCATTTGGTGTGGTGCGCTCGTACCCGTTGGGTGGGTCTTCGGCGAGTGCGCCAGCAGCATTCAATCAATGCTGACGAACGGCCGACGAACGCCGCCGGATGCCATTTCCCGTTGCCCGAATTCTCGGATTCGCGCGGGCGCAGCAATCCGGTGAATAGGACCGCTTTCCAAGCGCTGCTGAGAGAGGGGAAAGGAGCGCGTTACCGCTCGTCGGGAATGCGCTGCCGCACGGTCGGCGCGCGTGCGAAAAGGCACCTGGCCGGAGCGCCCGCAACGAACTTGAAGCCGCTGCGCGCAAACGCGCTATGCGCGCGGCGGATGGATGGCTCGATGAGCCGTCGGTGTCAGGCGATCGCCTTCGCCGCGACCGCGTTGCCGGCGCGCGAGTGCGCCTTGCGGTCGAGGAATCCGCTGATCCACTGCCCGATCGCGACGACCTTCGCGAAGTCGATCCCGGTGTCGATGCCGAGACCGTCCAGCAGGTACAGCACGTCTTCGGTCGCGACGTTGCCGGTCGCGCCTTTGGCGTACGGGCAACCGCCGAGCCCGGCGACGCTGGTGTCGAACGTCGCGATGCCGAGTTCGAGGCAGGCGTAGACGTTGGCCGTGGCCATGCCGTACGTGTCGTGGAAGTGACCGCTCACGGCGGGAAGGTCGTAGACCGCCAGGACGGCCTCCATCGCGCGCTTCGTCTTCTCGGGCGTGCCGACGCCGATGGTGTCGGCGACGCCGATGTCGTCGACGCCGATGTCCTTCATCCGGCGCGCGACGTACGGCCACCGCGTCCGGCGTCACGTCGCCCTGGTACGGGCAGCCCAGCGCGATGGAAATGGCGCCGCGCACGCGCATGCCGTGTTGACGCGCGGCCTCGGCCACGGGACGGAAGCGCTCGACCGATTCGGCGATCGAGCAGTTGATGTTCTTCTGCGAGAACGCCTCGCTGGCGGCGCCGAAGACGACGATCTCGTCCGCCTTGGCGGCGAGCGCGCCTTCGAAGCCCTTCATGTTCGGCGTCAGCACGGAGTAGACGACGCCCGGCTTGCGGCGGATGCGCGCCATCACTTCGGCCGCGTCGGCCATCTGCGGCACCCACTTCGGCGACACGAACGACGTCACCTCGATGTTGCGGCACCCCGCGTCCGTGAGGCGATCGACCAGTTCGACCTTCACGTCGGCCGGAATCATCTGCTTCTCGTTCTGCAGCCCGTCGCGCGGGCCCACGTCGACGATCGAAACCTTGCTTGGCAGGGCCATCAGTAACCTCGCGTCCAGTCGACGACGCCGCTGACCGGCTCGTCGCGCTCCAGGGAGCGAATTTTATGCGCCACCTGCTGCGACGGACTCGTCGAGCATGGTCACGCCGGACACGTGCGGCGTGACGGTGATGCGGGGGTGGCGTCCAGAACGGATGCTCGGGCGGCAGCGGCTCCTGCGCGAAGACGTCGAGCGTGGCGCCGCCGAGCTTGCCGGCATCGAGCAGCGCGAGCAGGTCGTCCTCGACCAGGTGCGCGCCGCGCGCAAGGTTGACGAGGTGCGCGCCGTCGGCGAGGCGCTCGAGGTGCTCGCGCCGCAGGATGCCGATCGGTCTCGGCCGTCAGCGGCAGCGCGTTGATCAGCACGTGAAGGCCGGTCAGGAAGGCGGGCAGTTCCGCGGCGCCGGCGTAGCTGCGGATGCCCGGCACATCGCGCCGGGTGCGCGCGTACCCGCGGACGCGAAAGCCCTGGCCGGCGATGGTCGTCCGCGACCACGCGGCCGATCGCGCCGAGCCCGAGCACGCCCACTTCCAGTTCGACTCGGCGCGTGCGGGCGGCGCGGCGCCCATCGACGTTCCGCCTGCCTGCGCGCGTATTCGTCGAAGCGGTACGCGTAGCGCAGCACGACCGCCAGCGCGTACTGCGCCATCGGGCGCGCCATGCCGGCGTCCTCGAGGCGGATCAGCGGCACCGAGCGCGGAAATTCCGGGCATCGGCGGCCAGCGCGTCGATGCCGGCGCCGAGGTTGAAGATCGCCTTCAGCCGCGTCTGCTCGGCGAAGAACGACGGATGCGGCCGCCACACGAGCGCGTAGTCGGCGGGCGTCGCATGCTCGTCGACGGTCGTGCGCGCGGAGTCGCGCGTGACGACGTCGGCCTCCGGCAGCGCCGCCTGCACGCGCTCCGACCACTTCGCGAGCGCATTCGCGCCGAGCGCGATGACGATGCGCGGCTTCATCTGTCGCTGGCGGCGTCAGGCCGCTTCGAAGCGCACCAGCTCGGCGCCTTCGTCGACCTGGTCGCCGACGCCGAACAGCACGTCGTCCACCACGCCGTCGACGGGGGCGACGATCGTGTGCTCCATCTTCATCGCTTCCATCACCAGCAGCGGCGCGCCGCGTTCGACGCGCGCTCCGCGCGCCGTCGAGATCGCGATCACCTTGCCGGGCATCGGCGCCGTCAGGCGGCCGGTCGCGGCGTCGCCGCCGCTCGACTGCGCAATGACGTCGAACAGCGCCAGCATCCGGTGGCGCCCGTCGCGCGAACACGTGCAGTTCGTCGCCGGAGCGGACGACGTCGGCGACCCGCGTGCCGCCGCCGAACCGGATCCCGAGCTCGCGTGCCGTCGACGGCGCTGATCGCCAGCGGCGCGTGGGTGCCGCCGTGGTGGAAGACGTAGCCGTCGCGCGCGTACTCGAGGTCGACGTCGTGCACGCCGCGCTCCGACTTCAGCGTCAGCGTGCGCATGTAGTTGGTGTTCAGGCGCCAGCCGTGCGCGCCGCTCCACGGATCGGCGCCGGCGCCCGCCTCCTCGTCGACCAGCACGCGCGCGCAGGCGAAGGCGAGCAGTTCGTCCGGCACCCGCTCGTCGTCCGGCTCGGGGAACAGCCGCGCGCGCTCGCGCTCGATCAGGCCGGTGTCGAGCTCCGCCCGCGCGAAGCTCGGATTGGCGACGAGGCGCGACAGGAAGTCGACGTTGTTCGCGACGCCGACGATGTGGAAGTCCGCCAGCGCGGCGTGCATCCGCGCCAGCGCGTGCGCGCGGTCGGTGCCCCAGACGATCAGCTTCGCGATCATCGGGTCGTAGTGCGGCGTGATGCTGTCGCCCTCGCGCACGCCGCTGTCGATGCGCACCGGCGCCGGGGGCGTGCGGTCCTGGCCGCCGAACTCGGCCGCCGTCCGGCTGCGCGAGGTGCAGCAGCCGTCCGGTCGACGGCAGGAAGCCGCCGTCCGGGTTCTCGGCATAGATGCGCGCCTCGATCGCGTGCCCGCGAATCGCGAGCGCGTCCTGCGTGGCCGGCAGCGGTTCGCCGGCGGCGACGCGCAACTGCCACTCGACCAGGTCGTGGCCGGTGATCATCTCGGTCACCGGGTGCTCGACCTGCAGCCGGGTGTTCATCTCCATGAAGAAGAACTGGCCGCTCGGGTCGGCGATGAACTCCACCGTGCCGGCGCCGACGTAGCCGACGGCCCGCGCGGCGGCGACCGCGGCCTCGCCCATCGCGCGGCGACGCTCGGGCGTCATGCCGGGCGCCGGCGCTTCCTCCAGCACCTTCTGGTGCCGCCGCTGCACCGAGCAGTCGCGCTCGAACAGGTAGACCGCGCCGCCGAGCGTGTCGGCGAACACCTGGATCTCGATGTGACGCGGCCGCTCGACGTACTTCTCGATCGAGCACGCGGTCGTCGCCGAACGACGCCAGCGACTTCGCGCGGCAGGAGATCAGCGCTTCGAGGAACTCGGCCGGACTTCGTGACGACGCGCATGCCCTTGCCGCCGCCGCCCGCGCTGGCCTTGATCAGCACCGGGTAGCCGATGCCGTCGGCCTGGGCGTGCAGGAACTCCGGGTCCTGGTTCTCGCCGTGGTAGCCCGGAACGAGCGGCACCCTGGCGCGCTCCATCAGCCGCTTGGCTTCGCTCTTGCTGCCCATCGCGTGGATCGCGAAGGCCGGCGGTCCGACGAAGGTGATGCCGGCGTCGGCGAGCGCCTGCGCGAACGACTCGTTCTCCGACAGGAAGCCGTAGCCCGGGTGGACGGCGTCCGCCCCGGTCGCCTTGGCGGCCTCGATGATCAGGTCGGCGCGCAGGTAGCTGTCGCGCGCGGCGGCGGGACCGAGCCGGACGGCTTCGTCGGCCATCGCCACGTGGCGGCTGCCGGCGTCGGCGTCCGAGTAGACGGCCACGGTCCGGATGCCCATCCGCCGGGCGGTCGTCATGACGCGGCAGGCGATCTCTCCGCGGTTCGCAATCAGCAGTTTCTTGAACATGATGTCAGTTCTTCTGTTGCGAGAGGTCGATCGCCGAAGCGTCGAGTGGAAGTCGGGGCGCGCCGCATCACGGGCCGGCGCCGGAGGGGCCGCCGCCGAAGATCCGGCGCATCGACGCCGGGCGATGAAGCGGATCAGCTTCGGCAGCAGCCACGCGGCCAGCAGCACGAGCGCCATGACCAGCCGCGAGCGCGACCAGCGGATACGTCAGCACCAGCCACAGCAGGCCCGACGGTGGTGATGTCCTCGGCCACCGACAGGCCGATGTTCGAGAACGGCTCGGGCGACGTATTGGCCGCCGCGCGCGTGCCCGCCTTGGTGAAGTGACTGGTCGCCGCCAGCGAGCCGCCGAGGATCGCCGCCATCGTCGTCCACGCCGCGCTGTCCATTCCGCCGAACACGCCGGCGGCGAGCGCAGCGCCGGCCGGAATGCGGATGAAGGTCTGGATCGAGTCCCAGACGCTGTCGACGCCCGGGATCTTGTCGGCGACGAACTCGACCAGGAACATCGCCGCCGCCGCGCCGATCACCCACGGGTGCTGCAGGATCGCCAGCCCGCTCGGCAGCTGCACCCAGCCCGCGTACCCCACGAGCCCGACGACGAGCAGCACCGCGTACAGGCGGATGCCGCTCGCAAAGCCGAGCACCGCGGCCAGCGCGATCAGTTGGGCGATGTCGAGCGATTCCACGGCGACTGCGTCTCCGCGTCTTTGCGTGCCTTTGTACTCGGGCCGGGCGCCCGGCCGCTCCGAAGCCCGGCCCACAAACTATCGCTCGTTCGAAATGCACGTGCATCGGCGCAGCCGATGCGTACATTTCGAACGCACGCTTACATCTCCTCGTCGTCCTCCGGTCCGCCGCCAGCGCCTCGTACTCGGCGACCCAGCGCGGCTTGCGCTTCTCGAGGAACGAGGCGATGCCCTCGCGCCCGTCCGCGCTCTGCCGGATCGCCGCGATGCGCTCCGCCGTGTCGGCGACGAGGGCGTCGTCGATCGGGCGGAACGCGAGGTCGCGCACCAGGCGCTTGGCTTCGGTCACCGCCTCCGCGCTCGTCAGCATCAGCGCGCCCAGCAGTTCGTTGATGGCCCCGTCCAGTTCTTCGGGCGGTGACGATGTTGTGCACCAGGCCGATCCGGTACGCCTCGCCCGCGTCGAATTTCTCGGCGGTCAGGAAGTAGCGGCGCGCCTGGTTCGCTCCCATCGCGCGCATCACGTACGGCGCGATCGTGGCAGGAATGAGGCCCAGTTTCGTTTCGGTCAGGCAGAACTCGGCGGTCATCGACGCGACGGCGATGTCGCAGGCGGCGACGAGGCCAACGCCGCCGGCGAACGCCGCTCCGTGGATGCGCGCGATCACGGGCTTGGGGCACTCGTGGATGGTGCGCAGCATCGTCGCCAGCTTCATCGCGTCGGCCCGGTTCTCGTCGTGCGAGTACTGCGCCATGCGGCGCATCCAGTCGAGGTCGGCGCCCGCGCAGAAGGCCGGGCCCTCGGCGGCCAGGACGATCGCGCGCACTTCCGGATCCGCGCCCAGCGTGCGGAACGCGTCTCGGTCAGTTCGGCGATCGTCGTCTCGTTGAAGGCGTTGCGCACCTCGGCGCGCGTCATCCAGACGATGGCCACGCGGTGGGTGATGTTGATCTTCAGGGTCGAAGGCATGCGGCTTCTCGTTTTCCGGTCGGTTCGTGACGAATTATCGCGGCGCAGGGTGCTCGGCGGCGTCGCGTCCGCACCCCGTGCTGGCCCGAGACGCGAATCGAGGAAGGCGTCGATTGCGGCCAGCGCCGCGGCGCGCGCGGCGCGGTTGCCGCCGGCATGGACGCCCTTCGGGCTGACGCCGGTGGACACGTCCGTCCGGAAGCGGACGGGCTGCGTGCTGTCGAACCCGTGGTGACTGTCCGAATACAGGTGCACGTCGAGGTCGACCTCGGGCTGCGCCTTCCTCGCGCGCTCGGCGAGTTCGGTGCAGCGCCCGGGCGGCGTCCAGTCGTCCTTTTCGCCGAGCAGCATCAGCACCGGCGCATGCAGGCGGAAGGACTGCTTCAGGAAGGACGAGCAGCCGGGGTAGAACACGATCGCTGCCGCGACGTGGCGCGCGTACGCAGGGCCGGCGCTGTTGAGAGCCGACAGCGCCGTCGTGCCGCCGTGCGACCAGCCGAGCATGACGATGCGCCGGGCGTCGACGTCCGGGCGCTTCGACAGCCAGTCGGCGGCCGCGATGGCGTCGCCGCGGCGTGTCTCCACGGTGATGCTGCGCTTGCCGTTCGGCTCGGCGCAGATCGATCCCTTGCCGCGCGACCCGAAGCTGTCGGGCAGCAGGACGTGGTACCCGGCGCGATGCAGGCGCTCGACGTACTCGGGGTAACGCGGGTCGAACGCGGTGCCCGTGCGCTCGAACAGCCCGCTGCAGCCGTGCAGCGCCACCACCGCCGGCCCCACCCCACCATCGGGCCGCGGCATCCAGTACGCCTTCAGCGCAATGCCGTCCGGCGCGATGAGATGGATCCGCTCGGCCCGCGCCCCCGGCACGGGCAGCGCGAGCAGGGCGGCCACTGCGCACGGCAGGAGGCGTTTCATCACGGGATCGCGATCCGCTTCGCGACTTCCTCGAGCATGACCTCGGTCGCGCCGCCGCCGATCGCGAGCACCCGCGCATCGCGCACCAGGCGCTCGATCGGGCTCTCGCGCATGTAGCCCATGCCGCCGTGGAACTGCTGGCAGGTGTACATCACCTCGTTGACCAGTTCTCCGGTCAGCGCCTTCAGCATCGAGATCTCCGCGACCGCATCGCGCTGCTGGTCGACCATCCAGGCGCAGTGGTAGAGCAGCTGGCGCGCGGCCTGCACGCGCGCGGCCAGCATCGCCAGCCGCTGCCGGATCGCCTGCTTGTCCCACAGCGGCGCCCCGAACGCCTTGCGGTCGTTGACGTAGCGCAGCGTGATGTCCAGCGCGGTGAGGCAGTGGCCGACCGCCATGCTGCCGAGCGCGAGCCGCTCGGTCTGGAAGTTCTTCATGATCGCGTAGAAGCCGCGATGCTCCTCGCCGAGCAGGTTGGCGGCCGGCACGCGGCAGTTGTCGAACACGAGTTCCGCGGTGTCCGACGCCAGCCATCCGCTCTTCTTCAGCGAGCGGCCCACCGAGAAGCCCGGGGTGCCGCGCTCGACCGCGAAGATCGAGATCCCGCGCGAGCCCTTGGCGGCCGGATCGGTGCGGGCGGCGACGAACACGAGGTCGGCCAGCACGCCGTTGGTGATGAACATCTTGCTGCCGTTGATCACCCAGTGATCGCCGTCGCGCTGCGCCCGCGTGCGGATGGAGGCGACGTCCGACCCGGCGTCGGGTTCGGTCACGGCCACCGCGGTGATCAGTTCGCCGCGATGGATCGCCGGCAGCCAGCGCGCTTTCTGTTCGGCCGAGCCGGCGTTGAGCAGGTGCGGGCTGGCCATGTCCGTATGCACGAGCACGGTGATCACGAAGCCGCCGGAGGTCGAGCGCGACAGCGCTTCCTGGAACACGACGTTGGTCGTCACGTCGGCTTCCGCGCCGCCGTGCTCCGCGGGCGCCGTGAGGCCGAGCCAGCCGAGCGCGCCCATCGTCTTGAGCACGTCCCGCGGCGTGTAGCCCTGTTCGTCCCACGCCAGCGCGTTCGGCTCCACTTCCTGCGCGAGGAAGCGGGCGACCTGGCGGCGGAGTTCGACGTGCTCGGGGCGCGTGTAGATCGAGTCGTTCATCGGCGGGCGGCCCCGAAGCCTTCCATCACATCCGGAACACGCCGAACTTCGTCTCGGGAATCGGCGCATTGAGCGCCGCCGACAGCCCGAGCGCGAGGCACATGCGCGTGTCGAGCGGATCGATCACGCCGTCGTCCCACAGCCGGGCGCTGGCGTAGTACGGATGGCCCTGATGCTCGTACTGGTCGAGGATCGGCTGCTTGAACGCCGCCTCCTCGTCCGCGCTCCACTGCTGGCCCCTGGCCTCGATGTTGTCGCGCCGGACGGTCGCCAGCACGCTGGCGGCCTGCTCGCCGCCCATCACGCTGATGCGCGCGTTCGGCCACAGCCACAGGAAGCGCGGTCCGAACGCCCGCCCGCACATGCCGTAGTTGCCCGCTCCGAAGCTGCCGCCGATGATCACGGTGAACTTCGGCACCTGGGCGCATGACACGGCCGTCACCATCTTGGCGCCGTGGCGCGCGATGCCCTCGTTCTCGTACTTGCGGCCCACCATGAAGCCGGTGATGTTCTGCAGGAACACCAGCGGCACCTTGCGCTGGCAGCACAGCTCGATGAAGTGCGCGCCCTTCTGCGCGCTCTCGGAAAAGAGGATGCCGTTGTTGGCGATGATGCCCACCGGCATGCCTTCGATCCAGGCGAAGCCGGTGATGAGGGTCGATCCGAAGCGCGCCTTCCATTCGTCGAACTCGGAGGCGTCGACGAGGCGTCCGATCACCTCGCGCACGTCGTACGGCTTGCGCGTGTCGGTCGGAATCACGCCGTACAGGTCGAGCGGATCGAGCCTGGGCGGCCGCGGCTCGCGCAACAGCTGCTGGCGACGGCTTCACGTAGTTCGTGGTCGCGAGGATGCGGCGCGCCAGCGCCAGCGCGTGCGCGTCGTTGGCGGCGAGATGGTCGGCGACGCCGGACAGCCGCGTGTGCACGTCGCCGCCGCCGAGGTCCTCGGCGCTGACGACTTCGCCGATCGCCGCCTTCACCAGCGGCGGGCCGCCGAGGAAGATCGTGCCCTGGTTGGCGACGATGATCGACTCGTCGCTCATCGCCGGGACGTAGGCGCCGCCGGCCGTGCACGAGCCCATGACGACGGCGATCTGCGGAATGCCGGCCGCCGACAGCGTGGCCTGGTTGAAGAAGATGCGGCCGAAGTGCTCGCGGTCCGGGAAGACGTCGTCCTGGTTCGGCAGGTTGGCGCCGCCCGAGTCGACCAGATAGATGCACGGCAGCCGGTTCTCGCGCGCGATTTCCTGCGCCCGCAGGTGCTTCTTGACGGTCATCGGGTAGTACGTGCCGCCCTTGACCGTGGCGTCGTTGCAGACGATGACGCATTCGCGCCCGGCGACCCGGCCGACCCCGGTGATGATCCCCGCCGAGGGCGCGGCGTTGTCGTACATGTCGTACGCGGCGAGTTGCGACAGTTCCAGGAAGGGCGTGCCGGGATCGAGCAGCATCTGCACCCGGTCGCGCGGCAGCAGCTTGCCGCGCGCGGTGTGCTTGGCGCGCGCTTCCGGGCCGCCGCCGACGCCGACGGCGTTGACCTTCTCCTTCAGGTCGGCCACCAGCGCACGCATCGCGTCCGCGTTGCTGCGGAACTCCGGGCTGCGGGCGTTCAGTCGAGTCTCGAGGATCGTCATCGTCGTCGTTCGCGGGAGGGCGCGGGGCGAAAGGTGAATGGTAGTGCGAAGCGCGGCCTCGCCGATCAAGGTGCCGGCATCTCGGTGACGCCGCGCTGTTCACGGCACCGCGCCAGCCAGGCGGATACCGCCGGATACCGGCCCAGGTCGAAGCCGCCGTCGCCGGCCTTGTGCGTGTAGGCGAACAGGGCGAGGTCGGCGAGCGTCAGTCCGCTTCCGGCGAAGAACGGATGGCTGGCGAGGTGGCGCTCCATCACGGCCAGCGCGGCGTCGCCGCGCCGCAGCAGGTCGGGCAGGCGCGGGTCGTCGTTGCTTCTTCAGGAAGCAGCGGATGAAGCGCGCCACCGCGATGGCCGGCTCGTGGCTGTACTGCTCGAAGAACATCCATTGCAGCACCCGCGCACGGTCGAGGCGGTTCGTCCGGCACCAGCGGCGTGCCTTCGCCGAGGTACCAGAGGATCGCGTTGGACTCGGGCAGGAAGGTCTGCGTCGTCGATGGCGAGCACCGGCACCTTGCCGTTGGGGTTCATCGCCAGGAACGCCGGCGTGCGCGACTCGCCCTTCACGACGTCGATTTCCTTCCACTCGTAGGGCTGACCGAGGATGTCGAGTGCCATCCGGACCTTGTGGCAGTTGCCGGACGCGGACGTGCCGAAAACGGTGTAGGCCATGGAGAGTCTGGGTGAACGGTGGGGAGGCCGCGAGTTTGACACCGCTTCCTCGAACCTCTACTTTTCGTCCTGCGCCGATTTGCCGACTCGCTTGCGGGCGCGGGAGGACAGCCTCCTGAATCGCTAAAGAGGTCAAGCAGCGTTGCTGCGACGAACCCGAGCCGGCCCCCGCGCCTCTCGGGTTTTTTATTGGTCATGCTGAAGTCAGGTTCCGTCGGTGTCGTGACACCGCAGACGTACCGGTTCGACGCGCCGCTCGCGCTGGCCAGCGGAGCGACGGTCGACGGCTACGAGCTGAAGGTGGAAACCTACGGCCAGCTCAACGCCGACCACAGCAATGCGGTGCTGGTCTGCCACGCGCTGAATGCCTCGCACCACGTGGCCGGCGTGATCGCCCGACGACCCGAAGGACATCGGCTGGTGGGACAACATGGTCGGTCCCGGCAAGCCGGTCGACACGAACCGCTTCTTCGTGGTCGGCGTCAACAACCTCGGCTCCTGCTTCGGCTCGACCGGGCCGATGTCGATCAACCCGGCGACCGGCAAGCCGTACGGCGCGAGCTTCCCGGTGGTGACGGTCGAGGACTGGGTCGACGCGCAGGCCCGGCTGGCGGACGCCCTCGGCATCCGAGCGCTGGGCGGCGGTGATGGGCGGCTCGCTCGGCGGCATGCAGGCGCTGTCGTGGGCGATCCAGTACCCGGAGCGCCTCGCGCACTGCGTCGCGATCGCGTCGGCGCCGAAGCTGTCGGCGCAGAACATCGCGTTCAACGAGGTGGCGCGCACGGCCATCCGTTCCGACCCGGACTTCCACGGCGGCGACTACTACGCGCACGGCGTGGTGCCACGGCGCGGCCTGCGCGTGGCGCGCATGATCGGCCACATCACGTACCTGTCCGGCGCTGACATGGCCGAGAAGTTCGGCCGCGCGCTGCGCGGACGGGAGATCGGCGACGAGTACCAGTTCCACTACGACGTCGAGTTCGAGGTGGAGAGCTACCTGCGCTACCAGGGCGACAAGTTCGCCGAGTACTTCGACGCCAACACGTACCTGCTGATCACGCGCGCGCTCGACTACTTCGATCCCGCGAAGGCCACGGGCGGCAACCTGATGACCGCGATGCGACCCGCCACCGCGAAGTTCCTGCTGGCGGCGTTCACGACCGACTGGCGCTTCCCGCCCGAGCGGTCGCGCGAGATCGTCGAGGCGTTGATCGCCACCGGGCGCGACGTCTCGTACGCCGAGATCGACGCGCCGCACGGCCACGACGCCTTCCTGCTGGAGGACCCGCGGTACCACCGGGTCGTGCGCAATTACTTCGAGACGATCGCCGAGGAGGTGGGGGCGCGATGACGCTGCGCGTCGACCTCGCCCAGATCGCCGACTGGGTCGCGCCGGGCAGCCGCGTGCTCGACCTCGGCTGCGGCGACGGCACGCTGCTCGCGCACCTGCGCGACGCCAAGGGCTGCCGCGGCTACGGCGTCGAACTGAACGACGAGCACGTGGCGCACTGCGTGCGCGCGCGCATCAACGTCGTGCAGCAGAACCTCGACGCCGGCCTGCGGATGTTCGACGACGACATGTTCGACACGGTCGTGCTGTCGCAGACGCTGCAGGCGATGCACAACGCCGAAGGGCTGCTGCGCGAGATGGCGCGGGTCGGGCGCCAGGGCGTCGTGAGCTTCCCCAACTTCGGGCACTGGAAGCACGCGGTGTCGCTGCTCGCCGGCCGCATGCCGGTGACCAAGCACATTCCGTATCAGTGGTACGACACGCCGAACATCCACCTGTGCACGCTGAAGGACTTCGAGATCCTGGCGTCGAAGGTCGGGCTCATGATCACCGGGCGCGCCGTGTTCGCCGAAGGCCGGACGGTCGATGTGCTTCCCGGCCTGCGCTCGACGCTCGCGGTCTATCGCTTCGAAACGCGCTGACGCTGGCGCGACTAGCGCCGCGGCGAGACCCGCGGCGCATCGTCGTGCGGTTGTGCGTGCACGCGGCTCGCGAGCCACACGAGGAGCAGCACCGGCACGCCGAGCAGCGCGGTGCTGTAGAAGAACGCGACGTAGCCCCAGGCATCGACGAACACGCCCGAGAAGCCGGCGACGAACTTCGGCAGCAGCAGCATGACCGACGAGAAGAGCGCGTATTGCGTGGCCGAGTAGCGCACGTTCGTCAGGCTCGACAGGTAGGCGATGAAGGCCGCCGACGCGATGCCGGCCGACAGGTTGTCGGCGGAAATGGTGAAGATCAGGCCCGTGAGGTCGTGGCCGCGCGTGGCCAGCCACGCAAAGAGCAGGTTGGACGCCGCGGAAAGCACCGCGCCGAGCATCAGGATGCGCGTCACGCCGAAGCGCAGCGCGAGCACGCCGCCAACGAACGCGCCGGCCAGCGTCATCACCACGCCGTAGAGCTTGGATACCGCCGCCACTTCGTCCTTCGTGTAGCCCATGTCCACGTAGAAGGGGTTGGCCATGATGCCCATGACGACGTCCGAGATGCGGTACACGGCGATCAGCGCGAGCAGCAGCAGCGCATGCCAGCGATAGCGGGCGATGAAGTCGGCGAAGGGACCGACGACTGCCATGCGCAGCCACGCCACCAACGCCGCGGTGCGCGCGCTCATCCCGCGCTCGGCCATCAGACGCCGCGCGAGCGCCTGCTCCTCGCCGTCGCTGCGCGCGCGGCCTTCGCCTGGGACCGGTTCCGGTGACAACAGGACCGTGGCGATTCCGACCAGCATGGAGGCCGCCATCGCCAGGTAGGCGGTCGTCCATGCAGCCGCGCTGTAGCTCGCCGCGTCGGCGCCGGCCGAGCGGGCGGCGATCCACAGCACACCGGCGCCCGCCCAGATCATGGCGAGGCGGTAGCCCGTCTGATACATGGCGGCGAGCGCGGCCTGTTTCTCGACCTGCGCGGATTCGATGCGATAGGCGTCGAGCGCGATGTCCTGCGTCGCCGACGAGAACGCCACCAGCAGCGCGAATCCGATCAATCCGTTGAGTCCGGCACGCGGGTCGGCCAGCGCCATGCCGATGAGGCCCGCGACGACGCCGGCCTGCGCAAGCAGCAGCCAGCTGCGTCGGCGTCCGAGCGCGCGCGTCAGCCACGGCAGCGGCAGGCGATCCACCAGCGGCGCCCAGGCCCACTTGATGCCGTAGGCCAGCCCGACCCAGCTCAGGAAGCCGATCGTCGCGCGATCGATGCCCGCCTCGCGCAGGCGGAAGGACAGCGTGCCCAGCACGAGCAGCAGCGGCAACCCCGCTCCGAAACCGAGGAAGAACATCCGGAGCGACGCGGGTTCGAGATACACCCGCAGGGCGTTGCTCCAGCGCCGCGCGGGTCCCGCCGCGCCGGTCGTGCTCGTTTCGGCCATGGGCGGCGAGTGTAGTGGCGAAGCCGGCGGCCGCCGCCTGCGGGAAGTCCCGTCGATGAGGTCGGCCGCGAAGCGCGGACGTCGCCAGAGGGCCGGAAAATGCAGCCTATGTCCGCGCTATTCGGCGCCTTGCGCCAGCTGCCCGCCTTCGATACTTCGACGGACAGACGCAGGACCATGACCGAACCCCTCAATCGGATACCGGAGCAGCCGCCAGCGGAACGCAGCTCGGTGCTCGTGCGCGTGCTTGCCAATGCGAGCCTGCTTGCCTTCGCATCGTTCGCGGTGATTTCCCTGGTCGGCGGTCGCATCGACGCAGCGCTGCTGTGGACCGGCGCGCTGCTCGTGTTCTTCGCGCCCGCCCTCGATCGCGCCGCCCGCCCGGATCTGCTGCGGACCGGCTGGCTCGCACGCCGTGCGGACGGGCTGCGTTGGTCCGGCCTGGCGCTGGCCGCCGCCGGCGCGGCCTTGCTGCTCACCTGACCATCAGTCGTCCGCCGTGGTCATCCGTGCGCGCTGCCCGAGCACGCCTCGCACGTAGGAGGCGTGCGTGCGGAGCGTGTACAGGCGGTCCAGGTAGCCCATCGGCACCTTGAGGCGGTTCACCAGCGCG
The DNA here is from genome assembly GCA_963698305.1 of uncultured beta proteobacterium. Lineage (GTDB taxonomy): Bacteria > Pseudomonadota > Gammaproteobacteria > Burkholderiales > Burkholderiaceae_F > JAOUJD01. The sequence continues at coordinate 312,230 of CAVOQI010000012.1, forward strand.
TCGATCTCGTCGAGTCGCTCGAGTTGCTTGTCGACCGCGGCTCCGCGCTCGGTCGCATGTTCCAGTCGCTTCAGTTCGCGGTACCAGTGATCCAGGCGGCCGCGCATGCGCCAGTCGTAGATCTTCGGCAGGTAGGCGAACAGCGGCACCGCGACCGCCGCCAGCGGAAGCAGGATGAACAGCGTCCGCTCCAGCCAGATGGCCAGCCAGAACGGCAGCCAGCGGCGCAGCAGCCCCGGACGATCCTTGTAGAACCGTTCCGCGTCAGTCGAGAGCGGGACCGACGCGTCCAGCGGCGCCGGAAAGACGTTGGCCGCGTGCAGCAGCGTGGCCCCGCCATGGACCCGCCGGGCCGCCGCCAGCAGCAGTTCGACGGCCACCGGGTGCAGTTCTTCCCGCGCGATCAGATTCGCCGTCAGCGCGACGAGCGTGACGGTCTGCGGTGGCACGTTGCGCTTCATGTCGACCACGCCCTCGGGCAGGACGATCTTGTGGAGGAACGGCATGCGCCGCACATAGGCGTCGGCGTGGCGCATGTCCATCAGCCGCACATCGCGCGTGGCCAGCAGCCGGGTCACCGCCGGGCCGTCGACCGCAGAGACGAAGAAGGCGGCGTCGATGGCGCCGCCGGCGAGCGCCTCGGCCGCAGCCAGTCCACCGAGTTCGACCAGTGTCGTGGGCGGCTGGTCCAGCCCGGCACTGGCGGCCAGCGCGCGTCCCAGTTCGGCCGTTCCGCTGCCGGGCGCTCCGATCGCGATCTTCCCGCCCGCCAGTTCGAAACTGCGCTCGAGCACCCGCTTGTCGCGATAGAAGATCCAGATCGGCTCGTAGAACACGCTGCCGAGGCTGGCGAGTCCCGGCTCTTCCGGCCTGGTCAGTCCGCTCTGCACCAGCGCCACGTCGACGTCGTCGACCCTGCTGCGCAATCGCTCGAGGTTCTCCTGTGCTCCCCGCGAGGGCTTCAGGACGAGGTCGATGCCGTACTCGGCGAGGATCGCCCGGTACCGAGTCGCGTAGGCGTGATAGGCGCCGTCCGGAGCGCCGGTGCTCATCACGATCTTCCTCGGCGGTGGCGGCGGCGCCAGGCGCGACAGGCCCCAGCCGGCGAGCGCCAGGAGCGCCACCGCGATGGCGATCAGCCACGCGATGTCCCTGAGGTGTACGTGCTCGTGCAGCCGGTCGTGGAGCGAGCGGGGGGCATTCATTGCGTCAGAGTCGTCCCGTGTATTCGATGGTCAGCGGCGCGTGGTCGGAAAAGCGCCGGGCGGTGTAGATCTCGGCGCGCCGCGCGCGCGCGGCCACGCCCGGCGTGGCGATCTGGTAGTCGATCCGCCAGCCGACGTTCTTCGCCCAGGCCTGTCCGCGATTGCTCCACCACGTGTATTGGTCGGGCCGGGCGTCGATGCTGGCGGAAGACGTCGACCCAGCCCTGCTCGTCGAACACGCGCGACAGCCATGCGCGCTCCTCCGGGAGGAACCCCGAGTTCTTCCGGTTGCCCTTCCAGTTCTTCAGGTCGATCTCGCGGTGGGCGATGTTGACGTCGCCGCACAGGATCACCTCGCGTCCGCTTGCGATGAGTTGCGCGAGGTGCGGGTAGAACAGGTCGAGGAAGCGGTACTTGGCGGCCTGGCGCTCGGGGCCGGACGAGCCCGAGGGAAAGTAGGCGGAAATGACCGTGACGCTGGCGAACTCCGCCTCGATGTAGCGGCCCTCGGCGTCGAACTCGGGGGAGCCGAAACCGCAGCGGACCGAGCGCGGCCGCTTCACGGCGTACAGCGGCCGTGCCCGAGTAGCCCTTCTTCTCGGCGCAGTGGAAGTGCGCGTGAAACTGCCCGCTGGCCCGCAGCGCATCCGGGATGTCGCCCTCGTGCGCCTTGACCTCCTGCAGGCAGACGACGTCGGGTTCGACGCGCTTGAGCCAGCGGAACAAGTCCCTTGCTGCCGGCCGAACGGATGCCGTTGGCGTTGAGCGTGACGATGCGGAACATGGGTCAAGCTAGCCTGAAAAAGTCGGCCATTGTCCAACCTTTCGGGGACCGATGCGGCAGAATCGCGCTGGAACCGGAACGGGGCCAGGCCCTGCTCGATCGTGAATGCACTCCAACAACAATTCATCGAGTTCGCGCTTCAAGCCGGCGTGCTGAAGTTCGGCGAATTCAGGACCAAGGCCGGTCGGCTGTCGCCGTATTTCTTCAACGCGGGACTGTTCAACCGCGGCGCCACCCTCGGGCAGCTGGCGCGCTTCTATGCGCGGACCCTGCTCGCCGCCCGGGACGCCGGGCGCGTGCAGTTCGACATGCTGTTCGGCCCGGCCTACAAGGGCATCACGCTCGCGTCGGCCACCGCCGTTGCGCTGGCTGACCTCGGGCGCGGACGTTCCGTTCGCGTTCAACCGCAAGGAAGCCAAGGATCACGGCGAGGGCGGCGTGATCGTCGGCAGCGCGCTGGCCGGGCGCGTGATCATCGTCGACGACGTGATCACGGCCGGGACCTCGGTGCGCGAGTCGGTGGAGCTGATCCGGGCCGCGGGGGCCACTCCGGCCGGGGTCCTGATCGCGCTGGATCGCATGGAGCGGTCGGGCGCCGACGACGCGCTGTCAGCCGAATCCGCCGTCCAGAGCGTTGAATCCACGTACGGGATGCCGGTACTCGCCATAGCCAACCTGAATGACCTGCTTCGCTTCCTCAATTCCGCCTCTTCGCACGCGGCGGCTGCACGATCATTCCTGCCGGCGGTGGAACGATATCGGGAACGGTATGGGGCTTGAGGGCAAGGTGGGGTCGGTAGCGCGCGCCGCGCGGCGGTCGGGCGTGGCGTTCGCCGCATTGCTGCTGACGAGTGCCGTCGGGTACGCGCAGGCGCCGCCGCAGACGGCGCCCATCTACAGCTGCGTCGCCAACGGCCGCACCTACAGCGGCGACCGCCCGCCGCCGGAGTGCGTGAACAGCGACATCCGCGAGCTGAACAAGGACGGTTCGGTGCGCCGCGTGATCCCGCGTCCGATGACGCAGGAGGAGCAGAAGGCGCGTGCCCTCGAGGCGAAGAAGCGCCTCGAGGAAGAGGAACGGGTGCTGGCGCAGCGCCGGCGCGATCGCTCGCTGCTGGAAGCGTATGCGGACGAGGGCGAGATCGAAGCGGCGCGCGTGAAGGCGCTGGACACCAGCAACGAGGTGATCCGGCGGTCGCAGGCGCGCATCGAACGCATGGACGCGGAGCGCAAGCGCCTGGACGAGGAGTCCGAGTTCTACAAGAAACGCGACCTGCCGGACAGCGTCAAGCGCGCGTACGCGAACAACGAGCAGGAAAAGGCGGCGGAACTGAAGATCGTCCGGGACGCACGAGCCGAGATGCAGCGGATCAACGAGCGCTTCGACGCGGAGAAGAAGCGCTTCCGCGAACTCGTGTCCCAGGGTGCGAATCCCGTGCAGCGCAACCCCGAGCCGGATATCCTGCTCGACCCGCGCTACCGCACTCGTTAGGACCACCATGAACCGCTGGCTGATTGCCGTGCTGACGCTGCTGACCTGTCGGGCGCCGGCGCGCAGCCGGGGCCGGCGGGCGGCAACCTCTACGTGGCCGGTGGCGGGTTCGACTTCCCGGCGACCGCCGAGCGCGCGCTCGCGCAGAACCCCGGTTCGCGCTTCTTCCTGCTCGTCGTCGGCGATGCCATTCGCTACCTGTCGCTGACGGCGCCTCCCGAGGTGGTCGAAGTCCGCAACCGGGTCGCACGCGGCAATGTGCAGTTCCTCGTGTGCGAGCGCGACCTGCAGGGCGGCGAGGTCCGTCTGGGAGACCTGGTGCCGGGCACGGTCGCCGTGCGCGGCTTCCCGCCCCCGGGGAGCACCGCGCTGCCCATCGAGAACAAGTTCTATGCCGACGAGGATCCGGCCAACCTGCCCTGGTCGACCGAGACGCTCCGCCGCCTGCGCGCCACCTGCTCCTGACCGCCCTCAACCGATCGCATTAGCGGTCGGCCGCTCATCGGATTACCCCTCGCGCGGCATCCCTGTTGCTCCCTAGAATGGGAAAAGTTCCCATACTTCGGGTTGTCTCTCGGAAGGGTAAGCAATGACGAAATCGATGAAGGCTGCGATCAGGACCGCGCTCCTCGCGATCGCGGCAAGCGCTGGACTCGTGGCGTGTGGTGGCGGCGGCGGCGGAGGCGCGAGCACGTCGACTCCGGGCACGGCGCCAACCGGAACGCTGCGAGTGGGTTTGACGGACGCGCCCGCCTGCGGCTTCAGGGAAGTCAACGTGACGGTCGAGCGCGTTCGATTCCACATGAACGCAGCGGCAGGCGACAACGACGCCGGTGGACCGAAATCGTCGTTAGTCCGGGCCCGCGCACCATCAACCTGCTCGATCTCATGAACGGTGTCGTCGCCGACCGGCCAGCGGCTGGCGCGATGTCGAAGTCCTTGACCCGGTGACGCGACAGCCGGGTCGCAAGATCGACCTTCTCGAATTGACCAACGGCCGTCTGGAGGAGCTCGGAACGCTGCCGCTGCCGGCTGGCACTACACGCAGGTGCGGCTCGTGCTCGGTCGAACCAGGGAAGCGGTGCCATGGCGAACACGGTCATCGCCGGACGGCGATTCCAGGAGATGGCGCTGCGACACCCCGAGCGCGCACGCAGAGCGGCCTGAAGCTGATCAACGCCTTCACGGTCGAGCCCAGACACAGCTGACCGACTCGTGATCGACTTCGACGCATGCCGCTCGATCGTCCAGCGCGGCAACGGCAGCTATCTGCTGAAGCCGGTCCTCAGCGTCATTCCCGCGACGCGTGCCGGCGATCCAGGGCTACGTCGCAGCCGGGATGGCGGGCGTGACGGTCACCGCCCAGAAGGACGGCGTGGTGCTGCAAGCCACCGCTAGCCGGACCGCCTGAAGGGCAGTTCGTACTTGCGCCGCTCGATCCGACCAAGGGCGCCGTACGACGTCGTGTTCACCGGTGACAGACCGCACGACATCGGTCGTCACCACCGTGCCGGTCGTGCGCCGAACACGACAACGAATGCTGGGAACCAGCGCTGGACCGCCATTCCGATGCCGACTTCCGCGTCCGGCATCGCCAGTGACCGGCAACGCTGAGCGGCCCGACGCGCGCGACTCCGAGTCGGTGCGCGCGCTGCAGGCAGGTCGGACCCCGGTCCGGTGAAGGTCGAGGTTGCGCACGTCAACTCGACAAACTCGGCAGCGGGCAACTACTCGCTGTCGCTGCCGGTCGCCGCGCCTCCGCCTGGCGCCTATGCCGAGCCGTGGGACGCTGGCTCAACTCGTCCGCAGAGCGTGGCGAGGCGCAGTACAGGCTCGAAGCGTCGGCGCCTCGGTTCGAGATCGCAACCGGCAGCGAATCGACGGCACGTACGGATCAGATGACAGCAGACGCTGCCTGGTGGCGGTCGCAGTCCGGGACCGTCAACGGCGTGTGTACCCGGCTGGCGCGGCCGCGAAGTACAGACTGGAAGCGACGGCGACCGGCTACACGCCGAAGCGGTGACGAAATCACGGTAGTCACCGGCACGCCCAACACCGGACAGGACTTCACGCTGGTTCTCGCGCCGTAGCGGGCGAACCGTGCGGATGAAAAGGCGGCCCCTCGGGGCCGCTTTTCTTTCGTGCTCAGCCCGCCAGCCGCCGCCGCAGGATCTCGTTGACCTGCTGCGGATTGGCCTTGCCCTTGGTTGCCTTCATCGCCTGGCCGACCAGCGCGTTGAACGCCTTCTCCTTGCCGGCCCGGAATTCCTCGACCGACTTCGGGTTGGCCGCCAGCACCTCGTCGATGATCCTTTCGATCGCGCCGACGTCGCTGATCTGCTTCAGCCCGCGCGCGGCGATGATGGCGTCGGCGCTGTCGCCCTCGCGCGTCCACAGGGCGGCGAACACGTCCTTCGCGGTCTTCATGTTGATCGTGCCGTCGGCGACGCGGGCGATCAGTCCGGCGAGTTGCGTCGGCGATACCGGCGCCTGCCCGGGGGCCAGCCCGGACTCGTTGAGCGCCGCGGACAGTTCGCCCAGCGCCCAGTTCGCCGCCGCCTTGCGGTCGGCCACCTGCAGCGCGACGTCCTCGAAGTACCGCGCGAGCGATTGCGACGCCGTCAGCGTCTGCGCCTCGTAATCGGACAGTCCGTACTCCCGCACGAAGCGTTCCCGCATCGCGCCCGGCAGCTCGGGCATCCCGGCCTTCACCTCGGCGATCCACTCCGGCGAGATCGCCAGCGGCAGCAGGTCCGGGTCGGGGAAGTAGCGATAGTCCATCGCGTCTTCCTTGCTGCGCATCGACCGCGTCTCGTCGCGGTCCGGGTCGTACAGCCGGGTTTCCTGCACGACGGTGCCGCCGTCCTCGATCAGTTCGATCTGTCGCCGCACCTCGAACTCGATCGCCTTCTCGAGGAACCGGAAACTGTTCAGGTTCTTGATCTCGCAGCGGGTGCCGAGCTTCGTTTCGCCGGCCGGCCGCACCGACACGTTGGCGTCGCAGCGGAAGCTGCCTTCCTGCATGTTGCCGTCGCATACCCCGAGCCACACGACCAGCGAATGCAGCGCCTTGGCGTAGGCCACGGCCTCGGCCGACGAACGCATCTCGGGCTCCGACACGATCTCGAGCAGCGGCACGCCGGCCCGGTTGAGGTCGATGCCTGACATGCCGTGGAAGTCCTCGTGCAGCGACTTGCCCGCATCCTCCTCGAGATGCGCGCGCGTGAGGTTCACCGTCTTGAGGTAGGCCTCGCCGTGCTTCGGCTGCACGACGAAGGTAAGGGTGCCACCCTGCACGACCGGAATCTCGTACTGGCTGATCTGGTAGCCCTTCGGCAGATCCGGGTAGAAGTAGTTCTTGCGCGCGAAGATGCTGCGCGGCGCGATGGTGGCGCCGATCGCGAGACCGAACTGGATCGCGCGGGCGACGGCGCCGCGGTTCAGCACGGGCAGCGTGCCCGGCAGCGCGAGATCGATCACGTTCGCCTGCGAGTTGGGCTCGGCGCCGAACGCCGTCGACGACCCCGAAAAGATCTTGCTCGCCGTCGTCAGCTGGGCATGCGTTTCGAGCCCGATCACCACTTCCCACTGCATCGCCCGGTCCCCTAGTGCAAGGTTTCGGTTGGATTCTCGCGCAACAGCCGGCGCGCCTCGCGCTGCTCGTGCGCGTAGGTCTCCCACGCCATGCGCGACAGCACGCGGTGCTGTTCGGCCTCGATCGCCTTGCCGGCCTGCTGCAGGGCCTCGGCCATGTTCTCGTGGACGATGGCGCGGATGTCGGCCGGCGTGCTCTCGTCCAGCCTCTGCAGCGCGGCGGCCGCCTGCGAGTACGCGGCATCCGGTTCGCCCAGCTTCAGCAGGCACTGCGCACGGTCCGCCATCGCCGCGGTCACCTCGTGCAGGAAGCCGTCGCCCTCGATCGCCGGCAACTGCGCGTCGTAGAGGGCGAGTGCCTCGCGGTACCGCTTCTGGAGGACGCGCATCTCGGCGAGCAACAGGCGGTTGAGGGCAACGTCCGGCGCATCGGGCAACTGCTCCGAGAACGCGATGCTCCGCTGCAGCGCGTCGACGGCCTCGTTCAGCGTGCGAGTGTCGAGATCGCCGCTTGCCGCCGCCTGTCGCGCGTGCGCCGCCTGCGAGGCGGCCGCGCGGCCCATCCAGCTCGCCATGGCGATGTCGTCGCCCAGCGAACGCACGACGTCCTGCGTCTCGCGGTACAGACGGACCGCCTCCTCGTAGTCGCGGGCGTCCTGGTGCAGCGAGGCCAGCGCGAGCGAAGCCCGGTACCGCGATTCCAGGGAACACGCCGGACCGGCGAGAACCGATCGGGCGTGACGCGCGGCGGCGCGGACGTCACCCTCGCGCTGCAGGAAGAGCGCCAGGGTCGATTCGCATTCGGCGGCGAGGGCGGCGTCGTCGTGCTCGCGCGCCTGCTGCAGCACGGTCGCCATCTGCTGCCGTGCCTGGTCGAAGTGCTTGCCGAAATATGAAGCGATCGCGCGCGCGTAGGCGAATCGGAGCTTCAGTGTGATCGGCAGATCCGCGGGCGCCGTTTCTTCGGCACGATCGAGCGTCTGCCGGGCGTCGTCGGCACGGCCCAGCCGGGCCTGCAGAACCGCGCGATCCTGCAGCAGGCGGGTCCGCTCGCTGGCGTCGGCGGCGCCGGCCACCTGCTGCTGATTGGCCTCGAGCAGCCGGCTCGACATGGTCTCAGGCGCCCCGCGGAGTACGGCGGTGCCAGTCGGTCGCCTGCTGGTAGGCGTGCGCGACGCCCAGCATCCGTGCCTCGTCGAAGTAGTTCGCGATCAACTGCAGTCCGACCGGCCGGCCGCTGTTGATCGGGCCGGCCCCGAAGCCGCACGGGATGCTCATCGACGGCACGCCGGCCAGGCTGCCCGGCACCGTGTAGAGGTCCGCCATGTACATCGCGACCGGGTCGGCGGCCTTCTCGCCGAAGCCGAACGCGACGCTGGTGGTGACCGGCCCGGCAATGACGTCGCACTGCTGGAATGCACGCTGGAATTCGTCGGCGATCAGCCGGCGCACCTGCTGCGCCTTGATGTAGTACGCGTCGTAGTAGCCGTGCGACAGGACGTAGGTGCCGATCAGGATCCGCCGCTTGGGCTCGGGCCCGAAGCCTTCGGCGCGCGACTTCTTCATCATGTCCGCCAGGTCGCTGTAGTGCCGGGCGCGATGGCCGTAGCGGACTCCGTCGAAGCGCGACAGGTTGCTGGAGCACTCGGCAGGCGCGACCACGTAGTACACGGGGATGCCGAGTTCAGCGTTCGGCAGCGAGACTTCGACGAGTTCGGCGCCCAGGCGGCGGTATTCGTCGAGGGCGGCGCGCACGGCCGCTTCGACGTCCGGCTGCAGGCCGGCGCCGAAGAACTCCCTGGGCACGCCGATCTTCAGGCCCTTGACGCTCATGCCCAGATGCCGCGTGTAGTCCTCGTTGGGGCGGTCGACGCTGGTCGAATCCTTCGGATCGAAGCCCAGCATGTGGTTGAAGACCAGCGCGGCGTCCTCCGCCGACTGGGTCATGAGGCCAGCGGTGTCGAGGCTCGACGCGAAGGCGATCATGCCCCAGCGCGACGGCCGGCCGTAGGTCGGCTTGGTGCCGGTGATGCCGGTGAAGGCGGCCGGCTCGCGGATCGAGCCGCCGGTATCCGTGGCCGTGGCCACCGGCGCGATCCGGGCGGCGACCGCGGCCGACGAGCCGCCCGACGAGCCGCCCGGCACCGCCGTCGGATCCCAGGGGTTCAGCACGTTGCCGTAGGCGCTGTTCTCGTTGCTCGAGCCCATCGCGAACTCGTCGCAGTTGAGCTTGCCGAGCGTCACCATGCCGGCGCGCCCGAGGTTGTCCACCACCGTCGCATCGAAGGGGCTCATGTAGCCCTCGAGGATCCGGCTCGACGCGGTCGAGCAGAAATCCCGGGTGACGAAGATGTCCTTGTGGGCGATCGGCACGCCGGTCAGGGGCGTGGCGTCGCCCCGCGCGCGGCGTGCGTCGGCGTCGGCGGCCTGCGCGAGGGTGACATCGGGGCGGACGTCGAGGAAGGCATTCAGGTCGCGGCGCGCGTCGATCCGGCCGAGGAACAGCCGGGCGAGTTCGACCGCCGAGACGTCCTTCGCCGCGAGCGCGCGCGCGAGTTCCGCCAGCGAGGCGTGGGCGAGGTCCGCCATCGCTACTCGATCACCTTCGGAACCAGGATCAGGCCGTCCTGCTGTTCGGGCGCGTTCGCGAGGTTGACGGCGCGGTGGTCGGTCTCGGTGACGCGTCCTCGCGCAGTCGCTGGTGACCGCCGAGCGGGTGGGCCATCGGCTCGATGCCGGTGGTGTCGACCGCCCGCATCGTCTCGATCATCGCGAAGATGTCGGACAACTGGTCGAGCGTGCGCTGCGCTTCGTCGTCCGTGACCTCGATGCGGGCGAGGTGGGCGATGCGGCGGACCTGGTCGAGATCGAGTGCCATCAAGGCGGGAGGGTCTGAAAAAACTGCTCGAAAATCGGAGCTAAAGCGAACGGTTGAAGTGCGGTTTACGCAGTCGATTAGTTTATCATCGCGCATTCTCTTCAGACTCTGCGCTCCTCTGGAGAAACCGCGCCCGCCGAGGCGCGGAACGGTGCAGCGCAGCTCGTTAACGGGCACTAGGGCAGGGCGTTCATGTTCGGTTTTCTTCGCAGCTACTTTTCCAACGACCTCGCCATCGACCTCGGCACGGCGAACACGCTGATCTACGTGCGGGGCAAGGGGATCGTGCTCGACGAGCCGTCGGTGGTCGCGATCCGCCAGGAAGGCGGGCCCAACGGCAAGCGCACCATCCAGGCGGTCGGCAAGGAAGCCAAGCAGATGCTCGGCAAGGTCCCGGGGAACATCGAGGCCATCCGCCCGATGAAGGACGGCGTCATCGCCGACTTCACCGTGACCGAGCAGATGCTCAAGCAGTTCATCAAGATGGTCCACCCGTCGAGCCTGTTCGCGCCGAATCCGCGCATCATCATCTGCGTGCCGTGCGGCTCGACCCAGGTCGAGCGACGCGCCATCAAGGAATCGGCCGAGGCGGCCGGTGCGTCGCAGGTGTTCCTGATCGAGGAGCCGATGGCGGCGGCGATCGGCGCCGGGCTGCCGGTGTCCGAAGCGTCCGGCTCGATGGTCGTCGACATCGGCGGCGGCACGACCGAAGTCGGCGTGATCTCGCTCGGCGGCATGGTCTACAAGGGCAGCGTGCGCGTCGGCGGCGACAAGTTCGACGAGGCGATCATCAACTACATCCGCCGCAACTACGGCATGCTGATCGGCGAGCCGACGGCGGAGCTGATCAAGAAGGAAATCGGCTCGGCCTTCCCGGGCTCCGAAGTCCGCGAAATGGAAGTCAAGGGGCGCAACCTGTCCGAGGGCATCCCGCGCAGCTTCACGATCTCCAGCAACGAGATCCTCGAAGCGCTGACCGACCCGCTGAACCAGATCGTCTCCAGCGTGAAGATCGCGCTCGAGCAGACCCCGCCCGAACTCGGCGCCGACATCGCCGACCGCGGCATGATGCTCACCGGCGGCGGGGCGCTGCTGCGCGACCTCGATCGCCTGCTGATGGAGGAAACCGGCCTGCCCGTCGTCGTGGCCGAGGAGCCGCTGACCTGCGTCGTGCGCGGCTGCGGCATCGCGCTCGAGCGCATGGACAAGCTCGGCACCATCTTCGCCACGGGCTGACGCCGCTCACGACGAGGACCGCCGTCGTCGTGTGCCTTTTCGTCGCTGTTGAACTCAAAAAAATCGTGTGGCTCCGCCACCGATTCTTTTCCATCTGATCGCGCGAAAGTAGGTTTCCACTTTCGCGCGCCCGGCTAATGGACTACGGCCCCCCGCCCCTGTTCAACCAGGGCGTCTCGGCGCGGGCCCGGCTCGCTTTCTTCTCGTTCCTGGCGATCGCGATGATCGTCATCGACTCGCGCATCCGGGTGCTCGAGACAGTCCGCGTCGGAGTCGGCGTCGTGCTGTATCCGGTTCAGCAGGTGCTGCTGATCCCCAGCCGTGCATTCGACGCGGTCGGCGATTACTTCGCCACGGTCTCGACCCTGCAGCGCGAGAACGAGCGGCTGAGGCAGGCCGAACTCGCGAACGCGCAGTCGCTGCAGCAGGCGCGTGAACTCGCCGTCGAGAACGAGCGGTTGCGCAAGCTGCTCGGCGCGCGGGAGCGCCTGCCGAATGCCTCGATGCTGGCCGCGGTCCTCTACGAAACGCGCGACCGCTACTCGCGCAAGATCGTGCTGCACGCCGGGTCGAACGAAGGCGTGCGTCCCGGGCAACCCGGTGATCGACGACCTCGGGGTGGTCGGCCAGGTGACGCGGGTGTTCCGCGACACTTCCGAAGTCACGCTGCTGACCGACAAGGACCAGACGATTCCCGTGCAGATCCTGCGCAACGGCCTGCGCGGCGTCGCGTTCGGCGGCGCCGAGCCGGGCACGCTCGACCTGCGGTTCATGGCGCCGAACGCCGACATCGTCAAGGACGACCTCGCGGTGACCTCCGGACTCGACGGCGTCTACCCGCCGGGCCTCGCCGGTGGCGAGGGTGGAGCGCATCGAGCGCGCGACGACGGATCAGTTCGCCCACGTCGTGATGCGGCCGCTCGCCGGCGTCGAGAGCCACAAGCAACTGCTGGTGCTGCTCACCGAGCCCGCGCGCCTGCCGGCCGCGCCCGCGGCCGCCGGCGAAGCGGCGCCGCGCAAGGGAGGCCGGCGATGAGCGTCACCCGCGATGCGTGGGCTGGCTGCGCGACACCTTCGCGCTGCAGCAGCTCGAAGCCCCGCGACCTCTCGGGCACGCGGCTCGGCACGCGGCCGCACTACCTGCTGCGTCCCGCGAATCCGTTCTTCATCTGGGGTTCGCTGGTCGCCGCGCTGCTGCTGAATCTGTTCCCCTGGGGCCAGCTGCCGCTCGTGCCGGACTGGCTGGCGCTGGCGCTGCTGTTCTGGAACGTGCACCAGCCGCGTCGCGTCGGCATGGGCGCGTGCCTTCGTGTTCGGCCTGCTGATGGACGTGCACGACGGCGCGCTCTTCGGCGAGCACGCCCTTGCCTACACGCTGATCTCCTACGGCGCCATCACGCTGCACCGGCGCATGACCTGGTTCCCGATCGGCGCCCAGGCGCTGCATGTGCTGCCGCTGCTGCTGGTGGCGCAGGTCGCGTCGCTCGCGGTGCGCATGTGGGTCGGCGGCGACTGGCCGGGCTGGGTCTACTTCATGCAGAGCGCCGTGGGCGCCGTGCTGTGGCCCCTGCTGTCGTGGCTGCTGCTCGCGCCACAGCGGCGGCCGACCGAGCGGGACGACACCCGTCCGCTGTAGCGGGCTCCCGGATGTTCGCGATCCGTCGCGCCGATCGCTCGCGCGAAGCGCAAATGACGCGCGAGCCCGGTTACGGCAATGCGCGCGATCCCGCCCAGTCACCCCATCCCTGCAGCGGACCGAGCGGATTCTTTTCGACTTCGACTTCGTGCACGGTCGGCTGCCCGCCGTAGACGGCATAGACCGCCAGATCGTCGACGAAGAGGATGAGCGCGTTGAACGACCACCCGGTCACGTCCGTGCGGCGGTTGAATCGGAGGGCATCGAGCCAGAAGTTGCCGGTGCGGTCCCGATACGTCCGCCTGACGTTGATCTGGTAGGCGTTGCACGCCTTTCCCGCCTTGAGGCAGTCGCGGATCCCGGGGTCGACGTCCTGCTCCCGCAGGACGCCGCCGATCGGGAAGCGCAACGGCGATGTCGACGTGGCTGAGACAGCGTGACCGTGGGATCGGCGCCCGCTCCGATGCCCAGGGCCTTCAGGTCGGTACGCGTCGTCTTGTACGGCTCGATCTGCTCGATCGCCGCACGCGCCTCGTCGATAGCTCGACCAGACCGCCTGCGTCTCCGCGCGCGACTTCGGCAGCAGTTCCGCGCAGCCGGCGAGCAGCGCCGCGAGCGCGAGCACAGGCGATCGTAGGCGGAGACAAGCGGCCAGCATGCGCAGACACTAGAGTCAAAGACCCACTGTCAGCTTGGCCGCTGGGTCCCTCCCGCGTATTGCCAGAAGTCAACCGGGCGGGGATGCGACCGCTTCACTCCGGCCGGTCTTGCCGGCCGTTAAGCCCGGGGATGGGTCGGAGCCCGGCCCGGTCTCGGGGCCGGCGCTCTCGCCTGCCGTCGCGGGCCTGGCAAGCGGGGCCGCCGCGCTCGGCTTCGGCGGGGCCACGTAGCGCTTGTCGACCACGTGCATCAGCGCGAGCCACGGATGGCGCCAGATCATGCGCGGGCCGGCGTAGCGCATCACTTCGCGCACCTTCTCGCGCATGGCCTTGCCGTAGCAGTGAACCTGGCACTTGGCGCAGACCGGCTTTTCCTCGCCGAACGTGCAGACGGCCAGGCGCTTCGCGGCGTACGTCATCAGCGCCTGGCAGTCGGCGCACGGAGTGGACGCGTCGTGGTGGTCCGCGCAGTAGATGCGCGTCATTGCCTCGATCGTCTCGAGTTCGCGCAGAAGGCGCGGCGTGGTCGGACGGTCACGGTCCGAGGCGGATCGGCTTCTCGGCGGCGTTCATGCGCAGGAAAGTATCGGACAGCGTCGCCCGGGAAGGATGCGTTGTGTCAACCGCGCGGGGCGATGCGCCGGAGGCGATAGGCATATGCATCCCCGAAAGGAGTAGATCCACCCTTGCACGGGGCAGGAGGATGTCACGCTCGACCGTCGTCCAGAAATGCTCGATCCCGGCGACTTCGGCAAAGGCGATCGCCAGCGGTCACGGCGCTGCGATTCGATCCGCCCGAGGCCGCGTGGCCTCGCGCCGACGCGGCATCCGGGCCTCGCCACCGAGACGGGAAACGGGTTCCCGCCTCCTATAATCCGCCAGCTTCCTCCTGCGGGCGCCTGCCCGGCGCCCGGCTCGCTGCATGCCGGTCCTTCAATCGCTGCGCCTGCCTGCTCGCGTCGCGCGCTTCGCGCCACGCGGCGCGCGCCCCGCATGGCTAGACGCTGGTTCCGCCGCCGTCGCTGGACGTCGCAGGACGAACTGTCGTTCGGTCCGCGCGCGGCGGCGATGCGCAATCCCGAGCGCGAGGTCCGTCACTTTCGCGCGCGCGTGCTCGTCGCGAGCGCCTTCGTGCTGTCGGCCTTCGCGATCCTGGTCGCCCGCTTCGCGTGGCTGCAGGTCGTCAAGCACGAGGCCTACCGCGAGCAGGCCGAAGCTGAACCGGATCGCGGTGCTGCCGGTGCCGCCCAATCGCGGGCTGATCAAGGACCGCAACGGCGCGATCATCGCCCGCAACTACTCCGCCTACACGCTGGAGATCACCCCGGCCAAGGTCGAGAACCTCGAGCAGACGATCGACGAACTGGCGAAGGTCGTCGACATCCAGCCGCGCGACCGCCGCCGGTTCAAGAAGCTGCTCGAGGACACCAAGCGCTTCGACTCGGTTCCCGATCCGCACGCGCCTGTCCGACGAGGACGTCGCGCGCTTCACGGCCAACCGTTTCCGGTTCCCGGGCGTCGAGCTGCGCGCCCGCCTGTTCCGCGACTACCCGCTCGGCGACATCGCGTCGCACATGATCGGCTACATCGGGCGCATTTCGCCGCGCGACATCGAGCGCGTCGAGAGGCTCGCCGAAGCGCGCGGCGATCCGAACGATCTACAACGGGACCGAGCACATCGGCAAGGTCGGCGTCGAGCAGAGCTACGAGCTGCGAACTGCACGGCACGCCGGGCGTCGAGGAGGTCGAGATCACGGCGGGCGGGCGCGCGGTCCGCACCTTGTCGCGCAAGCCCTCGTATGCCGGGCAAGAACCTGGTCCTGTCGGTCGACATCGAGCTGCAGAAGATCGTCGAGCGCGCGTTCGGCGATCGGCGCGGGCGCGCTGATCGCGATCGAGCCCGCGAGCGGCGACATCCTCGCGTTCGTGTCGAAGCCGACCTTCGATCCGAATCTGTTCGTCGACGGCATCGACCCGAAGTCGTGGGACGAACTGAACAACGATCCGGACAAGCCGCTGCTGAACCGCGCGCTGCGCGGCACCTATCCGATCGGTTCGACCTACAAGCCCTTCCTCGCGCTCGCGGCGCTCGAGACCGGCAAGCGGCGGCCCGAGCAGGTGATCCAGGACAACGGCACGTTCCTGTTCGGCAACCGCGTGTTCCGCGACTCGAACAAGGTGCCGCTCGGCCCGGTCGACCTGCACCGCTCGATCGTGAAGTCGAGCGACATCTACTACTACCAGCTCGCCAACGACCTCGGCGTCGACGCCATCCACGACTTCATGAAGCCGTGGGGCTTCGGCCAGATCACCGGCATCGACGTCGAGGGCGAGCAGACCGGGATCCTGCCGTCGATCGGCGTGGAAGGAGAAGCGCTTCAAGCAGAAGTGGTATCCCGGCGAGACGATCTCGGTCGGCATCGGCCAGGGCTACAACGCGTTCACGCTGCTGCAGCTCGCGCACGCCACCGCGAACCTCGCGAACAACGGCGTGGTGATGAAGCCGCACCTGGTGAAGGCGATCGAAGACCCGCGCACCGGCGAGCGGACGGCTGACGGTGCGCGACAAGAGCTACCAGATCCCGGTCAAGCCGGAGCACATGAAGTTCGTGCGCGACGCGATGGTCGACGTCAACATCAGCGGCACCGGGCGCAGCGCGTTCCAGGGCGTGCCGTACAAGGTCGGGCGGCAAGACCGGGACCGCGCAGGTCGTCGGCATCAAGCAGGGCGAGAAGTACAACGAGGCGCGCGTGGCCGAGCGGCACCGCGATCACTCGCTGTTCATCGCGTTCGCGCCCGCCGACGAGCCGAAGATCGCGATGGCGATCCTCGTCGAGAACGGCGGCTTCGGCGCGCGCGCGGCGGCGCCGATCGCCCGCCAGGTGCTCGACTACTACCTGCTCGGCAAGGTGCCCGACGCGCCGGCCAAGGAAGGCCCGGACGAAGAGACGCCCGGGCGTCCGGCCCGCCCGCGGCGAAGGCGAAGGCCGCGCAATGAACAGCCCCACGCGTCGCTCGGTCGGGTCGGCCGGCTCCTGCGTCCGTACGTCAGCGTGTTCGATCCGGCGCTGCTCGCGATCGTCGGCAGCCTGGCGGTGATCGGCCTCGTCACGCTGTACTCGGCCGGCAACGACTTCCCGTGGCGCATCACCGACCAGGCGCGCAACTTCGGCGTCGCGTTCGGCGTGCTGTTCGTCGCCGCCAACATGCCGCCGCAGGTGCTGATGCGGCTCGCCGTGCCGGTCTACGTCGTCGGCGTCGCGCTGCTGGTCGCCACCGAGCTCAAGGGCGTGACGGTGAAGGGCGCGACGCGCTGGCTCGACATCGGCGTGGCGCGCATCCAGCCGTCGGAGATCATGAAGCTCGGCCTGCCGATGATGCTGGCGTGGTACTTCCACAAGCGCGAGGGGGCGCTGCGCACGCTCGACTTCATCGTCGCGGCCGTGCTGGTGCTGGTGCCGGTCGTGCTGATCATCAAGCAGCCCGACCTCGGCACGTCGCTGCTGGTGCTCGGCGCCGGCTTCTTCGTGATCTTCTTCGCCGGCCTGCCGTGGCGCTGGCTGGCCGTGATGGCCGTCGGCGGACTCGCCATGCTGCCCGTGGCGTGGACGCTGCTGCACGACTACCAGCGCGAGCGCATCCTCACGCTGATCGATCCGTCGACCGACCCGCTCGGCAAGGGCTTCCACACGCTCCAGGCGATGATCGCGATCGGCTCCGGAGGCGCGTTCGGCAAGGGCTGGATGCAGGGCACGCAGACCCACCTCGAGTTCATCCCCGAGCGCACCAGCGACTTCATCTTCGCCGTCTACTCCGAGGAGTTCGGGCTCGTCGGCAACGTCGTCCTGGTCGCTGCTGTTCTTCGCGCTGGTCGCGCGCGCGTTCCAGATCGCCATCAACGCGCCGACCTTGTTCGCGCGGCTGCTGGCGGCTTCGATCGGCATGATCATGTTCACGTACTCGTTCGTGAACATGGGGATGGTGAGCGGGATCCTGCCGGTGGTGGGAGTGCCGCTGCCGTTCATCAGCTACGGCGGCACCGCGCTGGTGACGCTCGGGATGGCATGCGGGCTGCTGATGGCGATCGCCGCCAACCGCAAGCTCGTGCAGTCGTGACGCCCGGCCCGGCCGACGCACGGCGCCTGCCGTTGCGGACGATCCGTCGGAGCCTGACCCCGATCCTCTGCATGGCGCTGCTGGCGGCGTGCGGGTCAGCGCCGAAGCGCGGCGGCTATTACGCGAACGACGGGCCGCCGGATCGCGCCCCCGCCGACCTGGCCGAAGCGCCGGACGCGGAGCCGCGCGTCGAGCCCTTGCTGGCCCGCGCCAACCGACCCTACACGGCGCTGGGACGCAGCTACACGCCGCTGACCTCCGATGTGCCATTCCGGCAGAAGGGCGCCGGCGTCGTGGTACGGCAAGCAGTTCCACGGCAACCGCACGGCGAGCGGCGAGATCTACGACATGTTCGCGATGACGGCCGCGCATCCGACCCTGCCGATCCCGAGCTACGTGCGTGTCATCAACCCGCGCAACGGCAAGGCGTCATCGTGCGCGTCAACGATCGCGGGCCGTTCAAGAGACGATCGCATCATCGACCTGTCGTACGGCGCCGCGATCAAGCTCGGCATCGCGGGCGCGGGAACCGGCGAGGTGGAGATCGAGCGGCTGACGTTCGCGCAGATCGCGTCCGGCGACTGGCGTCGCGGCGCGGGCCAGTCGCCGCGCGATGGACCAGGCCCGACAGCGCCGCTTCCGGCGCCGCGCTTCCCTGCCGGCGCTCTCGCCGCGTCGAGCGACCGCCCGCTGGTCGGTTCAGGTCGGCGCCTTCGGGGACCAGGCGAGCGCGGAGGAACTTGCCGGGACGGGTCGCCACCGTGCTCGGCTTTGCCGACGGAGACCTGCCCGGGAATCCACGGCGAAGCCGCGGGTCGAGCGGCACGACAATGCTGTTCCGCGTGCTCGTCGGCGTACTGCCCGATCGCACGTCGGCGCTGGCCCTGGCGCGGCAGCTCGAGCGGCTGCTGGGCCAGCCCGCCGTGCCGGTCTTCCGCTAACGCGCGGGCTTCAGCTGCAGCGCGAGGCGGTACAGGGCATCGCGCGGCTGTCCGCTCGCCCTGGAAGCGACGGCGGCGGCGCGCGCCGGTGGAAGCTCCTGCAGCAGCGCCTCGAGCCAGCGGCGGGTGACGGCGTCGAGTCGGCGGCCGCTTCCTGCTCGCCGCGTCGACCAGCACGACGTACTCGCCGCGCTCGTCCGCCTCGAGCGACCCGAGGTCGGCGGCGCGGTGGACTTCGATCGTTTCGAACTTCTTCGTGAGTTCGCGCGCGAGCACGACGCGGCGCCCGGGCTCGAGCACGTCGGCCATCAGCGCGAGCAGTTCGCGGACGCGGTGCGGCGCCTCGAACAGGACGAAGGGCGACGCCTCGGCGGCGAGCGCGCGCAACCGCGCTCGCGCTCGGCGCGCCCGGTCGGAAGAAAGCCGACGAAGCGGAACGGGCCGGGCGCGAGCCCGCCGACGGACACCGCGGCAATCGCGCTGCTCGCGCCGGGAACGGGCAGCACGCGATGGCCGGCGTCGAGCACGGCCCGCACCACGCGCGCACCAGGATCCGACACGCCCGGGGTCCCGGCATCGGTGACCAGCGCCACCCGCTCGCCGCGCGCGAGACGCTCGATCAGCGCCCGCGCCGCTTCGTGTTCGTTGTGCTGGTGGGCGGCGATCAGCGGGGTGTCGATGCCGAAGCGCGCGAGCAGCGGTCGGGTCACGCGCGTATCCTCGGCGGCGATCACGTCCATGCGGGACGAGCAGCCAGAGCGCGCGCAGCGTGATGTCGGCCGCATTGCCGATCGGCAAGCGCGACTACATACAATGAACCGGCCGGCATCTCCTGCTCCGTCACGCCGGACGACCTCGAAGAGCCGTTCCTGCCCGTTGTCCGCCCGCTCACTCATGATTCCGCACAACCACCGTTGCCCAGGCCCGGCGCGTTGTCGCCGCGCTGCTGCTGGCAAGTGTCGCATGCGGCCTGTCGGCGCAGCCCGCGGCGCCGGCGTCAGCGGCGGGACAGGCGCGGCCCGTCGCGGCGCCGGACGCTCCGCCGTGCGATCGCGCTGATCCTGCCGAACCAGCAGACGGTCTTCGCGCGCGCCGCCGAGGCCGTGCGGCACGGCTTCTTCTCGGCGAGCGAGGCGGCGGGCAACAGGCTGCCGATCCAGGTGCTCGAGGTCGACGACGATCCGGCGCAACTCAGGCCGCGATCGGCGGCGCGCTTCAGCGCGGCGTGAAGATCCTGGTCGGGCCCCTGCCGCGCAGCGACGTCAATGCGGTGATCGACGGCGGCTTTGCCTCGCCTGCCGCTGGTGGCGCTCAACTATCCCGATCGCGACGCGGCCGCGCCGCCGACGATGATCGCGCTTGGCGATTGTCGGCCGAGTCGGAAGCGCAGTACGTCGTGCGCATCGCGCTCGCCGAGTTCGTCGGCACCCGTCGCTCGCCGGGATCGACGCCGCGCTTCGTCGTGCTGTCCGGCCCGGCCGCTCTCGAGCGCCGGATCGCGCAGGCCTATGTCGCTGCGCTGCGCGCGGGCGGGGAGTCGCCCCTGGTGCTCGATGCCGCGGTGGAGCAGCGGCGAACGGCTCGCACGGCAGCTCGACGCCGAGCGGCACGAGGCCGTCTTTCTTGCCCTCGATGCGCGCGCCGCCGCGCTGCTGCGCGCGCGCATACCGCGCCCGATCCTGATCTTCGGCACGTCCCTGCTCAATGCCGCCAGCGGCGCCGCCACGCCCGAGGCAACCGCGCTCGCGCACGATCTCGACGGCGTGCGCTTCGTCGACATGCCGTGGTTGCTGCGTGCGGACGCGTCGACCGGAGCGGGTGGTCCGCTGCCCGCCGCGCCGCTGCCGGCCGACCTCGCCCGGCTCTACGCCCTCGGTGTCGACGCGTACCAGGTCGCGCAGCGCTGGAGCGCCGGCGAGACCCGCTTCACCGTCGAGGGCATGATGGGGCGGCTGCGCGTGGATCGCAGCGCGGGACCGCGGGTGGAACGCACGCCGGCCGCGGCCATCTATCGCAATGGAGCGATCGAGCGCGAGGAGATCGGACGCTGATGCCGACGCGCGGCAACGCCGTCGCGCGCCACGGGCGTGCGCACGCCCCGGCAGCGGGCGGGAGCCGCCGCGGAGACTGCGGCAGAGCGCCATCTCGTCGCGGCCGGCTGTCGAGTGCTCGCCCGCAATGCCCGTTACCGCGAGGGCGAACTGGACCTCGTCGTGCGCGAGCGCGATCTCGTCGTGTTCGTCGAGGTGCGGCTGCGGTCGGGCGAGCGCTTCGGCGGCGCCGCTGGCCAGCGTGGACGTGTTCAAGCAGAAGCGCCTCGCGCGCGCTGCGCAGCGCTGGCTCGCGGAGCACTATGGCGAGCGCTGGCCGGCGTGCCGGTTCGACGTGGTCACCGTCGACGGCAGTGGCAGAATCGAGTGGTTGCGCGACGCGTTCGCGACATGAGGACATCAAGTGAAGGAGAGCAGATGAAGTTGGCAAGAACCCTGGTTGCGGCCGCCCTGCGTGGCGTCGGTGCTGCCGGCGTGCGCGCCGCTCGTGATCGGCGCGATCGCGGCCGGTACCGCGATCGTCGCCACCGACCGGCGCACGACCGGCACCCAGGTCGACGACACGTCGATCGAGCTGCGGGTCAGCAACGAACTCGGCACGGCCTTCAAGGGCAATTCGAAGCGACGTGCACATCAGCGTGAACAGCTTCGAGCGCAAGGTGCTCCTGACGGGCGAAGTGCCGACCGAGCAGGCGAAGGCGCAGGCGGGCGAGATCGCCTCGCGCTCGCTGAACGTGCGCACGGTCGTCAACGAGCTGACCGTCGCGACCGCCGTCCACGCTCGGCCAGCGCACCAACGACACAACGCATCGGCACCAAGGTGCGGGCGCAGTTCGTGAACACGAAGGAGATTCCCTTCAACTCGGTCAGCATCGTGACCGAGCGCGGCATCGTGTACCTGATGGGTTTCGTGACGGAAAAGGAAGGCGAGATCGCCGCGCATGTCGCCAGCCGCGTCACGGGCGTGCAGCAGGTGGTGAAGGTCTTCGACTACGGCACGCCGGAGGAAGTGCAGCGGCGACGCGGCGTGTCGAGCCAGCCGCCGCGCCGTCGACCCCGCGACGTCGCGCGCGCCACCGGCCGGCCACGGCCGGAACGGCCAGGTGACGGGTGCCGATGTCGCATTTTGGCGTCAGCCGAAATGCGCCGGGTTCCGTTCGTCAATCGGGCCTTGTCCGTCGGGACCTTTGTCTTATAGTCCGCGTCCCTGTCGACTGGCGACGGCCGGGGGAAGCGCCGGAGCATGGCGTTTCGCAGTCTCGGTCGCTTGTTGACGGACGGGTTGTCTGACTTGGGAGGGTGACATGGGCTGGATCGTCGTGCTGGTCATCGTTGCGGTCGTCGTCTTCTGGGCGGTCGGTGCCTACAACCGGCTCGTCAGCCTGCGCAACAAGTTCCGCAACGCCTTCGCGCAGATCGACGTGCAGCTGAAGCGTCGCTACGACCTGATCCCCAACCTGGTGGAGACGGCCAAGGCCTACATGAAGCACGAGCGTGAAACGCTCGAGAACGTCATCAAGGCGCGCAACAGCGCGGTCACGCGCGAACGCCGCGGCGTCGGCGGATCCCGGGCTCCGCGTCGGCGATCCAGGGGCTGGTCGTCGCCGAGGGCGCGCTGTCGGGCGCGCTGTCGCGGCTGTTCGCGCTGGCCGAGGCCTACCCGGACCTGAAGGCCAACCAGAACATGATGCAGCTCACCGAAGAGCTGACCGGAACCGAGAACAAGATCTCGTTCGCCCGCCAGGCCTTCAACGACGCCGTGATGAGCTACAACACGTCGTCGCAGCAGTTCCCCACCAACGTCATCGCCGGCATGTTCTCGTTCGCGCCGGCGGAACTGCTGCAGTCCACCGAGAGCGACGACGAGCGTCGCGCGGTGAAAGTGCAGTTCTGACGACCACGGAGATGCCGGCCGCGGGCGCGGACCGCGCCCGCGCCGGCTGACGCGCTCAGCCCGTGGATTTCTTCGAACACCAGGAGGTCGCGCGCCGCTCGACCCGGCGGCTGGTCGTGCTGTTCGCCATCGCGGTCCTCTGCGTCGTCGTTGCGGTGAACCTCGTCGGCGCGGCGCTCTACTTCGCGCTCGTCATGCCGGCGGGGCTACCCCTGGTCGGCCGCCGCCCTGCCCAACGGCTTCTTCCTGACCAACACGCTCGTGGTGATCGGCCTGATCGGCGGCGGCACGGCGGTCGAGATGAACGCACTGTCGTCCGGCGGCGACGCCGTGGCGAAGATGGTCGGTGCGCGGCCGGTCGACCCGTCGACGCGCGACCTGCTGGATCGCCGCCTCCTGAACGTCGTCGAGGAGATGGCCATCGCTTCCGGCGTGCCGGTGCCGCGCGTGTTCGTGATGGACGAGGAAACCTCGATCAACGCGTTCGCCGCGGGCCATTCCATCAACGACGCGGTGATCGCGGTTACGCGCGGCACGCTCACCCGGCTCACCCGCGACGAACTGCAGGGCGTGATCGCGCACGAGTTCTCGCACGTTCTGAACGGGGACATGCGGCTCAACATGCGCCTGATCGGCGTGCTCTTCGGCCTGACCATGGTGGCGATGGCCGGGCGTTTCCTGCTCGAGGTCGCCGGACGCAGCCGGGGCGGCAGCGGACGAGGCAGTGGCGGCGTGCTGGCGGTGCTCTTCCTCGCCGGCGTCTCGCTCTGGGTGCTCGGGTACATCGGCGTGTTCTTCGGCCGGTTGATCAAGGCCGCCGTGTCGCGGCAGCGCGAGTATCTCGCCGATGCCAGCGCCGTGCAGTTCACGCGCAATCCGGACGGCATCGGCGGCGCGCTGCGCAAGATCGGCGGGCTGAGCGCAAGCGACGGCCTCGGGACGCGCATCGAGCATCCGCAGGCCGAAGCGTTGTCGCATCTGTTCCTCGGCGCGGCACGGCCGGCGTTCGTCGCCGGTGTGTTCGCCACGCATCCGCCGATCGGCGAGCGTGTGCGCCGCATCTACGGACGCGCGATGGAACTGCTCCCGGCGTCGGAAGACCGGGTCGCGCTGTCGCTCGGCGGGCTTGCTCCGGCTGTCGATGCAGCGCCCCGCTCGCCCATCCAGTTCGTGCCATCCGGCGGCGAGCCGCGGCAGAGCCTGCGCGTCACGTCAGCGTTTCCGGATGCCTTGTCGCCGGTGGCCGGTCTCGTGGCGGCAACGGCGTCGGCCGCCGCGCAGATCACCGACGCCGTCGGCAAGGTCAATCCGCCGCGCTCCGGCGACTTCGCTCTCGACGACGTGCAGCGCGCCACGCTGTCGGCGCTGCGAGCGGCGGCGGCCGACGCGATCGCGGTCGCAGATGCTGGCGCTCGCGCTGCTGGTCGAACTCGATGCCGAACTGCGCGCGCAGCAGCGCAAGGTGATCGCGGAAGCCTACGGCGCCGAAGCGCTGCCGATCGTCGACGATTACCACGGCCGCATCCAGCAGCTGCCACCGGGCGCGCGCCAGCCGCTGGTCGATGTCGCCATGCCGGCATTGCGCCGCCTGCCCGCGGAGGTGCGGCAGCGGCTGCTGCGCGTCGCGCACATGCTGGTCGTGGCCGACGGGCGCCTGTCGGTGCGTGAATTCCTTCTCTACACGATCCTGAAGCGTCGTCTGGGGCCGGATGCCGGGCGTGCGATCGCCGTGAGATACCGCAGCGTCGTCGAGCTGCCGCGGCAGGCCGGTCTCGTTCTGTCACTGACCGCCGCGGTGCGGCTGCCCGAGCGCGCCGAGCACGCCTTCAACGCCGGCGCGTTGCTGCTGCCCGGAGTCGATGTCGCGTTCACGCCGGGCGACGCGATCCGGCTCGATGACGTCTCGGAACGCGCTCGATCGGCTGAACCAGCTGGCCCCGCTGGCAAAGCCGCAGCTGATCAAGGCGGTGACGGCGACGGCGTTCACCGACGACGCCACGAACTGGCGCGCTGCCAGCACGCTGCGGATGATCTGTGCAGCGCTCGACGCGCCGTTGCCGCCGCAACTCGTGGCGACGGAGGCCAGCTGATGCGCTGACGCTGGTTGCAGCGTCAGGAGCGCGTGCCGCGCTGCAGGCGGTAAACGATGGTGCCCGCCAGCAGCGGTGCCAGGCCGATCGCGACGGCGGACAGCAGCGGGTGGCTCGACAGGCCGCTGCCGCTGTCGAACACGTAGAACAGCGCCGTGAGCGCCAGCGTCACGACGGCGACGGCCCACCTGCCCGTCGTCCGGCGGAGCAATGCCGGGAAAACGAAGACTCCGAGCACGACGATCAAGGCCACCGTGACGGCGCCCGATGCGGCCACGGGAACGGAAGTCATGCCGTCAGGTCACGCCCGCCGAGTGCGCCTGCTGGTCCGCGTGGTAGCTGGAGCGCACCATCGCGCCGCAGGCGGCGTGCGAGAAGCCCATGCCGGCCGCCTCGGCCTCGAACATCCTGAAGACGTCCGGGTGCACATAGCGCCGCACCGGCAGGTGATGGTTCGTCGGCGCCAGATACTGCCCGACCGTCAGCATGTCGACGTCGTGCGCGCGCAGGTCGCGCATCACCTGCAGGATCTCGTCGTCGGTCTCGCCGAGTCCGACCATCAGGCCGCTCTTGGTCGGCACGCCGGGCACGCGCTGCTTGAATTCCTTCAGCAGGGCGAGCGAGTGCCGGTAATCGGAACCCGGGCGCGACTCGCGGTACAGCCGCGGCACCGTCTCCAGGTTGTGGTTCATCACGTCGGGCGGCGCCGCAACGAGGATCTCGAGCGCGCGGTCGAGCCGGCCGCGAAAGTCGGGCACCAGCACCTCGATGCGCGTCGACGGTGACGCCGCCCGCGTCGCGCTGATGCAGTCGACGAAGTGCTGCGCGCCGCCGTCCTTCAGGTCGTCGCGGTCGACCGACGTGATGACCACGTAGTTGAGCTTCAGCGCCGCGATGGTCTTCGCCAGGTTGGCAGGTTCGTCACGATCGAGCGGATCCGGGCGGCCGTGGCCGACGTCGCAGAACGGGACAGCGGCGCGTGCACTTGTCGCCCATGATCATGAACGTCGCCGTGCCCTTGCCGAAGCACTCGCCGATGTTCGGGCAGGTCGCTTCCTCGCACACGGTGTGCAGCTTGTGCTCGCGCAGGATCGACTTGATCTCGTAGAAGCGGGTGGCCGGCGAGCCCGCCTTGACGCGGATCCACTCGGGCTTCTTCAGCGCCTGTCCCGCCGGCACCGGCTTGATGTCGAACTTCTTGAAGACCTTGCCGGTCTTGGCCTCGCCCTTCAGCTTGGGCGATGGGGCGTCGGACGCCGGCGGTGTGACGGGCGTGCTGCTCATGGGAGGCGTCTTGCGACGGCACGAAGTCCGCGCGCCGCGTCAGCGAAAGGGAGAGCCGGATTTTAGCGGACGCCCGGCAGCAGGCCGGGGACCAGCGCGCCGATGGTGAAGCACGCGCCGAAGAGGAGTTCGAGCTTGAACGTCCGGAACAGCATGTCGTTGTACGGCAGGCCGGGCGGCGTGCGCGGCAGGTCGCGCACCAGCGCGAGGGCGGTCGGCAGCGTCAGCAGGACCGCCAGCAGGCCGATGAGCCGTTCGTCGGTCAGCGCGAGCGCGACGGTGAGCACGTACGGCAACAGCAGGGCGCCCTGGAACGCCCGCTCGGCCGCGGGCTTGCCCAGCGCGACCACGAGGGTGCGGCGGCCCACTTCGGCGTCGTGCACGCAATCGCGGATGTTGTTCACGGCGAGCGCGGCGGCGGCGATCGAACCGACCGCGCAGCCGGCGAGCCAGGCGCTGGGTCCGAGCGCGCCGGTCTGGATGTAGTAGCTGCCAACCGCGGCGATCAGCCCGAAGAACACGAACACGGTGAGTTCGCCGAAGGGCGTGTAGGCGATCGGGCGCGGGCCGCCCATGTAGGCCCAGGCGGCGACGATCGACGTCACGCCCATCAGCAGCACCGGCCAGCCGCCGTGCAGCACGATCGGCAGGCCCACCAGCATGGTCGCGATGACGACCGCCACCAGTGCGCGGTGCACGGCGGCGATGGTCAGCCAGCCGCGGGCGGTGGCGCGCGGCAGGCCGATCCGGCTGGCGGTCTCGGCGCCGCGTTTCGTGTAGCCGACGTCGTTCTGCAGGTTGGTCAGGATCTGCAGCAGGATCGACGCGACGAGCGCAAGAAAGGCGATCAGCGGGTTGACGCGCCCGGTTTCGGCCACCGCGAGCGACGTGCCGACGAACACCGGCACCACCGCGATCCACAGGGTCTTCGGACGCAGCGCCACCAGCCAGGCGCTCCAGGAGCCCGGTTCGATGGCGACTTGGGAATTGAGCGTGCTGTTCACGACAGGTGCGTCTGCAGGCGTTCGGCGAGGCGGTCGGCAGCGTCCGTGCCAGCCGACATGGATGTCAAGTGTCGCCATGTCGACCGCCGGCAGGTTTGCGTAGCCGCAAGGGTTGATGAGCGAGAACGGCGCGAGGTCCATGTCCACGTTCAGCGCGAGGCCATGGTAGCTGCGACCGTTGCTGACCTTGATCCCGAGCGCGGCGATCTTGGCCAGTCCCGCGAACTCGCCCTCCGCCCGGCTGGCCGCGAACGGGACGTAGACGCCCGGCGCGCCCTTGACTCGCCGGGCGTCGGCGCCGAACGATTCGAGCGTCTGGATCGCCGCCTGCTCGATCCGGAACACCAGTTCCTTCACGAAGATGCCGAGACGGCGCAGGTCCAGCAGCGGATACGCGACGACCTGGCCCGGACCGTGGTAGGTGATCTGCCCGCCGCGGTCGGTGGCGATCACCGGGATGTCGGTCGGCGGCGAGCAGGTGCTCGCGGCGTCCGGCCTGCCCGAGCGTGAAGACCGGGCGGATGCTCGACGAGCCACAGCTCGTCCTCGGATGTCCGGCGCTGCGCTGCGCGGTGAACTGGCGCATCGCGTCCCATGTCGGCACGTAGTCGGCGCGACCGAGCATGCGGACGATCATCGCGTCAGAGCACGATCTTGACGAGCGGATGGCTCGTCAGCGCGCGATACAGATCGTCGAGTTGCTGGCGCGAGGTCGCGTTGATCGTCGCGGTGACCGACAGGTAGTTGCCGTCCTTCGAGGTGCGCATCTCCAGCGTCGAGGCGTCGAAATCCGGGGCGTGAGCCCGCACCACCTCGACGATCGCCTGCGCGAAGCCGTCCACGCGCCGCCCCATGATCTTGATCGGGAACTCCGTCGGAAACGTCAGTCCGGCGGGTGGAGCCGGTTCGTCCGTCATGTCGCCAGCTGGCCCCCGGCCCGGGCGGCCTTCCATGCATGCGCCTCGTCGCGCTTCGCCTGCTGCATCCACGCCTGCACCTGCCGGTACACCGGGCCCGGCCGGCCGTTGCCGACAGGACGGCCGTCGAGCGTGGTGATCGCGAGGACTTCGCGGCCCGACGAACTCAGCCAGACCTCGTCGGCGCCGCGCAGTTCGGCTTCCGTCACCGGTCTGCGCTCGGTGGTCAGCCCGTGCGCCTGCGCGATGTCGAACACGGCGTCGTACGTGATGCCCGGCAGGATCTGCACGCTCTTGCGCGGCGCGATCACGACGCCGTCCTTGACGATCATCGTGTTCGTGCTCGAGCCCTCGGTGAGGAAACCGTCGCGCAGCATCACGGTTTCCGAGGCGCCGTTGTCCATCGCGTACTGCTTCATCAGCACGTTGCCGAGCAGCGAGATGCTCTTGATGTCGCAGTGCAGCCAGCGCTCGTCGGCGTGCGTCACCGCCGTTACGCCGTTCTCGATCTGAAGCGCGGGGATCTCCGGCCACGGTGTGCTGTTCATGAACACGGTCGGCGTCACGCCGGCGGGAAACGGATGGTCCCGCTTGGCGACGCCGCGCGTGACCTGCACGTAGATCAGCTGGCGCGGCCAGGGGTGGCGGTCGATCAGCTCGGCCGTCAGATCGAGCCACTGCGTCGGCGTGAACGGATTCGCGATCCGCACGGCGTCGAGGCTGCGCTGCAGCCGGGCGTAGTGCGGCTCGGCGTGGAAGGGTGCGCGTATGCCGTCGACCGTGTCGACAGGGATCACTTCGTACACGCCGTCACCGAAGATGAAGCCGCGATCGAGCACCGAAATCTGCGCGCTCGCCAGCGGCAACCATTGCCCGTTCAGGTAGCACGTTCCCTCGTTGCCAATCCATCAGTTCCGTCTCCTCCACCACAGTCGCACAGCATCGTACGCGCGGCCGATCAGCCCGGCCTCGCCGACGCTCTCGAGCGCCACGACCGGGACGTCGGCCACCGGCTCGACCCCGGCGGTGATCTTCAGGCGGCCCACCGTTTCGCCCTTGTCCAGCGGCGCGAGCAAAGGGTCGTGGCGCTCGAGCGAGGACTGCAAGCCCGCCTTGCCGAGCGCGCGCAGCGCATCGGCGGGCACCGTCACGAAGACGTCCCGCTCGACACCGATCGGGACCTCGCTCCGGTCGCCCTTCCAGACCTCCGGGCGCACCAGCACGTCGCCCTGCCTGTACAGCCGCACGGTATCAAAGGCGGCGTAACCGTGATTGAGCAGGCGCAGCGCCTCCTGGGCGCGCACCGAGTCGCTGGCGGCGCCGAGCACGACCGCGATCAGGCGGCGGTTGAAGGCGCGCTCGCCCGTTCCCTGCGGCCGCGAGTGCGGTCGCGACGATGGACCAGCCCGCGCCGTCCGTCTGACCGGTCTTCATGCCGTCGACGTGGCTCTCGCTCCACAAAAGGCGGTTGCGGTTGGACTGGGTGATGCGGTTGTACGTGAACTCGCGCTGCGCGAACAGCGGGGCGTGCTGCGGAAAGTCCGCGAACAGGCGCTGCGCGAGCCGCGCCAGGTCGGCCGCGGTCGAGTAGTGCTGCGAGTCGGAGAGCCCGGTCGGATTCGCGAAGCGGGTGTTCGACCATGCCGAGGCGCTGCGCTTCGGCGTTCATGCGCTCGACGAAGGCCTCGGTGGTCCCGGCAGTGTGCTCGGCGAGCGCGATCGCCGCGTCGTTGGCGGAAACGACGAGCAGGCCGTGCAGCAGTTCGTCGACCGAGACCGGCCGGCCCGGCTCGATGTACATGCGCGATCCCGCGCGACCCGGCGCCGCCACCGCCGCCGGGCTGACGCTGCACGCCGGCGTCGAGCCGCGTGCGCTTCTCGCCGATCGCGGTGAACACGACATAGGCCGTCATCAGCTTCGTCAGCGAGGCCGGCTCGAGGCGCTGCGTCGCGGCTGACGATGCCAGCGTGACGCCACTCGTGGCGTCGACCAGGCTCCAGGCGCGCGCCGCCAGGGCCGGGCCCGGCTGCGCAGAGGCGGCCGCGACGATCAGCAGGCCGATCAGGCGCGAAGAGGGAACGCAGTGCAACGAGGGTGGTGGGCACGGGCGGGGCGAGGGAAGACAGCGGCCCCGATTTTATCGCCCGTGGACTGTCGCTCCGGCGGGCAACTTCATGATCGGGACGAGCGCAGCCGGCGCTCGCCCCGGCTCAGGGCTTGCGTCGCAGCGCGCGGAGGTAGTCCTGCGCCGCCGCGGCGCCGAGCGCAGCGGTGACGAAGCGCTCGGCGTCGCGCACGCGCTCGCGGAATTCCTCGATGGTCCTGCAAGTCTCGATGCGGATGGCGATGACCTCGGCGTCCGGCCCGAGGCGATCGTTCAGCTCGCGCACCGCGCGCCGCTTCGCTTCCTCGAGCGTGATCGGCGTCAGCTCGCGGTCGTCCATGCACGGGCGCGTTGATCGTCACGGGCGCCCTGGGTTCGTCTTCCGGTGCGATGGCGATCGGCGGGCGCGGGCTCGACGCGAGGCCACGCCGGACGCTTCTTGCGCGAGCCCCGCGCTCTCGAGCTGGTCGACGATGGCGTCGATCTCGCCGGGACGCACGAGCACCGACGAGCTCGTCGATCGTCCGCTTGCCGTCCATCATGATCAGCACGCGGCGCGTCGTCATCGACAGCTGCGCGGTTCGCGCCGCCACTTCGGCGACGCCCTTCGGCGTCTTCGCGTAGATCAACGTTCCGTCCATCGCGTTGCGCGCCTGCGCGCGCTCGTCTGTGCCCCTGGATGAGTCCGACCCGTGCGAGTGCGGTCGGCCGTTCGTTTTTAAGGAGTTTGGTGGGCAGCGTCAAACGCGGACATCCCCAGAATGTGCGCGCTTATCAACGCTTTGAGGAGCGGAAGACGGCGATGGAAGAAGTGGTCGGCGCCCGGCACGACCACGACCGGCAGGTTTTGCGGACGCGCCCAGGCGAAGACGTCGGCCGAGCGGGATGGTTTCGTCGTTCTCGCCGTGGATCACGAGGGTGTCATGGCGGACCTCGGGCATCGGCCACTTGCCGGCGGCGCAGCCGACGAGCACGAGGTGGCGCGCCGGATGGTGACGCGCGGCCAGCGTGCGGGCCGCGCGCGCCGCGACGAAGCTGCCGAACGAGAACCCGGCGAGCGCGAGAGGCAGTCCCGCAGGCACGCGGCTCGCGAGCGCAGGCAGGGCCGGGACGGCATCGATCAGGTGGACGAAGTCCTCGGTTTCGCCGCGGCCTTCGTCGTGCGCGCCCTCGCTGCGGCCGACGCCGCGGAAGTTCGGTCGCACCGCGAGCCATCCGAGCGCCGCGAAGGTCCGCGCCATCGTCGAAGCCACCTTGTTGTCGAGCGTGCCGCCGTACAAGGGGTGCGGATGCCCGACGTAGGCGATGCCGCGCGGCGGCGCCCTGCGCCGGCCAGTCGAGCGCGAACTCGATGCGGCCGGCCGCGCCGTCGATCGTCAGCTTTTCGGCGGAGGACAGCATTCAGGGCCTGCAGACGCCTGGCTCGCGCATCCTAAATGCGGAGCCGCTCGACGACTTCGCCCTTGACCAGGTGCGAATCGATGATCTCGTCGATGTCGTGCTGGTCCACGTATGTGTACCAGACGCCTTCCGGGTACACGACGATGCACGGACCCTCGTCACAGCGGTCGAGGCAGCCCGACTTGTTGATGCGGATCCGTCCCTCGCCGTTCAGGCCCATCTGCTTGATGCGCGACTTGGCGTACTGCTGCATCTCGACGGCGTTGTGGCGGCCGCAGCACGCCGAGGCGTCGTCCCGCACGTTGAGGCAGAAGAACACGTGGCGCTGGTAGTAGCTCATCGGGAAGGCGGCTCGGCAGGGCGGGAAAGGCCAAATTATAGGGAGCCGGACCCGCGCGTCAGTGCGGCGAGCGAGACTTCGCTGCGTGCTCGAGCAGCGCGAGCCCCAGCGCATAGGGCCACAGGGCCGAGAGCCACCCGGTCAATGCGTTGAAGTTCAGCAGCGCCCCCTGCCGCCAGTCCTGCATGTTGGCGAGGTAGTAGGGGTTGTGCGGAACGAGGTTCGCTCCCGCCAGCGCTGCGCCGAGCGCGACCAGCGCGAATCGCGGCCGCCAGTGCACCGGGCCGGCGCTGGCGGCCAGCATCGTCAACGTGCCGATCGCGAGTCCGCCGTACGCACCTGGTGTCAGCCACGCCAGCACGCGCTCCGGCCCGAACAGCAGGCCGTGCGCCAGGGTTTTCAGCGCCAGGGCGCTGATGAGCAGGGCGATGAGCAGCGTCGCGCGCGGCGCGGCGCGGGCGCATCGCCGAAGCGAAGGCGAGGCCAACGGCAAGCAGGGCGGCGGCGACGACGAAGGCCTCGGCGAGCACGAATTCGGCCGGGCCGAAACCTGCCGGATCGAGGGTCGGCCATTCGCCGCCGAACGCGGACGCCGTCGCCTCGAATGCCTCGCGCAGGTCGCCGGCGCCGAACAGCATCGGCTCCGGGATAGATCTGGGCCAGCGGCCACAGGCACACCAGCAGCAGCAGGACCGAGGGCCGTCGCTCGAACCAGCGCAGCCGCAGGTCCGCCAGCCGCCCGCGGTCGATGAGGCTGGAGGCGAAGGGCGCGGCGAGCAGGCCGCCGGCCAGGGCGCCGAAGCTGTTGGTCATCAGGTCGATGTTCGACGGCACGCGGCTGGGTAGGTAGGTCTGCACGGCCTCGATCGTTCCGGACAGCAGTGCGCCGACGACGAGCGCGAGCAGGGCCGCCGTGCCGGCGCGCAGGCGCGGATGCGCCGACAGCACGAACAGCGCGCCGAGAGGCACGTACCCGAGCACGTTCACCAGCACGTCGAAGGTCGTGACGTGCCGTGGGCACCGGCGCGGTGAGGTAGGCGAAGGGCGCGACGCCGAGATCGCGCCAGCCGCTCCACGGCGCCAGTCCCGAGTACAGGACGAGCAGCGCATACACCGCCAATGCGCCGCGAGCGAGCGGCGAACTGCGTGCGTGCCATGGCTTGGCGCTGACCGGGGTCGAAACCATGCCCGATTGTCCGGCCCGGCTCCTCGCGTTGACAAGCGAGCGGGCCGAGGCAGCGCGGATGCTAAATTCGCCCGCCGTCCCGCTCGAGTTCATGGAATCCTCCGCCACAGCGTCGTCCGACACCATCTTCGATCCGCCGGCCCTGTCGTCGCGCGCGATCGAAAGCTGGCTCGCGGATGCCGGCTGCCAGGCCGATTGCGAGGTGGAGACGATCGACGAGACGGCCTCGACCAACGCGGACCTGATGGCGCGCGCGCGCGAGGCCCAGTTGGCGCAGCCTGTGCTGCGCGCCACGGACTTCCAGTACGAGGGCCGCGGCCGGCAAGGTCGGCCGTGGCTCGCGTTGCCGCGGCATGCGCTGCTGTTCTCCCTCGGCATGCCGCTGGCGGAACTGCCGGCATCGCTGCCGTCCATCACGCTGGCCTGCGGGGTCGCGCTCGCCGAGTGCCTGCAGGACCGCGGCGTCGAGGTGCAGCTGAAGTGGCCGAACGACCTGCGCATCGGCGGCCGCAAGCTGGGCGGCATCCTCAGCGAACTCGCCGTCGATGACCGGGCGCGCTACACGCTGGTCATGGGTATCGGGGTCAACCTGCACCTCGAGCAGAGCGCGCGTGACGCGATCGACCAGCCGGCCATCGGACTCGACGAGATCCTGCCCTCTTCGGTGGTGGCGTCGGAGCGCGAAGCGTGGATCGGTCGGCTGGCGGCCGCCGTCCTCGACACGCTGGCAGTGTTCAGTCGCGAAGGATTCGCAGCGTTCCGTCCGCGTTTCAACGCCCTGCTGGAAGGCCGCGGGCGCGAGGTCGACATTCTCGACAATGGCCGTGTGGTGCTCAGCGGGCGTCTCGCGGACGTCGACGGCTACGGCCGGCTGCTGATCGACGTCGGCAGCGGCGCGCCGCGTGTCGTCAGCGTCGGCGACGTCTCGTTTCGAGACGCTTCGCCGTGATGCTGCTGATCGACGCCGGCAACTCCGCGGTCAAATGGGCCGTGCTGGCGGAGGGTGGCCGCTACTCGGCGAGTGGGCGTGTCCTGCACCGCGACGGGACGGATGTCACCGCGGAATTGACCGCGGCCTGGCAAGGCTGCTCGCCGCTGCGCCGCGCGGTCGGGTGTTCCGTCGCGGGGCCGGCTGTCATGAAGGCGATCGAAGCCGCCGTTCGCGGGCTGCGGGCGCCTGCCGTCGAGTGGTTGCGCTCGCAGGAGGCGTTCTCCGGCGCCGTCTCCCTGACCAGCGGCTACCTCGATCCGCACCAGCTCGGCCCCGACCGCTGGCATGCGCTGCTGGGAGCCTGTGAGCGCATGCCGGGCCGGTCGCTCGTCGTCGTGAACGCAGGCACGGCCACGACCGTGGATTGCATCAGGGCGAAGGCCGGCGCCGCGCGGTTCATCGGCGGCTGCATCGCGCCCGGCGTGCGCCTGATGCTCGAGAGCCTCGCGCGCGGCACGGCGGGCCTGCCGCTCGCCAATGGGGCGCCAGCGGACTTTCCCGATACGACCGACAAGGCCATCGTGACCGGCGTTCTCGATGCGCAGACCGGCCTCGTCGAGCGTGTGTGGCAGCGATTCGCGGCAACGCTGGACACGCCGCCGCAGTTGCTGCTGGCGGGAGGTCATGCCGATCACATCGCAGCCCGCCTGCCGCCTGAAATGGCGCCCGTCATCGAACATAATCTGGTGCTGCGCGGACTCGCGCTGCGTGCATCGGCCTCATGAAACTCGCCTTCCTGCTGCTCGTGCTGGTCAACGTGCTGCTGTTCGCGTGGCAGCACGGCGTCTTCGGTCGCTACGGCGACGGTGGCCGCGAGCCGGAGCGCGTGGCGCGGCAGGTCGAGCCGGAGCGCATCCGCGTCCTGACGGAGAAGGAAGTGCAGGCGCTGCGCGAACGGGCAAAGCAGGCCAGCGGCGCGCCCGAACTCAATGCCGCGCAGGCTTGCGTCGAGTTCGGCGACTTCAGCGCCGCCGAGGCGGTGCGCGCGGAGAAGGCGCTCGCGGCGCTCGGGGCGGTGGTGAAGGTGAGCTCGGCCCCGGTCGAGGCGCCGGGGTGGTACATGGTCTACCTGCCGCCGTTCAAGACCCTCGCCGAGGCGGAGCGGCGCGCGGACGAACTTCGCAAGCTCGGCATCAAGGACATGATGGTGATGAACGAGAGTTCGGCGATGAAATTCGCCATCAGCCTGGGCTCGTTCCGCGATCCGAACGCCGCGAAGGCCCATCTCGCGGCGCTCGAGAAGACCGGCATCAAGGGCGTCCGCATCGCCGACCGGCCCTCGACCCTCACCCTGACGCGCTTCCAGTTGCGCGATCTCGATGCCGCCGCCGCACAGCAACTGGCGACGCTGCGCGGCGAGTTCCCCGCGCAGGCGGTACGCGCCTGCCCCGCGAGCTGACTCAGGTCCGCGCGACGCGCGACACTTCCTCGGCGATACGCCGGCGCAGCAGGTCGAGCCGGCTGCGCCGCTCTGCCGCCGCGTCGCCGCTTGCGGAACGCTGGCGCGGTCCCCAGACGGGTTGAGGGAAGTGGCTGTCGTCGGAGAAGCGCGGGATGACGTGCCAGTGGAGATGCGGCGTGACGTTGCCGAGGCTGGCGAGGTTGATCTTGGCCGGCTGCAGCACTTCGCGTTGCGCTCGCTCCACGGCGAGGGCGGTGTCCAGCAGCCGGGTCCGCGCGCTCGGATCGAGGTCCGTCATCTCGCGCACGTGCTCGTTCCAGATCACGCGGGCGAACCCGGGAAAGTCCGGGTCTTCGACGAGCACCACGCGCAGCCATTCGTTGGCGAGAACGAGCGCACCGCCGGCCTGCCCGCACAGTTCACAGCCCGCGACTTTCATCGCAGCTCCTTTCGATACCGCAGCTGAACGGCGGCCACGCGAAACCCGAATGACGCATTCAGAGCGAGGATCGCCGGGTTGATCGAGTCGTTGAAGGTGCGGATCTCGGCGGCGCCGCGCTCGAGCGCATGGCGCAGCGTGTGAAGCTTGAGCCAGCGGGCGAGGCCGCGGTTGCGCCAGTCGCGCACCACGCCGGTCATCGAGTTGAGCAGAAAGCCGGGACGGCGGACCAGCGCGGAAATGCCGATCCAGCGGTCTCCATCGACGGCGACGAATGTCGCCGCGGGCAGGAAGTCCGGGTGGGCGATTTCGTCAGCGACGTACTGCTCGTACGTGGGCAGCGCCCCGGTCAGGCCGAACGGCACATCGACCCACAGGGTCGCGTCCAGGTCGTACAAGCGCCGCGCCGCGTCGGCATGCACCAGGCGCAGCTGCCGGAACGTGGCGATGCGCACCCCGCTCGCGAAGAACGCGTCGACGTGGGCGTCGATCGCGCGCCCGGTCGCCGTCGGGTCCACGTCGGCCAGGGACAACCGGCTCTCGAGCCGGCGGTGGTACTCCGACAAACCCGCGCCCGGCCAGAAAGCGTGCCGCCCCTTCGTCGGCCGCCTGGGCCTCGGTCACGAATTCGGTCGCGCCGGCTTCGTTTCCGACTTCGCAGAGCGCGTCGTACAGCGCGCTGCCGACGCCGCTGCGCCGGCGTTCGGGAGCGACGAGCACGCGCATGCGCAGGCGTCCCTTTCGCGCAGCGACATCCGGCTCCTGGACAAAACCGAAACCCACCACGGTGTCGCCGTCGAGCGCCACCAGGGCACGGTGCAGGCGCTCGGGCGGTCGTCGCTTCTCGTCGTCCGCCAACTCGTCTGCGGAGACCGGCCAATCGGGAAAGCAGGCCGAGCAGACGGCAGCAACGCCGGCGCAGTCGTCCGGCACGCGCATGGGGCGGAGCGCGAGTCCAGCGTTCATGGCGCGCGATGATAAGGCGGCCTGCCGCGGGGCATTACACTCGCGGGCCCTTCATGCGGGAGACCTGCGTGCTTTCCTTGCTTTCGAGGTTCTTCGTCTGTCTGTCCCTTGCCGCGTGCGCGTCCGCGCCGCCCCACGCCGCGGATCCCTCGTCGACGGTGGAGCCCCGGACGACCGAACGCTGCGAGGCGACCACCGGAAGCCGGATCCCGCGGTGCGACCGCGACGACGCTCGCGCCGCGCCGAAGGTGCAAGTGAATCCGGTGCCTCCCACCGTGCCGCCGAAGTCCCTGGGTTGACGGTGCGGCGCGGGGCAACGGCCCGCCGCTACACCAGGACCCGCTCGATGCCGCCCGCGTTCGCCCGGGCGACGTACTGCTCGAACCAGCCGGCGCCGAGCAGGTGCCGCGCCATCTCGACGACGATGTAGTCGGCGTCGATGTCGGCGTCGTCGTTGTAGCGCTTCAGTCCCTGCAGACAGGACGGACACGACGTCAGCACCTTGATGTCGCCGTCGAATCCGTCGGCGCGCAGGTGCGCGGCGCCCTGCCGGACCTCGCGCTCCTTGCGGAAGCGCACCTGCGTGGCGACGTCCGGCCGCGAGATCGCGAAGGTTCCGCTTTCTCCGCAGCAGCGGTCGTTCTTCCCGATCTTCACCTGGTCGACCGTCGTCACGAGCGCGTTGACCGTCTTCAGCGGATCCTGCAGCTTCATCGGCGTGTGGCAGGGGTCGTGATACATGTAGCGCGTGCCCTTGACGCCTTCGAGCTTCACGCCCTTCTCGAGCAGGTACTCGTGGATGTCGATGATGCGTGAGCCCGGGAAGATCTTCTCGAAGTCGTAGCCCTGCAGCTGGTCGTAGCAGGTGCCGCAGCTGACCACCACGGTCTTGATGTCGAGGTAGTTCAGCGTGTTGGCCACGCGGTGGAACAGCACGCGGTTGTCGGTGATGATCTTCTCGGCCTTGTCGAACTGGCCCGAGCCGCGCTGCGGATAGCCGCAGCACAGGTACCCCGGCGGCAGCACCGTCTGCACGCCGGCTTCCCACAGCATCGCCTGCGTGGCGAGGCCGACCTGCGAGAACAGGCGCTCGGAGCCGCAGCCCGGGAAGTAGAAGACCGCTTCGGACTCGCTCGTCGTGCGCTTCGGGTCGCGGATGATCGGGACATACCGCGCGTCCTCGATGTCGAGCAGCGCGCGCGCGGTCTTCTTCGGCAGGTTGCCCGGCATCTTCTTGTTGACGAAGTGGATCACCTGCTCGGTGACCTTCGGCCGGCCGCCCGGTGGTCGCCGGCGGACGGCTCGTCTGGGCCTTCGCCGCGGGCTTGAGGAAGCCGTGGGCGAAGCGCTGCGCCTTGTAGCCCCACTGCAGCATCAGCGTGCGCGCGAGCTTGATCGTCTGCGGGTCCTTGACGTTCAGGAAGAACATCGAGGCCGCGCTGCCCGGATTGAACTTCTTCTTGCCCATGCGGCGCAGCAGGTCGCGCATCGCCATCGACACGTCGCCGAAGTCGATGTCGACCGGGCAGGGCGACTCGCACTTGTGGCAGACGGTGCAGTGGTCGGCGACGTCGGAGAACTCGTCCCAGTGCTTGATCGACACGCCGCGGCGCGTCTGTTCCTCGTACAGGAAGGCCTCGATCAGCAGCGAGGTCGCGAGGATCTTGTTGCGCGGCGAATAGAGCAGGTTGGCGCCCGGCACGTGCGTCGAGCACACCGGCTTGCACTTGCCGCAGCGCAGGCAGTCCTTGATGGCGTCCGAGATGCCCTTGATGTCGCTCTGCTGCATGATCAGCGACTCGTGGCCCATCAGCCCGAAGCTCGGCGTGTAGGCGTTGCGCAGGTCGGCGCCCGGCAGCAGCTTGCCCTTGTTGAAGCGCCCCTCGGGATCGACGCTGCGCTTGTACTGGCGGAACGCCGCGGTCTCGTCGTCGGTGAGGAACTCGAGCTTGGTGATGCCGATGCCGTGCTCGCCCGAGATCACGCCGTCGAGGTCGCGCGCGATCTGCATGATGCGCGCGACCGCGGCGTTGGCCCGCTGCAGCATCGCGTAGTTGTCGGAGTTGACCGGGATGTTCGTGTGCACGTTGCCGTCGCCGGCGTGCATGTGCAGCGCGACGAACACGCGGCCGCGCAGCACGCGCTGGTGGATCGCCTCGCACTCGGCGAGCGCCGGCGCGAACGCGGCGCCGGAGAAGATCCGCTCCAGCGGCGCCCGCACCTCGGTCTTCCACGACACGCGGATGGTGTGGTCCTGCAGCAGGTCGAACACGCGCAGCGGCGCCTGCCGTGGCCGCGCGCGGTCGAACTCGCTGGTCAGGTGCGTCAGGCCCAGCCGCGACAGCTCGGGCAGCGCCTCGGCCAGCGGCGTGTCGAGGTGCGTCAGCAGGTACGACCAGCGCGCGTGCGTGTACGCGAGGAGCTCGCGTGCCTGCTCCACGCGGTCGCCGACCACCTCGTCGCGCGACAGGCGGTCCAGCTCGACGTCGTCGGTCTTGCCGAGCGGGAACGGCGAGGCCAGGTAGCGCATCGAGTTCCGCCAGCAGTTCGAGCTTGTTCTCGATCGACAGCTCGATGTTGATGCGCTCGATCGCGTCGGTGTACTCGCCCATGCGCGGCAGCGGGATGACGACGTCCTCGTTGAGCTTGAACGCGTTGGTGTGCTTGGAGATCGCGGCGGTCTTGCTGCGGTCGAGCCAGAACTTCTTGCGCGCCTCGGCGCTGACGGCGATGAAGCCCTCGCCGGTGCGCGCGTTGGCCATGCGCACGACCTCCGAGGCCGCGCGCGCGACCGCCGCGTCGTCGTCGCCGACGATGTCGCCGATCAGCACCATCTTCGGCAGCGTGCCGCGGCGCGACTTGGTCGCGTAGCCGACCGCGCGCAGGTAGCGTTCGTCGAGGTGCTCGAGCCCGGCGAGGATGGCGCCGCCGGGCAGCGGTCGCCATGTAGTCCGTGATCTCGACGATCGACGGCACCGCCTCGCGCGCCTGGCCGAAGAACTCGAGGCAGACGGTGCGGATGCAGGCCGGCATCCGGTGCACGATCCAGCGCGCCGACGTGATCAGGCCGTCGCAGCCTTCCTTCTGCACGCCGGGCAGGCCGCCGAGGAACTTGTCGGTGACGTCCTTGCCGAGGCCGACCTTGCGGAACCCCGGGCCCTTGAGCACGAGCTGGTCCGGTCTTCAGCGTCTTCGCCTTGTCGGCGGGCTGGCGGCCGTCCTTCCACGTCAGTTCGAAGAACGCCTCTTCGACGTCGTGGATCTTGCCGAGGTTGTGACCGACGCGCGTGACTTCGAGCCAGTTGCCCTCGGGGTCCACCATGCGCCACCAGGCGAGGTTGTCGACCGCGGTGCCCCACAGCACGGCCTTCTTGCCGCCGGCGTTCATCGCGACGTTGCCGCCGACGCACGACGAGTCGGCCGAGGTCGGATCGACCGCGAACACGAAGCCGCCGCGCTCGGCCGCCTCGGACACGCGCTTGGTGACGACGCCCGCCTCGGAGAACACCGTCGCCACCAGGCCATGCGACGCCGGGCAGCGGGACCTTCTCGACCTCCGACAGCGCTTCGAGCTTCTCGGTGTTGATCACCGCCGACAGCGGCGTCAGCGGAATCGCGCCGCCGGTGTAGCCGGTGCCGCCGCCGCGCGGGAATGATGGTCAGGCCGAGTTCGATGCAGGCGCGCACCAGCCCCGGGATCTCGTCTTCGCGATCGGGCTGCAGCACGACGAACGGGATACTCGACGCGCCAGTCGGTGGCGTCGGTCACGTGCGACACGCGCGCGAAGCCGTCGAAGCGGATGTTGTCGTCGCGCGTGTGACGCGCGAGGACGCGGCGGGCCTTCTTGCGCAGGTCCCAGGTGGCGCGGAACTCGTCTTCGAACGCCTGCACCGCCTTGCGCGCCGCGGCGAGCAGGTGGCCGACCTTCGCATCGCGCTCCGCGTCGTCGGGCTGGCGCCGCTTCTCGATCTCGCCCAGGCGGTGATGCAGCGCCTCGATCAGCGCGGCGCGGCGCTTCGGATTGTCGAGCAGGTCGTCCTGCAGGTACGGATTGCGGCGGACGACCCAGATGTCGCCGAGCACCTCGTACAGCATCCGCGCGCTGCGGCCGGTGCGCCGCTCGCTGCGCAGTTCGTCGAGCACGCGCCAGGCGTCGTCTGCCCAGCAGCCGGATCACGATCTCGCGATCGGAGAACGACGTGTAGTTGTACGGAATCTCCCGCAGGCGGGCGGGCGGTTCGAGGACGTCGATTCGGCGCGCAGCGCCTGCGGCGTCGTGGGAGCGTTCATGGCAGTGACAGGACCGCGCGTGCGGTCCGCGGCAACGCTTGAGGACGGATTGTATCTTTTGCAGTGCAGCGAAGCCGCGATGCCCCTGCGCGCGCTTGCGGGAAGTCAATGGGACTTCCCGCGAGCGGCCGGGTTCCTCGATCGCGGCGAATAAGCTGACCATTCCACCTGTGCATCGGGCGCGAGGAACACTTGACGGGATACAGGGACGTTCGGCTCTGGTGGATACCGCTGCTCGCGGGCGCGCTGCCGCTGCTGGGCATCGCGCTCGCGTTCCCCATCGCCGTCGGCGAAGGCCAGTTCGCTGTCGTGCAATCCGCTGCTCGAGGGATGCGTGTCGATCAGTCGCGCGGCGCGGCACGGCCTGCCCAATCACCTGTTTCGCGCGTTGCTGCTGCCGGCGGCGGTGCTGCAGGCCGCGCGTGTGGTTGCTTTCGGCGGCCTGGCTGCGCGCGATCGGGTCACCGCCGGCGCGCCTGCTCGGGCTGGGTGCCCTGGCTCGGGCTCGCCGCGATGACGTTCCTCATCCTCTACGGCACGTTCCTCGGAACGGAAGGAACCTGGTACCGATGGATGCGCCGCTACGGAGTGATCTTCTACTTCGGCTTCACCTGCATCCTGATGCTCATCGTCAGCGGCGCGGTCCACCGCGCGGCGGCGGCAACGGGACGCTTCCGCACCTCTGCGCGAGTGCTGCTCGCGCTGTGCCTGGCGCTGCCGCTGCTGGGCGTGCTGAACAGCTTCGCTCCGCTGGTCATCGCCGATCCGGTCGCCGTCGACCACTTCGAGAACGCGACGGAGTGGTGGGGCGCGCTGGTCTTCACGCTCTTCTTCGGAATGATCGCGCAGCTGTGGCGAAGAACGGGCTATGCGATGCAGACGGGACTGACGAAGCCGTAGCGGCTACGCGACCAGCGGCGGTTCCTGCATCGCCGCGACCTGCTCGCGCAGTTCGAGGATGCGTTCTTCCCAGTAGCGCTGGGTGTTGAACCACGGGAAGGCCGCGGGAAACGCCGGGTCGTCCCAGCGACGTGCGATCCACGCCGCGTAGTGCATCAGCCGCAGCGTGCGCAGTGCCTCGACGAGGTGCAGTTCGCGTCGATCGAAGTCGGCGAAGTCCTCGTAGTCCAGCGAGCACGTCGGACAGTCGCTCGGTCTGCTCGTCCCGTTCCGCCCCGAGCAGCATCCACAGGTCCTGGACCGCCGGCCCCATGCGGCTGTCGTCGAAGTCGACGAAGTGCGGCCCGGTGTTGCCCGGCGAATCCGTCCACAGCACGTTGCCCTCGTGGCAGTCGCCGTGCAGGCGCAGGATGCGCGATGTCGCCGGCGCGCTCGTAGCAGCGCGCGACGCCGTCCAGCGCCTGCTGCGAGACGCCTTCGTACACGCCGGCGAGCTCGCGCGGCAGCCAGCCGTTGTCGAGCAGGAACCGGCGCGGCTCGACGCCGAACGCGCCGATGTCCAGCGCGGGCCGGTGGGCGAACGGCCGCGTCGCGCCGACCGCATGGATGCGTCCGAGGAAACGGCCAAGCCACTCGCGCACGGCGGGGTCGTCGAGATTCGGCGCGCGCCCGCCGCTGCGCGGAAACACGGTGAAGCGGAAGCCTTCGAAGGCGTGCAGCGTGCGTCCGCCAAAGGCCATCGCCGGCACGGCCGGGAATCTCGAGCTCCGCCAGTTCCGCGATGAACGCGTGCTCTTCGAGGATCTGCTCGTCGGTCCACCGGTGCGGGCGATAGAACTTGACGACGACGAAGCGGCCGTCGTCCAGGCCCACCTGGAACACCCGGTTCTCGTAGCTGTTCAGCGCCAGCTGCCGGCCGTCGGTGAGCAGGCCGACGCTGTCGACCGCGTTGAGCACCGTGTCCGGCGTGAGCCCCGCGTAGGGGGCCGCTTGATCCTTCTGCATGGTCCCATGGTACGTCCGTGCGCCCGCCGGCCGCCGTGATACCTTCGATGCAAACAAGGAGGAGGGTTGCCATGCCGGCCCAGGAGTACCTGCGGCGCATCCTGACAGCGCGCGTGTACGACGTTGCGATCGAGTCGCCGCTCGAGCGGGCGCCGCGCCTGTCCGAACGGATCGGCAATCGCGTCCTGCTGAAGCGCGAGGACCTGCAACCGGTGCGCAGCTTCAAGCTGCGCGGCGCCTACAACAAGATGGCGCGCCTGCCCCGCGAGCAGCTGAAGCGCGGCGTGATCGCCGCCTCGGCCGGCAACCACGCCCAGGGCGTCGCGCTCGCCGCGCAGAAGCTCGGTTGCCGCGCGGTGATCGTGATGCCGGTGACGACGCCGCTGGTGAAGGTCGACGCCGTGCGCGCGCGCGACGCGGAGGTGGTGCTGTTCGGCGATTCCTATTCGGACGCCTACGCGCACGCGCTGGAGCTGCAGAAGCGCCACAAGCTGACCTTCGTGCATCCGTTCGACGACCCGGACGTCATCGCCGGCCAGGGCACGATCGCGATGGAGATCCTGCGGCAGCACCATCCGGACGACGACGGGCCGATCCACGCCGTCTTCGTCGCGATCGGCGGCGGCG
Organism: uncultured beta proteobacterium; assembly: GCA_963698305.1. Taxonomy (GTDB): domain Bacteria; phylum Pseudomonadota; class Gammaproteobacteria; order Burkholderiales; family Burkholderiaceae_F; genus JAOUJD01. The sequence continues at coordinate 355,665 of CAVOQI010000012.1, forward strand.
GGCTGATCGCCGGCGTCGCCTCGTACATCAAGGCGCTCGCGCCCGAGATCAAGGTGATCGGCGTGCAGACGACGGATTCGGATGCGATGGCGCGTTCGCTCGCCGCCGGCCGGCGCGTGCAGCTGCACGACGTCGGCCTCTTCTCGGACGGCACCGCGGTGAAGATGGTCGGCGAGGAGACGCTGCGACTGTGCCGGCAGTACGTCGACGAGATCGTGCTGGTCGACACCGACGCGATCTGCGCCGCCATCAAGGACGTGTTCCAGGACACGCGCTCGATCCTCGAGCCCGCGGGCGCGCTCGCGATCGCCGGCATGAAGAGCTACGCGCAGCGCGAGAAGCTGAAGGGCAGGACGCTGGTCGCGATCGCCTGCGGCGCCAACATGAACTTCGACCGCCTGCGCTTCGTCGCCGAGCGGACCGAGGTCGGCGAGGCGCGCGAGGCGCTGTTCGCGGTGACGATTCCCGAGGAGCGCGGCAGCTTCAAGCGCTTCTGCGAACTGGTCGGCAGCCGCAACGTCACCGAGTTCAACTACCGGATCAGCGACGCCGCGCTGGCGCAGGTGTTCGTCGGCATCGGCACCGCGAGCGCCGGCGACAACGAGAAGATCGCGCGCGCCTTCCGGCAGCACGGCTACGACACGGTCGACCTGACGCACGACGACCTGGCGGCCGAGCATGTGCGCTACATGGTCGGCGGCAAGAGCGCGCTGGCCGCGGGCGAGGTGATCTACCGCTTCGAGTTCCCGGAGCGCCCGGGCGCACTGATGAAGTTCCTGACCAGCATGGCGCCCGGGTGGAACATCTCGATGTTCCACTACCGCAACCAGGGCGCGGACTACTCGCGCGTGCTGGTCGGCCTGCAGGTGCCGCGCGGCGAGCGCAAGGCGTTCTCGGCCTTCCTGACCGAACTCGGGTACCGGCACTGGAACGAGACCGACAATCCGGCGTACCGCCTGTTTCTCGGCTGAGGGCTTGTACCGGGAGCGCTTGATATGGCTGCGCCAGGCTCCATCTCATCGCGGATGGCGACGACTCGCATGTCCCGTTCCGGTCCGTCCGGTACCTCTTCCAGCCGCCCGCGGACGGCGTCCGATCGCAAGCAGCTCGCGCGCGAGCGCCTCGTGATGCTCACGCGCCTGATGGACGAGGCGGTCCACGTGCCCATGCTCGGCACGCGGGTGGGGCTCGACGCCCTGCTGGGCCTCGTACCGGTGGCCGGCGACCTCGTTTCGGCCGGCATCGGCCTCTACATCGTCGCCCAGGCGCGCGAGCTCGGCGCCTCGCGCTGGCTGCAGGCGCGGATGATCGGCAACCTGCTGGTCGATGTCGCCGTCGGCGCGGTGCCGATCGCCGGCGACCTGGCCGACGTCTACTTCAAGGCGCACCGACGCAACCTGAGGCTGTTGCAGAACGCAATCGGCGAGCCCTACATCGAAGTCGCCGAGCCGCTGCCGGTCCGGCACCGCTAGAGCCTGTTCGCCGGGCGGTCGCGCGAAGGAATGCGGTACATCCAGGCCGCCAGTCCGCACCCGAAGAGCGCCAGCACGACCTTCAGCCAGACCGGACGCACGAAGAACGTGATCGAAATCGCCATCGTCAGGCTCATCAGCACGATGGCGGTGATCTTCGTGCGGTACGGAAGGCTGCGGTGGCCTTCCCACTCGCGCACCATCGGCCCGAACGTGCGATTGGCGAGCAGCCACTGGTGGAATCGCTCGGAGCCGCGCGCGAAGCACGCCGCGGCGAGCAGCACGAACGGTGTCGTCGGCAGCAGTGGCAGGAAGACGCCGAGGATGCCGAGCCCCAGCGCGATCGCCCCCGCAAGATTGAACAGGACCCGCACGAGTTGCGACCGGCTGCGAACGTCGCCGCGGTCCTGCCCTGGGTCGATCATCGCGGCGAGGTCAGCGTGCCTCTTCGGGCACCGGACCGGCCGCCGCGTCGCGCGGCGGCCAGATGAAGTCGAGTGGCCGAGCTGAAGAGACGGCCGCGGATCGCCTGATACACATGCGCGCGGTCGACCGCGGAAATGTCGACGGCCCGCATGGCCAGTTGCAGCGCGAGCACGAAACTGACGCCGACATTGAGCACGCCGATCAGGGCGAGTCCGGCGATCGTCAGCCAGAACGGAGCGCTCGTCACGATCCCGGCGCCCAGCGTGAAGGAAGCGACGGCGACCTGCCCGGTGGACAGCGTCACGTGCCGGACTTCCATCGGCACGCCGGCGAAGAGGAAGAGCGCCGGCGTCAGCCCCAGCAGGACGCCCAGGCCGATGTTGCCCGCGAGTCCGGCGACGTTCGCCTTCCACCAGTCGGCGCGTGCGCGCGCGCGCTTCTGCGCCGAGCCGGCGGACCAGGCGCCGGTTGCTCGCGATCGCTTCATGCAGCCGCCGCAGCGTGAACGCGTTGTCGGCCCAGCCCGAGAACAGGCCCGACAGCCAGAGCAGCATGCCGGTGTAGGCCGCGAACAGGAACGACGGGCCCAGCACCGACTGCGAGTGCAGGACGTAGCGCGCCTTTTCCTCCGACAGCGGCGCCTGCCCCGTGGCGAACCACCAGAGCGCCGCGACGCCCAGCGCGCAGGGCGCCACGGCGGCCAGGTTGCCGACCACGGACGCCACCTGCGAACGAACGAGCGCCGCGGCTTGTCCGACCAGCGCATCGATCCGCCCCGGCCGCTGCAGGTCGCGCATCTTGGCTGCCAGCGCCGGCGCGGTGACCGCCGGCTGCTTGGTGGCCACCGTGAAGTGCGCGAGCGCGACCAGGACGAAGACGGCTGCATAGTTGATCGAGGCCAGCACGCCTTCCCAGAGCAGCGGAAGATGCGCCGCCGTGATGCCGAACTTGAGGTAGACGGCCAGGGTCATCAGCGCGCCGCCGCCGACGCTGATGCCGAGCATCGTCCGGTACTGGGCGCGGGTGGTGGCGATGTAGTGCTCGCCGGTCTCGGCGTTGCGCTCGGCGATCCGCCGGGACAGCAGGCGCATGTTCTCCGATACGAGCGCCCGGATGCCGCGCAGCTCCAGCTCCCGTCGCACCCCGTTCATCACCTGTCGCAGGATGTGCAGCGGCTCCTCGCCGATCAGCCATTGCGCCAGAACGCGAAGCTTCTGCAGTTGCGCCCGCGTCCGTTCGCTGCGGTAGACGAGATCGACCGACACGCCGGCTGCGTCGAAATGCGCTTCGAGGGTCGAAAGGAGCTTCTGGCAATCGTCGACCGTGCTGTTCGAGCGCCGACTGCTGTCCGGCATCCGGAGACGCGATGAACGTCTCCACCGCCGCCACAAGCCGGCCGAACGGGCTCGTGATCGCGCTCTGGTCGCTGAAGCGGCGCCGCACCTCGTGCGCGAGGCCGACCGCCTGGGCTTCCGAGGCGATGGTGAGCATGGCGGACGCGAGCTGCGGACGCACATGCTCCCGCGAGCCGTCGTCGACGAACAGCTGGGCGAGCTGGCCCTGCCTGCTCGCCCGGCAGCAGATCGATCCAGGCCATGGTGCGTGGATGTCCGAGCAGGCTCGCCGCCAGCGCCGTGGGATCGTGCCGATAGTCGGGTTTCGGCAGGAACGCGCCAAGGATCCGTTCGTACAGCTCCTTGACGAAGCCCGAGCGCCGCGGAATGCCGGCGTTGGTGGTGAGCTGTTCGAGATCGACGTCACCCAGCAGCCGGGCCAGCAGCTGCCCGACCGCTTGCCCGGCGGAGGTGCCGCGCGCCGCGAGCTGAAGCAGGAATCGCACGCGCGCGTGCGCGCGCGCGATTCCGGCTTCGTCGCCGGGGTCGCCGATGTCCTGCCCGATCCAGAGCAGCGCTTCGCGCACCCATTCCACGCGCTCGGCGTAGCCGGTTGCGCGCGACGCCCTGGCCAGCAAGGCGTCGAGCACCGGTGCTTCCTCTTCCACGGGACGGCGCCGTCCCCACCGCAGCCATGAGCGCAAGGACACGGCGTTCAGTCCGTTTCCGCGAAGCGGATCACGCCGGCGGTGGGGTCGGCCGCCTCGGCGCCGTCCGCCGCGCAGGGCTCCTCGTCGAAGGCGATGTCGCCGTCCGCGCGCGGGCCGCCGCCAGCCCGCAGGCCGGCGAAGTCGAACAGCGCGCCGTCCATCAGGTGCGACGGAACGACGCGCGCCAGCGCGTTGAAGGTGTTCTCGACCCGTCCCGGGAACCGCTTCTCCCAGTCGGCGAGCATGCGTTTCACTTCCTTGCGCTTCAGGTTGTCCTGCGAGCCGCACAGGTTGCACGGGATGATCGGGAAACGCCTTCAACTCGGCGTAGCGCGCGAGGTCTTCTTCCTTGACGTAGGCCAGCGGCCGGATCACGACGTGCCGGCCGTCGTCCGAGACCAGCTTCGGCGGCATGCCTTTCAGCGTGCCGCCGTAGAACAGGTTCAGGAAGAACGTGCCGAGGATGTCCTCGCGGTGGTGCCCGAGCGCGATCTTGGTGGCGCCGAGTTCGGAGGCGACGCGGTACAGGATGCCGCGCCGCAGCCGCGAGCACAGCGAGCACATCGTCTTGCCCTCGGGGATGACCCGCGTGACGATCGAGTACGTGTCCTGCGTTTCGATGCGGAAAGGCAGGCCCCTGGCGCGCAGGTAGTCGGGCAGCACGTGCGCCGGAAAGCCCGGCTGCTTCTGGTCGAGGTTGACGGCGACGATGTCGAAGTCGATCGGCGCGCGCTCGCGCAGCAGCAGCAGCACCTCGAGCAGGCCGTAGCTGTCCTTGCCGCCGGACAGGCACACCATCACGCGGTCGCCCGCCTCGATCATGTTGTAGTCGCCGATCGCCTGGCCCGCGAGCCGCAGCAGCCGCTTCTCGAGCTTGTTGTTCTCGTACGCCACCTTCTCGGCGCGACGCGCGCCTGCCAACGCCGGCGTCATGGCGTCTTGAACTGGAACACTTCGATGCCGACGGCGTCGACGTCGTCGTACACGTCCGGCTTCTCGCTCGACACCCGCACCGCGCGGACCGCCGGATGCGCGAGCATCGCCCGCGCGAGGTCGTCGACCAGCGTCTCCTGCAGGTTGATGTGGCCCTGCTCGATGCGGTGCTTGATGGTCAGGCGGACGAAGTCGTAGTCGACGACTTCGTGCAGCTTGTCGTGCCGCGGCGTCGACATCGACAGCGCCACGTAGAGGTCGACGTTCAGCGCCAGCCGCTGCGCGCCGCGCTTCTCGTGCTCGTGGATGCCGATGTTGGCATCGACGACATAGTTGCGCAGGAAGATGCGGCGACAGTCGGCCAGCCGCGGATCGAGCAGTCCGCTCATGTCGGGCCTTCCCGGCGCGGTTCGGTCAGGAACATCACGTCGCGCTCGCTCGGCACGAGGTGCTGGCCGCCGTCGACCAGCAGGGTCGTGCCCGTGACCGCGCTCGCCCTGGCGAGATAGACGACGGCCTGCGCGATGTCGTCGGGCGTGCTGGAGCGGCCGAGCGGCGTGCGCGTGTGTGCGCGTTCGAACCCGGCTTCGCTCTGGTCGCCGGAGACCAGCGTCAGCCCGGGCGCGACGCCGACGACCCGGACCTTCGGCGCCAGCGCCATGGCCAGCAGCCGGGTCGCTTCCTGCAGCGCCGCTTTCGACAGCGTGTACGAGAGGAAGTCCGGGTTGGGGTTGGCGAGCTTCTGGTCGAGCAGATTGATCACGACGCCGAGCGCGTCGGGCGGCAGCTGGTCATGCAGCGCCTGCGCCAGCAGCACGGGCGCCGCCACGTTGGTGCGCATCGCGCGCACCAGGCTGCTCGCCGCTGAACGACGCCGCGTCGTCGCGCTCGAACAGCGAGGCGTTGTTGACCACGCACGTGACCGGACCCAGCTCGTCGGCGCATTCCGCGAGCAGGCTCCGCACGCCCGCCTCGACCGCGAGGTCGCGGTTGACGGCCACGGCGCGCCGCCCCAGTTCCTCGATCGTCGGCGACGGTGTGCTGCGCGTCGTCGCGCGAGGTGGCGTAATGGACTCCGATGTCCCAGCCGTCGCGGGCCAGCGCGAGCGCGATTTCACGGCCGATGCGGCGCGCGGCGCCGGTGACGAGCGCGACCTTGCCGAGCCTTGTCTTGCGGCGTGTGACCATGGAGGCGCAGTGTACCGACGCGTACTCGCGGCGCTCGGTACCATCGCCGGATGGTCGCTCCACGCTCGACGCTGCCGCCGCCGGAAGCCCCGGCGGCCGAACACAGCGCTCGCCTGCACGCCGGGATCGCCGCGGCGATCCGCGCGGCCGGCGGCTGGATCCGGTTCGATCGGTACATGGACCTGGCGCTGTACGCGCCGGGCCTCGGCTACTACGCGGCCGGGGCACGCAAGTTCGGCGACTCGGCCACCGGCGGCGACTTCGTCACCGCGCCGGAGATTTCGCCGCTGTTCGCCGCGGCTCTCGCCACCCAGGTCGAGCAGGCCTTTGCGCAGGTGCCCGCGTGCATCGTCGAATTCGGTGCCGGCTCCGGCGTGCTCGCGCGCGATCTGCTGGCCGCGCTGGCCGCCCGCGGCGTTGCGGTCGAGCGCTACTCGATCGTCGAGTTGTCGCCGGACCTGATCGAGCGACAGCGCGCGCTGCTCGAGGGCCAGCCCGTCGCGTGGCTGTCCGCGCCGCCGCACGGATTCGAAGGCGTCATGCTGGCCAACGAAGTCCTCGACGTGATGCCGGTCCGGCTGTTCGTGAAACGCGGTGGCGCGGCGCGCGAACGTGGCGTCGGCCTGCAGGACGACCGGCTGGTGTTCGTCGAGCGCGATGCGGACGCCGAACTGAGCGCGGCGGTGGCGGCCGTCGAGCGACGCCGTCGGCCCGCTGCCGGAGGGCTACGGCTCCGAGGTCGGCCTCGCCGCCGCGGCGTGGATGCGTTCGGCCGCCGCCTGGCTCGCGCGCGGACTGCTGCTGGCGATCGACTACGGCTTTCCGCGGCACGAGTACTACCACCCGCAGCGGCTGATGGGCACCTTGATGTGCCATTACCGCCACCACGCGCACGCCGACCCCTTGTGGCTGCCGGGGTTGAACGACATCACGGCGCACGTCGATTTCACCGCGATGGCGGATGCAGCGCACGGCGCGGGTCTCGACGTGCTCGGCTACACCACGCAGGCGCACTTCCTCATGAACTGCGGCCTCCTCGAACAACTGCGCGCCGGCCACAGCCCGCGCCGCGCGAACGAGGTGCAGCGGCTCCTGTCGGAGGCCGAGATGGGCGAACTCTTCAAGGTCCTGGCCGTGGGCCGCGGCCTGGCGGGACCTCTGGTCGGATTCGCGCGCGGGGACCGCATCGGCCGGCTCTGATCGTCGGACTCTCGCTCCGGGACGTTCGCGGCCGGGCCGGAGCGAGCCTCGCCGCCTCAGGCGAGCGGAGGCGCCGCGTACACTGGCCGCGGCATGAAATGGCTGCTCACCACCTTCATCGCGCTGCTGATCCTCACGGCACTGCAGCCGTGGCTGCAGAAACTCGGCGTCGGCCGGCTGCCCGGGGACGTGCGTTTCAAGCGCAAGGGGCGCGAGGTTGTCCTCCCGTTCACCAGCACGGTGCTGCTTTCGCTGGTGCTGACGCTACTCGCGCGGCTGCTCTAGGGCCTCGTCTCCGTACAGGGCGCGGCCGACCGCCACCACCCGCGCCTGGCGTACCGCGCGGGGTATCTCCGCCGGGTCGTTGCGATGCAGGGCCGCCAGCGCGCCGGCGTCGACCGACCCGGCCGCCTTCTGTGCGACGCGGAACCGCGTCGCCGTCAGCCCGCGGCAGACCTCGTATGCCTGCAGCAGCAATTCGAACCGTTCCGGTCGGCGGAACGCGTCGCCGCGCTCGAGCACGTCGACGATCGCCGCGGATGACGTCGCCGTCGCCAGGGAATCGCGCAATTCCACGAGCAGGCGGGCGAGCTGCGCGGCATCCTGCTGCGCTCGCAGCTTGCCGAGAAAGTCCGCGGCGGCCCGCGGCGATCGGCATGCGTTGGCGAGCACGGCGAAACGGGCGGGCAGCAGCAGGTTGCGCTCGGCGGCGCGGTCGAGCGCGACGGCCGTGTCGTCGAGGTCTTCGAGTTCGCCGTACAGCCGGTCGATCAGCCCGCAGTCCGCCAGCACCCGCAGCATTCGCGAGGGCTTCCTCTCCATCAATCCGCGCGAGATCTCCTGCATCACCCGTTCCGGCACCAGCGCGTCAGCCTCGCCGTTGCGGACCATCCCGCGCATCAGGTCCGCGGTCTCGGGCGCCACGGTGAAGTCGGGATAGCGTGCCGCGAACCGCGCAAGACGGAGGATGCGCACCGGGTCTTCGACGAAGGACGGGCTCACGTGGCGCAGCACGCCGGCCTCGAGGTCCCGCTTGCCGCCGTACGGATCGATCAACTGACCGTCGTCGCCGACCGCCATCGCGTTGATGGTCAGGTCGCGGCGCGCCAGATCCTGCTCGAGCGTGACGTCCGGCGCCGCGTGCGGCTCGAAGCCCTTGTAGCCCGGCCCGGTCTTGCGCTCGGTGCGCGCCAGCGCGTACTCCTCCTGGGTCTCCGGGTGCAGGAATACCGGGAAGTCCTTGCCGACCGGGCGGAAACCGAGGTCGAGCATCTGCTGCGCGCTGGCTCCGACGACCACCCAGTCGCGATCGGTTTCAGGCGCCGATTCCGGCGCGCCGTCGCCCTTCCGCATCTCGCCGAGCAGCGCATCGCGCACGCACCCGCCGACGCGGAAGATCTGCATCAGTCGTCGAGCGTTTCCGGCTCGGCCGCCGCGGCGGCCGCCCACTCCTGCATCGCGGGCAGCGCGAACACCGCATCGGCAGTAGGCGGAAAGCCGCGCCGGCAGTGCGACGGCGTAGGTGCGGAAGCGCGTGACGACGGGCGCGTAGAACGCATCGGCGATCGAAAAGCCGCCGAAGAGGAAGGGCCCGCCGCTCGCCGTCAGGCAGTCGGTCCAGATGGACTGGATGCGCGCGATGTCGGCGCCGACGTCCGGCCGGGCGTGCCGCGGCGGCCCCGCGGTCCGGGTGGCGCCCGCGGATGTCCATCGACATATGGGTGCGCAGCGCCGCGAAGCCCGAGTGCATCTCGGCGGTCACGGACCGCGCGCGGGCGCGCTCCGCCACGTCGTGCGGCCAGAGGCTGCCGCCGGCGTACTGCTCGTTGACGTACTCGCAGATCGCCAGCGAGTCCCACACCGCGAGCGCGCCGTCGACCAGGCACGGCACGCGGCCGCTGGGAGAGTGGCGCAGGATCCGGGCCTTCGTGTCCGGCCGGTTGAGCGGCACGCGGAGTTCGTCGAACGCCAGGCCGGCGTGCTTCATGGCCAGCCAGGGGCGCAGCGACCAGGACGAGTAGTTCCTGTTGCCGATGACCAGCGTGAGGCTCACTGCGGCTTCTTTCCCTGCGCGGCGCGATACACGGGTTCGATCTCCTTGACGTTCTCGCGGAACATCGTCTCGTACTCGTTGCGGAAGTACGCGGCGGCCTGGTCGACGGTCTGCCCCGGCGGCTCTCGCGGGTGATCCAGGTGAACGCGTTGTAGCGCGCCGTCGCGTACATCATCACCGCGCGTACCCAGTCGCGGGAAACGTTCTCGCCCATCTCGTTCGCGAGCGCGACGAACTTGTCCGCGGCTTCGAGAAACTCGTCCGGAATGTCGTACTTGCGTTCGGCCATCGTTCGTCCTCAGCGATGCGCGCGAGCGCGGAATGCGTCGAGGCGCGACCGCACGGTCATCCCGCCGAGATAGCGCGGCGCTTCGGCTTCCATCGCGGTGGGAGTGATGCCCAGTTCCGGCAGCCGGCGCGTACGGCTGCCGGCTCGCGATGTTGTCGACCTTCATCGAATCGAGGTTGTCGCGCGACATCAGCGGCTCTCCGGGCGCCAGCTCCATCAGCCGCGCCTGCAGCCGCGCGACGCCGCCGGCAGCGCGATCACCGGGCGCGGATGGCCCGACGCCGCGGCGGCAAACTGCACCAGCTCGCGCAGCGTGTAGATGCGCGGGCCGACCAGTTCGTAGGACTTGCGGTAGGTATCGCGGTTGTCGAGCGCGTGGACGAAGGCATCGGCAACGTCGCCGATCCACACGGGCTGGAAGCGCACGTCCGCGCCGCCGATCGGAATGGCGGGGAAGAGGCGGGCGAGGGTGGCGAAGGTGTTCAGGAAGCGGTCTTCCGGGCCGAAGATCACCGACGGCTGGAAGATCGTCCAGTCGAGCGACGAGGCACGCACGGCCGCTTCGCCGTCGCCCTTGCTGCGCTGGTACATCGACGGACCCTTCGGGTCGGCCCCGAGCGCGCTCATGTGCAGGTAGCGGCGCAGCCCCAGCCGCGCGCAGCCGGCCACGATGCGCCGGGGCAGTTCGACGTGCGCGCGCGCGAACTCGGGTCCATAGGGCGTGCCGCGCGATCCCTGCAGGATGCCGACGAGGTTGATCACCGCATCGTGGCCGCGCAGCAGGCGCGTCGAGGGCGTCGTCGCGGTTGACGTCGCTTTCGACCACTTCGACGGTCGGCAGCAGGATCAGGTGCCGGGCGCGCGCGCGGTGGCGCGTCGGCACGGTGACCCGCAGCCCCCGGTCAACCAGGCGGGCGACGATGTGACGGCCGACGAAGCCGGCTCCGCCGATGACGAGGATCTTGTTCATTGTTGTGCAGCGTTCGGGAGTGCGGCGATTCTAGGCGATGCCCGGAACGCGCCCGCCGGGCTACGGCAGCTCGGTCGTGCCGGCCGCCTTCGGCGCGATGACGCCCAGGCGCGCCTTCAGCGATTGCGCCTTGTTCTCCGACAGCGCCGCGTAATAGACGCTGTTCGACAGCACCTTCTTGACGTAGTCCCGCGTTTCGTTGAACGGGATCGTCTCGGCGAAGATCGCGCCCTCCACCGGCCCGGCGAGCGACGCGCGCCAGGAGCGCGGCCGGCCGGGCCCGGCGTTGTAAGCGGCGGTCGCGAGCACCATCGAGCCGTCGAGGTCGTCGAGCACCATCTTCAGGTAGCCGGTGCCGAGCTGCAGGTTGACCTCGAGCTCGTTCACGCGGGCCGGCGTGAAGTTGGGCACGTTCATCTTGCGGGCGACGTAGCGCGCGGTCGCGGGCATCAGCTGCATCAGGCCGCTCGCGCCCACCGAAGACCGCGCGTCCATGATGAAGCGCGACTCCTGGCGGATCAGGCCGTAGATCCAGTTCTCGTCGAGGCCGAGCGGCGCCGCGTACTGGGCCATCGCGTCGCGGAAGGGCGACGGGAAGCGCTGCGTGAAGTCGAACTCGCGTCTGCGTGCGGTCCGAGGTGTTGATCATCCGGTCGAGGAACCCGCGGCGCGCGCGAACTCGGCGGCGGCGAGCAGCTGCCGGTCGGTCATGCCGCGCAGTTGCCAGTTCCATTCGCGGTGGCCTTCGACGCGCAGGCCGAGTTCGTAGAACTTGAACGCGCGCAGGAAGCCGATGTTGAGCCGCAGCGCCTCGACCTCTTCCGCGGCGGGCGGCACGGCGCGTGGCGGCAGATGGATCGGCTGACCGAGTTCTTCGGCGGCCAGCTTGCCGTAGAAGTGGAACTGCGCGCGCGATCCGGCTGGAAGTGCTCCTGCGCCTCGGCGGCGCGACCGTCGTGGCTGCAGCGCGCGTCCGTACCAGTAGACCCACGCCGGGTCGTCTGCGCAGCGACGCCGGCATGCGGTCGATCGCGCGCTTGACCGTGGCCCAGTCGCCCGGCGCGAAGAGCCGCGCGGACCTGCCATTCGAGGACTTCGGTGACGCGCGCGGCGTCCGGGCCCATGCCGACGTGGTCGCCGCCGCGCCGGTACCACTCGTTCGCCTCCGGCATCAGGCGCAGCGCGGCCATGTGGCCGATGCGGCCCCAGACGATGCCGCGCTGCTCCGGGCGTCAGCAGCAGGTTCAGCGAGTTGGCGTATTCCGCCGCGTCCTGCGGGTTGTCGCGCGCCAGGCGCACGATGGCGACCGTCGCCAGTTCGCGCTGCACCTGGGTGAGGCGGCGCTCATGCGCGGTGAGCCAGGCCGACGGCCGATCGATCGCCTGCGCGAGCATCTTCGGATCGACCGGCTTGCCGTTGGCATCGAGCGCGCGCGAGCCGATGCGCTTGGCGGTCGGCGAGCTGGTTCTGCTCGACCAGCGCGCGGACGCGCTCCCAGGCGGAAATGCGGCCGTCGGCGAGCAGCGCCTCGGTCAGCGCCAGGCAGCCTTCGCCGGCGGAGTCGCGCGTATTGGCGAGCAGCTGACGCGCTTCGCGCGCATGCAGCTCGGCCTGCTGGTCGGCGCTGCTGCGGTAGCGCGACAGCGCGATGTAGCAACGCAACTGGCCGTCGTCAGGCCCCAGTGAGCCTGCGCCGCCTCGCGATCGAAGCCCGTGAAGTCGCCGCGGGCGGCGAGCGCCAGTGCCCAGTCGAGACGCAGCCGATCGGCGATGTAGGTGTCGGCGTAGCGGGTGAAGAAGGTCGTGACGTCCGCCCGCGACGCCGGATCGTCCTGGCGCAGCCGTGGGCACGAGCTGCCAGTACTCGACGTACGACACCAGCGGGTGCGCGCGCGAGCTGCGGCGCGAGCTGGGCGAGCCGTTCCCGGTTGCCGAGGCGCGCGGCTTCGCGCGCGTCGAGGAAGGCCTGGTCATCCGCCGAGATCGCGGGCTTCGGCCGCGGCGGTGGCGCACCTTGGGAGGCGTCGGCGTCGCGGCGCAGGAGACCGTCGTCGCGAGCGCAGCGCGAGGGCCGTATAGACTGCAAATCGTCGAGGCAGCATCGGATCGAATTAGATCATGCGATCAGTGCGGCGAGCCGCGAAATGCGACTGCAGTCCCGTGATTTTTCGCGCTGTTTCAGGCGCGGGCAGGCGGGGCGCTGATTGGATAGCGCCGATGCCCGAAAGTTGCAGCGCGCGCATGCTGCTCGCCGCTGCGCAACGATCTCGCGGATCGGCCGGCAAGGAAGCCGCGCTGCAGCGACCGCGTCGCGCGGTGGCTCGCACAGGCCGATGTCCACGCGGTCGGATTCTACTGGCCGGTGCGCGGCGAGCCCGACCTGCGCAGCCCGGTGGCGGAGTGGCTTGCGGCGACGCGCGCCGGGTCGCCGCGCTGCCGGTCATCGACGGCGAGGCGCTCGAGTTTCACCAGTGGCATCCGGACGGCCGGTGCAGGCCGGAGCGTTCGGCATCCCGGTCCCGGCGCACGGACGCGTCGTGCAGCCGGACTGCCTGCTGATTCCCTGCGTGGCCTTCGACAACGCGCGCCACCGCCTGGGTTACGGCGGCGGGTACTACGACCGCACCTTCGCGACCCTCGTGCCCTGGCCGCTGGCCGTCGGCATCGCCTTCGAGGCCACGCGCGTCGACACGCATCGATCCGCAGCCGCACGACATGCAACTGGACGTCGTGCTGACGGACGCGGCGCAGTACTAGCGTCGCTCGTGTACGCGATCCCGACGAGTCGGGATTCGCACGTGCACTCGCTCCGATTAGTCAGGCAAGCGGGCTTCGGGCGCCCGCAAGCTGCCATGCCGATCCGAGCGAGGCGCGCAGCGCTCGATGCCGCTCGGAGGGCACGTGCGATCGACGCAGCCGATCGCGTACACCCTCGACGCTCACGTCTGCCGGTTCGGCCCCCGCTCGAACTCGGCGGTCAGCCAGGCGCGGAAGGCGGCGACGTGGCGGGCTCGTCGCGGGTCGCCTCGCGTTCGATCAGCCAGAAGCCGTAGCCGGTCGGCATCCGCAACTTCGGAAACGGCGTCACGCAGGTCGCCGCTGGCAGTCAGGTCGTCGAGAAAGGGCGAGCGGCCGAGCACCACGCCCTGGCCTCGAACGGCCGCCTGCACCGACTGGTCGACGAACGTGAACAGCAGGCGCGGCGCCGGCGGGGCGGCGCGAACGCCGGCGAACTCGAACCAGTGTGTCCACGCGCTGGCGGCGGAGGTGGGCAGCGCATCGTCCAGTTCCAGCAGCGGCAGGCGGAACAGGTCCTTCGGCTCGCTCAGGCGCACGTCGCTGCGTTCCAGCAGCAGCGGCGACAGGGCGGGCGTCACCTCCTCGGTCGATCAGCTGCAGCGCATCGCGCGGCACGTTGCCCGGCCGGGTCCATCGGATCGCGAAGATCCACGCCTTCGGCGTCGAGGTCGACCAGGCGGTCGCTCGCGTCGATCCGGATGTCGATTCCGGGGTGCTCGCGCTGGAACGCGGCCAGCCGCGGCACCAGCCAGAGCGAGGCGAACGAGGCGTAGGTGGCGAGCGTGATGCGGCTCGCGATGGCCGTCGCCGCGAATCGCGTCGACGGTGCGGTCGAGCTGGCCGAGCGCCTGCTGTGCCGCGTGCAGCAGCTTGCTGCCGGCGGTGGTCAGCTCGAGCGCGCGCGTGCGGCGCACGAAGAGGGGGCGACCGACCTGGCGTTCGAGTGCTGCCACCTGCCGGCTGATCGACGACTGCGTCAGGTTCAGCTCGCGGGCGGCGAGCGTGAACGACAGCAGCCGCGCGGAAGCCTCGAAGCCACGCAGCGAGGCCAGCCCGACCGGGCGGCGCCGGTGCAGTGGGTCCGTCCCTTCATGCGGCGACTATACATGCATTAATCGCATGCATGCTCTGCGATCTTTCCGTTTGTCCTGCAGCGGGAGCAGGCCTGTAATGCGATCTCGATGAACTGATCCATGCAGCAACCGCATAGGAGGCCAGAATGAAAGAGTCGGCATCCGTCTTCCGCACGCTCGACCTGCCGGGCGGCAGCCTGGTTCCGTTCACGTCGGTCCCCGGCGAGCGCGTTCGCATCCTCTATGGCCGCGTCTGGCTCACCGAGGAGGGCAACGCGCGGGACGCGTTCCTCGCGAGCGGCGAGGAGGTGAGCCTGGGCAGCCGCGGACTCGCCGTGATCGAGGCGCTCGGCCCGGCCCGGATTCAGCTGATCGAGGACGTGCGCGGGCCGTCGGTCGCTGCGCGGACTGCGCGCTGCGCTGTACCGCCGCGCGGCGGGAGCGCTGCGTCGCTGGTCGCGCGCGGTCGCCGCGCACCGGCGCGCGGTGCCGCCTGACTCAGTGCGCCGGCGCGCGGCGCCGAGCCGGCGGCACAATTCCGTCGTCGGTTCGGCCTGGTTCATCGTGTAGAAGTGCAGGCCGGGGGCGCCGCCGTCGAGCAGGCGCTCGCACAGGTGCTGCACGACGTCGAGCCCGAAGGCGCGGATCGCGTCGCGGTCGTCGCCGAAGCTTTCGAGACGGCGCCGGATCCAGCGCGGGATCTCGGCGCCGCAGGCATCGGAAAACCGCGCGAGCTGCATGAAGTTGGTGATCGGCATGATGCCCGGGCACGACCGGCACTGACGATCCGAGCGCCGCGGCGTCGTCGACGAAGCGGAAGTAGGCATCCGGCGTTGTAGAAGTACTGGGTGATGGCCGCGTCGGCGCCGGCCTGCACCTTCTGCACGAAGCGCGCGAGGTCGTCCGCCGGGCTGCGCGACTGCGGGTGCGCCTCCGGGTACGCCGCCACTTCGATGCGGAACCAGTCGCCGGTTTCGGCGCGGATGAACTCGACCAGTTCGTTGGCATAGCGGAAGTCGCCGGCGCCGCCGGCGGCGCCCGACGGCAGGTCGCCGCGCAGGGCCACCAGGCGCCGGATGCCGGCGGCGCGGTAGCCGTCGAGCAGTTCGCGCACCGACGCGCGGGTCGTCCCGATGCACGAGATGTGCGGCGCGACCGGACGGCCCTCCGCGTGCAGTTCCATCACGGTGTTCCACGTGCCTTCCTTGGTGGAGCCGCCGGCGCCGAACGTCACCGAGAAGAACTCGGGTTCCAGCTCGCCGAGCCTGGCGCGGACCGCGCGCAGCTTGTCCGCGCCTTCCGGCGTCTTCGGCGGGAAGAATTCGAAGCTGACGTTCTCGGTCTTCAACGTTGCTTGCGATCCGGAATGAGGATGGGAAAGCAGCCAGCCGATGACGCTGTAGAGGATCGCGCCGAGCAACGCCGGCCCAGAAGCCCGTCGACATGAAAGCCCGGGACGACTTCCGACACGCCCCAGAAGAGCAGCGCGTTGAGCACGACCAGGAACAGTCCCAGCGTGAGGATCGTGACCGGCAGCGTCAGGATCACGAGGACGGGCTTGACCAGCGTGTTGACGAGGCCCAGCACCAGCGCCGCGATGGCGGCCGACATCCAGTCCTGCACCTGCACGCCCGGGTAGATGGCCGGCCACGCCGAGCAGCGCGATCGCATTCAGGATCCAGACAAGCAGGAGTCGCATCGAGTCCTCCTTGAGTACGGTTCAACAGGCTACGACGCAGGCGCGCGGCCGGGGCCGGGCTGCACCGGGGCCCAGCGGGTACCGAACGCTCGGCGCTCGATCCCCGCCTGGCCGCGATCCCGCCCGGCGCCGGGCGCGCGCGGCGATCAGTAGCGGTAGTGGTCGGGCTTGTACGGCCCTTCCTTGGCCACGCCGATGTAGCGCGCCTGCTCGTCGGTCAGCTCGGTCAGCTGCGCATTGAGCTTCTTCAGCTGCAGCCGCGCGACCTTCTCGTCCAGGTGCTTGGGCAGCACGTAGACGCCGACCGGGTACTTCTCGGTGTTGGTGAACAGCTCGATCTGCGCGATCGTCTGGTTGGCGAAGGAACTCGACATCACGTAGCTCGGGTGGCCCGTGCCGCAGCCCAGGTTCACCAGGCGGCCCTCGGCCAGCAGGATGATGCGCTTGCCGTCCGGGAAGATGACGTGGTCGACCTGCGGCTTGATCTCTTCCCACGTGTACTGCTTCAGGCCGGCGACGTCGATCTCGTTGTCGAAGTGGCCGATGTTGCAGACGATGGCCTGGTTCTTCATCTTCTTCATGTGATCGTGCGTGATCACGTGGAAGTTGCCGGTGGCGGTGACGAAGATGTCGGCCTTGTCGGCGGCGTAGTCCATCGTCACCACGCGATAGCCTTCCATCGCCGCCTGCAGCGCGCAGATCGGGTCGATCTTCGGTGACCCACACCTGCGCCGACAGCGCGCGCAGCGCCTGCGCCGAGCCCTTGCCGACGTCGCCGTAGCCGGCGACCACCGCGATCTTGCCGGCGATCATCACGTCGGTCGCGCGCTTGATGCCGTCGACCAGCGACTCGCGGCAGCCGTAGAGGTTGTCGAACTTGCTCTTGGTGACCGAGTCGTTGACGTTGATCGCCGGGAACGCGAGGCGGCCTTCCTTGGCCATCTGGTACAGGCGATGCACGCCGGTCGTCGTCTCCTCGGTCACGCCCTTGATCTTCGCCAGGCGCGTCGAGTACCAGGCCGGGTCCTTCGCGAGCTTCGCCTTGATCGACGCGAACAGGAACTCCTCCTCTTCGCTGCCCGGGTGCGCCAGCAGCGTCGCGTCCTTCTCGGCCTGCTGCCCAGGTGCAGCAGCAGCGTGGCGTCGCCGCCGTCGTCGAGGATCATGTTCGAGTAGCCGCCGTCGGGCCATTCGAAGATGCGGTGGGTGTAGTCCCAGTAGTCGTCCAGCGACTCGCCCTTGACCGCGAACACCGGCGTGCCGCTGGCGGCGATCGCGGCGGCGGCATGGTCCTGGGTCGAGAAGATGTTGCAGCGAGGCCCAGCGCACTTCGGCGCCGAGGGCCTGCAGCGTCTCGATCAGCACCGCGGTCTGGATCGTCATGTGCAGCGAGCCGGTGATGCGCGCGCCGTGCAGCGGCTGCTCGGCGGCGAATTCCTCGCGGATCGCCATCAGGCCGGGCATTTCGGTCTCGGCGATGCGGATTTCCTTGCGGCCCCAGTCGGCCAGCGACAGGTCGGCGACGACGAAGTCGTTCGCGGCTGTACGGTGGATTTGAGTACGGCGCTCATCTCGCGCCCTCCTTTCGAGAAAGAAGTTAGCGAGCGCCGTTGCTGCAACCGGCGGGGAGCCGGTTTCCCCGAGCCTGGCGGGCGCATCGGTGGACGCGCTCCGTCGCAACGCTCCTCGGAGGAGGGCGGATTCTAGCCGAAGGCCAGCAGCGGCTTGGCGACCCCGCGCGGAAGCCGGACGCAGGGCACAGTACGGAAAGACGCCGGCGCGAGGCCGGCGTCCTTCTTGCACGTTTCTACCTGGCGGCTCAGGCGACCTTGCGCTTGATGCCCGCCGCGTCGGCGAGGAGCGCCGCGCTGTCGGTCCTCTCCCAGGTGAACTCCGGCTCGTCGCGGCCGAAGTGGCCGTAGGCGGCGGTCTTCTCGTAGATCGGGCGCAGCAGGTCGAGCATCTGCACGATGCCCTTCGGGCGCAGGTCGAAGTGCTCCGCGACCAGCTTGCTGATGGCCTCGTCGGAGATCTTGCCGGTGCCGACGGTGTAGACCGTGATGCTGATCGGCTTGGCGTACGCCGATCGCGTAGGACACCTGCACCTCGCACTGCGTCGCGAGGCCGGCCGCGACGACGTTCTTGGCCACGTAGCGCGCCGCGTAGGCGGCCGAGCGGTCGACCTTGGACGGGTCCTTGCCCGGAGAACGCGCCGCCGCCGTGCGGGCACGCGCCGCCGTAGGTGTCGACGATGATCTTGCGCCCGGTCAGGCCGCAGTCGCCCTGCGGGCCGCCGATGACGAAGCGGCCGGTCGGGTTGACCAGGTACTTCGTGTCCTTGCAGCCACTCCTTCGGCAGCACCGGCTTGATGATCTCCTCGATCACCGCCTGCTTCAGGTCCTCGTGCGCGACGTCCGGGTCGTGCTGCGTGGACAGCACCACGGTGTCGACCGAGTGCGGCTTGCCGTCGACGTAGCGCAGCGTGACCTGGCTCTTGGCGTCCGGGCGCAGCCACGGCAGGCGGCCGTCGCGGCGCAGCTTCGGCCTGGCGCTCGACCAGGCGGTGCGAGAAGTAGATCGGCAGCGGCATCAGCTCCGGCGTCTCGTCGCACGCGTAGCCGAACATCAGGCCCTGGTCGCCGGCGCCCTGGTCGAGGTCGAGGCCCTTGCCTTCGTCGACGCCCTGCGCGATGTCCGGGCTACTGCTTGTCGTAGCAGACCAGCACCGCGCAGCC
Organism: uncultured beta proteobacterium; assembly: GCA_963698305.1. Taxonomy (GTDB): domain Bacteria; phylum Pseudomonadota; class Gammaproteobacteria; order Burkholderiales; family Burkholderiaceae_F; genus JAOUJD01. The sequence goes on from CAVOQI010000012.1 coordinate 374,548, forward strand.
CTTGTAGTCGATGCCGTAGTCGCTGTTGTCGTAGCCGATGCGCTTGATCACGTCGCGCGCGACCGTCTGGTAGTCGATCACGGCGTGCGTGGTGATCTCGCCGGCGAGCACCACCAGGCCCGTGGTGACCAGGCGTCTCGGCGGCGACGCGCGAGTTCTTGTCCTGCGCGAGGATGGCGTCCAGGATCCGCGTCGGAGATCTGGTCCGCGACCTTGTCCGGATGGCCTTCCGAAACCGATTCGGAAGTGAAGAGGAAATCGCTCGACACTGTGGCTCCTTTCGATGTTGGTCCTTCTGCGTTGCCCACTCGAAAGGAGCGGCGACGCTTTAGCGGTATTTCCCTCGGCTATGCTTCCCGAGGATTCGCCCCGCAAGTTGTCGGTTAACTCGGCGAAGTCGCCATTATAGGAAATCGACCCGGTCCGGCGCATGCGACCTCCGCTGACTCGACTCCGGGTCTTCCCTTCTCCGACGGACGGCAGCGCTCGATGCTGAACCTGCTGCTGCGCCTCGTCGCGGCGCTGCCGCTGCGCGCGGTGCACGCGATCGGCGGTTTTCTGGGGCGCGTCGTGTACTGGCTGTCGCCCACCTACCGGCGCCGACTGAACGAGAACCTCGCGCTCGCCGGTTACACGCGACCCGGCGACTGCGCCGGGAGGCCGATCGCCGGCGCCGGGCGCCAGGGACTCGAAACGCCGTGGATCTGGAAGCGGCCGCGCGCGGACCTGGTCGCGCGCTCATCGAGGTTGCCGACACTGAATCTCGTCGACGAGGCGCTCGGCCGACGGCCGGCCGGTGATGTTCCTGCCGCCCCACCTGGGCTGCTTCGAGGTCACCGCGCAGTTCTACGCGGCGTTCCGGCCCGAGGCGAAGACGCGGCCGATGACCGTGCTGTACCGGATTCCGCACAAGTCGATCCTGCGTCCGCTCGTCGAGAGCGGCCGCGCCGCCGACGGCCTGCGGCTCGCGCCCGCCGAGATGCGCGGGGTGCGCATGCTGATGAAGGCGATGAAGGATCGCCAGGTCGTGGGCATCCTCCCCGACCAGGTGCCGTCGCGCGGGGAAGGGGTGTGGGCGCCGTTCTTCGGCCGCTGGGCGTACACGATGACGCTGCCGGCGCGACTCGCGCGCCAGTTCGACGCGATCGTCCTGTTCGTCTACGGCGAGCGCCTGCCGCGCGGCGCGGGCTACCGCATCCATCTGCGGCGCCTCGCAGGAGCCGCTGACCGGCGATCCGGCGCACGATGCCGGCGTCATGAACCGTGGCCTGGAGGCGCTGATCCGCGAATGCCCGACGCAGTACCTGTGGGGCTACAACCGCTACAAGGTGCCGGCCGGTGCCGAGCCGCCGCCTGCGGGTCCGCCCGCATGAACGCCGCTGATCGCCCGGCTCTGGATCGCGCTGATCGAGGCGACCCGCAACTGGCCGCAGTCCGCGCGCACCCGGCTCGGCGCGCTGCTGGGGGACCTGCTGTGGTGGGTGGTGGTGCCGCGTCGCCGGGTCACGCTCACCAACCTGCGCGCCTGCTTTCCCGCCATGCCGGAGCGGGAGCGGGTGCGAATCGCGCGGCGCTGCTTCCGCAACCTGGCGCGCAGCGCGCTCGACCACTCCGTGCTGTGGCGCGCCGACGAGGAGCGCGTGAAGCGCTACGTGCGGGTCGAGGGCGCCGGGCACGTGCTGGACCCCGGGAACCGGCCCGCTGATCATGATCTCGCCGCACTTCGTGGGGCTCGACGCGGGCGGCATTCGTTTCAGCACGCTGGCGCGCGGCTTCACGATCTACTCGAAGCAGAAGAACCGCGTCTGGGATGCCTGGCTGCTGAATGGCCGCCGGCGCTTCAACGACCCGGTTCTGATCGCGCGGCAGGGGGCCGACATGCGCGCCGTCATCCGCACCGTCAAGGAAGGCCTGCCGCTCATGTATCTGCCGGACATGGACCTCGGGGCGACGAATTCGGTGTTCGTGCCGTTCTTCGGCGTGCCGGCCGCGACCATCCCGATGGTGTCGCGCATCGCGCGGATGACGGGAGCGAAGGTCGTGATGGCGGTGACCGAGATGACCGACGACGGCTACGTGCGTGCACTTCGAGCCGCCATGGACCGACTTCCCCGGGGCGTCGGTCGAGGACGACACGGCGCGCATGAATCGCGAACTCGAGCGCTGGGTGCTGAAGATGCCGGATCAGTACCTCTGGACGCACAAGCGGTTCAAGACGCGGCCCTCCGGAGCGCCGAGCATCTACTGAGGCGTCCTTCGCGATCGAGCGAGGCGCCCGTCTACACTTGCGGCGATGAGATTGCGCTTCACCAAGATGCAGGGCGCAGGCAACGACTTCGTGATGCTCAACGGCATCGCGCAGCCGGTGTCGCTGACCCCGGAGCAGGTCCGCCGCCTGGCGGATCGTCGCTTCGGAATCGGCGCCGACCAGGTCCTGCTGGTCGAGCCGCCGCGGAGTCCGGACGCGGATTTCCGCTACCGGATCTTCAACAGCGACGGCGGCGAGGTCGAGCAGTGCGGAAACGGCGCGCGCTGCTTCGTGAGCTTCGTGCGCGACCAGGGCCTGACCGACAAGGACGCGATCCGCGTCGAGACGCTGGGTGGCCTGATCGCGCCGCGACTCGAGCCGAGCGGAGAAGTGACGGTCGACATGGGCCGCCGGCGTTCGATCCGGCCGCCGTTCCCTTCGACGCGCACGGGCTGGCGCCGGTGGCGATCGGTGCCGACGACGCGTGGCCGCTGCTGGTGCACGGGCGCGAGGTGCTGGTGTCCGTGCTTTCGATGGGTAATCCGCACGCGGTGCAGGTCGTGGCCAGCGTCGACGATGCGCCGGTGACGAAGGACGGACCCGTGATCGAGAATCACAGCCGCTTCCCGCGCCGCGTGAACGCCGGCTTCATGCAGGTGCTGGACCGCCGCCGGATCCGCCTGCGCGTGTGGGAGCGCGGCGCAGGCGAAACGCTCGCCTGCGGCACCGGCGCCTGCGCGGCCGCGGTGGCCGGCATCCGACGCGGGCTGCTCGAAAGTCCGGTGGAAGTCGAGACGCGCGGCGGGCGACTGACGATTCACTGGGACGGGCAGGGCAGGACGGCGCCGGGTTCGGTGCGCCTGACGGGACCGGCTACCAAGGTGTTCGAAGGCGAAATCGAGATCTGAACGAGATGACTCTGCAAGCACAAGACATTGCGCAGTACCTGGCCGATCACCCGGACTTCTTCGACCAGCACCCCGAGTTGCTGGTCGAGCATGCAGTTGCCCCACCCGCAAAACGGCCAGGCGATTTCGCTCGTCGAGCGGCAGTCGCTGATGCTGCGCGAGCGGATCAAGGCGCTCGAGATGCGCATCGCGGAGATGGTGCGCCACGGCCAGGAGAACGACGCGATCGCCGACAAGCTGGTCAACTGGACGCGCGCGCTGCTGCTCGAAACCGACGCCGCCGCGCTGCCGGACACGCTGATCGCCGAGCTGAAGCGCGTCTTCGACGTTCCGCATGCCGGGCTGCGGCTGTGGAGCGCGACGCTCCGGTCGTGGCCGACCAGGAGTGCGCGCAGCCCGTGGAGAGCGACACGATCTCGCTGGCCAACAGCATGCGCGTCCCGTTCTGCGGCTCGAACGTCGGCTTCGAGGCGGCCTCGTGGATCGACGACGACGGCGCTTCCGTGCAGAGCCTCGCCATGATTCCGCTGCGCGTCGGCGCCGATCCGCAGACCTTCGGCCTGCTGGTGCTCGGGTTCGGCCGACAAGGACCGCTTCCAGATCACGATGGGCACCGCCTTCCTCGAGCGGATCGCCGAACTCGCGAGCGCGGCGCTCGCCCGTCTGCGCGCCTGACGCACGATGCCGGCGGCCTCCGCGGTCGACGACTTCCTTGCGGAGCTTTCGAAGCGAGCGCCGGGTGTCGCCGCACACGACGACGGCCTACGCGCGCGACCTGGCGCGCCTCGCCGAACTCGCCGGCACGACGGCCCTCGCGGATCTGACGGCGCATGACATCCGCCGCTTCGTCGGCTCGCCTGCATTCGGGCGGACTCGCGCCGGCGTCGATCGCGCGGACGCTGTCGGCGTGGCGTTCGTTCTTCCAGTGGCTGAGCGATCGCGGCGCGGCGACGGCGAATCCGGTCGTCGGCGTGCGCGGACCGAAGCGCGCCCGAAGCGCCTGCCGAAGGCGCTGTCGGCCGACCAGGCGGTGACGCTCGCCGCTCACAGCGCCGGACGATCGCCTGCTCGCGCAGCGCGACCACGCGCTGGTCGAGCTGCTCTACAGCAGCGGGCTGCGACTGTCGGAGCTGACCTCGCTCGACTGGCGCTACTTTCAGGCGCGCCGGCGGGCAGCCGGCGTCGGCGAGCTGGATCGATCTCGAGGGCGCCGAAGCCACGGTGCGCGGGCAAGGGCAGCAAGACGCGCACGGTGCCGATCGGCGCCCCCGCGCTGGCGGCGCTGAAGCGCTGGCTGGCCGTGCGGTCCGCGATGCCGGGCTGCGACGAACGCGCGCTCTTCGTGTCCGCGCGGGGCGAGCGCCTCGCGGCGCGCAGCGTCCAGGCGCGACTCGCCCGGCTCGCGCGCAGGCTCGGCCTCGGCGTGCACGTCCATCCGCACATGCTGCGGCACTCGTTCGCTTCGCACCTGCTGCAGTCGAGCGGCGATCTGCGCGCCGTGCAGGAGCTGCTCGGGCACGCGAACATCGCGACCACGCAGATCTACACGCAGCTCGACTGGCAGCACCTCGCCAAGGCCTACGACGCGGCGCATCCGCGCGCGCGGCGCAAGCCGTGAACGATCGCCCGTCCGAAGCGCCCGTCGCAGGAGCGCGTCGTGATCACGCCAGCGGCGCACCGCCGGCGAGGCGGCGGTCGTGCTGAAGGCCGGGCAAGGAGAAGTCGCTGCGGCGCCGGCACCCCTGGGTGTACGCCACGGCGGTGTCGCACGTGACGGGCGATCCGGCCGGCGGCGCCACCGTCGCCGTGCGCGGCGCGGACGGAACCTGGCTCGCGTGGGCTGCCTACTCGCCGGCCTCGTCGATTCGCGCGCGCGTCGTGGAGCTTCGCGGAGCGCGACGTCATCGACGCGGCATGGCTGCGCGAACGGGTGCGCGCGGCGGTCGCCGCGCGGGCGGAACTCGCTGCGTCGAGCACGGCGCTGCGACTGGTGTTCGGCGAGTCGGATCGCCTGCCCGGACTGATCGTCGATCGCTACGCGGACCAGCTCGTCACGCAGTTCCAGGGCGCCGGCGTCGACGCCTGGCGCGAGGAACTCGTCGCGGCGCTGGTCGAGGCGACCGGCTGCGCCAACGTGTTCGACCGCTCCGACGGCGCAACGCGCGCGCGCGAAGGACTGCCGGCGATCAGCGGGGTGCTCGCGGGCGCCGAGCCGCCCGAGACGATCGAGGTCGGCCGAGCACGGACTGCGCTTTCTCGTCGACGTGCGGCGCGGCCACAAGACCGGCTACTACGTCGACCAGCGCGACAACCGGCAGCTGGCACGTCGCCTGGCGCGAGCAGTTCGCCGACGCACCACGGCCGCGGCGCGCGCGCGCTCAACTGCTTCTGCTACACGGGCGGCTTCTCGGTGGCGATGCTCGCCGGCGGCGCCGCGTCGGTCCATTCGATCGACTCTTCGGCCGATGCGCTGCGCATGGCGCGCGAGCACGTGCAGCTGAACGGCCTGCCGAGCGAGCGCCGCCACGTGGGACGACGCCGACGCCTTCGATGCGCTGCGGGCGCTGAAGGCGCAGGCGCGCGCAGTTCGACCTGATCGTGCTCGATCCGCCGAAGTTCGCCTCGAGCCACCATCACGTCGACCGCGCGGCGCGCGCCTACAAGGACATCAACCTGAACGCGCTGAAGCTGCTCGCGCCCGGCGGGCACCTGCTGACGTTCTCGTGCTCGGGCGCGATCGACGTCGACCTGTTCCAGAAGATCGTGGCCGGCGCGGTGATCGACTCGGGCGTCGACGCCTGGCTGGTGCAACGCCTGGCGGCGGGCAGCGACCATCCGCTGATGATGACGGTGCCCGAGTCCGAGTACCTGAAGGGCGTCTGGCTGCGTCGGGTTCAGTAGTTGCCCTCATGCGGGCCTTCAGCGGCGACGCGCACCGGTTCCACTAAACTACGCGCCCTCTTTGCAGGACGCTTTCCGCCGCGCCCTCGGCGCATGCGCAGCCGACGAATCGCGCGGAAGTCGCGCGGAAACGAAGGAGTTCCAGATGCAAGCCACGCAGTCCCAGGTGCCGGTGACGGTGCTGACCGGCTTTCTCGGCGCGGGCAAGACCACGCTGCTGAACCGCATCCTGACCGAGCAGCATGGCCAGAAGATCGCGGTCATCGAGAACGAGTTCGGGCCCGAGGGCATCGACCACGAGCTGCTGGTCGCCGACACCAACGAGCAGATCGTCGAGATGAACAACGGCTGCATCTGCTGCACGGTGCGCGGCGACCTGGTGCGCATCCTGGCCGACCTGAAGGCCAAGCGCAGCGCCGGCAAGCTCGACTTCGAGCGCGTGATCATCGAGACGACGGGCATGGCCAACCCCGGGCCCGTGACCCAGACCTTCTTCATGGACGACGACATCGCGTCGTACTACCTGCTCGACGCGGTGCTGACCGTCGTCGACGCGAAGCACGGCCACGACACGCTCGACAAGCAGCCCGAGGCGCAGAACCAGGTCGGGTTTCGCCGACCGCATCCTGCTGACGAAGACCGATCTCGTGTCGGAGGACGAGGCGGCGTCGCTGAAGGAGCGGCTGGTCCGGATGAATCCGCGCGCGCCGATCAAGGCGGTGCACTTCGGCGAAGTGCCGATCAAGGAAGTGCTCGACCTGCGCGGATTCAACCTGAACGCGATCCTCGAGATCGATCCGGAGTTTCTCGCCGGCGAACATCCCGATGCCGCCAAGGCGAAGAAGGGTGACGGCCACGGGCACCATCACGACCACGGCCATGGTGCACGATCACGGCCATGACCACGACCATGACCATGATCACGGCGCATCACCACCACCACGACGACGCGATCAAGGCCTTCGTTTTCCAGTCGAACCGCCCGTTCGATCCGGCCAAGCTCGAGGAGTACATGGGGGCGCTGACTCAGGTTTACGGGCAGGACATGCTCCGGTATAAAGGCGTGCTTTTCATGAACGGGACCAACCGTCGGATGATCTTCCAGGGCGTCCACATGCTCATGGGAGCCGACGTCGGGCGCCCGTGGGGCAAGGACGAGAAGCCCTCCACCAAGATCGTGTTCATCGGACGCAATCTTCCGAAGGACGCGATACTCAAGGGTCTGGAAGCGTGCCTCGCACGCTGATGCAATCCCCCACCAACTCAAGCTGGACGAGGTAGACACGACATGGCTGCAGCAAAGAAATCGCCGGCCAAAAAGCGGCAAGGCCTGTAGCGAAGAAGGCCGGATCGAAGGCGCCGCCGAAGAAGCCGGCCGCGAAGAAGCCGACGCCGAAGCCAGCCGCGAAGAAGGCGCCGGCGGCCAAGGGCAAGGCCCCGGCACGAAGGCGACGAAGGCCGACGAAGGCCGCGCCGTCCCGGCGCTGCCACGCCGTCGAAGGTCAGCAAGGCGCCGTCGAAGGCGGCGCCGGCAAAGAAGGTTTCCGCCGGCGCCGGAGAAGAAGGTTTCCGCGCCGGCCGCGAAGAAGCCCCAGCCAACACGATCGGCCAGGAACGATGAAGGCGGTCAGTGGGCAGGTTGCAGCGCCGCAGCGGCACCAGATCGCACCACTGGCGCACGGCGAGCACCGCGCCGAAGGCGGCGCCGCCGCCGAGCCCGAAAGATCTGGCCGCCGCACACGAGTACCTGCTGGCCCGATCGGCCACGCGAAGTGAGGCACCGGTAATGGTTAACGGAAAGCGTCTGCCGACGGAGGGAGAACTCCTGAAGATGGCGGACACCGACTACATGAACGAGCAGCAGCTGGGGTTCTTCAAGCACCGGCTGCAGCAGATGGAACGCGAACTGCTGCAGAACGCGGACGAGACGACCGAGCACCTGCGCGAGACCGTCATCGTCCCCGACCCCGCGGACCGCGCGACGATCGAGGAGGAGCACGCGCTCGAGCTGCGCACGCGCGATCGCGAACGCAAGCTGCTGAAGAAGGTGCAGCAGGCGCTGACGCGCATCGACAGCGGCGATTACGGCTATTGCGAGGAAACCGGCGAGCCGATCGGCATCCCGCGCCTGCTCGCACGTCCGACCGCCACGCTGTCGCTCGAGGCGCAGCAGCGCCGCGAGATGAAGCAGAAGATGTACGGCGACTGATCCGTCGCGCAGCGCGCCGTCGGCCGCGGCGGGCGCTGCGGCTCCTGCCCGGCGCTGCGCCGGCCCCGGTTCCGCTTCCCATGCTCACTGTCCGGTCCGTCGCGCATCGATACGGCGACCGGCGCGTCCTCGCGCGCCCGATCTCGCGCTCGCCGCCGGCGAGCACTGCGTGCTGATCGGTCCGAGCGGTTCGGGCAAGAGCACGCTGCTCAACATCCTCGCCGGGATCCTGCCGCCGACGGCGGGCGACGTCGCGCTGCAGGGGGAATCGCTCTACACCGCGCCCGCCCGCAGCGATCGCTGGCGAGCACGCCGCATCGGCGTCGTGCCGCAGCGCCTGCACCTGCTCGCCAGTCTCTCGGCGCGCGACAACGTCCGCCTCGCGCAGTACCTCGGCGGGCGATCGGACGTCGGACGACGCGGAAGTCGATCGCGTGCTGGCAGCCTCGGCCTGGCTGCGCGCGCCGACGCCAGGCCGGGCGAGCTGAGCGTCGGCGAGCAGCAGCGCGTGGCGATCGCGCGCGCGATCGTCAACCGGCCGCAGGTCCTGCTCGCCGACGAGCCGACGTCGAGCCTGGATGACGACAACGCGCAGCGCGCGATCGACCTGCTGTTCGAGGCCGCGCGCCTGGCGGGCGCGCTGCTGGTCGTCGCGACGCACGACGGCCGCGTGCGCGCGCGCTTCGAACGGCGGTCGAACTGACGAGGCCGGCGGCATGAACGCGCTGCGCATCGTGCTCGCGCAACTGGCGCGACGGCCGCTGCAGACGGTCCTGGCGGTCGTGCTGCTCGCGCTTGGCGTCGCCACGCTGACGTTCGTGGTCCTGGTGCAGGGGCAGCTGTCGCGGCAGCTCGCGCGCGATGCGCCGGGCATCGATCTCGTCGTCGGCGCCAAGGGGTCGCCGCTGCAGCTGATCCTGTCGGCGCTGTATCACGTCGACGTTCCGACCGGCAACGTGCCGCTGGCTGCGCTCGATCAGCTTCGTCGCAACCGCCTGGTGGCGCAGGTGATCCCGGTTTCGCTCGGCGACAACTTCCGCGGCTTTCGCATCGTCGGGACGGAACCGGCGCTGATCGAGCACTACGGCGCTCGCCTTGCCGCGGGCGCGTCTGGACGGCGCCGATGCAGGCGGTCATCGGGTCGGACGTCGCGCGGGTGACCCAGTCTCGCTGTCGGCGGGGTGCTCGACGGCACGCACGGCCTGGCGCAGGGCGGGGCGGTGCACGAGGAGGCGCGCTACGAGGTCGTGGGCGTGCTGGCGCCGTCGGGCACCGTGCTCGACCGCCTGGTCCTGACGGACAAGGCGAGCGTGTGGCGCGTGCACGAAGGCGACCCGGCGGACGACACCGAGCGCCGCATGCTCGAGGACGAGCGCGAAGTCACGGCGCTGCTCGTGCGCTACGCCTCGCCGATGGCCGTCGCGATCGTGCCGCGCCAGGTCAACGCCGAGAGCCGGCTGATGGCGGCGTCGCCGGCGAACGAACTGGCGCGGCTGTTCGCGGTGATGGGCGTCGGCATCGACACGATGCGCGTCTTCGGCGGCGTGCTCGTCGCATCGTCGCTGCTGGCGCTGTTCGTCACGCTGTACAACGCGCTCGAGGAGCGGCGGTACGACATCGCGATCATGCGGCTGCTGGGAGCGAGCCGTGCGCGCGTCGGGATGCTGCTGCTGATCGAGGCGTGGCTGCTCGCCGTCGGTCGCGCTGCTGGCGGGCCTGGCCCTCGGGCTGGCGGCCGTCGCGGTCGTTGGCGGATGGCTCGCGCAGTCCCGCGCCTTCGTCGGTGTCGCCGTCCGCGCTCACGCCCGACCTGCTGTGGATTGGTATCGTCGCCATCGCGGCCGCGACGCTGGCCGCGGCGATGCCGGCCTGGCGCGCGAGCCGGATGGACATCGCCGACGACCCTGGCGCGGGGTTGAGAGATGAGGGGCTCCTGATGGTGCGATCGCTGATCGTCGTCTTGATGATGTTGCCGCTCGCTGGCTGCGGCGCAAGCCGGCAGCTCCGGCCAAGAACTCGCCGGCTGCCGCGCCGTCCAACGAGGCGGAGCACCGCAAGGCCGACGTCGCGCGGCACCGGCAGATGGCGCAAGCCCATGAAGAGGCTGCGCGCTGCCTGGAAGGCGGAGCACCTGAAAAGCAGTGCCAGGAACGCCTACGCGAGATGTGCAAGGGCATCGCCGTGGGGCAATACTGCGGAATGCGTCACGGGCATTGACCGCAGGAGGCAGAGTGATCAAGTGAACGTCAGGACAATTCTGCTCGCGCATGGCGCTCGCGCCTGGCGGTCGCCCAGCCCGTCGCCGCCCAGACGCCATCCGACGTCCGCGCGGCTCGATGGCTCTGCCGGTCGACCCGCAGTTGCTGAACGACCTGCCTGAGTTGAAGGGCGTGGTTTCCGTGGCGGGTGCTCGGGCAGGTGAAGACCGGCAGGCGGGCGCCAGGCCGGTGCCGGAGTTCTCTCCGGAAGTCCGCAAGCTCGACAAGCAGGAAGTCCGGGTGCAGGGCTACATGCTTCCGATCGTGGCCGGCGAGACGCATGACCATTTCCTGCTGTCGATGCGGCCGCCCCATTGCCCGTTCTGCCTGTCGCTCGGCCCCGAGTACATCGTGGAGGTGAAGTCGCGGGCGCCGATCAAGCACACCTACGAACCGGTGGTGGTGGCCGGCCGCCTGAACGTGCTGCGCGACGATCCGTTCGGGCTGTATTACCGGCTGACCGAGGCCCAGCTTTCATCCGCCACCCGTTAGGACGGCCGACGTAGCCGACAGGCGGGATTCCCGTCCAGATCAGCGGTTTGGCGAGGGGTAAAGTTGTTACTATCGACGCGACTATGACTCCACGGTCGGATGCTCCCGGCGGTTGGTGGCGTGCACGTCGCTGCGCGCCCGGCACCCCTCGGCCGAACGAATGACCCGGGCGACCCTCGCTGCGGGTGTCGGCGTGCGGGCATCAATGCCGAACTTTCTCTAGGTGCGCTGACGCCCGCGCGACGGCACCATACCGCATCGAAGTTCCCGGGAACGGTAAGCATTCGTGGTCTTTTCCTTCTTCAAAAAGGACCCCAAGGAGCGGGGTAACGACAGCGCAAGAAGCGGCCGCGCCGGCCGCCCGCGCTGTTGCGCCGACCCTTGCCGGGCCCGGTGAACCGGACTCCGCCGGCGACGGCTCCTCGCCCCGCTCCGGTGACGACGGCAGCGCCGGACAAGGAACTCGCCCGGACGCTGGCAATGGAGACGGCGGCCAAGATCGACGCGATCGAGTCCGAAATGGCGCGGGACTTCCTGCGCCCAACCGGACGATCGACGGAGTTCCCGAACTCGGCCGCGAATTCGACGCTGGCGCGCCCGTCGCAGCAGCCCGTGTTCCGCCGCCGCCCACCGTCCAGCGTCACGCCGCCGCACCGTCGCTCGAAGCCGTCGACACGGGCACCGAAGACTGGCAGGGCAACGCGAATGCCATCGAACTGACGAGCGAAGGCAGCGGCTCGGCGATCGAGGAAACCGCCATTCTGTTCGCCAACGGCCTGATCGAGCCGGCCGAGGCCGGTCTGCGCGCCGCGATCCAGTCGGACGCGCTCGGCGACGCCGCGCAGCGCGGTTGGCTGATGCTGTTCGAGCTGCTGCAGCAGCGCGACGACAAGGCGGCGTTCGACAGCCTGACGATCGAGTACGTGCTGCGGTTCGAGAGTTCGCCGCCGGCCTGGATCGAGTACAAGGACGAGGGTCCGGTCGTGGCGCCGGCCGGGCGCCCAAGCCGACCGGTTCGCCCGTCATCGTGCTGCCCGAGATGCCGTCGACGCCGGCGTCGTGAAGCATCTCGAGCAACTGAAGCAGCAGTCGCAGATCCACCAGTCGATCACGCTCGATGCCTCGAACGTGCGCAGTGGTCGACATGGTCGGCGCCGAGTTGCTGCTGCGCGTGATCAACGCGTTCAAGCGCGCCAGCCACGAACTGATCGTGATGGGCGCCGACCAGCTCGTCACGCCGCTGCGCGCCGCCGTCGAGGCCGGCCGCCGCGATCCCAGCGACGCGGTGTGGATGCTGCTGCTCGAGGTGTTCCGCCTGCTGAACCGGCAGCACGACTTCGAGGAAACCGGCATCCAGTACTGCATCACGTACGAGGTGTCGCCGCCGTCGTGGGAACCGCGCGCCGCCAAACCTGAAGACGCGCGCGGCCCAGCCGCAGGCGGCCGCCGGTGGCGGACGCGGTCGTCGATGGACTTCAATGGCGTGGCACGCTGCGCGGCGAAGGGGAACCGCACTTCGGCCGCCTGCATCGCGCAGGCCAGGATCGACAAGCAGATCGTCGTCGATTGCACGTACCTGAAGCGGGTCGAGTTCGCGACCGCCACGGCCATGCTGTCGATGCTCACCAAGATCCGGCAGGCCGGCTCGACGGTCGAGTTCCGGAATGTGAATTACCTGATCGCCGCGCTGTTCTCGCTGCTCGGCATCGACGCCGTCGCCCAGGTCCAGCTGCGCCGCGTGTGGCGCGCTGTCCGCCCGGCGCTGTCCGCCCGGGATTGAGTCCCGGCTAGCCGGCCCCATGTAGCGCGTTACGGCGTTCGCCGGGCCCGACACCTTCCACGCACATCCCCAATGGAATCCTTCCACGGCACCACCATCGTCTCCGTCCGCCGCGGCAGCAAGGTCGCGCTCGGCGGCGACGGCCAGGTCACGCTCGGCAACATCGTGATCAAGCAGGGCGCGCGCAAGGTGCGCCGCCTGTACCAGGACCGCATCCTCGCCGGGTTCGCCGGCGCCACCGCCGACGCGTTCACGCTGTTCGAGCGCTTCGAGGCCAAGCTCGACAAGCACCAGGGCAACCTGCGTGCGCTCGGCGGTCGAACTCGCCAAGGACTGGCGCACCGACCGCATCCTGCGCCGGCTCGAGGCGATGCTCGCGGTCGCCGACCGCGAAGCGTCGCTGATCATCACCGGCAACGGCGACGTGCTCGAACCCGAGCACGGGCTGATCTCGATCGGCTCCGGCGGTCCGTACGCGCACGCGGCCGCGAAGGCGCTGCTCGACAACACCGACCTGCGACCCGGCCGAGATCGTCAAGAAAGCCCTCGCGATCGCCGGCGACCTCTGCATCTACACCAACCAGCCCACACCATCGAGTCGCTGGAGTGATGCGGCGGCATCGGCTGATGAATCCCCGTTGCTCTTGATCACGCGCCCGCCCGCCCGGCCGCCCGAAGGGCGGGCGCCTAACTGAGCACTGCGCGTGCACGTGCGACCCGAAGCGGTCGCGTACACGCGCAGTGAACGAACCATGATGACTCCCCGCGAAATCGTCCACGAACTGGACAAGTACATCGTCGGCCAGGACCGCGCCAAGCGCGCGGTCGCCGTCGCGCTGCGCAACCGCTGGCGCCGCCAGCAGGTGGCCGAGCCGCTGCGCCCGGAGATCACGCCGAAGAACATCCTGATGATCGGCCCGACCGGCGTCGGCAAGACCGAGATCGCGCGCCGCCTCGCGCGGCTGGCCGACGCGCCCTTCATCAAGGTCGAGGCGACCAAGTTCACCGAGGTCGGCTACGTCGGCCGCGACGTCGACACCATCATCCGCGACCTCGTCGAGATCTCCATCAAGCAGACGCGCGAAGCGGAGATGAAGAAGGTCGCGACGCGCGCGCAGGACGCCGCCGAGGACCGCGTGCTCGACGTGCTGCTGCCGCCGGCGCGCGCGGTCGGCTTCGCGGCGTCGCCGGAGCGCGACGAGGACAACGCCACGCGGCAGAAATTCCGCAAGAAGCTGCGCGAGGGCGAGCTCGACGACAAGGAGATCGAGATCGAGGTGTCGGCGGTGCCGGCGCCGCTCGACGTGATGGCGCCTCCGGGCATGGAGGAGCTGACCCAGCAGATCCAGTCCATGTTCTCCAACCTGGGCCGCGAGCCGTCGCAAGCCGCGCAAGATGCCGATCAGGGAGGCGATGAAGCTGCTCGCCGACGAGGAGGCGGCCCGCCTGGTCAACGACGACGAGCTGAAGGCCCGCGCGGTCGCCAACGTCGAGAGCAACGGCATCGTGTTCATCGACGAGATCGACAAGATCGCGTCGCCGCTCCGAGATGCACGGCGCCGACGTCTCGCGCCAGGGCGTGCAGCGCGACCTGCTGCCGCTGGTCGAGGGCACCACGGTCAACACCAAGTACGGCATGGTGAAGACCGACCACATCCTCTTCATCGCGTCGGGCGCGTTCCACCTGTCGAAGCCGTCGGACCTGATCCCGGAAATGCAGGGCCGCTTTCCGATCCGCGTCGAGCTCGACTCGCTGACGGTCGGCGACTTCGAGCGCATCCTGAAGACGACCGACGCGAGCCTCACGCGAGCAGTACAAGGCGCTGCTCGCGCACCGACGGCTGCGCGCTCGAGTTCACCGAGGACGGCATCCACCGCATGGCCGAGATCGCGTTCGCGGTCAACGAGAAGACCGAGAACATCGGCGCGCGCCGCCTGTACACGGTGATGGAGAAGCTGGTCGAGGACGTGTCGTTCTCGGCGGGCAGCGGCGTCGTCGGCCGGCGATGACCAGCGTCCGGGTCGACGCCGCGTACGTCGATGCCCGCCTGGGCGACCTCGCGCGCAACGAGGACCTCGCGCGCTACGTGCTGTAGCGCTCCTCGCTTTCCCTGAACGCTGCGAGCGGGGCCACGCGCCGCGGCCCCGCACCTATACTCTGCGCGCTTCGCCGGGCCGGTGCTCGGCCCACCGAAACCGGCGCCATGAGCCTTCGTCTTCCTCGTCCTCGGGCTGATCGCCCTCGTCGCCGGCGCCTCGCTGCTGGTGCGCGGCGCCGCCAAGCTGGCGATCTCCTTCGGCATTTCCCCGCTGGTCGTCGGCCTCACGGTCGTGGCCTTCGGCACCAGCGCGCCGGAGACGGCGGTGTCGGTCGGAGCGGTGCTCCAGGGCAACAGCGACATCGCCGTCGGCAACGTGGTCGGCAGCAACATCTTCAACGTGCTGTTCATCCTCGGGGTGTCGGCGCTGATCGCGCCGCTGGTCATCCACCGCCAGCTGGTGCGGCAGGAGGTGCCGATCATGATCGGCGCGTCCGTGATTCTCTGCGTGATGGCGCTCGACGGCCGCATCGGGCGCTTCGACGCGGCGCTTGCTCGTCGGCCTGCTCGTCGCCTACACCGTCGTTCCTGATCGTGCAGTCGCGGCGGGCCGGCAACGAGCGAGCACGACGTCGACCCTCGCCGAGCTTCCGCTCGCCTCCCGCTGGGACCGCCACTGGTCGGTCCAGGTGCTGCTGGTCGTCGCCGGCCTGGTGCTGCTGGTCGTGGGCGCCGACTGGCTGGTCGACGCCGCCGTCGCGTTCGCGCGGGCGCTCGGCGTCTCCGATCTCGTCATCGGGCTGACGATCGTCGCCGCCGGCACCTCGCTGCCCGAGGTGGCGACGTCGGTCGTCGCCACGATCCGGGGCGAGCGCGACATCGCGGTCGGCAACGTGGTCGGCAGCAACATCTTCAACATCCTCGGCTGCCTCGGCGTGTCGGGCCTGGTGGCGCCCGGCGGGCTCGTCGGTGGCGCCGCCGCTGCTCGCGTTCGACCTCTGGGTGATGCTGGCGGCCGCGGTCGCCTGCTTCCCGATCTTCGTCACCGGCCGCCAGATCGCGCGCTGGGAGGGTTCGCTCTTCCTGCTGTACTACGCTCGCCTACACCGTGTTCCTGATCCTCGCCGCGACCCACCATGCCGCGCTGCAGGGCTACTCGGACACGATGCTCGAGTACGTGCTGCCGCTGACGATGATCGTGCTGGTGGTCAGCCTGCTGCGGTCGAACGCCGCCCCGCGCTGATGCCTGCCGCTGATCGCCCTGTTGCCGTTCGCCGGCGCGCTGCTGCTGGCGCTGCTGCCGAACGAGCGCCGGCGGCTGCAGCGCGTGGCTGGCCGGCGTGTTCCCGCTGGCCGGGCTCGCGCTCGCCCTGCGCAGCGCGCCCGTCGATCCTCGCCGGCGACGTGCTGCGCTGGTCGGTCGACTGGGTGCCGGCGCTCGGCCTCGACGTTCGGCTTTCGCATGGACGGCCTCGCGTGGCTGTTCGCGCTGCTGATCCTCGGCATCGGCGCGCTCGTCGTGCTGTACGCGGCGTACTACCTGCATGCACGACGATCCGCCGGCGCGCTTCTTCCAGTTCCTGCTGCTGTTCATGGGCGCGATGCTCGGCGTGGTGCTCGCCGACAACCTGGTGCTGCTCGTCGTGTTCTGGGAAGCGACCAGCCTGTCGTCGTTCCTGCTGATCGGCTACTGGAAGGACCGCAAGGACGCGCGCGAAGGCGCGCGCATGGCGCTGGCGATCACCGGCGCCGGCGGGCTCGCGCTGCTCGGCCGGCGTGCTGCTGATCGGGCACATCGTCGGCAGCGTCACGCTCGACGTCGTGCTGGCCTCCGGCGCGACGATCCGCGCGCACCCGCTGTACGTGCCCGCGCTCGTGCTGGTGCTGCTCGGCGCCTTCACGAAGAGCGCGCAGTTCCCGTTCCACTTCTGGCTGCCGCACGCGATGGCGGCGCCGACGCCCGGTGTCGGCCTACCTGCACTCGGCCACGATGGTGAAGGCCGGCGTGTTCCTGCTCGCGCGGCTCTACCCGGCGCTCGGCGGCTCCGACGCGTGGTTCTGGATCGTCGCGCCGATCGGACTGGCGACGCTGCTGCTCGGCGCGTACTTCGCGATCTTCAAGCACGACCTGAAGGGACTGCTCGCGTACTCGACGATCAGCCACCTCGGGCTGATCACGCTGCTGTTCGGCCTCGACTCGCCGCTGGCGGTGGTGGCCGGGGTCTTCCACATCCTCAACCACGCGACCTTCAAGGCGTCGCTGTTCATGGCCGCGGGGATCATCGATCACGAGACCGGGTCGCGCGACATGCGCAAGCTGAACGGCCTGTGGAAGTACATGCCGTGGACCGCGCTGCTCGCCATCGTCGCGAGTTCGGCGATGGCCGGCGTGCCGCTGCTGAACGGCTTCCTGTCCAAGGAGATGTTCTTCGCCGAGGCGCTCGAGTAGCCGACGCGCGCCCGCGTGATGGGGTGGCTGCTGCCGGTCGGCGCGACGCTGGCCGGGCGTGTTCAGCGTCGCCTACAGCACGCGCTTCATCCACGACGTGTTCTTCAACGGCGAGCCCGTCGGCCTGCCGAAGACGCCGCACGAGCCGCCGCGCTTCATGCGGGTTCCGGTCGAGGTGCTGGTCCTCGTCTGCCTGGCGGTCGGCATCGCGCCCGGGCCTGACGGTCGGGCCGATCCTCGCGGCCGGCGCCCGCGCGGCGCTGGGTGCGCCGCTTCCCGCAGTACAGCCTGGCGATCTGGCACGGGTTCAACGCGCCGCTCGTGATGTCGCTGATCGCGCTCGCCGGCGGCGTCGCGCTGTACTTCGGGCTGCAGCGCTTCATCAACCTGCACCGCATCGTCCAGGTGCCGCGCGGCGGCCGCGAGGCCTTCGCGTTCGTGCTGGCGAGGACGGTCCAGGCGGCGCGCGACCTGACGCTCGGCCTGCAGAACGGCAGCCTGCAGCGCTACCTGCTGCTGCTCGTCGCCATGGCGGTGACGGCCGGCCTGCTTCCCTTCCTGCTCGGCGCCATGCTTCGCGCGCGAACGCCCGCGTCCGTCGACGCCGCGCGTCCCCGGCATTCGCGCGTGCTGTGGTTCGTCGGCATCGTCGCGGCGCTCGCGACGCTGGTCGAGTTCCGGCATCGCCTGCTCGCCCTGACGGTGCTCGGCGCCGTCGGCCTGGTCGTCGCGCTGATGTTCGTCGTACCTGTCGGCCCCGACCTCGCGCTGACGCAACTGCTGGTCGAGGTGGCCACGGTCATCCTGATGATGCTGGCGCTGAACTGGCTGCCGCAGGAGAGCCCGGTCGAGCGTTCGGCCGGCGCGGCGCGCCCTGCACGCGGTCGTCGCCTGCGCGGCCGGTCTGGGCGCCACGGCCCTGGTCTGGCTCGTGCTGACGCAGCCCTTCGACTCGATCTCGCCGTACTTCCTCGAGACCGCGGTGCCGCTCGGCGGCGGAGCGAACGCGGTCAACGTGATCATCGTCGACTACCGCGGCTTCGACACCCTCGGCGAGATCACGGTGCTCGGCATTGCCGCGCTGGTGATCGCGGCCCTGCTGCACGGCCGCCGCCTGCCCGGCGATGCGCGCGGTCGCCTACCCGGTGCCGACCGAGCGCAACGCGCATCCGCTGATGCTGAAGCTCGTCACGCGCCTGTTGCTGCCGCTCGCCGTGCTGGTGACGGTGCACCTGTTCCTGCGCGGTCACAACCTGCCCGGCGGCGGCTTCATCGCCGGCCTGGTCCTCGCGATCGCCATGGTGCTGCTGAGCATCGCGCACGGCGAGGACTGGGTGAACGATCGCCTGCGCTCGGACTTCCGCCGCTGGCTCGCCGCGGGCCTGCTGATCGCCGCGCTGACCGGGGCCGGCAGCTGGATGCTGGGGCACCCCTTCCTGACCAGCACGTACGACTACCCGGTGCTTCCGCTGGTCGGCGCCGTGCCGCTGGCAAGCGCCAGCCTGTTCGACCTCGGCGTCTTCCTCGCCGTCGTCGGCGGGACCATGGTCATGCTGACGTCGATCGGTCGCCTGCGGGCCGACCCGGGCAACGGGATCGTCCTGATGGAACTGCTGGTCGCCATCTTCGTCGGCGTGCTGACCGGCAGCGGCGTGTACCTGATGCTGCGGGCGCGCACCTTCGATCTCGTGCTCGGCCTCACGCTCCTGTCGTACGCGGTCAACCTGCTGATCTTCGTGATGGGCCGGCTGACGGTCGGTCGACCGCCGATCCTCGACGCCGCCCAGGCGCCGACGCTCGCGAACTACGCCGATCCGCTGCCGCAGGCGCTGGTGCTGACCGCCATCGTGATCAGCTTCGCGATGACTGCGCTGCTGCTCGTCATCGCGCTCGTCGCGCGCGCCGAGACCGGAACGGATCAGGTCGACGGCGAGGAGCCGCGCATCCGGGAGGACGCGGCGTGAACTGGCCGCACTGGATCGTCGTTCCCGTCGTGCTGCCGCTGATGGCCGGCGCGATCTGCCTGCTGCTCGAGCAGCGCGCGGCCGCACCTGGCGCGCGCGCTGTCGATCGGCACGACGTGCGCCCTGCTCGGCGGTGGCGCTGTACCTGGCCGGCGTCGCCGCGGCGGGCACGGTGCACCCCTACCTGCTCGGCAACTGGAAGGCGCCGTTCGGCATCGCGCTGGCGCTCGATCGCCTGTCGGCGCTGATGCTGGTGCTGACCGCCGTCGTCGCCGTCGCCAGCGTGCTTTACGCGCGGGGAGGCGGGGCGCGCGGCGCGCACGACGCGCAGGGGCCGCACTACCACGCGCTGTTCCAGTTCCAGCTGATGGGGCTGAACGGCGCCTTCCTCACCGCCGACCTCTTCAACCTGTTCGTGTTCTTCGAGGTGCTGCTGATCGCGTCGTACGGTCTGCTGCTGCACGGTGGCGGCGCGTCGCGGCTGAAGGCGGCGATCCACTACGTCGGCTTCAACCTGCCGGCTCGGCGCTGTTCCTGATCGCCGTCGCGCTGCTGTACGGCATCACCGGCACGCTGAACATGGCCGACCTGGCGCAGCGCGTGGCAGCGCTCGGTCCCGAGACAGGCGGCGCTGGTGCGCTCGGCGGCGCTGCTGCTGATCGTCGTGTTCGGCGTCAAGGCGGCGCTTGCTGCCGCTGTACTTCTGGCTGCCGGACACCTACCGGGCGGCGGCGGCGCCGGTCGCGGCGCTGTTCGCGATCATGACCAAGGTCGGCGTCTACTGCGTCGCGCGCGTGACGACGCTGATCTTCGGCGACGGCGCCGGCGTGGCGACCGACATCGCCGACCCCTGGCTGCGCGTGGCTCGCCATCGGCACGCTGGCGCTGGCCGCACTCGGGACCCTGGCCGCCGTCCGCCTGCGCACGCTCGTGTCCTACCTGGTCATCGCGTCCGCCGGCACGCTGCTGCTGGCGATCGGGCTCGGGTCCGCCGCCACGCTCGGTGCGGCGCTCTTCTACCTCGTCAACAGCACGCTGGTCGCGGCGGCGCTCTTCCTGCTCGTCGATTCCATCGCCAGCGGGCGCGGCGAAACCGGCGACGCCATGATTCCCGCGCCGCTGGCGTACCGCGCGGCGTATGGCAGCCTGTTCTTCCTGTTCGCGATGGAGGCGGCGGGCCTGCCGCCGATGGGCGGTTTCATCGGCAAGGCGCTGCTGCTGCAGGCGTCGGCCGACCTGCCACTGATGGCGGCCACGTGGGGGGCGTTGCTGGTCTCCGGGCTCGGCATGATGATCGCCGTCGCGCGTGCCGGGTCGACCGTCTTCTGGAAGGCCGCCGACGCCAACCGGATGCAGACCGCGGCGGCCCGCCCTGCGCTCGCGGAACGGCTTGCGATCGGCTGGCTGACGCTGGCGATGCTCGGCGTCGTCATCAACGCCGGTGCGCTGACGCGCTACGCCGACGCGACGGCCGCGCAACTGCTCGAACGCCGCGCATACATCGACGCCGTGCTCGGCGCGCAGCCCGCGCTGCCCGCCTGGACGCCGCGCGAAGGGATGAAGAAGCCGTGATGGCCCGACTGTTCCCGGCGCCGCTGCTGAGCGCCGTCCTCTTCGTGGCGTGGCTGCTGCTCAACGGCGTCTCGTCCGGCCACCTCGCCCTTGCGCTCGTGCTCGCGGTGTCGATTCCGTGGTTCACCGAGCGCTTCCGGCCCGATCGGTGCCAGCCTGCAAGCGTGGCCGCTCGCCCGTCCGGCTCGCGCTGACTCGTGCTGTGGGACATCGTGATTTCGAACGTGCAGGTGGCCTGGCTGATTCTCGGTCCGGAGCGGCGGATCCAGCCGCGCTTCGTGTGGCTGCCGCTCGACATCCGCGATCCCCACGGCATCGCCACACTCGCCGGCATCATCACGATGACGCCCGGGAACGCTTTCCGCGGACCTGACCGATGACCGTCGGTTCCTGCTGGTTCACGCGCTCAACGTCGCCGACGAGGCGGCGCTGATTGCTTCGATCAAGACGCGGTACGAGGCGCCGTTGCGGCGCATCTTCGGGGAGGAGCGATGAGCTGGCTGGCGGCGGTCCTGCCCTGGGCCATCGGCGGATTGGCGCTGTCGATGCTGCTCGCGACGTGGCGGCTGCTGCGCGGCCCGACGCTGCCCGACCGCATCCTCGCGCTGGACACCCTCTACGTCAACTCGATGGCGCTGCTCATCCTGGTGGGCCTGCGCTTCGACACCGAGCTGTACTTCGAGGCCGCGCTGGTCATCGCGATGCTCGGCTTCGTCGGCACGGTCGCGCTGTCCAAGTACCTGCTGCGCGGAGACATCGTCGAATGAGCGGAACTGCCGCTCTGGATCGACGTCCTCGCGGCCGTGCTCGTCGTCGTCGGGGTCGTGTTCGCGCTCGTCGGCTCGCTCGGCCTCGCGAAGCTGTCCGACTTTCTGAAGCGTCTGCACGGTCCGACCAAGGCCAGCACGCTCGGCGTCGGCTGCGTGCTGATCGCCTCGATGCTGTACTTCGCGGGCGACCGGCCGACCGACGCTGCACGAACTGCTGATCACGCTGTTCGTGTTCCTGACCGCGCCGGTGTCGGCGCACCTGCTGGTCAAGGCGGCGATGCGGCTCGACCCGCGGCTCGTCCCCCCGACCCTCCGGCCGTGACCGAAGTCACACTCGGTGAACCGAACCGCGATGCGCCGCGTTGAGGCTGCCCGGAGTCCTTAGAATCGGGGGCAAGCGAGGACAACGATGAAGCGAACGATGAAACGAATTCTGATTGCCGGCCTCATCCTGGCTGCCGCCGGCAGCGCCTGGGCGCAGGTCACGTCACGTTCGCGCCTGGGCCCGGTCGACGGTGCCCGGCCAGATGGGTACCGGCGCCTTCATGACGATCGTCGTCGAAGGACGGCGGGCGCCTGGTCGGCGCGGCCAGCCCGGTCGCCGGCGTCGTCGAACTGCACGAAATGGCGATGGACAACAACGTGATGAAGATGCGCGCGATCCCGGGGCTCGACCTGCCGGCCGGGCGCGAAGTCCAGCTCAAGCCCGGCGGCTATCACGTGATGCTGCTCGACCTCAAGCGGCCGCTGAAGGTCGGCGAGAAGGTGCAGATCGAACTTCGCCTGGAAACGCGCGACGGCAAGCGCGTCACGCAGCCGGTCGAGGTCGAGGTGCGGTCGACTCCGCCCGGCGCCGACGCCCACAAGCACTAGCCGGGGACGGCGCGCTCAGGCCGGGGTGACGACGTAGTCGCCGGCGTTCTTCACGGCCGCCTGCACCTCGTCGAGCGACAGCGGGTCCGCCGACTTCCAGCGTGGCGCGTGGCGGTTCCAGCGTCACCTGCACGTCGTCGGCGATCGACTGCAGCGCCTTGGTCACGCGCGCGACGCATCCGTTGCAGTGCATGCCGTCGATCCTGAATTCCTGCTGCATGGGCGGTCCTCGCGGGGTGGAAGCGGCGTGCGCGATCACGCCGACGAGATCGATGATGCCACGGGCATTTCGTGCAGCGGCATGGCGCGTGCCCGCGTTCGCTCGTGGAGCGCCGATGCCGCGGTGTAAGATGCGCGCGCCTCGCGGCTCCGCCTCCCGGCTACCCTCGTCCATCGCCCACCGCAGAGAGCCATCGCCTCCATGGACAGCGCGCAGATCGCCCCGCAGATGAAGGCCGAAATCCTGTCCGAGGCGCTGCCGTATATCCGGCGCTTCCACGGCAAGACGATCGTCGTGAAGTACGGCGGCAACGCGATGATCGACCAGGACCTGAAGGAAGCGTTCGCGCACGACGTGGTGCTGCTCAAGCTGGTCGGCATGAATCCGATCGTGGTCCACGGCGGCGGCCCGCAGATCGAC
Source organism: uncultured beta proteobacterium (assembly GCA_963698305.1). Lineage (GTDB taxonomy): Bacteria > Pseudomonadota > Gammaproteobacteria > Burkholderiales > Burkholderiaceae_F > JAOUJD01. The sequence goes on from CAVOQI010000012.1 coordinate 397,651, forward strand.
GAGGCGCTGGAGCGCGTCGGCAAGAAGTCGACGTTCATCCAGGGCATGCGCGTCACCGACGCCGAGACGATGGAAGTCGTCGAGTGGGTGCTCGCCGGCGAAGTGCAGGGCGAACTGGTGACGATGATCAACCGCTTCGGCGGCCAGGCCGTCGGCCTGACCGGCAAGGACGGCGGCCTGATCCGCGCGCGCAAGCTGCGGATGCCGGACAAGGACGATCCGACCAAGAGCCACGACATCGGCCAGGTCGGCGAGATCGAGGCGATCAATCCCGGCGGTCGTGAAGGCGCTGCAGGACGACGCCTTCATCCCGGTGATCTCGCCGATCGGCTTCGGCGAGGACGGCGTCACCTACAACATCAACGCCGACGTCGTCGCCGGCAAGATCGCCGAGATCCTCAAGGCCGAGAAGCTCGTCATGCTGACCAACACGCCGGGCGTGCTCGACAAGAACGGCAAGCCTGCTGACCGGGACTGTCGGCGCGGCAGATCGACGAGCTGTTCGCCGACGGCACGATCTCCGGCGGCATGCTGCCCGAAGATCTCCTCGGCGCTCGAGGCCGCGAAGAGCGGCGTCAACGCCGTGCACATCATCGACGGTCGCGTCGACCACTGCCTGCTGCTCGAGATCCTGACCGACCAGGGCGTGGGCACGATGATCAAGTCGAAGTGATCCGGGGCGCGATGTCGCCGCCGCGCGCGCCCGGGCGGCGTGCCGGCGCGCCCCGCGTCCGTGGCAGCAGTCGCTTCAGCGGGCACGTCGGCGGCGCCTCGTTTTCTTCTTCGATCTCGACGACACGCTGCACGACGCGTCCCACGCCATCTTCCGGCAGATCGACACGGCGCATGACCGACTACGTCGAGCGGCACCTCGAGGTCGATCGCGACGAGGCGAACCGGCTGCGGACGCTGTACTGGCGTCGCTATGGCGCGACCCTGCTCGGCCTGGTGCGCCACCACGCGGTCGATCCCGACGCACTTCCTGCGCGAGACGCACGACTTCGACGTCGCCGCGCTCGTCCGCGCGGAGCGCGGGCTCACGCGGCTGTTCGCGCGGCTGCCCGGCCGCAAGGTGCTGCTGACCAATGCGCCGATGGCCTATGCGAGCGACCGTCCTGCGCGCGCTCGCGGTGCACCGGCACTTCCGTGTCGCGTTACACGATCGAAAGCATGCGGGTGCACGGCACGTTTCGGCCCGAAGCCGTCGCGCATGATGCTGCGGGCGATGCTCGCGCGCGAGCGCGTGCCGGCGGCGGATGCCGTCCTGGTCGAGGACAGCACCGTCAACCTGAAGGCGGCCCGCGCGCTCGGCTTCCGCACGGTGCTGATGACCGGCCACGGAACGCGGAGTGCCGGAGTGATGCGGTTGCGCGCGGCGCCGCGGGCGCGCCGCGAGCCGGTCTCGTGATCCGGTTCGCTGCACGAGTTGCCCCATGGCCTCGCGCGCCTGCGGCGCTGAGGCCGATGCCGGCGCCACGCTAAGCTGCCGGGTCCCCGATTCCATATTCCTGGAGTGAACATGCCCGAGCGTCCCGGGTTCTTGCGCCGGTTCTTCGTGGGCTTGTGGCGACTGCTCGATTTCAGCCGGCGGCTCGTTCTCAACGTGCTGTTCCTGGCGGTCGTGGCCGTGCTGCTGATCGCCTGGTTCTCCGGCGACACGCCGCCGCGCCTGCACGCCGACACCGCGCTGGTGCTGAACCTGCAGGGCGATCTGGTCGAGGAGTACACGATCGGTCCGCGCGAAGCGGCGATCGCCGAAGCGCTGGGCGAGCAACGTTTCGAGACGCGCCTGCGCGACGTCCTCGACGCGATCGACCACGCCGCGCGCGACCCGCAGATCACGCGCGCGGTGCTCGTCCTCGACGAGATGGGGCGCGGCGGGCAGGCGACGCTGCGCGAGGTCGCCGCGGCGCTGGAGAGGTTCAAGGCGAGCGGCAAGCCGGTCATCGCCTGGGGCGAGAGCTTCAGCCAGCCGCAGTACTACCTGGCCGCGCAGGCGAACGAGCTGTACATGCACCCCGGCGGCATGCTGACCGTGCACGGCATGGGCGGCACGCGCCCCTACTTCAAGAACCTGCTCGACAAGCTCGGCGTGCGGATCAACGCGTTCCAGGCCGGCCGCTACAAGAGTTTCGCCGAACCCTTCACGCGGACCGGGCCGACGCCGGAGGCCCGCGAAGCGGACAGCCTACCTGCTGAACGGGCTGTGGTCGATCTGGACCGGCGACGTCGAGCGCGTGCGCAAGCTGAAGGCCGGGACCATCAACGCCGTGATCGAGGACCTGCCGCAGCGACTTGCCGCTGTCGACGGCGACGTCGCCCGGCTGGCAGTGAAGGAAAGGCTGGTCGACGGCCTGAAAACGCGCGACGAGTTCCGGCGCGGGCTGATCGACGCCGGCGTGCCCCGGAGCGATGACGACGAGGAGACGTTCCGCCAGATTTCGATGTACTCCTACCTCGGTCATGTGCGGCAGCCGCTGACGGGCGCAGCCGTCGGCGTCATCGTCGCCCAGGGCGAGATCGTCGGCGGCGACGCGCGGCAGGGCCGGGTCGGCGCCACCTCGACGGCGGAACTGATCCAGCGCGCGCGCCAGGACGACGACATCAAGGCCGTCGTGATGCGCATCGATTCGCCGGGCGGGATGGTGCAGGCGTCCGAGCTGATCCGCGAGCAGCTCGACCTGACGCGCAAGGCCGGCAAGCCGGTCGTGGTCTCGATGGGCGACGTCGCCGCATCGGGCGGCTACTGGATCGCGATGGGCGGGGACGAAGTGCTGGCCGACGCCGCGACGATCACCGGCTCGATCGGCGTCTTCGGCCTCATCCCGACGTTCGAGGGCGCGGCCGACAAGGTCGGCATCACGACCGAAAGCGTGTCGACGACGTGGCTCGGCGGCGCCACCGACCTCGCCAGGCCGCTGGACAAGCGGCTCGAGCAGGTGATCTCGCAGATGATCGGCAGCAACTACCGCGAGTTCCTGGCGCTGGTGGCGGAGCGGCGCAAGTCCACGCCGGAGAGATCAACGAGGTCGCGCAGGGTCGCGTGTGGACCGGGCGCGCAGGCGCGCGAGCGCGGGCTGGTCGACGGTCTCGGGGGCATCGACGACGCGGTGAAGAGCGCGGCCCGCCGCGCCACGCTCGGCGAGACGCTACCGGGTCGAGTACATCGAGCACGAGCCGCGCGGCATGAACCGCTATCTCTCGCTGCTGTTCGGACAGGTCGGCGGTGATGGCGCGCGCTCGAGTTCGGCTGGGAAGGCGCGGCGCAGACGCTGCTTGGCGCTGTCGACCGCGCAGGTGCAGCGCGAACTCGAGATGCTGGGGACGGCGCGCCGGCAGCCGCTGACCGCGTTCTCCTACTGCTTCTGCGACTTCCGCCAAAGCCCGTAAGAGGACGGCAAACGCGGCCTCTGTTCGGGCGTTGCATGAACTGCAGAACCCGCACCCGGCGTGGCGCTTCTGGGATAGTATGCATTCACGTTCGGCTCCGGCCGGACGTCGACTTGCAGCCACTATCCCGACGGTTCCCGATGGACATCGCCAGTCCGCTCGCCAGTCCTCGCAAGCCCGGAGCGCGCAAGCTGCAGATCCTGCAGACGCTGGCCGCCATGCTGGAGGATCCGAAGGGCGAGAAGGTCACCACCGCGGCCCTGGCCGCGCGCCTCGACGTCTCGGAAGCGGCGCTGTACCGGCACTTCGCGAGCAAGGCCCAGATGTTCGAGGGCCTGATCGAATTCATCGAAACCACGATCTTCGGACTGATCAACGAGATCAGCGCGAAGGAAACGTCGGGGCTCAAGCAGGCGCGATCGATGATCGCGATGCTGCTCGACTTCGCGCAGACCAACCGCGGCATGACGCGGGTGCTGATCGGCGACGCGCTCGTGAACGAGAACGAGCGGCTGCAGGAACGGATGAACCAGTTGATCGAGCGGATCGAGTCATCGCTGAAGCAGAGCTATCGCCTCGCGGTGACGGAGCAGGAACTGCCGGACTCGTTCGATGCCGGCCGCGCGCGCCTCGCTCGTCGTCGCCTTCGTGCTGGGCCGCTGGCACCGCTTCGCGAAGAGCGGCTTCCGCAAGGCGCCCGCGGACGCGCTGGACGTGCAGCTGCCCGCGCTGCTCACCTAGGACTCCGCCGCAAGTCGCGCGTCAGCGTCCGCCGCACACGGCGCAGGCGGGGTCGCGCCGCACGCGCACCGCGTGCCAGCGCATCGGCAAGCGCGTCGAGCATCAGCAGCCGGCCCTCCAGCGACTCGCCGATGCCCGCCGCGAGCTTGAGCGCCTCCGCCGCCTGGGTCGTGCCGATGATGCCGGTCAGCGGCGCGAACACACCCATCACCGCGCACAGCTCGTCCTCGCCGTCGCCCGGGCGGGAACAGGCACGCGTAGCAGGGCGACGTCGTCGTGGCGCAGGTCGAACACGGCGACCTGGCCGTCGAACCGGATGGCGGCGCCCGAGACGAGCGGCTTGCGATGCGCGACGCAGGCGCGGTTCAGCGCATGGCGCGTCGCGAAGTTGTCGGAACAGTCGAGCACGACGGTCGCCGAGCCGACGAGTTCCGTCAAGCGCGTCTTCGTCGGCGCGCTGACGTGACCGGAATCACCTCGCACGTCGTCGTTGATCGCCGCGAGCGCGGCCTGGCCGGAGACGGCCTTCGGCGTGCCGATGCGCTCGGTCGTGTGCAGGATCTGCCGCTGCAGGTTGGTGAGGTCGACCGTGGTCGCCGTCGACCAGCGTGATGCGCGCGACACCGGCCGACGCGAGGTAGAACGCCGCCGGCGAGCCCGAGGCCGCCGGCGCCGATCACCAGCATCGATGCCTCGCGCAGCCGCTGCTGCCCTTCGACGCCGATTTCGTTGAGCAGGATGTGGCGCGAGTAGCGGAGGAGTTCCTGGTCGTTCATCGAAAGAAAAACGGGCCGCTGGGCGGCCCGTCGGACGAGCGATGCGGCGTCAGCGCGCCGGCGCCGTGGCGACCGACTTCCTTCGGCTTCGCGACCTGCACCGTCTTGCCCTTCAGGTGGTTCATCGCCTGCTGCAACTGGAAGTCCTCGGGGCTGCCCCAGTCGTAGCGGCGCGGCGGCGTCTTGGCTTCCGTCGACGGGACCGCCTGCGGCGGCCGGAGTCGCCGCGCCGGGCGGCGTCGCCGCGCGCTTGGCTGCATCCTGGGCCTTGCTGTCCTCCAGGTGACGCATCAGGTCGGCCTCGCGCACGTTGAAGCCGGCGAAGTTGCCTTCGGCCGTGTCCTCGACCGTGAGGTCGGGGACGATGCCCTTGGCCTGGATCGAGCGGCCGCTCGGGGTGTAGTAGCGCGCCGTCGTCAGCTTGATGGCGGCGGGATTGTCGCGGTCCATGCGCAGCGGAATGATGGTCTGCACCGAGCCCTTGCCGAAGCTCTGCGTGCCGATCACGATGGCGCGCTTGTGGTCCTGCAGCGCGCCGGCGACGATCTCGGAGGCGGAGGCCGACGCGCCGTTGACCAGCACCGTCATCGGGAACGTCTTGATCTGCGGCGGCAGCTTGGCGAGCATGTCCTCGCCGCGGCCGCGCAGGTAGTCCTCCGGCGACGCCAGGAACTTGCGGCGGTTCTCGTCGGTGCGGCCGTCGGTGGAGACGACCAGCGCCTTGGGCGGCAGGAACGCGGCCGACACGCCGATGGCGGTGTGCAGCAGGCCGCCCGGGTCGTTGCGCAGGTCGAGCACCAGGCCCTTCAGCGGCCCCTGCCTTGTACAGGTCGTTGATGGCCTTGACCATGTCGTCGACCGTGCGCTCCTGGAACTGCGAAACGCGCACGAAGCCGTAGCCCGGCTCGATCATCTTCGCCTTCACGGACTGCACGCGGATGACGTCGCGCATCAGCTTGAACTCGAGCGGCTTGTCCTCGTTCTTGCGGGCGATCGTCAGCACGATCGGCGTGCGCGGCTTGCCGCGCATCAGCTTGACGGCCTCGGGCAGCGTCATGCCGCGCGTCACCTTGTCGTCGATCTTCACGATCAGGTCGCCGGCCTTGATGCCCGCGCGCGACGCCGGCGTGTCGTCGATCGGCGAGATGACCTTGATGAGCCCGTCCTCCGCGCCGACCTCGATGCCGAGGCCGCCGAACTCGCCCTGCGTGCTGCTCTGCATGTCCTTGAACGCGTCGGCGTCCAGGTAGGCGGAGTGCGGATCCAGCCCGGCGAGCATGCCGGAGATGGCTTCCTGCATCAGCTTCTTGTCGTCGACCGGCTCGACGTAGTTGGCCTTGACGGCGCCGAAGACGTCGGTGAACGCCCGGATCTCTTCCAGCGGGATGGGGCCGCGGGAGTCGCGGAACGCGTAGGCGGAGATGCCGAGGGACACGAGGACGCCGGCGACCGCGCCAACGCCGATCAACGCAACACTGCGAGCCTTGCCTGCCATGCCACCCCCGGAAACCGGAAATAAGGGAACCCCCAGCACGCCACGCTAGCGCGCGGCAACCCATTTGAGCGGATCAAAAGGGCGCCCTTGAAAACGGAGTTCAAAGTATAGGCCCGTCTGCTCGATGCCACCCGTGTTGCCCGACGGCGGCCACAACGTCTCCGACAGCGACCCGGTCGCCTACGTTCCGTAACAGGCTTTCGTTGTTTCCGTAGACGGACAGGAAGCCCTCGCCGTGGTCGATCACCATCAGGTTGCCGAACCCGCGCAGCCAGTCGGCAAATACGACCTGCCCGACGGCGACGGCGCGCACCCCGGTGCCGGCGGCGGCGCGGATGAAGATCCCCTTCCACGTCGGGGCCGTGCCCGGCGCCTTCCACCTTGCGAGGAGCGCCGAATCGGCCCGTCGATCTCGCCAGCCACGGGCATCGGCAGGCGTCCGCGCAACTGGGCGAACTGGCTGTTCGGCGGGCGGCTCGGCGCCCGGCTTGTGCGGGCGGCGTCCGTGACGGGGGCGGTGTCGGGGCGGGTCTGGAGCGCGGCCCGTCTCTGGGGCGCGCTTCCCGGGCCTTGCGCGCGGCTTCGCGCTCCGCGTCCCGGCGGGCCTGCTCGGCCAGCACCCTGGACAGCTGGTCGATCAGCGTCGCCAGCCGCTTTTCGTCCCGCTCGAGCTTGTCGATCGACTGCCGCTGCGCGGCGATCTGCTTCGACAGGCGCTCCATCGCCTGCTTCCGGCGCGCCTGTTCGGCGACGAGTTGCGCGCTGTTCTTGCTCTCATCTTCGGCGATCTTGGCCAGTTCGTCGCTCTTCTTCTTCGATTCTTGCTTCCAGCTGCTCCAGCTCCGTCCGGCGCTCCTGCAGCTCGCCGATGCGCTGCGAGGCGGCCCGACTGAGGTAGCCGTAGTACTCGGCGTCGCGGCCGAGGTCCGCCGGGTTCTCGCCCGCCAGAAAGGCCTGCAGCGGGTCGCGCAGCGTCAGCTGGTAATGCTGCCGCAGGGTTTCGGCGAGCTGGAGCCTGCTGGCGCGACTGGGTCGGCGGTGACGGAGCGGCTGCGCTGCTGGAGGTTCTCGATCTGCCGCTCGATCTGGCGTCCGCTCGTCCCCGAGTTCGCGCAGGCGGCGGTTGGCCTTCGAGATGGCCGCTTCGGAGGCGGCGAGCGCGTCGGCCGCCTCGGTTCGCGACGCTTCCGCCGCCATCAGCTGCTGCTTCAGCGAGCCGAGCTGTCGCCTCAGTTCCTGCTGCTCGCCCTGCAGCTCCTTCTGGCGCTCCGGGCACCGGCTGCGGGAGCCGGTTTGCGTTGCTTGGTCGGCGGCGCCTTGGGCGCTGCCGTGGCGGCGGCCCGCTCGGTCTTCCTGCCCGCGGATGTCCGGCTCGCCGCCTCGACGGACGGCGCGAGTAGCACGCGCGCCGGCGCAGAGCAGCAGCGCGCGGACGAGGGCGGCGACGAGAGCCCGCGTCAATGCGCCAACTTCAGCGCTTCGCCTTGCCCTGCGCGGCGACGGCCGCCATCGCGCGCTCGATCTCGGCGGCGTCGCCGAGGTAGTAGTGCCTCAGCGGGCGCAGAGTCGGCGTCGAGTTCGTAGACGAGGGGACGCGCGGTGGGGATGTTGAGGCCGACGATGTCCTCGTCGGAGACGTTGTCGAGGTACTTGATCAGGGCGCGCAGCGAGTTGCCGTGCGCGGCGACGAGCACGCGGCGCCCGCGCGTCAGCGCCGGCGCGATCGAGTCCTTCCAGAACGGAACGACGCGCGCGACGGTGTCCTTCAGGCATTCGGTGGCCGGAATCTCCTCCGGCTTCAGGTGCCTGTAGCGGGGGTCGTTGCCGGCCCAGCGCGGATCGCCCGGCAGCAGCGGATCGGGCGCGATCGCGTAGGCGCGGCGCCAGACCAGCACCTGCTGCTCGCCGAAGCGCGCCGCCGTCTCGGCCTTGTTCAGGCCCTGCAGCGCGCCGTAGTGGCGCTCGTTGAGCCGCCAGGAGTGCACGACCGGCAGCCACATCAGGTCCATCGCGTCGAGCGTCGAGCCAGAGCGTGCGGATGGCCCGCTTCAGCACCGAGGTGTAGGCGATGTCGAAGCCGTAGCCCTCGCGCTTCAGCAGTTCGCCCGCCGCCTGGGCTTCGCGGCGCCCGTTCTCGGTCAGGTCGACGTCGGTCCAGCCGGTGAACCGGTTGTCGAGGTTCCACTGGCTTTCGCCGTGGCGCAGCAGCACGAGCTTGTACATGGGAGCGGCGGGGACGGCCGGTGAGGATGAGCGCCTATTCTATAATTCGCGTCTTTCTCTTCAGCGGCCTCCCGTGCAGTTTTTCATCGACAACATCTTCCTGATCGCGATCGCGTTCATCAGCGGCGGCATGCTCGTCTGGCCGCTCGTGCGCAGCCGCGCGGCGGGCCCTGCGCTTTCGACGCTGCAGGCCACGCAACTGATCAACAGCCGCAACGCGGTGGTCGTCGACGTGCGGACGCCGCGAGGAGTTCGCGACGGGCTCGCTGCCCGGCGCGCGCAACATCCCGGTCGACAAGGTCGACCAGAAGATGCGGACATCAAGAAGGACAAGCCCCTGATCGTGGTCTGCGCCACCGGCAGTCGTGCCGGCAAGGCGGCCGCGCAGTTGCGCGCGAGTGGCTATGGCGAGGTCTACGTGCTCGCCGGCGGCCTCGCGGCGTGGCGCGAGGCGGGACTGCCGATCCGGAGCTGAGCGGGAGTTTCCATGAGTACACGAGTCGTGATGTACAGCACCGGCGTCTGCCCGTACTGCCAGCGCGCCGAGGCGCTGCTGAAGGCGCGCGGCGTGACCGAGATCGAGAAGGTCCGCGTCGACACCGGAGCCGGCGCGGCGCGACGAGATGGTCGCCCGCACCGGTCGCCGCACCGTTCCGCAGATCTTCATCGGGGAGACCCACGTCGGCGGCTTCGACGACCTGTCGGCCCTCGACCGCGACGGCAAGCTCGCTGCCGCTGCTCGCCGGCTGAGCCGTCCCGTCCGGACCGCTCCCACCCATACCAACCCGGGCTCGCGGCCGACGTCGCGCGTCTCCACGCAAGGAAAAGCAATGACGGACACGACTCCCGCCGCCGGTGATGCTCCGGTGTTCCAACTGCAGCGCGTCTACCTGAAGGACGCGTCGCTCGAGATGCCGAATGCGCCGCGGATCTTCCTCGAGGCGGAGGCGCCGGCGGTGGACATGCAGCTCGAGGTCAGCAACAGCTCGGTGATCGAGAACGTGCACGAGGTCGTGGTGCGGGTCACGGCCACCGCCAAGGTGAAGGACAAGGTCCTGTTCCTGGTGGAAGGCAAGCAGGGCGGCATCTTCGAGATGCGCAACATCCCGGCCGAGCAGATGGGCCCGATCCTCGGCGTCGTCTGCCCGAGCATCATCTATCCCTACCTGCGCTCGAACGTCGCCGACCTGATCACGCGCACCGGCCTGCCGCCGGTGCACCTGGCCGAGGTCAACTTCGAGGCGTTCTACAGCCAGAAGATGGCAGCGCTGGCGCAGCAGCAGTCCGCCGGCGCCAACGGCAACGGCGCCGCCGCGAACGCCTGATCCCGATCCGAATGAACGTCGCGGTGCTCGGCGCTGGCGCGTGGGGCACTGCGGTTGCGCGCGCGGCGACCGCGCGCCACGCCGTCCTGCTCTACGCGCGGGACAGCGCGCAGGCCGCCGCGATGCGCGCGCGACCGGGAGAACCGGCGTTATCTCGCCGGGCGTCGTGCTGCCTGCGCACCTCGACGGTCACCTCGCGCCTTCGAGGATGCGGCTCGCCCATGCGCGCGACGGCCTGCTGATCATCGCCACGCCCACCGATGCGCTGCGCGGAGTCCTGCAGGCGCTGCCGGCGGGCGCCGGATCGCCTGTCCGATCGTCTGGCTCTGCAAGGGCTTCGAGAAGGCCGAGCGGCCGACTCGCGCACGAGGTCGTGCAGGAGGAGATCGGGGCCGCAGGTGCACGCCGGCCCGCTGTCGGGCCCGAGCTTCGCGCAGGAGGTGGCCGCGCGGTCTTCCGACCGCGCTCACGGTCGCGGGCGCCGCCGGCGTTCTGCGAACTGCGTCACCGAGGCGCTGCACGGCGGCGCGCTGCGGATCTATTCGAGCGACGACGTCATCGGCGTGGAAGTCGGCGGCGCCGTGAAGAACGTGCTGGCGATCGCGACCGGGATCTGCGACGCGCTCGAACTCGGGCTGAACGCACGCGCCGCGTTGATCACGCGCGGCCTCGCGGAAATGACGCGACTCGGCTGCGCGCTCGGCGGCCGAAGCCCGACACCTTCATGGGACTGACCGGTGTCGGCGACCTGATCCTCACGGCCACCGGGCGACCTGTCGCGCAACCGCCGGGTCGGTCTGGAACTCGGGCGCGGCGTGGCCGAAGGAGAGCGCGCACTCGCGAAGCTCGGCCACGTCGCCGAGGGCGTGCATTCGGCGCACGCCGTGCGCGCGCCGCGCGCGCGCGGCCGGGCGTCGAGATGCCGATCACCGAGGCCGTGTGCGCGGTGCTCGACGGCGCGCTGTCGCCGCCGCAGGCGCTCGACCGCCTGCTCGCGCGCGAGCCGAAGCGGGAAGCGGTGCAGCCATGACGCTGAAGACCGTGTGCGTGTTCTGCGGCTCCCAGGCGGGCCGCCGGCCCGAGTACGAGCAGGCCACGCGCGAACTCGCGCGCGTGCTCCTGCAGAACGACGTCGGCCTTGTCTACGGCGGCGGCCACGTCGGGCTGATGGGCGCGCTGGCGGACGCGATGCTGGCCGGCGGCGGGCGCGTCACCGGCGTCATCCCGCAGCACCTGATGCGGCCCGAGGTCGCGCACCAGGATCTGACCGAGCTGATCGTCGTCGACTCGATGCACGCGCGCAAGCGCATCATGGCGGACCGCAGCGACGCCTTCATCGTCCTGCCCGGCGGCTACGGCACGCTCGAGGAGATGTTCGAGATGGTGACCTGGCTGCAGTTGCGGCTGCAGGTCGAAGCCGGTCGGCGTGGTGAACGTCGAGGGCTACTTCGACGCGCTGCTGCGCTTCCTCGAACACTGCGCGGGCGAAGGCTTCATCCGGCGCACCGACTGGGACCTGCTGATCGTCGAGCACGCGCCCGCGCTGCTGTTCGAGCGACTGCAGCGCGCACGCCGCCACCGTGCGCGCGGACTCATCCGCGCCAGGCGAGGCCACGAGCCGGCAGCTTAGCTGCCCGCCGGCGTAGTCGAGCTGGCGCCACGCCTCGTACACGACCACCGCGACCGCGTTCGACAGGTTGAGGCTGCGATTGCCGGGGCGCATCGGCAGGCGCAGCAGCCGTTCCGGGCCGATGCGCTGGCGAAGCGCCGGGCGCCAGGCCGCGCGTCTCGCAGCCGAACACGAACCAGTCGCCGGCCGCGAAGGCGACGTCGCCGAGCGGCCGCGAGCCGTGCGTCGACAGCGCGAAGATGCGGTCCGGCGGCGGGCTGCTCCGACGCGCAGCAGGCTGTCGAAGTCCGCGTGCACCTTCACGCTCGCGTACTCGTGATAGTCGAGCCCGGCGCGCCGCAGCTGCTTGTCCGACATTTCGAAGCCGAGCGGCTCGACGAGATGCAGCCGGGCGCCGGTGTTGGCCGCGAGCCGGATCACGTTGCCGGTGTTGGGCGGGATCTCGGGTTCGACGAGGACGATGTTGAACATGGGGCGGTCAGGGCGTGCGCGCGACGACCAGCGCGTGGACGCGTGCGGCGCCGGCGGCGACGAGCACGCGCGCGATCTCGTCCATCGTACTGCCGCTGGTCATCACGTCGTCGACCACCAGGACGGTCCGGCCTGCGACGTCGCCGGCGGCGCGAATGCGCCGCGGACGTTGCGGCGCCGGTCCTCGAGCGCGAGAGCCTGCTGCGGCGGCGTATGCCGGATGCGCCGCACGACGTCCGATCCCAGGCGCGCGCCGGTGCCGGCGCAGAACGCGCGCGCGATCTGCAGCGACTGGTTGTAGCCGCGTTCGGACAGGCGCTCGAACGCGAGCGGGACCGGGACGACGAGGGCGTCCGGCGTCGACGCCGGTGCGTCGCGCGAGCAAGCGGCCGAACAGGTTCGCCAGGTCGAGCCGTGCTCCGAACTTCAGCGCGGTCACCATGCCGTCGACCGGCGGCGCGTAGTCGGCCAGCGCGGTGGCGCGAACGAAGTGCGGGGGCGAGGCCAGGCAACGCCCGCAGACGACGTCCTTGCCGTGCACGGGAATCGCGCACACAACGCAGCGGCGGGAGCGAAGCCGGAAAGAAGTCGGCCTCGCACTCCGACGCACACCGGTCCGGGCGCGAGCGAGCACACGGCGCAGGACGGCCGGAAGAACCTGGGGACCGCTGGCGTGCGCAGCATGGTCGCAGCGTGGATGCGCGGCGAGCATAGTCGTCGCGTCCCTATACTGGCCGGCCCATGGCGCTCGGCCCCGGCACTTCTGCACTCACCCCGACATTGGCGGCTTCGCCCCGGGTGCCGGCGCGCCTGGCGACCGTCCGCGCGCAGTTCGACGCCGCGTGCTCGACGCTTTCCGTCGCATGACGCGATCGTTCGCGAAGTCGAGGGCCGCCTGGTCGATCGCCTGCAGTACATCCGCCTTGCGCCGCAGCGCGTGGTCGACGTCGGTTGCGGCGCCGGCTCCGGGGTCGCGCGGCTTTCCGCCGCCTATCCGTCGGCCCACGTGATCGGGCTCGATTTGTCCGAGGGGATGCTGCGACAACGCGCGACCGGACTGCGCGGCGCGCCTGCCCCGCTGGCTGGGAGGGCGGTTCGGCCCCGCTCGTCGTCGGCGACGCCGCTCGATTGCCGATCGCCGACGCCGTCGGTCGACCTCGTCTTCTCGAACCTGATGCTGCACTGGCACCCCGAGCCCCACACCGTCTTCCCGGAGTGGAAGCGGGTGCTGCGGGTCGATGGATTGCTGCTCTTCTCGTGTTTTGGCCCGGACACCCTGAAGGAACTGCGGCTGGCGTGCCGTACGGCGTTGCCGAGCGCGCGGCCGATGCCCTTCATCGACATGCACGACTTCGGGGACATGATGGTGGCGAGCGGGTTCGCAAATCCGGTGATGGACGCGGAGGTCCTGACCCTGACCTATCCCTCGCCTCGCGATCTGCTGCGCGAGGTTCGCGCGCTCGGCGGCAATCCGCGCGACGATCGCGTTCACGGGGCTGCCGCCCGGCCGACAGGCAAGGTCTCTGCTGGATGCCCTGGACGCCCGGCGCGGGGACGATGGGCGGATTCGGTTAACGTTCGAAGTGGCCTACGGTCATGCGTGGAAGCCGGCGATGCGTTCGGAGACGGCGCGTCGGTGAGCGTCGACTCCCTGCGGGCGGACCTGGCGCGGCGCAGGCAGACGCGCCAGGGCGCCTGACATCGTCCGGTACCACGTAGCAACGAATCACTGCGGAGGAAGCGATGGGATTGATCTCGTTTTTCAAGGACGCCGGCGAGAAGTTGTTCGGCAAGAAGGTGCAGGAGGCGCAGGCGGAGCCGGCCAAGGACCGATCCTGCGGTGCTGGCAGAGGCGAACCGCGAGGCGGGCGGGGCCATCGAGAACTACATCGGCAAGCTCGGCCTCACTGTGACGGCGCTCACCGTCACCTTCGACGGCGCGACCGGCATCGCCAAGGTGTACGGCGTCGCCAAGGACCAGGAGACGAAGGAGAAGGCGATCCTGGCCGCCGGCAACGTGCACGGCGTGGCGGGCGTCGAGGACAACATGACGGTCGACCTGTCGCAGCCGCCGGCGCAGTTCTACACGGTGGTGAAGGGCGACACGCTGTCGAAGATCGCCAAGGAGTTCTACGGCAATGCGAATGATTACCCCCGCATCTTCGAGGCGAACAAGCCGATGCTGACGCACCCGGACAAGATCTATCCGGGGCAGAACCTGCGCATTCCGCCGAAGGCCTAGTCAGCCCGGGTTCTCGCGAAGCGCGCGCGGGCGAGCGCGCGCGCGCGGGCATCGCTCGTCCCGCTCGCGACGCGAGGCCCTGCGCCGAGGCCGGCCGGGCAGCGTGGCGGATGCGGCCTCGCACAAAGGCGTTCCGTCCGGAAAAACCCCGTGGCTATAATGCCGCCCGCTTGCGCTGGGTCAACGCAATGTCGGACCGGCGAACGCCGGCGGATCGCCGGTTGAGGGTCGCAGGAGTTCGCATGACGTGGTTGATCAAGCGAAATTGTTCGGCCAGTCCAACGCAGCTGGCGGCCGTGTTCGGATCGCTGGTTGCCGTCTCGCTCGCCTTCGGCGCGGTGTTCGCCGCGCTGGGGCTCTGGATGGTTCTTCCGTTCGTCGGCCTCGAGCTCGTGGCCGTCGCGGTGGCCTTCCTTTGTTACGGACGGCACGCCGCGGACGTCGAGCGCATCGAGCTGGCTGACGACAAGCTCACGGTCGAGCGCGTCGAGGCCGATCGGCGCCGTCGATGGGAGTTCGATCCGCGCCGGGTGCGGGTCGAGGTGGACGAGCGAGGCAAGGGTTTGGGCGCCAGCGTGCAGGTGCGGCTGGCGTCGCGTGGCGAGCAGATCGAGGTCGGCCGCCACCTGCTGGACGAGAAGCGCGCAGTGCTGGCGCGCGAACTGCGGACGGCGTTGAAGAGTGCGCAGGCCTGACCGGCACGAAGGCCGGTCGAGGCAGGGAACGTAGGGCAAGGGGAAGCCAGGGGACGAAACACGCAATGAAGACATCCATGTTGAACAGACTCGCGTTCGCGGCGCTCGCATCGGCCGCTTCCGGCCTGGTCCATCCGCGCAGCAGACGGCGGCCAGCTACACGCCCTCGTCCCGCTTCAACCTGCAGGCTCCGGTCACGACGATCGCCGACCAGATCTACGACCTGCACAACATGATGCTGATCATCTGCACGCTGATCTTCGTCGCGGTGTTCGGCGTGATGTTCTATTCGATCTGGAAGCACCGGAAGTCGAAGGGCGCGGTCGCCGCCAACTTCCACGAGAACACGACGGTCGAGATCGTCTGGACCGTCATTCCGTTCATCATCATCATCATCATGGCGCTGCCCGCCACCAGGACCGTGGTGGCCATGAAGGACACGACCAACGCCGACCTCACGATCAAGGTCACCGGCTACCAGTGGAAGTGGGGCTACGACTACATCCGCGGCGAGGGCGAGGGCATCGGCTTCCTGTCGGAACTCGCCACGCCCCGCGGCGCAGATCGACGGCACCGAGGCCAAGGGCCCGACCTACCTGCTCGACGTCACCGAGCCGCTGGTCGTGCCGGTCGACAGGAAGGTCCGCATCATCACGACCGCCAACGACGTCATCCACGCGTGGTGGATCCCGGCGTTCGGCGTGAAGCAGGACGCGATCCCCGGCTTCGCGCGCGACACCTGGTTCCGCGCCGAGAAGACCGGCATGTACTACGGGCAGTGCGCCGAGCTGTGCGGCAAGGACCACGCGTTCATGCCGATCGCCGTCAAGGTGGTCACCGCGCCAGGAGTACACGGCGTGGGTCGACGGCCGCAAGAAGCAGATGGCCGCGCTGGCCGACGATCCCGAACAAGCAGTGGACGGCGGCCGAACTGATCGCGCGCGGCGAGAAGGTCTACGCCGCCAACTGCCAGGCGTGCCACCAGGCGAACGGCCAGGGCGTCGCCGGCGCCTTCCCGGCGCTCGCCGGCAGCAAGGTCGTGGCCAACACGCCCGACCAGATCGCCATCCTGCTGAACGGCAAGAACGCGATGCCGTCGTGGAAGGCGCTGTCCGACGTCGAACTGGCCGCCGTGGCGACCTACACGAAGAACGCGTTCGGCAACAAGTCGGGCGAGGTCCAGCCGGCCGAGTTCAAGGCGGCGCGCAAGTAACGCGACGCCAGCGAAGACGAATCCAGTTCCAGGAGCACCGATGAGCGCCGTCATCCCGAATCCCGCCGCCGGCCACGCCGGACACCACGACGACCACGCGCACGACCACCCGCACGGCTGGCGTCGCTGGCTGTTCGCGACCAACCACAAGGACATCGGCACGATGTACCTGTGGTTCAGCATGACGATGTTCTTCATCGGCGGCATGCTGGCGCTGGGCATCCGCGCTGGAGCTGTTCCAGCCGGGCCTGCAGTTCTGGAAGCCGGAGTTCTTCAACCAGCTCACCACGATGCACGGCGTCATCATGGTGTTCGGCGCGATCATGCCGGCGTTCGTGGGCTTCGCGAACTGGATGATCCCGCTGCAGATCGGCGCGCCCGACATGGCGTTCGCGCGGATGAACAACTTCAGCTTCTGGCTGCTGCCGCCCGCCGCGCTGCTGATCGTCGTGTCGTTCTTCGTGCCCGGCGGCGCCACCGCGGCCGGCTGGACGCTCTACGCGCCGCTGACCGTGCAGATGGGCCCGGGCATGGACCTGGCGATCTTCGCGCTGCACATCATGGGCGCCAGCTCGATCATGGGCTCGATCAACATCGTCACGACGGTGCTGAACATGCGCGCGCCGGGCATGACGCTGATGAAGATGCCGATGTTCGTCTGGACGTGGCTGATCACCGCCTACCTGCTGATCGCGGTGATGCCCGTGCTCGCCGGCGCCATCACGATGACGCTGACCGACCGCCACTTCGGCACCAGCTTCTTCAACGCCGCCGGCGGCGGTGACCCGGTGATGTACCAGCACGTGTTCTGGTTCTTCGGCCACCCCGAGGTCTACATCATGATCCTGCCGGCGTTCGGCATCGTCTCGCAGATCATCCCGGTGTTCGCGCGCAAGCCGCTGTTCGGCTACGCGTCGATGGTCTACGCGACCGCCTCGATCGCCATCCTGTCGTTCATCGTGTGGGCGCACCACATGTTCACGACCGGCATGCCGGTGACGGGGCAGCTCTTCTTCATGTACGCGACGATGCTGATCGCGATCCCGACCGGCGTGAAGGTGTTCAACTGGATCGCGACGATGTTCAGGGGCTCGATGACCTTCGAGACGCCGATGCTGTTCGCCGTCGGCTTCATCTTCGTGTTCACGATCGGCGGCTTCACCGGGCCTGATCCTCGCGATGGCGCCGATCGACATCCAGCTGCAGGACACGTACTACGTCGTGGCGCACTTCCACTACGTGCTCGTCGCCGGTTCGCTCTTCGCGCTGTTCGCCGGCACCTACTACTGGATCCCGAAGTGGACCGGCCACATGTACGACGAGAAGCTCGGCAAGCTGCACTTCTGGGCCGTCGATGATCTTCTTCAACGTCGCCTTCTTCCCGCAGCACTTCCTCGGGCTGGCCGGCATGCCGCGCCGCTACGCGGACTACGCGATGCAGTTCGCCGACTGGAACATGCTGTCGACGATCGGCGCGTTCGGCTTCGGCTTCTCGCAGCTGCATCTTCGTGTACGTCGTCATCAAGGCGATCAAGGGCGGCCCGAAGGCGGCGGACAACCCGTGGGAAGCCGCCGACGGCGGGCTCGAGTGGACCGTGCCGTCGCCGGCGCCGTTCCACACGTTCGAGACGCCCCCGCTGGTGAAGTGAGCTGACGGGGCATGACCGCACCCGAGGGACGCCGCCGGCGGAACCTGCGCACCGCGCTGATCCTGCTGTCGATCGCGCTGGTGTTCTTTCTCGGAGTGATGGCCAAGTACTGGCTGATCGGCAAGTAGATGACGAACCACGCTGAAACCGGACACGACAACCGCACGATCCTGCGCAAGCTGGTCGTGGTGGCGGTGCTCATGTTCGGCTTCGGCTGGGCGCTCGTGCCGCTTTACCGCAAGATCTGCGAGGTCACGGGCATCAACGTCGTGACCACGCGCGACGCCGATGTCGAGCGGACTGCGCGCAACACGCAGGTCGACACGAGCCGGACGGTGGTCGTCGAGTTCGATGCGAATTCGCAGGGCCCGTGGCGGTTCCGGCCGCACGTGAACCACGTCGACGGTCCATCCCGGCGAACTGGTGCACGTCGATTACGACCTGGTGAACCTCGAGTCCCGCACGATGGCGGGGCAGGCGATCCCGAGCTACGCGCCGATGCAGTCGGCGGCGCACTTCCAGAAGCTCGAGTGCTTCTGCTTCAAGCAGCAGACGCTGGCGGCGAACGAGACCCGCAAGTTCCCGGTGGTGTTCTTCGTCGATCCGGCCCTGCCGAAGGACGTGAAGACGATCACGCTGTCGTACACGTTCTTCGAGGTGGCGGGAGCCGTGAAGGATCAGGCGGCGGCGCGCGGCGCCCCGCGCGGTTGATGGAATGAATGAAGGCGAACGGGCGAATGGTCCGGACGCGGCGCGAAGCGGGTTTTCTCGACACCGTGCGCGCCGTGCTGTGGTCGTTCTTCGGGGTTCGCCGCAGGTCGGATTACGAAAGGGACGCCGCCCGGCTGAATCCGGTGCACGTGATCATCGCCGGCCTCATCGCGGCGGCGCTGTTCGTGTTCACGCTGATCATGATCGTGCGCGCAGTCACAAGTTGAACGCAAGGACGCAAGGAGAGGGGACAGCAATGGCTGATACACACGCGGGTGCGTCGTCGCACTACTTCATCCCGGCGCCGTCGCAGTGGCCGATGGTCGGGAGCATTGCCATGGTCTTCACCATGTTCGGCGCCGCCATGGTCGTGAACCGGAACTCGCTGGGCTGGTTCGGCATGGCCATCGGCCTGGCCACGCTCATCTACATGATGATCGGCTGGTTCAGCACCGTGTCGGCCGAGTCGGAGCGCGGCAACTACAACCGCCACGTCGACCTCTCGTTCCGCTGGGGGATGAGCTGGTTCATCTTCTCGGAGGTCATGTTCTTCGCGTCGTTCTTCGGCGCGCTGTTCTACACGCGCGTCATCACCGCGCCGATGCTCGGCGACTTCGATCACAGGCTGCTGTGGCCGGACTTCGCCGGCGGCTGGCCGCACTCGGGCCCGGCGGGCGTCGTCGACGCCTTCACCACCATCGGCCCGTTCTGGCTGCCGACGATCAACACCGCGCTGCTGCTGACGCTCGGGCGTCACGCTGACGATCTCGCACCATGCGCTGCGCGCGGACCATCGCAGCAAGGCCGCGCTGTGGCTCGCGATCACCGTGCTGCTGGGCGTCACCTTCCTCGGCGTGCAGATGTACGAGTACGCGCACGCTTACAGCGCGCTGAACCTGCGGCTTTCTTCGGGCATCTTCGGCTCGACGTTCTTCATGCTGACCGGCTTCCACGGCTTCCACGTGTTCCTCGGCGCGATCATGCTGTCGGTCGTGCTGGTGCGGCTGCTGAAGGGACACTTCAAGCCGGATCACCATTTCGCGTTCGAAGCGGCCGCGTGGTACTGGCACTTCGTCGACGTCGTCTGGATCGGCCTGTACATCGTCGTCTACTGGCTGTAGCCCGGCCGGAGCAGAAACAAGAGCGGCGCCGAGGCGCCGCTTTTTCTTTGGCGAGGCCTGTCGCCGCGACGGTTTCAGTAGGAACGCGGCTGTATCCAGCCCATCCAGTAGCTGAACAGGATGAACAGGAACAGCGCCACCGAGATCCCGACGCGTACTGTCAGCGCATTGACGGTCCGATTGGTCGAGCCCTTGTCGCGGACCAGATAGACGAGCGCCGAGCCGAGCGACAGCAGGATCCCTGCAAGGGCAATCAGGATAATGATGCGCATGAACTTGGTCTCGCGGGATGCCCGATTATCCCACCGGCTTCCATGCTGCCCCCGAAAGTAGTCGTCGCCGTGCTGGCGGGCGTGGCGGGTGTCGCGCTCACGGTCTCGCTCGGCAATTGGCAGACCCGTCGCGGCGACGACAAGGCGGCCCGGCAGGCACAGTGGGACGCCGCTCTCGCGCGCCCGCCGAGGGTGATTGCGGGCGGCGAGGATGCGGAAGGCATCGCGCGTCAACTGCCGCAGGCCGTCCGGGCGACGGGAACATTCGCGCCCGAGGCCACCGTGTACATCGACAACCGGATCGTCGACGGCGTCGCCGGCTACCAGGTGATCACGCCGCTGAGGCTGGCGGACGGAGCGCCATGGATCCTCGTGAATCGCGGCTGGGCGCCGCGCAACATGGCCGACCGCACGGAACTGCCGAAGGCGCCGATCGCAGCGGGCCCGTGCAGATCGATGGCGTTGCGGTCCCGCACGTGCCGCGCGTACTCGAACTCGGCGAACCAGGGCCGCGCATTGCGCGGCATCTGGCAGAACCTGGACTTCGAAGCCTACGAGCGGGCGAGCGGTCGCGCGGTCGCACGCTTCGTCGTGCAGCAGACGAACGACACGGGCGATGGCCTGCGGCGCGCATGGTCGCGGCCGGATGCCGGCGTGGACAAGCACCGCGGGTATGCCTTCCAGTGGTATTCGCTGGCTGCGCTGATCGCCGGGCTCACGCTCTACTTCGGCGGCAAGGCCGCGATCTCCCGGACGAGACACCGATGAAGGAAAGCCTGGCGGCCGGCCAGCCACTGGCGGCGCAATCGCGTGCTGTATCTGCTCGTCGCCGTCACGCTGGCGCCGATACTCGCGTCGTACTTCGCGTACTACGTGATGCCGCCGTCCGGCCGCACCAACTACGGGACGCTCGTCGAACCGCAGCGGCCGGTGCCCGCCATTCCCGCGAACCCGGCTCGACGGCGCCGCCTTCGATCTGCGCACATTGAAGGACAAGTGGGTCCTCGTGATGGCCGACGACGCCGCGTGCGACGAGTACTGCCAGTCGAAGCTGTTCCACATGCGGCAGCAGCGGACCATGACCGGCAAGGAGCGCGACGAGATCGAACGCGTCTGGTTCATCACCGACCGCGCGCCGCTGTCGAACATGCTGATCCGCGAGTACGAGGGCACGCACTTCGTGCGGGTCGACGAGCGCGACCTCCGGCCGTTGCTTGCGCTGCCCGACACCGCCGGCGCGAACCTCCGTGATCACATCTGGCTGATCGATCCCTACGGCAACCTGATGCTGCGCTGGCCGCGCAACCCCGACCCCAAGGGAACCAAGAGCGACATCGCCCGGCTTCTGAAGGCGTCGTCCCTGTGGACCCGCGTCGAGCGCAAGGACTGAAGTGAGCCTCGAGGCCCTCCTGCTGCTCGCGCTTGAAGGGCGCGCTGGTCGCCGCGGTGCCGCTGGCCTACGTGCGGTACTCGCGTGACGCCGACAAGTTCCGCAAGCTCGCGTGGGTCACGGCGTTCCTGACGCTCGACCTGATCATGTTCGGCAGTTTCACGCGGCTCACGGACTCCGGACTCGGGTGCCCGGACTGGCCCGGCTGCTACGGGCACTCCAACCCGCTGTCCGCGAGCGAGCCGATCCGCGCGGCGCGAGACCGCGCTGCCGAGCGGCCCGGTGACCGTGACCAAGGCCTGGATCGAGATGGTCCATCGCTACTTCGCGATGGGCGTGGGGCTGCTGATCATCATCCTGGCGGTCCAGGCGTGGGTCCGCTGGCGCCGTGAAGGCGGCCGTTCGCCCTGGCTGGCCACGGCGGCGCTGGCCTGGGTGATCGGCCAGGGCGCCTTCGGCGCGCTCACGGTGACGATGAAGCTGCAGCCGGCCATCGTGACGCTGCACCTGCTCGGCGGGATCGGGCTGCTCGCGCTGCTGACGTGGCTGGCATTGCGCGAGGGCGACTGGCGTTCAGGTGCGAGCGCCGGCAGGCGGCGAAACGAGTGGCGGCTGCGGCGCTGGTCGTTGTGCTGCTGCAGGTCGCGCTGGGCGGCTGGGTCAGCACCAACTACGCGGTGATGGCGTGCCCGGATTTTCCGCTGTGCCAGGGTCAGCTGGTCCCGCCGATGGACTTCACGCACGCGTTCAGCTGTGGCGACCGCTGGGCATGACGAGCGCTGGCGACGCCATTCCCTTCCAGGCGCTGGTCGCCATCCACTGGACCCATCGGCTCGTTGCCGTGGTCGTCATCCTGGTTCTGGGGCTGCTCGTGTGGCGACTGTGGACCGCGCCCGGTCTGCACGTTCCGGCGCGGGCCTTGCTCGGGCTGCTGCTGCTGCAGGTCGCCACCGGAATGTCGAACGTCGTGCTGCAGTGGCCACTGGTGCTCGCCGTGGCCCACAGCGGAGGGGCAGCGCTGATGGTGGCGCTGCTGGTCGTCGTCAATTACCGGCTCGCCCGCGGCGGCCGGTAAAATCACCGGTTTCCCGCGGTCCCTGTCCCGTCCCCCTCATGCGCGAGCTGTCCGCCGCCGAACGAACGCTGCATCACATGGCGTCCCAGTACTGGGCGCTGACGAAGCCGCGCGTGACGCAGCTGGCGCTCTTCTGCACGGTGATCGGGATGTTCCTTTCGACGCCCGAACTGCCGCCGCTGGGCCGGGTTGCCATCGCCACGCTCGGCGTCTGGCTGCTCGCGGGCGCGGCGTTCGCGGTCAACTCGCTGATCGAGCAGCACATCGACGCCCGCATGGCGCGTACGCGGATGCGCCCGATGCCGCGCGGCGAACTCTCCGCCACGCAGGCCCTGCTGTTCTCGGGACTCATCGGCGGCATCGGGATGTGGGTGCTGTATTCCTTCGTGAACCCGCTGACGATGTGGCTGACCTTCGCCACGTTCGTCGGCTACGCCGTCGTCTACACCGTCCTTCTCAAGCCGTACACGCCGCAGAACATCGTGATCGGCGGCATGAGCGGCGCGATGCCGCCGGTGCTCGGCTGGACGGCGATCACCGGGACAGCGCCGGCGGAGGCCTGGCTGCTCGCGCTGATCATCTTCGTGTGGACGCCGCCGCACTTCTGGGCGCTGGCGCTTTACCGGATCGACGACTACCGCGAAGTCGGGCCTGCCGATGCTGCCGGTAACGCACGGTGAACACCTGACCCGTCTGCACATCCTGCTCTATACCGTCGTGCTGGTCGCGACCACGGCGCTGCCCTTCGTGATCCAGATGTCCGGCGCCATCTACCTGGTGTCGGCGCTGGCGCTCGGGACGGTTTTCCTCTGGTACGCATGGCGGCTGTTCCGCGAGTACAGCGACAGGCTCGCACGCAGCACATTCAACTATTCGATCGTCTATCTTGCGGCCCTGTTCGCGGCTCTGCTGGTCGATCACTACGTGACTGGTTGAGGGCCGACACGATGCTCGCTCGCCTGTCCTTCCTGCTGTTCGCGATCCTGCTGGCTGCCTGCGATCCCGATGGACCACGCTTCAACAACGTCGACGTCACCGGCGCGAGCTACGCGCGCGATTTCCGGCTTACCGACTTCAACGGCAAGCCGCGCTCGCTGGCGGACTTCCGCGGCAAGGTCGTCGTCGTGTTCTTCGGCTACACGCAGTGCCCGGACGTCTGTCCCACCACGTTGAGCGACATGGCCGAAGTGAAGAAGCGGCTGGGGCCCGACGGCGGCAAGCTCCAGGTGATCTTCGTCACGCTGGATCCGGACCGCGACACGCCGCAGGTTCTCTCCGCAGTACGTGCCGGCCTTTGATCCCGTCCTTCCTCGGGCTGCACGGGACGCGCGACGAAACCGCCGCGGTGGCGAAGGACTTCAAGGTCTTCTACCAGAAGGTTCCGGGCAAGACCGAAACCTCCTACACCCTGGACCACACGGCAGGCAGCTACGTGTTCGATCGCGAGGGGCGCCTGCGTCTGTTCCTGCGCCATGCGGGGGCCGTCGAGCCGATCGTCGAGGACCTCCGCAAACTGCTTCGCTGAGCGCGCTCCAAAAAAAACGCCCCAGCAATGCTGGGGCGGAGTGTCCGCCTCATCGGAGGAGAGGGGGCAGGAGGAGAGGCGGACCTTGCTGAATCAAGAGAAGGTGCCAACCCCGCCGGTTCACGCGTACTCGGCCAGGCTATTTCGCATCTTCTGCAAGGCTTTGGCCTCGATCTGGCGAATTCGTTCCGCGGACACGCCGAACTCTTCCGCGAGATCGTGCAGCGTCGCCGTTCCGACGCGACCGTCGGGGTCCTCGTTCAACCAGCGCGCCTCGATGATGCGGCGGCTGCGCGGATCCAGCTGCTCGAGCGCCTCCCGGACGCCTTCGGTCTGCAGCAGGTCGTACTGACGGCGCTGCAGCACCTGGGTTGGCTCCGAATCGGCGTCAGCGAGGTAGTCGATCGGCGCAAAGTCCTCTTCGCCGTCGTCCGTCCGCCCTTCCAGAGCCACGTCGCCACCCGAAAGACGGGTCTCCATTTCGGAGACTTCCTCTGGCTTCACGTTCAGTTCGCGGGCCACGCCCTCGATCTGGTCCGGCGACATCGTCCCGAGCCCCTGCTTCATGCTGCGCAGGTTGAAGAACAGCTTGCGCTGCGCCTTGGTTGTCGCGACCTTCACCAGCCGCCAGTTCTTCAGGATGTATTCGTGGATCTCGGCCTTGATCCAGTGCAGCGCGAACGAAACCAGCCGCACGCCGCGCTCCGGGTCGAAGCGCTTCACCGCCTTCATCAGGCCGATGTTGCCTTCCTGGATCAGATCGGCGTGGGGCAGGCCGTAGCCCAGGTAATTGCGCGCCACGGCGACCACCAGACGAAGATGCGACATCACGAGCCGGCCGGCGGCGTCGAGGTCCTCCTTGTCCCGATACGTTCGGGCAAGGCGCAACTCCTCATCCGGCGTCAACATCGGCACCCGATTGACTGCCTGGATGTAGGCGTCGATGCTGCCGACGTTCCCTAGGTGCAACGACAACGCGTGCGGGCTGAACGGAATCAGCGCGCTGCCGGTCGAAGCGCTCGTTTTGGTCACTCGTTTGCTCTCCATATTGAAAATGTTAGCACTCCGATCTTCCGAGTGCTAAGCGTTTAGAGGCGAAGAAACCCGGAGAGTTCAATCCCCACTCTTTCGGTTGGGTACCTCTGGAAATCGAGCAATGCCGGGGTGTGAGCGCAAGCTCACGTCACGTCGAGGAGCACGCCTACCGGCCAGTCAATGCGCTGCGAGCGCCGGCGACACCGACCAACCAGCCCAGGATTGCCGCCCCCGCGAGGACAACGACCAGGTGCATCGGCTCCGGGTCGGGCAAGTCGAAGCCAGCCCCGTAGAGTCCGGTGAGGTCGAGGATAGGGCCGCGCAGGGAGGCATGAGCGACGTACACCAGGCCCGTCGCCAGCGCCGAGGCGAGCAGCAGCGTCAGCGCAGCGCTGTAGGCGTAAGGCCGCACGATGAAGCGTGGCGTTGCGCCCACCAGTTTCAGGACTGTCAGTTCATCGGCCCGCGTTGCGGCATGCAGCCGCACCGTGCCGACCAGGATCAGCACCACCACGACCACCACCAGGCCTCCGAACACGGCCGACGCGGCGAGGCCGAGCCGTCCCAGCGCCCGCAGCTTCCGATACCAGTCAAGATCGGACCGCACGGCGTCGACCAGCGGCCATGCCTTCACCGAGCTGCGCAGGCTGTCTATCGCATCAGGCGAAACCGGCGGGGCGAGCTGGGCGACCAGCACGTCCGGGAGCGGGTTGACTCCGAGTTCATCTGGAGGCGTGACGAAGCCCGACTTCTTCAGCAGTTGCGCCAGCGCCGCGTCCTTCGGCCGCAACCTAACCTCCGTCACGCCGGGGAGGGCGGTGAGGCGCGATTTCAGGGATTCGACGTCGCGCATCGTCGCCCGTGTCGAGACGAACACGCTGATCTCGGGCAGGGGCTGCAACTGAGCCAGGACGGGGCGGGCGGCCCACACGATGCTGCCGAGTGCGAGGGGCAGCGCAAGGGCGCAGGCTGCCAGCAGGACTCCGAACAGGAAGGGAACCGGGCGGTCGCGCACCATGCGCAAGGGCGCGGCTGACGGCGTAGCGCCGAGCGGCAAGCAGGCTCAATGGACGGTCCTCCGCGCGGCGCGCTCGGGGTGAGCGCTTCGGAGCGGCCGTGCGCGTATGCGACGACCCTCCGCGCTGCGCGCTTCGGGATGAGCGCTTCGGAGCGGCCGTGCGCGCTCACGCAACGACCTGCCCGGCGTCGATGTGAAGTACGCGCGCTCGCGCGGGCAGCGGGGCGACCTCGCCGTGCGTGGCCATCAAGATCGTCACGCCGGCGATGGCGAACTGTTCGAGCAACTGCAGAAGCCGGGCCGCACCCGGCTCGTCCAGGTGCGCGGTGGGCTCGTCGGCGAGCACCAGTGCAGGACGATTGACGATGGCACGGGCCAGCGCCACACGTTGCTGCTCGCCGCCCGACAGCGCGCTGGGCGGCACGCGACCGACGCGCGCATCGAGTTCGACGCGCGCCAGCGCCGCGTTCGCCCGTTCGTGCGCATCGGCATGCGAAAGGCCGGCGGCCAGCGCCGGCAGCGCGACGTTGTCGAGCACGCTGCGGTCGTTCAGCAGCATCAGGTTCTGCAGCACGACGCCAAGCGAGCGACGCAGGAAGGGCAGCGAGCGCCGGCGCATGCGGGCGACGTCCTCCCCGCCGACCGTGACCCGACCACTGGTTGCGGACTCGAGTCCGCAGATGAGGCGCAGCACGGTGGACTTGCCGGCGCCCGATGGGCCCGCGAGCAGGACGAACTCGCTGCGGTTCAATGCGAAGGTCGCCTCCATGAGCGCCGCGCGTTCGCCGTCGTAACGTTTCGTGACGCGGTCGAACGTGACGAGCGGCGGAAGTTCGGTTGGCGGAGTCGCTGTGTTCATCGTGCGCGCTGCGTGCGTCCGCGCGGATTCTACGGACGGCCGTGGAGTTCCGGCGGTGTCACGCGAGACCGACCAGCGCGTCGGCGAAGTCCCGGGCCACGAAGGGCTGCAGGTCGTCGATCGCCTCGCCGACGCCGATGAACAGTATCGGCAGCGGCTTGTCCCGACGCGATTCCACGATGGCGGCGAGCACCCCGCCTTTCGCGGTGCCGTCGAGCTTGGTCACGACCAGCCCCGTGAGGCCGACGGCGTCGTCGAACGCCTTGACCTGCGCCAGCTGCGTTCTGGCCGTTGGTGCCATCGATGATCAGGATGACTTCGTGCGGCGCCCCCGGAAACGCCTTGTCCTGCGCGCGCTTCACCCGTTTGAGCTCTTCCATCAGGTGCGACTGCGTGGGCAATCGCCCCGCGGTGTCCGCGATCAGCACGTCGATCTTCCGCGCTTTCGCAGCCGACACGGCGTCGAACACCACGGCCGCGGGGTCCCCTCCGCTTTGCGCGATGACCTCGACGTTGTTGCGCGCGCCCCAGATCGCGAGCTGCTCGCGCGCCGCCGCACGGAAAGTGTCGCCGGCGGCCAGCAGGACGCTCTTGCCCTGCGACGCGAACCACTTGGCGAGCTTCCCGATCGAGGTCGTCTTGCCGGCGCCGTTGACACCCGCCACCATGACGACGAGCGGATGGCCCTTCGCAAAATCGAAACGGCCTTCCGAGGGTTGCAGCAGCTTTTCGAGCTCGTCACGCAGTGCCACGCGCACTTCGTCCTGGGTCTTCAGGCCGGCCAGCTTGATCCGCTGCCGCAGCGCTTCGAGCAGCCGGGCCGACGTCGCCACCCCAACGTCGGCGCCGATCAGCGCCATCTCGAGTTCCTCGAGAAAATCTTCGTCGAGGACTCCGCCGGTAAACAGGCCGACGATGTTGACGCGCGTCCTGGCCAGTCCGTCCTTGAGGCGGGACAGCCAGCCACCTTTGGCGCCGGGAGCGGGGCTTATCATCGAACGATGCGGGGGAAGCGCGTGGAGGGAAAACCAGTGGAACCCGGCGGGCAGCGACGCGGCGTGCGAGCGCCGCGACCGGGCGAAGCCAGTGTATCAAAGGGTGCGACCAGCAACGCCGCTCGCTTTGCCCGGGCGCCTGCCCGCGTGCGCATCATCGGCGGTCAGTGGAAGCGCACGCCTTTGCCCGTCGCCGACGAGCCCGGGCTTCGTCCTTCCCCGGATCGCGTCCGGGTCACGGTCTTCAACTGGCTCGCACACCTGGTTCCCGACTTCGGCTCGTGCGGCGGGCTGGACCTTTTCGCCGGCACCGGCGCTCTCGGCTTCGAACTGGCGTCGCGCGGGGCCGGGCGCGTCGTGCTCGTCGAGCGCAACCCGGCGCTGGTCGCCGGACTCCAGCGCACGAAGCAGAAGCTGAACGCCGAGGCGGTCTCGATCATTGCTGGCGATGCGCTGGCCTATGCACGGTCGGCTCCCGATCGCTCCTTCGACGTCGTCTTCCTCGACCCCCCCTTCGACGGCGATCTCCTGCGGCCGGCGCTCGACGCGGCGAGCCGCCTGGTGACACCGGAGGGAGTGGTCTACGCGGAGTGCGGAGCGCCGCTGGAACCCGCGGTGGCCGCGAACTGCGGACTGCGCATCGTTCGCGACGGACGGGCGGGGCAGGTCCACTTCCATCTGCTGCAGAGGGCATAATCGCCGCGGCCGCGGGAGCGACCGGCCAGGAGAATGACGATGGTGATTGCGGTCTACCCCGGGACGTTTGATCCGCTGACGCGCGGGCACGAGGACCTCGTGCGACGCGCCGCGGGCCTGTTCTCGAAGCTCGTCGTCGGCGTCGCCGACAGCCGCGCGAAGAAGCCTTTCTTCACGCTCGACGAGCGCATCTCGATCGCCAAGGAAGTGCTTTCCCACTACCCGAACGTCGAAGTCGCCGGTTTTCGCGGCCTGCTGAAGGATTTCGTGCGCGACCAGAACGCCCGCGTGATCGTCCGCGGCCTCCGCGCGGTGTCGGACTTCGAATACGAGTTCCAGATGGCAGGCATGAACCGTTACCTCCTGCCGGATGTGGAGACGATGTTCCTGACGCCGTCGGACCAATACCAGTTCATCTCCGGCTCGATCGTGCGCGAGATCGCGCAACTCGGCGGCGACGTCAGCAAGTTCGTCTTCCCGTCGGTCGAGAAGTGGCTGCGCGCCAAGCTCGCGCAGATGGGATCGAGCGCGCACGAGGACGAGTAGCGATCGTCCGGGGCACGCCGCCCGCCCCGATCGCCCGATGATCCAGCCGACCACCGCCCGCGACGAGCGGATCGACGCGCTGCGCGGATTCGCGCTGCTCGGCATCCTGCTCGTCAACATCCAGTCATTTGCCTGGGGCGGCATCAATCCGGCCGGCTACCTGCTCGACGACGCGACCGTCCTCGACCGCGCGCTGTTCTTCGCAACGGTGGCGTTCATCAACATGAAGTTCATGCCGCTCTTCGCGATGCTGTTCGGAGTCGGCTTTTCGCTGCTGCTGAACAAGCTCCGTTCGCTGACAGCGGCGCCGCACGCGGTGTTCCGGCGCCGGATGCTGTTCCTGTTCGTGTTCGGAATGCTCCACGGCGTGTTCTTCTACTTCGGGGACATCACGCAGATGTATGCGATGGCCGGCATGGTGCTGTTGCTCTACGACGAGCGCGGTGTCGCATCCCTCCGCTGGGCGCTCGTCGTGTGGTGGGCCGGCGCGATCGGATTGGCCGTGCTGCTGACCTGGGGCCTGGCCGGGACTGTCGCCGACCCGGCCGACCTCGCTGAGGAACTGGAGGCGAATTTCGCCGTGTTCACGCAGGGCTCCTTCCTGGAGCAACTGCCGACGCGGGCGAGTCTCTTTCTCGATATCGTGCTCGCGAACGTTATCGGTCTGCCGCTCGTGGTGGCCCTGATGTTGACCGGCATGCTGGCGCACCGCTCGGGGTGGCTGGCGGATCGGGGTGCCGGCGCGTGGCGCACGGCGCTGGTGGCCGGGTTCGCCCTTGGCCTGCCGTCGTCGCTCATCTACGGCGGGCTGTTGTACGTCGAAGCGGATCGCAATGGCCTCGGCGCCTTTTCCGCGATCGCCGCGGTGCCTGGCACGATCAGCGTGACCCTGGCGTTCGCGTACGCGGCGCTCTTCATCACCCGCGCTTCGCCCGGCATGGTCGCGTGGCTCGCCCCCGCCGGCCGCATGCCGCTGACCAACTATCTGCTGCAGTCCGTGGCGATGGGCGCCTTGCTGTCCGGATGGGGGCTCGCGCTTGCGGCGCAACTGGGCTATGCGGAGACGGCACTGCTGGCCGTCGTCATCTTCATCGTTCAACTCGAGCTGAGCCGATGGTGGCTGCGGCGCTGGAAGCAGGGCCCGCTCGAGCTGGCATGGAGGCAGTGGACCTACCGCGGGATGGCGCCGCGCGCGTCGTCGCCGATCAGAAGCGAAGAGTGAGTTCGACCGGGTCGCCGACCCGCAACTCGGTTCCCGCTCCGCGCGCGACGATGGCGTTCACGCCGAACGTCACTCCGCCGGCGGCGGAGTTGTTTCGATACACGGCCAATGTGTCGCCCGGCTCGGTCCCTTGTTCACCGGTCGCTGGGTCGACGCTCGGTACCGTGCAACGCACGCAAGGTTTCACGAGTTCGAGCACCGCGTCGCCAATGCGCAGCTCGCGCGCATAGTCTTCCTCGAAACGGTCGACGCCATCGATCACGATGTTCGGCCGGAACCGGTCGATGTCGACCGGCGCCTGGCCCTTCGCGTGCAGCCTTTTGTTCACATCGGCGAGCGAGCCTTCGCTGGTCACGAGCAGCGCGAACGCATCGGCGAACTTGTACGTTGCCTCGGTCGCGCCCGTGTATCGGCGCGCCGAGATTCGCCTGGCGCGCGGATCGAAGCGGATCAGTCGCGCCTTGTGGCCGAGGAAGTCGGTGAACCAGCGATCGGCGGGTTCACCCTGCGCGAGGCCGTCGAGTTCGTCGTCCCAGACGCGCATCCGGACGATGTCGCCCGCTGACGCGAACGGAATGTCGAGCGTCGGCATGCCGGGCGCGGACAGACGCAGCGAGGTGCCTGTCAGCGAAGTGCCGATCAGTGCCATGCGCGGCAGTTCGCGCTGGCTCAGGAATTCGCCGTGATCGTCCACCACCACCCACTCGCGGTCGCCGATGTCGCCGACGGCGAGACCGGTCGGCGCGAGGCGGGCCGAGCGCAACGCGACGCCCCGGCAGCCTTTCACCGGGTACAGCAGCAGGCGGGAAATCACGGCAGACATCGTGCGAACGGGCGTGACGCGCAGTCAGACGTTGAACCGGAAGTGCATCACATCGCCGTCGTTGACGATGTAGTCCTTGCCTTCGAGCCGCATCCGGCCGGCTTCCTTCGCTCCTGCTTCGCCCTTGTAGCGCACGTAGTCGTCGTACGCGATCGTCTCGGCGCGGATGAAGCCCTTTTCGAAGTCGGTGTGGATGACGCCTGCGGCCTGCGGGGCGGTGGCGCCCTTGATGACCGTCCAGGCCCGCACTTCCTTCGGCCCGGCGGTGAAGTAGGTCTGCAGTCCTAGCAGCGCATAGGCAGCGCGGATCACGCGGTTCAGACCGGGCTCCGCCATTCCCATGTCGGACAGGAAGACGTTCTTGTCCTCGTCCGACATGTCGGCGATCTCTGCCTCGACCTTCGCGCAGACTGCGACGACGGGCGCGCCTTCCTTCGCCGCGTGTGCGCGGACCTTCTCCAGCAGCGGATTGTTCTCGAAGCCGTGCTCTTCGACGTTGGCGACGTACATCGCCGGCTTGGCCGTGAGCAGGAATAGCGGCTTGATGACCTCGCGCTCTTCCGGATAGAGATCGACGCTGCGCACCGGCCGCGCCTCGTTCAGCGCGGGCTGGATCTTCTCCAGCGCGTCCACCAGGCGCTTCGCTTCCTTGGCATCCGGACCCTGGCCCGTCTTCGCGACCTTGCTGTACTTCGCGAGTTGCTTGTCGACGGTCTGCAGGTCGGCGAGCGCGAGTTCGGTGTCGATCACCTCGATGTCGGACACCGGGTCGACCTTGCCCGCCACGTGGATGACGTTCGGGTCGTCGAAGCAGCGGACGATGTGCGCGATCGCATCGCATTCGCGGATGTTCGCGAGGAACTGGTTGCCGAGGCCCTCGCCCTTGCTCGCACCGGCCACCAGTCCGGCGATGTCGACGAACTCGACCGTTGCCGGGAGCACCTTCTCGGGCTTCGAGATGCCGGCCAGCGCCGTGAGCCGCGGGATCGGGCACTTCGACGATGCCGACGTTCGGCTCGATGGTGCAGAACGGATAGTTCTCGGCCGCGATGCCGGCCTTGGTGAGCGCGTTGAAGAGCGTCGACTTGCCGACGTTCGGCAGTCCGACGATGCCGCATTTCAATGCCATGGGAAACCTTGAGGGATGCGCCGGAAGCGGCGCAAAGGCGGGATTATCGCAAGGTCGCCCAGCCAGCCACGAACTGCCGGCCGGCCGGGCGTCTGAGCACCGCCTAACGCATTCATAACGCACCCTCGGCTACACCCTCGCCCAACGGCCGTTCCGGTCACAGCGGAGGTGGGACATGCGGGAAGCGATGATTCGTTGGACGGGCGTTGCCTTCATGGCGATGGCTCTGAGCGCCTGTGGTGGCGATGACGCGGTCGACGTCACAGCTGCGCCCCCAGCCTCCACTCCCCCGATCGCCGCTCCCCCATCCTCGGTTACGGCGGTGATCGGTGCCGAGGGCGGCACCGTGAACGGGCCCGACGGCGTGCAGGTGATCATTCCGGCGGGCGCCCTGACGCAACCGACCACCATCGGCATCGCGCGCGGATCGATCGGCGCGCCGGCCCTCCCCACCGACAACCCGCCGGTCGGCAGCGCGTACGAGTTCACGCCGCACGATCTCGTGTTCAACGCACCCGTAACGCTGCGCATGCCGGTGCTCGCTGGTGCGGTCGGCAACGAACTGTTCATGGCGAGCCCGGGCGAGGACTGGCAGGTCGTCGAGACAGTCGTCACGGCAGGGGTTGCCGAGTGGCAGCGCAACACCTTTTCGTGGAGCATGCTGGGAGCCGCGTGTTTCGTGTCCTCCAGCAACACCGATCCGTACCCGTGCGTCTATCCGAGCGGCGCGGCCAACGCGATCGGCGTGCCCGACCAAACTATTACGCGACGAACATTCGGCAGCGGCAACGGCAATGCCGGTTCATGGGTGATCAACCAGCCCGGTATCGTCAAGGTAGTCGCGAACTACCGGGCCGCGCCCGACTGCGGGTTCAACGGAGCCGGATCGGCCGGAAAGCTCAAGGTGGTGCGCTGGAACCCCGCGGTCTACCCGCGCGTCATTCAGACGGTGTTCGACGGCATCGTCCCGCTGACTCCCACGCCGATGCCTCTTTCCGGTGGCTTCGCAAGTTCCAGCGGAGCGGTGTTGCGCGGCGTCGGCAGCACGACCGTCGATGTGTCGGCCTATCTCACGGATGCAGTGAACGCGGTCGGGGTTTCGTTCGGCTGCGCCCGACCGGGCAAGTCCTTCCTGTATGGCGGGGACACGCTGACCTTCATCGGCTCCATGCCAAACCCGGGCCCCTTCGCCATCAGTGGCGAGGTCATCACCCTCACCGGCGCCGGACTGGTTCTGCAGAACAATGGCACCGACAGCCTTGCCGTTCCGCCCTTCGCCAGGTCGTTCGCGTTCCCGACGCCCGTCCCGAAGGGCACTCCGTACAGCGTCACCGTGGCATCCCAGCCCGCTGGGCAAACCTGCGTGGTCGAGCGAGGCAGCGGCACCATGACGGCCAACGTCGCCAGCGTCGCCATCGTCTGCAGCAACGTCGCTTCAGTCGGATGGAGCGCGGCGCTGGCGATCAGCCCGCCTGGCGTCCTTGCGGGAGACCCGGCAGTGGCCGCCGCCAGCGACGGCCGCGCCACCCTCGCGTGGGCGCAATACGACGCCGACAATCTGCAGTACAACGGCTATGCGAGTGCTTTCGACGGCGTCGCCGGTGCTTGGCAGGCCCCTCAGCTCATTGAGGCACTCGATGCGAACACGGTGGCGTCGACCGGCGGGGGAGTTTTCACCCCGCGCATCGCGATGGCGGCGAACCAGCGGGCCCACATCGTGTTCGGCTTCACGGTGCAGCCCGGCAGCTTCCAGGCGGCGATGTCCCGCTGGGCTGACAACCGCTGGACCGCGCAGACGATCACGAGCGGCGGCAACGCGACGGACCGCGCACTGAGCTTCGCCGCAGACGGCAGCACGGCGGTGATGATGTATCCGCAGTTCGACGGAACGCGCTATAGCATCCAGTCGCAGGTCTATAACTACACGAACGCCACGCTGACGGCCCTGTCGCCTGAAGGAGGCATGTCTCTCGGAGGCGCCGAGAATCCTTCGCTCGCAACGCTGGGCAGCAACGAGGTGGTCGGCGTGTGGACCACGTCGGCGCGCGACGTCTGGTCGAACCGCTTCAGCGCCGCCACCCAGAGCTGGGCCGTGCCCGTCCAGCTTAACCCCGGCTCGTCCGGCAACGCCTATCCGGTGGAGGTGAGCGCCAACGCGGCCGGCATGGCTGCAGCCATCTGGCTTGACCTGAACAGCGGATACAAGGCTTACGCCAGCCGGCTCTCGGGCGGGACCTGGAGCGCGCCCGTGGCCCTCGCGACGGAGGCCGACGGCAGCATCCGGAATTTCAACACCTCCCGCAGCAGCGGCGCGAGCGGCCTGGATGCAAGCGGGAACGGCTACTTCGCATGGGTGCAGGCCGACCCGACCAACAACAGCGTGCAGCATGTCCGCCTGCGCCGTTGCCCCACTGCCCAGGCGATGTCAGCGTGCGAGGCGGTCGAGACACTGGACACCCGCCCCGAGCGCGCCGGTGAGCCTGCGGTGGTGGTAGGACCGACGGGGGACGTCTGGGTCGCGTGGGTGTCGACCTCGCTCATTGGCGAGGGGGAGATCCGGGTACGGCGTCGGGACGCGGGCGGATGGTCCGCCGTCGTGACGCTCGGCGCCAGTTGGTCGACCACCGTTCGCCCGGCAATCGCGGTCGATGGCCTGAACCACGTCACGATCGCCTGGCTAGGGGCGGACCGACGCATTCAGGTGGCGCGCGGGCAGTGACGCCGCGCGCGCGCGGCGCCCTTCATCGCACAGATTGGAGCAGCGTGCACCAGGGCTCGGCATTCACCGCGCGCTTGCCGCGCATCCCGAAAGAGTCGGAAACCAACAAGGCTCAGGACAAGCTGGGGTTTGCATGAATCGGGGGCTGGCAATGGACTCGGCGCTAGCATGCGACACCATGCACCTGTCGCTCGCAACATCAGCGCGGTATGCCACCCCCACGGGCCATTCGGGCGAGCTTGCAGTGCGCGACGCCGCGCTGCTCGCCTATCTGGCGATCGAAGGTCCGACGACGCGTCTGCGGATCGTCGAGTTGCTGTGGCCGGATAGCGAGCGCGACGACGGGCTGAACGTCCTGCGGCAACGCCTGTTTCAACTGCGCAAGCACCTGGGCGCGCCGGTGGTCCAGGGCCAGGCAATGCTGGTCCTCGCGGAGGGCGTGAGCCATGACCTGGCGGAGTCGGCACAGGTACTCGGCGACGCCGTCCACGAACACAGCCGCGAGTTCGCGGTCTGGCTGTCGAGCGAGCGCACGCGCCGCGCGAACCGGGTGCAGCGGTCATTGATCGACTCGTGTGAAGCGGCCGAGCGTGCGGGCGACTACGGCGCGGCGCTGACGCACGCGGTCGAACTGCTCGCTCTCGAACCGTTTTCGGAGAGCGCGCACCGGCGCGTGATGCGTTTGCACTACCTGAACGGCGATCGCTCCGCGGCCTTGCTGGCGTTCGATCGCTGCGAACAGATGCTCAAGGACGAGGTGGGGGGCCGGCCATCGGCCGAGACGCTGGCGTTGCTCGCCACCGTCACCGCCGCGCGAAGGGAGGCGCTTCCCGCGCTCCCTCACAACATCCCGGTCAGCGTCCTGCTGCCGCCGCGCCTGATCGGTCGCGATGCGGAGCTGTTGCAGCTGCGACGCGGCTGGGAAGCCGCACAGGTGGTGGCTGTGATCGGTGAGGCCGGGCTTGGCAAGACCCGCTTGCTCCAGGCGTTCCTGGAGTCGCGGCCAGACGTCGTGCGCGCGGCGGGGCGCCCGGGCGATGCCGGTGTCCCCTTCGCGACGCTCGCGCGCCTGCTCCGCGCGGTGATCGCGCGTGGCGAGAAGGCCGTTCAACTCGACGCGACGATGCCGGCCGCAACGCGCAACGAAATCGCCCGCGTGTTGCCGGAATTCGACGCGGCTCCCGCCGGCCGGCACCCCGGCGAAGGCCAGCGGCTCATCATGCAGCGCGCGATCCGCACCCTGCTTTTGGCCCAGGAAGATCTTGCCGGGCTCATCGTCGACGATCTGCACTTCGCCGACGAGGCGAGCCTGGAGATGCTGCGCTCGCTGATCGACGAGGAGGGCGACCGCGAAACTGCCTCCGCCAGTCCGCTGCGCTGGGCACTCGCGTATCGCCCCGCCGAGGCCGCGTCGCCGGTGCAGGCGCTACACCATGCACTGGTCGAGGACGCGCGTCTGCTCCCCCTCGTGCTCGCGCCGCTCGACGAGGCGTCGCTGGCGGAGCTGGTTGATTCCCTCGGCCTCCCCGGGGTCGATGGCAAGGCCCTCGCGCCCGGTCTCGCGCGGCGCACGGGCGGGAACCCGCTGTTCGTGCTGGAGACGCTGAAGCAGGCGTGGGTCGAGCGGCGCCTGGCGCAGGTCGCCGATGCCGCGGCGTTGCCCCGGCCGATGTCGGTCGGCCGTCTCATCGAGCGCCGCATATCGCAACTGTCGCCCGGAGCGCTGACGCTGGCTCGGGTGGCGAGCATCGCCGGCGCGGACTTCAGCGTCGCGATGGCCGAAAAGGTCTTGCAGGCGTCGGCGATGCAATTCGCCGACGCCCTCAACGAACTCGAAGCGGCGCAGGTGATGCGCGGCAATGCGTTTGCCCACGACCTCGTGTTCGAGGCGGTGCGCGCGAGCGTGCCGGCGACGATCGCGGCACACACCCATGCGAGCGTGGCCGCGTTCCTCGAGCCGCTCGGTGCGGAGCCGGCGCGCATCGCTCAGCACTGGATCGATGCCGGCCAGCCGGGCCGCGCGCTCCCTTGGCTGCAACAGGCGGCTGACCGCGCCCGCCTTGGTCTGCGCCTGAAGGAGTGCAGTGCGTTCCTGGAGCGCAAGAGCGCAATCGAAGAGGCCGGCGGCGATACGGCCGCGGCGTTCGAATCGCTGCTGCGGGCCGCCGGGGAGTTCATCAACGTCGACCGCGACCTGGCCATTGGACTTGCGCAATGCGACGCGCTGGACCGGCTCGCGTCGAACCCAACCCAGCAGATCGAGGCGCTGCTGCACCGTTCGTTCTTCGAGAAGGACTCGGTCGGCGCGTCGGACAGCATGGCGTCGGCCCGCGCGGCGCTTCAGAAGAGCGTCCGGCTCGGAGACGCGGCGCTCATCGCCCGCAGCCACCGCTCGCTGGCGATCGCGTTGTTCTTCGCGGACCGGTTGGCGGAGTCGGCGCAGCACTACGAAGCGTGCATGGGCTGGTTGGACGCGCACGGGGATCTGGAGGACCGGGCCGAAATGCACGGCTACCTCGGCATGCTCTATGACAACCTCGGGCGGCTCGCCGATGCCGTACCCCATCACGAGCGCGCAATCGAGCTGTCGCAGGAGGGCGGAAAGCAGGGCAGCGTGTCGGTGGTTCTGACCAACCTCGCTTGCAACCGCATCGACGCCGGCGACCTGCCCGCAGCCCACCGGCACCTGCATCGCAGCCTGCAGGTGATGGCTCTGCACGACGGTTTCGAAGCGGGGCGGGGTACGAACTACGCGATTCTTGTCGTCTGTTCCTGCCAGGCAGGCCGCTACGCCGAGGCGCTGGCCCAGGCCCAGCAGGCGATCGAACTGATGGAAGAGCATGCGAGCAGCTACGCATCGATCGCGCATCTGCGGCAGGCGATGTGCTGGCGGCACCTCGGCCAGTGGGCGCGAGTGCAGAAGATTCTGAACTCCCGGATCGTTCGCGACAGCGTCCAGGATCTCTGCCAGTACGCCGCCGCCATCCTGAAGCATTACCTTGACCTCGCACTGGGTCGCGACCCGGGCGCCACCCTTGCGGACATGCACAAGCGACTGGAGGCCGCGGAACGGCCCGACCTGCGTCTGCCGCTGCTGATCGAGCACGCGCAAACGCTGCCCGCCGAGGCCGCGCTGCGGCAGCTTGACCTCGTGTGCGCCGAGGCCGGAGCCCTGCAGCACGAGGGAACAGTGTTCGCGGCCCATGTCCGGGCCGCTGGCATCGCGGCCGATATCGACCCGGTGGCAGCCGCGCGCCATGCGCAAGCCGCGATCGAGGTCGGCGGCCGCCTCCAGTCCCCGACGTTGCTTCCTGCGGAACGCTGGTTGCACTGCGCCCGCGCGCTGCTGGCCAACGGCGAACGGGACCTCGCAGTGAGGCAGTTGCAAGAGGGGCGCGACTGGGTGCAGCGGACCGCCCGCGAGCATGTGCCCGAACAGTTCCGCGACAGCTGGCTGCGTCGCAACCCGGTGAATCGGGAACTCCTCGGCTTGGCCGCGAAGGTGTGCAGGCTCAAGTAGCGCCGGAGGCAGTTCCTGTTGAAGTTCTTCCTGGGGGACTCTGGGTTAGCGGTTACAGCGCACGAGCGCGCGAGGTGTCCGGCGCGTCCAGCCAGCGCATCGCGGCTTCCGCGAACCGCTGCGACTCGCCGATGGCGCGTTCCCATGCGCCGATGCGCGCGGCGTGGTCGCGGCCGTATCTGTAGAAGTCGCTGCGGTCCGGCAGCTTGCGGTTCGGCAGGCGGTCGAGCATCGCGCGCGACGGCGCGATCAGGACGACGTTCGCCAGCCAATGGTGACGGCGGGGCCGCTTGCGCCAGGGCAGGAACTTGTCGAGCCAGCCGGGCGTCACGTACGGCACGAAGTGCGGGTACAGGACGATGCCGTCGTACCGGTCGTAGGGCAGCAGCAGGTGGTAATCGATCAGGCCTCCGTCCCAGTAGTCGCCGGGCGGCGCCGCGCGCACGTCACGCACCGGATCGCACACCAGGGGGATCGAACCCGACGCCAGCAGCGCATCCTCGACGTTGTCGCGGGTGAGGCCGATCTGCGTCAGGCCGAACCCGTCGAAGGCCGGGGGCAGCTTCGACGGCGCGCCGGCGTGAAACACGACACGCTCCATGTGGTTGGCGAGCCAGCGCCTCGACGCGGCATTGACGAGCGCCACGCGGCCGAACGCCAGCTTCGACCGGTCGCCCGCCAGTGCGCCGCGCGCCCTTGCGGTGATCACGGACAGCGCGACGTTGTGGCGCAGGACGATGTCGGGCGCACCGGAGACGGAGCGGGCCAGTCCACGGCACACGGCGGCCACCTGCGTAGGCGACGGTCGCTCGTCGTAGTTCTGTTCGCGGACGTAGGCGTGCTGCAGGCGGTCGAGCGCCGCGAGCGGGTCGCCTTGCGCCAGCGCCGCCATCCGCCAGGCGCCGATCGATGCTCCGATGAGTTCGACGCCACGCAGGCGTGACAGCCAGTCGCTTGCGAACATGCGGTCGAAGGGCAAGAGCGCGAGTCCCTTGGGACCGCCGGCGGCGGCGGGCACGCACGCGATGTCTTCGGGCTTCAGTCCGTCGCGATCGATGCGGCGGCGGGCCTCGGCACCGAGGCGGATGTCGAGCAGGTCGAACATGGGCAGCACGGTGGCGTTGACAGGACGAGTCGCGGGTGGAGTCCGGTGCAGCGAGTCTGCCTTATCCGCGTCACAGCCGGCGAGCCCGTCGTCGGCCGCGACGCCGCCGCGATCGCTGTACCCGCTACTTCGTGTGCAGCCTGAGCATCGCGGCCTCGAACTTCCCGGTGACGATCAGTTCGACGACGCCCTGCGCGCGCTCGATCGCCTGGTCGATCAGCACCGCTTCGTCCTTGCGCGGCCGATGCAGCACGAAGTCGGCGACGTCCTGTTCGAGTTGCAGCGTGCGCGGATGGCCGATGCCGATGCGCAGGCGCCAGAACTCGGGTGTCGACAGCCGTGCCTGCGTGTCCTTCAGCCCGTTGTGTCCCGCGGTGCCGCCGCCCAGCTTCATCCTGATACCGCCCGGCGGCAGGTCGAGTTCGTCGTGAGCGAGCAGGATCTGATGCGGCAGGATCTTGTAGAACAGCGCCAGCGCGACAACGGCCTGTCCCGAGCGGTTCATGTAGGTCGACGGCTTGAGCAGCCACAGTTCGTTGCCGCCGAGCTTCGCGCGGGCGACGTCGCCGTGGAACTTGCGTTCGTGCGCGAAGCGCGCGCCGAGGTCGTTGGCCACGGCGTCCGCGAACCAGAACCCGGCGTTGTGCCGCGTGTCCTCGTATTCCGGCCCGATGTTGCCGAGGCCGACGATGAGGCGAATCCGGGGGCTGTGGTCGATGCTGTCTGTCATCGCGAAAAGAAAAAGCCCGTTGCCGACGATCGACAACGGGCCCGATTGTGCCGCAGCGACCGGACCGGAATCCGGATGCCGCGTCGGTACGGCTTACTTCTTCTTGTCGCCGCCCTTTTCCTTGCCGCCTTTGGCCGCTTCGGCGGCCGGCGCCACCGGGGCTTTCTGCGCCGTGGCCGGGACATCGGCCGCCGTCGGCGCGGCTGTCGCCTCTTCCTCGGCCGTCTCGCCATGCGTCGTCACGGAGGCGACCACCGGGTTCTCCTTGCCTTTCAGCACCGGAGTGACGCCCGTGGGCAGCTTGAGATCGAGCACGCGAACCGTCTGGTTGGCGTTCAGGTTCGACAGGTCGACCTCGATGTACTCCGGCAGGTCCTTCGGCAGGCACGCGACGTCGATCGCCGACAGCACGTGGCTGATCAGGCCGCCGGAGACCTTCACCGCCGGCGAGTCCTCCTGGCCGATGAAGTGCAGCGGCACGCGCATGTGGATCTTCTGGTCTTCCGCGACGCGCTGGAAGTCGATGTGCAGTACCTGCGGCTTGTACGGGTGCATCTGGAACGTAGCGCAGCAGCACGCGCTCGCCCTTGCCGTCGAGTTCCATGTCGAGGATGGACGCGTGGAACTTCTCCTTGCGCAGCGCGTGGAACAGGTCGTTGTGGTCGACCTCGATCGGTTGCGGCTCGGCCTTGCCGCCGTAGAGGATGCCAGGCACCTTGCCGGTGTGGCGGAGACGGCGGCTCGCACCCGTCCCTTGCCCGTTGCGTGTGTTTGCTACGACTTTCATCTGCTTCTCCAGTATTGGCAGCGGACCGCGACCAGTCACCACTGCCGTTCAAATACGACGCAGCCCATCTGCGCCGTGTGGCGGCGAATTCCTCCGCCGCCGTCATTCCTTGCGCCCGCCCGCTATTCGATGAAGAGGGAACTCACCGAATCCTCGCGCGCGATGCGCGAGATCGTCTCGCCGAACAGCGCGGCACACGACAGCTGCCGGATCTTCGCGCACGCCTTGGCGCCGTCCGACAGCGGAATCGTGTCGGTGACGACCAGTTCGTCGATCACCGAGTTGTTGATCCGCTCGATCGCCTTGCCCGACAGCACCGGGTGCGTCG
Source organism: uncultured beta proteobacterium (assembly GCA_963698305.1). Lineage (GTDB taxonomy): Bacteria > Pseudomonadota > Gammaproteobacteria > Burkholderiales > Burkholderiaceae_F > JAOUJD01. The sequence continues at coordinate 439,107 of CAVOQI010000012.1, forward strand.
CATAGGCCATCACGCGCTGCGCCCCGCGGTCGCGCAGTGCCTGCGCGGCCTGGCACAGCGTGTTCGCGGTGTCGACCATGTCGTCCATGATCACGCAGTTGCGCCCCTCGACCTCGCCGATGATGTGCATCACTTCGGCGACGTTGGCGCGCGGGCGCCGCTTGTCGATGATCGCCAGTTCAGCGTCCATCCGCTTGGCGATGGCACGCGCGCGCACCACGCCGCCGACGTCCGGCGACACCACGACCAGGTTTTCGTAGTTGTGCTTCCAGATGTCGCCCAGCAGGATCGGCGCGGCGTAGATGTTGTCGACCGGGATGTCGAAGAAGCCCTGGATCTGGTCGGCGTGCAGGTCCATGACGAGCACGCGATTCACGCCGGCCACCTGCAGCATGTTCGCGACGACCTTCGCGCTGATCGCTACGCGCGCGCTGCGCGGCCGGCGGTCCTGCCGCGCGTAGCCGAAGTACGGAATCGCGGCGGTGATGCGTCCGGCCGAGGCGCGTTTCAGCGCGTCGACCATGATCATCAGCTCCATCAGGTTGTCGTTGGTCGGCTGGCAGGTCGACTGCAGCACGAACACGTCCTTGCCGCGCACGTTCTCGAACAGCTCGACCGTCACTTCGCCGTCGGAGAACTTGGAGACCTGCGCCTTGCCGAGCCGGATGTTCAGGTGCTGGGCGACGGCCTGGGCCAGGCGCGGATTCGCGTTGCCCGTGAAGACCATCAGGTTGTCGGGGACCAGCAAGGCCATGGCTAACACCGCGTCTGCGGCCCCTGTGGAGCGGCATTCGCCGCTCGCCCACTGCGTATCCGGCCGCCTCGGATCACGCCATCAAGCAAACCCGCCGAAACGCCCTTCGATACGCAGCGCGCTTGCCTGGCGCTGCTGCATCGATGGCCTTCCGGCGGCTACGAATGCCCGCGAACGGGCATCTCTGCACGAATGCCCTGAAGAGCATCTACGTGTGCATGGCTGGGGAGGAAGGATTCGAACCCTCGAATGGCGGAATCAAAATCCGCTGCCTTAACCAGCTTGGCGACTCCCCAGCGCTGACCTTCGCGTACTGCGGTACTGCGCTGCCTACTTCTTTGCCTGCACCCGTCTACCAGACCGCCAGCGGGTGTTCGCTCAATCCTCGCACTGCCCAGCACCGCCACCCGGACGGGCACTCCGCCAGAGCGGCTGCAGCGTCCCTCTCCGATGCGGTCGGCATGAACACCGCCGACCCCGATCCCGTCATTCGCGCTGGCCCATGGCGTTGAAGACGCCCGAGAGCCTGGTCGATGTCGGGGAACTGACGCCGCGCGACCGGTTCAAGGTCGTTGACGCCAAAAAGTGCGTGTGGAAGAAGCCCGGCTGCAGCAGAAAAGTCCGCTATTTTCGTGGGTTTGGTATTTCGTGTCAAACCGGGGTCAGCAAAGATTTCCTTCGTCGAAACATGCACTTGGGGCCAGATGACGGCATACCAGGCGGCCGGCAGCGCGACGGACTGCAGTTGCTCTCCCACGCCCTCGGCAAAAGCGTTGCTGCCGTGCAGAAAGAAAGGCACGTCGGCACCGAGAGGCAGCGCGATCCGCGCCAGGTCGGGACGAGGCAGTTGAAGGTCCCACAGACGGTTCAGCGCGATCAGCGTCGTGGCGGCGTCGGATGACCCGCCGCCCATGCCGCTGCCCGCCGGGATCTGCTTGGTCACCCGTATCGTCGCGCCCAGCCGGCAACCCGTCGCCTGCTGCAGGGCCCGCGCGGCGCGCACGGCGAGATCTTCGCTGGCAGAAGAGAGCAGGTCGCCGTTGCGCACGATGGCGCCGTCATCGCGGCGCTCGAAATCGAGCCAATCCGCCAGATCGATCAACTGGAAGACGGTCTGCAGCGTGTGGTACCCGTCGTCGCGGCGGCCGGTCACGTGCAGGAAGAGATTCAGCTTGGCGGGGGCGGGCAGGCCGAGCGCGGTCTCCATCCGCGCATGTTAGCTCGCGCAGCCCGCCCGGCCGCGGCGCATGCGCGCGCTTGGCCCTTTCAGGTCCTACGCTGGCGGGATCGTCGACGATCAGCCGCAGGACAACCCCGGGCGCAAGCGACGAAGCCGGGCGTTCGAGCACGATCAGCCGCGGGCGGCCGGACGCCGGGAACACCTCGGACAGCCGCACCACCCACCCGTCCTGCTCGATCAGCACCGGTCGGGTGCCGTCGCGCTCGACACGGGCCGGGCGGCCGGGTGCGGGCCGGCCCTCGATCCAGTCCGACATCCCGCTGACCGGCAGTCGCCACCCCAGCAACTGCTCCGTCAGCGCGTCGGCGTCTTGTCCCTGCACTTCCTCGACTCCGGGACCGCGCGCCCGCGCGCCGTCCGGTCCGACCTCGATGCGCGCGACGGTGTTGCCCAGCGGCGTTGCCAGGTCGATGGTCTGCCGGTCGCCACGGACCTCGACGCTGAAACGCCCCGATACCGTCTCGCGCTTGTCGCCCGCGCTCGCGACGGCCGAGAAGCGACCCGTGTAAAGGCGGTCGGGAGCGGTCGCCGGCACGGTGGCGCAACCGGCGAGCGCGAGCGCCGACAGGCCGGCGAGCAGGGTGAGCGTCGCCGGATTGTGACGGCTCGCAACGAAGCGCGACCAGGCCCCTCGCGGCCAGCCAGCCATGGCTACAGCGCGATCTTCAGGCGGGCGATGGTGGACTTCAGCAACTCGTTGCCCGGCTCCTGGGTGCGGACCTCGCGCAGCAGCTTGCGGGCGCCGTCCTGGTCGCCCGACGCCCACAGCACTTCCGCGAGGTGGATGGCGACCTCGGCTTCCGGCTTCGCGTTGTAGGCGCGCTCCAGGACTTCGCGCGCACGCTTCAGGTCGCCCATCCGGAAGTGGACCCAGCCCAGCGAGTCGAGGATGTACGGGTCGTCGGGGCTGAGCTGGTTGGCCTTCTCGATCAGCTGCAATGCTTCCGGCAGGCGCGTGCTGCGATCGGCGAAGGTGTAGCCGAGCGCGTTGTACGCGTGCGCGTAGTCGGGCTTCAACTCGATCACGCGGCGCAGGTGCCTTTCCATCTCGACGAGGCGGTTGGTCCGCTCCGCCGCCATCGCCGTGTCGTAGAGCAGCGCGAGGTTGTCGGGCGACTTCTCCAGGGCCTGCGCCAGCATCGCGTAGGACTCGTCCTGCCGCTTGGCGTCGCGCAGCAACTGGGCCTCGGCGATCACCAGCTGGACGCGCTCGTCTTCCGACCGCGGCTTGATCTCCCGCAGGACCTTGCGCCCCTCCTCGAGCTTGTTCATCTTCGCGAGCACCGCGGCTTCGCGGACGCGGGCCGGCACGTACTCCTCGCCGCCCTCGACCTTGCGCAGCCATTTCAGCGCCTCGCCGTACTGCTTGTCTTCCTCCGCGAGCTGCGCGAGGTTCAGGTACGCGTTGTCGGCATCGCGTTCCTCGTTGCCGGGCTCCTCGAGCAGCGCCAGATAGCGCTCCAGGTAGCGGCGGGCATCGGCCTTCAGGTTGCCCTGCATCGACAGCAGCGCCATCGAGTAGACGAGGTCGGGGTTCTTGGGGTCGGCCTGCAGCAGGCGTTCGAACTGCCCGCGGGCGGCGTCGTACTGCTTGTCGGCAATCAGCAGGCGCGCGTAGGCGAGCCGACCGTCGGAGGACTTCGGCTGGCGTTCGAGGTAGCGGGCGAGCAGCGCCAGCGCGCCCTTTCGATCGGTCGCCTGCATGTACTGCGCGGCAGTCAGAGCGGCACGCTCGGAGTCGGGCGCGAGATCGACCGCGGCCTTCGCTTCCTCGATCGCGCGCGCGTTGAGACCGGCGGCCTGGGCGCCGTTGGCCAGGACCAGCCGCACCTCGGCCGTCTTTCCAAACGGTTGCGCGAGGCGTTCGAGCAGCACGAAGGCGCCGGCGCGGTCCTGGCTGCGCGTCAGCGCCCGCTGGATACGCGCCAGTTCCTCGGCTGGCTGGGGCTGTCGTCTTGAGCTGCTCGCTGAACAACGCGTAGGACTCGTCGAACTTGCCGCTCGCCGCGTACAACATCGCGACAGCCTGGGTGGCCTCGTTCGAGCGCGGCGCGAGTTCGTGCCAGAGCTTCGCTGCCTCGAGGCTTTCCGCCAGTGCGCGGCCCTGCAGGGCGAGTTCCGTAGCGCGGCGCGCGAGGCGTGGATCGCGCGTCTCGCGCGCGAGCTTCAGGTACGTGGCGTACGCAGCGCCGATGTCGCCGCGCTGCGCCGCCACCTCGGCCGCCATCAACTGGTACAGCAGCGCACCGGACAGGTTGACGTCGGGAACGGCATCGCCGTCGGACGCCGCGTCCTGGGCCGTCTGTGCCCCCGCCGCGTTCGCGGGCGCCGCGCCATCGCCCTGTTCCGGCAACCGGAGTCGCGCAACCTAGAATCGCCAGGGTGATGGCGGTGGCGAACGCGCGCGTGCCGATCGCAGGCAACGACGCACGCTGAAACAGGAGCTGAAGCATCGGGAGAGCCACGGTGCCGAGCGACGACCGATGGCAGTGGGCGATGAAGATACGGTGCACATTAACAGAACGATCCGAGGCTGAAGCCGGGGTAAGTCGTGCCTGAACTGCCGGAGGTCGAGGTCACTCGCCGCGCCCTTGCGCCGCATGTGGAAGGGCAGGTGATCGAAGGGGTCGTGATCCGCGACCGCCGCTTGCGCTGGCCCGTTCCGCTCGACCTCGACGAGCGGTTGCACGGCCAGCGCGTCGAGCGATTGGACCGGCGGGGCAAGTATCTGCTGTGGCATCTGGCGGGCGGCGTCCTGATTTCCCATCTCGGAATGTCGGGGGTGTGGCGCGTTCTGCCCCGCGCGCGCGGTGTTCCTGCTCCCGGACGGCACGATCACGCGGACCTGCTGTTTGCCGCCGACGTCGTCCGGCTCACTGACCCGCGTCGCTTCGGTGCGCTGCTCTGGCATTCAGAGTCGGACGGCCCGGTGGACTCGAATCCGCTCCTCGCCGGACTGGGCATCGAGCCGTTCGATGTCCGCTTCACCGGTTCGTGGCTCTACGCAGGGACGCGCGGCCGGGCTGCGCCGATCAAGCAGGTGCTGCTCGCGGGGGACGTCGTGGTCGGCGTCGGCAACATCTACGCGTCGGAGAGCCTGTTTCGCGCCGGCATCAATCCGAAGCTGCCGGCGCGCCGGCTCGGTCCCGCGCGCTGCGCGCGGCTCGCCGCGGCAATCCGCGAGGTGCTGAGCGAGGCGATCGCCGTGGGCGGCAGCACGTTGCGGGACTTCGTCGGCGCGGACGGCGCCGAGGGCTACTTCATGCTGGACGCCTATGTCTACGAACGGGCCGGCGAGCCGTGCCGGCTCTGCGGGACCGAGATCGTCAGGATCGTCCAGGGCCAGCGCGCGACGTACTACTGCCGCGCCTGCCAGCGTCGCTGAACGTCCGTTCGGTCGCCCGAAGTCACGCGAGTTTCGGCCCTTGCTTCTGCGTTCATGCGACTGTGCCGGGGCGGGGGCGCGTGCTATAGATTCGCCTCGGCGCCGTGCGTTCATGGCGCGCATCCGCAACGACGATGGCCCCCCTGGCGTCCCGATTCGAGGAGTACGGTAACTGGCGCGACTCGCTGGCGAAGGCGATCGTCGATCTGCGCCAGTGGATGGCCGAGACGCAGATGCTCGAAGGCGACGCGGCACGCCGCATCGAAGTCGCGCTCGATCGGCTCGCCGAGGACAAGCTCGTCATCGCGTTCGTCGCCGAGTTCTCGCGCGGCAAGTCGGAGCTGATCAACGCGATCTTCTTCGCCGACTATGGCAAGCGCATCCTGCCGTCGTCCGCGGGCCGTACGACGATGTGTCCCACCGAGCTCCTGTACGACGACACGTTGCCGCCCTGCATCCGCGCGCTGCCGATCGAGACCCGCGGGCGCAGCGGATCGACGTCGGACTTCAAGCGCTTGAACAGCGAGTGGAAAGTGTTCCCGCTCGACACGAACTCCACGGACGGCATGCTGGGCGCCTTCCAGATCGTCGCCGAGACCGTGCGGGTCACCGTGGACGAGGCGCGGGGTTACGGGCTCTTCGACGCCGATGATCCCGGGCAGGCGATCGCCGTCGACAAGCACGGCATGGTCGAGATCTCGAAGTGGCGCCACGCCGTCATCAACTTTCCGCACCCGCTGCTCAAGCACGGGCTGGTGATTCTCGACACGCCGGGCCTGAATGCGATCGGCACCGAGCCTGAACTGACGCTGTCGCTCGTGCCGAACGCGCACGCCGTCCTGTTCGTGCTGGCGGCCGACACGGGCGTCACGAAGAGCGACCTCGACGTCTGGCGCCAGGTGGTGGGCGACGCCGGCCACCGCAACCACATCGCGGTGCTGAACAAGATCGACGGGCTCTGGGATCCCTTGAAGACCCCCGGCGAGATCGAGCGCGAGGTGCGACGCCAGGTGCGCGACGTCGCCGCCACGCTCGACCTGGAGCCGGTCCGCGTGTTTCCCGTGTCGGCCCAGAAAGGCCTCGTCGCCAAGGTGCAGGGCGACGATCGGCTGCTCGAGGCCAGCCGTCTGCCCCTGCTGGAGGAAGCGCTGATCGAACTGCTGGTGCCGGCCAAGCAGCGCATCGTGCGCGACCAGACCGTGATGACTGTCGAGCGCGTCATGGTGGAGACGCGGCAGGCGCTGTCCGCGCGCGAGCGCGGCGTGATCGAACAACTGTACGAGCTGCGCGCCCTGCAGGGCAAGAACCAGAGCTCGATCGAGCGCATGACCCGCCGCGCGTACGCGGAGCAGCGCGAGTTCGAGGAAGTCGTGCGGAAGATCGTCGCTGCGCGGCTCGTGCTGTCGCGGCTGTCGGAGGACCTGTTCAAGCCGCTGCGCGTCAGCGCGCTGCGCGAGCACGTGCTGGCGACTCGCGCTCGCATGAAGCGCAGCCAGCTGTCCGCGCAGCTGTCGTCCGCCGTGAAGGCGTACTTCGCAGGGCTGCGCGAAATGCTGCGCTCGGCCAACGCGAAGACGCTGGAAATCGAGCAGATGGTGATCGGCGTGCAGCGCCGCTTTGCCGAAGAACTGGGCTGGAGCGTGTCGCCGCCGATGTCCTTCTCGCTCGACACCTACCTGGCCGAGCTCGAGCGCGCCGAGGACGCCTGGCGCTCGCAGTTCGGTGCAATGGCGGTCCTGACCACGGACAAGTGGGCGCTGATGCAGCGTTTCTTCGATACCGTGGTCTCGAAGTCGCGCGAGATCTTCTCGGCCGCGGAACGCGACACCGAGGCGTGGGTGAAGTCGCTGCTGCCGCCGCTGGAGATGCAGGTGCGCGAGCAGCGCGCCCAGCTGAAGAAGCGAGCGGAATCGGTGAGCAAGATCCGCGACGCGCAGGGCTCGCTCGACGACCGGATCACGGAGCTCGAGGAGGCGCTGGAGGATGCTCAGGGGAAGATCGGCGCGCTGAAGCGCCTGTCCGACCGCATCCTCGAGATCGGCGCCCGCGCGCGCGTCGACGACATCGTCGACGAAGAGGCGCTTGCGGCGTAGGTGACCGTCGCGTCCGTCAGCGTCGTTCGCGGACCGCGTGATCCGGTGGCAGGGCAGTCATGGCCGACGCGACCTGCCATGGCAGGGCACGCGCGATCCCTACCGGATCTGGGTCTCTGAAATCATGCTGCAGCAGACCCAGGTCGCTGCGGTGATTCCGTACTACACGCGGTTCCTGGAACGCTTTCCCGATGTCGATGCGCTGGCCTCCGCGCCGCTCGGCCGACGTCATGGCCGCATGGGCCGGGCTGGGCTACTACTCGCGCGCGCGCAACCTGCACAAGTGCGCGCAGACCGTCGTCGAGCGGCACGGCGTCGCGATTTCCGCGCACGGCCCGCGAGCTTGCCGATCTCCCGGGCATCGGCCGCTCGACCGCGGCGGCGATCGCTGCGTTCGCGTTCGGCGAACGCGTGGCCATCCTCGACGGCAACGTCAAGCGTGTCTTCGCCCGGCACTTCGGCATAGACGGCCATCCCGGCGAGACCGCCGTGGAACGGCGTCTATGGGAACTGGCGGAGGCGGAGCTTCCAGGCACGGGCATCGAGGCCTACACGCAGGGGCTGATGGACCTCGGCGCGACCTTGTGCGGCCGGTCCCGGCCGCGCTGCCCCGACTGTCCGGTGGCCGCGACGTGCGTGGCCCTGGCGCAGGGACGGGTGAGCGAACTGCCTGCACCGCGTCCCTTGAAAGTGCGCCCGGTGCGCCACACGGCGATCGCGATCATCCACGACGACGGCGGCGCGCTCCTGCTCGAGATCCGGCCCCCGAGCGGCATCTGGGGCGGGTTGATGAGCCTCCCCGAGTTCGACGCCGGCGCCGACGATGAGCGCCTGCTCGCCGCCATCGCTGCGCGCTACTCGCTGGACGTCGAACTGCGGGAACAACTTCCCGCGCTGCGCCACGAGTTCTCGCACTACAGCCTGATCATGCATCCGCGCATGGCGCGCATCCGCGGGGCGACGGGTGCCTCCGGCGGCTCGATACGCATGGTCCGGCGCGAGGCGGTCGAGGAAGTCGCGCTGCCGGCGCCGGTGCGGCGGCTGCTGCGGCAGCTCCAGCCCGCGGATTGAGTCAGGCCAGCACCGAGTGCTGCTTCAGGTACGTGTGGACGATCTGGAGCCGAGTCGGCGCGTCCGTCAGTTCCATCAGCTTCTGCTTGGCTTTCAGCGGTACGGGCAGGACTTCGCACAGCCGGTTGGACACCCATGCCGACGAGTCCATGTGGTAAGGCTCGGCGAACGGCAACTGTGACAACACGTCGTTTTGTCCGGGCTCGTCGTCGCTCGCCTGACGTTCGGCCTGCTGAACGCGCAAGTCGTCGAGTATCCGTGACAGCAGATCGACGCACGGACGATGCTCCGGCGGCACTGGCGCGTCGTCGTCCGGATCGATGAGTTCAACCTCGCCGAGCACCAGGCCGTCCGCCTGCGTTTCCTTCCGCAGCAAGCTGAAGCGCTGCTGACCTACGGCGCGGATGTGCAGCAGGCCGAGCTGCTGCATGTCCCAGGCGTCGATTCTCGCCAGGCAGCCGACATCCGCAAGCGAGGTCGTGCGGCCGACTTCGGAGGCGCGCGGGTCGGTGATCAGGCAGACGCCGAACACGGTGCCTTCGCGCATGCAGTCGCGCACCATGTCGAGGTAGCGCGCCTCGAACACCCGCAGCGGCAGCACTCCCTGCGGAAACAAGACGGCGGAAAGCGGGAACAACGCCACGCGCATTCAACGACGCTCGGACAGGTCGGTGGAGCGGTGGCGGACGAGCACGTGCTCGCGATCGGCGAATCGGCGGGCCAGTTCTTCGACGATGTAGACCGACCGGTGCCGTCCACCCGTGCAGCCGATGGCGACGGTGACGTAATTGCGGTTGTCGGCAACGTAACTCGGCAGCCACTTGCCGATGAACCCGCCGATGTCGTCGATCATCTCGCGGACGGCGGGCGCCGCCGCGAGAAAGGCGGCCACCGGGGGATCGCAGCCGGTAAGGGGCCGCAGGACCGGGTCGTAGTACGGATTGGGCAGATTGCGGACGTCGAATACGAGATCAGCCGCGATCGGGATGCCGTCCTTGAAGGCAAAGGACTCGAACGACAGCGTCAGGTTGGCGCGCGGGCTGTCGACGAACTCCCGCACCCAGTGACGCAGCATGTTCGGCCGCAGCCCGCTGGTGTCGATCACGTGGGCGATTTCATTCAGCGGCGCGAGCAGTTCGCGTTCCATCGCGATGGCCTCGCCCACGGTGGTCTCGCTGCCGTGCGCGCCGGTACGCCACGACACCGGGTGCCGGCGCCGCGTTTCCGAAAACCGCTGCACCAGTGCGGTGTCCGATGCGGTGAGGAACAGAACCCGGACATCGTGCCCGAAGCGACGCAGGGTCACGACCATGTTGGGCACTTCTACCAGGCTGGACTCGCTGCGCGCGTCGACCGCCACGGCGACATCCTTGTGGTCGGTGTTGGCGAGGTAGGCGCACAGTTCCAGCAGGAACTGCGGCGGCAGGTTGTCGACGCAGTAGTACCCGACGTCTTCGAGCAGGCGAATCGCCACGGACTTGCCGGAGCCTGACAGGCCGGTGACGAGAACGATGCGCATCGCCAGATCGGGAAAGGTCGGGCTTTGATTGTTGCACGGCCCGCTGCGGTGCACGAGCCAGACGAAAATGGGGCGCCGCGGCGCCCCATTTCAGGCAGGCCGAATCATGTCAGCCGGACAGGCAACTCGACATGAACTTCTTGCGGTCCTCGCCGGCGAGCTTCTTGTCGCCCGCTTCCTTGTTGCAGGAGGTCATCTTTTCCTGCTGCGTCATCTTCTTGCTGTCGCCCGACAGGCAGGTCGACATGAATTTCTTGCGGTCCTCGCCGGCGAGCTTCTTGTCGCCGGCTTCCTTGTTGCAGTTCGCCATCTTCTGCTGCTGCGGTGTCATTTCCTTCTTTTCGTCGGCCGCCACCGCGGCGAGCGGCAGCGCGAGACACGCTGCGATGAGCACGTTCTTGAGCATGTTCCTTTCTCCCTTACTCCATCTCTTGTGGCCGACCGTCGGTCGGTGTCATTGCCCGGCGCGGGCAGGGCGATTACAGCATGGGGCACCCCGGGGGATGCAAGCGCGCCGGCGCAGGCCCGATGCACGCAGGGCCTACTGCCCGGACATCTGCTGCTGCTGTCGCTGAAGGAAGTCGTGCATCGTGTCGATGCCGCGCAGCTGCAGGATGGTGTTGCGCACGGCGGCCTCGGTCAGCACAGCCAGGTTGCGCCCGGAGGCCACGGGAATGATGACCTTGCGCACCGGCAGGCCGAGCACGTCTTCCGTCTGCCCCTCGAGGGGCAGACGCTCCATCGTTTCGCCGGACCCGTAGCGCCGCAGTTCGACGATCAGGCGCAGCTTCATCTTCCGACGCACCGCGGTCTCGCCGAAGATCGACTTGATGTCGAGCAGGCCCAGGCCGCGCACTTCCAGAAGGTTCGAAAGCAGCGGAGGGCAGCGCCCTTCGATGGTGTCCGGCGCCACGCGCGAGAAGTCGACGACGTCGTCCGCGACCAGTCCGTGGCCCCGGCTGATCAGCTCCAGTCCGAGTTCGCTCTTGCCGACGCCCGACTCTCCGGCAATCAGCACTCCCATCCCGAGCACGTCCATGTACACGCCGTGCAGCGTGCAGTGCGTCGCGAGCAGTTTCGCGAGGTAGATCCGCAGCACCTCGATGATTTCGGCGGCGGCCATCGGCGAGCCCAGCACGGGGAGCCCCGCGCTCTCTGCGGCGGCAAGGAGTTCTTCGGGCGCCGCAAGGCCCTCGCCGATGATCAGGCCGATCGGACCGCCGGCCACCAGTTCGCGTGCGTAGTGCGTGCGACGCGAGGGCTCGAGCTTCAGGTAGTAGTGAACCTCCGGCTTGCCGAGGACATGCAGCCGATTGGGGTGGATGAGGTTGAGGTGACCGACCAGGTCGGCGCTCGCCAGCCCCGCGTTGGCCGGCGTGTCGAGCGCCCTGTCCGACGACGAGCGGCCCGCGAGCCACTCGAGTTTCAACGAGTCCCGGTTTTCCTCGAACAGCGACTTGAAGGTGGGCATTGCGACGCGCGACGGGCGGAGTCAAAGACGCCGCGAGGCTACGCCGAATGCGCCACAGGAACCAGCCGCTAGGCGGCGGGTCGGATCGGCTCCCACGCCGCGAGCGCAGCGTGGACCGCCTCGGGGGTTGGGGCGTCGAGGAGCGACTGGCGAAAGGCCTTGTCCGACAACATCTGCGCGAGTTCGGACAGCAGGTCCAGGTGTGTCTGCGATGCCTGCTCCGGAACCAGCAGGAAGATCATCACGGCAACCGGCTGGCCGTCGGGCGCATCGAACGGAATCGGTTCGGCGACCCGGACGAACGCCGCCACCGCTTCCTTCAGGCCCTTGATGCGTCCATGCGGGATCGCGACGCCCTGTCCCAGGCCGGTCGAACCCAGCCGCTCGCGGGCAAACAGGCTGTCGAACACCTTGGCGCGGGCCACGCCCTGGTTGTTCTCGAACAGCAATCCGGCTTGCTCGAATGCGCGCTTCTTGCTGGATGCCGGCAGGTCCAGCAGGATGTTCGAGGCGGGCAAAAGGCGCGAAATCAGGTTCATGTACGACGCGCTCTTCCATGGAGGCTCGCGACGAGCGTAGGCGCACGGGGCGCAGACGTTCGGGCGGGAAGAAGTGAGATCGGCTTCCTTTTTGCAGCCGTCCGAAGGGCGGCCGGAAATCGAAGGCGCGGATGATACACCCGGGTTTCCGCGGTGCAGCGAAGGGGTTTTTCGGGGCTTTCTACGTGATGTTGCACCTCGGCAACGACCGCGCCTCTCGGGGCCGCAAGAACCGGGTGGAATCGCCGTCCGGCACGTCGCACACTGACTGCATGAAGACCGTTCCCTCGCATCCCCATTACGACCTCGTGGCCCGGGCCATCGTCGAACTGACGTCCGGCGACGAAATTTCGCTTGCTGTGCTCGCGGAGCGGCTGGACGTGTCCGAGTTCCATCTGCAGCGCGTGTTCAGCGAGTGGGCGGGCGTGTCCCCGAAACGATTCCTGCAGTTCATCTCCAAGGAGCGCGCGCTGGCCGCCCTGCGGTCCGAGCGCGACGTCCTGAGCGCAACCTTGTCCGCGGGGCTGTCGTCGCCGGGCCGCCTGCACGACCTGCTCGTGACGTGCGAGGGGGTCACTCCAGGCGAGGCGCGGGCGCTGGGGGCCGGTGTGCAGATTCGTCACGGCCGGCACCGCACGGCGCTGGGCGACGCGTTCATCGGCCTGACCGAGCGCGGCATCTGCCATCTGCGCTTCATCGACGCTGACAACGATCCGGTGACGGAACTCCGGGCGGAGTGGCCGCAGGCCACGTTGATCGAGGACGCCAAGGCGGCCAGCGCAAGGCTCGAGTCGCTGGCCGGCCCGCGGGCGCCCATGCGCCTGTGGCTGAAGGGGACGAACTTCCAGATCAAGGTGTGGGAGGCGCTGCTGCGGGTTCCGGATGGGGAATTGGTGTCCTACGGCCGCCTGGCGAGCGCCGCCGGCGTGCCAAATGCCGTGCGGGCGGTGGCATCCGCGGTGGCCGCCAATCCGGTCGCGTGGCTGGTGCCGTGTCACCGTGTCATCCGTTCCAGCGGCGTGCTCGGACAGTACCGCTGGGGGCCCGAGCGGAAGGCCGCGTTGATCGGATGGGAGGCCGCGCGCCGGTCGGCAGCGTGATCGCTACTGGGATTGCTGGATTTCCTGCTGGCGCTTGAGTGTTTCGGTCTGGTGGCCCTTGACCCGGTCTTTGTGCCGCAGGACCTGGCGGTCGAGCTTGTCGACGAGCGTGTCGACTGCCGCGTACATGTCGGACTCGACCGACTCGACGTGGATGTTGTTGCCGCGCAGGCGCAGCGTGATCTCGGCCCGCTGGTGCAGTTTCTCGACCGTCAATTGCACGGTGGCATCGATCACCTGGTCGAAGTGGCGCTCGATCCGTTCGAGCTTGCCCGCCACGTAATCGCGCAGCGCAGGTGTGACTTCGATGTGGTTCCCGTGGATCTGCAGGTTCATGCAACCCCCTTCGTGTCAGGTCGGGGCGCCGCATGGCGGGCGGCGCCGGTTTACAACGACTTGCGCTGAGCGACCGCAGGGATCTTCATCGCTTCGCGGTACTTGGCCACGGTGCGGCGCGCGACCACGATTCCCTGTTCCCCGAGCAGCTCGGCGAGCTTGCTGTCTGAGAGTGGATTAAGGGTGTCCTCGGCTCCTATGAGTTGCTTGATCAACGCGCGGATGGCGGTCGATGACGCCGATCCGCCCGCTTCGGTGGCCACGTGGCTGCCGAAGAAATACTTGAGCTCGAACACGCCGAATGGCGTCGCCATGTACTTGTTGGCCGTCACCCGCGAGATTGTCGATTCGTGCAGTCCGACGGTATCGGCAATTTCCCGCAGCACCAGGGGCCGCATGGCGATCTCGCCGTGCGTGAAGAAGTTGTGCTGGCGGTCGACGATGGCCTGAGAGACGCGGAGGATCGTGTCGAAGCGCTGCTGGATGTTCCGGATGAGCCAGCGCGCTTCCTGCACGCGGGTGGTCCACTGCGCACGATCCGAGCCTTCCGTGCCGCGGGCGCTGCGGTCGCGTTTCAGGATGTCCGCATAGGCCTGATTCACGCGCAGGCGCGGCATCACGTCGGGGTTCAGGACGGCAGTCCAACGGTTCTTCACCTTGCGCACGAAGACGTCGGGGACGACGTAATCGGCGCGTGCGTCACCAAAGGCTACACCCGGATGCGGCTGCAGTGTGCGAATCAGTTGGTGCGCTGCACGCAGCTCGTCATCGGTGCATCCGAGCGCGCGCCGCAGCTTGAGGAAATCCCGCGCGGCAAGCAAAGGCAAGTGCTCGCTGACGATGGCTCGCGCGAGCGGCACGGCGGCTTTCAACGCGGGCGTGCCGCGCGCAAGCGCGCACAGCTGGAGGTTCAGGCATTCGCTGACGGTGCGCGCCCCCACCCCCGGCGGATCGAAGCTCTGCAGCAACGTCAGCGCAGTCCGCAACTCGTCGAGCTCGATCTCCGCTTCGGACGGGCAGATCGCCAGCAGGTCATCGAGCGGCTGGTAGAGATAGCCGTCTTCGTCCAGAGCGTCGATCAGCAACTCGACCAGCGCGCGATCGCGCGCCGACGCCTGGGTGCAGCACAACTGCGCGAGCAGGTGGTCCTTCAGGGACGTTGTGGTGCCGGCCCATTCGCGCGCGCCGTCGTCGTCGTCGTTGCGCGCCTCGCCGCGGCCGCTCCAGTCGAACGTCGAATCGCCTCCCGTTTCCGGCGTCGCCTCTCCGGCGTCGGACGACGCGGCAGCCTCGCCGCTTTCGCCGTTCTGGGACGGCGCGGGCCCCTCGGTTCCCGCGATCGAGCCGTCGGCCTTCAGGCGCATCGCGCTCGCCAGTGGATCGTCGTCGCGCTCGAGCAGCGGGTTGTCCGCAAGGGCCTGCTCCAGCTCCTGGTTCAGCTCGATGGTCGACAACTGCAGCAGGCGTATCGACTGCTGGAGCTGAGGCGTCAGCGCCAGATGCTGGGAGAGTCGGAGGGAAAGGCCGGGCTTCATGCGTGCACGCGTGCGCGAAAGGTCGCGCGCGCTTCTACATCCGGAAGTGTTCGCCGAGGTAGACGCGGCGCACCGTCTCGTTGCCGACGATCTCTTCCGGCCGGCCGGCGGCGAGCACGACGCCTTCGTTGATGATGTACGCGTGGTCGCAGATGCCGAGCGTCTCGCGCACGTTGTGGTCCGTGATCAGCACGCCGATCCCTCGCTCCTTCAGGAAGCGCACGATGCGCTGGATCTCGAGCACCGCGATCGGGTCGACGCCCGCAAAGGGCTCGTCGAGCAGGATGAAGCGGGGCCGCGCGGCCAGCGCGCGCGCGATCTCGACGCGCCGCCGTTCCCCGCCCGACAGCGACAGCGCCGGGTTCGTGCGCAGGTGCGCGATCTGCAGGTCGTCGAGGAGTTCATCGAGACGCTGCGACACCCGCGAGCGGGGCAGGGGGCGCTTGTCCTCGTCCACCTGCAGTTCCAGCACGGCGCGCACGTTCTCCTCGACGGTCAGCTTGCGGAATACCGACGCTTCCTGCGGCAGGTACGACAGGCCCATTCGCGCACGCCGGTGGATCGGCAGGTGGGCGATCGAGGTGCCGTTGAGGACGATGCTGCCGGCGTCGAGCGGAACAAGGCCGACGACCATGTAGAAGCAGGTCGTCTTGCCGGCGCCGTTGGGGCCGAGCAGGCCCACCACTTCGCCGCTTTCGACGGTCAGCGAGACATCCTTCACGACGGTGCGGCTGCCATAGCGCTTCTGCAGGTTTTCGACCAGCAGCGTGTTGTTCGGGCTGCTGGCGCCCGCCGCCTGCGCAGGAGTGTCGGTGCGCGCGTCCATGTCAATCACGACGTGGATTCCCGAGATCGCGGGACGGCGTCAGCGGCGCCGATGAGCCCGGGCTGCCCGGGGGCGCCGTGCGAGGCCCGATCGTGCCGCGTACGCGGCCGTCGCCGCTGGCGGCATCCGTCGGCTTGCCGCCCGTCACGAAGTACTTCGAGTTGCGCTGGTCGTACGTGATCGAATCGCCGCGCAGTTCGTCGCGCTGCGCGTCGTTCTCGAGCAGCCGAACGCGCGCACGCGTGATCAGCTTGACGGTATCGGCCTTCTCGTCGTACTCGATGCGCTCGGCGTAGCCCTCGACGTACTCCTCCGTGCCCGGCTTGGTGGCGTCGCGGCGCTGGCGGAATGTCGCCAGCTTGCCCGGCGCCGCCTCGATCACGCCGTACTGGTAGCCCTCCGGGTCCTTGCGGATTTCGACGCGCTGGCCGGTGGCGCGCATCGTGCCCTTGACGATCACCACGTCGCCGACGAGCACGCACACCTGCTTGAGGTCGTCGCACTCGCCGCTGTTCGCCTCGTAGTTCAGCGGCTTGTCGCGATCGGCACGCTCGGCGTGCGCGGCCGGCAGTACGGCGGCGAAGACCATTGCCAGCGCCAGCATCGGTGCCTTCATTGTCTGGCCCCTTGCGTCTGGGTCGGCTCGATCGTTCCACGCACCTTCGAGTGGAACTTCACGACCCGCTTGATGTTGTCGTAGTCCATGCCGACCGAGCGAATCACGGAGTCCCCGCGGTTCACTTCCACGGCAAGGTCGGTGCTGTACTGCTCGAGATCCGGCAGCGCGACGAGCCTCTCGGTCGTCAGGCGCATGGGAGGATCGCCGTCCGGGCCGGGAGCCCGCGTGATGACGACGTCGCCGGTCATCACGACCCGCTCGCCACTGCCCTGCACGATGGCTCGCTGCGCACGCGCCTCGAGCTGCGGCTGGTCGGGGCGCAGGCTCACGTAGCGCGGACGCTGCAACTCGGCGCGGTCGTCGAGCGCGAAGTGGGTCATCTTTTCCGCGAACAGCCTGTTGGTGGGCCGCCCCAGGGGATCGAACTGCGTCAGCGTCACGCCGTTGACGACGAAGTCCGGCCCCTCGCGCGACACGGGATTGGCGAGGTTGCCGTACCGGCCGACCTGCGAGAACCAGTACGTAACGCCCGCGAGGGCCGCGAGCAGGAGGATGGCGATGATGGCGGTGATTCGTTCACGCATCACGGTTCGCGCTCATCCCTGCGTCAGCTCCGCAAACGAAATGCCCTTCGCCTGCAGGATGAATTCGGCCAGTGCCCGGACGGCGCCGCGGCCGCCAGGCTGCGGCGCGATCCAGTGCGCCACGTTCTTCACCTCGTCGCGCGCGTCGGCCACGGTGGCCGCCAGCCCGGCCTGCGCCAGCACCGGAAGGTCGGGCAGGTCGTCGCCGATGAAGCC
The DNA here is from genome assembly GCA_963698305.1 of uncultured beta proteobacterium. Classification (GTDB taxonomy): domain Bacteria; phylum Pseudomonadota; class Gammaproteobacteria; order Burkholderiales; family Burkholderiaceae_F; genus JAOUJD01. Next base: position 456,395 of record CAVOQI010000012.1, read on the forward strand.
GGCATGCTCCGTCAGGATGCCGGTTTCCGCGAGCAGTTCGCGCCACGCCTCGGCCTTGTCGCCGCGGCCTTGCAGCACGCGACGAATGCCGAGTTCGCGCGCCCGCGTCGCCACGATCTCGGAAGAGCGCGCCGACAGGATCGCCACTTCGATGCCCTGGTTCAGCAGCATCTTGATGCCATGCCCGTCGCGCACGTCGAAGACCTTGAGCGCTTCGCCCTGCGCCCCGTAGTACAGGCGGCCGTCGGTCAGCACGCCGTCGACGTCGAGGGCGACGAGGCGGATCCGGGCGGCCCGCTGCTCCGGCGTCATCAGATCACCTTCGCGGCCATCAGGTCGTGCATGTGCAGGGCGCCGACGAGCGCGCCGCCAGCGTCGATCACGAGCAGCTGGTTCTTCTTGCGCTGGTCCATCAGCTGGGCCGCCTCGGTGGCCAGCACGTCCGGCGCGATGGTCAGTGGACTGCGCGTCATGACGTCGGCGAGCTTCACGGTGCGGACATCGCCGCCGCGCTCGAGCAATCGGCGCAGGTCGCCGTCCGTGAAGATTCCCTGCAGGCGTCCGCTGTCGTCGAGGACGGCCGCCATCCCGAGCTGTTTGCGGGAGATTTCGTGGAGCGCGTCGAGCAGGGACGTGTCGACGGAGACGCGCGGAATCCGGTCCCCGGTCCGCATCACGTCGCCGACATAGGTGAGCAGCCGGCGGCCAAGCGCGCCCGCCGGGTGCGAGCGCGCGAAGTCGTCGCGCCCGAAGCCGCGCGCGTCCAGGCAGGCGATTGCGAGCGCATCGCCGAGCGCGAGCATCGCCGTGGTGGACGACGTCGGCGCGAGGTTCAGCGGGCAGGCTTCCCGGTCGACTCGGACGTCGAGGTGGACATCCGCGAGGCGCGCGAGCGAGGAGGCGGCGTTGCCGGTCATCGCGATCAGCGGTGTTCCTTCGCGCTTGGCAACGGGAAGCATCGTCAGCAGTTCGTCGCCTTCGCCGGAGTAGGACAGGGCGACCAGGACGTCGTCTCGCGTGATCATCCCGAGGTCGCCGTGCGCGGCTTCGGCGGCGTGGACGAACAGCGCCGGCGTGCCGGTCGAGGCGAGCGTCGCGGCGATCTTGCGGGCGATGTGACCGCTCTTGCCGATCCCGCTGACCACCACCCGGCCCTTGCACTGGAGCAGGAGTTCGACGGCGCGCGCGAACCGCGCGTCGAGGCGCGCGACCAGCGCCTGGATCGCGCCGGCCTCGGTTTCCAGCACGCTGCGCGCGAGGTCGATCGCGTGCGTCGGCACGGCGCTCAGGGGGGCTTGGTGGGCTTCGGACATGGCCTCGCGGGCGAGTTCTCGAGCGGGATAACCTCGACGGACGACGTGCGGCGATAATACACCTGCAGTCTCTCCTGGCATGGGTTTTGCTCTAGGGCGTTGTCCCCTGTTTTGATGGGTTCTTCCGGACTAGAAGTCACGCTGTTGCTCCTCGCCGCCGTCGTGGTCGGCGTCGTCGCTTTCCGCCTGCTGCAGTTGCCGCCGCTGCTCGGCTATCTCGCGGTCGGCATCGCGATCGGCCCGCACGCCTTCGGACTGGTGCCGGACACGAAGGACACGCGCTACCTGGCCGAATTCGGGGTCGTGTTCCTGATGTTCTCGATCGGCCTGGAGTTCTCGCTCGCGCGGTTGCGCGCCATGCGTCGGCTGGTCGTCGGACTGGGCGGTGCGCAGGTGACGCTGACGATCCTCTTCACCATGGTGGCCGGTTGGCTGGTCGGGCGCCACTTCGGGATCGGGTTCGCGGGCGCGTTCGCCCTTGGCGGCGCGCTCGCGATGTCGTCGACGGCGATCGTCATGAAGATGCTCGCGGAGCGCGTGCAGGTCGACACCGAGCACGGCAAGCGCATCGTCGGCGTGTTGCTGTTCCAGGACCTGGCGGTGGTCCCCTTGCTGGTGATCGTGCCTGCGCTCGGCATCACCGAAGGGTCCAACCTGGCGTGGACACTGGGGATCGCGCTTGCGAAGGCCGCCGCGCTGCTGACCGTGCTGCTCGTCGGCGGCCAGCGGGTGATGCGGTGGTGGTTCCACACGGTCGCCAAGCGCAAGTCGCACGAGCTCTTCACGCTGAACATGCTGCTGGTGACGCTCGGGCTGGCGTGGCTGACGGAGGAAGCAGGCCTGTCGCTCGCACTCGGCGCGTTCATCGCCGGCATGCTGATCTCCGAGACCGAGTTCCGGCACCAGGTCGAGGAAGACATCAAGCCCTTCCGCGATGTCCTGCTGGGGCTGTTCTTCGTCACGATCGGCATGCTGCTCAACGTGCGCGTCGTGGTCGACAACCTCGGCTGGGTCCTGCTCGCGCTGATCGGCCCGGTGGGCTTCAAGTTCGGGCTGATCGTCGGGCTGGTCCGCCTGTTCGGCAGCACGCCGGGCACGGCGATCCGCGCCGGCCTGGCACTGGCCACGGCGGGCGAGTTCGGCTTCGTGTTGCTGGGCCAGGCCGGGCTGCACGGGCTGCTGGACCCGCTCGTGCTGCAGGTGGTGCTGGCGTCGATGCTGCTGTCGATGCTGGCGGCGCCGCTGCTCGTGCACTACAGCGACAGGATCGCCATGCGGCTGTCGTCGAGCGAGTGGCTGCACAAGTCGCTCGAGATCGCCCGGATCGCGCAGACGGCGATCTCCATCGAGAAGCACGTGGTCATCTGCGGCTTCGGCCGCAGTGGCCAGCACCTGGGCAAGATGCTCGAGCAGGAAGGCATCACCTACGTCGCGCTCGACCTCGATCCCGACCTCGTCCGGCAGGCGGCCGCCGCCGGGGAGACCGTGGTGTACGGCGACGCGGCACGGCGCGAGACGCTGGTGGCCGCCGGCATCAACCGTGCATCCGCCCTGGCGATCACCTATGCCGATACGCCGTCGACCCTGAAGATCCTCCGCCACGTTCGCGAACTCAAGCCCGAGATCCCGGTCATCGTGCGGACCCAGGACGATCACGACCTCGACAAGCTCATCGCGGCGGGCGCCACCGAGGTGGTGCCCGAGGTGCTGGAGGGCAGCCTGATGCTCGGCTCGCATGCGCTGGTGCTGCTGGGCGTGCCACTGTCGCGGGTCGTGAAGCGCGTGCGCGAGCAGCGCGACCAGCGGTATCAGCTGCTGCGCGGCTACTTCCACAGCATCGGGGACGACGATGACGTCGAGGAGGAGGGCCACGAGCGCCTGCACTCGGTGTCCATGCATCCCGGCGCCGCCGGCGCCGGGATGACTCTCGCGGAACTCGGCCTGCAGCCGCTGGGCGTTGAAGTCACGGCCGTTCGCCGCCGCGGCATCCGGGGCGCGGACCCGAGTCCGGAGATGCGGTTGCAGGTCGGTGACGTCGTCGTGCTGCGTGGGGTGCCGGACGCCCTCGACCTCGCCGAGCGCCGGTTGCTGGAGGCCTGAGGTGCGGCGTCGCGAACTGTTGCTCGCCGCCGCGACCATGGCGGCCGGTGCGCGCGCGTCGGCGCAGAACGATGCGTTGTGGTCAGCCCTGCGCGCCGGCGGCGTCGTTTTGCTTCTGCGGCATGCGCAGACCGAACCCGGACTCGGGGATCCACCCGGCTTCCGCATCGGTGACTGCTCCACGCAACGCAATCTCTCCGCCGAAGGGCGGCGGCAGGCGGGCCGCATCGGCGCGTCGCTGGCCGCGCAGCGCATCCGGATTGACCGGGTGCTGTCGAGCCAGTGGTGCCGTTGCCTCGACACCGCCCGCCTGGCCTTTCCCGCGGTGCCGGTCGAACCCGACCCGGCGCTCAACTCCTTCTTCGACGACCGTTCGAGCGAGCCGCGGCAGACGCGCGAGGTGCTGGCGAAGATCTCCGCTGTTCGCGCGCCGGCCAATGCCGCCTTCGTGACCCATCACGTCAACATCCTCGCCCTGACGGCGGAGGCTGTGGGATCGGGTGAAGCCGTGCTGGTGCGCGGCGGGGGCAGGGGCGGCCACGGTGCTCGGCCGCCTCGCGCTTTGAGCGGAGGCGGAGCACCGAAGCAGAAGACGGGGAGACGGGAAGGCCCGCTTTCGATCCCGCGCCGAGATGGCGCCTTCCCGATAGCCGACGTAAAGGCCATGCACGATGGCCGTCCCAGCGTTTCTACAAGTAATCGTCCTCGCGCTGGTGGCGCACGGCAGGCGTGGCTGTCAGCGCATGAACTGCTGGATCGAGCCGCACACCGAAAGCAGTTGCGCGCCGTCCATCCGTCCGATGACGCGGCGGATCACCGTCCCCATGAGCTGCTGCACGCCAACCATCCCAAGGCTGGCCGTCTGCTCGACAACAAAGCCCGGCTTGGCGAGCTTGAGCGGCTGCATGAAGTAGGCGTCGAGGCCGGCGTTCGTCAGTTCCACGACGAGATCCGCGAGCGCGTCCGCATGGGCAACAGGGTTCTCGGCCTGCTCGAGCGCCTCGACCACCGACAAGGTCTTCCTGCGCAGTGGCGCGGAGTGATGGAAGCGGAGGAACGGCTTGTCGGCAAGACCGGTGCTCCCGGCACTCGGCCTGGCCAGCCGCGGGCTCTTGCCGCTCGAAGCGCGTCTGGATGAAGTCGCCATCGCTTGGATGATAGGCGTGAACGCACTCCTGCCCCTGCCAGTAGAGCCGGCGCTCTGCAGGCCGATGCAGTCTTCCTTCAATGCGCCGCTCGCGATTGTCGATTGACAATTCATGCCAAGTGCTACGCGCTTGCGGAACAGCAAACGGGACCGCAGCCCACGCGTGCGACAGCGGAGTAGGCTCTTCATGAGATGAGCGGGCGACGGCGCATCGGTGTCGCGTACCGCTCCCGGTTGGAGGATCGCGCAGACGACCGGTTACAGATCCCGGTTTGATATGCACAGACCCTGGCTTGCCCAATACCCCGCCGGCGTTCCGGCCGAGATCAACCTCAATCAGTTCGTCTCGCTGAAGGACGTGCTCGAGAAAAGCTGTGCCCGCTTCGCGGAGCGCCCGGCCTTCGCCTCGATGGGTACGGCCATGACGTACCGGCAGCTGGACGAAGCCAGCCGCGCCTTCGCCGCCTGGCTGCAGAAGATCGCGAAGCTGAAGCGCGGCGACCGTGTCGCCTTGATGATGCCGAACCTGCTGCAGTACCCGGTGGCGATGTTCGGGGCGCTCAGGGCCGGCATGGTCGTCGTCAACGTCAATCCGCTCTATACGCCGCGCGAACTCGAACACCAGCTCAAGGACTGCGGCGCCGTGGCCATCGTGGTGCTCGAGAACTTCGCACACACGCTCGAGCAGGTGATTGCGCGGACCTCGGTGCGCACTGTCGTCACAACGCAGGTCGGCGACCAGCTGCCCGCCTTCAAGCGCCTGCTCGTGAACGCCGTCGTCAAGTATGCGAAGAAGATGGTGCCGCCCTGGCGGCTGGACGGTGCGGTCGCCTTCAACCGCGTACTCGCAGCCGGCCGCACGCAGGCGTTCGATGCCGTGACGCTGAGCCATGCCGATCTGGCGTTCCTGCAGTACACGGGAGGCACGACGGGCGTCGCCAAGGGGGCGATGCTGACCCACGGCAACATGGTGGCCAACGTGCTGCAGGTCGCAGCATGGATGTCGCCCAATCTGCACGACGGCATCGAAACCGTCGTCATTCCGCTGCCCCTGTATCACGTGTTCGCCTTGACGGGATGCCTGTCCTTCTTCAGCAAGGGGGCGCAGGCGGTGCTCGTCGCGAATCCGCGCGACCTGCCGGGATTCATCAGGACGCTGCGGCACGCTCCCGTAAGCGCCATCATCGGAGTGAACACGCTGTTCCGCGCGCTGCTCGATGCTCCGGGGTCCTCCACGGTCGACTGGAGTCACCTGAAGCTCGCCGTGGCAGGTGGAATGGCGGTGCAGCACGTTGTCGCGCATCGCTGGAAGCAGCTGACAGGGGTGCCGCTGGTGGAAGGCTACGGCCTGACGGAGAGCGCACCGGTGGCGATCGCCAACCCGGTCACGATCGAGGAGTGGAGCGGCCAGATCGGCGTGCCCCTTCCCAGCACCGAAGCCGCAATTCTCGACGACGACGGGCACCCGGTGCCGCTCGGAGAGGTGGGCGAAATCGGTCTGCGCGGACCGCAGGTGATGAAAGGCTACTGGAACCGCCCAGACGAATCGGCGCATGTCTTCACCGCGGACGGCTGGTTGCGCACGGGCGATATGGGGCTGATGGACGAGCGCGGCAACATCCGCATCACCGACCGCAAGAAGGACATGATTGTCGTGTCCGGCTTCAAGGTGTTCCCCAACGAGATCGAGGACGTGCTCACGCTGCACCCGGGTGTTCTCGAGGCGGCGGCGATCGGCGTACCCGACGCCCGTTCGGGCGAAGCCGTCAAGGTCGTGGTGGTGCCGAAGGATCCCGGCCTGACCGACGCAGACGTGCTCGCGCACTGCAGGCAACATCTGACGGGATACAAGATGCCGCGCGTCGTGGAGTTCCGCAGCGAGCCGTTGCCGAAGACCAACATCGGCAAGATCCTGCGGCGCGAGTTGCGGGACGGCACTGCAGCCGACGCGCTCGCGCCCGCTCCGGCAACCCAGAGTTAGCGGACGGGATGGCGCGGCTGCCCGCCCGGTATCGCCCCCGTCTCGTGCGGCTCCGCGACGGCCGCACCGTCACCCTTCGCGCGATCAACACGACTGACGCGCCGGAGATCGTCCAGGCCTTCGAGCGACTCGACAAGGAATCGCGTTACTCGCGCTTCATGCAGCATAAGCGCCAGCTCGATCCGGCGGCGCTCGCCCGCGGCGTCGACCCGCGGCCCGGGCAGGACTTTGCGTTCGTCGCCACCGTACCGGCGACCGACGGCATCGACATCGTGGGAGCGGCCCAGTACGTTCGGGTGGATGCGGGCGACCCGACGACCTGCGAGTTCGCGATCACCGTCGCCACGGACTGGCGCGGCTCAGGACTCGCCGCGCGACTGCTTGCCAGCCTGATTCGCCGTGCCCGGCGGGACGGGTACACCAGCATGGTCGGCTCGGTGATCGCGGGCAACTCGAGGATGCTGGCCCTGGCGCGCAAGCTCGGGTTCACGGCGAACCCGGCGAGCGATGACGCGACCGTCGTTCTCCTGGAGCGGATTCTTTCGCGCGACACGTAGCCCGAGTGCAGACTCGGGGCCACGTATCCACCGGCCTCGCGAGTCCAGGAAGTCCGCTCCTGGCCGAGGTTGTGTGGAAACGCGCTCGGTAAGAGGGGCTGGAGCGTGACCGGGCGCTCAGGCGGCCGCGGCCGACTGCACGACGCCGCGCCGCTTCTTGCCTTTGTGGCGCAGCAGTACCGGCGCGAGATAGCGGCCCGTGTGGCTTTCGGGATGGGCGGCGATCGCCTCCGGCGCGCCGGTGGCGATGATGCGGCCGCCCCCGTCCCCGCCCTCGGGGCCGAGGTCGACGACCCAGTCCGCGGTCTTCACCACGTCCAGGTTGTGCTCGATCACGACCACCGTGTTGCCCGCATCGCGCAGCTGGTGCAGCACCTTCAGCAGCAGCGCGATGTCGTGGAAGTGCAGTCCGGTGGTCGGCTCGTCGAGGATGTAGAGGGTGCGGCCGGTATCGCGCTTCGACAGTTCCAGCGACAGCTTCACGCGCTGCGCCTCGCCTCCGGACAGCGTGGTCGCGCTCTGGCCCAGCCGCACGTACCCGAGTCCGACGTCGAGCAGCGTCTGCAGCTTGCGCGCGATCGTCGGCACGGCATTGAAGAAGTCATGCGCTTCCTCGACCGTCATGTCGAGCACCTCGGCGATGCTGCGGCCCTTGTAGTGGACTTCGAGCGTCTCCCGGTTGTAGCGCTTGCCGTGGCAGACGTCGCACGGCACGTACACGTCCGGGAGGAAGTGCATCTCGACCTTCAGGACGCCGTCGCCCTGGCAGCTCTCGCAGCGGCCGCCCTTGACGTTGAAGGAGAAGCGGCCGGCTTCGTAACCGCGCTCGCGCGCGGTCGGCGTCTCGGCGAACAGTTCGCGGATCGGCGTGAAGAGCCCCGTGTACGTCGCCGGGTTCGAGCGCGGCGTGCGGCCGATCGGGCTCTGGTCGACGCTGATCACCTTGTCGAAGTGCTCCAGCCCGTCGATGGACTGGTACGGCGCCGGCTCGGCGGCGGAGCCGTACAGGTGACGCGCCACCGCGGTGTACAGGGTGTCGTTGATCAGGGTCGACTTGCCGGAGCCCGATACGCCGGTGATGCAGGTCAGCAGGCCGACGGGCAGGTCGAGCGTGACGTCCTTCAGGTTGTTGCCGTTCGCGCCGACCAGTTTCAGCCAGTGCGTGAACGGAGGCGTGCGGTCGTCCGGAATCTCGATCTGGCGCCGTCCGGACAGATAGGCCGCCGTCAGCGACCGCTCATTCGCGAGCACGACGTCGAGCGTGCCGCTGGCGATGACCTCGCCGCCGTGCGCTCCCGCGCCCAGCCCCATGTCGACCACGTGGTCCGCGGCGCGGATGGCGTCCTCGTCGTGCTCGACCACGATCACCGTGTTCCCCAGGTCCCGCAGGTGCTTCAGCGTGCCGATCAGGCGATCGTTGTCGCGCTGGTGCAGGCCGATCGACGGTTCGTCGAGCACGTACATCACGCCGGTGAGGCCCGAACCGATCTGCGACGCCAGCCGGATCCGCTGCGACTCGCCGCCCGACAGTGTCTCCGCTGAGCGATCGAGCGAAAGGTAGTCGAGGCCGACGTTGACGAGAAATCGCAGCCGGGCGCCGATCTCCTTGACGATCTTGTCCGCGATCTCCTTCTTCGCTCCGGTGAACAGCAGGCGTTCGAAGTAGCCGCAGGCGTCGCGCAACGGGGCGGCGGCCACCTGGTAAATGGCGCGCCGGTCGCCGGCCTCGCCGATGAAGACGTGCCGCGCCTCGGTCCTCAGGCGGGATCCCTCGCACACCGGACACGGCCGCTGACTGCGCAGCTTGCCGAGTTCCTCCCGCACGACCACGGAGTCGGTTTCCCTGAAGCGCCGCTCGAGGTTGGGCACGACGCCCTCGAAGGGATGCTTGCGGACCATCTTCTTGCCGCGCTCGTTCGTGTACGTGAACGCGATCTCGTCGTCGCCCGTGCCGGACAGGATCGCCCGACGGCCTGCCTCGGGCAACTCGTCGAACGGCAGGTCGACGTCGAATCCGTAGTGCTGCGCGACCGCGGCCAGCATCTGGTAGTAGTACTGGTTGCGCGCGTCCCAGCCCTTGATCGCCCCGCTCGCGAGCGACAGCTCGGGATGCGCGACCACGCGCTTCTCGTCGAAGTATTCGACGCTGCCGATCCCGTCGCATGCCATGCATGCGCCCATGGGATTGTTGAACGAGAACAGGCGCGGCTCGAGTTCGGACAGCGAGTAGTTGCAGACCGGGCAGGAAAAGCGGCTGGAAAAGAGCGTCTCCTGGCCGTTGTCGAGATCGAGCAGCAGCGCGCGGCCGTCCGCGAGGCGCAGGGCCGTTTCGAACGACTCGGCAAGCCGCTGCTTGGCGTCGGGACGCACCTTCAGGCGGTCGACGACGACGTCGAGCGAATGCTTCTCGGTCTTCTTCAGCGGCGGCAGGCTGTCCGCCTCGACGACGGCGCCGTCGATGCGGAAGCGCACGAAGCCCTGGGTCTGCATGTCGTCGAAGAACTCGACGAACTCGCCCTTGCGCTCGCGCACGACGGGCGCCAGCACCATCACCCGGGCGTCTTCGGGCAGGACCAGCGTGGCGTCGACCATCTGCGACACGCTCTGCGATTGCAGGGGCAGGTCGTGCTCCGGGCAGTACGGCGTGCCGACGCGCGCGAACAGCAGGCGCAGGTAGTCGTGGATCTCGGTGACCGTGCCGACCGTCGAACGCGGGTTGTGGGAAGCCGCCTTCTGCTCGATCGAGATGGCCGGGCTCAGGCCCTCGATCAGGTCGACGTCGGGCTTCTCCATCAACTGGAGGAACTGGCGCGCGTACGCCGACAGGGACTCGACGTAGCGGCGCTGGCCCTCGGCATACAGGGTGTCGAAGGCGAGCGACGACTTGCCCGATCCCGACAGTCCCGTGATCACGACCAGCCGGTGCCGCGGCAGGTCGAGGTCGACGTTCTTCAGGTTGTGCGTGCGGGCGCCGCGGATGCGAATTTCGTCCATGCTGCTGCGGTTCGCCGGGCGCGCGCCCCGGCGGAAGATCGGCTCGAAAAGGGCAACTTGGTACTATAGCGACAAACGCAAGCGCGCCTTGCGCTCGGGCTTCGTCGCCCGGTTCTCCTCGCCGGAGCGATCCGGCCCCGCAACTCCGATCCTCTCGAATGACTTCCCCTTCGTCGTCGCGCATGTCCGGTCAGGAAATCCGGACCAGCGCTTCGCTGGCGTCGATCTTTGCCCTGCGAATGCTGGGGCTGTTCCTGATCCTGCCCGTGTTCTCCGTGCACGCGCGCTCGATCCCCGGCGGCGACAGTCCCGTTCTGATCGGCCTCGCCCTCGGGATCTACGGGCTGACGCAGGGCGTCCTGCAGATCCCGTTCGGCGTCGCCAGCGATCGCTGGGGTCGCAAGCCCGTGATCGTCGCCGGCCTGTTGCTGTTCGCGCTCGGCAGTTTCATCGGCGCATTCGCGCACGACATCTACTGGACCATCGTCGGCCGCTCGATCCAGGGTGCCGGCGCGATTTCCGCGGCCGTGACGGCCTTCATCGCCGACGCCACGCGCGAGGAGCACCGGACCAAGGCGATGGCCATGGTCGGCGCCTCGATCGGACTGACGTTCGCGCTGTCGCTGGTCGGCGCTCCGCCGCTGTACGCGGCGGTCGGCATGGAGGGCCTGTTCGCCCTGACCGGGGTCCTTGCGCTCGTCGCCATCGCGGTCGTGCTGTGGGTCGTGCCCACTGCGCCGGCCCGCATCGAGCACGACGATCCGGCTTCGGCGGCCAGCGTGGCGCTGGATCCCCAGCTGCTGCGCCTGAACTTCGGGATCTTCGCGCTGCACGCGGTACAGATGGCGATGTTCGTCGTCGTGCCCGTGCTGCTGGTCGAGCGCGCGCACTTGCCCTTGCCCGACCACTGGCGGGTCTACCTGCCGGTCGTGCTGGTGTCTTTCGCGCTGATGATGCCGCCCATCATGGCGGCCGAGCGGAAGTCGCGGATGCGGGCTCTGTTCCTTGGCGCCGTGGGGCTGCTGCTCGTGGTCCAGCTGGGACTGATGGCCTGGGCGCCCAGCCTCTGGTGGATCGCCGGCTGGCTGCTGCTCTTCTTCGTCGGATTCAACGTCCTCGAAGCGAGCCTGCCGTCCCTGGTGTCGCGGGTCGCCCCGTCATCCGCGAAGGGACTCGCACTCGGCATCTACAATACGACGCAAGCCGTCGGCCTTTTCGCCGGTGGTGCCCTCGGCGGCCTCGTGGCCGCGCGTTGGGGTGCGCAGGGAGTGTTCGCGTGCGCGGCGGCGGTCATGGCGCTGTGGTGGGTGATCGCGCTCGGCATGCGGGAAGTCCCCAGAAAACATTCGAGCGGCCAGCCGGTGCCGGTCTGAAGAGGAGAACACATGGCATCCGTGAACAAAGTCATCCTGATCGGCAATCTCGGCCGCGATCCGGAGACGCGGTACACCGCCGACGGCGCGGCGATCACCAATATCACCATCGCGACATCCGACCGCTGGAAGGACAAGGCGAGCGGTGAAATGAAGGAATCGACCGAGTGGCACCGCGTCGCATTCTTCGGCCGCCTGGCCGAAATCGCCGGCGAGTACCTGAAGAAGGGCCGTCCCGTCTATGTCGAAGGTCGACTGCGCACCCGCAAGTGGCAGGACAAGGACGGCCAGGACCGCTACACGACCGAGATCGTCGCCGAGAACATGCAGATGCTCGGTTCGCGTGAAGGCATGGGCGGCGGTGCGCCGGATTTCGAGGGCGGCAGCGACGAGCCGCGTGCCCCAGCGCGCGCGGCCCCGAGCAAGCCCGCCGGGGCCGGCAAACCCGCGTCGTCGATGGCCGACATGGACGACGACATACCGTTCTGAGGCAATCAGGCTTTCTTTGATCCTCGGTACGGTTACGTGTTTGTCCCAAGCTATGCTCAAAGCAGGCCGGGTTTCGCCGGCGCTTTGACGAAGGCATGACCATGACGACCGTTGCGCATGCTGCTTCGCGTCCGCCGACTGTCTACCTGATTGACGACAATGCGGACCTGCGTGAGTCGCTGGCCGCCCTTCTGGAAGCCAGCGGCTACTCGCCCCGATGCTTCGCCACCGCCGAGGAGTTCCTCGCGAAGGGCCTGATCGAGCGGCCCGCCTGTGCCATCGTCGACCTCCGTCTGCCCGGGATGAGCGGACTCGACCTGCAGAAGAAGCTGCACGAGGAGCAGCCGAATCTGCCGGTGATCGTGGTGACGGGTCACGGCGATGTGGCCACGCGCCCGGGCCGCGCTGCGGACGGGTGCGCTGGATTTCCTCGAGAAGCCCGTCCAGCCTGAGGAACTGATGGACGCGGTCAGCGCCGCGCTCCAGAGCGATGCGCAGGCGCTGAGCCGCGCGCGCGAGCGCGAGCAGATGCGCGAGCGCCTCGGCCGCCTGACGCCGCGCGAACTCGAGGTGTTCCAGCGCATCACCGACGGCCTGCACAACCGCGAGATCGCCGTCGAACTGGGCATCAGCCCGCGCACTGTCGAAGTGCACCGCGCGCGCCTCATGGACAAGCTCAACGCGCGGCGCATCGCAGATCTGTTCCGTCTGCGCCTCGCGCTCGACGGCAACGAAGTCGCAACTTCCGTTCGTTCCTGACCTGCTCCGCATCGCTACGCACTAGCGCGTAGCTTGTTCCCCTAATTTCGCGGGCGCTGCGAGCCCACTACTGTCGCATCCCGTCGCCCCAATTCGTAGCCCCTTGGCTACTCCGTCGGTTGGCAGCAAGCGCAACGCAGGAGGTTCCCCTTCCTCGTAGCGATTCGGTCCGCGTAGGTGCCCGGCACAACGCGGACTTTTTTTTGTGTCCTTCGACCCAGCGTTCAATCCCGTGGAACTGACCTTTCTTCCTGACTGGCCTCCGAACGTGCCTGCCGCTCTCGGAGTCGCGGCGCTCGCGCTCCTGGCGGCGGCGGCGGGAGAGGGCGCGGCGCGTCTTCGGTTGCCGCGTCTGTTCGGCTACGTCGCCGCCGGCGCCCTGTTCGGAGCGGGCGGCTACGTCCTGCGTCTCCTTCGGCTGGAAGAACTGCCGAGCCCCACGCTGCAGTTCGCGCTCGAGTTCGCCGCGGCCGTCATCCTGTTCGATCTCGGACAGCGCGTGTCCTTCGGGTGGGTGCGGCGGAACCCGGCGTTGCTGGCGAGCAGCGTTGCGGAGAGCGCGCTGTCGTTCGTCATCGTGTTCCAGGCGATGCGCTTCTTCGATATCGAGGCCTGGTCGGCGGCCGTGATCGGCAGCATCGCCATGGCCACGTCCCCCGCGGTCGTCCTCGCCGTCACTCGAGAGCTGCGGTCGCAGGGGCAGGTGACCGAAAGGACGCTGCTGCTGACCGCGCTGAACTCGATCTACGCGGTGATGCTGTCGACGCTGCTGCTCGCGCTCGCTCGCGAGCAGCCGGGTGCTTCCGCCGCCGAGGTCTTCCTGCATCCCGTCTACCTCATCGCGGGGTCGCTCGCAGTCGCGGCGCTGGGCGCGCGGGTCTTCCTGCTGGTGCTCTCCTTCATCGGCCGCGACCGGGCCGGACAGATACTGGTCATGCTCGCCGTGGTGTGGCTCGTGTTTGCCACGGCGATCGCACTGCGCCTGTCGCCGTTGCTCGCGCTGCTCGCGTGCGGCGCGTTCGTTCGCGCGTTCGACACGGGCCGTCTGCTGACGTCGACCGAGTTCGGTCTCGCCTCGGGCATCGCGCTCGTCCTCTTCTTCGCGCTGTCGGCGGCGATGGTGGACGTCGATGCCATCTTCCCGGCCTGGCTGCCGGTGGCCGCGCTGATCACGGTGCGCACGGCCACGAAGGCGCTCGGGGTCTCGTTCTTCGGGCCGCTGACCGGCGTCTCGCTGAAGAAGGGCTTCCTCACCGGGCTGGGTCTGATGCCGATGTCCGCGCTGGCGCTGATGCTGATCCAGCAGGTGTCCGAGTGGAATCCGCAGATCGCGCAGCAGACGACGTCCGTGCTGCTGCCCGCGGTGGTCATCCTGCAACTGGTCGGCGCCCTGGCGCTGGTGTTCGCGCTGCGGTGGAGCGGCGAAACGAGGATCGAGCGATGAAGGACGCGAACCTCGAGTTCGGAAAGTCGGAGTCGCTGACGATGGGCGTGGAGCTCGAACTCCAGCTGATCGACCGCCGTACCGGCGACCTGACGCGCGGCGCGTCGGACCTGATCGCGCTCGTCGACGCGCCAGCCATTTCCCGGGAACATCACGCCTGAGATCACGGAGAGCATGCTCGAGGTCAGCACCTCGATCCAGCATGCGTTCGACCCCTTGCGGTCGCAACTGATCGCGATCCGGGACGCGCTCGTCGTCGGCGCCGACCGACTCGACCTCGAGATCGCCGGCGGCGGAACCCATCCCTTCCAGCGCTGGTACGACCGGCAGATCTATGATCGGCCGCGCTTCCGGCACGTGGCCGGGCTGTACGGCTACCTGGCCAAGCAGTTCACGGTGTTCGGGCAGCACGTGCACATCGGCTGCGAGAACGGCACGCAGGCGTTGTGGCTGCTGCATCGGCTCTCGGCCTACATCCCGCAGTTCATCGCGCTCGCCGCCAGCAGTCCCTACTTCCAGGGGGTCGACACCGCTTACGACTGCTCCCGGCTCAACTCGGTCTACGCCTTTCCGCTGTCGGGCCGCGCGCCCTTCCTGACCGACTGGCCGGCGTTCGAACGCTTCTTCGGCAAGCTGAAGCGGCTCGGCGTGGTCGAGAGCATGAAGGACTTCTACTGGGACATCCGTCCCAAGCCCGAGTACGGCACGATCGAAGTGCAGGGTGTTCGACACGCCGCTCACGGTGGAGCGCGCGGCCGCGCTCGCCGCCTACGTGCAGGCCATCTGCCGCATGCTGCTCGAGCGATCCGGCGCCGCCGGAGAGCGAGGACATCTACGTCACCTACAACTACAACCGCTTCCAGGCATGCCGCTTCGGACTCGAGGGGCAGTTGATCGACGGCGCCACGGGCGCGGTGCGCCCCGTGCACCAGGACGTGCTGGCCACGCTCGAACAGGTGCGCCCGCATCGCGCGCGAGCTCGGGTCGCTCGACGCGATGGACGAGATCGAGCGCTGGGTCCGTTCGGACGGCAACGACGCCCGCTGGCAGCGTGAGACCTACCAGAGCCGTCACTCGATGGCTGAACTGGTGCTGCAGTCGGCGGAGCGATTTCGCGGAGCGCCGCGCGGCAGTCCCGCGCCGCGGCGCCGCCGCGTCGCGCGCCGACCCTCTGAGCTCTATTCCCGGGTGCGCGCCAGCAGTTCGAGCGCGACCGCGTTCAGCGGCCCCGCGCTGGCGATCAGCGACGGGCTCTTCCAGCGGATCGCCGCCGTTCCAGGCGGTGACGAGCGCCGCCGGCGCCTTCGACGACGGGCACGATCGCCGCGACGTCCCAGTAGGCGAGCGTCGGGTCGAGCATCAGGTCGGCCGCGCCGGTCGCCAGCGCGAAGTAGCCGAAACAGTCGCCCCACGTGCGATAGAGCTTGGCGGCGCGGACGATGCGCTCGACCGCGGGACCGCCGCGCTGCTCGCCGGTCGACCAGTGCGTGGTCGCCAGCACGGTCGCGTCGGCGAGCCGGTCGCACGGACGAACGCGCGACGGCGCGCGACGGTGCCGTCGCTCGCGTACAGGGTCGTTCCGCCGCGGTGGCCGATCAGCGCCACGCCGGCCGCGGCGTGCCCGATCACGCCCAGCACCGGCCGGAAACCCTCGTCCGTCGTCGCGCTCGAGCGCGATCAGCGTGCCGAACAGGAAGCAGTTGGTGATGAAGGCGCGCGTGCCGTCGATCGGGTCGAGCACCCAGCGGTAGCGCTCGCCGGGCTTGTTGCCGTGTTCTTCGCCGATGACCGCGTGCGTCGGATAGCGCCGCTCGATCAGGCGCCGCATCGCTTCCTCGGCATTGCGGTCGGCCATGCGTCACCGGGCTCGCATCGCCCTTCGTGGCGACCGCGGTGCCGGTCATGAAGTAGCCGCGGATCGTGGCGAACGCGATGCCGATCAGCTCGTGCATGAAGGGCACGAACTCGCGCTCCTCGGCGCGGGCTGAGCGGAGCGCTGTAGGTCGCCATGCGTCAGGCGCGCTTCGCCGGGACGAACAGCGATTCGCACCAGGCCGCGGTCGACCGCGCTCGGCGAGGCGCACTTCTCCTTGAGCGACGCCGTTGAGGCGCGCGAGCACGTCGTCGTGCCCGCCGTCCTTGTTCCACGCGACCAGCCGCTTGCTCATGCGCTCGAGCGCTGCGCGGTTGTTCCCGGTCAGCTGCACGCTGTCGGCTTTGACTTCACCGAGCACCTGCGTCGCGGCCTTCTCGATCGCCGCTGCGTCCTGCGGCGCCACTTCGAGCAAGGTGTTCAGGTAGCCGCCGCCCCAGCGCAGCCGCGTGGCGGTGCCCCGTCGCGCTTTCGTACGCCTGACGCGACCAGTCGACGGCGGCGGCCTTGCCTTCCGGCGTGCCGCGGCGCTTCGCGTTCGAGGCCAGCTGGGACATGTAGTAGTAGGGCGAGTGCGAGCGCTTCAGTTCGGCGGTGAGCAGGGCGTCGGACTCGTCGAGCAGGCCGGCGCGTGCGAGCACCGCGCCGGTGGTCGTGATCACCGCCTGCCGTTCGTCGAGATCCGTCGATCTCGCGGTCGACGCGCGCCGCCTGCGACTTCACTTCCTCGATCAGGGCAGGCGGCAGCGGACCATCCTTGTTGTCCAGGCGCGCGAGGCCGACCTTGCCGAGCATCGCGTACATGCGGCCGCCGTTGGACAGCGTCGGGTCGGCGGCGAGCTTGTCGAGCGCGGCGATCCACTGCGCGGACAGGTCGGCGCGCTCCTTCGACTTCGGCGTCGGTGAGCAGGCCGACGAGGTCGTCGGCGGCGTAGCCGAGGATGTCGTGATTCGCGCGCACGAGCTCAGGCCGCTCGAGCAGGCTCTTCACGCTCGCGATCGCGTCGGCCTTGTCGAGCTTCGGCTTCGCTTCCTTCTGCCTGCGACGCGGCGTGCAGCGCCTCGAGGACGAGGCGCGACGACGCCTCGCGTTCCTGCGGCGGGCAGGCGCGCCGCGAGCTTCATCAGCGTCGCCGGGAACGTCCTTCTCCGGCACGAGCTGGCCGTCGTCGGTGCCCCAGGAATAGAAGGCCAGCATCCGCCAGTCGTCGGCGGGCAGCGGCTTGCCCGCGAGGGCCGCCTCGAGCGACTGCTTCGCCGAGTTGCCGCCGGCCAGCCCGCGTTCGAGCAACTGCATGTACTTCGAGGCGTCGACCGACCCGGCGAGGCGCGTCAGTTCCTGTCCGCCGCCGCTCAGCAGCACCATGGTCGGGTAGCCGCGCACCTTGAAGCGCTGCGCCGAGCACCTGGCCGCTCGGGCTGTCGGCATCGACGTACACCGGAACGAAGGAGCGCGACTTCTCGATGAACTCCGGCCGCGTGAAGATCGTGCTCTTGACCTGGTTGCACGGCGGGCACCAGACGGCGGTCCAGAACAGGAACACCGGCTGGTTGCTGCGATTTCGCGTCCTCGAACGCGCGGTCGACGTCGGCGACGGTCTGCGGCCGCACCCACTGGATCTCGGCCGCCGCCGACCTGGCGGCCGGCGGCGGCGACTTGCCGGCGCGCGCTCCGGCGTCTTCGAGCACGCGGCGAGCAACGCGAGCAGCGCAACGAGCAACAGGGAACGCGTCATGATTCGTCACCTCCTGACAGGGCCGCGGATTATCGCCCAGCGGCCCGCGCGGCACATCAGCGGCCGGCGACCCGCGCCGCCAGCGCGAGGTAGTGCGAGAGCGGCGGCGTCTGCGCGTCCCGCCAGCTTCGCGCGGTCGTCCCACAGGCGCAGCGCGCACGCCGTCCTCCGCGTACGGCTCGGGCGCGGAAGCCTTCGGCTTCGGGCTCGCTGAAGATGCCGCCCTGCAGCTCGAGGCTGCGCCTCGAATCGATCGACAGCGCGGCCCAGTACTCCGCACCGGTGACCGTGCCGTCGCCGCGCGCGCACAGGTAACGCTTGGCATCGACGTGCAGGCGGATCGGCTGCAGGACGGCTCGGGACCGAACAGGTCGCGCAGGAAGGGCAGCGCGACGTACTCGTGGCGGTCGTCGATGCCGCGCAGCGTCGGCGTCTCGCCCTGGTCGTTGATCAGGTGGCCGAGGTCGTGAAGGAAGGCGGCGACGACCAGCTCGTCGCCCGCGCCGTCCTGCTCGGCCAGATGGCCGGACTGCAGCGCGTGCTGCAGCTGCGTCACCGGCTCGCCGGCGTACATGCGGTCGCCCTTGGCGGCGAACAGCGCTTCGATGTCGTCGAGCGTCAGCGCCATGTCAGCTCGCGGCCGAGGACTGGTTGGTGTTGAACAGCGCCGCGGCTGCTCGCCCAGCACACGCGTCTTCGACAGCACGCCGGCGGATTCGAGGATCGGATAGGACACCGAGCAGAACAGCGAATTGATGCGCTTGAAGTCGGACAGCAGGTCCAGGTGCAGCGAGCTGGTCTCGACCGACTGCGGCGTGTTCTCCGACAGCCGGTGGAGATGGCTCTCGGCGTAGCGCATCTCGAGTTCGCGGAACGTGACCTTCTCGCGCGATCAGTCGCTGCGCGGACTTCAGGTCGCCGTTGAGGAACACGGCCACCGACAGCTGCAGGTTGCCGATCAGGCGCGCGTGCAGGTCGCTGATCTCCTGCAGGCCCGGCCTCCGAGAAGGACAGGCCGTGCTGGATCTTGCGCTCGGCGACGTCGAGCAGCAGGCGCTCGATGATGTCGCCGACGTGCTCCATGTTGATCGTGAACTGGATGATCTCGGTCCAGCGCCGGGACTCGCGCGCCTCCAGCGCCTCGCGGCTGATCTGCGCCAGGTAGCGCTTGATCGCGGAGTACAGCCGGTCGATCTCGTCGTCCTTGCGCCGCAGCGACTCGGCCAGCTGCGCGTTGTCGCGCCGCAGGACCTCGAGCAGGCCGGTGAGCATCTCCTGGACGGTGTCGGCGAGCCGGATGGCCTCGCGCGCCGCGTTGCCGAGCGCCAGCGCCGGGCGTGTCGAGCGCGACCGGGTCGAGGTGGCGCGGCTCGCCCAGCGTGTCGGCCGGCGCGGGGCGCGGGCAGCCACTTTTCAGTGAGCGTCGCGACGCGGTCGGTGAAGCCGATGAACGTCATCGCCAGCAGCACGTTGAACAGCAGGTGGAAGTAGACGACGAGCTGCTTGGGATCCGGGTGCAGCTTCAGCAGGTACGGCGTGGCGAACGGCAGCGCGAGGATCGCGAGCGCGACGCCCGGCCGCCTTGAAGACGAAGTTGCCGAGCGGCACGCGGCGCGCGACCGGATCGGCCTTCCAGGTCGTGAGCAGCGCCAGCAGGCCGCTGCCGAGGTTGGCGCCGAGCACGACCGGCAGCGCGACGTGCGCCGGCACGATGTTGGCGGCCGTCAGGCGTCGCGACCAGCAGCACGACCGCCAGGCTCGAATACGAGGCCACGGCGAGCAGGGCGCCGATCAGCACGTCGAGCAGCAGGTCGCCGGAGATCTGCGCGAACAGCACGCGCACGCCCGCGGTCTTGGTCAGCGGCAACGGTCGCCTGGCGCGATCAGCTGCAGCGCCAGGATCATCACGCCGAGGCCCAGCGCGATCTTGCCGATCTGGCCCGCCCGCTCGTTCTTCTTCGACAGGTAGACGATGACGCCGGCGACGATCAGCAGCGGCGCGAGCCAGGTCAGGTTCAGCGAGAAGACCTGCACCATCAGCGCGGTGCCGACGTCGGCGCCGAGCATCACCGCGAGCGCCGCCGCCGTGCCGATCAGTCCCTGCGAGACGAAGGACGAGGCCAGCAGCGCCGTGGCGGTCGAACTCTGCAGCAGGCCGGTGACGGCCACGCCGGCGACGAAGCCGGTGGCGCGGTTGCCGACGTTGCGGCGCAGCACCTGGCGCAGGCTGGCGCCGTACACGCGCAGCACGCCGGTGCGCACGATGTGCGTGCCCCAGACGAGCAGCGCGATGGCCGCCAGCAGGTTCAGGAGTGTTTGCATCCGTTTCGGTCGGGACCGGCCTCGTCGTCAGCGTTCCGCTACCAGGGCAGCGAGTAGGTCTTCGTGTTGGTGAAGCTCTTCATCGCTTCCAGCACGCCTTCCTTGTACCCGAGGCCGGAGTCCTTGATTCCGCCGAAAGGCGTCAGTTCGAGCCGGTATCCCGGCACTTCGCGCACGTTGACGGTGCCGACGTTGAGTTCGGAGATGAAGCGCGTGATGTAGTCGAGCCGGTTCGTGCACACGGCCGACGACAGGCCGTACGCCGTCGAGTTGCTGATGGCGATGGCCTCGTCGATCGACGCGAAGCGGATGACCGGCGAGACGGGGCCGAAGGTTTCCTCCTTCACGAGCTGCATGTCCGGAACGACCCGGTCGACCACCGTCGGGGCATAGAGCGCGCCGCGGCGCACGTGACCGGCCAGCACCCGCGCGCCGCGCGCCATGGCCGCGTTCACCCGCGACTCGAACTCGCGCGCCGCGGCCTCGTCGATCACCGTGCCCATGTCGTTGCCCGGGTCGAGCGGATCGCCGTACTTGACCGCCCTGGTCTTCGCGACCAGGCGCTCGACGAAGTCGTCGGCGACGCTCGCGTGCACCAGCATCCGCTTGACGGCCGTGCAGCGCTGGCCCGAGTTCTTGTACGAGCCGCTGGCCGCGAGCGTGGCCGCCTCTTCGACGTCGGCGTCCTCCATCACGATGATCGGGTCGTTGCCGCCGAGTTCGAGCACCTGCCGCTTGTAGACGGCCTTGGCCGCGATGTACTTGCCGACGGCCACGCCGCCGGTGAAGGTGACCAGGTCGACGTCCGGATTGGTCAGCATCTCGTCGGCGATCTCGCGCGGGTCGCCGGTGACCACCGACAGCATCGGGCCCGGCAGGCCGGCCTCGTACAGGACGTCGGCGAGCGCATAGGCCGCGAGCGGCGTCTTCTCGCTCGGCTTCAGCACCACGCGGTTGTTGGTCGCCACGGCCGGCGCGACCTTGTGGATCACCTGGTTCAGCGGATGGTTGAACGGCGTGATCGCCGAGATCGACGCCCAGCAGCGGCTCGCGCATCGTGTAGACCTTGCGCGTCTTGCCGTGCGGCGTCAGGTCGCACGAGTAGACCTGGCCGTCGTCGACCAGCGCCTGGTTGGCGGCGAACAGCAGCACGTCGCTGGCACGGCCCACCTCGTACTGCGTGTCCTTCAGGCACAGGCCGGACTCGAGCGTGATCAGCCGCGCGATCTCGTCGCGGCGGCTGCGCGATGATCTCGCCGGCCTTCATCAGGATCCGGTAGCGGTCGTAGCGCGTCAGCGTGCTGCGGTACTTGCGGGCGATCGAGAAGGCGCGGCGCACGTCGTCGACCGACGCCTTCGGAACCGTCGCCACCACTTCGCCGGTGTACGGATAGCGCACCTCGAAGCTGCGCTCGCAGGCGCACCTTCTCGCCGGCGATGCGGAGCGTCTCGGCGCGGACGGGGGAGGCGGGTGCGCTCATTGGGCGTGGTTGAGCGCGAGATCGAAGGCGTCGAAGTTGCGCCAGCGGCGCAGCGGGTCGAGCCCTTCGATGCGGCGGTTGACGATGAGCGGCACCCGCTGCTCCGAGATGCCGCCGTGCGAGCGCAGCGGCAGTTCGAGCTGCGACAGGTCGTGCCGCGAGCGGCTGGTGCCGAGCACCACGCTGCGCTCCGATACGGCCACGATGTCGCCGATGCGGTCGGCCGGCAGCTCGAAGCGCGTGGCCGCCTCGTCGCGGCCGAGCACGACCTCCATGCCGGGCAGTTCGCGCAGGCGCGCGGTGACGCCCGCGACCTCGTCGGGCGGCGACGTAGATCGTCGCGAAGGAGCCGAGCGCGCCGTGGTGCACCACGTACGGGTCGGTGATCGGGAGGATCACGCGCGCGCGCTCGCGGCCGAGCCAGTCGTCGAGCAGGTCCTGCAGGAAGATGACGTTCGGGCTGGCGTCGAGCCTGGTCTTGGCGTTCATGCCGTGGTCGGCGGTCAGCGCGAACACCGCGCCGAGCGCGTCGAGCCGCGCCAGGTAGCGATCGAGCATCGCGTAGAAGCGGTTGGCGTCCGGGTCGCCCGGCGCGTGCTTGTGCTGCACGTAGTCGGTCGTCGACAGGTACAGGAAGTCGGGCTTGCGCGTCTCGATGAGCCGCACGCCGGCGGCGAAGACGAACTCGGACAGTTCGGCGCTGTAGACGTCGGGCACCGGCATGCCGACCAGCGGCAGCACGTCGGTGATGCCGTTTTCCTCGCTCGTCACCTGGTCGGCCTTCTCCGACGAGAAGCAGATGCCTTTCATCTCGTGGCCGAGCAGCTTGCGCAGCTTGTCCTTGGCGGTGACCACCGCGACCGAGTGCCCGGCGTCGGCCAGCGCGGCGAGGATCGTCGGCGCGCGCAGCCACTTCGGGTCGTTCATCATCACTTCGGTGCCGCTCTCGACGTCGAACAGGTAGTTGCCGCAGATGCCGTGCACCGACGGCGGCGCGCCGGTGACGATCGAGAGGTTGTTCGGATTGGTGAAGCTGGGGACGACGCAGTCGGCGACCAGCGCCGTGCCGCGCGCGAGCACCTGCTTCATGAACGGCATGTGGCCGCCGGCCACCGCCTGTGCGATGTAGTCGGGCTCGCAGCCGTCGATGCAGAGGACGACGGTCGACTGCCTGGGAGCCGCGTACGCGGCGGCCATTCACTTCGAGCATTCCCTATCCTTTCTTTCCGGCGCGCGCCCGCGCGGGTTCCCGCGCGCTTTCGCCCTGCCGCGCGCGCTCCTTGCTTTCCATCACGTGGTCGAACATCGCCCGTCCGGCCTGCTCCGGGATCGCCGGCGGCGATCGCCTTCAGGATCGCGCGGTGCTCCGCGGCCGAGTGCGGCAGCAGTTCCTGGTCGCGCAGGTTGCGACGACGGAACAGCGCCAGTTCCTTCACCAGCTTGCGGTAGACGCCGGCCAGCTTGCGGTTGCCCGTGAAGCCGACCAGGGCGTCGTGGAATTCGAGGTTGAGCAGGTGGTAGGCATCGGCGTCGCCGGCCCGCGCCGCCGCGTCCATCCGCTCGACGATCGCGCGCGCCTTCTTCATCTGCTCGGGCGTGATCGTCTCGGCCAGCCGCCGGCCGACGAGTTCGTCCATCGCGGCGCGCAGGTCGTAGATCTCCAGCGCTTCCTCGAGCGGGATGTCGCGCACGAAGACGCCGCGGTTCTTCTCCTGGCGCACCAGGCCCGCTTCCTCGAGCATGCGGAAGGCTTCGCGGATCGGGCCGCGCGACACGCCCAGGCGTTCCGACAGCCAGGCCTCGGTCAGCTTCGCAGCCCGGGCCGATCTCGCCCTCGAGGATCATCCGCTCGATCTCCTGCTGCGCGGCGCTCGACAGCGACGCGGTGCGCAGCAGTTCGATCGTCGGATGCGGGACGACGTGCGCCCGGGGCGGTATCGGAGCTGGCCATGGCCGGAGTCTAGGGCCGTCGCCTCTGATTGTCTACAATCTGCAAAAAACAATTGACAGCCACGATGCCGCTCGTAGACTGCCCCCGCTGTCTGCGCGAGTACCTAAGATGGCGCGCCGGCTCGATTTCACCGACCGGTCACGCGGTCGAGCTAACTTCGATGGTCGTTCGTTTCCCCTCACGAACGGCCGCATCCATGCCACCGGGGTCATGAAGGAGGAGTCGATGAAGTTTTCGTTTGCGACTGTCGGCAGGCTCGTCGCCGCCGCTGCCCTGTCCGCTGTCGCGTTCGGCGCCAGCGCGCAGAAGACGCAGCTGACCGTGTACACGGCGCTGGAGACCGACCAGCTGAAGGCCTACCAGGACGGTTTCGAGAAGGCCAACCCGAACATCGAGATCGTGTGGGTCCGCGACTCGACCGGCATCATCACCGCCAAGCTGCTGGCCGAGAAGAACAATCCGAAGGCCGACGTCGTCATGGGCGTGGCCGCGACCAGCATGGCGATCTTCGACACCGAAGGCATGCTGGTGCCCTACGCGCCGGCCGGCCTCAACCGCGTCGCTGCCCAGTACCGCGATCCGAAGAACCCGCCGGCCTGGGTCGGCATGGACGTGTGGGGCGCGACGATCTGCTTCAACACCGTCGAGGCGGCCAAGCGCAACATCCCGAAGCCCGAGACGTGGAGCGACCTGACCAAGCCGGTCTACAAGGGCCAGATCGTGATGCCGCACCCGGCGTCGTCGGGCACCGGCTTCTTCGACGTCTCCGCCTGGCTGCAGCTGTGGGGCGAGGCCGACGGCTGGAAGTTCATGGACGGCCTGCACGAGAACATCGCGCAGTACATGCACTCGGGCTCGCGTCCGTGCGCCGCCGCCGCCGCCGGCGAGTACGTGGTCGGCATCTCCTTCGAGTACCGCGCCAACCGCGAGAAGGCGCGCGGCGCCCCGATCGACCTCGTGTTCCCGAAGGAAGGCCTGGGCTGGGACCTGGAGGCGATCGGCATCCACAAGGGCACGAAGAACATGGCCGCCGCGCAGAAGCTGCTCGACTGGTCGGTCGTCGGACGAGGCGATGGGGCTGTACGCCGCCAACTTCGCGATCGTCGCGGTCCCGAGCCTGTCCAAGCCGCTGCCCAACGTGCCGGCGGACTACGCCAGCCGCCTCGTGAAGAACGACTTCGCCTGGGCCGCCAAGAACCGCGACCGCATCCTCGCCGAGTGGAGCAAGCGCTACGAGTCGAAGGCCGCACCCAAGTGATCCACCTCCGCTCGCGCTCCGCGCGAGCGGGCTCGGGTCAGCGTCGGGCACCGTCGTACGCCCGGGGCTGACCCGAGTCTTTTGACATCCAGCACATGGCGGCTTCCTTGCCGAATTCTTCCAGCGAGGCCCTGCGCCTCGAGTCGGTCCACAAGGCGTTCGGTGACTTCGTCGCGCTGAAGTCGATCGACCTGGTCATCCATCCCGGCGAACTGGTGTGCTTCCTCGGCCCGTCGGGCTGCGGCAAGACGACGCTGCTGCGGATCATCGCCGGCCTCGAGCGCCAGACGCGGCGGCACGATCTTCCAGAACGGCCGCGACATATCGAATGCGCCGCCGGCGGCCCGCGACTACGGCATCGTGTTCCAGTCGTACGCGCTGTTCCCCAACCTGACGATCGCCGGGAACGTCGCCTACGGCCTGGTGAACCGGCGCAAGGGGCGGGCGGAGATCGCGGCGCGCGTCAACGAACTGCTGACGCTGGTCGGCCTGCCTGACGCCGGACCGAAGTATCCGAGCCAGATGTCGGGCGGCCAGCAGCAGCGCGTCGCGCTCGCGCGGGCGCTTGCGACCTCGCCCAGCCTGCTGCTGCTCGACGAGCCGCTGTCGGCGCTCGACGCCAAGGTGCGCGAGCGGCTGCGCGGCGAGATCCGCCAGCTGCAGCGCCGGCTGCGGGTCACGACCATCATGGTCACGCACGACCAGGAAGAGGCGCTGTCGATGGCCGACCGCGTCGTCGTGATGAACCACGGCGTGATCGAGCAGATCGGCACGCCGAGCGACGTCTACGAGCGTCCGGCGACGCCTTTCGTCGCGGATTTCCTCGGCAAGGTCAACGTGCTGAAGGCGACCGCGCTGGGCGGCGGTCGCTTCAAGGTGGGCTCCGTCGAACTGACGCTTGCCGGCCGACGGCAACGCCGCGGGCGACCCGGTCCGCATCTACCTGCGGCCCGAAGACCGGCACGTCGAAGGCGACATCGCGCAATTGCCGAATCGGCTGCGCGGCCGCATCGCGCGCATCGACTACCTCGGAACCGTGTGCCTGGCCGAGATCCGCTGCGAAGCGCTCGGGCCAGCCGATGACGATCTCGTACTCGCTCAACCAGCTGCACGACCTCGACGTGCGCGAGGGCGGGGAAGTGGAGATCGCCCTGCGGACCGACCGCGTGCGCGTGTTCCCGGAGCCGGCGCGGCCATGACGCCGGCGCGCAGCGTGGTGAGCGCGCAGGCCGTGAGGCTTCGCGCATGAGCTCCGTCGCCGCTGCCGGTCGGCACGCCGATGCCGTCGCGCTTCGCGCTGGCGAAGGAGGCGCTCGCCGCGCGCGGCGGCATCGTCCTGCTGCCGTCGCGCTGCTCGTCTTCCTGACGGTGCCGCTGGCGATGATCCTCGTCCGCAGCGTCGAGGGCCGCGGCGGCGAGTTCGTCGGCATCGCCAACTTCGTCCAGTACGTGCAGTCGGCGGCGCTGGCGCAGTCGACCCGGAACACGCTCACCTTCGCGGTCCTGACGACGCTCGGTCACCGTTCCGCTCGCCTTCCTGTTCGCCTACGCGATGCAGCGCAGCTGCATTCCGTTCAAGGGCCTGTGGCGCAACATCGCGATGATCCCGATCCTCGCGCCGTCGCTGCTGGCCGCGATCTCGTTCATCTACCTGTTCGGCAACCAGGGCGCCTTCAAGTTCATGCTCGACTGGGTCGGGCTGAAGCACGATCTACGGCATGCCGGGCATGGTGATGGCGATGACCTTCGCCTCGTTCCCGCATGCCGCGATGATCCTGATGGCGGCGCTGGCGCTGTCCGACGCGCGGCTCTACGAGGCGGCGGACTCGATGGGCACGAGCGAGGTCCGCAAGTTCATGACGATCACGCTGCCGGGCGCGAAGTACGGCCTGATCTCCGCGAGCATGGTCGTCTTCACGATGGCGGTGTCCGAGTTCGGCGTGCCGAAGGTGATCGGCGGCAACACCAACGTGCTGGCGGTCGACATCTACAAGCAGGTGATCGGCCAGCAGAACTTCTCGATGGGCGCCGTGGTCGGCCTCGTGCTCCTGCTGCCCGCGGTGGCGGCATTCGTGATCGACCACATCGTGCAGCGCAGGCAGCAGGCGCTGCTCACCGCCCGCAGCGTGCCGTACCAGGCCAAGCGGGCCCGCGGGCGCGACCTCGCGTTGTTCGTGCTCGTGCTCGTGATGTCGTCGCTGATGCTGCTCGTCGTCGGCATGGCGGCGTACGGCTCGGTGGTGAAGTTCTGGCCGTACAACCTGTCGCTGACGCTGAATCACTACACCTACGGGCTCGAGGAGGCCGGGCTCGAGCACGCGTACCGCAACAGCCTCGTGATGGCGGCCTGGTGCGCGGTCGTCGGCGCGTCGATCACGTTCGCCGGCGCCTACTGGCTGGAGAAGACGAAGGGCGCCGATCTGCTGCGGCCGCTGATCCGTTTCCAGGCCATGCTGCCGATGGCCGTGCCCGGCATGGTGCTCGGCATCGGCTACATCCTGTTCTTCAATGCTCCGGCCAATCCGCTCAACTTCCTGTACGGCACGATGACCATCCTCGTGCTGTCGACGCTCGTGCACTTCTACTCGTCGAGCCACCTGACGGCGGTGACCGCGCTGAAGCAGATCGACAGCGAGTTCGAGTCGGTGTCGGCGTCGCTCAAGGTGCCGTTCTACAAGACGTTCTGGCGCGTGACCGTGCCGGTGTGCCTGCCGTCGGTCCTCGACATCGGCCGCTACTACTTCGTCAACGCGATGACCACCATCTCGGCGGTCGTGTTCCTGTATTCGCCGAAGACGACGCTCGCGTCGATTTCCATCCTGCAACTCGACGAGGCGGGCGCCATCGGTTCGGCCGCCGCCATGGCGACGCTGATCGTGCTGACGTCGGCCGTCGTCACCGGCATCCTGTTCGCCGCCGAGTGGTGGCTGATCCGACGCACGCAGGCGTGGCGCAACACCGCCCGCCAATGAGGGAGACGCAATGATCCGTGGCAACGACCCGATACTCCTGACACCCGGCCCCCTCACGACCTCGCTGCGAACCAAGCAGGCGATGCTGAACGACTGGGGTTCGTGGGACGCGGCCTTCAACGCGATCACCGCCAGCCTGCGCAAGGACCTCGTCGACATCGTCGGCGGCGGCAGCCGAGTACACCTGCGTGCCGCTGCAGGGCAGCGGCACCTTCTCGGTCGAGGCGGCGATCGGCACCGTGGTGCCGCGCGCGGGCAAGGTGCTGGTGCCGAACAACGGCGCGTACTGCGCGCGCATCGTGCAGGATCTGCAGGTACCTGGGCCGCGCCGTGGTCGACCTGCCGGTTCCCGAGGACCAGCCGGTCACGGGCGCCGATCGTCGAGGCGGCGCTGGCCGCCGACCCCGCGATCACGCACGTGGCCCAGGTCCACTGCGAGACCGGCGCCGGCGTGCTGAACGACCTGCCCGCGATCGCCCAGGTGTGCGCGCAGCGCGGCAAGGGCCTGATCGTCGACGCCATGAGTTCGTTCGCGGCGATTCCGATCGACGTCGCCACGGTGCCCTTCGACGCGCTGATCGCCGCCAGCGGCAAGTGCCTCGAAGGCGTGCCCGGCATGGGCTTCGTCATCGTGCGCAAGGCCGTGCTCGAGGCCCGCGCGGGCAACGCGCACTCGCTCGCGATGGACCTGCACGACCAGTACGTCTACATGGAGAAGACCACGCAGTGGCGCTACACGCCGCCGACGCACGTCGTCGCGGCCCTGCGCGTGGCCGTGGACCAGTTCAAGGAGGAGGGCGGCCAGCCGGCGCGCCTGGCGCGATACACGCGCAACTGCGAAACGCTGGTCGACGGCATGGCCGAACTCGGCTTCCGCACCTTCCTGGCCCCGGCGGTGCAGGCGCCGATCATCGTCACCTTCCACGCGCCGGCGGACGAGGCGTACGACTTCAAGACCTTCTACGCGATGACCCGCGATCGCGGCTACATCCTCTACCCGGGCAAGCTGACGCAGGTCGAGACGTTCCGCGTGGGGTGCATCGGCGCGATCGACGCCAACGAGATGCGCAACGTCGTCAGCGCGGTGGCGCAGACGCTGAAGGACATGGGCATCCAGCAGGTGGCGCCGGTCGAGGCGCGCCGGGCCGCCTGACCCTTCACGCCGCCTTCAGCGCCGACCACGCCCAGCACCACGGCGAGGACGCCCGCCCACCGGCGCGGCGTCAGCTTCTCGTGCAGCAGGCGCGCCCCGATCAGCGTGGCAAACAGCACCGACGTTTCGCGCAGCGACGCCACCAGCGCGACCGGCGCCTTCGTCATCGCCCACACCGAGATCGCATAGGCGCCGGCGGACAGGGATCCGCCGACGAGCCCCCGCGTCCGGCGGCGGTCCGAGCGCGTCGATGAACGCCGCCCGGTGCCGGACCAGCATGTACACCGTGAACGGAATCGCGTCGAGCACGAACAGCCACACGATGTAGGCCCAGGCGTCGCCCGCGAGGCGCGCCCCGGTGCCGTCGATGATGGTGTAGATCGCGATGACGAGCGCGTTCATCAGCGCGAACGACACGGCGCGGCCGGACGGCGAGTGATGGACGGTGCGCAGCGCGAGCGCGACGACCCCGGCGGAGATCAGCAGCATGCCGATCCAGTTCATCACGCCGGGCATCTCCCGCAGCGTGACGATGCCCAGCACGCCGGTGAGCAGCGGCGCCACGCCCCGCATCAACGGGTACACCAGCGAGAGGTCGCCGGAGCGGTAGGCGTTGATCATCAGGTAGTAGTAGGCGATGTGGATCGCCACCGACGCCGCGATGTACGGCCAGCTCGCCGCCGGCGGGGATCGGCACGATGAACAGGAAGGGCAGGGCGACGAGGCCGGCACCGGCGACGATCACGGCGGTGTCCAGCAGGACGTCGCCGCCGCCCTTGATCATCGCGTTCCAGCTCGCGTGCAGCAGCGCGGCGAACAGGACGGCGAAGGAAATCGAGAGGCTCAAGGCGCGGCGGTCGATAGTTGTGGCGGGTGACGATCAAGGCGGTCGCATGCCGCCGGGCGACATCGTACCGGCAACCGTCCGACGTACGGCGCGTGCGGACGCCGGGCAGCTGCACTCGATCAAAGCAGTCGGCAACCGGCGTGGCACGCTCCCCGTGTGCGATGCCTCCGGGAGGGACCATGAACGGCAAACTTATCGCCTGTCTGTGCGTGGGCCTGCTTCGGGCGGCTCTCGCGGTCACGGCCGACGCACAGAGAGTCGGCGGCGGCAACCGCGGCGACCGCGTGAAACCGCCCGAGTCCATCCCGGCGATCGAGAGTCACGCGCCAATGACGACGAGCGTGTTCGAGGTGCTGTCGGTGCGGTCGTCCGACCGCGTGATGCGCCTCCGGGGCAAGGACGGGAAGACCGCAGATGTCCAGGTGCCAGGAGCACGTTTACGACGTGTCGAAGCTGAAAGCCGGCGACAAGGTGAAAGTCGACTTCTTCCAGCCCGACGAGGGCGATACCCGACTGCGCGCGGCGGGCGTCTGGCCGGCGCAGTAGCGCCGCCTCAGAGCGGCAGCACCGCGTCCGCCGGCGTGTAGTTGAGGTTCAGGGCCTTCGCCACCGCCTTGTAGGTGACCTTGCCCGCGGCGACGTTCAGGCCGGCCTTCAGGTGCGGGTTCTCCGACAGCGCGCGTCGCCAGCCCTTGTCCGCCAGTTGCAGCGCGAACTGCAGCGTGGCGTTGTTCAGCGCGTAGGTCGATGTGCGCGGCACCGCGCCCGGCATGTTGGCGACCATGTAGTGCACCACGCCGTC
Organism: uncultured beta proteobacterium; assembly: GCA_963698305.1. Taxonomy (GTDB): domain Bacteria; phylum Pseudomonadota; class Gammaproteobacteria; order Burkholderiales; family Burkholderiaceae_F; genus JAOUJD01. The sequence continues at coordinate 486,947 of CAVOQI010000012.1, forward strand.
GACCACGTACGTCGGATCGGCGTGCGTGGTCGCGCGCGATGTCTCGCAGCTGCCGCCCTGGTCGATCGCGACGTCGACGATCACCGAGCCGCGCTTCATCTTCGGCAGCATCTCCCGGGTCACGAGTTTCGGCGCGGCATCGCCCGGGATCAGCACGCCCGAGATGACGAGGTCGGCGCGCAGCACCTCGCGCTCGACGTTGTCGCGGTTCGAGAAGAGCGTCATGGCGCGACCGTTGAACATCGCGTCGATGCGCCGCAGCGCGTCGACCGACTTGTCGATCACGACGACCTGCGCGCCGGTGCCGACCGCCATCTGCGCCGCATTGGTGCCGACCACGCCGGCGCCGAGGATCAGGATGCGTCCCGGCGCGACGCCGGGCACGCCGCCGAGCAGCATGCCCATGCCGCCGGCCGACTTCTCGAGACAGCGCGCGCCGGCCTGCACGGCGAGGCGGCCCGCGACTTCGGACATCGGCGCCAGCAGCGGCAAGCCGCCGGTCGGCGACGTGACCGTCTCGTAGGCGACGCAGATCGCGCCGCTCCGGACGAGGTCGGCCGCCTGCTCGGGGTCCGGCGCCAGGTGCAGGTAGGTGAAGAGGATCTGGCCCTCGCGCAGCATCGCGCGCTCGATCGCCTGCGGCTCCTTGACCTTGACGATCATCTCGGCCCGGCGGAAGACGTCCTCGGCGGATGGCGGCGATTTCCGCGCCGGCGCGCCGGTAGTCGTCGTCGCTGGCGCCGATGCCGCTGCCGGCATCGGTCTGCACCAGCACGGCGTGGCCGTGCGCGATCATTTCGCGCACCGACGACGGCGTCAGCCCGACCCGGTACTCGTGAACCTTGATTTCCTTCGGTACGCCGACCAGCATCTTCTTCTCCTTGTTCCCCTAGCTCTTCACCCGCAGCGACGCCGGATCGTACGGGGCTTTCAGCGAGACCGCCGCCACATACCGCTCGCCGGCAAGGTCGATCTCGTAGCTGCCGCCGTCGATCCACGCCTTGTCGGCGGCGCCGTCGCCGCGCGATAACGATGCCGAGCGCGACCGGACGTCCGATGGTGTGGCCGAACGCGGCCGAGGTCACGAAGCCGACGGGCGCGCCGTCGCGCAGGATCAGTTCGCCGCCCCAGAGGTTGGTGTGCGGCGCATCGACGACGAGCGACACGACGCGGCGCGCCGGCGTCTGTCCCTTGAGGCCGGCCAGCCGCGCCCGCCCCTTGAAGCCGCCGGGCTTGTCGAGCGCCACGGCGAAGCCGAGGCCCGCCTCGTACGGCGTGATGTCCGGCGTCAGCTCGCGGCCCCAGGCGCGGTAGCCCTTCTCGAGCCGCAGCGAGTCGATCGCGTAGTAGCCGGCGTTCGCGCACGCCGAGCTCGCGGCCGGCGGCCATGCAGCGTCTCGTACACGCCGACCGCGAACTCGACCGGCATGTACAGCTCCCAGCCGAGCTCGCCGACGTAGGTGAGGCGCGACGCCCGCACGGTCGCGTAGCCGAGGTCGATCTCGCGCGAGGTGCCGAACGGGAACGCCTCGTTGGAGAAGTCGTCGGTCGACACGCGCTGCAGCAGCTCGCGCGAGCGCGGGCCCATCACGGCGATCATCGCGTACATCGCGGTGACGTCGACGACCGTGCAGCGCAGGTTCGTCGTGCGCCAGTTCGCGCTCGATCACGTCGCGGTCGCGCACCGCCTGCGCGCTGCCGGTGACGACCATGTACTCGTCGTCGTCGAGGCAGGTGATCGTGAAGTCGCTCTCGTAGCCGCCGCGCTCGTTCAGCATGCCGGTGTAGACCGTGCGGCCGGCTCGGACGGCGAACGACGTTGGCGACCAGCCGATCGAGCAGCGCGTGCGGCGTCCGGCCCTTGACCAGCAGCTTGGCGAACGAGCTCATGTCGAACACGGCGACGCGCTCGCGGCAGGCGCGGTGCTCCTCGGCGACCCACGGATGCCAGTTCTGGTGGCCCCAGCCGTACTCGATCTTCGCTTCGGCGGGCGTCGGCGCGAAGAAGTTGGCGCGCTCCCAGCCCATCTTGGAGCCGAAGCAGGCGCCGCGCGTCGCGCAGGTGCGCGTACAGCGGCGAGCGGCGGAACGGACGGGCGCTTTCGAGCTCGCGGTTGCGGCCACGGCATCTTGTAGTGCAGGCCGAGCACTTCCTTGATGCGGTCCGGCAGCCAGCTCTCGTTGCCGTTGAAGCGCGCGAAGCGGCGGATGTCGACCGGCCAGAGGTCGAGCGTCGGCTCGCCCTGCACGATCCACTCGGCGAGCGCCTTGCCGGCGCCGCCCGGCCGACGCGATGCCCATCGAGTTGAAGCCGCCGCCGACCCAGACGTTCTGCAGGCCCGGCGCCGGGCCGAGGATGAAGTTGTTGTCCGCGGTGAACGATCTCCGGGCCGTTGTAGAACTGCTTGACCTGCGCGGTCTCGAACGCCGGCACGCGGAGGATCGCGTTGTCCATCAGGATCTGGAACGCGTCCCAGTTGTCCGGCAGCAGCGGAACTCGAAGTTCTCGGGGATGCCGCCGCGGTGCCGCGCGCTCTGCAGCCACGGCGTGGCGTCCGGCTCGAAGCCGCCCATCAGCAGGCCGCCGACCTCCTCCTTGAAGTAGATGTAGCCGTCGGGATCGCGCATCACCGGCAGGTCGCGGAACACGCCGGGAATCACGTCGGTGACGATGTAGAAGTGCTCGCAGGAGAAGAGCGGCACGGTGACGCCCATGCGGCGGCCCATCTCGCGCGACCACTGGCCGCCGCAGAGCACGACGATGTCGGCCGCGATCGTGCCGCTGCGTCCCTGCTTGTCCTGCCAGTCGAGCGTGCGCACGCGGCGCCGGCCGTCGACGTTGACCAGTGTCGGGTCGGTGACGCGCACGTCTTCGAAGATCTTCACGCCGCGGTTGCGCGCGCCCTTGGCGAGCGCCAGCGTCAGGTCGGCCGGATTGGCCTTGCCGTCGCCCGGCAGCCACACCGCGCCCTCGCAGGTCGTCGGTGCGCATCAGCGGATACATCTCGCCCGCCTCGGACGGCGCCGATCACGTCGCAGTCGACGCCGTACGCGCTGCGCCACGGCGGCCGTGCGCTTCAGCTGGATCATGCGGTCCGCGGTGCGCGCGACCGCCAGCGAGCCGCACTGCTTCCAGCCGGTCGACAGCCCGGTCTCGGCCTCGAGGTTCGAGTACAGGTCCGTCGAGTAGCGGATCAGCCGCGTCATGCTCTCGTGCGCGCGCAGCTGGCCGACGAGACCGGCCGCGTGCCAGGTCGTGCCCGGACGTGAGGCGCCCCTGCTCCAGCAGCACCACGTCCTTCTCGCCGAGCTTGGCCAGGTGATAGGCGACCGAGCAGCCCATGATGCCGCCGCCGATGATCACGATCCGCGCGGCGCTCGGTGGAATCGCGTTCGATATGAAGGAGTCACAGCGCTCATGCGATCCGCTGCTCCCCATCGTTGCTCTTGTTATCGCGCGCGCCCGCCCGGCCGCCCGAAGGGCGCGCGCCTGAACAGTTCTTGCGGCCGCGCAGCGGCCGTGCCGTGAAGGATGCACGTGCGCCGCGCAGCGGCGCGTACATCCTTCACGCATGTCTCAGGTGCCACGCCTTCGGCCGCGTGAACGTCTCGATGCCGTAGGTCGACAGCGTCAGTCCGACGCCGGAGTGGCCGACGCCGCTCCACGGCAGGCGCGGGCTGACGCGGTCGCAGCAGTTCCAGTAGACCGAGCCGGCGTGCACCTGCGCGAGGATGCTTCGCGCGCGCGCGCTTCGTCCTTCGTGTAGACGCCGGCGGTGAGGCCGTACTCGGTGTCGTTCATCAGCCGGACGGCCTCGTCGTCGCCGTCGACCTTCTGGATGCCGATGATCGGGCCGAAGCTCTCCTCGCGCATCAGTTCCATCGAGTGGTCGACGTGGCTGAACACGGTGGGCTGGAACCAGTTCCCGGGCGCCGGCAGGCGCGCGCCGCCGATCAGCAGCTTCGCGCCCTTGTCCTTCGCGTCCGCCACCTGGCGCTCGAGCACGTCGAGCTGCGGCGCGCGGGTCAGCGGGCCGATGTACGTGTCTTCGCTGGTCGGATCGCCGACGCGGAACGCCCGGACTTCCTTCACGAACGCGTCGACGAACGCATCGTGGATCTTCGCGTGCACGTAGATGCGCTCGACCGAGCAGCAGCTCTGCCCGGCGTTGTACATCGCGCCGTCGGCCAGCGACGCGGCGGCCGCGGCGACGTCGACGTCCTCGCACACGTAGGTCGGATCCTTGCCGCCGAGTTCGAGCTGCAGCTTGGTCATGCGCGGCCCGACTTCCTGCGCGATCCGCGCGCCCGGTCGCGTACGAGCCGGTGAAGAAGACGCCGTCGACGGGTTGCGCAAGCACGGCCCGGCCCACCTCGCCGGCGCCGATCACCACCGCGAACACGTCCTGCGGAATGCCGGACAGGTGCAGCAGCTTGCCGATCTCCAGCCCGGTCAGCGTCGCGAACTCGGACGGCTTGTAGAGGACCGCGTTGCCGGTCAGCAGCGCCGGCACGAACACGTTGGCGCCGACGAAGTACGGATAGTTCCACGCGGAGATGTTGGCGATCGACGCCGAGCGGCTCGTGCGAGATCACCTCGCGCATGCCGCCTTCGTCGAACACCTGCCGCGGCGCGAGGGTCGACTCCGCGGACGACAGGAAGAAGTCGATGCGGCCGAGCAGGCCGTTCAGTTCGTTGCGCGCCTGCTTGATCGGCTTGCCGACCTCGGAGGTCAGGATCGCCGCCAGGCGCTCGGTCTCGCGCACGACTTCCTCGCGGAACCGGCGGATCGCGGCCAGCCGCGTCGCCAGCGGCGTCGCTGCCCACGCCGGCTGCACGGCGCGCGCCGCGCGGTACTTCGCGGCGACCGACTCGGCCGTGTCCTGCGGGAGTTCGGCGAGCACGCGGCCGTTCGCGGGGTTGACGATGTTCAGCATGGCTTCAAAGGAAAATCGGGGTCAGACCCCGATTTTCGCGCTTTCGTTGCGGGAGGTTCGGGTGGCCTGCAGGAAGTCGGCGAGCAGCGGATCGCCGGAGAGGAGGTCGGTGCGCGTCCAGTCGTGGAATTCGGGATGCCACTGCACGGCGGCGACGTACGACGGCCCCGTCCAGCGGAACGCCTCGACGATGCCGTCGTCCGACGACACCGCCTCGACGACGAACTCCCGGCGCGAGGTCCTTCACGCCCTGGTGGTGGACGCTGTTGACGGTCGCGCGGGTCACGCCCGGATAGCAGGGTCGCCAGCCGCGTGCCGGCGACGAGATCGACCGTGTGGAAGTTCTGGTCGTACAGCCCGGCGTCGCGGTGCGTTCGCGCTTCCGGCCTGCTGCGTGCCGATGTCCTGGTACAGCGTGCCGCCGAACGCGACGTTGAGCACCTGCAGGCCGCGGCAGACGCCGAGCACCGGCTTGCCGGCGTCGACGAACGCGCGCAGCAGCGCGATCTCGTACTCGTCGCGCACGCGGTCGCCGGTCCACTCGGGACGCAGCGGCGTCTCGCCGTAACTGCCCGGCCACATGTCCGAGCCGCCTTCGAGCACGAGGCCGTCGAGCAGTGCGGCGTAGTCGGCGAGCGTCACGTCGCCGCGCTTGGTCGGTCCCTCCGGCGACGGGATCACCACCGCCAGCGCGCCGGCCGACTGCACCCAGTGCACGATCGACTGCTCGACGTACTGCAGCGTCTTGCCGGTGAAGATCGGGCGCTTCGGGTCGGCGTGGAAGAAGCACGCCGAGATGCCGATGCGGGGACGCGGACTCATCCTGGCACGCGTCAGAGCGCCTGTTCGAAGAAGCGCGTGAAGTCCGCGCGCGTGCACGGCCGCGGGTTGGTCTGGTGGCAGATGTCCTTCTCGGCGATGTCGACCATCGGCGCGATCTGTTCCTGCTTCACGCCGACCGCCGACAGCGATGGCGCGATGCCGATCTCGCGCTTCAGGTCCGCCGAGCCAGCGGATGAAGTCCGCGCCGTCCCTCGCGCCGACCACGTGCGCGAGTTCGGCGAACTTGCCCTCGGCCGCTTCGAGGTTGAAGCGCATCACCGGCTCGAGCATCAGCGCGTTGGCGAGCCCGTGGTGCAGGTCGCACACGGCGCCGAGCGCGTGCGCGCACGAGTGCACGGCGCCGAGGTCCTTCTGGAACGCGATCGCGCCCATCATCGACGACATCATCATGTCGGCGCGCGCCTGCAGGTTGCGTCCGTCCTTCACGGCCGCCGCCAGCGCCCGCGCGCCGATGCGGACGCCTTCCAGCGCGATGCCGTCGCACAGCGGGTGGTAGGCCGGGCGACAGGTACGACTCGATGTTGTGGGTCAGCGCGTCCATGCCGGTGGCCGCGGTGACGGCGGGAGGCAGGTCGAACGTCAGCTCCGGATCGGCGAACACGACCTTGGCGAGCAGCTTCGGCGAGAACACGACGCGCTTCACGTGCGTCGCGTCGTCGCTGACCACGCTCGAGCGGCCGACTTCCGAGCCGGTGCCGCTGGTCGTCGGCACGGCGACGAAGTACGGCAGTTCGTTGACGATCGGCTTCACCTGCGGGTGATCCCACACGTACTCCATCACGTGGCCGTCGTGCACCGCCATCAGCGCGACGACCTTGGCGACGTCGAGCGCCGCGCCGCCGCCGAAGCCGATCACGCAGTCGGCGCGGTGCGCCTTGTAGGCGGCCTGCCCGGCCATGACCTGCGCGGCCGTCGGGTTGCCCTGCACGCCGTTGAAGATGCCGACGTCGAGCCCGGTGTCGAGGTGCGCGACGAAGTGCTTCATCACCGGCAGCGCGGCGAGCGCCTTGTCGGTGACGATCAGCGGACGGCGCAGCTTGCGGTCACGCAGGTGCACGCCGGTCATCTTGCTGGCGCCGGCGCCGAAGTGGACGGTGGTCGGAAAGGAGAAGTGCGAAATGGTCATGGCGTGAGGGTGAGGTTCAGCGGATGCGGGCCCGGCGCAGTTCTAGCACGTCCCGGGGAGCCATCGCTGTCAGATGATCTCGAAGTACCGCTTCAGTTCCCAGTCGGTGACGGCGTCCTGCCACTGCCGCCACTCCCAGTCGCGCGTCAGCGCGAAGTGCTCGACGAAGGTGTCGCCGAGCCAGTCGCGCGCGACCTTGCTCTCGCGGAAGATCGCCGTGGTCTCCTTCAGCGAGCGCGGCGCGCGCGGAACGTTTTCCGACCCCTGGTTGGTGCCGGTGATCGGCGCGCTGGTGAGCTTCATCCCCTTTTCCACGCCGTGCATGCCGGCGGCGATCAGCGCCGCGACGGCGAGATACGGATTGATGTCGGCGCCCGGGCAGCGCGTCTCGAGTCGCGTGCTCTTCGACGAGCCCGGGATCACCCGGAAACTCGCGGTGCGGTTGTCGATCGCCCAGGTGGGCTTCACCGGCGCCCAGAAGCCGTCGACCAGCCGCTTGTAGCTGTTGACGGTCGGCCAGAACATCGGCGCGAACTCCATCAGCGCCGCGACCTGGCCCGGCGAGGTAGCTCTCGAACAGCTTGCTCATGCCCGCGCGGCCCCTGGCGTCGTAGAAGAGGTTCTTCTTGCCGTCCGACAGGGACTGGTGCACGTGACCGCTGCACCCCGGCAGGTCCTTGTTCCACTTGGCCATGAAGCTCGGGATGATCCCGTACGACGCGCCGATCTCCTTCGCGCCGGTCTTGAACAGCACGCCGCGGTCGGCGCACTCGAGCGCATCGGAGAACTGCAGCGCCGCCTCGTACACGCCCGGGCCCGGTCTCCGTGTGCAGGCCCTCGATCGGCACGCGGAACAGCAGCATCTTGTCCATCAGCGCGTTGAAGTACTCGCGGTTGGCGTTCGCGCGCAGCAGCGAGTAGCCGAACATGCCCGGCGTCACCGGCGTCGGATCGACGCCCTTCTTGGCCGCCCAGCTCTGCGGCGTCTCGGCGAAGTTGAACCACTCGAACTCCAGCCCGCACATCGGCTTGAAACCGAGCTTTCTCGGCGCGCGCGATCACGCGCTTCAGCGTCTGGCGCGGGCAGATCGGGTAGGGCTGGCCGTCGCGCGTGACGAAGTCGCCGAGGAAGAAGGGCACGTGGTCGTCCCACGGCACGTTGCGGCCGGTCGCGAGATCGAGCCGGACCATCGCGTCGGGAAAGCCGTGCTGCCAGCCGGTGACCTGCGTGTTGTCGTAGACGCTGTCCATCATGTCCCAGCCGAACACGACGTCGCAGAACCCGAAGCCGCCCTCGACGGCGGACATGAACTTGTCCTTGTGCAGGTACTTGCCGCGCAGGACGCCGTCGATGTCGGTGACGGCGACCTTCACCTTGCCGGACGCCGAACTCTGGACGGTCTTCAGGGGGTCGCGTGGATCGTGTCCGGCCGAGGTCGGCGCCGTCGTTCTTCTCGTGGCCATCAGTCCGGTCTCCTGTGCGAGCGGGCGAGTCTGACGCACGGCGTCCGGTTGTGCAAACCTTCGTCCTTCAGGCTCGCTGGCGGCGCGCGACGCACCTGGGGCCCTTGATAGGGGCCGCGAACGCCCCCATTTCCCCTGCGGGTCTTCGCCATCTCCCTTTACAATTCAAGCAATTAGCAATCGCGAGGTTTTCATGCCGATCTACGCTTACAAGTGCGCCGACTGCGGGCACGAGAAGGAAGTCCTGCAGAAGATCAGCGACGCGCCCCTGACCGACTGCCCGGATTGCGGACACCCGTCGATGGTCAAGCAGGTGACGGCCGCCGGCTTCCAGTTGAAGGGCAGCGGCTGGTACGCCACCGATTTCCGCAACAAGGACTCGGGCGGCAAGGGCGGCAAGTCGGACAGCAAGACCGAAAGCGCCAACGACGCCAAGGCCGACAGCGCCCCGGCCCCGGCCGCGGCCCGCTCGCCGCCGGCCGCGAGCACGCACGCGTGCGGTTCCGGCGGCTGCGGTTCCTGCAGCTGATCGCTCTTCTTCCCTGCGCGCGGCAGCGCGTCGACTGACCCCCGTTCGAAACTGACCGCGCCATGCTGAGGAAATACCTGATCGCCGGCCTGCTGATCTGGCTGCCGCTTGCGATCACGCTGTGGGTGATCGACTTCATCGTCACGACGATGGACCGCACCCTGACGGTGCTGCCGCCCAGCTGGCATCCCGACCAGGTGCTGGGCGTGCACATCCCGGGCCTCGGCCTCGTCATGTCGGTGAGTCATCCTGCTGGTCACCGGCATGCTGGCGGCCAACATCCTCGGCGCCCGGATGTTCGCGTGGTGGGAATCGGTGCTCGTGAAGATTCCCATCGTTCGGCCCATCTACTCCAGCGTCAAGCAGGTCTCCGACACGCTGTTCGCTTCCAAGGGCCAGTCGTTTCGCAAGGCCGTCCTGATCGAGTTTCCGCAGCGCGGGCAGTGGACCTTCGGCTTCATCGTCGGTGCGCCCGGTCCGGCGGCCGAGCGCGAGCTCGGCGGCGAACTGATCACCGTCTACGTGCCGACCGCGCCGAACCCGACGTCCGGATACGCGCTCATCGTGCGGCCGTCCGAAGTCAAGGAACTCGACATCTCGATCGACGATGCCCTCAAGTACCACCTGTCGATGGGCGTGGTGGCGCCGGCCGTCCGGCATGCGCGCTCGGCGCTCACGACCGAAGGCCCGGGCGTGCCGGGTTGAGGGCGGCTCCCATCCCCTTTAAGCTAGCGGCCATGCAAGCCCCCCTCCGCGCCCGCTTCGCCATCGCTGCCACGCGAGGGCGGAGTGCGTCCTTCGCCCGAGCGCTCGCCAACGCACGAAACCGGTAGGGCCGGGCGGGTGGCGACCGTTCGGCCCGCCTTGTCGGGTGCCGCCCGACGCAAACGCTGACTTCCAGGAACACGACACTTTCGGCGGGCCGCGGCCAGCCAACGACTAGCGGAGCTTTTATGCGTACGGAATATGCGGGTCTGGTGGATGCCAAGTTCGTCGGCCAGACCGTCACCCTGTTCGGCTGGGTGCACCGCCGCCGTGACCACGGCGGCGTCATCTTCATCGACCTGCGGGACCGCGAAGGCCTCGTGCAGGTCGTCTGCGATCCTGACCGCGCCGACGTCTTCGCAAACGCCGAGAAAGTCCGCAACGAGTACTGCCTGAAGATCACGGGCAGCGTGCGCAGGCGCCCGGAAGGGACGATCAACGCCAACCTCGTCTCCGGCGAGATCGAGGTGCTGGCGCAGGACCTGACGATCCTGAACCCGTCGGTCCCGATCCCGTTCCAGCTTGACGACGACAACCTGTCCGAAACGACGCGGCTGACGCATCGCGTGCTCGACCTGCGCCGCCTGCCGATGCAGAAGAACCTGATGCTGCGCTACAAGGTGGCGATGGCGGTGCGCAAGTTCCTCGACGCGCACGGGTTCGTCGACATCGAGACGCCGATGCTCACGAAGAGCACGCCGGAAGGCGCGCGCGACTACCTGGTGCCGTCGCGCGTCCACCCCGGCGATTTCTTCGCGCTGCCGCAGTCGCCGCAGCTCTTCAAGCAGCTGCTGATGATCGCGGGCTTCGATCGGTACTACCAGATCGTCAAGTGCTTCCGCGACGAGGACCTGCGCGCCGACCGCCAGCCGGAGTTCACGCAGATCGACATCGAGACCTCGTTCCTCGACGAGACCGAGATCCGCGCGCTGATGGAGGAGATGATCCGCGTCGTCTTCGACGAGGTGCTCGGCGTGAAGCTGCCGAACCCGTTCCCGGTGATGACGTGGGGCGAGGCCATGCGGCGGTACGGCTCCGACAAGCCGGACCTGCGCGTGAACCTCGAGCTGACCGACGTCACCGACGTGATGAAGGAGGTCGACTTCAAGGTCTTCAAGGCGGCGGCCGAGATGAAGGACGGCCGCGTGGTCGCGCTGCGCATTCCGGGCGGCGGCGAGATGCCGCGTTCGGAGATCGACGGCTACACCGAGTTCGTCAAGATCTACGGGGCCAAGGGCCTCGCGTACATCAAGGTCAACGAGGCAGCGAAGGGGCGCGACGGCCTGCAGAGTCCGATCGTCAAGAACCTGCACGACGCCGCGCTGGCCATCGGTGCTGCAACTCACGGGCGCGACGGACGGCGACGTGATCTTCTTCGGCGCCGATCGCGCGCAAGGTCGTCTACGACTCGCTCGGGGCGCTGCGCACGAAGATCGGGCACAGCGAGTTCGGCCGCGCGCACGCGCTGTCGTCCGAAGGCTGGAAGCCGCTGTGGGTGATCGACTTCCCGATGTTCGAGTACGACGAGGAAGACAACCGCTACGTCGCCGCGCACCACCCGTTCACGAGCCCCAAGGAAGGCCACGAGGACTACCTCGCGACCGACCCGGCGAAGGCGCTCGCCAAGGCCTACGACATGGCGCTCAACGGCTGGGAGATCGGCGGCGGCTCGGTGCGGATCCACCGCGAGGAAGTGCAGAGCAAGGTGTTCCGCGCGCTGAAGATCGATGCCGACGAAGCGAAGCTGAAGTTCGGCTTCCTGCTCGACGCGCTGCAGTACGGCGCGCCGCCGCACGGCGGCATCGCCTTCGGCCTCGACCGCATCGTCACGATGATGGCCGGCGCCGAGTCGATCCGCGACGTGATCGCGTTCCCGAAGACGCAGCGCGCGCAGTGCCTGCTCACGCAGGCGCCGAGCGCGGTCGACGAGAAGCAGTTGCGCGAACTGCACATCCGGCTGCGCAACGCCGAGCCGAAGGCGGCGGAGCCCCGCGTAGCCTGACCGCCCGATGAGCATCGGCGGCCGGATGCAAGGGACGGCGCCGCCCGCGCCGTTTCCGAAGATCCCGGAGTCGGTGCTCGTCGTCATCTACACGCGCGACGCTCGACGTGCTGCTGCTGGAGCGGGCCGACCATCCGGGGTTCTGGCAGTCGGTCACCGGCAGCCGCGCCTCGCTCGACGAACCGCTGCGCGTCACCTGTGCCCGGGAGGTGGCCGAGGAAACCGGGCTGGCGGCGCTCGCCGGCGCCTTCGACGACTGGAACCTCAGCCACCGTTACGCGATCTACGCTCACTGGCGCGCGCGTTACGCGCCCGGCGTTACGCATAATACGGAGCATGTCTTTGGACTCTGCGTCCCGCAGCGTTTCGATCCCGTTCTGGCCCCCGCGGAGCACACGGCCTGGCGCTGGCTGCCGTGGCGCGACGCCGCGGACGCGTGCTTTTCCTGGACGAACGCCGCGGCGATTCGCGAACTGGCTGTCCGCGGTCGGGCTGGCTAGCCTGCTCGCCACGGCGTCCGGAGCGGAGACAGTCGTCGATGTGCGGCGCGACGGCGACATCTACGTGGTGCACGCCAGCGGCCGTGTCGCGGCCGACCAGCGCGTCGCGTGGGACACATTGACCGACTACGATCATCTGAACGAATTCGTGTCGGACATCCAGCGATCGCGTGTCGTCGAGCGCGACGGCAATCGCCTGATCGTCGAGCACGTAGGCGCCTTCCGGCTCCTGTTCGTCGCGATGCCCGTGCGCGTGCGGCTCGCCGTCGAGCACGACCCGTACCAGCGGGTGCTGGCGCGGACGGAGCCGGGGAAGGTGGGAGCCGAGGAGCCGACGCTGAAGTCCGTGGCTTCGCAGTACAGGCTGACTCCGCTGCCCGCACCGCCCGGCGGCGTGCGCGTCGACTATGACGCGCGCTTCGGGCTTGGCGACATGCTGCCCGAGTTCGTCGACTCGCTGTTCGGCAGGCGGCTCGTCGAGCACGGATTGCGGCGCCATTTCGAGGCGATGCTGAACGAGATCGAGCGGCGCCAGGGTGCACTCACCTCGTCGACCGGGACACGCTGATGCGGTCTCTGCTCGCGCTCGGCCTGATGCTCGCTCTCGGCGGCTGCGCGGCGGTGAATCCGTACGCCAGCGACCCGATCGCCGCGCACCTGCAGCGCGGCGATGACGTCGGCTACTGCGCGCGCCTGTACGCCGATCTCGACCGGCAGGTGGACCGCGCGGGCACGCGGGATGCCGAGGCGCACCGCATCGACGGCTTTCCGTACCTGCGTGTCGATCGTTTCAGCGCGGCGCTCGGCGCGCGCGCCGCCGCCGGCGACGCGCAGCGCGGCGCGTGGCTGAAACGCCTCGCCGAACTCGATGACGCCGGCCGCGCGGCCGAACTCGCCAACGCCGGACTGCCGGGCGACGATCTTGCCCGCTGCCGCGTCCTGCTCGCGAGCGAAGATGCGGCCTGGACTGCGCAGTTGCAGGCGCGCGCACAGGTTCCGGACGACTACAGCACGCTGTTGCGTGCCGTGGGCCTCTATCCGCTGACCCGGCTCGCGTTCGCCGCCGGCATCGGTCGCTGGCAGGAAGCAACGCTGGCGGTGTTCTCGACGCCGCTGCCGGAGCTTCCGGTGAGCGGCACGCTGGTGCGCTTCGAACTGGCCGGCGCGGCGCCCGTCGTTGCGCTGCCGATGCCGACCGATGCGCTCGGCGTCCCGGTCCTGTCGACCTTCGACCGTCGCGCTCTGCTGCAGCGGCACGCGCCGGTCCTCGAGATCGATCTCGCGGGGCCGTTCGACCGGCCCGGCACGGTCGTTCTCGACGCCTCCGGGCAGCCCGTCGTGGACACCGCTGCGCCGACAGCCTATGTCCGGGTCTCGCAGGCATTGTTCGAGGGCAGGCCGCACGTGCAACTTGTCTACACGTTCTTCTTCACGGAACGCCCGCCGCGAGGCCGCTTCGACCCGCTCGCCGGACGCCTGGATGGCCTCGTATGGCGGGTGACTCTGGACACCGACGGCACCCCGCTCGTGTACGACAGCATCCACCCCTGCGGCTGTTACCACCTGTTCTTCCCGACCGATCGCGTGACGATTCGTCCCGCCGAGCGCTCCCTCGACGAGGGCATGTTCGCGCCGCAGACGCTTGCCGTGCCGACGGGCGACGCGGCGGTCGTGCTGCGCATCGAGTCGGGCACGCACTACGTGCAGCGCGTTTCATTCGGGCGACGTGGCGATGCCGGCGTTCGCTACCTGCTGGACGACGATCGCCGCCTGGCGGTGCTCCCGCGTCCGGACGGCGGCACACGGAGCGCTTACGGCGCGAGCGGCTTGATGGCCGGCAGCGAGCGCGGCGAACGCTACTTCTTCTGGCCGATGGGCATCGAGTCCGCCGGCCAGTTGCGGCAGTGGGGGCGCCACGCGACGGCGTTCGTCGGCCGGCGCCACTTCGACGATCCGATGCTGCTCGACTCCTACTTCGCGCTGCGTCCCGCCTCCACTTCCAGAACCGCCCCATGAAGCTTCGCGTCGCGACGTACAACATCCACAAGGGCGTGATGGGGCTGCGGCCGAAGGTCCGCATCCATGACGTCCGGCTCGCGCTCAACGCCATCGACGCCGACATCGTCTTCCTGCAGGAAGTGCAGGACCGCAACGAGCGGCTCGCCAGGCGCAAGGGCTATCCGGACGGCACCCAGCTCGATTACCTGTGCACCGGAAGTTACCTGCATCGGGCGTACGGGATGAACGCCGTGTATCCGCATGGCCACCACGGCAACGCGATCGTGTCGCGCCACGAGATCGGCGTGTTCCTGAACCACGACATCTCCGACCATGTGCTGGAGAAGCGTGGACTGCTGCATGCGGTGTCGCACTTCAAGGGACGCAAGGGATCCGTCGAGATCCACCTGATCAACACCCACTTCGGATTGATCAAACGCAGCCGCGTACGGCAGGCGAGCTTCCTGGTGGACTTCGTGCGCTCCGAGGTGCCGGCCGACGCGCCCCTGATCATCGCCGGCGACTTCAACGACTGGCAGCGCGCCGCGGACAAGGTGATGCACGACGAACTCGACGTCGTCGAGGCGGCCGCGGAATTCAACCGCCGGCAGGGGCGTCCCCGGTTGATGGACCGCCTGCTGCCGTGGCGCGACGCGACGCACTCGCCTGTCGCGCGCACCTATCCCAGCGTCATGCCGTGGCTGATGCTCGATCGCATCTACGTGCGCGGTTTCAGGGTCCACGACGTGCGCGTGCCGAAAGGGCTGGAGTGGTCGCGGCGTTCCGACCACATGCCGTTGATCGCCGATCTCGAGGTCAGGTGAACCCGGCCGGTCCGTGGGCGCGGAGGCGGCTGGACGGGTCGCTGACCACGCGACCGCTGGTGTATGGCGGCAATCGCATCGAGCTGCTGAGGAGCGGCGCCGAGTTCTTCCCGCGCCTGCTCGGTGCGATCGCCGAAGCCCGAACGTCGATACACATCGAGACCTACATCTTCGAACTCGATGCGGTGGGCGGGAGCGTCGCGGACGCGCTGGTGGATGCCGCGAAACGCGGCGTGGCGGTGCATGTGCTCGTCGACGCCTTCGGGTCGGCCAGGGCCGTGCCTCTGCTGCGGGAGCGCCTGGGCGCGGGCGGAGTCCGCTTTCGTGTCTTCCGGCCCGGCCTGTGGTGGCGACTCGAGCGACGGTTGCTGCGCCGGCTGCACCGCAAGATCGCCCTCGTCGACGATCGAATCGCCTTCGTCGGCGGCATCAACATCATCGACGACCACCATCACCCGGGTGTCGACGGCGTGGACATCGGGCCGCGCTACGACTTCGCGGTGGCGTGCGAAGGCCCGCTGGTCGCGCAGATCGCGTTCGTCGTACGTCGCTTGTGGTGGGTCGTGTCCGCGGGCGACCGCCTGCCGGGCGAAACGCCGCCGCGCTATGTCGAACTGTCGCCGCCGCTTCCCGAGAACATGCGGGCGGCCCTGCTGCTGCGGGACAACCTGCGTCATCGGCGGGCGATCGAGCATGCCTACCTGGAAGCGATCGACGGCGCGCACCGGGACATCCTGCTCGCGAACGCCTACTTCCTGCCGGGGCGCCGCCTGCGCCGCGCCCTCGGCGAGGCCGCGCGTCGCGGTGTCCGGGTGCGCCTGCTGCTGCAGGGCCGCGTCGAATACCGCCTGCAGCATTACGCGCAGCAGGCCCTCTACGGGGAGATGCTGCAGGCGGGCGTGACGATCCACGAGTACACGCCGAGCTTCCTGCATGCGAAGGTGGCCGTCGTCGACGATGTGTGGTCGACGGTCGGGTCCAGCAACATCGATCCGTACAGCCTGCTGCTCGCGCGCGAGGCCAACGTCGCGGTCATCGACCACGACTTCGCGGTGCAGCTGCGCGCCGAACTGGAGCGTGCCATCGAGCGCGAGTCCGTCCCGGTCCACGCGCCGGCGCTGGCGCAGCGCGGATGGTTGAAGCGCGCGGCTTATCGCATCGCCTACTCGCTGGTGCGTTTCATGACCTTCGTCGCGACGCGCCGCGTCGAGGCGTGAGCGGGCAGGTCCCCGAGTTCCTTTCGTCTGGCAACATCCACCCGGCGCAATGCCGGGCGAGGGGCCGCATGACGATCGAACTCAACGAGCAGTGGACCGGGATCGCGGCCCTTCTGACGATCCTGCTGGGCGCCCGCATCAACCGGGCCGTGCCGGTCTTCAGCGCCTACAGCATTCCTCCGGCGGTGACGGGCGGCCTGCTGATCGCGCTGTTGCTGGCGATCGCCGGCGCGACCCTGCAGTGGAAGGTCACGTTCGCCGAAACGCTGCGCAACGCGCTGCTGCTGATCTTCTTCGCCGCCCTCGGGTTGACGGCCAGGTTTCGTCGGTTGAAGACGGGCGGCGCCGCCGTGGCCGGGTTGTGCGTGCTGATCGCGCTGCTCGCGACGCTGCAGTCGGCCGCAGGCGCCGCGATCGCGCAGGCGTTCGGCCGGCCCCCCGCGCTTGGGGTATTCCTCGGGAGCGTGCCCTTCCTCGGCGGGCATGGCACCACGGTGGCGTGGGCGCAGTCGCCGCTGGCGTCGGGTCTGCCGCATGCTCTGGAAATCGGCATGGTCTGCGCCACGATCGGGCTGGTGGCAGGCGCCGTGATCTCCGGCGTCGTGGGCACGCGCCTGGCCAAGCGCGCGGCGCGCGGCTCCGCGGCCGCGGCGGAGCGCCGAACCGGCGGAGCCGGACTGGCCCCAGTCGCCCTTCGACTCCGACCGCTGGATTGTCGCGGTGCTGTGGATCGCGCTCGCCGTCGCGCTCGGACTCGCGCGCGCAGCCGATCGCCGCCAGGATGCTGGGCGCCACGGTGCCGGCGTTCCTCGCGGTGCTGCTGGCCGCGGTCGTGCTGACCAACGTCGCCGACCTGGCGCGCCGTCCGCTCGACCTCGTCGCCATCGACCTGGTCGGCACGCTGGCGTTGCGGGTCTTCCTGGCGATCGCGATGCTCGGACTGCAACTGGCCGCGGTCGGCGACTCGATGGGATGATCTTCGACGGCCGCTGCCGTGCAGGTGATGCTCGCGGTGACGATCGCGGTGCTGGGCGTCTACCCGCTGCTGAAGGGCCGCGATGGCGCCGTCGGCGCCGCGGGGTTCGTGGGCTTCGGACTGGGTGCGATGCCCGTCGGCCTGGCGGCGATGAAGCGGCTGTCGCTCAGCTACGGCGACGCCCCGCGCGCATTCCTGGTGATCACGCTCGCGGCGTCGCTGTTCACCGATACCGCCAACGCGATCATCGTGCAGGCCCTGCTGACGCGGCTCGCGCCCTGAGGCGGGTCCGCCGGCCGCCGGGTCCCTCGGGCAGCCATCCGGGGCGGCGCGGCAACGGATTGCGCGATCGCGCCAGCCGCGACCGGGAACATTTCGTGAACTCGCGGTGTTCATACCGGGCGGCCAGGCCTGACGCAGGCATCCTGCATCGTTAGACTTGCCGCTCGCGTCTGGCGCAGGCGCGGTTTCCAAACCCTCCCAGGAGACGACGATGAAGAAATTTGCTCTGGTGGCCGCCGCCACGCTGTTTTCGGGCGCGGCGCTGGCATTTCACTGCCCCGCCGACATGAAGAAGATCGACGAAGCGCTGGCGAAGAACCCGAAGCTGACCGAAGCCCAGATGACCGAAGTGAAGAAACAGCGCGCCGATGGCGAGGCGCTGCACAAGGCCGGCAAGCACCAGGAGTCGGTCGACACGCTGGCCAAGGCGATGAAGACGCTGGATATCAAGTAGGCTCGCTTTTGATGCACGGGACGCCGCCTCCGGGCGGCGTTTCTTTTTCAGCCGGACAGGGACGCGAAGTGTCGGAGGAGCGCCGGGGCCTGCCGCCGGGGCCCAACGTCGGAACGCAGTTGAGAGCGCTCCGCGCGAAGAGAGCGCGGGCCGAGCGCGAGCGCGCTGCCGCCGTAGCGGTGGCTGCCGAGGCGGCGCCCGAGACGCGCCGTTCACCCCGGAGCCGCCAACTCGCGCTGCCAAGCGCCGAAGGCTGGTTTGCCGCCCACGGCTGGCAACCCTTCGAGTTCCAGCGCGCCGTCTGGCAGCACGTGGCCGCCGGGCGTTCCGGACTGCTTCATGCAACCACCGGATCCGGCAAGACCTACGCGCTGTGGTTCGCTCTCCTGAATCGTGCCCTGGCCGGCGAGGTGCGCGGCGGCGGGCTGCGACTGCTGTGGCTGACGCCGATGCGCGCCCTGGCCGCCGACACCGCGCGCGCGCTGGCCGAGCCGCTGGCCGACCTCGGCCTCGACTGGACAGTCGCCGTGCGCACCGGCGACACCGATGCCGGCGAGCGCGCCAGGCAGGCAAAGAAGCTGCCGGAAGTCCTCGTCACCACGCCCGAGAGCCTGAGCCTCTTGCTGTCGCGCGCCGACAGCCGCGCGCAACTGTCCGACATCGCGCTGGTGGTCGTCGACGAGTGGCACGAACTGATCGGCACCAAGCGCGGCGTGCAGGTACAACTCGCGCTCGCACGCCTGCGCGCCTTCGCGCGCCAGCGCGCGGCGCAAAGCGCCGCAGTCCCCCTCCTCGAGGAGGGGGCCGGGGGTGGTGGGCCACATGAGGGGGCCAGCCCCCACCCGGGAGCGCCACCGGCGCTCCCGGTGTGGGGGCTGTCCGCAACACTCGGCAACACCGCGCACGCGATGGAAGTGCTGTTGAACCGCGACGACGGCGTGCTGGTCGAGGGGCGCATCGACAAGACCATCGTCGTCGACACCTTGCTGCCCGAGGACCCCGGGCGCTTTCCGTGGGCGGGACACCTCGGCATCAAGATGCTCGCGCCGGTCGTCAGGGAGATCGAAGGCGCCGCGACCACCCTCGTGTTCACGAACACCCGATCGCAGTCGGAGCTCTGGTACCAGTCGCTGCTCGAAGCGCGGCCGGACTGGGCCGGACTGATCGCACTGCACCACGGCTCGCTGGCGAAGGAAGCGCGCGAATGGGTCGAACTCGGCCTGAAGGAGGGGAGGCTGAAGGCTGTCGTCGCCACCTCCAGCCTCGACCTCGGCGTCGACTTCCTGCCCGTCGAGCGGGTGCTGCAGATCGGCAGTCCCAAGGGTGTGGCGCGTCTGCTGCAGCGGGCCGGGCGCAGCGGCCATGCGCCGGGCCGGCCGTCGCGGGTGACGCTGGTCCCGACCAACACCCTGGAACTCGTCGAGGCGAAGGCTGCGCAGCGTGCGGTCGCGGAGCGGCGCGTCGAGTCGCGCAGGGCGCCCGAGCGGCCGCTCGATGTCCTGGTGCAGCACCTCGTCACGGTCGCGCTCGGCACCGGGTTCGCCGCGGACACGCTGGGATCCGAGGTGCGGGATGCCTGGAGCTATCGCGAACTCGCCGACGACGAGTGGAACTGGGCGCTCGATTTCGTCGGCCGGGGAGGCGAGGCCCTCCGCATGTACCCCGAGTATCACCGCGTCGTCCGCGACGACATGGGCGTCTATCGCGTGCCCGACCGGCGTATCGGGCAGCGGCACCGGATGTCGATCGGCACCATCGTCGCCGAGGCCACGATGCTCGTGAAGATGATGAACGGCCGCAGTGTCGGGACGATCGAGGAGTCCTTCATCAGCCGGCTGCGGAAGGGCGATGCCTTCCTGTTTGCCGGCCGCATGCTCGAGCTCGTGCGCGTGCACGAAATGACCGCTTACGTGCAGCCGGCCAGGCGCCGCAGCGGCGCGGTACCCCGCTGGATGGGCAGCAAGATGCCGCTGTCGACCGAGATGGCCAACGCTGTCCTGCGCCAGCTCGAGGAGGCCGTCGCGGGACGCTTCGAGGGTCCGGAAATGCAGCTCGCCCGGCCACTGATCGAATTGCAGGCACGCTGGTCGGTCGTTCCCACCAGCGGCGCCCTCGTGGTGGAGTCGATGCGATCGCGGGAGGGTCGTCATCTGTTCGTCTATCCGTTCGCGGGCCGGCACGTCCACATGGGACTGGCATCGCTGTTCGCCTACCGGATCGGCCAGGCGACGCCATCGACGTTCTCGATCGCCATCAACGATTACGGGTTCGAGTTGCTGGCGCCGGTCGACATCGACTGGATGGGCGCATGGCAGCGCGGTCGGGATGCGCTGCTCTCGGGCGAGCGCCTGTTGGACGATGTACTTGCGAGCCTGAACGCCGGCGAACTGGCGCAGCGTCGCTTCCGGGAGGTCGCGCGGGTGGCGGGGCTGATCTTCCAGGGCTATCCGGGAGCGCCGAAGTCGGTGAAGCAGCTGCAGGCGAGCTCCAGCCTGTTCTACGAGGTGTTCCGCAAGCACGACGCCGGCAACCGGCTGCTGGCGCAGGCCGAGCGCGAGGTGCTGGAGCAGGAACTGGAGCTGGAGCGGCTGCGGCAGGCGCTTTGCCGCATGCGCGAGCAGACGGTGCATTACCGGCTGCTGGCACGTCCGACGCCCTTCGCCTTTCCGCTGATGGTCGAACGCTTCCGGGAGCAGGTGACGACGGAACAGCTGGGCCCGCGCATCGAGCGGATGCTGGCGGACCTGGAGCGCGCCGCCGGACGCTAGGGCGTCAGTCCAGGGGCACAACATGTTGTGCCGCCAGAGGGAAATTCGCAAAATCTAGTACAGCTTTCGTGGGCGACTTTCCTGTCGACGACGGATCCTCAGAGGGAAAACGCGTTGCGAACGCGCAATTTCCCTCTGAAAAACCGCCTTTTCCCTCTTGTATTTGCTTCCCATTGGCTTAGGATCGCGACCACGCAACGAGAGCGCTCTCTGCTGTTCTTCATTCGAGAACGCTGTCGCTGTGGCACCCGAACTCTCTAGGAGAAATGTCGATGGCAACGAAGAAAGCGGCGAAGAAGACGGCGAAGAAGGCTGTGAAGAAGGCGGCGGTCAAGAAGACGGTCAAGAAGGCCGTGAAGAAGGCGCCGGCCAAGAAGGCCGTGAAGAAGGCGCCGGCCAAGAAGGCAGTCAAGGCCAAGGTCAAGCGCAAGCCGAACGCCGCGTTCATGAAGCCCCTGACGCCGAGCGGCCCGCTCGCCGCCATCATCGGTGCCACGCCGATGCCGCGCACGGAAGTGACGAGCAAGATCTGGGCGTACATCAAGAAGAACAAGCTGCAGGACGCCGTGAACCGCCGCATGATCAACGCCGACGACAAGCTGAAGGCGCTGTTCGGCAAGGCCCAGGCCTCGATGTTCGAGCTGACCAAGTACGTCAGCAAGCACCTGAAGTAACCGGCGCGGGGCTCCGGCCCCGATGCCCGTTTCACGAATCGCCCGGCGCCTCGCGGCCCCGGGCGATTTTCATTTGAGGGGGCTGGCGACCAGGTCGGCAACGGAGATGCGGTTGGTCGAGTGCGGCACCGTGTCCGTGCTGATGACCTCGGCGACTCCGGCGGCGGACAACTGCGCGAACGCAGCGGCGTCCAGCAGCGCATGCGTGACGGCGGCGTCGACCCGCGCGGCGCCGGCGGCCACGGCCTTCCGGGCGCACTGGAGCAGGGTGCCGCCCGTGCTGGCGACGTCGTCGAGCAGCACCACATCGCGGCCGGCGAGCGGTACCGCGGGCAGTTCAATCCGAACGTCGCGGTCGTTCGCCCGATGCTTGCTGCAGACCGCGCAGTCGAAGGACGTGCCGGCCGCCGCTTTCACCCACTGTTCGGACTCGGCGTCGGGACCGAGGAGCAGCGGACGAGGCTGCCGGGCGGCGTAGAACGCGCCGATCAGCGGCGCCGCCGAGAGCGCGATGGCCCGCTGCGCCGGCACGGCATCGGCGAGTCGTGCGACCCGATGCAGGTGGGGATCGACCGTGACGACGGTGTCGAATCGCGCGGCCAGCAGGCGGCCGACGATCTGCTGGCTGACGGCCTCGCCCGGGTGAAACGCCTTGTCCTGCCGCATGTAGGCAAGGTACGGCGCCACGAGCGTGAGGGTGCGTGCGCCGAGCGCGCGCGCGGTTTCCGCCAGCAGCACCAGTTCGATCAGCTTCTCGTTGGGGCGATGGAGCGAGCGCAGCACGACGGCTGTCGGCGGCAGGGGCACGGGCAGCGTCAGCTTCATCTCGCCGTCCGGGAATCGGTGGCGTTCCACGCGCCGCGCCTCGAGGCCCGCCGCCCGCGCCAGCCGCCCGGCAAAGTCCGCTTCGTCGTCGAAGTACAGCAGCATCAGAACTCGGAGAATTCGCGGGCGATGTCAGCGGGCCCGCCAATCGCGTAGCCACTGTCGCGAGCGGCCCATTCGCGGGCGAAGGCGAGGTCGGAGCCGTACTCCGCGTGCACACGATAGAGCGGCTCGCCGCGGGCTACCGCATCGCCCAGCTTCCTGAAGAGGTCGACGCCGGCGCCCCGGACCTTCGGTGCGCCGCTCAGGCGCGCGAGCCGGCTCAGCCGCAGGTTGTCGATCGACGTCACCACGCCGTCGCGATCCGCGGCCACTTCGAACGTCCTGGTCGCCAGCCCCGGCCGCTCGGGGTCGAAGTCACGGCGGCCCTGGGCGTCGATGATCGCTTCCATCTTTGCCAGCGCGCGGCCCGAGTCGAGGATCTCGCGCGCCACGCCGAAGCCAGCGCCGCCGCGGACGTCGAGGTCGAACTCGAGCACCCGCCCGGCCAGCCGCAGCGCCTTCTGGCGCAGATCGACCGGTGCGCGCGGATCGCCGCGCAGCACACGCATCACGTCGCGCGCCTCCAGCGCCGGGCCGATGCCGCTGCCGATCGGCTGGCGGCCATCGGTGATCACGGCGTCGAGCGTCAGGTGCATGCGCTCGGCGACGAACTCGAACAGCTTCTTCAGCCGCTGCGCCGCCGGCATCGAGCGGACCTTGGCGGTCGGGCCGAGCGGGATGTCGAGCACGAGATGGGTCGAGCCGGCGGCGACTTTCTTCGACAGGATCGAGGCCACCATCTGCCCGGGCGAGTCGAGCGACAGCGGCCGCTCGACCGCGATCAGCACGTCGTCGGCGGGCGACAGCTCGGCCGAAGCGCCCCAGGCGAGACATCCGCGCAGTTCGCGCACGATCGCCCTCATGCGCGCGAACGACAGTTCCACTTGCGCCAGGCACTCCATCGTGTCCGCGGTGCCGGCCGGCGACGTGATCGCGCGCGACGAGGTCTTCGGGATCAGCATGCCGTGCGCGGCGACGATCGGAACGACCAGCATCGACGTGCGGTTGCCGGGAATGCCGCCGATGCTGTGCTTGTCGACGACCGGACGCTCGTGCCAGTCGAGCCGCCGCCCCGCGGCCGCCATGGCCTCGGTCAGGAACAGCACTTCTTCGCGGTCGAGATCGAAGTGGCCCGTCGAGACCACGAAGGCGGCGAGTTCGATCTTGCTGTAGCGGTGTGCGGCGATGTCGGCGATCACCGCGTGATAGTCGGCGCGGCTCAGGCGCTCGCCTTCGACCTTGCGCCGCCAGGCGGAGGTCGAGGCGGGCGGGGGCGCGTGGTCGACCTCGACGGGCGTGCCGGCGCTCGCGCCCAGTTGCACGAACGCGTCCTCGGACAGTCCCAGCTCCTGCTCTGCGACGATGCCGGGGTCGTCGACGATGTTGAGCGTCGCGAGGATCGAGCGGCCGTTCGCGCGCACCTCGATCTTCGACAGCGCCTGGAAGCCCTCGCTGAGGTACAGCGGACAACGGCGATGCAGGTAGGCGACGTTCTCCCGGTACGTGTCGATGGCGACCCGTCGGACCGTCAGCGCTGCGACGCTGTCGCGCCCATCAGATGTCATACGTCTGGGGCGCGGCGACGGTCGTGGGCCAGCGCAGTTCCCTCGCGATGCGCGCCGACAGTGCATGCGCGGCTTCCGGCTCGCCGTGGACCACGAAGGTCATCTTCGGCTTGCGGCGGGCGCCCGCGAGCCATCCCATCAAGCCGTCCTGCCCCGCGTGGGCCGACAGTCCGCCGATGGTGTGCACGCTCGCGTTGACCGGGACCGAATCGTTGAAGAGGCGCACCGCACGGGCGCCGTCCACCAGTCGCCGGCCCAGGGTGCCCGCGGCCTGGAAGCCGATGATCACGACGCCCGACTCGCGGCGCGGCAGGTTGTGCCGCAGGTGGTGGCGCACGCGACCCGCCTCGCACATTCCGCTGGCGGCGACGATCACGGCGCCGTGCCGGATCGAGTTGAGGAACATCGAGTCATCGACGCTCTCGGTGAAGCGCAGCGTGAACGGCAGCTTGCGCGCGCGCTCGGCCTGATGGAAGGCATGCGCGAGTTCGTCGAGCGCTTCGAGGTGGCGGAACGTGACCGCGCTCGCCTGGGCCGCCAGCGGCGAATCGACGAACACCAGCGGCACGCGCAGCCGGCCAGCCTCGGTGAGGCGGTACAGCAGCACCAGGAACTCCTGCGTCCGCCCGAGCGCGAAGGCGGGAACGATCACATTCCCCTTGCGCACGTGCAGGATCTCCTGCATCACCTCGACCAGTTCGTTCTCGGTGTCTTCGAGCGAGCGGTGATTCCGGTCGCCGTAGGTCGACTCCATCACGAGCACGTCGGCGTCGACCAGCGGCGAGCGGTCGCGCACGACCAGCGGGGAGGCCTCGCCGATGTCGCCGGAGACCACCAGCTTGCGTTCGCGTGCACCGTCGCGCAGCCGGATCTCGGCGAACGCCGCGCCGACGATGTGACCGGCACTGCGGAAAGTGACGGACGACGCCCGGCGCCGGCTTGAATTCGACGTCGTACGGCACGCCGTTGAGCCGCAGCGCGAGGGCGTCCACGTCGTCGGCCGAGTACAGCGGCGCCTGACCGTGACGGCGCGCCGCCCGCGGTACGGCGCGTTCCGCGCGCCGACCGCCTGCACGTGGGCGCTGTCCTTGAGCATCACCGGCACGAGGTCGGCCGTCGGCTTGGTGCAGTAGATCTGCGGCGCGCGCGGGGCCGCGAAGCGGGGCAGCAGGCCGCAGTGGTCGACGTGCGCGTGCGTCAGCAGCACGAAGTCCAGCCGCCCGAGATCGCGCGCGTACGCCGCACGGTTGCGCGCGGCGGCTTCGCGGCCTCCCTGGAACATGCCGCAGTCCACCAGGAACCGGGTTCCGTCCGCCTCCACCAGCAGACACGATCCGGTCACTTCTCCGGCAGCTCCGAAGAAAGTCAGGCGCATCGCTCCACCTCGCCGTACCCGAGTGACGTTTCCAGTCTAGTTCCGGTCGATGCGATGGCATTGACCTCGTGCCGAGTGAGGGTGCCCGGTCGGTATGCTTCCTTGCGCTATGGCAAGCATCGTCCTCTCGACGCTCAACTCCCGGTACTCGCATGCGGCGCTCGGGCTGCGTTACCTGCGCGCCAACCTCGGCCCGCTGCGCGCCGCCAGCGTGATCCGCGAGTTCGTCGTGCGCACGCCCGCCGGGACGATCGTCGAAGCCCTGCTGGCGGAGCAGCCGCGGATCGTCGGTTTCGGCGTGTACATCTGGAATGTGCTGCAGACCGCCGAGGTCATCCGGCAGTTGAAGGCGCGCGCGCCTGCGGTGATCGTCGTGATCGGCGGACCGGAGGTCAGTCATGAAGTCGACGAGCAGGAGATCTGCCGCCTCGCCGATCACGTCGTCACCGGGTGGGGCGACCTCACCTTCGCCCGCCTGGCGGCGGCGCTGCTCGACGGGCCACGGCCGCTGATGAAGGTGCATGCCGGCGAGCAGGCGCCGCTGGAGGCGCTCGTCCTGCCGTACGCCGAGTACACCGAGGACGACCTCGCGCACCGGACCGTGTACGTCGAGGCGTCGCGCGGCTGTCCCTTCAAGTGCGAGTTCTGCCTCTCGGCGCTCGACAGGACCGCATGGCCGTTTCCGCTGGACCCGCTGCTTGCCGAACTGCGCCGGCTGTACGCACGCGGCGCGCGCCATTTCAAGTTCGTCGACCGGACCTTCAACCTGAAGGTCGCGACGTCGGCGCGCATTCTCGAGTTCTTCCTCGGGCTGATCGAAGCCCGGCAGGGGGATCCGCCCTTCCTGCACTTCGAGTTGATTCCGGATCACCTGCCCGACGCGCTCAAGGCGCTCATCGCGCGTTTCCCGGCCGGCACGCTGCAGTTCGAGATCGGCATCCAGACTTTCGACGAGGCGACGCAGCGCCGGATCTCGCGCCGCCAGGACAACGGCGCGGCGCGAGGCGAACATCGCCTGGCTGCGCGCCAGCACGCGGGCGCACCTCCACGTCGACCTGATCGCCGGGCTGCCGGGCGAGGACCTCGCGGCGTTTGCGGCCGGCTTCGATCGCCTCGTGGCCCTGGGGCCGCACGAAATCCAGGTCGGCATCCTCAAGCGGCTGCGGGGCGCTCCGATCGCGCGCCACACCGCCGAGTTCGGCATGCGCTACAGCGCGGTGCCCCCGTACGAGGTGCAGGAGACCAGCGCCATCGACGCCGGCACGATGCAGCGGATCGCCCGCTTCGCGCGCTACTGGGACCTGGTCGCCAACTCGGGCCGCTTTCCCGGCGCGCTTCCGCTCGTCCTCGACGGTTCGCCGTTCGCGCGATTCATGGATCTCGCCGATTGGCTCTATGCGACGGAAGGACGCAGCCATGCCATCGCCGCGGAGCGGCTATACGAGATGCTCCTCGGCTGGCTGGTCGAGAAGGGCGTCGATCGCACGATGGCGACCCAGACCCTGGTGGCCGACTACCGCCGCTCCGGCGCGCGCGGGCGACTCCCGCTGGCCGAGGGCGACCTCGCGGCGCCCTCCACCCCGCGACGTCGGCGCGTGGCAGGCCGTCAGGCGCGCCATCTCGCACCCTGACTCGTTCGATCCCTCGCGTCTCGCCGCTGTGTCGGGGCAGGGGGCGTTGCCGACCCCGGTTGTGCCGGCGCCCGCGAAGCCGCGGCCTGCGGGTCATCCGTTACGCCACTATGCCGCGAGCCTGCCCTTCGCTAGTGTTCGCGCATGCCGTGGCAGGCCGTCGACACGATTCCCTTCCACATCGGCGCCGGGGTCGCGCCGGGGCGTGCCGCGGCCATCCGCGATGCGCTGCTGCGGCGCGCGGTGCCGTTGTCGCGCCTGGTCGACGGGCGCCTCGAGCCGCTGGCCACGGCGTCGCTCGTCACTGACGGTCCGTACCACGCCGTGCTGACGGCGGCCCACATCTTCGAGCACGTCAACGTCGGCGATCTCGTCATCCCCTTGCCGCGCGATCAGCGCCTGCTGCTGCTCCGCTCGACGCGCGTGCGCGTGGCCGCGCATCCCCGGCACGACATCGCCTTGCTGTGGTTTGCCGACCGTGCGATCAGCGAGCGGCTGGGCTCCAACTGGACCGCCTGCCCGCTGCGCCAGTGGTGCGGGGACGCGCTGAGTCCGGTGGCGCGCTGCTACGCGATCGCCGGCTACCCGGCGGCGAACGCGCGGCGCGCCGACGGCTGCGTCTACGTCAAGCCCGTGGTGCTGTTCACCGGTGCGCTGGACACGGGTCGCTACGCGTACGCACGCACGGCGTCACGCGTCGACGGCCTCGAGATCCACACGCCACCGCTTGACGGCGTCTCGGGCGCCACGGTCTGGGCCGTCGAACCCGAGCGCGGCGACGACGTCGCCTGCGTGCTGCGGCCGACCGCTATCCAGGTCGCCTTCCACCATGGCTTCCACCTGCGCGGCGAGCCGATCGTCGGCGCCACCGACCTGCTCGCGCGCCGCCACTGACCACCGGATCGCGTCAGCGCTTGCGGGCCGAAGGCTTGAGGGGCGCCTTCTTCTTCGCCTCGTCCTGTTCCTTCGACGGGCGCTTTTCCAGTGCCTTCTGGTCGGCCGGCCGCGGTGCGATCGGGTGTCGCGTCCGGCACGAGGAACAACTCGGCGGGGCGGCCGTCGACTATTCGACAACCGGAAGACGCTGGCGACGGCTACGCGTGCGCCCAGCGGGAGTGGCGGGGCAGGGTGGCCTGGAGGAAGGCCATCTGGTCCGCAAGGATGCGGCGATTGCTGAGGATGAATCCTTCGCTGCGGCACACCGCGTACGGCACGTACAGCAGCGGCATGTTCGCCTCTTCCGGCCGGCGGTTGCCCTTGCGGGTGTTGCAGGAGCGGCAGGCGGTGACGACGTTGGTCCACTCGTGACGGCCACCGCGCGATACGGGCAGGATGTGCTCGACGGTCAACTCACCTTCGGCGAAGTGAGTGCCGCAATACGCGCAGACGTGGCGGTCGCGCACGAACAGGCGATGCTTGGTGAGGCCGACGTGCGCACGACCCAGCGGGATGCGATGCCGCCCGCGGATCATCACGATCGAACTGGTGAGCAGTTCGGAGCGGTGCCCCGTGGACTCCTGGATGCCGCCCGCCATGCCGAAGATGTTGTCGCCGAGTTCGGTCAACACCTTGCCCGCTGCGTAGTAACGCGCAGCACGTTGCATCAACGCCCAGCGGACCGGCTGGCCATGGGAGTCGATGATCAGGATCTTCGGTGTGAACTCCGAGGCATGCAGCATTGCGCCCCATTGTGCCACCCGGTGCGGCCGGTGTCAGCCGGCCCGCCCGCATCGCGGCGGTCAGCGTCCGCGCGTGGCGCGCCAGCTGGCGTCGAACGGCACCCGGCGGCCGTCGTCGAGCTGGACGACGGAGCACGGAACGCATTCGCTCCGGAGTATCACGACCCGTCCCGAGGCTCCGCTGTCGACGTGGCGCACGCAGTCACCGTCCTGCAGTCCCTGGCGCGCGAGGTCGCGCAACTGCGCCAGCACATCGCGGTCGTGCGAGATGCGGTCGAGTTTGTCCTGCAGTGTCAGCGGCGAAGCGCAACGAACGTCTTTCATGCGGGCATTGTCGTGCCGGGCAAGCGCCGCCGAAATTCGGTCTAACCCGCGAGGGCGTTCCCTAGTTGCGCTCGCCGTGGTACGTCGGCCATGCGGCCGGTGGAAAGCTCAGTGGCTGCGGTCGCCGCCCCGGATCATCCACGGGTCGAGCCCGGTCTCGGTTCGCTTCACCACGCCTGCCGGATCGAAGTAGACGAACATCGCCGCGTGGAACCGGCCGTGCGTGTAGTAGCGGTACATGAAGGCGGTTTCGTTCGACAGCCGATAGTGGAAGACTTCGGCCGGCTGGCCGAAATCGCGCAGCACGTCGGCCTGCGTGTCCTTGCCGGCCCGCACGCGCAGGAAGGCCTCGTCGGTCATCATCTGCTCGACGCCGCGCAGGCGACCCTGCGCATCGAAGTCGGCGTTCCACACCCACTGACCGTTCGGCTGCCCGGAGTACTGCAGGCGGGAGCCGCCGTCCGGCAGGCTGACTTCCGCCGTCGGCCGGCCGAGCGTGGAGCGGGCTTCCGCGATCGGCGTGCCGGGCTGCAGCGATTGCGGGCTCGCGCAGGCGGCCAGGACGATCAGCAGGACGGTCGGGATGAGTCGGCGCATAGTCGATATCTCCGCGTGTCGTTGCATGAGCGAGGCTGTGTGCGGGTATCCCGAACCGTTGGAGGATCGTACGATGAATTGGTTCGGCGCCTCGCGCCGACGGGCAGAGCGGCGCGGAGCGGTACGATCCTTCGCCATGAAACTCCTGGCACTCCCGCTGGCGCTGTTCGGTGTCGCCGCCCTTGCGGCAGAAGACGCCGGGCCGTACTCGTTCACGTTGTCCGGCAAGGCGTTCGACGAGCGCTGCCTGACGCTCGCCGCAGGCGAATCGATCCGGTATCGCTTCCGCGCATCCGCGCCGATCGACTTCAATGTCCATTACCACCGGGACAACGAGACGTTCTTTCCCGTGAAGCGGCGGGCGGTGCGGGAAGTCGAGTCCACCTTCAAGGCGCCGCGTGCCGACGGCTACTGCCTGATGTGGGAACACCGTGGCCAGGGCGTGGCCACGGTGGAAGGCAGCGTCGAGCGCGTTCCGCGCTGAATCCGAAGACCTCGCCGGCTTGGAGCGCATCACCCTGAACGCGCTCGCGCGCCTGTCAAGCGCGCTGCAAACCCCACTCCCCGTATGACTGGGTCGATTCGTGCAGGCCGAATTCCTGCATACCGCGGATTTGGTACGGTCCCGCCCGGCAATCCAATCGATAACGCGCCCGCCGGATTTGATGCAATCCGCTCTGTCAGCGGGCCGGTCGAGGGGACGGCGCCGCGCCGAGCTGCGAACCCTCGATCCCAATTTCGGAGTGAAGCAGGAATGAAGAAACTGACGAAACTTCTGGCGGCGACGGCCGTCGGCATGGCGGCGCTGGGTTCCGCCCAGGCGCAGACCGCGACCACGACTTTCCAGGTGACGGCCAACGTGCTGGAGTCCTGCTCCGTGGCGGCGACCAACCTCGCCTTTGGCGACTACTCGGCAAGCCTCGGGACAGACGCTGGATTCGACGAGCACCATCACGGTGACCTGCTCGAACGGGCTTGGCCTACGACGTGAGCGTCGGCGCGAACGCCAACGCGCGCACGATGGCGCGTACGGCTGGGTGGCGGCTCGCTGAACTACGGCATGTTCAACGAAATCGCGCGTTCGACGGCGTTCGCGGTGCCGACCGCCACCGGCAGCGGCGATCGGCCAGTCCTACACGGTGTTCGGGCGCATTCCGCGGGGGCAGTTCGTGCCGACCGGCGACTTACGCCGACACGGTCAACGTGACGGTCACGTACTGAACCTGATCGCCTGACAGTGACGTGATGCGCATCCTGCGCGTCATTGCGTTGTCCGCGGGGCTGCTGAGTGCAGCCCCGCTTTGCATCGCCGCCCAGGTGACGGCGCCGTTCACGGTTTCCGCCACGGTGGTGCGCGGCTGCATCATCGCGACCACCGACCTGGCATTCGGGTCCTATCCGGCGGTGGCCGCCGGCCCGACGGTGCTCGCCACCTCCACCATCCAGGTCACCTGCCAACTGGGCGACACCTACACGATCGGGCTGGACGACGGCGTCAATCGAGCGGGAAGCCAGCGCCGCATGGCACGCACGGCAGCGCCGGTGAATTACCTCAACTACAACGTGTTCAAGGACGCTGCCCGCACCGTGCCGTGGGGCGACAACGGCGGCACGCGAGTCGACGGCATCGGCAGCGGTGGCGTGCAGTCTTACACCGTCTTCGGCCAGTTGCCTGGGGCACAAGTAGTGCCGGCCGGCGCATACGTCGATACAGTTACGGTTACCGTCCGGAACTGAATCCTCACGATGTCCGCGTTACGCCTTGCCGCCGCACTCGCGGCTCTCTTCCTTGCGTCCGACGTTTTCGCGGGCTCGTTTTCCGTCGCGCCAGTGCGTCTCGAGGTGAGGATGCCGCGGCGCGCGGTGTCGCTCGAAGTGCAGAACACGGGAGAGCTGCCCGCGCAGATCCAGGTGGAGCGCTACCGCTGGCTGGCTGACAAGGCCGGCGACGACCAGCTCGAAGCGACGGACGATGTGGTCGCCACGCCGCCCATCTTCACGCTGTCTCCCGGGCAGAGGCAGATCGTCCGTGTGCTCGTGATGGGCAACCTCGATCCGACCCGCGAAGGCACGTATCGCGTCATCCTGCAGGAAACCGCCCTGAACGATCCGCCGCCGAACGCCGTGCGCGCGCTGCTACGCATCAGCATGCCGCTGTTCATCACGCCGCCGGGTGCGCAGGCGAACGTCGCGTGGAGCGCGGAACGCGACGGCGAGCGCTGGTCGCTGGTCATCGAGAACCTCGGCAACGCCCACGCGCAGATCACCGCCGCCCGGCACGAGTCCGGCGCCGCGATCAACGCCACGGGCTACCTGCTGCCCGGCGAGAAGCGACGGGTCGCCGTCGACGCCGAGCCCGGCAGCATCGTCGTGAAGATGCACGAACAGCAGGAGCAGACCATCCGCGTGCGCGCGGCGCCATGAGGCTTGCGCCATGGATCCTGGCGCTGACCGTGCTGGTGGCTCCATTCGGGGCGAATGCGCAGGCTCCGGTGCCTGCGGTCCTCGAAGTCACTCTGAACGGCCAGACGCGCGGGACCGTGCTGCTGCTGCAGCGGGGAGATGAGTTCCTGATTCCGCAGGAGGAAGCGCGCGCCTGGCGGTTGCGCCTGCCGCTGCAACCGGAACTCGTTTATCGCGGTCAGCCGTACTACCTGCTCGCGTCGCTCGGCATCACCGTGTCGCGGCTCGACACCGCTGCGCTGCAGATCGAAATGCGGGCCGAGGCGTCGGCCTTCGAAGCATCGACGGCGAATCTCGCCGGCCATGAGTACCGGTTGACGCCGGCAGGCTGGGGCGGGTTCGCCTCCTACGACCTGCTGGCGAGTCGCGTCGACGAGGTGCAGGGGCTGGACGGCGCGTTCACTCTGTCCGCGTTCGCGCCCTATGGCAGCCTCAGCCACCAGTTCGTCGAGCGCAACCTGTGGTCGAATGGGCCGGCACGGCGCGACAGCGTGCGCATCGCGACGACGTACCGTCACGATTGGGCGGAGAGCATGACTTCGCTGGAAGCCGGCGACACGGTGAGCAGGCCGGGCGCATTCGGCCGCGCGCTGCGCTATGGCGGGATCAACGTCGGCACCAACTTCAGCCTGCGCCCGGGCTTCATCCGCCAGCCGTTGCCCGATCTCTCGGCCCAGGCGAGCCTGCCATCGACGGTCGAGGTCTTCGTGCAGAACCAGCTGCGGTCGGTGACACAGGTGCCGGCCGGCCCGTTCACGCTCGACAACGTCCCGGTGATTTCCGGCGCCGGGGACGCCCGCGTCGTCGTGCGCGATGCGCTCGGCCGGGAGTCCGTCGTGACGTCGTCCTTCTATGTGGCGGGCGGGCTGCTGCGCAAGGGGCTGACGGACTGGAACGTCGGCGCCGGCAAGTTGCGCAACGACATCGGCGGCGACGCGAACTACGGGGCCACCTACGGCACGGCCCTGGTTCGGCGTGGCATGACCGACTGGCTCACCGCGGAAGGGCGGCTCGAGATCGAGAGCGATCAAACGCGCGTGCTTGGCGGCGCCGTCAATGTCGGCGGCCTGTTGGGGGGAAGTCGAGGCGACGGCCGGTTTCGCGAATGTCGAAGCGGTGGGGAGCCGATTTCTTGGCGGCCTCGGGTACCGGTATGTCACGCTCGACTACAACGTCGGCTTGCGCTGGGTGCAGGCGCAGGAGGGGTTCCGTCTGCCCGGCGACACCGACCTCGATCCGACGCCGACGCGGGTCGTCACGCTGAACGGTGGCGCGCGTCTGAGCGACCGCTGGAGCGCGGGTCTTGCGCTGTTGAGTGTCGACCGCGACATCGGGCTGGACACGCGCTCATTGAACGTCTCCGCGACAATGTCCCTGACGCGGCATGCGTCGGTGCTGTTCGCCTACAACCGGCTGACCGAAGGCGGCTCGTCCCGGAACGTCGGGACGGTGCTGCTTTCGATCGCCCTCGGTAGCTACACGAGCGCAACCGCCGGGGCCGATTTCGGCAGCGATGCGCGGCAGTTCGCCGGCCTCCAGCGCGCGCTGCCGTTCGAGGAAGGTTGGGGATATCGCGCCGGTGTCAGCCGCCACTCGGACCGCAACCGCTATGACGCCGGTGCTGCACTCAACCTGCGGG
Organism: uncultured beta proteobacterium; assembly: GCA_963698305.1. Taxonomy (GTDB): domain Bacteria; phylum Pseudomonadota; class Gammaproteobacteria; order Burkholderiales; family Burkholderiaceae_F; genus JAOUJD01. The sequence goes on from CAVOQI010000012.1 coordinate 520,507, forward strand.
CCGCCACCGTGTCGGCCGAAGCCGTCGGCGAGACCGGAAGTCCGCTGGCGACGCGCCTGGGCCTCGCGGGCAGCGTCGCGATCATCGAGGACAAGCTCTTCGCGGCACGCGCGATCACCGACAGCTTTGCGCTGGTGCGTGTGCCTGGCATCGCCGATGCGCCGATACTTCTGGACAACCAGCCGGCAGGGTCGACGGATGCCGCGGGCCGGCTGGTTCTTCCCCGCATGACCCCCTATGTGCCGCACCAGATACGCGTGGACGTCGACGCGCTTCCGCCCGATGCGGAGATCGTGCGTGACCGCGAAACCGCGGTGCCGCCGTTTCGCAGCGGAGTTGTCGTCACGCTCGGCGTCAAGCGCACCGCCGCCGCGCTGGTGAAAGTCGTCGATGCCGACGGGCGGCCGATCGGTACCGGCGCCGCGGTAAGCATCGAACCCGATGGCACGGCAACCAGTGTTGCGCAGGGCGGCGCATTCTTCCTGCGTGCCGACCCGGGCCGCAAGCGCGCGGTCATTACAGCGCGGGGCGACAAGTGCACGATCGAATTCGATCTTGGACTGAGCGACGTGGGCGCGTACCGGACACTCGGACCCTACACATGCGCGCGCTGATCGCGTCCTTCGTCCTCGCCCTCGCGCGCTGACCACGCGAGTGCGCAGTCGGGAGTCAGCTGCACCGCGGGGACGACCTCAGGCGTGCTGTCGTTCGGGAACATCGTCGTGACGGCGCCCGCCGGGGTGAGCACGCTGCTCGGCGAGTTCGTCGTGCGCTGCGTGAACGTCGACAACCAGCAGCGCAATGTGCGGCTTGCGACTCGCGATCTCGGCGGGCAACAGCGGCACCGCCGGGCAGCGGCAGATGCGTCAGGCAGGCGGGCCGGCGCCGCTGCTCTACAACCTCTACGAAGACGCGGCGTACACGGTCGTGTGGACGGCATCGACGGGCGGCCGGCCGGATGAGTTCCTCACGATTCCGGCCCGGTCGACGACCGAACTGCGCCGGTCGATCTTCGGTCGCGTGCCTGGCCGCCAGACGAGCGTGACTCCCGGCCTGTATGCGGACACGCTGATCGCGACGGTGCGCTACTAGCTGCGGTGACCGGCGCGCTCAGTTCCACGTCGCCGTGACGATGATCGTGTCGCTGTAGCTGCCCGGCGGACGGGACCGCCCCGGCGGCGATCGTCCCGGTGACGGTGGTGCTGGCGACGCGCTGTGCGTTGCCCGCGTTGATCGGCTGCGTCTGCCCGCTCCACGCGGACGTGCCGCCGGCACCATTGCCCCAGATCGCGCGTCTTGTTGTTGCCGAGCGCAATCGTGAGGGTGTAGTTGAGGGTTTCGGCCGGCGTCTGCGCCCTCTGGAGATAGCGCTGGGCGTAATTGCCGGAGATGCCCGGTGAGGCCGTGATGGTGTAGGCAGGCCGCGACCCCGCCGGCCCGCTGCAGGTCAGGTCGACCGTCCCGGTGGTCTTGAACCTGCGCCCCCGTGTAGGCCCCGAAGGTCAGCGGAGTGACGGACAGTGAGCACGCAACCTGCGCCAAGGCATCGCTCTGCGACATGAGCAGCAGCGCCAGCGCGGCCACAAGTCTTGATGCGTGCAGGTCGTGGATCCTCATCGCCGCGCCGAAGTGATCGTGGGAGTGCAGGTGAGCGGGCCGATGTCGGCCACGGCGTCGCTCCCCGCCGGGACGCGCACTTCGAGTCGGCAGGACTTGCCGTTCGAACGCACCTGGATCATCTGCCGCTCTTCGACTGCCGGCAAGTAGACCTCGCCGTCCATGCCGACCGGGTACAGGTCCGGTCGGCCGTCGATGATCACGGCGGCGCCGGGTGGGACCGGAGCGCCGTCGGGGAACGCGAGCCGGACCACGGCGTTGCGCTCCCGCCTCGCGTCGAAACGAACAATCTGGCCGGTGCGGGGCAGTGTCGCGATGCGCAGTGACGGTCTCCGGAAGCGTCACGTCCATCGGCACGGTCAGGGGATCCACGGCGATCCGGATTTCGCTGTACGGCGGCACATCGGTCAGCATCAGGCGGCCGCGTGCCGACGTGCGGCCGACCTCGTTGTTCTCCTGCAGCACGCGCACTCCCGGGATGCCGGCGGTGTCGACCAGCGCGAAGCTCTGCTCGATGGGACGTGTGAGGACCGCGGTGTCGCCCAGCCACGCGATGCCGCCGGTCACGTTGGCGCGCACCGAAGTCGACGTGTCGTTCGCGTACACCTCGGCGCCGTAGCGGCCGTAGGCCCCGGCGTAGGAGAAGCCGCCGGATCTTTGCCTGTCGGAGCTCCCGCGCAGGTAGTAGCCGATGCCCTCGCCGAGCGGCAGGCCGCGCTGGACGGCCGCTTCCGCGCGGGTGTCCTGCGCGCCATTCACGCGGTTGGTCTGGATCGAGGCCGACGCGGATGTGCGTTCGCCCAGCGGGATCGTGACGAGCGCGAGGGCGGTCGTCTGGTGCGTTCCCATCGAGAGCGAACGACTGAGCGCGAGGCTGGCGTAGACCCTGCCGGCGATAGGCACCGTGTAGGTGGCGCTGTAGACGTCGAAGGGCGCGGCGTTGTGATACGACAGGCCGGTCCACGCCAGCGCGAACGAGCCATTGGCCATCGGCACCTGCGCGATCGCCGTCGATGATCGATGGACCTTCGGGCCCTCGTCGCCGATCTCGCGGTATTGACGGCTTGCCCACGTGCTGCGGATCGCGAACGAGAAGAACGGGCTGCTGCGATCGAACCCGAGGAGGGTGCGGCGGCCGTTGCCGGAATCCGCATGGCTCGCCGACAGGCCCATGGACAGCACGCCCAGTTGTCCGAGCAGAGCGTCCAGGCCGACGCCGGCCGCTGCGCCCGACGAATCGGCTTCGATCCGCGCTTCGCCCGTCGTGATCTCGTCGATGCCCGCCCGGTACCAGCCGGTCGCGTAGCCGCTCCCGTACTCGAAGTTGCGCAGGCCGTAGTCGAACCGCGCCGCGCCGGCGCTCAACGAGAACTGTGAAACGCCGGGACGCAGCAACTGGCTCGCGACGTAAAAGGGCTGCGTAATCACGCGCTGCTGTCCGAATGCGTCGCGGACGACCAGCTGCAGCTCGCCGGCGCCCGTCACGGTGGGAATGTTCGAGATCGTGAACGGACCCGCGGGGACGTCCTGCGTTCCGACCCGCACGTTGTTGGCGAGGATCTCGGTGGTGCTGGGAAGTCCCGCGAGTCCGGATACGGCGAGCAGAGGCGTCGAGACGAAGTTCGGCTGCAGCGCGAAGTTGGAGCTGTACTGAATGCCTCCGAACCGGATCGGTCGGCCCCACCACCCAGGCGCCGAGATCGAGTCGCCGACGATCGTGGTCGTCATCTTCCGCACGTCGTCCCAGCGCCAGCTGGCGTCCAGCACCACGAAGTCCCTGGCCCCCTGCCCCTGCGGGTTGACCAGAGCGCTCAACGTTCCCACCCCGGCCGGGCCGAAGAGCGAAGTCGTGAATGCGGCCGAAAGCGGATCTGTGCCCTCGCTTCCACCGACGCGACTGGCGAACACGCCGTAGTTGAAGAAGCCGCCCCAGTCGGGCGTCGACGGCAGTTTTCTCTCCGGGGGGCGCAAGCGGCGTCGACCACGCGGGAAAGAGGGCAGGGTCGATCCGGATGTCCAACTGCTGCCGGTCCTCGTGGACGTTCCACACCAGGCCCTGGATGGAACTCAGGGGAACATAGAAGCGCCCTTCGAATTCGCGCGCACGATCCGACGAGTGCGGCAGGTTTAGGCGACGCAGCGTGGCCTGATCGACCATCAGACCGTCGCGCCGGTCGCGCACCACATAGGCGACGCCGTCCTTCGGCTGGCCGTTGAGCACGACCGCGAGCACGGCGAGCTGGTCGTCCGCCGCGGCGAGCTGGATCGGCGGCATGGACGCTTCCGAGGGAAGTGCAGGGACGCTCGCGAGCACGCCGCCGCAGGCGAGCAGCGATCCGCCCAACGTTCTCAGTGATCGACGCTCACGGCACATGACGAACAACGAGGTCGATCGGACCCGCGTTGCTCTCCGCCTTCACGCCGAATTCGCGCGGGCCATTCGCCGCGGACTTCGGGAAGCTCGACGTAGCGCGTCGCGCCCGGCAGACACGACGAGGACCGGGAGTTCCGCGAGCAACTGCGATGCACTTGCAACCGCAACGTCGACTCATGCGGAGGTGCGCGTTGCCCTTGTTCGTCACCGCGATGCGAGGCGAGCCGGTGCTCGTGTCGACCGCGAAGCTCGCGTCGGGTCGGGCACCGGGTAGCGTCGGGCTCACATACACGGCCATGTCCATGCGCAGGGCCACCCGCAGGCCGGACGAACCATCGGGCTGCGCGGTCGGAATCTCGGTCATGACCAGTCGGTAAGCCGCTTCGGTTTCGCGCGGCGGCGCACCCCGGAGCGCGACGCGCACGACCTGCTTGCCGCCCGCCGGGATGGTGAAGATCGTCGGGCTGACGATGAACGGCCGGCCTTCGCCGTACTCGTCGGCTCCGCCGCGCTGCGTCCATGTGCGGGACTGCGCCTGAACGGTGACCGGCTCGGTCTGACGTATTGCCGACCTCGACCACCGCGACCGGCGTTGCCGCCGACAGTTCCAGTCTCAGCGGACTGACCGAGAAACTCGCCGCCGATGCCGGCTGGGCAAGCAGAGCGGCCGCAAGCCACAGCAAGGTTCTGAATAGTCTCTTTCTCACGGTCCCCACCGTCTACGTGAGCCTGCATAAACGCGAACGGGGCTCCCCGCCCCGTCCACGCTGCCCTGCCGGGTTTCGGCGCTAACTGAAGGACACGGACACGGTCAGCACGTCGTTGTAGGTGCCGGCCGGGTTGGTGTTCGTCGGCGTGGTCGTGGCGCAGATCGGGATCACGCGCGGCCCGCCGGACGCGGTCCACAGGGACGACATCGTCAGCGCCGCGGTCCAGTCGGTCTGCGTCGCCGCGCACGCTCCCAGGCTCGCGAGGTCCGGCTGCCACACCTGGTAGTCGAGGTAGTCGGTCCCGCTGAGCAGCATGCGCTTCTGGGTGCCAGAGGCGTTCGCGCTCGTGGTCGTCGCCGAGACGGTGGCGCCCCGGTTGCAGGTCACCGTGACGCTGCCGGTCGCGTTGGCCGTCGTGCCGGCCTGGACGGATGCCGAAGGCAATGTTGCCCGGAGCGGACAGCTGGCAGATGGACGCCACGGTGGCGCTCACGTTCAGGGTGGTCGTTTGCGGGCTCGTGACCTGGGCGTGGGCCCCGATCGGCAGCCCGGCCGCCAGAAACGCTCCGGCGGCGAAAAGGCGCAGTTTGGTTTTCATGTTCAAGTCCCAGGGAATCCGTCGTGACCCCGCGTCTGGCTTTGCGGGAAGCTCGTTGCTACGTGGAAAAGCGTACCCACTGACGGGAGTTTCTAAGGTGGGAATTGACGCCCGGCACCCTTCCAAATCCTCGCGGGCGCAGGGACAAGTGGCTTGAATCGGTAGACAGGCGGTATGCGACCGCTAACTACCGAGGGGCGCGCAGAACTCGGGGAGGAAAGTACGGCTTCTTGAGCGCCCGGCCCTGGCCGAGAACGAACCCGGTTTCGCGGGCGAGCTTGAGTTGCTCTTCGCGCTCGATGCCGGCCAGCACGAAGGTCTCGCGCGTCAGGCCGAGCGCGTTGACCTCGCGGGACATGTCCTGCCAGGTTTCCTCGCGCACGCTGATCGGCGCCAGCATCTTGGCGAAGTCGGGGGCGACGAAGTCGACAGCGGACATTTCCATGCTGGCGCGCGGCTCGCCGAAGCGGTAGCCGACGGCGATCTGGTAGCTGCGCATCAGATCGATGAACTCGCGCACACGGTACGGCCAGCGCAGCCGCTCCATCGCCCCGCGCAGCAGGACCGACAGGCGATGCGCCGTCAGCCGGTGCGCTTCCAGCGTCTTGGCAAGGCTCTCGAGCGACCGCTCGATGGAGCCGAAGGAAATGGTGACGGCGATCCGCTCCACGCGTTCGTGCTCGAGCATCGAAAACGCGTGTTCCACGGCGGCGAGCTGGATCTGCGCCCGCAGGGAACGGTCAGGCTCGAAGTCGGCGGTCCAGACGTACAGTTCGTCGAACCAGCGCTGCGAGCCGACCAGCGAACGCGTCGGCCACACGAGCGCACGGACGCGCGAGCCGAATCGGCTCAGCGAGTCGACGGTGGGATCGAGTTCAACCTGGTGGGTGCCCAGTTCCGGGCGGTATTCGCTGTTCGCCATCATCGCTGCCGCAGCGCAATCGCCGCAGCGCGATTGTCCGGCAAATGAGGGCGGTCAGGAAGCCGCTGGGGCGGCCTCCGGGATCGACGGCGGTGGATAAGGTTGACGAACGGCGCGTCCCTGGCCAAGTTCGAAGCCGGCCTGGTGCGCCATCCGGGCCTGTTGCGGCACTTCGATGCCGCCGACGATGGTCGTGCGGGTGTCGAGGCCGAGCGCCCGGACTTCGAGGGCGAGGTCCTGCCACGCCTCGTCCCGCGGGGCGGTCGTGGCGAGCACCTTGGCGAAGGTCGGCTGCACGAGGTCGACGCCAGCGAGTTCCATGCTGACGCGGGCGGCGGACAGACGGTAGCCGACCGGGTAGCCGAGGCCGCGGAGCATCTCCGCGAGGGCGCGCAGGCGGTAGCGCGAGCGCAGTCGCTGCGGAGTCCCACGGAACATCACGTGAGTCCGGTGGGCCAGAAGGACGTTGCGCTCGAACAACGCCGTGAGGGGGTCGAGCGCGCGCTCCACGGTGCCGAACGAAATCGTGACGCCGACCTGCTCGACCAGGTCGTACTCGAGCCACTGGAAGGCGTCGCGCAGCGAGTTGAGCTGGATGTTGGCGCGATGCGTGGTGCCGGCCGGCGCGCCTTCCGTCCAGATGTACAGCTCGTCGAACCAGCGGACGTCGCCGCAAGGGCGCGTGTCGGCCACAACGTAGCGCGGATGGAGCCGCCGAAGCGCTCGCTTCGGCTCGAAGGTGTGGATGCGTGTGCAAAGTCACCGGTCTACCTCGGTTGAATCCGCGTTAACTGGGAACACGATGGCGACATTACCGAAACGAGACGGCGGCGCCAGCCTCCGATCGGACGAGGGCGACCGATCACCGGCGGCGAGGCTGACCGTAGGAGTGGAAGCGTTCCAGCACCCGCCTCATCTCGTCGTCCGGCAGCAATCGGGGTTCGCCGAGGCCGCGGACCACGACGTAGGTGCGGGCCAGGTTCTCCACTTCGACAGCCAACGCGAAGGCGGATTCGAGCGCCTGGCGCCACACGCGATCACGCCGTGGTGCGCGAGCAGGCAGGCCCGCCGTCCCGACGAGCGCGGCCAGGACGTTGTCCGCGAGCGCCTGGGTGCCGAACGTCGCGTACTCGGCGCAGCGGATGTCGGCGCCGCCCGCGACGGCGACCATGTAGTGAAAGGCCGGAATCGACAGCCCCTGGCATGCAAGCGCCGTGGCATGGGGCGAATGGGTGTGGACGACGGCCTTCGAGGTCTTCCCGGGCGCGGTAGATGGCGGCATGGAAGCGCCATTCGGACGACGGCTCGCAGCGACCCACCGCATGACCTTCGTCGTCGACGAACGCGATGTCGTCGGCAACGAGGCGGTCGTAGGGAACGCCGGTTGGCGTGAGCAGGAAGCCCGCGCGCGGTCCGCGCTGGCATCGCACGGAGACATTGCCCGATTTGTTGACGTTGATGCCGCTCGCGTTCATCGCGCGCGCGGTCGCGATCACCGCCTCGCGCAGCGTGATGCTGTCGTCCGGTCGTTCATTCACTGGGCAACCCTCCGCGCTGCGCGCGCTCGGGGATGAGCGCTTTGGAACAGCCGTGCGCGTTCATGCGGCGCGTCGCTGCTCGGGAAAAAGTGACCCCAGCTCGCCGGGGGCGACGACACCGCGCTCGGTGACGATGCCCGTCACGAGGCGCGCCGGCGTGACATCGAACGCCGGGTTGCTCACCGGCGTGGATGCGTCGGCGACGCGGACCGTCGCGCGGACGTTGCCCTCGGTCGAGGCCGACCACTTCGCGCACCTCGTCGCCGCTGCGCTCCTCGATCGGGATCTGCGCAAGGCCGTCGTCGATGCTCCAGTCGATCGTCGGCGACGGAACGGCGGCGTAGAAGGGAATGCCGTTGTCGTGCGCGGCGAGCGCCTTCAGGTAGGTGCCGATCTTGTTCGCGACGTCGCCGTTGGCGCTGACCCGGTCGGCGCCGACCAGGACGAGGTCCACCTGGCCGTGCTGCATCAGGTGCCCGCCCGCGTTGTCGACGATCAGCGTGTGCGGTACGCCGTGGGCGGCCAGTTCCCACGCGGTCAGCAGTCCCTGGCTGCGCGGCCGCGTTTCGTCGACCCACACGTGGACCGGAATGCCCGCGTCGTGCGCCTGGTAGATGGCGGACAGGGCGGTGCCGAAATCGACCGTCGCGAGCCAGCCGGCGTTGCAGTGGGTCAGGATGTTGACGGCGCGCGCCCGTGCGCGCGTGGATCGCGCTCGATCAACCCGGCGCCATGCCGGCCGATCGCGCGATTCAGTTCGACGTCCTCGTCGGCGATGCGTGTCGCTTCGCGCCATGCCGCGGCCGCGCGCTGCGGTGGCGCCAGCGGCGCGACCACCGCCCGCACGCGGTCGAGCGCCCAGCGCAGGTTGACCGCCGTCGGACGCGCGGCGTTGAGGCGGCCGTGAGCGTCCGCGAGTTGCGCGTCGCTGGCGTCGCGTCGCATCGCCAGGGCGAGGCCATACGCGCCGGCCACGCCGATCAGCGGCGCGCCGCGAACGGCCATCGTGCGGATCGCTTCGATGACATCGTCCGTCGAGCGCAGAGTTGCGTGGCGAAAGCATGCGGCAGCAGGCGCTGGTCGATGATCTCGATCCCACCGTCTGCGCCGGGCCAGAGCGAGCGGTAATGCGTGCCGTTGACGTTCATGCGCGCGAGTTTACGGACCGCTGGAGGGCGACGCACGTTTCCGGCGACCGCCAGCGCGATGCCGACGAAGGTGGCCAGCCTTCCAGTCGTAGCCCTCGAGCAGGGCGGACACCAGCAAGGCGACGATGGTCGACATCACTCCGACATACGCGGAGCGCGCGGGGCCGATCTGGCGGAGCAGCGCGAAATAGGCGCCGAACGCGACGGCCGAGCCGAGCACGGCGAGATAGAGGATCGAGGCGACGAAGGACCAGCTCCAGTCCACGCGAACGGGCTGGCCGCCGAGCGCCACGAACAGCCAGGTTCCCAACGCACCGTAGGCCATGGCGCAGGCGAGCGCCGGCCAGCCGTCGAGGCCCGCGGCCTGATTGCGCGTGACCACCATGTTCGCGAGGCCGCTGGCCAGCACCGCGCACAGCGGTCAGAACCGCGCCGGCCATCAGCGGCACGCCGGCCGTGAGCCGGTCGAACTCGGGCCAGAAGACGAGGGCGATGCCGGCGAGACCCAGCAGCCCGCCGAGGCCGACGCGACGTGACATCGGCGTGCCAAAGAACAGTCGCATCATCGCCATGTTCACGAGTGGCATCGCCGAGTAGCCGACGGCGACCAGTCCCGACACGATGCGCTGTTCGGCGTAGTAGACGAAGAGATAGCTGACGAAGAAGTTGAGGCCTCCCATCAGTGCGAGCCACGCGTGAGCGGATCGGGACATCCGCAGCGTATGGCCCCGCGCCAGGCACCACGTCATGATCAAGACGGCCGCGAGGGAGAATCGCAGGGCCACGCCGACCGCGGGCGACGTGGCGGCCAGTTGCAGCGTGATCGCGTACCAGGTGGTGCCCCAGATGAGGACGCAGATCGCGAAGAGGGCGCCGGGCTCATCCCCGGATTGTCGCCGACCAAAGACAACGGCCCCGAAGGGCCGTTGTCTTGAGTCATGGCGGCGATCAGAAGCTGTATTGCACGCCAATCGACCACAAACTCACGTTGTCGTTCGCGTCGAAGAGCTCGTATTGTAGCCTGTTCGTACTCCTGCGTACGCCGAGGTTCTTGTTGAACATGTAGGCGGCCCCGAGGCCCCAGGCGAAGTTGGTGGCTTTGTCCGAATCGGACCGCTGACCCAAAGCCCACGGCTGAAGCTGACACCTCGGTGTCAAGGTACGCGAATCCGATCTTTCCGAAGATGCGGAAGTTGTCGACCGGGTATTGACCGATCAGGAAGGCGCCGAAACCAGCGCTTTCGACGTTCGCAGTTGTCCGCCGGGCCCGGTGCGCGAGCTTGCTTTGCCGATAGTTCGCGTACCGCAGCTCAGCGCCGAAATACGGCGTGAACATGTAACCGCCAAACACCTTGAACCCGAAGTCGCTCCTGTCGCAGGAGAGAGTGCCGCAAATGTCGACTCCCGTCGATACTGTCGTGGATTGCGCAATTCGACCAGCCGACCGAGGCTCCGACATACGGACCGACCTGAGCGAACGCCGCACCCGAGGCCAGGGAGGCCGCGATAAGAGAGGCAGTGAGCAGCCGTTTCATTGTGTTTCCTTTCTTCATCTGGGTTGCGCGCGCGATCGACGCTGATCCGCGACCGCGCAGGTTTTGTTTTAGGCGATCGAGGCGCGGATTGCAGGGCGGGGGCGGTGGCGTCTGCGACGTCTTTGACGACTGGCAAGCCCGACTGGCGGCGGTTGCACGCAGGCAACATGAAAGCCCCCTGTTTCAGCGGCTTTCCTAGAGGATTTCCTCGTTTCTCGCCGCGGCTGGAAGGGGTGCAACCCCGGTCGCGACCGTCGCCGCGTCGTACTTCGGGTTCGGCCGCTCCTCGGACTTGGTCCGGTCCCCGTCGAGCCGGGACATCACGCTTTCGGCGAAGCCGAGGGAGGTGCGGGCGTCACGGCCCGCTTCGCGGTCGCGTTTTCAGGATCGCCGGCGCGACTCTTCCTCGATCTTGCGCGCGATGAACACGCGGAAGAACACCCCCATCCCGATGACGAACACGATCGTGAACAGGGACAGCAGGCCGATGTCGGTGGTGAACAGGATCTTCAGGGCATCCATGGGATGGCTTTCGGTCAACTGCGCGTGGTCCGCGCGAGCCGCGCGGACCGCTCGATGAACTGCTGGCACTCCGCGCAGCGGGTTGCGGCCGGGTTCGCGAACAGCCGCTCGCGCGCGATCGGCTCACCGCATTCGATGCAGATGCCGTACTCGCCCTCGGACAGGCGCCGCAGGGCACTGTCGAGGCAGGCCAGTTCTTCCGCTTCGCGGGCGACGGCGGCGATGTCCATCCGCGCCGCGGTATCGGCGGCGGCTTCGTCGTCGGTCTCCTCGCGGCGGTTCGGGAGCGCAGCGTCGTCGTGCGTCAGCAGGCCGTGCCGATGGAGCCGGTCCTGCACGTCGGTGCCGACCTGAGCCCGCCGCTGCTTCAGCGCTGCGCTCAACGATTCCAGATCCCTGTCCGACAGCTGCGACACCATGGGCTTCTCCATTGCGACCTTCCCCCAGCGTGGGAGGCTAGAAGCCATGACGGCGGCGCCGTTGATGCCGGTCAACGGCGCGGACGGGAGCCGCCGCCAGGGTTGCGCGCGCCGGTCGGCGATCACAGGCGAATCTGATATGTTGCGGACGTTGTTGCTTTGCGACATTTCGCGTCATCCATCGCTGGCATGACGTCGACCGCAGGCGCCCGCCATCCGGTGCAGGCTGAACGATGAGTCTCGACGCCGTCCACTACCTGCGCCCGGCGCATGGCGCCGCGCTCCATCGCCGTCGTCGGTGCCAGCCACCGGCCGGACTCCTTCGGCCGCTTCGTGATGGCCAACGTGCTGTCCGCCGGCTTCTCGGGCGAAGTGTTCGCGGTCAATCCGAAACACCGCGCCATCGACGGCCGGCCATGCCTGCCGTCCTTGCAGGCGCTGCCGCAGAAGGTCGACCTTGCCGTCGTCGTGACGGCGGCGCGGCACGTGCCGGGCATCGTCGACGACGCGGCGGCGCGCGGAATCCCGACGATGCTCGTGCTGTCTCCGGGCCTGTGCGACCAGGGCCCGGACGTGCCGCCGGATCGAGCAGGAGGTCGTGCAGCGCGCGCGCCGCGGCAAGGTGCGCCTGCTGGGCCCGAACTGCCTGGGGCTGATGCGGCCGGACATCGGCCTCAACGCCAGCTGGGCGCGCACGATGGCGCGGCCCGGCGGCATCGCGCTGGTCTCGCAGTCGGGCGCGGTGACGACGGCGCTGCTCGACTACGCGTGGACCGCCGGTTTCGGCTTCTCGTCGGTGCTGGCCACGGGGACCGAGTCCGACGTCGGCATCGCCGAGATCCTCGACTTCCTGGCGGGCGACACGCTGACCCGCTCGATCCTGCTCTACGTCGAGGGCATCCACGACGCGCGCGGTTTCCTGTCGAGCGTGCGCGCCGCGTCGAGCGTGAAGCCCGATCATCGTGCTGAAGGCGGGCCGCTACGCCACCGGCGGGCGCACCGCGATGAGCCACACCGGCGCGCTGGTCGGCAACGATGCGGTCTTCGACGCCGCCCTGCGCCGGGCCGGTGCGATCCGCGTGCCGAAGATCGGGCACCTCTTCGCCGCGGCCGAGACGCTGGCCAACGGCCGGCTGCCGCGCGGCAACCGGCTGGCCATCCTGTCCAACGGCGGTGGCCCGGGCGCGCTCGCCGCGGACGCGGTCGAGGAGAACAACGTCGAACTGGCGCGCCTGTCGGACGCGACCCGTGCCGCCCTCGACCAGGCGCTGCCGCCCGGCTGGTCGCACGCCAACCCGGTCGACGTGCTGGCCGACGCCGACGGGCCGCGCTTCGCCGACCGCCTTGAAGGCGCTGATCGACGATCGCGTCGAACGACGGCGTGCTGCTGCTGTTCGCGCCGACGCCGCGCACGTCCGGAGAGCGCGCGGCCGAGGCGCTGCTGCCGATCGCCGCCGCGGCCGAAAAGCCGGTGGTGTCCGCCTGGCTCGGCGAGAAGGATGCCGCGCCGCGGCCGCGCCGTGTTCAAGGCCGCCTCGCTGCCGGCGATGTCGACGCCCGAGCGCGGCGTCGAGGCGTTCGGCCACCTCGCGCAGTTCGTCCGCAACCGCGAGCTGCGACTGCAGGTGCCGCCGCCGCGCATCGACGAGCTGAAGTTCGACATCAACGCCGCGCGCCGGATCATCGACGGCGCGCGCGCCGGCGGCCGTCATACGCTCGACGAGCAGGACAGCAAGGCGCTGCTGGCGTCGTTCGGCATCGAGACGGCCATCGGCCTGTTCGCGCGCAGCGCGATGGAGGCCCGGCAGGCGGCGTTGCAGCTCGGCTTTCCGGTCGTGCTCAAGGTGCGCGCCGACGGCATCACGCACAAGAGCGACGTCGGCGGCGTGCTGCTCGGGCTGGCCAACGTCGACGAGGTGGAGCGCGGCTTCGAGGCCATCGCGACCCGGCTCGTCGAGCGGGCGCCGCAGGCGCGTTTCCTCGGCGTCCTGGTGCAGAAGATGGTCGTGCGTCCGCACGGCCGCGAGCTGATCGTCGGCCTCGCCCACGATCCCACCTTCGGCCCGGTGATCAATTTCGGCATGGGCGGCATCGCGGTCGAGGTGTTCCGCGACTCGGCGGTCGCCGTGCCGCCGCTCAACGCGCTTCCTCGCGCGTGACCTGATTTCCCGGACGCGGGTTGCGCGCATGCTCGATGCGTTCCGCGGGGCGCCGGCGGTCGATCTCGACAAGGTGATCGAGGTCCTGCTGCGCGTGTCCGAGCTGGCCTGCGAGATCCCGGCCGTGGCCGAGCTCGACATCAATCCGCTGCTCGCCGACGAGCACGGCGTGATCGCGCTGGACGCGCGCGTCGTCGTGACCAACGGACCGCTGGTGGCCGACGCGACCTTCTCGCACCTGGCGATCCACCCGTATCCGCGCGGCACTCACGCGCAAGATCACGCTGAAGGGCGGCGAGGAGCTGATCCTGCGGGCGATCCGCCCGGAGGACGCCGAAGCGGAGAAGCGCCTGATCGGCCGCCTGTCGGCACGGACCTCGTACCTGCGCTTCCACGCTCCGGTGCGCGAGCTGACGGTGGAGCGCCTCGTGCGCTACACGCAGATCGACTACGACCGCGAGATGGCGTTCGTGGCGATCGACGCCAGCGGCGAGCACGAGGAGATCCGCGGCATCTCGCGCTACACGCGCAACCCGGACGGCACGTCGGCCGAGTTCGGCGTGATCGTCGAGGACGCGTGGCAGGGGCGCGGCCTCGGGCACGTGCTGATGCAGGCGCTCGAGGACACGGCCCGCGCGCGCGGACTGACGCAACTGATCGGGCTGGTGCTGCGCGAGAACGACGAGATGGGCCTGCTGATGCAGCGGCGCGGCTATGGCCCGCATCGCGACGAGGAAGACCCGGGCGTGATGCGCTACATCAAGCCGCTGCTCGACGTGCCGCCGCCACCGCTTCCGGAGCCCACGGCCACCGTCTGAAGGCGGCGCGACGCGACATCCGGAGCGACCCGATGGGCGGGACGCCGCCGCGGGTGCCCTCCGTACAATCGACGCGGTCCTCGACGCTTCTCCATCTCCCGTGACCCGTCCAGTCGCTCCTCGCGGCACCTGCTCGCACTCCCTGGCGTCGCTGCTCTTCGCGCTGGTCGCGTTGATCGCGTTCGGCACGGCCAGCGCGCAGAGCGACCGCCGCGGATTCCTGTTCGAGGTCCGCAAGGGCGCGCAGACGTCGTTGCTGTTCGGCACCATCCACGTCGGACGTCCCGAGTTCTATCCGCTGCCCGCGTCGCGGCAGTCGCGACTGGCGGCATTCGACGCGCTGGTGCTCGAAGCCGACGTCACGGACACCGCGCGGGCCATCAGCGCCACGCAGAAGTTCGCGATGTACGGCGCGGGCGAGGACGGACTCGACAAGCGCCTGCCGCCCGAACTGCTGAAGCGGGTGGACGACGTGCTCGCGCGCAACCAGCTCGAGCGAGCGCCGATGATGCGCATGAAGCCGTGGATGCTCGGCACCGTGCTGACGCTGTTCGAGGCGGCGCAGGCCGGCTACGTGCCGGGCCTGGCGGCCGAGGCCTACGTGATCCGCATGGCGAAGTCCGGCAACAAGCCGATCCTCGAGTTCGAAGGGATCGAGCAGCAGTTTTCCCTGTTCGAGAACGCGGCCGTGGGCCACGCAGGTGGCGTACCTCGAAGACGCGCTGAAGGCCGTCGAGAGCAAGGCCGCGCGGCGCGAGATCAACCGCATCGTGCAGGCGTGGGAGACCGCCGACCGTCCCGCGCTGGAGCGCCTGCTCGGCGAAATGCGCACGCAGACCTCGGTCGGCGCGCGCTTCACCGTCGAGACGATCCTGCTGGGCCGCCACGACGCGATGGTGCGACGGATCGAGACGCTCATGGCCGACGGCAGGAACTATCTGTTCGCGGTGGGCGCGCTGCACCTCGTCGGTCCCGGCGGCCTCGTCGAGATGCTGAAGGCGCGCGGCTACACCGTCACCGAGTTGTGAGGTCGAACGGTGCAGGTCGTCCTGGGCGACGAATCGCTGACGCTGCTGGCGTCGCGCGCGGCGCTGTGGAATGCGCGGCGCTGGCTGATCGTCGCGGATGCCCACTTCGGCAAGGCCGCGACCTTCCGCGCGCGCGGCGTCCCGGTGCCGCGCGGCACGACACTCGAGACGCTGGCGCGCCTCGATGCCGCGATCGCGGCCACCGCAGCCGACGACCCTGGTCTTCCTCGGCGACCTCTTCCATGCGGCCGAAGCGCACGCACCGGCGACCCTGTCCGCGCTGCGCGCGTGGCGCCAGTCGAGGGCGACGCTCGACATCGTGCTGGTCGAGGGAAATCACGACCTGAAGGCCGGCGCGCCCCCCGCGGATCTCGGCATCCGGATCGAGCGGGAGCCGTGGTGCGTCGACGGGCTCGCGTTCTGTCACCACCCGCAGTTCGTTCGCGGCGCCCACGTGGTGGCGGGCCATCTGCACCCGGCGGTGCGAATCAGCGGGCGCGCGGACGACGGCGTGCGGCTGCCGTGCTTCTGGCTGCGGGACGGCCTCACGGTGCTGCCCGCGTTCGGCAGTTTCACCGGCGGCGCCCGCATCGATCGCGAGGACGGGGACCGTGTCGTCGCGATCGGCGACGACCGGCTCTACGAGATCCCGCCGCTGCGCAGCGCGGCCTGACGCCGCGGGCGCCGCCTTACGGCGCGGACCTGCGCGGCCAGAACAGGTAGGCGTCCATCGCCAGCACGCCGCTGTCGACGCCGGCGTCGATGTGCTCCACCCGCGGCGCGCTGCCGGCGGCGCCCAGCGCGATCATCAGCGGCAGGAAATGCTCGGGCGTGGGGTGCGCCCGCAAGGCGTGGGGCGCGAGCTCCGCCCAGCGCGCGAGCGCGGCGCGGTCGTCGCGCTTCAGCGCGTCGTCGACCCACGCAGTGAAGTCGCGCACGTAGGCCTCGGGTTCGCGTTCGTCGATCGTCATCGAGCCCCGCCGCCGCGCGTCGGCGATCCACTCGCGCAGGTTGTGCGTCATGTGTCCGGACGCCAGCACCAGCACGCCATCGTCGACCAGCGGCGCGAGGGCCGCGCCGACGCGCAGGTGATGCGCGGCGTCGAGCGATGGCTGGATGGAAATCTGCGCGACCGGCACGTCGGCTTCCGGGAAGAGCCTCAGCAACGGAACCCAGGCGCCGTGGTCCAGTCCCCGGCAGCCGTTCGTGGTCGATGCGACGCCCGCGCTCTTCAGCAGCTCCGCCGCGCGCGCCGCCACCGCTGGCGCGCCCGGGCGCCGCATAACGGATGCGATACAGCGCCGGCGGGAAGCCGCCGAAGTCGTGGATCGTCTCCGGCTCGCGCGACGTGCCGACCATCGGCAGCTCGGTTTCCCAGTGGGCGGACGCGACGAGCACCGCCGTCGGCCGTTCCAGCCGGCGGCCCAGCGCTGACCATGCGTCGCCGGCGCGGCCGGCTTCGATGGCGTGCATCGGCGAGCCATGAGAGATGAAAACGGTGGGCAGCGAGACGTTCATCGTTCCAGCCTGGGTTGAGGGGCGGACGCATCGCTGCGTCCGCCGTCCGTCACTTCGACACTCGTTACTTCAACAGACCTTCCGCCTTCAGCGCTTCCTGCACGTGTGGCCGGGCGGCGATGCGATCGACGTACTGCTGCAGCGCAGGCCAGCGGGCGAGATCGGGCCCGGTGAACTTCGTCCAGCCGAGCACGACGAAGAGGTAGGCATCGGCCACGGTGAACGAGCCCATCAGGTAGTCGCGCCCCCGCAGTTGCTCGACGACCCAGTCGAAGCGCGATGCCAGCTTGCTGCGGAACTTCTCCTTCGCTTCGTCCGGCATGGTGGCGTCGAACAGCGGCGAGAACTGCTTGTGGATCTCCGACGTGATGAAGTTGAGCCACTCCTGCAGCTGATAGCGCTCGAAGGTCCCGTTGGCCGGCGCCAGCTTCGCCGCCGGCGCCAGGTCCGCGAGGTACTGCACGATGGCCGGTCCTTCCGAGAGCCGCGTGCCGTTGTCCAGTTCGAGCAGCGGCACGTAGCCCTTCGGGTTGATCGCGCGGTAGTCCTCGCCGCTTTCGGTCTTCTTGTTCTTGTTGTCGACGCGGACCAGCGTCAGCGGCAATCCCGCTTCGCGCGCCACGATGTGGGGCGACAGCGAGCACGTGCCGGGGGCGTAGTAGAGCTTCATCGTTCGATTCCTGTTCGTAGTCCGGGAAGGCGATCAGGCAGCCTGCAGTTTCGACTGGCGGGCCGCGCCGCCGAAGCGCAGCGCGTACGCGCCGTCGCCGAGCAGCGCCTGCACGAAGAGCGTGACCGTCCAGAACGCCGGGTACTCCCAGCCGCCCTTCGGGGCGGAAAAGACCCAGCCGTTCCCGGCGTGCGCCCAGGTGGCGCCGAGCATGATCGGTACCAGCGCCAGCGCGACCCAGCGCGTCCGGACGCCGAGGATCAGCAGGATGCCGCCCACCAGCTCGGCGGCGAAGGTCACGTACGCGAGCGACGGCCGGCAGGCCGAGCGACTGGAAGAACTGGGCGGTGCCCGGCAGGGTGAAGACGAACAGCTTCAGCAGCGCGTGCGCGATGAACATCGTTCCCAGCGACAGGCGCATCAGCAGGGCGGCATAGGCGGCGCGTGAGTCGGTCATTTCGGATCTCCTTGAAAGGGCGGGCTGCGACCATGCAGCCGAGGACCGAACAGTAGGAGCGGCGAATCGCGGGATAAATAGACGTTTGAGCAAATCTTTGTGCCGAAAAAAGGGATAATCGTCGCATGGATCGCTTGTCCGCCGATGGAAGCGTTCGTCCGCGTCGTCGAGGCCGGGAGTTTCGTGGCCGCGGCGGACCGGCTGGGAATTTCGACGTCGTCGCTGTCGCGGATGGTTGCGGACCTCGAACAGCACCTCGGAACCCGGCTGCTCCATCGCACCACGCGTCGCCTCTCGCTGACCGAAAGCGGGCAGGCGTACTACGAGCGCTGCGTGACGCTGCTCGCCGATGTGGCCGAGGCCGAGGCGATCGCGGGCCAGTCCGCGGCGCAGGCGCGGGGCACGGTACGGCTGACCTGTTCCTACAGCATGGCCGAGCAGACGGTTGCGCCGGCGATCGCCGCGTTCGTGGAGCGGCACCCGGCGGTGAAGTTCGAACTGGTCGTGTCCGACCGCATCGTCGACCTGGTCGAGGAGGGCTTCGATCTGGCGATCCGCGTCGGCAACGTGGGCAGCGATCGCCTCGTCGCGCGCCGCCTCGGGTCGATGCAACTCGTGCTGTGTGCCGCGCCGGCCTATCTGGAGCGGCACGGCGCGCCGGCCGTCGCGGCGGACCTTGCGCGGCACAACGCCCTGACCTACGCGTACTCGGCGTCGCCGCGGGTCTGGCGCTTTCACGACGTCGCCGGCGAACGTCCACGACGTACGCGTCACGGGCAACCTGCACGCGAACAGTGGCGACGCGCTGCGCGCGGCGGCCATCGCCGGGCTCGGAATTCTCTACGAGCCGGATTTCCTGCTCGCATCCGCCCTGCGCGCGGGGTCAACTCGTCCGGTTGCTGCCCGATTACACCGGTGCGGGAGGGGAGATCTGGGCGGTCTATCCGAGCCGCCGCCACCTCTCGTTGAAGGTCCGACTGTTCGTCGACCACATCGCCGCCGTCTTCGCCGGCGCCGCGCCCGCCTCTGCCGCGTCGCAGCATTAGTTTCCGGCCTCTAAATGCCCGGTTGACGGCGCACCGCCTGCTCGGAAATAGTACGAACGTTCGTTTCTAACCAGGCCCTCAACCGGACCGTCCACGCGCCGTTCACCGGCGCGTTTTTTCACCGATGCCGCCGATCACCTCCGCCCTCATCGACCCTCGCGACCGCGCTGCGCCCGCGCAAGGGCGAGATGACGCGCGCGGCGATCGTCGAGGCGGCGCTGGACATCGCCGCGCGCGACGGACTCGAGGGCCTGACCATCGGCACGCTGGCCGACCAGATGCAGATGAGCAAGAGCGGCGTGTTCGCGCACTTCGGCTCGCGCGAGGACCTGCAGCTGGCGGTGCTCAAGGAGTACGTGCGCCGCTTCGTCGACGAGGTGCTGCGCCCCGCCGTGAAGAAGCCGCGCGGCCTGCCGCGCCTCGAGGCGATCCTCGACCGCTGGGTCGCGTTCCTCGCGCGCGAGATCACGCGCGGCTGCATCATGATCGCCGGCGCCGTCGAGTACGACGACCGCCCGGGCCCGCAGCGCGACGCGATGGTGTCGATCATCACCGGCTGGAAGGCCGAGCTGCTGAAGGCCATCCGCCAGGCGGTGCAGGAAGGCCATCTCGCGCGCGGCACCGACGCGCATCAGATGGTCTTCGAGATCTACGGCCTGATGCTCGCCATGCACCAGGACGCGCGGCTGCTGCGCTCCGCCGACAGCGCCAAGCGCGCGCGCGCGGGACTGCGCCGCCTGCTCGCCGACGCCCGCACCGACGCCGCACCCGCCACCGTCACGAAGCGCCGGCCCGCGAACCGCGGGCCGGCGCCCGGCAGCCCGGAAGTAGCAAGAACGCAAGGAATCAAGGAGATCACGCAATGCCGTCCTACAAGGCCCCGTTACGCGACCAGCAATTCGTGCTGCACGAAGCTGCTCGGTGCGGTCGACGTCCTGAAGCAGATGCCGCGCTACGCGGACATCGACGTCGACACCGTCAACCACGTCGTCGAGGAGGCGGGCAAGTTCTGCGAGGAGATCCTCCAGCCGACCAACCGCGCCGGCGACGAGGAAGGCTGCACCTACGACCCGGCGACGAAGTCCGTGAAGACGCCGACCGGGTTCAAGGAGGCGTACGACGCCTTCCGCGCGGCGGGCTGGCAGGGGCTGGCGGCGGAGCACGAGTACGGCGGCCAGGGCCTGCCGCACCTGCTGCAGATCGTGTTCTACGAGATGCAGTACTCGACCAACCAGGCGTGGGCGATGTACCCGGGCCTGACGATCGGCGCCTACGAGCTGCTGGAGAAGCACGGCTCGGCCGACGCAGAAGGACCTGTACCTGCCGAAGATGACCGTCGGGCGAGTGGACCGGGACGATGTGCCTGACGGAGCCGCATTGCGGCACGGACCTCGGCATGCTGCGCAGCGAAGGCCGAGCCGCAGGCCGACGGCAGCTACAGGCTGACCGGCGAGAAGATCTTCATCTCGTCGGGCGAGCACGACATGGCCGAGAACATCGTGCACCTGGTGCTCGCGCGCCTGCCGGACGCGCCGCAGGGCACGAAGGGCATCTCGCTGTTCATCGTGCCGAAGTTCGTGCCCGGACGGCTCGGGAGCCGACGCCACGGTCGGCGCCCGCAACGGCATCTACTGCGGCGGCCTCGAGCACAAGATGGGGATCAACGGCAACTCGACGTGCCAGATGATCCTGGACGGCGCGACCGGATGGCTGGTCGGCGAGCCCAACAAGGGGCTCAACGCGATGTTCGTGATGATGAACGGCGCGCGGCTCGGCGTCGGCGTGCAGGGCCTCGGCATGACCGAGGTCGCGTACCAGAACGCGGTGGCCTATGCGCGCGACCGCATCCAGGGCCGCTCGCTGACGGGCCCGAAGGCGCCCGAGAAGCAGGCCGATCCGATCATCGTGCACCCCGACGTGCGCCGCTCGCTGCTGACCGCGCGCGCGTACGCGGAGGCGGGCCGCGCGTTCGCGCTACTGGGTCGCGCTGATGGCCGACACGCAGCTGTCCGCGGCCGACCACGAGCACCGCAAGTTCGGCGCGGACATGATGTCGCTGATGACGCCGATCGTGAAGGCGTTCATGACGGACAACGGCTTCATGTGCGCGTCGGAGTGCCTGCAGGTCTTCGGCGGGCACGGCTACATCCGCGCCAACGGCATGGAGCAGTTCGTGCGCGACGCGCGCATCAACATGATCTACGAGGGCACGAACACGATCCAGTCGCTCGACCTCATCGGCCGCAAGGTCCTGATGGACAACGGCGCCAAGCTGCGCGAGTTCGGCAAGATGGTGACCGCGCTGATCGAGGAGAACGGCACCAACCCGGACATGAACGAGTTCATCACGCCGCTCGCCGACATCGGCGACAAGGTGCAGAAGCTGACGATGGAACTCGGCATGAAGGCGATGGCCAACCGCGACGAGGTGGGCGCCGCCGCGGTGCCGTACCTGCGCGTGGTCGGTCACCTCGTCTACTCGTACTTCTGGGCGCGGATGGCGAAGGTCGCGCTGGACCGCGTGAAGGCCGACGGCGACAATGTCGATCCCTTCTATCGCCACAAGATCATGGTCGCGCGCTTCTACTTCAACAAGCTGCTGCCGGAAACCGCGACGCTGATCCGCCTCGCGCGCTCGGGCTCGGCGACCCTGATGGAGATGCCGGCGGAGGCGTTCTGAGCGCTGCCCGGACCTGCGGGGAAGCCGTCGAAACACAGGACAGAGAACACGTGTCAGGATTCGAAACGGAGAACACCATGAGCAATTTCGTCGTACGCAAGGTCGCCGTCCTCGGCGCCGGCGTGATGGGCGCGCAGATCGCCGCGCACTGCGTGAACGCGCGCGTTCCGGTGGTGCTGTTCGACCTGCCCGCGAAGGAAGGGCCGAAGAACGGCATCGTCCTGAAGGCGATCGACAACCTGAAGAAGCTGAACCCGGCGCCGCTCGGCGTGAAGGACGACGCGCAGTACATCGAGGCCGCCAACTACGACGACGGCCTCGAACTGCTGAAGGGCTGCGACGTGATCATCGAGGCGATCGCCGAGCGGCTCGACTGGAAACACGACCTCTACCGGAAGATCGCGCCCTTCGTCGCGCCCGGACGCGATCCTGGCGTCGAACACCTCCGGCCTGCCGATCGCCAGGCTGGCCGAGGCGATGGACGCCGGACCTGAAGGCGCGCTTCTGCGGCGTGCACTTCTTCAACCCGCCGCGCTACATGCACCTGGTCGAGCTGATCGCGACGCCGGCGACGCGTCCGCAGATCATGGACGACCTCGAGACGTTCCTGACCAGCACGCTGGGCAAGGGCGTGGTGCGCGCGAAGGACACGCCGAACTTCATCGCCAACCGCGTCGGCATCTTCGGCATGCTGGCGACGATCAAGGAAGCCGAGAAGTACGGCATTCCGTACGACGTCGTCGACGACCTGACCGGCACCAAGCTCGGCCGCGCCAAGAGCGCGACCTTCCGCACCGCGGACGTGGTCGGGCTCGACACGATGGCGCACGTGATCAAGACGATGCAGGACACGCTGCCGGCGTCGATCGATCCGTTCGCGGCGCACTTCGCCACGCCGGCCGTGCTCAAGGCGCTGGTGGAGAAGGGCGCGCTGGGGCAGAAGAGCCGGCGCCGGCTTCTACCGCAAGGAAGGCAAGGCGATCAAGGTGCTCGACCCGAAGAAGGCCGAGTACGTCGACTCGACCGGCAAGGCCGACGAACTCGTCGCGCGCATCCTGAAGAAGAAGGACCCGGCCGAGCGGCTCAAGCTGCTGCGCGAGACCGACCACCCGCAGGCGAAGTTCCTGTGGGCGATCTTCCGCGACGCCTTCCACTACATCGCGGTGCACGCCGAATCGATCGCCGACACGGCGCGCGACGTCGACTTCGCGCTGCGCTGGGGCTTCGGCTGGTCGACCGGCCCGTTCGAGACGTGGCAGGCCGCCGGCTGGAAGCAGATCGCCGAGTGGGTGAAGGCGGACATCGAGGCCGGCGAGGCGCTGGCGAACGTCGCCGCTGCCGAAGTGGGTGTTCGACGGCCCGGTGGCGAAGGCGGGCGGCGTGCACACGCCGGACGGCTCGTGGTCGCCGGCGCAGAAGAAGTTCGTCGCGCGTTCCTCGCTGCCGGTGTACGGCAAGCAGCTGTTCCGCGCGCCGCTGGCGGGCGAGACCAGGGTCAGCGGGCACACCGGCGGCAAGACGCGTGTTCGAGGACGACGCCGTGCGCCTCTGGACGCTCGAGGGCGGCCAGATGGCCGAAGTCCTGATCCTGTCGATCAAGACCAAGGTCCACGCGATCGGCCCGGGCGTGATCAACGGCCTGCTGAAGGCGCTCGACCTGGCCGAGGCGGAGTATCGCGGCCTCGTCGATCTGGTCGCCGGACGATCCGTTCTCGGTCGGCGCCGACCTGCAGGCCATGATGCCGGTCTTCATGAGCGGCGGCGCCAAGGCGATCGGCGCCGAAGAGAAGAAGATGCAGGACGCGTTCATGCGCCTGAAGTACGCGCAGGTGCCGACCGTCGCCGCGGTCAGCGGCATGGCGCTCGGCGGCGGCTGCGAACTGATCCTGCATTGCTCGAAGGCGGTGGCGTCGCTCGAAAGCTACATCGGACTGGTCGAAGTCGGCGTCGGCCTGATCCCCGGCGCGGGCGGCCTGAAGGAAGGCGCGCTGCGCGCCGCGCAAGCGGCGCAGGCGGCCGGCATGACCGACGTGTTCCCGTTCATGAAGAACTGGTTCCTGAACGCGGCGATGGCCAACGTGTCGAAGTCGGCGCTCGAGGCCAAGGCGATGGGCTATCTGCGTCAGACCGACCTCATCGTCTTCAACAACCACGAACTGCTGTGGACCGCGATCGGCGAGGCCTTCGCGATGCACGCGACCGGCTACCGCCCGCCGCTGAAGCCCAAGGCCTTCCCGGTCGCGGGCCGCGGCGGCGTGGCGACGATCAAGGCGCAGCTGGTCAACATGCGCGACGGCGGCTTCATCAGCCAGCACGACTTCTTCATCGCCAGCGGCATCGCGGACGTGATGTGCGGCGGCGACGTCGAAGGCGACGGCGCAGGTCGACGAACAGTGGCTGCTCGACCTCGAGCGCAAGTTCTTCATGACGCTCGTGAACCACCCGAAGTCGCAGGAACGGATGATGGGAATGATGTCAGACGGGCAAACCGGTCAGGAACTGACCGGTTTGCCCTCTGACATCCTTCCAATGTGGACGCAAGAGGGGCCTGCCAGCCCCTCTTGGAACTCCCCGGCAACAGAATGAGACGTTGGAGCCAAATGAGATGACTCGACAAGTACAGGATGCATACATCGTCGCGGCAACGCGCACGCCGATCGGCAAGGCGCCGAAGGGCATGTTCCGCAACATGCGGCCGGACGACCTGCTGGTCGCGGCGATCCGCTCCGCCATGGCGCAGGTGCCGAGTCTCGACCCGAAGGCGGTCGAGGACGCGATCATCGGCTGCGCCATGCCGGAAGCCGAGCAGGGCCTCAACATGGCGCGGGTCGCCGTGCTGCTCGCCGGCCTGCCCAACAGCACGGGCGGCATGACGATCAATCGCTTCTGCTCGTCCGGCCTGAACGCGGTGGCGATCGCCGCCGACCGCATCCGCGTCGGCGAGGCCGACGTGATGATCGCCGGCGGCGCCGAGTCGATGAGCATGGTGCCGATGACCGGCAACAAGCCTGCGTTCAATCCGGCGATCTTCGCCAAGGACGAGAACTACGGCATCGCCTACGGCATGGGCCTGACGGCGGAGAAGGTCGCCGCGCAGTGGAAGATCACGCGCGAGATGCAGGACGAGTTCGCGCTGCGGTCGCACCGGAACGCCGTCGCCGGCATCCAGTCCGGCGAGTTCAACGACGAGATCACGCCGATCGAGGTGGTCGAGAAGTTCCCGAATCTCGCCAGCGGCGAGCTCGACATCCGCACGCGCACGGTGAACCAGGACGAAGGTCCCCGCGCGGATTCGACGCTCGAAGCGCTCGCGAAGCTGAAGCCGGTGTTCGCCGTCAAGGGCAGCGTGACCGCGGGCAACAGCTCGCAGACGTCGGACGGCGCGGGCGCGCTCATCGTCGTGTCCGAGCGCGCGCTGAAGCAGTTCAACCTGACGCCGCTGGCGCGCTTCGTCAGCTTCGCGGTGAAAGGCGTGCCGCCGGAGATCATGGGCATCGGTCCGAAGGAAGCGATTCCCGCCGCCCTCAAGCTCGCCGGCCTCAAGCAGGACGATCTCGGCTGGATCGAGCTGAACGAGGCGTTCGCCGCGCAGGCGCTCGCCGTGGTGAAGGATCTCGGGCTGAATCCGGATGTGGTCAATCCGATCGGCGGCGCGATCGCCCGCGGGCATCCGCTCGGCGCGACCGGCGCGATTCGCTCTGCCACCCTCGTGCATGCACTGCGCCGTCGCAACCTCAAGTACGGCATGGTGTCGATGTGCGTCGGCACGGGGATGGGCGCGGCGGGGATCTTCGAGCGCGTGTGACGCGCGCCTCGGGTGTACGCGACGGCTTCGCCGTCGCACGTGCACCCTCGGCGGTTGATCAGGCGGGTGGGCCAGGGGCGGCCCGGCGCCCACCCGCATTACAAAGGCCACGCAACGGCGCGCCGATCTGCGATCGGCGCCAGGCAACGCGGCCAGGACAAACAGAGCAACGAGGTGGCGGTGCCGTCCTTCCTCACGAAGGTCGTGCCGGCACAGGAGCGTGGATGAAGCACACGACCGTTGCCGCGGGCGACGGCTACCCGCTGGCAGCGCACACCTTCGGTGATTCGCACGCCGCGCGCGCCGGCGTGCTGATCGTTCCCGCGATGGGAGTGGAGCAGCAGTACTACAGCGCTTTCGCACAGTGGCTCGCGGCGCGCGGCTACTTCGTCGTCACGTTCGACTACCGGGGCATCGGGAGCTCGCGCCACGGTTCGTTGCGCGGCTTCCAGGCCGACGTGCTGACGTGGGCTGAGCGCGACACAGCGGCCGCGCTGGCCTTGGCGCGCGACCGCATCGGCGACAAGCCGCTGCTGTGGATCGGCCATTCGCTCGGAGGCCAGATATTCGGTCTGGTTCCGGGCCATGAGCGGGTGCGCGCCATGGTGACGGTGACGGCCGGCGGCGGGCATTGGCGCGACTACGTGCCGAAGCTGCGGCGGCTGGCGCCCGTGCTGTGGTACGTGATCGTTCCCGTCGCGCTGCTCGCCGGCTATTTCCCCGGCCGCATGCTGGGGATCGTCGGCGACGTTCCCGCCGGGGTCATGCGGCAATGGCGTTCGTGGTGCCTGCGCCCGTGATTACCTGTTCGGAGCCCTTCCGTCGGAAGTGCGCACTCGGTACTCGGCATTGAAGCTGCCGATTCTTTCGCTATCGTTCACGGACGACGAATTCCTGTCGCGCCGGAACATCGAGTCGCTGCACGCGTTCTACGCGGGCGCCACTGTGGAGACGCAGCGCCTCTCCCCGCGGGACGTCCAGGTGCCGCGCATCGGGCACTTCGGCTTCTTCCGGAAGCGCCACGATCGTCGTTGTGGCCGCGCGTCGCGGACTGGCTGGACCGGCACGCCGGGTTGCACCACTGAGGAGCACGACATGGGCGTGGCGGAACGGTTCTACGAGGCCTTCATGGTGCGGGATCACTACACCATGGGTCTGCTCTACGCGGAGCACGCGACGTTCAGCGACCCGGTGTTCCCGCTGCTGAATGCCAGGGGCGCGCGGCTGATGTGGCAGATGCTGCTGTCGCGCGCCGAGGACCTCGGCGTCGAGGTCAAGGTGCTGGAGGACAGCGCCACGCGGGCGCGGGTCGACTGGGTCGCGCACTACACCTTCAAGGCCACCGGGCGTCCGGTCGTCAACCGCATACACACCGAGATGGCGATTTCGGCCGGCAAGATCGTCCGGCAGGTCGACACCTTCAGCCTCTGGCGCTGGACGCGCCAGGCGCTGGGCGCCAAGGGGCTGCTGCTCGGCTGGACGCCCATCGTTCGCAACAAGGTCAGGGCACAGGCCGCCCACTCGCTGCGCGAGTTCGCGCGCAAGACGGCCGTAAACCAGGGAACCCAGGAGACACGATGACCATCCGCACCGACGACGATCAACGGCGTCGCCCGCATCGAGATCGCGCGGCCCGAGAAGAAGAACGCCATCACCGCCGCGATGTACCAGGCCATGGCCGACGGCATCGCGGCCGCGCACGACGACGGCGCCGTGCGCGCGATCCTGATCCATGGCCAGAAGGACATCTTCACCGCGGGCAACGATCTCGAGGATTTCATGAAGAACCCGCCGGCGGGGATGGAAGCGCCGGTGTTCCAGTTCATGCAGGCGCTCGGCTATTCCGAGAAGCCGGTCGTGGCGGCGGTCAACGGCGCGGCCGTGGGCATCGGCACGACCATGCTGATGCACTGCGACCTCGTCTACTGCGCCGACAACGCGATGTTCTCGATGCCCTTCGTGTCGCTCGGGCTGTGCGCCGAGTTCGCGTCCAGCCTGCTGATTCCGATGAACGCGGGCTATCACAAGGCCGTCGAGAAACTGCTGCTCGCCGATCCGATCAGCGCCGAGGAGGCGCTGGAGATGAAGATCGTCAACCGCATCCTGCCGCCCAACGAGGTGCTCGACTACGCCGTCAGGCAGGCCGAACGCTTCAACAAGCTGCCGCCGGCGTCGGTGCGCGAGACGAAGCGGCTGATGAAAGCCAGCTGGAAGGCGATCACCGAGAAGATCATCGTCGACGAGGCGAAGTCGTTCGGCGCCATGCTGCGCCAGCCCGAAGCGAAGGAGGCGTTCACCGCGTTCTACGAGCGGCGCGCGCCCGACTTCTCGAAGTTCAGCTGACGGCGGGCGCTGCCATGCCGTTGCGCGCGGGCATGACGCCCGAAAAGCTCAACCACCGGAGCGGAGACAACCTGGCGGGCTGGTTCGGCATGAAGGTCGTGGCAGTCGCCGAAGGGCTGGTGGCGATGGAGTACGTCATCCGGCCGCAGTTCCTCGCGCCCAACGGATTCCTGCACGCCGCCTCCGTGATCGCGCTTGCGGACACGGCGGCCGGCTACGCGACGATCGCGCATCTGCCTGAGGGCGCGACCAACTTCACCACGATCGAGCTGAAGTCGAACTTCATCGGCACGGCGACGGAGGGCTCGCTGCGGGCGGAAGCGCGTTCCGCGCACCAGGGCAGGACGACCCAGCTGTGGGACGCCGTCGTCACCCACGTGGATAGCGGCAAGACGATCGCGCTGTTCCGCTGCACGCAGATGATCCTCTGGCCGAAGCAGAAGTGATCCATGTCGCTGCCAGGGCGTTCCTCGGGCCACTGCTGTATGCGCAGGCGAGCCGGTTGCGGCGCTCCCTGCCCGAACTGGCGGAAGCCGCCGGCGCGCGAGAGGGATCGGCCGGGGCCGGCAGGACGGTCCTGCGACTCCTGATCGCCGGCGACTCGAGCGCTGCCGGTGTCGGCGCGCCGACCCAGAGACAGGCGCTCGCCGGGCACCTCGCTCGGGAACTGGCGCGACGGTTGCACGGACGGGTGCGCTGGCAAGTCGTCGCGGCGACCGGCGCACGGTCGGAAGACGTGCTTCAGATGGTGCTGCGTGGGCGACTGCACCCGGCGGACGTCGGCGTCGTCGTCGTTGGCGTGAACGACATCACGAAGGAAGTGGCGCTGCGGCACGCGCTGCGCAAGCGTGGAGAGATCGTCGCGGCGATGCGCGAGCGGGCCGGGGTTCGTCGTGTCGTCTTCCCGGCGCTGCCCGAGATGGAGAAGTTTCCGGCGTTGCCGCAGCCGCTGGCCTGGTACGCCGGCCGCCATGCGCGACGCAACAACGCCGCGCAGAATGCGTGGGCCGCGGGTCACGGGGACGCCAGCCATGTCGTCATGGATGGCGTGCTGGACGCTGCCTTGATGGCCGAAGACGGATTTCATCCGGCGCCGGCGCTGTATGCGCGGGTGGCCAGGCGCCTGGCCGAACACATCGAACACGACGTTCTGCCCGGCCTGCGGAACGGTAAAGGAACGGCATGAACCTCAAGGGAAAGACGATCTTCATTTCCGGTGCTTCGCGCGGCATCGGCCTCGCGATCGTGAAGAAGGCCGCGGCGGATGGCGCCAACGTCGCGATCGCCGCGAAGACCACGGACCCCAACCCGAAGCTGCCGGGAACCATCTTCAGCGCGGCGGCGGAAATCGAGCAGGCGGGCGGCAGGGCGTTGCCGCTCCAGTGCGACATCCGCGACGAGGACCAGGTGGTGGCGGCCGCGCGCAAGACCGCGGAGGCGTTCGGCGGCATCGACATCCTCATCAACAACGCCAGTGCCATCAACCTGACGCCGACGCACGCGACGCCGATGAAGCGCTTCGACCTGATGTTCGGCGTGAACGTCCGCGGCACCTATCTGTGCACGCAGGCCTGCCTGCCCTATCTGCAGCAGTCGGCCGGGCGCCGGCGCAATCCCCATATCCTCACGCTGTCGCCGCCGCTGAACATGGATCCGCGCTGGTTTGCGCCGCACGTCGCCTACACGATGGCCAAGTACGGCATGAGCATGTGCGTGCTTGGGCACGCCGAGGAGTTCCGGCCGTACGGCATCGCCGTCAATGCGCTGTGGCCACGGACCGTCATCCAGACCGCGGCGCTGCAGATGATCCCCGGCATCGAGCCGGAGCATTGCCGCACCCCGGCGATCATGGCCGACGCCGCCTACGCGGTGCTGACCTCCGAGGCGGCGACCACCACCGGCAACTTCTTCATCGACGAAGAGGTGCTGAAGCAGGCCGGGGTCACCGATCTGTCCGGCTACTCGGTCGTCCCCGGCAGCCCCGAGCTGATGCCGGACCTGTTCCTCTGAGAAGGTCCGGAAGGACCGAGGTCACAGAAGAGCGCCCCCGGGAGCCCTTTTTGTTGACTTCGACGGGTCGGAAGCAGGCACGCTTCGGCTAGATTCGGCGCGTGCGGGCCGCCGGCCCGCGACGGGAACCCCGATGAAGACGCCACTGAACCGACTGCCTGCCACCCGCCTGGCCCGCATGATTGCCGGACACGAGGTCACGTGCGAAGCCGTGACCCACTCGTTCGTCGACGCCATCAAGGAGCGCGAGCCGCAGGTCCGCGCGTTCGCATGGTTCGACGGCCCCCGCGCGCTGACGACCGCGCGCGAGCTCGACATCGGCGACTGGCGCGGTCCGCTGCACGGCCTCCCGGTCGCGGTGAAGGACAACATCGACACCGCCGACATCCCGAGCGAGTACGGCTCGGCCATCTATGCGGGGCACGTCCCGGCGGCGGACGCCGCCTGCGTCGCGGCGTTGCGCAGCGCCGGCGGGTATGTGCTCGGCAAGACGGTCAGCGCCGAACTCGCCAACTTCACGCCCGGGCCGACGCGCAATCCGCACGACCTCGAACACACGCCAGGCGGCTCGTCGAGCGGCTCGGCAGCAGCGGTGGCGTCCCACATGGCGCCGTTCGCGCTGGGCACGCAGACCGCCGGCTCGGTGATCAGGCCGGCCTCGTTCTGCGGCGTCGTCGGCTTCGTGCCCACCCGCGGCCTGGTGCCGCGCGCCGGCGTCAAGGCGGTGTCAGACACGCTCGACGTGATCGGCTTTTTTGCGCGCTCGGTCGAAGACGCGGCGCTGGTCGCCGCGGCGCTCGCGCTCAATCCCGACTGGCAGCATGCCCCGGGTCGAGCCGCGCCGGCATCCATCGGCTGGACGGCGACGCCTTGGGCGAACCAGCTTGCTCCGTCGATGCTCGCCGCCCTCGAACGCGTTGCGCGGCTGCTCGCGGGCCGCGGCGGGCGCGTGCGCGAAATCTCCTGGCCGTACGACGCCAATGCCGATGGCGACTCCTTCGCGGGCCTCGCCGAGTCGCAGCGCACGGTGCAGCTGTTCGAGACGGCGCGCCAGCTCGGCCCCGAGCTGCAGTACCGCAGCGACCTGCTGTCCGCGAAGCTCGCGAGCCTGATCGAGGAAGGGCGGACCGTCGGCGCGGACGCCTACGTGCACGCCATCAAGGTCGGGCGCGACTGCGCGGCCTCGCTCGAAACCCTGTTCGGCGGCGCCGATGTCCTGCTCGCCCCGAGCGCGCCAGGCGAGGCGCCGCACGGACTCGGCAGCACCGGCGACCCGCTGTTCAACCGCCCGTGGCATCTGCTTGGCGCGCCCCAGGTCAACGTCCCGGTGCCGCGCGCGCTGGCCCATGGCGAGTCCGGCCTGCCGCTCGGACTGCAGGTCGTGGGACGTCCCGGCGACGACGCGCGCACCCTGGCCGTTGCGCGCTGGATCGAGCAGCAGCTGGAGTCCGTCTGACCGATGGGCATCGTCGTCGACCCGAAGGCGAAGTTCGAAGCGGCCGTTGCGGTCGTCGTCGTCGGAGCCGGCGGCGCCGGAGCGATGGCCGCGCTGTCGGCGCGCGATGCCGGTGCAGGCGTACTGGTGCTCGATGGCGAAGCCACGCCAGGCGGGGCGACGGCCCGCTCGTCGGGAATGGTCCCGGCGGCCGGTTCGTCGGCGCAGGCGGCCGCGAAGATCTTCGATACGCCGACGCGCTACGCCGAAGACATCCAGGCGAAAGCCAACGGCAGCGCCGATCCCGCGCTGGTGGACGCCTACACACGGCAGTCGGCCGAGGTGCTGGACTGGTTGACGCGGCAGTACGGCATCCGCTTCGAACTGGTGGAAGGCCTGGCGCCCGGGCACTCCGCGCGCCGCATGCACGCGCTGGCCGACCGTGGCGGCGCGACCCTGCTGTCGGCCCTGTACTCCGCGCTCGGCAATGCCGGGGTCCAGATGAAATCGGGCGCGCGCGTAACGGACCTCGTTGTCGACGATGCCAGGCGCGTGCTCGGCGTGCGCTATGAGCGCGCGAGCGGCAGAGCGGGCTACGTGGGTTGTCGCGCGCTGGTGCTGGCCTCGAACGGTTTCGCCGCGAACCGGGAACTGGTTTCCGAGTTTCTGCCCGACGTGCGCGCGCTGCCGTTCGCCGGTCACGATGGCAGCCAGGGCGATGCGCTCGCGTGGGGCCGCGAACTTGGCGCCGCGACCGCCGACCTCGACGGCTTTCTCGCGCACGGCGCCATGGTGCTTGCGCCGCGGCTGCCGCTGCCGTGGTCGCTGATGACCGAAGGCGCGATCCAGGTGAACAGCGACGGCGAGCGCTTCGTCAATGAGCACGAAGGCTATTCCGAATCCGCGCTGTTCGTCCTCGCGCAGCCGGGCGCCGTGGCCTTCAACATCTACGACGCCCGCGTGCACGAAGTCGGGCTGACCATGCCGAACTACGCGGCGGCGGTCGAGGCCGGCTACGTCAAGCGCGGCGTTGCGCTGCGCGACCTCGCCGAACAGCTCGGCATCCGCCGCGAGGGACTGGAAGAGACGATCGCGCTCGTGAATGCGCTGGCGTTCGAGGAGGACAGCGACGACTTCGGGCGCCAGTTCCACGCGGCGCAGATGCTGCTCGGGCCGTATTACGGGGTGCAGGTCAATGCGGCGCTGCTGGGCACCGAAGGTGGCCTCGTGATCGATCCCGCGGGCCGGGTGATCCGCGGCAATGGCGACGGCCCCTTCCCGAATCTGCTTGCCGCGGGGGCGGCGGCGCGCGGTGTCTCCGGCGACGCGGGCGGCGGGTACCTCGAGGGCAACGGCCTGCTCACCGCGATCGTCGGCGGCTTCAACGCCGGACGGACCGCGGCGCACCTGGCGTCCGGTTAGGCGGCCTCCACGGGAGGCAGCGCACGCGGTTTGCGCTTGTCGTCGGTGGCGACGTACACCAGCATCGCCTCGGTGACCTTCACGACATCGCGTTGCAGCCGGTTGCGCTCGGCGTAGACCTCGACCTCGACGGTGATGGAGGTCGTGCCCGTCTTCACGATGTCGGCATAGAAACTGACGAGGTCGCCGACGAACACGGGGTGCTTGAACACGAAGGACGTCACCGCGATCGTCGCCACCCGGCCACCCGCGCGCCGCGCGGCGGGCACCGCGCCTGCGATGTCGACGTGGGCCATGATCCAGCCGCCGAACACGTCGCCGTGGATGTTGGCGTCGGCCGGCATCGGCATCATGCGCAGCACGGCCACGCGATCGGCAGGGAGCCGGAGCATTTCGTCCATCGTGTCCTCAGCGGGGTTGATGTTGGTCGCGGGCGAGCGCGGCGCGCGCCATGCGGTCGACCCTCGACGGCGCGATCAGCTTGAGCCACAGGGCGAGGCGGGCCTTCGCGGTCATCACGACCTCGCGGCGGCGTTGGCGCATGCCGTCGACGATCCGGCGCGCGCACTCCTCGACGGGCATCGCGTCTTCCTCGGCCAGCCCGGAAACGCCGGCCGGTTCGCCCCGGCCATTCCAGCCGTGCCTGCGGATCTCCGTCTTCACGACGCCGGGAAAGGCCGTCATCACGTCGATGCCGTGATCCTCGGCCTCGATGCGCAACGCGTCGAGGAAGCCGGTCTGCGCGAACTTGCTGGTGCAGTACGTGGTGCGCCCGGGCACACCGGTCCTGCCCGCCAGCGACGACACGCCGACGACGAGCCCGCGCGTGCGCTTCAGGCTCGGATAGGCGTGGCGCACGCACCAGACCGTGCCCATCGCGTTGATGCGGAACAGCCGCTCGAACGTGGAGAAGTCCTCGATCTCGTCGAAGCGCGCGTGCATCGACACGCCCGCATTGGCGACGAGGACGTCGATGTCGCCGAAGGCCGTGACCGCGCGTTCCATCAGGCGGCGGCAGTCGCCTTCGACGCCGACGTCGGCGACGACGTCGAGCGCTTCGGCGCCGCGGGACCGGCACTCGCGGCGAACCCGCTCCAGGCCCTCGGCACCACGGGCCGCGAGGACCAGCTTCGGCCGCTCGCGCGCGAGTTCCCGCGCCAGCTCCGCGCCGATGCCGTCGCTCGCGCCCGTGATCACGATGACCTTGTTCTCGAATGTCATTAGGAGGGTGGGTCTGCTGGGATAATGCGGCGATGCAGAGCGTACATGGTGTACCCGGCCGGCGCGGGCCGGAGGCTGGCGGCTGATGCGTTGGTCCCCCCCGCGCGAAGCGGTGCCGGCGAGCGGACGCCGCAACGACTGGCAGACCCTCAGGGAGTTGTTGCCTTATCTCTGGGAGCACCGGGGGCGGGTGCTGTTCGCGCTCGCGTGCCTGGTCGTGGCCAAGCTCGCAACCGTCGCGGTGCCGATCCTGCTGAAGGAACTGGTGGACGGCCTTTCGCCGGCGCAGCAGGCGGCGGCCGGCGCGCTGGTCGTGCCGGTCGCGCTCGTCGTGGCCTACGGCCTGCTCCGGCTGTCGACCTCGCTGTTCACCGAACTGCGCGAGTTCTTCTTCGTCAACGTCACGCAGGCGGCCATGCGCACGCTGGCGCTGAAGACCTTCCGGCACCTGCATTCGCTGTCGCTGCGCTACCACCTCGAACGCCGCACCGGCGCGGTGACGCGCGAGATCGACCAGGGCATCCGCGGCATCTCGTCGTTGATCAGCTTCACGCTGTATTCGATCCTGCCGACCCTGATCGAAATCTCGCTCGTCGTCGGCTACCTGATCTGGAACTACGAGATCTGGTTCACGGTCATCGTCGCGGTCAGCCTCGCCGTCTACATCGCGTTCACGGTCACCGTGACCAACTGGCGCACCCATGTGCGGCGCCGCTGGAACGAATTCGAGAGCAAGGCGCAGTCGCGGGCGGTCGATTCGCTGCTGAATTTCGAGACCGTCAAGTACTTCGGCAACGAGGACTACGAGGCGCGTCGCTACGACGAAACGCTGGCCGACAGCCAGCGGACCGCCGTCCTTTCGCAGCGGTCGCTGAACGTGCTCAATGCCGGCCAGCAGGCGATCATCGCGGTCGCCCTGACGCTGATCCTGTGGCGCGCGGCCCTGGGCGTGGTCGAAGGGCGGATGACGATCGGCGACCTGGTCCTCGTCAACGCCTTCATGATCCAGCTGTACATCCCGCTCAACTTCCTCGGCGTCATCTATCGCGAGATCAAGCAGAGCCTGACCGACATGGACCGGATGTTCACGCTGCTGGAGCAGAACCGGGAGATCGCGGACGCGCCCGGGGCGGCCCCGCTCGCGGTCCACGGCGCCGAGATCCGCTTCGAGGGGGTGGACTTCGGCTACGACGCGCGGCGGCAGGTCCTGCACGGCGTCAGCTTCGTGGTCCCCGCGGGCAGCACGACGGCGGTCGTCGGCGCAACCGGTTCCGGCAAGTCGACGCTCGCGCGGCTGCTGTTCCGCTTCTACGAGGTGGGTGCCGGCCGCGTGCTGATCGACGGCCAGGACGTGCGGACCGTGACCCAGGCGAGCCTGCGGGCGGCCATCGGCATCGTGCCGCAGGACACCGTGCTGTTCAACGACAGCATCGAATACAACATCGCCTACGGCCGACCGGGCGCATCGCGCGAGGACGTCGTCGCGGCCGCGCGTGCCGCCCACATCCACGACTTCATCGAATCGCTGCCGGACGGCTACGCGACCCTGGTGGGCGAGCGCGGGCTCAAACTCTCCGGCGGGGAGAAGCAGCGCGTGGCGATCGCCCGGACTTTGCTGAAGCGGCCGGCGATCCTCGTGTTCGACGAGGCGACCTCGGCGCTCGATTCCCGCACTGAACGCGTGATCCAGCATGAACTCGAAGGCATCTCGCGCAGCCGCACCACGCTGGTGATCGCGCATCGCCTGTCCACCGTGGTGCACGCCGACCAGATCCTCGTCATGGAGCACGGCCGCATCGTCGAACGCGGAACCCACGCGGGCCTGCTCGCCGACCGCGGCGCCTACGCGGCCATGTGGGACATCCAGAGCCGTGAACAGGCGAAGGCGGACGCGGCCCTGGCGGCCTGAATTCGACCGGGATTAGGCCGTTGCGCGGGATAGCGCCCGGGGTCTGCGTCGCTACACTCGCCGGCGTCCGTCAGGGAGGGATCATGCATTCGAGTCTCAAGGGTCACTTTCGGGCCGCGCTGGCCTGCCTGGCGCTCGCGTCCGCTGTTCCGGCGTTGGCCCAGACCGCCCCGCCTGCCGCGACGCCGCAGCCGCCCACGCTGGCCAGGATCCGTGACACCGGCGTCATCACTGTCGCCTACCGGGAAGCATCGATTCCGTTTTCCTATCTGGACCAGAACAAGCGGCCGGTGGGCTACGCGATGGACCTGTGCATGCGCGTGGTCGAGAGCCTGCGGCGCGACCTCAAGATGCCTTCGCTGCGGGTCGAACTGCTGTCCGTCACGCCGGCGACCCGGATCGGCGCCATCAGGGAGGGCAAGGCCGATCTCGAGTGCGGCTCGACGACGAACAACGCCGCGCGCCGCAAGGACGTCGCTTTCACGGTGACCCACTATTACGCCGGCGCCAAGCTGTTGACCCGGACCGACTCCGGCATCACGCGGCTGTCCGATTTGCGCGGCAAGGCGGTCGTCAGCACGCGCGGCACGACCCCGCTCGCTGCGCTGCGCGCCGCCGAAGAGAAGGGAATCATCGGCGGAGCCCGCATCCTGGAGGGCAAGGATCACGACGAGTCGTTCGCGATGCTGGAGCGCGGGGAGGCACAGGCGTTCGCGATGGACGACATCCTGCTGTACAGCCTGCGCGCCACCGCGAAGGACCCGAAGGCCTGGGCCGTGGTCGGCGAGTTCATCACGGTCGAACCGCTGGCGATCATGCTGCGCAGGGACGATCCGGAGTTCAAGAGGTACGTCGACACGGTCCTGTCGCGCGCGATGATCGACGGCGAAGTCCGCGCCCTCTATAACAAGTGGTTCCTGTCCGCGATTCCGCCCAAGGGCATCAATCTCGGCATCCCGCTGTCGCCGCTGATGCGCGACCAGCTGAGCTTCCCCACGGACAAGGTGGGCGATCAGCTGGGCGGATAGCCGGCATCGTCTGCCGCCGGTTCGCGGGTTTTCGAGAGGGGCCGTCAACACGCGCCCGCGAGAGGCGTTTTGTTAGACTCTTCGCCCCTTTCGAGGAGATCTACATGAAAGTTTCCCGCCTGTTGCTGGCAATGGTAGGCGCGGGCCTGGTCGCAACTGGCGCGAATGCCCAGGACCTGGCCGGCACGCTGAAGAAGATCAAGGACACCGGCACGATCACGGTCGGCCATCGGGAGTCGTCCATTCCCTTCTCGTACCTCGACGACAAGCAGCAGCCCGTCGGCTATGCGATGGAGCTGTGCGCCAAGGTCGTCGACGCGGTCAAGGCCGAGCTGAAGCTGCCGAACCTGAAGGTGGCCTACCAGCCGGTGACGTCC
Source organism: uncultured beta proteobacterium (assembly GCA_963698305.1). GTDB lineage: Bacteria > Pseudomonadota > Gammaproteobacteria > Burkholderiales > Burkholderiaceae_F > JAOUJD01. The sequence goes on from CAVOQI010000012.1 coordinate 557,816, forward strand.
GCCAACCGCATCCCGCTGCTGCAGAACGGCACGATCGACATGGAGTGCGGCTCGACCACCAACTCGGTCGAGCGCCAGAAGCAGGTGGCCTTCGGCCCGACCTACTTCGTGATCAACGTCTCGGCCGCGGTGAAGAAGAGCTCGGGCATCAAGACGTTCGCCGACCTGAACGGCAAGGCGGTGGCGTCGACGTCGGGCACGACCTCGATCCCGCTGCTGCGCGGCTACGAGAAGGCCAAGGGCATCGACTTCAAGGAACTGCAGGCCAAGGACCACGCTGAGTCGATGCAGCTGCTGGCGACGGACCGCGCGCAGGCGTTCATCATGGACGACATCCTGCTGGCCGGGCAGATCGCCAACCAGCCGAATCCGGGCGACTTCATGATCCTGCCGGAGTCGCTGCGCACCGAGCCGTATGGAATGATGCTGCGCAGGGACGATCCGCAGTTCAAGGCGCTGGTCGACCGCGCCGTCGCGGCGGTCTACAAGTCGGGCGAGATCGACAAGATCTACGCGAAGTGGTTCACCGGCCCGATTCCGCCGCGCGACGTCAACCTGAACTTCCCGATGACGCCCGCGATCAAGGAAGCCTTCGCCAATCCGAACGATCGTGGCGTGCAGTAACGCTGCGTGAGCGGAAAGGACAGACGCCGGCGCCAGCCGGCGTTTTCACATGAGCGGCGGTCGCCGGCGCTGCCCGCGGGTGAATCGATTCCGCGGTCATCGACTTCGCGATTCCGCCGGCCGGCGGCTCAGCCTTCCGGCCCTTTGATTTTTGGGGCAAGCTTCGGCCCGGGGAACAGCGGACCCGGGTCGGCCCCCGGGGAGCGGACAAGGTGAACTACAACTGGAACTGGGGCGTCTTCTTCCAGCAGACGCCCGACGGGGACGCGTTCTACTGGCAGTGGATCGTCGTACGGCCTCGGTCTGGACGCTGGCCGTCTCCGCGCTGGCCTGGGTCATCGCGATGTCGGTCGGCGCACTGATCGGCACGCTCCGCACCACCGACAAGCCCTGGATGGTGCGCCTGGGCAACGCCTGGGTCGAGCTGTTCCGGAACATCCCGCTGCTGGTGCAGATGTTCCTCTGGTACTTCGTGATCCCCGAGTTCATCCCGCCGCTCAAGCGCTGGATGATCGAGACCGAGCCGGCCTACGCGCAGTTCCTCGCGGCGGTCCTGTGCCTCGGGCTGTTCACCTCGGCGCGGATCGCCGAGCAGGTGCGCGCCGGAATCCAGTCGCTGTCGCGCGGCCAGCGCAACGCGGGCCTCGCGGTCGGACTGACGCAGGCGCAGGTCTATCGCTACGTGCTGCTGCCGATGGCATTCCGCATCATCATCCCGCCGCTCACGAGCGAGACGATGAACCTGATCAAGAACTCGTCGATCGCGCTGACGATCGGGCTGGCCGAACTGACGTTCCGCTCGCGCGAGATGGGCGAGTACACGTTCAACTTCTTCGAGGCCTTCACCGCGGCGACGCTCATCTACATCGCGATCGCGATGACCGCCAACCGCGTGATGGCGTACATCGAGCGGCGCGTGGCGGTGCCCTGGCTACATCGGCGGCGGCAAATGAACCTCGACTTCACGGTCGTCGGCAACGCGCTGCCCTACCTGTGGAAGGGCATGCAGTACACGCTGCAGCTGACCGCGACATCCGCGGTCGGCGGGCTCTTCTTCGGCACGCTGCTGGCGCTGGCCCGGCTGTCGTCGGGCAAGTGGCTGTCGAATTTCGCCGCGGGCTACGTGAACCTGATGCGGTCGATCCCGCTCGTGCTCGTCATCTTCTGGTTCTTCTTCCTGGTGCCGCTGATCCTGCAGGGAATCACGGGCTCCGAGCGGCCGCCGCAGGTCGGCGCCGAGCGCACCGCGATCATCACCTTCATCATGTTCGAGGCCGCGTATTTCTGCGAGATCATGCGCGCGGGCATTCAGTCGATCCCGCGCGGGCAGGTGCACTCCGCCTACGCGCTCGGACTGACCTACGGGCAGTCGATGCGCCTCGTGATCCTGCCGCAGGCGTTCCGCAACATGCTGCCGGTGCTGCTGACGCAGACCATCATCCTGTTCCAGGACACGTCGCTCGTGTACGTGATCTCGGCCACCGACTTCGTCGGCGCGGCCTCGAAGATCGCGCAGCGCGACTCGCGCCTGGTCGAGATGTATCTTTTCGTCGCGATCGTCTACTTCGTGCTCTGCTACGCGCTGTCGTTCATGGTGAAGCAGCTGCAGCGGAAGATCGCAGTGATTCGCTGAGGAACGGGCAGGCGCGATGGCAATGATCGAGTTGAAGGGCATCTCGAAGTGGTACGGCAGCTTCCAGGTGCTGACCAACTGCACGACCAAGGTCGAGAAGGGCGAGGTGGTGGTCGTCTGCGGGCCGTCCGGTTCGGGCAAGTCGACGCTGATCAAGTGCGTCAACGCGCTCGAGCCCTTCCAGGAGGGCACCGTCCACGTCGACGGCATTTCCGTCGGCGACCCGAAGACCGACCTGCCGAAGCTGCGATCGCGCGTCGGCATGGTGTTCCAGCACTTCGAGCTCTTTCCGCACCTGTCGATCACCGAGAACCTGACCCTCGCGCAGATCAAGGTGCTGGGCCGGGGCAGGGACGAGGCCAACGAGCGCGGCCTGAAGCTGCTCGACCGCGTCGGGCTGAAGTCGCAGGCGGACAAGTTCCCCGGCCAGCTGTCGGGCGGCCAGCAGCAGCGCGTCGCGATCGCGCGCGCGCTGTCGATGGACCCGATCTGCATGCTGTTCGACGAGCCCACGTCCGCGCTCGATCCCGAGATGATCAACGAGGTGCTCGACGTCATGGTGCAGCTCGCCAAGGACGGCATGACGATGATGGTCGTCACGCACGAGATGGGGTTCGCGCAACAAGGTGGCGCACCGGGTGATCTTCATGGACCAGGGCGAGATCGTCGAGGACGCGACGAAGGACGAGTTCTTCGGCAAGCCCCGCTCGGAGCGCGCGCAGCTCTTCCTGTCGAAGATCCTGCACCACTGAGCGCCGACGGCCACGGGGCGCCGGCCCTTGCCCTGCCGCGCCGGATGACCGACCTCGAGACCACCGGCTTCTGGACCGACGCTGTTCGTGGTCAGCGACTGGGCGATCCGCCTCGTCGATGCTGCCGATCGTGCCGACGCGGCGCTCGCCGGAGGCGGCCAAGGGCTGGCTGCTCTTCATCTTCTTCGTGCCGTGGCTCGGCCTGGCGCTGTACCTGCTGATCGGCCGTCCGCGCGTGCCGCGCTGGCGCACCGAGCGGTTCCGGCAGTTCATGCACGCGATCGAGCCGGTGCGGCAGAAGATGGCGATCGCTGCCGCTGCTCGCGCCGCCCGCGATCACGCCGCAGTACGAACCCAGCGTGCGCCTCGCGACCGACCTCGGCATGCTGCCGAACTTCGGCGGCAACGCGGTCGAGCTGCTGACCGACTACGACGGAGACGCTGCGCGCGGATCGCGCGCGACATCGACGGCGGCGAAGGTCAGCCGTGCACCTGTGCTTCTACATCTTCGCCAGCGACGAGCGCACCGCCGTCGTCATCGACGCGCTCGGCCGTGCCGCGCAGCGCGGCGTGAAGTGCCGCGTGCTGGTCGACGCGTTCGGGTCGCGCCCGCGCATTCCGACGCTCGTGCCGCAGCTGCGCGCGCTCGGCGTCGACACGCGCATCGCGCTGCCGGTCCGCGTCGGGCGGAAGGCGGCGCGCTTCGACCTGCGCAACCACCGCAAGCTGGCGGTGATCGACGGCCGCGTCGGCTACACCGGCTCGCAGAACATGGTCGCGGCGGACTTCAAGCCGGGCCTGACCTACAGCGAACTGATGGTGCGCATCGAGGGGCCGTCGGCGCTGCAGCTGCAGGCGGTGTTCGCGTCCGACTGGTTCGTCGAGACCGGCCGAGTACGTGGGCGACGCAGTGCTTCCCGGTGCCGGTGGCGGCCGGTGACGTGCCGGCGCAGATGCTGCCCAACGGACCGTCGTCATCGACGCAGCCCGCGCAGCGGATGGCGGTGAACCTGATCCACTCGGCGACCAGGCGCGTGGTCGTCACGACGCCGTACTTCATTCCCGAGCCAGCCCTTCCAGAACGCGCTGGAGACGGCGGTGCTGCGCGGCGCGGACGTGCACCTGATCGTGGACGACCACATCGACCAGTTCCTGGTCGGCAACGCGCAGCGCTCGTACTACGAGGAACTGCTGGTCGGCCGGCGTGCAGATCCATGCCTACAAGGAGGCGTTCCTGCACACGAAGTCGGTGTCGATCGACGACCAGGTCGCGTGGATCGGCACCTGCAACATGGACATGCGCTCGTTCGAGCTGAACGAAGAGGTGGTGGCGCTCTTCTTCGACCGCCGCATCGCCGGGCAGCTGGCGGCGATCGAGGACGGCTACATGCGGGGTTCCGAGCCGCGTCACGCTGGAGCAGTGGCGGCGCCGGCCGTTCGGCCAGGAACTGGTGCAGAACCTGAGCCGGCTGGTGAGCCCCTTGCTGTAGGCAGCCCGGTTCCCGGTGGATAATCGCGCGCTTTGGCCCGCAGGTCCGCCCGCATGTCCTCCACCGCCGCGATCGGCATCTCCGAGCGTCGCTCCGTGCTGCCGTACGCGCTCACGATCTTCCTGTCGGCGTTCCTGCTGTTCCTGGTCCAGCCGATCATCGCCAAGCAGATCCTGCCGTGGTTCGGCGGCTCGTCCGGCGTGTGGACCACGGCGCTGGTGTTCTTCCAGTCCACGCTGCTGGCGGGCTATGCGTACGCCGACTGGACCACGCGCCTCGGCGTGCGGCGGCAGACGATGCTGCACATCGCGCTGCTCGCCGCGTCCCTGCTGACGCTGCCGATCCTCGCGTCGGTCGCGTGGAAGCCGCAGGGCGACGAGGAGCCGACGCTGCGCATCCTGCTGCTGCTGACGGCGACGATCGGCCTGCCGTACTTCCTGCTGTCGACCACGACGCCGCTGCTGCAGTCGTGGTACTGGCGGCGCTTCCACAGCGCGGTGCCGTACCGGCTGTTCGCGCTGTCGAACTTCGCGTCGCTGCTGGCGCTGCTCGGCTTCCCGGTGCTGCTCGAGCCGTGGTTCGACCTCGCCGCAGCTCGGCTGGGGCTGGTCGGCGCTGTACGTCGTGTTCGTCGGCGTCTGCGCGGCCACCGGGTGGGCGTCGATGCGCGCCGCGACGGCACGCGAAGGCGATCCGGTGCCGCCGGAGCGGCACCGGCCAGCGTGGCCGTCCGGCCCGACCGCAGCGGACGCAGCTGACCTGGCTCGCGCTGTCCGCGATGGGCTCGGTGATGCTGCTCGCGGTCACCAACCACGTCACGCAGAACATCGCCAGCGTGCCCTTCCTCTGGGTGCTGCCGCTGTCGATCTATCTGCTGACGTTCATCCTCACCTTCGACCATCCGCGCTGGTACCAGCGCTGGTTCTTCATCGTGGCGCTCGCGGGCCTGGTGCCCGGCGATGGCGTACCTGATTCCCGTCGCTCGACCTCAAGCTCGCGGTGACCGTGTTCTTCGTCGGGCTGTTCGTCGCCTGCATGTTCTGCCACGGCGAACTGGCGCGGATGAAGCCCGACCCCCGCTACCTGACCCGCTTCTACCTGATGCTGTCGGTCGGCGGCGCGCTCGGCGCGGTGCTGGTCGCGATCGTCGCGCCGCTGACGCTGCCGGGCTACTTCGAGGTCAACATCGCGCTGGTGCTGCTCGCGCTGCTGGTGCTGGTGCAACTGGGCGGCTGGACCCGGCTGATAGGACTGGCAGTGGTCGCGGCGACCGGCTACTTCGCCGTGCAGGGCGCACGGGACTACGCGCGCGACACGCGCGTGATGTGGCGCGACTTCTACGGCGTGGTGCGCACCCGCGATCGCCAGGAACCGGTGCCGTACCGCTCGATGCTCCACGGCGGCATCGTCCACGGCGGGCAGCTGCTGGGCGAAGCATTCCGGAACACGCCGAGCGACTACTTCGGTCCGACCTCGGGCTACGGCCGGTTGTTCGCCGCGTTGAACGAGGTCCGTCCGCAGCCGCGCAAGGTCGGGATCATCGGCCTCGGCGCCGGCGTGGTCGCCTCGTACGGCCGCGCGGGCGACACCTTCGTCTTCTACGAGATCAGCCCGCGCGTGGTCGACGTCGCCGACGCCGAGTTCACCTTCCTGCGCGACACGCCGGCGAAGACCAGCGTGGTGCTGGGCGACGGCCGCCTGAGCCTCGAACGCGAGGCGCCGCGCAGGTACGACGTGCTCGGCATCGACGCCTTCGCCGGCGACTCGATTCCGATGCACCTCGTGACGCGCGAGGCGATGGCGCTGTACGTGCGCCACCTGGCCGACGACGGCGTCATCGTGTTCCAGGCGACCAATCGCTACATCGACCTGCTGCCCGTGGTGAAGCGCCTGGCCAGCGAGTTCGGGCTCGAAGCGGTGATCGTGTCCGACCAGCCCGGCGAGTCGAGCGGCGCGGAGTACTGGCTGTCGTCGACCGACCAGATCCTGGTGACGCGGAACAGCAAGCTGCTGGCGCATCCGGCGCTGCGCGAAGCCGCCGCGCCGATCGCCGATCGCGCGGACCTCAAGACCTTCACCGACGCGCACCACAACATGTTCCGCATTCTCAAGTAGCGATGGCCTGCGACCCCATCGCGCTGATGCGCGCCAGCTTCGACGCCGCGGTGGCGGCGGCCGATCCTTTGCAGATGCTCGGCGCTCACCTGCCGCCGCCGCCGCGCGGCAACGTCGTGGTCGTCGGCGCGGGCAAGGCGGCGGCGAGCATGGCGCTTGCCGTCGAGCGGGCCTGGCCCGACGTGCCGATGGAAGGCGTCGTCATCACCCGCTATGCGCACGGTCTGCCGACGCAGCGGATCCGCGTCGTCGAGGCCGGTCATCCGGTGCCGGACGAGGCCGGCGAGCGTGCGGCGCAGGAGATCCTGCATCGTGCACAGCAGCTCGCCGCCGACGACCTGCTGCTCGTTCTGGTTTCCGGCGGCGGCTCGAGCCTGCTGAGCCTGCCGGTCGCGGCCGTCCCGATGGCGGACCTCAAGGCGTTGACGCGTCAGCTGCTTGCGAGCGGCGCTCCGATCGAGCAGATGAACGTGGTGCGCAAGCACCTGTCGCAGATCGCCGGCGGCCGCCTGGCCGCCGCCGCGGCAGCGCGCGGCGCGCAGGTGCTGGCGCTGATCGTGTCCGACGTGACGGGCGATGCGCCCAGCGACATTGCTTCCGGCCCCTGTTCGCCCGACCCCAGCACGTACGCCGATGCGCAGGACATCCTCCGGCGCTGGAACGTGCAGCCGCCCGCGTCCATCGCCGAATGGCTGCGGCGCGGCGCGCGCCGGTGAGATTCCCGAGACGCCGAAGGCGAACGACCCGCTGTTCGCGCGGGTCGACAACCGCGTCATCGCCACCGCGCACCGCAGCCTCGAGGCGGCGGCCGACGTCTTCCGGCGAGCAGGCGTGACTCCCGTGATCCTCGGCGACACCGTCACCGGCGAAGCGCGCGAGGTGGCCAAGGTGTACGCGGCGCTCGCGCGCGAGATCGTTGCTCACCGGGCGCCGTTCGCGCCGCCGGTGGCCCTCATCTCGGGTGGCGAGTGCACCGTCACGCTGCCCGCGGGATCGAGCGGACGCGGCGGCCGCTGCACCGAGTTCCTGCTGTCGCTCGCCGTGGAACTCGAGTCGGTACCGAACGTCTATGCGCTCGCGGCCGATACCGACGGCATCGATGGCAGCGAGACCAACGCGGGCGCCTGGCTCGATCCGCGCACGGGCGCAGACGCCGCCGCGCGCGGCGTGACGGCCCGCGCGGCGCTCGACGCGCACGATGCATGGGGCTACTTCGCGGCGGCCGACGCGGTTGCTGGTGACCGGGCCGACGCGGACCAACGTCAACGACTACCGCGTGATCGTCATCAACTGAGCGCGGCGCATGCGCCTCATCGCTGCCACGGCGGCGTGGGGTTCGGACTCGCCGGCGCCGCCCGGCCGAGCGCGTGCAGCGCGGCGCCGACGATCGCGTGGCGATCGACCTCGAAGAACGCGCGCAGCGCGGCCCGCGTGTCCGAGCGACCGAAGCCGTCGGTGCCGAGCGCGACGTAGCGGTCGGCGACGTACGGCCGGATCAGGTCCGGCACGGCGCGCACGTAGTCGCTCGCGGCGACGATCGGCGTGCCGTTGCCCGGCAACTGCTGCTCGACCCAGGCGCTGTCGGTCTTGCTGCCCGAGGCGCGCGCGCGCGCTCGACTCTCCATCGCTTCGCGCCGCAGTTCGGTGAAGCTCGTGACGGAATAGACGTCCGCGGCGATGCCGTGCTCGCTGTTCGAGCAGTTCCGCCGCCGCCAGGGCCTCGCGCAGGATGGTGCCCGCACCGAGCAGGCGGACTTTCGCGTCGTCGACCGCGCGCACGCGGTGCATGCCGCGCAGCACGCCTTCGCGCGCGCCCTCCGGCGCCGACGGCTGCGGCATAGTTCTCGTTCATCACCGTGACGTAGTAGAACGCGTCCTGCTGCTCCTTCAGCATGCGGCGCATGCCGTCCTCGACGATGAACGCGAGTTCGTAGGCGTAGCACGGGTCGTAGGCGCGGCAGTTCGGGATCGTGCTGGCGGCGAGGTGGCTCGTGCCGTCCTGGTGCTGCAGTCCTTCGCCGGCAAGCGTGGTGCGGCCGGCCGTCGCGCCGAGCAGGAAGCCGCGCGTGCGCGAGTCGCCCGCCGCCCACAGCAGGTCGCCGACGCGCTGGAAGCCGAACATCGAATAGAAGATGTAGAAGGGCAGCATCGGCAGGCCGTTGGTCGAGTAGCTCGTGCCCGCCGCGACCCACGACGCGATCGCGCCGGCCTCGTTGATGCCTTCCTCGAGGATCTGGCCGTCGATCGCCTCCTTGTAGAAGCTGATCTGCGTGCTGTCCTCCGGCTGGTACAGCTGGCCGAGCGGCGAGTAGATGCCGATCTGCCGGAACAGGTCGGCCATGCCGAACGTGCGCGCCTCGTCGGCGATGATGGGCACGACGCGCGGCCCGAGCTCCCGGTCCTTCAGCAGTCGCGGACAGCATGCGCACGAAGGCCATCGTCGTCGACATCTCCTTGCCGGCCGCCTGCAGCGCGAAGCGCGCGAAGGCGTCGACCGCCGGCGGCGCGAGCGGCTCGCGCGTCGCGTCGCGGCTCGGCAGGTAGCCGCCGAGCTTCGAGCGCGCGCCGTGCAGGTACTTCATCTCGGCGCTGTCGGCCGGCGGGCGCAGGAACTCGACGTTCTCGACCTGACCGTCGCTCAGCGGCAGCGCGAAGCGGTCGCGGAATTCGAGCAGCGCCGCGGTGTCGAACTTCTTCTGCTGGTGCGTGGTCATGCGGCCCTGGGCGCTGCCCATGCCGTAGCCCTTCTTGGTCTTCGCCAGGATCACGGTCGGCTGGCCGCGGTGCTGCGCGGCGGCGTGGTACGCCGCGTGGATCTTCACCGGGTCGTGGCCGCCGCGCCGCAGGCGATCGATGTCCTCGTCGGACAGGTGCGCCGTCAGCTGCGCGAGCTCCGGGTACTTGTTGAAGAAGTGCTCGCGGTTGAAGCGGCCGTCGGTCGCCGACAGCGTCTGGAACTCGCCGTCGACCGTTTCGTGGAACGCGCGCAGCAGGAGCATGTGCGTGTCGCGCGCGAACAGCGGGTCCCAGTCGCTGCCCCACAGCAGCTTGATCACGTTCCAGCCGGCGCCGGCGAACAGCCCCTCGAGCTCCTGGATGATCGAACCGTTGCCGCGCACCGGCCCGTCCAGCCGCTGCAGGTTGCAGTTGACGACGACGATCAGGTTGTCGAGTCCCTCGCGCGCGGCGATGCTCAGGCCCGCGAGCGACTCCGGCTCGTCCATCTCGCCGTCGCCGACGAAGGCCCACACCTTGCGCCCGGCGGTCTTCGCCAGCCCGCGGTGTTCGAGGTACTTCAGGAAGCGCGCGTTGTAGATCGCCAGCAGCGGGCCCAGGCCCATCGACCCGGTGGGGAACTGCCAGAAGTTCGGCATCAGCCACGGATGCGGGTACGACGACAGGCCGGGGCCGCCATGAGCAGCCGCCCGGCGCTCCGGCGGCGACGCCCGTTTCACGCCGGTAGTTGTCGAGTTGCTCGATGCCGAGCCGGCCCTCGAGGAAGGCACGCGCGTAGACGCCGGGGGCGGAATGCGGCTGGAAGTAGACGAGGTCGCCGCGCTGGCCGTCGGACGCCGCGCGGAAGAAGTGATTGAAGCCGACCTCGAACAGGTCGGCTGCCGACGCGTAGCTCGCGATGTGGCCGCCCAGCTCGGCGCTGGCCGCGTTGGCGCGGACGACCATCGCCAGCGCGTTCCAGCGCACCAGCGCGCCGAGCCGTGCTTCGAGATCGAGGTTGCCGGGGAAGGGCGGCTGGCTCGCCAGCGAGATCGTGTTCAGGTAGGGCGTGTTCAGCACCTGCGGCAGCGGCACGCGGCGATTGCGCGCGTGCTGCAGCAACTGCTTCAGGACGAAGGTCGCGCGCTCGGGCCCGCCCGCCGCGATGACGGCGTCCAGCGCTTCGAGCCACTCCCGCGTTTCCTGCGGGTCGCCGTCGTCCTCGGGCAGGCGCCACGAGGCGTTCGGGATCAGCTTGGCAAGGTCGTCGAGATTCAAGGCGTCCTCCGGGGAGCGCGGGAGGGAGGCCGATCGATTATCCGCTCCGCGACGGCGGTGCGACCGCTGGGATAATGCGGGCCATGGACACCTTGACGATCACACGGCCCGACGACTGGCACCTGCACCTGCGCGATGGTGCGGCGCTCGCGGCCGTCCTGCCCCACACCGCGCGCCAGTTCGCCCGGGCCATCGTGATGCCGAACCTGCGGCCGCCGGTGACGACCACCGCGCAGGCGCTGGCGTACCGCGAGCGGATCCTCGCGGCCCTGCCCCGCGGGCTGGCGTTCGAGCCGCTGATGACGCTGTACCTGACGGACAACACGACGGCGGACGAGATCCGGCAGGCGAGGGCGAGCGGCGTGGTGCACGCGGTGAAGCTCTATCCGGCGGGCGCCACCACCAATTCGGACTCGGGCGTCACCGATGTCGGACGGTGCGCCGCGGCGCTCGAGGCGATGCAGCAGGCGGGTCTGCCGCTGCTGGTGCACGGCGAGGTGACGCACGGCGACGTCGACGTGTTCGATCGCGAGCGCGTCTTCCTCGACGAAGTCATGCAGCCGCTGCGGCGCGACTTCCCGGCGCTGAAGGTCGTGTTCGAGCACATCACGACGAAGGACGCCGCGGAGTACGTGCGCGACGCGAGCGGGCCGATCGGCGCGACCATCACCGCGCATCACCTGCTCTACAACCGCAACGCGCTATTCATGACCGCCGACGGCAGGACCGGCGTGCGGCCGCACTACTACTGCCTGCCGGTACTGAAGCGCGAGGTGCATCGGCAGGCGCTTGCTGGCGGCGGCGACCAGCGGCAATCCGCGCTTCTTCCTCGGCACCGACTCGGCGCCGCATCCGAAGGGCGACAAGGAAAACGCGTGCGGCTGCGCTGGGTGCTACACGGCCGCGTTCGCGCTCGAGCTGTACGTGGAGGCTTTCGAGGCGGCGGGCGCGCTCGATCGCTTCGAGGCCTTCGCCGCGTTCCACGGGCCCGATCTTCTACGGCCTGCCGCGCAACGGCGGCACGGTGACGCTGCACCGTCGCCCGTGCCCGGTGCCGGCCGAGTATCCGTTCGGCGGCCAGACGATCGTGCCGCTGCGCGCCGGAGAAACGCTGGCGTGGTCGATGGCGAACTAGCGCGTCTGCGGCCGGGTGCCATCGACTGGACCGCGCCCTGGTTCGATGCGGTGGCGGCTCATGGCGAGGAGGCGTCGAACGCGACCGCGACGCGCGCGCTGCCCTGGCCGCGATGGCCGACCGCCTCGGCATCCGCAACGCGACCGGCCGACCGATCCGTTTTGCCCCGGCAGAGGCGGCCGGCGTCGCAGCGTACGAGGCTCACATCGCCCGTACCGGCGAGGTGCCGACCCGCGACAACCGGCACGACTTCTTCAACGCCCTCGTCTGGCTGGCGTTTCCGCGCACCAAGGCCCGTTTGAACGCGTTGCAGGCGCAGGCGATCGCGGCGACCGGCATCGGCGCGCAGCGTGGTCCGTTGCGCGATGCCGCCACGCTGATCGACGAGAACGCCGTGCTGCTCGTCACGCAGCGCGCGGATATCGTCGACGCCCTGAGCGCGTCACGATTGGCATGCGCTGTTCGTCGGACAGCGCGCCGCGTGGGGACCGACGTCCGGCCGGTCGTGTTCGGTCATGCGCTGATGGAGAAGCTGGGCGCACCTTACAAGGCCGTCACCGCGCACGCGCTGCCGGTGCGGCTCGCTGCCGATGCGTCGCTCGCCGACATCGATGCGCAGGTGGCCGCGGCCCTCGAGGCCGGCGCTGACGCCGGGCCGGCTGCTCGCCGCTGCCGGTGCTCGGCATTCCCGGCTGGGCGGACAATGACGACCCGGCGTACTACGACGACGCGGCGGTGTTTCGCCCGGCGCGCGGTCGACCGGCGCCGCGACGATCGATCACTGCGAGGATGACGATGAAAGTGGTGGTCACCGGCGGCGCCGGGTTTCTCGGCCAGCGCCTGATCCGCGAAGTACTGCAGCGGGGCGAACTGACGGACAGCCGCGGTGAACGTCGCCCGGTCGACGAAGTCGTCGCGGTCGACCAGGTCGGCGGCTCCCGCGCTGGATCGGGTCCGGGCCCTCGTCGGCGATGTCGGCGACGTGGCGTTCATCCGCGACGCCGTCCGCGGCGCGGACAGCGTCTTTCACCTCGCCGCGGTCGTTTCAGGTGCCGCGGAAGCGGACTTCGACCTGGGCCTGCGCGTGAACCTCGATGGCACGCGCGCGCTGCTCGAGGCGCTGCGTGGCGAAGGGCGCCGGCCGAAGGTCGTCTTCTCCAGTTCGGTCGCCGTGTTCGGCGGCGCGCTCCCCGAGGTGGTCGACGACGCGACGACGCCGATGCCGCAGTCCAGCTACGGCGTTCAGAAGCTGATCGGCGAACTGCTGGTTGGCGACTACTCGCGCAAGGGTTACGTCGATGGCCGCGCGGTGCGACTGCCGACGATCGTCGTGCGGCCGGGCAAGCCGAACGCCGCCGCGTCGAGCTTCGCGAGCGGCATCATCCGCGAGCCGCTGGCCGGCGTGGAGGCGGTGTGCCCGGTCGATCCGGACACCGTCGATGTGGGTGCTGTCACCCACGGCGGCGATCGCGAACCTGCTGCACGCGCACGAGCTGCCGGCCGAGCGGTGGACGGGGCCGCGCTCGCTGAGCCTTCCCGGCATCACCGTCTCGGTGCGCGCGATGCTCGAAGCGCTGGCGGCGGTGGGCGGCGCGGCGGCGCGTGCGCGCGTGCGCATGCAGCCGGACCCGCGCATCGCAGGCCATCGTGCGGACGCTGGCCCGCCCGCTTCGACACGGCACGCGCGGACGCCATGGGCTTCGTGCGCGACGGCGACTTCGAATCGATCGTCCGCGGATACGCGAAGGAGTACGTGCGGTGACGATGAAGAAGACCGAGCTCGAGAAGCGCAAGGGGCTGAAGATCGCCAACGACCTGCGGCTGGCGGGCAATCCGTACGCACGGCCGGCGAGACCGAGGCGGACCGGCGGGCACGGCGCGATCGCGATCGCGCGCTGGGACTCGTGCCGTTCGCGGCGAAGCTTCCGCAGGAGCTCGTGCGGCAGATGCAGGCGGAAGCGCAGGCGCGCGGGGCACGGCTCGACGATCTCGTCGCCGAGTGGCTGCGCAGGGGGATCGCCGGCTGATCCTGGCCAGGGCCTGCCGACGCGTTGACCTCAGTGCGCGAGCCGCGCGGTGGACCGGATCGCCGTCAGGGTCGCGTTCGGCGTGATCACCTCCGGATCGGTCCGCAGCTCGATCACGGCCGGCAGGTGCTTCTCGCGCATGAAGGCGAGCGCCTGTGCGAGCGCGATGGCGAATTCGTCGGTCGTTTCCACCGTGGCTGCCGAAGGCTCCATAGGCTTCCGCCAGCCTGGCGAAGTCCGGATTGACGAGCCGCGTGCCGTGGTCGCGGCCCGGAAACTCGCGCTCCTGGTGCATGCGGATCGTGCCGTACATGCCGTTGTTGAAGACGAGGAACAGGACGCCCGCGCCATACTGCACGGCGGTGCCGAGTTCCTGCCCGGTCATCTGGAAGTCGCCGTCGCCGGCGAAGCAGATCGACGCAACGCTCCGGCGCGGCGATCTTGGCGGCGATGGCGGCCGGCACGCCGTAGCCCATCGACCCGGCGGTCGGCGCGAGCTGCGTGCGCATGCCCGTGTAACGCCAGAACCGGTGGGCCCAGATCGAGAAGTTGCCGGCGCCGTTGGTGATGATGGCGTCTTCCGGCACGGCGCGCGACGAGGATCTGCACCACCTCCCACAGGTCGAGCGCGGGCTCGCGCGTGGGCGTAGACCGTCGGCCGCTGCTGCCACGCCTCGTAATCGGCGCGTCGCCTGGGAAATCGATTCGCGCCACGCCGGCTCTTCGATCGGCATCATCATCGCCAGCCGTGACGCGAACTGCGGCATTCCGGCGTTGATCATCAGCTGCGCCTGGTACACGCGACCGAGTTCCTCGGAGCCCGCGTGCACGTGGACCAGCGACTGCGTCGGCACCGGAACCTCGAGCAGGGTGTAGCCCCCGGTCGTCATCTCGCCCGAGCCGGGCGCCGACCGCGATCACCAGGTCGGCGTCCTTGATGCGCTGCGCCGAGCTTCGGATTGATGCCGATGCCGACGTCGCCGACGTAGTTCGGGTGCCGGTTGTCGAACAGATCCTGGTACCGGAACGCGCAGGCCACCGGCAGGTAGTTCGCTTCGGCAAAGCGCTTGATGTTGTCGCACGCGGCTGGCGTCCAGTCCAGTGCCGCCGAGGATCACGATCGGGCGCTGCGCCCGGCCGAGCAGGCGGCGCAGCGCCGCGACCTGGACGTCGCTCGGCGCGCCGTGCACCGGCTGGTGGCACAGCGCATCCTGCACATCGGCCGTCTGCGACTGCATGTCTTCCGGCAGGGCCAGCACGACGGGGCCGGGCCGCCCGCTCGTGGCGGTCTGGAAGGCGCGCGCGACGAATTCCGGCACGCGCTCGGCGCGGTCGACCTGCGCCACCCACTTGGTCATCTGCCCGAACATGCGCCGGTAGTCGACTTCCTGGAAGGCCTCGCGCTCCGACGAAGTCGTTGCCGACCTGTCCGATGAAGAGGATCACCGGCGTCGAATCCTGGAACGCGGTGTGGATGCCGATGGCCGCGTTGGATGCGCCCGGCCCGCGGGTGACGAAGGCCACGCCGGGCTGGCCGGTCAGCTTCGCGTAGGCATCCGCCATGAAGGTCGCGCCGGACTCGTGCCGGTTGATGATCAGCTTGATCATCTCGCGCGCGTCGTACAGCGCATCGAGGACCGCGAGATAGCTCTCGCCGGGCACGCAGAACGCGTGGTTCACGCCCTGGATCAGAAGTTGGTCGACGAGCAGACGGGCGCCGGAGCGGGTCGAGGGCATGACGGTTCCTGAGCAGGGCGCGCAGTGTACGGCGGCGAGTCGACCCGCGGCGGGCCCGGGCTCGCTCAAACAGACGGCCGGCGCGGCGGCAGGTAGATGTCCTGCCGATACGTGAGAACGGCCTGCGGCAGGAAGACCACGAGCGCGGAGAAGATCATTCCCGAGACGAGCGCTTCGCCCCAGGCCAGCAGCAGCGAGTACGCGATGTGCTCGTTCAGCTGGCGCGGCGCCGCCTGCGCTCCGGTCAGGCCCGCGGCGAGCAGCAGGGCGCTCGGCCAGGGCGGTCACGACCAGAGTCACGAACAGGCCGTTGCCGACGATGAATACGAAGATGTTCCTGGGCAGCCAGCGCTCGATCAGCCGCTGCAGCAGGCTCGCGGCGCAGGCAGGCACCACCGCCAGCAGGGTCCCTGTCGATGCCGAAGTTCAGCCACGAGCCACTCGTCATCAGCGTGTGCAGCGCGAGGGCGCAGAGCAGCCCGAGGATGGCCCGCGCCCGTCCGAATACGAGCGTGAAGAGCGCGCCGCCGAGCAGGCCGAAGTCGAGGCCGACCGGCGAGCGGACATGCAGCGCCCAGACGAAGGCGGTGGCGACGATGGCGGCCAGCCACGCGTGCTCGGCCAGCGACGAGGGCAGAAACTGCCGGCGCACGGCGAGCAGCGACAGCGCCACCGCGGGATCACGACGATCCAGCCGAGGATCACCAGTGCGAGGGGAGCGTCGTCGTGGAGCAGATTCATCGTTCCTGAATTTATCGCAAGATGTGTGTCCGGCCCTGGACGGGCCCTTCCGTCGGTCACGTAGACTGGATCGGCCAAGCAGGAGGATTTGCCATGTCCACACCCACCTCGCGTCCCGTCGATCTCGACGCCGTGGCGCAACTGGTCGAGCAGCTCGAACGCGACCTGGCGCGTGCCCGCACCGGCGGCGCCAGCGTGGAAACGCTCCAGGCCGAGGTCGAGCAGCTGCGCGCGGCGCTTTCGACCTCCACGCCCTCGTCGGACGACGTGAGCCAGGGGCTCGTCAGCGTTCGCAGCCGGCTGCACGATCTCGGCGACGAACTCGGCACGGACGCGCTCATCGGCGCCGACTACCTGACCCGCATCGGGCGCCTGCTCGGCCTGACGTAGCGCGGCCGTCCCGTCCGTTGGCGGCGCCGGCCGGCGAAATCCGCGGCGTTCGTTGCACAATCTGCAGCCCACGCGAGGAGCGGCAATGATCCATGTGAACCTGGGCGCGAGCGGCCTGAAAGTCTCGCGCATCGCCCTCGGGATGATGACCTTCGGCACGCCGCAATGGCGGCCCTGGGTGCTGACCGAGGAGGAGGCGCGGCCCATCGTGCGGCGCGCGGTCGAACTCGGCGTGAACGTCTTCGACACCGCCGACATGTACTCGGCGGGCGTGTCGGAGGAAATCACGGGCCGGCTCGTGCGCGAGTACGCGCAGCGCGACGAGGTCGTCGTCGCCACCAAGGTCTTCATGCCGGTGGATCTGGGCTTCAAGGGCATGAACGTGCCCGGTCAGAAGACGCAGGCGCGGCCGAACATGCAGGGCCTGTCGCGCAAGCGGATCTTCGCCGCCGTCGACGCCAGCCTCAAGCGGCTCGGCATGGACTGGATCGACCTCTACCAGATCCACCGCTTCGATCCTGCCACGCCGGTCGAGGAGACGATGGAAGCGCTGCACGACGTCGTGAAGGCCGGCAAGGTGCGCTACCTCGGCGCCTCGAGCATGTGGGCGTGGCAGTTCGCGAAGATGCAGCAGGCGGCGCGCGAGCACGGGTGGACGCCGTTCGTGTCGATGCAGAACCACTACAACCTGCTCTACCGCGAGGAAGAGCGCGAGATGATCCCGCTCTGTCTCGACCAGGGGGTGGGGCTGCTGCCGTGGAGTCCGCTCGCCCGCGGGTTCCTCGCCGGCAATCGCGGTCGCGAGGACAAGACCGCGGGCGCCACCTCGCGCGCGCAGACCGACGAGATCGCGCAGCGCTTCTACTACCAGGACAGCGACTTCGCGGTCGTCGAGGCCGCTCCGCAAGGTGGCCGAGGCACGCGGCGCAGTCGATGGCGCGCCTCGCCTATGCCTGGCTGCTCGGACGTCCAGGCGTCACCGCGCCGATCGTCGGCGCCAGCAAGGTGTGGCAGCTCGAAGAGGCGGTCAGCGCGGTCGGATCTCACGCTGTCGGCCGACGAGGTCACGGCGCTCGAGATCGCATACCGCCCGCACCCGGTCCTCGGACACACGTAACCGCCGCGCCACGTTTCAGCGGCTTTTGTGACTGTCGTCACCATGCCGTGCGGCGGTTGTTGCGGGTCCGCAAATCGCGCACGTCCCAGCCCCCTAAAACACTGGTGTCTCGGCAGTATCCGCGCCGAATCACCAAGAACGAGTTCACAGGGGAAGGGTATGCGCACCACAAACGCACTGAAGCCGATCGCAATCGCGCTCGGGCTGGCTTTCACAACGACCGGCGCCCTGGCGACCGACGGCTACTTCGCCGAGGGCTACGGCATGCGGGCGCGCGGCATGGGCGGCGCGTCCGTTCGCCACGGCCCTCGACGCATTCGGCGGCGCCAACAACCCGGCGAGCATGGCGTTCGTCGGCAACCGACTCGATCTCGGCATCTACTGGTTCAGCCCGGACCGCAGCGCGGAGCGGACCGGATCCTTGCCGTCGCTGAACGGCAGCTCCAACAGCGACTCGACCAACTTCTACGTTCCCGAGGTCGCGGTCAACTGGATGCTGCGACCCGACATGGCGCTGGGCCTGACCATCTACGGCAACGGCGGCATGAACACGGATTACGCGGGCGGAGAGATCAACTGTGGCCAGGGCCCGGCGAACCTGCTGTGCGGTCAGGGCGAGCTCGGGGTCAACCTGTCGCAGCTGATCATCGCGCCGACATTCGCCTGGCAGTTCGCGCCGCAGCAGTCGATCGGCATCAGCCCGCTGTTCGCCTACCAGCAGTTCGAGGCCAAGGGCCTGCAGGCGTTCGACAATCCGATGCAGAGCATCAGTCTCTATCCCGGCTTCGTGACCGACAAGGGCAACGACAGTTCGACCGGCTGGGGCTTTCGCATCGGCTACCAGGGCAAGTTCGACGCGTTCCGCGTCGGCGCGATGTACACGTCGAAGATGTCGATGGGCTCGTTCGACTCGTACAAGGGCCTGTTCGCCGAGCAGGGCGCATTCGACATTCCGTCGCACTGGGGTCTCGGGTTTGCCTGGGAGCCAGACGGCAAGTGGCTCGTGGCGTTCGATTACGAACGCATCAATTACAGCGACGCGAAGTCGGTGAGCAACCCCAGCACGAATCAGGCACCGCTCGGCGCCGACAACGGCCCGGGCTTCGGCTGGCAGGATATCGACGTCTACCGGCTCGGGGTCCAGTACCGCATCGATCCGACGTGGGCCGTGCGTGCCGGCTACAACCACTCCGACAATCCGATCACGAGCCGTGACGTGACCTTCAACATCCTCGCGCCGGGCGTCGTGCAGGACCATGTGACGCTCGGGTTCACGTACACCATCAATCCGACGTCGGAGATCTCCATGGCGTACGGTCATGCGTTCGAAAACGAAGTGACCGGAGCGTCCCTCGTCTTCGGGGGCACCGAGAGGATCTGGATGTCGCAGAACTTCCTCGGCATCGGCTGGAACATGAAGTTCTAGCTCCGTCGGCACAAAAGAAAACGGCCACCGCGAGGTGGCCGTTTCGCTTGGAGCGCTTGAAGCGCGGCGGGCTTAGCAGCCGCCTTTCTTCTCTTTCTTCTTGGCTTCTTCTTTCTTGGCCGGGGCCGCGGCGGCCGGCTTGGCTTCTTCCTTCTTCGCGGGGGCGGCCGCGGCGGCGGCCGGCTTGGCTTCTTCCTTCTTCGGCTCGGCCTTCTTGTCCTGGGCGAGCGGCGGCGGTGCTGGCAACGGCGAACAGGCCGGCGAAGGCGATCGACAACAGTTTGTTCATGTTCAAGAGCTCCCTGGAGGGGTTGGTTGGTGTGCGGGTACTGCGAGGGGCGCGATTGTAGCCACCGCCCGGCCGCCCGCAAGCGGCCGGGGTCACACTAGAACGTCCGTCAGGGGATGGGCGTTGACGCCTAGGAGTAGCGGGGCTTCCAGTCGGCGAAGCGGGTCTCGAGCCAGGCCATTCCGCGGCCGGCCGCGAGCAGGAAGGCGATGAAGCCCGCCGTCCACCAGAGCATCCCGATGCCGGTCGCGCTCGGCAGCAGCATTTCACCCTGGCTGACCGAGCGGATCCACAGCTCCAGGCCGGGCGTGAACTCGGCAAACGCCCAAACGCCGGCGAGCATGCCGAAGGCGAAGGCAAAGCCGTCTTTCCTGCCGGTCGCGATGGCGGCCATGGACGTTCCCGGGCAGTACCCGCCGACCATGAAGCCGGCGCCGAACAGCAGCCCGCCGATGATCTGCGCCGGCAAGCGCCGTCGGCTCGACGTAGAACTCGGCGGTGTTCACGGCGCCGACCGCCGACAGCAGGGCGATGCCGGTCATGCACGTCACGATGGCGGTGAACATCACTTTCACCACCGCCATGTCGAACAGGTAGAACACGGCGGTGAGCTTGCGCGCGCTGCCGAAGCCCGCGCGCTCGAGACAGAAGCCGAACCCGAAGCCGAGGGCGACGGCGATGAGCGAGGTCGGTCGCGACCGACCATTCGATGTGGGAGACGAGGGGGAACATCAGATCCACTCCTTGCGGACGAACCACGCGAGCCCGTAGGCGGCGGCGAACACGGACACCATGAAGACGAGGCTGCCGACGTTGAGGATGGCGCCACCGGTGAGGGCCTGGCCGCTGGTGCAGCCCTTCGCGATCTTGGCGCCATAGGCGGCGAGGAAACCGCCGGCGAAGGCGAGCAGCAGGCGCTGGTTGTCGGTGATGCGCGGGCCGCGCTCGACGATGAACTGGATGCGGCGACCCTGCCATCCGGAGATCCAGGCACCAAGCAGCGCGCCGCCGAGCAGGAACACCGTCCAGGAGGCGAGCGGCGCACCGTCATTCCAGTAGCGCGAGTGCACCGGATTGGCCGTCACGTGATCGACCGAGGCGACCAGGCTGCTCAGCCAGGCGGCCATCGACGAGAACGCGCCGGTCGCACCGAGTCCGCGGGCGGTAATCAGGTACGTGGCGAGCAGCACGAGGCCGAGCAGCACGCCGACGACATAGGGGTTCCAGTAAGGCAGCGGCTCCGCGCGTCGAAGCGACGACGGTGCGCTGCCGGCAAGCGATTGCGACATGGTTCACTCTCCACCACAGCATCGATGCCGGGGAGGATAGCCACCATTGCGCCTGCCGCGTCGACCGCGGTCGTCCGCAAGCGCGGTCGTTCAGAGTTGTGTGAGCGAAATCACCGCATCGCGCTCGGGGCAAGTCCGCCCGGGCCCGGTCGTCGCGGCAGCGTCATCGGTGGCAGGCCGAGGACCGCGCGGATGCGGTCTTCCAGCCCGGCGCGCGTGAGCGGTCGTACCACGTAGCCGTTGGCTCCGACGCGCGAGGCGCGCACCACCTGGTCCTTGCTCGGCTCGCGCGTGACGAGGAGGGCGGGGATCGCCTGGAGTGCCGCGTCGCGCCGCATCGCGGCCACGAGATCGAAACCGTTCATCCGCGGCATGTCGACGTCGGTCGACGACGAAGTCGTACGACGCTTCCCTCAGCATCTCGAGCGCTGCCAGACCGTCCGCCGCCTCGTCGACTTCGGCGAAGCCGATTTCGCGCAGCAGCTTGCCGATGATTCTCCGCGTGGTGGCGAAGTCATCGACGACGAGGAAGCGAAGTTGCCGGTTGCGCATGGAATGGGGGTGGAGGAAGGGGCAGGACCGCTGCTCGGCGGGGAACTGGACAACGCTCCTGCGCCCGCTCCACATGGGGGCTTTCGGCGGATCCTGGCCCCAACTTGAGCCCTCGACCGCTTATCGGAGGATCGAGGCGACGGGCGATCGCTGCCGCGCGGCCGGGGCGCGGCAAGGCCCCGAATTGGCGGCGGTCCGGACCGGTACTCGGCGGTCTTCCGGTTCGCGCGATACCGCAAACTTGGGACCGTTGAACCGTGTACAGACCGCAGTACCGAGCGACAGCGAGAAAACCATGGACATGAGCGAATCGGCGTGGGTCGAACTTCCTGAACTGGAGCGCAACACCGTCCCGGCGACGATGGCGCCGAATGCACAGGCTCCGGCCGACGGCTCGGCTCCGCCCGCGACGATCCGCCGCTCGCCTTTGCGTGAAATCGCCTCATGGCGCGTGCTGAAGATGTGGGAGGACGGCACGTCCCTCGCCGACGCCGTCACCGTCAAGCTGATCGGCGTGCACGAAGGCCACGGGATCATCGTCAGCACACCGGCGCCGGCCAAGGGACTGGTGCCCGCCGCGGGAGGGCTGTATCGCTTCCGCAGTTTTTCCGGCGAATCGATCTACGAGTTTTCGGCGCTCCTGCGTCAAGCAGTGCGACGACCCGTTTCCGTACCTGCACCTCGCCTGGCCGCACGAGCGGCATGTGCAGAACCGCGACCTGCGGGCAGCCGTGCGCGTGAAGACGGATCTGCCGTGCATGGTGTACCCCGGAACGCAGGCCAGCGGCCGCTTCGCGAAGGGCACGATCACCAATCTGTCGACCGGAGGCGCGGCCATCCGGTTGAGCGAGGACCTCAGCGTCTTCTATGACGAGGTGCGTGTCGTCTTCCGGCTCTCGGTGGCTGACAACGAGATGCTGGTCGAGGCCCGCGCGCGTCCCGTCCGCAAGCCCGACGACGCCAACGAACGCCTCCTCGGCGTCGCCTTCTCCTCGCTGGCGCTCCCGGAGCGCCTCGCGCTGCACGCCTACGTCAACACGGCGCTGGTGCGCGAACTCGAAGTCCCCCTGTACGCCGGCTAGCTTGCGGGCTGCCTGACGGGCTGCCTGAAGGGCGGCCGACGGCGCTCAGCGAGCGCTCCTATCGGGACGGTCGGCGCTGCGCGCCGACTTCGCTGTGCTGCTCATCCTGCGGTCGCGCCGCCTGACTCGCGGCGTTCGCTGCGCTCACTCTGCTCGGACAGGAGGCGGCGAATCAGTCGACGTGCGCGCTGCGCGCGCCGACCGCAGGACTCCGCTGCTCGCCGCCCCGGAAGTCGCGTTCGCCGAGCCCCGCCGGCCGCGGGAGGCGCCAGCGAGCACGGAGCGGTACACGAGCGACGCCGCCAAAAAAAGCGGCCCGGACAAGCCGGGCCGAAATGCGGAGGAAAGGAAGAAATGCCGCTAGCGCGTACCGGTGAGCGCGGCGATCACCGGTTGCGGCGGGCGAACCCGCCGCGGTGAGGATCAGTGAACGGTTTCTTCGGAGCTCGACTGGATCTGCGCCTTGCCCTTGCCGGCGCGGGCCGGGGGCTCGCACAGGCCGCAGACGTAGTTCTTGGTCAGCTCGAACGTGTGCGTGACGAACTTGCCGCCGCACTTGCAGCACGGCGTCAGGGTGACCATGCCGGCATCGACGAACTTCACGAGGCGCCACGCGCGGGTCACCGACAGCAGCGGCTCGAGGCCCTGGGCGCGGATCTGCTCGAGGTACAGCTCGTACGCCTTGATGATCGCGTCGATCTCCTCGAGCTCGCTCGTCTTGTCCAGGTACTCGTACATGTTCAGGAACAGCGACGAGTGGATGTTCGGCTGCCAGGTCATGAACCAGTCGGTCGAGAACGGCAGCATGCCGCGCGCCGGCGATTCGCCCTGGACCTCCTTGTACAGGCGCAGCAGGCGCTCGTACGACAGGTCGGTCTCGGACTCCAGGACTTGCAGGCGCGCGCCGAGCTTGATCAGCGCGATCGCGCGCTGGATCTGCTGGCTCTCGGAAACGATGCTCTTGATGCGCATGGTGGCCCCCGCTCCTCTGCGCTCGTTCAGGCCGCGACGTCGGCCAGCTGGCCGGCCATCACGATGTTGGCGTGCAGGCCGGCAACGGCGGCGCCGGTGGCGCTCGACTTGGTCCTTCGAGTGGCTGGTCAGCAGGTTCCAGACCATGTCGTCGTCGAAGCGGAAGCGCAGGATCAGCTGGTTCGAGCCGGCGATCTTCATCAATTGCGCCGGCGTCAGCTGATCGATGATGCTGGCGACTTCTTCGGACACGCCGAGG
Organism: uncultured beta proteobacterium; assembly: GCA_963698305.1. GTDB lineage: Bacteria > Pseudomonadota > Gammaproteobacteria > Burkholderiales > Burkholderiaceae_F > JAOUJD01. Next base: position 581,439 of record CAVOQI010000012.1, read on the forward strand.
CGGTACAGGGCCTGGGCCTTGTCGGCGCGGATCATGTGCTGCGCCAGCACCAGGTAAGCAAGGTTGGCTTCGCGGATTTCCTGCAGAAGTTGTTCGTTGCTGGCGGCGATCGTGCTCATGGTGTTCCTCCTGGAAGCGTGCCGGTTGGTGGCGGCGTTTGGTTGTGTTGCGAAGTGACGCCATTGTGCGAACCGACGAGCGGCGACTGAATCAGCGGACGCCGATAAACGGTGTCGGCGCGCATCCAGCCGCGCGTGTAAGGCTTTTTCCTACAGACCGCCTGTCGGCCCCGGCTCAAGGCGGATCCGGCCGCCGCCGTTACTGCTGGCAAGCGAGGCGCTGGCGCCGCTGCCGCGTCGAGGGACGCGGGGATGGCAAGCGTGCTTCGCTGGAGCTTCAATGCTCGATTTCCTCCGCATTTGCGCCGGCTTTCGCCGGCGCTTTTTTTTGTTTCGCGCCGCGGGAAATTGAGCTGTCGATTCGCCGTTCAATCGCCCGATGCCCGCACGCGCGCTCGCTGGATACAGTGCGCCTCGGGAGCACGTCACGGCGTGACCAGAAAACAGCACGGAAGCGACAACATGCCGCCGGACGACGGACGGGGAACAGCGATCGCTCGATCGCAGCTGCTGGACCACTACGAAGCGATCGCGCGCGCCAGCCAGCGCATGCTGGACGCGGCGAAGGAATCGGACTGGGACGAAGTGACGCGCCAGGAAGAGCGTTGCCGGACTCTGGTCGCCGCGCTGAAGGCCGCATCGCTCGAGGCGCCGCTACGCGCCCGCGGACAACCGCCGCCGCATGGAGCTGCTGCGGCGGATCCTCGCCGACGACGCCGAAATCCGCGGCCGTGCGGATCCCTGGCTCAAGCAGCTCGAACGGCTGATCTCGTCGCCGCGATCCGCATGGGTGAGGCGACGGCATGAGCATGACCACACCGTTTCCGGAGACCGCTTCGCGCGAGCTGGAGCGCTTCGCCCTGTACGGGCGGCAGGAAATCGTCGGACTGCTGCGGGAACTGCGCGACCGGCAGGTGCTGGTCACGCTCTATTACGACGAGCGCGGCCAGGTTCGCCGTCAGCAATGTTCTCGACGTCAACGACGCGCGCGACGAAGTCATCTTCGACTGTGCGGCTGACCGCGCGGCGCAGCGCGCGCTCGTGCGAGGCCCGCGAGATCGTCGCTGGTCGGCGTTCGTCGACAACACCAAGATCCAGTTCAACCTCGGCGGCGCCGAGCCGGTCAGCCACCATGGCCGGGCGGCATTCCGCGTGGCCTGCCGAAGTACGTGTTGCGCATGCAGCGCCGCAGCGCCGCGCCGGCATCAGCCGTCGGTCGACCGCCGGCGACCTGCCTCGTGCCGATCGCCGGCGAATCCGGCCGCTTCGAAGCCGGTCCCGGTGCTCGACATCAGCATCGGTGGCCTGGCGATTGCCGCCCACCCGCGTCAGTTCGAGATGCCCGCAACCAGGTCCTGTCGGCCCTGCTACCTGGACCTGCCTGAAGTCGGGCAGGTCAACGTTTCGCTGAGGGTGCGCTACGTCGAGCCGATCAGCGAGCTCCGGACGGACGTCGATGCGGGTGCGAGTTCGTGGACCTGGGCGGGGCGGCGCTGCGTTCCGTGCAGCGCTACGTCAACCGGCTGGAGGCGACGAGCGCCGGCGGGCCGGCGCGCGGCCTAGCGATCGGCCGCGCAGCAAATGAAGAAGGGGCGCCGCGAGCGCCCCTTGTTCATCCGCGGACCGTCGTTGCCGTTCAGTTCGGCGCGCTCGGTCGACGAGGCGCGTACATGTCGTTCCACGTGCGGCAGTACTGCGATCCCGGTGCCGATCCACGCGACGGTGCCGACCGACAGCGCGGACGGTGTAGAGCGCGGCGATCAGCTCGCGACGCGTCGTCGCGTGCAGCGAATCCGGACCGCGGAGAGCAGGTGGAAGTGATCCTCGGCGTAGCGACGGTCGAGGATGCGCATCGCCGGGCCGTACGGGCAGCAGCGACTCGGGCAGGCCCGCCATTCCGCGCCCGGCCCTCGGCGGCGCGCGCCGACGTGTCCTCGAACCAGACGAAGAGCTCGCTTCCTCCGGTCGGTCGTGCCGAGCTCCGACACCCGGACGCGCACCCGACGGCGTGGCGGCGGGCTCGATCGCTCGCCGATCGGCCTGGTTGCGATCTCCGCGAGTTGCTTGACGAGCTGGCTTCGGTTCATGGTCCTTCGGGCGCTTCACTCACACGTAGCGGAGATACGGCGCCCTGTCACGGTTCTTGAGGTCAGCCCAACAGATGAGGCGAGCCGAAGGCCGACGAACGGCGCCGACGTGCGCGCGGCGTCGCGCGCGACTTGCGAGCGCTGTTCCCGAGGTCCTTGATTCGATCTGGGAAATCGATCGGCGACGTTGGTGATGACTCGCTCACTTCGGCGTCGCTAACCGGGCAGTTGGTTTCCTTTTTCCGCGCCTGTTTCCGCGATGGCGCGCGAAGCCGCGCCTCTACGCTGTGCTCGTCGAATCCACCGCCTTTCGCGCCGCACGACCCACGATGAAGACCGAAGCCTTTCTGTACGACGAGCTGTACCGGACGCTCAACGAAGCGCCGGTGCGTGAACGCGAAGACGCGGTCGACGTCGAGGCCTACGTGCGGCAGTACGCGCCGCTGGTCCGGCGCCTGGCGCACCAGATGATTGCGCGGCTGCCGGCCAACGTTGAACTCGACGACATGATCCAGGCCGGCATGATGGGCCTGATGGATGCCGCGAGCCGCTTCGAGGTCGCGCAGGGAACGCAGTTCGAGGTCTATGCGGCGCAGCGGATCCGCGGCGCGATGCTCGACGAGCTGCGCGCGAACGACTGGATGCCGCGGTCGGCGCGCAAGAGCCAGCGCGACATCGAGAGGCGCGATCCACCGGCTCGAAGGGTCGCCTCAAGCGGGCGCCGGTCGAGGCGGAGATCGCCGCCGAACTCGGCGTGCCGGTCGCCGATTACCAGGAGATGCTCAACGGCGCGCGCGGCTCCCAGCTCGTGTACCTCGACGACCTGGGAATGGGCGGCGACGACGAGGACTACCTCGAGCGCTATCTCGTGGTGGACGGGCAGGAGCCCGCCGCGATCCTCCGCGACAAGCGGTTCCGCGAGGCGCTGGTCGATGCCATCGAGGAACTGCCGGAGCGCGAGAAGCTGCTGATGGGCCTGTACCACGAGCAGGACATGAACCTGCGCGAGATCGGCGCCGTCATGGGCGTGACCGAGTCGCGCGTCTGCCAGCTGCACAGCCAGGCGGTCGCGCGCCTGCGCTCCAAGCTCAAGTACTGGTAGGGCGCCGGGCGGGCATCACGGCCTCCGCCGCGCGCACTGGCGCTGCTCCCTGCGGTCTCAGGAGACGAGGAGGCGCGCGATCAGGCGGCCCGCAATCGCGCGGGCATCCACCTGGAACTCGCCGCTCGCGATCGCGTGACGAACGCGTTCGAGGCGCACGTCGTCGACCGTCGCGGCCCGCAGCCGAGCCAGCAGCGATTGCCACTCGGCGCGCGCTCGGCGTTCGATGGCAGCGTCCTGGTCGGTCGGGTGGTCGTCTCTCATGGCGCGGAAGCTCGGTTCACTGGCTGGAGTTCGGCACCTGGCGCGTCAACTTGAGGGATGCAAACTCATGATCCACCGCCGGTTTGCGTAGCCCATGGGGTATTCTTGATCGGGTTTCCAACGGCGCATGCGCCTCTCGCATCCATGTTCTTCCGATCGATCGCCTGACAGGCTCGCGCGTGTCAGAGCTTCCTGCCCAGACCGATCCGCGTGCCGCCGGCGGTCGCCCCCGTCGGGCCGATGCGCTGAGCGTCGAGGTCGTGTCCGATGAAACCCTGCTGGCGCTGATGCGCAGCACCGGCCGTTCCGCCGAAGCGGGGTCTCCGCCGTCGCCGGCGTCGCCGCGCGAAGGCGACGTTCCGCCGCCGATGGGCGATCTGTTCGTCGGGACTCTGCTGGCTTCCGCGCCCGTCGGCATCTGCATGCTGGACGGCGCCCTGCGCTATCGCGTCTGGAACGATTACCTCGAGGGCCTGCTCGGGGTCGCGGCGGCCGACGTGATCGGACTTCGCCTGGCCGACGCGCCGGGCCTGGCGCAGATGGCCGCGCTCGCCGAGGAACTCGAGCGCATGCCCTCGGGCACGCCGTCGTCCACCCGCGAAGCGGAGTATCGCTATCCGCTCGGGGACCGCCCGTGGCTGCGCGTGAAGTGCACCCCGGTGTACGAGTCGGGCCACCGGTTCGGCGGGGTTTTCATCCTGCTGGAGCGCATCGACCGCGAGCGCTTCGCCGAGAGCTCACTCGCCGCATTGCGCCAGGCGCTCGAGTCCGTCGGCGAGATGGTGATGGAAGTCGATCGCCACGGGCACCTGCTCGACGCCAACGAAACCGCGCTGAAGGCGCTCGGCTACGAGCGCGACGACATCAAGGGACTGACGCTCGCGGCGATCGACGTCGGGCTCGACGGCGAAGGCTTCGAGGCGGTGTACGACCAGCTGCGCACGCGCGGGTCGCACCAGGGCGAGGCACGCTATCGCACGCGCCATGGCACCGAGTTCCCGGTGGAGACGGTGATCCAGCGCGTGGAGCAGGCGGGCCGCGAATTCATCCTGCTGCTGTCGCGCGACATCAGCGCCCGCAAGCAGGCCGAAGAGGCGCTGACGGAAAGCGCCGAGCGTTTCCGCGCGCTCTTCGACGAGAGTCCGGTCGCGGCCCTGCTGCTCGACAGCGGCTTCCGCATCATCGGCGCCAACCATTCGGCGTGCGAGACGGTCGGCTATCCCGTCGAGGAACTGATCGGCAAGGATCCCGAGAGCGTCGTGCATGCCGACGATCTCACCGCTTATCGGCGCATGCGCGACGAGATGCAGCGCGGCGTGGAGCAGGCGGACACGGCCGAGCGCCGGCTGGTGCATCGCGACGGCCGGCTGGTCTGGACGAAGAGCAGCGTCCGCGCGGTGTCCGCCGGTACGGGGCACCGCCACTACCTGATCGTTCTGGAGAACTTCACCGACCGCAAGATCTTCGAGGAGCAGTTGCAGGTCGCGCTGCGCGACCAGCAGACGCTGTTCGAGACGATGTCGGTCGGCGTCGCGCAGACGATGTCGGGCAAGATCCTGCTGGCCAACCGTGAGTTCGCCGAGATGTTCGGCTACGCCGATGGCGAAGTCATCGGGATGCCGCTGTGGGACCTGTGCGTCGATCGCGACAACCGCATGCCGGGCGAAGTCTCCGGGATGCCGGTCGTGCGCGCCTACCAGACGACGAGCGCCGAGGTCGTGCTGTTCCGCCGCGACGGCGAGCCGGTGTGGTGCCTGGTGCAGGCGCGGCCGATCCAGGCGGACGAGCCCGGCCTCACGGTGCTGCGCGAGGCGATCTACACCTTCCAGAACATCTCGGAGATCAAGCGCCAGCGCGAGGCGCTGTCGCGGTCCCTGCTCGAACTCAACGTCGTGCTGGACGCCACGTCGACCGCGGTGCTGCACCTGGCCGACGATCGTGTCGTTCGCTTCAACTCGCAGACCCAGCTGATGTTCGGCCAGCCGGGGCGCGACCTGGCCGGCGTGAACTTCGCCGACCTGTTCGCGAGCGAGCAGGAGTACCGCGCCGCCCTCGCCCCGCTGAACAGCCTGCTCGCCAGCGGCCGTCCGGCGTCGTTCGAAGCGCGCATGAAAGGCCCGTCGGGACCGCTGTGGGGGCTCGTGTCCCTGCGTCCGGTCGATTCGAAGAATCCCGCGCGAGGCACGATCGCGTCGATCCTCGACATCACCGAGCGACGCGGCCAGGAAGAGCAGCTGCAGACGGCACTCGCGCAGCAGCAGCTGATCTTCGACACCGCCCTGGTCGGCCTGCTCTTCGTCCGCGATGGCCGGCCGGTGCGGGCGAACAGCGCCATGGAGGAACTGCTCGCATGCGATCCGGGCGGACTGGTCAACCAGATGCAGCTGTTCACGCATCCGACGGACCACCTGCTGCTCGCCAGCCTCGCCGAGCATTACCAGCAGATCCACGAGAACGGCGCCTGCGAGTTCGAGCTGCACATGTACCGCCGCAAGGGCGATCCGATCTGGGTCGCCGTGCAGGGCCGTGCCGTCAACCCCGAGCGGCCGGAGCTTGGATACATCTTCGCGTTCGTCGACGTCGACAAGCGCAAGCGCTCCGAGCGCGAGTTGCGCGACACGCTGTCCGAACTGCAGCTGATCTTCGACAACACCCTGGTCGGCATGCTGTACGTCGCCAACGACCTCATCGTGAAGGCCAACGCCGCGACCGAGCAGCTGTTCGGCTACGACGCCCGCGACTTCTCGGAGCTGCAGATCAGCTCGCTGTTCGCCGCGCCGGAGCAATGGGAGGATGTCCGCGCCGCGCCGCCGACGTCGATCGAGGGCGAGGTCGACGACGTCGTCGAGGGCGACGGCGCCTTCTCGTTCGAGCGTCTCATGCGGCGCGCCGACGGCACCACGTTCTGGTGCGCGGGGTACGGCCGCCCCATCGAGCCTTCCGCGCCAGAGCGCGGGATGATCCTCACGGTGATGGACGTCGATGCCCGCCGCCGCTCGGAGGAGGAACTGCGCCGGATGCGCAACTACCTCGACCTCGTCGTCGAGCACCTGCCGGTGCTGGTGTCCGTGCGCGAGGCGGAAACGGGGCGCTTCGTCAGCCTCAATCGCGCGGGCGAGACGATCACGGGGCTCACGCGCAAGCAGGTCGTCGGCCGGACCTGGAGCGAGATCTACGCCCGGCCGTTCGCCGACCTCTACACGGAGCTCGACCGCAAGGCGCTGGCGACCGGCACCCAGGTGGAGCGGCCGCGTGACGTGATGCTGCGGGCGGACGGCAAGCGCCTGACGGTGAACCAGCGGGTGGTGCCGCTGTTCGAGTCGCAACCGGGCGCCAATCGGCCCGAGGACGGCAACGCGCGGTACGTGATGTCGATCATCGACGATCTGACCGAGGAAGTGCGCGCCGAGGCCGCATTGCGCGAGACCGAGGCGCGGTTCCGCCAGTTCGCCGAGAACATCGACCAGCTGGTGTTCATCCTGACGGGCGACTTCAACAACGTGCTGTACGTGAACCCGCGCTACACCTCGATGGTGGGCGGATCGGTCGAACAGCTGCTCGACGACCCGCGCAGCGTTCTGCGCCACGTCAACTACGAGGATCTGCCGGCGATCACGCGGATGCTTCCGCGGCTGGTGGCGCGCATGCGTCGCCTGCAGCGCTCGGAAGTCACGGCGCGGATCGATCACCGAAGCAAGGGCGTGCGCATCATCAACGTGCGGCTGAATCCGGTTCGAATGGACGACGGCGCGGTGCGCGTGTTCGGCATCGCCGACGACGTCACCGAACGCACGCGCGCGGAGCAGCAGCGGATGGAAGAGGTGGTCATGCAGCGCGACATCCTCGTGCGCGAAGTGCACCACCGCATCAAGAACAACCTCCAGGGCGTGGCGGGGCTGCTGCAGCACATGTCGGACAGCAAGCCCGAAGTGGCCGAGACGCTGTCCGAGATCGCGGCGCAGATCCAGGCGATCGCGCAGGTGCACGGCCTGCAGATCCGCTCGACCGGCACCTTGCCCGTCCTGGGCGTGGCGCAGGGCATCTTCGCGACCCTGTCGAGCATGTTCGGCGTCGAGATCCGCTTCGAGCCGCCGCCGCCCGATCTCTGGCGCTACGGCTTGCCCGAGAGCGAGGCGGTGCCGCTCGCCCTCGTGATGAACGAACTCGGGACCAACGCCATCAAGCACCGGGCGTCGCGCAGCGACGGCATCATGGTGCGCGTGTCCGGCCGGCCCGACGGCATGGTGTTCGCGATCGAGAACCCGGGCCGCCTGCCGGCGGGGTTCGATCTCGCCCAGATCGCGACGAGCGTGTCCGGGCTGGGACTCGTGAAGGCGCTGCTGCCGCGGCGCGGCGCGAGGCTGACGCTCGAGCAGTCGGGCGGGCTGGTCGCCGCGCGCCTGCAGTTGTTTCCGCCTTCGATCCGCGAGGACAGCGTTTGAAGGCCGTTGGAGGACGTCCTGCCGCACAATGACGGCCGGGACGAGGGGACACATGATGGAGACTTCAAACCCGACGCTGATGGTCGTCGACGACGACCGCCTGGTGCTGGCGACGCTGGTCGCGGGACTGAAACAGTCCGGTTTCGACGTGATCGAGGCCGACAACGGCGACGACGCGATCCTGCTCGCCAGGAAACACAAGCCGCGGCTGGCGATCCTCGACATGCGCATGCAGGGGAAGTCGGGCATGGATGTCGCCAGGTATCTGGCGGCCAACACCGACACCGGCTTCATGTTCCTGTCGGCCTTCGGCGACAGCGACATCGTGGAGGAAGCGACCCGCATGGGTGCGCTCGGTTACCTGGTCAAGCCGCTCGACGTGCGGCAGATCGTGCCGGCGGTCCGCGCCGCGCTGTCGCGAGCGGACGAGCGCGGGGAGTGCCCGAGGCGGCGCCCGAGCCGGCGCCCGGCACGGCGCCGCGCGCAGGCGTCCCGTGAGCGCGACGAGTACGTCGCGGTCGGCATCCTGATGGAACGTCTGCGGATCGATTACGACCGCGCCGCGGCCGCGCTGCGACTGCAGGCCCAGGCGGAAAACAAGGGCCTGAACGAACTCGCGTCGACGCATGGTCGAGGCCGCCAACCGGCTCAATTCGATCCGCCGTTAGGGACCGGGAATGCGGGATGAAGGTCGCGGAGTACATCCATCGACACGGATTCCGGCGCTGGTACGAACGCCAGCTGATTGAAAGCCACGCCTACCTCGCGCTGGCGTTCGTCGCCCTGATCCTGCTGCTGTCCGGCGTCGAAGTGCTGGGCGACGCTCCAGGCGGGCTGCTCCTACCTTGCCACCCTGTCGGCGGCAGCGCTGGGCGGCGTGCTGATGCTGATCGCATGGCGACGCTTCACGGTGCTGCTGAGCCGCGCCGAGCAGTTCGCCGAGGGCGCGACCTGCGGCGCCTGCGCTGCGTGGGGGAAGTTCAAGGTGCTCGGGCAGGAAACGGCGACCGAAGACGACCCGCCCGAGGCCGGGCGGCCGCACTGGCTGCGGGTGCGCTGCACGCAGTGCGGGCACGAGTGGCGGCTGGGGTAGCGGTGGGGCCCGACAGGTTGTTTCGGTGATCGAGCTGCCTGCGTGCTGACCGGTCGGTCGTCCACCACGGGCGGACGCGGCCGGCGCTACTGCTTTTCCCAGAGCGTGAAGTAGAAGGTCGCGCCGTGCCCTTCGTTCGGGGCCGGGACGGCCTCCGCCCAGATGCGGCCGCCGTGCCGGCGGATGATCTTCTGCACCGTGGCGAGCCCCACGCCGGTCCCGGGAAACTCGTTCGCGCTGTGCAGCCGCTGGAACAGGCCGAACATCTTCTCCGCGAACCGCATGTCGAATCCGGCGCCGTTGTCCTTCACGAAGTAGGCCAGGCCGCTGCCGTCGGCGCGCGCCCCGAACTCGACGCGCGCCACGCGGTTCTTGCCGGTGAACTTGTAGGCGTTGCCCAGCAGGTTCTGCAGCACCAGCCGCAGCAGCGTCGAGTCGCCGTCCGTTCGCAGGTCGGGGGCGACGACGAAGTCGACCGCGCGTCCGCCGTCCTGCGCGCGCAGGTCATCCGTCAGTTCGCGGGCGATCTGCGACAGGTCGACCCGCTCACGCGTCGAGCTCGCGGCTCGTCATGCGCGACAGACCGAGCAGCGTGTCGATCATCGTGTTCATCCGCTGGCTGGCGGCGACGATCCGGCGCAGGTGGTCGCGGCCGACGTCGTCGAGCGGCTTGCCGCGATCGCCGTAGTCTTCCAGCACGATCGTCGCGAAGCCGTCGACCACGCGCAGCGGCGCGCGGAGATCGTGGGAAACCGAGTAGGCGAAGCTGTCGAGTTCGCGCACGGCGTTGTCGAGTTCGCGCGTGCGTTCGCCGAGCTGGCCGATTCCGCTCCTCGAGATCGGCGCGCAGGGACCCGAGTTCCGCGCCGCCGCCGACGGCCTGCGCGGCGGATGGCTGCGCGACGCCGGCGTACCCGAGCAGCGCTCCCGACGGCGACCTGACCGGCCCGCCGGACAGGCTCAGCGCGATACCGGTCGGCGCGTCGAGCCGGACAGGGAACCGCCGTGAACGGGCGGCCGTCGCGGAACGCCGTCCGCAACGGCTCGAGCTTCGGCGCGCCATCGGCCGGTTGCCACAGCGGCCGGCCGCGGAAAGCGTCGACGTTCACGCCGTTCGCGAGAGCGCCGGCTTGCGCCTCGACAATGCGTCCGGCGGTGTCGGTCCGCCACCAGAAGGCGCAGGCCGCGGACAGCGCCTGCTGCTGGGGTTCGACGGTACGGCTGTCGCGCGCGCGCAGGGCCAGGATGACAGCCGCCACGGCCACCGCCGCGCCGACGACGACCGCCAGTAGCAGCGATGCGGCGCTGCCGCCGCCGCTGGCGGCACTTGCCGCGAGCGGCAGGGCCGTTGCCCCCGCCATCAGCGCGCCGGCCCGCACGGTGTTCCGTTTCCTGGCCGACACGCCCCGCCTCGTGGCCAACTTGTTGTCTCCGTCCCCGAAACCCCGGCGATTGTGCAGCATCGCCGCCGCCAGCGCGAGCCAGCGCTCCCGCGGAGCGGCCGACTTGCCTGAACCCGGCGGCATCCATCGATCGGCTGTCCTCTCGGACACCCGGGAAATGCCGCTGGAAGGGCCTCCTTTTCAGGCCGGTGGCCGCCGGGTTTGGGCACTAGCCTGCACCCTGGACTCCGAACCGTCCGGCGCGCCGCGCCGGGCATCTCGCTTTCGCCATGTCGTCGCCGCTGCCAGGCCATGTACCGACCGCACCCTTCGCCGATTCCGGCGCAGGCGGCGGCGTGCCTGCCATGGCGATGCCGGCGGCGGACGAGATCGAACTTCCCGGCGGCGGGTCCGGGTTCCGCTCGATCGCGTGGCCGCTGATCGGCGTGCTCGTCCTGGTGGCCGGCTGGACGGTCGGCATCAGCTACTACTTCCACCACCGCAGCATCGAGGCGGAGTACGTCGCCGAGCAACAGGCGCGCGGTGCCCGCGCCTCGCGCGTGGTCGAGTCGATGCTCATGACCGAGTACAGCGCGGTCGAGCAGGGCGCACGTGCGCTGGCGCAGCGCGTCGACCTCACCGCGGCCCTGGAGCAGCGCGCTCGCGACGGCGCGCTGCGGGACCGGGCACAGAAGATCGGGCCGCAGCCGGGCGCCGATCTGATCGAGGTCTACGGACGCGACGGTGAGCTGCTGGAGCGCATCGGCGACGCCGGCGCGCAGGGACTGGTCGACGCCGAGGCCGAGCGCGGCGTGCGCGAGGCTCTGGACGGGCGCGAGAACATGCGCGTGCTCGAGCACCTGCACGGCCTGAGCCTGCGGGCGCTGGCGCCGGTCATCGTGCAGAACCGGATCGCCGGCGCGGTCGCCGTCGAGCGGCGGATCGGACGGGAATACCTGATCGAGATGGCGAACCGGGTCGGCGCCGACATCGCGATCGTCGACGAGCAGGGCGTGATCGCGGCCAGCCTCGAGCCGGAGGACCCGCAGTGGGTCGCGAAGGGCGCCGAGGCGGTAGCGGCGGGCGCCGTGCGCCACGTTCCCCTTGAAGGCGCCGAGGACGCCGCGCTGCGCGCTTTGCCGATCCGGACGCAGCCGCTCTCCGTGGCCGTCTTCGTTCCGAACCAGCACGCCTTCGAACAGCGCTCGGATTCGGGCCGCGCGTTCGGCGTCGTCGTGCTGTTCACCATCCTCGCGACGGTCGCTGCGGGCCTGTACCTGACGCGCTACCTGATCCGCCCGGTCAAGGCCTGACCGAGCGCGCCGAGGAACTCGCGCTGCGTTATGCCGGCCGGACCACGGAGCGCACCGGCGACGAACTCGATTCGCTGGTCGCGTCGTTCGAGGCGATGACCAGCGCCCTGCTGTCGCACTCCGAGCGCCTGTCGCGCGCCCACAGGACCGAACTGCAGAACAGCCTGGAACTGCAGCGGCAGTACGCGTTGATGCGCCTGCTGCGCGGCCTGGCCGCCGCGGCGAACGAGTCCGATTCCGTCGAGGTGACGCTGGAGCGCGCGCTGAACGAGATCGGCGACTATCTCGACTGGCCGCTCGGCCGTGTCGCGCTGCTGCAGGAGACGGCGCCCGACCGCCACCTGCCGCCGCGGTCGATCTGGTTTGCCCGCGATCCGGCCCGCTTCGGCGAGTTCATCAGCACGACCAACGGCTTGCCCATCGTGCCGTCGCCCACGAACCTGATCGGCCGCGCCTACCTGTCCGGCACGCCGAACTGGGTGTCGGACCTGGCCAGCATGAGCGAATGGAACCGGCTGGACGAGGCGCAGCGCGCCGGCCTGCAGACGGGCGTCGTCATCCCGGTGATCGCGCACGGCCACGTCGCCGCCTTCATCGAGTTCTTCAGCGATCACCGCGTGGAAGCGACCAACGCGCTGCTCGAACTGGTCGAGGCGATCGGCGCCGAGCTGTCGCGGGTGGCGGAACGGCAGCGGGCCGAGCGCGAACTGCGCCAGCGCGAGCTGGAGGCGAGCCGGCTGGCCATGGTCGCCTCGCGGACCGAGCAGATGGTGCTGATCCTCGATCCGCTCGGGCGCATCGAGTGGGCCAACGATGCCGCGGTCCGCTTCTCGGGGTATGCGGTGCAGGAGATGCGAGGGCGCCTGGCGCACACGCTGCTCCACGGCGATGAAACCGACAGCGACGCCACCAACCACATGGCCGAGTCGATCGTGCGCGGCGAGCCGTGCAAGGTCGAGTTCACCGCGTACACCCGGCACGGCGAGAAGCGCGTGCTCGAGGTCGAGGGACAGCCGCTGCGCGACGAGCACGGGCGCTACTTCCAGTACGCCCTCATCAGCCCGGACATCACCGAGCGCAAGCGCACCGAGGCGGCGCTGCGCGAGAGCGCCGAGTATTTCCGGGCGCTGTTCGACGAGTCGCCGATACCGGCCTCGATCCAGAGCACCGACTACCGCATCGTGCGGGCCAACGCGGCGCACACCCGCATGCTGGGCTACACCATCGACCAGGTGATCGGAAAGGATCCGATCTCCTTCATGCATCCCGAGGACGTCGACGGCGCCTACGCGCAGCGCCACGAACTGCGGCTCGCGACCGAGCGCAGCCAGGTGACGTTCGAGCGCCGCATGCTGCGCGGCGACGGCAAGGTGATCTGGGTGCGCGGCCACACGGTCCGATTCACCGACGCCAGCGGCGACCGCTACCTGCTGACGATGCTCGAGAACATCACCGAGTCGAAGGAAAGCGAACGGGTGCTGCGCGACGCCAAGGAGACTCGCGGAGACGGCCAGCCGGGCGAAGTCGCAGTTCCTGGCCAACATGAGCCACGAGATCCGCACGCCGATGAACGGCGTGCTGGGCATGACCGAACTGCTGCTCGGCACGCCGCTGAACGACAAGCAGCGGCGCTTCGCCGAGGCGGTGTACCGCTCGGGCGAGTCGCTGCTGGAGATCATCAACGACATCCTCGACTTCTCCAAGATCGAGGCCGGCAAGCTGGAGCTCGAGTCGGTCGACTTCAACCTGCGCACCCTGGTCGAGGACGTGTTCGAACTGCTCGCGCCGCGCGCGCACGCCAAGCGGATCGAACTCGCCGCACGGCTCGGCGCCGAGGTCCCGACGGTCGTGCGCGGCGATCCCGACGCGGCTGCGCCAGGTGCTGACCAACCTCGTCGGCAATGCGATCAAGTTCACCGAGACGGGCGAAGTCGTGGTCACGGTGGCGGCGATGCCGGAGAGGCGGGCGGCCACCGCGCCACGTTCGAGGTTCGCGACACCGGCATCGGCATGAAGCCCGGACGCGCTCGCGAAGCTCTTCACCGTGTTCATGCAGGCCGACCAGTCGATGTCGCGCCGGTACGGCGGTACCGGGCTCGGACTCGCGATCAGCAAGCAGCTGGTGGAGCTGATGGGCGGCACGGTCGAAGTCGAGAGCCAGTTCGGCGAGGGCTCGGTGTTCCGCTTCCCGTTCCGCTGCAGACCGGTGACGGCGGAGCGATCGTCGCCGGCATCGAATCCGGCCGTGCTGCGCGGCAGGCGGGTGATTCTCGCCGAGGACAACCCGACCAATCGCAGCATCCTCGAGATGCAGCTGGCGGCGGTCGGGATGGACGTCGCGACGGCCGACAACGGCGCCACGGCGCTCGAGCTGATGCGTGCCGCGGCCCGCGCCGGGACCGCGTTCGACGCGGCGGTGATCGACATGAAGATGCCGATCATGGACGGCATGACGCTCGCCGGCGAGCTGCGCCGCGACCCGCTGCTCGCAGGGCGTGAAGATCGCGATGCTGACCTCGCTCGCCAGCGGCAACGAGGCGCAGGTCGCGTACGAAGCAGGCATCGAGGCCTACCTGACCAAGCCGGTGCGGCAGCACGAGTTGCTCGAAGCGCTGGCGCGCCTGCTGGGTCGGCCGCAGCCGGTCGTGCCGCCCGCCCTGAAGGTCGCGCCGGGCTGCGCGCGGACGCGTGCTGGTCGCCGAAGACAATCCGGTCAACCAGGAGGTGGCGCGCGCGATGCTGCGCGACCTCGGCTGCGAACTGCGCCTGGCCGACAACGGCCGTGAGGCGCTGAATGCGATGCGCACGCAGGCATTCGACGTCGTGTTCATGGATTGCCAGATGCCGGAGATGGACGGCTTCGAGGCGGTGCGCCGGCTGCGCGGCGCGCAGGCGGCGGACTACGAGACGCGGCTCGACGTGCCCATCGTCGCCCTGACCGCAAACGCGCTCGCGGGCGACGAGGACCGGTGCCGTGCCGCGGGCTTCGACGACTACCTGCCGAAGCCGTTCCGGCAGCAGCAGCTTGAAGAGATGCTCGAGCGCTGGCTGAACGGCCGGTCCGGCAAGGACGAAGAACACGCAACCGAAGGCGGCCACGGCCAGCGAGGCGCCATCGGGGGCGGGCGACGATCGGGTGCTCGACGACACCGTGCTCCAGCGGATCCGCGAGATGGAGCAGCGCGGGGCGTCCCGCCTGCTCGACCGCCTGATCAGGACGTATCTGGCCACCGCGGCCCGGCTCGTCGAGGACGCCGAGCGCGCGCTGGACGCGGGCGATGCCGACGCCTTGCGTCATGCCGTGCACACCCTGAAGTCGTCGAGCGCCAACCTGGGTGCGACGACGTTGTCGAAGCACTTCGCGGCGCTCGAACTGCACGCGCGCGCGCGTCACGTCCATGCGGCGCGCCGCGACTGGCCCGCGGCGAGGAGCGAATACGAGCGCGCCGTCCAGGCATTGCAGGCCATTCCGGTCTCGAGCGAGACCGCACTGTCGAACTAGATCCACCATGCAAGTGATGAACCGCGACACGGAAATGAACAACGAACCGCCGGACGACGGGGCCGCGGGCAGCCAGCGCCGCCATGACCTCGTGCTGCTCGTGGACGACGACCCGGTCGCGCGCCTGCTCACCGCGTCGGCGCTTGCCGAGCGGCACTGGCGGGTGATCGAGGCCGACGGCGGTGCGCACGCGCTGGAACTGTTCAGCGAGCACCAGCCCGACGCCGTGGTGCTGGATGCGCTGATGCCGGAGATCGACGGCTTCGTCACCTGCGAGCGGCTGCGCCGACTGCCCGGCGGCGAGCACGTGCCGGTGCTGATGCTGACCGGCCTCGACGACGAGCCCTCGATCGCCCGCGCCTACGAGGCGGGCGCGACCGACTTCTTCGTCAAGAGCACGTCGCAGTGGACGCTGCTGTCGGAGCGGCTCCGCTACATGATCCGCGCGTCGCGCATGCGCGAGGAACTCGCGGAGAGCCGCGCCAAGCTGACCAAGGCGCAGCGCATCGCCCGGCTCGGCAGCTGGGAATGGAACATCGAGGCGCGCTGGGTCAAGCTGTCCGAGGAATGTTTCCCGATCGCCGGCCTGCCGCAGCAGGAGGAGGGCCTGGCCGACTGGTTCGTCTGGTCGCGCGTGGTCGAGGACGAGCGCGCGCGCATCGACATGCTGTTCCGGGAGGCGCTGGCCGGCAACGGACAGCTGAACTTCGAGTGCCGGATCGCGCGGCCCAACGGGCAGGTCCGGATCGTCCACATCGAGGCCGAGATCGACCGCGACGATGCGGGCGGCGCGAAGGCGGTGCACGGCGTGATCCAGGACATCACCGAGCGCAAGCACGCCGAGGACCAGATCCGCCAGCTGGCGAACTTCGACAGCCTGACCGGGCTGCCGAACCGCCGCTACTTCCGCGACCAGTTCTCCGCCGCGCTCGAGCGCGCGCGCACGAGCGGCACCGCGGTGGGCGTCCTGTTCATCGACCTCGACCGCTTCAAGCAGATCAACGACACGCTCGGCCACCAGGTGGGGGACCAGCTGCTGCGCGAGGTGGCCAAGCGGCTCGTTCCAGTGCGTGCGCGAGAACGACACGGTGGCGCGCGCCGCCGAACGGGCAGCGCTCGGCAACTCCGTGCAGCCGCCGTCGATCGGCTCGGCGACGCGCAGCCTTGCGGCCGGCTCGCAGTCGGCCGCGCCGTCGCCCGGTGCCAGCAACAGCGTCGCGCGGCTCGGTGGCGACGAGTTCACGATCCTGCTGACCGACCTCGCGGACCCGACCATCATCGAAACGGTCGCGCAGCGCCTGATGGACGCCATGCGCCGGCCGTTCAGCTTCTCCGGCCACGAACTGTTCGTGACGGCCTCGATCGGCCTGGCGACGTATCCGGCCGACGGCAGCGACGTCGACACGCTGCTGCGCAAGGCGGACATCGCGATGTACGCGGTGAAGGACAGCGGCCGCAACGGCGTGCTGCGCTTCTCGAGCGCGATGAACACCGCGACGGCGGAGCGCTGGCGCCTCGAGACGGCGCTGCACCGCGCGCTCGAGCGTCAGGAACTCGTGCTGTACTACCAGCCGAAGGTCAACGTGGTCGACGGCCAGATCATCGGCGCCGAAGCGCTGATGCGCTGGAAGCGCGGCGGGGAACTGGTGCCCCCGGCCGAGTTCATCACCGTTGCCGAGGAGTCCGGCCTCATCGTTCCGATCACCGAGTGGGCCGTGCGCGAGGTGTGCCAGCAGATGGTGCGCTGGGCCGAAGCGGGAATGGCGCCGCTGCCGGTGTCAGTCAACATCTCGGGCCGGCACATCCAGCGCGCCAACCTCGTCGAGCCGGTGCAGGCGGCGCTGCGCGACGTCAAGCTCGACCCGCGCCTGCTCGAGCTCGAGCTGACCGAAACGGTGCTGATGCACAACCTCAACGCGACGCTGCCCTTGCTGCAGTCGCTGAAGGATCTCGGCGTGTCGATCTCGGTCGACGATTTCGGCACCGGGTACTCGTCGCTGTCGTACCTGAAGCGCCTGCCGATCGACACGCTGAAGATCGACCGCTCGTTCGTCCGTGAACTCGAGACGAGTTCCGACAACGCGGCGATCGTCGCGGCGATCATCGCGATGAGCAAGAGCCTGAAGCTGCGCGTGGTGGCCGAGGGCGTCGAGACGCAGGGCCAGATGGCGCGGCTGTTCGAACAGGGCTGCCAGCTGATGCAGGGCTTCCTGTTCTCGCCGGCGGTGCCGGGCGAGGACTTCCCCGCGATGGCGAAAGCCGCGATGGGGCAGACTCACTGGCGCGTCAGCTTCGGCCCGCGTCGCGGCGTGACGCCGCCCGAAAGCGCTCCGGCCGGGCACTCGAACGGCCAGCACTACGGCGCGCTCGACAAGGACCTGGTGGGCCCGCCGCGTCCGGCGGCGCCCCTGGCGCATCCGGCGCCGGCCGCGGAACTTCCGCTGCGGGATGACGAGCCGCCGGGCAGTCAGAAGGACCGCGCGATTCGATGGGCCAACCGCTTCGTCGGGCGAGACGGCTGATGTCCGGGCTGCCTGCGGCGGTGTCGGAACTCGGCGCCTTGCGCGGCGAGCTTCAGCAGCTGCGTCGCGAGCGCGATGCTCTGGCCGCTCGCGTCCTCGAGCTCGAGCAGCAGGTCGCGGCGACAGCGAACGCGTCACGACCAACGGCCACCGCCGGTTTCGAGGAAAGCTTCCGGGTCGAGCAGTCCCGCGCGAAGCGGCAGCGCCTCGCACTGTCCGTCGCGCTCGTCGAACTCGATGGGGTCCAGGATCTGCGCGACCGGCTCGGTCACTCCGCGGGCGAGGAAGCCCTTGCGCATCTCGCCCGGGTGCTGGAGCGGTCGCTGCGGCCCACCGATGTCGTGAGCCCGGTCGACGGCCTCGCTTTCGGCCTGCTCCTGGCCGCGACCAGCCTCGAACAGGGGCTGGCGGCCGTCACCCGGCTGCAGCAGGACTTTGCCCGGTCGCCCCTGGACACGGGGCACGCGCAGGAGGCGCTGACGTTCAGTGCCGGGCTGGTGCAGTGGCGCACGGACGAGGCGCTCGGCGACCTGCTGTCGCGGGCCTCACGGGCGCTCGGGCTGGCGCGGCGTGGGGGGATCGGGAAAGTTGTTGTTGGGTAGGTGAGTGCCCTGCGCGCAGCGAGCGCAGCGAGTTACGCGGCGCGACCCAGGCGAGCAGCGCAGCATCGGCGCAGCCGACGCCTTCGCAGGCGCGCCTTTCTGACTTTCTGGCAAGACAAAGAAAGTAGCCGCCCGCCGCGCAGGCGTCGAAAGAACAACCCGGGAAAGCCCAGCGCCGCAGGCGCAGAAGGAGCCTACTCCACCAGCCCGTGCTTGATCGCGTAATGCGTCAGCTCCGCGTTGTTGCTCATCCCCATCTTCTCGAGGATGCGTGCGCGGTAGACGCTGACTGTCTTCGGGCTGAGCGCCAGCGCGTCGGCGATGTCGGCGAGCCGCTTGCCCGAGGCGATCAGCTTCAGCGTCTGGAACTCGCGGTCGGACAGCTTCTCGTGCGGCGACGCGTTGTCTTCCGGCGCATTGAGGTTCTCGATCAGGGCCTGCGCGATCTCCGGCGTGACGTACTTCTTGCCGGCGATGACCTGCGACAGCGCTTCCTGCAGTTTCTCCGGCGCGCTTGCCTTGTTGAGGTAGCCGAAGGCGCCGGCGCGGAACGCGCGGACGGCGTACTGGTCCTCCGGGTACATGCTGACGATCAGCACCTTCAGGCGCGGATGGTCTTCCCGCAGCGCCTTGAGGATGTCGATGCCGTTCTTGCCCGGCAGGCCGACGTCCATCACCAGCACGTCGGGCTCGCCGTGCTTCTTCAGTTCGGCGCGCAGGCTGGCGTAGTCGTGCGCCTCGGCGACGATCTGCACGTCGGGATGTTCGGCGAGCACCTGCACGATGCCGCGCCGAACGATCGCGTGATCGTCGACCACGATCAGCCTAACGGTCATCCGTCGCCCTCCGTTGCCGCTCGGTCGCCCGCGTCCTCGCCGACCACAGCGCGGCGGGAATCGAGAACATCACGGTCGTTCCCCGTCCGGGCGCCGACGAGACCTCGGCCCAGCCGCCGAGCCCGCGCGCTCTCTCGATCATGCCGCGGACGCCGAATCCGGCGGTGATCTCGAGGCTGCCGGTGTCGAAGCCGGGCCCGTCGTCGGTGACCTCGAGCGTCACTTCGTCGGCCATCGCGAACAACTGCATCTGCACGCGTCCGCGCGCCGTTCGAGTGCTTGCGCACGTTGGTCAACGCTTCCTGCGCGACCCGATAGAGCGCGGCGGCGCGGTCCGGTTCGATCTCGAACTCCTCGCGGTTGCTCTGGAACTCGACGGCAAGGCCGCTGCGTTCGCCGAAGCCGCGCGTCAGCCACTCGAGCGCCGCGACCAGGCCCGCGTCGAGCACCGCCGGCCGCAGCGCGTGCTGGATGCGGTGGCTGGCGACGACGGCGGACTCGAGCAGTTCCTGGATCGCCGCCAGGCGCTGGCTGTGCTCGCCGTCGCGCGCTTCCAGTTCGCGGCTCAGCCGGACCACCTCGAACTTCAGCGCGGTCAGCGCGCCGCCGATGTCGTCGTGGATTTCCTGCGCGATGGCGCGTCGCTCGTCTTCCTTGGCGCGCTCGAGGTGCTGCGTCAGCGCGTGGAGCCGCGCCTCGCTTTCGGCGAGGGCCGCCGCGCTGGCGCGCGACTCGCGCCGCGCCTCGGCCGCGCGCAGGCTGTTCTGCAGCGCCGCCGCGATCCGGAACATGCGGGTCTTCAGCACGAAGTCGTCGGCGCCCGCGTGCAGCGTCGCGACGGCGAGTTCCTCGGACATCTCGCCGGACAGCACGATGACCGGGATGTCGGAGTCGACGCTCTTCGCGACCTTGATGGAGGCGAACGAGTCGAAGCGCGGCAGGTTGTGATCGGTGATCACCGCGTCGATGGGGCCGGCGGCGAACGCCGCGCGCATGCCTGCTTCGTCCTCGACGCGCACGGCGCGCGGCCGCAGGCCTTCGCGCATCAGCATCGCGAGCAGCAGTTCGTAGTCGAGTTCCGAGTCCTCGACGACGATCAGGTTCAGTGCGGGGCCGGGCGCGTTCACGTCGGCGTGCATTGTCGCGGAAATCGGTCGGGCTGGTGCGGGCACGAAGGCCGCGGCAGGGAGCGCCGCGGCGAGAGCGCCGGCAGCCGCGCGACGACGCGAAGTTCGCTCGAAAGGTGCGCTTGAAAGCCGGGCGCACGGCCTAAACTCCGCAGTGCAAAGTTCGCCGGGCAACCGCGTCTTCGTTCCAACGAAGCCGAGGAAAGTCCGGACTCCGCAGAGCGGCGTAGCAGGTAACGCCTGCCCACCGTGAGGTGAGGATCAGAGCAACAGAGACGAGTCTCGGCCGACGGGGCGGCGGCGAGACGGCGCAAAGCCGGCTCGCAAAGGTCGGCCGAAGGCCGACTTCGCCGGTGAGGCGCGAAAGCGCCTCATTCGCGGGCGAGCCGAGGGTGAAACGGGCAATCTCTACGCGGAGCAACACCAAATAGGCGGCCGATGATCCTGCTCGGGGAGGCCGCGGGTAGGTGGCTTGAGCCGACGGGCGACCGTCGGCCGAGAGGAATGGTTGCCACGGCGCTCGCAAGGGCGCCCAACAGAATCCGGCTTACAGGCGGACTTTGCACTTCTTTCCGCGTTCTCGGCGGGCGGCCGTCCGCCGGCCGATCGCCTCTTTCACTCATTGGTTTCTATCGTCGATTTCAAGGCTGATCGCCTGCGGGGCCTAACGGCCGCGTGTCGCGACGCTGCGCCCGCTCGTGACACTTCACTTTCAGTGCGCACCGTATCTGCTTATTTTTCAACGCTTTTTTTCTTCAAAATTTTCCTGCAAAGGCGCCGCTAAGTCTTTGAAGCAATTGGAAAAGTGAGCCTGCTTTTCCCTTGACCCTCCTCGAGGCGGTGCCGTACAGTCGCGCTTCGTGTGAAAAAGTGGGAAAAAGTGGGCTGGTTAGTGTTCGCTTCGTGTGACGCGGACTGGCCGGTCGACTAACGGGGGAGACGGGTGTTTCAAGGGGCATCACAGCTGACGTTGGACGGCAAGGGGCGGCTTTCCATGCCCAGCCGTCACCGCGATGCCCTGGCGGCCGGCTGCGACGGCCGCCTGACCCTCACGCGCCATCCGGACGGCTGCCTGCTCGTCTATCCGCGCCCGACGTGGGAGGCGCAGCGCGAACGGATCGCGCGCCTGCCGTACTCGGCGCGCGCCCTGCAGCGGCTTCTCCTTGGCAACGCAACGGACGTCGAGCTCGACAGCGCCGGCCGCGTTCTCGTCCCGACCGAGCTGCGCAGCGCGGCCCAACTCGAACGCGACGTCATGCTGCTCGGCATGGGCGCGCACTTCGAGCTCTGGGACGCGGTGCGCCTCAACGAACACGAACGCGCGTCACTCGCCGGCGGACTCCCGGAGTCCGCGGCAGACTTCACCTTCTGACGGTGAATGTCCGCCCCGACATCACCGAACGCCTCCGGGCACCGTTCGGTACTCGCCAGTGCAGCCGTCGAGTACCTGGTCACGGCGCCGGACGGCCTCTATGTCGACGCGACCTTCGGTCGCGGCGGGCCACAGTCGCCTGATCCTCTCGCGCCTGTCCGGTCCGGGGCGCCTGATCGCGCTCGACCGCGACCCGTCCGCGGTCGCCGCGGCGCGGTCGATCGCCGATCCGCGCTTTCACATCGAGCACACGGCCTTTTCACGCCTGCGCGCCACGCTGCAGGCGCTGGGGATCGAGGTCCGTGAGTGGAGTGCTGATGGACATCGGCGTGTCGTCGCCGCAGATCGACGACCCGCAGCGCGGGTTCTCGCTGCGGGCGAACGGGCCGCTCGACATGCGGATGGATCCATCGCGCGGCGAGACCGCCGCCGAGTGGCTGGCACGGGCAACGATTGAAGAACTGACGCGGGTGATCCGGGACTATGGGGAAGAACGGTTTGCTGCATCGATTGCAAAGGCGATTGTGGCTCGCCGCGCGCATGGGCGGCCGCCATCAACGACCGCAGAGCTTGCCGCTGTCGTGGCGGACGCGATCCCCGTCAAGAGCCGCAAGGATGCGCTCCAGCATCCGGCCACGCGGACTTTTCAGGCTGTACGGATTCACGTCAATCAAGAGCTTGAGGAATTGGCGCTAGCTCTCGAACAGGCCGCATCGATGCTGGCCCCGGGAGGCCGGCTGGTCGTCATCAGCTTTCACTCGCTCGAGGATCGGGTGGTGAAGCGATTCATCGAGCGTCGCGCGCATCCCGACCGCGCCGCGGGCGCCGCGCGCGCCACCTGCCGCTGCGCGCCGCCGACCTGCCGCGCCCGACGCTGAACCAGGTCGCGCGCGTGCTGCCCGATGACGAGGAAGTCGCCGCCAACCCGCGCGCGCGCAGCGCCGTGATGCGCGTCGCCGAGCGCACCGACGAGCCCTGGCGCGTGGAGGCCGCGCAGTGATCCGCCGCGGCCTGGTCCTTCTGCTTGCCCTCGCGCTCTTCGTGTCGGCGCTCGCGCTCGTGACGGCGCAGCATCGCTCGCGGTCGCTGTTCATCGACGTCGAGCGGGCGCAGCAGCAGGCGCGCCAGCTCGACATCGACTACGACCGCCTGAAGATCGAACTGGCGCGGCTGTCGCAGCCGGCCTATGTCGAGGCCGAGGCACGGCGGCTGGGGATGAAGCCGGTCGACGGCAGCCGCACGGTCTTCCTGAATCTTCCGGCGGCGAGCGCCGCGGCGCCGCTCGCGCCGGGAGCGAAGAAGTGAAGCAGCCGTCGTCCTCCCGCGCGGGACCCGCCGGCACGCGCAAGCGCAGCGGCCGCGGCGAGCGCGTCGGGTTCAACGCGAACCCGCTGCTGACGGTGGCGCTGCCGTCCTGGCGCTCGAAGCTGATGCTGTTCCTGCTGTTCTGCGCGTTCGTGGCGCTCGCGGGGCGCGCCTTCTACCTGATGGGCGGCGTGTCGACCGACTTCCTGCAGCGGCAGGGCGAGGCGCGCTACGCGCGCACGCTCGAGATTCCGGCGACGCGCGGCCGCATCACGGACCGCAACGGCGTCGTGCTCGCCTCGTCCGTGCCGGCGAAGGCGATCTGGGCGATTCCCGACGACGTCGAGGCATCGAGCGAGCAGGTCGCCCAGCTGGCGCGCCTGCTCGGCATGAACGCCGGCGAAGTGAAGCGGCGGCTCGCCAACGACGACCGCTCCTTCGTCTACCTGCGGCGCCAGGTCGACGCCGACGTCGCGGCGCGCATCGCCGACCTGAAGATCCCCGGCGTCCACTCCAGCCGCGAGTTCAAGCGCCACTACCCCGAGGGGCCGACCAGCGCGCACATCATCGGCTTCACGAACGTCGAGGACCGCGGGCAGGAAGGCATCGAGCTCGCCCACGAGAAGCAGCTGGCCGGGCGCTCGGGCAGCCGTCGCGTGATCAAGGACCGGCTGGGCCGGATCGTCGAGGACGACTGGCTGCGCGAGCCGTTCGACGGCCGCGACCTCGCGCTGTCGATCGACAACCGGGTGCAGTACATCGCGCACTCCGCGCTGAAGGCGGCGATCGAGAAGTACAACGCGAAGGCGGGCGCGGCCGTCGTGATCGACACGCGCAGCGGCGAAGTGCTGGCGCTCGCGAACCTGCCGACCTACGACCCGAACGCGCGCGGCAAGCTCGCCGGCGAAGCGATCCGCAACCGCGTGCTGACCGACACGTTCGAGCCCGGCTCGACGATGAAGCCGTTCTCGATCGTGGCGGCGCTCGAGGCCGGCAAGGTGCGGCCCGACACGAAGATCCAGACGGCGCCCGGCAAGCTGACGATCGGCGATCGCACGATCGGCGACGCGCACCCGCACGGCCTGCTGACCGTCGAGGAGGTCGTCTCCAAGTCGAGCAACGTCGGCACCGCGAAGATCGCGCTCGAGCTGCCGGCGCAGACGCTGTGGGACACGTACACGGCCGCCGGCTTCGGCCAGGCGCCGCAGCTCGGTTTCCCCGGCGCGGTCGCCGGACGGCTGCGGCCGGCGAAGAGCTGGCGGCCGATCGAGCAGGCGACGATCTCGTACGGCCACGGCGTCTCGGTCTCGCTGATGCAGCTCGCGCGCGCCTACACGGCGTTCGCGCGCGACGGCGACATGCCGCCGCTGACGCTGCTCAGGCAGGACGACGCCGCCGGCCGGCGTGCGCGTGATGTCGCACGAAACGGCGATGGCGATGCGGCGCATGCTCGAGATGGCGGTCGGGCCGGAGGGAACCGCGCCGGGCGCGCGCATTCCCGGCTATCGCGTCGCCGGCAAGACCGGCACGGCGTACAAGCTGAAGAACGGCCAGTACGTGCGCGAGTACGTCGCGTCGTTCGTCGGCTTCGCGCCGGTGTCCGATCCGCGGATCGTGGTCGCGGTGATGATCGACGAGCCGAGCGGGGCAGTACTACGGCGGCATCGTCGCGGCCCCGGTGTTCGCGCAGATCACCGCGGCGACGCTGCGCACGCTGCAGGTCGCGCCCGACGGGCCGATGGAGCAGACGAAGGCGCCGCTGCTCGCCATGCGGGAGGCGCGGTGACCGGCCGGATCCCGTGGTGATGAACACGCCTGGCGTGGCTGCGCACGGTCGCGCCCGCGGTGTTCGCGCAGCGTCGCGACCTCCAGCTCGACAGTCGCAAGGTGAAGCCGGGCGACGTCTTCCTCGCGCTGCCGGGCGCCGCGGTCGACGGGCGCGGCTTCATCGACGTCGCGGTGCGGCAGGGCGCCGCCGCGGTGATCGTCGAGGCCAACGGCTGGAAGAAGGAACGTGCCGCCGTGCCGGTGCTGTCCCGTGCCGCACCTCCGTTCGCTGCTCGGACCCCTCGCCGCGAGCTTCTACGGCCAGCCGAGCACGAGCCTGCTGTCCGTCGGCGTGACCGGCACCAACGGCAAGACCTCGTGCTCGCAGTGGATCGCCCAGTTGCTGACCCGGGCGGGCCGGCGCTGCGCCGTGATCGGCACGATCGGCATCGGCTTCCCGGACGAGCCGTTCACGCGACAGCCCGCTGACCACGCCGGACCCGGTGTCCCTGCAGCGCGAGGTCCGCCGCCTGCTCGACGCCGGCGCCCAGGCGCTCGCGATGGAAGTGTCGTCGATCGGGCTCGACCAGGGCCGGGTCACCGGCATGAAGTTCGACGTCGCGCTGTACACGAACCTGACGCGCGATCACCTCGACTACCACGGGACCATGGAGCGGTACGAAGCGGCCAAGGCCCTGCTGTTCGACTGGCCCACGCTCTCGCACGCGGTCATCAACGTCGACGACGCGGCGGCGGTGCGCCTGATCCCGCGCCTGCTCGAACGCGGCGTCCGCACGATCGGCTTCAGCGCGACGGGCGCCGCCGGCGATCGCCGGCTGGCGCACATGCTGACCGCCGAGAACATCCGCCCGACCGCCGACGGGCTCGGCTTCCTGGCGAAGCTCGACGGCGTCGGGCGTCGCGGTCGAAGTGCCGGTGGTCGGGCACTACAACGTCTCGAACCTGCTCGGCGTGGTCGGCGTCGCGCTCGCCTGCGGCGTGAACTTCGCGGCCGCCGTCGCGGCGCTGCCTCACCTGGCGCCGCCGCTCGGACGCATGCAGCGGGTCGTGCGGCCCGATGCCCCGCTCGCGGTCGTCGACTACGCGCACACGCCGGATGCCCTGGCGCAGGCGCTGCAGGCGCTGCGTCCGCTCGCCGAGTCGCGGCGCGGAAAGATCTGGGTCGTGTTCGGGGCCGGCGGCGATCGCGACCCGGGCAAGCGCGCGCCGATGGGCGCGGCCGCGGCCAGCGGCGCCGACGTCGTCGTCGTCACGAGCGACAACCCGCGCACCGAGGATCCGTCGGCGATCGTCGCGCAGGTCGCGCTGGGCGCGCGCGACGCGCGCGAACTGGTCTGCCTGCTGGACCGCACCGAGGCGATCGCGCACGCGGTGCAGAAGGCGGCGCCCGAGGACATCGTCCTCGTGGCCGGCAAGGGCCACGAGGACTACCAGGTCATCGGCACGAGCCGGCAGCCGTACTCGGACCTCGCGCAGGTCCGCGCGGCGCTGTCCGAGCGGGGCGCGATGAGCGCGCACGGCCGCTCCGAAGCGCTCGTCCTGCGCGCGCAGCGCGGAGGGTAGTCCATGAGCGCGCTGATGACCGTCAGCGAACTCGCCCGCGCGGTGGCGGCGCTGGACGTGCGGGCGACGGCCGCGTCGGCTTCTCGAGCGTGTCGACCGACACGCGGACGCTCGCGCCCGGCGCGCTCTACGTCGCGCTGCGCGGCGAGCGCTTCGATGGCCACGACTACGTCGCCGCGGCGCGCGAGCGCGGCGCCGCCGCCGCGCTGGTGGAGCGCGTCGTCGACGTCGACCTGCCGCAGGTCGTCGTGGCGGACAGCAGGCGCGCGCTCGGGCTCGCGGCTGCGCAGTGGCGCGCGCGGTTCTCGCTGCCGGTCATCGCGGTGGCCGGAAGCAACGGCAAGACGACGGTCACGCAGATGATCGCCTCGATCCTGGCGGCGGCGCACGGCGACAAGGCCCGCCTGGCGACGCGCGGCAACCTCAACAACGACATCGGCGTGCCGCTGATGCTGTGGCAACTCGGCAGGCAGCACCGCGCCGCCGTGTTCGAGCTCGGCATGAACCACGTCGGCGAGATCGCCTATCTCGCCGGAACTCGTGCGCCCGACCGTCGCGCTGGTCAACAACGCGCAGCGCGAGCACCAGGAGTTCATGCGGTCGGTCGAGGCGACGGCGTACGAGAACGGCGAAGTCATCGCCGCGCTGCCGCTGTCGGACGACGGCGTCGCCGTGTTCCCGGCCGACGACGCCTGCACGTCGATCTGGCGGCAGATCGCCGGGACCCGGCGCGTCGTCGACTTCGCGATCGAGGCCGACGCGGTCGTCACGGCGACCTACACGCTGCGCGCCGACGGCGCGCGCGTCTCGATGGCGACGCCGCTCGGGCTGGTCGACGTCGACCTGGCCGTGACCGGCGTGCACAACGTGCGCAACGCGCTCGCCGCCGCGGCGTGCGCGATCGGCGCCGGCGTCGACGCCGGCGCGATCGCTGACGGACTGCGCGCGTTCCGGCCGGTCGCCGGCCGCGGCGTGCGCCTCCGGCACGAGCGAGGGCGGCGCTGCTGATCGACGACACCTACAACGCGAACCCCGACTCGGTGCGCGCCGCGATCGACCTGCTGGCGGGCTTCGAGGGCGAGCGCGTGCTGGTGCTGGGCGACATGGGCGAGGTCGGCGAGCGCGGCCCGGAGTTCCACCGCGAGGTCGGGGCCTATGCGCGCGAGCGCGGCATCGAGGCACTGTTCGCGCTCGGCCCGATGGCGCGCGATGCGGTCGACGCGTTCGGCGAAGGCGCCGTGCACTGCGCCGACGTCGACTCGCTGCTGGCCGCGCTGCGGCCGCGGCTCGGACCGTCGGTCACCGGTGCTGGTCAAGGGATCGCGGTTCATGCGGATGGAGCGCGTCGTGCAGGCGCTGGCCGCCACGCCAGCCGGAAGGGGTGCACTAAGTGTTGCTCGAGTTGTTCGAATGGCTGGCGCAGGACATCCGCGCGTTCAACGTCTTCTCGTACCTGACGTTGCGCGCGGTGCTCGCCGCCGCCACGGCGCTGCTGATCGGCCTGGCCGCCGGGCCGTGGGTGATCCGGCGGCTGACGGCGCTGAAGATCGGACAGGCCGTGCGCAGCGACGGACCGCAGTCGCACCTCGTGAAGAGCGGCACGCCGACGATGGGCGGCGCGCTGATCCTGATCTCGATCGGCGTGACGACGCTGCTGTGGGCCGACCTCTCCAACCGCTTCGTCTGGGTGACGCTGATCGTCACGGTCGGTTTCGGCTGGATCGGCTGGGTCGACGACTACCGCAAGGTCGTCCATCGCAATCCGAAGGGCATGAGCGCGCGGGAGAAGTACTTCTGGCAGTCGGTGATCGGCCTTGTCCGCCTCGTTCTACCTCGCGTTCGCGATCGCGGCGCCGTCGACCGACAAGATCTGGGTGCTGATGGGACAGTGGTTCACGCAGCGGCTTCTACATCGACCTGCCGCCGCGCTCCGACCTGATCGTGCCGTTCTTCAAGAACGTCGCCTATCCGCTCGGCGTGTTCGGCTTCGTGCTGCTGTCGTACTTCGTGATCGTCGGCACGAGCAACGCGGTGAACCTGACCGACGGCCTCGACGGGCTCGCGATCATGCCCACGGTGATGATCGGCGCGGCGCTCGGCGTGTTCGCCTACGTCATCGGCCGGGCGGACTTCGCGAAGTACCTGCTGTTCCCGTACATCCCGGGCGCCGGCGAGCTCGTGATCATCTGCGGCGCGATCGCCGGCGCCGGCCTCGGCTTCCTGTGGTTCAACGCCTATCCGGCGGAAGTGTTCATGGGCGACGTCGGCGCGCTCGCGCTCGGCGGCGCGCTCGGCACGATCGCGGTCATCACGCGGCAGGAGATCGTGCTCTTCATCATGGGCGGCGTCTTCGTGATGGAGACGGTGTCCGTGATGCTCCAGGTCGGCTACTTCAAGTGGACCAAGGGCAAGCGCATCTTCCGGATGGCGCCGCTGCACCACCACTTCGAGCTGTCCGGCTGGAAGGAGACGCAGGTCGTCGTCCGGTTCTGGATCATCAGCATGATGCTGGTGCTGGTCGGGCTCTCCACGCTGAAGCTGCGATGAGCGCCGCGACGGACCGCCCCGAGCAAGCTCGCGCCGCAGCGCGCGGCGCGGAGGCTCCTGCCCCCCGCGCGCTCGTGCTCGGACTCGGCGACAGCGGTCTCGCGATGGCGCGCTGGCTGGCCGCGCGAGGGCTTCGACCTGCGCGTGGCCGACACGCGCGCCGAGCCGCCGCAGCGCGCGTCGCTCGCGGCGGACTGTCCCGCCGCCGAGTTCATCGGCGGCGCCTTCGCGCCGGCGCTGCTCGACGGCGTCGAACTGGTGGCGATCAGCCCGGGCCTGGCGCCGACGCTGCCCGAGCGTCGCCGCGCTGCTGAAGCAGGCGAAGGCGGGCAAGGTCGAGGTCGTCGGCGAGATCGAGCTCTTCGCGCGCGCGCTGGCCCGCCTGAAGGCCGAGCGCGGCTACGCGCCGAAGGTCGTCGGCATCACCGGCACCAACGGCAAGACGACGACCACGCGGCTCACCGGCCTGCTGCTCGAACGCTCCGGGCATGAAGGTCGCGGTCGCCGGGCAACATCGCGCCCGGCCGTGCTCGACGTGCTGCGCGACGCGCTGGCGAGCGACGACCTGCCCGAGGCCTGGGTGCTCGAGCTGTCGAGCTTCCAGCTCGCCACCACGCGCTCGCTCGAGTGCGATGCCGCGGTCGTGCTCAACGTGACGCAGGATCACCTCGACTGGCACGGCACGATGGACGCGTACGCCGCGGCCAAGGCGCGCATCTTCGCGGCCGAGGACGGTGCAGGTGCTGAACCGCGACGACGAGCGCGTGATGGCGATGGCGCGCAGGAGCGCGGAGGTCGTGACGTTCGGCACCGACGCGCCGTCCGGCGGGAACTCGTACGGGCTGCTGCTCGACAACGGCATGACCTGGCTCGCGTGGGCCGAGGACCTGAGCCCGCCGGGCCGGCGTCGCAAGGACGAGCGCCGGAGGTGCCGCGCCGCCCCGCCGAGATCCATCTGCACCGCCTGATGCCGACCGACGCGCTGCAGATCCGCGGCCGGCACAACGCGGCCAACGCGCTGGCCGCGGTCGCGCTGGCGCGCGCCGTCGGCTGCCCGCTCGGGCCGCTTGCTGCACGCGCTGCGCTCCTATCGCGGCGAACCGCATCGGGTGGAGACCGATCGCGACCGATCGGCGGCGTCGAGTACGTCGACGACAGCAAGGGCACCAACGTCGGCGCCACCGTGGCGGCGCTCGACGGACTCGGCGGCGAAGGCCGCAAGCTGGTCGTGATCCTCGGCGGCGACGGCAAGGGGCAGGACTTCGGTCCCCTCGTCGGCCCGGTCGTGCGCCACGCGCGCGCGGTCGTGCTGATCGGGCGCGACGCGCCGGCGATCCGCGCGGTGCTCGAGCAGGGCGCCCCGCGGCGTGCCCGCTGCACGTCGCCGACACGCTGCCGGAGGCCGTCGAGGCGGCGGCGGCCGCAGCGCGCGAAGGCGACGCGGTGCTGCTGTCGCCCGCCTGCGCCAGCCTCGACATGTTCCGCAACTACGTGCATCGCTCGGAGGTGTTCGTCGACGCGGTGCGCGAACTCGCCGCCGAGGTCGGCCAGCCGTGCTGAAGCCGCTTCACCGACTGGTTCCGCGGCGCGGCGGGCGCCGGCGCGAATTCGATCCGGCCGGATCGATGATGGCGTTCGCCGGGCTCGGCGCGGGCGGGCCGCGCGTCGGCCGCGCGCACCTCGCTGCCCGGCGTCGACCGGGCGCTCGTCGGCGTCGTGCTCGCGCTGATCATGCTCGGCACGGTGATGGTGTACTCGGCGTCGATCGCGCTGGCCGATTCGCCGCGCTACAACGTGGCGCCGACGCACTTCCTGATGCGGCACGTGCTGTCGCTCGGCATCGCCTTCTGCGCGGCGGTCGATCGCGTTCCAGGTGCCGATGGCGACCTGGCAGCGCCTGGCGCCGTGGATCTTCGCCGGCACGATGGTGCTGCTGGTGCTGGTGCTGATCCCGGGCATCGGCAAGGGCGTCAACGGCGCGCGTCGCTGGGTGCCGCTCGGCGTCCTGAACCTGCAGCCGTCCGAACTGATGAAGGTCGCCTGCGTGCTGTACGCGGCCGAACTTCACGGTCCGCAAGCAGGACTACATGCACCACTTCGGCAAGGGCTTCCTGCCGATGGCGGTCGTGATGGCGATGATCGGCGCGCTGCTGCTGCTGCAGCCCGACCTCGGCGCGTTCGGCGTGATCGTCGCCATCGCGATGGGGATCCTGTTCCTCGGCGGCGTCAACGGCAAGCTGTTCGCCGGCATCACGGTCGTGCTGGCCGGCGCGTTCACGCTGGTGATCTGGCTGTCGCCGTGGCGCCGCGAGCGGATCTTCGCGTACCTCGATCCGTGGTCGGAGGGCAACGCGCTCGGCAAGGCCTACCAGCTGTCGCACTCGCTGATCGCCTTCGGCCGCGGCGAGTGGTTCGGCGTCGGCCTCGGCGGCAGCGTCGAGAAGCTGCACTACCTGCCCGAAGCCCACACCGACTTCATCCTCGCGGTGCTCGGCGAGGAACTCGGCCTCGTCGGCGTGCTGACCGTCGTCGTGCTCTTCTACTGGATGGTCAAGCGGGCGTTCGAGATCGGGCGACAGGCCATCGCGCTCGAGCGCACGTTCGCCGGCCTCGTCGCCCAGGGCGTCGGCCTGTGGATCGGCGTGCAGGCGTTCATCAACATCGGCGTGGCCACCGGCCTGCTGCCGACCAAGGGCCTGACGCTGCCGCTGATGAGCTACGGCGGCTCGGCGTTGCTGTCGACGCTGACCGCGCTGGCGATCCTGCTGCGTGTCGACAAAGAGAATCGGATCCTCATGCGCGGAGGCCGCGCATGAGGCAGCACCTGATGGTCGTCGCGGCCGGCACCGGCGGTCATGTGATGCCGGGCCTCGCGGTGGCGGGCGAGTTGCAGCGTCGCGGCTGGTCGGTGAGCTGGCTCGGCACGCAGGCCGGCATGGAGCGCGGGCTGGTCGAGCCGCGCGGGATCGCCTTCAACGCGATCGACTTCTCCGGGCTGCGCGGCAAGGGGCTGAGGACACTGGTCTTCGGCGGGTTCCTGCTGCTGCGGGCCATGTGGCAGAGCCGCAAGATCATGCGGTCCGGACAGGCCCGACGCGGTGTTCTCGACCGGCGGCTACGTGGCCGTGCCGGCCGGCATGGCGGCGAGCACGATCGGCGTTCCGATCGTGCTGCTGAACGCCGACGCGGCGCCGCTGATGTCGACGACTCAGTGCTGCAGACCGCTCGTGTCCGGCGTGCTGTGCGGCTTCGACGGCGAGGCTCGCGCAAGGCGGGCGCGAAGGGACTCGTCACCGGCAACCCGGTGCGGCCGGAGATCGCCGCCGTCCCGTCCCCCGCCGAGCGCTATCGCCGGCCGGACCGGTCCGCTGCGGCTGCTCGTGATCGGCGGCAGTCTCGGCGCACAGGTGCTGAACGAGACGGTGCCGCAGGCGCTGTCCCGCATGCCGGCGGAACGGCGGCCGCGGGTCGTTCACCAGTGCGGCGCGAGGCATCTCGAGTCGGTGCGCGCGGCGTACGCGAACGCCGGCGTGCAGGCGGACGTCGTCACGTTCATCGACGACATGGCCACGCGCTATGCCGAGGCCGATCTGGTACTGGCGCGCGCCGGGGCCATCACCGTGACCGAACTGGCCGCGGCCGGCGTGCCGAGCATCCTCGTGCCGCTGGTCGTGTCGACCACGCGATCACCAGCGGACCAACGCGCGAGTTCATGGCGGCGAAGCAGGCCGCCGATCCATCTGCCGCAGGGCGAAGCTCACGGCCCTGCGCCTGGCCGCGCTGCTCGCCGGCCTCGATCGCGCGCGCCTGCAGACGATGGCCGAAGCCGCGCGTGCCCTCGGCAAGCCGAAGGCAACCGAAACGGTCGCGGCGGTGATCGAGAAGGTGGCTGGCATGAAGCGCGCCGTCGAGCACATGCACCTCGGGGGCGCGACGTGAAGCACGCGGTCAAGCACATCCACTTCGTCGGCATCGGCGGCTCCGGAATGAGCGGCATCGCCGAGGTCCTGCTGACGCTCGGGTACCAGGTCAGCGGTTCCGACGTCGCGAACAATGCCGCCACGAAGCGGCTGACGCAGCTCGGCGCGTCGATTTCGCTGGGCCACGCCGCCGAACACATCGCCGGCGCCGACGCGGTCGTCGTCTCCACCGCGGTGTCGCACAGCAATCCCGAAGTCCTGGCCGCCCGCGCCCGCCGCGTGCCCGGTCGTGCCGCGCGCAGTGATGCTGGCCGAGCTGATGCGGCTGAAGCAGGGCATCGCGATCGCCGGCACGCACGGCAAGACGACGACCACCAGCCTGGTGGCCAGCGTGCTCGCCGCCGGCGGTCTCGACCCGACCTTCGTGATCGGCGGCCGGCTGAACTCGGCCGGCGCCAACGCGCGGCTCGGGAACCGGCGACTACATCGTCGTCGAGGCCGACGAGTCGGACGCTTCGTTCCTGAACCTGATGCCGGTCGTCGCGGTGGTCACGAACATCGACAACGACCACATGGAGACGTACGGCCACGATTTCGCGCGGCTGAAGCAGGCCTTCGTCGACTTCCTCGCGCGGCTGCCCTTCTACGGAAGCGCGGTGCTGTGCATCGACGACCGCAACGTGCGCGAGATCCTGCCCTTCGTGTCGAAGCCGGTGATCACCTACGGCTTCGCGGCCGAGGCCCAGGTGCGCGCGGTCGATGCGCGCGCCGAAGGCACGCGGATGCGCTTCACGGTGCAGCGCGAGCGCGCCGCGCCGCTCGACGTGACGCTGAACCTGCCCGGCATGCACAACGTCGCCAACGCGCTCGCCGCGGTGGCGGTCGGCACCGAACTCGACGTGCCCGACGCGGCGATCGTCCAGGCACTCGCGGAGTTCACCGGCGTCGGCCGCCGCTTCGCCGCGGCATGGCGAGGTGCCGATCCCGTCCGGCGGCCGCTACACGCTGATCGACGACTACGGCCACCACCCGGTGGAGATGGCGGCGACGCTTGAAGCGGCGCGCGGCGCCTTTCCCGGCCGCCGCATCGTGCTGGCGTTCCAGCCGCATCGCTACACGCGCACGCGCGACTGCTTCGAGGACTTCGTGAAGGTGCTGTCGACCTGCGATGCGCTGCTGCTGGCCGAGGTGTACCCGGCCGGCGAAGCGCCGATCGTCGCCGCCGACGGCCGCTCGCTGGCGCGCGCCATCCGCGTGGCCGGAAAGATCGAGCCGGTGTTCGTCGAGTCGATCGACGAGATGCCGAACGCCTTGATGGACGTGGTGCGCGACGGCGACGTCGTCATCGCGATGGGCGCCGGGTCGATCGGCCAGTTGCCGGCCCGGCTCACCGGCGGAGGAGCGGAATGAGCGTGGACGTGATGGCGCTCGGCAAGGTCGGCGTGCTGTTCGGCGGACGGTCGTCCGAGCGCGAGGTGTCGATCATGTCCGGCACCGGCGTGCTCAAGGCGCTGCAGTCGCGCGGCGTCGACGCGCACGCCTTCGATCCGGGAACGCAGACGCTGGCGGAACTGGAGGCGGCCCGCTTCGACCGCGTCTTCATCGCGCTGCACGGACGCGGCGGCGAGGACGGGACCATCCAGGGCGTGCTGGAGACGCTGCGGGTGCCGTACACCGGCAGCGGCGTGCAGGCGTCGGCGATCGCGATCGACAAGCTCGCGACCAAGCGTGCCTGGCTGCAGGAGGGCATTCCGACGCCGCGCTACCGGGTGCTCGACGAGCGGCGATCGCGCGGAACTGAATGCGGCTGTCGACGACCTCGGCCTGCCGCTGATCACCAAGCCGCCGCACGAGGGCTCGACGATCGGCATCAGCGAAGGTCGCCGGCTACTCCGAGATGGCCGACGCGTATGCGCTGGCCGCGAAGTACGACAGCGTCGTGCTCGCCGAGCAGTTCATCGCCGGCCGCGAGCTGACCTGCGCGGTGCTCGGCGCAGGGCCGCGACCGCCACGGCGCTGCCGCTGATCGAGATCCGCGCGCCGGGCGCGAACTACGACTATCACAACAAGTACTTCAGCGACGACACGAAGTACCTCTGTCCCGCGCCGGTGGACGACGGCGCTGACCGCGGAGATCCAGCGGCTGTGCGTGCGCGCCTACGCGGTGCTCGGCGCGCGCGGCTGGGGACGCATCGACGTGATGCTGTCCGAGCGGAACGAGCCCTTCCTGCTCGAACTCAACACGTCGCCTGGAATGACCAGCCACTCGCTGGTGCCGATGGCGGCGCGCGCGGTCGGCATGAGCTACGAGGACCTGGTGCTGCGGATCCTGCAGGACGCCGTCGCTCGATGACGGAGGGCGGCGCGATGAACGCGCGCGACTGATGAACGGGCTGGCAGTGCTCTTCGCGACGCTCGCGGGCCTGATCGTCCGTCGGCGGCGGCATCTACTGGCTGGCGCAGCGGCCGTACTTCTCGCTGCGCGCCATCGAGGTGCGCGGCGAGCTGCAGCACGTGACGTCGGCGTCGGTGCGCGCCGCCGTCGCGGGTCGGCTCAAGGGCAACTACTTCACGATGCGGCTCGACGAGACGCGCCGCCTGCTCGAGACCGTGCCGTGGGTCGCGCACGCGTCGGTGCGCCGCGTCTGGCCGGACCGTCTGCTGGTCACGCTGGTCGAGCATCGCGCGCTCGGCGTCTGGGACGACGGCCGCCTGCTGTCCGACGCCGGGGAACTGTTCGTCGCCAACCCGGCCGAGGCCGAGATCCACGGCGCGCTGCCCGTCTTCGAGGGGCCCGAAGCGGCTGCGCGCGATGCCGCGCGGCGCTACTACGAGTTCGCGGCGCTGCTCGCTCCGCTCGGCATGAAGATCGCGTCGATCGACGTGTCGGAGCGGCGTTCGTGGGCGCGTCGACGTCGCGGTCGCCGAGGGCGCGCGCGACGCGGCTCGAACTCGGGCGCGATACCGATTGCGATGACGCTGCACGACCGTCTGGCGCAGATCGTCGCCGCCTATCCGATGGTGGCCGCCCGGGTCGGCGGCACACCGCAGGGCATCGACGCGCGTTACCCCAACGGCCTGGCTGCCTCGCCTCCGGCGAAATCCCGATAACGAGAACATGAGAAACGAAACGAAAGACCTGATCGTCGGCCTCGACATCGGCACCTCGAAGGTGGTGGTGGCGGTCGCGGAGGTGCTGCCCGAGGGGCGCTTCCAGGTGATCGGCCTGGGACAGGCGGAGTCGCAAGGCCTGCGCAAGGGCGTGGTGGTCAACATCGAGTCGACGGTGCAGTCGATCCGCCGCGCGCTCGAGGAAGCCGAACTGATGGCGGCCTGCCAGATCAAGGACGTATTCACCGGCATCGCGGGCAGCCACATCAAGAGCTTCAACTCGAGCGGCATGGTGGCGATCAAGGATCGCGAAGTCTCGGGCGCCGACGTCGCGCGCGTGATCGAGACGGCCAAGGCGGTGAACATTCCGACCGACCAGCAGGTGCTGCACGTGCTGACGCAGGAGTTCATCGTCGACGGCCAGGAGGACATCCGCGAGCCGATCGGCATGAGCGGCGTGCGCCTCGAGGTCCGGGTGCACATCGTGACCGGCGCGGTGAGCGCGGCGCAGAACATCATCAAGTGCGTCCGGCGCTGCGGGCTCGAGGTGCAGGACCTGATCCTGCAGCCGCTCGCGTCGTCGCTGTCGGTGCTGTCGGCGGACGAGAAGGAACTCGGCGTCGCGCTGGTCGACGTCGGCGGCGGCACGACCGACATCGCGATCTTCACCGGCGGCGCGATCCGCCACACCGCCATCCTTCCGATCGCCGGCGACCAGATCACCAACGACATCGCGATGGCGCTGCGCACGCCGATTCCGGATGCGGAGGAAATCAAGCTGCGCTGGGGTGTGGCC
The DNA here is from genome assembly GCA_963698305.1 of uncultured beta proteobacterium. Classification (GTDB taxonomy): domain Bacteria; phylum Pseudomonadota; class Gammaproteobacteria; order Burkholderiales; family Burkholderiaceae_F; genus JAOUJD01. Next base: position 618,232 of record CAVOQI010000012.1, read on the forward strand.
AAGGAAGTGCTGGCCGATCCCGAACGAGAAGATCGAGATCCCGGGCCTCGGCGACCGCGGGCCGCGCCTGCTTTCGCGGCAGTCGCTCGCCGCCGTCATCGAGCCGCGCGTGGAGGAACTCTTCACGCTGACCCAGCAGGTCATCCGCGAGTCGGGCTACGAGGAACTGCTGTCGTCGGGAATCGTATTGACCGGCGGCACCAGCCTGCTGCCCGGCATGACCGAGCTCGCCGAGGACGTGTTCCTCAAGCCGGCGCGGATCGGCTGGCCGAGCTACGACGGCTCGCTGTCGGACGTGGTGCGCAATCCGCGCTTCGCCACGGCGATGGGCCTGCTCGTCGAGGCGCACTCGCAGCGCCTGCGCGGCCGAAAGATCGCGCAGCAGACGGGATCGTTCAAGCAGACCTTCAAGCGGATGAAGGAATGGGTGGTGGGCAACTTTTAGTGAGGGCGGAGTACTCAGTGGCAAGCGCGTAAGACTGCGCTTTTGTCAGTGAGCGTTCCGAATCGATGCAGTGACGCAATTGGCAAATCAGGAGGAAACATGAGCTTCGAGATTCTGGAGACGGAAACCAACGGCACGATCATCAAGGTCGTCGGCGTGGGCGGGGCCGGCGGCAACGCGGTCGAGCACATGATCCGGCGCGGGGTGGGCGGGGTCGAGTTCATCTGCGCCAACACCGACCACCAGGCGCTCGCGCGGTCGTCGTCGCAGAACATCCTGCAGCTCGGCAAGTCCGGGCTGGGCGCCGGCAGCCGGCCCGAAGCGGGGCGGCAGGCGGCCGACGAAGCGCGCGACCGCATCGCGGACTCGCTGCGTGGCGCGCACATGGTCTTCATCACCGCCGGAATGGGCGGCGGCACCGGGCACCGGCGCGGCGCCGGTGTTCGCGGAGGTGGCGAAGGAACTCGGCATCCTGACCGTGGCCGTGGTGTCGAAGCCGTTCGAGTTCGAGGGCCCGAAGCGCATGAAGCTGGCCGAGGCCGGGCTTGTCAGACCTCGAGGACAACGTCGACTCGCTGATCGTGATCCTCAACAACAAGCTCGAGGAAGTGATGGGCGAGGACGCGGAGATGGCGGAGTGCTTCCGCGCCGCCGACGACGTGCTGCACAACGCCTGCGCGGGCATCGCCGAGATCATCAACGTGCCGGGCCTGGTCAACGTCGACTTCGAGGACGTGAAGACGGTGATGAGCGAGCGCGGCAAGGCGATGATGGGCACGGCGACCGTCGTCGGGCCTCGATCGCGCGCGCATCGCCGCCGAGCAGGCAGTCGCGAGCCCGCTGCTCGAGGGCGTCGACCTGTCCGGGCGCGCGTGGCGTGCTGGTGAACATCACCGCGTCGTCGTCGCTGAAGATGAAGGAAACGCGCGAGGTGATGAACACGATCCGCGCGTTCGCCGCCGAGGACTCGACGGTGATCTTCGGCACGGTGTGCGACGAGGCGATGGGGGATCTCGCTGCGCGTGACCGTCGTCGCGACCGGCCTCGGCCGCGCGACGGCGAAGAAGGTCTCGACGCCGTTCACGGTGATCCGCACGGGCACCGACAACGGCCCGGTCGGCGTGGTGCCGGCGATGCCTGCGCCGGCGCCCGTGTCGGACTTCAGCGACCTCGACAAACCGGCGATCTGGCGCACGCGCGAGTCGGTGCAGGCGCGGGTCAGCGCGATGGAGGAGTCCGGCACGGATCGCTACGACATCCCGGCATTCCTGCGCAAGCAGGCGGACTGAGGAAGCAGGTGCGCGGCCCCGGCAGGGTCCGCGCCTGCGCGCCAGCCGGGTCGCGGGCCCTCAGGTGGATCCCGTGTAGTCCTCGTCGCGAACACCATCGCCGACGATTTCGCGGTAGGCATGCCACGTCGCGTGACCGATCCACGGAACGGCGATGACGAGGCCAACGAAGAGGGTGGCGAAGCCGAGTCCGACGATGAGGACGATCAGGGCGGCCCACAGCAGCAGCGGCCCGGGGTTGGCCGAGCAGGGCACGGACGCTCGTCAGCGCGGCGACGACCGCGTCCGTTCCGCGGTCGAGCATCATCGGCACGGACACGACGCTGACGGCAAACACGATCGCGGCGAAGACGCCGCCGATTGCGAAGTAGGTGAGGAGGAAGTCGAGATGATCGGCACTGATCACCTGGCTGAAGAAGTTCTTCAGCGTCGGCATGCCGCCCGAGAAGAACAGGGCGAACGTCACCAGCGAAGCGCGCGCCCAGACGAGGGTGATGACGGTGAGCCCCAGCGCGAACAGGCTGAAGGCCCCGAGGTTGGCGCGCCACGCGGTCAGGGTCTCGCGGCAGCCATCACGTCGCTCGCCACGCTCCCGGCGCCGGCTGATGTCGTAGAGCCCGGTCGCGAGAAAGGGTCCGACGAGCAGGAAACCGGCGGTCAGCGCCGAGGTCAGTTCGACCGCGTGCTCGAACACGAGATGGATCAGCCAGCCCATCAGCGCGAACGCGATGCCGTAGAACAGGCTGGCGCATCGGCGCCGCGCGCAGGTCCTTGCCAGCCGAGCGCGAGCCAGTCGAAGGGTGCCGCGAAGGACACGGTGCGCATCGGCGGGAAGGGCGAACTGGCGATGATGACCTGCGCCTGGATGGTGGGCGGGGCAGACACTCGAATTCCTGGTTCAGTGCAGGCGATTCTCGCCGAGCCAGCCCTCGATTCGCTCGTTGCGACGCACCATCGAAAGGTAAAATTCTTGCCATGCTGAAACAGCGCACTCTCAAGCAAGTCGTCCGCACGGTCGGAATCGGCCTGCACAGCGGAACCAAGGTCGAACTGGTGCTGCGTCCGGCCGCCGCGGACACCGGCGTCGTGTTCCGGCGGGTCGACATCGATCCGCCGGTCGACATTCCGCTGTCGCCCGAGCAGGTCGTCGACACGCGCATGGCCACGACGATCGGCCGCGACGGGCAGATCGTGGCGACGATCGAGCATCTGATGAGCGCGATCGCCGGACTCGGCATCGACAACTGCTACGTCGATGTCGACGCGCCCGAGATCCCGATCATGGACGGTAGCGCCGCGAGCTTCGTCTTCCTGATCCAGTCGGCGGGCATCGTCGAACTGAACGCGCCGAAGAAGTTCGTCCGCGTGCTGAAGCCGGTCGAAATCGTCGAAGGCGACAAGTGGGCGCGGCTGTCCCCGTACGCGGGCTTCCGCCTCAAGTTCTCCATCGAGTTCAAGCATCCGGCGATCGACGCCACCGAACAGGTGGTCGAGGTCGACTTCGCGCGCGAGTCGTTCGTGAAGGACGTCGCGCGTGCGCGTACGTTCGGTTTCGTCAACGAGGTCGAGGCGCTGCGCGCGGCCGGCCTGGCGATGGGCGGCAACTTCGAGAACGCGATCGTGATGGACGAGTACCGCGTGCTGAACACCGACGGCCTGCGGGCCGGCGACGAGTTCGCCAAGCACAAGATCCTCGATGCCATCGGCGATCTCTCGGTGCTCGGGCGTCCGCTGATCGCGTCGTACGAGGCGCACAAGTCGGGTCACGCGATCAACAACAAGCTGCTGCGCGCGCTCGACGGCGGACGCCACTGCCTACGAGATCGTGACGTTCGAAGACGAGGACGGCGCACCGTCCGGCGTGCGCTACAACTGGTCGCCGCCTAGGGCTGTCCCCTTCGCGCGCTTTCTCAGCGTCGTCGCCAGCCGCTCAATCGGCGTGCTTTAGTGGCGATTCGCGGACAGTAAGCGCAAGCTTACCCACGGTCTCCCCGGCACTCGACGCGGGTCTCAGCCAGCCTGCATCAAGACTTGAGGGCGGGGTGCTCCCTTGTTCCGGGTAGCCCGTGATCCCGGGTTCGACTCGAACACGTATTTCGTACACTTGAATCCCTTCCCCGCTCAAGGTTGTCAGCAAACGGGGAGTGGACTGGCGCAGCTTGGCAGACTGCGCGGTGGACGACGCGGTGAGCCAGAGGACGCCTGTCACGCAGTTCGCATCGGCCGGGAACCAGCGGATCGAACCCGGATGCCAGCGAGCGGCACACCGGGGCGATGCTGCGCGCGGCGCGCTGAGTCGCTTCCCAGCGCGCGAGCAGACGCGCAGCTTCGGGCGCGTTCGCGAAGGACTTCGGCCAGTGGCTGGACCGGACTAGACATTGAGCACCGCCGCGGCTTTGCGCGGCGCATTCGACGGGTTGGAGGGGCAGGTGCAGATCATCGTGGTTGACAAGCGGCTGGCGCGTGCGCGAACGATCACGTTCACGCGCCGGCACGCCGCTGATCGTCGTTTCCGGCATGGTGCTGATGCTCCTCATGATGTCGGGAATGTTCTCCTTCCTGACCGTGCGCGCCGCGGGCGTGATCCAGATTCCCGTCCTGACCGATGTTATCTCCTTCGTGACGCGCGACGAGATGGAGCGCCAGGACCAGAAGGTGCGCGACAACGTCACTGCGCTGGCCCGCAAGCTCGGCGAAGTGCAGGCGCAGTTGCTTCGACTCGATGCCCTCGGCGAACGCGTGTCGAAAGTGATGGGCATCCGTCCGGAGGAGTACCGGTTCCAGGAACTGCCCGGACGCGGCGGCGCGTTGCCGGGCTCGGATTCGATGACGCTGCAGGACCTGGATGTCGAACTGCAGCGCTTCTCGCAGAAGCGTCGAACAGCGCGCCGACTACATGACGATCATCGAGGCCGAAGTGATGTCGCAGCAGGTGCGCCAGGCGCTGCTGCCGAACAGCAAGCCGGTCGCCGACGGCTTCATCGGCTCGGGCTTCGGCTGGCGCACCGACCCGTTCACCGGCCAGATGACGCGCCACGAAGGCATCGACTTCGCGGCGCCGTCCGGCACGCCCATCCACGCCGCGGCCGGTGGGGTCGTGGTGCTCGCCGAGTTCCACCCCGAGTACGGCAATGTGGTCGAGATCGATCACGGCAATCAGTTGATGACGCGCTACGCGCACGCCTCGCGGGTCGGTGTTCGGCCCGGCGATCTGGTGAAGCGCGGGCAGAAGATCGCCGAGGTCGGCAGCACGGGCCGCTCTACCGGTCCGCATCTTCACTTCGAGGTGCACTCGAAGGGCGTCGCGCAGAACCCCTCCAGGTTCCTGCTGGCGCCGGGCAACCTGCTCGCCCAGCAGACCGCGAGCGCGGCCAGGGTCGACCTGAAGGGCCTTGCAGCCGCAGCGAACGCCCGCAAGTAAGCGTTGTTTTCCCTTTGAGGTCGCCCGGCCCGGGCGACCCCCTGTGACATAATTTTCGCTTTGCGTCGGACGCCGAGAGCCCTCGGCGACGCTGCGTCGCGTCCACTTCTGCCGGCTCCGTGCGGAGACCGGCCAATTCCTGATGATTTCCGGCCTGCTCACAAAGATCTTCGGCAGTCGCAACGACCGCCTGCTCAAGCAGTACCAACGCACTGTCGAACGCATCAACGCGCTCGAGCCGCAGGTTTCGCCGCTGTCGGACGAGGCCTTGCGGGCGAAGACGGACGAGTTCCGCGAGCGGTTCGCCAAGGGCGAGACGGTCGACCAGTTGCTGCCCGAAGCCTTCGCCGTGGTGCGCGAGGCATCGACGCGCACGCTCGGGCAGCGCCACTTCGATGTGCAGTTGATCGGCGGCATGGTGCTTGCACGACGGCAAGATCGCCGAGATGCGCACCGGCGAAGGCAAGACCTTGACCGCGACGCTCGCGGTGTACCTGAACGCGCTGGCCGGCAAGGGCGTGCACGTGGTCACCGTCAACGACTACCTCGTGACACGCGACGCTGACTGGATGGGACGCGTTTACCGCTTCCTCGGACTGACGGTGGGCACCGTCGTCAGCCAGCAGTCCACCGAGGACAAGCGCGTCGCCTACGCGGCCGACATCACGTACGCAACCAACAACGAGCTCGGGTTCGACTACCTGCGCGACAACATGGAGTACGCGGTGGCGGACCGCCGCCAGCGCGGGTCTCGCCTACGCCATCGTCGACGAGGTCGACTCGATCCTGATCGACGAGGCGCGCACCCCGCTCATCATTTCGGGCCCCGCCGAGGACCACACCGAGACCTACGTCCGCATCAACGAGGTGCCGAAGCAGCTGACACGGCAGAAGGACGAGAAGGCCGACGGCGACTACTGGGTCGACGAGAAGGGACACCAGGTCCATATCTCGGAGGCCGGGCACGAGAAGCTCGAGGGCATCCTGACGAGGATGGGCATGCTGGCCGAAGGCGAGAGCCTGTACGCGCCCGGCAACATCATCCTGATGCATCACCTGAACGCCGCGCTGCGCGCGCACACGCTGTTCCACCGCGACCAGCAGTACGTCGTGCAGAACGGCGAGATCGTGATCGTCGACGAGTTCACCGGCCGGCTGATGCCGGGCCGGCGCTGGTCCGAGGGCCTGCACCAGGCGGTCGAGGCCAAGGAGGGCGTGAAGGTCCAGTCCGAGAACCAGACCTACGCGTCGATCACCTTCCAGAACTACTTCCGCATGTACGGCAAGCTCGCCGGCATGACGGGCACGGCGGACACCGAGGCGTACGAGTTCCAGGAGATCTACCGCCTCGAGACGGTCGTCATCCCGACGCACCGCCCGATGATCCGGATCGACTCCCAGGACAAGGTCTACCGGACGCTCAAGGAGAAGTACAACGCGATCCTCGAGGACATCCGGGACTGCTACGCGCGCGGCCAGCCGGTGCTGGTCGGCACGACGTCGATCGAGAACTCCGAACTGCTGTCCGGCCTGCTGAAGAAGGAGAACCTGCCGCACCAGGTGCTCAACGCCAAGCAGCACGCGAAGGAGGCCGAGATCGTCGCGCAGGCGGGGCGGCCGAAGATGATCACGATCGCCACCAACATGGCGGGCCGCGGCACCGACATCGTGCTCGGCGGCAACGTCGAGAAGCAGGTCCAGTTCGTCGAGGCCGACCCGGCGATCCCGGAGGACGAGAAGGTCGGGCGGGTGAAGCAAGCTGCGCGACGAATGGCAGTCGCTGCACGATCACGTCGTCGGCGCCGGCGGACTGAAGATCATCGGTTCCGAGCGTCATGAGTCGCGCCGGATCGACAACCAGCTGCGCGGCCGTTCGGGCCGCCAGGGCGACCCGGGCGCGTCGCGCTTCTACCTGTCGATGGAAGACTCGCTGCTGCGCATCTTCGCCGGCGAGCGCATGAAGGCGATCATGGACCGCCTGAAGCTGCCCGAGGGCGAGGCGATCGAGGCCGGCATGGTCACGCGCTCGATCGAGAGCGCGCAACGCAAGGTCGAGGCACGCAACTTCGACATCCGCAAGCAGCTGCTCGAGTACGACGACGTCTCGAACGACCAGCGGCGCGAGATCTACCGCCTGCGCAACGAGATCCTGGAGACCGACGATACCGCCGAGATGGTGACGAACCTGCGCCACGGTTTCTTCACCGAGCTGTTCCGCGCCTTCGTGCCGGCCGACTCCGTCGAGGAGCAGTGGGACCTCGCGTCGCTCGAGAAGACGCTCGCCGACGACTGGCAGCTGCGCGTGCCGCTGAAGGCGACGCTGGACCAGGCGGACACGATGACCGACGAGGACCTGCTGGCGCTGGTCCTGAAGGCCGCCGACGAAGCCTACGAGGCCAAGATCTCGATCGTCGGACGGGAATCGTTCTCGAGCTTCGAGCGCTCGATCATGCTGCAGACCCTCGACCAGTCCTGGCGCGAGCACCTCACGGCGCTCGACGCCCTGCGCCAGGGCATCCACCTGCGCGGGTACGCGCAGAAGCAGCCGAAGCAGGAGTACAAGCGCGAGGCGTTCGAACTGTTCGGCGCGTTGCTCGATCGCGTGCGTGACGACGTCGTCAAGGTCCTGATGAACGTCCGCATCCAGACGCAGGAAGAGATCCAGCAGGCCGAGCAGCAGATCGAGGCCGAGAGCGAGCGCCGGGCGGAACTGGCGCGTGCGCAGCACGCCGAGTTCAGCCCGGGGTCGGCCGACGAACCGGCCGAGGCCGGTGGCGAAGCGGTGATGGTCGCCGAGGACGAGCAGGAGAAGCCGCAGCCGTTCAAGCGCTTCGGCGACAAGATCGGCCGCAACGACCCGTGTCCGTGCGGGTCGGGGAAGAAATACAAGCAGTGCCACGGAAAGCTCGCGTAGCGAGCTTTCCATGGCCTGCTCGCTCGCTTCGCGAGCAAGCACTTGAGGATGCAGGAGGGGACGATGCCCCCTCCTGGACCTCCCGCGCTGCTCGCGAGCTGATTCGAGGCAAGAGGCTCGGAGCTGACCGAACGGCTCAGGCTTGCGGTAACGTTCGATCTTTACCTCTTCGTCGAACTGCAATGCCCGTCAATCTGCCGCTGCCTCGCCGGGAAGAGCTGTTTCCCGTGGCGGGCGTCGAACTCGGCTGGGCCGAGGCCGGGATCCGCAAGGCCAATCGCAAGGATGTGCTGGTCGTCCGCATCGCGGACGGCGCCTCGGTGGCCGGCGTGTTCACGCGCAATCGTTTCTGCGCGGCTCCGGTCATCGTCTGCCGCGAGCACCTCGCGCAGGGATCGGGCGTGCGCGCCCTGGTGATCAACACGGGCAACGCCAACGCCGGCACGGGAGACGAGGGCCTGCGCGCCGCGCGCGTCACGTGCGACGCGCTCGCGAAGCTGCTCGGCGTGCGACGCGCGGCAGGTGCTGCCGTTCTCGACGGGCGTGATCATGGAGCCGCTGCCGGTCGACCGGCTGGTCGCCGGACTGCCGCAGGCCATCGGCCGCCTGCAGCCTGGCCACTGGCTCGAAGCCGCCGAAGCGATCATGACGACCGACACGCAGCCGAAGGCGGCATCGCGGCGCGTCGACGTGGGCGGCCAGACGGTCACGGTCACCGGCATCGCGAAGGGCGCGGGCATGATCCGGCCCAACATGGCGACCATGCTCGGATTCGTCGCGACCGACGCCGCCATCGCGCCCGCCTTGATGGGCGCGCTGACGAAGACCGCGGCCGATCGGTCGTTCAATCGCATCACCATCGACGGCGACACGTCGACCAACGACTCGTTCGTGGTGATCGCCACGGGACGCAGCGGGGCACCGACGCATCGAGTCGGCGAGCGACCCCGCCTACGCGGCCGTGGCCGGAGCCATCGAGGCGGTCGCCAGGCAACTCGCGCAGGCCATCGTGCGCGACGGCGAAGGCGCGACGAAGTTCATCGAGGTGCGCGTCGAGCAGGCTCGCAGCGAGGAGGAGGCGGCCCGCATCGCCTACGCCGTCGCCCACTCGCCGCTCGTCAAGACGGCGTTCTTCGCGTCCGATCCCAACCTCGGCCGCATCCTGGCCGCGGTCGGGTACGCGGGCGTCGACGACCTCGATACGGCGCCTGGTGCAGATGCACCTCGACGACGTCTGGGTGGTCCGCAACGGCGGCCGCCGGCCCGAGTACCGGGAAGAAGACGGCCAGCGCGTGATGAAGCGGAGCGAGATCGTGATCCGCCTGCAGCTCGGGCGCGGCTCGGCGTCGACGTCGGTCTGGACGACCGATCTGTCGCACGACTACGTGTCGATCAACGCGGACTACCGGTCATGACCGGCGGTGCCGAGGAAGGCGCGATCGCGCGGCTGGCTCGTGCGCTCGAGCGCATCGAGTCGCTGCTTCCCGCGGACCGCGAGCCGGACTACGCCGCGTTCCTGGCATTCCGCTGGCGCAAGCGCCGCTACCTCGGCCTGGAGCGTGGAGACCTCGCAGCCGGTGGCCCACCCCGCGCTGATCCCCTTCGAGGACCTGAAGCACGTCGACACGCAGAAGGAGGCGCTGCGCGCGAACACGGCGCAGTTCGTGCGCGGGCTGCCCGCCAACAACGCGCTGCTCACCGGAGCCCGCGGCACCGGCAAGTCCTCGCTGATCCGGGCCTGCCTGCACGCGTTCGCGCCCGAGGGCCTGCGCCTGATCGAGGTCGACAAGCGCGACCTGGTCGATCTGGCGGACATCGTCGATCGTGTGGCGAAGCGCCCGGAGCGGTTCATCGTGTTCTGCGACGACCTGTCGTTCGACGCGAACGAGGTCGGCTACAAGGAACTGAAGGCGGCGCTCGACGGTTCCATCGCCGGCTCGGCCGAGAACGTGCTGATCTACGCGTCGTCGAACCGGCGCCACCTGATGCCGGAGTTCATGCGCGACAACCTCGGCGCGCACTACGACGACGACGGCGAGGTGCATCCGGCCGAAGCGGTCGAGGAGCGCGTTTCGCTGTCGGAACGCTTCGGACTGTGGCTGTCGTTCTATCCGTTCCGGCAGGACGACTACCTCGACATCGTCGGGCACTGGCTCGCGCGCTTCGGATTGGATCGCGCGCAGATCGAGTCGGCGCAACCCGAGGCGCTGCAGTTCGCGCTGCAGCGCGGATCGCGCTCGGGCCGCATCGCCCTGCAGTTCGCCCGCCACTGGGCGGGGCAGCGGCGGCTCGCCTCCGCCGCCGCGGCGAGGAGATGACGGCGGGGAACTCCGGGGAGCGCATCGGCGGGGCACGTGCTCCGGTCGACGTGGCCGTCGGCATCCTCATCCGTCCCGACGGACGCCTGCTCCTCGCGAGCCGGCCCGCAGGCAAGCCGTACTCGGGCTACTGGGAGTTCCCCGGCGGCAAGCTCGAGCCGGGCGAGACGGTGGCGCATGCGCTCGCGCGCGAACTGCATGAAGAACTGGGCGTCGACATCGGGCCCGTGTTTCCCTGGCTGGTCCGCGTGTTCGACTATCCGCACGCCCTCGTTCGCCTGCACTTCTGCCGAGTCTTCGAATGGCGCGGCGAATTGCATGCGCGTGAGCAGGCAGGGCTTCGGCTTCTATCCGCTCGATGCGCTGCCGACGCCCCTGCTGCCGGCCACCATCCCGGTGCTGCGCGGTCTCGAGTTGCCCGCGGTGCATGCGATCAGTGCCGCGCGGGCCTTCGGCATCGATGAGTTTCTACGGCGCCTGCGGGCCGCGCTCGACAGGGGACTGCGGTTCGTGCAACTCCGCGAACCGGAACTCGCCGAGGACGAGGTCGAGCGACTGTTTCCGCGAGATGCGCGCCATGACGCGCGCCGCCGGGGCGCGCTTGCTGGTGAACAGCCGGCATCGACGCGGGCTATGGGAGCGGGCCGACGGTGTGCACCTGACATCGCATGCGCTGCGCGAGATGCGCGAGCGCCCCGCGCTGCCCTGGGTCGGGGCGTCGGTTCACGACGCCGCGGAACTCGGGCGCGCCGGCGACCTCGGCCTTGACTACGCCGTGCTCGGGACCGTGAAGGCCACCGCCAGCCATCCCGGCCAGGCGCCGCTCGGCTGGACTGAATTCGAGCGGATCGCGGGCACCGCCGCGCTGCCGGTCTACGCCATCGGCGGCCTGGAGGTGGAGAGCCTGCCGCTTGCCATGGCCTGCGGTGCGCACGGCATCGCACTCCTGTCCGCCGCGTGGCGGGCCGGTCAGTGCTTCGATGGCGTCTCGGTGGGCGGAGTCTCTTCCGCTTCCTCGGCGGATCCGCCGGGGACGACGTAGCGATCCGAGGCCCACGCGCCGAGATCGATCGATCTTGCAGCGCTCGGAGCAGAACGGCCGGAACTTCGAGGCCTCGCTCCATTCGACCGGCTGACCGCAGGTCGGGCACTTCACCACCGGTGGCATGGGACGCGCGGCGGCCCTAGAAGGCGCAGAGCGAGAGTTCGAACGGAACGTCGCGATCGACCGTGCGCGGCTTCAGGTCGCGGTCCTGCGTGGTGAACCGGATCCACAGCATGTACTTGTTCGCGCTGATTTCCGGGATCGCGTTCAGCGATCCATCGACGCGAACCTGGAGCAGCGCGTAGGTACGGCCCTGCAGCATCTGCTGGAACGCGCCCTGGGCGGCGACCTGCTGGCTGCGATGGGCGGTCTCGCGCAGGAGCTTCAGCACGATCGCGAGCGCGGAGTGGAACTGCATCATCGGCTGCACCCAGGCCTGCAGGTCGCGCGCCCGGCTTTCGGTGTCGCGGGTGAGCCACGCGTGATACGAGGGCAGGTCGAACTCGCAGGTCCCGCCGGGGATGATCGCGCGGCTGCGGATGCTCATCAGCCACTCGTTGTCGCGCACGTGCTGGCCCGCCTTGCCGGTCGTCGCGTTGAGGCTCTGCTGCGCCTGCTCGATCTCGCCGAGCACGGCGGACAGCGCGGCTTCGGAGACCTGCGGGTTGTTGCGCAACGCCTGCAGCGTCTGCCGGTGCCGTTCGAGTTCCTGCAGCAGGTCGGACTTGAGGTCCGCGCGCGAAGTGACTTCGAGGATCTCGAACAGCGTCAGCAGCGCGGTGTGATGACAGTACGAGTGCTGCTGCTCGACGAAGTAAAGCAGCTTGTCGAACAGGTCCTCGAGGCGCAGCAGGGTCCGGATGCGTTCGCTGAACGGATACTCGTACAGGACCTGACCGTCGGTGGCCATGTGTGGAGGGTGCTGGAGAGTGGCGCGACGATATCACACGCTCGCACGCGCTGACGCCTCCGCCAGCTTCACGTAGCGCTGGTGGAGCAGCTCCACCCGCGCTGCAGATCTCGTCCAGCGGCGCTTCGTTGAAGAGCACGTCGTCAGCGGCCGCCAGCCGCTGCGCCCGCGTCGCCTGCGCAGCCAGGATCCCGCGCGCGACCTGCGCGTCGATTCCCGGCCGGGCGCAGACGCGCGCCATCTGCGTCGCTTCGCTGCAGTCGACCACGAGTACCCGGTCGAAGCGACCCCGGGCATCGCCGGATTCGACGAGCAGCGGGATCACGAAGACGACGTACGGGCTGCCTGCCGCCGCGTGTTCCTCGGCGCGCCGGTTCGACTCAGCCCGGATCAGCGGATGGAGCAGGCCCTCGAGTCGTCCTGCGCGCCTCGGGATCGGTGAATGCGCGGGCGCGCATCCAGGCGCGGTCGAGGGCTCCGTCGGCGGCGATGGCGGCCTCGCCGAACGCACGTCGGATGCCATCGATGGCGGCGCCATCGGCGCTGGGTCAGTTCATGGGCGATCGCATCGGCGTCCACGATGCCGGCGCCGTGGCGCTGCAGCATGCCGGCGATCGTGCTCTTGCCGCTTCCGACGCCGCCGGTCAGGCCGACGCTGAAGTAGGCGCGCTTCAAAGGGGAACGAACCACCGGGTCAAGGCATCGCCGGCCAGCAGCACGATGAATCCGGCCGCCGCCAGGTACGGGCCGAAGGGGATCGGAATCTCGCGTCCGCGGCGGGCGAGCACGATCAGCACGATGCCGACCACCGCTCCGACCAGGGACGACAGCAGCACGATCGGCAGCAGCGCCTTCCAGCCCATCCAGGCGCCGAGGGCGGCGAGCAGCTTGAAGTCGCCGTAGCCCATGCCCTCCTTGCCGGTCGTCGAGCTTGAACAACCAGTAGATCGACCACAGCACCAGGTAGCCGGCGATGGCTCCGATCACGGCGTCGCTGAGCGGGACGAAGGTGCCGAAGACGTTGGCGCCGAGGCCCAGCCAGAGCAGCGGAAGCGTCAGGTCGTCGGGCAGCAGCGTCGTGTCGGCATCGATGAAGGTCAGCGCCACCAGCGTCCACGTGAGCACCAGCGCGAGCAGCAGTGGTCGGCGTGAAGCCGAACTTGTAGGCCACCACGGCGGACAGCGACGGCGGTCAGCGCCTCGACGACCGGGTAGCGCGCCGAGATCTTCGTGCCGCAGTGCCCGCATCGCCCCCGCAGCACCAGCCACGAGACGAGCGGGATGTTGTCGGCGACCCGCAGCGGCGTGTTGCAGTGTGGGCAGTGCGAGCGGGGAACGAGCAGGTTGTAGCGCGGCCCGGCCGGCCGCCGGCTCGGCGCCGGCGAGTTCGGCGCACTGCGCCTTCCACTCGTTCTCCATCATCCGCGGCAGCCGATGGATGACGACGTTCAGGAAGGAGCCGATCGCCAGTCCGAAGACGGCGACCGTGAGGACGAGGACGGGCTCAGACAAGATGAACGTCGCCGGTGCCGCGCAGCGGCACCGGCGTCCCCAAGGTTCGTTAGACGACCTGGCCGAGCTTGAAGATCGGCATGTAGATGGCGATCACGATGCCGCCGATGATGACGCCGAGGATGACCATGATCATCGGCTCGAGCAGGCTCGACAGCGCGTCGACGGTCTCGTCGACCTCGCGTTCGTAGTAGTCGGCGACCTTCGACAGCATCGAGTCCAGCGATCCGGACTCCTCGCCGATCTGCGTCATCTGGATCGCCATGTTGGGGAACACGCCCGTGTTCTGCATCGACTGGGCAAGGCTGGTGCCGATGTTCACCTCGGTCTGCACCTGCTTGGTCGCTTCCTTGTAGACGGCGTTGCCGGCGGACGGCCCGACCGAGTCGAGCGCCTCGACCAGCGGCACGCCGGCGGCGAAGGTGGTGGCCAGCGTGCGGCTCCAGCGCGCGATCGCGGCTTTCTGCAGCATCTCGCCCAGCACCGGCAGCTTCAGCGCGAGCCGGTCGATGGTCGCCTGCACCTTCGGCGATCGCTTCCAGGCCTGCACCAGGAAGTAGATGCCGCCGAACAGCAGGCCGAAGACGATGTACCAGTAGGCGACGAAGAAATCGGACATGGCGATCACGACCAGCGTCGGCGCCGGCAGGTCGGCGCCGAAGCTCGTGAACACGCTCTTGAACGACGGGATCACGAAGATCATGATCACCGCGGTCACCAGGATCGCGACCAGGATGATCATGACCGGGTAGAAGAGCGCCTTCTTGATCTTGCCTTTCAGCGCGATCGTCTTCTCCTGGTACATCGCCAGGCGGTCGAGCAGCGTTTCCAGGATACCGGCCTGCTCGCCGGCGGCCACCAGGTTGCAGAACAGCGGATCGAAGTAGAGCGGGTACTTGCGGAACGCCTGGTTCAGGCTCGTGCCGGTCTCGACGTCCATGCGGATGTCGTTCATCAGCCGGGCCATCGACGGATTGGCGTGGCCGCGTCCGACGATGTCGAACGACTGCATCAGCGGCACGCCCGCCTTCAGCATCGTCGACAACTGGCGGGTGAAGAGCGCGAGGTCCTTGTGCGTGATCTTGCGGCCGCGCGAGAAGCTCTGCTTCTTGATCTTCGTGGCCATGATGCCGCGCCGGCGCAGCGCCGCCGCGACCACGGAGTCGCCGCCCGGCGCGCATCTCGCCCTTGACGACGCGTCCGTTCTTGTCGCGGCCCTCCCAGCGGAAGACCGCTTCCTTGACCTCCACGCGTGGTTTGGCAATCGCTCCAGTCGCCATCTTCGCTCCGCCGTCCGTGCTATTCGTTGGTGCAGCCAAGGACCTCTTCCAGCGAGGTCATGCCCTGCTTCACTTTGAGCAGCCCGGATTGCCGCAGATCGCGCACTCCGCTGCGTGCTGCTTCGCGCGCGATGTCGAGCGCGGTGGCCTGCTTGAGAATCATGTCCTGCATCGTTTCGTTGATCGGCATGACCTGATAGATGCCGACCCGTCCCTTGTAGCCGCTGCCCTTGCAGCGTTCGCAACCGACCGCCTTGTACGGCACCCAGCTGCCGTCGAGGTCCGATTCCTTGTAACCGCCCGCCAGCAGCGCTTCCGGCGACAGGTCGGCGGGCTGCTTGCAGGTGCACAGGCGCCGCGCGAGGCGCTGCGCGGTGATCAGGATGACGCTCGACGCGATGTTGAACGGGCGCAACGCCCATGTTGCCCAGCCGGACCAGCGTCGACGGCGCGTCGTTCGTGTGCAGCGTCGACAGCACCATGTGGCCCGTCTGCGCCGCCTTGATGGCGATGTCCGCGGTTTCGAGGTCGCGGATCTCGCCGACCATGATGATGTCCGGATCCTGGCGCAGGAAGGCGCGAAGCGCGTTGGCGAAGGTCAGCCCGGCCTTCTCGTTGACGTTGACCTGGTTGATGCCGGCCAGCTGGATCTCCGCCGGATCCTCGGCCGTCGAGATGTTCACGCCCGGCTGGTTGAGGATGTTCAGGCAGCGTGTACAGCGAGACGGTCTTGCCGGAACCCGTCGGTCCCGTCACCAGGACCATGCCGTAGGGACGCTGCACGGCGTCCAGCAGCACCTCCTTCTGGTCCGGCTCGTAGCCCAGCGCGTCGATGCCGAGCTTCGCCTGCGACGGATCGAGAATCCGCATCACGATCTTCTCGCCGAACATCGTGGGCAACGTGCTGACGCGGAAGTCGATCGCGCGCTGGTTGGACAGGGCCAGCTTCATCCGGCCGTCCTGCGGCACGCGCTTCTCGGAGATGTCGAGCCGCGAGATGACCTTGATGCGCGTGGACAGCCGCTCGCGGATCGCCAGCGGCGGCTGCGCGATCTCCCGCAGCACGCCGTCGAGGCGGAAGCGGACGCGATAGAACTTCTCGTACGGTTCGAAGTGCAGGTCCGAGGCGCCCTCGCCGATGGCGTCGAGCAGCAGCTTCTGCAGGAAGCGCACGACCGGGGCGTCGTCGACCTCGGCGACCGAGGCGTCGTCGGCCGGTGTCTCGGGGTCGGTGCTGAGAAGGTCGTCGAAGTTGACGTCATCGGTGCCCGCCAGGCTCTCGAGGGCCTGCGCGGTGCTCTGGGCGCTGGCCTCGACCAGTCGCATCAGCTTGTCGTGCTCGACGACAACGATGTCGAGCGCCAGTTGCGTCTGGAACTTGATCTGGTCGAGCGCCTGGAAGTTGGTCGGATCCGACACCGCGACCGCGAGCCGGTTGCCCCGCTTGCGCAGCGCGACGACGCGCAGCGAGCCCACCAGCTTCCGGTCGATGATGTCGCGCGGCAGTTGGTCGAGATCGAGCGCCGACAGGTCGAGCAGCGGATGGCCGAAGGTGTCGGCGGCGAACTTGGCGACCGAGCACGGCGTTCAGGCCGGTGACTTCGGACGAGCCGATCAGCTCGTCGATGAAGTGCGTGTTTGCCTGCAGCCGCCTTGCGGGCGAAGTTTTCCGCGCGGTCCGGCCGCAGCTTGCCTTGCTGCACGAGCGCGCGCGCAAGCCCGGTCAGGGCGCCCGCAGCGGCCGCAGGACCTTGGGTGACAGCAGACATCGGGTATCGGGGCTTTCTTAGGGTGGTGGTCGGTTGGCGAACGGCCAAGTTATAGCGGGCGGACCACCCTCGAGAAGGCAAAAGATACTGCCGATAACCCCCGGATTTGTAAACCTTAACTACCGCAAAGAAGGCAAGACGATCGAGCGAGATTCGATGCTGCGAAGCAGGGGGTACGAACGCTAGTGGCGCGCCAGAGCAGCGCTCGTGTTTGCTTCGCGGCCGACACGGATGAGCCGCGCGCTGCGTATCGCCTGCTCATCGACCTGGACGACCTCGACGATCACCCCCGGAAAGCGGACGCAGCACGGGGCATCGGGGATCTCCTCGAGGCGCTCGACCAGCAACCCGTTGAGGGTCTTCGGGCCGTCGAGCGGCAGCGTCAGGTTGAGCCGCCGGTTGAGGTCGCGCAGCATCGAAGCACCGTCGACGAGGGCGAGCCCTTCGGCGTTCCAGCGCAGGCGGCGCGAACCGGCTCCCGGCGCCTGCGTCGTGAACTCGCCCACGATCTCCTCGATGATGTCCTCGAGAGTGACCAGCCCCTGCACTTCGCCGTACTCGTCGACGACGAGCCCGAGACGCTGCTTGTTGTCCTGGAAGAGCTGCAGCTGCTGGAACAGCGGCGTGCCGCTGGGAATGAAGTAGGTCGGCACCAGCGCCGTCCGCACCGAGGCGATCAGTGAAGTCCTCGCCCGCCAGCAGGTGCATCAGCTTGCGGACGTGCAGCACGCCGAGCGTCCGGTTGATGTCGCCCTCGTGCACCGGGATCTTGTTGTGATAGCAGGTGCGGAGTTGTTCGAGCACCGGCGTCCGCGGGCTGCTCGATGTCGAGCGCCTCGATGCGCGCGCGCGGCGTCATCACGTCGTCGACCGACAGTGCCTCGAGGTCGAACAGGTTGAGCAGGATGCTGCGGTGCTTGCCGGGGATGAAGTTGCCGCCCTCGAGCACCAGTGTCCGGAGTTCCTCGGTGGTCAGGCGGGTGCTTTCGCCGCTCGGCGCGCGTGGGAACGCGCAACAGCCACAGCACGGCCTGCACGAACAGGTTGACGAACCAGACCACCGGGCGGAACAGGCGCAGGAACGCCGCCCAGCGGATACGAGAGCGGCAAGGCGATGCGTTCGGGGAACGTCGCGCCGATCACCTTGGGCGTGATCTCGGAGAAGACGAGGATCAGGAAGGTGATGACGCCGGTGGCGGCGAGCAGCGCCCACTCGTTGTCGCCGACCAGCCGGATCGCCATGGCCGTGACGAGCGCCGTGGCGGCTGCGTTGACGAGGTTGTTGCCGAGCAGGATGGTGCCGAGCAGCCGGTCTGTCTTCGACAGCAGGGCCTGGACGCGCTTGGCCGGAGCGGTTGCCCTGGCGAACCAGATGGCGCAGCCGCAGACGGCTCAGCGCCATCATCGCGGTCTCTGAAATGGAAAACAGCGCCGAAATGAGGAGCAGGGCGCCGAGGGCCGTCAGTTGAACCCAGAGCGGAAGACTCTTCCACGCGCTGGTCCCGGATCTAACGCGGTGCTGAAACGGACGGCGGAGGGATTGGTCGGGGTGAGAGGATTTGAACCTCCGACTCCTGCGTCCCGAACGCAGTACTCTACCAGGCTGAGCTACACCCCGATCGCGGGCGATCGACCGTACAACTGGACCGTGAACTACCGATCCCGGTCGACCGCGAAAGCGAGCAAGTGTAGCAAAGAATCCCGGCATTCCGACGGCGGCAGGGTCTCGATGGCGCTTCGTCCTTCGGCGGCTTCGCGCTGCGCCAGCGAGCGCGAGTAGGCCAGCGAACCGTTCTCGCTCACGATGCGCGCGACGGCGCGAAGTCGCCGTTACCGTCGCGGACCGCGCGCGCGACCAGTTCGCGCTGTTCGGGCGCCGCGCTCCTCAGCGCGTGGATCAGCGGCAAGGTCACCTTGCCTTCCCGCAGGTCGTCGCCGAGGCGCTTGCCGATGTCCTCGGCGTGGCCCGAATAGTCGAGCACGTCGTCGGTGATCTGGAAGGCGCGGCCGAGGCTGGCGCCGTAACGGGCGCAGCGTTCCTCCAGTTCCGGGGCTGGCGCCCGCAAGGACGGCGGCGATCCGGGTCGCCTGCCTCGAACAGGGTCGCCGTCTTGCGCTCGACCACGCCGAAGTAGCGCTCCTCGTCGACCGAGGGGTCGTGGATGTTGAGGAGTTGCAGGACCTCGCCTTCCGCGATCCGGTTCGTCGCATCGGCCAGGATGCGCATGACTCGCATGTTCCCGACGTCGACCATCATCTGGAACGAACGGGAGTAGAGGAAGTCGCCGACCAGCACGCTGGCGGCGTTGCCGAACATGGCATTGGCGGTGGAGCGCCCCCGGCGCAGGTCGGACTCGTCGACCACGTCGTCGTGCAGCAGGGTGGCCGTATGGATGAACTCGATCACCGCGGCGAGCAGGACGTGGGCGGCGCCGGTGTATCCGAGCGCGCGCGCGACCAGCAGCAGCACGGCCGGACGCAGGCGCTTTCCGCCGGCGCCGATGATGTAGTCGGCGACCGTGTTGATCAGCACGACGTCCGAGTCGAGGCGGGCGCGGATCACCGTGTCCACGTCCCGCATGTCGGCAGCGATCGGCTGCAGGACCGTCTTGAGGTCCGGCATCGGCGCCCCGCCGGCGCCAGGCGGTACGGACGACATGGCGACGGCCGAGCGGGCGAAGTGCTGGCCGGACGTGGAGGAATACATCGGCGCGGATTATAGGTGGGCGGGTCCTCGTCCACGCCTCGCGCGCCCTCAAGCCGGCTGACCTCTCCCGCAGGCCTGGGAAGGTTTGACGCGGTGCGGGCGAGCGGTGCGATAATTTCCGGCTTTCCGCGCTCCGCCATGGTGGTGTGCAGCGCCCGATGCCGGACCGTCCGGCTACGCGGGGGATCAAACCCCAGGGAAAGAGGCCCGACTGGTTCGGGCACAGGCTGGGGACAGCCGCCGGATACCGGGGAAACTCGAGACCGGCCCAGGCAGGGTCCGCCGGCAGGAGAACAGACATGCATGCAGTCATCAAGACCGGCGGCAAACAGTACCGCGTCGCGCCCGGCGATACCGTCAAGGTCGAGACCCTGGTCGCCGAGGTCGGCCAGCAGGTCACGCTGTCCGAAGTGCTGGCGGTGAACGACGGCACCGAAGTCAAGGTCGGCTCGCCGTTCGTGGCGGGTGCCGCCGTCGTCGCCACCGTCGTCGGTCACGGTCGCCACGACAAGGTCACGATCTTCAAGATGCGCCGCCGCAAGCACTTCCAGAAGCATCAGGGGCATCGTCAGAACTTCACCGAGCTGCGGATCGACTCGATCGGCTAATCGGAGCAGGAGCAGAAATGGCACACAAGAAAGCAGGCGGATCGTCCCGTAACGGCCGCGACTCCCAGTCGAAGCGCCTCGGCGTGAAGGTGTACGGCGGCCAGGGCATCGAGCCGGGCCAGATCATCGTCCGCCAGCGCGGGACGCAGTTCCACGCGGGTGACAACGTCGGCATGGGGCGCGACCACACGCTGTTCTCGCTGGCTGCCGGCAAGGTCAAGTTCGACGTCAAGGGCGCGCAGAACCGCCGCGTCGTCAGTGTCGAGCCCGTTGCCGAACCGAGCGCCTAAGCTTCCGCGGCAGACGTACGTGTGAAAAGCCCTGCCGCTTGCGGCGGGGCTTTTTCTTTTCAGGGTTCTCCATCGTGAAGTTCGTCGACGAAGCCATCATCGAAGTCGCGGCCGGCAAGGGCGGCGACGGCAGTGCGTCGTTCCGGCGGGAAAAGTTCATCCCGAAGGGCGGGCCGGATGGCGGGGACGGCGGCCGCGGCGGCAGCGTCTGGGCGATCGCCGATCGCAACATCAACACGCTGATCGACTACCGCTACGCGCGGCGCCATGAGGCGGCGGACGGCGACCGCGGCCGAGGCGCCGACTGCTACGGCGCGGGCGGCGAGGACATCGAACTGCGGATGCCGGTCGGTACGGTGATCGTCGATGCGGACACCGGCGAGCGCGCTGGCGGATCTGGCCGAGCATGGCCAGCGGGCGCTGCTGGCGCGCGGCGGCAAGGGCGGTCTCGGCAACCTCCACTTCAAGTCGAGCACCAATCGCGCGCCCCGCGAGTTCACCAAGGGCGAGCCCGGCGAGCAGCGCAAGCTGCAGCTCGAACTGCGCGTGCTGGCCGACGTCGGCTTGCTCGGCATGCCGAACGCCGGCAAGTCGACCTTCATACGAGCGGTCTCGAACGCGCGGCCCAAGGTCGCCGACTATCCGTTCACGACGCTGCATCCGAACCTCGGCGTCGTTCGCGTCGGCCCCGAGCAGAGCTTCGTCATCGCGGACATTCCCGGCCTGATCGAGGGCGCGGCCGAGGGCGCCGGACTGGGCCACCAGTTCCTCCGGCATCTGAGCCGGACCGGCCTGCTGCTGCATCTCGTCGACTGCAGCCCCATCGACGAGAGCCGACCCCGTGCGCGACGTTCGCGCGATCGTCGGCCGAACTGCGCAAGTACGACGAGAAGCCTCTACAAGAAGCCGCGCTGGCTCGTGCTGAACAAGATCGATCTGGTCGCCGGCCGAGGAGCGCGATGCGCTGGTCGCGCAGTTCCGACGACGGCTGCGCACGAAGGCGCCCGTGTTCGCCATCTCCGCGGCGACCGGCGAGGGCTGCCGGGAACTGTGCGTCGAAATCGCGCGCTTCCTGCAAGGCCAGCGCGAACCGCCGGCGAAGGGGCGGCGGCGAGCCGGTCGTCCGACGACGCGCCAGCGTCCGCCGAGGATCTCGCATGACTTCGGTTGTCGCGTCCGCGCGGCCGCGTGGTCGTCAAGGTCGGCAGCAGCCTCGTCACCAACGATGGCCGCGGCCTCGACCTCGAGGCGATTTCGCGCTGGGCCGCGCAGGTCGCGCGCCTGCGGGAACTCGGCAAGCAGGTGCTGCTGGTCTCGAGCGGAGCGATCGCCGAAGGCATGCAGCGGCTCGGCTGGTCGCATCGACCGCAGCAGATCCACGAGCTTCAGGCGGCGGCCGCGGTCGGGCAGATGGGGCTGGCGCGCGCCTACGAAACGCACTTCGAGCGGCACGGCGTGCGGACGGCGCAGGTGCTGCTCACGCACGCGGACCTCGCCGACCGGCCGCGCTACCTCAATGCGCGTTCCACGCTGTTCACGCTGCTGGAACTCGGCGTCGTCCCGGTCATCAACGAGAACGACACGGTGGTGACCGACGAGATCAAGTTCGGCGACAACGACACGCTCGGCGCGCTCGTCACGAACCTGGTCGAGGCGGACGTCTTCGTGATCCTCACCGACCAGGCGGGACTGTTCTCGGCGGACCCGCGGCGGGATCGCGGCCGCGACGCTGATCGCCGATGCGACGGCCGGCGACGCCGCGCTCGAGGCGATGGCGGGCGGCACCGGAAGCGCGATCTCGCGGGCGGCATGCTGACCAAGGTGCTCGCGGCAAAGCGCGCCGCTCGCAGCGGCGCGCACACCGTGATCGCTTCGGGGCGCGAGCCCGATGTCCTGCTGCGGCTGGCCGACGGCGAGATGATCGGCACTCAGCTCGACGGCGGCGACCGCCGTGCTGACCGCGCGCAAGCAGTGGCTGGCCGATCATCTTCTGCTCAAAGGGCGCGGGTCGTCGTCGATGCCGGCGCGGCCAGGGCGCTGGCGGTCCGGCGGCAAGAGCCTGCTGCCGATCGGTGTCGTCGACGTCCAGGGCGAGTTCCAGCGCGGCGACGTGGTCGCGTGCCTGGATCCGACGGGCCGCGAGATCGCGCGCGGGCTCGTCAACTACTCCAGCGTGCAGACAAGGCAGATCGCTGCGCAAGCCGACCAGCGAGATCAAGGCGGTGCTCGGGTTCATCGAGGAACCCGAACTCATCCACCGCGACAATCTGGTGCTGACCTGAGTCGTCAGGCGACTTCCGTCGGTGGTTCGGATGCCGGCCCGATCACGCCGTCGCCGGTGTGCGCCTCGATTCCGTGCAGGGCGCGAGGTCGCGCGGCCTTGTTGTGCGGCCGCCCGGGTTTGAAGACAAAGCGTGACAGTTCGAGCAGCGCCTGCTGATAGACGTCGCGCTTGAACTCGATCACGGTCTCCAGCGGCACCCAGTACTCGTGCCACCGCCAGGCGTCGAACTCGGGATGCGTGGTCGCGCGCAGGCAGACGTCGCAGTCGCGCCCGACAAGGCGCAGCAGAAACCAGATCTGCTTCTGCCCGCGGTAATTGCCGCGCAGTTCGCGTCGAATCCACTGTTCCGGTACGTCGTAACGCAGCCACTCGCGGGTACGACCCGCGATCTTCACGTGCTCGGGCCTGAGTCCGACTTCTTCCCAGAGCTCGCGAAACATCGCTTGCTCCGGCGACTCGCCGTACTTGATCCCGCCCTGCGGGAACTGCCACGAATGCTGTTTTACCCGTTTACCCCAGAAGACCTCGTTGCGACCGTTGAGCAGGATGATGCCGACGTTCGGGCGGTACCCGTCCTTGTCCAGCATGCCAACCCCTGAACCTTTAGAATCTGCGACCGATTATAGGGGCCGGTTTTTCGAGGGCACAACACAGGTTCTTTACGGATTTCCGGCATGCGCGCACGTCAGTTCTTCATCTCGACACTGAAAGAAGCCCCCGCGGATGCGGAGGTGATCAGCCACTCGCTGATGCTGCGCGCGGGCATGATCAGGAAGCTTGCCGCCGGCATCTATACCTACATGCCCATGGGTCTGCGCTCGATCCGCAAGATCGAGCAGATCATCCGCGAGGAGATGAATCGCGCGGGGGCGGTCGAACTGCTGATGCCCGTCGTTCAGCCCGCCGAACTGTGGATGGAATCGGGCCGCTGGCAGAAGATGGGCCCCGAGCTGCTGCGCGTGAAGGACCGGCACGACCGCGACTTCATCGTCCAGCCGACCAGCGAGGAAGTCATCGTCGACATCGCGCGCGAGGAGCTGAAGAGCTACAAGCAGCTGCCGGCGAACTTCTATCACATCCAGACCAAGTTCCGCGACGAGCGGCGTCCGCGCTTCGGCGTGATGCGCGGACGCGAGTTCACGATGAAGGACGCGTACTCGTTCGACAAGGACGAAGCGGGCGCGATGGCGAGCTACCGCGCGATGTACGACGCCTACACGCGCATCTTCACGCGCATGGGCCTGACCTTCCGCGCGGTGGCCGCCGACACCGGCAACATCGGCGGCAAGGCGAGCCACGAGTTCCAGGTCATCGCCGACACCGGCGAGGACGCCATCGCGTACTGCCCGACGTCCGAGTACGCGGCGAACATCGAGATGGCCGAGGCGTTGCCGCTGCATCGCCGAGCGCGGCGGCGCCTCTCGAAGCCGCTGGCGAAGACGCCGACGCCCGGCAAGGAGAAGTGCGAAGACGTCGCCGAATTGCTCGGCCTGCCGCTCGCGCGCACCGTCAAGTCGATCGTCCTGGCCGTGGACCGGACCGACGATGCGGGCAACCCCGGCCCCGGCCGGAGATCTGGCTGGTGCTGATCCGCGGCGATCACGAGCTGAATGAAGTGAAGGTCGGCAAGGTCGAAGGCCTGAAGGGCGGGTTCCGCTTCGCGACGGAAGCCGAGATCCTCGACACGTTCGGGTGCAAGCCCGGGTATCTCGGGCCGATCGGCACGCGCAAGCCCATCAGGATCGTGGCCGACCGCACCGTGGCCAACATGAGCGACTTCGTCTGCGGCGCGAACGAGGAGAACTATCACTACACCGGCGTCGAACTGGGGCCGCGACCTGCCCGAGCCGGCGGTGGCCGATGTGCGCAACGTGGTGGCGGGCGATCCGTCGCCGGACGGCAAGGGCGCGTTGGCCATCCAGCGCGGCATCGAGGTCGGGCACGTCTTCGCCGGCCTGCCGTATCCGGAAACGATGAACCTCAACTTCATCGACGAGAGCGGCCGGCCGGCCCGCATGCTGATGGGCTGCTACGGGATCGGCGTGACGCGGCTGCTGGGCGCTGCGATCGAACAGAACCACGACGACAAGGGGATCATCTGGCCGGATCCGATCGCGCCGTTCTCGATCGTGCTGACGCCGGTCGGTTACGGCAAGTCCGAGCCGGTGCGCCAGGTGGCGGATCAGCTGTATGCGGAACTGCAGGCGGCGGGCGTCGATGTGCTGCTCGACGACCGCGACGAGCGGCCGGGCGTGATGTTCGCCGAGATGGAACTGATCGGCATTCCGCACCGCCTGACCATCGGCGATCGCGGCCTGAAGGAAGGCAAGGTCGAGTACGTCGACCGCCGGACGCTGCAGACGACGCCCGTCGCGGTCGGCGACGCCTATGCCTTCGTCCGGGAACGGCTCGCGCGCCGTTGAACGTGCCGACCGCCGTCGACCGACGCCGTCTACTGCTCTGCGCCGCCGCCATGGCGGCGATGCCGCGCGCTGTCCTGCGCGGGCGCGCAGCAATACGAACCTCTCGCCGACGCGGTGCGCAACGCGCTCGCGGCGCAGATCGCGGAAGCGCGGCCGCCCGAGCGCAGGTTCGACGATCCGAACCAGCGGCTGGCCCACTTCGGATGGCTCGGGGAGATGTCCGAGCGCCTGAAGACACGGATACCCGAGTTCGACGCGCGGCTCGAGTTCCTGAAGACGCTCGACTACGAGTGCGCGCGGGCCGGGCTCGAGCGCCAGCTCGTGCTCGGCCTGATCCAGGTCGAGAGCAATTTCCGGAAGTACGCGATCTCCGTGGCCGGCGCGCGCGGGTTCATGCAGGTGATGCCGTTCTGGACGAACGTGATCGGCGACGGCGATGCGCGGCGGCTGTTCGACATGCGCACCAACCTGCGCTACGGCACGGTGATCCTGCGGCACTACCTGGACATCGAGCGCGGCGACCTCTTCATGGCGCTCGGCCGGTACAACGGCAGCCGCGGCAGGCGCGAGTATCCGGATGCCGTGCTCGCCGCCTGGAAGAACCGCTGGAACTACGCGCCCTCGCCGATGGAGCTTCCGGCCGACCCGGCGCTCCGCCGCCGCCGCCTCGGCTGAGCCGCCCGCTCAGCGCTTCGGCAGTCCGGGCATGCCCGGGACGCGAGCGAGGCCGCGCATCATCTTCGCCAGGCCCGCCCTTGCGCATCTGCTTCATCATGGCCTGCATCTGCTCGAACTGGTTGAGCATGCGGTTGACTTCCTGCACCGGCACGCCCGCGCCCGTCGCGATGCGGCGCTTCCGCGATGCCTTGATCAGTTCGGGCTTGGCCCGCTCGGCGGGCGTCATCGAATTGATGATCCCCTCGATGCGGCGGATCTGCTTCTCGCTGTCGGCCGCATTGACCTGGCTCGCCGCCTGCGCGAACTGCGCCGGCAGCTTGTCGATCATGCTGGACAGGCCTCCCATCTTGCGCATCTGGCCGATCTGCTCGCGGAAGTCGTTGAGGTCGAACTTCTCGCCGGACTGCATGCGCTTGGCGAGCTTCTGAGCGCTTTCGACGTCGACCGACTTCTTGACGTCTTCGACCAGGGCGACGATGTCGCCCATGCCGAGGATGCGGCCCGCCATGCCTTCCGGCTGGAAGCGCTCGAAACCGCTCAGCTTCTCGCCGACCCCGACGAACTTGATCGGCTTGCCGGTGACATGGCGAACCGATAGCGCCGCGCCGCCGCGCGAATCGCCGTCGAGCTTGGTCAGGATCACGCCGGTCAGCGGCAGGCGTTCGGAGAACACCTTGGCCGTGTTGACCGCGTCCTGGCCCAGCATGGCGTCGACCACGAACAGCGTTTCGATCGGCTGCAGCCGCGCCTCGAGAGCGGCGACCTCCTGCATCATCTCCTCGTCGATCGCCAGCCGGCCCGCCGTGTCGACGATCAGGACGTCGAAGAAGTGCCGCTTGGCGTGGTCGAGGGCGCGCGCGGCGATGTCCACCGGCTTGTCACCGGTGGCCGAGGGGAAGAACTCCGCGCCAGCCTGTCCCGCGACCGTCTTCAACTGGTCGATGGCGGCCGGGCGGTAGACGTCGGTCGACACGGCGAGCACCTTCTTCTTCCGCTCCTCCTTCAGCCAGCGCGCGAGCTTGCCGGCGGTGGTCGTCTTGCCCGCGCCCTGCAGGCCGGCGAGCAGGATCACGGCCGGCGGCTGCGTCGCGAGATTGATGTCGCGATCGCGCTCGGCAAGGTCGCCGCCCATCAGCAGCGTCAGTTCACGCTGCACGACGCCGACGAGGGCCTGACCCGGCGTGAGGCTGCCCACCACTTCCTCGCCGAGCGCCTTCTCCTTGATCCGGCCGACGAAGTCCCGCACGACCGGCAGCGCGACGTCCGCTTCGAGCAGGGCCACGCGGACTTCGCGCAGCATTTCCTGCATGTTCTCTTCGGTCAGGCGCGCCTGGCCGCGCATCGTCTTGACGACGCGCGCGAGCTTGGTGGTGAGTTGTTCCAGCATGGGGGAGTCAGCGAGGGAGGGGCGGCTGCATGGTATAAAGATTCATGCCGCTACGCCCGGAATGGTTCGTATTGTACGGCGCTGTCGCCGTGCTCTATCTGTTCGTCGCCTGGCGTGAATGGCTTGCTCTCGAGAGCGAGTCGGCGAGGTCGCCGGTGTGGCACGGGCCCGTGCTCGCGTTGGCGATCGGACTCCACGGCGTGCTGCTGGTTCACGGTGTGTACGTCGAGGGCCAGTTGCGCTTCGGCTTCGCGCACGCCCTGTCCGCGACGCTCTGGATCACCGCCATCATCGTCTGGCTCGAGACCTTCTTCTCGCCGTCGCGCGGGCCTCTTCCTTCTGGTGCTGCCGCTCGCGGCCATCACCACGCTGCTGCCGCTCGCCTATCCGGGCGCCATCCTCGGACAGGCGACCGATGCGCCGATGTTCCGCGTGCACCTGCTGCTGGCGATCCTTGCGTACAGCCTGCTGACGATCGCGGCGATGCAGGCGCTGCTGATGGCCTCGATGGACCGGCGGCTTGCACGGCGAGAGCGCGGGGTCCGCGGGAGGCCGGCTCATGCATTTCCTGGACCGCCTGCCGCCGCTGCTGGCGATGGAGACCGTGTTGTTCCGGCTCATCGGGGCCGGCTTCCTTCTGTTGACGGCGACGCTCGTCAGCGGCATCTTCTTTTCCGAGGAAGTGTTCGGCCGGGCGTTGCGGTTCGATCACAAGACCATCTTCACCTTCGCCGCGTGGTTCGTGTTCGGCGCTCTGCTCGTGGGGCGCGTCGTGTTCGGCTGGCGTGGCCGCACAGCTCTGCGCTGGACACTGACCGGATTCGCGATGCTGATGCTGGCCTATGTCGGCAGTCGCTTCGTCATCGAGGTCCTGCTGCAACGCCCATGATCGGACGCATACTTCTTCTTCCTGCTGCTGGCGGTTGTCGATCTACATGGTGTGGCGGTCCCTGCAGACCCCGTGACAAAGGCCCTTCGGCTGCCGACGACCGGGCAGCGG
The DNA here is from genome assembly GCA_963698305.1 of uncultured beta proteobacterium. GTDB lineage: Bacteria > Pseudomonadota > Gammaproteobacteria > Burkholderiales > Burkholderiaceae_F > JAOUJD01. Next base: position 646,512 of record CAVOQI010000012.1, read on the forward strand.
ACGCCGCAAGCGATGGTCAGTTGCGCAACCTGCGGGCTGCACGTGCCGCGCCAGGAGGCACTGCTCCTGGGCGACCGTTTTTTCTGCTGTGAAGAACACCGCCGTCAGCCGCCCCCCGCCTGAGGGCGGCGCTGGCTCACCGCCTGCAGCCGCCGCAGCGGACGAGGCGCTGCTCGACGGCGGTTCACCGGCCCACCTTGATGCGCCTTGGCGGACGCTCGAGTACTTCGCGAGCACGCGGGTCATCGTCGCCAGCGCACTCGTGCTTGCGAGTGCAGCCGGTACCCGGCCCGTCTCGCCGGCAGGGGGACCGCAGTGGACCGTGCTCACGGCCCTGCTGTACTTCTCGCTCGCCGCCGTCTTCGCCGGACTCGCTCTGTATGTTCACCGCCGATTCCTCGCGCAGGTCATCGGGCAACTGGCGCTCGATCTCGCGGCCATCGGCGTGCTCGTGGTGACCGGTGGCGGGGTGGCCTCGGGTTGGGTCATCCTTTTCCTGCTGCCGCTGGCCGGCGCTTCCCTGCTGCTGCCGTCGGTGCTGGTGTTCTTCACCTGCGCGCTCGCCGTGCTGACGATCCTGATCGACGCCGGCGTGCGGGCCGTGGCGGCGCAGTTCGTCGGAATCACTGCTGTTCCAGGCTGGCGTGTATGGCGCGGCTCTCTTCGCCGTGACGGCGCTGCTGCGCGCCCTGAGCGCCCGCCTGGCCGCAGCAGGAGCGGCTCGCGCGCACTCGCGGGCGCGATCTGCAGAACCAGCTGGAGATCAATCGGCTGGTGATCGCGCAGATGGACCAGGGCGTGATCGTGGTGGACCGAACCACTCAGGTGCGGGCGAACAACCGGTCGGCGCGGCGACTGCTCGGCCTCGACGCGCAGGCGCAGCTGACCGGTACCCGGCTGGCCGACCGCGCCGAGGGCCGTGACCTCGCCGCGGCATTTCTGTCCTGGGTGGATGGCGGTCGCAGCGAAGGCGCATGGTCGACCTCGGTCGTCGGCCTCCGGCACCCCGTCACTGCCTGCGGCCGAGTCACGGTTGCGCGCGCGATTCGCACGGCCGACGGCAACCACGAGCGACGAGTTCGTGATCTTCATCGAGGACGTCCGGGACGTCGAGGACCGGGCCCAGCAACTCAAGCTGGCGGCGATGGGGCGGCTGACCGCGTCGATCGCGCACGAGATCCGCAATCCGCTGGCCGCCATCAGCCATGCCGGGCAACTGCTCGGAGAGGATGCGAGTGATCCCGTGCTCAAGCGGTTGGCGCTGATCGTGCGCGAAAACACGCAGCGCCTGAATCGCCTGGTGGAAGACGTGTTGCGTGTGGCGCGGCGCGAGCCGCCGCTCGGCGACCAGCTGGAGATCGCGGCCTTCGTTCGCCAGTTCCTGATGGAGTTCGCACGGGATCGAGGGCTGGCGGCGCAGGTCATCCAGGTCGACGCCGCGCCCGGATTGCACGTCAAATTCGAGCAATCCCATCTGCGGCAGGTCTTGTACAACCTCGTCGACAACGCGCTGCGGTTCGCGTCCGGCCGGCCGGGATCGGTCCAGGTCCTCATCGAGCCGGCCCCGGAGGGCGACCGGCCGCAGCTTTGGGTTTTCGACGACGGTCCAGGGGTGCCTTTCGACGCGCGCGCGGCGTTGTTCGAGCCGTTCTTCACCACGCGTTCACAGGGTACGGGCCTGGGTCTGTATCTCGCACGGGAGTTCTGCGTGACGAACCGAGCAGAGCTGGGCTACAGCGCGCGCCGCGAGCTCGACGGCTCGACGCGCGATGGCTTTCTGCTGCGCTTCGGTCCCGGCTCCCCGGCGGGCGTTGACTCGCAGGGCTTCCTCGATACGATCCCGGTCCGATGAACGACGCGCCTCCCACCCAGTCGAGGTCAGTCGTCGTCGGTCGATCGCCGGCGGTTCTCGTGGTCGATGACGAGGCGGACCTTCGCGAACTCCTTTCCCTGACGCTCGTGCGTCTCGGCCTCGACGTCGATACCGCGGAGTCGGTTCCGGGCAGCGCGCGCGCACTGCTGGAGCACCGGCGCTACGCGCTGTGCCTGACGGACATGCGGCTGCCGGACGGCACGGGACTCGATCTCGTGCGGGAAGTCGCGCTCGCTTCGGCGGTCCGCCGATCGCCGTCATCACCGCCTATGGAAGCGCGGAGAACGCGGTCGCCGCGTTGAAGGCCGGGGCCTTCGACTACCTCACGAAGCCGGTCGATCGTCGAGCAGTTGCGCATGCTCGTCCGCTCGGCGGTAGGCGCCGGCGCCGGCGGCAGCGCCGCGGCGCCGGACGTACCGGCGCTCGCACGCCTCACCGGTGAAGCGCCGGCGATGCAGCAGCTCCGCGCAATGATCCTGCGGCTCGCCAACAGCATGGCGCCCGTGACCATTCACGGCGAGTCGGGGAGCGGAAAGGAACTCGCCGCGCGCGCGATCCACGATGCATCCAGCCGACGGCTGCAGCCCTTCGTCCCGGTGAACTGCGGCGCGATTCCCGAGACCTTGATGGAGGCCGAGTTCTTCGGCTATCGCAAGGGCGCGTTCACGGGCGCCGATCGCGATCGCGACGGCTTCTTCCAGGCGGCCGCCGGCGGAACGCTGTTCCTCGACGAAGTAGCCGAGCTGCCGCTCGCGATGCAGGTCAAGCTGCTGCGCGCGATCCAGGAGCGCCGGGTGCGCAAGGTGGGAGCGTCCGCGGAAGATCCGGTCGACGTTCGCATCGTCAGCGCGACGCACCAGGACCTGAGCGACCTGGTCGCGAAGGGGCGTTTCCGCCAGGACCTCTTCTATCGGCTCAACGTCATCGAGGTCCGCGTGCCGCCGCTGCGGGAGCGGCTCGAGGATGTGCCGCAACTGTCGGGCACGATCCTGCAGAGAATTGCGGAACGCACCGGCGGGCCGCAGGCTCGGTTGTCGCCTGCCGCGACCTCCGCGCTCCGCAACTACCGGTTCCCGGGCAACGTTCGCGAACTCGAGAACATCCTCGAGCGGGCGGTCGCCCTGTCTGGCGACGACGTGCTGATGGCGGATGACCTGATGTTGCCGGGCGCGGAAGTCGACCTGCCGCTCGATGCCGAACCGATCCCGGCCGATGAGGCCGGGCTGGCGACGGGAGTGGACGAGGCGGGCGGCACCGTCGCGGCCGGCGACGGCGTAATGGTCGACGGCGTCCCGTCGTGCTTGCCGTCGTACCTCGACTCGCTCGAGCGCGAGGCGATTCGCCGGGCGCTGGAACGAACGCGCTACAACCGCACCGCTGCGGCCCAGCTCCTCGGTATCACGTTCCGGCAGCTGCAGGTACCGGATGCAGCGGCTCGCGATCAAGTGACCCTGATGCCTGAAGCGCCGCGGCGCGTTCGATGACCGATCTTGACAACGGCTGGCTGCGGGAGGCGATTCACGTGCCCTCGCCGAACGTCGACGACCGGCCCGAAGGCTCACGCGTGGAACTGATCGTGATTCACAACATCAGCCTGCCGCCCGGAAGGTATGGCGGCGGTCATGTTCAGGCCCTGTTCACGAACCGCCTCGATCCGCGTGAACATCCGTTCTTCGGCGGGATCGCCGGCGCGCGCGTGTCGGCCCACCTGCTGATCGAGCGCGACGGGACAGATGACCCAGTTCGCGTCGTTCGACCGTCGCGCCTGGCACGCCGGCGCTTCGGAGTTCGAGGGGCGATCCCGCTGCAACGACTTCTCGGTCGGCATCGAACTGGAAGGCAGCGACTTCGAGCCATTCACCGACGCCCAGTACGACGCACTCAACACGGTCCTCGCGGCCGTCGTGTGCCGCGTACCCCGTGCGCTTCGTGTGCGGCCACAGCGACATCGCCGGTAGAACGCAAGACGGACCCTGGCCCGTTCTTCGACTGGTGCCGGCTGACCCTTCCGGCGTCCGTGTCCCTTCGTCCCGCGCGCGTCTGACCGCTCGTCCCGGCGCAAGCGGGCCCCGCACGCGTTCCATGTTGGGCGCGCCGCGGCATGAGGCCAGCTTCCCGGGCCTCACTCTCCTGTTGACCAAAAGTATTTTTTCCCTATCATCCGGGACACAACAAATAGTGCTGCCGGCCACAGGAAAACACAATATCTTGTGGTCGGTCGGCAAGCGCGGCTGGTCCGCGACAGACGGCCGCCCCGCGGGAGACCAACAGGGCGTCGCGGTCGTGGCGAGATCGTGGCGGTGGACCGGAAAGCGGCGTGCGACTAGGGATTGTGTGTCCGTGCGGACATGAACCCGGTCGGCACGACATGGCAAAAATTCGGAGGATGCATGCAGTATCAGGAGGCAGCGGCGGGCAGCGCTGCAGCGGGAGTCGGATTTCCCGGCGTCGGCAAACCGGAGTACGCGGAAACCGCAGTGACAGGCGCGCTTGCGCGCGACCTCGTTCGCTGACTACAAGATCATTCGACGCAACGGCGCGGTCGTCGCCTTCGAGCCATCGAAGATCGCCGTCGCGATGACCAAGGCCTTCATCGCCGTTCGCGGCGGGCAGGGTGCCGCCTCCGCGGCGATCCGCGAGCAGGTGGAGAAGCTGACCGGAAGCGTGGTGCAGGCGCTGCTGCGCCGCCAGCCGGCCGGCGGCACGTTCCACATCGAGGATGTCCAGGACCAGGTCGAGCTCTCGCTGATGCGCGATGGCGCGCACGACGTCGCGCGGGCCTACGTGCTGTATCGGGAGCGGCGTTCCCAGGAGCGTGCCCGCGAAGGGGCGGCAAGGGCGGAGGTCGCGCCGCAGCTCACGATGCTGGAGCATGGCCAGCGCGTGCCGCTCGACCTGCAGCCGCATCGAGTCGGTGGTGCGCGCCGCCTGCGAAGGACTTGCCGAGTACGTCAACCCGGATGCGATCCTCGGCGAGACGGTCAAGAACCTCTACGACGGCGTGCCGCTGGAGGAGGTATGGAAGTCGGCAATCCTCGCCTCGCGCGCGCTGATCGAGCAGGACCCCGCCTACTCCTACGTGACCGCCAGGCTGCTGCTGCACACGGTCCGCAGCGAAGTGCTCGGCGAGGAAGTGACGCAGTCGCAGATGGCCTCGCGCTATGCCGAGGCGTTTCCGCGTTTCATCAAGTACGGGATCGAGGCCGGGCTGCTCGACGATCGTCTCGGCCAGTACGACCTGACGCGGCTCGGCTCCGCCCTGAAGGCCGAGCGCGACCTGCAGTTCGACTACCTGGGCCTGCAGACGCTCTACGACCGCTACTTCCTGCACCACGACGGCCGGCGCTTCGAGCTGCCGCAGCCGTTCTTCATGCGGGTCGCCATGGGACTCGCCCTGAACGAGGTCGACCGCGAGGAGCGGGCGATCGAGTTCTATGAGGTGCTGTCGACGTTCGACTTCATGAGCTCGACGCCCACGCTCTTCAACAGCGGCACACGCCACTCCCAGTTGTCCTCGTGCTACCTGTCGACGGTGTCGGACAACCTTGACGGGATCTACGAAGCCATCAAGGAGAACGCGCTGCTCGCCAAGTACGCCGGCGGACTGGGCAACGACTGGACGCCCGTGCGCGCGCTGGGTTCGCACATCAAGGGCACGAACGGCAAGAGCCAGGGCGTCGTGCCCTTCCTGAAGGTCGTCAACGACACGGCGGTCGCCGTCAACCAGGGCGGCAAGCGCAAGGGCGCGGTGTGCTGCTATCTGGAGACCTGGCACCTCGACATCGAGGAGTTCCTCGAACTGCGGAAGAACACCGGGGACGACCGCCGGCGCACTCACGACATGAACACGGCGAACTGGATTCCCGACCTGTTCATGAAGCGCGTGATGGAAGGCGGCGACTGGACGCTGTTCTCGCCGTCCGATTGCCCGGACCTGCACGAGAAGACCGGCAAGGCGTTCGAAGAGGCATACACCCGCTACGAGGAGAAGGCTGCCCGCGGCGAGCTGAAGCTCTTCAGGAAGCTGCCCGCGCTGTCGCTGTGGCGAAAGATGCTGTCCATGCTGTTCGAGACCGGGCATCCCTGGATCACCTTCAAGGATGCCTGCAACCTCCGGTCGCCCCAGCAGCACGTCGGCACGATCCACAGCTCCAACCTGTGCACCGAGATCACGCTCAACACGTCGGACAGCGAGATCGCCGTCTGCAACCTGGGCTCGGTCAACATGCCCGCGCACATGCAGCCGGACGGCAACGGCGGCTTCGAACTGGACCACGCGAAGCTGAGGAAGACGATCCGCACGGCCATGCGGATGCTCGACAACGTCATCGACATCAACTACTACGCGGTGTCCAAGGCGCGCAACTCCAACGCGCGCCACCGGCCGGTCGGCCTCGGGATCATGGGCTTCCAGGACTGCCTGCACATGATGCGCACGCCGTATGCCTCCGACGCGGCGGTCGACTTCTCCGATCGCAGCATGGAAGCCGTCTGTTACTACGCGTACTGGGCGTCCACCGAACTCGCCGAGGAGCGTGGGCGCTACTCTTCCTTCGGTGGCTCGCTGTGGGACCGGGGAATCCTCCCGCAGGACAGCCTGAAGATCCTCGCGGAACAGCGCGGCGGCTACGTCGAGGTCGACCTGAGCTCCACGCTGGACTGGGACGCGCTGCGCGGCCGCATCCGGCAGCACGGCATGCGGAACTCGAACTGCGTCGCGATCGCGCCGACGGCCACGATTTCCAACATCATCGGGGTCGACGCCTGCATCGAGCCGACCTTCCAGAACCTGTTCGTCAAGTCGAACCTGTCGGGCGAGTTCACGGTCGTGAACGAGCATCTGGTCCGCGACCTGAAGCGGCTCGGCCTGTGGGACGAGGTGATGGTCGCGGACCTCAAGTATTTCGACGGCTCACTGGCGAAGATCGACCGGATCCCGGCCGAACTGCGCCAGCTCTACGCCACGGCCTTCGAGGTCGAGCCGCAATGGCTGATCGAGTGCGCGGCCCGGCGGCAGAAGTGGATCGACCAGGCGCAGTCGCTCAATATCTACATGGCGGGCGCATCGGGCAAGAAGCTCGACGACACCTACAAGCTCGCCTGGCAGCGCGGCCTCAAGACGACCTACTACCTGCGCACGATGGGCGCGACCCACGCAGAGAAGTCGACGACGACCCGCACCGGACAGCTCAACGCCGTTCCCACGCGACGGCGGCCTTGCCGCCGCGGCGATGCCCGAGCCCGAGGGCAAGGTCTGCATGCTCAAGCCCGGCGATCCCGGCTTCGCTGACTGCGAAGCCTGCCAGTAACGATTCGAAGGAGAGACAACGACATGCTGGCGTGGGATGACACCCCGACCCCCCAAAGCCCCGCGGCTCCGATGCCCGGCCTGCAGCCGGTCACGCCATCGGCGCGTCCCGTTGCCCCGATCGCGCCGGCGATCGAGCCGGCGCCGGAGATGCGCCGCGTCAACGCGGCCGACAAGCGCATCATCAACGGCCAGCACCGACGTCAACCAGCTGGTTCCGTTCAAGTACAAGTGGGCCTGGGAGAAGTACCTCGCGACCTGCGCGAACCACTGGATGCCGCAGGAAATCAACATGTCGCGGGACATCGCGCTGTGGAAGGACCCGAACGGCCTGACCGAGGACGAGCGCCGGGTCGTCAAGCGCAATCTGGGCTTCTTCGTCACCGCGGACTCGCTCGCGGCCAACAACATCGTCCTCGGCACCTACCGGCACATCACGGCGCCCGAGTGCCGCCAGTTCCTGCTTCGCCAGGCGTTCGAGGAGGCGATCCATACGCACGCCTACCAGTACATCGTCGAGTCGCTGGGCCTGGACGAGGGCGAGATCTTCAACGCGTACCACGAGATCGGCTCGATCCGCGCCAAGGACGAGTTCCTGATCCCGTTCATCGACACCCTGACCGACCCGCACTTCACCACCGGCACGACCGAGAACGACCAGAAGCTGCTGAAGAGCCTGATCGTCTTCGCCTGCCTGATGGAAGGCCTGTTCTTCTACGTCGGCTTCGCCCAGATCCTGGCGCTCGGCCGGCAGAACAAGATGACCGGCGCGGCCGAGCAGTACCAGTACATCCTGCGCGACGAGTCGATGCACTGCAACTTCGGCATCGACCTGATCAACCAGATCAAGCTCGAGAACCCGCAGCTGTGGACGCCGGAGTTCCGCGAGGAAGTCCGCGGCGCTGTTCCGGAAGGCCGTCGACCTCGAGTACGCGTACGCGGAGGACACGATGCCGCGCGGGGTGCTCGGCCTGAACGCGCCGATGTTCAAGGGCTACCTGCGCTACATCGCCAACCGCCGCGCGCAGCAGATCGGCATCGAGGCTCTGTTCCCGCAGGAGGAGAACCCGTTCCCCTGGATGAGCGAGATGATCGACCTGAAGAAGGAGCGCAACTTCTTCGAGACGCGCGTCATCGAGTATCAATCCGGTGGAGCGTTGTCATGGGACTGATGCGAGCACACGCGATGCACGCGCTGATCGCGCGTTGAGCACGCGACGTTGAACGCGAGAGAAGTGGGACAAATCACACACAACTCGTTTTCGATCGCAGAAAAATCTTGCGGTCAATTTTTTTTGCGAGTAAAAAGCGAACCGTTGTTTAGTTGCTCGATCAGATTGTTCAACAGACGTCGATCGACCACTGAATTGACCACAGACCCACACAGTCGCCAAGCAAACGCAGAGGACCAGGCTCCAACGCAAATCGAGACCCTCCAGTCTTGCGGTCTCGCTCCCTCTGAAACAAACGGCCCGTCGACCGAGCCGTCAAGACAGTTCCTCACCGTACAGACAGGCGCCGGACTGCATCCGGCGTTTCTTTTGCGCGCGCCATCGGTCTTCGCTTCTCGCGCGCGCCGTGCCGAATTCATCAGCGTCAGCGGTCAGTGCGCTGCACGTTCCGCGCTCAGCTCGGATATGCGGATTCTCAAACGCATTTCTGGGGGCGTCGCGGCGACAGAGCATCTGCGTGCGCCGATGAATAGCCCGACGGGCATTGCCCTGCGGGTTTCCTTCTCAACCTAGGTAGATCGACCGAAGGAGTTTCAGATGGCAACGAAGAAAGCTGCGAAGAAGGCCCCGGCCAAGAAAGCCGCCAAGAAAACGGCCAAGAAAGCCACGAAAAAAGTAGCGAAGAAGAAGCCGGCGGCCAAGAAGACCGCAAAGAAGGCTGCGAAGAAGACCGCCAAGAAAGCCGCCAAGAAGTAATCGCGGACTTGCTAGCGCTCACCGGCTGCCCTCGGGCAGCCGGTGCGGCATTCCAGCCCGTGTTTGAGGGCCTCACGCCTTGCGCCCGGACCGGAATGCGTGGTCACTAGCTGCCTCACCGCGTTCATCATCAGGAGAGTGACATGGCAACCAAGAAAGCCGCCAAGAAGCGTCCGGCCAAGAAGGCCGTGACCAAGGCGAAGAAGGCCGTCAAGAAGGCGAAGGTCAAACGCGCGGTCAAGAAGGTCGCGACCAAGGCCAAGAAAGCCGTCAAGAAGGCAAAGGCCAAGCGCGCGGTCAAGAAGACTGCAAGCAAGGCGAAGAAGGCCGTCAAGAAGGTGATGGCAAAGAAACCCGCGAAGAAAGCGGCGAAGAAGACGGCGAAGAAGGCTGTCAGGAAACCGGCCGCGAAGAAGGCGAAGCCGGCCGCCAAGAAACCGGTGAAGAAAGCTGCTCCGGCGAAGGCCCCCGCGCCGAAGGCGGCTCCGAAGCCGGTTGCTGCTCCGGCTCCGGCGCCAGCCGCACCGGCTGCCGCCGCGCCGGGCGCGAAGACCGCGCTCAACCCTGCGGCGGCCTGGCCGTTCCCGACGGGCAGCCGTCCGTAACTCGCGCAGTTGCGGGATGGAAGAGGGCGCTCTAGCGAGCGCCCTTTTTCTTTGGCTTCGGGCCGAGCTGCCTGCCTGGCCCCGCTTAGAATCGGTGCTCCTTCTCCAGGGTGGACCCATGCTCGCCGACATCGCGCGCTTCCTGCTCGACATCCTCGGCTCGCTGCTCGTGGCGCTGCTGCTGCTGCGTGCCTGGATGCGTTACATCGGCATGCCGCCGCGCAATCCGGTGGCGCAGTTCACGTATGCGATGACCAACTGGCTGGCCGGCCCGCTGTCCAGGTTGTTGCCGGCACGCGGTCGGGTCGACTGGGCGTCGCTGGTGGCGGCCCTGGTCGTCACGCTGCTGACTCGTCGGTGCTGATGCGCGTCATCGTCGGCGTGCCGATTCCGTGGGACATCGCGCTGCTCGCCGCGCTTCGCCAGCTGGTGATCTGGGGGCTGAACGTGATCGTCTGGGTCACGATCATCTACGTCGTGATCAGCTGGGTGAATCCGCATGCGCCCGTTCGCGCCCGCCTTCGAAGTTGCTGTTGCGGCCGCTGCTGCGCCGATCCGCCGGATCCTGCCGACGGTAGGCGGATTCGACCTGTCGCCGATGGTGCTGCTGATCGGCGTCTACGTTCTCCAGATGGTGGTCGCCCGACTTTGATTGGCGGGACGTCCGGTCCTACCACGGGCGATAACCGAAAGCCTCCGTGAAGCGCTCGGCGATGGCGACGCGGTCGTACGCGTGGTTCTGCCCGCCGCTGTGCTCGATCTTCAGCGAGCCCATCACCGCGGCGAGGCGCCCGGTGACCTCCCAGTCGAGTCGGTTCGCGATGCCGTACAGCAGCCCCGCGCGGTAGGCGTCGCCGCAGCCGGTGGGATCGACCAGCTTGCGCGCAGACGCGACCGGGATCGCCAGGACTTCGCCGTCGACATGGATCTCCGATCCTTCGGCGCCACGCGTCGCGATCAGCGCGCGCACCTTCCGGGCGAGTTCGGCGAGCGTGAGCCCGGTCTTCTCCGTCAGCATGCGCGCCTCGTAGTCGTTCACGGCGACGTAGTCGGCCCGCTGGATGAACCAGAGCAGCTCTTCCCCGGAAAACATCGGCAGGCCCTGGCCCGGGTCGAAGACGAACGGGATGCCGTGGTCGGCGAGTTGCTGGGCGTGCTGCAGCATCCCGTCGCGGCCGTCGGGCGCGACGATCGCGAGCCGCACCGAGCCGTCTCCCGGAACCGCGTTCAGATGCGACTGCGTCATCGCGCCCGGGTGGAACGCGGTGATCTGGTTGTCGTCCATGTCGGTGGTGATGAACGCCTGCGCCGTGTACGCGCTCTCGACCTGGCGTATGAAGCGCCGGCTGATGCCGAGCGCGTCGAGCCGCTCCAGGTATGGCTGCGCATCGCTGCCGACCGTCGCCATCGGCAGCGGCTCGCCGCCCAGCAGCTTCAGGTTGTAGGCGATGTTTCCGGCACAGCCGCCGAACTCGCGCCGCATGTCCGGGACGAGAAACGACACGTTCAGGATGTGCACCTGATGCGGCAGGATGTGGTCGGCGAAGCGGCCTTCGAAGACCATGATCGAGTCGTAGGCGATCGAGCCGCAGATGAGAGTGCTCATGATGAGTTTCGGTCGTGGGGCCGCCGGGAGCGGCGATTGGCGTGCGGGAGTCGGTTACAGATAGAAGGGGTAGACGAGGAAGCCCGCCGGCGCCGAGGCCGCGGGCCTCGAAGTAGATGCGAATCGTGAAGTCGCTGCCGGGACCGAAGCCTTCCTGCAGTCGCGACGACGGCTCGCCGGCCGAGGCGAGGTAGTCGGCCGGCGTGAAGACCTTGCGGGCGAGTGCGCGGTTCCGCGCATCGGTCAGCGTGACTTCGACGGCCGGCAGCGCCTGCTTGAAGTCCGCGCGGTTGCGGATCACTGCAGTCAGCTCGAGCGCGTCGGTGCCGGGAATCGCCTGGAGTTCAGTGCCGATGACCGCCAGCTGGTCGGCCTGCGTCGGCCAGTTGACGCTGCATCCGAAGACGCTGGCACAGATCCACCAGCGCAGGCCGCGACTGCGGCCAGTGGATCATCAGCTCGCCGCGGAAGATGACGGCGAGTTGAACGATCGGCCAGCAGCACCAGCAGCGCGGAGCCGCCGCCGTAGACGACCGAGAATCCGCGCCGACGTCCGTCGCTTCGGCCGCATGAAGGTCGGCGCGGGCTCGGCATCGGCGCTCGCCTCGGCGACCGTCGCGGCCGCGGGTGACGGCGACTCGGCGGCCGCGACTTCTGCTTCAACGTCCCGCGAGCTGGTGCCGGCGCTGCCCCGCCCTCGGGCCGGGTCGCGGCGACCAGCGTCGGCACCTTGTCCTCGGGGCTCGAGGCTGCACCGGCGACATCGCTGCTTTCCGTCCGCTCCCGCGCGGCCGCCTTCGTGCGGCGGCGGAGCAGCGCGGGCTCTTCCGGCGGCGGCTTCGGACAGCTCGATGCGCAGCGGAAGGTTGCCTGCGAGCGTGGCTGGAGCGACCGGGGCAGATGCGCAGCGTGGTCGACGGACCGAGCGCCTGTCTCGCGCGCGCTCGTCGTCGGCGGGCGGGGCGGGAGCAGGCGCCGTGGACCGCGCCGCGCCTGCGACCGTGCGCGACTGCGCCAGTGCGGTGTCGTCGACGTACGTGAGGCTGCCGATCGCATCGAACACGGCGCGACACTGACCGCACCGGACGAGGCCGCCGCGCAGCTTCAGCTGGTCCGCCACCACGCGGAACAGCGCGCCGCACTGGGGACATTTGGTGGCGAGTGCCATCGATCGTGTCAGCGGCTCTAGTGCGGACGCCGACCCGCCAGGCAGACCCAGCCTTCGTCCGCGCCCCACACCGACAGCGGCAACGCCCGCGTCCGCGCGCCGATAGGCCTCGATGACCTCGTCGGCCTGCCGCTCGAGGACGCCGGACAGCACGAGCGCGCCGCCCGGCGCCACGCGCGCGAGCAGCGCCGGTGCAAGCAGCTTCAAGCGGATTGGACAGGATGTTGGCCAGCACGATGTCCCAGGTTCCGGCGCGGAGCGAGTCCGGTTCAGTGTAATCGGCGCACACCGCGTTGGCATCGGAGTTGGCGCGCGCCGCCTGCAGCGCCTGCGGATCGATGTCGGTCCCGGTGATCGCGCGCCGCGCCGAGCTTGCCGGCCGCGATCGCGAGGATGCCGGAGCCGCAGCCGTAGTCGAGCACCGTCGCGCCGGCAGGTGAGATTCGCGTCGAGCCATCGCAGGCAGAGCCGCGTCGTCGGATGGGTGCCTGTCCCGAAAGCGACGCCGGGGTCGAGCCGGACAGCGATCGCCTTCGGATCCGGCGGCTCGTGCCAGGTGGGCACGATCCAGAGGCGCTCGCTGATCCGGGTGGGCGGGAACTGCGACTGTGTCGCGCGCACCCAGTCCGTGTCCTCGACGAGCGACGCATGCATTCGATGGGTGGCGCCTCGATACCGAGGGCGGCGCTGGCGGCTGCGATCAGCGATTCGCCGTCGTCACCCTCGACCAGCACGCGCAGGCGGCTCGCCGTCCACGCATGGCGAGCAGGCGTCAGCCCGGGTTCGCCGAACAGCGCCTGCTCGTCCGGGCGTCTCCGCATTCGCGTCTTCGACGGCGACAGACAGGGCGCCGGCTTCGATCAGCGCGTCGGCAAGCGCCTCGGCGCTCTCGTTCGTCGGCCGAGAGCGTCAGTTCGTGCAGCACGGCGCCCGGCTAGCCGACCTGGCGGGCAGCCAGCCGCTTTTCCAGGTAGTGGATGCTGGTGCCGCCGAGCATGAACTTCTCGTCGATCAGGAGTTCGCGATGCAGCGGGATGTTGGTCGAGATGCCTTCGACGATCATCTCCGACATGGCGACGCGCATGCGGGCCAGCGCCTGCTCGCGCGTGTCGCCGTAGCAGATGACCTTGCCGATCATCGAATCGTAGTTCGGACGGCACGAAGTAGCCCGCGTAGGCGTGCGAGTCGACGCGCACTCCGGGCCCGCCGGGCGGATGCCACGAGGTGATGCGTCCCGGCGACGGGGTGAACTTGTAGGGTCCTCGGCGTTGATGCGGCACTCGATCGCGTGGCCCTTCTGCGCGACGTCGCGCTGCCTGAAGCGCAGCTTCTCGCCGGCGGCGACGCGGATCTGCTCCTGCACGATGTCGACGCCCGTCACCATCTCGGTCACCGGATGCTCGACCTGCAGGCGGGTGTTCATCTCGATGAAGTAGAACTCGCCGTTCTCGAACAGGAACTCGAAGGTGCCGGCGCCGCGGTAGTTGATCTTCCTGCAGGCCTCGACGCAGCGGTCGCCGATCTTGTCGACGAGGCGGCGGGTGATGCCCGGGCGCCGGCGCTTCCTCGATGATCTTCTGGTGACGGCGCTGCATCGAGCAGTCGCGATCGCCCAGCCACACGGCGTTGCGATGCTGGTCGGCCAGGACCTGGATCTCGATGTGGCGCGGGTTCTCGAGGAACTTCTCCATATAGACGGTCGGATTGCCGAACGCCGCCTGCGCCTCCTGCCGTGGTCATGGTGACCGCGTTGAGCAGCGCCGCTTCGGTGTGCACCACCCGCATGCCGCGCCCGCCGCCGCCGCCAGCGGCCTTGATGATGACCGGATAGCCGACCGAGCGCGCGATCTTCACGATCTCGCGCGCGTCTTCGGGCAGGGCTCCGTTCGACCCGGGAACGGTCGGGCACGCCGGCGGCCGCCATCGCCTGCTTGGCCGACACCTTGTCGCCCATCAGCCGGATCGATTCCGGCCGCGGCCCGATGAAGCAGAAGCCGCTCTTCTCCACGCGCTCGGCGAAGTCCGCGTTCTCCGACAGGAATCCGTAGCCCGGGTGTATCGCCTCGGCGTCCGTCACTTCGGCGGCGCTGATGATCGCCGGGATGTTCAGATAGCTGTCGCGGGACGGCGCCGGGCCGATGCAGACCGACTCGTCGGCGAGCTTCACGTACTTGGCGCGAGTGTCGGCCTCCGAGTGCACGACGACGGCGCGGATGCCCATCTCGCGGCACGCGCGCTGGATCCGCAGGGCGATTTCGCCGCGATTGGCGATCAGGATTTTCTTGAACATGGACGTCCGTCGGGACTGTCGTTCAGGGTCCGGGCGGGCGCCGTTCAGTCGATGATGAACAGCGGCTGGCCGTACTCGACCGGCTGGCCGTTCTCGACGAGGATCTCCTTGACCGTGCCGCCGACCTCGGCCTCGATCTCGTTCAGCAGCTTCATCGCCTCGATGATGCACAGGGTGTCGCCCGGCTTCACGGCCTGGCCGAGTTCGACGAACGAGGCTGCGCCAGGACTCGGTGAGCGGTAGAACGTGCCGACCATCGGCGACTTGACGACGTGGCCCGGTCGGCTCCGGCGCCGCGACGGGCGCGGCGGCCGGTGCCGCGGCGAGCGGGGCCGGCCCGACGGGACGCCGCCGGTCACGACGGTCGTCGGCGACGAGGGCGCGACCGGCGCCGGGCTGAACTTGGCGATCCTGACCTTGTCCTCGCCCTCGGTCACCTCGAGTTCGGCAATGCCGGACTCCGCGACGAGGTCGATCAAGGTCTTCAGCTTGCGCAGATCCATCAATGTTCCTTTGTCCGTTTCCGCTCGTGTGCGTCCAGGGCGTACTCGAGCGCATACCGGTATCCCGCCGCTCCCAGCCCGACGATGGTTCCGAGCGCGAGGTCCGACAGATAGGAGTGGTGGCGAAAAGCTTCCCGCCGGTGCACGTTCGAGAGGTGGACTTCTATGAAGGGCAGGCCGACCGCGGCGAGGGCGTCGCGCATCGCCACGCTGGTGTGGGTAAAGGCGCCGGCGTTGACGATCAGAAAGTCGGTGCCGTCCAGCTTCGCGCCCTGGATCCGGTCGACCAGAGCGCCTTCGTGGTTGCTCTGGAAAAATACGACTTCTGCATTGCTTCGGCGTGCAACTTCGGACAATTCGGCCTCTATGTCGGCCAGGCTGCGTGCCCCATAGATGGCCGGCTCACGCGTGCCGAGGAGATTCAAATTGGGTCCATTGAGGACCAGCACCCGACTGGACACTGAAGTCTCCAGAGGAAAAGCCGGAATTTAATGAATTTGCCGGCAGAAGCCAGCAGAAGGCGCGAAGTCTGAATGGATTGGGGTGCTCTGTCCAGACGCAATGCCGGGGTCATGACCCAAGCTGAGCGTCCAGCCAGCGACGCAGTTCCGCCGGCTGGATCTGCCCCAGGCGGGCCGGACACGATACGCCCTTTTCGGTCGATGAGCAGGGTGTACGGAAGCGCGCCGGAGGGTTGCCGAGCGCCTTGCCGAGTTCGCTGCCGCCGGCGCCGGCTGCGAACAGCGGCAAGGTGAAGGCTGTGCTCGTCCCGGAACCGCTTGAGCGCCGACGGGTTGTCGATGCCGAGACCGACGACCACCACGCCCCGGCCGCGGTACTCGTCGTGGACGCGCTGCAGGTCGGGCATTTCTTCGACGCATGGCGGGCACCACGTCGCCCAGAAGTTCACGACGACCATCTGGCCCTGCCACTCGCGCCATGGCGCGCGGCTGGCCGTCGAGATCCTTGAAGGTCTGCGCGAAGAACGCCTCCGCGGACGCGCCGGAGGCATTGGGCGAGTAGCGCTGCATCGCCACCAGGAGCCCGGCGAACAGGGCGATCAGCGCGACGGCGGCGATCAGCCACCATGCGTGTGCGGCTCATTGCCCGGTGTCCTCGATGCAGGCTGACGCACGGCGGCCAGGCCCGCGCGGCCCGCACGCCTCGACGGGATGAAGGTCCGGCTCGATCGCCGCGATCCGCCTTCTGGCGCGAGGCGACCCGGATGGCGTCGCGCGGGTAGACGTGCAGATGGACAGCCGATCCGGTCCATCTGCGGCGGCAGGCCGATGTCCCGCGGCGCCGGCATCAGGAAAGCCAGGCGCTCGAGCATGCTGCGGGCGCTCGTCGGACGGGCCCTCGTCCACGTCGAAGTCGACCCCGGCGTTCATCAGGAAGACTTCGACGTCCTTGGCGCTGTCGACGTACAGGTGCAGATGGATGTCGGAGTGCTCGGTCGCAGTCCCGTTCAGGACCGCGCCTGTCAGGTGCGGCTCGAACTCGGCGAGCCGCTCCATCATCGATCGCGCCAGCGGCCGCAGTCCCGCCAGCCGCTTCGCGTGCGTGTCGGGCTTCGAAGAACCGCAGGTAACGCCGCAACTCGCGTTCGACTTCGGCGTTGTCGGGAACGGCCGAGGTCCGCTCGTCGCCCAGCAGTTCGCGCACCGCGCGGCGCTTCGCCTGCGCGTACTCGCAGCCTTCCTCCGCGATGAGGCGGGCGGCGGTGGCCGCGATTTCCGCGCGTAGATCGTCATCGGCTGGCATGGTGGACAGACCGGAGAGCAGCGGCACGTGGGAGGTCGGCAGTGTAGCGACGGGAACGATGCTGCGCCGCATTACAATTTCGCGGTTTTGACTTCGTCGATCGCACTCCGGTTCGGCGTCTGCGGACTTCCGTGCACATCCATATCCTCGGCATTTGCGGGACCTTCATGGGCGGGCTCGCGCAGCTCGCGCGGTCCTGCCGGCCATCGCGTCAGCGGCTGCGACGCCAACGTCTACCCGCCGATGAGCGACCAGCTGGTCGAGTCGGGCATCGAACTGATCGAGGGTTTCGAGACCGATCAGCTGGCACTGAATGCCGATCTGTACGTCATCGGCAACGTGGTCACGCGCGGCAACCCGCTGATGGAGGCGATCCTCGAGCGCCAGCTTGCCCTTCGTCTCGGGGCCGCAGTGGCTCGCGGAGCACGTGCTGCGCGGGCGCCATGTGCTTGCCGTGGCCGGAACGCACGGGAAGACGACGACGACGTCGATGCTGGCGTCGGTGCTCGACGAGCGCCGGTCGCGACCCCGGGATTCCTCGTCGGGCGGCGTGCCGCAGGACTTCGGCCGCTCGGCGCAGCTCGGGAGCGGCTCGGCCTTCGTCATCGAGGCGGACGAGTACGACACGGCGTTCTTCGACAAGCGCTCGAAGTTCGTCCATTACCTTCCGCAGCACTGCGGTGCTGAACAATCTCGAGTTCGATCACGCCGACATCTTTCCCGATCTCGCGGCGATCGAGACGCAGTTTCACCATTTCGTCCGCACGCTGCGCGCGTTCCGCCCGCGTGGTCGTGAACGCCGGCGAACCGGCGCTTGCGCGCGTTCTCGAGCGCGGCTGCTGGTCGGAGCGGGTGTCGTTCGGCGACGGCGGCGAATGGCAGGTGGAGCGCGACGCTCCCCACCGTGTCCTGCGCAAGGCGCGGTGGTCGGCGAACTCGAGATCGCGCTTCCGGGGCATCACAACCGGATGAATGCTCTCGCGGCGCTGGTCGCCGCCGGGCACGCCGGCGTCGAGCCGGCGGTCGCGCTCGCGGCGCTGCAGGCAATTCAAGGGCGTCAAGCGCCGCCTGGAGGAGCGCGGCACCGTCGACGGAGTGACCGTCATCGACGACTTCGCGCACCATCCGACCGCGATTCGCGAAACGATCGCCGCCCTGCGGGCGCGCGGGCAGGGGCGGATCGTCGCGATCCTCGAGCCGCGCTCGAACACGATGAAGCTGGGCGCGATGAAGGCGCCGCTGCGCGGCGAGCCTCGTCGGCGCCGATCGCGTGTTCTGCTACGCCGGTGGCGTGAACTGGAACGTGGCGGAGGCGCTCGCGCCGCTCGGCGAGCGCGTCGTGGTGCTGGACGACCTCGCAGCACTGGCCGACGCGGCGGTGGCGGAGGCGCGCGCCGGGGACCGGCTGCTGGTGATGAGCAACGGCGGCTTCGGCGGCATTCACGGAAAGCTGCTGGACCGGCTGCGCGAGCGCGCAAGGCGCGTGGCGTGATCCTCTACCTGCACGGCTTCCGTTCGTCGCCGGCATCCCGCAAGGCGACGATGCTGCGCGAACGCATGCGCGCCCTGGGCCGTCAGGCGGAATACTGCTGTCCGGCGCTGCCGCCATCGCCGCGTGCGGCGGTCGACCTCGGGCTTCAGCTGATGGCGAACCTCTCGCCGTCGTCGATCGCGCTGATCGGCTCGTCGCTCGGCGGCTACTACGCGACCTGGCTCGCGGAGCGCCTTGGGTGCCGCGCCGTGCTGCTGAACCCGGCGATCACGCCGGCGCACGATCTCGAAGCCCACCTCGGCCGGCAGCCCGTGTATTTCACCGACGAGGAGATCGATTTCCGCGCGGAGTACCTGGCCGAGTTGCGGCAGATCGACACGCCGGCCATCACGCGCCCCGAGCGGTACTTCCTGGTCGCGGCGACTGGCGACACGCTGATCGACTACCGGGCCATGACGCGCAAGTACAAAGGCGCGCGCCAGCGCGTCATCGAAGGCAGCAATCACGAGTTGTCCGACTTCGCCCTGTACATGGACGAGGTGCTGGACTTTTGCGGTATCGGTGTAGCAACAGGGGGAACGCAGTGAGCAAGCGCTTGGAGGGCAAGGTCGCGATCGTGACGGGCGGCGCGCAGGGCATCGGCCTTGCGACGGTGAGGAAGTTCCTGGACGAAGGCGGCGACGGTCGCGCTGTGCGACATGCGCCAGGAGGCGGTCGACAGGGCGATCGACAGCCTGAAGGCCAACGGGTCGGCCACGGGCTACGTGGTGGACGTCACGCGGCGCGATCAGGTCGACGCGATGGTGGCCGCGCGTGAAGGACAGGCACGGCCGGATCGACGTCCTCGTCAACAACGCCGGCATCACGCTCGACGCCCGGCTGCAGAAGATGACCGATGACCAGTTCGACAAGGTGATCGCGGTGAACCTGAAGGGCACCTACAACTGCGCCCAGGCGGTCGTCGACACCATGGTCGAGCAGGGCAGCGGAGTGATCCTGAACGCCTCCAGCGTGGTCGGCATCTACGGCAATTTCGGGCAGACCAACTACGCGGCGACCAAGTTCGGCGTCATCGGTTTCGTGAAGACCTGGGCGCGTGAACTCGGACCGAAGGGCGTGCGCTGCAACGCCGTCGCGCCGGGGTTCGTCGCCACCACCATCCTCAACTCGATCCCGCACAAGGTCCTCGAGCAGATGACCGAGCGGGTTCCGCTGCGGCGCCTCGGCACGCCCGAGGACATCGCCAACGTCTACGCGTTCCTCGCGTCGGACGAAGCGTCGTACATCAACGGCGCGGTGATCGAAGTCGCCGGCGGCTTGACGGTCTGACGATGACGAACGCGCCGGAAAGGCCGCTGCCGGCCTCCGCGCAACGGGTGCAGCGGGCGCTCGCCGCGGCGGGCACCGGATCGAAGGTCGATCGAACTTGCGGTCGCTGCCCGCACGTCGCAGCAGGCGGCCGATGCGCTCGGCATCGAGGTCGGCCAGATCGCGAAGTCGCTGATCTTCCGCGCGGTGCCGAGCGGGCGGGCGGTGCTGGTCGTCGCCGCCGGTGACCGCCGCGTCGACGAGGCGCGGATCAGTGCGCTGCTCGACGAAGCGATCGAGCGCGCGACGCCGGAGTTCGTTCGCGAATGCTCGAGCTTCGCCATCGGCGGCGTCGCGCCGGTCGCGCACGCACAGGCCGATGGTCACGTTCATCGATGCGTCGCTGCGTCGTTTCGACGTGGTCTGGGCCGCCGGCGGCACTCCGCACTGCGTGTTTCCCATCGCACCCGACGATCTGGTGCGCATCAGCGGCGGAACGGAAACGGTGACCGACCAGTGAACGACAGCTTCATTTCCGCGTTCCTGCTGCTGCTGCTGGTGTGCGACCCGATCGGCAACATCCCGATCTTCGTCGCGGCGCTGGACGACGTGGCGCCGGAGCGTCGCGCCGCGCATCATCCTGCGCGAGTGCTTCATCGCGTTTCTCGTGCTGTCGGTGGCCGTCTTCCTCGGGCGTCCGTTCCTCGGCGCGCTCGGACTGTCGGATGTGTCGCTGCAGATCGGCGGCGCGGTCGTGCTGATGCTGGTCGCGCTGCGCATGGTGTTTCCGAACGGCCAGGGCGTCTACGGCGACCAGCCGCACGGCGAGCCCTTCATCGTGCCGCTCGCCGTGCCGGCCATCGCGGGTCCGTCGGCGCTCGCCACGGTGCTGCTGTTCGTCTCGCGCGAACCGGGGCGCTGGCCCGAATGGATTGCCGCGATCGCCGGCGTCACGGCGGTGAGCGCGCTCGTGCTGTTGTTCTCGGGGCGGCTGTTCGCGGCGCTTGGTGAGCGCGTGACGCTCGCGTTCGTGCGGCTGATGGGGCTGGTCCTCGCCGCGATCGCCGTCGAACTGATGCTGCGCGGCATCCGCACCTTCACGGGCACGCTGTGACGACGCATCTCCTGTTCGAGGAAGACGGCGCGTTCAAGGCCGGCACCGTGCTGACGAGCACGGATTCGTCGCATCAGGTCGAGCTTGTCAGCGGCAAGCGGACCAAGGTGAAGAGCGCGCATGTGCTGCTGCAGTTCCGCGAGCCGGCGCCGGCGGCGCTGCTGGAGCGGGCTCAGCCGAAGCGGACGCGATCGATCTCGGACTTCCTCTGGGAGGTCGCGCCGCAGGACGAATTCGGCTTTCTCGACATCGCCCGCGACTACTACGGCAAGGAGCCGGGCAGCGTCGAGGCCGCCTCGCTGCTCTTCCGATTGCACTCCGCTCCGATCTACTTCTATCGCAAGGGTCGAGGGCGTTACCGGGCGGCGCCGGCCGATACGCTCAAGGCCGCGCTCGCGGCGGTCGAACGCAAGCGGCTGCAGGACGAGCTGAAGCAGCAGCACGTCCAGGCGCTGAAGGCGGGCAAGGCGCCGGCGGCGATCGCGCAGCAGGCGATCGCGCTGCTGGTGAAGCCGGACAAGAACGGCATCGAGTACAAGGCCGTCGAGCAGGCCGTCGAACGAGACTGCAGACGACGCCGCTGAAGCTGCTGCTGTCGACCGGAGCGATCGCATCGCCGTACCGCTGGCACGTCGACAGTTTCCTCGCGATCACACTTTCCGCGCGGCACCGGTTTCGCCCAGGACCTGCCCGCGCCGGTCCTGCCCGACGACCTGCCGCTCGCGCCCGTGCGCCGGCATTTTCCGTCGACGACAGCGCGACGACCGAGATCGACGACGCCTTTTCCGTCGTGCGCGAGGGCGAACGCCTGCGGGTCGGCATACACATCGCCGCGCCCGGCGTGGCTGTTCGCGCGGGACCATCCTCTCGATGCGACGGCGCGCGGCCGCATGTCCACCGTCTATGCGCCCGGCCTGAAGTACACGATGCTGCCGGATGCCTGGGTCGAGGCGTTTTCGCTGAACGAAGGCCGGATGCGTGCCGGTGCTGTCGCTGTACGCGACGGTGGACGCCGGCTCGTTCGAGGTGCTCGGCGACCGAGACGCGGGTCGAGCGGGTGCGCATCGCCGCGAATCTGCGCCACGACCGGCTCGACGACGTCATCACGGAAGACGTCGATCGCCAGCGGCGAGTTCGACGCCCCGTTCGCCGCCGGAACTCGCGCAGCTGTGGAAGTTCGCGCGGGCTCTGCTCGCGCGTCGCGAGGAGGTGCGCGGACGCCCGGAGCCGCTCGGGCGCGTCGACTACTCCTTCGTCATCGACGGCGAAGGCGAGCGGGCTCACGTCGAGCATCAAGCCGCGCAGGCGCGGGCGCGCCGCTCGACCTGATCGTCGCGGAAATGATGATCCTGGCGAACAGCACATGGGGCGGCTGGCTCGCCGAGCGCAAGGTCGCCGGCATCTACCGCTCCCAGAGCCTGGGCCGCGTGCGGATGAGCACGACGCCCGCGCCGCACGAGGGCATCGGCGTCGATCATTACGCTTGGAGCACCTCGCCGCTGCGACGCTACGTCGATCTCGTCAACCAGCGCCAGTTGATCGCGGCGGCGCGCGGCGAGAGCGCCGCCGTACCGGCCGAAGGACGCGGATCTCTTCAGCATCGTCTCCGGCTTCGAAGCGCTGTACGGCGCGTACGCCGACTTCCAGCAGCGCATGGAGCGCTACTGGGCCTTGCGCTGGCTGCGCCAGGAGCGGCGTCGACGCGCATCAGCGCGAGCGTGATCAAGGGCGACGTGCTGCGGGTCGACGGCATGCCGTTCATCACGCGACTTGCCGGGCCTGCCCGAGCTGCCGCGCGGACAGCGCCTCGAGCTCGACGTGCTCGGCACGAACGAGATCGATCTCGACGCTCGAGGCGCGCGTGCATCAGGTGCTCGCCGCGCAGGCCGCGATCGACGTCGAGGACGACGCGCTCGCCGAAGAGGAAGTCGCGGCGGAAGGTGAAGGAGGGCCGGAACAGCCGGTCGAGCGGCGGCGAGTCGGCCGCGACGGAGCCGGCGCCGGCCGCCGACGTCCGCGGCACGAGCGAAGCAGTCGGCTGACGGCGCGCATCGAGCTGCAACGGCCCGGGCAAAGACTAGCGCGATCGTGTCACGCCGCGCGATGGGTGCTCGCTACAATCGACCGCACGTTTCCTGCCGCTCGAATCGTCAGCGATCGCACGGATGGATGTCGCCGAGGATCCACATCACGGCCTGAGGGCGTTGCTGGCCGACAAGGTGCTGGTCATGGCGCTCACGGTGTCCATCGGCCTGCACATCACGATCCTCGCGATCCGCTTCGTCGACCCCGAACTGCTGCGGGTCCGGTCGAGCGATCCGCCGCTCGACATCATCCTCGTCAACGCCAAGAGCGAGACGCGTCCGGGAAAACCCGAGGCCCTCGCGCAGGCGAATCTCGACGGCGGCGGCACGAGCGAGCGCGGCCGCCGCACGTCGCCGCTGCCGAACACGTTCGAGATGCGCGACGGCGACTCGCTCGAGGAAGCGCGCAAGTCGGTGCAGCAGCTCGAGGAGGAGCAGAAGCGACTGCTCGCGTCGCTGAAGGAGTCGCTGCAGTTGCGACCGAGCCCGCGCAAGGAAACGGCCGCCGACGCCCAGCAGGCCGGATCGATGGACGCGCGAGACGAAGCAGCGGCTGGCGCGCGCGCAGGCGGAGATCGCGAAGCAGATTTCCGACTACCAGAAGCGTCCGCGCAAGCACCATTACATGCCGAGCACGTCCGAGTATCGCTATGCGCGCTACTTCGAGGACTGGCGGGCGCGGGTGGAGAAGGTCGGCAACGAGAACTACCCGCCCGAGGCGCGCGGGCGCTACTACGGGTCGCTGCGCCTGACGGTCGCGATCCGCAAGGACGGCTCCGTGGTCGACACGATTCTGGAAAAATCGTCGGGCGTCGCCGGTGCTGGACCGGGCGGCGCGCAGAATCGTGATGCAGGCGGCGCCGTATCCGCCTTTTCCGCCCGACATCGCCAAGGATACGGATATCCTTGAGATCACGCGCACCTGGATTTTCACCAACGATCAGCTTGCGACCCGAAGCGCGGACCCTGCCCGACCATGAGTGCCGTTGATCAGTACGCCGTTGTCGGCAACCCGATCGCCCACAGCAAGTCGCCCGAGATCCATCTGCTCTTCGCGCGGCAGACGAAGCAGAAGATCGGCTACGAGCGCATCGAGGCGCCGCTCGACGGCTTCGAGGACAAGGCGCTCTCGCTGCGCGACGCCGGCTACCGCGGCCTGAACGTCACCGTTCCGTTCAAGCTCGACGCCGCGAAGCTCGCCGACGAGCTGACGCCGCGCGCGCGGCTCGCCGGCGCGGTGAACACGCTGAAGTTCGATGGCGACACGATCCTCGGCGACAACACCGACGGCATCGGCTTCGTCCGCGACGTCACGGAGCGTCTCAAGTTCGGTTTCGGCGACTGCGCGGTGCTCGTGCTCGGCGCCGGCGGAGCAGTGCGCGGCCTGCTCGGCTCGCTGCTCGACGCCAGTCCCCGCTGGCTGGCCGTCGCCAACCGATCCCACCAGCGGGCGGAGGAACTCGCGGAGGAGTTCGGCGTCGAGGCGATCCACTTCGACGAGATTCCCGCGGAGCACTTCGACCTGATCATCAACGGCACGACGACCGGGCTGCACCACGAAGCGCCGGCCATCGATCCGCGAGACGTTCAACGACTGCCAGCTGGCCTACGACCTCGTCTACGCGGCCGATCCGACGCCCTTCATGCAGCTGGCGAAGGCCGGCGGCGCGAAGCAGGTCGCGGACGGCCTCGGCATGCTGATCGAGCAGGCGGCCGAGTCGTTCCAGCTGTGGCGGGGCGTGCGACCGGACACGCAATGCGGTGTACCGCGAGCTGCGCGCGCTGCTGACGCGCGAAGCGCACGAGACGGCCTCGACGCGTTGAGGAAGCGCTCCTGATGCGCACCGCGCTGCGCTGGGTCGGGCTCGCGCTCGTCGCCGGCCTCGTCCTCGTGCTCGCGGTCCAGCTCTGGTACCTCGGATGGATCGCCTGGTGGAAGTGGAACAACCCGAGCGAGACCGCGTTCATGGCGCGCGAGGAAGCGGCGCTGCGCGCAGAAGAGCCCGAAGGCCGAACTCAGGCACCGCTGGGTGCCCTACGAGCAGCATCTCGATCCATCTGAAGCGCGCGGTGATCACGTCGGAGGACGCGCGCTTCAGCGAGCACGAGGGCGTCGACTGGGAGGCGATCGAGAAGGCCTACAAGGAGAACGTGAAGCGCGGCCGTCCGGCGAAGGGCGGGTCGACGATCACGCAGCAACTGGCGAAGAACCTCTTCCTGTCGCCCGAGCGCAGCTACGCTGCGCAAGGGACAGGAACTGGTCATCACGTACATGATCGAGGCGCTGTGGGACAAGCGCCGCATCCTCGAGGTCTACCTGAACGTGGTCGAGTGGGGCGAGGGCATCTTCGGCGCCGAGGCAGCGGCACGCTACTACTACGGCGTGGCGGCGTCGCAGCTCGGCGCCGAGCAGTCGGCCCGCCTCGCGGCATACCTGCCCAGCCCGAAGCGCTATGGCCGCGTGCGCTCCGGACCGTATCTCGACCAGCGCACCGCGAACATCGCGCGCCTACATGCCTGACGCGGTCGTCCCCTAGGACGAGCCTGCGCCAGTTCCGGCGACCGACGCGCGAATCCCGCGCGCCCGGCGCTTACAATCCGACCGCCTCTTGGAGGCGAATGGCCGGGAGCGTAGGCGCAGCAGCGGAGTAGCCAGGCGATGAGCGAGCAGGACATGCTGGACCGCGAGGCGCCGGAGGGCGCCCCCGCGCGCGACCCGGAGGCCGCGCAGCGCGCGCTCGTCCGCGTCCAGCACCTGCTCGACAAGCAGCGCCGGGTCGAGTCGCTGGTGCATCGCGAGCAGACGCCTGCCGGAGGATCGCAAGCCGCTGGTCGAGCAGCTGGTCCATCGGCAGCACCTCACCGAGCTCAAGGTCATCCTCGACCGGCTCCATCCGGCCGACATCGCCTACATCCTCGAGGCGCTGCCGCTCGACGACCGCCTGGTCGTCTGGGACTGCGTCAAGGCGGACCGCGACGGCGACATCCTGATGGAGGTGAACGACGCGGTCCGCGAGACGCTGATCGCGTCGATGGACCACGAGGAACTGGTCGACGCGGTCGAGGGCCTCGAGGCCGACGAGATCGCCCACCTCGCCGACGACCTGCCCGCGGACGTCGTCGAGGAGATCCAGGAAGGCCTGACGATCGAGGAACGCGCCCAGCTGCGCGCCTCGATGTCCTATCCGGACGACTCGGTCGGCGCGCTGATGGACTTCGAGATGGTCACGATCCGCGAGGACGTGACGCTCGAGGTCGTGCTGCGCTACCTGCGTCGCTTCGACGAACTGCCGGACCACACCGACCAGGTGTTCGTGGTCGATCGCCACGACGTGCTGAAGGGCGGGCTGCCGCTCGACCGGCTGCTGATCAACGAGCCCGACACCGAGGTGCGCAAGGTGATGCGCACCGACCTGCTGACGCTGTCGCCGCTCGACGAGGCCGGCGAGGCGGCGCAGGCGTTCGAGCGCTACAACCTCGTGTCGGCGCCGGTCGTCGACGAGCGCGGACGCCTCGTCGGCCGGCTCACGGTCGACGAGGTGGTCGACGTCATCCGCGAGGAGGGCGAGGAGGCGGCGCTCGGCCGGGTCGGCCTGCGCGAGGACGAGGACCTGTTCGCGACGGTCTGGAAGTCCGCGCAAGAACCGCTGGCTCTGGCTGGCGGTGAACCTCTGCACCGCGTTCATCGCCTCGCGCGTGATCGGCCAGTTCGAGGGCACGATCGAGAAGGTCGTCGCGCTGGCCACGCTGATGACGGTGGTCATGGGCATCGCCGGCAACTCGGGCAACCAGACGATGACGCTGATGATCCGGTCGATCGCGCTCGGTCAGGTCACCAGCGGCAATTCCCGGCGGCTGGTGCTGAAGGAGATGGCGATCTCGGGATTCAACGGACTGGTCTGGGGCGGCATCGCCGGCGCGATCGCCTGGTTCATCTACCGCGACAGTCCGCAGGGCTGGCTGATCGGGCTGACGCTGCTGCTGGCGATGACCTGAACATGATGGTCGGCGTCGCTGGTCGGCCTGTTCATTCCGATGATGCTGGAGCGCTCGGGCCGCGACCCGGCCATCGGGTCGTCGGTGCTGCTGACCTTCACGACCGACCGATGGGCGTGTTCATCTTCCTGGGCCTGGCGACGCTGTTCTTCCTGTAGTCATCAGCGCCCGCCGCAGCCGCGGGCATCGGCCGCCGGCTCCGGCGCCGCTACTTGATCCGCTTGATCGTGAACTCCTCCTGGATCGTGTCCTTGTAGACGCTGGCCGGCGAGGAACTCGCGATGAAGCGCCGCGCGATCTCCTCGCCGACGGCGGTGTGCTGGATGATCGAGCCGTTGTCGAACTCGATCTCGAGGATGCGATTGCTGCGGTCGTAGCCGGCGGACTTGATGCCGCCGCGGCGGATCGGCTTGCGTTCGATCGCCATCGTCGCCTCCTACAGTCCGAGTTCGCTGCCAGATCGCAGTCGACGCGCGCCTTGGTCGCCTCGTCCATCGCGATCGGCCGGCCCCACTCGCGTTGCGTCTCGCCGGGCATCTTGTTGGTCGCGTCGATGCCCATCTTGCTGCCGAGCCCGGACACCGGCGAGGCGAAGTCGAGGTAGTCGATCGGCGTGTTGTCGACCAGCACGGTGTCGCGCACCGGATCGACCCGCGTGGTGATGGCCCAGATCACTTCCTTCCAGTCGCGGACGTCGATGTCCGCGTCGGTGACGACGATGAACTTCGTGTACATGAACTGCCGCAGGAAGCTCCAGACGCCGAACATCACGCGCTTCGCGTGGCCCGGGTACTGCTTGCGCATCGACACGACCGCCATGCGGTAGCTGCAGCCTTCGGGCGGCAGGTAGAAGTCGACGATCTCCGGGAAAGGTCCGCCGCAGGATCGGCACGAACACCTCGTTCAGCGCGACGCCGAGGATGGCCGGCTCGTCGGGCGGCTTGCCGGTGTAGGTCGAGTGGTAGATCGGGATTGCGCCGCATCGTGATCCGCTCGACGGTGAAGACCGGGAAGCGCTCGACCTCGTTGTAATAGCCGGTGTGGTCGCCGAACGGGCCCTCGAGCGCGGTTTCGTAGCCGCGGTTGGCGCGACTGAGTTCGCCGTTCGCGTTCGCCGGATCGGGATGGATGTGCCCTTCCAGCACGATCTCGGCGGTTGCCGGCACCTGCAGTCCGTTGCCGATGCACGCGGTGATCTCGGTGCGCGCGCCGCGCAGCAGTCCGGCGAACTGATACTCCGACAGCGAGTCGGGCACCGGCGTGACGGCGCCCGAGCGTGGTGGCCGGGTCCGCGCCCAGCGCCACCGCGATCGGAAACGGTGTGCCCGGATTGGCGAGCGCGTGGTCGCGGAAGTCGAGCGCGCCGCCGCGGTGGGCCAGCCAGCGCATGATCAGCTTGTTGCGGCCGATCACCTGCTGGCGGTAGATCCCGAGGTTCTGCCGCTTCTTGTGCGGCCCGCGGGTGACGACCAGTCCCCAGGTGATCAGCGGGCCGGCGTCGTCCGGCCAGCAGGTCTGGACGGGAAGCCGCGCCAGGTCGACGTCGTTGCCTTCCCAGACGACTTCCTGCGCGGGCGCCCCGCGGACTTCCCGCGGTGCCATGTCCCACAGCGCGCTCTTCAGCATCGCGACCTTGCCGAGCGCATCGCGCAGGCCCTTCGGCGCCTCCGGTTCCTTCAGGCTGGCGAGCAGTTCGCCGACCTCGCGCAAGCGCCGAAACGTCGTCGGCGCCCATGCCCCAGGCGACCCGGCGCGGGGTGCCGAACAGGTTGCCGAGCACCGGCATCGAATGGCCCGGCGGCCGCTCGAACAGGATGGCCGGACCGCCGGCGCGCAGCGTCCGATCGCAGATCTCCGTCATCTCGAGCCGCGGCGAGACCTCGATCGGTCACCCGGCGGAGGTCTCCCGCGCGCTCCAACTGGCCCAGGAAGTCCCTCAGATCGGCGTATTTCATACGGGACGGCCGTCCGAGCGACGGACGGTCAGAAGAGTAGTGAGCACTAACACGAGATCGAACGAGCCGGTCATAAGTCGTTGTCGCCAAGGCCTTTTCCGCGCTTGCCGGTCCAAATTCGCCCGTTATGGGCAGAAAAATCACCCTTCGATATAGAGGGGGCATACAGGCTAGTCGGGTTGACCGAGAGCGTCGTACCCCTACAATCGACTTCAGCCATACAGGCTATGAACCCCTCCCGTGTGCGGTGCAGCAAACTGCCGCTGCAAAGGATCGCTGGAGGGGCTCTCGTCGGAGTTCGGGCTCCGTCATTGCTCTTTCGGAACTTCGGTTCCACCCGAATCAAGCCGCTTGACGGGCCGGATCGACCTGGCCCGACGGCGGAAGAAAGCGGCCGGAGAAGCACGTGGAGCCAATCCGGTCAACGTTCCAACCTGTGAATGGCGACCTGCGGTCGTAGAGCCGCTGGCCGTTCCAGCATAAGGAGGCACGCAATGTCACAAGCCACGGATTATGCGCTGAGGATCACGAGGGCCGCCGGGTTCGCCTGGCTGGACTTTCTGCGGGACGTGCGCGATGGCGCGATGGCGACGACTCGACTGGTCGTCACGCTCGACCGGATGCACGGCTCTCCTTGCGGCAGCTGCCGTCGTCAGCAACGACGAAGCGCGCAGCCAGCTGGCTCGAGCTGCTGCCGACGTCGGTCCCGCGTTCATGTCCACCGCCGAGGCGCGGCCTGCTGAAGCGGCAGGACGAACCGTCGCAGGAGCCGGCTGCCAGGCCTTCGGCGGTCGACCCACGGCAGAAGTTCGTCGTCCAGTACCTCTCCCGCCGCTACCGCGTTGCCGACGAGGCAGCGCGCATGCTGGTCGCCAACGCCTTCGAGATCGGCCAGGACAAGAAGCTCGACCCGCTGCTGATCCTGTCGGTGGTGGCGATCGAGTCCGGCCTGAACCCGTTCGCCGAGAGTCCCGTCGGCGCCCAGGGCCTGATGCAGGTCATGACCCGGGTCCACGCGGAGCGTTTCGTGGAGCACGGTGGCGACCTCGCGGCGCTTGATCCGATCGCCAACATGAAGGTGGGTTCGGCGATCCTGCATGAACTGATCAGCCGCGGCGGTTCGCTCGAGCGCGGCCTGCAACTCTACGTCGGCGCGGGCAACGCGCCCGACGATGGCGGCTACGGCGCCAAGGTGCTCGGAGAGCGCGCGCGCCTGCCAGATGGCGGCGACCGGAAAGGTCGACGCCGCGATCGCCGCCGCACGTGCGGCAGCGTTGCCGGCCCCGCCGAAGCCGGCGGAAGCGGGCCTGCAGGCCGTCCAGGCCTTGCCCCAGACCGACGTCGCGATCCACACGGCGCCTCGGCGCGATCAGAACTCCTGACGCGTCAGCGCAGGTAGCGGCGCATCCGCTCGACGGCCTCTTCGAGGCGGTCGAGCGGAGGTCGCGTACGAGATGCGCACGTACCGGTCCGGTGCGGCGACACCGAAATCCTTGCCCGGGACCAGACAGACGCCGGTCGCCCGCAGCAGGTCGCGCACGAAGGCGAAACTGTCATCGGCGAAGCGGCCGATGTCTGCGTAGACATAGAACGCGCCGTCCGGCGACACCGGGATGCGGAAGCCCAACTCGTTGAGCGCCGGCAGCAGGAAGTCGCGGCGCCGCTGGAACTCGGCGCGGCGCTCCTCGTAGATCGCGATCGACGCCTCGTCGAAGCAGGCGAGCGCGGCGTGCTGGGCGATGGTCGAGGGGCAGATGTACAGGTTCTGCGCGAGCTTCTCCAGCACGGGCACGAGCGGCGGCGGGCGCCACGATCCAGCCGAGGCGCCACCCGGTCATGCTGAAGTACTTCGAGAAGCTGTTGATGACGAGCACGTCATCGCTCGACTGCAGCGCGCTCGTCGGGGCGTGGCCATAGGACAGCCCCTGATAGATCTCGTCGCTGATCACGAAGCCGTTCCGCCGCTTCACCGTGTCCATCAACTGCGGCGAGAACGCGGGGCTCGATGGAGGTGCCGGTCGGATTCGACGGCGAGGCGACCAGGACTGCCGCCCGTGGCGGCGGTCCAGTTGGCCGCCACCGCATCCGCATTCAGCTGGAAGCGCTGCTCCGGGCCGCACGGCACCAGTCGCGCGCGACCTCCGAGGGCGGTGGCGAAGTGCCGATTGCAGGGGTAGCTCGGGTCCGGCATCAGCAACTCGGCGTCGCGCTCGAGCAACGCGGCGCACGCAAGCAGCAGCGCGCCTGACGCGCCCGCCGTCACGACGATCCGGCTTGCGGGCGATGTCGCAGCCGAAGCGTGTCGCATACCACTGCGCGATTCGTTCGCGCAGCGGCTGCAGCCCGAGCGCCCCGGTGTACTGCGTCTCCCCGCGCTCGATGGCCGCGATCGCTGCTCGGCGCACGGCCTCCGGCGCCGTGAAGTCCGGCTCGCCGATCGAGAGGTGAATCACCGAGTGGCCGCTCAAGGCCAGCTCGTTGGCCTCCTTGACGACCTCCATCACGTAGAACGGCTCGATCAGCGCGGTCCGTGCGGCAGCAGCGGGCATGGGCGACTCTTCGGAGGGACGTCCGATTCTAGTCGCGGAGCGGGCTGTATAAGTTAGTGCACACTACTTGATTTGCCGTGGACAAAAAAAGGCCCATCTGCCTGAACGCACCTGAGTTGGCTAAGAGGGAGGGAGGAGAGCGCCGACCGAAGGTTTGCCGCGTCCAGGCCGTGCGATGGGCCTGTGATGAGCGAAGTGTACGAGTCTTTGGCGGAAAGTCAACGATTTGTCTAGGTCAAACGTACAATTCTCTTCGATCGCGCTTACCCGGGCCGCGCCGACCACATCGGCCGAGCCACCGGCGGATAATCGGCGGCCCTCACCAGTCCGGGACACCATGGCCTCCGACCACGACGACCTGCGCCGGGCGGCGCTCGAGTATCACGAGAAGCCGCGACCCGGAAAGATTTCCATCGCCCCGACCAAGCAGCTGGTCAACCAGCGCGACCTGGCGCTGGCCTACTCGCCTGGCGTCGCGGCAGCCTGCGAGGCGATCCACGCCGACCCCGCCAACGCCGCGCGCTACACCGCGCGCAGCAATCTCGTCGGCGTGGTGACCAACGGAACCGCGGTGCTGGGACTCGGCGCCATCGGTCCGCTCGCGGCGAAGCCGGTGATGGAAGGCAAGGCGGTGCTTTTCAAGAAGTTCGCCGGCATCGATGTGTTCGACATCGAATTGAACGAGCTGGACCCGGACAAGCTGATCGAGGTCATCGCCGCGCTCGAGCCCACGTTCGGCGGCATCAATCTCGAGGACATCAAGGCGCCGGAGTGCTTCTACGTCGAGCGCAAGCTGCGCGAGCGGCTGAAGATTCCGGTCTTCCACGACGACCAGCACGGTACCGCGATCATCGTCAGCGCCGCGGTGCTGAACGGCCTCAAGGTCGTCGGCAAGGACATCAGGAAGGTGAAGCTGGTCACCAGCGGCGCCGGCGCGGCCGCGCTCGCGTGCCTGCAGCTGCTCGTCGAAATCGGCCTGCCGCGCGAGCACATCTGGGTGACGGACATCGAAGGCGTCGTGTACGAAGGCCGGACGGTGCTGATGGACGAGGACAAGGCGCGTTTCGCGCAGCCGACATCGGCACGGAAGCTGGCGGAAGTGATCCAGGACGCCGACATCTTTCTCGGCCTGTCCGCCGGCGGCGTGCTGAAGCAGGAGATGGTCAAGACGATGGCGCCGCGCCCGCTGATCCTCGCGCTGGCGAACCCGACGCCGGAAATCATGCCGGAGCTCGTGAAGGCGGTGCGCGACGACGCGGTGATCGCGACCGGCCGCACCGACTATCCGAACCAGGTGAACAACGTCCTGTGCTTCCCGTTCATCTTCCGCGGCGCGCTCGACGTCGGCGCCACGACGATCACGACGCAGATGGAGGTCGCCGCCGTGCAGGCCATCGCCGGCCTCGCGCAGGAAGAGCAGAGCGACGTGGTGGCGTCGGCGTACGGGATCACCAACCTGAGCTTCGGTCCCGAGTACCTGATTCCGAAGCCCTTCGATCCGCGGCTGATCACGCGCGTGGCGCCGGCGGTCGCGCGGGCCGCGATGGACAGCGGCGTCGCGTCGCGGCCGATCGCGGACATGGACGCGTACCGCGACCAGCTGCAGCAGTTCGTCTACCACTCCGGCACGTTCATGAAGCCGATCTTCGCGACCGCGAAGAACGCAGTGGCGTCGGGCGGGAAGTCGCGCATCGTGTTCGCCGAGGGCGAGGAAGAGCGCGTGCTGCGCGCCGTGCAGGTGGTGGTCGACGAAAAGCTCGCCGCGCCGATCCTGATCGGGCGCCCGTCCGTGATCGCCAAGCGCCTCGAGCGGTTCGGCCTGCGCATGCGGCCGGACGTCGACTTCTCGCTGATCAATCCCGAGTCCGACCCGCACTATCGGGATTACGCCGAAACGTATCACCGGCTGGCCGCGCGGAAGGGCATCACCGCTGCAGTACGCGCGGCTCGAGATGCGCCGGCGCCTGACGCTGATCGGCTCGATGATGATGCACAAGGGCGACGCCGACGGCATGATCTGCGGCACCTTCGGCACGCACGGCCAGCACCTGGCGTACGTCGACCAGGTGATCGGACGGCGACCGGGGGTCGGCGAATACGCGGCGATGAACATCCTGATGCTGCAGGGACGGCAGCTCGCGCTGGTCGATACCCACGTCAACCTCGACCCGACCGCGGAGCAGCTCGCCGAGATCACGATCATGGCGGCGGAGCAGATGAAGCACCTCGGCATCCTGCCGAAGATCGCGTTGCTGTCGCATTCGAATTTCGGTTCGAGCGACAGCCCGTCCGCGCTGAAGATGCGGCGCGCGCTGGCCCTCGTCCGCGAGCAGGCCCCGGAGCTCGAGATCGACGGCGAGATGCACGCGGACTCCGCGGTGGACGAAGCGATACGCCGCTCCCTGATGCCGTACTCGACGCTGAAGGGCGACGCCAACCTGCTCGTCTGTCCGAACATCGAGTCGGCCAACATCGCGTACAACCTGCTCAAGACCACCGCCGGCAACAACATCGCGATCGGTCCCATCCTGCTCGGAGCTGCAAGGCCGGTGAACATCCTGACGCCGTCGGCGACCGTGCGGCGCATCGTGAACATGACGGCATTGACGGTGCTCGAGGCGAACTCCGTGCGGCAGCCGGAGTTGCTGTAGCGGATGCGCTGGCTCCACGTCCTGCTGCTTGCCGCGGCGGCGCCCTGTCGCGCCGGGCCGGCCGCCGCGCGCGACGTTCCGTCGGCGCTGGCCGAAGTCCGGGTCGACGAGCTTCCCGCCGAAGCGCTGCACACGCTCGCGCTGATCAAGCGCGGCGGTCCCTACCCGTACAGGAAGGACGGCACGGTGTTCGGCAACCGCGAGAAGCGGTTGCCGCCGCAGCCACGCGGCTACTACACCGAATACACTGTGACGACGCCTCACTCGCGCGACCGCGGTGCACGGCGCATCGTCGCGGGACGGGGCGCGGCGCGCGATCCGGCGACCAGCGGTGAGTACTACTACACCGACGACCACTACAACACGTTCAGGCGGATCCGCGAATGAAAGCCCGGCGCATCGAACGGCTGGACGACCTTCCGGGCCAGTGTGTGCGCTCCCTGCGCGGCCTCGACACGGAGAAACTGCGCGCGTGGTCGAAGGACGCCGACCAGCGCTTCGTGCTCGCCGATCTGTCGGGCTGCAAGGACAAGCTGTCCGCAATGCGGATGCTCGGCCACGCGTTCAGTCTTCCGCGCCTGGTTCGGCGCGAATCTCGACGCGCTGTACGACTCCCTGACCGACGAGGAGACGTGGCACGGTCGGGCGCGGGGCGGTGGTCGTGCTCGATCCGCTTCCGTACGCGGAAAGCTTCGGGGTCGAGGAGCGGGATGCCCTGCTCGACGTATTCCGCGACGTCGCCGAACACTACGCGGAAGGCGGAGTTCCGTTCCGCGTGCTCTATCGCTAGCGCGGCAGCATGCGCGACAGGTCGGCCAGCGCGCCCTGCAGCCCCGCTTCCTCCACCTGCCCTTGCGGCGTGACCCGGTCGATCAGTTGCGGCAGCAGATCCGAGAGGCCGCTCGACACCTGATCGACGCCCATCCCGGTCGAGGCCGCCATCTGTTCCACCCGGCCGCGGCCGAAGACCTGCATCAGTTGTTCAGGCGAGATGGGCATGTTCTGCCCGGTGCTGACCCACGAATCCGCCTGCGCGCCGAGGCCGGCTTGCTGGAATTGCTGCAGCAGTTCCATCAGCCCGCCGCCGCTCCGTTCGCCCGTGCCGGCATTGCCTGCGAGCAGTTGCAGGGCGAGTTGCATCAGGGCAGCCGTCCCCTGGTTGGCCTGGCCGCCGGCGCCTCCGCCGAGCGCGCCGCCTAGTATCGAATCAAGCAGCCCCATGCGCTTCCTTTCGTCTTGTCGGTGTCCCGGAGTAGTCAGCGAAAGTCGCCAACGGTGCCTTGCAGTGTAGCCAGCGCCACGAGCGCCGCGGTTTCCGTGCGGAGCACGCGGGGCCCGAGTCGCGCGGGGCGATAGCCGGCTTCCGAGGCGAGCGCGAGTTCGCTGGTTTCGAACCCGCCCTCCGGGCCGACCGCAATGGCGAACGCTGCCGGCGCGAGGCGCGCAAGGTCGCCCAGAGAAGCTTCGGCATCGGGCTGCAGGATGATTCCGGTGGCTCGAGCGGCGGCTCGATGCAGGCCGTCGCGCAGATCGCCGACGGCCTCGACTTCCGGCACGCGATTGCGCCCGCACTGGCAGCACGCAGCGACGACGATGTCGCGGAGCCGGTCCATCCGCCTCGCGAGTCGTGCGCCCTCGAGCCGCACGACACTGCGGCGCGCCGGCGCGAGCACGATGCTCGTCACGCCGAGTTCGACCGCCTTCTCGATGACCATTTCCATCTTGTCGGTCGCGATCCAGGCCTGCAGGAGCGTCACCGCCAGGGCCGACTCGCGCTCGACGGCGAGGTGTGCGGTGAGCTCGGCCCGGCTTCCGCCGGCGGCGAGCCGGCCGTGATATTCGCCACCACGTCCGTTGAACAGCACGATCCGATCCGCGTCGCGCAGGCGCAGAACACGGGCTGCGTGATGAGCAACGCTGCCGGGC
Organism: uncultured beta proteobacterium; assembly: GCA_963698305.1. Classification (GTDB taxonomy): domain Bacteria; phylum Pseudomonadota; class Gammaproteobacteria; order Burkholderiales; family Burkholderiaceae_F; genus JAOUJD01. The sequence goes on from CAVOQI010000012.1 coordinate 682,632, forward strand.
AGGTCGATCGTCGCGCCGGCGGCCAGTTCGGCGTCGAGGAAAAAGCGCGGATCAGCCACGTCGCTTGCGTCCATGTGAAAAGGGCCGGCATGCGCCGGCCCGGTCAGCGGTCTACGCCTGCGTCACGCGGCGCGAAGTTGCGGCACGCGCGGGTTGGTGCCCGCGGTGGAACTGGGCGGCTGCGTGAGTTCCTGCACGAACAGCGGCAGGGTGAACAGCGCCTGATGCAGCCCCGGGTAGTAATAGCGGAGGCCGTCGATCCGGCGGTCGTTCATCCGCTGCGCCAGAGTGTCGCTCGACAGCGAGCGCGGGTCGATCGAGTCGCTCGCCACCGCCAGGCACCAGAGCGACCCGTACAGCGGGATGAAGAGCGACATCGGCGACACGTGGCGGAACACCTTGCGCAGGTTGGCCGCGTTCTTGCGCACGGTCTCCGCCTGGTACACCGGCGAGCCGAGATGCAGCGTCAGCATGCCGCCCGGTTTCAGGATGCGCTGGCACAGCCGGAAGAACTCTTCGGAGTACAGGTGAAAGGCCGGCGTATCGGGGTCGGTGAGGTCGAGCACGATCAGGTCGAAGCGCTCGGTCGCCGATTTCACGTACTCGAAGCCGTCGCCGATCCTCACCTCGAGCCGCGGGTCGTCGAACGCGCCCTTGTGGATCGAGCCGAGCCACCTCTTCGAGATGTCGATGACGGCGGGGTCGAGCTCGGCCATCACGATGCGCTTGACGCCCGGGTGCTTCAACAGCTCCTCCGACGAGCCGCCATCGCCGCCGCCGATCACGAGGATCGACTCCGGGTTCGGATGCGCCAGCGCGGCCGGGTGGGTCATGCACTCGTGATAGAAGAACTCGTCGCCTTCGGAGGTCATCAGGCGGCCGTCGAGGCGGAAGAGCTTTCCGAACTGGCGCGTGTCGTAGACCTCGACGCGCTGAAACGGCGACTGGATGTCCTCCAGCTTTTCGGTGGCGGTGTAGCCGTAGCCCGAGTGCGCGTTGAGCCAGTCGAAGATGAAATTGTTCTTCACGACCGCCGGCACATCGGCGGCTGCGGCGGTGCCCGCGGCCGCGAGCGCTCCGTCCTCGGCGAGATCGCCGCGCGTGATGCGGTTCACGACCTCGCTCTTGGGCCGGAACGCCATCATCAGCGCCTCGAACAACTGTTCGGCCTTGCCGGTGTTGTCCGCGGTGAAGTTGCAGACGTAGACGTCCAGCGTCACGCCGCGCCGCTCGGGCCAGGTGTGGATCGCGAGGTGCGACTCGGCGAGCAGGATCGTGCCGGTGATGCCGCCCGGCTGCCCGTTCCAGTCAGGAAAGACGTGCCACTTCTCGTCGACGATCGTCAGCTTCGCGTCGTTCGTCGCATTCCGGCACAGCGTGGAAAGATTATCGAGATCCGTCAGCAAGGCTGCGCTGCAGCCGCATTCGAACAGATCGCCAGTCAGGTGAAGGCCTTGCATCTTCGTCCCCCAGCAGGTCCGCCCATATCGACCTGAATCGCGACTTGCGTCGCAACCCCACGATCCGGGACTCACGCGCTGTGGCGCGGCACGCGAGTCATGCAGCTTGCGCTGCCCCTGCTGGCTTTGGCGGGAAGATGCTGCCTAGCGGCTCGTTGCCTTCGTGCGCGGCGTTACTGCTAGCGTTGCCTTGCTTGCATTGCCGCTACTCGGGCGCCCGTTGCGTCCTGTGTTTCCGGATCGAATTTGGTAAAGCGCGAAATGGTAGCCCAAATCGCGCGCGATTTGAACTCCGCGCCGCCGGATTGGTCCTTGTCGGCGTGGAGCGCGGCCTCGAATTCTCCTCTTGCGGTCGTTGGCTTCCGGCCCGAACCGGCAGCAAGTGCGTGAAGGCGCGTCACCGAGGGCATTGCAGGGGCGGGCCGCAGGGGCCCCTTTGCTAAAATTCGGCTTTTCCCCGGGCGCCGCCCCGCTTTACAGCGCGGTTCCCGTTCCGCGCTTTCCCACATCCATCGCCTCTGACAGGCTCCCTGACTGCTCCCCATGAACGACTCTCCCGCGCCCGGCGCGCTCTCCGACAAGAGCATGGCGCAGATGGCCAACGCGATCCGCGCGCTGGCGATGGACGCGGTGCAGAAGGCGAACTCGGGTCATCCGGGCATGCCGATGGGCATGGCCGAGATCGCGGTGGCGCTGTGGGGCCGGCACCTGTCGCACAACCCGGCCAATCCGCAGTGGGCCAACCGCGACCGCTTCGTGCTGTCGAACGGCCACGGGTCGATGCTGCTGTACGCACTGCTGCACCTGACCGGTTACGACCTGCCCATCGAGGAGTTGCGCAACTTCCGGCAGATGCACAGCCGCACTCCGGGGCATCCGGAACACGGCATGACGCCGGGCGTCGAAACGACGACCGGGCCGCTCGGGCAGGGTCTCGCGAACGCCGTCGGCATGGCGCTGGCGGAGAAACTGCTGGCCGCTGAGTTCAATCGGCCCGGGTTCGACATCGTCGACCACCGCACCTATGTCTTCCTCGGCGACGGCTGCCTGATGGAAGGCATCTCGCACGAGGCGGCCTCGCTGGCCGGCACGTGGCAACTCGGAAAGCTGGTCGCGATCTACGACGACAACGGCATCTCGATCGATGGCGAGGTCGAGCACTGGTTCACCGACGACACCGCGCAGCGCTTCCGCGCCTACGGCTGGAACGTGATCGGGCCGGTGGACGGCCATGACGTGCACGCGGTGGACCACGCCATCGCGAAGAGCAAGGGCAGCGACAAGCCGACGCTGATCATCGCGAAGACCATCATCGGCAAGGGTTCGCCCAACCGGGCCGGAACCGAGAAGGCGCACGGCGAGGCGCTGGGCGAAAGCGAAATCGTCGCGACGCGCGACGCGATGGGCTGGCCGCACGAGCCGTTCGTCGTGCCCAAGGACGTGTATGCGTCCTGGGACGCCCGGCGCGCGGGCGCCGAGCGCGAGGCCGAATGGAAGAAGCTCTTCCACGCCTACGCGAAGCGCCATCCGCAGGAGGCCGGGGAATTCGAGCGGCGCGCTGGGCACGGCGTTGCCGGGCCAGTACCGCGCGACACTGGAGGCGGCGCTGGCGAGCGCGGTGGCCAAGCGCGAGGCCGTCGCCACGCGCAAGGCGTCGCAGCTGGCGATCGAAGCGCTGGCGCCCGCCCTGCCCGAGATGCTCGGCGGCTCGGCGGACCTCACGGGCAGCAACCTGACCAAGTGGAGCAAGGCCGCCGCGATGCGGCCGAATGCGCTCAACGGCCGTCACATCAACTACGGGGTGCGCGAGTTCGGCATGTGCGCGATCGCCAACGGCGTCGCGCTGCACGGCGGCTTCCTGCCGTTCGTCGCCACCTTCCTGGTGTTCTCCGACTACGCGCGCAACGCGCTGCGCATGGCGGCGCTGATGAAGCAGCGCGTCGTGTTCGTGTTCACGCACGACTCGATCGGGCTGGGCGAGGACGGGCCGACGCATCAGGCGGTCGAGCACGTGGCCAGCCTGCGCCTGATTCCGAACATGGACGTCTGGCGCCCGGCCGACACCGCCGAGACGCTGGTTGCGTGGGCCGCCGCGATCGAGCGCACCGACGGCCCGACGTCGCTCGCGCTGTCGCGCCAGGCGGTGCCGTTCACCCCGCGCGACGTGGACGCCGCGGCCATCCGGCGCGGCGCCTACGTGATCAGCGAGGCGGCGGGCGGCGCGAAGAAGGCGCGCGCCGTGCTGATCGCCACCGGCTCCGAAGTCACGCTCGCCATCGAAGCGCAGAAGGCGCTGGCGGCGCAGGGCGTCGCGGTGCGGGTGGTGTCGATGCCCTCGACGACCGTGTTCGACCGCCAGGACGCCGGGCTACAAGGCGAGCGTTCTGCCGGAGGGACTGCCGCGCGATCGCGATCGAAGCCGGCGTGACCGACTTCTGGTGGAAGTACGTCCGTGCCACCGGCGCCGTGCTCGGCGTCGACCGCTTCGGCGAGTCCGCCCCGGCGCCTGCCGTCTACAAGCATTTCGGATTGACCGTGGACAACGTCGTCGCCACGGTGAGTGCAGTCATCGCCAAGGGAAAGAAATGACCATCAAGATCGCCATCAACGGCTATGGCCGCATCGGCCGCAACATCCTCCGCGCCCACTACGAGGGCGGCAAGAAGCACGACATCCAGATCGTCGCCATCAACGACCTCGGCGACCCGAAGACCAACGCGCACCTGACCAAGTACGACACCGCGCACGGCACGTTCCCCGGGACGGTCGCGGTGGACGGCGACTCGATGGTCGTCAACGGCGACCGCATCAAGGTGCTGGCGAACCGCAACCCGGCCGAACTGCCGTGGGGCGCAGCTCGGCGTCGACGTCGTGCTCGAGTGCACCGGCTTCTTCACGACCAAGGAGAAGGCCTCGGCGCACCTGAAGGGCGGCGCGAAGAAGGTGATCATCTCCGCGCCCGGCGGCAAGGACGTCGACGCGACCATCGTCTACGGCGTCAACCACGGCACGCTGAAGGCGTCGCACACGGTGATTTCCAACGCGTCGTGCACCACCAACTGCCTGGCGCCGCTGGTCAAGCCGCTGAACGACAAGATCGGGCTGGTCAACGGCCTGATGACGACCGTGCACGCGTACACCAACGACCAGGTGCTGACCGACGTCTATCACGAGGACCTGCGCCGTGCCCGCGCCGCGGCGCACAACATGATCCCGACCAAGACCGGCGCGGCGGCCGCCGTCGGCCTCGTGCTGCCCGAGCTGAACGGCAAGCTCGACGGCTACGCGATCCGCGTGCCGACCATCAACGTGTCGATCGTCGACCTGTCGTTCATCGCCGCGCGCGACACGACGGTCGACGAGGTCAACGGCATCATGAAGGCCGCGGCCGAAGGCGAGCTGAAGGGCGTGCTCGGCTACAACGCCGACCCGCTGGTCTCGAGCGACTTCAACCACGATGCGCGCTCGTCGATCTTCGACTCGACGCTGACCAAGGTCGTCCGGTCGCCTGGTCAAGGTTTCGTCGTGGTACGACAACGAGTGGGGCTTCTCCAACCGCATGCTCGACACGACGGTGGCGCTGATGGCCGCGAAGTAAGGCCGCTGCCGTGTCGGCGATCGAACGAAAGCGCCCTGCGGGGCGCTTTTTTTGACCGGCGCCGCCCACAACCGGGCGTCGGATGCCTGGTTGCGCGGTCCACCGTAACGTTGTTGCGTGCGTTGGAGGAGGCAGGCAACTGTTTCGCTCCCTGCTGCCGGAAACCCTGACCGCTCATGCTGCCCCGCGCCATCCCGAGCGTGCTGATCGCCGCCGTGCTCTCGCTCGTCGGAGCCTGCAACGCTGTTCCCGATGCTCCCGATACGGCTCCGGTCGTGGCCTCGATCATCGTCAAGCCCCGGAACCTGTCGACTCCCGAAACCGTCGTCAGCGCGGCCCGGGAGGCGCTGGGTGCGAGCGCCGGGGTACGCTACGCCCGGCCGATGGCCGGCGATGCGCACATCCTGTACCTGACCGCGCCGGCCACGCGCGATGACGTGCCTGCTCTCGTCGAGCGGTTGCGGGCCTCGAACGCCTTCCAGTACGTCGAGCGCGACTCGATGATGAAGATCCAGTAAGCGGCCCAAGCCGCGCAGGGGAACAAGCACAATGGCGACGCGTTACGTGGTCCTCGCTCTCGCTGCAGTCGCGTCGATTGCCAGCGCGACCATGGCCGGTTCGGCGGAAACGCTGACGCCCAAGCAGGCGCTGCTGAAGGGGCAGGCCGTCCCCGCCAGGCCGCCCGCCGAGCAGGTGATACACCGGATGATCGTGAAGTTCCGGGAGGGCGGCTCCGCCACCGCCCTGGCGGCCGGCAACGCCCGCATCCAGAAGCTGCAGAGCGCGACCGGACCGGGAGTCAAGCACGTGCGCGACCTCGCCGGCGGAGCGTCCCTGATGTCGCTCGGCGCGCCGATGCCCCTGTCGCAGGCGACGAGCCGCGGCCGCCCGGCTCGCCGCCGACCCCGAGGTCGAATACGCGGAACCCGACGTGATGATGAAGAAGGCGGCCGTGCCGGACGACCCCCGCTTCAGCGAGTGGCAGTGGAATCTGTTCGCGCCGACGTCGACCTACACGGGCGGCTTTCTCAGCGGCAACGCCACGAAGTCGGCGGTGGCGACGGGCGGCGCCAACCTGCCGGTGGCCTGGGACATCAGCAAGGGCGGCGCGAGCGACGTGGTCGTGGCCATCATCGACACCGGCATCGTCAACCATCCGGACCTGAACGCGCTGGACTTTCCCGCGCCCTACACGCCGAACGGACGGTTCGTCGCCGGCTATGACTTCATCTCGTTCGACGTCGGCGCCGGCACGGTGCCTTCGTTCTTCGTGGCCAATGACGGCGATGGCCGGGACCCCGACCCGACGGACCCCGGCGACTGGGTGACCTCCGCCCAGGAAGCCCAGTACCCCGACTTCTGCGACGACGGGGTCCTCGGCCCGCAGAACAGCAGCTGGCACGGCACGCACATGGCCGGCATCGCCGCGGCGGCGGCGAACAATGGCGTCGGTATCGCCGGGATCGGCTGGAACGTTCGCGTCCAGCCGATCCGGGCGCTCGGCAGGTGTGGTGGATCGCTGTCCGACATCGGCGAGGCGATACGCTGGGCCGCGGGGCTCGATGTCCCGGGCCTCCCGCGCGAATCAGACGCCGGCCCGGGTCATCAGCCTGAGCCTCGGCGGCGGCGACCAGGCCTGTTCCGCCACTATGCAGTCGGCGGTCGATGCCGCGATCGCGGACGGCTCCGTCGTCGTCGCCGCGACCGGCAACGAAGCCAACACCACGCTGATCTCGCCGGCCAACTGCATCGGGGCCATCGCCGTCACCGCGCACACGATCAACGGCGAGAACGCCGACTACGCGAACATCGGCGCGGCCACCACCATCAGCGCGCCGGGCGGTGGCCCGCCCGTCCTGCTCGGCGCCGGCGGCAGCACCGACGACGCCAACTGGAACGGCTACTACATCTGGTCCACCTTGCTGTTCGGCACCACGACTCCCTTCAGCAGCGACGCGCAAGGCCGGACGGGCGCCGCCTACGGCGGCTTCACCGGCACGAGCGCGGCGACTCCCCACGTCGCCGGCGCCGTGGCGTTGATCAAGTCCATCCGGCCGTCGGCCACGTCCGCGCAGGTCCGCGACTTCCTCGTGAGCACGGTGCGACCGTTTCCTGCCGGCAGCGCCTGCGCGGCCGGCGGCGTCTTCGCCGGCACGTGCGGTGCGGGCCTGCTCGACGTGACGGCGGCCCTGGAGCGTGCATCGCTCGGAGCGCCCCCGATCGTCGTGAGCGCGCCGCAAAGCGTGACCGTCACCGAAGGGCAGGCGGCGACCTTCTCGGTAGTCGGCCGCGGGCGCTCCCAACCTGACCTACCAGTGGCGGCGCAACGGCGTCGACATCCCGGGCGCCAATGGCGTTTCCCACACCACGCTGCCGCTCGGCCTCGCGGAAAGCGGCACGCGCTTCTCGGTGACGGTGTCGAATCCGCTCGGCACGGTGACGTCGCCGGAGGCCGTCGTCACGGTGGTGCCTGCCCGGCGGCAGCAGCGGCGGTGGTGGCGGCGGCGCTGTTCCGTTCGGGCAACTGCTACTGCTGGGTGCGCTGCTGTTCGCCGCCCGGCTGCGTCGCGGCGAATAGCGCGCCCAGCACGGTTCCGCAGAGCGCACCGACGAAGTGCGCCTGCGGGACGACCGCCGCGCCGAGCCATTGCGCGTGCGGTGTCGTCGCGCCTCCCGGCTGCTCCAGCGCCACCTTGACCCACCCGCCGACGAAGAGCGTCGCCGGCAGCCAGAGGCGACGGAACGTCCGCGGCCGCTCCGACAGCAGCCACTTCGCCGCGCCCGCGAAGAACAGGCCGTGCAGCGCGCCCGACAGGCCGCGGTACCAGTCGATCGAGGGGTACAGCAGCGCGAGCGCGGCGCTGATCGCCAGCGCCGACGCGCCGAGCGCGAGCGCCTGCCGCCGGGCGCCGAGATCTTCCGCGTAGAGGCGCGCCACGATCCACAGCGCCGCCGCATTCACCAGGGCGTGCGTCCAGTTGATGTGGACCAGGTGAGCGGTGAGCACCCGCCACGGCTCATCGGCGAGCAGTCGGCGCTGGTACTCGAGCGCGTCCCCCGGCGCGAGCGCGTGGAGCGCGAGCAGCGCCAGCGCGAGGCCGGCGGCGAGGCGTTCAGGGGACGAGAGGTCGAAGGCGCGCACGGGCGGTCCTGACGGGAGCGGCTCGTATAATGCCAACTCCCGTCTCGCCGCGCGCAACGCGCGGTTTCCACGAACGCTCCCTCCGGTCATGCGCGTCAATACCCTCGATCAACTCGCCGCCAGCGGCCAGCTCGCCGGCCGCCGTGTATTCATCCGGTCCGACCTCAACGTTCCGCAGGACGACGCGGGCAACATCACCGAAGACACGCGCATTCGCGCATCCGTCCCGGCCATTCGCACGGCGCTCGATGCCGGCGCGGCGGTGATGGTGACGTCGCATCTCGGTCGACCGACCGAAGGCGAGTTCAAGCCGGAAGACTCGCTCGCCCCGGTGGCGCAGCGCCTGTCCGAACTGCTCGGCCGGCCGGTGCCGCTCGTCGCGAACTGGGTCGACGGCGTGCAGGTGCAGCCCGGCCAGGTCGTGCTGCTCGAGAACTGCCGCGTCAACAAGGGCGAGAAGAAGAACTCCGACGAGCTCGCGCAGAAGATGGCGAAGCTCGCCGACGTGTACGTCAACGACGCGTTCGGCACGGCGCACCGCGCGGAAGCGACCACGCACGGCATCGCGAAGTTCGCGCCGGTCGCGTGCGCGGGGCCGCTGCTGGCCGCCGAGATCGACGCGCTGTCGCGCGCGCTCGGCAATCCGAAGCGTCCGCTGGTGGCCATCGTCGCGGGCTCGAAGGTGTCGACCAAGCTGACCATCCTGAACAACCTGGCGCAGAAGGTCGACCAGTTGATCGTCGGCGGCGGGATCGCCAACACGTTCCTGCTCGCCGAGGGATTTCCGATCGGCAAGTCGCTCGCCGAGCCGGACCTCGTGCCCGAGTGCAAGAGAGTGCTGGCCACGCTGGCGGCCAAGGGCGCCACGCTGCCGTTGCCGATCGACGTCGTGGTCGCGAAGGAGTTCTCGGCGACGGCGGTCGCGACCGTGCGCCGTGCCGATGACGTGCGGCCCGACGAGATGATTCTCGACATCGGTCCGTCGAGCGCGCTGGCGCTCAGCCACATCATTCGTCCGGCCGGCACGATCATCTGGAACGGACCGATCGGCGTGTTCGAGTTCGACGCCTTCGCGGACGGCACGCACCAGCTCGCGCTGGCCGTCGCCGAGGCAACCGCGAACGGCGCGTTCTCCATCGCCGGCGGCGGCGACACGCTGGCCGCGATCGCCAAGTACCACATCGGCGACCGCGTCAGCTACATCTCGACCGGCGGCGGCGCGTTCCTCGAGTTCCTCGAGGGCAAGGCGCTGCCGGCCATCGAAATCCTCCAGCAGCGCGCCGCATGAGCGCGCCGGGCCGCCCGAAGCGCTCATTCCCCGGCGGCAGGGGGCCGGATGACGCCGCTTCCGCGTCGACGGACTCGACCATGTGCACGTGTACGTCCGCGACCGCGCCGAGGCAGCGAAGTGGTACGGCAGCGTGCTCGGCTTTCGCCGGGACGCGCGCTTCGGCAGCTGGGCGCGCGAGCTCGGCGGGCCGCTGACGCTGACGGCGGGCGACGGGCTCACGCACGTCGCGCTGTTCGAGGACGCCAAGCGCGCGGGCAAGGCCACCACCGTGGCGCTGCGTGTCGACGGCGCGTCCTTCGTGTCGTTTCACAAGCGCGCGGCCCAGCTCCCGCTGTTCGACAAGCGTCGGCGACCGTCGTCGCCGCACCTGCAGGACCATGCGCTGTCGCTGTCGCTGTATTTCAACGACCGTGACGGCAACCCCATCGAACTGACGACGTACGAGGTGGACCTCGTGCGCGCGCGAGTGAACCGGATATGACCATGCCACGCAGCACGAAGATCGTCGCCACGCTCGGCCCCGCGTCCAGCGACCCGCTGGTCCTCGAGCGGATGCTCGCCGCCGGGGTCGACGTCGTTCGTTTCAACTTCTCCCACGGCACGCCGGAAGACCACCTGAAGCGCGCGCAGCTGGTGCGCGAGGCCTCGGCCCGCATCGGCGTCGACGTGGCGATCATGGCCGACCTGCAGGGCCCGAAGGTCCGCGTCGGCAAGTTCGAGGGCGGCCGCGTGACGCTGACGCCGGGCGACGCGCTTCGTGCTCGACGCGCAGCTGGAACTCGGCACGACCGAGCGCTGCGGCCTCGACTACAAGGACCTGCCCAAGGACGTGAAGGCGGGCGACACGCTGCTGCTGAACGACGGCCTGATCGTGCTGGACGTCGAGCGGGTGGCCGCGACGGAGATCCACACGATCGTTCGCATCGGCGGCGAGCTGTCGAACAACAAGGGCATCAACAAGCAGGGCGGCGGCCTGTCGGCGCCGGCGCTGACGGGCAAGGACGTGCGCGACATCGAGACCGCGATGCAGTGCGGAGCCGACTTCGTCGCCGTGTCGTTCGTCAAGAACCGGACCGACGTCGAGATGGCGCGCCAGCTGGCGACGATCGCCGGCGAGAAGCACGGCATCCGCCCGCTGATCATCGCGAAGATCGAGCGCGCCGAGGCGATTCCGCTGCTGCGCGAGATCATCGACGCCGCCGACGGCATCATGGTCGCGCGGGGCGACCTCGCGGTGGAGGTCGGCAACGCCGCGGTCCCCGCGCTGCAGAAGCGCATGATCAAGATGGCGCGCGAGGCCAACAAGGTCGCGATCACCGCCACGCAGATGATGGAGTCGATGATCATCAACGCGGTGCCGACGCGCGCCGAGGTCAGCGACGTCGCCAACGCGGTCCTCGACGGCACGGACGCCGTGATGCTGTCGGCGGAGACCGCGGCCGGCAAGTATCCGGTGGAAGTGGTCGAGACCATGGCGTCCATCGTCGCCGAGGCCGACCGTTCGGAGCAGGTCGAACTCGACCTGCAGTTCGTCAACCGCACGTTCAGCCGGGTGGACCAGTCGATCGCCTATGGCGCGCTGTTCACCGCGTATCACCTGCGCTGCGCGGCGATCTGCGCGCTCACCGAGTCGGGCTCGACGACGCTGTGGATGAGCCGCCATGACGTCGACATCCCGATCTACGCTCTGACGGCGAGCGTCGCCACGGCGCGGCGGCTCGCGCTGTACCGCAACGTCCGTCCGCTGCACTTCCCGACGCTGGCCGACCGCGACGCGTCGCTCGCCGCGGCCGAGAAGCTGCTGCTCGACAAGGGCGTCGTGCGGCGCGGCGACCTCATCGTGCTGACCGTCGGCGAGCCGATGGGGCAGGCGGGCGGCACCAATGCGCTGAAGATCGTGCGTGTCGGCGAACACGCCTGACCGCGCTACGGTCCGGACGGCGCTGCCTGTCCGGTGGTCCTGTTGATAGGCTCGCGCCCAGCCGGACTCGTCACTTCCCGCGTAGCCGCATGACCTTCCTGCGTTCGCTCGTCGCGGCCGTCGCCCTGGCGGCGCTCGCCGCCTGCGCGTCCCTGCCGGCGCGACCGGCCGGCGGCATGGTGGCCGACCTGACCGAGGACACGCCCCTGGTTTCGCAGGACGGCCTGAGCACCGAGTTCTCGACCGAAGCGAAGCGCATCGACGTGCAGCAGCGCGCGTGGAAGGTGATCGCCGAGCGTTACTACGACCCGCGGCTGAACGGAGTGGACTGGGCCGGCGGTGCGAGACAAGTACCGCCCGCGCGTCGCGCAGGCGACGACCGACGCGCAGTTCTACCTTGCGCTGAAGGCCATGGTCCGGGAGCTGAACGACTCGCACACCCGGATCGTGACTCCGCGCGAGAGCGTCGATCATCGCCGCTTCGCCGTGCTGGCCTCCGGCGCCTCGTTGAGTGTGATCGACGACCAGCTCGTGGTCATCGATGTCGATGCGGACTCCCCGGCGGCGCGTGCGGGACTGAGGCGCGGCGACGTGGTTCTGGCGATCGACGCTCACCGGTTCGATGCGGCCTTCCTCGCCGGCGCGCGGACCTTGCCGCTGACGGGCGAGGACCTGGCGTCGCCGGAGGCGCAGCCAGGGCGTGCGGACGAGGCGGCGCGCTTCGCGCAGCTGCGGGCAGTCCGCCGCGTCCTGCAGCGCGCGCCGGACGAGCCGCCGCGCGCGCAGCGCCTGTTGATCCTCCGTGACGCGCCTGGCCCGATCGAGGTCGTGCTGCAGCCGGAACCGCTGGTGCGGCCGCCGGTCGTGGTCGCCACCGTGCTGCCGTCCGGCGTGGCGGTGCTGAAACTCAACCGCTTTTCGGTGCGCAACCGCGCGCGATGTCGAACGCGCGCTGCAGAAGCTCGAGGGCTCCCGCGGCCTCGTGCTCGACCTGCGCGGCAACGGTGGCGGCGACTACAGCCAGTTCGTGTGGCTGGTCCGCCAGTTCCTGCCGGAGCAACGGGTCGTGATGACCCAGCTCACCCGCCACGGCAACGAGGTGAGGGAGCGACCAGTCCGCGTCTGGCCAGCCGAGCATCCCTACCTGAAGCCTGTCGCGGTGCTGACCGACCGGCGGTCGGGCAGCGCATCCGAACTGGCGGCCGTGACGCTGCTGGAGCAGCGCAACGCCATCGTCGTCGGCGAGTCGACGTGCGGCTGCGTGGTGGGAGTGAGCTGGGAATACGTGCTCCCTGGCGGGGGCGGCGTCCGGGTCTCCGAGACCGGATTCCGTTCGGCCCGCGGGCGGCGCATGGAAGGCGAGCCGCTGATCCCGACGATCTACATGCCGCCCGGCGTTCCCGACCTCCGCGCGGGGCGGGACCGGGCGCTGGAAGCGGCCGAACGCGCGCTGCTGGAACGCCCCGCGCGCGGCTGACGATCGCCGGTGCGGCGGCTCACAGGCCGCTTCCCGCCGCGCGCCTAAAATGCCGGGTTACGGGCGGGCTACACGAAACGGCTTCAGAGGAATCCAGAGGAGGCAGGACATGGCATTGGTGTCGATGCGTCAATTGCTCGATCACGCGGCGGAAAACGGCTACGGCGTTCCCGCGTTCAACGTCAACAATCTCGAGCAGGTGCAGGCCATCATGGAGGCGGCCAGGGAGGTCAACGCCCCGGTGATCATGCAAGCCTCGGCCGGCGCGCGGAAGTACTCCGGCGAACTGTTCCTGAAGCACCTGATCCAGGCCGCCGTCGAAAGCTACCCCGACCTGCCGGTCGCGATGCACCAGGACCACGGCCAGTCGCCGGCGGTGTGCGAAGGCGCGATCAAGCTCGGCTTTTCCTCGGTGATGATGGACGGCTCGCTGCGCGAGGACGGCAAGACCATCGCCGATTACGACTACAACTGGCAGACCACCAGGAAGGTGGTCGACATGGCGCACAGGCTCGGCGTCAGCGTCGAGGGTGAACTGGGCTGCCTCGGTTCGCTGGAGACGATGCGCGGCGACAAGGAGGACGGCCATGGCACCGAGTCGACGATGACGCGCGACCAGTTGCTGACCGATCCCGACCAGGCGGCGGACTTCGTCAAGAAGACGCAGCTCGACGCGCTGGCGATCGCGATCGGCACCAGCCACGGCGCCTACAAGTTCACGCGCAAGCCGACCGGCGACATCCTCGCCATCGAGCGCATCAAGGCGATCCATCGCCGCATCCCGAACACGCACCTCGTGATGCACGGCTCGTCGAGCGTCCCGCAGGACCTGCTGGCGGAGATCCGCAAGTACGGCGGCGACATGAAGGAGACCTACGGCGTGCCCGTCGAGGAGATCCAGGAGGCGATCAAGCACGGCGTGCGCAAGGTGAACATCGACACCGACATCCGCCTCGCGATGACCGCCGCGATTCGCAAGTACCTCTTCGAGAATCCCGGCAAGTTCGACCCGCGCGACTACCTGAAGCCCGCGCGCGAAGCGGCCAAGACCATCTGCAAGCAGCGCTACATCCAGTTCGGCTGCGAAGGCCAGGCCGGCAAGATCCAGCCGGTGCCGCTCACCAACGTCGCGCACAAGTACGAGACGGGCGAGTTGTCGCAGCAAGTGCACTAACGGCGCGTCGCTCGTGTACGCGAATCCCGACGAAGTCGGGATTCGCACGTGCACTCGCTCCGATTAGTTGGCGGGCCGGGCTTCGGGCGGCCGGGCGCCCGGCCCGATCGCAAAGGCAACGGCACCCACCCGGCCTCCCGCCTGGCGGGAGGAGGTGGCACCCCTCCCTATGCCCTCCCCGCCGAGCGGGGAGGGGCAAAGCTCGCGGGGCCGGTGCTTCAGCGGTGGGCTGGGTGCGGCGGGCGCGCCTTCTGGGGCGGCGAGCAGCGGAAGCCTGGGGTCGGCGCGCACCGCGCGCCTCCGATCTGACTCGCCGCGCCTGTCTGAGCGCAGTTCGCGAAGCGAACGGAGCGAGTTACGCGGCGCGACCCAGGCTGAGCAGCGCAGCGAAGTCGGCGCGACGCGCCGACCGCCCGAGCAGGCGCGCGCGCTGGACCCAGCCTGCCGGGCGCTACAACCGGCTGCTACATCGTCCCCTTCAACCCCAGCCTCTCAACGGTCGCCCTCTCCGCCTCGTACGTCTCCCGCGCGAACTTCGAGTAGTCCGCGGAATTCATGTAGACGACGGGCTGGTCGAAGCGATCGATCAGGGCCATGACCTTCGGGTCCTCGAGCGCCTTCTTGAAGGCGTCGTGCAGCGTCCGCACGACGGCCGGGTCCATCCCGGCCGGGCCGCCCAGGCCGAAGGGCGACTCCGAAACCGTGTCGTAACCGAGTTCCGTCAGCGTGGGCACGTCGGGCCAGCGTTTCGTGCGCTTCGGGCCGAACGTGGCGAGCAGCCGCAGCTTGCCCGCCTCGACGTGCGGCGCCCAGCCGGTGGAGTCGCTCGCCGACTGGATGTGGCCGCCGAGGATCGCCTGCATCAGGTCCGCGCTGCCCTTGTACGGAACATGCGTCAGCTTGATGCCGGCCTTCTGCGCGAACTCCTCCATCACCAGGTGCGGAGTCGTGCCCGTGCCCGTCGAGCCGTAGTCGATCTTGCCGGGATTGCGCTTCGCGTCCTCGACATAGTCCTTGACCGTCTTCCACGGCGCGCCTGCCGGAACCGCGAGGCCGAAGGTGTACCCGGTCAGGTTGATGATGTAGGTGAAGTCCTTGATCGGGTCGAACTGCGGGGCCTTCTGCATGTGCGGCACGCGGAAGACGCCGAGCGGCATCTGCGAGACGACGTAGCCATCCGGCTTCGCGTTCTTGGCCGCGATCGGCGCCAGCGTGCCCCCGGCGCCCGGCTTGTTCTCGACGATGACGGACTGCCCCAGGACCTTCGAAGCGGACTCCGCGAGCGCGCGGAAGAACTGGTCGGTCGGCCCGCCGGCCGGAAAGGCGACGTAGATCGAGATCGGGCGGGCGGGGAAGGACTGCGCGCGAACGGCGGCGTGGGGAAAGACGGCGGCGGCGCCCGCCGCGGTCAGGACAGTGCGTCGGTCCATGATGTCTCCTCGTGTAGTTGTTGTGCGGACGAGTATAGGCAGCCGCCGCGGCCAGGCATACGAGACGGAGACGAGGCCCGCGTGCGTATCATTCCCGCGATGCAAGAGCCGATCGGATCCGGACCAGAGCCCGACGACAGCAGCGCCTTGAAGGGGCGTCGCGGCATCCGCCGCCTGCTCAACGCGACGCGCTATTCCATCGACGGCCTGGCCGCGGCGTGGCGGCATGAGGACGCGTTCAGGCAGGAGCTGGTGCTCGCGGCCGTGCTGCTGCCGGTCGCGCTGCTGCTGCCGGTGCCCGCCGTGGAACGCGTGATGCTGATCGCCTCGGTGCTGCTGGTGCTGATCGTCGAACTCCTGAACACGGCGATCGAAGTCGCGGTGGACCGCGACAGCGTCCGCATCGATCCGCTCGGCAAGCGCGCGAAGGACTACGGCAGCGCGGCCGTGATGATCGCGCTGCTGCTCGCCGCGACGACGTGGCTCACGATTCTCGGTTCGCGCTATCTCTGAACGGCTCGCGCCGCTGCCGTAAAATCCCGCGTTTCACCGAAGTGCCGTACGGCCCGCAATGCGTACGGCGCGCGACTACAGGAGCGGGGGCGCCATGGCGGCCGGCATCTACAAGACGACGATCAAATCGCTCCCCTTCGTGTACCGCGGCAAGGTGCGCGACAGCTACGCCGTCGGCGACGACAAGTTGCTGATCGTCACCACCGACCGGCTGTCGGCCTTCGACGTCGTGATGAGCCAGCCGATTCCCGACAAGGGGCGCGTGCTGAACGCGATGTCGAACTTCTGGTTCGAACGCCTCGCGCATGTCATCGGCAATCACCTGACGGGAATCGCGCCGGAGAGCGTGGTGGCGGCGGACGAGGTCGAGCAGGTGCGCGGCCGCGCGGTCGTGGCGCTGCGGCTCAAGCCGATTCCGGTCGAGGCCGTGGTGCGCGGCTATCTGATCGGTTCGGGCTGGAAGGACTACCAGCGCACCGGGGAGGTGTGCGGCATCGAGCTGCCGCGCGGCCTGCAGATGGCGAGCAAGCTGCCGGAGCCGATCTTCACGCCGGCCAACAAGGCGGAGCTCGGCACGCACGACGAGAACATCAGTTTCGAGCGGATGAAGGAGATCGTCGGCGCCGAGCTGGCGTTCCGCATCCGCAGCGTGAGCCTGTCGCTCTACCAGGCCGCGGCCGACTACGCGGCGACCCGCGGCATCATCATCGCCGACACCAAGTTCGAATTCGGACTCGACCGCGACGGCAACCTGCGGCTGATGGACGAGGTCCTGACCGCCGACTCCTCGCGGTTCTGGCCCGCGGACGAGTACTCCGTCGGGCAGTCGCCGCCGTCGTTCGACAAGCAGTTCGTCCGCGACTGGCTCGAAGCCCAGCCGTGGGACAAGACTCCGCCGCCGCCGGCGCTCCCCGCCGACGTGATCGCGAAGACCGCGGACAAGTACCGCGAGGCGCTGCGCCGAATCACCGGCAAGGAACTCGACTAGCACCGCGGTCTCGTCGCGCGACAGGCGCGGCCCCGTCGCTACAATCGCGGTCTTTTCCGGCGTGGCTGCGCATCGAGCGCGTCCCCTGAACGGCCACCACAATGACATCTCGCAACGGCTCGGCGTCGATCGGCGTCGTCATGGGCTCCAATTCCGACTGGGACGTGATGCAGCACGCCTGCACGATCCTGAAGGAGTTCGGCGTTTCGTTCGAGGCGAAGGTCGTGTCGGCGCACCGCATGCCGGACGAGATGTTCGCGTACGCCGAGAGCGCGCGCGAGCGCGGCCTGAAGGCGATCATCGCCGGCGCCGGCGGCGCCGCGCACCTGCCGGGCATGCTGGCATCGAAGACCGTCATTCCGGTGCTCGGCGTGCCGATCCCCTCCAAGTACCTGCGCGGCGAGGACTCGCTGCTGTCGATCGTGCAGATGCCGCGCGGAGTGCCCGTGGCGACGTTCGCGATCGGCGAGGCGGGCGCCTCGAACGCGGCACTGTTCGCGATCGCCATGCTGGCCACGGAGGACAGCGACCTGGCCATGAAGCTCGCCCAGTTCCGCGCGACGCAGACGGAGAAGGCGCGCAACATGACCTTGCCGCTCTGACCCGCGCATGAGTGCGGCATGAGCGCGAACGGCCGCTCCGAAGAGCTCTTTCCGAGCGCGCGGCGCGAGGGTAGTGCAGTGAGCGCCAAGGCGATCGCTCCCGGTTCCTGGCTGGGCCTGCTCGGCGGCGGCCAGCTGGGCCGCATGTTCTGCATGGCCGCGCAGTCGCTCGGCTACAAGGTGTGCGTGCTCGACCCCGGCTCGGACAGCCCGGCGGGCGCCGTCGCCGACGATCACATCGCCGCGGATTACCTCGATCGCGACGGCCTCGCGGAACTTGCCCGCCGCTGCCGCGCAGCCACGACGGAGTTCGAGAACGTGCCGGCGGCCGCGCTGGCTTACCTCGCGGATCATTGCAGCGTCAGTCCGGATGCCGCGAGCGTCGAGATCGCGCAGGACCGCATCGCCGAGAAGCGTTTCGTCGCGTCGTGCGGCATCGACGTCGCGCCGCATGCGGTGATCGAACGCGAGGACGACTTCGATGGCCTCGATCCCGTCCTGCTGCCCGGCATCCTGAAGTCGGCGCGCCTCGGCTACGACGGCAAGGGCCAGGAGCGGGTCGCGACACTGCGAGGCCGCGCGCGGCGCGTGGGAGCGCATGGGCCGCGTGCCCTGCGTGCTCGAGCAGCGGCTGCCGCTGCAGCTCGAAGTGTCCGTCGTCGTTTGCCGCGGTCGCGATGGCGCGACCACGACGTTCCCCGTGGCGGAGAACGAGCACCGCGGCGGAATCCTTGCCGTGTCGATCGTGCCGGCGCGAGTCGCCGATGGCCTGGCGCATCGCGCGCGCGCGGCCGCGGTGACCATCGCCGAGCACATGAACTACGTCGGCGTCCTGTGCGTCGAGTTCTTCGTCCTCGCCGACGACCAACTCGTCGTCAACGAGATCGCTCCGCGACCGCACAACTCGGGGCACTACACGATCGATGCCTGCGTCACCAGCCAGTTCGAGCAGCAGGCGCGCGTGATGGCCGGCCTGCCGCTCGGGCGACACCACGCAGGCGCTGCCGGCGGTGATGCTGAACATCCTGGGTGACTGCTGGTTCGACGGCGAGGCGCAGCGCGAGCCGGACTGGCCTTCGGTGCTGGCCGTGCCGGGCGCGAAGCTGCACCTGTACGGCAAGCGCGAGGCGCGTCGCGGCCGCAAGATGGGCCACGTGACATGCGTCGCTCCGACGCCCGATGTCGCGCTCGCACGCGCGAACCGCGTGGCGGCCGTGCTCGGCATCGAAGGCGCGCGCTGACGTGAGTACTCCCCCCGTCGATCCCGCGCTGATCGCGCAAGCGGTCGCGGTCCTGAAGCGCGGCGGCCTCGTCGCCGTGCCGACGGAAACCGTCTACGGGCTGGCGGCGGACGCAGACAGTGAGGCCGCGGTGCGCGCCGTCTTCGCCGCGAAGGGCCGGCCCGCCGATCACCCGGTCATCGTCCACGTCGCCAATGCGGACGCGATCGACGATTGGGCGCGCGACGTTCCCGCCGCGGCTCGCGCGCTCGCGGCGAAGTTCTGGCCGGGGCCGCTGACGCTCGTGCTCAGGCGCAGCGCCCGGGCGCTCGACGTCGTCACCGGCGGCCAGGACACCGTCGGGCTGCGTTGTCCGGCCCACCCGTGGGCGCAGGCGCTGCTGCAGGCATTCGGCGGGGCGCTCGCCGCGCCAAGCGCCAACGGCTTCGGCCGCGTCAGTCCGACGACCGCGGACCACGTGCGCGCGGACCTCGGCGTAAGGCCGGACGGCGAGGTCGACCTGATCCTCGATGGCGGCCCATGTCCCGTCGGCATCGAATCGACCATCGTCGATCTTTCAGGTGCAGCGCCGACCCTGCTCCGACCTGGCTTCATCACGCGCGCGGCCATCGAACAGGCGCTAGGCGCGCCCGTGAAGGACCCGGCCGACGACGCGCCACGCGCGTCCGGCCGCCTCGAGAAGCACTACGCGCCCCGCACGCCGCTGGAAGTCGTTCCGGTCGATCGGCTCGGCAGCCGCCTCGCGGCGCTGTTCCACCTCCGCGTGGCGCTGCTCGCGCCGCAGCCCGTGCTGGCCACGCTGCGCACGCCGCCGCCGATCCAGCTGGCCGCGCCGGAGGATGCCGCGAACTACGGTCGGGAGCTCTACGCGAACCTGCACCGGCTGGACGAGTGCGGAGCCGAGCGCATCGTGATCGCCGCGCCGCCGCAAGGGGCGGACTGGGCCGCGATCCACGATCGGCTGCAGCGTGCGCAGGCGGGAAGCCGCGCGCGGGCGCCAGGGAACTAGACGAACGACGGGCGCGCAGTATCATCTCCGGCGACCGCCTGGTCGTTCCAGACTTTTCAGGCGTTTGCCAAGTTCAATCCCAATAATCCTTATAACGGGGGACATCCATGTTCGACTTCACCCGCAATGCGCCGCGTGCGCTGGCGGCCGCGGCGGTTTCCTTGCTACTGGCCGCGTGCGGCGGCAGTGACGACACTCCGGCGCCGCCGCCCTTCGGCCAGACGACGGTGGTGTTCGGCGCGAGCGTCAGCGATACCGGGAACGCGTGCAACCTGAGCGCGACGAACTGCCCGCCGGCACCGCCGTACGCAACCGGACGATTCTCCAACGGACCACTGTGGGTCGAAACGGTGGCGGCGCGTTATGGCGCCGCGGCGACGCCTTCCCGCCTTAATGGCTACAACTATGCATACGCCGGCGCCACGACCGGGACGGTCCCGGGCACGACGGTGACGAACCGTCCGCCAAGCATGGTGGTGCAGGTCGATCAGTATCTGACCAGGGTGGGCTTCCAGGTCAATCCGCAGAATCTCGTGATCCTCGATGGCGTGACGGTCGGGAACAACATCGCCGATGCGCTGACGCAGGTCCTCGCGGGCAATCCGAATGCTCCGACGGCCGTCCTCACACAAGCGGTCACGGACATGGTGTCCATCATCACGCGCCTGTATGCGGCCGGCGCGCGGACGATCGTGGTCCTCAACAGCGTCAACATCGGCCTGACTCCCCGCGTGACTTCGCTGAACAATCCCGTCGCAACAGCGGGCGCGACGCAGATGTCCCAGCAGTTCAACGGGGCTCTCGCGCAGCAGATTGCGGCGTTGCGCGCCGCATCGCCTGGCCTCAATGTGTTGCTTGTCGATGCCTACGCGCTGGAAGCGGCGATCGTCGCGGCGCCGGCAGCGAATGGATTCAACAACGTCACCGCGCCGTGCTTCGTGACGTCACCGGCGCCTGCGGTCTGCGCGACGCCGGACACGTACTACTACTGGGACAGCTTCCACCCGACGTTCGTGACCGGGCAGCGGGTTGCCCAGGAAGTGATCCGGGTGATCGGCCGCTGAGTTCGAGGCGGGGTCAAGGAACGGCGCCTGCGTGGCGCCGTTTTCATTTGAACGCGCGTCGGACGGGAACCGAGTCGAGGGCCGTGGACAAGGGGGGCGCGGCGGCTCGTTACTCCGTGGCTTTCGGCATTCCGAACAGCTGCTCGATGGCCGTCATGACGGCCTCAGGCTGGTCGCGCTGCGGCGCATGTCCGCATTGCTCGAGCTTCAGCAGCGTCGCACCGCGGCACGCCGCGCGCGATGCGGTCGAGCTGCTCCATCGTCCCGTACTGGTCGTCGTAGCCCTGGATCGCGAGCACCGGGCAGCGGATCTTCGGCAACTCGGCCTCGATGTTCCACTGCCGGAACGCCGGGTTGAGCCAGCCGTCGTTCCAGCCGAAGAAGGCGCCGTCCGGATCGTCGTGCACGCGGCCGAGCGGTTCCTTGAGCTTGCCGCGCTCCCAGGCAGCGCGCGCCTCCACGATGCCGGCGATGGTGACGTCCTCGACGAAGACGTGCGGCGCCATGATCGCGATGGCGCGCGGATCGAAGCGCGCGGCGTAGAGCAGGGCGATGGACCCGCCGTCGCTGTGGCCGACGAGGAGGGGACGCCGCGATGCCGCAGTGGGACGAGCAGCGCCGGTAATACGTCCCAGGCTTCACGATGCAGATAGTCGGTCCCGCGTGCCTCGGCCGAGCGGTGTGGAACGCCCATAGCCGCGGCGCGAATAGACGAGGCCGGGCGCGTCGAGCCGGTCGCACAGCGCCCGGGGAAACCCACGCCAGCCGGCCACCGAGCCCAGGCCTTCGTGCAGGAACACCAGAGTCGGCCCGCGCCGCTCCGGCGCGATGCGCAGCAGTTCCAGGCGCTCGGCGCCGAGGTCGACGAACTCGATGGTCATGCGCGGTCGCGTGGCCCGCACGCAGCGCGGGCCACGCTCCATCGGAGCGCCATCTTCAGAAGAACGCCTGGATGCCGGTCTGCGCGCGGCCGAGGATCAGCGCGTGGATGTCGTGCGTGCCCTCGTAGGTGTTGACCACCTCGAGGTTCAGCAGTGGCGCACGACGCCGAACTCGTCGCTGATGCCGTTGCCGCCGAGCATGTCGCGCGCGAGCCGCGCGACGTCGAGCGCCTTGCCGCACGAGTTGCGCTTCATGATGCTGGTGATCTCGACCGACGCCGTGCCCTCGTCCTTCATGCGGCCGAGCCGCAGGCAGCCCTGCAGCGCCAGCGTGATCTCGGTCTGCATGTCGGCGAGCTTCTTCTGGATCAGCTGGTTGGCGGCGAGCGGGCGGCCGAACTGCTTGCGGTCGAGCACGTACTGCCGCGCGGTGTGCCAGCACGATCTCGGCGGCGCCGAGCGCGCCCCACGCGATGCCGTAGCGCGCGCTGTTGAGGCAGCCGAACGGGCCCTTCAGGCCCTGCGACGTTCGGCAGCTCGTTCTCGCGCGGGAACGAACACGTCGTCCATCACGATCTCGCCGGTGATCGACGCGCGCAGGCCCATCTTGCCGTGGATCGCCGGCGCCGACAGGCCCTTCATGCCCTTGTCGAGGATGTAGCCGCGGATCACGCCGCCGTCGTCCTTCGCCCAGACGACGAACACGTCGGCGATCGGCGAGTTGCTGATCCACGTCTTCGATCCCTGTCAGCAGGAAGCCGCCGTCGGCCTTGCGCGCGCGCGTGACCATGCTGCCCGGATCGGAGCCGTGGTTCGGCTCGGTCAGGCCGAAGCAGCCGATCCACTCGCCGGTCGCGAGCTTCGGCAGGTACTTGCGCCGCTGCGCCTCGGAGCCGTAGGCGTAGATCGGATACATCACGAGCGAGCTCTGCACGCTCATCATCGAGCGGTAGCCGGAGTCGACGCGCTCGATCTCGCGCGCGATCAGCCCGTAGCAGACGGCGTTGAGGCCGGCGCCGCCGTACTCGGCGGGAATCGTCGCGCCGAGCAGGCCGAGCTCGCCCATCTCGCGGAAGATCGACGGGTCGGTCTTCTCGTGGCGGAACGCCTCGAGCACGCGCGGCGCGAGCTTGTCCTGCGCGTAGGCGCGCGCGGCGTCGCGCACCATGCGCTCGTCCTCGGTCAGCTGGTCTTCCAGCAGCAGCGGGTCATCCCATTTGAACGAGGCCTTGACGGCGACGGACGTCGGGGGCGTTCATGCCGGGCTCCTTTGCGGCGAGCGGAAATTCTAGTCTCCGCAGCGGGGCGGACGCCGCGTCCCGCGGCGCACGCGCGGAACTCCCGTTGACGCACGGCAATCCGCCGGGCGGTCGCGGCTCACTAGCTTGAAGACAGTGGCGGGATGCTCCGCGGAGGACGCCATGAGAAGAACCCTGATCGTCTATCACTCGCGCACCGGCTACACCCGGCGCGTCGCACTGGCATCTCGCCGATCGGCTCGGCGCCGACCTCGACGTGATCCGCATCGTGCAGCCGATGCACGGGCCCTCGGGTACGCGACGTGCGCCATCGAGGCGCTGGCCGGCCTGGCGCCGGCGCTGCGGCCGATGCGGCAAAGGATCCGGCGGACTACGACCTGGTCATCGTCGGCACGCCGGTCTGGTTCTGGAGCCTCTCGAGCCCGGTTCGCAGCTGGCTCGAGAACGTTCGGCACGCCGCGGCAGGCGGTTCGCCTTCTTCTGCACGATGGGCGGATCGGGCGCCGGGCGCGTGTTCGCGACGATGAAGGAAATGACCGGCCGCGAGCCGCTCGCCACGCTGGCGCTGACGGACAGCCGAGGTCGACGCCGCCGCGCGCACGAAGTTCGACGCCTTCGTCCGGGCGATTGCGCTGGGGCAACGCCGCAGACGCGGCGGCACGCCGCAGCACGCGGCGCACGCCGCGGCGTCACGGGGCTCGCCGGCCGGTCCGTCGCTCGCGCCGGGCGCGTGAGGCAGGGCGGCGTTGCGCGGTTGCGCGTGCCAGGCTGCAAGTATCCGTCGCGGGCCGCTCAGGTCACCGCGCCCTGCTGCTGGAACTCCGGACGCTTCCACTCGTCGCTGGCGAGCACCTCGGCGAGCGCCGCGGCGGCGTCCCACGCATCGACGTGGCGCACGTACAGCGGCGCGAAGCCGAAGCGCAGGATGTCCGGCGCGCGGAAGTCGCCGATCACGCCGCGCGCGATCAGCGCCTGCATGACCGGGAAGGCGTGCGCGTGGCGGAAGCAGACCTGGCTGCCGCGCCGCGCGGGGTCGCGCGGCGAGGCGAGGTCGACGCCGAGCCCGGCGCAGCGCTGCTCGACCCGCTCGATGAAGAGTGTCGGTCAGCGCGATCGACTTCGCGCGCAGCGCGTCCACGCCGGCGGCCAGCACGGTGTCGACGCCGACGTCGAGCGCGGCGAGCGCGAGGATCGAGGGCGTTCCGACGGTGTAGCGGTCGATCGATGCCGCCGGCGCGTAGCCCGGGTCGAAGACGAACGGAGCTCGGTGCCCGAGCCAGCCGGCGAGCGGCTGCGCGAACGGATCGTCGGCCAGCGCCGCGAGGTGCCGCGTCGGCGGCAAACACGAACGCCGGCGCGCCCGGCCCGCCGTTCAGGTACTTGTAGCCGCAGCCGACCGCGAAGTCGGCCGCGCGCGGCGTTGAGCGCCACGGACACCGCGCCCGCCGAGTGGGCGAGGTCCCAGACGGTCAGCGCGCCGGCGTCGTGCGCGCGCCGCGGTGATCGCCGTGCAGGTCGTGCATCGCGCCGGTGCGGAAGTTCACGTGCGTCAGCATCACGACCGCGGTCCGCTCGTCGATCGACGCCTGCGACCTCGTCGAACTCGACCAGCTTCAGTTCGTGTCCCGCGCCGAGCAGGTCGGCGAGTCCCTGCGCCACGTAGAGGTCGGTCGGAAAGTTGGTCCGCTCCGACAGGATCACGCGGGTCCGCTGCCGGCCTGCAGCGCGCGACCGATTGCAGCCGCAGCGCGGTCGCCAGCACCTTGAACAGGTTCAGCGAGGTCGAGTCGGCGCAGATCACCTCGTCGCTGGCCGCGCGCCGATCAGCCGCGCGATCTTCGCGCCGACGCGCCGCGGCAGATCGATCCAGCGCGCGCTCGTTCCAGGCGCGGATCAGG
This sequence comes from uncultured beta proteobacterium, assembly GCA_963698305.1. GTDB lineage: Bacteria > Pseudomonadota > Gammaproteobacteria > Burkholderiales > Burkholderiaceae_F > JAOUJD01. Next base: position 707,580 of record CAVOQI010000012.1, read on the forward strand.
CCCTCGCCCCATTCGCGCTCGATCGACCTCGCGCACGCGCGCGCCGGTCGCGCGCGGCAGCGCGCCGAGCGAGTTGCCGTCGAGGTAGATCGACGCCGTCCGGCAGCGCGAACGCGGCGCGGTGCGCGCGCAGCGGGTCGGCCTCGTCGAGCGCCGACGCAGTCCGCGCGGTTCACGCGCAGTTCCCGCAGGACGGCGCGCACCGGGCTGGCGTCGCCGCCGCGGATCTTCAGCGGCAGCGCGATCAGTTCGTAGTCGCCCGCCGGCACGTCGTCGAGCACGATGCCCTCGAGGATCGCCATGCCGTGCTGCGCGCACGCGCTGGTGGCTGTCGAGCGTCTTGCTCTCGGCGGGATCGAGCGATGGCGTGTCGACGCCGATCAGGCGCACGCCGCGCGCGTGCAGCCGGTCGATCGTCGCCGGCGCGATCGCGGTGAACCCCGGATCCCAGGCGTCGATCGCGCGCCCGGCGCGCGGTGCGGATCAGGACGCGTGCGGGCGACGTCATCGAGCGCCGGCTTCGAGGTGGCCGGCTCGACCAGCGGTCCCGACGCCGATCGCGTGCACGATCACGCGGCACGCGACCGAGATAGAGATCGAGGGCGACGTCGGCGATGTCGGCGCCGGCCGCGTCGTAGTGCAGCGGTGCGTCGGTGTGGGCGCCGGTGTGCGGCGACATCAGCGAGTTCGGACACGTTGACCGGGCAGCCGGGCCCGATCGACCAGGTCCAGCGCAGTGCGAACGGCGTGTCGCCCGGAAAGACCGGAAAGCCCGGGCCGATGGCCGGCGAGATGTCCCAGAGGCGTCGCATGCGGTCGACTCTCCGGACGCCGGATGCAGGTGCAGCGCCATCATCAGCTTGTCGAACGTGCGATCGCCGATGCGCATCGAACGCGGCTCCAGCCCGTAGGCGACGAAGCCGGTGCGCTCGTACAGGCGGATCGCGGCCGCGTTGGTGCTCGTCACGGTGAGGTACAGCATCTCGATGCACGGCATCGGCGCGCGCGACGTCGATGCAGGCGTCGAGCAGGCGGGCGCCGATGCCGCGTCCGGCGTGCTCCGGCATCACGTACATGCCGACGATGGTCGCCGTGTGGCGCACGTTGCGCCGGGTTCGAACAGCAGCGCCGCCGGTGCCGACGAGTTCGCGCGCGCCGCGGTCCACGCGCCGAAGAAGGCGGCGTCCGACTCGGTTCCGCGGCGCCAGCCGCTCGTGCCACCAGCGACAGCGGCTTCGCCGCTTCTTCCTCCGCATTGGAGCGGAACGCCTCGGGATGCTCGGCGAGCGCGCGCAGGCGCACGCGCCGGTACTCGTCGACGTCGGCCGGCGTCAGCGGGAGCGATCGTGATGTGGCGGAATGCGGTCATCGGGCGATTGTAGGTAAGGCCGCGCACGACCGGGCCTGCCGCCGCTCCGAGACGTACAGGCGCGCGACGTCGGCGCCCGGCTGCGGACGCGGACGACGCCGGTCGCCAGCGCCGTCCCGGCGAGGATCACCGCGCACCCGGCGAGCATGGCCCCGGTCACCGCCTCGCCCAGGATCAGGCCGCCCCAGAGCATCGCGAAGGCCGGGATCAGGAAGGTCACGGTCATCGCCTCGCCGGGCCGACGCGCGCGATCAGGCGGAAGTAGAGGATGTAGGCGAGTCCGGTGCACAGCACGCCGAGCGCGATCCGGCGGACCCCAGTCGACGGCGCCCGAGCGCGCCGGACGGCCAGAACGCGATGGCGAAGGGAAGCAGCAGGACCGCCGCTGCGCTCTGGCTGCCGGCGGCCACCGCCAGCGGTCGCACGCCGGTGAAGTAGCGCTTCACGACGTTCGCCGAGACCCCGTAGGACAGCGATCGCCAGGACGCCGGCGCCGATCGCCAGCGCGCTGCCGTCGAGGGTGAACTGCGCCTTGCTCGCCGACAGTCCGGCCACGCCGGCCATGCCGATCGCCATGCCCAGCCACTGCAGCGCGCGTCAGCCGTTCGCGCAGCCACAGCCACGCGACGAGCGCGGTGAACAGCGGCGCGGTGGCGTTGAGGATCGACGCGAGACCGGCGGTGATCGACAGCGCCGCGTAGGCGAACAGCGAGAACGGGATCGCCGTGTTCACCGCGCCGAGCAGCAGGAACCGCGCGCGCGTGCGTGCGCAGTTCCGAGAGGTCGGCGCGCCAGGCGAGCAGCGGCACCAGCATCACCGCGGCGATCGCGACCCGGACTTCGGCCAGCGCGAGCGGGCCGAACGCGGGCACGGCGATGCGGGTGAACAGGAAGCTCGCGCCCCAGAGGGCGGCGAGCAGGACGAGATCGATCAGGTCGCGACGGTGCATGAAGCGATTGTGCGCGTGTCCGGGACGACGAGCCACCCGGTTCTTGCGCGCGCCGCGCTCAGCGCCAGGGCTTGCTGAAGCCCTTCGGCAGCGGCTCTTCGGTGGCGCTCGCGATGTAGCGGCCGTCGTGGAAGATCAGCGCGCGGCCCGCCGGGCGCGTCGTAGGTGACCACCTCGCCGACGAAGATCACATGGTCGCCCTCGATGTGCTGGCTGCGGTTGGCGACGATCAGCGAGGCGACCGCGCCGTCGATCACCGGCATGTCGAACGGTCCCGTCGCGCCACGCCACCTGCGCGAAGCGGTCGGCCTTCGGGTCCGCGAAGGTCTTGGCGGCATCGAGCTGCCCGGCGGCCAGCACGTTGACGGCGTAGTGCCGGCAGTCGCGGAACGCGTCCAGGGAACTCGCCTTCAGCGAGAGGCTCCACAGGACGAGCGGCGGCTCGAGCGAGACCGAGTTGAACGAGTTGACGGTGAGCCCGCGAGGGCGTGCCGTCGGCCGCGCGGGTGGTGACGATGGTCACGCCGGTGGCGAACTGCGCGAGCGCTCGCCGGTAGTCGGTCTTGGCCTTGGCCTGCATCGGCGCGATTCTACGGTGAGGCTGGTCCCCGTCGAAGCGACGTCTCTCGAGGGGCTTCCGGGCCTCGCCGCCCTGGTACCGGCTGCCTGCGCGACCTCCGGATCCAATTCGAGTCGTCCGGACGACACTTCGCCGCTGCCCACGCATGGCACGATGGCGAAGCCGCGCTGCTGCGACGGCTCGACCGCGAGGGATCCGGCTGAAAGCCGTGCACAATTCCGGCTGTCGAACAACAACGAATCGAATCGCGGAGGTCTTGATGAGCGCATTGCGTGCCCTGATGGCGTTGGTGCTGGTCAGCGTGCTGTCCGGCTGCGGCTACAACACGATCCAGCAGAAGGACGAGGCGGTGAAGTCGGCGTGGGCCGAAGTGCTGAGCCAGTACCAGCGCCGCGCCGACCTGATCCCGAACATCGTCAACAGCGGTCAAGGGCGAGGCGAACTTCGAGCAGACGACGCTGCAGAACGTGATCGAGGCGCGCGCCCGCGCGACCTCGATCCAGGCCACGCCCGAACTGATCAACGATCCCGAGGCCTTCGCGCGGTTCACGCAGGCGCAGGGCCAGGTGACGAGCGCGCTGTCGCGGCTGCTGGTGACGGTCGAGAACTATCCGAACCTGAAGGCGAACCAGGGCTTCCAGGACCTGCGCGCGCAGCTCGAGGGCACCGAGAACCGCATCGGCATCGCGCGCAACCGCTACATCAAGTCGGTCGAGGACTACAACGTCTTCATCCGCCAGCTGCCGCAGAACCTCACGGCGATGGTGTTCGGCTACAAGCAGCGCCCGCAGTTCGCGGTCGAGAACGAAGCGGCGATCAGCAAGCCGCCGACGGTCGACTTCGGCAGCCGAAGAAGTAGGCGACGCGGATGCGGGGCCTGGCGCGCTGCGTGCGCCGCGTGCGATCGCGTCGCCGCGGGCCTGCTCGCGGCGGGCGTCTTCGCGCAGGCGCCCGCGCCGGAGCTGCCGAAGGGACTCTTCCCGCCGGCGCTGCCGGGGCAGGCGCCATCGACCGGAGCGCCGCCGCGCCGGTCCCGGCTCCGCGCGCGCCCGACGCGCCGGCGTCGCAGCGACCGAAGCGGCCATGCCGACCCTGCCCGACGGGCGGCTCGCGGTGCCGCCGCTGGCGCGCGTCACCGACACGGCGGGCGTGCTCGGCGCCGCGGGCGAAGGCCCAGCTCGAAGCGAAGCTGGCGGCCTTCGAACAGGCGAAGGGTTCGCAGATCGCGGTCATCGTCGTGCCGAGCACGCAGCCCGAGCCGATCTCGGACTTCACGAATCGCGTCGGCGACGCGTGGAAGATCGGCCGCAAGGGCGTCGGCGACGGCGTGCTGATCGCGGTCGCGGTCAAGGACCGCCGCGTGTGGATCAGCGTGGCGCGCGCCCTCGAAGGCGCGATTCCGGACGTCGTCGCGACGCGCATCACGCGCGAGCTGATGGGGCCGCAGTTCGCGCGCGGCGACTTCGCGGCCGGCATCGACGCCGGTGTCGACGCCGTGATGAAGCGATCGAGGGCGAGGCGCTGCCGACGCCGGCCGGCGTGCCGCGCCACAAGGTCGACGCCGGCGAGGACCTGCTCGGCGCGCTGGTGCCGCTGATCATCTTCGGCACGCTGGTCGGCGCGCTGCTGCGCCGGATCTTCGGCGTGCCGGGCGCGATGCTGAGCGGCGCCGGCACGGGGCGATCGCCGGCTTCATGCTGTCGTCGCTGATCGTCGGCGCGATCGCCGGCATCGCGGTGCTGGTGCTGTCCGGCTTCGGCGGCGGCCGCGGGCCGCTCGGTGGCGGGCGCGTGCTCGGCGGTCGTCGCGGCGGCCCGGTCATCCTTCCGGGCGGCTGGAGCGGCGGCGGCAGCTGGCGGCGGCGGGTCGGTGGCGGTGGCGGCGGCTGGTCGTCCGGCGGCGGCGGCGACTTCGCCGGCGGCGGTGGCGGCAGCAGCTGGTAGGAGCAAGCGATGAGCATCGTTCGCTGGCTGCGCCACTGGTTCAAGACGCCGTACGCGGTGCGCAAGGCGTACAGCGAGACGGCGCTCGCGCGGATCCAGCAGGCGATCGCCGACAGCGAGCGCAGCCACTCGGGCGAGATCCGTTTCGCCGTCGAGGCCGCGCTGCCGTGGAGCTACCTGAAGCGCGACGCGCCGGCGCGCGAGCGCGCGGCGATGGTGTTCGCGAAGCTGCGCGTGTGGGACACCGAGCAGAACAACGGCGTGCTGATCTACGTGGAGCTCGCCGACCACAGCATCGAGATCGTCGCCGACCGCGGCATCGCGCGCCGCGTGCCGCGCGCCGAGTGGGACGCGATCTGCAACGCGATGCGCGATCACTTCCGCGCGGGCCGCTTCGAGCAGGGCGCGATCGACGCCGTGCGCTCGGTGGGCGCGCTGCTGGCGCCGCCACTTTCCGCTGGCCGAAGGCGAACGCAACCCGAACGAACTGTCGAACCGGCCGGCGGTCCTCTAGTGGGCGCGGCGCTGCTCGAACCGGTGCCGCTGTGGCAGTGGGCCGCGCGCCGCCGCGGTCATCCGGGTTTCGCCGTCGCGCTGGTGGCCGTCGCGGTCGCTCGGCGGTCTGGTCGTCGCCGTGGCGACCGAGATCGGCGTGCGCTGGTTCAACACGGACTGGAACTACGTCGCCGGTTACACCGCCGCAGCCGGACCGCGGGTGGGCGCCCTTCGCTCACGCTCGCGCTGGCGGCGACGGCGTTGCCGATCGCGCAGGGGCTGGTCGGCGCCTGGTTGCTGCCGCTGTACGGCCGGCCGCGCGACTGGGCCGGCGGGCTCGCGGTCGGCGTGCTGGGTTCGCTGCCGATCTACGTCGTCGCGCCCGCGCTCGTCGTGCTGCCCGGCATCCTGCTCGTCTGCGTCGCGTTCCTGGTCAGCTGCTCCTGGTGGGGCAGCGGGGCGCGCCTGGTGCTCGGCGTGCGCGACCGGGGAATCGTCGGACCATGTGGTCGGCATCGATCGTCGCCGCCAGCCTCGCGCTGACCATCGCGTTGGCCGTCATTGCCGATCGGCTGAGGGCGACCGCCGTAAGTCTTCCAGCGGCGACTCGTCGACCAAGTCGCATCTTCGGAGGAGCACCATGTCGATCGCGCATCCGCTGGCCGCGCAACCCCGCGCCCGGCAACGAGTTCGCCACGCTCGGCGGCGGCTGCTTCTGGTGCCTCGAGGCGGTGTACGAGGAACTCGAGGGCGTGGTCGACGTCGAGTCGGGCTACGCGGGCGGTCAGGTCGCCGCGGCCGAGCTACGAGCAGGTCTGCGCCGGCGCGCACCGGCCATGCCGAGGTCGTGCGCATCGAGTTCGACCCGGCCGCGATCGCTACCGCGAGATCCTCGAGGTGTTCTTCGTGATCCACGACCCGACCCAGCTGAACCGCCAGGGCAACGATGTCGGCACGCAGTACCGCTCGGCGATCTTCGTCCACTCGGATGAGCAGCGCCGCGTGGCCGCGACGAGGTCATCGCCGAACTGCAGTCGCAGGTGGCAGGCAAGGTCGTCACCGAGGTGCAGCCGGTGCCCGACGTACTACCGCGCGGAGAACGTATCACCAGGAGTACTTCCGCCACAACGCCGCGACAGGGCTACTGCATGTTCGTGGTCGCGCCCAAGGTGGCGAAATTCCGCAAGACGTTCGCCGCCAAAAGGAAGAAGTCCGCCGGGGATTAGCCGCAATCCGCGATGCCGCGGCCCGAAGGGTCGCGGCTACCATTCCCCGCAGTCTCGTCAAGGGGAAAAGCTACATGCGCGCGTCCATCATCGTCATCGCCTTCAGCGCGGTGCTTGCAGGCAACGTCTGTCGCCCAGGAAGTGGGCAAGTCCGCACCGTCGTTCGAGGTGCCGGGATCCCCGGCCAATGTGCGTCTCGCCGACCTGAAGGGCAAGGTCGTCTACGTCGACTTCTGGGCTTCGTGGTGCTCGCCCTGCAAGCAGTCGTTCCCGTGGATGAACGACATGCAGGCGAAGTACGGTCCGCGTGGCCTGCAGATCGTCGGCATCACCGTCGATCGCAAGCGCGAGGACGCCGAGAAATTCCTCGCATCGACGCCCGCGAAGTTCATGGTCGGCTTCGACACCACCGGCAAGGTCGCGGAGGCGTACAAGCCGAAAGGCATGCCGACGTCGTACCTCATCGGCGCCGACGGTGTCGTCCGCGCGATGCATGTCGGCTTCAAGGACAGTGATCGCGCGGCGCTGGAGCGCGAGATCGAAGCGGCGCTGACCGCCGCGAAGAGATAGGGACCGCGCATGAAACGCCTTCTTCTTGTCGCCTGCGTGCTCGTCACGACAGCCTGCTCGTCGCTGCCGCAGGTGCAGCCGTGGCAGAAGGGCAACCTCGCGAAGCCCGAGATGGCCTTCGACTCCGATCCGCTCGACACGCGCTTCATGGACCACACCTACTTCAGCAAGGAAGGCGCGTCCGGTGGAGCAGGGGTGGGCGGCGGCGGCTGCGGCTGCAACTGAGGCTCACATGACCGATACAACAACAAGAAATGGCTCGACGGGGAACCGGCGCCCTGCTGGCGGCGGCGCTCGCGCTGCCCGGTGTGTTGCCGAGCGTCGCGCAGGCGCAGGTGACCGTGCCGAACGCGACGCTGGTCCAGTTCAAGTACCTGTACTACAAGGACTACCAGGAGTCCGGTGACCGCATGAGGGTCAGCTCGCCGGCGCTGTACATGCTCGCGCCGATCAGCGAGGACTGGGTGTTCGAGATCGGCGCGGTGTACGACAACATCTCCGGCGCGTCGCCCTACTATCACACGGTGCTGTCCGGCGCTTCGGGCCAGGGCATCGAGGACCAGCGGACGGCGGCCGACATCACCGTCACCAAGTACTTCGGCGGGCGGACCGCGGTGTCGTTGCGCGCGCCTACTCCACCGAGGACGATTACACGTCGAACGCGGCCGGTCTGACCGTGCGGCATGCGACCGCGGACCAGAACACGACATTCACGGCCGGCGTCGGTTACTCCAGCGACGACATCTTCCCGACCGATGGTCCGCAGTTCACCGAGCACAAGCGGACCGCGGACTTCGTGGTCGGCGTGACGCAGGTTCTGTCGCCGAACGACATCGGCCAGTTCAACCTGTACTACGCGAAGCAGAGCGGGTACCTGACCGACCCGTACAAGGCCTTCTGGGGCATCGACAACCGTCCGCGCAGCCGCGATCAATGGGCCGGGCTGTTCCGCTGGAACCACTTCTTCGACGGCCTCGACGCCTCGCTGCGTTCCTCCTACCGCTATTACAGCGACGACTGGAACGTGAAGGCGCACACCGTCCAGTTCGAGTGGGCGCAGGCGCTGCAGGGACGGCTGGACAGTCATCCCCAGCCTGCGCTACACGACGCAGAGCGCCGCCGAGTTCTACTACGACCCGGTCTACGATCCGCTGCTGGGGCCGCCGTTCCCGCCGGGATTCCTGCAGAACCCCACTGCGTACTACACCAGCGACCAGCGCCTCTCCGCGTTCGGCGGACTGACGCCGGGCGTCAAGGTGGCCAAGGCGTTCGGCAAGGGCTGGATGGTCGACGCGAAGGCCGAGTACTACGAGCAGCGCGCCGAGTGGCGACTGGGCGGCGAAGGCAGCCCGGGCCTGGAGAACTTCAAGGCGCAGATGTACCAGGTCGGCGTCTCCCGGAAGTTCTGACGATCGCGCGCGGCGGGAGCGTCGCGCGCCGTCGCCGGCGCGTTCAGGCCGCGGTCCCCACGGGTAGCATCCGCCCGTGACCCTCACCGTGTTTTCGTTCGAGTTCAGCGCGATGGCGTCGCGCTGCGAAGTGCGCGTGTTCGCGCCGGACGAGGCCACCGCGCGCCGCTGGTCGGAGGCCGCCATCGACGAGGTGCGGCGGATCGAGGCCAAGTACTCGCGCTATCGCGACGACAGCGTGACGTCGGCGATCAATCGCGCGGCCGGCGGCGCGCCCGTGGAGATCGACGACGAGACGGCGGCCCTGCTCGACTTCGCCGGGCAACTGCACGCGCGGAGCGGCGGTGCATTCGACCTCACGAGCGGCGTGCTCCGACGCGCCTGGGACTTCAAGGCGGCGCGGCTGCCGCGGACCGAGGACGTCGAGGCGCTGCTGCCGCTCGTGGGCTGGCACCGCGTCGAGCGGGCCGGCACGCAGGTGCGCCTGCCGCGCGCCGGCATGGAAATCGACTTCGGCGGCATCGGCAAGGAGTACGCCGCCGATCGCGCCGCCGCGCGCATGGAGGAACATCGGCGCGCGCCACGGTCTCGTGAACCTCGGCGGCGACGTGCGGATCATCGGACCGCACCCCGACGGCACGGCATGGACCATCGGCGTGCAGGACCCGCGCGGCATCGGCGGCGCGGCCGTCGCCGCGCTGCCGGTGGCGGCGGGCGCGATGGCGACCTCCGGCGACTACGAGCGGTACTTCGAGCGCGACGGCCGTCGCTACTGCCACCTGCTCGATCCGCGCAGCGGCTGGCCGGTCGCCCACTGGCGTTCGGTGTCCGTCGTGGCGCCGCTGTGCGTGCTCGCCGGTGCCTGCGCGACGATCGCGATGCTGAAGCCGGTGGACGAAGCCATCGCGTTCCTGCGGGGCGAGGGACTGCGCTATCTCGGCATCGACGCCGCCGGCGCGACTGCACACGGACCGCATCGCCGCGGCCGTGACCCGCGCGCTCAGCCGACGACGGCGCGCGCGAGTTCGATCGCGCGTCAGCGGCGCGCTGCCCTCGGCCTTGTTGTTGGCGATGACGAAGCTCGGCTGTCCGCTCTTCAGCGCGACGTGGATCAGGTGCGCCAGCGTGCCGCGGGTCGGGATGTCCGGATCGATCAGCCGGTCGAACGGCGCATAGCGGTTCTTCGCATCGTCGTAGCGGAAGCCGCTCGCCAGGCTCCAGCGCACCACCAGCGGTCCCTTCAGGCGCCAGTCGTCGCCTTCGTCCTCGGTCGCGTCCATCGCGTGCAGCGCGGCGCTCTGCCGCGCCGCCGGCGGCATGCGCGCGTGAATGCCGATGCACAGGCGAGCGCCGTGGTCGCGCAGCATGCGGACGAAACGCGGGGTCAGCAGTTCCGGGTTGCGCAGTTCGACCGCGTAGATCGGCGCGATGCCGCCGACCGCGCGCGGCAGGGCCGCGAGCATCGTGCCGATGCGTTCGATCGTCGCCGGCGCCGGCGTCGCCCTGGGTCCACTCGCGCGGCAAGCGGCGGCATCTGGAACACGAGCGGACCGGCACGCACGCCGAGTCCTTCGATCGCCGGGGCGACGAAGTGGTCGATCGCGGCGGCCGGCGTCGAGGAAGTACGGGTTGTCGTCGGCCGGCGCGCCGCGTTCGCGCCGGACGACGGCGTCGCTCACCAGCGACGGCGCCTTGACGACGAAGCGGAACTCCTCCGGCACCTGGCTCGCGTAGCGCGCGTAGTCGGCGACGGCCAGCGGCTGGTAGAAGCTGCGGTCGATGCCGACCGTGCGCAGGATCGGGTGCTGCGAGTACGCCGCCAGTCCGTGCGCGCGCGAGTTGCGCTTCGGTGTACTGGCGCGAGTAGACGATGTCCTGCCAGCCCGGAAAGCTCCACGACGACGTGCCGAGATAGACCGTCGGTGGCAGCTGCCGGCCGAGGCGGAACAGGCTCTCGTCGAGCCAGGCCGGCGCCACCGCGCTGGCCTGGCCCGGGCGCGGGGCGTCCGGGACGGGATCGTCCTCGAACAGCGAATCGGAAGGGGCTGGCCGGCCCTGACATGGCCGGCAGTGTACGGTCGGCGCCGCGCCGCGTGGACGCGGGCCGCTAGCCCTGCCGGACCTGCTCGATGACCGCCTCGGTGTTGAGCGGCAACTGCATCGCGCGCGTGGTCGGGCCCGGGCGACAGGTGCAGCGGCAGGCGCAGCAGGATCATCGTGCCGGCGCCCGGGCACCGTCTCGACCTTCAGGACCGCGCCGATCTTGCCGGCGCGGTTGCGCATGTTCAGCAGGCCGCGTCCGCTGCCGGGCGCGCCCGACGCCGCCGCGAGTCCGCGGCCGTTGTCGGTCACGCGGATCGACAGCGACTGCGAGTCGCCGCCGTGGTCGACGCCGAGCGTGACGCGCACGGCGCGCGCGCGGCTGTGCTTGATCGCGTTCGTCAGCGCCTCCTGCACGATGCGCAGGACCGGCAGCACGGCGTCCGGATCGATGTCGACTTCCTCGGGCAGCCCGCGCGCGTCCCATTGCAGTTCCATGCCGGCCGCCTTCAGCCGCGGCTCCATGCGGTAGCGCATGTTGCCGAGCGCGGCCAGCAGGTCGGAGTTCTCGGCGGCGAGCGCGTCGATCGCGAGCCGCATGTCGTCGATCGACTCGCGCAGGATCTGCGCCACCTGTTCGTTGGTCAGCGCGCCGCGCTCGACCAGCATCAGCGACGACAGCAGCTGCGAGCCGAGGCCGTCGTGCATGTCCTGCATGATGCGCTGGCGCTCCTGCGCGCTGGCCTTCACGCGCTCGCTCTCGCGCAGGCGGTCGAAGTTGCGCTTCAGCAGCTGCTCGCGCTCGTGGATCCGGCTCTCGAGCTCGGCGTTGGTCTTCTCGACGTCGGCGAGCGAGCGGACGAAGCGGTCGATCAGCGCCGCGCCGAGCGCGATCAGCAGCACCGGCGTGGCGATGTTCAGCAGTTCGGGGCTGCCGTAGGGCAGCACGCCGACGTAGACGAGGAAGTCGTGCACCGCCGCCGCCAGCGCGATGGCGATGGCGAGCACGATGCTCTTGATCAGGAAGTTCGGCGTCGTCATCGCGTGGACGCGCGAGCGAGAACAGGCCGACGCCCAGCGCGCCGAGCATCACCGCCTGCCAGACGGGCCCGGCGGTGATGTCGAAGGTGTCGCCCGCCAGGGCGAGCAGCAGCGGTCCCAGGGCGGCGAGGACGACGAGCGCCGACTTCCGCGCGTCCTGCGCTGGCGGCCGCTCTGGCGCCACATCGTGATCGTCGCGAGCGCGGTGAATGCCGCCGTGCCGACGTAGAACGCGCCGCGCGTCCACAGCCGCATGTCCGCCGGCAGCGACTCGAACGCGAAGTCGAGCGAGCGCAGCGCCCAGAACGCGGCGATCAGGGACAGCAGTCCGAACAGGGACTCCGAGCGGCGGCGAAACCACAGCGCGGCGAAGCCGATCGCCAGCAGGCAGGTCAGCAGCAGCGAGATCCAGCGCAGCGTGTGGCTGACGAAGAACTGCGCTGCCGTACTCGGGCTGCAGTTCCGCGGTCGGACCGACGTCGATGCCTGCCGATGCCGTGCACGCCCGGTGCCGTACGACGTGAACACCAGCACCTGGTTCTCGCCGGCGTGCAGGTAGTCGCTCGGAAGGTTGACCAGGTGCGGGCGGCGCCAGTGCACGTGCCGCACGTCGGAGTCGAGCGGGATGTCGGCCACCATCTTGCCGTTGAGGTACACGGTGCCGCCGTTGGCCAGACGGCCGAACAGGATGCTCCAGCCGTCCTGCGGCGCGCGCCTGCAGGCGTGAACCCGTAGCGCAGCCAGATGCCGCTGCGGCCCGCCGCTCGACGCCCAGCGCATCGGCAGGACGTGCGACTGCCACAGCGCGTCGGCGGCCGGGAAAGACGCTGCGCGTCCCGCCGTCAGTTCGATGCGGCCGATCGCCTGCGTCTCGTCCGCGTGCGCCGGCGGAGGCAGCAGCGCCGCGAGCAGCGAGCGCGAAGGCGACGCCGAGCAGGCGTGTCATGCGGACTGCGAAGCGAGTCACGGACGCGCGGGCGTCAGCTCTTCAGCAGGCCCATCTGGGTCGCTTCGTACACGGCCTCGCCGCGCGAGTGCACGGCGAGCTTGCGGTAGATCTTCTTGATGTGCGCGGTGACGGTGTGCGGGCGAGATGCCGAGGATCTCGCCGATCTCGTTGAAGCTCATGCCCTTGGCGAGCAGTTGCAGGATCTCGGTCTCGCGCGCGGACAGCGGGTTCTGCTCGGTGCCGGGGGCGCGCGTCGGCGCCGTCGTGCCCATCCGGTTGCGGATGGCGCGCAGCACGCTGCGCGCGACCACCGGGCTCACCGGCGAGCCGCCGGCGCGCAGCAGGCGGATGCAGGAGATCACGTCGGCCGGCGCGGAGTCCTTGAGGATGTAGCCGGTGGCGCCGGCTTCGATCGACGACACGACGTGCTGCTCGTCGCCGAACACGGTGACGACCATGATGTCGACGTCGGGCTTCTTCTGGCTGACCTGGCGGATCAGGTCGATGCCGCTGCCGTCGGGCAGGCCGAGGTCGATCAGCATCACGTCGAACGACTCGCGGTCGATGATCACCTGGGCTTCGCGCTTGTTCGCGGCGACGCCCGACGAGCTTCATGCTCGGTTCGTTCTCGACGATCTGCACGAAGCGTCGCCGGAACTCCGGTTCGTCCTCGACGATGATGATCGAGATCGGCTGTTCGCTCATTCACGCCCCCTGTCCTTCACATCGCGCGAATGATAGTCGCAGCAGAGCGGTCCGGGGAGGCGCAATTACCGCCTTGATTTGCCTCTAAAAACCGCCTTATTCAGCCTCTCCGGGCCTAGGGCGCGAGGCGTGCACGGTCCCACCCCGTGGCGGTCCGCGTGTAGAGCAGCCGGTCGTGCAGCCGGGACGGCCGGCCCTGCCAGAACTCGATCGGCCGACGGGCACCACGCGGTAGCCGCCCCAGTGCGGCGGACGCGACGGCGCGACGCCGTGCCGCAGGCCCATCTCGGCCGCGCGCGCGAGCAGCCAGGCCTTGCCGCTGATGACCTCGCTCTGGGGCGACGCCCACGCGCCGATGCGGCTCGCGAGCGGGCGGCTGCGGAAGTATTCGTCGGACTCCTGTTCGCTCGCGCGCTCCACGGCGCCGTCGATGCGGACCTGGCGCTCGAGCTCCGGCCAGAAGAAGAGCAGGCAGGCCCGCGCGTTGGCGGCGAGTTCGCGTCCCTTGCGGCTCTGGTAGTTCGTGAAGAACACGAAGCCGCGCTCGTCGTAGCCCTTCAGCAGCACCGTGCGCGCGCCGGGCCGCCCGTCGGCGTCGGCGGTCGCCACGGTCATCGCGTTCGCCTCGCGGACCTGCGACGCCATCGCCTCGTCCCACCAGCGCGTGAACTGGCGGATGGCGTCGGTGTCGGAGTGCTCCTCGTCGAGGGCGGCGCGGGCGTAGTCGGTGCGGAGGTCGGCGATGTTCATGGCGCGATTCTAGGTGCGGCGACGAGCTGCGCGCTCCCGGGACCCGCGGCGACGCCCGCGTGCCGCGCGAGCCGCTCGAAGTGCGGATCGCGCAGGCCGTGCTCGTGCAGCGAGCGCACGGTGTTGACGAGGTAGTCGAGGCTGGTGCCGAAGCGGCCGCAGCTGCCGCGCCGGAAGACGTCGAGGATCTCCGCTTCGCTCAGCTTGCCGGCGTAGTTGGCGACGTCGTGGCGCACGACGAACGCGAGCGCGCGGCACGTCCGTGCCGTCGACCGGCGGCAGCGCAGCCAGCGCGGCGCGTACGACCCCATGAACATCTCGCGCTCCCACAGCCGCTCGAACTGCCGCGCGCACTTCGTGCGCCGGGACCCGGTAGACGACCCCGGCGCACGAGCCGCCTCGGTCGAGCCCGGCGACGAGGCCCGGGCACTCCGGCGTGCCGCGGTTCACCCGGCTCCACAGGCACAGCCGGCGGTGATACCCGTGCACGCGCGCGGTGAGGCGCCGGTCGAACACGAGTTCGGGCTTCCAGATCAGCGAGCCGTAGCCGAACACCCACAGCGGCGAGGCGCCGTCCCAGCGTTCGCAGCGCGCCGGTGCAGCGAGGCCGCCGATTTGCTCGCGACTCAGGCGGCTCGGGAGATCCGGCACCGGCGCGGCCATCACGTCTGTCCGTGCGCGGCGCGCCGCGCGTCCAGCGGTGCGCCGACCAGCCGCCGCCGATGAGCGCGGAGGCCATCAGCCAGAACGCCGGCGCCGCGCCGAGCACCGTGCCGAACGCGCCGATCACCAGCGGCAGCACGACGTGGCTGCTGTTCATCACGATCGTGCGCAGGCCGAGCGCCTCGCCGACGCGTCCCTCGGGCGAGCGGTCGTGCAGCAGCGACATCACGTTGGGCTGCGCCGACCCGAGGCCGAGCCCAGCAGGAACATCACGACCATCAGCGGGACCACCGAGTCGAACAGCGGCATCAGGCCGTACGCGACCCCGGACGTGACGAGCGTGAAGACGAGCACCTGCCATTCGCGGTAGCGGCGCGACAGCGCGGGCATCGCGAGCCGGATCACGAACGTGGCCGCGGCGAAGGCGCCGATGATCATCGCCGATCTGCGATGCGCTGAGTCCGATGCGCGTGCCGTACACGGGGATCATGAAGGTCTGCAGGTCCCACGCCATCGACATCAGGCCGCTCGATGATCAGCACGTGCCGCACCTCGGGCACGCGGAACAGGTCGAACGGATTGTCGGCCACGCTCTCGTCCCGCCGCGGCGTGCGGCGCGGCAGGCGCGCGCGCTGCGCAGCAGCAGCCCGAGGCCGACCGCCGAGCAGCAGGAAGATCGCACGCCAGCGTCGCGCGGTGACCGATGCTGTCGATCAGGAAGCCGCTGCCGACCGGCGCGATCAGGCCGGACGTGGAGAACGCGAGCGCGAGCATCGAGAACGCCGCCGGCCGGCGATCGGGCGCGGCGAGCGAGCCGACGACGTGCTGCGCCGTGATCTGCACGTACATGAAGCCGGTGCCGAGCAGCGCGCTCGCCACCAGCAGCGGCGCGATGTCGGCGACCTCGTACGGAAACAGCGCCGGCAGCAGCGCGCCGGCCGTCATCAGCGAGGTGCCGAGCAGCAGCGGCCGGAAGGGCCCGGACGTGTCGAGCCAGCGGCCGGCTCGCACGGCGAGCAGCGCCGGCACCAGCGCGAAGAGCGCCATCTGCACGCCGACCGTGAAGGCCGACGCCTTGTTCGACAGCGCGTACAGCGTGCCGGTCAGCCGCGCCGCGCCGAACGACGTGTGCGTCAGCACGATGAACACCATGATGTGACGCATGCGCAGCGTCATCGCGCGCTCCGGGCCGCGCGCGGCCGCCACGCCACCATCGCCACGCCGGCGCAGGTGACGGCGATGCCGATCGTGGTCAGCAGCGTCGGCCGGACGTCGAACATGCGCCCACTCGAGGGCGACGGCGATGATCGGCGTCAGGTACAGCAGGCTCGTGACGCGCGTCGCCTCGCCGCGCCGCATCAGGGTGTGCAGCGCGTTCACCGCGAGGATCGACGCGAAGATCACGAGGAAGGCGATCGCTCCGAACATCGGCCAGGCCGGCACGTAGCGGAAGTCCTCGACCCACACGGCCAGCGGCGCGAGCACGACGAACGACGCGACGAACTGCACGACCGACGCCGCGCGCAGGTCCACCGCCGGGCAGAGGATGCGCTGGTACAGCGTGCCGGCGGTGATCGCGACGAGCGCGATGGTCACGGCGATCAGCGCGCCAGCCGTCAGCGCGTTCAGGTCGATCTTGTGCCAGACGACCAGCGCGACGCCGATCAGCCCGAGCGCCACGCCGATCCACTGCGGCCGCGCGAGCCGCTCACCGAGCAGCGGCGCGGCCACCATCGCGGTGACGAGCGGCTGCAGCGCCAGCACCAGCGCGGCGATCCCGGCCGACATGCCGAGGTACTGCGCGTAGTGGCTGCCGCCGAGATTCACCGCGTGCATCAGCACGCCGGCGAGCGCGACGTGGAACCACTCGCGACGGCGAGCCCGGCCACTGCGGGCGCACGGCGAGCGCGATCGGCACGACGAGCAGCAGGCCGAACGCGAATCGCAGCGTCAGGAAGGTGAACGGCGGCGCGTACTGCAGTCCGACCTTGGTGGCGAGGTAGCCCGGAACCCCAGGTGATCGACGAAGTACCAGGCGAGCAGCGAACTCGAAGTGCGGGAGGGCGGCGCGGTCACGGCCGTCATTGTTGCAGACGCGGCGCAGGCGCGACTGCCGCGTCGCGCCGCGCTCGACCCTCGACCCGGCCGGCGGGCCGACGCCCGGTCAGGCCGGCGTCAGGCGTGGCGCACGAGCAGCAGCGGAACCTCGGACAGTGTGCGCGACCCGCGTCGCGACCGAACCCATCACGGCCGCCTTGAACGCGCCGTAGCCGTGCGATCCCATCACGAGGACGTCGAGTTTCTTCTTCTTCGCGTAGGCCGCGAGTTCGTCGCCCGCGTTGCCGGCCAGGCAGACCTCGGACCGGCTTCACGCCGGCCTTCTCGAAGAGCTTGCGCACCGGCTGCACCGCCGACTTCGAACGCCTTCTTCTGCATCGCGCGGATGTCCTCCTCCGAGTAGGCGGGCAGGGCGATGCCGGCCATGTCGGGCATCAGGGCGCCCGCGAAGTCGGTGACGACGTGGAGCAGCGTGATCTGCGGGTTCTCGCCGAACAGGTCACGGTGGCGGAGCACGTACTTCACCGCTTCGCGGCCGAACTTGCTGCCGTCCACCGCGATGCCGACCTTCAGCGAGTCGGCCGGCGGTGTTTCGCGGTGGCGCAGGATCAGGATCGGCGTCTTGGTCTGCGCCAGCACGGCGTTGGTGACCGAGCCGACCAGCAGGCCGCGCAGCGCCGAGTGCCCGTGCGAACCCATCACCAGCAGGTCGACGTTGTCCTCGGCGGCGGCCGCGCTGATCTCGTCGGCCGGGTTGCCGACCGCGAACCGCACGGTCGGCTTCATCCCGGCCTTCTGGAGCCGGGTGCGCGCCGGCTTCAGCGCCTTCTCGGCCTCGTCCGTGTAGTACGACGAGACGACGTCGCTTCCGACCACGCGCGTGGCGCGGCTCGGGATGGCCATCTGCACGTTGAGGACCTCGACCTCCGGGTTGTCTGCCCACCAGCGTCGAGCGCGAAGCGACGAAGTCGACCGCCGTGCGGCTGTACTTGCTGCCGTCGACCGGAATCAGGATTTTCATCGTTGTCTCCCGTAGCGGGGTTGCCGATTGCTCCTCTTGCAGTCTAAGCCAGCCGCGAGAGCCCAATGATCAGGTGCACCAGGGCAACAAAAAGGGCCGCGCGGCGGCCCCGTTGCCGGCGATCGAGCGTCGACTACTTCGCCGGTCTTCATCGGGCAGGTGTTGAAGCCGAGCATCGAATAGACCGGGCAGGTGCTGAGCAGACCGGTGGCCAGCGGCACGACCCCGATCCAGCCCCACAGCCCGATGATGCCCATCAGCGTCAGCGCGATCAGCACGATTCCGGCCACGATGCGCAGGATGCGATCGATGCCACCTACATTGGACTTGAACATGCGTTTCCCCCTTCCAGTCGGTCTGTTCGATTTGAGATGAGAGCGGCACCTTAGGTGCCGCGCACTGCACGGGTCAGTGACTGCGGTCACCTCCCACGATCGTCTCGCCGGCCGCGATCCTCCGCAGCGCCGACGGGTCGGTGATTTCGATGGCGCCGCGGCCGAGGTGCACGCAGCCGCCTTGCTCGAACTGCTTCAGAAGGCGGCTGACGGACTCGCGCGACACGCCAAGCTGCTCCGCGATTTCCTGGTGCGATGCCGACACCTTCGCCCCCTTGCCGAGCAGCGCCGCCGCCAGCCGCCGGTCCAGCCGCTGGAAGCCGATCGACTCCACGAGTTCCATCAACTGCAGGATGCGGTCGGCGAACACCTGCAGCACTTCCTCGCGGAACGGGCGGTGCTCGGCGATCAGCCGGTCGAACGTGTTGCGCGGGATCAGGGCGATTTCCGCATCGGTGGCGCACTCGCCGCGCGCCCCGTACGGCGCCGCGCCGAGCATGCAACTGGTGGAGATGACGCAGCTTTCTCCGGGCGTGACCTCGTACAGCGCCAGTTCACGCCCGCTTTCGAGCGCCTTCGACACCCGTACCCGCCCGCTCAGCACGATCGGAAACCCGTTGCACGGATCGCGTTCGCTGAACACCGGCGTTCCCGCCGGCACCTTGATCAGCCGCAGGTTGTGCGCCACTTCCTGTTCCAGGGCGGCCGACATGCCCGCCAGGGACGGCATTGCCTGCGTCAGTTGCTGCATCGCCTGCTCGTACTGTTCCATTTCCCGTCCCGTCGAACACCGCCAGCCCCAAGGATATTCCCCATGCGCACCCACGGCCTTGATCGCGGTCGCCGTTAAGCTTGGCGGTGGATACGACATCGGCCGGACCGACGCGGAAGAGCGCTGCGCCATCGCGCGCCGGCGGGCGGGCCCGGCGGCGCCGGATCGCGCCGAGTCGCGCGGCGGCGCCGTGACCGTGCTGAGCAGCGGCCCGCGGCGACGACTTCGACCGGCGCGGCGCTTCCGGGTGGCGCGCTTGTACGGCGACGCGGCTGCCGAGCGATTCCGCCGCGCGCATGTCGTCGTCGTCGGCATCGGCGGAGTCGGATCGTGGGCGGCGGAAGCGCTGGCGCGTTCGGCGGTGGGACAGCTCACGCTGGTGGATCTCGATCACGTGGCCGAGTCGAACACCAATCGCCAGATCCACGCGCTGGGCGACGCCTACGGAAAGGCGAAAGTGGACGCGATGGCCGAGCGCCTCGTCGCCATCAACCCCGGCTGCCGCATGCGCGCGGTGGACGAGTTCGCGACGGTCGACAACGCGGCGTCGCTGGTGACCGGGGCCGACGTCGTGCTCGACTGCATCGATCAGGTCCTCGCGAAGGCCGCGCTGATCGCCGCCGCGCGCGTTGCCGGCGTCAACATCGTGACGTGCGGTGCAGCCGGCGGCCGGCTCGATCCGACCCGCATCCGGTGTGACGATCTCGCGCGACTCACCGGCGATCCCCTTCTGGCCAAAGTGCGTCACAAGCTGCGCCGTGACCACGGCTTCCCGCGCGATGGCGGCGAAGCGGCCGGCGCGGTTCGGCGTCACGGGCGTGTATTCGGACGAGCCGCTGCAGCGGCCCGCTGCCGGTGTGCGACGCCGAGGGTCGGCCGGTGCCGGGCGCGGCACTGGCCTGCGCCGGCTATGGATCGAGCGTCGTGGTCACGGCCACGATGGGATTCGTGGCGGCGGGTCAGGCGCTCGGCTATGCTTTCGGCGTTCGCCGCGCGCGTGCAGGTTGACCGCTGTCAACCGTGCCGGCGTCAACAGTCCTAGGCTGAAGTCAGATTTCTCGGAGGTGTCATGTTCAAACGCATACTCGGTCCCGACCGACGGGTCCGAACTGTCCGAAAAGGCCATCGCCGCCGCGATCGACCTGGCGCAGACCCTCAAGGCCGCCGTCATCGGCATGACGACGCTCGAGCCGTATTCCTACTCGAACCTGTCCGAGTACCGGCCGGAAACGCTCGACGACTACGAGGCGCGGATGGATCAGGCCGGCGCCGAGCGGCTCGGCAGGATCGCGGATGCGGCGTCGCGCAGGCCGGCGTTCCCGTCGAGACGGTGACGGTGAAGTCGTTTTCGCCGTACGAGGCGATCATCGACACGGCGAAGGGCGAAGAACTGCGACCTGATCGTCATGGCCTCGCACGGCCGCCGCGGGCTCAATGCCGTCCTGCTGGGCAGCGAGACGCAGAAAGTGCTGACGCACTCCAGCATCCCGGTCATGGTCTACCGCTAGTTTCCGGCGGCTACGGCCGCCACCCACGGCGATCCGTCGCCGCGAGCCCGGACAGTCATCCTGCCCGGGCTTTTCATTTCCTTGCGCAGACCGCAAGCGGCTGGCCATGAGCCTTGCGGTGGGTCAACGCCGCCAGCGGGCAACCCTTTACCTTGCCTCGCAGGAGCGTACCGAGCAGCAGGAGATTCCATGACCCAGGCAGCCCAGTTCAGACACAACGACATCTTCGTCGGCTTCGGGCCGATCGACGAGTTGCACCGGGAGTTCCAGATGCTGCTCGACCGCCTCATCGATTGCGAGGACGCGGACTACGGGCAGCACCTGCTCGAACTGCACGAGCACCTGTTGCGCCACTGCGGGGCCGAGGAAGAGTGGATGCAGCAGGAGCGCTACGCGGGTTACGCGCGGCACAAGCAGGAGCACGAGAAACTGCTCGAGTCGCTGTCCGAAGTGCGGCGCCGCTTCGATGCGGGCGATCTCGAATCCGTGCAGGTGTTCTCGAGCGACCTGCTGCCGTGGTTCGCCGTCCACGCGCAGACGATGGACGCGCCGCTTGCCGAGTACCTGAAGGGCCACTGAGTTCCAGCTGGGCGGCGAGCCGTGGGCGACATGGCCGAGGGGCAGGGGGCGTACGCGGTCGGCGATACCGTCGATCGACGCGCTGCATGTCGAACTGGAGGAACGGCTCGCTGCCCTGATTCGACGCTGGCGACGACGCGCAGGACGAACTCGCCGCGCTGCAGGACCATCTGCAGCGCCATTTCGCGCACGAAGAGTCGCTCATGTCCGGGACCGAGTTCCCGATGGCGGATTGCCACGCGCGTGAACACGCCTCGGTGATCGACGTCGTCAGCGAAGTGCAGCGCCTGCTCGCCGCCGGAGACCGTGGCCCGCTCGCTCGCCTGGCGCCGGCAATGCTCGAATGGTTCGCCGTGCACGCGACCGGCATGGATGCGGCTCTGGCGAGCTACCTGAAGCGCACCGGCGCGCCGGCGGCATAGCGGCCGGGCGGGTCCGTCGACGGGGGCGCAGTTCATGATACGTGTGCACTCCGCGCGCGCAGGTCGTACAGCCAGCCGTGCCGCGTCGCCCACTTCTCGATCTCCACGCCCACGAACACCACGAGAGACAGCGCCGTCGCAACGAACAGCGCCGGCGGCGAAAGCGATTCGGTTCCGAACACGACCTGCAGCACCGGCACGTAAACGATCGCCAGATGCAGCGCGACGCTTGCGCCGATGGTCCCCAGCAGGAACCGATTCGTGCCCAGGCCCAGGCGGAACAGGCTCTCGGTCTCCGACCGGATCGCGAGCACGTGCGCCAGCTGCGCGAACGTCAGCACGGTGAAGGTCATCGTCTGCGGATGCTCGCCGCGGTCGATGGCCCACGCGCACGCCGCCAGGCTCACGCCGCCGATCAGCAGTCCGGCCCAGACGATGTGCTGCCAGATGCCGTGCGCGAACACGGACTCGTCCCGGGGCCGCGGCGGGCGGCGCATGACGTCGGCCTCGGCCGGTTCGCTCGCCAGCGCCAGTCCAGGCAGGCCGTCGGTGATGAAGTTGACCCAGAGGATCTGGATCGGCGTCAGCGGAATCGGCAAACCGAGGAAGGGCGCGAGGAAGATCGTCCAGATCTCGCCGGCGTTGCCTGCCATGACGAAGCGCACGAACTTGCGGATGTTGTCGTAGATGCGCCGCCCTTCGCGCACCGCGCCGACGATCGTCGCGAAGTTGTCGTCGAGCAGCACGAGGTCCGAGGCCTCGCGCGCGACGTCGGTTCCCCCGCGCCCCATGGCCACGCCGATGTCGCTCTTCTTCAGCGCGGGCGCATCGTTCACGCCGTCGCCCGTCATCGCGACGCACTCGCCGCGCGACTGCAGCGCCTCGACGATGCGGATCTTCTGCGCGGGGTCGACCCGCGCGAACACGCGCGCGCGCGTCAGCCGCGCCGCCAGTTCCGCGTCGCCCAGCTGCTCGAGTTCACGGCCCGAGATGACGCTGTCCTCGTCGCCAGCAACGCCGAGTGCCCGCGAAATGGCGAGGGCGGTGGCGGGGTGGTCGCCGGTGATCATCACCGGCGCGATTCCCGCCGCGACGCACTCGGCGACGGCCGCCCGCGCCTCGGGCCTTGGCGGGTCGATCAGCCCGACGAGTCCCAGCAACTGCAGGTCTCGATCGACGTGCTCGATCGGCGCGTGCCGGTCGGCGCTGCGCGCCGCCAGCGCCAGCACGCGGAGACCTTCGGCCGCCAGCTGCTCGGCGCGCTGGTGCCACGCGTCGGCGTCGATGTCGACGCACAGCGGCAGCACGGCTTCCGGCGCGCCCTTCACCGTCACGAGGACGTCGTCGGCCCGCTCGTGCACGGTCGTCATCCGCTTGCGGTCCGAATCGAACGGCAATTCGGCGATCCGAGGCAGAGCCTCGCGCAGCGCGTCGACATCGATACCGCCGTCGCCGGCGTGATGCACCAGCGCGATCTCGGTCGGATCGCCGACCCAGCCATCGGGCCCGCGCATCGCATCGCTGTTGAGCGCCAGCACCTGCAGCGCGTGGTCCCGCGTCTCCGGGCTGACGGCCTCGAAGCGCGCAAGCTGGAGCCGGTTCTGCGTCAGCGTGCCGGTCTTGTCGCTGCAGATCACGGTGACCGAGCCGAGCGACTCGACGCAAGGCAGGCGGCGAACCAGGGCATTGGCGTGCGACATGCGCCGCGCACCGAACGCCAGCGAGATCGACACCACCGCGGGCAACGCCTCCGGAATCGCCGCCACCGCGAGGCTGACGGCGGTCAGGAACATCAGGGCCGCGGGTTCGCCGCGGGCAAGCCCGGCGGCGAAGATCACCGCGCAGATCGCGAGCACCGCCAGCGCAAGTCGCCGGCCGAAGCGCGCGAGCCGGTCCTGCAGCGGCGTGCGGGTCTCGCCGGCCTGCTCGACCAGGCGCGCGATGGCGCCGAGCTGCGTGTTGCGACCGGTTGCCGACCACGAGGCCGAGCGCGCGTCCCCCGGTGATGTTCGTTCCGGAGTACGCCATCGTGCGCCGGTCCGCGAGTTCGGCGTCCGCGTCCACCGCGAGTGCAGCGTCCTTGTCCACCGGCACCGACTCTCCGGTCAGCGCCGCCTCGTCGACGCGCAGTGCGGCGGACTGGATCAGCCGCACGTCGGCGGGCACGCGCACGCCCGCCTCGAGGGCGACGATGTCGCCGGCGACGAGTTCGGCGGCGGGCAGGTCGACGCGCCCGCCGTCGCGGACCACCTGCGCGCGCGGAGCGGCCATGGACCGCAGCGCTTCCATCGCCTGTTCCGCGCGCCACTCCTGCACGAAGCCGAGCAGGGCGTTGAGCACCACGATCGCCAGGATCGCCGCCGCTTCGATCCCTTCGCCGATCACGAACGCGACCGCCGCAGCGACGACGAGCACGCCGATCATGAAGTCCGCGAACTGGCGCGCGAAGAGAACCAGCAGGCTGTGCCGCTTCGCTTCGGGCAGGGCATTGGGACCGTCGCGGAGGAGACGGACGGCCGCCTCCGCCTGTGTCAGGCCACTGGGGCTGGACTGCAGCCGGGCCAGCGCTTCACTGGCGTTCAGCGCATGCCACGCAGGGGGCGGGCCAGGTGCGGTGCAGGGATCCACGGCCGGAAAGGGCAGACAAGGGGCCTCAAGCGCGCCCCGACGTCATTCAATCTAGGTCCGCCGCAGTGGCTGCGGTTGCCGCGGGTCAATCCGTCGACGAGACCGCGGGTTAACGCGACACCCGGGGCGCGACGCTACGTCGTCGCCGTCCCGCTGTCCTCGCGCACCCGCCTGGCCGCCTCCGCGGGGCTCACGCCTGCCTCGTACATGTCCGACCAGCGCGTTTCGTCGAGCATGTCATGCGCCCGCAGCACCGGCCAGCCGAGTTCGTTGCATACCTGCGCCAGCCATTCGAACAGAGTCATGGGCTCCTCACAGTCGAGCAATGCGCACGTCTTCCAGCCAGAGGATCTCGCATTCGCGGTCACCGGCGCGTGTCGACGTCGTCGCGACCTGGCCGTCGGCGCCGCGCACATTGACCAGCAGGCCGCGCAGCGTGACCAGTTCGCCCTGCTTCACCCGGCGCAGCTGCGCATACACGGCGTCGCTGGCGGGGATCACGTGCACGTTGGTGATGTTCGGCGCCAGCGCGTCGAACTCCTGCTGGGTCATCGCGTCCCGCGGACGCGCGAACAACGCGCGCAGTCCGTGACTGACGCCCTCGTGGGAGAACGAGAACCGGCTGACGTTGGCGGTGTCGGTCATCGGCCCGAATCCGAGACCGATGTCGTGCGTCGCGGGCCGCAGTCCGGGTATCCAGTTGACGAGGGACTGGTAGGGCTTGAAGCGTTCGATGTTCAGCACGCGGCCGCGCGTTTCGAATTGCGCGACCGGCAGCAGCGCGCCGCCCTGCGCCACCGGGATCGCTTCGGCGTCGGCGATCGGCCGCACGACGTACGCGCCGGGATCGCTGCGTCCGGGCGGTACGTCGACCGATCCCGGCCGGTCGAGCCACGCGGACGCCGCGCCGACGATCCCGACCGTCAGCGCCAGGCCCGCCGCGACGTCGCGAAGGTTCATCGCGCGGTGCGGAATCGCTCACACGCCTTCGAATGTGTTGCACGCCGAGATCTGCCCGGTCTTCATCCCGGTCATGAACCACCGCTTGCGCTGCTCCGAGGATACCGTGCGTGAAGCTCTCGGGGACGATGCGGCCCTGCGTGCGGCGCTGAATGGTGTCGTCGCCGATGGCCGACGCCGCGTTCATCGCCTCGTCGACATCCCCCGCCTCGAGCAGCTGGCGGTTGTTCGCGTGGTGAGCCCACACGCCGGCGAAGCAGTCGGCCTGCAGTTCCAGTCGCACGGACAGCGCGTTGTACTGCGTTTCGCTCAGGCGCTTCCGGTACGCGTCCATCTTCTGCATGATGCCGAGCTGGTTCTGCACGTGGTGCCCGACTTCGTGGGCGATCACGTAGGCCTGCGCGAAGTCACCCGGCGCGCGGAAGCGCTCGCGCAGTTGCTGGTAGAAGGCGAGGTCGATGTAGACGCGCTGATCGAGCGGGCAGTAGAAGGGGCCCATCGCGGCCTGGCCGGTGCCGCAGGCAGTCGGGGTGGCGCCGGTGAACAGGACGAGGCGCGGTTCCTGGTAGTCCCGGCCGAGTTGCTGGAACAGCGTGTTCCAGGTCTTCTCGGTGTCGGCGAGGACGACCGAGACGAAGCGGCCCATGTCGTCGGCCGGCGCGCCGACCTTGCCGGCCGTCTGCGCCGGCGCCTGCACCTGCTGCACCGTGTCGGCGAGGCCCGATGATGACGCGCGGGTCGATGCCGAAGAACATCCCGATGACGACCAGCACCAGGGTGCCGATGCCCGCCGCCGATCAGCCCGCGTCCGCCGAAGTCGCTGTCCGCGACGATCCTCGACGTTCGAACTGCCTGGTCCTTCAGTGCGCATGCTGA
This sequence comes from uncultured beta proteobacterium, assembly GCA_963698305.1. Lineage (GTDB taxonomy): Bacteria > Pseudomonadota > Gammaproteobacteria > Burkholderiales > Burkholderiaceae_F > JAOUJD01. The sequence continues at coordinate 733,429 of CAVOQI010000012.1, forward strand.
TCCCCGTGGTGGTCGCCACGGGGATTCCAGCACAGGCCGCGGATCAGGCGCCAGCGAGTGGCGGTCAGAATCCGTAGCCGGCGCGGTGTCACCGCGGCTCGCGATGATGATCGCGGCGCTCGTCGTGCCGGTCATCCCAGTGGCGGTTGGCGTGATGGCGCGGGAGCAACCCAGACGCCCGCGGGGGCACCGAAGTACCGATACGCCGGAACGACGACCCGCGGCGCGCGCACCACGACGACCGGCGCAGGATGGATCACGCGCGGCGGCGATACGTAGACCGGCATCGGCGCGAAGAACGGAGCACGGTGCGTAAACGGGCGCCGGCGCGAACACCGGGACGGGTGCGTACACCGGGAACCGGGTGATACACCGGCGCCGCCGATGCGAATGCCGAATTCGGGCGTGCTGACGCTGACTGATCACGTTCGAGTTGGCGTGAGCGATCGCGAACGGCGCCAGCAGCGCCGCGAGCAGTGTTCCGAGCAGAATGGTGCGTTTCATCGTGTCCTCCGTGGTCGTACAGCCCTTCAACGGGCGGTCGGACGCGGACGCGGACACGAAGTGGTTACAGGGTGTAACCCGACGCGGCAGGCCGGGCGCTCAGGACGGACGGACCGACAGTGCGCGCATCCGGCCCGCCGGGCAGGGACGGTCGCTGTACGTCACCTCTCCGCGATGGTCGCAGCGGTAGATCGTCGGCAGTCCGGGCAACTGGAAGTCGAAGTCGAGCTCGAGGCGGGGCGGGCCGAGCAGCACCTCGGGCATCGAGGCCCACGCCGGCGGTCCGACGTCGCCGCGGTCGGCGACCGGGACGCCCGGGCGTAGCCACGTCAACATGAGATACGCCACGGTCGCGAGCAGTGCACCGCCGACGACCATGGTCAGGAGGTTCAGTGCGAGATCGACGTGGCGATCGGAGGAAACGAACAGCGAGTGCGGCACCATCGGGGCGAATTATCGCCCAAGCGGGACACCGGCTCGATTGCTTCGGTACAAGGCGACGCGAGAATGACGCGATCGCGCGATCAGGCGAGCGCGAGACCGCTGCTTGTGAAGCTGCCACACCGCGAGCAGATCGCGCTCGCGCTCGCGGGTCATCTTGCCGGCTCGACGCTTGTCGTCGAGCGGCGGAATGCCCGCTTCGAGGATGTCGTTGATCGTCACGGCCATCGGGCGCGTCTTCAGGCCGGTCGCCTGGGCGCGCCGGGTGTCGACGTTGTGAAACCCGCGCGTCGCGCGTCGTGCGACGGGAATCCACAGCGGCAATTCGGTCCACGGCTGCACGCCTTCGCGCACCAGAAACCGCTCGTCGACCCATTCGATCGCCGCCTCTTCGCCGCTGATCCAGCGGCAGGTGTCGAGCAGTTCGCCGAAGGTCGCGCCCTCGTTCGGTCCCGTCCCGTTGAATCGCGCCCGTCGCCCCCACCTGGATGAGGCGCAGGATCCACGCTGAGAGGTCGCGCACGTCGATGAACTGCACCGGGTTGTGGGGCGAGCCCGGCGCCAGCACGCGCCCACCGCCGGCCAGCCGCCACGCCCAGTACGAGAAGCGCCCCGTGGGATCGGTCGGGCCGACGATCAGCCCGGGTCGCACCACGACGCCGCGGCTGCCGAAGATGCGGACCATCGTCCGCTCGCATTCCGCCTTGAGCGGACCGTAGTTCGTGGCGTTGACTGTCTCGGTGTCGAAGCCCGCCGCGGAGGCGAGGGGGTCCTCCTCGCGGATCGGCGTGTGCGCGAACGAGGCATACGCGGAAACGCTGGAGACGAAGACGTAGCGATCGCAGCTGTCGAAGAGCGCGGCGCAGGTGGTCTCCGACGTCCTGCGGGCGGTAGCCGCAGGTATCGATCACGGCGTCCCAGCGGCGGCCCATCAGCAGATGGACGTCTTCCTTGCGGTCGCCGACGATCCACTTCACTCCCGGCGGCCACCAGTTGCGGGAATGCCCGCGGTTGAAGACGGTGACGGCGTGGCCCGCTTCCAGGGCCGCCTGCAGCAAGCCCTGGCCCAGAAAGACGCCACCGCCGATGATCAGCAGGTTCATGGTCGCGCCATGTTAGGGGTCATTCCTCCCCGACACCAGCCGTTCCTCCCCCGCGCGGCCGACCGCAAGGCCGGCTGCCTCCTGCCGACCGTCGCGGGCGTGCCCAGTCCGGGTGAGATAATTCGCAGTCGCCCGCTGGCCGGGCACTGCCTCCCTCCGCCTTGCACCCATCCCCGTTCGCCGTCTTCCCTGCCGCCGCTCACCCGCGCCGATCTGGCCACGGCGCATACGCGGTTGCTGCGGGACGGCCGCTGGGCCAATGCCCAGGTCTTTCGGGTTGAAGCGGCCGGGGCCGCCTGGATCGTGAAGGACTTTTCCCGACGCCGCTTCTGGGTCCGGAACACGATCGGACGCGTGCTGCTCGGGCGCGAGCTGCGGGCGCTTCGGCGGCTCGACGGCATCGACGGCGTCCCGCAGCGCCCGTTCCGCATCGATCGCCACGCGATCGCCGCCGAGTTCATTCCGGGGGTGACGCTGGGCCAGGTGCCGGCCGAGCAGCTGGACACGCGATTCTTCACCGACCTCGAACGCCTGATGAATGCGGTGCACGCGCGCGGCGTCGTGCACCTCGACACGCGCGGCACCGGCAACATGCTGCGCCGTCCGGACGGCAAGCCGGCGTTGATCGACTTCCAGGCCTGGCTCGACACGCGCTGGATGCCGGCGTCCTGGCGCCGCTGGTTCAACGATCTCGACATGGCCGGCGTCTACAAGAAGTGGCTGCAGCGCGACCCGGACGCGATGGGTGCCGGCGCGACGCGAGCTCTACGAGCGCATGACGCGCTGGCGCAGGCTGTGGATCGCGCGCGGGTATGCTGGCGCCACCAAGCAGAAGCCATCCGGACCCACCGGGCCCGACCTGACCGCAATGCTCGCCTCGCTCCGCTCCGTCTTCAACCATCCGGGACTGCGCCGCTTCCTCGTCCGGCTGCGCGTGCCGCTCGCCATCGTCGCCATCGTCGTGGCCGTTCCCTTCCTGCAAGCGCGAGTGGCTCGTCGCCGGCTTCCTCGTTTCGATGGTCGGTGAATTCATCCAGCTCTGGAGCTTCGCGTCGCTCGACAAGAACTCCGATCTCGCGATCCGCGGCCCCTACGCGATGGTGCGCAACCCGATGTACCTCGGGCGCTTCTTCATCATCTTCGGCTTTCTGCATGCTGCTCGGAAGCGCCTGGCTGCTGCTGGCCTACGCGATCGTCTACTGGTTCTACATGGACACGCGGGTCGAGCGCGAGGAGGCGCACCTGAAGCCGATCTTCGGGCCGCGCTACGAGGAGTACTGCGCGAAGGTGCACCGCTTCATCCCCGGTCCGCCGCTGCCCGGTCAGCCGGTCGGCTTACTGGAACTGGACGCTCTTCCGGCAGAACAACGCGCCGGCGAATCTGGCGGGCACGCTGCTGGTCTGGGCCATCGTCGCTGCCTGGCTGGTCCTGCGCCCGCAATAGACCCGTTTCCCCTGTCTTTTCCGCCAGATACGCCGTCGCGGGCCGCGGCAAGCTGACCGTTTCCGTCTGGCACCCGCCGTCCGGACGAGCCAACCAGAGGGATGGCCGGTCACTCGCCGGGGTGCGAGGATCGCGGGACGGGGATCACGCCAGGAACAGTTCAGGGGAAGCATGTCGATCACGGCCTGGAGCAAAACCGCCGGCGCGGCGTTGAGACGCTGGTGGCCACTCGTCCTCGCCGGAACTCTGGCGGCGTGTGGCGGCGGCGGTGGCGGTGGCGGGGCGACAACCGCCACGAGCGTCGCCCCGGCGGCGGCCACCGCATCGCTGGCGATCGTCGTCCTTCACGCCGGCGACGGGTGGCGTCGGCTCGACCATCACCGTCTCAGGCACCGGCTTCACCGGCCTGCAGTCGGCCAGCCTTGCATCGGTCCCCGCGACGTTCACCGTGGCGTCCGACGGCCAGTTGCAACTCGTGGTCCCGTCAGGCGCGCAGACCGGACGGATCGAACTGACCGCGGCCGGGCCGCACCGTGCTGTCGTCCGCCGACTTCACGGTCAACTTCGTACCGCTGCTCAGTTCGCTCGCGCCGACCTCGGTGCTGCCCGGCGCTCGCGTGACATTGAACGGGTCGAACCTCGACCGTGTCGACCCAGGTGCGCGTCAACGCCACGACGCTGCCGATCGTGAGCCAGACGCCGGCTGCACTGACCGTCGACGTGCCGGCGACGGCGACCAGCGGCATCGTGACCCTGGTCGACGCCGGCGGCACCGCTCGTCCGCAGTCGCAGCAACTGACGGTCGTCGCGCCGATGACGCTGACGTCGTTTGCACCGACGTCGATCGTGACCGGGCAGTCGCTCACGCTGAACGGCACCAACCTCGATCGCGCGACCGCGGTCGTGTTCGCCGGCGGCGCCTCCGCGCCCGATCGCGACCCGCTCGGGCACGACGCGCATCACGGTCACGGTCCCCGACGCCGCGATGAGCGGCGCGTTGCAGGTGCAGGGCAATGCGGGCGACACGGTGACGTCGGGCGCGCCGCTGGCCGTCGTGCCGGCGATCCGCGTCGATGCGACAGCCGTGTACCGCGTCGCCGCCGCGGGCGCGAACGTGACGATGACAGGTACGCGGACTCACGGAAGTCTCGGCCGTCACGGTGCGCAGCCTCGCCGCTGCCATCGTGTCGAAGACGGCGACGCAGCTCGTGTTCACCGTGCCGGGTGGCCTTGCGTGCGGCGCGATCAGCCTGCAGTCGAGCAGCCAGCCAGCCGTCGCTGGCGGCAGCGTGATCGTCGGCGCGGGGTGCTCGGCGAGCCTCGCCGGCATCGAGTTCGGACAGGTGCTGTCGCAGGCGGCCACCGAGCCGCGCCAGCGGCTGGTGCCGGGCAAGGAAACGTGGGTCCGCGCGTATGTCGTGTCCGACCAGACCGGACTGGCGTCGCCCACGGTGCGACTGACCGGCTACCGCGGCGTCGCCATACTCGGCACGCTGGACATGACCGGGCCGGCAACCCTGCCGACGATCCGCGGGCGGCGTGGTCGCCGATGCGATCCGCTACTCCGAGGCGCAGAGTTTCAACGTGCAGTTGCCCGCGACGTGGGTGACGAGCGGCCTGTCGGTCCGCATCGAAGTCGATCCGGAGCAGCGGCTCGGACACGACGACGACGCAGGACGCGACGCCGGGCGTCGGGACGCCAACGCGGCTGGAGATCGTGCTCGTGCCCGTCGTGTCGGGTTCCTTCGCCCCCACTGTGCCGACGACGACGGCCGTGCTCGACGAACTCACCCGCCGCTTCCCGATCCCGCGCGATCGCATCGTCGTGACAACGCGTCCGAGCTACGTGCTCACGAGCGTCACCAACGGCGTCGGCGACGCTGACGCGACCGCATCGAGTGCGGAGTGGTCCGCAGCGCTCGTCGGAACTGCGCCAGCTGCGGGACAGCGAGAATCCCGGCAACACCTATCGCTACTACTTCGGGTTCGTTCGTCGCTCCGCGCGGCGGCGTCGCGGGCATCGGCTACGTTCCGGGCCGCACCGCGCTCGGATGGGACTCGGCGAGCGGCTGGATGCGCACGATGTCCCATGAACTGGGACACAACTTCGGCCGTCCGCACGCGCCGTGCGGTGGCGTCGACGGGCGCGGACACGAACTGGCCGGCCGAATACGCCGGCGGCTCACTCGGACCGCAGCCGCTCGTCGACTCGGTGCCGGCGGCGCTCGACGTCGTGTCCCCGCTGAGCCAGACGGACATCATGGGGTACTGCAGCGGCACCTGGTTCTCCGATTACAACTACCGCCTGATGCAGACGCATCTGGAGTCGCAGCCGCAGGCCGCCCTCGCGTTCGCGCAAGCGGCCGTCGGCCTCGTCCGACATGCTGCTCATCGCCGGCGCGATCGGTCTCGACGGCGTGACTCTGAATCCGGTGCAGGCACTGCGCGGCATCGCCGGCGGCCGGCTCGGGCGACTACACGTTGCGGCTGGTGACGCGCGACGGCCGCACGATCGAACACGCCTTCGATGCCGAACTCGTCGATCACGCCATGCCGCCCGAGCGGCACTTCGCGGTCACGGTGCTGAACCCCGGACCGCTGGAACGCATCGAGGTGCGCCGCGGCGGCGCTGTCGTGCCGCCGACCGCCGCGCTGGCGACGGCGCAGCGCGCGCGCAGCGCGGGCGGCGAGCCGATGTCGGTGGACTGGAGCGAGAGCGCGGGCCGGCTGTCCGTGCGATGGAACGCGGCGGCGTCCTTCGCCTCGGTCACGCACGTGTTCGAGGGTCAGCGCACGGTGCTGGCGATGCATCGCCGAGGCGGCGAGCTGGTGGCCGATACGTCGAGCCTGCCGGCCGGCGGCGCGTTCGAGGTCAGCCTGTCCGACGGCCTGAACGCGCAGCTGGTGACCTGCGGCGCTGAGCGATGCCGAAGCGCGACCGCATGGCGGTCGCGCCGGCGGCGTCGGCTACTGGGCGACCATCGAGCTGAACTCGGGATGCCGCTGGACCCAGGTGCGCACGTAGGAGCACACCGGCAGCACGTCCATTCCGTTCTGCCTGGCGTGGTCGAAGGCCGCGCGCACGAGCATCGAGGCGATGCCGCGCCCTTCGAGCTGCGGCGGCACCTCCGTGTGCACCAGCATCATCGTGCTGCCGTGCATGCGGTAATCGCACCGGCACAGCAAGCCGTCGACCTTCGTCTCGAAGCGCTGCGACGCCGCGTTGTGGACGATCTCGGGCCGGGCACTGTCCATCGCCGTCCTCCTCGGAGCTGCCGAGCTTACCGTCCGCGACGATGCCCGGGTTGGCTCAGGCCGGGGATGTTGGTGCGCACGGCCGATTCGCTCGGCGCGGCGCGGGAGCGCCCTGCAGCGGGCGTGCCCGCGCGGTTCCGCCGGACGGGCCGGGGCCGGACGCGCAGGGCTCTTCTGCTGTGCGCGCGCGGGAGATGCCGCACGCTCCGCCTGCGCGCGGCCGCGCGGGCTTCTTCGCGGCGGCATGACCCGCGGTGCGACGCGGCTCGCCGCCCTCGCGTTTCGGACGCCTGGCGCTGCGACTGGCGCTGCGGCGCGCCGCGTCCGCGCTGGATCGGTTCGGCGCGCTCGTTCGGATTGGGCTCGAAGCCCGCGACGATTTCGCGCGGCACCTGGCGACGGATCACCCTCTCGATGTCGGCGAGCAGCGGCTTGTCGTCGGCGCAGACCAGCGAGATCGCCTCGCCCGTCGCTCCCGCGCGGCCGGTGCGGCCGATGCGGTGCACGTAGTCCTCGGGGACGTGGGGCAGGTCGAAGTTGACGACGTGCGGCAGTTGCTCGATGTCGAGCCCGCGCGCGGCGATGTCGGTGGCCACGAGCGCCTGCAGCTCGCCGCTCTTGAATTGCGCGAGCGCGCCGGTGCGCGCGTTCTGGCTCTTGTTGCCGTGGATCGCAAGCGCGCTCACGCCGTGCTTGTTCAGGTATTCGGCGAGGCGGTTCGCGCCGTGCTTGGTGCGCGTGAACACGAGCACCTGGTACCACTGGTTGTCCTTGACGAGCTGGGCCAGCAATTCGGACTTGCGGCCGCGATCGACCAGCACGACCTTCTGGCTGACCGCCTCGACCGTCGGAGTTGCGCACCGCCACCTGCACCATGGCCGGGTCGTTCAGCAGCGAGCTCGCGAGCGTGCGGATCTCGTCGGAGAACGTCGCCGAGAAGAGCAGCGTCTGCCGCTGCCGCGGCAGCAGCGCGAACACGCGCTTCATGTCGGGCAGGAAGCCCATGTCCAGCATGCGATCGGCCTCGTCGAGCACGAGCACCTCGACCTGCGACAGGTCGATGGTCTTCTGGCCGGCGTGGTCGAGCAGTCGACCCGGCGTCGCGACGACGATGTCGACGCCGCGCTTCAGTGCCGCGATCTGGTTGTTGATCGACACGCCGCCGAAGACGACGGCGACCGTGGACTTCTTGTACTTGCCGTAGTCGCGCACGCTTTCCTCGACCTGCGCGGCGAGTTCGCGCGTGGGCGTGAGGATCAGTGCGCGAACCGGATGCCTGCGACTTGCCGGCGGCGGCCTGCGTCTGCGCGAGCCGATGCAGGATCGGCAACACGAAGCCGGCGGTCTTGCCGGTGCCGGTCTGCGCGCCGGCGAGCAGGTCGCGGCCGGCGAGGACCAGCGGAATCGCCTGCTGCTGGACGGGCGTGGGTTCGGTGTAACCGAGTTCGGTGACCGCTCGAACGAGTTCGTCGGACAAGCCGAGGGCTTTGAAAGCTGAATTCAATTGAAATCTCCTGAGAGCACGGCCTGGTGCGGCACAAGGGCCGCGGAACCGGTTCAGGCGAATGCGATGACGCTTGGGAAGAACTTCGAGGGAGCTTGAGAACAACCGCGAGGGCCGGGGTGCGAACCGGAACACACTGCACCCACGACGGAGCGGATGATACACGGCCGTCCGGGGCGGGTCATGCGATGAATTGCGGACGTTTGGCCGGAGTTCGACCAGCCGATCCGGGCTGCCAGCCCTTACAGACCGACGTCGACCCCGAGCAGCATGGCGACGCCGAGCGCCGCGAAGATCAGGGCGGCGACCCCGTGCACGAGGCGCACCGGCAGCTTCTCCGCGGCGACGTTGCCGAGCAGGACCGCCGGGACGTTGGCGATCATCATGCCGATGGTCGTGCCCATGACCACGGTGACGAGGGCGTCGTACTTGGCGGCCAGCGCGACCGTCGCGATCTGCGTCTTGTCGCCCATTTCCACGAGGAAGAACGCGATCAGCGTCGTGCCGAACACGCCGAAGCGGCTGGTGTGCTCCTTCGTGTCGTCGATCTTGTCCGGAATGAGGGTCCAGATCGCCATCGCGATGAACGAGATGCCGAGCGCCCAGCGCATCACCTCGGGTCCGAGCTGGCGGGTGATGAAGGTCCCGACGGCGCCGGCGAAGAAGTGGTTCGCGAGCGTGGCGAAGAAGATCCCGAGGATGATCGGCCACGGCTTGCGGAACTTCGCGGCCAGCACCAGCGCGAGCAGCTGGGTCTTGTCGGCGATCTCGGCGAGCGCGACGACGCCGATGGAGACGAGCAGGGCGGTCAAGGTTCTTGTTCCCGTTGGAGGCCGAACCCTAACCCAGGCCTGCTTCGGTTTCGTTGACCGGTCGCAATCGCGAACGGACCAGCCAGGCGATGCAGGCCGAGATCGTCCAGGTCAGCCACGCGGTCCAAAGCGTGTGCGACAGGAAGTGCGCGCCACGCAGCTGCTGCGACACGCCCGCCCAGGCGCCGACCATGATCACCGTGATGAGCCAAGCCCGCGCGATGCGGCGATCGACGTCGCGCCACGCGAAGTAGCCGCCGATATACGCGAACGCCGACAGCGCATGTCCAGCCGGGAAACAGGCGCCTCGTTGCCAGCCGTCGGGGACCGCTGTCGAACAGTCGGAGGTAGGCATGCGAGCCGCCGAACTCCACCAGTCCCCACGGGCAGTGGAGCGCGCTGCCGCGCTTGAGCGTGGAGACGACGACCAGGCAGGCGACCGCCGCGATGAACAGGTAGACCCGGCGCCCCCGGTCGAGCCGCGATAGCAGGCCGATGGGCCGCCACACGGACGCGACGATCCACGCCGAACACGAGGATCGAGACGATCTTCAGGCCGTCGTGGGACACACGGGTGGTGAGAAAGTGCTCGCGCAGCGGGAAGGCGCCGCGCGACGGGTCGTAGGACAGCCGAGCGAGCGCCAGGTCGATCGACGTCGCTTCGAGGAGGACGAGGCCAAGGAGCCCCGCGAGCGTTGCGATCCAGACGGTGCGCCAGCAGCTGACCGCTCCTCGTCGTCCACTCGAGCGAAGACCGGTCATTGTACGACCGCCGACGGCGGGGATCAGGGCAGGCGAACGCGGCACGGAGAGCGACAGGGATGAGTGGCGCGCGCGAGCGTACACTCGTCATCGAAGCGCTCCCAGACAGCCTTCGAGCGCAATCCTCGAACGGTCTTCTCGTCCTTTCTTCGCCCACACGTCCCGATGCTCCGATCCGCCAGCTTCCTTGCCGCACGTCGGCAGGCGCGCCTGTTTCCGGGGCCGTTCTGCCGCAGCCGGCGTCGCGCTCGCGCTGTTCCTCGGCCGTGAGCCTCGTGACACGGGTCGGTCTCGCGCTGTTCAACGGCGAGCTCGCCGAGTTCCTGCCGTGGCGCGTGGCCGGCTGGCTCGCGATCGGCACCGTCTACGACCTCGCCGTCGGCGCATTCTGGATCCTGCCGTTCGCGCTGGTCGCCTGGCTGTGGCCTGCTACGCGCCTGCGCACGGGCCTGCGCATCGTGTTCGTCGGATTCGGTCTCGTGGCGTGCGCGGTGCTCGCGTTCACGTTGGCTTCGGAGTTCGTGTTCTGGAACGAGTTCTCCTCCCGCTTCAACTTCATCGCCGTCGACTACCTGATCTACACGCGCGAAGTCATCGGCAACATCCGCGAGTCGTATCCGATCGCGCCCATCGTGCTGGGCCTGGCGGCCCTGGCCGCGATCATGGCGGGTTCACCGTGGGGCCGCTCTGGCGCGCGGGTGCGCCGACGACCATGCGCTTCGGCGCACGCTCCGGATGGATGGCCGGATATCTGCTGGTGGCGGCGCTGTCGTTCCTCGCGGTGCCGGCCAGCTGGAAGGAGTTCAGCGCGAGCGTGCAGTCGCAGCAACTCGCCGGCAACGGCATCTGGGAGTTCTTCCACGCGTTCAACAGCAACGAGATCGACTACGACCGGTTCTACGCGACCGTGTCCGCCGAGCGAGCCTCCCGCGAACTGCGCAGCGAGTTCACCGAGGCCGGGCCGGTCGACTTCACGGACAACCCGGCGCTTCCCGTCGAGCGGCGCATCAAGCCGGCCGGCCCCGAAAAGCTGCTGAACGTCGTGCTGATCTCCGTCGAGTCGCTGTCGGCCGAGTACCTCGGCAAATTCGGCAACACGAAGGGTCTGACGCCGAACCTCGACCGGCTGGCAGGCGAAGGCCTGCTCTTCACGCGGCTGTACGCGACCGGCACGCGCACCGTGCGCGGACTCGAAGCACTCGCGCTGTCGCTGCCGCCCACGCCCGGTCACTCGGTCGTGAAGCGGCCGAACAACGAGAACCTGTACACGATCGGCGAGGTGTTCCTCGAGAAGGGCTACGAGCCCATCTACCTCTACGGCGGCTACGGCTACTTCGACAACATGGAGCACTTCTTCGGCTCCAACGGCTACACCTTCGTCGATCGCAAGGCGATCGACAAGGCCGACATCCACTACGAGAACATCTGGGGCGTGGCCGACGAGGACCTGTTCACGCTCACGCTGCGCGAGCTCGACCAGCGGCACGCGGCCGGCCGCAAGTTCTTCGCCCACGTGATGACGACCTCGAACCACCGTCCGTACACCTATCCGGCGGGCCGGATCGACATTCCGCCCGGGCACCGGCGCCGACGGCGCGGTCAAGTACACCGACTGGGCGCTCGGGCGACTTCATCGAGCGCGCGCGGACGAAGCCCTGGTTCGACGACACCGTGTTCGTGATCGTCGCCGACCACTGCGCGGCGGCGCGCGGCAAGACCGACCTGCCGCTCGAGCGCTTCCACATTCCGATGCTGATCTACGCGCCGAAGCACGTCCAGCCCGGGCGGGTCGACACGATCGCATCGCAGATCGACGTCCCGCCGACGATCCTGGCGCTGCTCAACGTCAGCTACGTGTCGCGCTTCTTCGGGCAGGACATCCTGACGGAGGGCAAGACCCACCAGCGCGCGCTGATGGCGAACTACCAGACCGTCGGCTACTACGAGAACGGGCATGGTGGTCGAACTGCGGCCGCAGCGCCGCGTGCGGGTGATCGACGCCGCCACCGGCAAGGAACTGCCGCCGAGCGACCTGACGCGCCACTTCACGGACGAGGCTATCGGCTACTACCAGGGCGCGAGCAACGCGCTCAGGACCGGCGCGCTGCGGCATGCCCGGTCGACTCTGATTCCGCAAGGCCCGTTCACTAGCACCGCGCCGATCCGGTAATCTGCGCGGCCTTCCGCCTTCCTCTTCGCGTCGCACCCAATGGCCCAGTACGTCTATTCCATGATCCGCGTGGGCAAGATCGTTCCGCCCAAGCGCGAGATCCTGAAGAACATCTCGCTGTCGTTCTTCCCCGGCGCCAAGATCGGCGTGCTGGGACTGAACGGCTCCGGCAAGTCGACCCTGCTGCGCATCATGGCGGGCATCGACAAGGAGATCGAGGGCGAGGCCGTGCCGATGCCCGGCCTCAAGATCGGCTTCCTGCCGCAGGAGCCGCAGCTCGATCCGGACAAGACGGTCAAGGACGAGGTCGAGGCGGGCCTCGGCGAACTGCTCGACGCGAAGCAGAAGCTCGAGGAGATCTACGCGGCGTACGCCGAGCCCGACGCCGACTTCGACAAGCTCGCCGCCGAGCAGGCGAAGTACGAAGCCATCATCGCGACGTCGGGCTCGGACACCGAGCACCAGATGGAGATCGCCGCCGACGCGCTGCGGCTGCCGCCGTGGGAGGCGAAGATCTCGACGCTGTCCGGCGGCGAGAAGCGCCGCGTGGCGCTGTGCAAGCTGCTGCTGTCGAAGCCCGACATGCTGCTGCTCGACGAGCCGACCAACCACCTCGACGCCGAAAGCGTCGACTGGCTCGAGCAGTTCCTGCAGCGCTTTCCCGGCACCGTCGTGGCGGTGACGCACGATCGCTACTTCCTCGACAACGCCGCCGAGTGGATCCTCGAACTCGACCGCGGCCAGGGCATTCCCTGGAAGGGCAACTACAGCTCGTGGCTGGAGCAGAAGGAAGAGCGGCTCGAGCGCGAGGCCAAGTCCGAGGCGGCGCGCATCAAGACGATGAAGAACGAACTGGAATGGGTGCGGCAGAACGCCAAGGGCCGCCAGGCCAAGAGCAAGGCGCGCCTGCAGCGCTTCGACGAACTGTCGTCGTACGAGTACCAGACCCGCAACGAGACGCAGGAGATCTTCATTCCGGTGGCCGAGCGGCTCGGCAACCAGGTGATCGAGTTCGACGGCGTGTCGAAGGGCTACGGCGACCGGCTGCTGATCGACAACCTCAGCTTCTCGATCCCGCCCGGCGCGATCGTCGGCATCATCGGTCCCAACGGCGCCGGCAAGTCGACGCTGTTCCGGATGATCACCGGCAAGGAAAAGCCGGACAGCGGCGAGATCAAGATCGGCCACACGGTGCAGATCGCCGCGGTCGACCAGACGCGCGACTCGCTGCCGAACGACAAGACGGTGTGGGAGGCGATCTCCGGCGGCCTCGACATCCTGCAGGTCGGCCGGTTCGAGATGCCGTCGCGCGCCTACCTCGGCCGCTTCAACTTCAAGGGCGGCGACCAGCAGAAGATCGTGGGCAACCTCTCGGGCGGCGAGCGCGGCCGGCTGCATCTCGCTGCAACCCTGCTGAAGGGCGGCAACGTGCTGCTGCTCGACGAGCCGTCGAACGACCTCGACATCGAGACGCTGCGGGCGCTCGAGGAAGCGCTGCTCGAGTTCGCCGGCACCGTGCTGGTGGTCTCGCACGATCGCTGGTTCCTCGACCGCATCGCCACCCACATCCTCGCCGCCGAGGGCGACTCGCAGTGGACCTTCTTCAACGGCAACTACCAGGAATACGAAGCCGACAAGAAGAAGCGCCTCGGCGAGGAAGGCGCCCAGCCGCATCGCCTGCGCTACCGGCCGCTGACACGCGGCTGATCGTCCGTGACCGTCGAGCCCGTCGCGTTGTCGTTCGACGCGCATGGCGCGCCGGCCAGCGAACGCTACGGCGATGTCTACGCCAGCCGCGATGGCGCGCTGGGCCAGGCGCGGCATGTCTTTCTCGGCGGAACGGCCTGCATCGAGCGCTGGCGCGGGCGTTCGCAGTTCGTCGTCCTCGAGAACGGGTTCGGCCTCGGGGTCAACTTCCTCGCGACCTGGCAGGCGTGGCGCGACGACCTGCAGCGGCCGCGCCGTCTCCACTTCGTTTCGATCGAGCGGCATCCGTTGCCGGCCGCGTCGCTCGTCGACGCCGCGCCGCCGGAGCTGCAGGACGCTCGCAGCGCAGCTCGCGGCGCAGTGGCCGCTGCCCATCGCCGGCCTGCATCGGTGCGAGTTCGAGCAGGGACGGCGTCGTGCTGACGCTCGCGTTCGGCGACGCGCGCGCGCTCGCGCCCGAACTGCGGCTCGGGGCCGACGCGATCTTTCTCGACGGCTTCGCACCCGACCGCAATCCGGAGATGTGGGAACCCGGGCTGCTGCGCTCGCTCGCGCGGCTCGCGCGCCCGGGCAGCCGCGTGGCGACGTGGTCGACGGCCCGGCCCGTGCAGGGACGCGCTTGCCGCCGCGGGCTTCGACCTCGACCTGCGCCCCGGGCTTCGGCCGCAAGCGACAGATGCTGGTCGGTCGCTACGCGCCGCGCTACACGGTGCGGCGACACGAGCCGCCGGCCGCGTACGGCGGAGCGCGTGCAGCGATCGTGGTTGGCGCCGGCCTCGCCGGGGCCGCCTGCGCGCACGCGCTGGCGCGCCGCGAGCTGGAGCGTGCGCGTCATCGACTCGGCTCCGCCGGCCAGCGCGGCATCGTCGCTGCCGTGGGGCCTGATGCACCCGCACTTCGCGGTCGACGACAACCTGCTGGCGCGGCTGACGCGGGCCGGAAGCGCGGCGACCGCCAGCGCGCTCGATCGCGTCGCCGTCGATGGGCGGCATGCGGCCGAGGTCGTGTGGCGGCGCGACGGCTTCTTCCAGCAGGTGTCTGACCTCGACGACGCGGCACGGTGGCGCGGGGCGCTCGCCGCGCAGCGCTTACCCGCCGGCCATGTCGAGTGGATGGAGGAGGACGACGCCTTCGCGCGGATCGGGGTCGGCCGGCGCGCCCGGGTCTGTGGTGGCCGGAAGGGCGGTTGATTTCGCCGCCGCGATGGATCGCCGCGCTGCTCGACAGCTCCGCGATCCGACGTGCGAGCGGGCTACGGTCGGCGCGTTCGGCCGCACCGTCGATGGCTGGACCGTGGGCGGGACGCGCGGCGAAGAGATCGCGCGGGCACCGCTGCTCGTCGTCGCGACGGCGCTCGACTCGCCGCGCCTGCTCGGATCGGCGCCGCTGCCGGTGCAGGCGGTCCCCGGGCAGGTGACCTTCATCGACGCTCCGCCGCTTGCTGGCCCTGCGCGCCGGACTGGGCGGCGATGGCACGTTGCTGCACGCGCCCGATGGCCGACTTGCGGTCGGCGCCACGTACGAAACGCCGATCGAGGCGGACGGCGCGTCGGGCTCGACGAGCGGAGGGCGTCCCGCAGCAACCTCGCGCGCCTCGAGCGGCTGCTTGCGCAGCCGGTCGAGGCGCGCGTCGATGGCCGCTATTGCGGCGTGCGCTGCGTCGCGCGCGATCGCGTGCCGTACGCGGGTGCCGTCGCCGATGAGCGAGCGGCGGCCGCGATGGCTGCCCGGCTGCGTGGCGCGCAGTTCGACGACCTGCCGCGTCATCCGGGGCTGCATGCGTCGTTCGCCCACGGTTCGCGCGGCCTGACGTTCGCAGCGCTGGCGGCCGAACTGATCGCCGCGCAGGCGGAGGGTGAGCCGCTGCCCGTGGAACGCGCGCTGGCCGACGCCCTCGACCCCGGCCGCGTGCTGCTGCGTCGTCTGCGGCGCGGGGCTGTGCGTCCGCCCGGAGGCTGATGGGCCGCGGCGACGTCCGCCGCGACGGGAGCGCCTCGCGGGCCGGGCTTGCCGGCGCGCGGCCTTGCCCCCATCTGCGATGTCTCTGCCATTGAAGCGGAGTGAGGAGCCAGTCGATGCAATTGCGTCCCGTCCTGCGCACCACGCGCGGCATCCAGACCAGCGATGGCGCCGGCGTGCGCCTGCGCCGCCTGATGGGCGGCGGCAGCGGCCTGCCGTCGATCGATCCGTTCCTGATGCTCGACTACTTCGACAGCCCGCGCGCGCAGGACTACATCGCCGGCTTCCCGGAGCATCCGCACCGCGGCTTCGAGACGGTGACCTACATGCTCGCCGGCCGCATGCGCCACCGCGACAACAAGGGCGGCGAGGGCGTGATCGAGCCGGGCGGCATCCAGTGGATGACCGCCGGGCGCGGACTCGTGCACTCGGAGATGCCGGAGCAGACCGAAGGGCCTGATGCGCGGTTTCCAGCTGTGGGTGAACCTGCCGGCGAAGGACAAGATGACCGCGCCGGGCTACCAGGAGCATCCGGCGTCGCGGATGCCGGTCGAGGAGCGCGAGGGCGGCGTGCGCGTCAAGGTCATCACCGGGTCGACGTCGCGCGGCACGCGCCGGGCCGGTGACGGCCGCGGCGACCGACGCCCGCTACTTCGACGTCGAACTGCCGGCGGGCGCGACGTTCGACGAGCCGCTTGCCGTCCGGGACACGCCGCGTTCGTCGTCGTGCACGAGGGCGCGGTCGCCGTCGGCGGCCACGAGGTCGAGGGCGTCGGGCTGGCCCAGCTCGGCGACGGCGACGCCGTGCGGTTCACGCGCCGTCGGCGGGCCGGCGAAGGCGCTGCTGATCGCGGGCCGGCCGCTGAACGAGCCCGTGGCCTGGCACGGGCCCTTCGTGATGAACACGACGGCCGAACTGATGCAGGCGATCGACGACTACCAGGCCGGCCGCTTCTGACGGCCGCGCCGGCTTCAGTCGGCGAGCGGAATCGCCTTCGCGGTCTCGTAGCGCTGGACGGCCTGGATCTTGTTCTCGATCTGCACGTAGCGCGCCGCCTTGACGCCGGGCAGGACCTTCGACGCTTCCTTGAAGTGGCTTCTCGCGCATCTTGGCCTCGCTGACGGAGGCCGCCAGGACGACGCGCGCGAGGCGCGTCGCGTTCGCGTCGGTCATCGACTTCTCGGCGGCGACGTAGTCGCGCACCGCCAGCGCGTACTCGCGGTGCGGGACGTCGAGTTCCTCTGGAACTTGTCGTACAGCGGCCAGAACTTCTTCGCCTCCGCCGGCGTCAGGTTCAGCGACTTCTCGACGACGCCCTTCTTGTCGGCCTGGATCTTCGCGAGCAGCAGCGCGGAGTCCTCGGCCGTCTGCGCCGAAGGCCGGCGAGAGCCATCAGGGCCAGGGGTGCAGCAGACGGACGCTCAGCAGCTTCTTCATGTTGTCAGGTCAGTCGTTGTCGCGGTCGAAGGCCGAAGGATAGCGAGAGTGCGGCCGTCCGAACGATAGTCGACAGCGCGGACACCGCGCACGGCGCCAGGTGCCAATGGCGCGGCGCGCCGGACGGTCCACGGCGGACCGCCGGCACCGTGCCGCGCCGCTACTCTTCCTCGACCTGCTTGCGCTTGCTCTGGTACTCGGTCGCCAGCTGCTGCTGGATCTGCGGCGGCGCCTGCTCGTAGTGCGACAGCGACATCGTCCACGACGCGCGCCCCTGCGTCATCGCCTTCAGGCGCGCCGAGTAGCCCTCGAGCTCGCCCAGCGGCGCCTGGCCCTCGACGACCAGCACGCCGGGCGCCATCGCGCGCGTGCCCTTGACCTGGCCGCGTCGCGACGACAGGTCGCCGGCGACGTCGCCCATGAAGGACTCGGGCGCCTCGACCTCGAGGTTGACGATCGGCTCGAGCACGATCGGGCGCGCCTTCGTCGAGCGCGTCGAGGAAGGCCTTGCGGCCGGCCGAGACGAACGCGACCTCCTTCGAGTCGACCGGGTGGTGCTTGCCGTCGTAGACGGTGACGCGCACGTCCTGCATCGACGAAGCCGGCGGTCGGCCCGGACGTCGAGCACCGACTCGACGCCCTTCTGCACGGCGGGGATGAAGTTGTACGGAATGACGCCGCCCTTGACCTGGTCGACGAACTCGAAGCCGGTGCCGCGCGGCAGCGGCTCGATGCGCAGGTAGACCTCGCCGAACTGGCCCGCGCCGCCGGTCTGCTTCTTGTGGCGCGCGTGGCCTTCGGCCGGCGCGCTGATCGTCTCGCGGTAGGGCACGCGCGGCGGCCGCGTCTCGACCTCGACCTTGTACTGCTGCGCCATGCGCTCGAGCGCCGAGCGGATGTGCAGTTCGCCGAGGCCGCGCAGCACCGTCTCGTTCAGCGTCGCAGTCGTGCTCGACGACCAGCGTCGGGTCCTCGGCCGTCATCTTGTGCAGCACTTCGGAGATGCGCTGCTCGTCGCCGCGGCGCTTCGGCTGGATCGCCACGCCGCTCATCGGCGTCGGGAACTCCAGCGGCCGCATGTGGATCTGGTCCTCGTCGTGCGAGTCGTGCAGCACGCAGTCGAAGTCGATCTCGTCGACCTTCGCGACCGCGGCGATGTCGCCCGGCACCGCGGACGGCACGTCGACCGTCTTCGCGCCCTGCAGCATCAGCAGGTGCCCGACCTTGAAGGGCTTGCGGCCGCTGCCGATGAACAGCTGCGTGTCCTTGGTGATCGTGCCCTGGTGCACGCGGAAGATGCCGAGCTTGCCGACGTACGGATCGACCACGACCTTGAACACGTGCGCCAGCACGTGCTTCTTCGGATCGGGCTCGGAGCGGAATTCCTCGACCGGCTGGCCGTCGACCATCTCGCCCTTGTAGAAGAGCGGCGGGTTGCCCTCGGCGGGATTCGGCAGCAGCTTCTCGAAGATGTTCAGCAGTTCGGGAAGGCCGGCGCCGTTGCGCGCCGACACGAAGCACACCGGCATCAGGTGGCCCTCGCGCAGCGCCTGCTCGAACGGCGCGTGCAGCTGCGCCGGGGTCGAGTTCCTCGCCCTGCTCGAGGTACTTCGCCATCAGTTCCTCGTCGACCTCGACCACCTGGTCGATCAGCGCCTGGTGGGCGGCGGCGACGGAGGAGAAATCGGAGTCGCCGGCCGGGATTGAAGAAGCAGTCGACGACCTTCGTGCCGTTCGCGGCCGGGCAGGTTGATCGGCAGCACTTCCTTGCCGAACATCGTGCGCAGGTCGTCGAGCAGCTGCGGCAGGTCGACGTTGTCGGCGTCGATCTTGTTGACGACCAGCAGGCGGCACAGCTTGCGCTTCGCCGGCCCAGTCCATCATGCGCGACGTGATCATCTCGATCCCGGTCTGCGCGTTGACGACGATCGCCGCGGTCTCGACGGCGTCGAGCGCGCCGATCGCCTGGCCGATGAAGTCCGGGAAACCCGGCGTGTCGAGCAGGTGGACCCGGGTCTTCGGCATGTCGAGGTGCAGCACCGAGGTGCGCAGCGAGTGCAGGAAGCTCTTCTCGAGCGGATCGGAGTCGCTGACCGTCGTTCCCTTCTCGACGCTGCCGGCCGCCGGGATCGCGCCGGTCGCCAGCAGCAGCGCCTCGGCCAGCGTCGTCTTGCCTGCACTGCCGTGGCCCAGCAGGGCCACGGTCCTGATGTTCTCCGTCGTATAGGCCATGGTGCGTGTCTCTCCTCGAATTTCCTCGTCCCGATGGCGACGTTACGCCGCGCCGGCAGGGCTGTCAGCCGGAGACGTTGACCGATCTCAACAACCCGGTGCCGGCCGCGGCGATCGCGTCGCTATCCTACGCCACCGCGCACCGCGCACGCGGGAGAGCGAGATGGATCGGCAGATGCTGAAGGAGCTGGCCGGCTGGTTGGACCCGTACCGGGTGACCGATGGCGCGCAGCTTCCGGTTGAAGCGGATCGATCCGGGCGACACCGCGGGGCTGAAGTCCGAGTCGAGAAAGCAGGCGGCGCAGCGGCTCGCCGATGGCGTGCGCTGGCTGGCGGCCGAGCAGGAAAAGCTCTACGCGCAGGACCGCCGCTCGCTGCTGCTGGTCTTCCAGGCGATGGATGCCGCGGGCAAGGACAGCACGATCAAGCACGTGATGAGCGGCGTGAATCCGCAGGGCTGCCAGGTGGTCGCGTTCAAGCAGCCGTCGGCCGAGGAACTCGATCACGACTGGATGTGGCGCTGCTGGCGGCACCTGCCGGAGCGCGGCCGCATCGGCATCTTCAACCGCTCGTACTACGAGGAAGTGCTGGTGGTGCGCGTGCACCGCGAGATCCTGCAGCGCGCAGAAGCTGCCGCCGGAGTGCGTCACGAAGAAGATCTTCCGCGCAGCGGCTGCGCGACATCGCG
This sequence comes from uncultured beta proteobacterium, assembly GCA_963698305.1. GTDB lineage: Bacteria > Pseudomonadota > Gammaproteobacteria > Burkholderiales > Burkholderiaceae_F > JAOUJD01. The sequence continues at coordinate 753,448 of CAVOQI010000012.1, forward strand.
CGCTTCGAGGACTACCTGACGCGCAACGGCACCGACGGTGCTGAAGTTCTTCCTGCACGTCTCGAAGGACGAGCAGAAGAAGCGCTTCCTCGAGCGGCTCGACGAGCCGGAGAAGAACTGGAAGTTCGCGGCCGGCGACGTCAAGGAGCGCGCGCACTGGGACGACTACATGGAGGCCTACGAGGACGCGATCCGCGCGACGGCCACGAAGGACTCGCCGTGGTTCGTCGTTCCCGCCGACAACAAGTGGTTCACGCGCCTCGTCGTCGCTGGCGCGGTCGTCGAGGCGCTGGAGAAGATGGATCTCGCCTTTCCGGTCATCACGCCGGCGCAGCGGGTCGAGCTGGCGAGCGCGCGCGAAGCGCTGCTCGCCGATTGACGGTCATCGCCGGTCAGACGCCCGCCGATGCACAGGTACTTCAGCACCAGGTATTCGTCGATGCCGTACTTCGAACCCTCGCGCCCGATGCCGGACTGCTTGACGCCGCCGAAGGGCGCGACTTCGTTGGAGATGATGCCGGTGTTGACGCCCACCATGCCGTACTCCAGCGCCTCGCCGACGCGGAACACGCGGCCGACGTCGCGCGAGTAGAAGTAGGCCGCGAGCCCGAACTCGGTGGCGTTCGCCGCCGCGACCGCTTCCTGCTCGGTCGTGAACTTGAACACGGGCGCCACCGGCCCGAACGTTTCCTCGCGGGCGACGAGCATGTCGCTCGTGACGTTGGCGAGCACGGTCGGCTGGAAGAAGGTGCCGCCCAGCGCGTGGCGCTGCCCGCCCGTGACCAGGCGCGCGCCCTTCGCCTGCGCGTCCGCGACGTGCGCTTCGACTTTCGCCAGCGCATTGGCGTCGATCAGCGGACCCTGCTGCACGCCGCTCTCGAAACCCGAGCCGACCTTCAGCTGCTCCGCTTTCGCGGCGAGCCGCTCGACGAACGCGTCGTAGATCTTCGCGTGCGCGTAGAAGCGATTGGTGCAGACGCAGGTCTGACCGGCGTTGCGGTACTTGGACATCAGCGCTCCCTCGACCGCGGCGTCGAGATCGGCGTCGTCGAAGACGATGAAGGGCGCGTTGCCGCCGAGTTCGAGCGACAGCTTCTTCAGTGTCGGCGCGCTCTGCTGCATGAGGATGCGGCCGACGGCGGTCGAGCCGGTGAACGAGAGCTTGCGCACGATCGGCGAGTCGCACAGCACCTTGCCGACCGCGATCGAGTTCTGCTCGTCGGCGGTGACGATGTTGAAGACGCCCGCCGGGAAGCCGGCGCGCTGCGCGAGTTCGGCGAGCGCGAGCGCCGACAGCGGCGTCTGCTCGGCCGGCTTCACGACCACCGTGCAGCCGGCCGCGAGGGCCGGGGCGACCTTGCGCGTGATCATCGCGTTCGGGAAGTTCCACGGCGTGATGGCGGCCGCCACGCCGATCGGCTCCTTGAGCACGAGCAGGCGCTTGTCGTTGGCGACCGTCGGAATCGTGTCGCCGTAGACGCGCTTGGCTTCCTCGGCGAACCATTCGATGAACGACGCCCCGTAGACCACCTCGCCGCGGCTTTCCGTCAGCGGCTTGCCTTGCTCGGCCGTCATCAGCTTCGCCAGGTCTTCCTGGTTGGCGAGGATCAGTTCGAACCACTTGCGCAGCACCGCCGCGCGTTCCTTGGCCGTCTTGCCCCGCCATGCCGGCATGGCGCGCTGCGCGGCGGCGACTGCCTGCGCGGCCTCCACTGCCCCCGCGTTGGCCACCTCGGCCAGCTTCAGCCCGTCGGCGGGGTTGTGGATGACGAAGCGGGCACCGGATCCGGCGGGGACCCAGGCGCCGTCGATGAACGATTCGGTCTTCAGCAGCGTGCCGTCGGCGAGCGGCGGCAGTCCGACTTTCTGCAACATGGCGACCTCCACAGGCAATTGGGCAAGAATACGCCGGCCGCCTCGCTAAACTCGCTCCGCGCCGCCCCTGGAACGCCGACCAAGCGCCGATGAAGTTCGACCAGTTGCAGCCGGACCTGAAGAACTGGTTCCGCGACATGATCGCGCGCCGTACCGGGCGCGAGCGATCTGCTGCGCGCGCTACTTGCGGCCGGTTACCAGAAGCGCATGGCGGAGGAGGCGGTCGCTGCGGCCTGGGCGGCCATTCCGGCGCCTGCCCCGGTTCCCGTTGCTTCTCCCGCTCCCGCTGCCGGCGCCGCCGTGGTGGCATCCGACGCCGTGCCGCCGACGGGAGCCGCCGCTGAAGGCGCGTCGTTCAGCCAGCAACTGGCGCATACGCCCAATGCCTTTGCAACGTCCGACCGCGAGGTCGCGATGCTGTTCGCCCTCGCGGCGCCGCGCGTCATCCTGTTCGGCAACCTGCTGGCGCCGGAGGAGTGCGAGGAACTGATCGAGATGTCGCGCGGCAAGCTGGCGCGCTCCAGCGTCGTGAATGCCGCCACCGGCAACTACGATGTTCATCCTCACCGGACGAGTTCCGGCACGCACTTCAACCGCGGGGAGAACCCGCTGATCCAGCGCATCGAGCGCCGTGTCTCCGAACTCGTGCAGCATCCCGTCGAGCGCGGCGAGCCGCTGCAGATCCTGCACTACCAGCCGGGCGGCGAGTACAAGCCGCATTACGACTACTTCGACCCCGCGCAGCCGGGCAACGAGATCGTGCTCAGGCAAGGCGGCCAGCGCGTGGCGACGCTGGTGATGTACCTGAACGACGTGGAGGCGGGCGGCTCCACGGTCTTCCCGGAGATCGGGCTCGATGTCCTGCCGCGACGGGGCAACGCGGTCTATTTCGCGTACACGACGGAGCAGGGCGAGCTCGACGCCCGGTCCCTCCATGGCGGCAACCCGGTGACTGAAGGCGAAAAGTGGATAGCTACCAAGTGGTTCCGCCAGCGGGCGTATGGGGGGTCGGGCACGTGAGGCGAGGTCTTTTCGCGGTCGTGCTGCTCGTCGGCATCGCCCACGCCGCCGTGGCGCAGACGGCCGAAGATCTGGCGCGCTGCCGGGACATCGTCGATGCGAACGAGCGGTTGCGCTGCTACGACGCCCTGGCGCGAACCGTCCTGCCGCCGCCCGCGACGTCACCCTCCGAGCCGCCGAAGCCTGCGCCCCTCGATCGTGATGACCCGCGCGCCGCGCTCGTCCCGACGGGCAGGACCGGTGACGGGCGCTCGCTGCTGTCGCAGCGCTGGGAACTCGACCGCGAAGACAAGTACGGCGCCTTCCAGTTCACGTACTACCGGCCCAACTACATCCTGCCGGCGTTGTGGTCCACCGACGTCAACCGCATGCCGGAGTCGCCCACGCGCGCGGCGTTGCCGCTGGAGATCCCGTACCAGTCCACCGAGGGCGCGTTCCAGCTCAGCTTCAAGATCAAGATGGCCGAGGAGGTGTTCGGAACCGGGTCCGACATCTGGATCGGCTACACGCAGCAGAGCTACTGGCAGGTCTACAACGACGACCTGTCGCGCCCGTTCCGCGAGACCAACTACGAGCCCGAGGTGATGTGGGTGGTCCCGACGACTACGAGATCCTCGGCCTGCGCGGGCGACTGCTGTCGTTCGGCCTCGCGCACCAGTCGAACGGCCGCACGGAGCCGCTGTCGCGCAGCTGGAATCGCGCGTACGCGATGGTCGGCCTCGAGCGCGGAAGCTTCGTGCTGCAGGCGAAGGCATGGACGCGCCTGAGCGAATCGGACACCGACGACGACAACCCGGACATCGTCGACTACGTCGGCCGCGCCGAACTGCTCGGGTACTACCAGCTGCCTCGCGGCGGCTCCACGGCCCTGCGCCTGCGCACGACTTTCAAGACCGACCCGAGCTGGGGCTCGGCGCAGTTCGACTGGCGCTTCCCGATCTCGGGCAAGCTCTTCGGTTATCTGCAGGTGTTCAGCGGCTACGGCGAATCGATGATCGACTACAACTTCCGCAAGACGTCGGTCGGTCTCGGCATCTCGATCGGCAGCTGGTACTGAACAGCGCCCCTTTACTTCCATGCATCGCATCAGGCCCGCCGGCAGGCGAGGGAAACGCAATGACTGACACGCGCGCCGCCAAGGCCGCGAAGGAATCGCGGAACGATGACAGAGAGGCGGTGCAAACCGAGCGGCTGGAAGCGAGCTTTGCGCGCGCCTTCGGCCTGGTGGCGTTCATCATGAATCGCCACCTCGTGGACCACATGATCCGATCCACGCGCCAGTTCGGGCTCGATTACCAGACGCTCGTGCTGTGGGGCGTGCTCGCTCACCAGAACTGCGCGCACCTGTTTCCCCCGGGCAGCCTGCCGTCGAAAGTCCTCGACGACCGCGGCAGGCTCCGTGATCCGCAACGGGCCACGCTGCGACCGCTGCGCCTGCGGCACCTCAGCGAGATCACCGGCGTTCCGCGCGAAACCACGCGTCGCAAGCTCAAGGTGCTCAGCGAACTCGGCTGGATCACCGAGGGGAAGGCGGGCTGGGTCGTCGACCCGGAGAAGATCGGCCCGGAAGTCCGCGAGTTCACGCTCGAGAGCGCGCGGCGTTTACTCGCCGCGGCCACCGAAGTCACGCGGGCGCTGCGCAACGCCGAGCAGCACCTCCCGGAGTAGCTCGTTCGGGCCTGTACGCGCCGTGTCCCACTATGGGACACGCTGGCACGCAAGCCGCGGCGCACGTGCAAGACTCCGGCCCCTGTTTCGTGCTTCGGCATCGCCCGGACCGCGCTCCAAGCATGCGGGAGCGCGGGGTCAGTGGAGCCTTCTTCGCCGCGGCTTCGATCGACATCATTCCTCCATTGGGGCAGACGTGAAGCACCAGATCGTTCGCCGATTTCCTGCGGTCCTGTTTGCCGCCTTGTTCACCCTGGCTGCGCCGGCCGTGCTCGCTCAGCCGGGCTACTACCCGCCGCCTTCGCATTACCCACCGCCACCGCCGCCGAGCTATCGCCACAGCGAGGCGCGTCAGTGCGACTTCTACGCTCGCGACCAGGCCTACCGGTATGCGCCACCGGGCGCGGGGGGACTACACGGGGCTGCGCACGGTGCCGTCAAGGGCGCCGTGTTCGGCGCGATCGTCGGCGGATCGAAGGGCGCGCGTCGCGGTGCGGCCGTTGGAGGCGGGCTCGGAGCCGTCGCCGCCGGTGCCCGCTCGCAGCGGGATCGCGATTACGCCTACCAGTACGCCTACGACGATTGCATGCGGGGGTTCCGCCGCTGACGGACCCGCGCCCACCAGGATCACATCCTCTCGGAGATTCGACAAAATGCACCGCCACACCATCACCGCCGCGCTGTTGATCACTCTCGGCGCAGTCGCCTCGCCCTCCGCTCTCGCCCAGGCAAAGGCCGGGGCCCCCGCTGCCCAGAAGTCCCCGGCGCTCAACGAACTCGACTGCCGGACTCTGCTGAAGCTGGATGGCGACGAGCGCGCCTACACCTTGGTTTACTACCACGGCTTCGTCAGCGGCCGGCTGAACCAGCTCGAACTGGCGACGGAAGCGATGGCCACGGCCACCGACCGCATCATCGATCACTGCATCGACAAGCCGGCGGACAAGGTGCTTTCGGTGTTCGAGCAGATCCGCAAGCAGCGTTGAGGTGCAGCCGAAGTACGGGCGAAAAAAAGCCGCGGACTTGCCGCGGCTTTCGATCGCTCGACCCAGCCCTTAGAGGGGCTTGATCTGCGAGGCCTGCGGGCCTTTCGGGCCCTGCTTGACCACGAACTCGACCGCCTGGTTCTCCTGCAGCGTCTTGAAGCCGCTGCCGACGATCTCGCTGTAATGCGCGAACAGGTCAGCGCCGCCGCCGTCCGGGGTGATGAAGCCGAAACCCTTGGACTCGTTGAACCACTTCACTTTTCCACTAGCCATGTTGTTACGTTTCCTTGTTGGATTGCGCGGAGGTCACATGACCTCCGTCGCTGCGCAAGCGGATCAAGCAACGTAACCCGGTAGTGATCAAAGACCACTGGCAGTAAAACGCCAGCGCAAAGATGAGCCGAAGGAATACAAAACTTGAAGCGTATGCACGATTAAGACTACGCAAACGGGCCGGATTTGTCGAGTCTGGGGAAGTGCGGACTTACACGCGCTGCGATGGTTTAGATTTCGGCTTCAAGAGGGCGGAGCCGACCGGCGGCAGACTCGGCGGAACACGCAAGAAACAGCATTCGCGGCCTCATACGGGCAGGCGGCGGAAGGGGAATGGAATGGGCGCAGCAAGGAACGCGATGGGCCGCGCGACCCTGGCCGTGATCGTGGCCGTTTTACTGGCGGCGTGCGGCGACAAGAAGGATGCGGCGAAGGCGCCCCCGCCGCCGCCCGAGGTGCAGGTCGTCAAGGCGCGCAGCGAGACCGTTCCCGTTCGCCGCGAGTATGTGGGCAACGTCACCGCCTATCGCTCCGTGCAGGTGCGGGCGCGCGTCGAGGGCATTCTGGAAAAGCGGCATTACGTCGAGGGCAGCGACGTCAAGCCGGGCCAGCTTCTCTACACGATCGACCCGCTCACCTATGAAGCGCAGCTGCGCGACGCCGAGGCGGAACTCGCGCGGGCCGAGGCCCAGCTTGCCAACGCCAGGACCAAGGAGTCGCGATTCGCTCCCCTGGTCAAGGAAGAGGCGGTCAGCAAGCAGGACTACGACGACGCCGTTACCCAGATGAAGAGCGCGGAGGCGCAGGTGAATTCGGCGCGCTCGACGCTCGACCGCGCGAAGCTGAACGTCGGTTACACGAGAGTCGTCGCCACCGAGGCGGGCCGCATCGGCATGTCGCAGGTGCCGGAAGGCGCGCTCGTCGGCAAGGGCGAACCGACTCTGCTTGCGACGATCGACAAACTCGATCCGATCTATGTGACCTTCACGATCCCTGACCGCGATGCGCTCGCGTTCCGCCGCGCGCTGGACAGCGGCGCGATCAAGGAAGCGAAGGGCGACACCGCGCGCTTCCTGCTGCCCGACGGCGCCGAGTACAAGCAGGCGGGGCGCATCGATTTCACCGACACGCAGATCAATCGGGAAACCGGCACGGTCACGCTGCGGGCGGTGCTGCCCAACGGCAGCCCGCGGCTGCAGCCGGGAATGTTCATCCGCGTGCAGCTGACGGCGGGCGAACGTCCGAACACGGTGCTCATACCGCAGCGCGCCGTGGTGAAGGTTCCCAACGGGCACGTCGCTTACGTGGTCAACGCGCAGAACAAGATCGAACGCCGCGACCTCGTCGTCGGCGAGTGGTTCAAGGACGACTGGGTCATCGAGAAGGGACTGATCGGCGGCGACACCGTCGTGGTCGACGGCCTGCAGCGGGTGCAGCCCGGAATGACGGTGCGCCCGGCCGCCTACCAGCCGAAGCCGGCCGCCGCATCGGTTCCGTCGCCCGCGCCAGCCGCTCCCGCGCCCGCGAAGAAGTAGGAGGAGCGGATGCAATTCTTCGTCGACCGGCCGGTCTTCGCGACCGTCATCGCGCTCATCATTTCGCTGGTGGGCCTGATCGCCGTCCGGCAGCTGGCGATCGAGCAGTACCCCAACGTGGCGCCGCCGCAGGTCGCGGTGACCGCGACCTATCCCGGCGCGTCGCCCGAGCTGCTGGAAAACGTCGTCGCCGCCCCGCTGGAGCGCGAGATGAACGGCGTGAGCGGGCTGCTGTACATGGAGTCCACCTCGTCGTCCTCGGGCCTGATGCAGCTCAAGGTGGTGTTCGAGCCCGGCACCGACCTCGACCTCGCGACGGTGGAAGTCAACAACCGCGTGAAGCGGGTCGAACCCCTGCTGCCGCAGGTGGTGCTGGAAAACGGCGTGCGGGTCGACAAGACCAACCCCGCGCTGCTGCTGATCGTCACGATGCAGAGCAAGACCGGGCAGTTCGACGCCGAGTACCTGTCGAACCTCGCGAACAGCAGCGTCCTGCCGGAGATCAAGCGCATCGGTGGCGTCGGCGACGTCACGCTCTTCGGTTATCCGTACGCGATGCGCATCTGGCTGAACCCGGACCAGCTGGCGCAGTACCGCCTCACGGTCGCCGACGTCTCCAACGCGATCCGCGAGCAGAACCAGAACTACGCGGTCGGCGAGATCGGCACGACGCCGTCGCCGCGCGGCCAGGTCCTGACCTTTCCCGTGCAGACGACCGGCACCCTGGTCGACCCGTCGCAGTTCGCCGACATCATCGTGCGGGCGGCAGCGGACGGCTCCGTGGTGCGCGTGCGCGACGTCGCGCGCGTGGAGCTCGGCTCCGAGGACTACCAGATCAGCCTGCGACTCAACGGCCAGCCGGCGACCGGCCTGGGCATCTACCTGCGTCCGGGCGGCAACGCGCTCGCGACCGCGGACCAGGTGCGCGCCAAGATGACAGGAGCTGTCGTCGAGCTTCCCGAGCGACGTCGAGTGGCGCGTGCCGTACGACACGACGGTGTTCGTCAACGCGTCGATCGAGCTGGTGGTGCACACGTTCATCGAGGCGTTCGTGCTCGTGCTGATCGTCGTGTACCTGTTCCTCGGCAGTTTCCGGGCGACGATCATCCCGATGCTCGCCATCCCGGTGTCGCTGGTCGGCACCATGGCGGGCCTGCTGCTGATGGGCTTCTCGATCAACATGCTGACGCTGTTCGGCCTCGTGCTGGCGATCGGCATCGTGGTCGACGACGCGATCGTGGTGGTCGAGGCGGTCGAGAAGATCATGCACGACAAGGGCCTCGACCCGCGGGCCGCCGCGCGCGAGGCGATGAAGGGCATCGGCGGCGCCATCGTCGGCGTGACCGCCGTGATCTGCGCGGTGTTCGTGCCGGTGGCCTTCCTCGGCGGCGTCACCGGAACGCTGTACAAGCAGTTCGCGATCACGATCACCATCTCGACCCTGCTGTCGGCGGTCACGGCGCTGACGCTGACGCCGGCGCTGTGCGCGCTGATCCTGAAGCCGGGCATGCACAAGCCGAAGCCGATCCAGGCCTTCGACCGGTTCTTCGAGAAGGTCACGCAGCGGTATGTCGCCGGCGTCGGCCGGCGTGATCAAGCGCGCGCTGCGCTTTGCGCTCGTCTACGCGGTGATCATCGGTTCCCTGATCATGCTGTTCAAGACGATTCCCGGCGGCTTCGTGCCCGAGGAAGACAAGGGCACGATGATGGTGGCGATCGACCTGCCGTCCGGCGCGTCCCAGGAACGCGTGCTCGAGGTGATGAAGCAGGCGGAGGTTCTCATCAAGCAGGAGCCGGCGGTCGCCGACGTGATCAGCATCCTCGGCTTCTCGATTTTCTACCGATACGCGAACCAGGGCTTCATGTACGTGACGCTCAAGGACTGGTCCGAGCGGCCCGAGAAGGAGAATCACGCGCTGGCGCTGATCGCCCGCACCAACGCGAAGCTCGCCGGAATCTCCGAGGCGCGCGTCTTCGCGCTGAACGAGCCGCCGATCTCGGGGCTGGGCTCGATCGCGGGCTTCGACTACCGCCTGGTCGCGCTCGACGGCGACCGCGACAAGCTGAACCAGACGGCGGCGGCCGTCGTCCAGGCCGCGCGGCAGGACGAGCGCCTCGCCGCCGTGCGCAGCGTCGCGGCGCCGGACGTGCAGACGCTGTTCATCGACGTCGACCGCAACAAGGCGAAGTCCCTCGGCGTGCCGCTGTCGGATGTCTACCAGACGATCGGCGCGATGCTCGGTTCGGCCTTTGTCAATCAGTTCACCGCGTTCGGCACCAACCTCAAGGTCAAGCTGCAGTCGGAACAGGTGTTCCGGTCCGACCCGGCCTACCTGTCGCGCTTCTACGTCCGCAACGGCAAGGGCGACATGGTGCCGCTGCCGGTGGTGGCCTCGTCCGAGTTCCGTTCGGCGCCGATCGCGCTGTCGCGCTTCAACGGCTACCCGTCGGTGCAGATCAACGGCGTCAGCGCGCCCGGGCGGAGTTCCGGCGAGGCACTGCAGGCGATGGAGGCGCATCTCCGCCGAGAAACTGCCGCAGGGCATGACGTTCCAGTGGTCGGGCCAGTCGCTGCAGGAAAAGATCTCCGGCGGCCAGGCCGGTTTCATCTTCCTGCTGTCGTTCATCTTCGTGTTCCTGTTCCTCGCCGCGCTGTACGAGAGCTGGACGCTGCCGGTGTCGGTGTTCCTGATCGTGCCGATCGGCATCCTCGGCGCGCTGATCGCGCTGTTCCTGCGCGGCACGCCGAACGACGTCTTCTTCCAGGTGTCGCTGATCACGCTCGTCGGCCTCGCCGGCAAGAACGGCATCCTGATCGTCGAGTTCGCGAAGCAGCGGTTCGAGGAGGGGCTGAGCGTCATCGACGCCGCGCTCGAAGCCGCGAAGCTGCGTCTGCGGCCCATCGTGATGACCTCGCTGGCGTTCATCCTCGGCGTGATTCCGCTGGTCACCGCGAGCGGCGCCGGCGCCGCCACGCAGCATTCCGTCGGCACCGGCATCCTCGGCGGCATGCTCGCGGCCACGCTGGTCGGCGTGTTCTTCACGCCGCTCTTCTACTGGGCCGCGATGACGTACCTCGGCGGCGCGAAGAAAGACAAAGGCGGCGCGGCGGCAGCCACGCCGGTGGCGCCGCGCGCAACGGCAGCGAGCGCGGGCGCGCACAAGGAGCGCGACGAATGAACCGCGCGCTCGCTCCGACCCTCATTGCCTTCTCCGTGCTCACCGGCTGCGCGACGACGACCGCGCCACCGACGGCGGTCGATGTGCCGGCCGGGTGGCGGACACCCGCGGATCCGGCGATGACCCTCGCCGACCGGCCCTGGGGCGAACTCTTTCGCACGCCGGAGCTCGACGCGCTGATCCGCGAGGCGCTGGCCAGCAACTCTGACCTGCGCATCGCGGCCGAGCGGGTCGAACTCGCGCGGGCGCAGTACGGCTTCGAGCGTTCGGCGCTCTTCCCGGGCGTCGTCGCGGACGCGGCATACACGAAGGGCCGGCAGCCCTCGTTCGGAACGACGAACGAGATCGTGGAGTCGAGTTCCCTCGGGCTGGCCGTGCCAACCTGGGAGATCGACCTCTGGGGCCGCGTGCGCAGCGCGACCGAAGCCGCCCGCCGGCAGCTGCTGTCGTCCGAGGAAACGCGGCGCGCGCTCTACATCAGCCTGATCGGCGAGGTTGCGCGGACGTATCTCACGCTGCTCGATCTCGACAACCAGGCCGATGTGTCGCGGAGGACGCTGGAGACGCGGCGCGAGTCGCTGCGGGTCGTGAAAGCGCGCTTCCAGGGCGGCATCACGTCGGCCAGCGACCTGCGGCAGGCGGAGTCGAACTATGCCGGTGCCGAAGCGGCCATCGCCGCCATCGAGCGGTCGCGCTCGCAGGCGGAGAACGCGATGTCGATCCTGGTCGGACGCAACCCGGGACCCGTCGCCCGCGCGCCGAGGGCGATCGCGACCGTGACGCCGCCGCAGTTGCCTGCCGGCCTTCCATCGACGCTGCTCGAGCGCCGCCCGGACGTGCTGGCCGCCGAGCAGCAGGTGCGTTCGTCCGACGCCAGCGTCGACGCGGCGCGCAAGGCCTACTTTCCAACGATTTCCCTGACGGGCTTCCTCGGTTTCGCCAGTCCCGCGCTGAAGGACCTGTTCGAGGACGGCCGCTCGGCGTGGTCCGTGTCGCCCGCCGTGACGTTGCCGATCTTCACCGCCGGCCGCCTGAGCGCGAACGTCGACGCCGCGCTCGCCCAGCAGCGCATCGCCGTGGAGCAGTACCGCAAGACGGTGCGCAACGCGTTCCGCGAGGTCGACGACTCCCTCGTCGCCTATCAGCGCTACATCGAGCAGCGCGAAGCGCTCGAGCGCGTCGTCAAGGCCAACCGCGAACGGGAGCGGCTGGCCGATCTGCGCTATCGCAACGGCGTGACCATCTACGTCGAGGTGCTGCTGGCGCAGCAGCAGACGTTCGAGTCGGAGCTGCAGTACTCGCAGGCGAACCGCAACGTGTACGAGTCCGTGGTCAACCTGTACACGGCGCTCGGGGGCGGGTGGGAGCCGGCGGTCGAAGCGTCGAGCGCTACGGCGCGGTAGCGTCCGGTACGCGAGTGCCGGGAGTGGAAGACTGGTGGGTCGTGCAAGATTCGAACTTGCGACCAACGGATTAAAAGTCCGCTGCTCTACCGGCTGAGCTAACGACCCCCTCGCGGAACCAGAACGCGCGGAACATCACTGGCGTTCACGTCGAGAGCTCGAAATTATGCCGTAGCGCACAACCCCCGGTCAAACGCGCGTGCCCGCCGCGAACAATCAGCCGATGACGAGCGCCGGATCGTCGCCCTGGATCGCTTCGAACTCGACGCTGATCACCGTACCGGGCAGCGCCGGGTCGGTCGTCGCCGGATTGGCCGTCACGCGGATCAGCCCGTCGTGGCGCTCGACGATTTCCCGCACGATGGCGAGCCCGAGTCCGCTGCCATCGACGTTGGTGCCGAGAATGCGATAGAAGCGGTCGAACACCCGCTGGCGCTCGGCTTCCGGGATGCCCGGTCCGGTGTCCTCGACCTCGATGAAGGCAGACTCCTTCACCTGCCGGATCCTGAGGGTGACGCTGCCGCCTTCCGGGGTGTAGCGCAGGCCGTTGTCGACGAGGTTGAGCATCATCTCGCGGACGAGCAGCGGCACGCCGACGATGCGGACCGGCCGCTCGGCGGGCTCGAAGCCGAGATCGACTCGACGCGAGATCGCGTCGGGAACCTGTTCCTGGACCACGCTGCGCGCGAGCGCATTGAGCTCGACCACTTCGAAACGCGCCGGGTCGGTCGATTGATGCTCCGCGCGGGCGAGCGCCAGCAGCTGGTTGATCAGGTGCGTCGCGCGCTCGGTCGACGTGGCGATCTGGCGCAGGCTGCGCTTCAACTGCTGCGGGTCGGTCTCGCGCATCGCGAGTTCGGCCTGGGTGCGCAGTCCGGCCAGCGGCGTCTTCATCTGGTGCGCCGCGTCGGCGAGGAAGCGCTGCTGCATCTGCATGTTGCGTGACAGCCGCTCGAGCAGTTCGTTGAAGGACACGACAACCGGCGAGATCTCCTCCGGGGCGGCGCGCGGGTCGATGGGCGACATGTCGTTCGGCTCGCGCGAGCGGATGCGGTCCTGGAGCGCGGCCAGCGGCGCGAGCCCGCGCGACAGGCCGAACCAGACGAGCACCACGGCGATCGGCAGCACGATGAACTGCGGCACGATGACGCCGCGAATGATCTCGTTGGCGAGCTGCGAGCGCTTCTCCAGGGTTTCCGCCACCTGCACGAGCGCGTGGCGCGACTCGCCGTTCTGCTTGAAGGCCCGCCAGGCATAGGCGATGCGCACGTCGTTGCCGCGGGCCTGGTCGAAGCGGAACTTCACTTCCGTGCCGGGGGCTTCGTCCTCCGGCGGCAGCGGCAGGTCCGGGTCGCCCGCGACGAACTCGCCCCGCAGCCCGAGCACCATGTAGTACACCGCGTCCGCCGAATCCGCCCGCAGTACTTCGCGCGCGGCGATGGGCAGCTGCAGCGTCACCTGTCCCTTGAACTCCGTGACGTAGTCGCTGAGCACGCCGACCGCTTCGCCGAGGTTGCGGTCGAACGGACCGTTGGCGATCGATTGCGCAACGAGGTAGGTCAACGTCACGCTCATCGGCCACAGCAGCAGCAGTGGCGCGAGCATCCAGTCGAGGATCTCGCCGAACAGCGAGTTCTGCTCGGCGAACGCGCGCAGCGGATTCCTGTAACCGACGTCGTCGGCGACAGGAGGCGGCTCCGGCGTGGTGCTCCGGCGTCGCCGTGCAAAGCGCAGCAGTGCCGAGCGCGCGCCGGCGCGTTGGGGAGTGCCGCCTTCGTCCGGCATGTCGCCGATCAGCCTGCGCCGACCGTGGCCTCCGTGCTGGTATCCGTGAAGCGCTCCAGGTAGTAGCCCAGCCCGCGCACCGTCACGATCCGCACGCCGCCGACCTCGATCTTCTTGCGCAGCCGGTGGACGTACACCTCGATCGCATTGTTGCTGACTTCCTCGCCCCAGCTGCACAGGCGATCGACCAGCTGCTCCTTGCTGACGAGCCGCCCGGGCCGCTGCAGCAGGATCTCCAGCAGGCCGAGTTCGCGCGCCGACAAGATCGAGCACCTGGTCGTTGATCGTCGCGACGTGGCCCACCTGATCGAGCGTCAGCGGCCCGTGGCGCAGGACGGTCTGCGCGCTGCCGGCGGCGCGGCGGGTCAGCGCGCGGGCGCGCGCCTCGAGCTCGGACAGGGCAAAGGGCTTCGCCATGTAGTCGTCCGCGCCGAGGTCGAGGCCCTTGACGCGCTGCTCGACGCTGTCCGCGGCGGTCAGGATCAGCACCGGTACGGTCGAATTGCGCGCCCGCAGCCGGCGGAGCACTTCGAGGCCCGACAGCTTGGGCAGCCCGACGTCGAGGATCAGCAGGTCGAACGATTGGGCGGCCAGCGCCGTATCCGCGTCATCTCCGCTCGCGACGACGTCGACCGCGTAGCCCCCCGCCTTCAGCGAGCGCGACAGTCCGTCGGCCAGGACGGCGTCGTCTTCTGCGATCAGGATGCGCATACGTGATTGATATGCTTCGCGCTTCTCGCCCGGGGAGTGCAGTCTAGGTCGCCCGCTCCACCGGGTGCAAGGAATCCCGGGCGCCGTGTCCCCGTCAAGAAACCGGTTGACTGCCGATACTGTAAGAACCTACAGTTCTGCTACTGTACGTTTTGACAGTAACTGGCAGCCACGGATATCGCGAATCAGCGGCCCCGAATGGCTGCCGCGACCAGCTTGAGCGGAGGCGGCAATGGACGATGGAAGGAGCATGGTAGTGACGGACACCAAGGAGCGGCAAAAGGCTCTCGCGGCGGCGTTGGCGCAGATCGAGAAGCAGTTCGGCAAGGGTTCGATCATGCGCATGGCCGAGGGCCAGGTCGCGGAGGACATCGACGTCGTCTCCACGGGGTCGCTGGGGCTCGACATCGCTCTTGGCATCGGCGGTCTGCCGCGCGGGCGCGTCGTGGAGGTATACGGGCCGGAGTCGTCCGGGAAGACGACGTTGACGCTGCAGGTCATCGCCGAGATGCAGAAGATCGGCGGCACGGCCGCGTTCATCGACGCCGAGCATGCGCTCGACGTTCAGTACGCGCAAAAGCTCGGCATCAACCTGCAGGAGCTGCTGATCTCGCAGCCGGATACCGGCGAGCAGGCGCTGGAGATCGCGGACGCGCTCGTGCGCTCCGGCTCGGTCGACCTGATCGTCATCGACTCGGTGGCGGCTCTCACCCCGAAGGCGGAGATCGAAGGCGAAATGGGCGATTCGCTTCCCGGCCTGCAGGCCCGTCTGATGTCGCAGGCGCTACGCAAACTGACCGCGACGATCAAACGCACCAACTGCCTCGTCATCTTCATCAACCAGATCCGGATGAAGATCGGCGTCATGTTCGGCAACCCTGAGACCACCACCGGCGGCAACGCGCTCAAGTTCTACGCGTCCGTCCGGCTCGACATCCGGCGTGTCGGCTCGATCAAGAAGGGCGATGAGGTGATTGGCTCCGAGACCAAGGTCAAGGTCGTCAAGAACAAGGTGGCTCCGCCGTTCCGCCAGGCGGGCTTCGACATCCTTTACGGCGAGGGCATCTCGCGCGAAGGCGAGATCGTCGATCTCGGGTCGGAACTGAACATCGTCGAGAAGTCCGGCGCCTGGTACAGCTACGGCGGCGAACGGATCGGGCAGGGCAAGGACAACGCGCGCGAGTACCTGCGCAACCACCGCGAGATGGCTCTCGAGATCGAGAACAAGATTCGTGAGGCCAAGGGGGTGGTGGTCCGCGGCGTGGAAGCCGCCGCCGGGTAATCGGCGTTGTCGATGGCAGCGCGCGGCAGGCGGCAACCCCGAAGCCTGCGCGCGCGCGCGATCGCGCTACTCGCGCGACGCGAGCACAGTCGGGCGGAACTCGGCATCAAGCTGCGCCGCAGCCTGACCGACGCGACGATCCTGCCGAAGTCGACCAGGTGCTGGACGACCTGGAACGGGGCAAGCTGCTGTCCGATGAGCGCTACGCGGGCGCCCTGACCCGAACCCGGTCGACGCGCTTTGGGGATGCCCGGGTCCGCTTCGACCTCAAGTCGGCTGGCGTCGCGGCAGAGACAGTTGATCGCGCAGTCGCATCCTTGGCTGGCACGGAGTTCGAGCGCGCGCGGGTCGATCTGGTTGCGGCGCTTCGGCGAACCCCCACGCACGCCGCAGGAGCGCGGCCGCCAAGCGCGCTTCCTGCAGGCGCGTGGCTTTTCGACCGAAACGATACGCAAGGTCCTGCGCGGCCTGCCCGGCGACGACTGAAACGGTTGCGCCGGTGTCTTGGCCCCGCCGCGCTCCGTACGCGGCGTCCACGCTGTACGCGGCGTCCGATGCACACCCCTCAGGGCGGGAGGGTCGCTGTGCTAAATTTCTCGACCGGGCCGCGCCAATAACGACACTCCATCGCGGCCTGTTTTTTCGCCCCCGCCGATGCCTTCTCGCCGCCACGTCCATACGCGCTCGATCCGAGTCGATGCTTACGCTCGCGATGACGGCCTATGGGACCTGGAGGCGGTGCTGGTCGATACGAAGTACCGTGACTTCCCGCTGGCGACGGGCATGCGCAAAGCCGGCGACCCGGTGCACGAAATGGTCCTGACCGTCACCATCGATACCCGACTGAACATCCTCGCCGCGCACGCCTCATCGAAGTGGGTGCCGTACCCCGGGCATTGCGACGCGCATCGGTCCCGACTACGCGAAGCTGGTCGGTCTGAACCTGCTGAAGGACTTCCGCCGGCACGTGCAGGCGCGACTGGGCGGCGTGCACGGCTGCTCGCACATCACCGAACTCGCGAAGGTGCTGCCAACGGCTGCGGTGCAGGCGTTCGCGGACGAAGTGTTCAAGACGCGGGATACTGCCTTCGAGGCGCATCACGAAGACGACACCAAGCCGTGGCAGCTGGACCGCTGCCACGCCTTGCGCAGCGACGGACCCGCGGTCCAGAAGTACTACCCGCGCTGGTATCACCCCACCGAGCAGGTTGCCGCGAACGACCTGCCTCCACCGACCCCGATCAAGGACGGCACGACACGATGAAGATCCACGAGTACCAGGGCAAGGAACTGTTCCGCCGCTATGGCGTGCCGGTGCCGCGCGGCGTTCCGGCGTTCTCCGTCGACGAGGCGGTGAAGGCGGCGCAAGCGCTCGGCGGTCCGGTCTGGGTGGTGAAGGCGCAGATCCATGCCGGCGGACGCGGCAAGGGCGGCGGCGTGAAGCTCGCGCGCTCGATCGACGAAGTCCGGCAGCGCGCCCAGGAGATCCTCGGCATGCAGCTGGTCACGCACCAGACCGGAGCCGCCGGTCAGAAGGTGCGGCGGCTGCTGGTCGAGGAGGGCGCCGACATCAAGAAGGAACTCTACGTCGGCATGGTGATCGATCGCGCCACGCAGCGCGTGACGCTGATGGCGAGTTCCGAGGGCGGCATGGACATCGAGGAAGTGGCCGCGCACACGCCGGAGAAGATCCACAAGGTGCACATCGACCCGTCGGCGGGGCTGACGGACGCCGAAGCCGACGACGTCGCGACCAAGATCGGAATCCCCGCCGCCAGCCTGCCGGCAGCGCGCACCGTGCTGCAGGGTTTGTACAAGGCGTTCTGGGAGACCGACGCGTCGCTGGCCGAGATCAACCCGCTGATCCTGACCGGTGACGGCCGCGTCATCGCCCTCGATTCGAAGATGAACTTCGACTCGAACGCGCTGTACCGGCATCCTGAGATCGTCGAGATGCGAGACCTCGACGAAGAGGATCCGGCCGAAGTCGAGGCCTCGAAGTTCGATCTCACCTACATCCAGCTCGACGGCAACATCGGCTGCCTCGTCAACGGCGCCGGCCTTGCCATGGCGACGATGGACACGATCAAGCTGTTCGGCGGCGAGCCGGCCAACTTCCTCGACGTCGGCGGTGGCGCGACGACGGAGAAGGTGACCGAAGCCTTCAAGCTGATGCTGCGCAACCCGAAGCTGGGCGCGATCCTCGTCAACATCTTCGGCGGGATCATGCGCTGCGACGTGATCGCCGAGGGCGTGGTCGCCGCCTCGCGCGCGGTGCACCTGAAAGTGCCGCTCGTGGTGCGCATGAAGGGCACCAACGAGCAACTCGGAAAGAAGATCCTCGCCGACTCCGGCCTGCCGATCATCTCGGCGGACACGATGGCGGAAGCCGCCCAGAAGGTCATCGCCGCCGCGAACGGCGCCAAGTAGAGCAGGGGACGACAGAGACATGAGCATCCTGATCAACAAGAACAGCCGGGTCATCACGCAGGGCATCACCGGCAAGACCGGCCAGTTTCACACCCGCACCTGCCGCGAGTACGCGAACGGCAAGGCCTGCTTCGTCGCCGGCGTGAATCCGAAGAAAGCGGGCGAGGACTTCGAGGGCGTGCCGATCTTCGCGACGCGTCAAGGACGCCAAGCAGCAGACCGGCGCCAACGTGTCGGTGATCTACGTGCCGCCCGCGGGCGCGGCGGACGCCATCTGGGAGGCGGTCGACGCCGATCTCGATCTCGTCATCTGCATCACCGAGGGCATCCCGGTGCGCGACATGGTGGTCGTGCGCGACAAGATGCGGAAGCACAACAAGAAGACGCTGCTGCTC
Organism: uncultured beta proteobacterium; assembly: GCA_963698305.1. GTDB lineage: Bacteria > Pseudomonadota > Gammaproteobacteria > Burkholderiales > Burkholderiaceae_F > JAOUJD01. Next base: position 771,991 of record CAVOQI010000012.1, read on the forward strand.
GGGCCGAACTGCCCGGGCACCATCACGCCCGACGAACTGAAGATCGGCATCATGCCGGGCCACATCCACCGCAAGGGCCGCATCGGCGTGGTGTCGCGCTCGGGCACGCTGACGTACGAAGCGGTCGCGCAGCTCACCGAGATCGGGCTCGGGCAGTCGAGCGCGGTCGGCATCGGCGGCGACCCGGTCAACGGCCTCAAGCACATCGACGTGCTGAAGCTCTTCAACGAGGATCCGGAGACGGACGCCGTCGTGATGATCGGCGAGATCGGCGGCACCGACGAGGAGATCGCGGCCCAGTGGGCGCGCGAGCACATGAAGAAGCCGGTCGTCGGCTTCATCGCCGGCGTCACCGCGCCGCCGGGCAAGCGCATGGGCCACGCCGGCGCGATCATCTCCGGCGGGAAAGGCACGGCCCAGGAAAAGCTCGCGGTGATGGAAGACTGCGGGATCCGGACGACGAAGAATCCGTCGGAGATCGGCAAGCTGCTGAAGTCGGTGCTGTAACGACGCCAGCCGACGTCACGGGCGAAACCGGGAGATCGCGATGGCCGCATGGCTGATGAACATCGAGTGGGATGCGGTCGTCCAGATCATCATCATCGACATCCTGCTCGGTGGTGACAACGCCGTGGTCATCGCGCTCGCGTGCCGCAACCTGCCGGCGAAGTCGCGCCGCCTCGGCATCATCTGGGGCGCCGCCGGCGCGATCATCCTGCGGGTCATCCTCATCACCGTCGCCGTGGCGATGCTGAACATTCCGCTGCTGAAGCTGGTCGGCGGGCTGCTGCTGGTGTGGATCGGCGTGAAGCTGCTGGCGCCGGTCGAGGAGGAGGGCGAGCACTCCAGCATCAAGGCGAGCGACAAGCTGATGGCGGCGATCAAGACCATCATCGTGGCCGACTTCGTCATGTCGCTCGACAACGTGATCGCCATCGCGGGCGCCGCCGAACACGCCGATCCGTCGCAGCGCACGGGGCTCATCATCTTCGGCCTGCTCGTCAGCGTGCCGTTCATCGTGTTCGGGAGCCAGATCATCCTGAAGCTGCTCGACCGCTTCCCGGTGATCGTGCTGCTGGGCGCCGCGCTGCTGGGCTGGATCGCCGGCGGCCTCATCGTCGGCGACGTGTGGGTCAAGCCCCACCTGCCGGACCACGCGCTGGTCGGCTACATCGGCAGCACCCTGGGGGCGATCGCGGTCGTGGTCATCGCGAAGCTGCTCGAGCGCCGCCGCGGCAAAGCGTCCGCCGCATGAGCTTCCGGCTCGACTTCGCGCTGAAGACGCACGCCGGGCTGGTCCGTCCCCTGAACGAGGACGCGATCGGCGCCGATCCTTCGTGCGGCCTGTTCGTCCTGGCCGACGGCCTCGGCGGCTACAACGCGGGCGAGGTCGCAAGCGTCATGGCGATCAGCGCCGTACTGGATCGGCTGTCCGCGGCGCTTGCGGCTTCACGGCGCGACGGAGCGCGCCGTTCGCGCCCGACGAGGCGATCTACGACACGGTCGGCGAGATCAACGCCACGATCTACAACGCGGCGCTGAACAGCGCGGCGTTCGAGGGCATGGCCACGACGCTCGTCATCGCCTGGTTCCTCGGCGACGCGGCTGTGGATCGCGCACACGGGCGATTCGCGGCTGTACCGCTTTCGCAACGGCGCAGCTCGAGCAACTGACGCGGGACCACTCGTTCTCGCAGGAACTGCTCGACGCCGGAATGGTGACCGAGGAGGAAGCGCGGCTGCTGCCGGCCAAGAACCTCGTCACCCGCGCCCTCGGGGCCGCGGCCGACATCGAGCCGGAGATCCAGGACGTCGAGGTGCAGGCGGGCGACCTCCTGCTGCTGTGCTCGGATGGGCTGACGGAGATGGTCGGCACGTATGAGATTGCAGGACTGCTGTCCATCGGCGAAGATGACACGCACGAGACCGCGCGTCGCCTGATCGACCTGGCCAACGAGTCCGGCGGCCGGGACAACATCTCGGTCGTGCTCATCCACGTCATCGCCGAAAACGGGTAGCGATCGAGTAACAGGTTGATTGGCAAGCTATTTATGGGCTGGCAGAATTCCTTGCGAGAAGAGAATACGAGCCCAGGGGGAAGAAATGCCTAGGCTGGTCCTGAGTCTGGATGGCGTGGTGCTGCGTGAGGTGGGTCTGGCCAAGGATCGGACCACGATCGGCCGGCGCTCGCACAACGACGTCGTCATCGACAATCTCGCCGTCAGCGGCGAGCACGCCGTCATCTACTCCACGGCGGGCGACGTCTACCTCGAGGATCTCGGCTCCACCAACGGCACGACGGTCAACGGCCAGCCGATCAAGAAGCACCTGCTGCAGAGCGGCGACTCGGTCGAGATCGGCAAGTACCGCCTCAAGTTCCTGGCGGACGGCGCCTCCGGCACCGAAGGCGACGTCGACATCGACACGTCCCAGCCGCTGCGCCGCGAGTTCTACGGTCCCGGCCCGGCCACGATCCAGATCCGCCAGCCCGGCGGCGGCGAAGAGAACGTCGCGGCCGCGTCGATCCGCATCCTGTCCGGCGCCAACGAAGGCCGCGAACTGCAGTTGATGAAGGCGCTGACGACGATCGGTCGTCCGGGCCACCAGGTCGCCGTGATCACCCGTCGCCCGACGGGCTACTTCATCGCGCACGTCGAAGGCGAAGTGTTCCCGAGCGTCAACGGCGTGAACCTCGGCTCCGCCGCGCATCCGCTGAAGCACAAGGACGTCATCGAACTCGCCGGCGTGCGCATGGAGTTCGTGAACACGCCGGTGCAGGCCGCCGCGGCCTGACCTTCCCGGCTCATCCGATCGGATGAGCCGTCCCATCTTCGGCACTCACGTGACGCGTTTGGTCACCCCCGACTGACACATCCGGTCAGATATCCCGCGAATTGGCCGGCAGATTTCCGTCAATAGACGGATATTCCGGCCTGGCACGGATCTTGGACACTCTTTCCGCATCGGCATGGGGCCGGTCTATCTGTTCCAACGAGGAGAGTCTTCAATGAAACGTCAAATCGCCCGCGCCCAGCGCGGCTTTACGCTGATCGAGTTGATGATCGTCGTGGCGATCATCGGCATCCTGGCGGCCATCGCCATTCCGCAGTATCAGGACTACGTGACTCGGTCGCGTTGGTCGGACAACTTCCAGCGCGTCGGTCCGTTCAAGCAGGCGATCGCCGAGTGCGCGCAGAACAACAATGGTGCATTTGGGGCCGCCCCGTGCAATGCGATCGGCGACGCCGCCACGCCCGCATCCTTGATGGGCGCAGGTTTCCTGCCGCCCAATTACGTGACGCCGACAAACACCGCTACCGCGGGCCCGTTCCTCGGCGCGGTGGCGACTTGGGACGGCGCGGTCATCACGCTGACCGGGAGTGCACAGGTTGGTGCTTGTACCGTCACACTGACTCCGACCCTGCCCGCTGGAGGCGCCGCTATTACGTGGGTCTTCCAAAATACTGGCGGCGGCGCCAGTTGCAACCGCTCGAAGACTGGCGTCGGCACGTAATACAACGCGAGTCACAAGACGAAAATGGAAAGGCCGGACTCCGGCCTTTTCCTTTGCGGGGGCCTCGAATGACTCCAATCCCCCGTAAGCAGCGCGCTTTCACGCTGATCGAGTTGATGATCGTGGTTGCGATCATCGGCATCCTGGCGGCCATCGCCATTCCACAGTATCAGGACTACGTAACGCGTTCGCATTGGTCGGATAACTTGTCTCGGGTCGGATCGCTAAAGCAGGCCATCACCGAGTGCGTGCAGAACAACAATCAGCGATAGCCGCCGCCCCGTGTAATTCGACGGCAAGCCTCGTGGGAGGTCAGTTTCTGCCAGCGGTGCCGTCGATCCGGTCCTCAAGCCGAACTTCGGCACGGTCGTTTATGCAGCTGGAGTGATTACGATTACCGGTGCCGCGCTTACGGGCCTGGATGTATCGTCACGTTCACTCCCAATGGTGCAGGCGGTGCGTCGACCTTCTGGAACCTCGCCAACGCGACTCCGGCGATCTGCAATCGTACGAAGACCGGTGTCGTCCCTGAACGAGTAACGCCAGGCCGTTCCTACGCACGCAGACCGACGGTGTCTTCAGGCGTCAGCGGGAATCAAACCTACGCCGCCTTCGCCTGGTCGTTGAACTTCAGGTACCACTCGACGAACCGCGCGATGCCCTCGGCAATCGCCGTCCCCGGCTCATACCCCGTCCACGCCGTCAGCCTCGACGTATCCGCAAACGTCGCCGGCACATCCCCCGGCTGCATCGGCAGGTACCGCCGCTCCGCCTTCTTCCCCAGCGCCGCTTCGAGCGCGTCGAGATAATCGAGCAGTCCCGCCGGCCCATGATTGCCGATGTTCAGCACCTGGTACGGCGCCCACGAGTGCGCCGGGATCCGGATCGTCCTTGTTGAACTGTGAATCGGCCTCGGGCGCCCGGTCCATCACCCGCACCACGCCCTCGACGATGTCGTCGATGTACGTGAAGTCGCGCTGCATCTGTCCGTTGTTGAACACGTCGACCGGCCGCCCTTCGAGGATGGCCTTGGTGAACAGGAACAGCGCCATGTCCGGCCGGCCCCACGGTCCGTAGACGGTGAAGAAGCGCAGCCCGGTCGTCGGAATGCCGAACAGATGGCTGTAGGTGTGCGCGAACAGTTCGTTCGACTTCTTGCTCGCGGCGTACAGGCTCACCGGGTGGTCGATGTTGTCCGACTCCGTGAACGGCAGCCGCGTGTTGCCGCCATAGACGCTCGAGCTGCTCGCGTAGACGAGGTGCTGCACCGGGTGATGGCGGCACGCTTCCAGGATGTTGAGGAAGCCGGTGATGTTCGAGCGCACGTACTCGTGCGGGTTGATCAGCGAGTAGCGCACGCCGGCCTGCGCGGCCAGGTGCACGACGCGATCGAAGCGGTGCCGCGCGAACAGCCCCTCGATGGCCGCGCCGTCGGCCACGTCCATCTTCTCGAACTCGAATCCCGGCTTGCGCAGCTGTTCGAGTCGCGCCAGCTTCAGGTTCACGTCGTAGTAGTCGTTCAGGTTGTCGATGCCGACGACCTGGTCGCCGCGCGCCAGCAGACGCTGCGCGACGTGCATGCCGATGAATCCGGCCGAGCCGGTGACGAGGATTTTCATGGGGGAGCGATCGGGTTCAGCGGCCGATTATCGCCGAGGGCGCGACGGAGCCAAAACCGCGCGGGGTCGTCGCCTGCTGGCGCGAATTCGCTGCTTCCGACGCCTAGCGTTCGACCCGGAGGATCTGCCCGGCATTCCGGCTGATCAGGTAGATCCACCCGTCCGGCCCCTGCTTCACGTCGCGGATCTCATGCTGGCCGGCGAAGAAGGGCTCCTGGCCGGTGATGGCGTTGCCGCTCAGCGCGAAGCGCCACAGCGTGCGTCCCGCCAGGCCGCCGACGAAGAGGCTGCCCTGCCACTCGGGGAAGCGGGCGCCGGTGTAGAACGCCATGCCGCCGGGCGCGGTCGACGTGGGGTACCAGTACGCGGCGGGCTCGGTGTAAGGCGCGGCGTGCGTGCCGCCGCCGATCCTGCATGCCGTTCCAACGGGCGCGCCGTAATTGCATCCGTACGAGACATTGGGCCAGCCGAAGTTGCGGGACGCGAGCGCCAGGTTCACCTCATCGCCGCCCTGCGGTCCGTGCTCGGCCACCCACAACTCGCCGGTGGTGGGATGCAGCGCGGCGGCCTGCGGATTGCGGTGTCCGAGGCTCCACACGGCGGCCGCCGTTCCGCCCTGCGCGGCGATGCGGATTGTCGGCGGGGATCGTGCCGTCCGCCTGGATCCGGACAACCTTGCCGAGTTGCGACGTCAGCAGCTGCGACTCGCTGGCGTAACCCTGCCGCTCGCCGAGCGTCACGAACAGGGTGCCGTCGCCGCGGAACACCAGGCGGGCGCCGTAGTGGCCGGTGCTGCCGGTCTTCTTCGGCGACTGGCGGAAGATCACCGCGACGTCGTCGAGCCCGGTGGCGGACGCGTTCAGGGTTCCCCGCGCGACCGCCGTCCCGTTCGCGCCGCTCACCAGTTCCGAGTACGCGAGGTAGACGCGCCGGTTCGTCGCGAACTGCGGATCGAGGGTGACGTCGAGCAGCCCGCCCTGGTCGCGCGCGTCGACGGCGGGCACTCCGGTCAGCGGGGCCGAGATCGATCGTCCGTCGGCGCTGACCAGGACCAGAGCTGCCGCCTTTCTGCGTTACCAGCAGGCGGCCGTCCGGCAGGAAGGCCATGCCCCACGGGGAGGCGAGGCCCGTCGCGAACGTCACGAGCCGTGGCGACACTCCGCTCGAAACCGCTTGCGCCGGGCCGGAAACATCCAGCGCGAACGGGGCAGCCGGCGGTGCTGGGGGCGGCGGTGGTGAAGGTGGCGACGGCGTGGCGCCGGTGCGGGCGGTAGCCGGCGCCGGTGTCGGTACCGGAGCCGGAGCTGGCGTCGGCGTCGGCGGCGCCGCCGGGAGCAGGCGCAGCGGCAGGTGCGGGCGCATCGTTACCGCCGCCGCACGCGGTCAGCGTCGCGCCGGCCGCGACGCCGATCGACAGACTCAGAAACAGTGCCGCCCGTGGATTCACTCGACCCGCCCGAGAGCGCCCATGCTCTCGTCGAGTCTAGCCATTGCGGTCCCTTCGATCACTCCGCCGCCCAGACTAGCCTCCCCGTCGTACAGGACGGCGGACTGCCCCGGCGTGACGGCCCATTGGGGTTCGTCGAAGGCGAGTTCGAAGCGATCGCCGTCGACGGCGATGACCGTGCAAGCCGCGTCGCTCTGGCGATAGCGCGTCTTCGCCGCGAGCCGCGCGCCGACGGTGGGCGCCTGGCCCGAGACCCAGGCGGCGTCGAGCGCGGTGAGCCGCCCGCTCATCAGCCATGGATGATCGTGTCCCTGCACGACCCACAGCGTGTTCGCTCTCCATGTCCTTGCGCGCGACGAACCAGGGTTCGCCGGAGCCCTCCTTCGTGCCGCCGAGGCCGATGCCCTTGCGCTGCCCCAGCGTGTAGAAGGCGAGACCGACGTGCTCGCCGACGACGCGCCCGTCCGCATCGCGGATCGGACCCGGCTGCGTCGGCAGGTAGCGGTTCAGGAATTCGCGGAACGGCCGTTCGCCGATGAAGCAGATGCCGGTCGAGTCCTTCTTCTTCGCGTTGGGCAGGCCGATCTCCGCCGCGATGCGGCGCACCTCGGTCTTGCGCAGGTGCCCGATCGGAAACAGCGTGCGCGAGAGCTGCGCTCTGGTTCAGCCGATGCAGGAAGTAGCTCTGGTCCTTGGCGGGGTCGAGTCCGCGCAGCAGTTCGACGCGGCCGTCGGCCTGTCGCACGCGGGCGCCATCGGGCGCGTCTGCGCCCGATTCCTCAATCGCCCTTCGGGCACCGCCCGGGTTCCAACGAACCCGGGCGTAGTGTCCCGTCGCGATGTGCTCCGCGCCGAGCTTCAGCGCATGGTCGAGGAAGGCCTTGAACTTGATCTCGGCGTTGCACAGCACGTCGGGGTTCGGCGTGCGACCGGCCGAGTACTCGCGCAGGAACTCGGCGAACACGCGGTCCTTGTACTCGGCGGCGAAGTTCACGGCCTCGAGTTCGATGCCGATCACGTCGGCCGCCGCGGCCGCGTCGATCAGGTCCTGCCGCGTCGAGCAGTACTCGTCGTCGTCGTCGTCCTCCCAGTTCTTCATGAAGAGGCCGACGACCTCGTGGCCCTGCTGCTTCAGCAGATGCGCGGCGACCGACGAATCGACGCCGCCCGACATGCCGATGACGATGCGATGCGAGGTCACGGGGCAACCCTGCGCTGCGCTCGATGCGCTGCGCGCCGGATGAGCGCTTCGGAGCGGCCGCGCGCGCTCATGCAACGAGCACCGACGGATGCGCGTACACGAGGTCGAGCGGAAAGCGCCGGCCCGCGAGGTAGTCGTCCACGCACTTCATCACCAGCGGGCTGCGATGCTCGGCGCGGCGCGCGCGGATCTCGTCGGCGCGTCAGCCACAGCATGCGCAGGATGCCGTGGTCCAGTGCGCGACCCGGCTCGCTGCGACCGAGCTCGCCGGTGAACGCGAAGCGCACGTAGGTCACGGCTTCGCCATCTGAAACGGTGCGGGCCATGTAGACGCCGAGCAGCGCCGTCGGCGTGAACGCGTGGGCCGTCTCTTCGAGCGCCTCGCGCGCGGCAGCCTGCGAGCAGCGTTTCGCCTGGGTCGAGATGGCCGGCCGGCTGGTTCAGGCGAATGCCGTCCGCGGTCTCTTCCTCGACCATGAGAAAACGGCCGTCGCGCTCGACCACGGCAGCGACCGTGACGCTCAGGCTTCCAGGGGGACGGCATGATGCAGTGCAAAGACGTGCAAGACGGGCGGAATGACCTTACGACGCCCAAGCGCTTTCGCGTAAAGTCGCGATTCTATCTGCCGCCTGCCGGCCTCTTCGGCCCGCGCAGCGCGTCCCGGGTAAACAAGACAAGAACGACAGGGGACAGCTTCATGAAGATCGGAGTGCCCGCGGAAGTCCGCCCGGGCGAGACACGCGTTGCCGCCTCGCCGAGACGGTGAAGAAACTCGTCGGTCGGCAAGCACACGGTGATCGTGCAGGCCGGCGCCGGCGTGCCCGCCAGCTTCACCGACGACGCGTACACGGCCGCCGGCGCGACGATCGGCAGCCCGGCCGACGCGCTCGGCGCCGACATGGTGCTGAAGGTGCGCACGCCCGTCGAGCAGGAGCTCGCGCTGATGAAGCGCGGCACCGTGCTGGTCGGCATGCTCAACCCTTCAACAACGACGGCCTCGCGGCGCATGAACGCGGCCGGCCTGACCGCCTTCGCGCTCGAAGCCGCGCCGCGCACCACGCGCGCGCAGAGCATGGACGTGCTGTCGTCGCAGGCCAACATCGCCGGCTACAAGGCCGTGATGATGGCCGCCGAACGACGTATCGGCCGCTTCATGCCGATGCTGATGACCGCGGCCGGCACGGTGAAGGCCGCGCGCGTGCTGATCCTCGGCGCGGGCGTGGCCGGCCTGCAGGCGATCGCCACCGCCAAGCGCCTCGGCGCGGTGATCGAGGCCTCCGACGTGCGCCCCGCGGTGAAGGAGCAGGTCGAGTCGCTCGGCGCCAAGTTCGTCGACGTGCCGTACGAGACCGACGAGGAGCGCGAGATCGCCAAGGGCGTCGGCGGCTACGCGCGGCCGATGCCGCCGGCTGGATGCAGCGGCAGGCCGCGGCGGTCGCGCGAGCGCGCTGAAGCAGGCCGACATCGTCATCACCACCGCGCTGATCCCGGGCCGCCCGGCGCCGATGCTGATCACCGAGGAGATGGTCAAGGCGATGAAGCCCGGCTCGGTGATCGTCGACCTGGCGGTGGAGCAGGGCGGCAACTGCGCGCTGTCCGAACTCGGCAAGACGGTCGACGAAGCACGGCGTGCACGATCATCGGCGCAGCCGAACCTCCCGGCGCACGGTGCCGACCGACGCGTCGCGCGCTGTACGCGCGCAACGTGCTCGACTTCCTCAAGCTCGTCATCGCCAAGGACGGCAACTTCACGCTGCCGCCCGACGACGACATCGTCGCCGCCTGCCTGATGTGCACGGGCGGCGAGATCAAGCGCAAGAACTAGAACGAACCCAGCGAGCGAGACGCCATGGAAGCCGTCAGTCCCATCATCATCAACCTGATCATCTTCGTGCTGGCCATCTACGTCGGCTACCACGTGGTCTGGAACGTCACGCCCGCGCTGCACACGCCGCTGATGGCGGTGACCAACGCGATCTCGGCGATCATCATCGTCGGCGCGATGCTCGCCGCGGCGCTCACCGAGACCGGCCTCGGCAAGACCATGGGCGTGCTCGCCGTGGCGCTGGCGGCGGTCAACGTCTTCGGCGGCTTCCTGGTCACGCGGCGCATGCTCGAGATGTTCAAGAAGAAAGAGCCGAAGGCTGCTTCGGCCGAGAAGAAATAAGGGGACGCCATGGAACTCAGCATGAACGTCGTCATCCTGCTGTACCTCGTCGCCATCGTCTGCTTCATCCAGGCGCTGAAGGGCCTGTCGCACCCGACCACGTCGCGCCGCGGCAACGTCTTCGGCATGATCGGCATGGCGATCGCCGTCGTCACCACGGTCGGCGCTGATCGTACAAGCTCGCGCCGCAGGCCGCCACCGGCGGCATGGTCTGGGTGCTGGTCGGCCTGCTGGTCGGCGGCACGGCCGGCACGATCGATCGCCAAGCGCGTCGAGATGACCAAGATGCCGGAGCTGGTCGCGTTCATGCACAGCATGATCGGCCTGGCGGCGGTGTTCATCGCGATCGCCGCGGTGGCCGAGCCGTGGGCGTTCGGCATCGCGCCGCGCGGCGGCCGATCCCGACCGGCAACCGCTTCGAGCTGTTCATCGGCACCTTCGTCGGCGCGATCACGTTCTCCGGCTCGGTGATCGCCTTCGGCAAGCTGTCCGGCAAGTACAAGTTCCGCCTGTTCCAGGGCGCGCCGGTGGTCTTCCCGGGCCAGCACATGCTCAACCTGGTGCTCGGCCATCGCGATGCTCGTCTTCGGCCTGGTCTTCGCGTTCACGCAGAGCTGGCCGCCGTTCTTCGCGATGCTCGCGCATCGCCTTCGTGCTCGGCGTGCTGATCATCATCCCGATCGGCGGCGCCGACATGCCGGTGGTGGTCTCGATGCTCAACAGCTACTCGGGCTGGGCGGCGGCGGGCATCGGCTTCTCGCTGAACAACTCGATGCTGATCATCGCCGGCTCGCTGGTCGGCTCCTCCGGCGCGATCCTGTCGCTACATCATGTGCAAGGCGATGAACCGCTCGTTCTTCAACGTGATCCTCGGCGGCTTCGGCGGCGAGGCCGCGGCGGCGGCCGGCGCAGGCCGAGCAGCGCCCGGTGCAAGTCGCGGCTCGCCGGACGACGCCGCGTTCCTGCTGGGCAACGCCGAGACGCGTGATCATCGTGCCGGGCTACGGCCTCGCGGTGGCGCGCGCGCAGCACGCGCGTGAAGGAACTGGCGGAGAAGCTGACCGAGAAGGGCGTCACGGTGAAGTACGCGATCCACCCGGTCGCCGGCCGCATGCCGGGCCACATGAACGTGCTGCTGGCCGAGGCCGAGGTGCCGTACGACCAGGTGTTCGAGATGGAGGACATCAACGGCGAGTTCGGCCAGGCCGACGTCGCGCTGATCCTCGGCGCCAACGACGTCGTGAATCCCGCTGCCGAGGACCCGAAGGGCAGCCCGATCTACGGCATGCCGATCCTCGAGGCCTACAAGGCCAAGCACCGTGATCGTCAACAAGCGCTCGATGGCCTCCGGCTACGCCGGCCTCGACAACGAGCTGTTCTACATGGACAAGACGATGATGGTGTTCGGCGACGCGAAGAAGGTCGTCGAGGACATGGTCAAGGCGGTGGGCTGACGCGCCGTCGTCGATGCGGCGACGCGATTTCCTGCTGGCCGTCGCCGCCCAGTCGCTCGTCGCCGGCCGTCCCGCCTTGGCCTCAACCACCCGCGCCGTCGATCGCTTCCCTTATCTGCGAGACCACGGTCGAGGCGCTGCGCGACCGCATGCTCGGCGGCCGCCTGACGGCGCGCACGCTCGCCGCCGCGTGCCTCGCGCGCATCGAGGCCATCGACAGGAAGGGCCCGCGCCTGTCGTCGATCATCGAGATCAATCCCGACGCATTGTCGATCGCGGCCGAACGCGATCGCGAACGCAAGGCGGGGGAACTGCGCGGTCCGCTGCATGGCATCCCGGTCCTGCTGAAGGACAACATCGCGACGCGCGACCGCATGAGCACCAGCGCGGGTTCGCTGGCGCTGCAGGGCGTCCCGGTGCCGCGCGATGCTTACCTCGTCACGCGGCTGCGCGAGGCCGGCGCCGTCATCCTCGGCAAGACCAACCTCAGCGAGTGGGCCAACTTCCGCTCGACGCGTTCGTCCACCGGCTGGAGCGCGCGCGGCGGCCTGACGCGCAATCCGTACGCGCTCGACCGCAGCGCGAGCGGGTCGAGCTCGGGCAGCGCCGCCGCCGTCGCCGCCAGCCTCGCCGTGGTCGCCGTCGGCACCGAGACCGACGGCTCGATCACGTCGCCGGCGGCCGTCTGCGGCCTCGTCGGCATCAAGCCGACGGTGGGGCTGGTGAGCCGCGACGGCATCGTGCCGATCGCCGCCTCGCAGGACACGGCCGGGCCGATGGCGCGCACGGTCGCCGACGCCGCGGCGTTGCTGTCGGTGCTTGCGGGGACCGATCCGCGCGACGCGGCGACGCGCGAGGCCCGGGGACATCCGCGACTACACCCGCTTCCTCACCCGCGACGGCCTGCGCGGCGCCCGCATCGGCGTGGCGCGTGGCTACGTGTCGTCGCACGACGGCGTGCAGGCCGTCTTCGACCGGGCGATCGCGCAGCTGAAGGCGCTGGGCGCGGAGATCGTCGACCCGGTCACGCTGCCGCGAGCGGACCGCCTTCGCCGACGCGGAGTTCGAAGTGCTGCTGCACGAGTTCAAGGCGGGCCTGGCGTCCTACCTCGCCGAGTTCGCCGCGACCGCGCCGATCCGCAATCTCGCCGACCTGATCGCGTTCAACGAGCGCGAGCGGGCGCGCGAGATGCCGCACTTCGGCCAGGAACTGCTGGTCATGGCGCAAGGCGCGCGGCGGCCTCGACAGCCCGGTGTATCGCGAGGCGCTCGCCAAGGCGCGGCGCGCCACGCGCGAGGAAGGCATCGACAAGGCGCTGGCCGAGCACAGGCTCGATGCGCTGATCGCGCCCACCGGCGGACCGGCGTGGCTGATCGACCTCGTCAACGGCGACAGCCACTCGGACGGATTCACCGGCCCCGCGGCCGTGGCGGGTTATCCGCACGTCACCGTGCCGATGGGGCACGTCGCCGGCCTGCCGGTCGGCCTGTCGTTCGTCGGCGGCGCGTGGTCGGAGCCGACCCTGCTCCGGCTCGCCTACGCGTTCGAGCAGGCCACGCATCATCGCCGCGCGCCCGGCTTCGCCCGGTCGGTCGAGACCGCGTGAGTCGTCTCGGCCCGGGCTCGCCCGGGTCACGCGCAAGTCGAGCTTGCGGCGGAGCGCTTCGATCCGTTTGCGGTTGACGCCGAAGTCGTTGCTGCCCAGGCGCGACTGCGAGCGCACGTCGATCACGCGCTCGCGCGGGGTCGAGCAGGAACTCGGCGTCGTCGACGAAGCGCAGCCAGCGCGTCTCGAATTCCACCGCGATGTAGCTCGGGCCGATCCTCGACGATCGTCGCGCCCGGCCACGCCTTCAGCACGTCGCGCAGGCGATTCATCGCGACGACGGCGTCGCCGCGAGAAGCGGATCGGCTCGATCGTTCGCGTACTCCACCGCGTATTCGGCCGCCGGCCAGCGAGTCGGCCTGGCTGCTGACGCTGTTCGTCGTGCGCGAGGGCGGCTTCAGCTTGCCGTCGCGCAGGCCGCGCTCGCCCGGTGGCGAGCCGCGCAGGAACCCGAACTGCCCCGCCGCCAGCAGGAGCAGCGGGACGATCAGGAAGATGACGGCGAGGACCGCCAGCGCGCGCATCGATGCCTACGCTCAGCTTGAACTTCGCGATGTAAGCACGATCGATCCGATCTTTCCAGCTGCCACACCCAGTCGCCGGCGACCGCCAGCGAACCCCACGAAGCGACCGCGTGCTGCGGGCCCGGTCGAGATCAGGTAGAGCGCGCGCCGCTGCGGCCGGTGCGTCGTCAGCGCACGGCCGTCGAGCGTGGCGAGCAGGTTGGCGGCGAGTGGCGGACCGGCGCGCACGGCATACACGCCGGATTTCGGCCGCGGCGTGTCGATGAACGTGGCGACATCGCCGGCCGCGAACACGAAGGGATGCGACGTCGACTGCAGGTGCCCGTTCACGGCGATGAAGCCGCGCTCGTCGGTCGCCAGTCCCGCTTCGCCCGGCCACGCTTCGGCCGTCGCGCCGGTGATCAGCAGCGTCGCATCGGACGGGAGGGCGGCGCCGTCCTCGAGCAGCGCCGTATCGCGTTCGAGGTGCTGCACCATGCCTTCGACGAGGCGCACGCCCTGCCGGAGCAGCGCGTCCTGCAGCAGCGCGGCGCGCGGAGGCGCCGTGGCCCGGCAGGATCTGCGCGTCGCCCGGTGACGAGTTGCACGCGGACCTGGTCGCGGCGGGCGCGCAGCCGGTACTTCATCGCCAGCGCGATCTCGACGCCGCCCGCGCCGGCGCCGATGACGGTCAGGCGCAGCGGATCGGTCGTCGCCAGCGCGTGCGCATGGATCCGCGTCCAGCCCTCGACGAAGTTGTCGAGCGGACGGATCGGCAGCGCGAAGTCGCGCGCGCCGGGGATCGCGTCGAAGTCGACCGCGGGGCCGGACGCGATCGACAGCAGGTCGAATTCGATCAGCCTCGCCGCGGTCGGTCACGCACGGCCTTGCGTTCGAGGTCGAGTCCGGTGACCCGGCGGTGCATCAGCACGGCGCCGGCCGCCGCGGCCAGCGGCGCGCAGCGGAATCGTGAGTTCCGGCAAGCGTGTAGTGCCCGGCGACCCAGCCCGGCAGCATGCCGCGTGTAGACGAGCCGGTCCGACGGCGTGACGAGCACGACCTCGACATCGCGGCGCGGCGCCGCCGCCAGCGCGCGCAGGACGAAGGCGTGCGCCTGGCCGCCGCCGACGAGCAACAGGCGCTTCATCGCATTGCTTTCATTCCGCCACCAGGGCGAGGTCGCCGAACCACGCCGAGGCCTGGCTCTTCGTGTTGTCGGCGTCCGTGGCGAACGCGACGGCGGCGACGGCCGGCATGCCGGCCGCGCCTTCCGCCGGAAATGCGTGCATGAAGTCCGCGCGCAGGTCGCGTCGCTCGTCGAACCAGCGGCCGCGCTCGCCGCTGGCTCCCGAGCGCAGCACCAGCATGCGGACGCGGTCGGTGTAGACGTTGTCGAGCCAGCGGCCGGCGGGCAGCGTGCGGTCCCAGACGTAGCACAGCGTCGCCGCCGGCAGCTGCGGGTCGAAGAGGCGGCGGCCGAGCCGGATCTTGGTGCGGTCGGCGAACGACAGCCGCTCCAGCGGAACGTCGAACAGCACGCAGACTTTCGCCGCGAGGTCGTCGCCCGCCTTGGTGGTCAGGTCCGAGCCGGCCGGGAAGCGGTCGACGCGCCACGCGAAGCGCAGGATCGGGGTGCGGACGATGTCGGCGTTCACCGGATGAACGACGTTGGCATACGACGCGTCCGCTTCCGCATGCACCGCGCGGCGACCGTCGCTCTCCGCCATCGCATAGCGCGTGTGCCGCGGGATCTTCGGCAGGGTGACGACGCGCCAGGGCGCCGGCAGTTCCGATCCGCTGGCGGTCGAGAACGGCGTGAGCTGCGTCTGGGCGGTGGCGTGCGGACGCGGAGCACGCAAACGCCGTGACGAGCAGAGCGCGAGGACGACCGCTGGAACGGCGAGCGCTTCATGCACTGCGCGGTCAAGTGGACGAGCCCGAGCGCGAGCGCGCGGTCGAGGTCTTCGCTGCGATCGAGATCCCAGCAGGTCGGCAATTCGGCGAGCCGGATGCGGTGTTCGTCGGCGCGCGCGCGCGTCGCCGCGAGGACACCGTCGCGCTGCCCCAGGCGATGTCGGTGAACAACGCCGGTCGCGCGTCGTTCATGCCGATCAGCACGTAGCCGCCGTCCTCGGCGGGCTGGATGACGGCATCCGCGTCGCGAAGGGCGGCCACCGCGGCCTCGAGATCGGCCACCGTCTGCGCCGGGCAGTCGGTGCCGATCAGCAGCATCGGCCGTCTGCCGTCGAGCGTTGCGCGAAAACGCATGCGCCATGCGGGCGCCGAGGTCCGCGCCGAGTTGCGTCCGCACCGTGGCACCGACCGCGCGGGCGGCCGCGCCGCGCGTCGCGCGTCGTCGCTCGCCGCGGTGGTCCACAGCGTCACGCGGGCACCGGGCAACGCGCGCGCCCGCGCGAGCGCCGCTCGATCAGTTGACGCTGCAGGCGCGGCGGCGCCGTCCGCTCCGAGCCGCGGGATCAGGCGCGTCTTGGCCTGCCCGGGGATCGGCGCGCGCGCGAACACGGCGATGTCGACGGTCGGTTCAGCGGGCATCGCGATATGCCGCGGCAAGGCGCGCGGGATCGGCGCCGAGGAAGTAGGCCAGCCGCAGGCGCCACATCAGCAGCACCGTCCTGACGACGCCGTGCCGTTCCCAGCGCCGGCCGGAGGTGACGGCGCGCGCGCGTACGGCGATCGGGCCGCGCGATCCGGCGCGCGCGGCGCGAGAACTCGATGTCCTCCATCAGCGGCAGCGCCGGAAAGCCGCCCACCGTCTCGAACAGCGCGCGCGTGGCGAACAGGCACTGGTCGCCGGTGCAGATGCCGGTCGAGTCGCGAGCGGAGGTTCATCATCGCGGCGACCAGCGCGCAGCGCCGGCGAGCGGCCTTCGATGCGCACATCGAAGCGGCCCCACGCCGACGACCGCGCGGCGCAGGCGGCGCCGATCAGCTCGTCGGCGTCGTCGCGGCAGGCGCGTGTCGACATGCAGGAAGAGCAGCGCGTCGATCGTCGGGTCGGCCGAGCGCATGACGCGCGCCGGCGTTCATCTGGGAGCGCGCGGCCACGCGGCGCGCTGAGCACGTGGTCCGCCGCGGCACGCGCGCGCTCGGCGGTGCCGTCGGCGCTCCCGCCGTCGACCACGATGACCATGGCGCCGCGCTGTCGCAATGGCGCGAGCCGCGCGAGCGCCTCCGACACCGTCGATGCTTCGTTCAGTACGGGAACGATGACGGCGAGCCGCATGGTCAGCGCAGGCGCACCTTCCTCGGCAGCGCTCCCGGCATCGTCTCCTCGACGATGGACGGTGAGCTCCGGCGGCGCCGAGGACGTGGATTCCAGGCGTCGCGCGATCCACCGCCGTGAGGATCGCGGCCGCGGCCGTGCGCGCGCGCAGCGCCTGCACGCGCTGCGGCAGCATGATCTCGACCACCATGCGGGTGAAGGTGCGGACGACACCCGGGAACCAGCCTTCCGCCGCGGCCGCGGCGTCGGTATCGGCGGTCGGCCGGATCACGAGCAGCGACTCGAAGCCCATCTCGCGCGATCTCCACTTCGCTCGCGCTCGACAGCGTGTGCGAGGCGGCGTTCAGCTGCAGCAGCGCGGGCAGCGGCGACACCAGGACGAGCCGGCTCGCGCCGCAGTCGCGCGCCGTGCGGGCCGCGGCGACCACGTCCGCACGCCGCAACGCGCTGCATCGGCGTGGCCTTCGGCACGAATGTCTCATCGCCGGTGATGCAGACGTAGGCGTCGTCGGCCAGCACGACGCCGTCGCCGACGACCCACGGACGGAAGCGGGCGGCCGCCGTGCCGATCGGCTGATCGACGCCCACGTGAACGGTCGCATAGCGGCCTGCCGCCGACCAGGGCCGCGAGCAGTTCTTCACCGAGCGCGCCCACCACGCCGAGCGCGAGTGCCGAACGGGGGCGGTGGAGGTCGGACGACGAAGGTGCGGCGGTTGCGGCCGAAGCGATGGCGTGCTGCATCGACCGAAGCTTACTGGCCCGGCGCCGGCTCGAGGGTCCCGAAGGCTGGTGTCACGCAGCGAGCGCGGCGCAGATCGCCGACTTCGTGCGGCCAAGGGCATCGGCGATGGAGAAGTCGGGTCCGTCGACGATGCGACGGCCGTACGACACGGCCGCGTCCGATGCGGCCGGCCACAGGCGGGCGAAACGCGCTTCGAAGGCGGAAACGTCGAAACGCACGGCCAGCGCATCGACGTGCAGACCGCCGAAATCCGCGCCATAGAGGCGTGCGTCATGCAGCGCCGCGGGCACCGGCCGCGCGGCGATGCGGGTCAGCACACCGCAGCGCGTGCCGCGGAAATTCGGCATGCCGGCAGCGCCGTTGTTCACGACGAAGCGATCGCCGCTGTCGGTGGCGATCGCCTTCAGCGCCGGCAGGCAGGTGTGGGTGGACGCGAAGCCGTCCACGGCCGCCTGCTCGAACACGCGCGCGAGGCGCTCCGGATCCGCCTCACCGTGCAGCGCGTCGTGCGCGAAGCGCCAGCCGGCCAGGGACCAGGCATCGCCGTGGACGATGCCGATGCGCGCGCCGTCCACTTCGGCGACCAGGTGCATCGGGAGGGACGCGAGCCGCTGCATCAGGCCCGGCGACTCCCGTTCCGCTTCACGGGCGGCAGCCCGCAGGCGCGCCAGGATCCGGTTGGAGCGCTCGACATCGTCGTCCGGCACGGACTCGGGGTAGGCGCAGCCGCAACCGTTTCCGGTCGCCTCGTTCGCGACTTCGGTTTCGACGTTGCCCCGCAGCGCGACGTGCCGCATCACCGCCTGGTCCACGGCGAGGAAGTCCGTTCGCGTCCGCATCGAACCAGTGAAAGTCGCCATTGAAGACGAGGCGGGCAGGCGCCGCTTCCCGCGCGGCCATGCATTCGATCTCGTGCAGCGCCGCGATGTTGCCGTAGAGGCCGCCGACGACGTAGAGCACGTCCGCCGAGATCTCGTGCGGCCGCGCGAACACGGAGGGCGCGTACCCGTAGGCGGGTGGACAGGCGCGCCCCGGTCGCCGCCGCCTCCGGCGTCATGCCGCCAGGGCTCCGCCGCAGGACGAACCCTGGCCCGCCGTGCACGCGTAGCAGTGGTCGGCGACCGCGATCGGATTGTCCGCAAGATCCCGCGTCAGCAGGTCGCGCAGGTGCAGGAGGTGGCCGCGACGACCTTCGGCACGCAAGCGGCATGCCCAGCATCTGGTTGAAGTCGCAGTCGTGCAGCCCACCCTGCCAGTCGACCGACACGAGCGAGCGGCACATCACGCCCGGCAGGTTCTCCGGCCGGTGCGCGCCGCGCAGCAGTGCCATGTAGTCGCGGAACTGGCCCTTGCTGATCAGCGTGCTGCCGAAGCGCGCGATCGGCTGGTTGGTGATGGTCAGCAGCTGGTTGAAGCTCACCCCGAAGTTCTCGGCGAGCAGGCGCTTGTAGTCCCGCTCGAGGGCCTGCTGCGGCGGCGGGAGCGACGGCCCCTGCGGGTTGTAGACGAGGTCCAGGGACAGTCCCGAACCCTCGGCCGCATAGCCGAGCGCGTTCAGCCGGCGCAGCGCGCGGATGCTCTTCTCGAACACGCCGTCGCCGCGCTGGCGGTCGACGTTCGCCTGCGAGTAGCAGGGGAGCGAGGCGACGATCCGCACCCGCTGGCGGGCGAGAAACTGCGCCGAGGTCCTCGTGGCCAGGCTCCTCGAGGATCGTCAGGTTGCAGCGGTCGATCACGGTGGCGCCGAGCCCGCGCGCGGCTTCGGTCAGGCGGCGAAAGTGCGCGTTCAGTTCGGGCGCGCCGCCGGTCATGTCGAGCGTGCCGATTCCGCCGCGCGCGCATCACCTCGAGCACGAGGTCGACCGTGTCGCCGTCCATCTGCTCGGTGCGATTCGGGCCGGCGTTGACATGGCAGTGCAGGCAGGACTGGTTGCACCGGTAGCCGAGGTTGACCTGCAGCGTGTCGATGGACCGGCGCCGCAGCGGCGGGAAGTCGGTGACTCTCAGGAGCGGAAGGGTGGCGTGCACGGGTCGTCGAAGGCGTGGGTGCGGCGGAGGTGATGGCGGCTTCGTCGGCGAGTCGAACGCAAACCTTACACAACCGGCACGGCCCGCTCCCGCGGCGACGCAGGGTCATTCGCCGAGGCGTCGCACGGCCGCTCCGCAGGAACGCCATCTGCCGCTCGAACCGCGAGCACATCTCGCAGCAGCTTCAGGTGCAGCCACAGCCGCCACCGCTCGCCGCCGCCGAGCGGCCGGTCGAGCCGCTCGGAGAGCAGCCGATGCGCGTGCGGCAGGTGATCCGGATGCGGCCCGTTCATGCCCGGCCCTTCGCGTCGAACCAGTTCATCTCGAGACATTCGCGCAGTCGCATGCGCGCCCGGTACAGCATCACAAAGCAGTTGGTCGAGGTGATGCCGAGTTCCTTACAGATCTCGCCCGTCTCGTACTCGAGCCACTCGCGCATCATGAAGATGCGCGCCAGGCGAGGCAGGCAGGTGGTCGACACAGGCCTGCAGGACGTCGAAGAACTGCGTGCTGTTCGAAGTTGCGCTCGCGGGTCGCCCCACTCGAGCGGCATGGAAGCCCGGTGCCCGTCGGGCGCGAACAGCTCGTCGAACGTCTCGACCTCGGCTGCCTCGACCTCCGCATCCGTCGAGACTTCGCGGCGCGCGCGCCGGAACTGGTCGATGATCTTGTGCTTGAGGATGCCGACGACCCAGGTCTTCAGCTGCGACTGCGCGGCGAACGTGCGCGCTCCCTCGAGCGCGGCGACGAGAGTCTCGGACACCGCGTCCTCGGCCCACGTCTCGTTGCGCAGTTGCAGGCGGGCGATGGCCAGCAGGCTCGGCCGCAGGGCGGCCAGCTGCTGTTCGAACTCGGCCGACTCCACCGGCCGGCCTACTTCTTCTTCGCGTTGCGCAGCCGGCGGACCAGCGACGACGTGTCCCAGCGGTTGCCGCCCAGCGCCTGGACTTCGGCATAGAACTGGTCGACCAGCGCGGCCACCGGCAGCGGCGCGCCGTTGCGGCGCGCCTCGTCGAGGCACAGGCCGAGGTCCTTGCGCATCCAGTCGACGGCGAAGCCGAAGTCGAACTTGTCGTCGACCATCGTCGTGCCGCGGTTGTCCATCTGCCAGCTCTGCGCGGCGCCCTTGCCGATCACCTGCAGCACCAGCTTCATGTCGAGGCCGGCGGACTGGCCGAAGTGGATGCCCTCGGACAGGCCCTGGACGAGGCCGGCGATGCAGATCTGGTTGACCATCTTCGCCAGCTGGCCGGCGCCCGGACGCGCCGATCAGCGTCACGGCCTTGGCGAAGGCCATCGCCACCGGCTGCGCGCGCTCGAACACGGCCGGTTCGCCGCCGCACATGACGGTCAGCTGGCCGTTGACCGCGCCGGCCTGGCCGCCGGACACCGGGAGCGTCGATGAAGTGCAGTCCGAGCTTCCTCGCGGCGGCGTCGAGTTCGCGCGCGACCTTGGCCGACGCCGTCGTGTTGTCGAAAGCCACTGCGTCGCGCGCCATGCCGGCGAACGCGCCGTCCGCGCCGAGGAAGACGCTGCGCAGGTCGTCGTCGTTGCCGACGCAGGAGAACACGATCTGCGCGCCCGCGGCCGCCTCGCGCGGGGTGCGCGCCGCCTTGCCGCCGTACTCCTCGACCCACTGGTCGGCCTTCTTGGCGGTGCGGTTGTAGACGGTGACGTGGTGGCCGGCGCGCGCGAGGTGGCCGGCCATCGGATAGCCCATCACGCCGAGGCCGAGGAAGGCGACGGTGTGCGGGAGTGACTGCGTCGTAGGTCTTGGTCATGGCAGTGCCGGTCGGGGGGATCGCGCGATTCTACTGGCGCAGCCCGCCCACCCCGGATGACACGGCGCACCTAGCTCGCGCCGCCGCCCTTGCCCTGGTCTGCCCGCGGCCGCGGCTGCGCGCGCCATTCCGCGCGTTTCTGCATGACGGTGGGCAGCGGCGTGGCGGCATGGTGGGCGCCCGCCAGCAGGTCGACCTGCGCGCGGGACGCCAGCCATTCCGCGAACCAGTCGAACGTCGGGTTGAACGGCGCGACATCGCTGTACATGTCGGCGGCGACAGCGACGCGATTGGCGACGTCGTGCAGCACCAGCATGTGGTTCACGTGCGGCGACCCTTGCGCGTTCACCACCCTGAGCGAACGCCCCTGGCTGCCGATCTCGTGCTCGTCGCCGACGAGTTCGAACCTGAGGTCCGGCAGCGGCGCGACGTCGGCGAGGCCCGCCAGCGGCGCCGGCGCCCGCATCAGGCGCTCGATCACCGGACGCGCATCCGCGGTCGTCACGAGAATGGCGCCGGCTTCCGCGAAGGCGCGGGCGCCGCCCACGTGATCGTCGTGAAAGTGGGAAAGCACGACGTGGCTGATCGGCTTGCCGGGGACCTTTTCGCGCAGTTTCGCGATCACGGCGCGCGTCACGGCCGGCGAAACGGGGGCATCGTAGGCGACAACGCGGTCCGGCAACTCGGCGAAGTGCACGCGATAGTTTCCGCGGCCGGCATTGCTGACCTCCCACAGCCCGGGGCGCAACTCCTCGATGGCCAGCGGCGGAACGATGCGCGCGGCCAGGCGCGGATCGACGGCGAAGTCCTCGTCGGTCACCTGCGCGCTCGCGTCGAAGCGCGCGTCCAGCAGCGTGACGCTGATGAACGCGTTGCCGCGACGTTGCACGCTGGCGTGGCGCGGCAGCAGCAGGCCGTCGACATGCTGTTCGCCCGCGTACACCCAGCGCGTCGTCGTGATCCCGACGAGCGGATCGCCGGCGAGTTGTTCGAGGCCGAGCACGCGGTGCGTCGCGGCGTCGAGCAGCAGGGTGACCCGGGTGTTCTTGTCGGCATTGAAACTCACCCTGTTGACCGCGCGTTCGCCGAGCTGCCCGCTGCCTTCGTCGCGAACGCTGGCCAGGCGCTGCGTCGCCAGCCTGAGCAGCAGCGGGGGCTGCATCCGCATGCCGATCCCGGCGACCTGTTCCCGGCCTTCGTCCGCGTCGCCGACGGGCAGGCGCGTGACGGATGGCGGAAAGCTGTTGATGAACTTCAGCGTGCCGTCCGACCAGAGGCTGGTGAACGGAAGGTCGAAGCCGCCCATGGCCCGCTGTTGGCCCGCGGTGCGGTAGCGGTTGCCGACGAGATCGATCACGACGCGTATGTCGAAATCGCCTTCCTTCGTCGGCTGCAGGATCGCCTCCGGCCGTGGGCCCTGCAGGCCGGTCGAGAGTTCGCCTGCCAGGTGCAGCCGCGCGGCGGTCAAGGCGCTGATGCGTGCGTCACCGCCATGCGCCTCCACCGCGGCCGCCAGCAGTTCGCGGCCCTTGGCGAACGACGACTCGAGCGGCTTCGGCTCGATGGGCGGCGTCGCGCAGGCCGCCAGGGCGGCGGCAAGCACGACGATGCAAGGCATTTCTTCATGGAGTCTCCGCGACGTGCGAAAGGCACGATGCGGCGGACTCTAGACGGCGCGCAGCTCGGCGCGGTCGCCGCGTGCGACGAAGCCGCGACGCGGGGAGCGAAGGCGGGCTCGCGGCCGATGATCGCGCGAGGCGCGTATCGCGTGCGGACCGGCCGACCGCTTTCGCGTTCAGGCGTGGTTGCGCGGGTCTCGACGAACTTCATGTTCGTCAGGCCGGCTTCGGACTCGCCGTGCTGTCTTCTTCGACGCGCGGATCTCGTTGACCATCTCCAGCGCGGTCTTCGTGCACGGCGGCAGCTCCGCATCGCTCGTGCCGAGCGGCGTCACGCGATCGCCCCACTTGACCAGGTGCGAGCACAGCGTCAGGCCGCCGCCGAAGCCCGGCATCAGCACGCAGGTTGCCCGGCTTGATGCGGCCTTCCTCGAGCGCGTCGACCAGCGCGACCGGCACGGTGGCGGCCGACATGTTGCCGTAGCGCTGCACGGTGAGGAACACCTTCTCCATCGGGATGCGCGCGTGCTTGGCGACCGACTCGATGATGCGCAGGTTGGCCTGGTGCGGCACCACGAGGTCGATCTGCTCGGCCGTCACGCCCGCACTTGGCGAGCACCTTCTCCGAGGCCTGCGCCATGCCCTTGACGGCGCGCTTGAAGATCTCCTGGCCGTCGAAGTCCCACAGCGTGTCGCCCAACTGGACGCCGCGGTTGGCGTAGCTGCAGCCCATGCCGCGCACGCGCAGGATCTGGCGCGCATCGGCGTAGCAGCCGAGCTGCTCGCCGAGCAGGCCCTCCTGCTGGTCGCTCGCCTGCAGCACGACGGCGGCGGAGCCGTCGCCGAACAGCACGGCCACGTTGCGGTTGTTCCAGTCCATGTACGGCGTGATGAGTTCGACGCCGATCACGAGCGCCGTGCGGATCGACCCGCTGCGGATCATCGCGGTGGCCGTCGACAGGCCGTACAGGAAACTGGTGCACGCGGTGTTCACGTCCATCGACGCCGCGTTGCTGGCGCCGATCAGCACCTGCACGCCCGAGGCGCTGTTGGGCACCTGCTCGTCGTTGCTGCAGCTGCCGTAGACGATCAGGTCGAGGTCCTCGGCCTTGAGGCCCGCGCACGCGAGCGCGCGCTGGCTCGCCACCGCCGACATCTCGATCGCCGAGACGTGCGACACGCGCCGCTCCTTCATGCCGGTGCGGCTGGTGATCCAGGCGTCGTCCGTCTCGAGGAACGTGGCGAGGTCGGCGTTGGTCAGCACGGCCGGCGGCATGCACTTGCCCCAGCCGGTGATGGCGGCGTACGTCATGGCTGTGTCCCCTGTCCCTTGGTTCTTGTCGGCGGATTGTCCCAAAAACCACGCAGGCGCGGCGCCCGTCGGCGGGGGGCGCGTCGCCAGGTGTGGGCTGTTTGAGCGCGCGCAACGATTGCCCGCGCGCGCCCCGCGTCTCCGCCGCTAGAAACCGGCCGCCAGGCCATCCCGGCGAGAGTCGCTGGCGGCAACGTAGCCCTCGACCGCCGGGTCGCCCAAGGCGCCAGATGAACTGCCCGGACCCGAAGTCCATGTAGCTGTCCTTCGACTGCGTGATCCGGTGGCCGCGCGCGACGAGTTCGTCGACGACCGCCTGGCCCATGCGCGCTTTCGACCTCGATGTCCAGTCCGTGCATGACGCGCCACCGCGGCGCGTCGCACGCCGCCTGCGGCTGCTGCTGCTTCAGCAGCATGCGCAGCAGCGTCTGCACGTGGCCCTGCGGCTGCATGTTGCCGCCCATCACGCCGAAGCTCATCGCCGGCTGCGCGTCCTGCATCAGGAAGGCGGGGATGATGGTCTGGAAGGGCCGCCTGCCGGGCGCGACGCAGTTCGGACTGTCCGGATCGAGCGAGAAGCCGGCGCCGCGGTTCTGCAGCGAGATGCCGTAGCCCGGCACCACGACGCCGGAGCCGAAGCCCATGTAGTTGCTCTGGATGAACGACACCATCATGCCGCTCGCGTCCGCGGTGGTCAGGTACACGGTGCCGCCGCGCGGCGGCGTCCCGGCGGTCATCGCCTGCGCCCGCTTCATGTCGATGCGGCGCGCGCGCTCGGCGAGGTAGGCGTCGTCGAGCATCTGCGCGGGCGTGACCTTCATCGAGCGCGGGTCGCCCACGTACTGGTAGACGTCGGCGAACGCGAGTTTCATCGCCTCGATCGCGACGTGCTGCCAGTCGGCCGAGTCGACCGCATGCGACAGCGATGTCGGTGTGCCGCAGGATGCCGAGGCAGATCAGCGCGGCGATGCCCTGGCCGTTCGGCGGGATCTCGTGCAGTTCATGTCCATGGAACGCGGTGCTGATGGTGCCGACCCAGGCGTTCGATTGCACCCAGTCCCAGTAGGTCGCGAGATCGGCCGCGGTCAGCGCGCCGCCGGTGGCCTGCGGCGTAGCGCGCGATGGCGTCGGCGATCTCGCCGGTGTAGAAGGCTGCGCCCTGGCTGTCGGCGATGAGTTGCAGCGTGCGCGCCGCACCGGGCAGCGTGACGTGCTCGCCGACGCCGGGCACCCGGCCGCGCGGCAGGAAGTGCTCTGCCCATCCCGGAAAGTCCTTGAGGATCGGGTGCTGCCAGCGACCACTTCTGCTGCACGATCGCGGACACCGCGAAGCCGCGCTCCGCGTAATGCGTCGCGGGCGCGAGCACGTCGCGCGAAGGGCAGCCGGCCGAATCGGCGATGCAGCAGCGACCAGCCGGCCACCGCGCCGGGCACGGTGACCGTGTCCCAGCCGCGCGACCGGCTTCCTCGCGGGGTCGTCGCCGTGCCGGCGGCGAAAGTAGTCGGGCGTCCACGCCGCCGGCGCGATGCCGCTCGAGTTCAGCCCGTGCAACTGCTGCGTCGCCGGGTCCCAGAGGATCGCGAAGTTGTCCGAGCCCAGGCCGTTGCTGCACGGCTCCGTCAGCGTCAGCACGGCCGCGGTCGCGATGGCGGCGTCGACGGCGTTGCCGCCGCTGCTGCAGGATGTGCAGGCCCGCCTGCGACGCCAGCGGCTGCGAGGTCGCCACGACGTTGCGGGCGAACACCGGCAGTGCGGACGGTGGGATACGGGTTGTTCCAGTCGAATTTCATGGCGCCGGCCGAAGGTGGGGGCTCGAGGGCGTCGGTCTATTCGCCCGTGATCCTGCGTTCCCTGATCAGCCGCGCCCACTTGGCCGTGTCGTCCGCGACGACCTTCGCGAAATTCGCCGGCGTGCCGCCGGCGGCGTCGTAGCCCAGCGTGCGCAGCCGTTCCTGGAACTCGGGCGTCTTCAGGACCGCGTTGATCTCGGCGTTGAGCCGCTGCGTCACTTCGCCCGGCATGTTCTTCGGCCCGAACACGCCGAACCAGGTGTTCGACTCGAAGCCCGGCACCGTGTCGGCCACGGTCGGAAGCTGTGGCAGCAGCGGCGAGCGCGTGAGCGACGTGACGCGCGAGCGCCTTCACGCGGCCGTCCTGATGTGCGGAAGCGCCGAGGCGACGTTGTCGAACAGCATCTGGATCTGCCCGCTCACCATGTCGGGAATGACGAGCGCGGTGCCGCGGTAGGGGATGTGCACGATGTACGTGCCGGTCATCGACTTGAAGAGCTCGCCGGTGAGGTGAACGATCGTGCCGTTGCCGCTCGATCCGAAGTTGAACTGCCCGGGTTTCGCCTTCATCTCGGCGATCAGCTCGGCGACCGTGTTCGCCTTCACGCTCGGCGACGACGACCAGCACGTTGGTCGCGTTGGCGACGTGCGCGACCGGGGTGAAGTCGGTCTGCGCGTTGTACGGAATCTTCGGATTCAGGCTCGGCCCGATCGATGCGTCGAACTGGTCGCCATCTGGATCGTGTA
This sequence comes from uncultured beta proteobacterium, assembly GCA_963698305.1. Lineage (GTDB taxonomy): Bacteria > Pseudomonadota > Gammaproteobacteria > Burkholderiales > Burkholderiaceae_F > JAOUJD01. The sequence continues at coordinate 798,769 of CAVOQI010000012.1, forward strand.
GCCGTCCGGCGGGCTCTTGGCGACCAGGTCGCTGCCCAGGGTGCCGCCGGCGCCCGGCCGGTTGTCGACGATCACCTGCTGCTTCAGCCGCTCGGACAGCAGGCGCGCGAGTTCGCGCGACAGGATGTCGGTGGCGCCCGCGGGCGGGAAGGGCACGACCAGACGGATCGGCTTGGTCGGGGAAGGACTGGGCGGCACCGATCGCGGGCAGGATGGCCACGAGCGCCGGCGACGAGCAGACGGGACGGTTTCACGGGGAAATCCTGAAGAATGGAGGCGCACGCGCGCGAGAATCGTACTCCCGCCCGGTCGCAACGCCGGGCAGGAGAGGGCGCCGACGTCGCGGCGTCCCCGAGGCTCAGTCGACTTCCTGGAACGCCTCTTCGCGCTTCGACTTGATCTGCGGGAGCGCCACGATGACGACCAGGGCGGCCGCCGCGATCAGCAGCCCCAGCGACAGCGGGCGCGTGACGAACACGCTCGGGTCGCCGCGCGAGAGCAGCATCGCGCGGCGCAGGTTCTCCTCCATCATCGGCCCGAGGATGAAGCCGAGGATCAGCGGCGCCGGCTCGCAGCGCAGCTTGAAGAAGAGGTAACCCAGCACGCCGAAGCCCGCCGTCATCAGCACGTCGAACGGGTTGTTGTTGATCGAGTAGACGCCGATCGCGCAGAACACCAGGATGGCCGGATAGAGCAGGCGGTACGGCACCTTCAGCAGCTGCACCCACATGCCGATCAGCGGCAGGTTCAGGATCACCAGCATCAGGTTGCCGATCCACATCGAGGCGATCAGGCCCCAGAACAGCGTCGGGTTGCTGGTCATCACCTGCGGACCCGGCTGGATGTTGTGGATCGTCATCGCGCCGATCATCAGCGCCATCACCGCGTTCGGCGGGATGCCGAGCGTCAGCATCGGGATGAACGAGGTCTGCGCGCCGGCATTGTTGGCCGACTCCGGCGCGGCGACGCCGCGGATGTTGCCCTGGCCGAACGGCGGGTTCGCGTTCTTGCCGCCGAGCTTCTTCTCGACCGTGTACGCGGCGAAGGCGGCGAGCAGCGCGCCGCCGCCCGGGCAGCACGCCGAGCACCGCGCCCAGGCCGGTGCCGCGCAGCACGGCGCCCGAGGCCTCCTTGACCTCGGCCCAGGTCGGCAGCAGCGAACCGACCTTGTCGGTGAACACCTGGCGCTTCTCGCTGCCGTGCTCGAGGTTGGCGATGATCTCGGCGAAGCCGAACACGCCCATCGCCACGCCGACGAAACCGATGCCGTCGGCGAGTTCCGGAATGTCGAACGCGTAGCGCGACACGCCCGAGTTGACGTCGGTGCCGACCAGGCCGAGCAGCAGGCCGAGCACGATCATGCCGATCGCCTTGACCAGCGAGCCCGACGCGAGCACGACGGCGCCGATCAGGCCGAGCACCATCAGCGAGAAGTACTCGGCCGGCCCGAACTTGAACGCGAGCTCGACCATCGGCGCCGCGAGCGCCGCGAGCACCAGCGTGCCGACCGTGCCGGCGAAGAACGAGCCGAGCGCCGCGGTCGCGAGCGCCGCGCCGGCGCGGCCGCGGCGCGCCATCTGGTAGCCGTCGAGGCACGTGACCACCGACGACGATTCGCCGGGCAGGTTGACCAGGATCGCCGTGGTCGATCCGCCGTACTGCGCGCCGTAGTAGATGCCGGCCAGCATGATCAGCGCGGACGTCGGCTCGAGCGCGTAGGTGATCGGCAGCAGCATCGCCAGGGTCGCGATGGGACCGATCCCGGGCAGCACGCCGATCAGCGTGCCGATCATGCAGCCCGACGAACGCGTAGAAGAGGTTGGGCAGCGTCAGCGCGGTGCCGAAGCCGAGGACCAGGTTGTTGATCAGGTCCATGGGATCGTGTCCTCAGCGCTGCATGAACGCGGGAAGGACCGGGATCGTGAGGCCGAGGCCCCAGATGAACACCGCGAGCACGAGCAGGCACAGGCCGATCGCCAGCGGCAGGATCTCCTTCAGCTTGAACTCGCCGCTGCCGAGGCTCGAGATGAAGATCAGCGCGAGCAGCGCCACGATCAGGCCGGCCGGCCGCAGCAGCAGGCCGAAGGCGACCACCGCGCCGAGCACGAGGATCAGCGGCTTGAAGTGAAACCTGTCGACCGCGCCGTGGCCGTCTTCGGCGCTGGATGCGCAGTCGCCTTGAAAGCTGACGAAGGCGCCGATCAGCCATCAGCAGCAGGCCCGAGCATCGTCGGGAAGTAGGCCGGGGCCCATCCGCGCGGCGGTGCCCAGGTCGTACTGCCGCGCGAAGCCCGCGAAGAACAGGCCGAACGCGATGAACATCACGCCCGACCAGAAGTCCTTGGCATTCTTGATCTTCATGCTCCTCCCGCCGTGGCGCGCGTTCTAGTCGACGCGTGCGCCGGAAAACTTCACGACCTTCTCGTACTTGGCCAGTTCGGACCGGACGAACTGCTGCGAATTCGCCCGGCGACATCGGCGCCGGCTCCGCTCCCATGCGCGCCAGCCGCTCGCGCATCTCGGGCGACCGCAGCGCGGCCGTGAAGTCCTTGTTCACGCCGCTCGACGATGGCGGCCGGCGTGCCTGCCGGCGCGAACACGCCGAACCACGTCGAGACGTCGAAGCCGGGCAGTCCGCTCTCCGCCATCGTCGGCACATCGGGCATCGACTCGGCGCGGCGCGTCGTGGTCACCGCGAAGGCGCGCAGCTTGCCGGCCTTGACCTGGGTCAGCGCGGACGCGAGGTTGTCGAACATGAAGTCGGTCTGGCCGGCGAGCAGCCCGAGCTGGGCGGGCGCGGCGCCGGCGTACGGAATGTGGACCGCCGAGATCTTCGCCTGCGACTTCAGCAGCTCGCCCGCCATGTGGCCGGCGCTGCCGTTGCCGCCCGACGCGAAGTTCAGCTTGCCCGGATTCGCGCGGGCATAGCGCGACGAGGTCGCGCGCGCTGCGGATGTTCAGTTGCTGCGCGCGCTCGGGCGTCATGACGAGCACGTTCGGCACGTGCGCGATCAGCGTGACCGGCGCGAAGTCCTTGATCGGGTCGTACGGCAGCTTCGAGAACAGCCACGGGTTGATCGCGTGCGTGGCGACCGCGCCGATCACGAGCGAGTAGCCGTCCGGGCGCGGACTTCGCGACCTGGTCGACCCCGAGGTTGCCGCCGGCGCCCGGGCCGGTTCTCGACGATCGACGATGCCGAGGGCTCCTTCACCCGCTCGGCGAGCGCGCGCGCTGCCGTGTCGAGCGGGCCCGCCGGGCGGATACGGCACGACGAGCCGGATCGGCTTCGTCGGATAGGATTGGGCGGCAGCCGGGCCGGCCAGCGCGCACACGGCCATCGCGGCACCCAGTGCCGCGAACGCACGACGTCGAATCACGTTCTGTCTCCGTCTTGGATGTTCTTGTTTCGATCGGCATTAAACCGCAAAAACGGGACGAGGTGGAACCGGTGCACCGAACGGAAGGTGGGTAACAGCATGCTGCCGACCTTGAACACGCCGCGCCTTGCGGTCGAGCACATGGCTCCCGGGCATGCAGGACGCGCTCGCCGACTTCTTCCGGCGCAACGAGCGCCACCTCGCGCCGTGGGACCCGCCGCGGCCGGCCGGGATCATGGAAAGCGCGTTCTGGCAGCCGAGTGCGAGCGCGCCGTCGAGGACTACGAGAACGGCGCCGTGGTGCGCTGGGTGCTGTGCCTGCGCGAGGATCCGCACCGGGTGATCGGCCGCGTCAACTACACGCAGATCGCCCGCGGCCCCTTCCAGTCCTGCATGCTCGGCTATGCCATCGACGCGGGCCACGAAGGCCGTGGACTGATGCGCGAGGCGCTCGAGGCCACCATCGAGCACGTCTTCGCGGTCCTGCGCCTGCACCGGATCCAGGCCAATTACGTTCCGGACAACCAGCGCAGCGGCCGCCTGCTCGAGCGCCTGGGTTTCGTGCGCGAGGGCCTGGCGAAGAACTACCTGTACATCAACGGCGCGTGGCGCGACCACGTGCTGACGGCGCGCCTGAATCCCGCCTTCGATACGTCGATCTTCACTCCAGGCCGTTTCGACCTGCCTGAAGTCGTCGTCGACGGTCGGCTGCAGGCTCGGGCGAGCGCGTCGTCCGGCAAGCGTGTCACTTCGACCGAGTCGACGCTCGCGGCCGGCGGACCGCGCTGCGCCCAGCGCTCCAGGGCGTCGAGTTGGTCGTCGTCGCCGACCGCCACCGCTTCGACGCGTGCCGTCGCGCGCGGTTGCGCACCCAGCCGCGCAGGCCGAGCCGCCGCGCTTCGCGGCGTCGTCGCGTGACGAAAGCCGACGCCCTGCACCACGCCGCGGATGAGGAACCGGCGCGCCGCCATCAGACCGCGCCCAGCGACCTCAGGCGCGCGATCTCGGCCTCGTCGAGACCGCACTCGCGCAGCACTTCCGCGGTGTGCTGGCCGAGCGTCGGCGGCGGCCGGTCGTAGACGGGCGGCGTGGCCGAGAACTTGATCGGGTTGGCGACGAGCGGAACGACGCCCGCGAGCGGATGCGGCAGGTCGATGCGCAGCGCGCGCGCGGCCACCTGCGGATCGGCGAGCGCCTGCGCGATGTTGTTGATCGGGCCGCACGGCACGCCGGCGGCTTCGAGCCGCTCCACCCAGAACGCGACCGGCCGCGCGCGCACGATCGGCTCGAGGATCGCGAGCACGGCATCGCGGTTGCGCACGCGGTCGGCGTTGCGCCGGTAGGACGGATGGCTCGACAGTTCGGCGCAGCCGGCGACCTCGCAGAACTTCACGAACTGGCTGTCGTTGCCGACCGCGATCACGACGTGCCCGTCCGCCGCGCTCGAAGACCTGGTACGGCACGATGTTCGGATGCGCGTTGCCCGCGCGTCCCGGCGGCTGGCCGGAGGTCAGGTAGTTCATGTTCATGTTGGCGAGCATCGCGAGCATCACGTCGAACAGCGCCATGTCGATGTGCTGGCCCTGGCCGGTGCGCTCGCGGTGCGCGAGCGCCGCGAGGATGGCGACGGTCGAGTACATGCCGGTCATCAGGTCGGACACCGCGACGCCCGCCTTCTGCGGACCGCCGCCCGGCCGGTCGTCGCGCTCGCCGGTGATGGACATGAAGCCGCCCATGCCCTGGATGATGAAGTCGTAGCCCGCGCGGTCGGCGTGCGGGCCCGGTCTGGCCGAAGCCCGGTGATCGAGCAGTAGATCAGGCGCGGATTGAGCGCGGCGAGCGCGGCGTAGTCGAGGCCGTAGCGCGCCAGCTGCCCGACCTTGTAGTTCTCGACGACGACGTCGGCGCGCTCGGCGAGGCGCCGCACCACGCGCTGCCCTTCGGGGTGCGCGAGGTCGACCGTGACCGAGCGCTTGCCGCGGTTGGCGGCCAGGTAGTAGGCCGCTTCGCTCGTGTCGTTCCCCTGCTGCGTCCTTCAGGTAGGGCGGACCCCACGCGCGCGTGTCGTCGCCGGTGCCCGGGCGCTCGACCTTGATGACGTCCGCGCCGAGGTCGGCGAGCAACTGCGTGCACCACGGGCCGGCGAGCACGCGGGTCAGGTCGAGCACCCGAAGGTGGCCCAGTGCGTTCAGCTGTGTTGCGTCCATCCCGGCTGCGTCCGTCGCGTCACTCGTGGCGACGAGGTTAGCAAACGGCGTGCGCGATCGACGTTTCGTAGACTGTCGCGGATGCGCCCGACGTCGCCGCGCCTGCTTCGCTTCGCACTGAACTGGTGGTCGCCGTTCCGCGGCGCGGGCATCCGCGTGCGGCACATCGCGTCCGGACCTTCGCAGCGTCGACGGTGGAGATGCGGCTGCGATGCCTTCAACCGCAGCGCAGCGCGGGCACGCACTTCGGCGGCTCGCTCTACGCGATGACCGATCCGTTCTTCGCGCTGATGCTGCAGGCGAATCTCGGCGGCGAGTACCTGGTGTGGGACAAGGCGGGATCGATCGACTACATCGCCCCGGCGCGCGAGCCGCGTGTGGGCGCGGCTCGAACTCGGCGCGGCCGACCTCGAGCAGCATCGTGCGCATGACCGCGTCCGGCGACAAGCACCTGCATCTGTTCAAGGCGGACATCAAGGACGACGACGGCATGGTGGTCGCGCGCGTGGAGAAGATGGTCTACGTGCGGCGCAAGCGCGACGGGAGCCGGGAACCATGAGCGCGCAGCGGCGCGTGGCCCTACGCGCGCGTGCTCGCGCATCGCGGCGGCGGGACGCTGGCGCCCGAGAACACGATCGGCGCGATCCGCGTCGGCATCGAGCACGGGTACCGCGCGATCGAGTTCGACGCGATGCTGCCGCGCGACGACACGCCGGTCCTGATGCACGACCCGAGGCTCGGGCGCACGGTGGCCGGCGACGGGCGCGGTCACCGACTACACGGCGGCGGAACTCGCGCGGCTGCGACGCGGGACGCTGGCACTCGCCGCGCTTCCGTCGGCGAGCCGGTGCCGACGCTCGAGGAGACGCTGGCGTTCTGCCGTCGCGAGGGCGTCTGGTGCAACGTCGAGATCAAGCCGGCGCCGGGGCGCGAAGCGGCGACCGGCCGCGTGGTCGCGAGACCGTCGCGCGCGGCCTATGCGGATCGCGTGCGTGCGGGCGGCGACGCGGCAGGACACCGTCGAGCCGACGGTGCCGCTGCTGTCGTCGTTTTCCGATCGACGCGCTCGAGGCGGCGCGCGCGGCGGTCCCCGACCTGCCGCGCGGCTGGCTGGTCGACCGCGTTCCGCCCGACTGGCGCGCGCGCCTCGAGGCGCTGGGCTGCGTCGCCGTGCACACCAACCACCGGCACCTGACGCCGGCGCGGGCGGCGGAGATCAAGGCGAGCGGCGCGTGGCTCTTCTGCTACACGGTCAACGAGCCGGCGCGCGCGCGGGAACTCCTGGCGTGGGGCGTCGATGCGTTCTGCACCGACCGCATCGACCTGATCGGTCCGGACTTCGCGGCGCGCGCCTGAGCGCGCGTTCGCCTCCTACTGCGGGGGCTGGGTCTCGGCGAACGACGGGCGCGCCATGAGCTTCTCGTGGAGCCTGGCGAGGTTCGGGTAGGAGTCGCGCCAGTCGATGTGCGCGAAGCGGAAGTCGAGATAGCCCAGCGCGCAGCCGACCGCGATGTCGGCGAGCGTGTAGGCGTGGCCGTTGCACCACGGCTTCTCGCCGAGGCCGCGGCTCATCGCCGCGAGGCCGGCGTGGACCTTGCCCATCTGGCGGTCGATCCACTTCTGGCTCTGCTGCTCCGACGGGCGCTGCGTCTGCTCGAGGCGGACGAGGATCAGCGGCGTCGATCACGCCGTCGGCCAGCGCTTCCCAGGTCCGGACTTCGGCGCGCTCGCGGCCGCTCGGCGGCAGCAGCTTGGACACCGGCGTCATCGTGTCGAGGTACTCGACGATCACGCGCGAGTCGAACACCGCGCCGCCGTCTTCCATGATCAGGCACGGCACCTTGCCGAGCGGGTTCGCGTCCTGGATCTTGCTGTCCGGCGCCCAGACGTCTTCGAGGTCGAGGTGATACTCGATGCGCTTCTCCGCCATCACGATGCGGACCTTGCGCACATAGGGGCTCGTCAGCGAGCCGATGAGACGGAGGCTTCTTGGACACCGGGGCGGGCACCAGGGAACGTTGGCGATGCAGTATATCGGGCGACGCTCGGCCCGCAACGCCGGGCGCTGCGCGCGAGCGGCGAGAGGAATTGCGCGTTTGCTACACTGATTTCACTCTTCTGGCGCCGGTTTCCTCCGGCGCGCCGATGTCCGCCGCCGTCATGTCCCTCGAACTCCTTTCCCTGACCGCCTTGTCGCCGCTCGACGGGCGCTACGGCCGCCAGACCGCCGAACTGCGCGACGTCTTTTCCGAGTTCGCGTTCATGCGCGAGCGCCTGCGCGTCGAGATCGAGTGGCTGATCGCCCTCTCGTCGCTCGGCCTGCCGGAGCTGCCGCCGCTGGCCGAGCCGCTGCAGGCGGACCTGCGCCAGCTCGTCGTGCACTTCGGCATCGAGGACTGCACCGAGATCAAGGCGATCGAGGCCGAGACCAACCACGACGTCAAGGCGGTCGAGTACTTCATCAAGGCGCGCACCGGCGCGGCGCTCGGCAAGGCGGCCGAGTTCATCCACTTCGCCTGCACGTCGGAGGACATCAACAACGTCTCGCACGCGCTGATGCTCGAGCGCGGGCGCTTCGTGCTGCAGGGCCGGCTGCGCGCGATCCATGCGCAGCTGCGCGAGTACGCGCACCTGCATGCCGACCTGCCGATGCTGTCGCGCACGCACGGCCAGCCGGCGACGCCGACCACGGTCGGCAAGGAGTTCGCCAACGTCACGGTGCGGCTGGGCAGCGGCGATCGACGCGATCGCCCGGGTGCCGCTGCTGGCCAAGATGAACGGCGCGGTCGGCAACTTCAACGCGCACCTCGCGGCCTATCCCGGCGTCGACTGGGAACGGTTTTCGCGCGAACTGATCGAGGGCCTGGGGCTCACGTTCAATCCGCACACGATCCAGATCGAGCCGCACGACTACATGGCGGAACTGTTCGACGCCGTCGCGCGGGCGAACACGATCCTGCTCGACCTCGACCGCGACGTCTGGGGCTACATCTCGCTCGGTTACTTCAAGCAGAAGCTGAGGGCCGGCGAGGTCGGCTCCTCGACGATGCCGCACAAGGTCAACCCGATCGACTTCGAGAACTCCGAAGGCAACCTCGGCCTCGCCAACGCGGTGCTGCGGCACCTGGCGGAGAAGCTGCCGGTGTCGCGCTGGCAGCGCGACCTGACCGACTCGACCGTGCTGCGCAATCTCGGCGTCGCCTTCGGCTATTCGCTGGTCGGCTACGACGCCTGCCTGCGCGGCCTGCGCAAGCTGGAGGTCAACGAGGCGAAGCTGCAGCGCCGACCTCGACGAGGCGTGGGAAGTGCTCGCCGAGCCGGTGCAGACGGTGATGCGGCGGTACGGGGTCGAGAACCCGTACGAGCAGTTGAAGGCGCTGACGCGCGGACAGGGCATCACGCGCGATGCGCTGCACGCGTTCATCCGCGGGCTGCGAGATCCCGGCCGATGCCCGCGATCGCCTGCTCGCCCTGACGCCGGCCAGCTATCTGGGCAAGGCGGGGGAACTGGCGCGCCGGGCCTGATCGCGATCCGGATCGCCCGCGGTGTCCGCCTGGAATAAATTCCCGACTCGCGTTGTTCACTGCCTGTCAGGTTGCGCGTCTCCTGAAACGCGAACCGGCCTGCCATCCGACTCACACAAAAGGAGCCTTGAAGTGAAAGCCAGATTGCTGACCACCGCCCTGCTGCTGGCCGTTGCCGTGCCGGCCTCCGCCCAGTTCTCCAAGCCGGAAGACGCGATCCGCTATCGCCAGTCGGCCTACGTGCTGATGGGCAACCACATGGGCCGGATCTTCGCCCAGCTGAAGTCCGACAAGCCGGACGTCGCCGCCATCCAGAAGAGCGCCGCCATCGTCGACTTCGCGTCGCAGCTGCCGGGCGAGGGCTACGTCCCCGGATCGGACAAGGGCGGCACGCCGCCGACGAAGGCGAAGCCCGAGGTGTTCACGGACCCGAAGGTGAGGGACGTCGGCCGGGCGATGCGCGCAGGAAGTGGTCAAGCTGGTCGAAGTGTCGAAGACGGGCGACGTCGCCGCCATCCGCACCCAGTTCCAGGCGACCGCCAAGTCGTGCGACAACTGCCACGACAACTACCGCAACAAGTAAGCAGCCGTCCGCGTCGGTCAGCGCCGCCCGGCGTCACCAACGGGCGGCGTTTTACTTTGTGCCCGGCGGCGTCAGAGGTTGACGATCCAGGCGACCAGGCCGGCGGCCAGCGCGGCGAGCACCAGGGCGCGCAGCCGTAGCGCGACGCCGTCCTCGCCCGGCGGAGCGTCCAGCCCCGCGCGGTCGCCGGTGATCATCGGCCGCACCAGCCCGAGGCTGCGGAAGGCGGAGTAGTACGCGACGGCCGCGAGGTGCAGGCCCACGAGCGCGTAGATCGCCCATTCGCCCCACCGGTGCACCGTCGAAACGCGCTCTCCCAGGGCGCCGGAGACCAAGCTTCGCGAGCGGCCCTTCGGTGAAATTGCCGTCGTTGCGAGAACAGACCGGTGGATGCCTGCAGCAGCATGACGCGCGAGCATCGCCAGCACCGAGAGCGCGCCCAGCGGGCTGTGGCCCGCGCCGTGGGCGACGCGGCCGCGCAGGTAGTCGACGACCACCGCCGGCGGGCGGATGAAGCTGCGAGAACCGCGCATAGCGATTGCCGGCGAAACCCCAGAGCACGCGGAACAGGACCAGGGCGAGGATCGCGTAGCCGGATCGCATGTGCCAGTCCATCCAGAACCCGCCGAGCTTGACGGTGACGACCGAAAAGGCGACGAGGACGGCCAGCGTCCAGTGGAACAGGCGGGTCGGAAGATCCCAGATCCGGCTGCCGCGGACCTCGACGGCGCCGCCCGCCGGCGACGTGTGTTCGTCGGACACGCGCGCGCCTACGGAACGACGACCTGCTCGTCTTCCTTCTTGACCGCCTTGACCAGGTCCTCGCGCTTGACGCCGAGGTACATGGCGATCGCCGCCGCCACGAACACCGACGAATAGACGCCGAACAGGATGCCGATGGTGAGGGCGAGCGCGAAGTAGTGCAGCGCCGGGCCGCCGAAGAACAGCATCGCGAGCGTCATGCACAGCGTCGAGCCGTGCGTGATGATCGTGCGCGAGATCGTCGCCGTGATCGCCGAGTCGATCACCTCGACGGTCGTGGCGCGGCGCATCTTCTTGAAGTGCTCGCGCACCCGGTCGAAGATGATCACCGACTCGTTGACCGAGTAGCCGAGCACCGCGAGCACGGCGGCCAGCACGGGCAGGGAAAACTCCCAGCCGAAGATCGAGAACATGCCGATGACGAGGATGACGTCGTGCAGGTTCGCGATGATCGCCGCCACCGAGAACTTCCACTCGAAGCGGAAGGCGAGGTAGATCATGATGCCGATGACGACCATCAGCAGCGCGAGCAGGCCGTCGTGCGCGAGTTCCTCGCCGACCTGAGGGCCGACGAACTCGACCCGCCGCAGTTCGACCGTCGGGTCCTGCGCCTTCAGCGTCTCCATCACGCGCTCGGCCTGCTGGCCGGACGTGAATCCCTTTTCCACCGGCAGCCGGATCATCACGTCGCGCGAGGTGCCGAAGTTCTGCACCTGGAACTCGCCCCAGCCCTTCTTCTCGATGGCGCCGCGGATCTCCTCGACGTTCGCGGCCTGCTTGTACGAGACTTCCATCACGGTGCCGCCGGTGAACTCGACCGACAGGCTCAGGCCGCGGAAGACGAGGAAACCGACCGCGACCAGGAACGAGATCAGCGAGATCGCGTTCAGGATCAGCGAGTACCGCATGAACGGAATCGTGCGGCGAATGCGGAAGAACTCCATGGTGCGTCCTCTTTCGTTCCGTCGGCGTCAGGCGCCCGGTTTCCAGATCTGGCCGACCGAGATCGACTGCAGTTTCTTGCGCGATCCGTACACGAGATTGACCATCGCGCGCGACACGAACACCGCCGAGAAGATCGACGTGATGATGCCGAGCGAGTGCACGATCGCGAAACCGCGCACCGGGCCGGAGCCGAAGGTGAGCAGCGCGATGCCGGCGATCAGCGTCGTCACGTTCGAGTCCAGGATGGTGGCGAACGCCTTCTCGTAGCCCTCCGTGATCGCCTGCTGCGGCGTGCGGCCGTTGCGCAGTTCCTCCCGGACGCGCTCGTTGATCAGCACGTTGGAGTCGATCGCCATGCCGAGCGCGAGCGCGACGGCGGCGATGCCGGGCAGCGTCATCGTCGCCTGCAGCATCGACAGCAGCGCGATCAGCAGCATCACGTTGACCGTCAGCGCCAGCACCGAGATCACGCCGAAGACGCGGTAGTAGAAGATCATGAAGATCGCGATGGCGGTGAAGCCGTACAGCGTCGAGCGGAAGCCGCGCTCGATGTTCTCCTTGCCCAGGCTCGGGCCGATGGTCCGCTCCTCGATGATCTCCATCGGCGCGGCCAGCGAGCCGGAGCGGATCAGCAGCGCGAGGTCGGTGGTTTCCTGCACCGTGAAGCTGCCGGTGATCTGGAACTGGTTGCCGAACTCGCCCTGGATGCGCGCGACCGAGATGGCTTCGCCCTTGCCCTTCTCGTAGAGCACGATCGCCATCAGCTTGCCGATGTTGTCGCGCGTTACCGCGCGCATCGCGCGGCCGCCGGCCTCGTCGAGCCGCACCGAGACCGCGGGGCGCTGGTTCTGGTCCAGCGTGGCCGACGCGCCGTTGAGCTGGTTGCCGGTCACGACCACCTCGCGCTTGAGCGGCGTCGGCGTGACCACGCCGCCCGCCTTGCGCTCGGGGACGGTCAGCGCGCCCGGCGTGCCCGCGGCCATCGCTTCCTGGTCGACCATGCGGATCTCGAGCGTCGCGGTGCGGCCGATGATCTGCTTGGCGCGCGCGACATCCTGCACGCCGGGAAGCTGCACGACGATGCGGTCGGCGCCCTGCTGCTGGATCACCGGTTCGGCCACGCCCAGTTCGTTGACGCGGTTGTGCAGGGTGGTGATGTTCTGCTTCAGCGCGTTGTCCTGGATTTCCTTCTGCGCCGCCGGCGACAGCGTGGCGACGATCGACAGGTTGTCGCCGCTGCCTTCCTCGCGGAGCGTCAGCTCGCGCACCTGGCTGCGGATCTCGTCCTCCGCCTTGGCGCGGGTCTCGGCGTCGCGGAACCGGATTTCGATCGCGGCCGGCGTCTTGTTGATGCCGGCGTGGCGGATGTTCTTCTCGCGCAGCAGCGTGCGGATGTCCGATGCGAGCGTGTCGAGGCGCTTGTCGACCGCCGCGCGCATGTCGACCTGCATCAGGAAGTGCACGCCGCCGCGCAGGTCGAGGCCGAGGTACATCGGCAGCGCGTGCAGGCTCGGTCAGCCAGCGCGGCGTGTTGGAGACGAGGTTCAGCGCGACGACGTAGGCCGGATCCTCCTGGCTGGGGTCGAGCGCCTTCTGGATGACGTCCTTGGCCGCGAGCTGGGTGTCAGCATCCGCGAAGCGCACCCGGATCGTCGAGTTGAGCCCCGCGGTGTCGAAGTAGATGCCCTCGTGCGCGATCTTCGCGTCCTTCAGCACCTCTTCGACGCGCGTCATCAGCGCCGGATCGATCTTCACGGTCGACTTCGCCGACGACACCTGCACCGCCGGCGACTCGCCGAAGAAATTGGGCAGCATGTAGACCGCCCCGATCAGCAGGGCGACGACGATGACGATGTACTTCCAGAGCGGGTAGCGATTCATCGGGGTGCGGCTTCACGGCCTGCGGCGCGCGGGCGCGCCGCGAAACCTCAGGCCGGCTTGAAGGTGTCTTTGGGAAGGATCGTCTGGACCGCGGCGCGCTGCATCGACAACTGGACCGGCTGGCCGTTGACCGCCGCCACTTGCACGTGACGTACTGGTCGTGGATCTCGACGATCTTGCCGACGATGCCGCCGGCGGTCAGGACTTCGTCGCCCTTCTTCAGCGCGTCGACCATCGCCTTGTGCTCCTTCTGGCGCTTCACCTGCGGGCGGATCAGCAGGAAGTAGAAGACGATGAAGATCAGCACCATGAAGCCGATCGACATGAAGGAGGATTCAGCGCCCGGCGCCGCGGCCGGTGCGGCCTGCGCATACGCGTTGGAGATCAGGAACATCGACGATACTCCGGAAGTTTTGTGAGCGCCCGGACAGGGTCGCCCGGACAAACGCGCGATTATAGCGGCCGGCTCCGTGGCGCCGGCCCTCACACGCCGCGCCGGCGGTCCTGCAGGAAACCCTCCCGGAAGGCGGCGAAGCGCCCCGCCGCGATCGCCTCCCGCGCCTGCCGCATCAGGTCCAGGTAGAAGTGCAGGTTGTGGATCGTGTTGAGGCGGGCGCCGAGGATCTCGTTGACCCGCTGCAGGTGGTGCAGGTAGCCGCGCGAGAACGTTCGACAGGTCGGGCAGCGCGCAGGTTTCATCGAGCGGGGCGGTGTCGGCGCGGTAGCGGCTGTTGCGCAGCTTGATGTCGCCGAACCGCGTGAAGAGCCAGCCGTTGCGCGCGTTGCGGGTCGGCATCACGCAGTCGAACATGTCGATGCCGGCGGCGATGCCGTCGAGCAGGTCCTCCGGCGTGCCGACGCCCATCAGGTAGCGCGGCCGGTCGGCCGGCAGGCGCGGCGCGGTGTGCGCGAGGATGCGCAGCATGTCTTCCTTCGGTTCGCCGACCGACAGGCCGCCGATCGCGTAGCCCTCGAAGCCGATGTCGACGAGCCCGGCGAGCGACTCGTCGCGCAGCGCCTCGAACATGCCGCCCTGGACGATGCCGAACAGCGCGTTGCGGCGCCCGCGGGCCTCGCCGAGCGCGTCGAACGCGCCGCGGCTGCGGCCGCGCCCAGCGCAGCGACAGCCGCATCGACGCCGCGGCCTCGTCCATCGGTGGCCGGCCGGTCGCCGATCGCGTACGGCGTGCACTCGTCGAACACCATCGCGATGTCCGAGTCGAGCACGTCCTGGATGCGCATCGACTCCTCGGGCGTCAGGAACAGGCGGTCGCCGTTGACCGGCGAGGCGAACCGCACGCCTTCCTCGCTGATCTTGCGCAGCGCGCCGAGCGAGAACACCTGGAAGCCGCCCGAGTCGGTGAGGATCGGCCGGTTCCAGCCCATGAAGCGGTGCAGGCCCGCGTGCGCCTCGATCACCTCGAGGCCCGGGCGCAGCCACAGGTGGAAGGTGTTGCCGAGGACGATCTGCGCGCCGAGGTCCTCGAGTTCGGCCGGCGCCATCGCCTTGACGGTGCCGTAGGTGCCGACCGGCATGAACACCGGCGTCTCGACGACGCCGTGGTTCAGCGTCAGCCGGCCGCGCCGCGCGGCGCCGTCGGTGCCCGAGCAGTTCGAAGCCGGCCGTCATCGGGCGCGCTCCAGGAACATGGCGTCGCCGTAGGAGAAGAACCGGTAGCGCTCGCGCGATCGCGTGCGCGTAGGCGCCGCGGATCCGCTCCATGCCGGCGAACGCGGAGACCAGCATCAGCAGCGTCGACCGCGGCAGGTGGAAGTTGGTGACCAGCGCGTCGACCATGCGGAAGCGGAACCCGGGCGTGATGAAGAGGTCGGTCTCGCCGGCACCCGCGCGCAGCGCGCCCGTCCCGTCCGCGGACTCCAGCGCGCGCAGGCTCGTCGTGCCGACCGCGACGACGCGGCGCCGCTGCGGCGCGCGCGGCGTTCACGGCGGCCGCGGTCGCCGCGCCGATGTCGAACCACTCGCTGTGCATCCGGTGTTCGGACAGGTCGCGGGTGCGCACCGGCTGGAACGTGCCGGCGCCGACGTGCAGCGTGACCGTCGCCAGTTCGACGCCGCGGGCGCGCAGGCGGTCGAGCAGCTCGCGCGTGAAGTGCAGGCCGGCGGTCGGCGCCGCGACGGCGCCGCGGCGCGCCGCGTACACGGTCTGGTAGCGCTCCGCGTCCTCGGCGGCGTCGGCGTGCGCGATGTACGGCGGCAGCGGCACGTGGCCGATGGCGCTCCATCACGGCGCTCGACGTCGTCGTCGAAGCGCAGCAGGAAGAACTCGTCGCGCCGGCCCTCGACGGTGGCGCGCGCGTCGTCGAACAGGAACACCGCGCCGGGCTGCGGCTTGTGGCTGGTGCGCACCATGGCGAGCGCGAGCGTCGGCTCGAGCACGCGCTCGATCAGCGCCTCGACGCGGCCGCCGGTCGGCTTGCGCCGAGCAGCCGCGCCTTGACCACGCGCGTGTCGTTGAACACGAGCAGGTCGCCGGGCACGAGCAGGCGCTCGATGTCGGCAAACGCAGGTCGTGCAGGCGCGTCGCCCGCGACATGCAGCAGCCGGCTCGCCGTCCGCTCGGGCAGCGGGTGCTGCGCGATCAGTTCAGGCGGCAGGTCGAAATCGAAATCGTCGAGGGTGAGGGCTGGTCGTCTGCATGGCTTTACCGGCCAGAGCAGTGAGGGGTGGTGCCGGGAGGGGGAATCGAACCCCCATGATCTTGCGATCGCGGGATTTTGAGTCCCGTGCGTCTACCAATTCCGCCATCCCGGCAAGGGATGCGGATTATCCGCGAAGGAGCCGGCGCATCCAAATCGCGCGGGCGGGCGCGTTCAGTTCATCATCTTGCCGGGAAGCCACAGGGCGATCTCCGGGAACACGGCGATCAGCACCATGGCGAGCAGCATCAGCACGACGAAGGGCATCGAGCCCTTCAGGACGGTCGGCAACGGCACGTCGGGCGCCACGCCTTTCAGCACGTACAGGTTCAGCCCCACCGGCGGCGTGATCAGGCCCACCTCCATGTTGATGGTCAGGATGACCGCGAACCAGATCAGGTCGAAGTTGGCCGCCTCGAGCACCGGGGTGAGGATCGGCATCACCATCAGGATGATCGCCACCGGCGGCAGGAAGCAGCCGGCGACCAGCAGGAACACGTTGATCGCGAGCGAGCAGCACCCAGCGGTTCAGGTCCAGGTCGACCAGCCACTGCGCCGCCGACTGCGTCACGTACAGCAGCGACATCATGTAGGAGAAGACCGCCGCCGCGCCGATGATCATCAGGATCATCGTCGACTCGCGCACCGTGTCGCGGAAGATCCGCCACTGGTCTTCCAGCCGCCACTGCGCGGTAGATGACCATCACCAGCACCAGCGCCAGCACCGCGGACAGCGCGGCCACTTCGGACGGGCGTGGCCAGGCCGCCGTACATCGCATAGCCGATGGCGATGACGATGCCGAGGAAGGGCGAGACCCGGCCCAGGCCCTCGATCTTCTCGCTTCATCGTGTAACGGTGCGTCTCCACCGGCGGCGCAGCGCGCAGTGCGCCGCAAGCGTCGAGAACCAGGCGTAGACCGAGAACAGCACGCACCAGCAGGATGCCCGGCACGACGCCGGCGAGGAACAGCCGCCCGATCGACGTCTCGGTGACGATGCCGTAGAGGATCATCGTGATCGACGGCGGGATCAGGATGCCGAGCGTGCCGCCGGCGCAGATCGAGCCCGGTGGCCATCGCCGGCGACACGCCGCGCTGGATCATCTCCGGCACGCCGGCCTTGCCGATGGCGGCGGCAGTCGCCGGGCTCGAGCCGCAGATCGCCGAGAAGACGCCGCAGGCGAGGATGTTGGCGATCACCAGCCCGCCCGGGACGCGGTCGAGCCAGCGATGCAGCGATTCGTAGATGTCCTTGCCGGCCGCCGACGATCCGATCGCCGCCCCCAGCAGGACGAAGAGCGGGATGGTCAGCAGCGCGAACGACGCCAGCTCGTCCATCATCAGGATCGGCACGTTGGCGAGCGCGGCCGGGTCCCTTGAACAGCAGCAGGAAGCCGACCGCCACGGCCGTGAGCCCCCAGGCGATCGGCAGGCCCGAGAACAGCACGAGCAGGGTGACGGTGAGGATGACGCCGCCGATCTGCAGTTCGCTCATTTGTCGCCCGCCACGGGCCAGGGTGTCGCGGAGCAGTTCGGCGACGTACTGCA
Organism: uncultured beta proteobacterium; assembly: GCA_963698305.1. Lineage (GTDB taxonomy): Bacteria > Pseudomonadota > Gammaproteobacteria > Burkholderiales > Burkholderiaceae_F > JAOUJD01. The sequence continues at coordinate 816,255 of CAVOQI010000012.1, forward strand.
GGGCGGTCAGGCCGAGGCCGACCGGCATGGCGAGGAACAGCGGCCACTTGGCGGCGGCCCACGCGCTCTCGGTCGTCTCGCCGCGCGTGAAGGCGTGCAGCGTCAGCTCCGCGCCGGCCCAGGCGAGGTAGACGCACACCGCCAGCCCGACGACGGCGACCGCGATGCCCACGGCGCGGGCGAAGCGCGCGGGGAGGTAGTGCGACAGCAGGTCGACGCCGACGTGGCCGCGCGGTCGCCAGGCAATAGGGCGACGCGAGGAACAGCGAGCCGACCATCATGAAGACCGAGAACTCGATCTCCCAGTAGGTCGACGCGCCCATCGCGCGGTAGACGATGCTCCAGGTGATCACCAGCGCGGCGATGAGCAGCATCAGCGCGGCGACGACGGCGCACGCGGTGCTGAGCCGGTACACCGCGCGAACGAACGCAGGCAGCATGGGCCTCCCGTTCCCGTCGAACGAACGACGGGCCGCAGCGCGGCCCGTGTCGTTCAGGTTGCTGGTCACTTCACCGCGAGCAGCGCGTCGAGCAGCTCCTTGCCGCGTCGGCCGACTTGGACGCGAACTCCGGCCACGCCGTGTCCTTGGCGCAGCGCGACCCACTCGTCGAATTCGGCCTGGGTCATCTCGCGCACCTTGCGCGCCGGCCTTCTTGTACTCCTTCTCCATGTCGCTGACGGCCTCGCGCTGCAGGCCCGAGGAAGTACTCGTCGGACTTGGCGGCCGCTTCCTCGAAGATCTTCTGCTGCGCCGGCGTCAGCTTGTCCCAGTGCTGCTTGGACATGACCAGCGGCTGCATCAGCATCCACAGCGAGTACTTGCCCCGGCACGGTGGCGATCTTCGTCTGCTCGTAGAGGCGCATGCTGACGAAGGTCTCGGCCGAGGTCAGCGTGCCGTTCAGGACGCCGGACTGCAGCGACGGATAGATCTCGGTCGACGGCATGTTGACGACCGAGGCGCCGGCGGCCTTCAGCATCGTCTCGAACGTCGGGTCGGCGGCGCGCATCTTCAGGCCCGGCCACGCTCTTCGGTCCGGTGATCTCGCGGTCCTTGGTGGCGAACGCGCCCGGCGTCCACCACCAGGTGACGATGTGCACGCCGTTGGCGTGCGCGAGGTCCTGCAGCTTCTTGTGGAAGGGCGTGCCGCGCAGCTTCATCGCGTGCTCGAGCGTGGGCACGGTGCCCGGCATGATGATGACCGAGAACTCCTGCGCCTTGCCGACGGCGTAGGACATCGGAAAGACGGCCATCTCGAGCGTGCCGTTCTGCAGCGCGTCGAGCTGCGCGACCGGCTTGATGCCGAGCGACTGCGCCGGATAGATGCGGAACTTGAGGTTCGGGTCGCGCTCGTTGACTTCCTTCGACGAACACCCGCGTGGCCAGGTCGCGCGCGTCGGCGTTGGCCTTGAACTGGTGCGAAATCTTGATTTCCTGGGCCGAGGCCGAGGCGGACATCACCGCGGCGATGGCTGACCGCGGCGAACCAGCGGGGCAAGCTCTTCATGTCTCCTCCTTGTTGAGTCGCGTCGTCGGATCGAGCCGCGACGCGTAGGCCGGATGATCGCTCAAAGGATCACTGCGGCGGACGGCGGCCCGGCTGGCTTTCAGTGCTGCAGCGCGATGTATGCCAGGGCGCGAGCATGGCTCGGGCGCTGAGCGAAAGCCTGCGGGTAATCACTGAGAGTCGCAGGATCAGCGGCGCTCGCGCGTGCCGGGGACTCAGATCTCGAGGTTGTCGATCAGCCGCGTCGCGCCCAACCTGGCCGCGGCCAGCGTGACCAGCGGTTCGCCGGCCGCGACTTCGTCGCGCGACGGCGCATGCAGGTCGCGCTGGCGCCGCACGGCGATGTAGTCGACCTTCCAGCCGGCGGCGGCCAGCTCGCGCATCGCGTCGCCTTCGATCGCCGCCACGTCGGTGGCGCCGGACTTCACCTTGTCGCGCACCTCGTTCAGCACGCGATACAGGCGCGGCGCTTCGCGGCGTTCGACGTCGGACAGGAAGCGGTTGCGCGAGGACAGCGCCAGGCCGTCCGTGTCGCGCACGGTCTCGTGCGGAATGATCTCGGTCGGCAGCGCGAACTGGCGGCACATCGCGCGAATGATCATCAGCTGCTGGTAGTCCTTCTTGCCGAACACGGCGACGCGCGGCTGCACGCACGAGAAGAGCTTCAGCACGACGGTCGTGACGCCGACGAAGAAGCCGGGCCGGAACTCGCCTTCGAGGATGTCGCCGAGGTCGGACGGCGGGCTGACCCGGTAGCTCTGCGGCTCCGGGTACATCTCCTTCTCGTTCGGCGCGAACAGCACGTACACGTGGTTCTGCTTCTGCAGCTTGTCGACATCGTCCTGCAGCGTGCGCGGGTACTTGTCGAAGTCCTCGTTGGGGCCGAACTGCAGGCGGTTGACGAAGATCGACGCCACCACCGGGTCGCCGTGCTGATGCGCCATCTTCATCAGCGCGAGGTGGCCCTCGTGCAGGTTGCCCATCGTCGGCACGAACGCGATCCGGTTCTGGCCGCGCAACTGGTCGCGCAGCGCTTCGATCGAGTGGACGACTTTCATGTGTCGCTGACGCCACGGCTGGTGAGGCCGCGGATTGTAGAGGAGGTGGCCGGGCTCGTGAGCCGGGCGCGCGCACGCGGGCGGCGCTACCGGGCTCAGAACGGCGGCGGGAAAGCTGCGGTCCTTCGACGGCCGCCACATACGCGGCGATCGCCGCGCCGATGCTCGGCTGTCCCTGCATGAAGTTGCGCACGAAGCGCGGCTTGCGCCCGGGGTAGACGTCGAGCATGTCGTGCAGCACGAGCACCTGGCCGGACGTGCCGTTGCCCGGCGCCGATGCCGATCGTCGGCATGCCGACGGCCTGGGTCACGCGCTCGGCGAGCGCCGACGGCACCAGTTCGAGCACCAGCATCGCCGCGCCGGCGGCGTCGAGCGCGCGCGCGTCGGCCAGCAGGCGCTCGGCCTCCTCGTCGCTGCGGCCCTGCACGCGGTAGCCGCCCAGCGCGTGGACCGACTGCGGCGTGAGGCCGAGGTGCGCGCAGACCGGAATGCCGCGCTCGACGAGGAAGGCGACGGTCGGCGCCAGCCACGCGCCGCCTTCGAGCTTGACCATCTTGGCGCCGGCCTGCATCAGCGCCACGGCGCTCGCGAAGGCCTGCTCGGGGCTCGCCTGGTAGCTGCCGAAGGGCAGGTCGGCGATCAGCCACGCGGCCGACGAGCCCGCGCGCCACGCAGCGCGTGTGATACGCCATGTCGTCGACCGTCACCGGCAGCGTGTCGTCGCGGCCCTGGATCACCATGCCCAGCGAGTCGCCGACGAGGATGCAGTCGACGCCGCTGGCGTCGAGCAGCCGCGCGAAGCTGGCGTCGTAGCAGGTCAGCATCGCGATCGGCTCGCCGTTCGCGCGCATCTCGCGCAGGCGTGGCAGGGTGACCGGCTTGCGCGCCGACGCGGCGGGTGCGGGTGGATGGACGCTCATCGGACTAGCCTCCGCGCTGCCTCGCTCAGGCGGCGAGATTGAAGTATTCGCGCCGACCGCGCAGCCGGTCGATGCGATCGAGCAGCAGCTCGAAGTCCTCGTCGCGATCGACCGGATTGAGGTGCTCGGTGTTGACGATCAGCACCGGGGCGGCGTCGTAGTCGTGGAAAAACCGCGTGTAGCTGTCCGCCAGCGCGCGCAGGTAGGTCTCCGAGATGCCCGACTCGATCGGGTTGCCGCGCCGGCTCACGCGTTCCACCAGCGTTTCCGGGCGGCGCCTGCAGGTAGATCACGAGGTCGGGCGAGGCCGTGCCGGGCCGCAGCTGATCGTGCATCTGCTCGTACAGCCGCAGTTCGTCGTCGGCCAGCGTCAGGCGCGCGAAGAGCCGGTCCTTTTCCAGCAGGAAGTCGGACACGACCGCGCTCGGAAGAGATCCAGCTGCTTCAGTTCCGCGAGCTGCTGCACGCGCTGGAACAGGAAGAACATCTGCGTCGGCAGCGCGTAGCGCGCGCTGTCGCGGTAGAACCGCTCCAGGAAGGGGTTGTCCTGCGGCTGCTCCAGCAGCATGTGGGCGCCGGCGCGTTCCGCGAGACGCCGCGAGAGCGAGGTCTTGCCCGCGCCGATCGGCCCTTCGATGACCACATAGCGGTACTTTCCGGCCAGCATGTCAGGCGCTTCTGAACATCGCGTAGACGTTCGACGCGGTGAGGAGGAGCGTCGTCTGCGCGACGACGGGCAGCGACGGCATCGGGCCTTACGGTGCCGAGGTCGTGTCCAGCAGCTCGATGCGCTGGTCCGCGACACGCTCTCGAGGAAGTCGCGCGCCGGGCCCTGGCCGGGGATGGCCACGTCCGGGGCGAGATCGAGCAGCGGCTTCAGGACGAAGGCGCGCACGTGCAGGCGCGGATGCGGCAGCGTCAGCGGCGTGCTCTGGATGATCAGCGTGTCGACCAGCAGCAGGTCGAGGTCGACGTTGCGCGGGGCGTTCTTCTTCAGGCCGCGCCGCTTGCGCCCCAGCATGAGCTCGATGTCGAGCAGGTGCAGCAGCAGCGCGTACGGCTCGAGCTCGGTGGTGAGCTGCGCCACCGCGTTCAGGTAGTCGGGTCCCGGCGCATCCACCGGCGCCGTCATGTAGAACGGCGACACGGCCACCAGCTCCGACGTTCGATCGAGCCGAGCGACTCGAGCGCCGCGTTGAGCGACTCGAGCAGTTCGCCCTGGTTGGCGCCTAGCGAGATGTATGCGGTGCGTTTCACGTCGATGGCTTCAGGTTGTAGCTGCCGGCGGGGCGTCCGCCACGCTCGATGATCCGCCGCCGCGTCGACGCCGTCGACGCCGTCGCGTGGCGCTGCCGGTCGACTCGCCTTCGCTCGTCGCTTCCAGCAGCATGCGCTCGCGCTCGTCGTCGTCGGCGTGCGGGAAGCGCGTCCACCAGTCGGCGAACGCCGCCGGCACTTCGTCCGCCGCCGCGCGCAGCATCAGGAAGTCGTAGCCGGCGCGGAAACGGATGTGCTCGATCAGCCGCAGCGGCGCCTTGCCCTGGCGCCGCTCGAAGCGCGGCTGCAGCCCCCAGATCTCGCGCATGTCCGACACGAAGCGGCGCTGGATCGCCAGCTTCTCGGTCTGCGCGTCCAGCGTCTCGTCGATCGCCTTGTCGAGGGCCGGGATGCGGTGCTCGCCCCGGGCGATGCGGGCGTTCCACTTCACCAGCACGTCGTGCCACAGCAGCGTCGCGAACAGGTAGCCCGGCGAGATCGACTTGCCGGCGCGGACCCGCTCGTCGGTGCGCGACAGCGCGAGCATCACGAAGCGTTCGCCGGCGGGCTGCTCGAGGATCACGTCGAGCAGCGGCAGCAGGCCGTGGTGCAGCCCTTCGGCGCGCAGGCGCGTGATGCAGGCCACGGCGTGGCCGCTCATCAGCAGCTTCAGCATCTCGTCGAAGAGCCGCGCCGCCGGCACGTTCTCGATCAGCTTGCCCATGCGGTGGATCGGCTCGCGCGTCGCCTCGTCGATCTGGAAGCCGAGCTTCGCGGCGAAGCGCACCGCGCGCAGCATCCGCACCGGGTCCTCGCGGTAGCGCGCCTCGGGATCGCCGATCATCCGCAGGCGCTTCGCGCGCAGGTCCTTCACGCCGTCGTGGTAGTCGATGCACCTCGCCGGTGGTCGGGTCGTAGTACAGCGCGTTGATCGTGAAGTCGCGCCGCGCGGCGTCGTCGTTCTGTTCGCCGTAGGCGTTGTCGGCGAGCACGCGGCCGTGCTGGTCGGTCAGGCGGTCCTCGTTGACCAGCGCGCGGAAGGTCGAGACCTCGATCGTCTCCTGCCCGAACATCACGTGCACCAGCCGGAAGCGGCGGCCGATGATGATCGCGCGGCGGAAGTGCTGCTTGATCTGCTCCGGGGTGGCGTCCGTGGCGACGTCGAAGTCCTTCGGCGCCACGTCGAGCAGCAGGTCGCGCACGGCGCCACCGACGATGTACGCGCGGAAGCCGGCCTTCTGCAGCGTTTCGCACACGCGCAGCGCCGGGCGCGGCACCAGCGCGGAGTTGATGTGGTGGTCGGCCGCCGCAATGCGCTTCGGCTCGCGCGCCTTCTTCGGCTTGCGCGTGAACAGCGTCTGGACTTTCGCGATGACGCGTTTGATCACTCGGCGGCCTTGTAGAAGAGTGCAAGTTGCATCGGCGGCATTTTACGCGGCTGCCTGGGCCCACTCGCGCACGAGCGGAACGGTGATGGCCCGCTTGGCCGCCAGCGCGTAGCCGTCGAGCGCGTCGAGGATCGCGACCAGGGTGCGCATGTCACGCGGCATGTGGCTCAGGAGGTAAGCGATCACGTCGGGCGAGAGCGTCAGTCCCCGCGACCGCGCCTGTTCGGCCAGGGCCTGCGCCTTCTCGTCGTCGGACAGCGCGTGCACCTGGTACACGAGGCCCCACGCCAGCCGCGTGCGCACGTCGTCGCGCAGCGCGAGCTGGGCCGGCGCGGCGCGGCCCGTCGCCACCAGGGCGGCGCCCGGATGCGCCCGGACCTCGTTCATCAGGACGAACACGCGCTGCTGCGAGGGCGCATCGCGGGCGTCGACATCGTCGACGAGGTACAGGCCCTGCGGGTCCGCGAATTCGGGGATCGCGTCGCCCTCGGCGGACAGCGCCGCCGGGCGCGCTGCCGGCGAGCGCGGTCAGCAGATGGGAGCGGCCGGATCCGGGCTCGCCCCACAGGTAAACGAACCCGTCCTTCCGTGCCCCGGCGACGGCCCGCAGCGCTGGCGAGCGCCTCCGCGTTGCGTCCGACGACGAAGTTGTCGAGCGACGGTGTCAGGGGACGGAGGAGGTCCAGCGTGAGCTGGCGTGGCGCATTCATGGCGTCGGTGGGGCCAGCGGCGGTCGGCGCCGGTCACGCCGAGGCGGCCGGCCAACTACAATCGCGCTTTGTCCGTGCTGCGAGAGGCGCAGTCTACCGGCCTGCCGGTGCCGCTCGCGCAAGCCACGCTGCAAGCAGCCCGTTACGCCAGCCCCGTCCGCGCGCCATGAACCCACTCGATTACAAGCAGGCCGGCGTCGACTACAGCAAGATCGATCCGCTGAAGATCTCGGCGCAGCAGGCGGCCGCCGGCACGGCGGGCAACCTCGCGCGCCACGGGCTGCAGGAAGTGGCGGCCTCGCGCGGCGAATCGGCCTACGTGATCGACTGCGGCGACCACTACCTCGCCTCGATCACCGAGTGCCTCGGCACCAAGGCGCTGGTCGCCGACGCGATGCGGGCGATCACCGGGCGCACGTACTACGACCGCATCGCGCAGGACACGCTGGCGATGGCGATCAACGACCTGATCACCGTCGGCGCCACGCCGGTTTCCGTGCATGCCTACTGGGCCACGGGCGGCAGCGAGTGGTTCGCCGACGCGGAGCGCGCGCGCGACCTCGTCGCCGGCTGGAAGGCGGCGTGCGACCTGTGCGGCGTGTCCTGGGGCGGCGGCGAGACGCCGGCGCTCGCGGGCGTCGTGGCGGAAGGGCGCATCGACCTGGCCGCCTCGTGCGTGGGTCTGGTGCGTCCGAAGTCCCGGCTGACGCTCGGCGAGCGGCTGGCGGCGGGCGATGCGGTCGTGCTGCTCGCATCGAGCGGAATCCACGCCAACGGCGTGTCGCTCGCGCGCAAGCTGTCCGAACGCCTGCCCGAGGGATACGCGACCAAGCTCGCCGACGGCTCGCTCTACGGCGAAGCGCTGCTCGCGCCGACCACGCTCTACTCGCCGGTGACCGAAGCGCTCGCCGCCGCCGGCATCGTTCCGCACTACTGCGCGAACATCACCGGCCATGGCTGGCGCAAGCTGATGCGTCATCCGGGGTCGTTCACCTACCGCATGCACACGCTGCCCGCGGTGCCGCCGGTGCTGGCGTTCATCCAGCAGCACGCCGCCATCGACGATCGCGAGGCCTACGGCAACCTGAACATGGGGGCGGGCTTCGCGTTGTACGTCGCCGCCGGCGAGGCGGACCGCGTGGTCGAGATCGCGCGCGGCTGCGGCGTCGAGGCGTGGGTCGCCGGGCACCGTCGAGGCGGGGCCGAAACAGGTCGTGATCGAGCCGCTCGGCCTCACCTTCGCTGGCGACGACCTGCACGTGCGCGCGTAGCTGAAGCCGCGATTGGTCGTTTCGCAGGCCGGTCTGCTTTGAAAGCGGACCTCGCTTTCCGAGCGCCGAGGGTTCGTCTTCTCTCCTGCGCCTGAACAGGCTGCGGCGTGCCTCGACTCCGCGCCCGTCGCGGCGGGCGTCATTCAGCGCATGGCGTTCATTGCGGGCCAGCAGATGTCTGGATGGCGTCCGTGCCGATCCGGCGGCGGCGGGTTGCGGTCAGGCCTTCCCGGCCCGCCGCACTTGCGCGCATGGCACGCCCGCCGCCCCGACGGTCGCTCCGCGAGGCACACCACAACCTGCTCAGGCGCCGCGCGCTGTGGCCAGGTTGGCTCAGCTCAATGCAGTCCTGCCGCGCGAATCGCAAGCCAGCTCGGCGTTGCAGCTGTTCACTGGCGCAGCACACACGAGGCGCATCCACAACGCTCGGCGCGTCGACCGTGATGCGGGGAGCCTTGCGGAGCGCGGCGCGTTGCGGCGGGCGTAGCAGTCCGGCGGCTGCGGCGGGCCGGCACGAGCGCACGGCCGGAAGGCACGGCCGGCGGAATCGGAAGATCTCACTCCGAAAGCCGCCGGCCCGCAGGGAGCGACCTGGACCCAGTGACGCCCGCCGCGCGTCGCGCGGAGCGAGGACCCCGCAGCGCGGTCGGCGCGCAGTCGGCGATCGGTCAGTACGCAGGCGGCCAGCGGTCAGTACGCAGTCGGCTCGATCACACAAGAACAACCCGTTCAACCTGCACAACTATCGCGCGTCCTCGACCGCCGCGACCGCCGCTCGCACACGTTCGTAGGCATCCGCCGCGAACGGATCGATCAAGGTCGCGCCGCGCATCGACCGCAGCCACGTGATCTGGCGCTTCGCCAGCTGGCGCGTGGCCGCGATGCCGGCGGCGCGGAACGCGGCGAAATCCGTCGATGCCCTCCAGATGCGCCCACGCCTGCCGGTAGCCGACGCTGCGCATCGACGGCAGGTCAGGATGCAGGTCGCCGCGCGCGCGCAGCGCCTTCACCTCGTCGAGAAAGCCGTGCGCCAGCATCGCGTCGAACCGCTCCTCGATGCGCCGATGCAGCGCCGCGCGGTCCTCGGGCAGCAGCGCGATCACCGCCAGGTCGAGCGCCGGGCGCTGCGGCGCGGTGTGCAGCTGCGCCATCGGCACCCCGGTCACCTCGAACACCTCGAGCGCGCGCTGGATGCGCTGGCTGTCGTTCGGCTTGAGCCGCGCCGCAGTGACCGGATCGACGCTGGCCAGACGCGCGTGCATCGCCGGCCAGCCTTGCAGAGCGGCTTCGGCTTCGAGGCGCGCGCGCACTTCGACATCGGCCGCGGGCAGGTCGGACAGGCCCTCGCGCAATGCCTTGGCGTAGAGCATCGTGCCCCCCACCACGAGCGGCAGCGCGCCGCGCGCACGCACGCGCGGCGATCACGCCCGGGCGCGTCGGCGACGAAATCGGCGGCGGAGTACGGTTCGGACGGTTCGCGGATGTCGATCAGGTGATGCGGCACGGCGGCCCGTTCGGCGGCCGAGGGTTTCGCCGTCCCGATGTCCATGCCGCGGTACACCTGCGCGGAGTCGATCGAAACGATCTCGGCCCTGCGTTCGTCCGCCAGCCGCAGCGCGACGGCGCTCTTGCCGCACGCCGTGGGACCGAGCAGCAGGATCGCGTCAGCCATGGTGGGCGACGTCGCCGTGGCGGCGCACGAGGGTGAACGCGATCAGCGCGGTCGCGAGCGAGCACGCGGCGACCGTGAGCGTCAGCGGATAGACCGTGCCGTTGTAGCTCGCGCCCATCCATGCGCCCACGCAGGCGGCGATCAGCATCATCGAGAAGCCGAGCAGCGCGGCGGCGGCTCCCGCATTGCCGGGGAAGGGCGCGACGGCGCCCGATTGCGCCGGCGGCTGCACGATGCCGTGCGACAGCCCGTAGAAGAACATCGGAGCGGCGATGGCGGCGGGCGCGTGCACGCCGGCCAGCGCGAGCGCGGCCATCGCGAAGCCGGCCAGCACCTGCAGCGAGGCGCCCGACCGCGATGGTCCGCTGCATGCCGTGCCGGGGCAGCAGGCGACGGCAGCAGAGGGTGCCGACGAGATAGCCGGCGACCATCGTGCTGAACGAGAACGCGTAGGCCGTGGCCGACTGGCCGAGCGTGCGCATCAGCACGAACGACGACCCCGAGATGAAGGCGAACAGGCCCGCGTACGTCGAGGCGGCGGCGAGGGTATAGGCGCGGAAGGCCGGCGAGCGGAGTACCTGGCGGTAGGTGCGCAGCATCGGGCCCAGGGCGAGCGCCTGCGGGTTGGGGCGCGTGTTCGTTTCCTTCAGCTTGAGGCCGGCGAATGCGGCGAGCGACAGCGAGAACACGGCCAGTGCCGCGAACGCCGCGCGCCAGCCGAACGCGCCGGCGAGCTGCGCGCCGAGGATCGGCCCGAGCAAGCGGGGCGATGCTCATGATCGTCGCCGCGCTCGCCAGCATGCGCGCGCCTTCGCTCGGCGTGTACAGGTCGCGCACGACGCCGCGCGCGCCGACCAGGCAGGTGCACGCGCCGAGGGCCTGCAGCGCGCGGCCCAGCACCAGCACCGCCATCGATGGCGCCGCCATGCAGAGCAGGCTGGCCGCCGCGTACACCGCGGCGCCGAGCGTGATGAACGGGTAGCGCCCGTAGCGATCGGTGAGCGGCCCGGCCACCAGTTGCCAGGCACCGAAGACCGCGATGAACACGGACAGGGTCCACTGCACCGTCGCCACGCTGGCGTCGAAGTGCGCCGCGATCGCCGGCAGGGTCGGCAGGTAGAGGTCGGTGGACAGCGGCTGCAGCATCGACAGGCCGGCCGTCAGCAGCATCACGGTCGACGCCGTCAGCCCGGCCGCGGCCAGGCGCGCGGAGCTGTTCATCTCCCGCGCAGGAAGAGCCTGTCGAGGTCGTGGACGGTGAGCTGGACCCAGGTCGGGCGGCCGTGGTTGCACTGGTCGGCGCGCTCGGTCGCTTCCATCTCGCGCAGCAGCGCGTTCATCTCGTCGACCGTCAGGCGGCGATTGGCGCGCACGGCGCCGTGGCAGGCCAGGGTGGCGAGCAGCTCGTTGCGGTGCTCGGTCAGCACGCGCGAGCCGCCGAACTCGCGCAGGTCGCGCAGCACGTCGCGCGCCAGCTGGGCGCCGTCGGCGTCGGCGAGCAGGGCCGGCACCGCGCGCAGCGCGAGTTGCGTCGGCGAGGCGACCGACAGGTCGAGACCGAGCTCGGCCAGCGAGGCGGCTTCTTCTTCCGCCGTTCCCATGTCGGCCGGCGCGGCGCTGAACACCTGCGGAATCAGCAGGCGCTGCTGCGGGATCGCGTGCTGGTCGAGCTGCCGCTTCAGCTTCTCGTAGACGATGCGCTCGTGCGCCGCGTGCATGTCGACGATCACGAGGCCCTGCGCGTTCTGCGCGAGGATGTAGATGCCGGCGAGCTGCGCCAGGGCGACGCCCAGCGGCATCGTCGGCCGGCGCGCTCGCTTCGCCGGCGGCCGGCGCGGGCGCCAGCGGCGCCGGCCGCTGCGCGACCATCGCCAGGTAGTCGGACACCGTCTGCGCGACGCCGAGCCCCGCCTGCTGCTGCGGCCGGGGCGGCGCCGCCAGGATCTCCTCGATGCGCTCCACCATCGTGTCGGCCGGGCTCGGCGCGACCTGGGTCGAGGCCGCGAGCGCCCGTTGCACCGCGTGCAGCACGAGCTGGTGGACGGCCGAGGACTCGCGGAAGCGGACTTCGATCTTGGTCGGGTGCACGTTGACGTCGACGCGCCGCGGATCGATCTCGAGGCTCAGGCAGTACATCGGCTGGCTCGCGCCGTGCAGCACGTCCGCGTACGCCGCGCGCACCGCGTGGGTGAGCACCTTGTCGCGCACGTAGCGGCCGTTGACATAGAAGTACTGCGCGTCCGCGCGCGCCCGGCTCGCCGTCGGCAGTCCGACCCAGCCGCTGATGCGCAGTCCGGCCGCCGAGGCGTCGACCTCGCGTTGCGCCTGCGCGAACTCCTCCGGCAGCAGGCGGCAGGCGCGCTGCCGCGGCGACTCGGACGGCAGCGACAGCACGGTCTTGCCGTTGTGCATCACCGTGAAGGCGACCGCCGGATGCGCCGCGGCGAGCCGCATCACCTGCGCGACGCAGTGCCCGAACTCGGTGGCTTCCGCCTTGAGGAACTTGCGCCGGGCGGGCGTCTTGTGGAAGAGATCGATGACTTCGATCCGCGTGCCGACCAGCCCCGCCGCCGGCGTGATGTCCGCGCTGTCGCCGCGCACCGAAAAGGCGGTGTCCGCGCCCGGCACGCGCGACGTGACGGTGACTTCGGCGACGGCGGCGATCGAGGCGAGCGCTTCGCCGCGGAAGCCGAGCGACTCGACCGCTTCGAGCTCCTCGAGGCTGGCGATCTTGCTGGTGGCGTGGCGCGTGAGCGCCAGCGCCAGTTCGTCGCGGGGGATGCCGCCGCCGTTGTCGGCCACGGCGATCCGGCGGATGCCGCCGCCGTCGAGCCGCACCTCGATGTCGCTGGCGCCGGCGTCGAGGCTGTTCTCCACCAGTTCCTTGACGACCGACGCCGGCCGCTCGATCACCTCGCCGGCGGCGATCTGGCTGACCAGGACATCGGGCAGTGGCCGGATGGTGCGGCGGGCGGCGGTCGACATGCGATCGATTATAGGAAGGGCTTGCACCGCCTTCCCGGCGAGCGCCCTCGCGTATCATCCGCGCTCCTTTCCCGGCTTCCGCGTTGTTCGGCGCGTTGTCCCGCGCGACTCCCACGCGCCACCCCCGATGGACGGCATCAACTGGCTGGACCTGTTCCGCGCGGCGGATCGCTTCCTGATCGCGATCGTCGAGCAGAACGTCATCCTGCTCTACGCCATCCTGTTCGCGATCTTCTTCGCGGAGACGGGCCTGGTGGTGATGGCCTTCCTGCCCGGCGATTCGCTCCTGTTCGTCGCCGGCGCCGTGTCCGCCTCGCCGGTCGCGCAGGCCGAGGGTCTCAACGTCCACGTGCTCGTCGGTCGCTGATCACGCTCGGCGCGGTGCTCGGCAACACGTTGAACTACTACATCGGCCGCGTGGCTCGGCAAGAAGGTCTACGACGGCACGATCGGGTGGATCAACCAGGACGCGCTGCGCAAGACGCACGACTTCTACGAGCGCACGGCGGCAAGACGGTGATGATCGCGCGCTTCGTTCCGATCGTGCGCACGTTCGCGCCGCTGGTGGCCGGTCGCGTCGGCGATGGACATCGCAAGCTTCCAGTTCTTCAACGTGCTGGGGGCGGTCATCTGGGTCGATGTCGCTGGTCTACGGCGGCTATCTGTTCGGCAACCTGCCGATCGTTCGCGACAACCTCGGGATCGTGCTGTTCGTCGGCATCCTCGCCGTGCTGGCCGCTCGCGCTCGGCCTGCTGCTGCGCTCGGGCGGACGCGGCGCCTGCTGCGCTTGCGTCGCGCCTAGCGCGTTCCGCTACGTCAGCGGATTGCGCCGCAGCGGCGGGTTCTTGGCGAAGTAGCGCTTGATGCCGATCAGCAGCGCGCGCGCCATCTGCTCCTGGTAGGCGTCGTCGCGCAGCCGCGCTTCCTCTTGCGGATTGCTGATGAACGCGGTCTCGACCAGGATCGACGGGATGTCGGGCGCCTTCAGCACCGCGAAGCCGGCCTGCTCGACGCGCGGCTTGTGCAGCCGGTTGACGCGCTCGAGTTCGCGCAGCACCGAGTTGCCGAGCTTCAGGCTGTCGTTGATCTGCGCGGTGGTCGACAGGTCGAGCAGCACGCGCGCCAGGTGCTTGTCGGCCGAGGCGAGGTTGATGCCGCCGATCAGGTCGGCGTCGTTTTCGCGCCGGGCCATCCACGCCGCCGCCGAGCTCGACGCGCCGTTCTCGGACAGCGCGAACACCGACGAGCCGCGCGCGTCGGGCTTGATCCACGCATCGGCGTGGATCGACACGAACAGATCCGCCTGCACCGCGCGCGCCTTCGCCACCCGCGTGCGCAGCGGCACGAAGAAGTCGCCGTCGCGCGTCATCGCCACGCGCAGGCCGCTGTCGGCCACGATCATGTCGCGCAGACGCCGGCCGATCGCGAGCGTCACGTTCTTCTCGTAGGTGCCGCCGCGACCGACCGCGCCCGGATCCTCGCCGCCGTGGCCAGGATCGATGACGACGGTGAGCATGCGCTGCAGGTCGGGATCCGGCCGGGCACGGCCGGGGCGTGCGCCGCGCTCGTCCGGCGCGCGCGCCGCCTCGCCCGTCATTGGATCGGAGCGGTTCGACTACGCGGCTTCGTTTCCTGGTCGCGCAGCAGCGCCAGCAGCGGATCCGGCGGATTGACCGGGTAGAGGTCGAGCACGAGCCGGTGCTGGTACGGGCCCACGGGCTCGAGCGAAAACACCTGCGGCTTGATGTCTTCCTTCAGTTCGATCACCAGCCGCACGACCTTCGGGCGGTTCTGGCCGACGCGCACGAGCGCGATGTACGGATCGTCCGGCTGGACCTTGCCGACGATCTCCCTGAGCTTCGGCGTGAGGTCCATCTCCTCGATGTCGACCACCAGCCGCACGGGACTCGTGTCGCGCACCATGAAGTGCGAGAACTTCAGCGGCCCGTCGTGTTCGAGCGTGAGGCGGGTGTAGTCCTCGGCGGGCCACGCGCGCACGGCGAGCAGCGTGGCGCCGCGGGCGATCTCGAAAGGGGAGAGCGCGAGGACGAGCGAGCCCCCGGCGGCGCGGATCAGGCGGCGCCGGTGCTTGCTTGGAACTCCTCGAGTGCGCTCGTCAGACATGCCTGGCCCAGTTGGCTCGCCGCGGTGATCGACGCCGTGCGCCCGTCACCGTCCACGCTCAACGCGATCGAGAGGTCCGCCGTTGGCAACCGGGGGCCGGCGCGCTCGGGCCATTCGATCGCACAGATCCGGCCGGGTCCGAAGAGATCCCGGAAGCCGGACGATCCGAACTCGCTCGGATCGGCAAATCGATAGAAATCAAAGTGATGGAAGTCTAAGCTCGAAACCGAATAAGGTTCAAGCAGGGCGAACGTGGGGCTCTTCACCGGTCCCGCGACGCCGAGCGCCTTGAGCATGCCGCGCACCAGGGCGGTCTTGCCGGCGCCGAGGTCGCCGCTGAGGTTCAGTTGCAGGCCGTGCGCGCGGACGTCGTCGAGATGGCGTTGGACGGCGTGCCCGAGGGCGTGTCCGAGGCGCGCGGTGGCCTGCGCGTCGGGCAACGCGAGGGTGAACGGCGGGGAACGCGGGCGACGCCACCTAGAATCGTCCGGGATGAAAGCCGAGGATCCTGCGGAGAATACAAGCGCCGCGACGCGCGACTGGGCGGCGCTGGTCGCGCGCATCCGCGCGTGGGGACGCGAACTCGGATTCGCGGGCATCGGCATCGCCGACGTCGACGTTGCGCGACGCCGCCGATCGCCTCGACGCGTGGATCGCCGAGGGCCGTCACGGCGCGATGGATTACATGCGGCGTCACGCCATCTCCGGCGCGATCCGACGCAACTGCTGCCCGGCGCACTGCGCGCCATCGTGGCGCGCATGGACTACCTGCCGCGCGACACGCCGGCCGACTGGGTGGAGCGCGAGGACGCGCGCATTGCGCGAATCCGGCGCGGCGGTCGTCTCGCTCTACGCGCGCGGCCGCGACTACCACCGCACGCTGCGGCAGCGGCTGCAGGCGCTGGCGTCGCGCATCGAAGGCGAGGTCGGGGCGTTCGGATATCGCGTCGCGACCGACTCGGCGCCGGTGATGGAGGTCGAGCTCGCGCGCAAGGCCGGGCTCGGCTGGCGCGGCAAGCACACGCTGCTGCTGTCGCAGGACGCGGGCTCGACCTTCTTCCTCGGCGAGATCCTGACCGACCTGCCGCTGCCGGTCGATGCGCCGGCGACCGAGCGCTGCGGCACCTGCGCGCGCTGCATCGACGTCTGCCCGACGCAGGCGATCACCGGGCCGTACCAGCTCGACGCGCGGCGCTGCATCTCGTACCTGACGATCGAGCTGCCGGGGTCGATTCCCGAGGAGCTGCGGCCGCTGATCGGCAACCGCGTCTACGGCTGCGACGACTGCCAGCTCGCGTGCCCGTGGAACAAGTTCGCGCAGACGCGCGACGCTGCCGGACTTCGACGTGCGGCACGGGCTCGACCGCGCGACGCTGGTCGAACTCTTCGCGCTGGACCGAAGCAGGAGTTCGACGAGCGGCATGCCGGCTCGGCGATCCGGCGCATCGGCCACGCGCGCTGGCTGCGGAACATCGCCGTGGCGCTCGGCAACGCGCGCGTCGTCGCCGGAGGTCATCGCAGCGCTGCGGGCGCGCGCCGATCATCCGGACCCGGTCGTGCGCGAGCACGTCGCCTGGGCGCTCGGCCGCCACGCCGCGCGCTGATCAGAGCCGCGCGAAGGTCACCCACAGCGGCAGCGTCACCATCGCCGCCAGCGTCTGGAACGTGATCAGCACCGCGACCGGGGCTGCGAGCCCGCCCATGCGCACCGCGAGGATGTACGCGCTCGACGCGGTCGGCAGCGCGGCGAACAGCACGACCACCTGCGCCTCCAGCCCGCGCAGCCCGAGCGCCAACGCGACGATGACGGCGACGGTCGGCGTCGCGACCAGCTTCACGAACGTGAACCAGGACAGCGAGCGCGGATCGTCCTTCACCGTCGTGAACGCGAGGCCGGCGCCGATGCACAGCAGGCCGAGCGCCAGGCTCGCGGCGCCCATCCGCGTCAGGAAACTCGACATGAAGGCCGGCAGCTCCAGGCCGGCCAGATGCGCCGCCATGCCGCTCACCGTCGACAGGATCAGCGGATTGGTGACGAGTTCGCGCCCGAGGTGCGTCTTGCCGTGCCGCGCGAGGGTGGTCACCGCGATCAGGTTCGCGAGCGGAATGCACACCGCGAGGATCAGCGCCAGCAGCGCGACGCCGCGCGCGCCGAACAGCGACTGCGCGAGCGCCAGGCCGACGTACGAGTTGTAGCGGTACGCCGTCTGCACGCAGCTCGCGAACAGCGCCGGCTCCGTCTTGAACAGCGGCCGCGCGAGGAACCCCATCGCCGCCGCGGACAGCAGCGTGGCGACCGCGGCGCCGAGCAGCAGGCTGTCCGTCGCCAGCGAGAACTTCGCGCTGAGGATCGAGTTGAACAGCAGCGCCGGGAAGAGCACGTAGTAGACGAGCCGCTCGGCGCCGTCCCAGAACTCCTCGCTGAAACGCGAACCGGCGCGCGAGCAGGGCTCCGAGCAGGATCGTCCCGAAGTCCGGGAGCATCAGCAGCGCGTTGGCGAACATCGGCGGGGCGGCGGCGAGGGAAGCCCGGAGTGTAGAGGCGGCTGACGGACGGACCGCGGGGCGAGCCGGTTCTCCCTCTCAAATTGCCCGCGCAGGGTGCCTGCCCTTATAATCCGGCCCCTTCGCTGCTGTAGCTCAGTTGGTAGAGCAACTGATTCGTAATCAGTAGGTCGGACGTTCGAGTCGTCTCAGCAGCACCAAGGATGCAAGTGCTTGCGAAGAGCCCGCCGCGTGCGGGCTCTTTGTTTTGGCATCGTCCATGCGTCCGCTCGTCGCTCCCGGGTCTGGAAGACCCGGCGCCTGAGGCTCTGCTCGCAATCTATACCCTACAAGGGTTAAGTTGATTTTATGACTTATAGGGTATAAGCTTTTTCCATCCCTTGCAGGGGATAGAAAGAGGCCGCCATGAGCTACTTGATCACCGCGACCGAGCAGCTCGGCCCCACCTTGCGGGGGCTGAGACGGGCCGCGGGCAAGACCCAGACCGAGGTTGCGCGGCTGGGAGGCCTGCAGCAGAAGACCGTTTCGATGCTCGAGAACGAACCGCGCCGATGCTCGGTGGACAGCCTCGTCCGCTATCTCGTCGCCGTTGGAGCGCCCCTCGAGTTGTCGAACCCCGGTTCGTCTACGCCGCAGCAGTCCAGCAGGACGTCCTGGTAATGGCCAGGCGCAGGAAGGCACTGGAACTCGCCCTGTGGATGAACGGGGAAAGCGTGGGGACCTGGCGCGTGACCGCGCAGGGCGAGCACGAACTCCACTACGACAAGGCGTGGATCGACTCGCCACTGGGCCGGCCGATCTCGCTTTCGATGCCGCTTCGGCCCCTTGAGGCGCCTTACAAGGGCGACGTGGTCCGGAATTTCTTTGAAAACCTGCTGCCGGACAACAGGGAGATCAGGACGCGGATCGCGCAGCACTTTCGGACCCGGACCGACGCCTTCTCCTTGTTGCAGGAAGTCGGGCGAGACTGTGTGGGCGCGCTGCAACTCCTCCCGCCCGGGACACATCCCGATCCCGCCAACCGGCCCAGGGCGGTTCCGCTGAGCGAGGCCGAAGTGGCGAAGCACCTTGCGGAATTGCCGAAGGGCGGTTCATTCGGCCTCGGGGATGCCGGCCTCTTTCGACTGTCGCTCGCGGGCGCCCAGGAAAAGACCGCGCTCCTCTGGCATGAAGGGCAGTGGTGCCGTCCGGAAGGCAGCACGCCGACGACACACATACTGAAACTGCCGATTGGGACGGTCCCGGGAGGCATCGACCTCTCGACGTCCGTGGAGAACGAGTTTGTCTGCATGCAGGTGCTGCGGGCATTCGGAATGCCGACCGCCAGGGTTGCAGTGCTGCGTTTCCACGGACAGCAAGTGCTTGCCGTAGAGCGATTCGACCGGCGTTTCAGTGCCGAACTTGGTTGGCTCAGGCTTCCCCAGGAAGACTTTGCCCAGGTGTTCGGCGTCGACCCTGCGCACAAGTACGAGGACCACGGTGGCCCGGGAATACAGGCGATTCTCAATCAGCTGCTTGGATCCTCCAATTCGGAGGCCGATCGGCTCGACTTCATGCGGACCCAGGTGCTCTTCTGGATGCTCGCCGCGATAGACGGTCACGCCAAGAACTTCAGCGTCCACCTCGAGCCGAGAGGGGCATTCCGACTGACGCCCCGATATGACGTGATTTCCGCCTACCCCGTGATGGGCACGAAGGCGGGAAGACTCTCTGCCTTCAAGGTCCGGATGTCCATGGCGGTGTGGCGCACGAATCGCCATTACCTGTGGGCGCAGATGCGCCGGGCGCACTTCGAGCACACGGCACGGGCCTGCAAGATCGAAGGGTTCGGGGCCGTCATCGATGAACTCATCAAGGACACGCCGCGCGTACTGGCTGAAGTCGGCCCACAGGTCAGCCGTCTTCCGGCTCGCGTTTCGGAGCCGATTCTGGAGGGTGTGCAGCGGGCAGCAGAGAGACTGGCAATGAAATAGGCGTCACCGCTATCAGGCGAAAGGCATGCAGCAGTAGCTTGCGGTAACGAAAGTGCAGGTTGACGGGCTGAAGTCGCCGTCCCCCTGCTCCGCGAACGCCGACCACGCCCTTCGCGCGCGCGTCCTATCATCTCTTCCATGACATCGCTTGCGTCCGCATGGGGCGTCCTGGCCGACCTGGGACGCGCCGCGCTGCAGTGGTTCGCCGGCTGGCGGCGCATCCTCATGTTCAGCGCCACGCTCCTGGTGCTCGCGTTTTCCCCGTCGACGTACCGCGGGCCCAACCTGGCGGCCCTGTCGCGGCATCTCGTCGAGGACACGGCGCCGATCCTGCTCTGGTTCACCCTGATGACGTCGATCGTCAGCCTGGTGATCATCCACATCGTCGTCGTGACGTCGGTGAGCTACGGCCTGTCGCGCTATGCGCTCGAGATGGTCGTGCGGGTCCTGGTGATCGAGCTGATCCCGCTGACGGCCGCGATGTTCGTCGCGTTGCGCTGCGCGCTGCCCAACGCGGCGGAAGTCGCAGCGCTGCACGCCAGCGGCGCGTTCGACACGCTGCCGGACGGAAGCACGGAGGCGCTGCAACGCGAGATCCTGCCGCGCGTGGTGTCGGGAACCTTCTCCGTGCTGCTGCTGGCGACCGTCAGCGGCGTGGTCTGCGCCGTGCTCGCGTACCTCTGGGTGCATGGCTTCACGGCGGGCGGACTGGCGAGTTACACGAGGACCTTCGGCCGCGTGTTCAGTCCGGCCCTGTCGCTGATCTTCACGCTGAAGACGCTGGGGCTCGGCCTGGCCGTCGGGTTGATCCCGATCGCCTCGGTTCTCTACGATCCGCCGAGACCGCGCCTGCGCACCAGCGCCGAACTGCGCGGCCTGGTGCGGCTGTTCTTCGTGATCCTGCTGATCGAGATCGGCGCGCTCGTGGGCAACTACCTCTGAGGCCAAGGCGATGAGCGACGAACCGACGCCTGCGCCGCGAACACCCGGATCCCTCGAGTTCCGCGCCGCGCTGCTGGTGGGCGCGCTGGTGCTGCTGGTGGCGGCTTCGGCCGCCTACCTGCTGTACGCGCGGGGCGTGTTCGAGCCGTCGCAGCGGCTGGTGCTGCTGTCCGACGACGCCGAAGGCGTCACCGTCGGCATGGACCTGACCTTCGCCGGCTTTCCCATCGGCCGTGTCCGCGGCATCGAACTGTCCGACGACGGCACGACGCGCATCGTCATCGACGTGCCGCGCAAGGACGCGCGCTGGCTGCGCGAATCGAGCGTGTTCACGCTGACGCGTGGCCTGGTCGGCAACACCAACCTGCGGGCCTTCAGCGGCGTCCTGAGCGATCCCGCCCTGCCCGCGGGCGCCGAGCGGCGGGTGCTGGTCGGCGACGCCACCGCCGAGATCCCCCGCCTCGTGGCCGAGACGCGGGACCTGATCCGCAACCTGACGCAGCTCACGAGCTCCGACTCCGCGCTGGCCACCACGCTGGGCAATGTGCAGAGCGCGAGCGAGAAGATCAAGGGTCCGCGCGGCGCGCTCGGGTTGCTGTTCGGCAACGAGGCCGACGCGCAGAAGCTGGTCGTGACGCTCGACCGCACCAATGCCCTGCTGGCGCGCGTCGACGGCCTGGCTGCCAAGGCGGATCAGCAGGTCTTCGGCGCCGAGGGCCTGATGCCGGAGGCGCGCGCTGCGGTCGTGCAGCTGAATGCAGCGCTGCTCGAAGCGCGCGAGAGCCTGAAGAAGATCGACGCGATCCTGGTCGATGCGCAGGCGATCGCCGGCAACGCGCGCGCCGCGTCGACCGACCTCGACGCTCTGCGGTCCGAGGTCGACGCCAACCTGCGCAAGGTGAGCCGCATGATCGACGAGGTCAATCGTCGCTGGCCGTTCGCGAAGTCGCCGGAGATCAAGCTGCCATGAGCGCGAAGCGCGAGGGTGGTTCAGTGAGTCGCCTGGAGCGCGTCGCGCGCCGCGCGCTCGCGTCGCTCCTCGTGCTGCTGGCCGCGTGCGGCAGCGCTCCGCCGGCACCGCAGTGGCAGTCCAACGCCAAGGCGGCGCTCGATCGCGCGGTCGCGGCCTACCTGGGCGGAGACACGCGCGTGGCGAACGCCGAGTTCGACCTGGCGCGCCGCGAGCTCGCGCGCACCGGTCGCGCCGACCTGGTCGCGATGGCCGAGCTCACGCGCTGCGCGGTACGCGTGGCCAGCCTCGATGTGGCGCCGTGCGAGGGATTCGAGAAGCTGCGGTCCGACGCGACTCCGGCGGAACGCGCCTACGCCGACTATCCTGATCAATCGCGTTCAGGCCGGGGACGTCGCCTTGCTGCCGGAACACCATCGCCCGTTTGCCGCGGGCGGCCTCGGCGGCAACGCGGCGACGTCGGCTCTCGGAGCCGTCGACGATCCGCTGGCACGGCTGGTCGCCACCAGCGTGCTGTTCCAGGACGGTCGCGCGAGTCCCTCCGCGATTGCGCTTGCGGTGGACACCGCATCGGCACAGGGATGGCGGCGGCCTCTGCTCGCCTGGCTGGGCGTGCAGCTTGCGCTCGCCGAGCAGGCCGGGGACAGCGCCGGCGCCGAGCAGTTGCGGCGGCGGATCGCACTGGTTCAGGACGCAAGGTAATCGAAGTGGCGTTCTGGCCTGAAACATGCCCGCGATCGCTCCTTGCGCTGAACTGTCAGGCAACCGACACCTGTCGGCGCGCCGCGGCCCTACGCTCGCGGTTGCGCAGTGTTCGTGAACGCCCGGCCGTGCTTGTCGCAGCGATGCACATCAAGCGCCTGGACCAGTGCGCGTCGAAAGATGGATCTGCAGTTTTTTTCAACGAGGGAAGCCAATGAGCGACATGCCGGATTTCTCGAACGTCAACAGCGGCTCGAGCTCCACCGCGGTCAAGATTCACGAAGTGAAGTCGGGCGACAGCCTCTCGAAGATCGCCAAGCAGGAATACGGCGATGCCAGCAAGTGGACGCTGATCTTCGAGGCCAACAAGGACATCCTGAAGGATCCGAACAAGATCTTCCCGGGCCAGAAGCTGAAGATTCCGCCGCTCGCCTGAGTTTCGCGGCATCCGCCTGGCGCGGCGGCCGCACATCGCTTTCACTCACAACAACAATCTCCTTCGGAGGAATCACGATGCTGTCCAAGCTCCGTTTCATCGCCATCGCGGCCGCTTCGGTGTTCGCGCTCGCAGCCTGCGGCAAGAAAGAGCCGCCCGCTCCGCCACCGCCGGCTCCCGCCCCGGCGCCCGCACCCGCACCGGCGCCAGCGCCGGCCCCGGTGGGTGTCAGTCTCTCCTCGGTCACGCTCGGCAAGGCAGTCGGCGCGGACAAGAAGGTCACGGCGGCCACCGAGGTGTTCGCGAAGGCCGACACGATCTACGCGTCGATCGACACCACCGGGACCGGGTCTGCGACCCTGGTTGCCAAGTGGACCTTCTCGAAAGACGGCAAGACCGTGCCGGTCAAGGAAGACACGGCGACGATCAACACGACCGGGCCGTCGACCACGGAGTTCCACATCAGCAAGCCGGATGGCTGGCCCGTCGGCACGTACCAGGTGGAGATCGTCGTCGACGGCAAGACGGCGGCCACCAAGGCGTTCAAGGTCCAGTAAAGGGCACGGCGGCGGGGGTCCGCGGACCCCCGCTGCGTCGGGCGCAAGCAGCCGAGCGCTGGGGAGAGTCCCTCAGTGCCTGTCGGAGCGGCGCTCGAACCGAGGAGCTTCGTCGGCGTGCGCGAGCCGGCGAAGCGGAGTCGAGGTCGCGCACTTTTCCAGGAGCCCAGATGGCCACGAAGACCGCAGCGAAGAAGAAGGCGCGTCGTACGGTGATGTACAGCTCGGGCGGCAAGAAGCTCTACGCGGTCCGCGATGCGAGCGGAAAGTTCAAGGACATCCAGCAGTATTCGCGCGCCCACGCGATGGACATCAAGCGGGGTTCGAGTGCAGAAGCCGGCGCGGCCGTGAAGAAAGCCGCCAAGAAGGCCGCTGCAAAGGTCAAGTCGGCCGCAAAGACGGCGAAGAAGGCCGTGAAGAAGGCTGCGACCCGGAAGCCGGCCGGCAAGGCCGCGGTGAAGCGTGCGGTCAAGAAGGTCGCGAAACGAGCGGCGACCGCCAGGAAGGCGGCGGGCAAGCTGGTGAATCGGCTGCGGGCCGCGGTGGCCCGGGTGCGCGCCAAGGGCTGACGAAGCGCAGCGGTCAGAGGCCGGCCAGCAGCTCCTGCGGCGCCAGCACGCGGACGTGCTTGAATCCCGTCTGGATCAGTCCTTGCGCGGCAAGCGCATGCATCAGCTGGTTTATCGTTTGCCGCGAGACGCCGACGATCGATGCGAGTTCGGACTGCGAGTAGGGCAGTTCGACCGGTGTATCGATCTCGTCCTCGGTACGTTTCAACAGCGATGAGCAGAGCGAGCTGACCGCGTAGGCGGGCCTCGGGTTCGAGGCTGCTCGCATGCGTGAACGCCGTCAGGTAGGTCGCAGCGTGCCTGAGCCCGAGCGCAGCGAAGTGGCGGTAGTACCGCGGCTCCTCCTCGACGATGCGGTCAAACTCGCGCTTAGGAAGTACCAGGAGGCGAGCCTTGGTCTTCGCGATGGCGCTCACCAGGGTCTTCTCGCCGGTCAAGACGGCGTACTCGCCAAACCAGAATCCGGGCTCGCAGATGAAGAGCAGTGACTCTTCCCCCTGGCGCGGCTGACGCACCAGCTTCACCTCGCCCGAGATTACTGCCGACACCCCCGCCGGCGAAGCGCCCTCGAGCGCGATGACTTCCCCCTTGGCGAAGTCCCGGGGGCGGGACGCCGCGAGGATGCGTTGCTGCAGGTCCGGCGGCAGGCTGCGGTACCAGCGTCCCTTGCAGAGCAGTTCGTGCAGCCCTTCGGCGCCTGGAACATTGCTGTTGTCGCGCATTGCCAGCTCGCCCCTTTTTTTTCGGCCGCCACCTTCCCCTGTCAAGCAGCCGACAGGTCCCATCTTAGGGCAGCCATACGCTCGCCGGTTGTGCCTGTGCGTTCTTCGCTCTTTGCCGATGCTCAAACGGCCCGTCGAGCCGTTGCGCCACGCCGCAGGAAGAATGACTTATCGAGGAAGGGAAACCACATGAGTGTGCATGGAGCAGGACGTCGGGCCGTCGCATGGGCCTTGACGGCAGCAGGGCTGTGCGTCGCGGCTGGGGCCGCCTTCGCACAACAACCGGCGCCGACCG
This sequence comes from uncultured beta proteobacterium, assembly GCA_963698305.1. Classification (GTDB taxonomy): domain Bacteria; phylum Pseudomonadota; class Gammaproteobacteria; order Burkholderiales; family Burkholderiaceae_F; genus JAOUJD01. The sequence goes on from CAVOQI010000012.1 coordinate 840,820, forward strand.
GCGCCTCTTCCCAGCCGGCGACAAACCCCGTCGCGCCGGGGGCGATACAGGCCCTCAAGGACATGGGGGCGCATCTGCAGACGTTGAATCGCTTCCAGGTGACCACCGAAGTGACCGGCGAGCGCGTCCTGGCCGATGGCCAGAAACTGCAGCACAGTGCCAAGGCGTCGCTGGATGTCGTTCGTCCCAACAAGTTGCGCGCGCGGATGGTGAGCGCGCGTTCCGAACGCGAACTGATCTTCGACGGCAAGACGGTCACGCTCTTCACGCCAGCGCAGAAGTACTACTCGACGGTCGAACTGGTCGACACGGTCGGCGGACTGATCAACCGGCTCCAGGAGAAATTCGGTGTGGAAGTCCCGCTGTCCGACCTCTTCGTGTGGGGCACCCCGGCGGCGCCGCTCGACAGGATCCAGTCGGCGATGAATGCCGGCCAGGACTTCATCGGCGGTGATCTCTGCGATCACTACGCATTCCGGCAGGGCGACTTCGACTGGCAGATCTGGATCACGACAGGCGCCAAACCGCTGCCGCGCAAGATCGTGATCACCAATCGGGCCGACGAAGCGCGACCGCAATCGGTTTCGCTGATCACCTGGAACCTGAAGCCGACGTTCAAGGACTCGAACTTCGCCTTCACGCCGCCCAAGGGCGCGACGAAGGTCGAGATCGTTCCGCTGAAGACGAAATGAGGGAGCGCAACAAATGAAGAACTCGATCAGCAGACTGCTTCTGGCCCCCCTGGCCGTTCTCGTCCTGGGCAGCGTTGCCCTCGCCCCGTTGGCTGAGGCCGCCGGCAACAAGGGTGGTGGCGGCGGTGGTGGCGGTGCTCGCGCCGGTGGTGGCGGTGGTGGCGGCGGCGGTGCCAAGCCGAAAGCGCAGGTCAACAACAGCAACAAGGACGTGCGGACGAACAACGTGCGCAACACCAGCGTCAACAACGTCAACAACAACGTCAACGTCAACAAGAACGTCAACGTCAACGTCGACAACAACCGCGGTGGCTGCTGCAACAACGGCTGGGACAACGACTATCACCCGATCGCCACGGCGGCCGCGGTCACGGCCACGGTGGCCGTGACCTCCGCCATCGTCGGCTCGATCGTGAGTGCGCCGCCGCCCGGCTGCTACCCGGTCAACTACGGCGGCATCATCTATCAGCAGTGCGGCTCGGTCTGGTACATGCCTCAGGGTCCCCAGTACGTGGTGATCAATCCTCCTTATTGATCGAGGCAGGGGAGCCCTGCTTGTGAAGGTGCATGGGGCCAACCGCGCCGTCGCTGGCCTGTGGCTCCTGTGACGCGCAGAACGGATTGCAGGGTCGGCGCCTGGGCGCTCGCTGCCGCACTGACGGCAGCGCCCGTGCCCGCCCTTGCGCAGTCCGCCGACAGCGTCGACGACCTGGCGGCCAAGGCGACCGACCCGACCGCGCAGCTGATGTCGTTTCAGCTGACGAACACATATGTCGCCAGCTATCACAGCGTCGACGACACGTCGAACCAGTTGATCTTCCGCGCGGCGATCCCGTTCGACCTCGGCAGCACGAAGCACATCTTTCGCGTCACGCAGCCGTACGCCACGTCGGCGCGCGCCGGCAGCGGACTGGTCGACACGACCGTCTTCGACCTGATGGTGTTCGACCAGCCGTGGGGACGCTGGGGCGCCGGCGTCTCGGGCACCTTGCCCACGGGCAGCGAAGGGCTGTCGAGCGACAAGTGGACCGCGGGTCCGGCGCTCGGCTTCGTCAACTCGTCGACCAAGCCGGTCAACTGGGGCCTTTTCATGCAGTCGTTCTTCTCGTTCGCGGGCAAGGACGCTGCTTCTGACGTGCGACTGCTGAACTTCCAGCCGATCTTCAGCTACCCGCTCGGCGGCGGCCGATCGTTTTCGCTCGGCAACAGCGCGATCGTGTACGACCTGGAGAAGTCGCGCTGGGCGTCGCTGTTCGCGAGCCTGAGCTATGGCCAGGTGGTGAGCTTCGGCGGGCACAAGTGGCGGCCGACCATCGAGGCCGGTTACGACTTCAAGGACGATCCCGGCAACCCGAAGTGGGTGTTCCGTGTCGCAGTCTCCCTGTTGCTGCCGAAGTAGCGGCCGCATCGCTTCACGCCATGAACACTTTCCGAGGTCGGCAGACATGAGCAAGGGTTGGATCGAGCAGGGGATTGGCCGTGCGAGCGATGCAAGGATGTCGCTGCTTGCGCTGGCGGTGCTGATCGCCGTCGCAGGCTGCGGAAAGCAGGCGGACACGACCAGCGCCAAGCCGCCGGCCCCGGCGCCGGTTGCGGCTGCCGCGACCGCGCCGACGGTCGAGCAGCTCGAAGCGGCGGTTGCAGAGAATCCGTTGAAGGACGCGTACTTCGGCGAAACCCACGTCCACACCTCGTATTCGCTGGACGCGTACATCGGCGGCGCGCGCATCACTCCGGACGAGGCCTACCGCTTCGCCAAGGGCCAGGACGTCACGGTCAACGGACAGAAGCACAACATCGGCCGCCCGCTGGACTTCGTCGCGGTCTCGGACCACGCGGAGTTCATCGGCGAGATGTACTCGACGCAGGTGCCCGGCGCGAAGGGCGGCGACAACCCGATGCTGGGGGAGCTGCGCAATCTCAAGTCGGTCGACGAGCAGCGCGCGTGGTTCGTGAAGTACGTGGTCAGCAACAACCGCGGCGACAAGCCCGAACACCCGCCGTTCTATGCCGGGCCCGAGACCACGCGCAGCGCCTGGAAGGACGTGATCCTCAAGGCGGCTCGCGACCACTACCAGCCGGGGCGCTTCACGACGCTCGCGGGCTACGAGTGGACCGCCGCGCCGAAGGGCGGGAACATGCATCGCAACGTCCTGTTTCGCGACATGAACGTGCCCGACATGCCGTTCTCGGCGCTCGACAGCAACGACGAGGAGAAGCTCTGGGCGTGGATGGCCGAGCAGGAGAAGAAGGGCGCGAAGCTGCTGGCGATTCCGCACAACTCGAACGGCAGCAAGGGCCTCATGTTCGAGCCGGTCGACAACGCCGGCAAGCCGCTGACGGCTGATTACGCCCGCAACCGCAGTCACTTCGAGCCGTTGATCGAGATGATGCAGATCAAGGGCAACTCCGAGGTGCACCGCCGGTTCTGGCCGGCGGACGAATTCGCCGACTTCGAGAACGCCGACAGCGTCGGGACGTTCAGCGACCGTGCCTTCAAGAAGGACAACTTCGTCCGCTGGGCCGTGATCAAGGGCCTCGACTACCAGTCGAAGCTGGGCGCGAATCCGTTCCGTTACGGTTTCACCGGCGGCACCGACAATCACAACGGCCTGCCCGCGGACGTCGCGGAGAACGACTACATCGGCAGCCACGGCCCCGCCGACGGCACGCTGCAGGCGAGGCGCAACGGCGAGATCGACGGCTGGATCAAGTCGCAGGAATCGAATCCCGGCTCCGTCGCCGGCGTGTGGGCGGCGAAGAACACGCGCGGCGCGATCTGGGACGCCATGAGCGCCCGCGAGTCCTTCGTGACGTCCGGCCCGCGCATCAAGCCGCGCATCTTCTGCGGCGCCGGGCTTCCGTCCAGGCCGGCCGACGCGCGAACCCTGGTCGAGCAGGGCTACAAGAGCGGCGTCGCCGATGGGTGGCGTCCTGTCCGCCAGCACCGCGGCGCCGACCTGCACCGTGTACGCCAGCAAGGATCCCCAGGGCGCGAACCTCGACCGGATCCAGATCGTCAAGGGCTGGGTCGACGCGAAGGGCGAGCCGCGCGACAAGGTGTTCGACGTCGCCTGGAGCGGTCAGCGCAAGAAGGGAACGAACGGCAAGCTGCCCGCCGTCGGCAACACCGTGGACCTGAAGAAGGCCACGTACACCAACGACATCGGAGCCGCCGAACTGATGGGCTCGTGGACCGACCCCGAGTTCGATCCCAGGCGCCCGGCGCTGTACTACGTTCGCGTGCTCGAGATTCCGACGCCGCGCTGGACGACGTACGACGCGGTCAGGAACAACCTTCCGCTGCTGAAAGACGTGCCGGCCACGATCCAGGAGCGTGCCTGGACGTCGCCGATCTGGTACACGCCCTAGGAACGAAAGAACTCACATGAAGAAGACAAGACGATCGGCGTCGATGCGCCGGCTGCTTGCGGCGATCGCGGGGACCGTTGCGTTCGCCATGCCGCTCGCGGCGAACGCCGGCGAAGGCGGCACGACCCACGTGATCCCCGGCGCGATGTCCACCCTCGCGGACAACGCGCCGGCGAGCGGGCCCGGAATGTTCGTGAAGCCGATGTACATGCGCTACGACGGCAGCGTGTCGGCGCAGATTCCCACCGCGGTCGGCCTGGCGGGCAACGTCGAGGCGACCTCGAACACGTTCGCGGTGGTGGGCGGCTACACCTTCGGTGAGAAGGTGCTCGGGGCGGCGTACACGGTGGTCGCGGCGCTGCCGTACACATCGCTCGACATCACGGCCGACGTGACAGCCCCGAACGGCGCCAAGGTGAGGCGAGGGAACAAGGTCTCGGGCTTCGGCGACCTGACCGTGATCCCGGCCATGCTGGCGTGGAAGGAGCCCGAGAGCCCCTGGCAGTTCAACTTCATCCTGCCGATCTATGCGCCGACCGGCAGCTACGAGCTGGGACGCCTCGGCAACCCGGGCCTCAACTACTGGACGGTGGACCCCATCTTCGGTGTGGTCTACAGCGATGCGAAGCGCGGCTTCAACGCGCTGCTGCATTCCGGCCTGGCGATCAACTCCGAGAACCCGGACACCAACTACAAGAGCGGCAACCTGCTGCACTTCGACGGCGCGATCCAGCAGATCCTGCCGGTGGGCAGCGGCCTGATGACGCTCGCCCTCGAAGCGTTCTACTTCACGCAGGTGAGCTGCGACAGCGGCTCCGGCGCCACCCTCGGCTGCTTCAAGGGCAAGACGGCCGGGCTGGGTCCGGCGATCGGCTACATCCAGCCGCTCAGCAAGACCGAGTCGCTGGTGGTCGAGCTCAAGTGGCTGACGGAGACCACCACCGAGAAGCGGCTCGAGGGCGACTACCTCTGGTTGAAGGCCGTCTACAAGTTCTGAGTCGCGCGGTCCACGAGCGACCGTCGACATTCAAAGGAGAAGAGGAAATGAAGAAGTCTGCATTGACCGCATTGACGATGGCACTGGGAATGTGCGCGCAACTCGCCTTGCCGGCCCGCTCGACCCCGAGTGCACTCCTGAAAAGGCGGCGAAGAGCGCGGCCACCAAGGCCACGGTCGGCGTCGGCGGACGCTGCGATGCGAAGGAGACCGCGGCGGACTCGGCCAAGCGCACCGCCGGCGTTGACGACAAGGGGCGGGGCGACAAGCGCAAGGATGACGACAAGCCCACAGACGCAGCCAAGGACACGGTGAAGAAGGCCGCCAAGTGATACGGCGAACAAGTCCGCGCGCGAGCGTGTGCGCGGGCCTCGCGGGCTTTCTGAGCGGCAGCTGATCAAATGAGAATGCCCACCGAACGTAACGGTCGGTGGCAGCGGAAACGGGGAGAGTGACGTGTCACGCAAAAGAATCGAGTTGCACTGCTTGCGGTCTCGGCGAGCGCGATCCTGGTGGCGTCCCTGGTCGGACCGGGTCGTGCCCCGGCGCAGAGCCCGGCGGCCACCGGCGCCAATGACGAGGTCGTGGTCAAGGGTGCGGTGGACCACTACGACGGCGAGGACCACGCGCTCAAGCCCGAGACCCCGGCCCAGGTCGAAGGCAAAGAAGAAATACTCGCCTTACGCCGGGCGTAAGTACCCGACCCGCGTGTTCTTCGGCGACACCCACCACCACACGGCCAACTCCGGCGACGGGTTCATGGCAGGCGACCGCCTGACGCCCGAGCAGTCCTATCGATTCGCACGCGGCGAAGAGGTCATCTCCTCGACCGGCGTGCCGGCCCAACTGGCGCGGCCCCTCGATTTCCTCGTTGTTTCCGACCACGCCGAAGGCCTCGGCGTGATGCTGCAGGTCTACGAGGGCAACCCGGCGTTCGCGTCAGACCCGACGCTCGCAACGATGGGGCAAGGCGATGAAGGCTGGCGGCGAGGAAGCGGCCACCACGATGCGCGAACTCGTCTCGGCACAGGCGAGCAACAAGCTGCCGCCGCCGATCAAGGATCCGAAGGTCGTCGGTCCGATCATGAAGTCGGTGTGGCAGCAGTACACGGCCACGGCCGACAAGTTCAACGAACCGGGCAGGTTCACGGCAATGATCGGCTTCGAGTGGACGTCGGTGCCGGGTGGCAACAACCTGCACCGCAACGTACTGTTCCGGGACGGCAAGGACAAGGCCGACCAGATCCTCCCGTTCTCGGCCTGGCAGAGCGAGGATCCCGAGAAGTTGTGGGAGTGGATGGCGAAGTACGAGGGAAAGACCGGAGGCCAGGTTGCTGGCGATCGCGCACAACGCGAACCTTTCGAACGGACGCATGTTCGAACTCGTCGACTTCGCCGGCAAGCCGCTGTCGAAGGACTACGCCGAGCGTCGCGCGCGCTGGGAGTCTCTGCAGGAGATCGTGCAGACCAAGGGCGCCTGCGAGACGCATCCGCTGCTTCTCGCCCAATGACGAGTTCGCCGAGCTACGGCACCGCGGGCTGGGAGTACGGCAATCTGACGCTCGAGGGCAAGCCGCTGTCGCGCGACATGATGCCGACCAACTACACGCGCGGCGGCCTGATGCGCGGGCTCGAGCAGGAAGGCAAGCTCGGCGTCAACCCCTTCAAGTTCGGAGTGGTCGGCAGCACCGACGTGCACAACTCGCTCACCGCCATTGACGAGGACAACTTCTACGGCAAGCACGTCGACCAGGAGCCCAAGCCCGGGCGCTGGGAGCAAGCGAGCAAGAGTGGGCTTCGGCAAGACGCGCTACACATGGCAGTACCTGGCGGCGGGTTACGCCGCCGTCTGGGCGACCGAGAACACGCGCGCGGCGCTGTGGGACGCGATGAAGCGCAAGGAGGTCTATGGCACCTCCGGCACGCGCATGACCGTGCGCTTCTTCGGCGGGTACGACTACACGGCCGATGACGCGAAGTCGCGCTACCTGGCCGAGGCCGGCTATGCCAAGGGTGTGCCGATGGGCGGCGACCTCGCGGCAGCGAAGGCCGGCAAGGCGCCGACGTTCCTCGTCGCCGCGATGAAGGACCCGGTCGGCGCCAATCTCGATCGCATCCAGATCGTCAAGGGCTGGGTCGATGCATCCGGCAAGGCGCAGGAGAAGATCTACGACGTCGTGTGGTCCGGCAACCGCAAGCCGGGCAAGAATGGCAAGCTGCCGCCGGTGGGCGATACGGTTGATGTCGCGAAGGCCACGTGGACCAACACGATCGGCGCTCCGGAACTGGCGGCGGTGTGGAAGGATCCCGAGTTCAAGCCGACGCAGCGGGCGCTCTACTATGCCCGTGTCATCGAAATCCCGACGCCGCGCTGGACGGCCTACGACCAGGTGCGCTTCGGCGTGAAGATGTCGAAGGAAGTTCCGATGAAGCACCAGGAGCGGGGGTGGACGTCGCCGATCTGGTACTCGCCGAAGAGCTGACTGACTACTGTGCTTGAGGAGGATTGACCAATGAACTTCATCATCTGGATCGTCGTCGGCGGCCTGATCGGCTGGGTTGCCAGCATGATCATGAAGACCAACGAACAGCAGGGCATGTTCCTGAACATCGTGGTCGGGATCGTCGGGTCGATGCTGGGCGGGTGGCTGATCTCGCCGCTGCTCGGCGCGGGCACCATCAACCAGAACGACTTCAGCCTCGGCGGCCTGCTGGTTTCGCTGATCGGCGCGGTCATACTCCTGGCGATCGTGAACCTGTTCCGGCGCGGCAAGGTTCGCTAGCGCGGGCCGGAGCGGCGGGCGGGACGCGCCCGCCGTCCGCCCGTCAGGAAACGCGCAACTGCCCTCCGTTCGGGGATTCCATTGAGCGCCACCACCGCAGGCACCACCGTCGACTTCTCACTCGTTCGCGGCGATGTGCTGTACCGCCTGCAGCGCGCCATCGGACTGATCCCGGAAAATGGCCTCGGCCTCGTCCGCAGGGCGCTCTTCTGGTCGATGCTCGGCTGGCTGCCGGTGGCGCTGTGGGCGCTCTATATCAACCGGGCGTTGCCGGGCGCGCTGAACGAACCGCTGCTCTCGCACTTCGGGGTGCATGCGCGGCTGCTGGTGGCGGTGCCGCTGCTGATCTTCGCGGAAGGACCGGCCAGCGCGCTGATCGCACGCCTGCTGCGGCACTTCGTCGAGTCCGGCATCGTTCCGCCCACGCAGCGTACGGCGTTCGACGACGCCCTGCGTCGCGTCGCCCGGCTGCGCGACGCCACGTTGCCTTGGATCGCGATCGTCGCGATCGTGTTCGCGGTGCTGCTGTTCGCCGACACGGTGTTCCAGCCCCACGAAATCGACTGGGACCGCGAGGCCGTCCCGGGACGCGGCCCGGGGTTCGGTGGCCTGTGGTACCTCTACGTCGGCCGCTCGATCTACTTCACGCTGCTGTTCGGTTGGCTGTGGCGCATCGTGTTGCTGGTGGTGCTGATGCGGCGCGTGGCGCGGCTCGAGCTTGCGCTGGTGCCGACGCACCCGGATCGCGCGGCAGGGCTCGGCTTTCTCGAGCGCCTGCCCGGTGTCTTCGCCCCGCTCGCGCTGGCGGTCGGCGCTGTCCTCGCGTCGCGCTGGGCGCACGACGCCGTCTACCACGGCCTGACGCTGACGTCGCTGCGCGTCGAGATGATCACCTTCGTGGTGTTGTGCGCCGTGATCTTCGCGCTGCCACTTCTCGCCTTCCGCAAGCCGCTGAAGAGCCTGAAGAAACAGTCCCTGCTGGACTACGGCGCCCTGGTCGGCGAGCACGGACGCCTGGTGCACAAGCGCTGGATCGAAGGACACGAGGTCGGCCGGCCGCCGGTGCTGGAAGCGCCGGAGCTCGGTCCGGTGGCGGACACCGCGGCCCTGTACGCCGCCGTGCGGTCGATGAAGTCGGTTCCGCTCGGAAAGGGTTCGGTCCTGACCGTGGCGCTCGCGGCCGCGCTGCCGATCATCGCCGTGCTCGCGCTGCAACTGCCGGTCAAGGCGCTCCTGCTCACGCTGTTGAAAGCGGTCGTGTGAACGAGATCGGTCGCCGGCAGCGCGTGCGAGGCGACTCGCCCCCGATGCTCGCCCAACTGCGCGGCGTGCTGCTCGACATCGACGGCACGATCACGACCGCCGGGCGGCTGGGCGCGGCTGCGTATGGCGCGCTCGAGCGGCTGCAATCGGCCGGCCTGTTGGTGATCCCCGTGACCGGCCGCCCCGCGGGCTGGTGCGACCTGATCGCGCGCTTCTGGCCGGTCGACGCGGTGGTCGGCGAAAACGGCGCGCTCTACTTCCGCTACGACCATGAAGGGCGCCGCATGATTCGCGGCTTCGCGCGCAGCGACGCCGAGCGGGCGCAGGACCGTGAGCGCCTGCGCGCGATCGGCGAAGAGGTGCTGCGCGCGGTGCCGGGGGCGGCGATCGCCGCCGACCAGCGCTATCGCGATACCGACCTGGCGATCGACTATTGCGAGGACGTGCCGCCGCTGCCAGCCGACGCGGTTCAACGCATCCATGCGCTGCTGACAGCCCGCGGGCTGACGGCGAAGGTCAGTTCGATCCATGTGAATGCGTGGTACGGCACGCACGACAAGCTGTCGATGACGCGGCGCCTGATGCGCGAGCAGTTCGGGGTCGAGCTCGACGCCGAGCGCGAGCGCTTTGCGTTCATCGGTGACTCCCCCAACGACGAACCGATGTTCGCGTACTTCCCCAATTCCTACGCGGTGGCCAACATCGCGCCCTTCGTCGATGCGCTGGACCACCCGCCCGCCTGCGTGGTCGAGGCCGAGGAAGGCGAGGGATTCGTGCTGTTCGCCGAGCGCGTGCTGGCGGCGCGGCGCGCGCGGGATTGACCCGCGCATTGCGCGCCAGCGCGCTCTACGTTCTCCGCGCAACCGTGTTGCGCATCAGCCGCGATCAGGCCGCTTCCGGCACGCTCGGCAATCCGGCGAGGGCCATCGCCAGTTCCTTCTCGTCGTAGGTCTCGTCCGTCAGCTCGCCCGCGAAGTACTTCTGGTAGGCGCTCATGTCGAAGTGCCCGTGGCCGCACAGGTTGAACAGGATGGTCTCGCGCCGTCCTTCGCGCTGGCAGCGCAGCGCTTCCTCGATCGCGCCCTTCACGGCGTGATTCGCCTCCGGCGCGGGAACGATGCCCTCGGCACGCGCGAACAGCACGCCGGCGGCAAAGCACTCGTTCTGCGTGTAGGCGGTCGCTTCGATGCGGCCGAGTTGCTTCAGGTGCGACACGAGCGGCGCCATGCCGTGGTAACGCAGTCCGCCGGCATGAAAACCCGGCGGCGTGAAGCTGGAGCCGAGCGTGTGCATCTTCGTCAGCGGCGTCATGTGCCCGGTGTCGCCGAAGTCGTAGGCGTAGCGGCCGCGCGTGAGTGACGGGCACGCGGCCGGCTCGACGGCGACGATGCGCGGGTTCGCGCCGCCGCGCAGCGCCTGGCCGATGTACGGAAACGCGATGCCGGCGAAGTTCGAGCCGCCGCCGGTGCAGCCCACCACGACGTCGGGCCACGCATCGGCCATCTGCATCTGTTCCATCGACTCGAGGCCGATGACCGTCTGGTGCATCAGGACGTGGTTCAGCACCGAACCGAGCGCGTACTTGGTGTCGTCGCGCTGCGCGGCGAGTTCCACCGCTTCGGAAATCGCGATGCCCAGGCTGCCTGGATGATCGGGCCGCTCGGCGAGCACGCGCCGGCCGTATTCCGTTTCGTTCGACGGCGAGGCCACGCAGCGGGCGCCGTAGGTTTCCATCACGGCGCGCCGATACGGCTTCTGGTCGTACGACACGCGCACCTGGAAGATCAGCACTTCCATCCCGAAGAGCGAGCCCGCGAACGCGAGCGACGTGCCCCACTGGCCCGCGCCGGTCTCGGTCGTGAGGCGCTTCACGCCCGCCTGCGCGTTGTAGAAGGCCTGCGGCACGGCCGTGTTCGGCTTGTGACTGCCCGCCGGGCTCACGCCTTCGTACTTGTAGAAGATGCGCGCCGGCGTGCCGAGCGCCTTCTCGAGCCGATGGGCACGGTACAGCGGCGACGGGCGCCAGAGGCGATAGATGTCGCGCACCGGCTCGGGGATCTCGATCTCCCGTTCGGTGCTCACTTCCTGCAGGATCAGTTCGGTCGGGAAGAGCGGCGCGAGGTCCGCCGGGCCGATCGGCTTCAGCGTGCCGGGGTGCAGCACCGGCGGCAGCGCGCGCGGCAGATCGGCCTGGATGTTGTACCAGGACTTGGGCATCCGGGATTCATCCAGGACGTACTTCGTGGGCTCGTTCATCGCCGGCCTCCGCTCTCTGTTCGGCTGCGGCACCGGGTCTGTCGAGGTCGGTCCGGTGTCAACGCTGCGTTTCACGCTAACACAGCCGCCATTGCGAACCGCGCGGGCCGACGTCGTGTTCCCTTGATGTAGATCGTTGATTTTCGGTCCGCGATGCCGATGGTGATAGAGACGGCCGCACCGACAGGGCGGCGCTCGCGAGTGGGTATGCACATGCAAGGGTGTCGAGTCGTTTTCCTGCTGGCTGCGATAACCGGACTTCTGGCGACCAGCCCGGCGGTCGCCAACGCCGAGCGCGAGCGCGCGGTGCTTGCCGCCTTGCTCCAGTGCGATCTGATCTATGCGTCGGAGCCGTACGCGAGCCACATCGGCGCGCGTGACCTCGCGGATCTCGATCGTGCGCATGGCGCGCTGCAGTCCCACCTCGGGCGCGCCTTCAGCGAGCGCGAAGCCCAGCTGCTCATGGCGCGGACGGTTGACGAGAGCGTGCGGGCCAGGCTGCGCGCGGGCGTGTCGCCAGCGGCGGCCGTCAGTGGCTGTCGCCGCGTGGTCGCAGGCGCGATCAACGCCTACGGCTGGACGCGCACCTGGCAGGCCTGGATCGAACGGAACTAGCCGGCGCCCGGCGACGTGGCCTCGAGGCCGGCGCGCACCGTCGGATACAGCAGCTTCACGCGCACTTCCCGCTTCAGTCGGCCGTTGCGGATGCGCCGCGATGCCGACATGAACGAGTACATCATCGGCGACACCGCCTTCTTCAGTTCCTCGCGCGGCAGCCGCGGCGGCGGGTCGAGTCCGAAGCGTCGCGCGACGAGATCGAAGTACTCCCCCATCTTCAGCCCGCTGTCGTCGACCGTGTTGGTCACGCGGCAGGGCTGCCCGCGCAACAGCGCGACGATGGCGATGCGCGCGAGATCGTCGGCGTGGATGTGACTGGTGTAGACGTCGTCCGCGGGCGACAGCGCGGGCAGCCGCTGCTGCAGGCGGGCGAGGGGAAGCCGATCGCCCGCATAGATGCCCGGGACCCGCAGCACGTGCGCGTGACGCCGCCGGCGCAGGATGCGCTCGGCTGCGATGCGCCGCAGGCTGCGGGCTTCCTGCGTGGCGAGCCGCGCGGTCTCGTCGATCCACGCCCCGCCGTGGTCGCCGTAGACGCCGGTGGTGCTGATGTAGACGGTGCGATCGCCGTCGCGCCGCCCCAGCACGCCGACCAGATGCGCCGTGCGCCGGTCGCCGGCGCCGGACTCCGGCGGCGGCGCGAGATGGATCACGCGCGCGCCGAAACCGCGCAGCCGCGCGAGCGTCGCGCGCTCATCGAGATCGCCGACGAGCGGGACCGCGCCCGCCGCCCGCAGCGTCGGCACGCGCGCAGGGTGCGAGGTCAGCGCCACGATGCGAAAGCGCCGATGGAGCCGTGCGACAATTCGCAGGCCGATGTCGCCGCAGCCGACGATCAGCAGGCGCGGCCGACCGAGCTTTCCGAGGGCGCGGCGCGGTGCGGCCATCGATCCGGACCGGTTCACTTCCATCACTCGATTCTATGGGCTACACCGTCACCCTCCGACCGAGCGGTCGCACCTTCACCACGGAAGGCGACGAGACGGTGCTCGCGGCCGCGCTGCGGGAGGGCATCGGCCTGCCGTACGGCTGCAAGAACGGCGCCTGCGGCACGTGCCGCGGCAAGCTGCTCGAAGGCACGCTGACGCACAAGCCGCACTCCGCGTCGGCGCTGTCGGCCGCCGATGAGGCCAGGGGCTACGCGCTGTTCTGCTCCGCGCTGCCGCAGTCGGACCTCGTCATCGAGGCGCGCGAGCTGACCGGCTTCGGCGACATCCCCATCCGCAAGATGCCGGCGCGCGTCGCGAAGATCGAGCGCGTGGCGCCGGACGTCGCGATCGTGTCGGTGCAGCTGCCGGCGAACGAGCGGCTGCAGTTCCGCGCCGGGCAGTACATGGACTTCATCCTGAAGGACGGCGCGCGTCGCCAGTACTCGATCGCCACCGCTCCGCACGCCGACGAACTGATCCAGCTGCACATCCGGCATACGCCGGGCGGCGTCTTCACCGATCGTCTGTTCGGCGCGGCGGAGCCCGCGGTGAAGGAGCGCGACATCCTGCGCATCGAGGCGCCGCTGGGCACGTTCTTCCTGCGCGAAGACAATGCGCGGCCCATCGTGCTGCTCGCGGGCGGAACCGGCTTCGCGCCGATCAAGGCGATCGCCGAGCACATCTTCCACCAGCGGATCAACGTCGACGAGAGCGGCAAGCCGGCACGCGAAGTGCGGCTCTACTGGGGCGCGCGTTCGCGCCGGGACCTGTACATGAGCGCGGCGCCTGAAGCGTGGGCCGCCGCGCAGCCCAACTTCCGCTACGTGCCGGTGCTGTCCGAGCCGATGGCCGAGGACGCGTGGACCGGCCGCACCGGCTTCGTGCATCGCGCGGTGGTCGAGGATCTGCCCGACCTGTCCGCGCACCAGGTGTATGCGTGCGGCGCGCCGGCGATGATCGATGCCGCGCGGCGCGACTTCGCGGCGGAGTGCGGCCTGCCGGAGGACCAGTTCTTTGCGGACTCGTTCACGACCCAGGCCGACCTGGCCAACGCGTGAGGAAACTACGATGGCGAAACCGACGATCTTCATCGATGGCGAACACGGCACCACGGGACTCGAAATCCGCGAGCGCCTCGCAACGCGCGCCGACGTCGAACTGGTGAGCCTGCCGCCGGACAAGCGCAAGGACGCGGCGGCGAAGCGCGCGGTGATCAACGATGTCGATGCGGTGGTGCTGTGCCTGCCGGATGACGCCGCCTTCCAGACCGTGAAGATGATCGACAGCCCGCGCACGCGCGTGGTCGACGCCAGCAGCGCGCACCGCACGGCGGCGGGCTGGGTCTACGGCTTTCCTGAACTGACGAAGACGCAGCGCGCGTCGATCACCGCTTCGACGCGGGTCTCCAATCCCGGCTGCTACCCGACCGGATTCCTCTCCGTCATGCGGCCGCTGCGCGAGCGCGAAATCGTGCCCGCCGGCTATCCGGTGACCGTGCATGCGGTGTCCGGCTACTCCGGCGGCGGCCGCAAGATGATCGAGCAGTACGAGCAGCCGGGCAACGGCGCCCGCCCGCAGCAGTTCGGCGAGTACGGGCTGAACATGACGCACAAGCACCTGCCCGAGATGCAGACGCACGGCCTGCTCGACCGCACGCCGGTGTTCAGTCCGTCCGTGGGCTACTTCAGGCGCGGCATGCTGGTGTCGGTGCCGCTGCAGACGTCGCAGTTGCCCGGTCGCCCGACCGGCGAGGAACTGCACGCCGCGTACCTCGGCCATTACGCGGGCGAGGCGTTCGTCACGGTGCGGCCGCTGAACGACACCGCGGCCCTGCGCGACGGCGCCTTCCTCGAGCCCGAGGACCTCAACGGCACCAACCGGGTCGAGGTGTTCGTGTTCGCCAACGACGCGCAGCAGCAGGCGATCGTGATCGCGCGGCTGGACAATCTCGGCAAGGGCGCGAGCGGCGCGGCCGTGCAGAACCTGAACCTGATGCTCGGCCTGCCGGAAGGCGCGGGGCTCGGCTGATGCTGTACCAGCCGCCGCACTTCTCGGTCGGCGATCGGGACGTCGCGCTGGAACTGATGCGGCGCCATCCGCTGGCCACGCTGGTCAGCGGCGCCGATGGCGGCGAACCGGTCGTGTCGCATGCGCCGCTGGTGGCGCGCGTCGACGGCGAGCGCCTCGTGCTGCTCGGTCACCTCGCGAAGCCGAATCCGCAGTGGAAGCAGTGGCGGGACGGCGATCACGTGCTGGCGATCTTCCACGGGCCGGACGCCTACGTATCGCCGTTCTGCTACGCGACGAAGGAGGCCGTGCCGACCTGGAATTACGCGGTCGTGCATGCGCTCGGCGCGGTGACGCTCGCTCACGACAGCGATGCGAAGGAACGCGTGTTGAAGGCCCTGATCGACGCGCACGACGCGCCGTACCGCGCGCGCTGGGACGAACTCGACCTCGCGTGGCGCGAGAAGATGAAGGGCGGGATCGTCGCCTTCGAGCTGGCGGTGACGCGGCTCGACGTCAAGTTCAAGGTGAGCCAGAACCGCAGCGAGGCCGACCGCGCGGGCGTGCTGCGCGCCATGCAGGACGGCGACGCCGGCGCGCGCGAACTGGCGGAGTGGATGCAGCGGGTGTCGCCGGCCGCCTGATGGCCGGGACGCGCCGCGCCTCGCGCGCCCGCTAGCCGGCCGTCATCGCCTGGCCAGCCATGCGCGGCGCCGGCGGCCAGTGCATCGAGATTCAGGTGGATCAGGCTGCGCGGCGCCTCGACGCGCACCTTGTGCGCCAGGACGTCCGCGGTCGGCGAGACCGGTCAGCGCAACCAGCGCGCCGAGCGCGACGATGTTGGCCACCCGCTCGCTGCCCAGTTCGATCGCGGTGCGCGTGAGCGGCAGATGCAGCGCGCGCACGTCCGCCGCCGGCAGCTCCGGGCACAGGCGGGTGTCGGCGACGACCAGCGCGCCGGGCTTCAGCAGCGGCCACGACGGCGCGACCGCCAGCCGGTCGAGCAGCACCAGCGCATCGAGGCCGGTGGCGAGCGGGTAGTCGATGTCGCCGTCGGCGATCACGAGGTCCGCATTGCAGTAGCCGCCGCGCGAGGTCGGTTCGTAGGTCTGCGACTGCGCGACGTGCCGGCCGCTCGGTCATCAGCGCATCGGCGAGGATCTTGCCGGCGAGCAGCAGGCCCTGGCCGCCGGTGCCGGCGATGCGCAGTTCCATCCGCCCGCCGGGAAGCGCGGCTGAACTCACGTGGCGTCCTTCTTGCCGGCGCGCACCTGCGTGCGCGCGCACGCCGCGCGGTAGGCCGCGCCGTACTCCGGGCGCGCATTGGTCGCCAGCACCCCGGTGCGCAGCTCGGTGGAGCGGAAGGGCGTATCCACCGTGTCGCGATAGGCGCTCGGCCGGATCTCGCTCTTCTGCCGCAGGATCATTTCGGGCGACGAGCCGAGCTCGTTCTTGCGGCCGAAGATCTCGGTGCAGTCCGACAGCACCTCGATGAACGCGAAGCCCGGATGCCGCAGGCCCTGCCGCACCAGTTCCTTCAGCTTCGGCAGGTGATGGGTGACCTCGCGCCCGACGAACCCGGCACCGGCGGCCGCGGCGAGCGCGCAGGCGTCGAACGCGGGTTCCGCGTTGCCGAGCGGGGTCGTGCTGGTGAGCATGTGCTCCGAGGTGGTGGGGGAGACCTGCCCGCCCGTCATGCCGTAGATCTCGTTGTTCAGCATCAGGCAGGTCAGCTTCAGGTTGCGGCGGCACGCGTGGATCAGGTGGTTGCCGCCGATCGCCAGGCAGTCGCCGTCGCCGGTGATCACGACCACGTGCAGGTCCGGGCGCGCGAGCGCGAGCCCGGTGGCGAACGCGAGCGGGCGCCCGTGCGTGACGTGGAACGTGTGCGCGTCGATGTAGGCGGACAGGCGGCCCGCGCAACCGATGCCGGACACGACCGCGAGCGAGTCCTTGCCGATGCCCGCCTCGTCGATCGCCCACAGCAGCGCGCGCAACGCGATGCCGTGTCCGCAGCCGGGGCACAGGTGGTGCGGCATGCGATCGGCGCGCAGGTACTGGCGGACATCGAAATCCGCCGCGGTGTCGAAGATCATGCCGCCTCCCGCGCGAGCTGCTCGATGCGCGCCGCGATCTGCGGCCGGCGTGATCGGCTCGCCGTCGTAGCGGTTCAGCCCGACGACGCGCGCGCCGCGCAGCACGCGCTCGACCTCGAGCACGAGCTGGCCGGCGTTCATCTCGGGCACCAGCACGGCACGGGCGCTGGCGGCCGCTGCCCGCAACGCGTCCTCGGGGAAGGGCCACAGCGTGATCGGCCGGAACAGTCCCGCGCGGATCCCCCTGGCGCGGACCGCGGCGACGGCGCGCTGCGCGGCGCGTGCGCTGATGCCGATCGCCACCACGAGAACGTCGGCGTCGTCCGCGTGCATCGCCTCGAACGATTCGATGCGCGCGTGGTTGCGCTGCAGCTTCGTGAGGAGCCGCGTCTGGTTGCGCTCCACCGCCTCGGGCGACTGCGTCGGGAAACCGTCCTCGGCGTGCGTGAGGCCGGTCGTGTGCGTGCGGTAACCGTCGCCGGGACGCGCCATCGGCGGCACGAGGTCGTCGCCGGCCGCATACGGCTGGTAGCCCTCGGGCGCGCCCTGCGCCCGGCGTCGCTCGACGACGTGCACGCTGCCGGGCGCGGGCAATTCGACGGTCTCGGTCAGCTGGGCGATCGCCTGGTCGTACAGCACCACGACCGGGGTGCGCAGCGACTCGGACAGCGCGAACGCGCGCACCGTCTCGTCGTGGATCTCGCGCACCGACGCGGGCGTCAGCACGACGATGGGATAGTCGCCGTGGCTGCCCCAGCGCGTCTGCATGAGGTCGGCCTGCGCGGGACGGGTCGGCATGCCGGTCGATGGCCCGCCGCGCATGACGTCGACGATCACGCACGGAATCTCCGCGGCCGCGGCGTAGCCCAGGTTCTCCAGCTTCAGCGAAAAGCCGGGGCCGCTGGTCGCCGTCATCGCCTTCACGCCGCCCATCGAGGCGCCGATCACGGCGGCCATCGACGCGATCTCGTCTTCCATCTGCACGAACACGCCGTCCGATGGGCGGAAGCAGCCGCGACATGCGTTCGGCGACTTCCGACGACGGCGTGATCGGGTAGCCGGCGAAGAAGCGGCACCCGGCGGCGATCGCACCGAGCGCGGCGGCGTGGTTGCCCGACAGCAGGCGCAGGGATGCGGACGCGTCCCGGCCGAGGGCCGGATCGGCTGCGTTCACGCGCGCGCTCCTTGCAGTCGTCCCGGCACTTGCCACGGGCGTCGTCGCCGGTTCCACGCACACCCGGATCGCGAAGTCCGGACACAGCCACTCGCACAGCCGGCAACCGGTGCACTTCGACGGATCGGTGAGTTCGACGATGCGTTCGTCGTCGAGCCGCAGGCAGCGTTCGGGGCACAGCTTCACGCAGATGTCGCAGCTCTTGCACCACTGCCGGGTGATCTCCAGCCGCACGGCCACGCCGGCGTCGGTCGCCGCCGGCGGAACGGGCGCGAGTTCGGGCCCCTCGCCGCGGCGGGCGCGCTCGATCCACGCGCGGCCGCGCCGGAACGCCGCGACGTTCACCGTCAGCGTCTTCGCCGGCACGAACTCGGCGAGCCCGGACTCCCACGCGTCGTAGCCGAACTCGAGCGCGGCCGAGACGGCGCCGAGCAGCACCACGTTGGCGGTGCGCTCGTTGCCGAGTTCCTCGGCGATCAGCGTGGCGTCGACGGCGTGCCCTTCGGCCACGTGCGCCTGCACTTCGGCGGGCGTCTCGCGCGCATAGCGCAGCGGCGCGCCGGGCCGGCGGTTCAGGCAGGAAAACGGCGGCACGATGCGCTTGGTGTCGCACACGAGCATGCCGCTGCCGGGCTTGAGCCACGGCAGCCACCGCAGCGCTTCGGCCCACTCGAGCGCGATCAGCAGGTCGACCTCGCCGCGCGCGATGGTCGGCGACCACACTTCGCGGCCGTAGCGCACGTGGCTGAACACCGAGCCGCCGCGCTTGGCCATGCCGTGCACTTCGCTTTGCTTGACCTGGTAGCCGCGCTGCTGCGCCAGCCGCGCCAGCACCTTGGACACCAGGATGACGCCCTGGCCGCCCACGCCGACGATCAGCACGTTGACCGGCTCGCTGCGCTCCGCGGCGGCCAGCGTGAACGACGGCGTCGCGGCCAGGTTCATTGCAGCGTCGCCTCCGGCGTCTTGATGCAGTCCACGGTGCACACCTGGGCGCAGAGCGAGCAGCCGATGCACAGCGCCGGATCGATCGTCACCTTGTGCCGGCCCTCGAAGGTCGACGACGACCACGTGAGCGCCGGGCAGCCGAGGTTCATGCACGACTGGCAGGCGTTGCACATCGGCTCCGACACCTGCAGCGGCGGACCCTTGATGCGCACCGGGTCGATCACGCACGGACGGTCCGAGATGACGACCGAGACGCCGCGGTGGGCGATCGCCTCGCGCAGCGTCTGGTGGACCACCGCGAGATCGTAGGAGTCGACGGTGCGCACCCATTTGACGCCGGCGGCGCGGACGAGGGCCTCGTAGTCGACCTTGGGTGCGGGATCGCCGCGCAGCGTCCGGCCCGTGCCCGGGTGGTCCTGGCCGCCCGTCATGGCGGTGATGTGGTTGTCGAGCAGCAGCACCGTGATGTCGGCGCCGTTGTAGACGGCATCGATCAGCGCCGGCAGCCCGGCGTGCAGGAAGGTCGAGTCGCCGATGGTCGCCAGCACCGGCCGGTCTTCGCCGGCGTGCGCCATGCCCGCCGCCACGCCGATCGAGCAGCCCATCGCCACGCTGGTGTCGAGGCCGCGCAGCGGGTCGAGCGCGCCCAGCGTGTAGCAGCCGATGTCGCCGGCGACGCGCGCGCCGGTGGCGCGCACGGCCATGAACATCGACGTATGCGGGCAGCCGGCGCACAGCACGGGCGGCCGCACCACGGGCTCGGGCGTCCACGGCGCCGCCGGACGCGCGCGCGCCGGCAGCACGCCGGCCTTCTCGAATCCGGCGCGCACGACCTCGGGCGAGAACTCGCCGGTGCGCGGAAAGAGCGCGCCGCCGGCGGCGGTCTTGCCACCGACGGCGAGACCGAGCGCGTTCAGTTCGCGCTCGATCAGCGGCTCCAGTTCCTCCACCACGATCACGCGCTCCACCGACGGCGCAGAAGGCGCGCAGCAGGTCGTCGGCGAGCGGCCACGAGGCCCCGAGCTTCAGCACGCTCGCGCCCGGCAGCACCTCACGCACGTACGGATAGCAGGCGCCGGCGGTGATGACGCCGACCTTCGCATCGCGCATTTCCGTCCGGTTCAGCGGCGTCTCGCGCATGAACGCCTTGAGCCGGCGCTCTCGCTCCAGCAGCGCGTTGTGGGCCGGTCGCGCATGGGCGGGAATCATGACGTTCTTGGCGCGGTTGTCGACGAAGCCGCGCGGCGGAATCTCCTGCCGCGTGCCGAGTTCGACCGTGCTCCGCGTGTGCGACAGGCGCGTGGTCGTTCGCACGATGACCGGCGTATCGAAGCGTTCCGAAAGTTCGAACGCGCAGCGCGTGAGCTCCAGCGCTTCCTGGGCGTCGGCCGGCTCGAGCACCGGGATCATCGCGAACTGTCCGTAGACGCGCGAGTCCTGCTCGTTCTGGGAGCTGTGGATGCCCGGGTCGTCGGCGACGACGATCACCAGGCCGCCATTCACGCCGATGTAGGTCTGCGACATCAGCGAATCGGCGGCGACGTTGAGCCCGACGTGCTTCATCGCGGCGAGCGCGCGGACGCCGGCGAACGAGGCGCCGATGGCCACGTCGAGCGCCACCTTCTCGTTGGTCGACCACTGGGCATGGACGTCGCTCGCGGGAAACGCGGCGAGCGACTCGAGGATCTCCGTGCTGGGAGTCCCCGGGTAGGCGGCGGCCACCTTGACGCCGGCCTCCCACGCACCGCGCGCAAGGGCCTCGTTGCCGGTCATCGGCCGCAGCTGGCTGGACGGGGTCGACGCGGTTTCCGCGGCGGCAGCGCGCATGGGTCTCCTCCCTCTGGGGAACCGGCATGCTAGGGGGGTGCCCGCGGCGCGCCCTTGCGTTGGCTCAAGGCGAGCGGACGGCTTGGGTCGCGCCTCTGGCGCCTGCTATGGCCCGCCCTGCGAGACCACGAGCCGGCGGGGCGGGGCCGGCGGCTCGAGCGCGCGGTGTTCCCGCCGGCGGGAATGGCCGCGTCAGGCCGCCTCGCCGAGGTACGCCTCGCGCACCTTCGGATCGTTCAGCAGCGCTTTCGCGTCGCCCGAGAGGGTGATCAATCCGGACTCCATCACGTAGGCGCGATGGGCCGCTTCGAGCGCCAGCCGGGCATTCTGCTCGACCAGCAGCATGGGCACCTTGCGCTCCGCCACCGAGCGGATCACCTCGAAGATCTTCTCGACCATGATCGGCGACAGGCCCATCGACGGCTCGTCGAGCAGCAGCAGCTTGGGCTGGCTCATGAGGGCGCGCGCCATCGCGAGCATCTGCTGCTCGCCGCCGGACAGCGTTCCGGCCAGTTGCTTCGCGCGCTCCTTCAGCCGCGGAAAGATGGCGAACATCTCGTCGATGTCGCGCTTCACGCCGTCCTTGTCGCGGCGGATGAACGCGCCCATCTGCAGATTCTCGGTGACCGTCATGCGGGCGAACACGCCGCGACCTTCCGGGACCATCGCGAGGCCCTTCGCCAGCAGCTGATACGGCGCCATGCCGCGCGTCGATCCGCCCATGTAGTCGACCTCGCCGGCCCAGGCCTGCGTGCCGGTGATCGCCTTCAGCGTCGTCGTCTTGCCGGCGCCATTGGCGCCGATCAGCGTGACCAGCTCGCCCGCGCGGATCTCGAGGTCCACGCCCTTGACGGCCTGGATGCCTCCGTAGGCGACCTTCAAACCTGCCACTCGAAGGACGGTGGTGGTCATGCCGCCTCCCCCTTGGCCGCCACGTTCGTATGCGCCGCGCCGAGGTAGGCCTCGATGACCGCC
Organism: uncultured beta proteobacterium; assembly: GCA_963698305.1. Classification (GTDB taxonomy): domain Bacteria; phylum Pseudomonadota; class Gammaproteobacteria; order Burkholderiales; family Burkholderiaceae_F; genus JAOUJD01. Next base: position 862,756 of record CAVOQI010000012.1, read on the forward strand.
GGGTTGCGCTGGACGTCGCCCGGTGTGCCGACGGCGATCATCTTGCCGTAGTCGAGCACGGTCACGCGGTCGCACAGGCCCATCACGAGCTTCACGTCGTGCTCGATCAGCAGGATGGTGATGCCGTCGCGGCTGATGTTCTCCAGCAGTCCGCGCAGGGAACCCTTCTCGGTGGCGTTCATGCCGGCCGCCGGCTCGTCCAGCGCGAGCAGCTTAGGTTCCGTGGCCAGGGCGCGCGCGATTTCCAGCCGCCGCTGGTCGCCGTAGGCCAGGGTGCGCGCCTGGTAGTCGGCGTACTTGCGGATGCCGACGTATTCGAGCAGTTCGAGCGCGCGCTGCTTGATCTGCCGCTCTTCGTTCACGGTCGCGCGGGTGCGCAGGATCGCGCCGAGCGCCGTGGCCTTCGTGCGTACATGCCGGCCGACCATCACGTTCTCCAGCGCGGTCATGTCCGGGAACAGGCGAATGTTCTGGAAGGTGCGGGCGATGCCGGCTTCGGCCACCCGGTGGACGTAGGACGGCGAATACGGCTTGCCGGCCAGTTCGAACGTTCCCGAGTCCGGCGCGTAGAGACCGGTGATGACATTGAAGAATGTCGTCTTGCCGGCGCCGTTGGGCCCGATCAGGCCGTAGATCTGGCCGCGCTCGATCTCCACGCCGACGTTCGACAGCGCCTGCAGGCCGCCGAAGCGCTTGTTGACGCCGGCCACGCGGAGGATGGTTTCCGCCATGTCAGGCCGCCTGCGCCTTGCCGGCTTCGCGCCGGTTCGACGGGTTGATGCCGTGCTCGGGCGCCGGCCACAGGCCTTTGGGCCGGTACAGCATGATCAGCACCATCGCCAGGCCGTAAAGCATCATGCGCAGCACCTCGGCCTCGACGATCACCTTGCCGAACATCATCATCTGCAGCGGCGCCACGGTGTGCCGGAGCACTTCCGGGAAGATCGACAGCAGCACCGCGCCCAGCACCACGCCGGGGATGTGGCCGAGGCCGCCGAGGACGATCATCGCGAGGACGATGATCGATTCGTTCAGCGTGAACGATTCCGGCGACACGAAGCCCTGGAACGCCGAGAACATGGCGCCCGCCACGCCGCCGAAGGTGGCGCCGAGCGAGAACGCGAGCAGCTTCACGTTGCGCACGTTGATGCCCATCGCCTTCGCCGCCAGCTCGTCCTCGCGGATCGCCATCCAGGCGCGGCCCAGCCGCGAGTCCTGCAGCCGGATGCAGACGATGATCGTGACGATCGCCAGCACCAGGAACAGGTAGTAGTACAGGTACACCGACGGCAGCTGGATGCCGAAGACCGACTGGGTCTTCGCCAGGCTGAGTCCGCCGAACGAGATCGGGTCGATCAGCGTGATGCCCTGCGGCCCGTTGGTGATGTTCACGGGCGCGTTCAGGTTGTTCATCAGGATGCGCATGATCTCGCCGAAGCCGAGCGTGACGATCGCGAGGTAGTCGCCGCGCAGCTTCAGCACCGGGGCGCCGAGCAGGATGCCGAACAGCGCCGCCAGCCCCGCCCCGAGCGGGACGACGAACCAGATCGAGTTGTGCAGGCCGTTGGGGAACGTCTGCGCGATCCATGCGAAGTTCGACGTCAGGTGCGGCGAGGCCAGCAGCGCGTACATGTAGGCGCCGACCGCGTAGAAGGCGATGTAGCCGAGGTCGAGCAGTCCGGCGAAGCCGACGACGATGTTCAGTCCCAGCGCGAGCATCACGTAGAGCAACGCGAACGCCAGCGCCCGCACCCACGCGTTGCCCAACTGGCCGAACACGAAGGGCAGCAGGAGCAGCACCACCGCGACGAGCGCCGTGGCGAGCCACACGGCGGACCGGCTGTTGCGCAAGCGGGGGAAGAGGGTGCCCATGGTCAGGCCCGGTCCGCCACGCGTTCGCCGAGCAGCCCGGAGGGCCGGAAGATCAGCACCAGCACGAGGATCAGGAAGGCGAAGATGTCCTGGTAGTGACTGCCGAGCACGCCGCCGGTCAGCTCTCCGATGTAACCCGCGCCGAGCGCCTCGATGAGCCCCAGCAGCAGGCCGCCGAGCATGGCGCCGGGGATGTTGCCGATGCCACCGAGCACGGCGGCGGTGAACGCCTTCAGGCCCGGCAGAAAGCCCATGTAGAAGTGGGCGACGCCGTAGGTCGCGGCGAGCATCACGCCGGCCAGGGCGGCGAGCGCGGCGCCGATCGCGAACGTCATCGCGATCACGAAGTTCGGGTTCACGCCCATCAATCCGGCGACGCGCGGATTCTCCGCGGTGGCGCGCATCGCGCGGCCGAGCCGCGTGCGGTTCACCAGCAGCATGAGCCCGATCATGGTCAGCGCCGACAGGCCGATCACCATCACCTTCGTCAGCGTGATGGTCGCCTCGCCGAAGTTCATCGGCATCGTCGGGATCAACTGGGGAAAGGTCATGTAGGTGCGGCCCCAGACCAGCATCGCGACCGTCTGGATCACGATCGATACGCCGATGGCGGTGATCAGCGGCGCAAGGCGCGGGGCGTTGCGCAGCGGCCGGTACGCCACGCGCTCGATCACCAGGCTCAGCACGACGCAGACGGGAATCGCCGCCAGCAGGCCGCACGCCATCAGCAGCCAGCCCGGCATGCCCGGGAACATCGCCTGCAGGAAGAGGATCGTCGACAGCGCGGTGAGCGCGCCGACGGTGAGCACGTCGCCATGCGCGAAATTGATGAGGTTCAGGATCCCGTACACCATCGTGTAGCCGAGCGCGATCAGCGAGTACATGCTGCCGAGCACCAGGCCGTTGAGGGTCTGCTGAATGAAGGTGTCCATGAAGCCTCGTGGCGGGTCGACCGCGCGTCGCGCATGGTAGCAAGGGCGCATGCCCGGCCGCGCGCGGCGCTCCTCAAAAAAAACGGCACCCCGCAGGGTGCCGTTTCGCGTGGGCGAGGATCCTCAGCGGACCGTCGACACGTACTCCATCTTGCCGTTGACGACCTTGAACATCGAAATGGCGCCACCCTTGATGTCGCCTTTTTCGTCGAACGCGACGGTGCCGGTCAGGCCCGGGTAGTTCGTCGCCGGCATCGCGGCCGTGATCGAAGGACGGTCGGCCTTGCCGGCGCGCTTGATCGCGTCGGCGATCACGTAGACGGCGTCGTACGAGTACGGCGAGTAGACCTGGACGTCGGCGTTGAAGCGCTTCTTGTACTTCTCGACGAACTCGGTGCCTTTCGCGAGCTTCTCGACCGCCTCGCCAGCCTGCGAGCAGTGCAGGATGCCTGCCGCATCGCCGGCCAGCTTGATGAACTCGGGCGAGCACACGCCGTCGCCGGCGAGGAAGGTCGACTTGATGCCGAGTTGCGTCATCTGCTTGGCCATCGGGCCGGCAGTCGCGTCCATGCCGCCGTACATGACGACGTCCGGCTTGGTGCCGCGGACCTTGGTCAGGATGGCGTTGAAGTCCGTCGCCTTGTCGTTCGTGAACTCGCGCGCCACGACCTTCAGGCCCTTTTCCTTCGCGACGCGCTCGACCACGTCTGCCAGGCCCTGGCCGTAGGCGGTGCGGTCGTCGATGATCGCGATGGTCTTGGCTTTCAGGACATCGGCGGCGTAGTTGGCGAGCACGGCGCCTTGCTGGTTGTCATTGGCCACCACGCGGAAGGTGGTCTTGAAGCCCTGCTCGGTCAGCTTGGGATTGGTGGCCGACGGGGAGATCTGCGTGACGCTCGCGTCGGCGTAGATCTTCGATGCCGGAATCGACGTGCCCGAGTTCAGGTGACCGACGACGGCGACGGCGCCGGAGTCGACGATCTTCTGCGCGGCGAGCGTGCCTTCCTTCGGGTCGGCCTTGTCGTCTTCGGCGACGAGGTCGAGCTTGTAGGTCTTGTCGCCGACTTTCAGGCCGCCGGCGGCGTTGATTTCCTCGACCGCCAGGCGGGCGCCGTTCTCGTTGTCCTTGCCCAGGTGCGCGATGCCACCCGTCAGCGGAGCGACGTGACCGATCTTGATGACTTCGGCCGGAGCGGCGGCGGCTTTCGCGGGCTCGGCCTTCGGCGCCGGGGCTTCTTCCTTCTTGCCGCAAGCGGCAAGCGCGACGGCGGCGGCAATCGCCAGCGGCGCGACTTTGAACAGCGTGTGGTTCATGGACCTTTTCTCCTCAGGGTCGGCGGAATGTCGTGTTGACCGATGGATCGTCGCGGCCGAGTCCCGTCGCTCGTGTTCGAACGATCAGGAAGCGCTGCGCCGACGAAACCGGTGGATTGTACGCACGAACCGGAACGGCGACGCACGCCGGATTCCCCGCTCAGGGAAGTCCCGAGCGGGCAAACACGCCTTCCCGGGCGCGTGAAAGCGTCGCGCCCAACCGGCTCCTTAGAATGCCCCGATTGCGGGAGGGCGCATGCGGGTCCTGGTGCTGGGCAGCGGGGTGGTCGGAACGGCGAGCGCCTGGTTTCTGCGGGCGGCCGGACACGACGTCACCGTGCTCGAGCGCCAGCCTGGCGTGGCGCTCGAGACCAGCCGGGCCAACGGCGGCCAGGTTTCGGTCAGCCACTCCGAGCCGTGGGCCAATCCCGGCGCCCCGCTCAAGATCCTGAAATCGCTTGGGAAGGACGACGCGCCACTGCTCTTTCGCCTGCAGCCCGAACTGAGGCAATGGCTGTGGGGACTGGCCTTCCTGCGGGAATGCCTGCCGCATCGGACGGCGCGGAACATCCGGCGGCTCGTGGCGCTTGGGCTGCACAGCCGGCGGGTGCTGGCCGAGCTGCGCGAAGGGCTCGGCCTCGAGTACGACCGCCGGGGCGGGGGGATCCTCCACTTCTACACCGACGCGCGCGATTTCGAGTCTTCGACCCACGCGGTCCGCTTGATGTGCGAGCTGGGCTGCAACCGGCGCTCGCTGACGGCGGACGAAGCGGTGGCGCTCGAGCCCGCGCTGGCGCCGATGCGGGCGCAGATCGCGGGCGCCGATTTCTGCGCGGAGGACGAATCCGGCGATGCACACCGGTTCAGCGAGCAGCTGGCCGCGCGGGCGGCGGACGCGGGGGTGCGCTTCCTGTTCAGCACCACGGTCACGCGCCTGATCACGGTGGGCGGGCGCCTGACGGCCGTCGAAGCGCTGGGCGCCGATGGCTGGCCTGTGCGCCACTCGGCGGACGCCGTCGTGGTCGCCCTTGGGGTGCAGTCGGTCGCGCTGCTGGCCCCGCTTGGAATCCGTCCGCGCATCTATCCCGCCAAGGGCTATTCCGCGACGTTCGACGTGACCGAGCCCTCCGCGGCGCCGACCCTGAGCCTGACCGACGATGCGTTCAAGCTCGTTTTCTCGAGATTGGGAGACACGCTGCGCGTGGCGGGGACCGCGGAACTCGCCGGCCATCGGCGCGACCTCAACCTCGTGCGGTGCGAGGCCCTGACCCGGCGCGCCGCGGCGCTGTTTCCCGGTGCCTGCGATTACACGCGCCCGCGCTACTGGACCGGCATGCGGCCGCTGACGCCGTCCAACGTTCCATATATCGGGGCGTCCCCAATCCGCGGCCTGTACCTGAACACGGGCCACGGAACGCTGGGGTGGACGCTGGCCGCCGGCAGCGGGCAATTGATTGCCGACATCGTGTCCGGCCGTCCCGCTGCGGTCGCCGGGACCGACATCGCCGGCTGAGCGGGCTCGTCAAAATGACAAGGGGCGCCGAAGCGCCCCTTGGCCGTCGCGCCGGGAAACCCGGCCTGACGCCTTACTGCGACAGAACCCACTTGGCGAGGGTCGCCGCTTCCTGCTCGTTGACTTGCGGATTGGCGGGCATCGGGACCTGGCCCCAGTTGCCCACGCCGCCTTCGCGAATCTTCTTCGCCAGCGCGACCGGCGCGTTCTTGTCGCTCTTGTACTTGGCCGCGACGTCCTTGTACGACGGGCCGACAAGTTTCTTGTCGGTCGCGTGGCACGCCAGGCAGTTCTTCTGCTTCGCCAGTTCCGCGCTGGCAAAGGCCGGTCCGCCGACGACCAGCAGGCCGAGCGCCGCGACTGCAAAAGCTTTTTTCATCCGGGACTCCGTAGATTGGGGTGTTGGTTCTGACCAGTGCTGCAAGCTGACATTTTAACGGGTGACGGGCCCTGCGGTTGACCCCTTTTCGGGCATTCACGCTGGCCCCCGCTGGCTATAGTGTGGCCGCTGTCACACAGCTGGGGTGCAAACGATGTGGCTGATCTGGCTTGGCGTCGCGATGATCGTTCTGAAACTGCTCGAGATCAGCGTCTTCGCGACCCTGTCCTGGTGGTGGATCACCGTCCCCTTCCTCCTCGCCTTCCTGTGGTTCGAACTGGTCGAGCGTCGGCTCGGCATGGACAAGAAGAAGGCGTTCGACGAGATCGACAAGATCAAGAAGCAGCGGATCGAGCGGGCGCTGGAAGCCGACAAGGCCCGCGGGCGGGGACGCCGGCTGTAGCCGCGTCGCTCGCGTACACCCGCGACGCCTAGAAGAGTTTCTCGTCCGTGATCGCGCCCTTGCTCGCCGTCGAGGCGAGCCTGGCGAACTTGGCGAGCACGCCTCTCGTATAGCGCGGTGCCGGCTGCTTCCACGAGGCACGTCGGCGCGCGAGTTCCTCGTCGCCGACGTTCACCTGCAGCAGCAGCTGGTGGGCGTCGATGGTGATCGAGTCGCCTTCCCGCACGAGCGCGATGTTTCCGCCGACGTACGCCTCCGGCGCGACGTGCCCGACGACCATGCCCCAGGTGCCGCCGGAGAAACGGCCGTCGGTGATCAGGCCGACGCTTTCGCCCAGGCCCTTGCCGATCAGGGCCGACGTCGGCGACAGCATTTCGCGCATGCCCGGGCCGCCTTTCGGGCCTTCGTAACGGATCACGAGCACGTCGCCCGGCCGGATGCGGTCGGCCAGGATGGCGGCCATCGCCTCGTCTTCGGATTCGAACACGCGAGCGGGCCCGGTGATCACCGGGTTCTTCAGGCCCGTGATCTTCGCCACGCAGCCCTCGGGCGCGAGGTTGCCCTTCAGGATCGCGAGGTGGCCCTGCCTGTACATCGGATTCGCGAACGGGCGGATCACGTCCTGGTCCGCACGCGGCTGGGCGGGGACGTCCTTCAGCATCTCGGCCATGGTCCTGCCGGTGATGGTCATGCAGTCACCGTGCAGCAGGCCGTTCGCGAGCAGGATCTTCAGCACCTGCGGGATGCCGCCGGCGGCGTGCAGGTCGGTCGCGACGTACCGGCCCGACGGCTTCAGGTCGCAGAGCACGGGAACGCGGCGGCGGATCGTCTCGAAGTCGTCGATCGTCCACGGAATGCCGGCCGAGTGCGCGATCGCGAGGAAATGGAGCACGGCGTTGGTGGAGCCGCCCACGGCCATGATCAGGCTTACCGCGTTCTCGATCGACTTGCGGGTGATGATGGCCGACGGCCGCAGGTCGTTCCTGATCGCTTCGACCAGCACACGCGCGGCCTCGGCGGTCGAATCCACCTTCTCCTGGTCGGGGTTCGCCTGCGTCGACGAATACAGCAGGGACATGCCGAGGGCCTCGAACGACGAACTCATCGTGTTGGCGGTGTACATGCCGCCGCACGATCCCGAGCCCGGGATGCAGCGACGTTCGATTTCCTTGAAGTCGGTTTCGTTCAGGCGGCCCGCGGTGAACTCGCCGACGGCCTCGAATGCGGAAACGATGGTCAGATCCTTGTCCTTGTAGCGGCCCGGCTTCACCGTTCCGCCGTAGACGTAGATCGCCGGCACGTCGCAGCGCGCGATGGCCATCATGCCGCCCGGCATGTTCTTGTCGCAGCCGCCGATGACGATGACGCCGTCCATCCACTGGCCGTTGACGCAGGTCTCGATGCAGTCCGCGATGACCTCGCGCGAGACGAGCGAGTACTTCATGCCCTCGGTGCCCATGCCGATGCCGTCGGAGATCGTCGGCGTGCCGAACACCTGGGAGTTGGCGTTGCAGCCGGCGATCGCGTCGATCGCGGCGTCCGCGAGCTTCTGCAGCCCCGAGTTGCATGGCGTGATCGTGGAGTGGCCGTTCGCCACGCCGACCATCGGCTTGTCGAAGTCCTCGTCCTTGTAGCCCATCGCGTAGTACATCGCGCGATTGGCGGAGCGGGCCACCCCCTGGGTGACGTTGCGGGATCGGTTGTTGTGGGCCATGACGTTGTGCCTCGTTGTGCCTGCGCGGCGGGGGACCAGAGGAAGAAACGGGCAATAATAGGCCAACGATTCACCCGAAAGCCGCGTGTGCACTACGTCCACAACCTGAGCCCGATCGCCCTCGAACTGGGACCGGTCGCCATCCGCTGGTACGGGCTGATGTACCTGCTCGGCTTCGCGCTGTTCCTCGTGCTGGGCAAGCTGCGTTCAAAGGACCCGTGGCGCGACATGAGCGCGCGCGACGTCGACGACCTGCTGTTCTTCGGAATGATCGGAGTGATCGTCGGCGGCCGGCTGGGTCACGTGATCTTCTACGGCCCGCCGTCGTACTACCTGCAGCATCCGCTGGAAATCTTCGCCGTGTGGAAGGGCGGCATGGCGTCGCACGGCGGCATCCTCGGCGTGATCGTCGCGATGGCGCTGTTCGCGCGCAGCCGCGGCAAGTCCTTCCTGAAGGTTGCCGACTTCGTCGTGCCGCTGGTGCCGCTCGGACTCGGCGCCGGGCGCATCGGCAACTTCATCAACGGTGAACTGTGGGGACGCGTCGCCGATCCTTCGTTGCCATGGGCCGTGATCTTCCCCGGGGCGGGCGACATGCAGCCGCGGCATCCGTCGCAGCTTTACCAGTTCGCGCTCGAAGGCGCGGTGCTGTTCGCGGTGCTGTGGCTGTACTCGCGCAAGCCTCGCATTGCCGGCACGGTGGGCAGCCTGTTCCTGATCGCCTACGGCGTGCTGCGCATCATCGGCGAGATGTTCAGGGAGCCCGAGGCGCTGTACGGCGCGATGCCGCTCGGCTTGTCGGCCGGCCAGTGGCTGTCGGTGCCGATGGTCCTCGCAGGCATCGGCTTCTACCTGTACTTCACCCGTGGCCGGAAGACCGCGTGACTCTGCTTGATTCGATCCGTGACGCCGCGCAGCGCATGATCGCCCAGCGCGAACTCGATGCGCTGATGCGGACCTGCCGTCACCTGCTGTCCGCGCAGGGCGAGGCGAACAGCGCGGGCCTGGCATCGAAGGCGATGGAGCACTACGGCCGTCTGCCCGAGGCGGCACACCTGTCCTTCTTCCAGGAGCTTGCGTCCGGTTTCAATCCCGATCCGACCGCCGTGCTGTCCGCCGCGGAACACTATGCGGAGTCGCCCACGGCCGAGCACCTGGTGAACCTCTTCACCGTCACGGAACCGCCTCGCCAGGAACTGCTCCGGCGTCTGAACCGCGCGCCTGGCGGCACTGCCGCCATCGTGCAGATGCGCCATGCGCTGCTGCGTGCGCTCGTTCACCACCCGCAACTCGCCGCGGTCGAGGCGGACCTGCTCCACCTGCTGTCGTCATGGTTCAACCCGGGCTTCCTCGAGATGCAGCAGGTCGACTGGGCGTCGCCGGCGCGCCTGCTCGAGAAGATCATCCAGCACGAGGCCGTGCACGCCATCGACGGCTGGGACGATCTGCGGCGCCGCCTGCAGCCGGACCGTCGCTGCTTCGCCTTCTTTCATCCGCAGTTGCCGGGCGAGCCGCTGATCTTCGTCGAGGTCGCGCTGCTCGACGAGGTGCCGCCCGCCGTGGGACCGCTGATCGAGAAGAAATCGGAGCCGGTGTCCTCGAAGAAGTTCAAGGTGGCCGCGTTCTATTCGATCAGCAACTGCCAGCCGGGTTTGCGCGGGGTCTCTCTCGGCAACTTCCTGATCAAGCGAGTTGCCGAGCGACTGAAGACCGAGTTCCCGTCGATCAAGACCTTCTGCACCCTGTCGCCGATTCCCCGCTTCGTGCACTGGCTCGATTCGGACCAGGAGGCGATCGCGGCCCGCCTGAAGGCTCCGACGCGCGAGCGGTGGGAGGCGGCACGCAAGGAACTCAAACTGGGCCAGGGGCGGATGCACGAACGGCTGGAGCAGCAGTGGCACCCCTGGCGCATACCGGAAGAACAGCAGAAGGCCCTGCTCGCGCTGGCATCGATCTACCTGCGCGAGTTCTCGCCATTGCCGGACGGCGATGCGGTGGCGAAGTTCCACCTCAACAACGGCGCGCGGCTGCAGCGCATCAACTGGGCGGCCGATCTCTCGCGCAACGGGCTGAAGCAGTCGTGCGGGCTGATGGTGAACTACCTGTACGACCTCGATCGCGTCGAGGAGTATCACCAGCGCTTTCTCGACGGCGTCGTTGTGCACTCACAAGCGGTCGCACGGCTGGCATGATATTGGCGAGTCTGCCGCAGAGCAGAGTGTAGTCAGACGTAATCAGAAACAGGCCAAGGAGACCTCGCATGAAATTCCTCTCGACGGCACTCGCCGCATTGCTTGCGGTTGCGTGCGGCGCGGTTCAGGCCCAGTCCACGTGGCCGGCGAAGCCGATCACGCTCATCGTCCCGTTTCCCCCGGGGGGCGGCACGGACGCCTTCGCGCGGCCGCTTGCGGTCCATCTGAGCAAGCAACTCGGCAAGCAGGTCGTCATCGACAACCGTGGCGGCGCGGGCGGGACGGTCGGGGCGTCGATCGCCGCGAAGGCGGCGCCGGACGGCTACACGTTCTTCGTCGGCGCCGTGCATCACGCCATCGCGCCGAGCTTCTATCCGAAGCTCGACTACAACATCGAGACCGATCTGGCGCCGCTGACGGTGATCGCCAACCCTCCCCAGATTCTCGTCATCAACCAGAAGCGCGTGAAGGCCGATGATTTCAAGTCCTTCATGGCGTACCTGCGCGCCAATCCCGGCAAGCTGAACTACGCATCGGCGGGCAACGGCACGTCGCATCACCTGGCCGGCGAACTCTTCAAGCTGCAGAGCAAGACCTTCATCGTGCACATCCCGTACCGCGGCGCCGGACCGGCGCTGTCCGACCTCATCGCGGGCAACGTCGACATGATGTTCGACGGCCTCGGCTCGTCCGCCCAGCACATCCGCTCGGACCGCATCAAGGCAATCGCCGTGGCGTCGCCGAAACGTTCGCCGGCGTTCCCCAATGTGCCGACGTTCGCCGAGATGGGGATGCCGGATTACGTGGTCTCGACCTGGTATGGCATCTGGGGCGTCAAGGGAACGCCGAAGGACATCCTCGACCGCATGCACGCGGAGGTCGTGAAGGCGCTCGCGACGCCGGAACTCAAGGAGATCTGGACCGGCCAGGGCTCCGACACGAACACCATGTCGCAGGAGCAGTTCGCCCGTTTCGTGTCGAGCGAGATCAAGCGCTGGGCGGAAGTGAGCAGGGCGTCAGGGGCCAAACTGGACTGATGAAAAACGAGAACTTCTACGCGCTGGTCGAGCAGCGCTTCCCGGCAGACCTCGATTCCGCCTGCATCGAGACCGGCGACGGGACGATCTACAGCTGGCGCGACCTGCATCGCGCCGCCGGCCGGCTCGCCAACTGGCTGATGTCGCTGCGCCTGCCGGACGGCGCACGCGTCGCGGTCCAGGTGGAAAAGTCGCCGGAGTGCCTGCTCTTTTACCTGGCCACGCTGCGCGCCGGCTTCGTCTACCTGCCGTTGAACACCGCGTACCAGCGCGGTGAACTCGAATACTTCCTGAAGGACGCGGAGCCGTCGCTCGTCGTGTGCACGCCCGAGCGTCTCGACGAGTTCAGGCGGCTGGCGAGTGCGACCGGCTGTCCGCACGTGAGGACGCTGGGCGAGCGCCGCGACGGTACGCTCCTCGGCGACGCCGCTTCGTTCCCGGACGATTTCGCGACCGTGCCGCGCGCGGCGAACGACCTCGCGGCGATCCTCTACACGTCCGGTACGACGGGCCGCAGCAAGGGTGCGATGCTGTCGCACGGCAACCTGTCTTCGAACGCGCTCACGCTCGACGAGTACTGGGGTTTCAAGGCCGAGCGCGATTCCGGACGGCACGATGTGCTGCTGCACATGCTGCCGCTGTTCCACGTGCACGGGCTGTTCGTCGCCTCGCACGCGGCGCTGCTGGCCGGTGCGAAGACGATCATGCTGCCGAAGTTCGATCTCGCCGCGGCCCTGAAGCACCTGCCGCGCTCGACCGTCTTCATGGGTGTGCCGACGTACTACACGCGGCTGCTCTCCGAACCGGCGTTCGGCCGCGAGCACTGCCACTCGATGCGGCTCTTCATCTCCGGATCCGCGCCATTGCTGGCCGAGACCCACAAGCGGTTCGAGGCGCGCACCGGCCAGGTGATCCTCGAGCGCTACGGCATGTCTGAAACCGTGATGCTGGTCTCCAATCCGTACTTCGCGCAGCGCGGTCCGCGCATCGCCGGCACTGTCGGCGAGCCGCTGCCGGGTGTCGGCGTGCGCGTGGTGCGCGACGACAGCGCGGCGTGCTCCGTCGGCGAAGTCGGCAACGTGCAGGTGCGCGGGCCGAACGTGTTCGCGGGCTACTGGCGGATGCCGGAAAGGACGCGCGAGGAGTTCACCGAAGACGGCTGGTTCAAGACCGGGGACGTCGGCCACTTCGGCGGCAAGGGCCTTCCGGACGGCTACCTGACGCTGGTCGGTCGTTCGAAGGACCTCATCATTTCCGGCGGGTACAACGTCTACCCGAAGGAGATCGAGGAGTACATCGACGAGATGCCGGGCGTCGTCGAGTCGGCGGTGATCGGACTGCCGCACCCGGACTTCGGCGAGGCGGTCGCGGCGGTGGTGGTCAGTCGCAAGCCGGCTTCCTTCGACGCCTCGGCCGTGCTCGCGGCGCTCAAGGAGCGGATCGCCAACTACAAGGTGCCCAAGCGCGTCTTCGTCGTCGAGGACCTGCCGCGCAACACGATGGGCAAAGTGCAGAAGAACGTGCTGCGCGATCGCTACAGGACGACCTTCACGCCGCCTGCAACGCTGCCGGGGCGCTGATCCCGACCGCAATCCCTGGGCGTGGGCATCGCCAGCACCGCTTCCACGAAGCCGGTCTTGCCGTTCGTGTACGCGTCGCGATCGTTGGGGAACCGCCCGGCGAGCCTGCGCTTCACTTCCGCGTAACGCGCCGCGAGCCACGGGTCGGCGCGGAGGTGGTTGCGGAACTTCAGGTAGCGCTTCCAGTACAGCCCGTTCACCTGGACGACGTGCGCGTGGTGCGTGCGGACGCCGCGCACCATCCGTTTGAAGAAGCGGCGATCGGGAAGCGCGCGCTCGTATTCGGGGATGTACTCGTAGCCGCAGTTGGACAGCCGTTCGACGTAGTCTTCGAAGACCTCGAGCGAGGGAACCCCGACCAGCATGTCGATCACCGGCTTGGCGGCGAGTCCTGGCACCGAGGTGCTGCCGATGTGCTCGATCGCCGGCTTCAACGCCGACAGCGCGACCTGCAACAGCTGGGACTCGATCCGGAAACGGACCGGCCACGTGGGGTTGTAGGGAACGACGACGATCGGATCCGGCATGAAGGCCTCCTCGGGTTGGCCCGTTCGCGGGCGGCTGGACGATGCAGGCACTTTGACCGGCCGTGCGGCATGGCGCAGCCGGAGATTCGACGGCCGGGCTGTCGGAAATCCGACAGCCCGGTCCGGCAGTGCGGTCAGCTCGCGACGCTGTCGCCCGTGGTGGCGATCTGGCGGGCGAGGGCGGCGAACGCGTCCACCGGCATCGGAGCGCGGAACAGGGTGACGAACACGGCGCACGACAGCCCCGCGGCGAGGAACGCCGCAGCGGCGACGACGTGACGCGAACCGGTGCCCGAGCGCTGTTCGCTGCCCGGCGCTGCGCTGTGATGGCGTTTCATGCTGGCCTCCGTGGTCGGTTGCTGCAAGGAGCAGCGTGACGTCACGGTAGGCGCCGGCGAGTCCGGCGGCGACGGCGCAATGCGCACCGGCGCCGCGGAAGATTCACGCTGCCATCACCAGCGCGCAGGAGGCTTGCGGTTGATGGTGATCTGGCGGTTCTCCACCGTGACATAGCCGCCGATGGTGAGGTCCTTGAAGATGCGGCTGATCATGTCGCGCGAGGCGCCGACGCGGTCGGCGATGTCCTGCTGCGTCATGCGGTCCGGCACCACCAGCTTGCCGTTTTCTTCCTTCGCCAGCGACAGCAGCAGCCGGGCCACCCGGCCGTAGACGTCCATCAACGCGAGGTTCTTCACGTTGTCGGTCGCGATGCGTGCCCGTTCGATCAGCTTCTCGATGATCGCCATCGCGATGTCCGGGTTGCGCGCGATCGCCGCCCGCAGTTCGTCGCGTGACAGCACGGAGCAGGTGGTCGGCTCGAGGGTCATGACGGACGCGGAGCGCGGCCGGCCGTCGAGGGACATCTCGCCCACGTACTCGCCGGCGTCGTGCATGTCGAGGATCATCTCGCGGCCGTCGTCGTCCGACACGTAGACCTTGACCTTGCCGGACAGGATCACGAACAGCGTGTCGCCGCGATCGCCCTCGTTGATGATCACGGCGTTCTTCGGGAACGTGCGAGTCTGTCCGCGGCTGGCCAGTTCGCGGATCATCGGGTCGCCGATGGCGTTGAGCAACTGGTCGATCGAACTCATCTGCACTCCCGCGTGAGGCGCGCCTGGGCTGCGATTATCCCGCCGCTCCTGCGTCCGGCAACCGCGGGAATCCGCCGGCCCGCCCCCGTGGCTACGCGGCCTGGATGCCGCGATACAGCATGTACCCGGCCAGCGCGAAGAGCAGCAGCGCGAAGATGCGCTTGAGCCGGCCGGTGTCGAGCGCGTGCGCGACCCGCGCGCCGAGCGGTGCCGTCAGGACGCTGCCGCCGGCGACGGCGAACAGGGCCGGCAGGTAGACGAAGCCCAGCGTCCCGGCCGGCAGCGCCGGCTCCGAGGAGCCGGCGATGATGTAGCCCACCGTGCCGGCGGCGGCGATCGGGAAACCGAGCGCGGCCGAGGTGGCGACCGCGTTGTGGATCTTGACGTTGCTCCACACCATGAACGGCACGGAGATGAAGCCACCGCCAGCGCCGACCAGGCTCGAGATGAAGCCGATCGCATTGCCCACGCCGAACATGCCGAGCGGCTTCGGCAATTCGCGTGAGGGCTTCGGTTTCTTGTCCCGCAGCATCTGCAGCGCGGAGAAGCCGACGAAGACCCCGAAGAAGAGCGCGATGAACACTGTCGGCAGGCGGCCGGCGATCTGCGCGCCGATCAGCGAGCCGACGAGGATGCCGGGCGCGAGGACCTTCACGACCGGCCACAGCACGGCGCCGCGCTTGTGATGCGCGCGCACCGAGGATGCCGACGTGAAGAGGATGGTGGCGAGCGAGGTTGCGATCGCCATGTGGACCAGGTGGTCCTCCGGGAAGGCGCGCAGCGTGAACAGCATCGTCAGGAATGGCACCAGCAGCATGCCGCCGCCGATGCCGAGCAGTCCGGCGACGAATCCGGTGGCGGCGCCGAGGACCAGCAGGGCGACGATCAGCGTCCAGTCCATGTCAGTCCTTGATGAGTCGCTTGGTGACGTAGCGCCATTCGGTCGGCGTCACCGGCGTGATCGACAGCCGGTTGCCACGCCGCAGGACCGCCATGTCGGCCAGCGCCTTGTGTTCGCGCAATTCCCCGATCGTCACGACCCGCGTCTTCTTCAGGGCGCGGATGTCGACGAGGATCCAGCGCGGCGCGTCCTTCTTCGCGGCGGTGTCGTAGTACTCGCTCCTGGGGTCGAACTGCGTCGGATCGGGATACGGCGCGCTCGCGACTTCCGCAATGCCCGCGATGCCGGGCTCGGCGCACGAGGAGTGGTAGAACAGCACGCCATCGCCCGGCTTCATCTGGTCGCGCATGAAGTTGCGTGCCTGGTAGTTGCGCACGCCCGTCCAGGGAACGATCGACCTGGGCGCCTTCAGCGCGTCGTCGATCGAGCACTCCTCCGGTTCGGACTTCATCAGCCAGTACATCGGGCGGAGTTTACGCAAGCGACACGCGCGCCATCGGCGTCCAGTGCAGAGCGATCAAGGAGGCGCAGGTGAGCGCGCCAAATGAAAAGGGCGAAGTGCGCCGCCCGCGCACTTCGCCTCGTGTAGGTTCCCCGCCTGTGCCGCCCGGCCCGATGTCCTGAACCATCGGTTCAGGTTGGTCGCTGTCCACGCCGTTTAGGTTCAGCAGACGCGTGCCGATCACACCGCGACGCGAGCCCAGCAACCTTGCGCAGAGCGCATCGGTTCAAGGAACTAAAGGACCTTTGCGCGGACACCGCAGGGAATTTCTTGGTCGTCACCGCAGTGACGATCGACTGCTTGCATTCTAGCTCGCGCAGGAGCGCGAGAAACGGGAAATCGAACGGTCCTTTGCGCGCTGAAGGAGCGCTCAGAACAGCTTTTCCTGCGGCAGCAGCGCTTCGTCGCAGGTCTGCAGGAGGTCGCGCAGGCGCCGCCGGAGTTCTCCGACTTCCACGCCGCCGCCATCCTTCACCGTGAAGAGTTCATGCGCGATCTGCAGCGCGGCCATCACCGCGATGCGGTCGGCGCCCATCACCTTGCCCGCGTCCTTGATCGCCTGCATCTTGCCGTCGACGTACTCCGCGCATTGCAGCAGCGCCGGCTTTTCCTCGGGCGCGCACGCGAGCCGGTATTCGCGGCCGAGGATGGAAAGAGTCACGTGTTCCATGAAGTTCCGGGATTCGCGGCGGGGGCCGGGGCCGGCAGCCGCTCGAGCATCGCATCCAGGCGCTGCGTCGCTTGCTCGACGCGACCGCGCAGTGTTTCCAGCTCGGCGGACGCCGCAACAAGCTGCGCGCGCAGCTGCTGGTTCTCGGTGCGCAGGGACTGCGCCATCTGCGCCAGTTCCGTCACCTTGCGGGCGAGGGTGTCCAGGTCGTCGAGCATGCGAAGGATGGTAGCACCGGCATTTGCCTCTTCGTAGGTACTGATCGCGCGCCGGGCGGTCGGCTAAACTGGTGGCGCTTACGGTGTCGAAGCACGCGTTGCTTCGGTGAAACGGGAAACAGGAGGAGCAGGTCACTGCCCCAACCTGTGCTGCCCCCGCAACGGTAAGCAGGCGCCGCGCAAGCGGCACGTTCGCACCCGCCACTGCACCGCCTCCCGGCGCTGCGGGAAGGCGCGAACCGAAGCCTGCAGCCCGGAGACCGGCCGTACGCAACCAGGACGAGCCTCGGGGTGCAGGCAGGCCGGCTGCGCTCCCCGCTGCCGCTCCCTTTGCCCCCAAAGGCCCGTCCCGCACAACACCAACCGGCGGCGGGCCGGACATGAGGGAGAAACATGAAGTCAGTGGCAACCGCGGCGCTCTGCGCATTCGCGTTGCTTTCGCTCGCGCTTCCGACCGCGCGGGCCCAGTCCACGGAAGCACGGCTGCCGACCGCCGTCGTGGCGACGCCGTCGCGCATCGCCCAGTCGATCGACGACGCGCTGCCCTCGACGACGGTGATCACCCGCGCCGAGATCGAACGCTGGCAACTGACCGACCTCGCGGGCGCGCTGGCACGGGAGACGGGCGTGCAGTTCGCGCAGAGTGGCGGCGCGGGCAGTGCGGCGTCGGTGTTCCTGCGCGGCGCGAACTCGAGCCAGGTGCTGGTGCTCGTCGACGGCGTGCCGCTGAACGCCGCCGTCGGGGGCGCCGCGACTCTCGGTGGCATCGCGCTCGACACCGTCGACCGCATCGAGATTTCGCGCGGCAACCTCTCGAGCCTCTACGGATCGGCGGCGATCGGCGGCGTGGTGCAGGTCTTCACGCGCGGCGCCGGCAAGCCGGGCGCGAGCGTGGCGGTGGAAGGCGGGCAGGGCCGCCACTTCAACGGCGCCGCCAGCGCGTCGACCGATCTTGGCGGCCTGCGCATCGGCGCCGCGGCGGGCACCCGGCGCAGCCACCAGTTCTCGGCCATCGACGCCGCCCGCGTGCTTCCCGGGCCATTCACGCCGGGCGCCAACGCCGACATCGACGGCAACGAGAACACCTCGGGTTCGATCGGTGCGAGCTACCGAACACAGGCCGGCACCCTGTTCGCGGCCAATGCCTGGGCCAGCACCAACCGCACGGATTTCGACAGCACGGCCGACGGTCCGGACGCGACGCATCAGGAGCGATCGACCATCCAGGCATGGAACGCCCGCGTCCGCGCTCCGCTGGCGGCGAACTGGGAATCCCAACTGCAGCTGGGCGAGATGCAGGACCACAGCCGGAACACGAGCAGCGCGCCCTTCTCGTTCAACAACGGCGAGTTCGAGTCGCGGAACCGCCAGGCGAGCTGGACCAACGAGCTGGCCGTGTCGGAGCGGGTCAAGGCCCAGCTCGGCGTCGAGTACCTGCAGCAGCGCGGCGCATCGACCGCGTTCGACCCGAACTTCGCGAACGCACTGACCGCGTTCTCCCGCAACGTCACGAGCGTGTGGGGCGGACTGAACGGCAACACCGAACGCCAACTGGTGCAGCTGAATGTCCGGCAGGACCGCTACTCGGATGTCGGTTCCGCGACGACTGGCCTGATCTCGTACGGCTACAAGCTGACGCCCGAATGGCGGACGATCGCGCAAGTATCGAACGCCTTCCGGGCGCCGAGCTTCAGCGACCTCTACTACCCGTTCTTCGGCAACCCGCACCTGGAGCCCGAGAAGTCGCGCAGCGGCGAGCTGGGCCTGCACTACGTGGCCGGCAAGGCGACGATGCGCGCGGCGCTGTACCGCACCGACACCCGCGAACTGATCGTCTACGACCCGGTTTCGCAGCGCGCCGAGAACGTCGATCGCGCGCGAGCGACCGGCGTGGAAGCGGGCGCCAGCGGGCGGGTTGGCCGCTGGGAGTGGAACGGCAACGTGAACGTCGTGCGTGCGATCAACACCGACACGGACGAGCGGCTGCTGCGCCGCGCCCCGTACGTGATCAATGCCGGTGTCGCCTACGACGCCGATCGCTGGCGTGCCGGACTCCAGCTGTCCCACGTCGGCCCGCGCGACGACCTCGACATCAACACCTTCCAGCGCACGGAACTCGGCGCCTACACGCTTGCGCGGATCGTCGGTACGTGGCGCGTGGCCCCGGCGGTCGCGCTCCGTGCCCGTGTCGAGAACCTGACGGACGAGAAGTACGAGACCGTCAGCGGCTACAACGTGCAGCCGCGCACGGCGTTCATCGGCGTGGAGTTCGGGCTGTGAGATGAGGGCATCGGCGCGCGCCTGGCCCGTCCTTGCCATCGCCGGCGCCGCGAGCCTGCTGCTCGCGCTGGCAGTCGGCAGCGTGCCGGTCAGCCCCGCGCAGTTCCTCGCCATGCTGACCGGCGAGGGTGACAGCACCGCGCGCGACGTGGTCTGGCAACTGCGCGCGCCGCGCGCCGTCGCCGGTTTCGCGGTCGGGGCCGGGCTGGCGTTGTCCGGCGCCCTGCTCCAGGGTCTGCTGCGCAACCCGCTGGCCGATCCGTATGTGCTCGGCATTTCCGGGGGGGCGGCCGTCGGCTGCCATCGTGGCGATCGCGCTCGGCCTGCCGGTCGCCATGGTGCAGCTCGCCGCGGCGCTGGGTGCCGTCGGGACACTGGGCCTGCTGTTCGCGCTCGCGCGGCGGGCGCTTTTCACGCGCGACGCGCTCGAGTCCGAGCAGGGGACGACGACCGTGCTGCTGACGGGCGTGATGATCGCGTCGTTCGCCGCGGCGCTGCTGAGTCTCGTGCTGTCACTCGCGCCGGATGCGCGGCTCCGCACCATGGTCTTCTGGCTGCTCGGCGATCTCGCCGGCGCCACCGATTTCCGCGCGGCGCTGATTGCCCTGGCGGTCGTCGCCGTCGCCTTCGGAATCGCGCTTCGTCACGCGGCCGCGCTGAACCTGCTGGTCCGCGGCGACCTTCAGGCCTACACGCAGGGCGTCCAGGTGGTGCGTACGCGGCGCACGCTGGTGCTGGTGGCGGCGCTCGCCACCGGTGCCGCGGTGACGCTCGCCGGGGCGGTGGGGTTCGTCGGGTTCGTCGCGCCGCACCTGATGCGGCTCCTGTTCGGCAACGATCAGCGCCTGCTCCTGCCGGCGTCGGGCCTCGCCGGCGGCACGCTCGTCGTCCTGGCCGATACGATCGCCCGCTCCGCGTTCGCGCCGCTGCAACTGCCGGTGGGCGTGCTGACCGCGCTGATCGGCGTGCCGGTGTTCCTCTGGCTGCTCGCGCGGCGATGAGCGCAACGCGCACGCCACTGCTGAAGCTCGCCGGCGTCGCGCTTGCCGCGGCCGGACGCACGCTGGTCGAGCACCTGGACCTCGAAATCCGCCCGGGCCAGCGCTGGGCGGTGCTCGGCCCGAACGGCGCCGGCAAGTCGACTCTGCTGCGCGTGATGGCGGGTGCGCGGTCTCCGGATGCCGGCGAGGTGCGGGTCGACGATTTGCCGATCGACCGCTACACCGAGCTCGATCTCGCGCGCGTGCGGGCCCTGGTCACGGATCGCTGGATCGACCCGTTCGCGAGCTCGGTTCTCGACACGGTGCTGACGGCGCGCTACGCGTTCGGCGACGAGGACGGTGCGGGCGAGCACGTCGCGCGACAGTTGCTGACCGCGCTCGATTGCGCGCACCTGATGCAGCGTGACGTGCGCCGGCTGTCGCGCGGCGAGCGTCAGCGTGTCGCGATCGCGACGGCGCTGGCGCAGGCCACTCCGACCGTGCTGCTCGACGAGCCGACCGCGCATCAGGACCCGCGCCACCAGGCCTGGGTGATCGAGCACCTGCTGACGCTGGACGATCGCGCGCTGGTGGCCACGCTGCACGACATCAACGCGGCGGCGCGCTTCGCCACGCACGTGCTGCTGATGAGCGGTCGCGGCGCCCATCGGGCCGGCCCGGTGGACGACGTGCTGCAGGACGACGCGTTGTCCGACCTCTTCCAGACGCGCATCGCCTCGGTGATGGCCGATGGCGAGCGATTCTTCCGGGTCCGTACCCCGGCGTAGTGCAGGGTTCAGGAGCCTCGGCTCAGCGGGCGCGGTCGATGGCCGCGCACATGGATTCCGTTTCGTCGAGGATGCGCGGCCCGTGCCGGTTCATGCGGTCGGCGTCGAGCGTGACGAGCAGATTGCGCTTGACGGCCGTGAGCCGTTCGAAGCGCTTCCATGTCGCCAGGGCCTCGGAGGGCTTGCCGCCGGGCTCGGCGGTCATGATCACCTCCGGATCGGCTGCGAGCACGGCCTCGGTCGATACCCGCGGCGCAATCGGCGTCAGGTTCGCGAAGACGTTGCGCCCGCCGCACACTGAAATCGCCTCGCTGATGACGTGGCGGCCACCGAGAGTCATCAGCGGATCGCTCCACACCTGGTAGAACACGCGCACTTCACGGCGCCCGCGGTAGCGCTCCCGCAGCGCGCCGAGCTTGGCGTTGAAGTCGCCGGCGGCGCGATCGGCCTGGCGGGCGGTCAGGGTGCCGAGGCGTTGGAGCGATGTCGCGATGTCGGCGAGGCGGGCCGGCTCGCTGACGAAGGTGGGCACACCGAGCCGGCGCACGGCGTCGATCGTGGCGGGCGGGAACCCGCTGCCCCAGATCAGGATCAGGTCCGGACGCGCGGCGCTCACGCGCTCCAGGTCGACGCTGTGCGCGCGCGCCACGCGCGGAAGGCCGGCGGCCGCGGCCGGGAAATCGGCGAAGTCCGTGGTCCCGACGATCAGGTCGCCCGCGCCGATGGCGAACAACTGCTCGGTGAGATGCGGCGCGAGGCTGACGATGCGACGGGCGGGCTGTGCAAGTTCGACGGTACGGCCCTCGTCGTCCGCCACCGCGACTTTCGCCGCCGCCGTGGCCGCACCCCCCAGCGCGAGCGACGTCGCGACGACGAGCGCGAGCGCGCGCATCGCTACCTGGCGACGGCGGCGCCGCCGGCTCTCGTGGGTTCGGTGACGAACCCGATCTTCGCGAGGCCGGCCTGCTGTGCCGTCGACAGCACGAACGCGATGCGCTCGTAGCGGGTGGCCTTGTCGGCGCGCACGTGCACTTCCGGCAGGGTCGTCGCCTTCGCGGCGGCCGCCATGCGCTTGGCCAGTTCGGCGTCGGCCAGAGGTTCTCCGTCCCAGTAGACCGCGCCGGCGGCATCGATCGACAGCTTGACGGTCGCCGGGGCGGGCTCCGTCGCCGGCGCGGGGTCGTTGGGCAGGTCGAGCTTGACCGCGTAGGAGAGCAGCGGCGCGGTGACGATGAAGATCACCAGCAGCACCAGCATGACGTCGACGAGCGGCGTGACGTTGATCTCGGCCATCGGCTGCGATGGCCCGGTGTTACGCTCGAAGCCGCCGAAGGCCATCAGCGTTCCGCCGGGACGCGCGCACCCATCGTCAGGAAGCGTGCAGGTCGTGCGCGAAGCCGTCGAGCTGGCTGCAGGACCATGCGGTTGACGCGCGTGAACGCGTTGTAGGCGAGCACGGCCGGGATCGCGACGGCGAGGCCGAAGGCGGTCATGATCAGCGCTTCGCCGACCGGGCCCGCCACCTTGTCGAGCGTGCCCGGGCCCGACATGCCGATGTCGACCAGCGCGTGATAGACGCCCCAGACCGTGCCGAACAGGCCGACGAAGGGCGCGGTGGCGCCGATCGAGGCGAGCATGGTGAGGCCGCTTCGAGCCGGCCCGCCGCTTCGTTGATGCGCTGGCGCAGCGCGCGCGTGATCAGCTCCAGCGGTCGGTCCGCGACGCCAGCGTCCCTTCCGCGGCGCTGTGCGCCAAGGCGTTCGCGCCTCCGCTCGCCACGTGCACGAAGATGCCCTCGCGGTCGTGCGGCTTCAGTTCCGCGATGGCCGTGTTCACCGACGAGGCCGACCAGAACCGGTCGAGCTGCTTCGAGGCGCGGCGCACGCGCAGCCAGGCCCACGTCTTCCACAGGATGAGGAACCAGCTCGCGACCGACATCGCGAGCAACACGTAGGCCGTCGACCGCATGATCGAGTCGGCCTGCGACCAGAAGTGAACCAGCCCCAGCGTGGCGTCGCCGTTCATCTGATGCCGAGCACGTCGAACATGTCGAAGAGTCCGTGCTTTCTGCCGAGCAGGAAGCGCGATGGCGCATGCTCCCCGCGGCGTAGGTCATGCGGCTGGACGACCGGTGCGTGATCTCGATGCGCTCCCCGGTCCCGGCGAACAGCACCGTGTGATCGCCGACGATGTCGCCGCCGCGCACGGTGGCGAAGCCGATCGTTCCCGTCTCGCGTTCCCCGGTGTGGCCTTCGCGGGCATACACCGCGATGTCCGGCAGATTCTGCCGAGCGCCCCGGCGATGGTCTCGCCCATCTTCAGCGCGGTGCCCGACGGCGCATCGACCGTGTGCCGGTGATGCGCCTCGATGATCTCGATGTCATAGCCCGGGGTCAGCATCTTCGCCGCCATCTCCAGCAGCTTGAAGGTGGCGTTGACGCCGACGCTCATGTTCGGGAGAAGAGGACTGCGATCTTCTCGGACGCGCGGCGGATCGCGGCCTTGCCCGCATCGTCGAACCCGGTGGTGCCGATCACGACGTTCACCCGCGCCGCAATGCAGGCGTCGAGGTGGGCCAGGGTCGCGTCGGGACGCGTGAAGTCGATCAGCACGTCGCAGCCGGCGATGGCCGCGAGATCGCTGGTGACGCGGGCCCCCGTCGATCGACCGAGGAATTCGCCGCAGTCACGCCCGATGTCCGGGCTATCGGTGCGCTCGAGCGCCGCTCCAACGGTCGTTCCGGGTTCGGCGAGCGCCGCTTCGATCAGCATCCGGCCCATCCGGCCGGACGCGCCTGCGATAGCGAGTTTCATGAGGCCGCGGCGAGCGCTATTCGCGCGTGGGTTGGGGTGTCTGGATGCCGACCGGAGCCGCCTGCTGCCTTGGCGCCGCCTTCGGCGCCTTGCGTGCGTTGGGGCCGAGGATCATGGCATCGGCCATCGACTCGGCGGGCATCTCGTCCGATATGAAGCGCTCGACCTTGTTGTCCTTGAAGAAGACGGTCAGTCGGCGGCTTTGCACGGGCCCCTTCAGGGGGTTGAGGTAGTACGGATAATCCCAGCGGTCCTTGTGGAATTCGCTCGTCAGCAAGGGCGTGCCGAGCATGAAGCGGACTTGTTCACGCGACATTCCCTGGCGCAGCTGATCGACCATTTCCTGCGTGATGATGTTTCCCTGGTGCACGTCCGGCCGGTACGGGCCGAGGAATGTAGGCGCCCAGCCGGTGACGGCCGACATGCTCGTGGCCATGCCAGTCCCGACGTCCGAGACGGTCTGGCAGCCGGCGAGCAACGCCAGTCCGGCGAGCAGTGCGGCGGTGCGCGGAAGGCGATGGAACATCGGCGGCATTCCCGGTCAGGCCTCTCAAAGACCGTATGATACCCATGCGGTCCCTGCCGGCCCGCGCTTCGCTCACGTCACCGCCTCCGATGCCGCCCCGCAACCCGTCGAGCTCAAGCGACCTCAAGAACATGGGTCTGAAGGCGACGCTGCCGCGCCTGAAGGTGCTCGAGATCTTCCAGCGCAGCTCGACGCAGGGCAGCGGCCGGCACATGAGCGCGGAGGATGTCTACAAGGCGCTGATCGCCGAGAACATCGACGTCGGCCTGGCGACTGTCTACCGGGTTCTGACACAGTTCGAGCAGGCCGGGCTGCTCGCCCGCAACCACTTCGAGGGCGGGCGCGCGATGTTCGAGCTGAACGAGGGATCGCACCACGATCACCTCGTGTGCCTGACCTGTGGTCGGGTCGAGGAATTCGTCGACACCGAAATCGAGCGGCGCCAGCACAGCATCGCCGCCGAGCGGGGATTCAAGCTTCACGACCACGCTCTCGCGCTGTACGGCGAGTGCACGAAACCGGACTGCGCGTACCGCCGCAAGGAGTAGGTCAGGGTTCGATGCGGGCGCCCGTGTCCGCGCTGAACCAGTGCACCGCTTCCGGTCTGAACCCGAGCTGCAGTGTCGTGCCGGGCGGCGGATTGTCGTGCGGCCCGGTGCGCACGATGACGTCGTGTCCGGCGACGACGCCGTGGATCAGGTGCTCCGCGCCCAGCATCTCGACCGTTTCGATCTGAATCGGCAGGTCGCCGCCGCCGAGCAGCAGGTGTTCCGGCCGGACACCGAGGATGAGTTCCCGCCCGGCCAGCGACCGGTGGGCCGCGGGCAGCGAAAGCTTGACGCCGTCGCGCGCGGTGAAGTGCAGGCCGTCCGCGTCGAGCCTTCCCTCGAACAGGTTCATCGGCGGCGAGCCGATGAAGCTGGCGACAAAGGTCGTTGCAGGGCGCGAATAGACATCGTCCGGCGTGCCGACCTGCTCGGCGCGCCCCGCATTCATCACGATCATCCGCTGCGCCAGCGTCATCGCCTCGACCTGGTCGTGGGTGACGTAGAGGCTCGTGGTCCGCAGGCGCCGATGCAGCTTCTGGATTTCGAGCCGCGTCTGCACGCGCAGCTTGGCGTCGAGGTTCGACAGCGGTTCGTCAAAGAGGAACACCGCCGGTTCGCGCACGATCGCGCGGCCCATGGCGACGCGCTGGCGTTGCCCGCCGGACAACTCGCGCGGCTTGCGCTTGAGCAGTCCGTCCAGTTCGAGGATCGCGGCCGCGGCGTTGACGCGCTTGTCGATGTCCGTCTTCGGCAGCTTGCGGATCTTCAGGCCGTACGCCATGTTGTCGTACACGCTCATGTGCGGGTAGAGCGCGTAGTTCTGGAACACCATCGCGCAGTCGCGGTCCTTGGGCTCGAGGTCGTTGACCACGCGGTCGCCGATGCGGATGGTGCCCGCGGTGATCTCCTCCAGCCCGGCCACCATTCGCAGCAGGGTCGATTTGCCGCAGCCGGACGGCCCGACCAGCACCACGAACTCGCCGTCGGCGACCTTGAGGGTGATGCCGTGCACCACCTGGTTGGTGCCGTAGCTCTTCCGGACTTCCGAAAACTCGATCGACGCCATGTTTCGTTCTTCTACTTCTCGGTTTCGACGAGGCCCTTGACGAACCACTTCTGCATCAGCAGGACCACCAGCGCCGGCGGCAGCATCGCCAGGATCGCGGTGGCCATGACGAGGTTCCATTCGTTGACCGCATCGCCGCCGGCGATCATCCGCTTGATGCCCATCACCACCGGATACATGTACTCGTCGGTCGTCACCAGCAGCGGCCACAGGTACTGGTTCCAGCCATAGATGAACTGGATGACGAAGAGGGCCGCGATCGACGTGCGCGACAGCGGCAGCAGCACGTCCCAGAAGAAGCGCATCGGCCCGGCGCCATCCATGCGCGCGGCCTCGGCCAGTTCGTCGGGCACGGTCAGGAAGAACTGGCGGAACAGGAAGGTCGCCGTCGCCGACGCGATCAGCGGCACCGTCAGGCCGGCGTAGGTGTTCAGCATGCCGAGGTCGGACACCACCTGGTACGTCGGCGCGATGCGCACCTCCACCGGCAGCATCAGCGTGACGAAGATCGCCCAGAAGAAGAAGTTGCGGAACGGGAAAGCGGAAGTAGACGATGCGCGAACGCCGACAGCAGCGAGATGACGATCTTGCCGATCGCGATCGATCAGGGCGCTGACCAGGCTCACCCACATCATGCGGCCTACCGGAGCCGCGGACGCCGGGCCGCGAGTCGGCTCCGGTCAGCACGGCGGTGTAGTTGTGCAGGAGCTTGTCGCCGGGCACGAGCGACATCGGCGCCTGCACGATCTGCTGCGGCTGTCTGGGTGGACGCGACGAAGGTGACATAGATGGGGAACGCGACCACCAGCACCCCGAGGATCATCACGAGGTGCGTGAGGACGTTCAGCCACGGGGCGTCGTTCGACCATCAGCGTCCGCCCGTCAATGCGGTCCGGCCTGCGGGCCGACCGGTGAAACAGCCACACGGGAGCGCGGCGGCGCTCATCAGTACTGGACCTTCTTCTCGACGTACCGGAACTGGATGACCGTCAGCGCGATCACGATGACCATCAGCACCACGGACTGCGCCGCCGACGAACCGAGGTCCATGCCCTTGAAGCCGTCGTAGTAGACCTTGTAGACGAGAATCGAGGTGTCCTTGCCGGGCCCGCCCTGCGTGGCCGCGTCGACGATGGCGAAGGTCTCGAAGAAGGCGTAGACGATGTTGATGACGAGCAGGAAGAAGGTGGTCGGCGACAGCAGCGGGAACACGATCGACCAGAAGCGGCGCCACGGCCCGGCGCCGTCGATCGCGGCCGCCTCGATCAGCGACTTCGGTATCGACTGCAGCCCGGCGAGGAAGAACAGGAAGTTGTAGCGGATCTGCTTCCATACCGCGGCCATCACGATGAGCGCCATCGCATGGTCGGCGTTCAGCAGGTGGTTCCAGTCGAATGCCGAGCCGTGCGCAGCCAGAACTGACACCATGCCGATCGACGGCGCGAACATGAAGAGCCACAGCACGCCGGCCACGGCCGGCGCGACCGCATAAGGCCAGACCAGCAGGGTCTTGTAGACCGCCGCGCCGCGCGACGACGCGGTCGGCGAAGACGGCGAGCAGAGGGCGAGCGTCGATGCCGCAGCACGGCGACCGAGCAGCGAGAAGACGGCGGTGATGCGGAACGACTCGAGGTACAACTCGTCGGCGAAGAGGCGCCGGAAGTTGTCGAGGCCGACGAACTCGATGGACGTGCCGAACGCGTCCTGCATCTGCAGCGACTGCAGCAGCGCCTGGGCCGCCGGCCAGAAGAAGAAGATGGTGATCACGGCGAGCTGCGGGGCGAGCAGCAGCCATGGCAGGGTCAGCGATCGGAAGCGGACACGCTTTTCCATTGCGCGCGGATGCTAGACCGTTTCCGCGGGTGCGCGTGACGGCATGCAGCGCGATGCGGACGGCGTCGGTGAAGAAGACGGCGTCCGGACCGGCGGTGGCCGCTGCCGGACGCCGTCGCTGGCGTTCACGATCTACTTGTTGGCCTTCTCGAACCGCTCGAGCTGCTCGTTGCCGCGCTTCACGGCCGTGTCGAGCGCTTCCTTCGCCGATTTCTTGCCGGACCACACCTGTTCCATCTCCTCGTCGACGATGGTGCGGATCTGCACGAAGTTGCCGAGGCGGATCCCGCGCGACTTGTCGGTGGTCTTGCGGATCATCTGCGTCACCGGGCATGTCGGCGCCC
Source organism: uncultured beta proteobacterium (assembly GCA_963698305.1). Taxonomy (GTDB): domain Bacteria; phylum Pseudomonadota; class Gammaproteobacteria; order Burkholderiales; family Burkholderiaceae_F; genus JAOUJD01. Next base: position 890,782 of record CAVOQI010000012.1, read on the forward strand.
GGGTTCTTCTTGTAGAAGCCCGACTTCTCGGTCAGTTCGAACGGCGGCCAGCGTGACCGGCAGGTAGCCGGTCCGCTGGTGGCTCGCGGCCTGCATTTCGGCGTTTGTCAGGTAGTTGAAGAACGGCGGCCACCCCCTTGTACTCGGCCGGCTTCTTGCCCGACATGACCCACAGCGCTCGCGCCGCCGATCACGGTGTTCTGCGGGGTGCCGGGCACATCCGGGTAGTAGGGCAGCGGGACGATGCCGAAGGCGAACTTCGCGTTGCTTCTTGATCGCGCCGTGCAGGTCGACGACGAGCCGGTCATCATCGCGCACTCGCCGGACGGGAAGGTTGCATCGGCCTTGTTGTCGCGGCCGCTTGTAGATGAACAGGCCCTGCTTCGACATGTTGGCGAGGTTCTCGATGTGGCGCACGTGCAGCGGCGAGTTGAACGCCAGGCGGGCGCTGATGCCGCCGAAGCCGTTGTTCTGCGTGGCGAACAGCGTGTTGTGCCAGGTCGAGAAGCTCTCGAGCTGCGTCCAGCCTGACCCAGCTGGTCGTGAACGGACAGTCGTGCCCGATGGCCTTGAGCTTGGCCGCGGCGAGCGCGACCTCCGGCCAGGTCTTCGGCGGCTTGTCCGGGTCGAGCCCGGCCTTGCCGTGAACGCGTCCTTGTTGAAGTGGAACACCGTGGTCGAACTGTTGAACGGCAGCGAAGCATCTGGCCGTTCGGCGCGGTGTAATAGCCGACGACCGCGGAGATGTAGGCCGTCGGATCGAACTTGTAGCCCGCTATCGGCCATCACCTTGCCGACGGGAACGATCGCGCCCTTGGAGGCCATCATCGTGGCCGTGCCGACCTCGAACACCTGCAGGATGTGCGGCGCGTTGCCTGCGCGGAACGCGGCGATCGCCGCGGTCATCGACTCCGTCGTACGTGCCCTTGTAGACCGGCACGACCTTGTATTCCTTCTGGCTTTCGTTGAAGCCCTTGGCCAGGTCGTTCACCCACTCGTCCGAGCGCGCCGCCCATCGCGTGCCACCACTGGATCTCGGTCTGCGCCTGCGCGGGCGAGGAGATGCCGATGGCCAGCGTGGCGGCGAGCGCGGCGGAAATCAGGGTCCTGCGGAGCATCGTTTCCTCCTGGTTGTCTGTCGACTGTAGTAATGGGCGATGACCAGCCTGTTACGATAACCGCGCTGCGTTCACCGCGCAAAAGATCTTCATCCCGTGTCTTCCTCCGCGCCCGCCGCCGGCCGCCTTTCGCTCTACGCGAGCCTGCTGCGCCTCGACAAGCCGGTCGGCACGCTGCTGCTCCTGTGGCCGACGCTGACCGCGCTGTGGATCGCCTCGTCCGGGCGTCCGGCGCTCGGCCTGGTGGCGGTGTTCGTGATCGGAACCTTCCTGATGCGCTCGGCCGGCTGCGCGATCAACGACGCGGCCGACTTCCGCTACGACGCGCAGGTGAAGCGCACCGCGCAGCGCGTCGTGGCGCAGGGACTGATCAGCCCGCGCGAGGCGGTCGCGGTGTCGACGCTGCTCGCCGGCCTGTCGGCGTTGCTGCTCCTCTTCCTCAACGACGAGGCGATGCGGCTCGCGATCGCGGCCGTCGCGATCGCCGCGACGTACCCGTTGTTCAAGCGCTTCTTTCCGGTGCCCCAGCTGTATCTCGGGGTCGCGTTCTCGTTCGGCATCCCGATGGCCTTCGCGGCGGTGCAGGGCGAGGTGCCCGCTGTCGGCTGGTGGCTCTTCTTCGCGAACAACTTCTGGGTCGTGGCGTACGACACCGAGTACGCGATGGTCGACCGTGACGACGACCTGAGGGTGGGCATCAAGTCGTCGGCGATCTTCTTCGGCCGCGCCGACGTGGCCGTCACCATGGCCTGCTATGGCGCCTACCTGTCGCTGCTGCTGCTGCTCGGCAATGCGATCGGCGCCCGCTGGCCCTTCTACCTCGGCTGCGGCATCGCGTTCGGCTTCGCGCTCTATCACTACGTGCTGATCCGTGAACGCACGCGCGAAGGCTGCTTTCGCGCGTTTCGCCACAACAACTGGGTCGGCTTCGCGGTGTTCGCGGGCACTGCGCTCGACTACGCCCTGCGCTGACCCCGGTTCTTGCCATGAACCCGATCGCGTTCGTAACGAGACTGTCCATCTGCATGCTGGCGGTCGCGACCGGGCAGCGCGCGAACGCCCAGGAACCCGCGCACTTGATCTAGCGCCAAGGGGTTGTCTCCTGCGCCTGAGCAGGCTGCGGCGTACCTCGCCTCCGCGCGTCGCGCGGAGTCGAGATCCCCGCAGCGCGGTCGGCGCGCAGGCGACTCGATCAAGCGATAGCCTCCGAACCTCCACAGCTAACGGTCCAGTTCGTCCCCGAGCTCTCTCGCACGCGCGTTCGCCGCGTGCAGCGCACGGACGATGCCGGCCTTCACCTGGTCGGCATCGAGGCTCGCCAGCGCGGCGGCGGTCGTGCCGCCCTTCGAGGTCACGCGTTCGCGCAGGACGGAGGCCGGCTCCGGCGACGCCGCCGCCAGCCGGGCCGCGCCGAGGAACGTCTGGACCGCGAGGCGGCGGGCCTGCGCTTCGTTCAGCCCCATCTCCAACGCGGCCTGCTGCATTGCCTCGATGAAGAAGAACACGTAGGCGGGGCCGCTGCCGGAAACGGCCGTCACCGGATCGAGCATCGACTCGTCCTCGAACCAGACGACCTCGCCGACCGCGCCCAGGATCCGCTCGGCCGCCGCACGCTGTTCGGACGACACGCCGCCGAGCGCTGCCGCGCCGGTGATCCCGGCGCCGATCAGTGCAGGTGTGTTCGGCATCGTGCGGACGATGACGTCGGAGCCGAGCCAGCGCGCGAGCGTGCTGGCCCGCACGCCCGCGGCGATCGACAGCACCAGCGGCCGCCCGAGAAAGGGCCTGATGACGTCAACCGCGCCGTGCATCTGCTGCGGCTTGACCGCGAGCACGACGACATCGCTGCCGCCCAGCCATGCGCCGGCGGCGCCATGCGTCACCACGCCGTGCTGGTCGGTGAGCTGCTTGCCACGCGCGGCGTCGATCTCGAGGACGGCGATCGAATCGACGGCGCCCGCCCGTTTCATGCCGCCGATGAGCGCCGTGGCCATGTTGCCGCCGCCGATGAATGCGATGTTCATGCGTGCTTTCGTTCCCGTTCGCCGAAGATCGCCGTGCCGATCCTCACCATGGTGGACCCCTCGAGCACGGCTGCCTCGAGGTCCGCCGACATCCCCATCGACAGCGTGTCGAGCGCGAGGCCCTGCGCGCGCAGCCGTTCGTAAAGCGCGCGCACGGCCGCGAGCGGCCCGCGCTGCCGTTCGGGATCGGCGTCGGGCTCCGGGATCGCCATCAGGCCGCGCAGCTGAAGGCGGGGCAACCGGGCGACCTCGCGCGCCAGGCTCTCGAGTTCGCCGGGCGCCACGCCGCTCTTGCTCGCTTCGCCACTGATGTTCACCTGCAGCAGGACGTTCAGCGGCGGCATGCCCGCCGGCCTCTGCTCCGACAGGCGCTGCGCGATCTTCAGCCGATCGACCGACTGGACCCAGTCGAAGTGCTCGGCCAGCGCCCGGGTCTTGTTGCTCTGGATCGGACCGATGAAGTGCCACTCGAGCCCGGTCAGCCGTTCGGCGAGACTCCTGGATCTTGTCCAGCGCTTCCTGGACGTAGTTCTCGCCGAAGGCCCGCTGCCCGGCGGCATGGGCGGCGACGATCGCCTCGGGCGGAAAGGTCTTGCTGACGGCGAGCAGCGCGATCGACCCCGGATCGCGCCCCGCGGCTCTCGCGGCCATGGCAATGCGCTCGTGTACGGCCTGCAAATTGGCCTGCACCGTCTCTCGCGAACTCGACATAATCATCAGCAAAGACGGCTAGATACTTGTCTTTTCTAGCTTTTTTGCGGGACCACCCGAGCGGGTGCCCGCGTTACTCTTGTTCATTCAATGAATCCGGCGAAGGGGGCGCTCCTCCCTCGAGACGCCTTACCGAGCACCCGCCATGGACATCTCAGAACTGCTCGCATTCTCCGTCAAAAACAAGGCATCCGACCTGCACCTGTCGGCGGGTCTGCCGCCGATGATTCGGGTGCACGGCGATGTCCGCCGGATCAACCTGCCGCCCCTGGAACACAAGGACGTGCACGGGATGATCTACGACATCATGAACGACTCCCAGCGCAAGCAGTACGACGAGAATCTCGAAGTCGACTTCTCGTTCGACCTGCCGGGCCTCGCCCGCTTCCGCGTCAACGCTTTCAACCAGGACCGCGGCGCCGCCGCGGTGCTGCGGACGATTCCGTCGCGCGTTCTGTCGCTGGAGGAACTGCAGTGTCCGCGCCAGTTCGCTGATTTTTCGTCGAAGCCGCGCGGCCTGGTGCTGGTCACCGGACCGACCGGTTCGGGCAAGTCGACCACGCTCGCCGCGATGGTCGACCACGTGAACAACAACCTCTACGGCCACGTGCTGACGATCGAGGACCCGATCGAATTCGTGCACGAGAGCCGCAAGTGCGTGATCAACCAGCGCGAGGTCGGTCCGCACACGCTGAGCTTCGCCAACGCGCTGCGCTCGGCGCTGCGCGAGGATCCGGACGTCGTGCTGGTCGGCGAGTTGCGCGACCTGGAAACGATCCGCCTGGCGCTCACCGCCGCGGAAACCGGCCACCTGGTGTTCGGCACGCTGCACACGTCGTCGGCGGCCAAGACGATCGACCGGATCGTCGACGTCTTCCCGGCGGCCGAGAAGGAAATGGTGCGGGCGATGCTGTCGGAGTCGGTCGTCGCGGTGATCTCGCAGACGCTGCTGAAGGTCAAGGATGGCAACGGCCGCGTGGCGGCGCACGAGATCATGGTCGGCACGCCGGCCATCCGCAACCTGATCCGCGAGAACAAGGTCGCGCAGATGTACTCGATGATCCAGACCGGCATGCAGTTCGGCATGCAGACGCTCGACCAGAACCTGCTCGACCTCGTCCGCCGCAATGTGATTGCGCTCGGCGAAGCGCGGCAGTACGCGAAGACCCCGGAATCGTTTGGCGCTTAACGGCAGCGAAGGCAAACCATGGAAAGAGACCAGGCCACACGATTCGTCCACGACCTGCTGCGGCTGCTGATCAGCAAGAAGGGTTCGGACCTGTTCATCACGGCGGACTTTCCGCCGGCGTTCAAGATCGACGGCCGCGTGCTGCCGGTGTCGAACCAGCCGCTGACCGCGCAGCACACGTCGGAGCTGGTGCGCGCGATCATGAACGACCGCCAGGCCGCCGAGTTCGAGAAGTCCAAGGAGTGCAACTTCGCCATCAACCCGACCGGCATCGGCCGCTTCCGGGTGTCGGCGTTCGTCCAGCAGAGCAAGGTGGGCATCGTGTTCCGGACGATCGCGGACCACATTCCGACCACCGACGAGCTGAACCTGCCGGCGCTGATCAACGAGCTGGCGATGGCCAAGCGCGGCATCGTGATCGTCGTCGGCGCCACCGGCTCCGGCAAGTCGACCACGCTCGCGGCGATGGTCGGCTACCGAAACGAGAACAGCAACGGACACATCATCACGATCGAGGACCCGATCGAGTACGTCCACCCGCACAAGAACTGCATCATCACGCAGCGCGAGGTCGGGGTCGATTGCGAAAGCTGGCAGGTGGCGCTGAAGAACACCCTGCGCCAGGCGCCCGACGTCATCCTGATCGGCGAGGTGCGCGAGCGCGAGACCATGGAGCACGCGATCGCGTTCGCCGAGACCGGCCACCTGGTCATGTGCACGCTGCACGCCAACTCCACCAACCAGGCGCTCGACCGCATCATCAACTTCTTCCCGGAGGAGCGGCGCGCGCAGCTGCTGATGGACCTGTCGCTCAACTTGCGCGCGACGATCGCCCAGCGCCTCGTGCCGTTCAAGGACCACAAGGGCCGCATCCCGGCGATCGAACTGATGATCAACAACCCGCTGATCGCCGACCTGGTCTTCAAGGGCGAGGTGCAGGAGATCAAGGAAGTGATGAAACGCTCGCGCGAGCAGGGCATGGTCACCTTCGACCAGTCGCTGTTCGAACTGCACGAGCGCGAGCAGATCTCCTACGAGGACGCGCTGCGCAACGCCGACTCGGTCAACGACGTTCGCCTGCAGATCAAGCTGAATTCGAAGCTGTACGGCGGGGTGGCCGGCATCCACAAGGGGATCGAGCACCTCGGGCTGACCGGGTAAGACCACGGCTCCATGCCGGGGGCCGGGCGCGCTCCTCGTACACTGTCCTCTCCTCCCGGGGAGAGACCGATGGCGAACGTCTACGAATTTTCCGCGCAGACCCTGACGGGCAAGGCGCGCAGGATGGCGGACTTCAAGGGCAGCGTGCTGCTCGTGGTGAACACCGCGAGCAAGTGCGGTTTCACGCCGCAGTACGCGGGCCTCGAGGCGCTGTACAAGAAGTACAAGGACAAGGGGCTGGTGGTGCTCGGGTTCCCGAGCAACCAGTTCGGCGAGCAGGAGCCCGGTGCGGATACCGAGATCGCGGAGTTCTGCGAGATGAACTACGGAGTCACCTTCCCGATGTTCGCGAAGGTCGACGTCAACGGCAAGAGCGCGCACCCGCTCTTCAAGTACCTGACGTCGACCAAGAAGGGGTTGCTCGGCTCCGAGGCGATCAAGTGGAACTTCACCAAGTTCCTCGTGGGGCGCGACGGGACCGTGCTCGAGCGTTACGCGCCGACCACGAAGCCCGAGGACATTGCGGGCGACATCGAGAAGGCGCTGGCGCGCTGATCAGCGCACCGCTGCGGTGGAGCGCCTCGCGCAGCGCGGAGGCAATCCGCGCACCGGTCAGCCGCCGGCCGCCGCCGCGCGCGGCCGGTAGCCGCCCTTGACGAGCGAGAAGCGGAAGAAACGGCACTCCAGCGGCCCGTTGAAGAGCACGGGCTTGCGGGTCTCCTGCAGCCGCATCTGCTGCGGCAACTGCCGGTCGGACGTCAGCAGCCAGGCGTCCCAGCCCGGAAAGGCCTGTTTCAGCCGGTCGCCGACGTCGCCCATCATGCGGGGCACCGTCGCCGAGCGCGGCGCGCTCTGCTCGCCGTACGGCGGATTGGACACGATCATTCCGTGTTCGGCCGGCGGCTCGATCTGGCGGGCGTCGGCCGCCGTGAACGCGAGGCGCCCGTCCGTGAGCCAGCGCTCGAGCCCGGCGAGCCGGGCGTTCTCGATGGCCTGCTCGACGACGCGCGTCGAGATGTCCGATCCGCGCAGCAGCGCCGTCGGCATCGTCGCGCACGTTCGCCCGCGCCGCGTCCTTCAGCACGCGCCACGCATGCGAGTCGAATCCCTTCAGGCGCTCGAAGGCGAAACGGCGGGTCAGGCCGGGTGCGCGCCCGCTGGCGATCGTCGCCGCCTCGATCACGATCGTGCCGCTGCCGCAGAACGGATCCAGCAGCGGCACCTCGGGAGTCCAGCCGGCCAGCGCCAGCAGGCCGGCGGCGAGGTTCTCCTTCAGCGGCGCCTCGCCCTTGTCGGCGCGCCAGCCGCGCTTGAAGAGCGGTTCGCCGGACAGGTCGACATAAAGGGTCACGGTCGCCGCGTCGAGGAAGGCGAACACGCGGACATCCGGCTGGGCGCGATCGATCGAGGGCCGGTCTCCCGCCACGTCGCGCATGCGGTCGACGATGCCGTCCTTGATCCGCAGCATCGCGAATTCCAGGCTCGCCAGCGGAGAGCGCACTGCGGTCACGTCGACGCGCAAGGTCTGCTGCGGCGTCATCACGTCCTGCCAGCGCACTTCCTGCGTGGCGTCGTACAGATGCTGCTCGTTGCGGTAACCGCGTCGTCCCACCTGCCACAGCACCCGGCTTGCAATGCGGGAATGCAGGTTGACGGCGTAGCCGGTCTTCATCGTGCCCGCGAAGCCGACCCCGCCCGACTCGGCGCGGATCGCCGTGGCGCCGCTGCGCTGCAGCTCGTCCGCCAGCACGGCCTCCAGGCCGCGCGGGCAGACCGCGAAGAAGGTCTGTGGCTTCAAGGTGGGGAGGTTCAGCCGGCGAGGGCGCGCTCGAGGAAGTCGAGCCGGTCCTGGCCCCAGAAGAGTTCGTCCTGGTACACGTAGGTGGGCGAACCGAAGACGCCACGGGCGATGGCTTCCTGCGAATGCTGGATGTAGCGCGCGGCCACTTCGGCGGAGCGCGCGTGGGCGAGCAGGGCGGCGGCGTCCAGTCCGCGCTTCGTCAGCACGTCGACCAGCGTCTCCGCGTCGGCGACGTTGCGCTCCTCGGCCCAGACGGCCCGCATCAGGTCGCCCGCCACATCGAGAGCCGCGTCCGTGCCGTGCCGCTCGAGCACGGCGAGAACCGCCGTCGCGGGGGCTTCCGCCGGGACGGGAAAGAACTTCGGCTCGACCGTGAGTGGGATGCCGAGGAAATCCCGCCAGCGTCGAAGTTCCGCCAGCCGGTAGGCGCGCCGCTGGGGCGGGCGGTCCTTCAGCGGGACGCCGCCGGAGACCGGGAAGACCTTGCCGAGGTCCATCACGTGGAGCTGGACCTGCACGTCATGCGCGGCGCAGATGGAGCGGAAACGCTCGTGACCGAGGTAGGTCCACGGCGACACCGGAGTCATGTAGTAATCGACGACTTTTGACATGGCGGCCTCAGAACGGCTTGACGACGACCAGCACCACGATCGCCGTCAGGAGCAACACGGGAACTTCGTTGAACCAGCGGAACCAGACATGCGACCTGGACGCGCCGCCGCGCGCGAACTGCATGTACAGGATCCCGCACCAGGCGTGATATCCGATCAGCAGCAGCGCCAGCAGGAGCTTCGCCTGCATCCAGCCGGCCTTCATGACGGCGCCCTGGCTCAGGAGCCACATGCCGAAGACGACGGCGAGCACGCCGAGTCCGGTCATGAAGCGCAACAGCTTACGCGCCATCAGCAGCAGGCGCTCGCGGGTGGCGGCGTCGTCGACCATCGCCAGGTTCACGTAGAGCCGGGGCAGGTAGAACAGGCCCGCGAACCAGCTGACGACGAAGACGACGTGCAGCGCCTTCAACCAAAGGTAAGTGTTGCCCATGAACCTTCTGACGTGAAGAGAATCAGGTACGGACTTCGCCGTTGCCGAAGACCACGTACTTGAGCGAGGTGAGGCCCTCGAGGCCGACCGGGCCGCGAGCGTGCAGCTTGTCGTTGGAGATGCCGATTTCCGCCCCCAGCCCGTACTCGAAGCCGTCGGCGAAGCGCGTCGAGGCGTTGACCATCACCGACGCCGAGTCGACCTCGCGCAGGAAGCGCATGGCCGTCGTCCAGTTCTCGGTGACGATCGCGTCCGTGTGCCTGCTGCCGTAGGTGTTGATGTGGCGGATGGCGTCGTCCACGCCGGGCAGCGTCGCGACCGACAGGATCGGGGCGAGATACTCGGTGGTCCAGTCCTCGCCCGTCGCTTCCTTCAGGCCGACGATGCCGGCGGCCTCGAGGATGGCGCGCGACTCCGGGCAGCAGCGCAGCTCGACGCCCTTGCCTCGATAGATGCGCCCGAGTGGCGGCAGCACGCGGGCGGCGATGCCCTGCGCCACCAGCAGTGTTTCCATGGTGTTGCACGTGCCGTAGCGCTGCGTCTTGGCGTTGTCCGCGATGGCGATGGCCTTGTCGAGGTCGGCGTCGCCGTCCACGTACACGTGGCACACGCCGTCGAGGTGCTTGATCATCGGCACGCGCGCCTCGCGCATCAGGCGCTCGATCAGGCCGCGGCCGCCGCGCGGCACGATGATGTCGACATATTCCGGCATGCCGGCAAGCAGGCCGACGGCGGCGCGGTCGGTCGTGTCGACCAGCTGCACGGCGTCGGCTGGCAGGCCCGCTTCGATCAGCGCCTCGCGCACGATGCCGGCGAGCAGGCGATTGCTCTCGATCGCCTCGGAGCCGCCTCGCAGGATCGCCGCATTGCCGCTCTTGATGGTCAGCGCCGCCGCGTCGATCGTCACGTTCGGGCGGCTCTCGTAGATGATGCCGATCACGCCCAGCGGCACGCGCATCCGTCCGACGCGGATGCCGCTCGGGCGCGGCTTCACCTCGAGGATTTCGCCGATCGGGTCCGGCAGCTGCGTGACCTGGTTCAGCCCTTCGACCATCTGAGCGACGGCGCGGTCGTTCAGCGTCAGGCGGTCGACCATGGCCGGCTCCAGGCCGTTGCGGCGCGCGCGCTCGACGTCGAGCGCGTTCGCGGCCTTCAGCAGGTCGCGCCGTTCGTTGATCAGGCGGGCGGCATGGCGCAGCGTCTGGTCCTTCGCCGCGCTGCTGGCGGCCGCGATGCGGGCCGCCGCCGCGCGCGCGGTCCTGCCGACGAACGTCATGTACGCCGCGAGGTCGCCTTCGAATTGCTGGGCGACGCGGTCGTTGCTGCGCGGTGCGGCGGATGCGGTCATGGGCGTAAGGCGTTCGGCGCGGCACTCGTGGCCGCGACGCTCAGGGCAAGGTCGGTCAATTCTAGCCACGCGTCGCTGTCCGATTCGGGCGCGCGCAGTCCCTTGGCAAGGCGGTCGATTTGGGCGGCGCGTTCGAGCCCGTGCGCCAACGCGGGGATGGACAGGCGCGGAAAGCAGGCGTTCGACAAGCCGCTCGCGCGGGCCCCACAGGCGATTTTCGCGCGCCGCCATCGAAAACGGCCGGCCGGATTCCACCGCTGCCTTCACGCGCATGAGCGTGCGCAGTTCCTCCGTGATCGCCCACAGCACCAGCGGAATCGCCTCGCCTTCGGCCTCGAGTCCGGCCATGGTCTTGCGCACGCGCGTGGCGTCGCCGCCGAGCATGGCCAGCGGCAACTGGAACACGTCGTAGCGCGCGACGTTCAGCACGCTGTCCGTCACCTGGGCGAGCGTCAGTTCTCCCGCGGGGTAGAGCAGGCCGAGCTTCGCGATCTCCTGGTGAGCCGCGAGCAGGTTGCCTTCGACGCGCTCGGCAATGAATTCGAGCGCTTCGGTGCCGGCGCGCTGGTCCTGCCGCGCGAGGCGCTCGCCGATCCAGCGCGGCAGCTGCGCCCGCTCGATGGAGTCGATCTCGACCAGCACGCCGGCGCGCTCGAGCGCCGCGACCCAGCGCGTTTCCTTCGCCCGCCGGTCCAGCCGCGGCAGCGCGACGATCGTGAGCAGGCCCTCGCCGGCATGGGCCGCGTGGGCTTCGAGCGCCGCCGCGCCGGCCACGCCGGGCTTGCCGCCGGGCAAGCGGATCTCGACGATCTTCCGGTCCGCGAACAGCGACAGTCCGCCGGCGGCCTCGGCCAGGCGGGACCAGTCGAAGCGGCCGTCGGCCTGCAGCACGTCGCGCTCGGTGTAGCCCTGCTTGCGGGCGACGCTGCGGATCGCGTCCTGGGCCTCCAGTGACAGCAGCGGCTCGTCACTGGCGACGACGAATACCGGGGGCAGCGGCTGGCCGCGCTCGGCCTTGTGCAGCAGCGCGGTCAGCGCATCAGCGCGAACTTGCATCGAACCGCATTCCCTGCAGCCGCGTGACCATCTGGCGTACGAGGTCGCTCTGCATGTCGCGATACAGGAGCGCTTCTTCCGATTCCTTCGCCAGCAGTTCGGACTCGTTGAACGCGATGTCGCGCCGCGCGGTCAGCGTGGCGGGGGCGATCAGTTCGATGCCGTTCGGATCGACGACCCGGAAGGTGGTCAGCAGGCGCAGCTGGTACTCGCGGGCGCGCCCCTGGGCGTTCACGGACAGCACCTCGCGCTCGCGCGACTCGCCCAGCAACTCGAAGATCGCCTGCGCTTCCTTGCGGTCGGTCACGACCCGCGCGTTGGTCGAGGAGCGCACCACGCGCGTGATCTCGGCGCCGAGGGGCGAGTTGACCGGCAGCGCGAGGAAGAGGGTCTCGACTGGCAGCGTCTGCGCGCCGCGCAGCGTGAAGCCGCAGCCGCTGAGCGTGGCGGCCGCCGCGCCGGCGAGCAGGGCCCGGCGATCCATCAGACGACCACGTTCACGAGCTTGCCCGGCACGACGATCACGCGCTTCACGGCCTGCCCGGCGACGTGCTTCTGCACGTTGGCATCGGCGATCGCCGCCTGCTCGATTGCGCGCTTGTCGGCGGCGGCCGGCACGCGGATCGATGCCCGCAGCTTGCCGTTGACCTGCACCACGAGTTCGATCTCGTCCATGACGAGCGCGGCTTCGTCGGCCCGCGGCCACGGCGCGTCGATGATCTCGGCGCCGAAGCGCGTCGCGAAGCCGAGTTCGTTCCACAGCGCGTGCCCGATGTGCGGCGAGATCGGGTACAGGGCGCGCAGCAGGATGCCCACGCTCTCCTGCAGCAGCGCGGATTCGCCGGGCGAGCCGCCGAGCCCGGCGTCCTCCAGCGCGTTCAGCATCTTCATCGCGGCGGAAACGACGGTGTTGTACTGCATGCGGGCGTAGTCGAAATCCGCCTGCTTCAGGTTGGCGTGGATGTCGCGCCGCAGGGTCTTCTGAGCCGGCGTCAGCGCGGCGACGTCGAGCTTCGCCGTCGACCTCAGCGCGTCCTGCCTGTCGCTGCAGAAGGTCCAGAGCCGTCGCAGGAAACGGTAGGTGCCCTCGGCGCCGGAGTTGCTCCACGCCGCGCTCTGGTCGGGTGGCCCGGCGAACATCACGAAGGCGCGCGCCGTGTCGGCCCCGAACTTCGCGATGATGTCGCGCGGCTCGACCACGTTGTTCTTGCTCTTCGACATCTTCTCGGTGCCGCCGTAGGTCACCGGCTGGCCGTCTTCGCGCGCCGTGACCTTCACCGGCCGGCCCTTGTCGTCGTACTCGATGTCGATCTCGGCCGGGTAGAACCAGCGCTTGCGGCCGGCGCCGTCCTCGCGGTAATAGCAGTCGTGCGTCAGCATGCCCTGCGTGAACAGGCGCTTGAAGGGCTCGTCGAACTTCACCAGGCCGAGGTCGCGCATCACCTTGGTCCAGAAGCGCGCGTACAGCAGGTGCAGCACCGCGTGCTCGATGCCGCCGATGTACTGGTCCATCGGCATCCAGTAGTCGTTGCGGGCATCGACCATCGCCTGCGCGCTGTCCGGCGAGCAGTAGCGCATGTAGTACCAGGACGAGTCGACGAAGGTGTCCATCGTGTCCGTCTCGCGACGGGCCGGCTGGCCGCACTTCGGGCACGCGCACTTCAGGAAGGGCTCGTACTTGTTCAGCGGATTGCCGCTGCCGTCCGGGATCAGGTTCTCGGGCAGCACCACGGGCAGGTCACTTTCGGGAACCGGCACCGCGCCGCACGCGTCGCAGTGGACGATCGGGATCGGCGTGCCCCAGTAGCGCTGGCGCGAGATGCCCCAGTCGCGCAGGCGGTACTGGATCTGCTTGTCGCCCAGGCCGCTGGCCTTGAGGTCGGCGGCGATCGCGTCGGTGGCGGCCGCGTAGTCCAGGCCGTCGTACTTGCCCGAGTTGACGCAGGCGCCGCGCGCCTTGTCCGCGTACCACTCCTGCCAGCCGTCGAGCGAGAACGTCTCGCCCGGCACGGCGATCACCTGCGTGATGGGCAGGCCGAACTTCTTCGCGAACGCGAAGTCGCGCTCGTCGTGCGCCGGCACGCCCATCACCGCGCCTTCGCCGTAGCCCATCAGGACATAGTTGCCGATCCACACCGGCACGTCGGCGCCGGTCAGCGGGTGCTTCACCGCGAAGCCGGTGGCCACGCCCTTCTTCTCCATCGTGGCGAGGTCCGCCTCGGCGAAGCTGCCCCGCTTGCATTCGTCGATGAACGCGGCGACGTCCGGGCGGCCCTGCGCGAGACGCGCGGCGAGCGGATGCTCGGCGGCGATCGCCATGAAGGTCACGCCCATGATGGTGTCGGCGCGCGTCGTGAACACGCGCAGCAGCTTCTTCTCGCCGTCGAGCTCGTACGGAAATCCGAAGTTCACGCCGACGCTCTTGCCGATCCAGTTCTCCTGCATCGCCTTGACCTGCGGCGGCCAGTCGACAGTGGCCAGATCGGCGATCAGTTCCTCGGCGTACTGCGTGATGCCGAGGTAGTAGCCGGGGATCTCGCGCTTCTCGACAATGGCGTTGGAGCGCCAGCCGCGTCCGTCGACCACCTGTTCGTTCGCGAGCACCGTCTGGTCGACCGGGTCCCAGTTGACGATCTGCGTCTTGCGGTACGCGATGCCCTTTTCGAGCATCTTCAGGAACATCCACTGGTTCCACTTGTAGTAGTCGGGCGTGCAGGTCGCCACTTCGCGGGACCAGTCGAAGGCGAGGCCGAGCGGCTGCATCTGCGCCTTCATCTCGGCGATGTTGCCGTAGGTCCACTTGGCCGGCGCCACCTTCTTGTCGATCGCCGCGTTCTCGGCCGGCAGTCCGAAGGCGTCCCACCCCATCGGCGTCATCACGTTGTACCCGCGCATCCGCAGGATGCGGTACATGACGTCGTTCAGCGTGTAGTTGCGCACGTGCCCCATGTGCAGCTTGCCGCTCGGGTACGGAAGCATCGAACACACGTAGAACTTCGGCTTGGCCTGGCCGCTCGCGTCGCGGGCGTGCTCGACCGCGCGGTACGCCTGCGTGCGCTGCCAGTGGGCCTGCGCCGCTGCTTCAAGGGCCTGCGGGTCGTACCTGGCTTCCATGACTTTTCTAAGTGCTTGATTCGAGAGAGCGATTATAGGGGCGGCTACACTTCCGACCGCTCATGAATCTGCTGCAGAACCTCAACGAGCAGCAACTCGCTGCCGTCACGCTTCCCAACCAGTCCGCCCTGATCCTCGCCGGCGCCGGCAGCGGGAAGACCCGCGTGCTGACGACGCGCATCGCGTGGCTGATCCAGACGGGCCAGATGTCGCCGCAGGCGGTGCTCGCCGTCACGTTCACGAACAAGGCGGCGAAGGAGATGCTGACGCGGCTCTCCGCGATGCTGCCGATCAACACGCGCGGCATGTGGATCGGCACCTTCCACGGGCTGTGCAACCGGATGCTGCGCGCCCACCACCGCGATGCCGGATTGCCGTCGACGTTCCAGATCCTCGACTCCGCCGACCAGCTCGGCGCCATCAAGCGCCTGCTGAAGGCCAACAACATCGACGACGAGCGCTACCCGCCGCGCAACCTGCAGATGTTCATCAGCAGCTCGAAGGAAGCGGGGTTGCGCGCGAAGGACGTCGAGGTCAACGACGACTACAACCGCAAGTTCGTCGAGCTCTACGCGATGTACGACGCGCAGTGCAACCGCGAAGGCGTGTGCGACTTCTCCGAGCTGCTGCTGCGCTGCTACGAGCTGCTCGACCGCAACGAGATCCTGCGGCAGCACTACCAGGACCGCTTCCGCCACATCCTGGTCGACGAGTTCCAGGACACCAACAAGCTGCAGTACGCGTGGCTGAAGCTGCTCGCGGGCAAGCCGGGAGGCGCCGGGAACGCCATCTTCGCGGTCGGCGACGACGACCAGTCGATCTACGCGTTCCGCGGGGCCAATGTCGGCAACATGGCCGACTTCGAGCGCGAGTTCCGGGTGCAGAACCTGATCAAGCTCGAGCAGAACTACCGCTCGGTCGGCCACATCCTGAACGCCGCCAACGCGCTCATCGCCAACAACGCCCGCCGCCTCGGCAAGGAGCTGTGGACCGAGGCCGGCGAGGGCGAGCCGGTGCGGATCTACGAGGCGCAGACCGACGGCTACGAGGCCGCGTGGCTGGTCGACGAGGTCAAGGGCCTGATCGCGGAGGGGCATGCCCGCGCGGAGATCGCGGTGCTCTACCGCTCGAACGCGCAGTCGCGCGTGATCGAGCACGCGCTGTTCAACGCCGGCATTCCCTATCGCGTCTACGGCGGACTGCGGTTCTTCGAGCGCGCCGAGATCAAGCACGCGCTGGCGTATCTGCGGCTGATCGAGAACCCGGCGGACGACACGGCCTTCGTGCGCGTCGTGAATTTCCCGCCGCGCGGGATCGGCGCGCGCACGCTCGAACAGCTCGCCGACGCGGCACGCGCGGCGAATGCGAGCCTGTATGCGGCGGTCGGCAACATGGCCGGCGCGCCGGGCACCAAGCTCGCCGCGTTCGTGAAGCTGATCGAGAGCCTGCGCTTCGAGACCGCCAATCTGCCGCTCGCCGAGATCGTCGATGCCGTGATCCAGCGCAGCGGCCTGATCCAGCACTACCAGAACGAGAAGGAAGGCCAGGAGCGGGTCGAGAACCTGAGCGAGCTGGTCAACGCCGCGGCGGCCTTCGTGCAGGAAGAGGGCTACGGCGCCGACGCGTCCGGTACGCAGGGCGAAGCGGAGGCGGCGATCCCGTCACCGCTCGCGGGCTTCCTCTCGCACGCTTCGCTCGAAGCAGGAGACAACCAGGCGGAAGCCGGGCAGGACGCGCTGCAGCTGATGACGGTGCACGCGGCCAAGGGGCTCGAGTTCTTCGCGGTGTTCATCACCGGCCTGGAGGAGGGCCTGTTTCCGCACGAGAACAGCCTGAACGAAATGGACGGGCTCGAAGAGGAGCGGCGCCTGATGTACGTCGCCATCACGCGCGCCCGGCGTCGCTTGTACGTCAGTCTCGCGCAGAGCCGCCTGCTGCACGGGCAGACGCGCTACGGCATCAAGTCGCGTTTTCTCGAGGAGCTGCCCGAGAACGCCGTCAAGTGGCTGACGCCGCGCGTCGCGGCCTACGGCGGTGGCGGGCGCTTCGGGCAGTGGCATGACGCCGGCGTGAAGCCGACGGCGCCGGCAGCGACGGTGGCACGCTCGCAGCCCACGCACGGCTTCCGGGTGGGCCAGTCGGTGCGCCACGCCAAGTTCGGCGAGGGCGTGATCGTGAACCTGGAAGGCAGCGGCGACGACGCGCGGGTGCAGGTCAACTTCGGCGTGCACGGCGTCAAGTGGCTGCTGCTCGCCGTGGCCAAGCTCTCCGCTGGCTAACTCTCCGCGTCCGGCGGCTCCGGCGCGGGCGCTGCCTGCGGCGTAACGGCCTGCGGCTCGATGATCGCGCGGTAGATCGGGTACTGGGTGGCGTACGTGATGCTGGTCATGATCATCGCGACCGGCGCGAACAGCATGGACGTGATCTGGGGCGACAGGCCGAGCCCGCGCAGCAGCTCCGTAGTGAGGAAGCCGACGCCGAGCGACAGCGCCATCAGGACGAGGCCCAGCACCAGGAAAGGCCCCTTGTTGCGCCAGCACGCGAAGAACGAGAAGAACAGCGCCTTGCTGACCGGCTGCCGGTGCCACGCGACCAGCTGCGGCGCGAACCACGTGAGCATCAGCACGGGCAGGTACAGCAGCACCGAGATCGTCAGCGCGTCCCACGGGATGTTCTGCGATACCGACGCCGGGTCGAGCTGGCCGTCGGCGACCTTCCAGTTCCGCAGCTCGTCCATCGCGAAGACCGACGCGACGAGGACGAGCGCGAGCACCAGCGCGGCATGCAGGAAGCCAAGGCGCAGCAGCGGAGCGCGCTGCGGCCCCTCGCGGAAACCGTCGAGCAGCAAGGCCGGCAGCGGCATCCCGCCCTTCTCGGCGATCCGGCCGGCGAGTGTCAGGCCGACGGTGCCGAACGGCACGAGCACCGCCGCCATTGGCAACCCGATGACGGGCACGTTCGACAGCAGCATCAGCGCCATCGTGTAGAGGATCACGAGGGCGGTGAACGCGAAGGGCTGGCGCCAGTAAAGCGACAGTCCTTCGCGCAGCCAGCGCCATCCGGCCGCGGCCGGCAGGGTGCGCACGTGCGTGACCAGCCCTTGCGGCTTGACGATCATGCCGACACCCATGGCAGGGGCAGGTCGTGAGTGCGTCGCGCGAGGATCCGTTCGAAGTGCGTCGGGTCGTGCGGCGTCAGCAGTTCCGCGGGCCGCGGTCGATGAAAGTCATCGAGCCGCGAGATCCAGAAGCGCAGCGCGGCGGCGCGCAGCACCGTGCGCCAGCACATGTGCTCGTCTTCCGTGAGCGGTCGCACCGCGTGATAGGCGTCGATCATCGCCTGCGCCCGCGCCGGCTCGAACGCGCCGGTTGCCGGGTCGATGCACCAGTCGTTCATGGTGACGGCGAGGTCGAACAGCCAGATCGAGCAGCCGGCGAAGTAGAAATCGATGAGGCCACCGATCCGCTCGCCGGTGGCGCTGGCGTCGATCAGCACGTTGTCGCGGAACAGATCGGCGTGGATCGGCCCCGCCGGCAGTTTCTCGAAGCGCGCGCTGCGGAAGAACGAGTCCTGGACGATGACCTCTTCGGCCAGCATGTGGAAGGTGGCGTCGGGCACATGGCGTTCCAGCCGAGGCACCGTCTCCTTCCACCAGCCGATGCCGCGCAGGTGCGGCTGGAACACGGGGAAGTCAGCCCCCGCCACGTGCATCCGGGCGAGTACTTCGCCAGTGAGGGCGCATTGATGGACGGTCGGCTCGCGCACCGCCTTGCCGGGGAGACGGGTGACGATGGCGGCCGGCTTGCCCTTCAGTTCGGACAGCAACGAACCGGCGCGGTTTTCCTGCGGCTCGGGCACCGGCAACTGACGACGTGCCAGATGGCGCATCAGCTCGAGGTAGAAGGGCAACTGCTTGAACGTCAGCCGCTCGAACAGCGTGAGCACGAACGGGCCACGCTCCGTCGTCAGGAAGAAATTCGTGTTCTCGATGCCCGATGCGATGCCCTCGAGTTCCACCAGCTCGCCGAGCGTGAACTGCGTCAGGAACGCTGAGGCCTCTGCACGCGACAGCGGAGTAAAGACGGCCATGGGAGTCGGCCGCCGGCGGGGTTAGCGCGACGGCGACGGTGCGGGCGGAGAGGGAGGGTTCGTGGCGGGCGGCGATGACCTGCCGAACTCGAAACGGAAGAACATCGGCACCGACAGGCCCGAGCTCATCTGCGTGGTGCCGAAGGGCTGCTGGCCTTCGCGGTTCTGCATGACGTAGCTGCGCGACTGCCCGGGCGGCGTCACGATCACCTCGCTGACGCGGTTGGACTGGTGCAGCTGTTCGATGCGCGTCGTGTTCGAAGTGTCGTCGGCCGCGCGCGGCTTGATGTCGTCCGGGGTCGGCGCCAGCGCATCTTCGACCCGCGCGGGCCTTTGCCTTGCCGGCCTGCGCCGCGTCGATGGCCTGGCGCTCGGCGGGTGTCAGCTGGATTGCCGGACGCGGCGCGGACGGCTTTACGCGGCGTCCGGCACGCGGGGCGGAGCGCCGGACGACTGTGCGGCGGCGCGGCACCGGCGACAGAGCGTCAGCCGCTCGCCACGACGGCGAGTGCGCAGGTGCGTGCAACGCCATGGCACCCTCGTTTCATCGCTGTACTCGTTCCTTGGATTGGCCGATTCTAGCCGCAGGTGGCGCCGCGGCCCGGACGCCGTCCTTCCGCCCGGCCTGAGCCGGCCGATCCGTCGAGCAGCGGGATCGACGACCATCCTGCCACCGGCGAGTGCTGCAAACGCCAAACGGACGCCGCCCCCGCAAGGGCGGCGTCCGTCGTTCGTCTACCACAGCTGCCGCGTGACTGCGCTACTGAAGCAGCCAGTCCCAGGTCACTATCTTGCTCGATTCCCAGGCATCGTCGCCGTCATCGCACATGTCCGTCGCGAACCTGCACGGTCGTCGTTGCGGTCAGGCCGAGCTTCGTGTTGTCTCGCCCCACTGCGATCAGCTGCCCTTCAGTCGGGAAGATGTCGGCCGTGGCATCCGTGTATGCGGACCTGAAAGGCGTCATCGTCGTCAGCGTCAGGTCACCTCCGAGCGTCTCGGACCGGAACGTGCCGCTCGCGCTCATCACTTCCCACGAGGACACGCCCTGGGCGCTCGACATGAAGTCACGGTCGCTGACCGCGTACCCGGCGCGATAGGTAAAGGTGTCGGAGAGCCCGCCCGAGTCGCCCTGCTTGCTCACGGTCAGGCCGGCGCTTCCGACGGTGTAGCTGCCGAGCATCTCCATGCCCTGTGTGGTCTGCGTCGCGCTGATGTGGAAGGCAAACCCCCCGTTCATCGAGAACGATCCGGCCGGATCGACGAAAGTCAGGGACTGGAACGTCATCGACCCGCTCATGTCCTCCATGGCGGGCGTCAGTGAGTAGCCTGAGATCGTCATGCCGAGGCCGCCGCTGAGGACCGAGCCGATGTCGTCATTGCACTGGTCGAACGACATCGATATCGAATCCCCGGCCGAAATCGCTCCGTTGTTGTCCTTGTCGTCCACGACGATGGCCATCGTTCCCGAAATCGTGCAGGGGACGGTCTCCTGGTAAATCGCAAGTGGCTGCGCCATGCCGGCCGGCGCGGGCGCCGGCTGCTGTACGCCGGACTTGATCGATCGCAGCGCCAGCTGAGCGATGCCGCCGCGGGGCACAGCGGCCGACGCCTGCGCCGCACCGGGCGCGGCCGGCACGTTAAGGAAGGGCACGATGGACGTGAGCGAAGCGCGTGCCACCGTGTCCTGATTGGCGGCAGAGATGAGTACCGAGGTCGGCGGTTGCGGGCTTACATCGCCGCCGCCGTCACCGCCACCCCCGCATGCGACTGCCAGGATCGCCGTAGCGATGGCTGAGAAACTTGTACGAATTGTCCGCATGGACTCCCCCTTCCACTTCGACCAACCGCCTAATCCGTAGGCGCTCGTTGGGGCACCGGTATGGCCAGGGAAGGAGCAAGAGCGACGAGCGGATGGACCTGCACCCCGTCCCCGCGCCGGGCAACGCCCCGCTTTCAATCTAGCCGGGAACCCGACGAGACATTGATCCAGGGACAAGGCTGATCGGTTTGGGATGCGGCGTGCCGCAGTTTGCGGGGAAGACGCGCTGGCGCGCGCGGCTTCCCGCAACGACCGCTGCTACAGGTAGAGCAGCTTCTCGCGGTCGCTCGCACTCTGCTCGAACCCCCGAGCCTCGTAGAAGTCGAAGAGCGCGTTCACGACCGCGTCGCTGTCGTCCACGAGGCGCATCATGTCGAGGTCGGCGGCGCCGATCATGCCTTCCGGGAGCAATGTCCCGCGCATCCAGTCGAGCAGGCCCGACCAGAACGCCGAGCCGACGAGGATGATCGGCATCGGCTTGCCCTTGCCGGTCTGCATCAGCGTCAGCGCTTCGGACAACTCGTCGATGGTGCCGAAGCCGCCGGGCATCACGACGTAGGCCGCGGCGTACTTGACGAAAGCCACCTTGCGCGCGAAGAAGTGGCGGAACCGCAGCGAGATGTCCTGGTAGGGATTGCCGTGCTGCTCGAAAGGCAGTTCGATGTTGAGGCCGACCGACGGGGAGGCGCCCTCGAAGGCGCCGCGGTTGGCGGCTTCCATGATGCCGGGGCCGCCGCCGCTGATCACGGCGAAGCCCGCATCGGACAGCTTGCGCGCGATCTCGACGGTGAGGTCGTACATCGGCGCGCCGGGCTGCGTGCGCGCGCTGCCGAAGATGGACACCGCCGGGCGTATCTCCGACAGCCGTTCCGTGGCCTCGATGAACTCTGAAATAATGCCCAGCACGTGCCACGATTCACGCGCCTTCTGGCTGGTGGCGCGTTCCGGCATGGCGACCGCGCGGAGGCTGGGGATGTTCTTCTGGTGGTCGAGCACGTGACTTCTCCTCCAATGAAAACTCTGCTGCTCGTCGACGGATCGAGTTACTTATACCGCGCTTTCCACGCGCTGCCGGACCTGCGCACGTCGGGCGGAGAGCCGACCGGGGCGATTCGCGGCTTCATCGGCATGCTGCGCGTGCTGCGTCAGCAGTTTCATGCCGACTATCTCGCGTGCGTGTTCGATGCCAAGGGCAGGACCTTTCGCGACGACATGTACGCCGAGTACAAGGCGAACCGCAAGGCGATGCCCGAGGACCTGACGCGCCAGATCGAGCCGATCCACGACGCGGTGCGCGCGCTCGGCTGGCCGGTGATCGAGATCGAGGGCATCGAGGCCGACGACGTGATCGCGACGCTGGCGAAGCAAGCGACCGCGCAGGGCCTGAACACGATCGTGTCGACCGGCGACAAGGACCTCGCGCAACTGGTCGACGGCAACGTCACGCTCGTCAACACGATGAGCAACGAGACGCTCGATGTCGCCGGCGTGGTGCAGAAGTTCGGCGTGCCGCCGGAGCGCATCGTCGACTACCTGACGCTGGTCGGCGACACGGTCGACAACGTCCCCGGAGTCGAGAAGGTCGGGCCGAAGACGGCGTGCAAGTGGCTGCAGCAGTACGGGTCGCTCGACGCGATCGTCGAAAGGGCGGGCGAGATCGGCGGCGCCGTGGGCGAGAACCTGCGCAAGGCGCTGCCGTGGCTGCCGACCGCGCGCGCGCTTGTCACGGTCAAGTCGGACTGCGATCTCACGGGGCATGTGGACTCGCTCGACGCGCTGGCGATCCGCGGCGAGGACAGCGAGCGGCTGCGCGAGCTGTACACGCGCTACGAGTTCAAGAGCTGGCTGAAGGACATCGGGCAGGCGGCACCGGCGACGTCGACGGCAGACGCGACGGCCGCCACCGATCCGCCCCCGCCCGACCTCGGGCGACCGGACGTGCAGTACGAGACGGTGCTGACGCGCGCGCAACTGGAGCACTGGCTGGGGCGGATCGGGGCCGCCGAGCTCACGTGCGTCGACACCGAGACGACGTCGCTCGACCCGCTGGCAGCAAGACTGGTCGGCCTTTCGCTGTCGGTCGAACCCTTCAAGGCCTGCTACATCCCGCTGGCGCACCGGTACGCCGGAGCCCCGGAGCAACTGCCATTCGAGGAAACCCTGGCCGCGCTGAAGCCATGGCTGGAGAGCCCGCATCACCGCAAGGTGGGACAGCACCTGAAGTACGACATGCACGTGTTCGCGAATCACGGCGTGCGCCTGGCCGGCGTGGCGCACGACACGCTGCTGCAGTCCTACGTGCTGGAAGCGCATCGCAGTCATGACATGGATACGCTGGCGGAGCGCCATCTGCAGCGCAGGACGCTGACGTACGCCGAGGTGTGCGGCAAGGGCGCGAACCAGCTGGGATTCGACGAGGTCGCCGTCGACCGCGCCACCGAGTACGCGGCCGAAGACGCCGAGGTGACGTTCGCGCTGCACCGGGCCATGTGGCCGCGGCTCGAGGAGGAACCGGCGCTGCGTCGCATCTACGAGGACATCGAGCTGCCGACGGCGGGGGTGCTCTACGAGATGGAGCGTTGCGGCGTCCTGATCGACCGCGATCGGCTCGGCGCACAAAGCCGCGAGCTGGGCGCGCGCATCGCCGAACTGGAGATCAGGGCCCAGGAGGCAGCCGGGCAGCCGTTCAACCTCGGCAGCCCGAAGCAGATCGGCGAGATCCTGTTCGGCAAGCTCGGGTTGCCGGTCGTCAAGAAGACCGCCAGCGGCGCGCCGTCGACCGACGAGGAAGTGCTGGAGAAGCTGGCCCAGGACTACCCCTTGCCGAAGGTGCTGCTGGAGCATCGCGGGCTGTCGAAGCTGAAGTCGACCTACTGCGACAAGCTGCCGGCGATGGCGGACGCCAACGGCAGGGTGCACACGCACTACGGCCAGGCGATCGCCGTGACCGGTCGCCTGTCGTCGAGCGACCCCAACCTGCAGAACATCCCGATCCGCACCGCCGAGGGCCGCCGCATCCGCGAGGCCTTCATCGCGCCGCCGGGACACCGCATCGTGTCGGCCGACTACTCGCAGATCGAGCTGCGCATCATGGCGCACATCTCCGGCGATGCCGGTCTGCTCGACGCCTTCGGCAAGGGCGAGGACATCCATCGCGCGACGGCGTCCGAAGTGTTCGGCGTGCCGCTGGGCGAGGTCACGAGCGAGCAGCGGCGCTACGCGAAGGTGATCAATTTCGGACTGATCTACGGCATGAGCGCCTTCGGCCTGGCGTCGAACCTCGGCATCGAGCGCGATGCCGCGAAGACGTACATGGAGCGCTACTTCATGCGCTACCCCGGAGTGGCGAAGTACATGGAGTCCACCCGCGCGCTCGCCAAGCGGCAGGGCTATGTCGAAACGGTGTTCGGTCGCCGCTTGTGGCTGCCCGAGATCAATTCGCCGAACGGTCCGCGGCGGGGCGGCGCGGAACGGGCGGCGATCAACGCGCCGATGCAGGGCACGGCTGCCGACCTGATCAAGCTCGCGATGATCGCCGTGTCGAAGTGGATCCGCACCGGGCAATTGCGCACGCGCCTGGTCATGCAGGTGCACGACGAACTGGTGCTCGAAGTGCCGGACGACGAAGTCGACACGGTCCGCGTGCGGGTGCCGGAACTGATGTCGTCGGTCGCGGATCTGAAGGTGCCGCTGCTGGCCGAAGTCGGGGTCGGCGCCAACTGGGACGAGGCGCACTGAGCGGTCGCCGCGGAGCACCCGCGCAGTGCGAATGGCCCGGGTGCCCCGGATCCTAGAGCGTGAACGCCATCTTGCGCAGCATCGCGCCCGGCACCCGGCTGGTCTGCACGGAACGGTGCCCATAGGTGCGACTGTCGAGTATCCAGTGCGAGCGGTCCGTCAGCGCCTCGAGGTTGTCGCCGAGCATGCGGTAGAGCGTGTCGTCCCACCGCATGACGTTCACCGGCGCGACGACCTGGCCGCCTTCCACCCAGAACGTGGCGAAGCGCGTCATGCCGGTCACGCGGCCGTGGGCGCGGTCGGAGAAGTTGAGGTAGTGGAGGTTGCCGATATAGAGCCCGGTGTCCAGGGCGGCAAGCGACTGCGCTTCGCTCAACGTGCCCGGCGCGACCGACATCGCCAACATGCTTTCGTCTTCGTCGGCGCCGTTGGCGGCGATGCCGTACTCGGCGGCGGTGCGCGGGCTCACCATGGCGCCGCTGTGGCGGCCGTCGCACACGAGATCGACATGCGAGGGCTTCGTGAAGCCGGCCTCGTCGAACGCCGGCGCGAGACCGCCGGCAGTGTCTTCCGCGATCCGCACCAGCGGCGAGAAGCTCGCTTCGCCGTCGGCCAGCTTCTGGATGCAGCTCTGCTTGGTCCGCTGCGCCTTCTCGGAGACACCGCTCCAGTTGAGCATCGACAGCAGTTCGTCCATGGCTGCCGGCGCGAGGTAGGCGCGATACTCGCCGGGCTCGATCGTGCGCGCCGGCTTGCCGAGATGCGTCAGCTGCGCGCGCGCGGCATCGACGCGGCGGCCGAGTTCGTCGCGATCCCACGTGCTGCCCGACCACGCGGCCTTCACCGCCTTGTCGCCGGAGTGGAAGAGCGACCAGTCGAGCAGGAAGGCATCGACGGCGTGCCAGTGGCGCGCGCCGAGCGAACTGGCGAATCCTCGCAGGACCGGGCCGCTCGCCAGCAGGCCGACGAGATCGGTCCCGCGGGCCGCCTCCACGACGTGCTCGATCGCCTGCGCGGCGCTCGGCAGCCCGCCGACGTCGCTGCGCTCCGAGCGGCTCGCCTCGGCCGAGTAGAGCAGGTAGGGATCTTCGGGAAGCTGCGGCAGCTCGTCGCGCAGGGACTGCAGCACCGCCGAGACGGCCTGACGATCGTGTGCCGGCTCCCCGGCCAGCGTCAACGCAACTTCGCTGCGGCGCCTTCCTTCGATCAGCGTGAGGCGCAGCTGCGCCTGCCGCACCGTCATCGGCTGTCGCACCTGGCCGTGGTTGAAGCGGACGAAATCGGTGACCTCGCCGACAAAGTTGAGCAACAGCACCTCGCTGCCCCGGACCGCGGCGAATGCGTGATCGGCGAGCGTGAAGAACAGTTCCTTCATGCTCATTGCTCCGCGCCGAAGACGTCGACGCCGCTGAAGCGGCAGATGGGGCTGGCGTGGCCCACGCGCACCGCCTGGTTCGGCTCGCCCTTGCCGCAGTACGGCGTGCCCATCACCTCGACGGTGTCCGGCCGGCCGACCATCGCGAGCGAGCGCCAGAAATCGCGGCTGACCCCGCGGTAGTTCGGATCGCGCACCACTTCCGCGAGCTGGCCGTCGCGGATCATCCGGCCCCACTCGCAGCCGAACTGGAACTTGTTGCGCGAGTCGTCGATCGACCAGGACCGGTTGGTCTTCATCAGCACGCCGTATTCGGTGGCGGCGATCATGTCGTCCAGGGTGCTGTCCCCGGGTTCGACGTTCAGGTTGCTCATGCGGTCGATCGGCGGCCGGTTCCACGCGCAGGCGCGTGTCGTGGCGACGCCGGCCAGCGACGGCATCGACCGCTGCGCGCGCTGAACGGAGGACGTCCCGCCGAGCGGACGCAGCAGCCGCCCGTCCTTGATCAGGAAGGTCCTTTCCGCGGCGGAGCCCTCGTCGTCGAAGGCGAAGCTGGCGAACTCGTTGCCGCGCGTCGGATCGTAGGTGACGTTGAGTCGCGGCGAGCCGTACTGGAAGGTCCCGAACATATCCATCGTGACGAAGCTCGTGCCGGCGTAGTTGCGCTCGTCGCCGAGGATGCGGTCGAGTTCGAGCGGATGTCCGATCGATTCGTGGATCTGCAGCATCATCTGGTCGGGCATCAGCACGAGGTCCATCCGGCCGCTGGGGCAGTTGGGCGCCTGCAGCAGCTGCAGGGCTTCCTCGGCGGTCGCGAGCCCGCTGCCGATGAAGCCGGAGCGTTCCACCACCTCGAGCCCGCCCTGCTGGCAGTACCCGTTGTAGCGCCCGCCCCAGGACCGCGTCTGCGTCACGCCCGCGCGCATGCGCGACGACGTGCAGGCCGGGGATGGTGAAGTCGAAGCTCTGCAGCGCGGACGCGTCGGCGGGGCTGTCGGCCGTGATCAGCATCTGCCGGGTGTTGATCGTCCACAGGCTTGCCTGCCAGTCGACGATGCGATCGGACACCTTGCACGCCCGCGATTCGCGCAGCAGCACGTCCAGCCGTTCGGCCTTGGACCAGTCCATCGGCCGCACGGTTGGCGACACATAGCGACCGCTGGGTTGCGGCAACCGCGGCGCCTGCCCGGCAAAGACGCTGCGGCCGCGCGCCAGCCGGGCCCACTCCGCGGCCCGGGACAGCGCCCATCGCAGGCCTTCGTCGGAAAGATCGCTCGTCGCGGCATAACCGATGCCGTCGCCGTCGACGACGGTGACCATCGCGCCGCTGTCGATCGAGGCGCGCACGGGTTCGGCCGTGTCCTGCCGCACGCTCAACCATTCGGACCGCTCCTCGACCACGCGCAGGGCGCAGTAATCGGCGGCCGGAGCGAGACGGCGGAAGCGCTGGGCGAGGGAATCGGAGTCGAAGGGCATGGTCGGATCGCTGTATCGGGAGTCGGGAAAGGCTAACCGAAAGGCCGGCCGCCGGCGCGCACGCGAGGGCCTGAATGCAAAGCGCCGCCCCGGCGAACCGGAGGCGGCGCCTCGCGCTTGGCTATCGCTGCTTACTTGCGCGCGGCGATCGCGGCTTCCGCCTTGCTGACGAGATCACCGCCGATCGTCGCCTTCCATTGCGCATAGACGCGGCGCGTGGCGGTGACGAAAGCGTCGCGCTCCTGCGGCGTCAGCGTCGTGACGTTGACGCCCAGCGCCTGCACGTTCTTGACGGTGGACAGGTCGGGCGCGACGAGGCCCGCGCGCGCCAGCCCGATCTGCTGCTTGCCGGCATCGATGGCCGCCTGCCGCACGATCTCGCGGTCGGCCGGGGTCCAGCTCTCCCACACTTCCTTGTTGACGACGAACACGAGCGGGTCGGCCACGTAGCCCCACATCGTCACGTACTTCTGGCCGACGGTGTGCAGCTTGGCCGCCGTGAAGATCGACATCGGGTTCTCCTGGCCGTCCACGGCGCCGGACGCGAATGCCGGTTGCGCATCCGCCCAGCTCATCTGCGTCGGGTTGGCCCCGAGCGCGCGGAACGTGTCGATGAAGAGCGGCGAGCCGACGATGCGGATCTTCAGCCCCTTCAGGTCGTCCGGCTTGCGGACTTCACGCTTCGAATTGGTCAGTTCGCGATAGCCGTTCTCGCCCCAGGCCAGTGGCACGACGCCCTGCTTCTCGAGGATGCCGAAGAGCTGCTTGCCGACCTCGCCCTGCGTCAGCGCGTCGATCGCCTTGTAGTCGGGCATCAGGAAGGGAAGGGAGAACAGGTTCAGTTCCTTCACCTGCGGCGACCAGTTGATGGTCGAGCCGACCGCCATGTCGATGACGCCCTGGCGGATCGCGCGTGAACTCGCGCGTCTGGTCGCCCTGCACGAGCGACATGCCGGGATAGAGCTTCATGTTGATGCGGCCGTTGGTGCGCTGCTTGACGAGGTCGATCCAGATCTCGGCGCCCTTGCCCCAGGGGAAGGCCGTGCCGACGACCGTCGACACCTTGTATTCGTCCTTGTACTTCGTCTGCGCCAGGCGGCGCGCCCAGCGTAGCGGCGACGAGCGCCGAAGCGGCGACGGCCATCAGAATGCTCGTTTCATGTCTCCATCTCCTCTTTTGGAAGCCGTCCTGTCGTAGTAACCGAGCCGCCCGGCAACCAGGGGCCAGCGGCGGGTAATACCAGCACCATCAACATCACGATGGAACATGGCACCGCAGCAGCCACACGACGTAGCGCACGGTGTCTCCATGCTCACCCCGGCAATCTTGCACGAGACCATCAGGTTCACCGCCATCGGCGGCGTGAACTGTCCGAGCGCCATCTTCAGGTCAGGATGCACACCGAACCACATCAGGTCCCAGCTGTAGGCCGGTCACGATCGGCACGAGCATGGGCACGAAGATCAGGAAGATCGAAGTGCCGTCGAGGAACATGCCGGTGACCATCAGCAGCACGATCAGCAGCGCCAGCACCCCGCCTTCGCCCAGCCCGGAATTGACGATGGCCCTGGCGATCGGATCGATGATACCCAGCGTCGACAGGGACCACGCGAAGATGCCCGCGAGTGCCACCACCGTCAGAATGACGGCCGAGGTCTCGGCACCATCCCGCAGGATCGGAAACAGGTCCTTGAGCTTCATCGTGCGGTGGACGAAGAAGCCGATGAAGAGTCCGTAGAACACCGCGACAACGGCCGCCTCGGTCGGCGTGAACCAGCCGGCCCGCATGCCGCCGAGGATCAGGAAGGGCGCCGAGATGCCCCACATCGATTCGCGCAGGCTGCGCCAGAACGGCGGCCGCGGCAGGCTCGCTTCCGCCGCCCCGAATCCGTTGCGCCGTGAAAGCCAGACCGCGGGGATGATCAGCGCCAGTCCGCAGAGAATTCCCGGGATCATTCCGGCCGCGAACAGTGCCGGCACGCTCGCACCGGGGACAAGTACCGAGTAGATGATGAACGCGATCGACGGCGGGATCAGGATGTCGGTCGCCGCTGCCGCGCCGACGACGCTGGCGGAAAACGCGGGCGGATAGCCTGCCCGCGACATCGCACGCGATCATCACGCTGCCGACCGCCGCGGCGTTGGCGGGACCGGAGCCCGAGATGCCGCCGAGGAACATCGCCACCGCGATCGCGACGAGTGGCAGCATCCCCGGGCCGCGGCCGACGATGGCGACGGCGAGGTTGACGAGACGGTTGGCCACGCCGGAGCGGTCGAAGATCACGCCGACCAGCACGAACATCGGAATGGCGAGCAGCGGGTACTTCGCGATGCCGGCGTAGAAGTTCTGCGGCACCGCCAGCAGCCCGAACCACTGCACGTCCGCGTTCGCGATGCCGATCGCGATGGTGCCGCCCATGGCCAGCGCGACACCGATCGGCGCGCCCATGAGCATCAGGCCGATGAACACTGCGAAGAGCAGCAGCGCGATCAGCATCGCTCAGCGCTCCTTCCAGCGGCGCGCGAACAGGCCCAGGCCGCGGAGCGCGATGGCAAGGGAGAGCACGGGCAGCCAGATCGTGTACCACCACGTCGGCACGCCGATGCCGGGCGACGTTTCGCCGAACCGGTACTCGTCCCACACCACGCGTGCGGCGAGCACGGTCATCGCGACGAAGAACACGACGACCGTGCCGGTGGCGATCGGTCGAGCCAGCGCGGCGACGGTCGTCGAAGTCCTCGCTCGCAGGAAGTAGTCGACGCGGATGTTCCGTTGCGCGCGACGGCGCCGGCCGCGCCGACGAGCGTGATGATGACCAGCAGGAGACCGAGATCTCCTCGGTGAACGCGAATCGACGGGTCGGTCAGATAGCGCACCACGACGTTGGCGAAGGTGATGAGCGCGAGCACGCGCCATGGCGGACGGCCGCGATCACCTCCTCGAGCGCGAGCGGCACGCGCGTGCGGGCGGCGACTTCGTCGGGTCTTTCGTGCAATCGGGGTTCATGGATCGCTCTGTTTCAGGCCTGGAACCAAGCGCGGACCGCGGCCGCGATTCGGGCCGCAACGATCCGTGCTTCCGCCTCCAGCGTCGGGGCGTAGCCGACCGGAATGCGTGGCGCCCCCAGTCGCTTCACCGGACGCCCGAGTTCCTCGGCGACAGCCGCGGCGATCTCCGCACCGAAGCCGCTGACCTGCACCGCCTCGTGCACGACCAGCAGCCGTCCCGTCCGTGCGACCGATGCCATCACCGTCTCGCGGTCCCACGGCCACAGCGTGCGCAGGTCGATCACCTCGACCTCGACGCCATCGCGCGCGAGTTCGTCGGCGGCCGCGAGCGATGCCTGGAGCATGCGCGACCAGGTGACGAGCGTGAGCGCGTTCCCGGAGCGCGCCACGCGCGCCTTGCCGAGCGGCACGGTCGCGGCGCGGTCCACCTCGCCGCGCACGCCCCACAGTTCCTTGTGCTCCAGGTAGACGACCGGGTCGCCGCAGGCCAGCGCGCTCGTCAGCAGTCCATGGTTGTCCTGCGGCGTGCCGGGACAGACGACGACGAGTCCGGGCACGTGCGTGAACCACGCTTCCAGGCTCTGCGAGTGCTGGGCGGCGGAGGCGGTCCAGATGCCGATCGGCATGCGCGCCACGAGCGGCACCCGCCCCTGGCCGCCGAACATGTAGCGGTTCTTCGCGGCCTGGTTGATCAGTTCATCCATCCCGCACAGCGCGAAGTCGATCACGCGCATCTCGACCACCGGCTTCAGCCCCGCGAGCGCCATGCCGACCGCCGCACCCATGATGTTGGCCTCGGAGATCGGCGTGTCGATGATGCGTTCCGGGCCGAAGCGCCGCGGCGAGCGGCTGGCCGTCCAGCGTGTACTGCCCGAACACGCCGCCGCGACCGAGGTCCTCGCCGAGCGCGACGATGCGCGGATCCGCTTCCATCGCCGTGGCAAGTGCGGACGCGGCAGCCTGGGCGTAGGTGAGCGTCTCCACGCCGGCTTTCATCGCGTCACTCGCGGGGTTCCCGGTCAGGTCCATCGGCCGGCTCCGGTGTCGAGCACGTCGGTATAGGCGCACGACGCATCGGGGAAGGGGGCCGCGTCCGCGGTCGCGAGCGCCGCCTGGACTTCCGCACGGGCGGCGTCGAGGATGCGTCGCGGCTTCGTCGCCAAGGCCCAGCGCGTCGAGGCGCTGCCGCGCCCGGGCCAGCGGGTCGTCCTGCAGTGCGCGTTCGACTTCCGCCGGATCGCGGTAGCGCGCCGGATCGACGGACACGTGGCCCTTGAACCGATACGTGATCGCGTGCAGCAGGGCCGGGGCTCCGCCGCGCACCTGGCCGATCAATTCCGCCGCCGCCGCGGCGACCGCTTCGACGTCGTTGCCGTCGACCGTCAGCGTGGGAATGTCGAACGCACGGGCGCGCGCCGCCGCGCCCGCGCCGGCGGTCATGGTGGAGGTCGGGGTGGTCGCCGCGATCCGGTTGTCCTCGCAGACGAACAGCACCGGAAGCCGGTACACCCGGGCCCAGTTCAGTCCTTCGAGAAAGGGACCGCGGTTGATGGCGCCGTCGCCGAAGAAGCAGCAGACGATGCGGTCCGAATGCGCGAGCTTCAGCGCGTGCGCGGCGCCGGTCGCGATCGGAATGCCGGCCGCCACCACGCCGTTCGCGCCCAGCATGCCGACCGAGAAGTCGGCGATGTGCATGCTGCCGCCCTTGCCGCCGTTGGTGCCCGACGCGCGCCCGAACAGTTCGCACATCATCGCCGTCATGTCGGCGCCCTTGGCGAGCGTGTGGCCGTGGCCGCGGTGAGTCGACGTCAGCAGGTCGTCGCGCCGCAGGTTGGCGCACACGCCGGCGGCGACGGCCTCCTGCCCGGTGGACAGATGCAGCGGCCCGCGCACGCGGGCCGGGGTGCCGGAGGCCTCGAGCCCCCACGCGGAAACGCCGCCCTGGCTCGCGATCTCGGCCGCATCCTCGAAGGCGCGGATGCGCGCCATCGTCGTGAAAAGCGCCCGCAGCCGGGTCGCCCGGTCCGCGGGGTTGTTGCCGCCTGCCATCCTGTCCCTCTCCCTGTCGGCCGCCATTGTGCCGCGTCCGGGAGGGATCATGTCCGCGCGGTCTCCGGCGGCCTGCTTCCGGACGGCGGCCTGCAGCGGCGGCAAGGGCCGTGGCCCTTGCTTCGAACGGGCGGCGGCGCCCGAGAGGGCGCCGCCGCTACGCAGACGAACGGCGTCGCCAGTCAGCGCGACTTGCGGAAGAAGGGCAGCAGCGACTGGCTGCACGCGTCTTCGTCATCGCAGTCGTCGTCGTCCTTGCCGCCTGCCGCGACCGCGAGCCCGGACAGCTTCACGACCTGCGGCGATCCGGCCGCGTTGCTGCCCACCGAGAGCTCGCCGGTGCGCGTGCCGAGCACGGTCGGCTTGAACCGCACCTTGATCTCGCAGGACCTGCCGGGCGCCAGCGTCTTGACGCAGTCGCTCTGCTGCGTGAAGTCGCCGGTGATCGCAACCGAGCTGATCACCAGCGGCGTCGAGCCGCTGTTGCGCACGCGAACCGTGCGCTCGTCGCTCGTCTTGCCGAGGCGCGTGCGGCGGAACGTGGCCTGCGTGGGCGCGACCTGCGCCACCGCCGACGCCTGCACGACACCGGTGCCCTTCAGGTCGATGGCAGGCGAACCCGCCGCGTTCGAGGCGAGGGTGACGGTCGCGCTGCGCGGTCCGGTGGCGGTCGGGGCGAAGCGGACGCTGATCGCGCAGTTCGAGCCTGCCGGCAGCGACGATCCGACCGGGCAGTTGCTGGTCTGCGAGTAGTCGCTGGCGTTGCTGCCGCCGAGCTGAAGGGCGGTGATGCTCAGGGGCGCGCTGCCGGTGTTGGACAGCGTCACGGTCTTCGCCTGGCTCGTCGTGTTCAGCGGCAGCATGCCGAAGTCGACCGCCGCCGGCGACAGCGTCGCGACCGGCGCGGTCGGCGTCGGCGCGACGCCCGCGCCGCTGAATGCGACGCTGTGCGGGCTGCCGGTGGCCGTCGACACGACCGTGACGCCGCCGGTGTACGCCGCGACGCTGGTCGGCGCGAAGCTGACGCTGATCGCGCAACTGGCGCTGGCCGCGAGCGTCGCGAGGCAGGTGTGCGTCACGCCGAAGCCTGCGCCGCTCGGCGTGATCGACGTGATGCCGAGGCTTGCGCTGCCGGTGTTGGTCAGCGTGATCGTCTTCGCCGCGCTGGTCGTGCCGGTCGTCTGGTTGCCGAACGCCAGGCTGGTCGGATTCAACGTGACGGCCGGAGCGGGCGCGGCCGTGCCGTTGCCGGTCAACGCCACGTTGTGCGGGCTGCCCGCAGCGTTGGACGGAATGCCGAGCGTCGCGCTGCGCGCGTTCAGCGCGGCCGGTGTGAAGGTCACGCTGATCGTGCAGTTCGCTCCCGGCGCCACCGATGCCCCGTTGCAGTTCGTCGACGCGAAGTCCCCGGGGTTGGTGCCCGTGACAGTGATCGTGCCGAGCGTGAGGGTCGCGCTTCCCGTGTTCGAGATCGCGACCGTCTTCGCGGCGCTGGTCGTGCCGACCACCTGGTTGTTGAACGCGAGCGTCGTCGCCGTCAGGGCGGCGGCCGGCGTCGGCGCCGACACGCCGGTACCGGCAAGGCTCACCGTGCTGGTGGCCGGCGACGCGTTGTGGCCGATCGTGACCGTGGCGCTGCGCACGCCGATCGCGGTCGGCTTGAACACGGCGTTGACGGTGCACGACTGCGCCGGCGCCAGCGCCAGCGCCGCCGCGCAGGTTCCGCTGCGGGTGAAGTCGCCCGGATGCGTGCCGCCGAGCGTGACGGAGGACAGCACGAGGTTCGCGGAGCCGCTGTTGGTCAGCGTCGCGGTCATCGTCGCCGAGTTGGTCTGCAGCACCTGGTTGCCGAACGCCAGCGTCGTCGAGTTGAGCGCTGCGGCGGGACTCGGCGTGCCGGCGGCCGGGTTTGCGATGTAGGCCGCGATGTCGGCGGCCTCGGTGGCCAGGATGTACGGCTTGTACACGCCCATGCCCCCGGTGCCGCTATTGATCGCACTCAGGATCACGGTCGGGCTGGTGCCGGCGCGGATGTTGTTCGTGTTCGTCGACGGATCGGGACCGTGGCATCCCCCGGTCGCGCACGCGAACGGCGCGCCCGTCGTCTGGGTGTTCTGGTAGAGCGCCTTTCCGCGGACCGGATCCGCCGCTGACGCCGGTGCGGCGAGGATCGAACCCGCCAACGCAGCCGCGGCCCATCTTGTTGTTGCTCTCATCTTGCTCCCCTTGGTTCACTCCGCGCTCCGATGACGAGAGACGCGGCGTCGATTGCGGCTGGGAATTCAATGCCAGCCTAGGGTCAAGATAGGTTCGAGCGCGCTCGATGCGGGTGCGGTCGACTTCGCGGGATCGCGTTAGGACCGACGGTCGAAACCGGCGGATCGGATTACAGCGCGTGCGGTATGTATTGCCTCGCGCATCGCGCGTGCGCGTCATGCAGGGGCGAGAACGCTTGACTGCGCTGTGCTGGCGCCGCTATTTCCGCGCGGGCGTCGGCCTCGGCGCGCGCGGCTCGTCCGCGCCCGCGGGCGATGGACCACAAGTGCGCCGCCGCTACACTGCGCGCCGGCAAGCCAGCGAGCGCCGCTCGCCCTGCCGCAGATCCTGATGACCGTCCTCGGCTACATCGTCCTCGCCAACCTGCTGTCCACCCTGCTGTCGATTTCGCTGGCGGCCTGGCTCGGCTTCAACTATCTCGCGCGCGTCATCGACAAGCTCGTGCCGGTGTCGGCGGGCCTGCTGCTCGCGACCGCGGTCACGCACCTGCTGCCCGAGGCGTTCCACAGCGAAGCGGACCCGCACGTGCTGGGCTGGGTCATCCTCGCCGGCATCGTCGGCCTGTTCCTGCTCGAGAAGCTTTCGCTGATCCATCACACGCACCATCACGAAGGCGACCTGCACCATCACGCGCATGGCCATGACCGCCACGAGGCCGGGCGCGGTGGCATGCCGATCCTGATCGGCGACGCCTTCCACAACTTCGCCGACGGCGTGGTGATCGCGGGCGCGTTCCTGGTCGACGTCCACCTCGGAGTGATCGCGACGCTCGCCGTCATGGCGCACGAGATTCCGCACGAGATCGGCGACTTCATGATCCTGCTGAACGCCGGCTTCAGCCGGCGCCGCGCGTTCGGCTTCAACCTGCTGTCGGGCCTCTCGGCGGTGGTCGGCGGCGTCGTCGGCTACTTCGTGCTCGAGGCCTCGCAGGCGCTGCTGCCTTACGCGCTGGCGATCGCCGCGGCGAGCTTCATCTACATCGCGCTGTCCGACCTGCTGCCCGAGATGATGCGGCGCTCGTCGCTCGCGAAATCACTGCCGGAGGTCGGACTGGTGCTGCTCGGCGTCGTGATCGCCGCGCTCGCCACCGGCAGCCTGCACGGCGGGCACTGAGCGCGGCCGGGTTTCGTCAGCCCGGGCTCTCGTCCCCCACGGCCACCGGCCGCGCGGCATCCGCGATCCACTCGCTCCACGACCCGGGGTAGAGCGACGATCCCGTCAGTCCCGCGATTTCCATGGCGAGCAGGTTGTGGCACGCCGTCACGCCGGATCCGCATTGATGCGCGACCTGCGCAGGCGCCGTCGCTCCCAGGGCCGCCTGGAACTCCTGCCGCAGCACCGCGGCCGGCTTGAACGTCTGGTCGGGATTCAGGTTGCGCTGCCACGGGCGGTTGCGGGCGCCGGGGATGTGGCCCGCGACAGGATCGATCGGCTCCTGCTCGCCGCGGTAGCGCTCCGGGGTGCGGGCGTCGAGCACCAGCCGCTCGCGCGAGTCCAGATTGCGGACGACGTCGTCGACCTCGACCATCGGCATCAGCGACGGGCGATCGGAGAAGTGGCCGGACCTGCGCACCGGCGGCTCGGTGCTCGACAAGCCGGTCCGTGCGAGCCACGCGGGCCATCCGCCATCGAGGACGGCGACGCGCGCGTGCCCGAGCCAGCGCGCCAGCCACCACAGTCGCACGGCGAAATTCCCGCCCTGGGCGTCGTACGCCACGATCTGCGTGTCGTCGTCGACACCCCAGCGCCGGAAGGCCTGCACCAGGTCCTGGCGCCGGGGCAGCGGATGACGACCGTTGCGTCCGCTCTTCGCGCCCGACAGGTCGTCGTCGATGTGCGCGAACACCGCGCCCGGGATGTGACCGGCGTCGTACGCGCGCCGTCCCGCGCTGACATTCATCAGGTCGTGTCGCACGTCGATCACGCACCAGCCAGGATCCTCGACGTGGTTGCGCAACCGTTCAACGGTGACCAGCGTGCCGCTCGTGGATGGGTCGGACATCGGTTCAGCTCCTGGCAGGGGAATCGGGGGAGGGCGGCGCCGCGCAGCGCGCGTCGGCGGGCCGTGAGCGCGGTCGAGGCGATGCCGCTGGCGATGATCACCGCCACGCCGGCCCAGCCGATCAGCGGAATGCGGTCGTCGAACAGCACGACGCCGAGCAGCGAGGCGAACACGATCGCGGAGAACTGCAGGTTCGCGGCCGTGAGCGTGCGGCCCTGTCCGTACGCGCGGGTCATCGCCAGTTGCGCGAGCAGCGTCGAGATGCCGATGAAGGCGAGCAGCAGCGCTCCCTCGAGCGTGTGCTCGGTGAAACCCGTGGCGACGCTGTAGAGTCCGCCGAGGATGGTGCCGGTCAGGGAGAAGTAGAACACCACCCGCCACTCCGGCTCGCCGCGCTCGCCGAGTTGCTTGACCTGCCAGTAGGCGATCGCGGAGAGCACGCCGGAGAACAGGCCGGCTGCCGCCCCGATTGCCTGGCCCGGCGCGAAGTTCGGCTGCAGCACCAGGATCACGCCGACGAAGCCGATGCCGACGGTGGCCATCAACGGCCAGTCGATCTTTCCGCGCGAACGCATCGCGACGCCCACCACCAGCAGTGCGAGGAACAGCGGCGAGGTGTAGTTGAGCGTCAGCGCGGTGCCGAGCGGCAGCACCGTGGTGGCATAGAACCAGAGCGCGACGGCCGCGGTACCGACCACGCCGCGGCTCAGGTGCATCCGCGCGAGCGGGGTGGACAGCGACATGCCGCGGAACTGCACGAACCCGTAGAGGCAGGCGGCGCCGATCAGGGAGCGATAGAACAGGATCTCGGCCACGCCGTAGTGGCGGCCGGCGAGCTTCACGCAGGCGCCCATCACCGAAAACAGCACCGACGCCACCAGCATCCACAGCGCGTTCATCGCCGCGATTCTAGTGGGCGCCCTCCGGCGTCCGCGCCCGGGAGGCTGGGCCTGCTGCACTAGAATCCGGGTCTGCAATCCCACACTGTGCGCATGATCAAGAAAGCCGCTGCACCCGTCGACAGCCTCTCGTTCGAGCAGGCGATGGACGAACTCGACCAGCTCGTGCGCAAGATGGAGTCCGGCGAGCTCGCGCTGGACGAGTCGATCGCGGCCTACCGTCGCGGCGCCGAACTGGCGCGCTATTGCCAGGGACGCCTCGCCAATGCCGAGCAGGAGATCAAGCAACTGGAAGGCGACCTCCTCAAGCCGCTCAATCCGGCGGACCTGAAAGGCGGCACGGAATGAGCTGCGCGGCCGTCGTATCGCCGCCCGCCGCCGGCGTCGTGCCGTTCGAGGGCTGGGTGCGCGAGAAAGCCGACCGACTGGAAGCGGCAGCGCTGCGCATGCTGCCGAGTCCCGACGCCGTTCCGCAGCGGCTGCACCAGGCCATGCGCTACGCCGTGCTGGACGGCGGCAAGCGGGTCCGCCCGCTGCTCGTGTATGCGGGCGGCGAGGTGACCGGCGCCGAAGACGAAGCGCTCGACCGCGCCGCTCTCGCGGTCGAGTACGTGCACGCGTACTCCCTCGTGCACGACGACATGCCGTGCATGGACAACGATGTGCTGCGGCGTGGCAAGCCCACGGTGCACGTCGCGTTCGACGAGGCGACGGCGATGCTCGCAGGCGATGCGCTGCAGGCCGAAGCCTTCAAGGTGCTGGCCGAGGGCCATCTGCCGGCGCCGCAGACCGCCTCGCTCATGCGCGAACTGGCGCACGCGTCGGGCACCGAGGGCATGTGCGGCGGACAGGCGATCGATCTCACGGCGGTCGGCAACATGCACCTGACCTTCGCCGAGCTGGAGCAGATGCACCGTATGAAGACCGGCGCCTTGCTCAGGGCGTCCGTGCTGATGGGCGCCCTGTCCGGCCAGGCGCCGCTGCTGACGGAGTGCACGCGCGAGGCGCTCACGCGTTACGGCGACGCGATCGGCCTCGCGTTCCAGGTGGTCGACGACATCCTCGACGTCGAGGCGAGCAGCGCGGAGCTGGGCAAGACCGCCGGCAAGGACGCCGCGCAGGGCAAACCGACCTACGTCTCCGTGCTCGGCATGGAAGCGGCGAAGGCGTGGTCGCTGCGGCTGCGCGCGCAGGCGCTCGAGGCACTGAACGGCCTGGGTGCGCGCGCTGCGCGCCTGCGGGAGCTGGCCGATTTCATGGTGTGCCGGACACACTGACATCGACGGAACGACGGATGTACCGATTACTCGAAAGCGTGTCCTCGCCGACTGACCTGCGGCGCCTCGACAGGAACCAGCTGCAGCAGCTGGCCGTCGAGCTGCGCGGCTTCCTGCTCGACTCCGTGGCGAAGACCGGCGGGCACCTCAGCTCGAACCTCGGCACCGTCGAACTCACGATCGCGCTGCACTACGTGTTCGACACGCCGGACGACCGGATCGTGTGGGATGTCGGGCACCAGACCTATGCGCACAAGATCCTGACCGGCCGCCGCGACGGCATGGCGCACCTGCGCCAGCACGGCGGCATGTCCGGCTTCCCGCGCCGCTCCGAAAGCGAATACGACACGTTCGGCACGGCTCACTCGTCGACCTCGATCTCCGCGGCGCTCGGCATGGCGGTGGCGGCCCGCAACCAGGGCTCGCGCCGGCACTCGATTGCCGTGATCGGCGACGGCGCGATGAGCGCGGGCATGGCGTTCGAGGCGCTGAACAACGCCGGCGTCACCGAGAACATCCGCCTGCTCGTGATCCTCAACGACAACGACATGTCGATCTCGCCGGCGGTGGGCGGACTGAACCGCTACCTTGCGCGGCTGATCAGCGGGAAGTTCTACGCGGCCGCCAAGCAGGCCGGCAAGCAGGTCCTGAAGAACTTCCCGCCGGTGTTCGAACTGGCGCGCAAGCTCGAAGAGCACGCCAAGGGCATGGTGGTGCCGGGCACGCTGTTCGAGGAGTTCGGCTTCAACTACATCGGGCCGATCGACGGCCACGACCTGACTTCGCTGATCCCCACGCTGCAGAACATCAAGAACCTCGACGGCACCCAGTTCCTGCACGTCGTGACGAAGAAGGGGCAGGGTTACAAGCTCGCCGAGGCCGACCCGGTGCTCTACCACGGCCCGGGCAAATTCGACCCGAGCGTCGGCATCAAGAAGGCGGCCGCGGGCAAGCCGAGCTACACGCAGATCTTCGGCGACTGGCTGTGCGACATGGCCGCGGCCGACAAGCGCCTGATCGGCATCACCCCGGCGATGCGCGAGGGTTCGGGCATGGTGCGCTTCGAACAGGAATATCCGGACCGTTACTTCGACGTCGGCATCGCCGAGCAGCACGCGGTCACCTTCGCGGCGGGGCTCGCGTGCGACGGCATGAAGCCGGTGGTGGCGATCTACTCGACCTTCCTGCAGCGGGCCTACGACCAGTTGATCCACGACGTGGCGCTGCAGAACCTGCCGGTCGTGTTCGCGCTGGACCGCGGCGGCATCGTCGGCGCCGACGGCGCCACGCATCACGGGGCGTTCGACCTGTCCTACCTGCGCTGCATCCCGAACATGATGGTGATGGCCCCGGCCGACGAGGACGAATGCCGGCAGATGCTCTACACCGCGTTCCAGCAGGACGGCCCCGCGGCGGTCCGCTATCCGCGCGGCACCGGGCCCGGTGCCGCCATCGCGCAGTCGATGACCGCGCTGCCGCTCGGCAAGGGGGAGGTGCGCCGCGACTCGACGGCCGTCGCCGGGCGCCGCATCGCCGTCCTCGCCTTTGGCTCGATGCTCACGCCGGCGCTGGCCGCGGCGGAGACGCTCGACATGACGGTTGCCAACATGCGCTTCGTGAAGCCGCTGGACGTCGATCTGGTGAAGCGGCTGGCGGCGACGCACGACGCGCTGGTCACCGTCGAGGAGAACGCGCTGGAAGGCGGCGCCGGCAGCGCCTGCCTCGAAGCGCTCGCGTCCGCCGGCATCGAGCACCCGGTGCTGCAACTCGGGCTGCCGGACCACTTCGTCGACCATGGCGACTCCGCCCTGCTGCTGCGGGAATGCGGACTCGATGCCGACGGCATCACCGCCGCGGTGCGGCGACGCTTTCCGGACCTGGTGCGCGAAGCGCGCGTGAAGTCGGTCGCCTGACGCCGGTGCCGACGCGGCGCCCGGCATGAAGCCCATCCTCGTCCTGCAGCACGAGGCCGGTGTCTCCGCCGGCCACTTCGCGTCATGGCTCGAGGCGCGGTCGCTGCCGCACCGCGTCGTCAACGTGCATCTCGGCGACGCGGTTCCGGCCTCGGCGGGTTCGTGCGCGGGACTGTGTTCGCTTGGCGGCAACATGAGCGTCAACGATCCATTGCCCTGGGTCGCCGATGAAATCGAACTGATGCGCGACGCCATTGCGCGGGGCGTTCCGATCATCGGTCATTGCCTCGGTGGACAGTTGCTCGCCAGGGCGCTCGGTGCCGCGGTGACGCGCAACGCCTGCAAGGAGATGGGCTGGCTGCCGGTGGACGTCGTCGATCCGGCCCTCGTCGACGAGTGGCTCGGCTCCGATGCGCCCGGTGAACTGTTCCACTGGCACGGCGATGCCTTCGACCTGCCGGCCGGCGCGCGCCGGCTGCTGTCGAGTCCGCTGACCCCCAACCAGGCGTACGTGGTCGAGCGCGGCGGCGTCGATCACCTGGGCATGCAGTTCCACATCGAAATGACGCCGGAACTGGTGGCCGCGTGGGCGGGCGACCCGGGCGCCGCGGTCGAGGTCAACGAGGAGCGCGTGCGCACGGGTGGGCCGGGCGTGCAGTCGCCGGAGGAAATGTGCCGCGACCTGGAACGGCGCGCGACGGCGATGAAGTCGCTGGCTTGGCGGCTCTACGACCGCTGGGCGAGAGGGCTCAAGCGGTGATGCGCGGAGCGAAGCAGCGGCGCGGGCTCCCGGTCCATCAGCCCCGGTAACGCGCCGGGCGCCAGGGCCCGCCCCATTGGCTGGTGCCGTAGACCTGATCGATCGTCTTCGCCGGCCGGTGCGGGCAGACGCGCTGGTGAATCGACGACAGCAGCATCAGTTCGGCCAGTGCGGCCGGCTCGAATTCGAGCTTCGGGTCGGCGCCCGTCGAGATCTTGTCGAACCACTGGTTCAACTCGGGGTAGCCCCAGAGCAGTGTCAGCGTCCGGACGGCCGCCGGATACCGCTGCTCGAGGATGGACAAGGGGCTGGCGGCCGACCGCGGAGCCTGCGGGACCAGGGGCTGGCCTTCGAGGTCCGGATCGATGGACAGGACGAAGCTGCTGAAGCGGGAGGGCGTCGTTCTCATACCGTGAATAAGGTACGGCTAATCCGTTAGGCTGACAAACGGATGCCGACGACCGGTCGTCGTGGCCGCCCAATTGGGGGGAGCCGCGACCCCCGCCGTTGCGTGGATCCCGCGGCGCCCTGGCGGCAAGACGTCAGTCGCGGAAGTTCTCGAACGTGAGCGGCACTTCGGTCACGTCCTTGCGCAGCAGTGCGATGGCTTCCTGCAGGACGTCCTTCTTCGCGCCGGTGATCCGCACCGCGTCGCCCTGGATGCTCGGCGAGACCTTGAGCTTCGATTCCTTCACCATGCCGACGATCTTCTTCGCCAGCGTGGACTCGATGCCGTTGCGGACCTTGATGAGCTGCTTCAGCTTGTCGCCGCCGATCTTCTCGGCCTTGCCGAAGTCGAGCAGGCGGGGATCGACGCCACGCTTGGCGAGCTTGCCCAGCAGGACATCGCGCACCTGGCCGAGCTTGAAGTCGTCGTCAGCGTAGGCCGTCAGCTCGAACTCCTTCAGTTCGAATCTCGAGTCCGAGCCCTTGAAGTCGAAGCGGTTCGAAATTTCCTTGTTCGCCTGGTCGACGGCATTGCGCAGTTCGACCAGGTTCGGCTTGCAGACGACGTCGAACGACGGCATTGGAACTCCCGGCTTGAAGAGCGAAAGTGTAGCGAGCGGCCACATACAATGGCCCCATGTCGGTTGTCATCGAATCTGGCGTCTCGCTGCGCGCGCTCAACACCTTCGGCGTGGACGCTCGCGCCGCCTTCTTCTCGTCGGTGCGCAGCGTGGACGCCTTGCCCGCGGTCCTTGGCGATCCGCGCGTGCGCGACCTGCCTCGCCTGGTGCTCGGGGGCGGCAGCAACGTGCTTTTCACGCGTGACTTCGACGGCCTCGTGGTGAAGATCGACATCCCGGGCCTCGAGCGGCTGGGCGACGACGGCGCGTGCGCGCTTGTGCGGGTAGGCGCCGGCGAACGCGTGGCACGGGACCGTCGCGCGTCTTCTGGACGACGGCTTGCCCGGACTGGAAAACCTCGCATTGATCCCGGGGTCGGTCGGCGCGGCTCCGATCCAGAACATCGGCGCGTACGGCCTCGAACTGGCGGAGCGACTGCAGTCGGTCGAGGTGTTCGATCCGGTGACCGGCGCGGTCGAGGCGATGGACCTGGCCGCGTGCCGCTTCGGCTACCGGGACAGCGTCTTCAAGCAACGGCCCGGGGCGCACATCGTGGTTTCGGTGACGCTTGCGCTGCCGAGGCAATGGGTCCCGGTGGTGGGGTATGCGGAGGTGGCGAACGAACTGAAGGCGCGCGAGGTGACGACGCCGTCCGCCAGGGATGTGTTCGACGCCGTGGTGGCGATCCGCACCCGCAAGCTGCCGGATCCGGCGCGGGTCGGCAATGCCGGCAGCTTCTTCAAGAATCCCGTCGTGTCGCGGGCGCAGCGCCAGGAACTCATCGACCGCTTTCCTTCGCTGGTCAGCTACGACATCGGCGGCGGCCGCTACAAGCTCGCGGCCGGATGGCTGATCGAGGCCTGCGGCCTGAAGGGCGCCGTGCGCGGCCGCGCGGGCGTGTATCCGCGCCAGGCGCTCGTGCTGGTCAATCTCGGCGGCGCGAGCGGCGCCGAGATACTCGCGCTGGCGCGCGAGGTGCAGGATGCGGTGCGCGCGCGTTTCGGCGTCGAACTGGAGCCCGAGCCGAGCGTCATCTAGCCGTGGCTGGATCACGCCGCGCTGCGTTCATCCGCGCAGCGCCAACGCACTTCTTCGTCGACCTAGTTCCCGTCCTTGTCTTCCGTCAGGCGCGGCAACGCCAGGCCGCTTCCGGCGGACAGCAGGCCGATCCGCGTGTACGTCATCAGCTTGTCGCGGGTGTCGGTGATGTCCAGGTTGCGCATGGTGAGCTGGCCGATGCGGTCTGCCGGCGAGAAGACCGACTCGCCTTTCTCCATGGTCAGCCGCTCCGGCTTGTAGGTCAGGTTGGGCGAGCTCGTGTCGAGGATCGAGTAGTCGTTGCCGCGTCGCAGTTCGACGGTCACTTCGCCGGTGACCGCGCGCGCCACCCAGCGCTGGGCGCTCTCGCGCAGCATGATCGCCTGCGGGTCGAACCAGCGTCCCTGGTAGAGCAGGCGGCCGAGGCGCCGGCCATTGTCGCGGTACTGCTCGATCGTGTCCTCGTTGTGGATGCCGGTGACGAGGCGCTCGTAGGCAATGAAGAGCAGCGCCAGGCCAGGCGCTTCGTAGATGCCGCGGCTCTTGGCTTCGATGATGCGGTTCTCGATCTGGTCGCTGACGCCGAGACCATGCCGCCCGCCGATCCGGTTCGCTTCGGCCATCAGCTCGACCGCATCGCCGAACTCGATCCCGTTCAGCGCGACCGGCCGGCCTTCGTCGAAGCGAACGCGAACTTCCTCGGCCCGCACGGGAACGTCGTCGCGCCACGAGGCCACGCCCATGATCGGCTGCACGATGCGCACGTTGCTCGACAACTGCTCGAGGTCTTTCGCCTCGTGCGTGGCGCCCAGCATGTTGGAGTCGGTCGAGTACGCCTTCTCCGCCGACATCTTGTACGCGAAGCCCGCCTGCCGCATGAACTCCGACATCTCCGCGCGGCCGCCGAGTTCGTCGATGAACGCCTGATCGAGCCACGGCTTGTAGATCTTCAGCCCCGGGTTCGCGAGCAGGCCATAGCGGTAGAACCGCTCGATGTCGTTGCCCTTGAACGTGCTGCCATCGCCCCAGATGTT
Organism: uncultured beta proteobacterium; assembly: GCA_963698305.1. GTDB lineage: Bacteria > Pseudomonadota > Gammaproteobacteria > Burkholderiales > Burkholderiaceae_F > JAOUJD01. The sequence continues at coordinate 935,172 of CAVOQI010000012.1, forward strand.
GACGTCGTCTTCCTTCATGGCGGCGACGAGCATCGTGCCGGTCACCGCGCGCCCGATCGGCGTCGTGTTGAAGTAGGTGACGCCGGCGGTCGAGATGTGGAAGGCGCCGCATTGCAGCGCCGAGATCCCTTCGGCCACCAGTTGCGCGCGGCAGTCGACCAGCCGGGCCTGCTCCGCCCCGTACTGGAGCGCCTTGCGCGGGATGTCGTCGTAATCGGGCTCGTCCGGCTGGCCGAGGTTCGCGGTGTATGCGAACGGGATCGCGCCCTTCTTGCGCATCCAGAGCAGGGCGGCGCTGGTGTCGAGGCCGCCGGAAAACGCGATGCCGACCTTCTGGCCGGAGGGAAGCTGCTGCAGGATCGTCGACATTTCCAGGGTGCGCGCCGGAGAGCGGGCATTCAGTGAGGGCGAGGCGGCGCGGCGGCCGCGACGGGAGCGAATTATCCCCGATCGGGGGTCCGGGCCGTGGCGCGCCGGCGCGACCGCGCTCACCGGGTCCGGGGCCATCAACGGACGTTGCGGCCCAGCAGCAGGTACTCCATCAGCGCCTTCTGCGCGTGCAGGCGGTTCTCCGCTTCGTCCCATACGACCGACTGCGGCCCGTCCAGCACTTCGGCGGTGACTTCTTCGCCGCGGTGCGCCGGCAGGCAGTGCATGAAGATCGCATCCTTCGCGGCGGCCCGCATCATGTCGGCGTCGACCTGCCAGTCCGCGAACGCGGCAGCGCGCGCGTCGTTCTCCGCCTCGAAGCCCATGCTGGTCCACACGTCCGTCGTGACCAGGTGGGCGCCGCGCGCGGCATCCATGGGATCGTCGAACACGGTGAAGTGCGGGCCGGGCGGGGCCAGGGCCGGATCAAGCGGATAGCCCGGCGGCGTCGACACGTTCACGTGGAACCCGAGCACGTGCGCGGCCTGCAGCCACGTGTAGGCGACGTTGTTGGCATCGCCGATCCAGGCGACCGTGCGGCCGGCGATCGGCCCGCGGTGCTCGAAGAACGTGAAGATGTCCGCGAGGATCTGGCACGGGTGGTACTCGTTGGTCAGCCCGTTGATCACCGGCACCCGCGAGTACTCGGCGAAGCGCTCGATCTTGCTCTGCCCGTAGGTGCGGATCATCACGATGTCGACCATGCGCGAGATCACCCGCGCGGTGTCTTCGATCGGTTCGGCGCGCCCGAGTTGCGAGTCGCCCGTCGTGATGTGGATGACCGAGCCGCCCATCTGGTACATGCCGGCCTCGAACGAGACGCGCGTGCGCGTCGACGCCTTCTCGAACACCATCGCCAGCGTGCGGTCCGCCAGCGGCTGGTAGAACTCGTAGCGCTTGAACCGGTCCTTGATCACGCGCGAGCGCTCGAACACCCACTCGAGTTCGTCGCGCGAGAAATCCCCGAACTGCAGGAAGTGACGTATCGCCGCCGCCATGGCCGCTCCCCTACGCGGCCCTGGCCGGCGCGGCGAGGAAGCGCGCGACGAGGGGCGCGAGGCGGTCGACGATCAGATCGGCGTCGGCGCGGGTGATCACCAGCGGCGGCAGCAGTCGGATCACGTTGTCGTGTGTCACGTTGATCAGCAGCCCGGCGTCGAGCGCGCCTTTCACCAGTTCGCCGCACGGACGGTCGAGTTCGATGCCGATCATCAGGCCGCGCCCCCGGATCTCGCTCACGCCGGCGAGGTCGCCGATCTGCGCCTTCAGCCCGGCGCGGATGCGCTCGCCCTGCTCGACGGCATTCGCCATCAGGCCTTCGGCGTCGATGATCTCGAGCGTCGCGAGGCCGGCGCGCATCGCGAGCGGGCCACCGCCGAAGGTCGTGCCGTGGTTGCCCGGTCCGAAGACGCCGGCGGCCGGACCGGCCGCGAGGCACGCGCCGATCGGCACGCCCGAGCCCAGGCCCTTCGCAAGCGTCATCACGTCGGGCTTGATGCCGGCCCACTGGTGCGCGAACCACTTGCCGGTGCGCCCGATCCCGCTCTGCACCTCGTCGATCATCAGCAGCCAGCCGCGCTCGTCGGCGAGCCGCCGCAGGCTGCGGACGAAGTCGAGGTCCGCTACCTGGATGCCGCCTTCGCCCTGCAGCACTTCCACCCAGACCGCGCGCACGCGCGGGTCGGCATCGGCCGCCTTCTGCACAGCCGCCAGGTTGTTGTACGGCACCTGGATGAAGCCGGAGGGCAGCGGCGCGAAGCCCTTGCGCGCCTTCTCGCTGCCCGTCGCCGCGAGCGTCGCCAGCGTGCGGCCGTGCCACGCGTTCTCCATCACGATCGTCTGCGCTTCGGGCTCGCCGTGCTCGTGACCGTACATGCGCACGAGTTTCAGCGCGCCTTCGTTGGCCTCCGAGCCGGAATTGCCGAAGAACACTTCCTGCATGCCGGACAGTTCGCACAGGCGATCGGCGAGCGCTTCCTGTTCGGCGACCCGATAGATGTTCGACGTGTGTATCAGGCGGCTGACCTGCTCCTGCAGCGCGGCCACCAGCTTCGGGTGCGCGTGGCCGAGCCCGTTCACGGCGATGCCGGCCAGCGCGTCGAGGTACTCCCGGCCCTGCGCGTCGTAGAGGCGCGCGCCCTTGCCATGGGTGAAGGCCACCGGGAGCCTGTTGTAGGTGTTCATCAGGTGCGTCATGGTGTGCTCGCCAAAGAAAAAACGCGGCGCCGTCGCATGTGTCGCATGGACAGGCCGGCAGCCGCGTTTGAACGATTATAGGGAAACGGGCTGCCGCGAGCGGGTAAAGCTCCGACGGTCCCGCCACCGCGCCGTTCGAAGTCGGCGCGGATAAAATGCCGCTTTCCCGCGCATCCGAAGCTTGCAGGCGCAGTGCACATGGAGTGCACGGCCGGCGGCAGTTCCGCGCACGGAGCCCCGGCGTGCCCGATATCCCGCCGTCCAGCAACAACGTCCGTCAGTTCTTCGTCCACGGCATCACGTCCGAGGGCCGGCCCTTTCGTCCGAGCGACTGGGCGGAGCGCCTGGCCGGCGTGCTGTCCTGCTATCGGCCGGGCGGCATGATTTCCGGCCGCGACGCTTTCATCGGCTATTCACCGTTCGTGCGGCCGATGGTGATCGATGGGGTCAAGTGCGTGCTGCTCGACGAGCGCCTGCGCGAGGTCGAGCGCATGGCGTTCGACTTCGTGATCAACTTTGCCAGGGACAACGGACTGACGGTGTACGAAGGTCGGGTAGGTGAAGACGGTTCGCCTGTTCCGGACCTCACGCGCCCGCGGGCCGCATGAGTGGCGGCCGAGGAAGTCCACGGAATCCGCGCCATCCACGCGCCGAATCGGCGTCAGAAAAGCAAAACGCGGGGTTGCGCCCCGCGTTGCTAGTCACCTGCAAGGCTGCCGGGCTGCGGCAGCCGGGAAGTGCCTCAGGCCATCGCCTTGACGGCGGCCGCCAGGCGGCTCTTGTTGCGGGCCGCGGTGTTCTTGTGGACGACGTCCTTGTCGGCGATCGAGTCGATCACGCTGGTCGCTTTCCGAAGCGTGTCGGTCGCGGCGTTCTTGTCGCCGGCCTCGACGGCTTTTCGAACCGACTTGATGGCGGTGCGAAGGCGCGAGCGCTGAGAAGAGTTGTGGGCGTTGCTCTCGACGGACTGGCGGGCCCGCTTGCGGGCTTGTTTGCTGTTGGCCATGGCTCTCGATCGTCCTTGCGGGCGTTCGTCCTGAATGGGGTGATCGGTATTCCGCTGTGCGAAGTTGCCGCCGAACTTGCCGCCGACGTTGCCAGAAAACTTGCCGGAAAACGTGCCGGAAAGATCGCCGGGAACTCAGTGGCCGGTGCGTGGCCGGTGCGGAAAAGCCCTAAACTATATCAAATCAAGCCCTTATCCACAACGCCGGGATCAGCGCCACTCAGCCGCCGCCGGTGAGCGTCCTGATCCCTCCGTCCTGACCCTGTTCCGCGCGCTCGCCACCGTCAGCGGCCTGACCCTGCTGTCCCGGATCACCGGGCTCGTGCGGGACATGCTCATCTCCCGCCTGTTCGGCGCGAGCGCCGAGACCGACGCCTTCAACGTCGCGTTCCGCCTCCCCAATCTGCTGCGCCGGATGTTCGCGGAAGGCGCTTTCCAGCAGGCGTTCGTCCCCATGCTGGCCGACGTCCGCGCCCGGCGGGACGACACGCAGACGGGACTGTTCGTCGGGCACGTCGCATCCGCGCTGTTCTGGGTCCTGCTCGCGGTATCGGTCCTCGGCGTGGTTGCCGCGCCGGCCCTGGTGTGGCTGGTCGCCTCGGGCCTGGCCCGGGACCCTGGTGCGTTCGACCTCGCGACGCTGATGACCCGCTGGATGTTCCCGTACATCCTTTTCATGTCGCTGGTGGCTCTCGCTGCCGGCGTGCTCAACACCTACCGTCGCTTCGCCGTGCCGGCCTTCACGCCGGTGCTGCTGAACCTGTCGTTCATTGCCTGTGCGCTATGGCTCGCGCCGCGGCTCGAACATCCGATCGTCGCGCTTGCGTTTGCTGTCCTGATCGGGGGCATGCTTCAACTCGGGCTCCAGGGCGCCGCGCTGCTGCGGACCGGCATCCGGCTGCGACTTGCCGGTCCGGGGCAGGCGTTTCGCGATCCCCTGGTGCGGCAGGTGGCGCGGCTGATGCTGCCGGCGGTGTTCGCCGTCTCCGTCGCGCAGATCAGCATCATCATCAACACCAACATTGCCTCGCATCTGGCGGCGGGCAGCGTCACCTGGCTGGCGTTCGCCGACCGGCTGATGGAGTTTCCCACCGCGCTGCTCGGGCATCGCGCTGGGCACCGTCCTGCTGCCGTACCTGTCGGCGGCGTTCGCCGAGAAGCGCCACGAGGACTACTCGAAGCTGCTGGACTGGGGACTTCGCCTGACCTTCCTGCTTGCGCTGCCCGCCGCCGTCGGCCTCGGTTTCCTCGCGGAGGGGATCGTCGCGGTGCTGTTCCAGGGCCGCGAGTTCACCGCCTTCGACGTCGGGCAGACGGCGGTCGCGGTGGTCGGGTACGCGGTCGGCCTGATCGGCCTGATCGGCGTGAAGATCCTGGCGCCCGGGTTCTATGCGCAGAAGGACATACGAACGCCCGTGAAGATCGCGGTCGTCGTGCTGATCGCCACGCAACTCGCCAATCTGGTGCTGGTGCCGTGGCTGTCGCACGCCGGACTGGCGCTGTCCGTGAGTCTTGGCGCCTGCGCGAACGCCGTCGCGCTCTTCATCGGCCTGAAGCGGCGTGGCGTGTACCGACCGGAGCGGGGCTGGGGCGGCTTCGTCCTGCGTGTCCTGCTGGCGCTGGCCGTGCTCGCGGTCGTGCTCTGGCTGGCGCAGCGGCCGTTGGACTGGAGCGCGCTGCAGGCAACCCCCTGGCAGCGGGCCGGTTGGCTGGCGCTCGTCATCGGCGCTGGCGCCAGCGCCTACTTTGCGGCCCTGGCGGCGCTCGGTTTCCGGCCGCGGGACTTTCGTCACCGCGGCCAGTCGCCTTCCTAACTTCCGCGCTCGCCCTGCAGCGCGAGTTGCTCCACGCGCTCCGCGACGTCGCGCTTGTAGCCGAAGGCGAAGAACACTTCGGCCATCAGGAAGATGGGCGCGATGACGACCTGGAAGAGGTTGTCGACCAGCGCCGGCCGGCGTCCCTCGAACACGTGCCCGACCAGTTGCAGGAGCCACCCGCCGATGAAGGTGACGGCAAACACCGTGAGCGCGGTCGGCGCGCCCAGCGTGCACACACGGTTGGCGGCGAGCAGCAGCACCGCCGTGAAGAGCGTCATCGCGACCGCGAGCACCGCGTCGAGGCGGAAGTAGTACGCCAGCACGGCGATCGCCAGCGCGCTCGCGGCCGTGATCGAGACGTCACCAAGTTGCAGGCGGACGAGGCCGAGCAACACGAACAGCGAGAACATGATCAGCGGTACGCCGAAGAAATGCGTGAGCTTGTTCTTCGGATGCCGGTGGTAGCGCAGGTAGAACGACATCTGCTCCTCGAGCGACTTCACGGCGGCACCTCCGGCGAGGGCGATGATGAGGCGGATTCTATGAGGGCCGGCGCCGCGGTCAATCACCAAACGCGGCCGACGCGCGCCGAGCCGGGCCCCAAGAAAGAACGCCGCCCGCAGGGCGGCGTTTTGGTGCGACGCGACGACCGGTCAGGCGACCTGCTTGAGCATCGTGTCGGCGTCGCTGACCTCGAACTTGCGGGGCTCCTCGAGGTTCAACGACTTGACCACGCCGTTATCGACGAACATCGAAAAGCGACGGCAACGCAGGCCCATGCCGGGGAGTTCGACCTCGAGGCCGAGCTTCTTCGTGAACTCGCCCGAGCCGTCCGCCATCATGCGCACCTTGTCGCCGGACTTCTGGTCCCGGCCCCAGGCGCCCATCACGAAGGCGTCGTTGACCGACAGACACCAGATCTCGTCGACGCCCTTCGCTTTCAAGGCATCGTACTTCTCGACATAGCCCGGCACGTGCTTGGCCGAACAGGTCGGCGTGAAGGCGCCGGGCAGTCCGAAGACGACGATCTTCTTGCCTTTCGCGATTTCACCAACACTGAAGGTATTGGGGCCGAGCGGGCAGCCTTCGGTTTCCACGTCGATGAATTCCTGCAGTTGCCCTTCGGGCAGGCGGTCGCCGACCTTGATCGTCATTTGGAGTCCTTTTCTTCCAGCGGTCAAAGGAAAAAGTCTAGCAAGGCGGGGAAGTCGTCTGGCGCTGTCCCTGACAGCGGGAGGGACAGGCCCTAGTCGCCGAGCGCGACGCCCTCGCGTCGCGGGTCGGCGCCGCCCGACCATGCCATGCGGCCGTCGGGCAGTCGGACGCGGACGATGCCCTGCAGGCCGCTGCCCATGTCGATCTCACGCACGTCGTGGCCACGGGCCTTCAGGCCGTCGATGAGCGCGCTGCTCACCTGGCCCTTCTCGACTTCGGTAGGCCCGTTGCGCGAGCCGAAGTTCGGCAGCGAAATGGCCTGCTGCACGTCGAGGTTCCAGTCCATCACGCCGACCAGCGTCTTCGTGACGTAGCCGATGATCTGCGAGCCGCCCGGCGAGCCAACGGTGGCGACCACTTCTCCGGACGCCTTGTCGAAGACCAGCGTCGGCGCCATCGAACTGCGCGGGCGCTTGCCCGGCTGGACACGGTTGGCCACCGGCAGCCCGCCCGTCTGGGGCGTGAACGAGAAGTCGGTCAATTGATTGTTCAGCAGGAAGCCCCGCACCATGACCCGCGCGCCGAACACGTCCTCGATCGTCGTCGTCATCGAAAGCAGCGTTGCCGAAACTGTCGACCACCGAGATGTGCGAGGTCGACGTCTTCACCGGCGAGTCGTCGGGCGCGAATGCGGCCCGGGTCCCGGGCGGCACACCCGGCTTCGCCGTGCCCATGCTGCGGTCGGTGATCAGTTGCGCGCGCTGCTTCAGATACGCAGCATCGACGAGGCCCGCCAGGTTCACCGGAACGAAGTCGCTGTCGGCCAGGTACTGGCCGCGGTCGGCGAACGCCAGGCGCCCGGCTTCGGAGAAGAGGTGGACCGCATCGGGCTGCGGTTCGAGTTTCCCGTTCACGGTGACCGGAGGCACGACGCCGATGTTGCGCACGGAGAACATGCCGAGCATCTGCGCGACCGCCACACCGCCCGACGACGGCGGCGGCATGCCGCACACGCGCCACTGCCGGTAGTCGGTGCACACCGCTTCGCGCGCCTTGACCTCATACGCGGCGAGGTCGCTCTCGGCCAGCCCGCCGGCGTTCCTGTGCGAACGCACCGCCTTCACGATGTCCGCGGCGATCGCGCCCTCGTAGAAGGCTTCCGCGCCACCGGCCTGGATGGCGCGCAGCGTCTCCGCGTAGGCCGGGTTGCGCACCATCGTGCCGACCGCCTTCGGTGTGCCGTCGGGCTGATAGAAGTACGCCGCCGCGGAAGGGTCGGACCTCAGGTGCTTCTCCGCAGCCAGCAGCATGTTGAGCCGAGGCGACATGGCGAACCCGCTGTCGGCCAGCCGCAGCGCGGGTTCGCACAGCCTTGCCCATGCCAGCTTTCCGTGCCGCCGGTGTGCGACCTCGAGCAGGCGCACGGCGCCCGGCGTGCCGACCGAGCGGCCGCCGACCACCGCGTCGTAGAAGGGCATCGCCTTGCCGTCGGGCAGCAGGAACAGCTTTTCGTCCGCGGCCATCGGAGCCGTCTCCCGCCCGTCGTAGGCGACTACACGCCTGCCGTCCCAGTGCATCAGAAAGGCGCCGCCACCGAGGCCCGAGCTCTGCGGCTCGACCAGTCCGAGCACCAACTGGATGGCGATGGCCGCGTCGACGGCCGTCCCGCCCGCGCGCAGGATTTCGCGCCCCGCTTCGGTGGCGAGCGGATTCGCGGAGGCAGCCATGTGCCGGGTGGCGGTGACGGTGGCGAGCCCGTTGCGGAAGGCGGACGACGCTTCGGGTTGCGACGGCCGATCGACGGGCGCTGTCGCACACGCGGCGACGAGTGCCGCGACCGGCGCGGCGAGGACGAACCGTCGGACCGCGATTGCAAAGCGGCTGGACAGTCATGGGCACGACCTCCGATGGGCATCGGCGGACAGCGGCAACGCCGGTGCCCGCTCGCTGCGGCGATCGACTTGCCTGCGCCGCTATTTCGGCTGCAGGCGAATGGCGCCGTCGAGGCGAATCGTCTCGCCGTTGAGCATCACGTTCTCGATGATGTGCTTCGCCAGCGCGGCGTACTCCTCGGGCTTGCCGAGGCGCGAGGGGAAAGGCACCTGCTTGCCGAGCGAGTCCTGCACTTCCTGCGGCATGCCGAGCAGCATCGGCGTGGCGAAGATGCCCGGCGCGATGGTGCACACGCGGATGCCGCTGCGCGAGAGGTCGCGCGCGATGGGCAGCGTCATGCCGACCACGCCACCCTTCGAGGCGGAGTAGGCAGCCTGGCCGATCTGCCCGTCGAACGCCGCGACCGAGGCCGTGTTGATCAGCACGCCGCGCTCGCCGTCGGCCGTGGGCTCGAGCTTCGACATGGCCGTGGCGGCCATGCGGATCATGTTGAACGAACCGATCAGGTTGATCGTGATGACGCGCGTGAACGAGGCCAGCGCGTGCGGGCCATCCTTGCCGACGGTCTTTTCGCCGATCGCGATGCCGGCGCAGTTCACCAGGCCCCGCAGCGTGCCGAACTGCTGCGCGGCGTTCACGACGGCCTGCGCGTCGGCCTCGCTCGTGACGTCGCACTTCACGAAACGCGCGTTGCCGCCGAGTTCGCGCGCCAGCGCCTCGCCCTTGTCGGCCTGCACGTCGGCGATCACGACCTTCGCGCCGTTGGCAGCGAGCAGCCGGCTGGTGCCGCCACCGAGGCCGGATGCGCCGCCGGTGACGATGAAAACGTTGTCCTTGATCTGCATGGAATCCCCCGCTCGAAAGCGGACGATTCTAGGCTGACCGCGGCCGACGGATCCGGGGCAGATCAGTAGAACGTGCAGCGCGCGAGGAGGCTCATGCTGAAGCCGGTGGCGCCTGTGATGGTCGTCTGGCGCGCACGCAGGCGCAGCATGGGAGCGACGCAGGATTCCGCCTCCAGTCCGGCGAGGGAAAGCGCATCGCGCATCAGTTCGGACTGCAGTCCGAACGCATAGTGAGGACGGGTGTACTGCCCGGGGACGGCGCCCGCGGGCTTGTATTCGTACAGGCCGATGGATGAGAACAGGCCACGCTTGGAGGCATACGGATCGATCGGCTTCGGCACGGTTGTGCGCAGGTCGACCACTTCGCCCGAATGCAGCTTGATGCCGTCGCGGCCCGCGCCCCACGTGGATGGATCCGCCCGCAACTGTGCGCCAACGGCTGTGGCGCCGGTGGACAGGCACGCCAGCAGCACAGCCCGTGGAACGACAGCGGATCTCGGCGACATGGAGAGGCCTCGACACGGTCCAATCTCGATTTACAGTACGGCCGCGAGGATCGTCCGGCAAGCGGCCGATCGGACGACCCATGGGCCGATGTGAACGGCCACACACCGGTTCGCAGCACGGAGGAGAGATGACTCATCGGGGTCGCGAGTTGCTGCAGGGACTCAAGAGTTTCGAAAAGGGCAAGATCGTCAGCGCCCGCGAAGCGGTCCAGTTGATCCATGACGGCGACACCGTCGCCACGACTGGCTTCGTGGGGATCGGCTTTCCGGAGAACATCGCGGTTGCCCTCGAGCAGCGCTTTCTTGAATCGAGCGAAAAGGATCCTGACGGCATCGGCAAGCCGGAAGGACTGACGCTCGTGTACGCCGCGGGCCAGGGCGACGGCAAGGAGCGAGGACTCAATCACCTGGGCCATGAGGGCCTGGTGAAGCGGGTCATCGGCGGCCATTGGGGCCTCGTGCCCAAGCTACAGGCGCTTGCCGTCGCCAATCGCATCGAGGCGTACAACCTGCCCCAGGGAGTGATCACCCACCTGTTTCGCGACATCGCGGCCGGAAAGCCGGGTCACCTCACCCGTATCGGGCTCGGCACGTTCGTGGACCCGCGTCACGGCGGCGGCAAGATCAACCAGGGAACCCACGAAGACCTCGTCGAGTTGATGACCATCGGCGGCGAGGACTACCTGTTCTACCGGACCTTTCCGATCAACGTCGGCATCGTGCGCGGCACGACCGCGGATCCCGACGGCAACATCACGATGGAGCGCGAGGCCCTGACGCTGGAGGGTCTCGCGATCGCGATGGCGGCCCACAACTCGGGCGGCATCGTCATCGTGCAGGTCGAGCGCATCGCCGACCGCGGCTCGCTCAACCCGCGCCACGTGAAGATCCCCGGCGTGCTCGTGGACTGCATCGTGGTGGCGGAGAAGCCCGAGTACCACATGCAGACCTTCGTCGAGCAGTACAACGCGGGGTTCTCCGGCGAGATCCGCGTGCCGGTCAGCTCGCTCGCGCCGATGCCGATGAGCGAACGCAAGATCATCGCGCGCCGCGCGGCGCTGGAACTCAAGGCAAACAGCGTCGTCAACCTCGGCATCGGCATGCCGGAAGGCGTCGCGGGCGTGGCCACCGAGGAAAAGGTGATCGATCTGCTCACGTTCACCGCCGAACCCGGCGTGGTCGGCGGCATCCCCGCTTCGGGCCTGAACTTCGGCGCGGCGGTGAACACGCAGGCGATCATCGACCAGCCGTACCAGTTCGATTTCTACGACGGCGGCGGCCTGGACCTCGCGTTCCTCGGTCTGGCGCAGGCAGACCGCGAAGGCAACCTGAACGTCAGCAGGTTCGGTCCGCGTCTGGCCGGCGCCGGGGGGTTCATCAACATCTCGCAGTCGGCGAAGAGCGTCGTCTTCGTCGGCACCTTCACTGCCGGCGATCTCCAGGTCGTCATCGAAGACGGCAAGCTGCAACTGCTGAACGACATCGGACCGAAGAAATTCGTGCAGGCCGTGGAACACCGCACGTTCGCCGGCAGCGAGGCTCTGCGGCGCGGGCAGCCCGTGCTGTACGTGACAGAGCGCTGCGTTTTCCGGCTCGTGCCGGACGGACTGGAGCTGATCGAAGTGGCGCCGGGCGTCGACATCGAGCGCGACATCCTCGCCCGCATGGAGTTCGCGCCGATCATCCGCGGCGAACCGCGCCTCATGGAGGCGTCGATCTTCGGTCCGGACTCGATGAACCTGCGCGAACGCATGCTGGCGGTGCCGCTCACGCAGCGCCTGGCGTACGACGAGGAGCACAACATCCTGTTCCTGAACTTCGAGCGGCTCGCCGTGAAGACGAGCGAGGACGTGCGGGCGATCCACGACGAGATCGAGCGGCGGCTGCAGCTCATCGGCCACAAGGTCTACGGGATCGTCAATTACGACCACTTCGACCTCGACTCCCGGGTGGAGGACGAGTACGCGGCGATGGTGAAGTCGCTGGTCGACAACTACTACTTCGGAGTGAGCCGCTACACGACGTCCGGTTTCCTGCGCGCCAAGCTGGGCAAGGCGCTCGATGGCCGCGGAGTCGCGCCGCACATCTACGAGTCGGCCACCGACGCCCTCGCGCACGTGCGCGAAGCGGGCGACGGGCCGAAGGGCAGGACCTAGACCGGCGGCGTGCTCGCGCCAGGGCCGAGGGCGCGCTGCATGATCACGACATCGACCCAGCGGTCGAACTTGCGTCCCACGGCTTTCATCACTCCGGCGTGCTCGAAGCCGCAGGCGCGGTGCACGCCGATCGAGCCGGCGTTGCCCGAGTCGCCGATGACGGCCAGCATCTGGCGCAGCCCGAGCGCCGTGCAGCGCTCGATCAGCACGGACAGCAGCGCCTTGCCCACGCCTCGGCCCGCCGCGCGGTCCGCCACGTAGATCGAGTCTTCCACGGTATTGCGGTAGGCCGCGCGCGTTCGGAAGTGATTGGCGTAGGCGTAGCCGAGTACTCCGTCCGCGTCGACCGCGATCAGGTAAGGGAAGCCGTCGCCCGTGATCTGCGCGTGCCGCCGCTTCATCTCATCGAGGTCGGGCGGCTCGGTCTCGAACGTGCCTAGGCCATGCAGCACGTGGTGCGCGTAGATGGCCTGGATGGCGGCGAGGTCGTCCGAGGCGGCGTCGCGTATCTGCATGGGCACTCCGGCAAAGAAAAGGGGCGGCGGGCTTGCGCCGGCCGCCCCTCGCATTGAAACAGAACTACAGCAGCGTGACTTCCACGCGGCGCGCTTCCCGCGGATCGCCGTCGCCGGTCGTCAGTTCCGGCTTCCTGAGTTCGATGCTCTCGCTCGGCACGCCGGCCCCGGCGAGCAGGTCGCGCACCGCCAGTGCGCGCTGCTTCGCGAGTTCCGCGTTGGCGGCGGCGTCGCCGCTGGCATCGTGATACCCGGAAATCCCGATCCGGCGGCGGCCTTCCTTCGCCGATTTCACGAACGAAGCGAGCGCCGCGTCGGCATCGGCGGGCAGGTCGGCCTTGCCGAGTTCGAAATACAGCCGCGTGACGGTCACCGCGTTGTTGGCGGCGACCGACTTGCCGCCGCTCTGGCTGATCGCGGTGCCCGCGGCGATGCCCATCGTGGCGATGGACACCGTGATCGCCAGCGCGATCACCAGGAACAGCGCAAAGCCGGTTTCGCGATCCTCTTCGTCGAACATGGCCGCTGGCTACCGGAGGATGATGTCGACGCGGCGCGCTTCGGCGTCGCTGCCGGCGCCGGTGATCACGTCGCTCGGCTTCACCAGGGACACGCGGTCGGCCGGCACGCCGGCCCCGACCAGCGCGTCACGGACGACGATCGCGCGTTCCTTGGCCAGTTCCATGTTCTTGGCGGCGTCGCCGGTCGGGTCGGCGTAGCCGGACAGTTCAACCTTGGCGTCCGCCGAAGCCTTGAGGGCCGAGGCGTAGCCGTCGATGATCTTCTGGCTGGACGCCGTGATGCGGTTCTGGCCGCTCTCGAAGTGCACGCGATTCGGGATCCCGACGGCGATCACGACCGGAACGACCATCACTGCGGACGGCGCTGTCATGGCGGCCGGCGCCACGGCAGCGGCGGCGGGGGCGGCCTTGCCACCGTGGATCGACGCGATGATCGGCACGATCAGCAGGGCGACGATGTTGATGATCTTGATCAGCGGGTTGACCGCCGGGCCGGCCGTGTCCTTGTACGGATCGCCCACGGTGTCGCCGGTGACCGCCGCCTTGTGCGCGTCGGAGCCCTTGCCGCCGTGGTGGCCTTCCTCGATGTACTTCTTGGCGTTGTCCCACGCGCCGCCGCCGGTCGTCATCGAGATCGCGACGAACAGGCCGGTCACGATCGTGCCCATCAGCACGCCGCCGAGCGCGGCCGGGCCGAGGACGATGCCGACGACGATCGGCACCAGCACCGGCAGGATCGACGGGATCATCATTTCCTTGATCGCCGCCGTCGTCAGCATGTCGACTGCCTTGCTGTAGTCGGGCTTGGCCTTGTACTCCATGATGCCGGGGATCTCGCGGAACTGGCGGCGCACTTCCTCCACCACCGAGCCCGCCGCGCGGCCGACCGCTTCCATCGCCATCGCGCCGAACAGGAAGGGGATCAGGCCGCCGATGAACAGGCCGATGATCACCATGTGGTTCGACAGATCGAACGTCACATCCACGCCGGCCTCGCGCAGCCCACCGGTGTAGTCGGCGAACAGCACCAGCGCGGCGAGGCCGGCCGAGCCGATCGCGTAGCCCTTCGTCACGGCCTTGGTCGTGTTGCCGACGGCGTCGAGCGGATCGGTGATCGCGCGCACTTCCTTCGGCATGTCGGCCATTTCGGCGATGCCGCCCGCGTTGTCCGTGATCGGACCGTAGGCGTCGAGCGCCACGATGATGCCGGTCATCGACAGCATCGACGTCGCGGCGACCGCGATGCCGTACAGGCCGGCCAGCCAGTGCGAGGCAAGGATCGCCGCCGAGATCGCCAGCACCGGCCAGGCGCACGCCTTGAGTGACACCGCAATGCCGGCAATGATGTTGGTCGCATGACCCGTCGTCGATGCCTGGGCGACGTACTTCACCGGCTCGAACTGCGTTCCCGTGTAGTACTCGGTGATGTAGACCAGCGCGGCGGTCAGCACGAGGCCGACGACGGCGGCCAGGTAGAGGTTCATCACGGTGACGCCGCCCGACGCGGCCACCGGTCCGAGGATCCACGCGGTCACCGGATAGAACAGCACCAGCGAGATCGCGCCGGCGACCAGCAGGCCGCGGTACAGCGCGTTCATGATCTTGCCGCCTTCGCGGGCCTTCACGAACATGCAGCCGACGATCGACGCCAGGATCGACACGCCGGAGATCACGAGCGGATAGATGATGCCGGCGTCGGTGTTGCCCTTGAACACGATGCCGCCGATCAGCATGGTGGCGATCACGGTCACGGCGAAGGTCTCGAAGAGGTCGGCCGCCATGCCGGCGCAGTCGCCGACGTTGTCACCCACGTTGTCGGCGATCACGGCCGGATTGCGCGGGTCGTCTTCCGGAATGCCGGCTTCGACCTTGCCGACGAGGTCGGCGCCGACGTCGGCGCCCTTGGTGAAGATGCCGCCGCCGAGTCGGGCGAAGATCGAGATCAGCGACGCGCCGAACGCGAAGCCGATCATCGGGTGCAGCAGGTCGCGCGTATTCGACCCGGCATGCGTCACCGTCAGCACCCAGTAGAAGCCCGCGACGCCGATCAGGCCAAGACCCACGACCAGCAGGCCGGTGATCGCGCCGCCGCGGAACGCGATGTTCAGCGCCGGGTTCAGGCCCAGCGTAGCGGCCTGCGCCGTGCGCACGTTGGCGCGCACGGACACGTTCATGCCGACATACCCCGCGGCGCCGGACAGCACCGCGCCGAGCACGAAGCCGATGGCGGTCCACAGGCCGAGCTGCGGCACCACCGCGATGATGATCGCGAGCACCACGCCGACGATGGCGATGGTTCGGTACTGGCGGTTCAGGTAGGCCTGAGCGCCTGTTTGCACGGCGGCGGCGATCTCCTGCATGCGCGCGTTCCCCGCGGGCTGCTTAAGAATCCAGGAGATCGACCACGCGCCGAAGACCACGGCCGCGAGGCCGCAGAGCAGGGCGAGCGCCAATCCAGACATTGTTTTTCTCCTTATCGAGGCGTGATGTTCAAGTGCTGCAAGGGGTTTACTGCGACA
The DNA here is from genome assembly GCA_963698305.1 of uncultured beta proteobacterium. Taxonomy (GTDB): domain Bacteria; phylum Pseudomonadota; class Gammaproteobacteria; order Burkholderiales; family Burkholderiaceae_F; genus JAOUJD01. The sequence goes on from CAVOQI010000012.1 coordinate 950,730, forward strand.
ACGCGGCGAACGCGCGTTGCTTGATTTCGTCGACCGATCCCACTCCGGAAATCTTCCGGTAGCGCGGAGCGCCGGGCTGGCCGCCCGCGGCCCAGTCCGAGTAGTACGCGACCAGGGCGCGGGTCTGGCCGTGATAGACCTCCAGGCGCTTGCGGACGGTTTCTTCCTTGTCGTCGTCGCGCTGGATCAGCGGCTCGCCGGTGGGGTCGTCCGTGCCTTCGACCTTCGGCGGGTTGAAGCGCACGTGATAGGTGCGCCCGCTGGCCGGGTGCACCCGGCGGCCGCTCATGCGGTCGATGATGTCGGCGTCGGGCACGTCGATCTCGAGCACGACGTCGATCGCCACGCCTGCGTGCTTCATCGCGTCGGCCTGGGGAATCGTGCGGGGAAAACCGTCGAACAGGTAGCCGTTGGCCGTGTCCGGTTCGCGCAGGCGGTCCTTCACGAGCCCGATGATGATGTCGTCGGAGACGAGGCCGCCGGCGTCCATCACCTTCTTGGCGGCGAGGCCCAGCGGCGTGCCGGCCTTGACCGCGGCGCGCAGCATGTCACCGGTGGAAATCTGCGGAATGCCGAAGCGTTCCTTGATGAACGTGGCCTGCGTGCCTTTGCCGGCACCCGGTGGCCCGAGCAATATCAGTCGCATCCCCCGCCTCTGCCTTTGCTGGTCTTGTGTCTTGTCGGCGGTCCATCGAGGGCCCGCCGTGAAACCGCGCGATTCTACCCGCATCCGCGCCGTGATCGCGGGTTTTCAGGAGAGGCGGCGCGGAGCCGCGCCGGTCATTCGATCGTGCCCCACTCCATGCTGGGCGCGTTGTCGGCGCGGTGCACGACGGTGACGTTGGCCCGCATGGCCCACGGAATCATCTGGCGATGCAACGGGACGTGATGCACCTGCGCGTTGTGCTCGGCGATTGCCTGCCGGATGATCTCGCGCCGCTTCTCGCCGTTCGTTTCGACCGCCGCCGCGTCGATCAGCGCGTCGAGCTTCGGATTGGTGTAGCGGCCGTAGTTGAACGAACCGCTGCCGGTCCTGGGATCCGGCGAGTGCAGGACCGGGGACAGCATGGTCTGCGCGTCGGTGATCGCGCCACCCCAGCCGAGCATGTACATGCTGGTGTCGAACTTTTCCAGTTTCGGGAAGTACGTGGCACGCGGCATGGTGCTCACCCTGGTCTGGATGCCGATCTTCGCCAGCATCGCGGCGACCGCGAGGCAGATCTCCTCGTCGTTGATGTAGCGGTTGTTGGGGCAGTCCAGGGTGACGTCGAAACCGTTCGGATAGCCGGCTTCCGTCAGCAGCTGCCTGGACCGCGCCGGGTCGAAGGGCAGGCGCTTCTCGGCCTCGGGGTTCGACGCGAGGATCGACGGCGTGATGCCGCCGGTCGGCAGCGCCGCGTTGCGCATGATCCGCGAGCGGATCGCCTCGATGTCGATGGCCTGGTACACGGCCGTGCGCACGCGCACGTCCTTGAAGGGGTTCCTGCCCTTCACGCTCGAGTACAGCAACTCGTCACGGCTCTGGTCGAAACCGAAGAACACGACGCGGTTCTCCTGGCCGCGCACGACCTTGACTGCCTTGTTCTCCTCGAGCCGGCGCAGATCCTGCGGCGGCGGGTCGAGCACGAAGTCGACCTGCCCGGACAGCAGGGCCGCCGTGCGCGTGGCGTCGGCGCTGACCTGCGTGTAGATCACCTCGGTCACGTTGCCTGGAGCGCGACCGTCCTTGATGCCCCACCAGTCGCTGTTGCGCTTGAGCACCGTGCGTACACCCGGCTCGCGCGATGCCAGGATCCACGGGCCGGTGCCGTTGGCATTGCGCGAGGCGAACGTCTCCTCCTTGCCCTTGAAGTCCAGCGGGCGATCCACCTTGTTCTTCGTCGACCACGCCCTGCTCATCACGTAGATCGTCGTGGCGTGCTCGAGCGTCACCGGGTTCGGTTTGTCCTGCACGAACTCGACCGTGTAGTCGTCGACCTTGCGCGGCTTGCCCACCGGGATCGCGTACTGGCGCAACTGCGAGTTCGGGTGCGATGCCCGCTCCCAGCTGAACACGACGTCGTCGGCCGTGAAGGGCGAACCGTCGTGGAACTTCACGCCCTGGCGCAGGGTGAAGCGCCATGTCGTCGCGTTCACCTGCTGCCAGGACGTCGCCAGCCCCGGAACGAGCTTCAGGCTGTTGTCACGCATCACCAGCGTGTCGTGAACGGACTGCGAGAACAGGTTGGTGAGGCTCTCGTTCTGGGAGTGCGGATCGGCCGTCTGCGGGTCGCCCTGGGAGGCCCAGCGCAGGGTCCTGGCGTCGGCGGCGGCCGTGGCGAGCGCAAGCGCAGGGACGCAGAGCAATGCTGCGAAAAACCGCTTCATGGGGAGCCTCCGGAGCCGGGGGAGGCGCAGTGTAGCGGCGTGGAAAGGCGCCGTGCCGCCTATGCGCCGATCAGGGCGCGCACGCGCTCGAGATCCTCGGCGGTGTCGACGCCGGGCGGGAGGGCTTCGGGAAGCTCGATCACGGCGATGCCGAAGCCGTGCGCCAGCGCGCGCAACTGCTCGAGGCTCTCGTGCTGCTCGAGCGCCGCAGGCGGCAGGGCCGGAAAGCGTCGCAGGAAGCCGGCGCGGTATGCGTAGAGGCCGATGTGGCGGCGCGCGGGCAGGCCGGGCGGCAGCTGATCGCGGCAGGCGGCAAACGCATCGCGCGACCACGGTATCGGTGCCCGCGAGAAGTACAACGCCCGCCCGGCCGCATCGGTGACCACCTTGACCACGTTCGGACTGAAGAACTCGGCAGCGTCATGCAGCGGGTGGCAGGCCGTGGCGATCGCGCAATCGGCGCGTTCGGCGAGCACGCCCGCAACCCGGCGCACCACCGCGGCGGGCATCAGCGGCTCGTCGCCCTGCACATTGACGACGATCGCCTCATCGGCGAGTCCGAGATGCCCAACGGCCTCGGCCAGCCGGTCGGTGCCGGTCGCGTGGTCGGCGCGCGTCAGCAGCGCTTCGACGTCATGCGCCGCGCACGCGTCGACGATCTCGCGGCTGTCGGCGGCGACGATCACCCGCGCGGCCCCGCTCGCGACGGCGCCGCGCGCGACGCGAACGATCATCGGCAGCCCGTGAATGTCGGCGAGGGGCTTGCGCGGCAGCCGCGTCGACGCCAGGCGCGCCGGAACGATGACGACGAACGGGGTCACGCGCGCCGCGCCGCCAGTGCCGTCAGCGACCGAGTTCCGCCGCGTCGACCTTGCGGGCGTCGGACTCGAGCATCACCGGGATGCCGTCGCGGATCGGGTACGCCAGGCCGTCCGCCTTGCAGATCAGTTCCTGCGCGTCCTTGCGGTACTCGAGCAGGCCCTTGCAGAGGGGGCACACCAGGATGTCAAGCAGTCGATGGTCCAAGCGCGGTGCTCCTCGAGGTTCGATGCAGGCGTGCCACCACGTCGTCGACCAGGCGCGGGTCGATCTCCGTGACGAGGGGGACGACCCAGATGCGCGCGTCGGTGGCGAGCGCCGGATTCGCCACGCATTTTACGGCGTCCTTCTCCGTCACCAGGATGCGATCGACGGCGATGCCGGCGAACGGATTGGCGACGAAGTCGAAGTGGTCGGCGAGCGGCATCTCGTCGATGACGAGGCCGGCGGAGCGCAGCATCGCGAAGAAACGATCGGGCATGCCGATGCCCGCCGCGGCGGCGATCCGCAGCCCCCCGCGCTCCTGGGCGGCTGACAGCGCGGCCAGCGTCTGCGCCGGGCTGCCGCCGTTCAGCGGCCGGGCGTCGCCGAGTCGCGTCCGCATCGGGTAGCGCGGGGCCGCCGTGTCGATCGGCGGCACGTCGCCGTTGCACACCACGGCATCGACGCGCTCGAGCCGGCTGGCGGGTTCGCGCAGGGGGCCGGCCGGCAACAGCCAGCCGTTGCCGAGGCCGCGGTAGTGAAGCAGGGCAATTTCCATGTCGCGCGCGAGCGGCCAGTGCTGCAACCCGTCATCGGCGACCAGCACATCGCACTCGGGATGCCGCGCGCGCAGCAGCTGCGCCGCGGCGGCCCGGCTGCGCGCGACGGCCACCGGCGCTGGCGTGGACCGCGCCATGAGCAAGGGCTCGTCGCCGACGTCGCGCGCACTGTCGTCGCGCCGCACGATGCGAGCCTCGTCACCGGTGGCGCCGTAGCCGCGCGAGACGATGCCGGGATGCCAGCCGCGTGCGCTGAGCGCGCCCACGAGTTCGATCGTGAGCGGCGTCTTCCCGGTCCCGCCGACGTACAGGTTGCCGATCACGACCACGGGAACGTCGAGGCGCGTCTGCCGCAGCACGCCGACGGAGTAGAGCGCCCGCCGCGCGGAAAGGCCCAGGCAGTGCAGGACCGCGAGCGGAGACAGCAGCCATGCCAGCACTCCGCGCTGCTGCCAGACGTCGACCAGCGTCAGCTGCAGCCGGGTGCGCATCGACGCCATCGCGGCGGCTCAGCGGCGGGCGCCGCTCGTCTTCTGGGTCGCGAAGCTGATGCGCACGATGCCGGCCAGCCGGGCGGCTTCCATCACGCTGATGACCGCCTGGTGCGGCGCCTGGGCGTCGGCGTTGATGATGATCAGCGGGCTGTCCTTGCCCTGCGCGGCCTGCTGCAGCACCGCGGCCAGTTCCGGCACCTCGGGAGCGCCGATCACCTTGCGCTCCAGCGCGTAGCGGCCGTCCGCGGTGACGGCGACGTTGATCTCGTTCGGGCGCACCGCCGGCTGCATCGCGTCGGCGGTCGGCAGTTCGATCTTCAGTTCCGAGTACTTCGAGTACGTGGTGCTGATGGCCAGGAAGATCAGGACAACAAGCAGGATGTCGATCAACGGGATCAGGTTGAGTTCCGGCTCCTCGTCCTGGGGACGGCGGAACCGCATCAGCGTTTCCCGCCCGTGTCGTACACCTGTTCGAGCAGCCGCTCGGCCTGGTCCTCCATGTCGACCAGGAAGTCGTCGACGACGCGGCGGAAGTGCCGATACATCAGCACCGCCGGCACGGCCACGATGATGCCGAAGGCCGTGGCGTAGAGGGCCACCGAGATGCCGCGCGCCAGTTCCTGCGGGTTGGTGCCGCCCTGTTGCGACGCGAAGATCGTGATCATTCCCACCACCGTGCCGAGCAGGCCGAGCAGCGGCGCCAGCGAGCCGATCGACCCGAGCAGCGTCAGGTTCTTGCTGAGCCGGTTGGCCACCACGGCGCCGGCCGCCTCGACCTGCTGCTTGGCGCCTTCACGCGTCGCATGGTCGTTGCGCAACGCCGCCGCCAGCACGCGCCCGAGCGGCGAGTTCCGCTCCAGTTCGGCTATCGCGGCCGGGGATATCTGCCGACGGTTCCACAGATTGACGACTTCCGGAAGCAACGTCGCCGGTAATATCTTTTCGCGCCGCAGCGCGATGCTTCGTTCGATGATCAGGGCCAGCGCGAGTACGGACGCGAGGATCAATGGCCAGATCGGCCAGCCTAGCTCGAGGATGATGGCAAGCAACGGAGTGGACCTCTATGCCGCGCTGGGCGCGAAATCAGCGAACTGTAGAGGGCCGGGAGGGCGCGAGCAAGTTTCCACAAACTCTGTGGACAAGTATGTGGAGAACCGCCGCGCAGAGCGCCTAAGCCCTTGTTGCAATTTGGTTTGTACCGCCTGCACAGGGCGTGAGCACGCAATGTTTGTTTTGATTTTCAATGGCTTATGAATTATTTCGAATTTGATCGCTCGGCGGCTCGCCGCATTCGGCTACGTGCCTGCGTTTGTGGACAGGTTCGCCCCGGAAACCCGCATGGTGCCTGACTTCGAGGGTACGGAACGAGCAATGGCGCGGGATCCGCTGACGGTTTCGGCGTTGAACCGCGCCGTTGCTGGCCTGCTGGAGCGCAGCTTTCCGCTCGTGCGCGTGCAGGGGGAGGTCGCCAACCTGACGCGGGCCGCCAGCGGTCACTGGTATTTCGTCGCTGAAGGATGACCAGGCGCAGGTGCGCTGCGTGATGTTCCGCGGCCGCAACCAGCTGTTGAACTGGACTCCGCGTGACGGCGATGAGGTCGAGCTGTCGGCGGTCGTGTCCCTGTACGAGGCACGCGGCGAGTTCCAGTTGACGATCGAGTCGATGCGCCGCGCCGGGCAGGGGCGTCTGTTCGAGGAGTTTCTGCGGCTGAAGGCGAAGCTCGCCGGCGAAGGCCTGTTCGCTGCGGAGGCGAAGCGTGCGCTGCCGGACGTTCCCCGCCGGGTCGGCATCGTGACGTCGCTGCAGGCGGCGGCACTGCGCGACGTGCTCACGTGCCTGGCGCGCCGTGCACCGTATGTGGCCGTCGTCGTCTATCCGGTGCCGGTGCAGGGCGCGGGTGCCGGACAGCGGATCGCCGCCATGCTGCGGACGGTTTCCGGCCGAGCGGAAGTCGACGTCGTCCTGCTGGTGCGCGGTGGCGGGTCGATCGAGGACCTGTGGGCGTTCAACGAGGAAGCGGTGGCACGCGCGATCCGGTCTTCGGCCCTGCCCGTCGTCGTCGGCGTCGGGCACGAGAGCGACATCACCATCGCGGACTTCGCGGCCGACCTGCGGGCACCGACGCCGACGGCGGCGGCCGAGGTGGTGGCGCCGGCACGCGATGCGTTGCTCGGTGAAATTGCCGGCCGCATGCAGCCGCTGAAGCGCGGTCTCGTGCATCGGCTCCAACGCGCCGCCCAACGACTCGACTACGCGCAGCGAGCCCTGGCGACCCCGCGGGCGCCACTGGCCGCCCTCGATGGCCGCGTGGGCTCTCTGCACGCGCGCCTGCAGTCGGCCGCGAACCGGGCCGTCGCCGGCCGGCGGCTGGTGCTGGGCCGGCACCGCGAAACCCTGCTGCGACTGCGCCTGACCGCAGCGTGCGGTGCTCCGGCCGCGGCCTTCGGACGTCTCGTCACGCTGATGGTCGCGCGACGCCACGCTGCCGCGATGCGCCTGGCCGCGCTCAGCGCAAGACTGGACGCGCTGGATCCCGACGCGGTGCTGAAGCGCGGCTACGCAATGGCGATGTCGGCGAAGGGGGCGATCATCACGGACGCCGCGCGGCTGTCGACAGGCGACGCGCTGTCGCTTCGATTTGCCCGGGGCGGGGCCGTGGTCCGGGTGCAGGCGTTGCTGCCGAGCGGGACCGAGGACGGTGACGAGCGCTGACGCGGCCGGAACCGGCCGCGGCGATAGAATCACCTTCCCTCTCCAGTCACACCTTCCACCGAGGACTCCATGGAACACACGCTGCCCCCGTTGCCGTATGCGATGGATGCGCTTGCGCCGCACCTGTCCCGCGAAACGTTCGAGTTCCACTACGGCAAGCACCACCAGGCCTACGTCACGAACCTGAACAACCTGATCAAGGGCAACGAGTTCGAGAACATGCCCTTGGAAGAAATCATCCGGCGCTCGTCCGGCGGCGTGTTCAACAACGCCGCGCAGGTGTGGAACCACACCTTCTTCTGGAACTCCATGAAGCCGGGCGGCGGCGGCGAGCCGACCGGCGCGCTCGCCGAGGCGATCGCCAGGAAGTGGACCTCGTACGCGGGCTTCAAGGAAGCCTTCACGAAGAGTGCCGTCGGCAATTTCGGGTCGGGCTGGACCTGGCTCGTGAAGAAGAGCGACGGCTCGGTCGACATCGCGAACACCAGCAATGCCGCCACGCCGCTGACGACGAACGACAAGCCGCTGCTCACGGTCGACGTATGGGAGCACGCCTACTACATCGACTACCGCAATGCGCGACCCAAGTTCGTCGAGACCTTCCTGAACAGTCTCGTCAACTGGGACTTCGCGGCCCGCAACTTCGGCTGATCGGATCCCGCTGAAGAAGGGCCGCGCGAGCGGCCCTTTTTCTTTGCGCTTCGGTCCTAGCGGGGCGACGGGAGCCCGCCGATCCTGGCGCCGGCGGCGATGCCGCGCTTCGCGAACCATCCCTGTTCCATCTCCAGCGCATAGCGCACCGGCTTCTGCGAGCAGTGGCTGACCTCGGCCCTCGGCGCCATGTCGGCGAACTGGGCGATCGTTCCATCGTCCTCGATGAAGGCGATCGTCAAGGGCACCAGGGTGTTGCGCATCCAGAAGCACTGCTGCGACTTTTCCTCGAACACGAACAGCATGCCGTGGTTCGGTGCGAGCCGCTCCCGGTGCATCAGGCCGACCGTGCGAGCCAGCGGGGTTGTCGCCGCTTCGGCGGTGATGACGTGAATGCCGGCCGTCAGCTTCACCGTCGGCAGGGTCGGCTGGGCGCGGGACTGGGCCTGCGTCGGGCCAGCGGCCCCGGCCACGACGAGGAAAGCGGTGGTGAGCAGGACCGTGAGGCTGGACAGGGCGCGCATGCTGGCGTTAAGAACTGGAGGACGGACGAGGCCGGACTGTATCGCGGCGAAGCGGAAAGGAAACGCACGGCGGTCCGTCAGCGCTTCGAATCGACGACCGGGTGCCGGCAAGAGTCCGGCGCTGCGCGCCGTTGACCGATGCTGGTCGGTTGGAAAACGCCACGGCTCGCAGCGGGGTTGACACAGCGCATGCCGCGCACGGTCGGCCGGACGGAGGCCGCGGTTAAACTTCCCGGTCGGACGAAAAGAGGAGCCGGCGGCGTGCGCCGACGAGCTTCGTATCCAGGACGCCACCAGGAGACGCGATGTACCAGCACATCAAGGTGCCCACCACCGGGCAGAAGATCACGGTCAACAAGGACTACACGCTCAACGTCCCGGACCAGCCGATCATTCCCTACATCGAGGGCGATGGAACCGGGATCGATATCACCCCGGTCATGATCAAGGTGGTGGACGCCGCCGTCGCCAAGGCGTACGGCGGCAAGAAGAAGATCGTGTGGATGGAGGTCTACGCGGGCGAGAAGTCGACCAAGGTTTACGGGCCGGACGTCTGGCTGCCGGAAGAAACGCTCCAGGTGCTGCGGGAGTACGTGGTCTCGATCAAGGGACCCCTGACGACCCCGGTCGGCGGCGGCATCCGCTCGATCAACGTCGCGCTGCGCCAGGAACTGGACCTGTACGTCTGCCTCCGGCCCATCCAGTACTTCAAGGGCGTGCCCAGCCCGGTCAAGGAGCCTGAAAAGACCAACATGGTCATCTTCCGCGAGAACTCGGAAGACATCTACGCCGGCATCGAATACGAAGCCGAGACCGACAAGGCGAAGAAGCTGATCGAGTTCCTGCAGAAGGAAATGGGTGTCAAGAAGATCCGCTTCCCGGCCACGTCGGGCATCGGCATCAAGCCCATCTCGCGCGAGGGGACCGAACGCCTGGTGCGCAAGGCGATCCAGTACGTCATCGCGAACAAGCGCAAGAGCCTGACCTTCGTGCACAAGGGCAACATCATGAAGTTCACGGAAGGCGCGTTCGCCAAGTGGGGTTACGCGCTGGCGCAGAAGGAGTTCGGCGCCGAGCTGCTCGATGGCGGCCCGTGGATGAAGATCAAGGCGGCGCATGGCGACATCGTGATCAAGGACGTGATCGCCGACGCCTTCCTGCAGCAGATTCTGCTGCGGCCGGCCGAGTACGACGTGATCGCCACCATGAACCTCAATGGCGACTACATTTCCGACGCGCTGGCGGCGCAGGTGGGCGGCATCGGCATCGCGCCGGGAGCCAACATGTCGGACTCCGTGGCCATGTTCGAGGCGACGCACGGAACGGCGCCGAAGTACGCGGGCAAGGATTACGTCAATCCAGGCTCGGAGATCCTGTCCGCCGAGATGATGCTGCGGCACATGGGCTGGACCGAAGCGGCCGACCTCGTCATCGCGTCGATGGAGCGGTCGATCCGCAGCAAGAAGGTCACGTACGACTTCGCGCGCCTCATGGAAGGCGCCACGCAGGTCAGCTGCTCGGGCTTCGGGCAGGTGATGATCGACCACATGTAACGCGTCGCGTCGCTCGTGTACGCGACCCCTTCGGGGTCGCACGTGCACTCGCTCCGGGTAGTTCGATGGTCGGGCTTCGGGCGGCCGGGCGCCCGACCATTTTCCAAAGGCACGGCACCAACCCCACCCTCCCGCCGAGCGGGAGGGCCCGATGGCGTCCAGGTGCTTTGCTGCCGCGCCAATTTGTCGCACCGGACCGTGGCGCAAATGCCCCATCGGAGGGCGCCGCCGCACGCGAACGCAACAAAAAACCCCGCCGAGGCGGGGTTTTTCGTGGTGGGTGCGCCGTTCAGCCGTTCTGGATATTCGAAGCCTGCTTGCCCTTCGGGCCTTGCACGACTTCGAACTGCACCTTCTGCCCTTCCTTCAATGTCTTGAAGCCATTCATCTGGATCGCCGAAAAGTGAGCGAACAGGTCTTCACCGCCGTCGTCCGGCGTGATGAACCCGTAGCCCTTCGCGTCGTTGAACCATTTCACCGTTCCTGTTGCCATACCCTCATCCTTCCTCGTATGAACGAGCGGCCCGAACTTCTTGCGCACGCAGCGCCCATCCGAGTCCACCCAACCGCGCACGCTGTTCGATCCCGTTTGGTGCGCATCCGCCGTGAGCCGGTCGGGCCTGGGCAGGACGAGCGGATTGTTCGAGCAAAAATGTCCATGGTCAAGCCCCGGGCACGGACTGCTACCGCTCGTTGCCCGCGCGCCAGGAAAGGGGACAAGCGGTGTCATCGCAGGGCCTTTTCGCGAGTTGAACGAAGTGGAGTTGCCGCGGCAGTGGCGCGACTTTTTCGAGCCGTCTTCCTCTGGGCAAGGCACTTTCCACGCGCTTGAAATCGGCAGTTCGCGTACTGATTTACCGTATGATTGGTACGCTTTTTGTATCCGGTTTCCGGTGGTCGGTTTGAATAGAATGCGGCCAGATGAGTGAGCGGTTTGATGAAGGCACCGTCGTCGAGAAGCAGGCTTCTCGGGTCAAGCCGCCCCCGATGTACCAGGTGGTGCTGCTGAACGACGATTTCACGCCGATGGAGTTCGTGGTTGGCGTTCTGCAGAAGTTCTTCGGCAAAGGGAGGGAGCAAGCAACCCAGATCATGCTGAAGGTTCATCACGAAGGACGCGGCGTCTGCGGCGTCTATCCCAGAGACATCGCAGCGACGAAAGTTGAGCAAGTCTGCAGTTATTCACGCCAACACCAGCATCCGCTGCAGTGCGTGATGGAGGAAGCATGATCGCCCAGGAGCTCGAAGTCAGCCTGCACATGGCGTTTGTGGAAGCCCGGCAGGCCCGACACGAATTCATCACCGTCGAGCACCTGTTGCTCGCGCTGCTCGACAATCCGTCGGCCGCGGAAGTTCTGCGCGCGTGCGCGTGCAACATCGAGGATCTGCGCAAGAACCTGCAGAACTTCATCGCGGACAACACGCCGATCCTGCCGCCGAACTCGGAGGCGGACACTCAGCCGACCCTGGGTTTCCAGCGCGTGATCCAGCGCGCGATCATGCACGTGCAGAGCACCAGCAACGGCAAGAAGGAAGTCACCGGCGCCAATGTGCTGGTCGCCATCTTCGGTGAAAAGGATTCCCACGCGGTCTACTACCTGCATCAGCAGGGCGTGACGCGCCTTGACGTCGTCAATTTCATCTCGCACGGCATCACGAAGTCGGGCCAGCCGGAGGACAAGGCCAAGCCGGCAGCCGGCGAGGAAGCGCAGGACGCGGAAGGCAAGGAACAGCCTTCGCCGCTGGAGCAGTACACGCAGAACCTCAACGCGCTCGCCAAGGACGGCAAGATCGATCCGCTGATCGGACGCGAGCCGGAAGTCGAGCGCGTGATCCAGGTGCTCTGCCGTCGCCGGAAGAACAACCCGCTGCTGGTCGGCGAGGCGGGCGTCGGCAAGACGGCGATCGCCGAGGGCCTGGCATGGCGCATCGTCAAGGGCGACGTGCCCGAGATCCTCGAGAAGTCGAGCGTCTATTCGCTCGACATGGGCGCGCTGCTGGCCGGCACCAAGTACCGCGGCGACTTCGAACAGCGCCTGAAGGCCGTGCTCAAGCAGCTGAAGGCCAACGCCACCGCGATCCTTTTCATCGACGAGATCCACACCCTGATCGGCGCCGGCTCGGCGTCGGGCGGAACGCTCGACGCGTCGAACCTTCTGAAACCTGCGCTGGCCAGCGGCCAGCTCAAGTGCATCGGGGCGACAACCTACAACGAGTACCGCGGCATCTTCGAGAAGGATCATGCGCTGTCGCGCCGCTTCCAGAAGATCGACGTGATCGAGCCGACCGTGGCGCAGACCATCGAGATCCTGAAGGGCCTGAAGTCGCGCTTCGAGGAGCATCACGGCGTCAAGTACTCGTCCGGCGCGATCACCGCCGCGGCCGAACTGTCGGCGAAGTTCATCAACGATCGTCATCTGCCCGACAAGGCGATCGACGTCATCGACGAGGCCGGTGCGGCGCAGCGCATCCTGCCGAAGTCGAGGCAGAAGAAGACCATCGGCAAGACCGAGGTCGAGGAGATCATCGCCAAGATCGCGCGCATCCCGCCGCAGACGGTGTCGTCCGACGACCGCGCGCAGTTGAAGAGCCTGGACCGCAACCTGAAGAACGTCGTGTTCGGCCAGGACCCGGCTATCGAGGCGCTGTCGGCAGCGATCAAGATGGCGCGCTCCGGGCTCGGCAAGCCGGACAAGCCGATCGGCTCGTTCCTGTTCTCCGGGCCGACGGGCGTGGGCAAGACGGAGGTCGCCAAGCAACTCGCGTTCACGCTGGGCATCGAGCTGATCCGCTTCGACATGTCCGAGTACATGGAGCGCCACGCGGTCAGTCGCCTGATCGGCGCGCCGCCGGGCTACGTGGGTTTCGACCAGGGTGGCCTGCTGACGGAAGCGATCAGCAAGAAGCCGCATGCCGTGCTGCTGCTCGACGAGATCGAGAAGGCGCATCCGGACATCTTCAACATCCTGCTGCAGGTGATGGACCACGGCACGCTGACCGACAACAACGGCCGCAAGGCGGACTTCCGCAACGTCATCATCATCATGACGACGAACGCGGGCGCCGAGATGCTGCAGCGCCGCTCGATCGGCTTTGCGAACGCGCGCGAGTCGGGCGACGAGATGGCCGATATCAAGCGGATGTTCACGCCCGAGTTCCGCAACCGGCTGGACGCGATCATCTCCTTCAAGGGACTCGACGAAGAGATCATCATGCGTGTCGTCGACAAGTTCCTGATGCAGCTCGAGGACCAGTTGCACGAGAAGAAGGTCGACATCACGTTCAGCGAGGCGCTGCGCAAGCACCTGGCGAAGAAGGGCTTCGACCCGGTGATGGGCGCTCGTCCGATGGCGCGCCTGATCCAGGACACCATCCGCCGCGCGCTGGCGGATGAACTGCTGTTCGGCAAACTCGTGGCCGGCGGCCGGGTCGACGTCGACGTGGACGACAAGGGCGAGGTCAAGCTCGACTTCCCGCCGAGCGACAGCGGCGATGCGCCGCGCCGCGAGCAGGGCGAGCCGGTGCTGTCCGAGTGACCGGCGCTTATGTGATCAGCATCCGATAATCTAAGGAACCGGTTGACGCCGGTGCCAGTTGATACAGAATTGCCCGCGCATGCGCGGGCTTTTTTTTGCGTCTGCTGCTTTTCGTCTCTGCTGTGCCTTCGCAGCGCGACGTGCCCCGCGCTCCGCTGGCACTGCTCAAGAGTCGCTGGAGGGTTGCCGGGACTGAGGGCCCGGCGCAACCCGGGGCGGCATCCGGATGATTTCGCATGGAGACCACATGAGAACAAGATCGAAGGCGACCGCACTGATCGCCCTGACCCTGATTGCGGGTTGGGCGCACGCCCAGTCCGACGATTCCAACGCCCGCAATGGGCGCTATCTCGCGGCCAACTGCGCCAATTGCCATGGGACGAACGGCAACGCGCAGGGCACGATGCCGTCGCTCGCCGGCCAGCAGAAGACGTACATCGTCGAGCAGATGAAGGCGTTTCGCGACGGCAAGCGGTCGGCGACGATCATGCATCAGCTCGCCAAGGGCTACACCGATCAGCAGATCGAGCTGATTGCCGACCACTTCTCGCGGCAGACGCCGGCGCGCTGAGGAGATCATGATGAAACTTCAAGCAATCTCGCGCCGCGATGTCCTGAAGGCCTTGTCCGCGGGGGCCGCCGTCACGACGCTGTCGGCGTGCGCGAGCCTGCAAGGCAAGCCGACCGTCGGTCGCGTCGTCGTCGTTGGCGCCGGCTATGGCGGGCTGACGGCCGCGAAGTACCTGCGCCTGTGGTCGGACGGCGCGATCGAGGTCACGCTCGTCGATCCGAACGAATCCTTCATCTCCTGCCCGATCTCGAATCTCGTGGTGGGTGGCAGCAAGACACTGGCCGACATCACGGTCAGCTACGCGGGCCTCGACAAGTACGGCATCAAGCGGGTCCGTGACACGGTCACGGGAATCGATGCCGACAAGAAGCAGGTGCGGCTCGCCTCTGGAGGCTCCTTGCCCTACGACCGCCTCGTCGTCTCGCCGGGCATCGAGTTCATGTACGAGCGGCTGCAGGGCTGGTCGCCCGCCGCAGCGGACTCGGTTCTGCATGCCTGGAAAGCGGGTCCGCAGACGGTCGCGCTGCGCAAGCAGCTGACGGACATGAAGGACGGCGGCGTGGTCCTGATGAGCATTCCCGTTGCGCCCTATCGTTGCCCGCCGGGACCGTACGAGCGCGCGTGCCAGATCGCCTGGTACCTGAAGCAGGCCAAGCCGAAGAGCAAGCTCATCGTGCTGGACGGCAACCCCGATGTGGTGTCCAAGAAGCCGCTGTTCACGCGTGTCTGGAACGAGGACTACAAAGGCCTCATCGAATATCGCGCTGGAGTGCCGGTGACCGAGATCGACGTGAAGAGCGGCACGTTGATCACCGAGATCGGCGACAAGGTGCGCGGCGACGTCGTCAACTACATCCCGCATCAGCGCGCCGCCAACATCGCCCGCGACGCCGGCCTGATCACCGCGAACAACCGCTGGTGCGAGGTGGACTGGACCACCATGCAGTCCGTGAAGGTGCCCAATGTCCACGTGCTCGGGGACTCGACCCTGCCCGCCCCGGCCATGCCGAAGTCCGGCCATATGGCCAACCAGCACGGCAAGGCCGCGGCGGCGGCGATCGTGGAACTGATGACTGGCGGACAGGTGGTGCCGCCGATGATGGCGAACACCTGCTACAGCTTCGTCGATGACAGGAATGCCGTGCACGTCGCCAGCGTGCATCGCTGGGTTCCCGAGAAGAAGACGATGGAGACGGTGGCGGGCTCCGGCGGCATCTCTACGCAGGATCGCGCGTCATGGGCGGTCGAAGGCGCTTACGCGCAGTCGTGGGCGAAGACGATCTGGGCGGACATGCTGACCTGACCTGGCGGCAATCGGTAGCCACCAAGGCGGCGCGGAAGCGCCGCCTTTTTCATTTGCGGGCTGCGAAACCGGCGATGGTCGAGGCCAGTTCCGCTTTGCGCTCGAAGTCCTGGACATGGGCGCCGGCCAGTGACACGACCGTGGCGAGCATCACGGCTGGTCCGGCTTCGACGGACGGAAGGCGATGGTGCTGGCCTTGGCAGGAAAGCGTCCGACCTTGTCGGCGTAGAACCGGCGCAGCCTGTCGAGATCGCGCGCCTCGTCGCCGCTCATGTGCACGAACTCGGCGACGCCGATCTCCCGGGTGCGATAGTCGATGTAGGCGAGCGCCACCGGCAGGTCCAGTTTCAGCGCGAGGTGATAGAAGCCGGAGCGGATGTAAGCGGTGTGGCGACGCGTGCCCTCCGGGGAAAGCCCGAGCCAGAACCAGGGCTCCGACTGCATCAGCTGAGCGAGTTGCTCGACCGCGCCGCTCTGATTTGTTCGATCGACCGGACGCCCGCCCCACATGCGCATCAGTCGGCCGAGCGTTGCGCCGGTGACCCCGCGAAAGAGCGTCTCCTTGCCGATCCAGCGGATCGGCAGGTCGAGCGACCACTTGGCGAGCAATCCGATGATGAAGTCCCAGTTGGAGGTGTGCGGGTAGACGATCGCGACGCCCTTCGGTCCCGGAAGGCCGTCGAACCGGACGCGCCAGCCGAAGAGCGCGAGCAGCCTGCGCGCGAAACCCGCCAGCCAGGGATGGCTGCTGCCGGGCGGCCTGACCAACGCCGTGCTCAATGCCTGCCGGTGCTGCCGAAGCCGCCGTCACCGCGCTCGGACGCGGAGAATTCGTCGACGATGTTGAAGTGCGCCTGCACGACCGGGACGATGACCAGCTGCGCCAGTCGCTCGAGCGGGTTGAGCGTGAACGGAGTCGACCCGCGGTTCCACGTCGACACCATCAGCTCGCCCTGGTAGTCGGAGTCGATCAGGCCGACGAGGTTGCCGAGCACGATGCCGTGCTTGTGACCCATGCCGGAGCGCGGGAGGATCAGCGCCGCGTAGCCCGGGTCGGCGAGATGGATTGCCATGCCGGTCTTCACGAGGTGCGTCGTGCCGGGTTCGATCACCAGCGGCGCCTCGACGCAGGCGCGCAGGTCGAGGCCGGCGGCGCCGGGGGTGGCGTACGACGGCAGCATCGCCCGCAGCCGCTCGTCGAGGATGCGTACGTCGATTCTCATTTCCCGGTTCCGGTCTTCTGTGTTCCGGAGTGTCCGAACACCTGGTCGACCGCCGACTGGTTCGACGGCGGCCCGGCCCGTGTCCGAAATGCGCCGAGCAATCGCGGCACGGCGTAGGCCAGCAGCGCGATGGCGACGATGAGCGAGAGCGGGCCGCCGTTGCCGAGCCAGGCCAGCAGGGAGACCGCGCCGATGACGCCGGCTACGAGCGCCTTGAGGACCTTGCCGTCGGTGTCATGGCGGACGAACCGCTCCACTGTCTGCTGCAGATTCGGCACGACCGCAGGCTTTGGCTTCTCGTCGAAGAACTGCCCCGTGGTCTTCGACGCGGCCGTCGTCTCGGTGACGCCCACATGCTGCTGCGCGAGCCGCGCGGCCGACTCCCGCTGCAAGCGCATCGATGTAGGCGACGAAATCGCCGTCGCGCGGCTCCTGCATGTCAGCGTCGCGCGAGGCGCCGGGCAATCTCGGCGACCAGTCGCCGCGCCTGCGCCAGTTTGTCCGCGTGTGCCAGGGTCGTCACGCCCGCCGCGTCGACGAGGAAGAGCTCCGAGCCATCCGCTCCGAAGGCGTCCTGCGCCCGGTTGCCGACGACGAGCTGCACGTTCTTCGATGTCAGCTTGCGCTTTGCGTTGTCCACGACGTCTTCGCTCTCGGCCGCGAAGCCGACGCAGAAGGGCGGTTGCGGCAGGCCGGCGACGGCGGCCAGGATGTCGATGTTGGGCTCGAACTGCAGCGCCGGCGGAGTTGCCGCGGCGTTCTTCTTGATCTTGCGGTCGCTCGGATTGGCCACCCGCCAGTCGGCGACGGCCGCGACCCCGACGAAAACATCGACCGGCAGACCGCGCATGACCGCGTCGTGCATCTCGCTTGCGCTAGTGACATCGACGCGCTTGACGCCTCGGGGCGTGGCGAGCGGAGCGGGCCCCGCGACGAGCGTCACGTCCGCGCCGGCGTCCCGTGCCGCGCGCGCCAGCGCGAACCCGGTCTTTCCCGACGACAGGTTGGTGATGCCGCGCACCGGATCGATGGGTTCGAAAGTGGGCCCGGCCGTCAGCAGCATGCGCTTGCCCGCCAGCACCTTGGGCTGGAAGAAGGCGACGATGTCCTCGAGCAGGTCGTTCGGTTCGAGCATGCGTCCGTCGCCGGTTTCGCCGCACGCCTGCGCGCCCCGCGCCGGCCCGAGCAGCGCGATTCCGTCGGCGCGCAGTTGCGCGGCGTTGCGTTGAGTGGCGGGGTTCTCCCACATCTCGACGTTCATGGCGGGCGCGACGAGCAACGCGGTGCGGGTGCGGTCGCGCGCCAGCGCCAGCGTCGTGAGCAGGTCATCGGCCAGGCCGTGGGCGACCTTGGCCATGAAGTGCGCGGTCGCCGGGGCAACGACGATGGCGTCGGCCGCGCGCGTCAAGGCGATGTGTGGCATGCCGTTGTCCGCGCTGGTCGCATCCCACTGGCTGGTGGCGACCGGCCGGCCGCTCAGCGCCTGCATCGTGGTGGCTGTGACGAACTGCTGCGCGCCGTCGGTCATCACGACCTGCACCGTCGCGCCCGCATCCTGCAGGCGACGCACCAGCTCGCAGGTCTTGTAGGCCGCAATACCGCCGGTCATGCCGACGACGAGGTGCTTGCCGGAGAGTTCCATTCCGCTATTTTGCTCTACGAACCCGCAGCAGTTCATCCAGCACGAGAAGCATCGCGCCGCCGACGATCGCGCTGTCCGCGATGTTGAAGGCCGGCCAGTGCCACCCACCGGCGTGGAAATCGAGGAAGTCGATCACGTGGCCGTAGGCGATGCGGTCGATCACGTTGCCGATCGCGCCGCCCAGGATCAGCGCCAGCGCCAGCGAGAACAGTCGCTGGTTGCCGTGCCGCCCGAGCAGATACAGGATGAAGACGGAAGCCGCAATGCCGACCACCGTCAGAAAGTGCGCCTGCCAGCCGGACGCCGACGCGAGGAACGAGAACGCCGCGCCCTTGTTGTACGTGAGGACCAGGTTGAAGAAGCCGGTGATCGCCCTGACGTCGCCGTAGTCGAAGCTCCGCTCGACCAGGGTCTTCGTGAACTGATCGATCAGCACGACGCCGGCGGCCAGCGCCACCCAGGGCAGCAGGCGTTGCCAGGGGCTCCCGTCGCGCGCCATCAGGCGATCGTCCGCGGCTCGCCCGCGCCAAAGAGGTTGGACACGCAGCGGCCGCACAGCGAGGGATGCTCGGGTTCGACGCCGACGTCCGTGCGCCAGTGCCAGCAACGCTCGCACTTGGCTGCCGCCGACGCCGTCACGACGATCGACTCCTCCGCCTCGCTGGCCACCGGAGTGACGGCGGCCTGCGAGGTGATCAGCACGAAGCGCAGGTCGTTGCCGAGGGACTGCAGCAGCGCGGCTTTCGCACCGCTCGCCCGCAACTCGACTTCGGCCTGCAGCGATGAGCCGATGGCGCCTTTCTCGCGCAGTTCCTCCAGCCGCTTCTGCACATCGGCACGGATCGCGCGCAGCGCCGTCCAGCGCTCGATGAGGGCGGCTTCGTCCGGCACCTCCGGCAGCGTGGCGTAGGTCTCCGTGAAGATGGTGCCGCCCGAGCGGGCCTTGAACACCTTCCAGGCTTCCTCCGCGGTGAACGACAGCAGCGGCGCCATCAGCTTCAGCAGCGCGTCGGTGATCAGATAGAGCGCTGACTGCGCCGAGCGGCGCGAGGCGGAGTCCGGCTTCGTCGTATAGAGACGGTCCTTCAGGATGTCGAGCCAGAATGCGCCGAGGTCTTCGGACGCGAAGGTCTGCAGGCGCGCGACGATCGGGTGGTACTCGTAGCGGTCGTAGTCGGCGAGCGACCGCGCCGACACCTGCCGCATCATCGCCAGCGCGTAGCGGTCGATCTCGAGCCACTCGGACACCGGCAGCATGTGACGGGCGGGATCGAAATCGCTCACGTTCGCCAGCAGGAAGCGCAGCGTGTTGCGCAGCCGGCGATAGCTCTCGACGACGCGCTTCAGGATCTCGTCGGACAGCGACAATTCGCCCGAGTAGTCCGTGCTCGTGACCCACAGGCGGATGATCTCCGCGCCCAGCGTGTCGGCGACCTTCTGCGGCGCGATCACGTTGCCGAGCGACTTGCTCATCTTCCGGCCCTGGCCGTCGACGACGAAGCCGTGTGTCAGCAGCGCCTTGTACGGCGGCACGCCGTTGATCATGCAGGACGTGAGCAGAGACGAATGGAACCAGCCGCGGTGCTGGTCCGAGCCCTCGAGGTACATCTCCGCCGGGAAGTGCGACTCGGCAGCGTGCGAGCCGCGCAGCACCGTCTCGTGCGTAGTTCCGGAGTCGAACCAGACGTCGAGCGTGTCCTTGTTCTTGACGTACTCGTCGGCCTCGTTGCCGAGCAGCTCGCGCGGATCGAGGTCCTGCCAGGCTTCGATGCCGCCGCGCTCGACGCGCCGGGCGACTTCCTCGAGCAGTTCGAGCGTGCGCGGGTGCAGCTCTCCGGTCTGCTTGTGGACGAAGAAGGCCATCGGCGTGCCCCACTGCCGCTGGCGGGACAGCGTCCAGTCCGGGCGGTTGGCGATCATGCCGTGCAGGCGCGCCTGGCCCCACCCGGGGTAGAAGGCCGTGGCTTCGATCCCGGCGAGGGCCAGTTCCCGCAGCGTCTTGCCGCCGCCCCTGGGCTGCGTGTCCATACCCGCGAACCACTGGGACGTCGCGCGGTAGATGATCGGCGTGCGATGGCGCCAGCAGTGCATGTAGCTGTGCGGGAACTTCTCGACGTGGAGCAGCGCGCCGTGGTCCCTGATGACGTCGACGATCTTCGGATTCGCGTCCCAGATCTTCTGGCCGCCGAACAGCGGCAGGGAGTCCGCGTAAACGCCGTCGCCCTGCACGGGATTCAGGATCTGCTCGTCGGTCATCCCGTGCGCCTTGCACGAGACGAAGTCCTCGACCCCGTACGCGGGCGAGGAGTGGACGATGCCGGTGCCGGTGTCGAGCGTCACGTAGTCGCCGAGATAGACAGGCGCATCGCGGTCGTAGAACGGATGACGGAAGCGGATCAGGGACAGCTTGTCGCCGCGCGTCTGCGCCAGCGTGGTCCCGGCCAACTGGTAGGTCGCGAGGCAGGCGTCCTTGCGTTCCGTCGCCAGCACCAGGAGTCCGCGCTCGGTGTCGACGAGGTCGTAGCTGAACTCCGGGTGGATGTTCAGCGCCTGGTTCGCCGGAATCGTCCACGGCGTCGTCGTCCAGATCACCGCGGCCACGGGCTTCGGCGGCAGGGCCGCCATCCCGAACGCCTCCGCGAGCCGCGCGCGTTGGTCGTCGCGCAACGGAAACGCGACGTCGATCGCGAGGTCGACCTTGTCCATGTATTCGACCTCGGCCTCCGCCAGCGCGGAACCGCAATCGAAGCACCAGTTCACCGGCTTGAGGCCGCGGAACACGAAACCCTTGGCGATGATCTTCGCCAGCGCGCGCAGCTCGTCGGCCTCGTTCGTGAAGTTCATCGTCGTGTACGGCCGATCCCACTGGCCGAGCACGCCGAGGCGCTTGAAGTCCTTCCTCTGGCGCTCGATCTGCTCGGTGGCCCACGCGCGCGATTTCGCGATCACTTCGCGCGCCGGCAGGTGCTTGCCGTGCTTCTTCTCGATCTGGATCTCGATCGGCATGCCGTGGCAGTCCCAGCCAGGCACGTACTGCGCATCGAAGCCGCCCATCTGCCGGCTCTTGACGACCACGTCCTTCAGGATCTTGTTGACGGCGTGGCCGATGTGGATGTCGTTGTTCGCATACGGCGGGCCGTCGTGCAGGATCCACTTGGGGCGCCCGACCGAGGCGGCCCGGATCTGCTGGTAGATCCCCTGTTCGTCCCACTCCTGAATCCACTGTGGCTCGCGCTTCGCGAGGTCGCCGCGCATCGGGAACGCGGACTCCAGAAGGTTCAGCGGGTACTTGCGGGTCGCCGGATCAGCGGCCGGCTTCTTTGCGGCGGGTTTCTTGGTCTCGTCTGGCATGGGAACTCGGCCCCCTCGGGCTCTTCGAGTTGGTGAAAGGAAGGTGAATCACGCAGTCGCGGTCGACAGGATCGCGCGCGCCTGCTCGGCATCGCGCCGTATCGCGGCGGCGAGTGCGTCGAGTGTCTCGTACTTCTGCTCTTCGCGCAGCTTCTTCACGAATTCGACGTGGACCAGCTGACCGTAGATCTCGCGCGTGAAGTCGAACAGGTGCGCCTCGAGCAGCCAGCGGCCCTGCTGGTCGACGGTGGGACGCAGCCCGATGCTTGCAACTCCGCGCACCGGCTCGCGTCCGAGGCCGCGCACCCGTACGGCGAAGATCCCGTGCACGGCGGGATGGGCGTGGGCGATGCGCAGGTTGAGCGTCGGGAACCCCATCGAGCGTCCCAGCTTGCGCCCGTGCAGCACGCGACCGCTGATCGAGTACGGCCGGCCGAGCAGGCGTTCGGCGCGCGTCAGGTCGCCGGCGGCCAGCGCGGTGCGCACCGCCGTGCTGGAAATGCGCTCGCCGCCGTCGTCGAAGGTCGGCATCTGCTCGAGCTCGAAGCAGCCCTCGCGGGCGTACCGCTGCAGCAGCGCGTTGTCGCCGGCCCGTTTGGCGCCGAAGCGGAAGTCGTCGCCGACCAGCAGCCAGCGCACGTCACACCCGGCCAGCAGGGTGTGCTCGACGAAATCCGTCGCGCTCAGCTGCGCGAAACGGCGGTTGAAGTGCTGGATGAACACGCGGTCCATGCCGGCCAGCTGCAGCGCACCGAGCTTGTCGCGCAGGTTCGAAATGCGCATCGGGGCGGCCTGCGGGGCGAAGAACTCGCGCGGATGCGGCTCGAAGGTCATCACGGCCGACGCGAGCCCGCGTTCGCGAGCGGCCGCCGTCACGCGCGCGAGCAAGGCCTGGTGGCCGCGGTGGACACCATCGAAGTTGCCGACCGTGAGCGCGCATGGCACGCGCTGGGAGGGCCGCGGGATGCCGCGGAAGATCTGCATGAGGCGGATCGGGATGAATCAGCGTGGGGCGGGGATCGAGGTCGGGAATTATACGGGCCGCCCCTCGCACCTCCTTGATTTTCAATCGGTTACGCGTTCGCCGGCAGGTGGCTCGGTACAATCGGCGGGAATGACACTCAAGAACATCGTGGTCCTGATTTCGGGGCGAGGGACCAATCTCGACGCCGTGCTGAAAGCGGCTGCCGACGAGCGCTGGGACGAGCATCCCGGCGCGCGGGTCGCCGCCGTGATCAGCAATCGGGCCGATGCGGCCGGACTCGACGTTGCCCGCGCGGCGGGCGTTCCGTGGCACGTCGTTTCGCACGCCGAGTACGGGTCACGCGAGTCCTTTGACGAGGCGCTCGCCCGTACGGTCGATCGCTACGCGCCGGCCGTCGTCGTGCTCGCCGGTTTCATGCGGGTGCTGACGGCGGGCTTCGTGCGTCGCTTCGAGGGGCGGCTCGTCAACATCCACCCGTCGCTGCTGCCGTCGTTCCCGGGACTCTTCACGCACCGGCAGGCGATCGCCGCCGGCGTGCGCATCCATGGCGCGACCGTGCACTTCGTGTCGGCCGAGGTCGACAGCGGGGCGATCATCGCGCAGGCTGCCGTGCCGGTGCAGCCGGGCGACGACGAGCAACGGCTCGCGGCGCGCGTCCTCGTGGAAGAGCATCGCCTGCTGCCGCGCGCAGTGAAGCTCGTGCTCGAGGGTCGCGTGCGCTTCGATGCGGAGCGCGTCGTCCTCGACCGTGTCGGCCCCAACGAACTGTCGCTGCTCGCCGCATGAGCACCCGACGCCCATCCGGTCCCCGTCCCGCGGGTTCACGCACGTCGAGGCCGGGTGGCGCCAAGCCGCGCGGCGGACGGTCCTTCACCGGCGGCGCGCGGCCTTACGAACCGCGCGCAGAACAGTCGCGCCCGAGCCGTTCGTCGCGGGCGTCGCGGAGCGATGCTGACAGCGGTCCGCGTCCCAAGGTCACGGCGCTCGTGGTCGACAGCGTGGCCGAGGCGCTTGCGACCATCCTCCGCTTCGACGGACCGGCCGATGTGCTGATGTCGCGGTTCTTCCGGCAGCACCACGATCTGGGAATGCGCGACCGCGGCCAGATCGCCGAAGCGATCTTCCACGCGTTGCGCCGTTATGCCTCTCTCGGCTGGTTGATGCAGCCGGCCCATCCGGCGCGCGCGCCGCGGCTCGCCGCCCTGATCACCCTGGCGCAGCAGCATGGCCTCGACGCCCTCGATCCGCGCGCGCTGCGTGGCGACGTCAACGCGGTCAAGCGCGCGCTCGCCGTTGATCTGTCGAGCGCGCCCGGGCGCGGTGCGCGCCGAGCTGCCGCACTGGCTCTTTGCCGGGATCGAACAGCAGTACGCCGACGCGGCGCCGCTGGTGGACGCCTTGAAAGAGAGCGCGCCGCTCGACCTGCGCGTGAATTCCATCAAGGCCGACCGCGAAGAGGTGATCGATGAATTGCGCGGCCATCACGTCGCCGTCGAAGCGTCGCGCTATTCGCCGGACGGCGTGCGCCTGGCGGACAAGCCGGGCCTGATGCAGTGGCCGGCTTACCGTGAGGGCCGCATCGAGGTGCAGGACGAGGGGAGCCAGTTGATCGCCCGCCTGGTGCAGCCGAAACGCGGCGAGATGGTGGTCGACTTCTGCGCGGGAGCCGGCGGCAAGACCCTTGCCCTCGGGGCGCTGATGCGCTCGTCGGGCCGCCTCTACGCCTTCGACATCAACGAGAAGCGCCTGACCGGCCTGGGCCCGCGCCTGAAGCGCAGCGGCCTGTCGAACGTGCACCCGGTGGCCATCCGCAACGAATCCGACGTTCGGGTCAAGCGGCTGAACGGCAAGTGCGATCGGGTGCTGGTCGATGCGCCGTGCTCCGGCAGCGGGACTCTGCGACGCAACCCGGACCTCAAGTGGCGTTTTTCCGAGGCCGAGCTCGCGCGCGTCAACGAGGTGCAGCACGCGGTGCTGCATGCCGCCGCCAGGCTGGTGAAGCGGGGTGGCCGCATCGTCTATGCCACCTGCTCGCTGCTGGAGCGCGAGAACCAGAACGTGATCGAGGCCTTTCTCGCCAACCATCCCGATTTCCAGGTGGTGCCGGCGGCCACCGTGCTGCGATCGCAGAAGATCGACGTCGAGCACATGGCGCGCTTCGCCCCGTACTTCGTGATGCTGCCCCACCTGCACGCGACCGACGGATTCTTCGCCGCGGTGCTGGAGCGCGTGGGATGACGAGCCCGGCTGCGCCGCTGCTGCACGAAATCCTGCGCATCGTGCAGCAGGAACTGTCGCGGCCGCAGTACCTGTGGCAACTGGCGGTGGTGGCCGGCGCGCTGACCGGTGCGTGGTTCTTCGCCCGCGTCACGCGGCGACGCGTCGATGCCCGGGTGCAGGCGGAGTCACGCAAGCCGGCGGGAGGCGTCGACCTTCTGCAATTCTCGATCGACGGCTTCCGGCGCCTTGCCTTTCCGGTTTCGGCGATGGCCTTGCTCGCGCTGGGCGGGCTGGGCATGCGCGCTGCCGGCCTCGTTCGCCGCACCGGCGACATCCAGTTCCTGCGCCTCGCCTTCACGCTCGTTGCTGCGGCGGCGGCGATCCGGCTGTTCGTCTACGTGCTGCGCCGGTCCTTCCCGCGCTCGAGCTGGATCGGCACGTCCGAGCGGGCGATCGCGCTCGTGATCTGGCTGATCGTTGCGTTGCACGTCACCGGACTGCTGGCCGACCTGATCGAGGTGCTCGAGGCCATCCAGTTCCCGGTCGGCAGGCAGCGCCTGACGCTGTGGGACCTGCTGGTCGGTGCCGTTTCGGTGGTGCTGACGCTGCTCGCCGCCCTGTGGATCGGCTCGGTGATCGAAGCACGGCTGATGGCCGCGACCTCGCTCACGCCGAACTCGCGCGTGGTCGTGTCGCGCCTGCTCAAGGCGTTGCTGGCGCTCGTCGCGGTGCTGGTCGCGCTGTCGCTGGTGGGGATCGACCTGACGGTGCTGTCCGTGTTCGGCGGCGCTCTCGGCGTCGGCCTCGGCCTGGGCCTGCAGCGCATCGCGAGCAACTACGTCAGCGGCTTCATCATCCTGCTCGATCACAGCCTGACGATCGGCGACATGATCACCGTCGACAAGTACTACGGCGCCGTGTCGCAGATCAACACGCGCTACACCGTGATCAAGGCCCTGGACGGGACGGAAACCATCGTGCCGAACGAGATGCTCGTCTCCTCGCCGGTCATCAACCACTCGTACAGCGACCGCAAGGTCCGCGTCGCGGTGAAGGTGTCGGTCGCGTACGAGTCCGACATGGACCGCGCGCTGCAGGTGCTGGTCGATGCCGCCCGCGCGCAGCCCCGCGTGCTGACCGAACCAGCGCCGGCCGCTTTCATCACGGGCTTCGGCGCGGACGGGATCGACCTCGAGGTCGGCTTCTGGATTCGCGATCCGGAGGAGGGCACGCTGGCGGTCCGCTCCGCCATCGCCCGCCTGTTGCTGCAGCGATTCAAGGACGAGAAGATCGAAATCCCGTTCCCGCAGAGGGATATCCGCATCAGTGGAATTCCCCCGGAACTCGGAAGGGTAAAGAGGGTCTCAGCAGGCCTGAAGTTTGACGAACTAGCGCCGGTCGGCCGGCTTTTGGGGCGTCGACACCGGTCGATTCAGCCGTTCCGGCGAAGGCCGTTAAGTACAATCCAATACACGTATTTCTGCCGGAAACCCTGTGGCCGGCGTCCTGGTTCTGAGTTGTTGAACCGTGGCCGACGCCCCACCCGGGCGGCTCCTCGAGGAACTCCATGTACTTGATTGATTTTCTGGATGGTGGACTGCTGAATCTGTCGTGGTGGCAGTTGATCGTCGCCACCTTGCTGTTGACGCACGTCACCATCGCGGCCGTGACGATCTTCCTGCACCGGAGCCAGGCGCACCGCGCGCTGGACCTGCATCCCGCCGTGATGATGTTCTTCCGCGCCTGGCTGTGGCTCACCACCGGCATGCAGACCAAGGAGTGGGTGTCGATCCATCGCAAGCATCACGCCAAGTGCGAGACCGCCGAGGACCCGCACAGCCCGCAGACGCGCGGCCTGAAGACGGTTCTCTGGAGCGGCGCCGAGCTCTACATCGCGGAGGCGCAGAACGCCGAGACGCTGTCGCGCTACGGCCATGGCACGCCCGACGACTGGACGGAGCGCAACGTCTTCTCGCGCTACCCGTGGCAGGGGCTGGGGCTGATGCTCGGCATCGACCTCATCCTGTTCGGCGCCGCCGGTCTTTCGATCTGGGCCATCCAGATGATCTGGATTCCCTTCCACGCCGCAGGGATCATCAACGGCATCGGCCATTACTGGGGCTATCGCAACTACGACGCGCCCGACGCCAGCACGAACATCTCGCCGTGGGGCATCTGGATCGGCGGCGAGGAACTGCACAACAACCACCACACCTATCCGACGTCCGCCAAGCTCTCCAACAAGTGGTACGAGTTCGACATCGGCTGGCTCTATATCCGCACGCTGGAGACCGTGGGCCTCGCGAAGGTTCTGCGCGTGGCGCCGACCCCGAAGGTCGCCGAGCCGAAGGGCGCGGTGGACGCCGAGACGCTGCAGGCGCTGATCGCCAACCGCTACGACATCCTCGCCAAGTACGCGCGATCGTTGAAGCGGACGCTGCGCGAGGAACTGCAGAACATGGACCGGGACGACCGCGCCCGCTTCACCCGGCTGAAGCGCTGGCTGCGCAAGGGCGACGTGACGCAGCTGCCGGCGGCCGAACAGCGGTCGCTGTCCGAGCTGATGGCGCACAGCCGCGCAATGAAGACGCTGGTGGAGATGCGGACCGAGTTGCTGGCGACGTGGAACCGGTCGTCGGCATCGCGCGAACAGATGCTGGCGCACCTGCAGGACTGGGTGGCGCGCGCGGAAGCGAGCGGCATCAAGGCGCTGCAGGACGCGGCACTGCTCATCCGCAGCTATCGTCCCGCGGCCGCATAACGCGACTCGGCAGGAACAAAAAAGCCCGGCACAGCCGGGCTTTTTGCTTTTCTCGAGCAGGTTCTACTTGAGCTTGGTCTCTTTGTACGCGACGTGCTTGCGCGCAACCGGATCGAACTTGGAAAACGACAGCTTGTCCGGCGTGGTCTTCTTGTTCTTGGTGGTCGTGTAGAAATGGCCGGTGCCGGCCGTCGACTCGAGCTTGATCTTTTCGCGGGCGCCTTTTGCCATGGCGGTCTCCTGAGGTGTCCTGGGCTGGCCTAGATTTCGCCGCGGGCGCGCAGATCGGCCAGCACGACGTCGATGCCGTTCTTGTCGATGGTGCGCAGCGCGGCGTTGGTCAGGCGCAGGCGCACCCAACGGTTCTCGCTTTCGACCCAGAAGCGGCGGTACTGCAGGTTCGGAAGGAACCGGCGCTTGGTCCGGTTGTTCGCGTGCGAGACGTTGTTGCCGGTGATCGGTCTTTTGCCAGTGACTTGACACACGCGTGCCATGACTAACTCCTTGATTCCGCTCTGAGAGGTGGCGTCGGGCGACTCGTTCAGTGAGGGCCGCGGACCAACGCTGCGGCGCGCCAAACGACGCAAAGCCGTGAATTATATGCGGAAAGAGCCGCGGTCGCCAAGCCGGACAACCCGCCCCGGAAAGCGACCCGGTCAGACGTCCGTCGGAACCGGCGGGCGGACCGTGGCGGGCGACGCGAGGGGCGTCCTGTCCTGGACCCCGCCGTCAGCCCCCGACCGGCTTCCGCGGCCCCCAGGGGTAGCGCGCGTTGCGAAGGTGGTCGCTACATCAAGCCCCTTTCGGCAAAGGAGACCGTGGCGTTGCCGGCGACGATCAGGTGATCGAGCACGCGGACGTCGACAAGGGCCAGCGCCTGCTTGAGGCTGGCGGTCAGGAGCTCGTCCGCGCGGCTCGGCTCCGCCACTCCGGACGGATGGTTGTGCGCGAAGATCAGCGCGGCGGCGTTGTGCCGGAGCGCCTGCTTCACGATTTCGCGCGGGTACACACTGGTCTGCGTCAGCGTCCCGCGGAAGAGTTCTTCGGCGGTCAGCAGCCGGTTCTGGGCGTCCAGGTAGAGCGCAACGAACACCTCGTGCGGCAGATGGCCGATCCACAGGCGCAGATACTGGCGCACCTTGTCCGGCGCATTGAGCAGCGTGTCGCGCCGCACGTCTTCCTCAAGCGCCCGTCGTGCGATCTCGGCCACGGCCTGCATCTGCGCGAACTTCGCCGGCCCGAGTCCGGGAACCGCTGGCGTATCGATCGGGAGTGGCGGCGAGCAGCGCGTTCAGTCCACCGAAATGCGCGAGCGCCGCGCGGCCGACATCGATCGCGCTGCGCCCCGCGCTGCCGGTGCGCAGGAACACCGCGAGCAATTCGGCGTCCGACAACGCGCGCACGCCGTGCGCGAGCAGGCGTTCGCGCGGTCGCTCGCCCTCGGGCCAGTCCTTAATCGCCATGCCGCGTGCGTCGACTAAAATCCCGGCCCATGGTCGCCATCTCCCGCGTCGCCGCCGGTTCCCACGTGACGCTCCACTATCGTATTGCGGTCGAGCTGGATGGCAATGAGCACGAGGTAGTGAGTACCTTCGACGCCCGACCGGCGACGGTGCAGATCGGTGCCGGCCAGTTCTCGGAAGCCCTGGAGCAGCGGCTGATCGGCCTCGAAGAGGGGCAGGAGGCCAGCTTCGACCTCGCCGCAGGGGATGCCTTCGGCCATCGCAGCGCCGAGCTGGTGCAGACGCTGACGCGCGGCACGTTCGATGCGAACGCCGACCCCGGCGTCGAATATGTTCCGGGCGATGTGGTCGAGTTCAGCGCCCCGGATGGCCTGCGCTTTTCCGGCGTGCTGAAGCAGCACGGCGGCGACCGGGTCGTCGTCGATTTCAACCATCCGCTCGCCGGGCTGCCCGTCCGTTTCTCGGTGCGCGTGATAGGAGTGCTGTAGCGATGGATGTGCTGCTGGCCCAGCCACGCGGTTTCTGCGCCGGAGTCGACCGGGCGATCGACATTGTCGAGCGCGCGCTGGCGATCCACGGCGCGCCGGTGTACGTGCGGCACGAGATCGTGCACAACCGGTACGTCGTCGATGAACTGCGGGTCAAGGGCGCGGTGTTCGTCGACGAACTCGACGAGGTCCCGTCCGGTGGCATCGTCATCTTCTCGGCCCACGGCGTGCCGAAGGCCGTGCAGGCGGCCGCGGCCGCGCGGGGCCTGCGCGTCTTCGACGCCACCTGCCCGCTGGTCACCAAGGTGCACATCGAGGTCGCCAGGATGCGGGCTGCGGGCCGGGAGATCGTGATGGTCGGTCACGCGGGCCACCCGGAAGTCGAAGGCACGATGGGCCAGACCGACGGCGGCATGTACCTCGTGGAGACGGTCGACGACGTCGACCGGCTGCAGGTCCGCGATCCGGAGGCGTTGGCCTACGTCACGCAGACGACCCTGTCGCTGGACGATGCTGCCGCCGTGATCGCCGCCCTGAAACGCCGCTTTCCCGCGATCGCGGAGCCGAAGAAGGCCGACATCTGCTACGCGACCCAGAATCGCCAGGATGCCGTCAAGTTCATGGCGCCGCAGGTCGATGTGGTGATCGTGGTCGGCAGCGTGAACAGCTCGAATTCAAACCGCCTGCGCGAAGTGGCGGAGCGTTTCGGCGTGCCGGCCTACCTCGTCGACGGCGCGGACGACATCGATGCCGCGTGGGTGCGGGGTCGGGAGCGGGTTGGCGTGACAGCGGGCGCTTCGGCGCCGGAAGTGCTCGTCGATGCGGTCGTGAACCGGTTGCGCGAGCTGGGGGCGAGCAGTGTCCGGCCGTTGAGCGGCGTGGAGGAAAAGGTGGTGTTCCCATTGCCCAAGGGGCTCGGCAAGGTGGCGGCGTGAGGAGGGCCGATCGTTCGCATGCGGCTCGCGCTGGCGGTCGCCTGGCTGGCGTTCGCCGCGCACGCGGGCGCGCAGGTGGTGGTCGAAGGCGCCCGCTACGACGCTTCGATTGTTCTGGCCGGCCAGCCGCTCGTGCTCAACGGCGTCGGCGTCCGCAAGCGCTTCGTGTTCGACATCTACGTCGGTGGACTGTACGTCGGCAAGAAGGCCGCGCGGACCGAAGAACTGGTCGGGCAGGCCGGGCCCAAGCGGGTGGCGCTGCGCTTTCTGCGCGACGTCGAGGGCGAACTGTTCGTGAACTCGCTGCATGTCGGCCTGAAAGCCAACCACAGCGAAGCCGAACTCGCGCGCTGGCAGAAGCAGGTCGAGACGTTGACGACGACCATCAAGACGATCGCGCTGGCGCGCCGTGGCGACACCGTGTATTTCGATTACACGCCGAACGACGGCACCCGGGTCAGCGTCAACGGGGTGACGCGCGGCCCGCTGATCCCCGGGGAGGATTTCTACGCAGCGGTGCTGCGCGTCTGGCTGGGCGAGACGCCTGCCGACGCGGGCTTGAAGAAGGGCATGCTCGGCGGCTGAGGCCGCGGGCTGGAGTGAAGACGGATCACCACACAGGAGACACAAATGACAAAGTGGCTGACTTCGATGGTGCTGGCGGCAGGGCTGGTGGCGTTCGGGCACGCGCACGCGCAGCAGGCGGTCGAGATGGAAGGGCAGAAGTTCGAGCCGACGGTCGCGCTCGGCGGCCAGACGCTGAACCTGAACGGCGTCGGTCTGCGCAAGCGGGCGATCTTCAAGGTCTACGTCGCCGGTCTCTACGCCGGACAGAAGAGCACGAACGCCGCGGCGTTGGTGAACGACAAGGGCGCGCGCCGCGTGTCGCTGCGGATGCTGCGGGACGTCGACGCGCAGAGCTTCATCGACTCGTTCAATGAGGGCCTGAAGAACAACACCGCGGAAGCCCAGCTCGCCGCAATGAAGCCCCAGGTCGATGCCCTGGTGGCCACCCTCAAGGCGATCGGCGAGGCGAAGAAGGGCGACGTGATCAACTTCGACTACACGCCTGACGGTGGCACGCGCATTACCGTGAACGGCCAGGCCAAGGGCAACCCGATCCCGGGTGCGGACTTCTTCTCGGCGGTGCTGCGCATCTGGCTCGGAGACAAACCGGTCGACGAGACGCTGAAGAAGGGCATGCTCGGCGCTTGACGCACGCGTGGGCGGCCGCAGGCAGATGGCGGACGCAGACTACGCGGCCGTGGTGCCCCTGCCGTGCGCGGCGGTGGGCATACGCGAGCGCGGCGAGGTCATTTCCGACATCTGCTTTCTTCCTGTCGGGAACCGCGGTCAGACCGCCCGCGACTCCCATCGCCTTGCAGGCTTGCGAACAGATCTCGGCCTACCTCGACGATCCGGCCCGCACGATCGACCTTCCGCTGGCGATCGCCGGCAGCGCGTTCCAGCGCCGTGTCTGGGACGCGATCTGCCGCATCCCGAGCGGTGCGACCCGCACGTACGGCGACCTTGCGGCGGAACTCGGCAGCACCGCGCGTGCCGTTGGACAGGCATGCGGCGACAACCGGCTGCCGCTCGCGATTCCCTGTCATCGTGTGGTGGCGGCGAGCGGGTTGGGCGGCTTCGCGCACCGCACCGACAGCGCGACGCTGAACGTCAAGCGCTGGCTGCTCGCGCACGAGAGCCGGCCCGTGTTCACGCTGACGCCGTGACAGCAATCCGCACCAGAGCGCGGAAGGCGTCCGTGAAGGCTGTGCCGACCGTGGCGGCTGCCGATCCCGCTCATCGACCGCTTCATTGACGCCGTGTGGCTCGAGGACGGACTTGCGCGGAACTCGCTGGTCGCCTACCGCCGCGACCTCGACGGGCTCGCGGCGTGGCTTGCGCCCCGCAAAGCTGCGCTCGCCGCCGCTGGCGAGGCCGAACTGAATGCGTACTTCGCCGAGCAGCACGCGGGCACGCGAGCCACCACCGCGAACCGGCGTCTCGCTGTCCTGCGCCGCTTCTACCGCTGGGCCGCGCGCGAGGGATTGATCGCGCAGGATCCGACGCTTCGACTGAAGGGGGCGAGGGTGCCGCCGCGCTTCCCCAAGACCTTGTCGGAGGCGCAGGTCGAGTCCCTGCTCAACGCGCCGGACGTCGAGACCCCGCTGGGCTTGCGTGACCGCGCCATGCTGGAACTGCTCTACGCGACGGGTCTGCGCGTTTCCGAACTCGTCGGCCTGACGATGCTGAGCGTCTCGCTGCAGGAGGGACTCGTGCGGGTCGTCGGCAAGGGTTCCAGGGAGCGGATCGTGCCACTGGGCGAAGAGGCGCGCCGGTGGATCGAGCGCTATCTGAAGGACGGCCGGGCGGCGCTGCTCGACGGCAGGGTGTCCGATGCGTTGTTCGTGACGCAGCGCGCCGGTGCCATGACGCGTCAGATGTTCTGGGTCCTCGTCAAGCGTTACGCGATGCGGGGTGGCATCGAGGCACCGCTGAGTCCGCACGGGCTGCGCCATGCCTTCGCGACGCACCTGCTGAACCACGGCGCAGACCTGCGCGTGGTGCAGCTGCTGCTCGGTCATGCCGACATCTCCACCACGCAGATCTACACCCATGTGGCGCGCGCGCGGTTGAAGTCGCTTCATGCGCAGCATCACCCGCGTGGCTAGGGCGATGTCGAAGGCCAGGCACGTTTCCGAGACTCCCGCGACGCAGATGCTGCGTGACCAGGGCATCGAGTTCACCGAGCACGTCTACGCGTACATCGAACACGGAGGCACCGCGGTATCCGCGCAGGCGCTCGGCGTGGATGAGCACAGCGTGGTCAAGACACTGGTGATGGAGGACGATCGCGGGGCGCCGCTCATCGTGCTGATGCACGGCGACCGTACGGTGTCGACGAAGAACCTCGCGCGGCAGATCGGACGCAAGAAGGTCGAGCCGTGCAAGCCCGACGTCGCGCAGCGCCACTCCGGGTACCTGGTCGGCGGCACCTCGCCCTTCGGCACCCGCAAGCGGATGCCCGTTTACGTCGAGCGCACCGTCCTCGATCTGCCCCGGATCTACATCAACGGTGGCCGCCGCGGTTATCTTGTCGGCATTTCGCCGGCGGTTCTCACGACGCTCGTGCAGGCCGAACCGGTCGATTGCGCATTGAAGGAGTAGACGCCATGGAATACCTTGCCTCGCTGGCCGCCGTTGCACTTGCATACCTGATCGGATCGCTGTCGTTCGCGGTGGTGGTCAGCCGCGCGATGGGGCTGGCCGACCCGCGGTCGTACGGCTCGAAGAACCCGGGCGCCACCAACGTCCTGCGGTCGGGCAACAAGGCGGCGGCGGTCCTGACGCTGCTGGGCGACGCCGCCAAAGGCTGGCTCGCGGTCTGGCTGGCGCTCCGCTTCGGTCCGCGCTTCGGCGTGGGCGAACTCGGCGTGGCTGCCGTGGCGGTCGCCGTGTTCGTTGGGCATCTGTACCCGGTCTTCTTCGGCTTCAAGGGCGGCAAGGGCGTGGCGACCGCCGCCGGCGTCGTCCTCGCGCTCAATCCGTGGCTCGCGCTCGCCACTGCGCTCACCTGGGTGATCATCGCCGGCTTCTTCCGCTATTCGTCCCTCGCCTCGATCGCCGCCGCGGTGTTCGCCGCCTTCTACTCGGCGTTCGGTTGGGGTTTCGACGAGCGCTTCCTTGCGCTGGTCGCGATTGCCGGCCTGATCGTGTATCGCCATCGCGCGAACATCAGCAACCTGCTGGCGGGCAAGGAGCGGCGGATCGGGCAGAAGGCGCCGGACGCGGTGCACGCCCGGCACTAGGGCCCGAGGCCCTGGGTCAGGCCGTCGCCTCGGCCAGCGACCAGCGCGGCCGTACCGAGAACGACATCGAACGCGCCAGGGTCGCCGGATCGGACCGGCGCAGCTTGGCGAGTCCGGCCAGGGCGATCATCGCCCCGTTGTCGGTGCAGAGGTTCAGCGGGGGGAAAGAAGACCTCCTGCCGCCTCGATGCGGTTTCCTGCTGCAGGCGCTCGCGCAGTTGGCGGTTGGCGCCGACACCGCCGGCCACCACCAGGGTCGCCATTCCCGTCTGCTTCAGCGCGCGCAGGGCTTTCGCCGCGAGCACATCGACCATCGCATCCACGAACGCACGCGCGATGTCCGCACGCGCCTGCTCGCAGACGTTCGATCCGCCTTCCCGCTTCACGGCGGTCAAGACGGCCGTTTTCAGTCCGCTGAAGCTGAAATCGAGATCATTGCTGTGGAGCATGGGGCGCGGCAGCCTGATCGCGTCCGGCGTGCCGAAGTCCGCCGCCCGCGAGACGGCCGGACCGCCGGGATAGCCGAGCCCGAGCAACTGGGCGGTCTTGTCGAAGGCCTCCCCCGCCGCGTCGTCGAGCGTCTCGCCGAGCAGTTCGTAGGTGCCCCAGCCGCGGACCGCCAGCAACTGGGTGTGGCCCCCGGAGACGAGCAGGGCGACGAAGGGAAAGGCCGGGGCGGGCTTTCCGAGCAGCGGCGACAGCAGGTGCCCCTCGAGGTGATGGACGTCGAGCACCGGCTTGCCGAGCGCGTAGCCGAGCGCGTGACCGACGCTGGCGCCGACCAGCAGCGCTCCCGCCAGCCCCGGCCCGGTCGTGACGGCGATCGCGTCGATGTCAGCCAGCGTCCGGCCGGCCTCGGCCAGGACGGCGTCGAGCAGCGGCAGCACCCGCCGGATGTGGTCGCGGGACGCCAGTTCCGGCACCACGCCCCCGTAGGCGACATGCATGTCGACCTGCGAGTGCAGGGCATGGGCCAGCAGGCCGTTGTCGCTGTCGAGCAGTGCCAGTCCGGTCTCGTCGCAGGAGGTTTCGAGGCCCAGGATCAGCATCCGGGCAGTGTACGGGAGCGCTGGCGGGCGGCCGGGGCTGGCAGGGCCGTAAACCCTTGACTTGTCGCGCAAAACGCTTTCGGGCTAGAATTGCGGGCTCGACAGCTACGTGCCGGCGCTTAATTTTCAGGATCCCGATGCCTACCATTCGCCTCAAGGAAAACGAACCCTTCGAAGTGGCCCTGCGCCGCTTCAAGCGCACCATCGAAAAAAGCGGTCTGCTGACCGAATTGCGTGCGCGCGAGTTCTACGAGAAGCCCACGGCCGAGCGCAAGCGGAAGAAATCCGCCGCCATCAAGCGTCACTTCAAGCGGTTGCGCAGCCAGATGCTGCCGAAGAAGATGTACTAGTCGAGCACGGGTACCGGCACTCGTGAACAAGCGCGCCCCAGGGCGCGCTTTCGTTTTGTGGCGTTTGTCTGGCTCTTTGACTTGCTTCCCGGGAGGTTGACGTGACCCTGAAGGACCGGATCACCGAGGACATGAAGGCGGCGATGCGTGCGAAGGATGCCGCTCGGCTGTCCGCCATCCGCCTGCTGCAGGCGGCGATCAAACAGAAGGAAGTCGACGAGCGCATCGTCGCCGACGACGCGGCGGTGCTCGTCATCGTCGAAAAGCTCATCAAGCAGCGCAAGGACTCCATCGAGCAGTTCGGCAAGGCCGGCCGTACCGATCTCGTAGACAAGGAAACGGCCGAGCTCAATCTGCTGACCGGCTACTTGCCGCAGCAGATGTCCGACGAAGAACTCGCGAGCGCGGTCGATGCGGCCATCGCCGAGTCCGGCGCGGCCGGACCGCAGGGCATGGGCAAGGTCATGGCGGTGCTGAAACCCCGGATCGCGGGGCGCGCCGACATGGGCAAGGTCTCCGCGCTGGTCAAGCAGCGCCTTTCGTGACCCGAAGGCGGCCGACGGCCGCCGCTGCCGGTCCCGCGGGCGCGGCCGGGGCGCGACGCCGGGGCTCGCGCTCCCGCGAGCCGTAACGGATCGCTTGCGTACACTTGCCCGACGCCCCCCATGATTCCCCAGAGCTTCATCCAGGATCTCCTCGCGCGCGTCGACATCGGCGACGTCGTGGGCCGCTACGTCGAACTCAGGAAGGCGGGGCAGAACCTGCTCGGGCTGTGTCCCTTCCACGGGGAGAAGACGCCGTCGTTCACGGTCAGTCCGTCCAAGCAGTTCTTCCATTGCTTCGGCTGCGGCGCCCACGGCAGCGCGATCGGGTTCCTGATGGAGCACCGCGGGATCGGCTACGTCGAAGCGATCCGCGATCTCGCGCAGATCGCGGGCATGCAGGTGCCGGAGGAGTCGTCGCGGGCCGGCGAGGCGCACTCGAAGACGCGAGCGCTGACGGAGATGCTGTCGAAGGCGGCCGAGTTCTATCGCAAGCAGCTGAAGACGAACGAGGCGGCGGTCGAGTACCTGAAGGGCCGCGGCCTGACCGGGCAGACCGCGGCGCATTTCGCGCTCGGCTACGCGCCGGACGCCTGGCAGCCGCTGCGTGGCGCCTTCGACAACTACGACGATCCGGGACTGGCCGAGGCGGGGCTGGTGATTTCCGACGAGGGCAAGCGGTACGACCGCTTCCGCGGACGCATCATGTTCCCGATCCGCAACCCGCGCGGGCAGGTGATCGGCTTCGGCGCGCGGATCATGGGGGCCGGCGAGCCGAAGTACCTCAACTCTCCCGAGACGCCGGTGTTCCACAAGGGCCAGGAGCTGTATGGCCTGCACGAGGCGCGCGATGCCATCCGGCGGGCCGGGCGCGCGATCGTGGTCGAGGGTTACATGGACGTGATCCAGCTCGCGCAGGCGGGCTTCGGCGAAGCCGTCGCGGCCCTCGGGACCGCCGTCACCGGCGCCCACGTCAGCGCGCTGCTGCGCGTCACCGACCACGTGGTGTTCGCGTTCGAT
Source organism: uncultured beta proteobacterium (assembly GCA_963698305.1). GTDB lineage: Bacteria > Pseudomonadota > Gammaproteobacteria > Burkholderiales > Burkholderiaceae_F > JAOUJD01. The sequence continues at coordinate 987,863 of CAVOQI010000012.1, forward strand.
GGCGATGCGGCCGGTCGCAAGGCGGCGCGGCGCGCGCTCGAGGCGACGCTCCCGGTCATCGCCGACACCAAGCGCGCGAGTTTCGTGCTGTTGCCCGAAGGCGAGGATCCGGACAGCCTGATCAAGTCCGGCGGCGCGCCGGCGTTCGAGGCGGAACTGGCGCACGCGCTGCCCCTCTCGAAATTCTTCGTTCGCGCGTTGGCAGGCGGCGGCACGCTCGCCACCGCCGAGGATCGCGCCGCCCTCGTCGCCACGGCGAAGCCGCTGCTCCTGTCCATGGCGCCGGGGGCGATGCGAGCGCAGTTGCTGCGCGAACTGGCGGACGCGGCCCGCATGCCGGCCGACGAACTCGGTGCGATGTTCGGACTGCGCCGGGCGGCGCCGAGCCGTCCTGCGGCGCTTGCGCGCCGGACGCCGCACATGGAAGTCGACGACCTGAAGCGACGCGTGCTCCAGCAACTGCTCGTGCATCCACAACTGGCGGGGGAGTTTGCCGGGGCGGTGAACGAGGAGCACGCGGGAGGCGATGAAGCCGTCGATCGCGAGATCGTCGAGGTGTCGAGCGCGGCGCTCGCGCAGTCGCCCGGCACCGCAAGCGCCCTGAGCCATGGCGCGTTGATGGAGCTGCTGTCCGACAGCGAGCACGCGAACGAATACCGGGCGCTGGCAGCACAGGAGATGGAGCTCGAAACGGACATCGACACCGCCCGCCGGATCGTGGACGAGGCATTCGGCAAGCTGCGGCTGCGCCGCCTGGAGCGGGTTCGGACCGAACGTCTCAATGCGTACCAGCGTGACTCGTCGGCGGAGGCCCTCGCGGCCTACCGGGACGCCGATCAGGAGTACTTGCGGGCCCGCGCGCATGCGGGCGACAGCGCGAACCGGTAAAACCGGCCGGGGTGGGGAACTTTTTCCCGGCCCAGCGGTATATACCTGCTACACTGTTGAATTTTCAGCGGTTTCGTTCCGGCTTGCGGGGCGCACAGCAAGGTGCACCCGGCGGCCACGCGACACGACCCGCTGGCGCCCAGGAGATCGCGTGAAGATCGGTGGCGCGTAGTGGCAGTTCATCGTACAGCGCAAGCCAGATGAGGCGCGATCGATCGATTCGACGCCTGTTCGACGCGGGATCGCCGTCCCGTACGCGCACTGCGATGCCTTCCCGATGTGCGGCCGGAGCGTGCTCGCCCGAGCGGACTCCGACGTGGTTGAGAAGACGCAAGTGAACCCAATGATGTTCTGCAGCGATGCACGCCGCCCGGCCCCGGGCGCAGCGCTCGGTGCATGAACCGGTAGTGTGGACGAGCGCCGGGCGCGGGCAGCGCGGGCCGAACAGGATGAAACGATGGTGACGAAGAAAACGACGGCGGTGAAGGCAAAGGCGGGTTCGACAGGCGCTACCGGCAGCAAGGCCGTGAAGAAACTGCCAGCGAAAGCAGAGGCGAAGGCAGCCCCGGCGAAGCCCGCGGCCGTGAAGGCTCCTGCCAAGGCAAACGGCAAGGCTGCGGCGGTCGAGGCAAAGACGCCGATCGCGAAGGTCGCTGCGCCCGTCGTGGCGCCCGCGCCCGCACCGCGCGGCCGCCCCGGACGCAAGCCGAAGCAGACCGAAGACCAGTTGATGGGCGCCGATGCCGCCGTTCCGGAAGCCGGGGATGACACCGCCGATCCGAGCGTGCAGATCGTCGAGAAGATGACGGCGACGAAGGTCCGTGCGAAGGATCGCCGGGCCAAGGAAAAGGCGCTCAAGGAGGCGCTCGAGCGCAGCTACCACGGGACCGAAGAAGACCTGGAAGCCCGGCGCAACAAGCTCAAGGCACTGATCAAGCTCGGCAAGGAGCGCGGCTTCCTCACGTACGCCGAGATCAACGACCACCTGCCCGACAACCTGGTCGACGCCGAGGCGATCGATTCCATCATCAGCACGTTCGGCGACATGGGCATCCAGGTCTTCGACCAGGCGCCCGACGCCGAGACGCTGTTGATGAACGAGAACGTTCCCGCCGCGACCAACGACGACGACGTCGAGGAAGAGGCGGAGGCGGCGCTCACGACCGTCGATGCCGAGTTCGGCCGCACGACGGACCCGGTCCGCATGTACATGCGCGAAATGGGTTCGGTCGAACTGCTGACGCGCGAAGGCGAAATCGAGATCGCCAAGCGAATCGAGGACGGCCTCAAGCACATGGTGATGGCCGTGTCCGCGTGCCCGACCACGATCGCCGAGATCCTCGCGCACGGCGAGCGCATCCGCGCGAGCGAGATCCCGATCGACGAGGTGGTCGACGGCCTGATGGACCCGACCGCGGAGGATTTTCCCACCGCCGGCGGTGACGACGAGGACGAGGAAGGCGAGGAGACGACCGACATCGGCGCCTCCGGCATGACCGCCGCGCAGCTCGACGAACTGAAGGTTCGCGCGCTCGACAAGTTCGACCGCGTCGCCAAGCTGTTCGAGAAGATGCGCGTCTCCTTCGAGAAGGAAGGCTACAAGTCGCCCGGCTACCTGAAGTCGCAGCAGAAGATCCTCGACGAGCTGATGAGCCTGCGCTTCACGGCCAAGATGGTCGAGCGGCTGTCCGACACGCTGCGGCGCCAGGTCGATGAAGTGCGCTCGATCGAGAAGCAGATCTACGAGATCGCCGTCAACAAGTGCGGCATGCCGCGCACGCATTTCCTGAAGACCTTTCCGGGCCACGAGACCAACACCCGCTGGGCGGCGCGCGAGGCCGACTCCGGCCAGCCGTACTCCGAGGTGCTGCGCCGTAACCTGCCGGCCATCCAGGAACTGCAGGGCAAGCTGTCCGACCTGCAGAAGCGCGTCGTGCTGCCGCTGAAGGACCTGCGCGAGGTCTACAAGCAGATGGCCACCGGCGAGGCCAAGGCACGCAAGGCCAAGCGCGAGATGACCGAGGCCAACCTGCGTCTCGTGATCTCGATCGCGAAGAAGTACACCAACCGCGGCCTGCAGTTCCTCGACCTGATCCAGGAAGGCAACATCGGCCTGATGAAGGCGGTGGACAAGTTCGAATACCGGCGCGGCTACAAGTTCTCGACGTACGCCACCTGGTGGATCCGCCAGGCGATCACGCGCTCGATCGCGGACCAGGCGCGCACCATCCGCATTCCGGTGCACATGATCGAGACGATCAACAAGATGAACCGGATCAGCCGCCAGATCCTGCAGGAGACCGGCCAGGAGCCGGATCCGGCCACGCTCGCGGTCAAGATGGAAATGCCGGAAGACAAGATCCGCAAGATCCTGAAGATCGCGAAGGAGCCGATCTCCATGGAGACGCCGATCGGCGACGACGACGACTCGCATCTCGGCGACTTCATCGAGGACACCAATACGGTGGCTCCGGTCGATGCCGCGCAGTACAACAGCCTCTCGGGCGTGACCAAGGACGTGCTGGACTCGCTGACGCCGCGCGAGGCCAAGGTGCTGCGCATGCGCTTCGGCATCGAGATGTCGACCGACCACACGCTCGAGGAAGTCGGCAAGCAGTTCGACGTCACGCGTGAGCGCATTCGCCAGATCGAGGCGAAGGCGCTGCGCAAGCTGCGTCACCCGAGCCGCTCCGACAAGCTGAAGAGCTTCCTGGAGTAATGTCTTGAATCCCAGCGGGCCTCTAGCTCATGCCTGGTTAGAGCAACGGACTCATAATCCGTCGGTGCCGGGTTCGACTCCCGGGGGGCCCACCACCCCCCTTCGAATACCGGCGCCTGCCGCTCTTTACTCGGCCGACTACCGGCCCACTTGATGTCAGACCCAAAAGACTTCACGCACTTCGGCCTCGACCCGCTGCTGCTGGCAGCGATCACCGAGATGGGTTACGCGACGCCGACGCCGATCCAGGCGAAGGCGATACCGGTGGTGCTGCGCGGCGGCGACGTGATGGGCGCCGCGCAGACCGGCACCGGCAAGACGGCGGGCTTCGGCCTGCCGATGCTGCAGCGGCTGATGGCGCACGCCAATGCGAGCATGTCGCCGGCGCGCCACCCGGTACGCGGCCTGATTCTCGAGCCGACGCGCGAACTCGCCGACCAGACCGCGGACAACATGAAGAAGTACGCGGCGAAGTCGCCGCTGCGCGTCGCGGTGGTCTACGGCGGTGTGGACATGAAGCCGCAGACGGAGGCGCTGCGCCGCGGATGCGAAGTCGTGATCGCCACGCCCGGCCGTCTGCTCGATCACATCGAGCAGAAGAACACCAACCTCTCTCAGGTGCAGATCGTCGTGCTCGACGAGGCGGACCGGATGCTCGACATGGGCTTCCTGCCGGACATCTCGCGCATCCTGAATCTGCTTCCGAAGGAACGGCAGAGCCTGATGTTCTCGGCGACGTTTTCCGAGGAGATCAAGAAGCTCGCGGCGAATTTCCTGCGCGATCCGCAACTGATCGAGACGGCGCGCCGCAACGCGACGGCGGAGAACGTGACGCAGGAGGTCTACAAGCTGCACGAGTCCGAGAAGACGGACGCGCTGCTCGAGATCCTGCGCACGCGCGGCCCGGACGGCGGCGCGCCTGACCCAGGTGCTCGTTTTCGTCAACGCGAAGATCGAGTGCCGGCGGCTGGCGCGCCAGCTGCAGAAGGCCGGAGTGAACGCGGACGCGATTCACGGCGACAAGACGCAGGACGAGCGCATGAAGGCGCTCGAAGGCTTCAAGAACGGATCGATCGAGGTGCTGGTCGCCACCGACGTCGCCGCGCGCGGACTCGACATCGTGGAACTGCCGGTAGTCATCAACTACGACGTGCCCTTCCAGTCCGAGGATTACGTGCATCGCATCGGCCGCACGGGGCGTGCCGGCGCGAGCGGCCTGACCATCATGCTGATGACCGGATCGGACGAACGCGCCGTGGCGGGCATCGAGCGCTTGACGAAGCAGCAGTTCGAGGTCCGCACGCTGACCGGAATCGAGCGGCCGCGGCAGCGTCCGGAGCGCGACCGTGGCGAGGGCCGCGACCGTGGCGAGACGCGTGATCGTGGCGACGTGCGCGACCGAGGCGACCGGGGCGGCCGTAGTGACCGTGGCGCGCGCGGTGGCGCACCGAGCCAGTCGCCCTCCCGGCCGCCAGTGGACGACTTCTTCTCGAAGCCATATGAGCCGAGCGCCACGGACGCGGCGGTTCCCGAGGACGCCAAGGGAGCGGCTACGGAGCCCGTCGATGCCGAGCGTCGCCCGGCGGGCCGGGTGTCCGCCTTGTTGGGTGGCAGGAAGAAGTAGCGGATCGCCGCGAAGACCCGCAACGGAAAGAAAAGGGCCCCGAGGGGCCCTTTGCCGTTCTGGAAGTCGCGGTGTGCGTTCTGCCTTCCGCACAGACCGCTCGCGCGATCAGGAGCTGCCGCGACGATCACGCAAGATCGAAGCGATCCAGGTTCATCACCTTGTTCCAGGCCGCGACGAAGTCATCGACGAACTTCCTCTTGTTGTCGTCGCGGCATAGACCTCGGCCAGCGCCCGCAGCTCGGAGTTCGAGCCGAACACGAGATCGACCCGGGTGCCCGTCCACTTGACCTGGCCCGAGGCGCGGTCGCGCCCTTCGTAGATCCCCGTCGGTCGACGACGGCCGCCACTCGGTGTTCATGTCGAGCAGGTTGACGAAGAAGTCGTTCGTCAGCGTCCCGGGCGCGCTGGTGAAGACGCCGTGCGTGGACTGGCTCCGACGTTGGCGTTCAGCGCACGCAGGCCGCCGACCAGCACCGTCATCTCGGGCGCGGTCAGGGTCAGCAACTGGGCGCGGTCCAGCAGCAGTTCCTCGGCCGGCGTCTTGACGCCTGCGCGCAGGTAGTTGCGGAAACCGTCGGCGATCGGGCTCCAGCACGGCGAACGACTCCACATCGGTCTGCTCCTGCGAGGCGTCCGTGCGTCCCGGCGTGAAGGGCACCTTGACCGCGTGACCGGCCTTCTTGGCCGCCTCTTCGACCGCAGCGCAGCCCGCCAGCACGATGAGGTCGGCCAGCGAAATCCTCTTGCCTGCCGGACTGGGCGCCGTTGAACTCCTTCTGGATGGCTTCGAGCTTGCCGCAGCACCTTGGCCAGTTCCGCCGGCTGGTTCGCTTCCCAGTCCTTCTGCGGCGCCAGGCGAATGCGCGCGCCGTTGGCGCCGCCGCGCTTGTCCGAGCCGCGGAACGTCGAGGCCGACGCCCAGGCGGTGGTGACCAGTTGCGAGATCGACAAGCCCGAGGCGAGGATCTTGGCCTTCAGCGTCGGCGATGTCCTGCTCGCCGACCAGTTCGTGGTCCACGGCCGGAACCGGGTCTTGCCAGATCAGGTCTTCGGCCGGCACTTCGGGCCCGAGGTAGCGGGCGCGCGGGCCCATGTCGCGGTGGGTCAGCTTGAACCAGGCGCGGGCGAAGGCGTCGGCGAACGCCTGCGGGTTCTGGTGGAAGCGGCGCGAGATCTTCTCGTAGATCGGGTCGAAGCGCAGCGACAGGTCGGCCGTCGTCATCATCGGCGGGTGCTTCTTCGACGGGTCGTGGGCGTCCGGAATCATGTGCTCCGGCTTGACGTTCTTCGCCACCCACTGATGGGCGCCGGCCGGGCTCTTGGTCAGCTCCCACTCGTAGCCGAACAGCATGTCGAAGTAGCCCATGTCCCACTTCGTCGGGTTCGGCTTCCATGCGCCTTCGATGCCGCTGGTCGTGGTGTGCACGCCCTTGCCGGTGCCGAAAGCGTTCTTCCAGCCCAGGCCCATTTCCTCGATGGGGGCGCCTTCGGGCTCGGGGCCCACCAGCGCCGGATCGCCCGCGCCGTGCGCCTTGCCGAAGGTGTGGCCGCCGGCGACGAGCGCGACGGTCTCTTCGTCGTTCATCGCCATGCGGGCGAAGGTCTCGCGCACGTCGCGGCCCGAGGCCACCGGGTCGGGGTTGCCGTTCGGGCCTTCGGGGTTCACGTAGATCAGGCCCATCTGCACGGCGGCCAGCGGGTTCTCCAGCTCGCGGTCGCCGCTGTAGCGCTTGTCGCCCAGCCAGGTGTCTTCGGTGCCCCAGTAGATGTCCTCTTCGGGCTCCCAGATGTCCGCGCGGCCGCCGCCGAAGCCGAAGGTCTTGAAGCCCATCGACTCGAGCGCGCAGTTGCCGGCCAGGATCATCAGGTCGGCCCAGGAGATCCTGTTGCCGTACTTCTTCTTGATCGGCCAGAGCAGGCGGCGCGCCTTGTCGAGGTTGCCGTTGTCGGGCCAGCTGTTGAGCGGCGCGAAACGCTGGTTGCCGGTGCCGCCGCCGCCGCGTCCGTCCGACAGTGCGGTAGGTGCCGGCGCTGTGCCAGGCCATGCGGATGAACAGGCCGCCGTAGTGGCCCCAGTCGGCCGGCCACCAGTCCTGCGAGTCCGTCATCAGCGCGTACAGGTCCTTCTTCAGCGCGGCCAGGTCGAGCTTCTTGAATTCCTCCGCATAGTCGAACCGCTCGCCCATCGGGTTGGACTTCGCGGAGTGCTGGTGCAGGATCCTGAGGTTCAGCCGGTTGGGCCACCAGTCGCTGTTCGACTGGGCGCCGGCGGTGGTTCGGCCACCGTGCATCGCGGCGAATGGGCACTTGGCTTCGCTGGACATGGGTTGCTCCTCTTCGTGATGGGCTGCGGCGAGACACGAATGTAGTTTCGCCTGGACTGTCGGGCCAATTTCTTGTGCTGATCGTACCCATAGGTTTCTCTCTCGCACGAGCCTGGGCCTGGCCTGGTTTTTCGCGCGCGGCTCAGCGCCGGGGTTGTTCATGGCGCCGCGGCTCCATGGGTCGGCCCGGGCAGCGACCTTCAAAGGACAGGTCCCGCAGCGTCTGGTGATCGGGCGGGTACTCCCAATCCTCGATCGCGAGCGAGCACCCCGCAACAGCATGCGGGATGCGCGTGACCTGAAGTGAAAAGCCCCGAGTTGGGAGAAGTCGGGGCCGGTTGAATGGTGGAGGCGGCGGGAATCGAACCCGCGTCCGCGAATGATCCAAACCCAGTTCTACATGCGTAGCCGGTCTATTTGAGTCTCACCGTGCGCTTAGCCGATCGGCAGGCCGACGCACAGCCAGTCACTGGATCTCGATGCCGCCGTCGTGACTCCACCGGCATCCAGCCTCTGTAAATGGCGCTGCTGTCGGTTGCCCGACCTAGCCCAGGGGCCAGCTAGTGCAGCGTCCAGCCGGTATTAAGCGGCTAGAGCAAACGCGTCTTCGTTGGCGTTTGTAGTGTTTCCAGATGGATTTACGAGGTGACTGGTCCTCGGCATGCCCTGAGGTTCTTCACGACCCGCGTCGAAGCCAGGTCGCCCCCAAAGAGGTGTTCATTGTCCCACATGGGTCACTTGAGCGAGAAATCAACCCGCGTCGGCGCGCCCTTGTCCTTGATGCCTTCGGCCGTCAGTTTCGGCTCGACCAGGAACAGCCGCTCGCGCGAGACCTTGCCGGTGTTCTCCAGGTGGTTGCGGACCGCTGCGGCACGGTCGGTGGCAAGCGCACGCAGGTCGTCCGGGGTCGCAGCCAGGTTCTTCAGGATCAGTTGCTCCATCTCCGGCGGCCGGGATGGTCTTCGCGATGCCGATCACGTTGCGCGGCTTGTCGGGAATCTTCTCGTCGGAGTACACGGCGCCGATCAGCGCCGGCCGTTCCTGGGCGCTGATCGTCACCTTGGTCGGATCGACCGACTCGCCGCCGCGCGCGCGTGAGCTGGCGCATCTTGGCGGCCCGCAGCTTCGCCTCGTACTTCGCGCGCCGCACGCCTTCGGTGTCGGCGGACGGCTCGACGCGGCCGACGATGTCGAGCTTCAGGCCCGGGCGGTCATTCAGGGCCTTGGCGAGCGTGTCGAGCCGCTGGCTCTGGGCCGCGCTCAGTGTCGCCGCCCCGGGGGCGAACTCGACGTAGCCCAGTTCCTCGCCGCCGCCAAACGCCGACGCGAGCAGCGCGAAGGGCGCGGTGACGATCTTCGCGAGCAGGTTCACGATGACCTGCACGATGACGCCGCCGACCGAGAACTTCGGATCGTTCAGCGAACCCGAGATCGGCAGGTTGAGGTCGATCTCGCCGCGCGTGTTCTTGAGCAGCGAGACGGCGAGCAGCACCGGCAGCTTGGTCGCGGTCGGACTGTCGACCTTCTCGCCGAAGGTCAGCTGGTCGAGGAACAGGTGATTGGATGCCTGCAGTTTCTGGTCCTCGATCTTGTACTTCACGTCCATCGACAGCTTGCCCTTGATGATCGGGTAGCCGGCGTACTTGACGGAGTACGGCGTCATCCGCGGCAGGTCGACGCCCTTGGTGCGGCCCTCGATGTCGAGAAAGAGGGTGGGCGCGAGCGGGTTGAGCCGGCCGGCAATTTCCAGCGGCGCATCGTCGTCGATCTTGCCGGCCAGGTTCATCGTCGCGGGCTCGCTGCTGTCCGAGGCGAGCGTCGTCACGGTGCCGCCGAGCCCGGTCATGTTCGCCGTGTAGTTCGGCTTGATGAAGTTGTCCGTGAAGTTGACGTTTCCGCGCACGATTTCGATGGCGCCGATGCGTATCGTCGGTCGAACGGAGCCCGCGCCGGCGGCAGCCGCAGGGGCCGCCGCGACGGCTTGCTTCGCCTCGCCGGCCGCCGCTGGTTCCGGCTTTGTCTCCACGGCGTTCGTTGCCGCCGTCGCGCCGTCGCGCTTCACCAGGTCGGCGAGGTTGAGCCTGCCCTGGTCACTGAGGATGACTCGCGCATAGAAGTCGCTCAGGGCCACCTTGCCGAGTGCGACGAAGGGCAGCGCCTTCGCCGACCCTGACATCGATGCCCTCGAGATCGAGGACCTGCCACTTGAGCAGGTCACTCTCGCCGCTGCCGTCGAGCATGTGCAGGTTGGACAGCCGCGCCGTGCCCTTGTAGTTGAGCCTCGGTGCAGCGTCCTTCGCCGGCTGGGCGATCGTCACGGTGCCGCGCCCCGACAGCTCGGCGCGCGCCAGCGTTGCGTTGAGGCGGTCCGCCACATACGGTCGCAGCGCGCCGATGTCGAGGTTGCGCGCATCGACCCTAACCGTCGCTGCCAGCGCGTCCCAGCGCACATTGCCGTTTGCGCTCAGCGTGCCGCCGCTGCCGAAGCGCGTCCGCAGCGGAGAACTCCGCGCGGCTGCGAACCGTCTCCGACGACGTTCTTCACCGTCGCTGCGAGGGCCGAGGCGCGCAGCTTCACCACGGGCTCGACGGCCAGCGTCCTCGACGACGATGTCGCCATGCATGACCTCGGCCTCCTTCAGGCGGAAGGTCCACGGTGCGGCGGACGCGACCGGCGGCGTCGACGCCGGTGCTTCGCCGGCCGGCCCTCTCGCCTGCACCACCTGCTGCCAGTTGATCGATCCGTCCTTCAGGCGCCGGACGACGACGCGTGGTGCGTCGACCGACACCTTGTCGATCGTGATGCTGCGGCCGGTGAGATCGAGCGCGCCGCCGCTGACCTGCAGCGTCCGGATGTCGAGAGCTGCGCCGCTCGCCGCCGGGCCGCGCAGCTTGATGTCCTTGCCGGCGATCGCGATGTCGCGCAGCGCCAGCTGCAACCCGGTGTCCGTCTGGCCGATTTCCAGGATGCCGTCGACGTCGCTGCTGCCGTCGAGCGTTCCATTGAGGACGTTCGCGAGGTAGCGGGTGGCGACGACGAGCCTGACGTTGCGCGCCGCGTACTGCAGGCGACCCGCGAGCGGGGCGAGTCCGAGGTCGCCGTCCAGCGAGAACGAACCGTTGTCCTTGATGTCCGCGGACAGTTTCACCTTGCCCGCGATCCGCCGCGGTCGTCGTCAGTCCGCTCGCCTCGGCCTGGAGGTTCACCACTTCCTGCTCGAAGCGGCCGACGAGATCGTCAACGAGCTTGATGCCTGCCAGTCGCGGATGGAGGCGTGCTTCAGCGTGAAGGCGAAGGGCGCCGCCTGCCGGTCTCGGCGCTGGCGGACGCAGCCGCGGTGCTTGCGCCTTGAATCGGCTGCCGGGCGAACCGCAGCCAGTTCAATGTCCCCTCCCGATCGCGGGCGAGCGTCACGTTCGCGCCATCGACCACGACATCGCCGAGGACGAGCCGACGCTGCAAGGGCTCGAACTCCTCGATCGAGACGCCCACCGACTTCCAGGCCACCAACGGGGCGCCTTCCGCTCCGGCCGGAGCGGAGAGCGCGAAGCCGTGGACCCGGAACTGCCCCGAGATCAGCGTGCGCGCGGCCTGGGCCGGGCGCTCCGCGGTCGCGGCGACCGCTTGCCGAAAGGCGATGCGCAGGTCGGTGTCCAGCTTGCCGGCCGGCACGTCGAAGTTGAGCTTGACCGGCGAAAACGCGAGGTACCTCGGAATGTCGAGACCGTCGAGCTTGACGTCGATCGAGGACTCGCGGCTTTCGTGGAAAGGCCGCGTCTCGCCCGTCAGGTCGACCGGCGTGCCGTCGATGCTTCGCCGCGAACGCCGGCTGCACGGTGATCTCGACGTCGGAGGGAAGGTTCGACAGGAAGGGAATGCCGACGCGGATGTCGGTGGCCGCATGGCGCGTGCCGATCACGCGGTCGTCGAAGTTGACCGTGCTCGTCCGTGAGCTCGATGTTGTTCAGCGAGAACCGCGCGGGTTCGTCGCTCTTCGGCTTCGCCTGCAGCCGCTCGACGATGTCGCGTGAAGTTGAAGCGCTGCGCCTCGAGCCGAACGATGTTGACGGTCAGGCCGTCGATCGCGATGGCCTCCAGCACGGGGGCCAGCCGCAGCAGCGCTGCTGATCGATGCGTTGATCGACGCTTCGCGCACCGTCAGCAGCGGCGCGCTCTCGCCCGGCAGACCGTCGACGGTCAGGCCTTTCAGCGTGACGCGCAGCGTGTACGGATTGGCGCTGATCGCTTCGACGCGAACCGTGCGGCCCAGTTCGCGCGACGCGACGGTCTCGAGGCCCCAGCGCGCCGCGGCCGGAATCGCGAGCGCGCCGACGATGCCGAAGAGTGCCAACGACGATGCCGCTGATGGCGGCGATGCGACGCCACCGAGAGTCGAGCCAGTGCCATCCGCTTCCCCTGGAGATGCCCTCTGGTCTGCGCGAATTATCGCGCCTGGACGCGTCAGGGCCGGACGAGCGACAGGAGTTCGGCAGGCGAGTGGATGATGTGGTCCGCGCCCCACTGGTCGTAGTGCGGGCCGTCGCCGAGATACCCGTAGCTGACCGCCACCGTGCGCATGCCGGCGGCGCGGCCCGCCTGGATGTCGCGCAGGTCGTCGCCGACGTACAGCGCCGCGTCGGCTGCGGTCGTGGTCGCGGCGAGCGCATGCAGCAGCGGCGCCGGATCGGGCTTGGGCTCGCGCGGCCGTGTCGCCGCTCACGACGCAGGCCGCGCGCTCGTGCAGGCCCAGCGCTCGCACGAGCGGTTCCGTGAAGCGGGCCATCTTGTTGGTGACGATGCCCCAGAGCACGCCGTGGTTCTTCCAGTCCGGCGAGCGCCTCGTTCATCGCCGGGAACAAGGATCGACTCGACGCACAGCGCGCCCTCGTACTCGCGGAAGAATTCCTGGCGCAGCGCTTCGAACTCGGGGTCCGCGGGCGCCACGCCGAACGCGCGTCCGAGCAGGCCGCGCGCGCCGTGCGATGCGACTGGCCGGAGATCGGCCAGCGGGCAGCGGCTCGCGTCCGCGCGCCATCAGCATCCGGTTGACCGCGCCCGCCAGGTCGGGCGCGGTGTCCGCGAGCGTGCCGTCGAGATCGAACAGGACGAGGTCGACCGCCTTCATGCCGGGCGCCGGCAGGCCACGAGGTAGTTGACGTCGGTGTCCGGTCCGAGCGTCGTCGTCTTGCTGAACGGGTTGTACTGCATGCCCGGTCATGTCGCTGCAGTTCGAGGCCGGCGGCGCGCGCGTGCGCGATCAGCTCGCTCGGCCGGATGAACTTCGCGTACTCGTGCGTGCCGCGCGGCAGCAGGTTCAGCACGTACTCGGCGCCGACGATGGCCAGCGCGAAGGACTTGAGGTTGCGGTTGATCGTCGAGAAGAAGACCGCGCCGCCCGGTCTTCACGAGCGTCGCGCAGGCGGCGACGACCGAGGCCGGGTCGGGCACGTGCTCGAGCATCTCCATGCAGGTCACGACGTCGAAGGCTCGCCGGCAGCTCGGCCGCCAGCGCTTCCGCCGATGCCTCGCGATAGTCGACCTGCGCGCCGCTCTCGAGGGCGTGCAGCTGGGCGACGCGCAAGCGGCTTGCCGGCCAGATCGATGCCGGTCACCGTCGCGCCCGCGCCGCGCCATCGCCTCCGCCAGCACGCCACCGCCGCATCCGACATCGAGGACGCGCCGTCCCGCCAGTGGCGCGAGGCGCTCGATCCACTGCGAGCCGCACGGGGTTGATATCGTGCAGCGGGCGCATCGGCCCCTCGGGATCCCACCATCGCGCGGCAAGATCGCTGAACTTGCGCAGTTCGGCCTGATCGACGTTCATGGCGGCTATGTTACCGGGCTGCCGTCCGGGCCCTGCCAACGAGCGCGGCGCGGACGGATAGCGACGTTAGTCCTTTCGCCGGGGCGAGCCGGCGCGGTACGGATGGTAAGTTTCGCTTGCGCGCGGCGCTGGTCCGGGCCGGCAGCGGCGCTGTTTCTGGCTTGGGCCGCACGGCGGCGATTGGCTGTTCCGGCAGGCGGGAAGCGAGTGGCGATCAACAAGAAGAGGAGCCGTTCATGATTTCACGCGTTGTTGTTTTCATTGCTTCGGCCGCGATGGCGATGCTCGCCACCGGCTGCGCCACACGCGCTACGTCGATCGATGCCCAGTGGGTGAGTCCGGCGATCGCCTCGAAGGGCAAGGTGCAGACCGTGCTCGTCGTCGGCGCCTTGCGCGACTCCACGCATCGCCGGATGCTCGAGGACAGCCTGACCCAGGCCCTGACTACGGCTGGGGTCAAGGCCGTGCCGTCCCACCGGTTCCTGGCCGACTCGGCAGAAGTCTCCGAGGCGCAGTTGCGATCCGCGGTGTCGTCCGCCGGCGCGTCCCATGTCCTGATCAGCAGCGTCTCCGGCAGGAGCACGGATGTCCGCGTGACGCAGGGCATGGTGATGGGACCGGGGTGGGGTCCCGGGTGGGGCTGGCCGCATACGATGGGACCTGGCTGGGGCGGCATGGCCTCCTACCACAGCATGGCGTGGCGGAGTTCGATGACCACCGACGTGCGCACGACGGAACGCTTGCACGGGGATACCCGCCTGTTCGATGCGCGGTCTTCCGAGGTGGTGTGGTCCGCGGCGACGACAACCGTGACCGGCTGGGACAGCGTGGCGGCGATGATCGACCAGTACACGCGCCTGATGGTCGACACGCTCAAGAAGGACGCGGTGATCTAGCCTGCGGTCTCCGGCGCGCCGTCACCTCGGGGTCGAGGCAGGCGCGCCTCCTCGCTGGAACGTTTCCCTTCCGCGTCCTCGAGGCAGCGCATGAATCGCCCAGAGGCCGCGCTGCGCCGGTAGCCCTTGAGCGTTTTCACGCCGGGCTGGCGGTGCCTGGTCAATCCGATCAACGTCGACTCGCTGGTAAAGTCTGCGCTTCGCTCCGCTCGACGCCGCGGGGCGTGAGCTGAATCTGTGCCATCACCAGGAAGTGATGGCCGTTGACGTCCCGAACAACAACCGAGAAACGACACAAGAAGGGGAACTGCATGAACCAGCAGCGCCGCAGCGCCTTGATTGCCGGTGCCGGGCTCGTCGTCCTGGGCCTGAGCGGCTGTACCACGACGTCCGAGACGGGGGGCGATCCGGCCGCCCGGCGGCAGGCCATCGACTCGGCGGCGGACAGCGCGCTGTCGAGGCTCTATGCGCAGCATGCGGGGTCGAAGGAACTCGTCGCTTCGGCGCGCGGAGTCCTCGTCTTCCCGAGCTTCGTGTCGGCAGGCTTCGTGTTCGGTGCCGGAAGCGGACAGGGTGTGCTGCGCAAGGGTGGGAAGTCGAGCGGGTACTTCCGGATGACCGAAGCGTCGGCAGGGCTGCTGGCCGGAGCCCAGTCGCAGGCGGTGTTCATACTCTTCATGACCGACGAGGCGCTCAAGCGCTTCGAAGCGAGCCGCGGCTGGACGGTCGGGGCGGACGCGTCGGTGTCGATGATCAATGTCGGCGCGAATGCTCAGGTCACGACGCAGACGGCGCGCCAGGAGGTCATCGGGTTCGTTATGACCAACGCGGGGTTGATGGGCAACGTCAGCCTCAATGGCAACCGGGTCAATCGGCTCGACATCTAGAGTGTCGCCGGCGGCCGGCGGGTACGGCGGGTGCCCGCTCTCCGGTGCGCCGGTGGAACTCCCCTACTTAACCATCCAGAGGCGAATCCTATGAAGAGGAACTCAGTTCTTGCCTGTCTCGTGGCGTCGGCGGCCGTGGTCGCGGCGAACGACGTCGCGGCGCAGGTCCGCGTGCAGTATGGCCGCATCACCAACGTGCAGACGACGACCGTGAACGACTCCACGTCGCGCACTGTCGGCACGCTCGTCGGCGGCGGCATCGGCCTCGCGACCGGTAGCGGTCAGTCCGGCAGCAACCGCGCCCTTCGAGGCCTCGGCGGAGCCGCGGCTGGTCGCGCTGTGGGGAACATGGCCGGAAGCTCGCAGGCCTTCGAGTACACGGTCCTGGTCGACGGGACGCAGACCGTACGCATCGTGTCCGACCAGGCGGGCAAACGCATCGGGGACTGCGTGGCCGTTGAACAGGGTCAGTTCGCGAACATCCGCCTGGTGGCCGACAGCCGGTGCGCGCCACCTGCGCAGGCCGCTCCCGCCAAGAAGGCGGCGCCGCCGCCGCCCGCCGCACCCGCAGAGACGCAGCAAGCGAGCGCGTGCGAACAGGCCAAGGCGCAGGTGCTGGCAGCCAGCACGGACGCGGAGTTCAACACGGCCGAGCGCCGCATGCGGCTTGCTGTGCGGCGAATGAGGGGGCGTTGGGCCTGAGCGGCGATTGCATGAGGGCCGCAGTTCCGGGCGCGACGGAATCACGATTACGTCGGCGGGAGCGTTGAACGCGGCGTTCGTGGTCGATGGCCTCGCTGCAGCGGGTGCCGAGCGTTTGCGAGAGGCACTCGAGCGCTTCAGGCGCGCCGTGACAGACGCGGCGCGCCTGCTCCCCCGGACTACGGTCCGGCGAACGGCTGGATGTCCCGATCGTCCGGCGCGAAGGTCGACAGCAGGGCTTCGAGGCGGACCGGGATACCCGGCGCCGCCGTCGCCGTCAGACCGCGGCCACTTGCGCCTGACGGCCGATCGATCCCTTCCTCGACGCGCGCGAGCAGATACGGAAAGAACGGGTTTGACGGCAAGCGCGTCAGGAAATCCTGGTCGACGATGAGCGCACCGCGCTCGCCCCGGGCGTCGAGCGCGCCGAGGTTCAGACCGAACTCCGCGCGTGACTTCGGATCCGGGTGCGTTCCGTACAACGGGTCGTCCGGTGGAATCGGAATCGCCAGGTGCGACAACGAGAAGATGCCGGGTGGATACGGCAGTTCGAGCGGCGTGTCGACCGCCAGCAGTTGACCGGGGGCGATGCTGCGCTCGAGGGTCGCGTCGGTGTCCTCGCCGGCGTTGACGATCGCGGTGAAGCGATAGGTCTGCGGCGCGGTCGGCGTCAGGCGGTCGAGCGCAACATAGGACGACGGCCGCAGCAGCGGGCCGAACTTGACGGTGCGGTTCACGTCGAACAGCACGATCTCGCTGCCGTTGTCGGGCAGGAACGCGTACAGGGCGGTGAGGATCGCCGGCGTGCTGACGGTGAAGTCGATGACCGACTGGAAGGTCAGCACCGGCGGCATCGTGTCGAGGCGATTTGCTCGCGCGAGCCGCTGGATCTGCGCCTGCAATGCGTCCGTCAGCCGGTACGACTGGCGCGCGCCGTTGACCGGGAACGAGTTGTACTTGAACGGGTTGAACTCCGGCACGTTGCTGAGCCAGGCCGCGTTGGCGAACGGCGGCAGCACGGCGGGAAGCCCGGCGAGCCCGGCGAACCGCGCAAAGCGCGTGATGCCGATCATCGGCGTGAACAGCACGAGGCGGTCTGCGCGAGGCAGCGCCGGATCCTCGATCGCGTCGAGTGCGTACTTCACGGCCAGCGCGCCGCCGTTCGAGAAGCCGACCAGGTGGAGCGGCGCCGGGGCCGGGACGCGCCGTCGCGCTTCGCGGACCGCGAGTCGGGTCGCCGCGCTCCAGTCTTCCCAGCGCACATCCGTCAGCCCGGACTGGCACCGTGCCGTGGCCCGGCATGCGGATGCCGATGGCGACGAAGCCGCGCTCCGCGTACCGGCGGGCAACGTGCCGCAAGCTGTATGGCGAGTCCGTCAGGCCATGCAGCAGCACCGACAACGCCCCGTCGGCGGACCGGACGGCTCCATGACGTAGGAGCGGTTCCAGTCCTGGGCGAAGCGCGGCGGGTAGACCGGGCTGCCTTCGAAGTACCGGTTGTACGGGAACGCGCGCGTCCGGCTCCAGCCGCTGCGTCACGTTGACGCGGATGTCTTCGAAGATCGCCCGCTCCTGCGCCAGATACCGCGGCCAGTCGGCCGTGTCGAGTTCGTCGAGCGCTCAGTTCGACCGGAACGTGCGTGTGCCACGGCTGCAGCGGGAGTGCGCGCACGGCGCGCACGGCGCGCACTCCGAGTCCCGCCACCGCGAGCAGCAGCAGGACGACGAACAGCGATGATCAGGGGGCGGCGGAGCTTCATGGTTCTGGGCGAGTGTGGCGTCGAGGGCGCGGAGACGGCATTCTCGATCGGGTCAGGAACAGGCGGACCTTAGCCGCCTGAGCGCCTCGTTGCTGCGCGGCAGGTTCTCCGGGTTCTCGCCGGCGAAATACCGTTCGCCATGGGGCAGTGAGTTACTGCCCGCCGGCGGGAAGCCGCGCACGGGCACGACTCCAGCCACGAGATTGGCCGCATCGACCGAGCGGTTGTCGATGTCGCGCTGGCACACGAGCAGCACGCCTCCCGCGGCAGTCACACGCTCGCGAATCGCGGCCGCGGACTTCGGGCGCCGCGGTGGTCAGTGCGACGGCGTTCGGCGGCAGCGCGAGCACGAAGAAGCGCTGGCCTTTCGGGTTCTGCGCGAGGCCCGGTTCGCCGCCTGTTCGAAGCTGAAGCCGGAACCTGCGATATACAGACCGCCTTCGTCCTGGCCAAGGGCCGTCCCCGCGGCGGCTGCGATCCACACGGCAGCGCCAAACCTGACGATCAGACTCGCCCTCGCGAAATCCCAGCTCTTCATCCGCTTCTCCTTCGATGCTTTGCGCTCAGGGCGCAGTGTTTGAGGTCCGTGCCGGGCGGTCGCTCGCGCTGCGGCGGCACGCCGAACGGCTCGACCATCGCCGCTGCAGTCGTGCAAGCAACGGGGTGGCGACCACACCGGCAAACAGTCCGGCTCGAGCGATAAGCGACCTCATCCTGCCCACTTCTCGGGTCGGGTGCGTGACGGATCGGATTGTTTCGCGATGGCGACCACCTGGCGCCCGGGCGTTTGCACGGTGCGGCGCCCGAGGCGCTCACGGCACCGACGGCGAGCTCGCCGCGAACCCCGCGGCGAGTGTACGCGTTGACGGTCCTCGCAGGCCGAGGTTCGTCTGGCTTCCGCGATCACCGGCCCGTCCATCGGCGAAGAAGCAAAAAAAAGCCCCGCCGAAGCGGGGCTTTAATAGCGAGAGGTTCGCGTTAGCGACGGACAGGGCGCGTGCCGACGACCTCGACCTCGACGCGGCGGTTCGGCTGCAGGCAGTCGATCAGCTGCTGCCGGTTCCGGATTTCGCCCTTGGGCGACGGATCCGGGCACTGCTTGACCGGATTCGCCGGGCCCTTGCCTTCCGTGTAGACACGGTTCGGCTCGATGCCCTTGCTGACCAGGTAGTCCTTCACCGCCTGGGCGCGACGCACCGACAGGTCCTGGTTGTGCTTCAGCGATACCGATGCGGTCCGTGTAGCCAACCGCGATGATGACTTCCAGGCTCACACCAGCCAGTTTCGACACGAGGTCGTCCAGCTTGGCCTTGCCTTCCGGACGCAGCACGGCCTTGTCGAAGTCGAACAGCGCGTCAGCCGCGAACGTCACCTTCTCGCTCGTCGGAGCCGGGGGAGCCGGCGGCGGCGGCGGCGGCGGCGTCGGCGCAGCAGCCGGCGGCGGGCGGCGGCGGCGGCGGTTCGCACGTCGGAGCCTTCATCAGGTCCTGTCGCACTCGCAACCGGCGGTCCAGTTCGGGAACTTGGCGCCCTCGATCTTGGCCGCGGCGGCACGCTCGACGCTCCAGCTGGCCAGTACGCCAGCACAGGCCGAACGGATCCTTGACGATCACGCCACGCGGGTCGATGACATACGGGCTTTCGCGGGGGTCGACGAGTTTGATGTCCGGTCGCCTGGGCAAATACCAGCCCGGAAACGGTCATCAGCGCCGAGGCCACGAGGCCCAGCTTGATGCTTTTCTTCATTGGTTCTCCTCACTCGAGTCAGAGAAGACTGCCCGGAGCGCTTACCGGACAGCCAGGCTGGTTCCACGTCGCCCGGTGACTCCCGAAACTCAGGATGCCCCGGCCGTGAGCAGAACCTGCCGACATCTATTCTGCCACGCCCCCACGTTCGGCATGAGATCCGGCTGTGCAGAGGAGGCGACGACCTGTCTCGCTTCGACAACACGCTGCCCGCCGACCCAGACATCGCTGACCTGCTCCCGACCGGCCGAGTAGACCAGATGCGAGATCACGTCGTAGAGCGGCTGGGTTTCGGGCTGCGAGCAGGTCGAAGGCCACGAGGTCGGCCTCCTTGCCCGGCTTCGATCGATCCGATCCGGCTGCGCCAGGCCGAGCGCCCGGGCGCCGCCGAGGGTGGCGGCCTCGAGCACGGCCGGGCGCGGGGAGCACGCTCGCGTCCGCCGGCGGCGCCTTTGGCGAGGAGCGCTGCCAGGCGCAGCTCGGACAGCATGTCCACGCGGTTGTTGCTGGCGGCGCCGTCCGTGCCGATGGCGAGGTTGACGCCGGCGGCCAGCGCGTCGCGCGATCGGCGCGATGCCGCTGCCGAGTTTCAGGTTGGAGGCCGGGCAGTGCGCGATCGAGGCGCCGCGCTCGGCGAGCAACGCCGATCTCGCGCATCGTCGAGGTGAACCGCGTGAACGGCGATCAGCCGTTCCGAGACGAGCCCCAGGCGGTCGAGCCGGGCGAGCGGACGACACCCGTACTGCGCGATCGACTGGCGCATTTCGTCGTCGGTCTCGTGCACGTGGGTGTGGATCGGCAGGTCGAGTTCGTCGGCGAGCATCGCGATCCGCTGCAGCGTGGCGTCGCTGACGGTGTACGGAGCATGCGGCGCCAGCGTGAAGCTCACCAGCGGGATCGTCGCGCAGGTTGTCGCGGGCCGCCAGGCCCTTGCGCAGGTAGTCCTCGGCGTCCGAGGCGTAGGCGGTCGGGAACTCGATGGCGATGATCCCGGCCACGACGCGCATGCCCAGCGCCCGGAAGGCGCGGACGCTGGCCTCCGGGTAGAAGTACATGTCGGACGCGCAGGTCGTGCCTGAGCGGAGCATCTCCAGCGCGGCCAGACGGCCGCCGTCGTAGACGAACTCCGGCGACACCAGGGCCTTTTCCAGCGGCCAGATGCGCTCCGTCAGCCAGCGCATCAGCGGCAGGTCGTCGCCGACGCCGCGCAGCAGCGTCATCGCGGCATGGGTGTGCGCGTTGACGAGGCCGGGCGTGACGGCATGGTGGGGCGAGATGAACCGTCTCGGACGCCCGGTAGCGGCCGGCGGCTTCGTGGCTCGGCAGGATGGCAACGATCCGGCCGCCTTCGATCGCCACGGCGTGGTTCTTCGAGCACGAGGCCGCGCGGAACCACCGGGATGACCCAGCGGCAGTGGAGGAGGGTGTCGACGTCGATCATCGGGCGCGGGCGCGGAGTGCGCGCGATTACATCACACCCCTCTGTCCCCGCCGCCAAAGAGGGGCCGGCGGCGGAGGAAACGAGGGGTCCGACTGATAAACTTTCACATTTGCCGCGCGCCCTTTCTGGCCGCCTTCGGACGACCACTCGATGGATCAGTTTGCCAAGGAAACCCTGCCGATCTCGCTCGAAGAGGAGATGCGGCGGTCCTATCTCGACTACGCGATGAGCGTCATCGTCGGGCGCGCCCTGCCCGACGTGCGCGACGGCCTGAAGCCGGTGCATCGGCGCGTGCTGTTCGCGATGCACGAACTGTCGAACCACTGGAACCGCGCGTACAAGAAGTCGGCGCGCATCGTCGGCGACGTCATCGGCAAGTACCACCCGCACGGCGACCAGGCGGTGTACGACACCATCGTCCGCATGGCGCAGGACTTTTCGCTGCGCTACATGCTGGTCGACGGCCAGGGCAACTTCGGGTCGGTCGACGGCGACAGCGCGGCGGCGATGCGCTACACCGAGATCCGGCTGGCGAAGATCGCGCACGAACTGCTGGCCGACATCGAGAAGGAAACGGTCGACTTCGGGCCGAACTACGACGGCTCGGAGAGGGAGCCGCTGCTGCTGCCGGCGAAGGTGCCGAACCTGCTGGTCAACGGCAGTTCGGGCATCGCCGTCGGGATGGCCACCAACATTCCGCCGCACAACCTGAACGAGGTCGTGGACGGCTGCCTGGCGCTGCTGCGCAACCCCGAGACGGCGCTCGACGACCTGATCGAACTGATCCCCGCGCCCGACTTCCCCACCGCCGGCATCATCTACGGCATGGACGGCGTGCGCGAGGGCTATCGCACCGGCCGGGGCCGCGTGGTCATGCGGGCCAAGACGCACTTCGAGGAGATCGACCGCGGCTCGCGCTCGGCGATCATCGTCGACGAGCTGCCGTACCAGGTGAACAAGCGCGTGCTGCTCGAACGCATCGCCGAACTGGTCAACGAGAAGAAGCTCGAGGGCATCTCGGACATCCGCGACGAGTCCGACAAGTCGGGCATGCGCGTGGTGTTCGAGCTGAAGCGCAACGAAGTGCCCGAGGTGGTGCTGAACAACCTGTACAAGCAGACGCAGCTGCAGGACACGTTCGGCATCAACATGGTGGCGCTGGTGGACGGCCAGCCGCGCCTGCTGAACCTGAAGCAGATGATCGAGGCCTTCCTGTCGCATCGGCGGGAAGTGGTCACGCGGCGCACCGTGTTCGAATTGCGCGAGGCGCGCAAGCGCGGCCACGTGCTCGAAGGCCTGGCCGTCGCGCTGGCGAACATCGACGAGTTCATCGCGATCATCAAGGCCGCGCCGACGCCGCCTGTCGCGAAGACCGGGTTGATGGCGCGGGCCTGGGATTCGTCGCTGGTTCGCGAGATGCTGACGCGGGCGGGCAGCGACATGGCCGCGTTCCGACCCGAGGGGCTGGATCCGCAATACGGACTGCACGTGGACGGCCTGTACCGGCTGTCGGACGAGCAGGCGGAGCAGATCCTGCAGATGCGACTGCAGCGCCTGACCGGGCTCGAGCAGGACAAGATCGTCAACGAGTACCGCGAGGTGATGGAGAAGATCGCCGATCTCCTCGACATCCTCGCGCGGCCTTCGCGGATCACGGACATCATCGGCGACGAGCTGCTCGCCCTGAAGAGCGAGTTCGGCGACGCGCGGCGTTCCGAGATCGTCCGCAGCGCGCAGGACCTGATGACCGAGGACCTGATCGCGCCGGAGGACATGGTCGTCACGCTGTCGCACACCGGCTACATCAAGAGCCAGCCGCTCGCCGACTACCGCGCCCAGCGGCGCGGCGGCCGCGGCAAGCAGGCGGCGGCGATGCGCGAAGACGACTGGATCGACCAGCTGTTCATCGCCAACACGCACGACACGATCCTGTGCTTCTCCAACCGCGGCCGGCTCTACTGGCTGAAGGTCTGGGAAGTGCCGCAGGGCACGCGGACCTCGCGCGGCAAGCCGATCGTGAACATGTTCCCGCTCGCCGAGAACGAGAAGATCACCGTCGTGCTGCCGATCAAGCAGTACGACGAGGAGCACTTCGTCTTCATGGCGACGGCGATGGGCACGGTGAAGAAGACCGCGCTCACCGAGTTCTCCAATCCGCGCAAGGCCGGGATCATCGCGGTCGACCTCGATCCCGGCGACTACCTGATCGGCGCGGCCATCACCGACGGCACAGCACGACGTGATGCTGTTCTCCGACGCCGGCAAGGCCGTGCGCTTCGACGAGAACGACGTGCGTCCGATGGGCCGCCAGGCGCGCGGCGTGCGCGGAATGCAGCTGGACGACCGGCAGCAGGTCATCGCCCTGCTGGTCGCCGAGGACGAGCGGCAAAGCGTCCTGACCGCGACGGAGAACGGCTTCGGCAAGCGCACGCCGATCGTCGAGTACACGCGCCACGGTCGCGGCACCAAGGGCATGATCGCCATCTCGACCAGCGAGCGCAACGGCAAGGTCGTTGCCGCCACGCTGGTGCGCGAAGACGACGAGGTCATGCTCATCACCACCGGCGGCGTGCTGATCCGCACGCGGGTCTCGGAGATCCGCGAGATGGGCCGGGCCACGCAGGGCGTGACGCTGATCGCGCTGGACGACGGCACGACGCTGTCCGGGCTGCAGCGCGTGGTCGAGCGGGACAGCGAGAGCGGCGCTGAGAGCACTGGCGACAACGGCGGCGCGGGCATCGGCGGCGATCCGGCGGACGATGCGCCAGCCGCGACGCCGGCCGAACCCACCGGGGGCTGACGATGCGCGTCTACAACTTCTCGTCGGGCCCGGCCAAGCTGCCCGAGGAGGTGTTGCGGCAGGCCGGCGAGGAGATGCTGTCGTGGCACGGCAAGGGCTACTCCATCATGGAGACCAGCCACCGCAGCCCGGAGTTCACGGCGATCATCGAGGAGACCGAGCAGCTCCTCCGATCGCTGCTCGGCATCCCGGCCGACTACAGCGTGCTGCTGCTGCAGGGCGGCGCGCACCTGCAGTTCGCCATGGTGCCGCTCAACCTGCTCGGGCCGAAGACCAACGCCGACTACGTGGTGACCGGCATCTGGTCCGAGAAGGCGGCCGAGGAAGGGCGCCGCTTCTGCAACGTCAACGTGGTCGCCGACAATGCCGCGGACGACCGCACGGTCGTGCCCGGGCCAGGCGGCGCTGAAGTTCGATCCCGTCCGCCGCGTTCGTGCACTACTGCTCCAACGAGACCATCAACGGCCTGGAGTTCTCGTACGTCCCCGAGACCGGTGGCGTGCCGCTGGTGGCCGACATGTCGTCGCACTTCCTGTCGCGTCCGCTCGACGTCGCGCGTTTCGGCGTGATCTACGCCGGCGCGCAGAAGAATTTCGGGCCGGCCGGCCTCACGCTGGTGGTCGTGCGCAACGATCTCGTCGGCCGCTGCTCGCCGCGCTGGCCGACGATGCTCGACTACCGGACGTACGCCGAGGCGCACTCGATGTACAACACGCCGCCCACGTACTCGGTCTACATCGCGAACCTCGTGCTGAAGTGGCTGCAGGCGCAGGGCGGGGTCGAGGGCATCGAGCGACGGAACATCGAGAAGGCGACGCTGCTGTACGACACGATCGACCGCTCCGGCTTCTACTCGAACCGCATCGACAAGCGCGACCGCTCGCGCATGAACGTGCCGTTCTCGCTGGCCGACTGCGAAGCTCGACGGCGCCTTCCTGGAGGAAGCCGGGCGAGCACGGCCTGGTGCAGCTGAAGGGCCATCGGCTGGTCGGCGGCATGCGGGCCTCGATCTACAACGCGATGCCGCTCGAAGGCGTGCGCGCGCTGGTCGATTTCATGCTGGATTTCGAGCGCCGCCATGGCTGATCCGCTCGACGAACGTCTGAAGCCGCTGCGCGACGCCATCGACGCCATCGACGGCAAGCTGGTCGAACTGCTGAACGAGCGCGCGCGCGTCGCCGCCGAGGTGGGACGCATCAAGCACGAAGTCGGCGCGCCGGTGTTCCGTCCGGAGCGCGAGGCCGAGGTGCTGCGCAAGGTGGCGGCGCGGAGCGCGGGCCCGCTGGGCGAGGCGGCGCTGTCGACCGTGTTCCGCGAGGTGATGTCCGCCTGCCGCGCGCTCGAGCGCGCGCTGACGGTCGCCTATCCTCGGCCCGCCGGGCACGTTCTCCGAAACCGCCATGCAGAGGCAGTTCGGATCGAGCGTGAACGGCTTGCCGTGCACGACGATCGACGAGGTGTTCCGCGCGACGGAGGCCGGCCGGCGCCGACTTCGGCATCGTCCCGATCGAGAACTCTTCCGAAGGCGCGGTCAGCCGCACGCTCGACCTGCTGCTCGCCACGCCGCTGCGCGTGCTGGGCGAGGTGTCGGTCCCGGTGCAGCACAACCTGCTGACGCGCACGGGCTCGATGGCCGGACGTCACGCGGTCTGCGCGCATTCGCAGGCGCTGGCGCAGTGCACCGGCTGGCTGAACCAGCACTGGCCGTCGCTCGAGCGGCAGGCGGTGGCGAGCAACGGCGAGGCGGCGCGCATGGCCTCGGAAGACCCGACCGTCGCGGCGATCGCCGGCGATCGCGCGGCGCAGCGCTACGCGCTGCACGCCGTGGCCGCGCACATCCAGGACGATCCGAACAACCGGACCCGCTTCGCGGTGCTCGGCGCGCAGACCACGCAGCCGTCCGCGCCGCCGGCGCGCGACAAGACCTCGCTGATCCTGTCGGTGCCGAACCGTGCCGGCGCCGTGTTCCACATGCTCAAGCCGCTGGCGTCGCACGACGTGTCGATGACGCGCTTCGAGTCGCGGCCGGCGCGCGTCGGCACCTGGGAGTACTACTTCTACGTCGACGTCGAGGGCCACGCGGACGATCCGAAGGTCGCCGCGGCGCTCGGCGAACTGCAGAAGGAGTGCGCGTTCTACAAGTGCCTGGGCTCGTACCCGGCGGAGCAATGACGGAGGCAGGATGGCGACGACTCCCGTGAACGAACTTCCCGCGCCCGAGCACGTGCGCGCGATCGCGCCGTACCAGGCGGGCAAGCCGATCGAGGAACTGGCGCGCGAGTTCGGGCTCGACCCGCGCTCGATCGTGAAGCTGGCGTCGAACGAGAACCCGCTCGGCATGCCGGAGACGGCGCGCAAGGCGATGGTCGCGGCCATGGAGGACATGGGCCGCTACCCCGACTCGAACGGCTTCGCGCTGAAGGCTGCGCTCGCCGCGAAGTTCGGCGTGCCGCTCGACTGGATCACGCTCGGCAACGGCAGCAACGACATCCTCGAGCTTGCCGCGGCGGCGGTGCTGGCGCCGGGCCGCAGCTGCGTCTACGCGCAGCACTCGTTCGCCGTGTATGCGCTGGCCACGCAGGCGCGCGGCGCGCGCGCGATCGTCGTGCCGGCGCGCGCGCTCGGCCACGACCTCGAGGCGATGGCGGCCGCGATCGCCGACGACACGGCGCTGATCTACGTCGCCAACCCGAACAATCCGACCGGCACGTACCTGCCGGCGGACAAGCGATCGAGGCGTTCCTGCAGCGCGTGCCGTCGCGCGTCGTCGTCGTGCTCGACGAGGCCTACAACGAGTACCTGCGCCCGGAACTGCGCACCGATTCCGTGGCGTGGGTGCGGCGCATCCCGAACCTGCTGGTGTCGCGCACGTTTTCGAAGGCGTTCGGGCTGGCGGGCCTGCGCGTCGGCTACGGCATCGCGCAGCCGGCCCTGACGGACCTGCTGAACCGCGTGCGGCAGCCGTTCAACGTGAACGCGGCCGCGCAGGCCGCCGCGGTCGCGGCGCTCGCCGACGAGGACTTCCTCGCCCGCAGCTACGCGCTGAACCTGAGCGGCATGCAGCAGCTGACGCGCGGCGTTCGAGGCGCTGAACCTCGAGTACGTGCCGAGCTACGGCAACTTCGTGCTGGTGAAGGTCGGGCCGGCCGCGCGCGTGTACCAGGAACTGCTGAAGCGCGGCGTGATCGTGCGTCCGGTCGCCAACTACCAGTTGCCCGAGTGGCTGCGCGTGTCGATCGGCCTGCCCGAGGAGAACCAGCGCTTCCTCGACGCGCTGCCCGACGCCCTGGCTGCGGCGCGCTCGTGAAGCTCGCGCTGATCGGCGTCGGCCTGATCGGCGGCTCGTTCGCGCGCGCGGCGCTGGCGGCCGGTGCAGGTGACGCGCGTCGCGGGCTTCGACGCGGATGCGGCGGCGCTGTCCGCGGCGCTCGACCTCGGCGCCATCACCGCGGCCGCCGACATCGGCGGAGGCGGCGGTGCAGCAGGCCGACCTCGTGATGCTCGCCGTTCCGGTCGGCGCGATGGCGGCGTGATGAAGGCGATCGCGCCGCACTTGCGCGCCGACGCGATCGTGACCGACGTCGGCAGCACGAAGGCGGACGTCGTCGCGGCGGCGCGCGCCGAACTCGGCGCCGCACTTCGCGCGCTTCGTGCCGGGCCATCCGATCGCCGGGCGCGAGACGCCCGGCGTGCAGTCGTCGCGAACCGCGCCTGTTCGAGGGCAAGCTCTTCATCGCAACGCCCGTCGCCGAGACCGCGGACGACGCCGCGTCGGCGCGTCGAGCGGCTGTGGCAGCGCCTCGGCGCCGCGTCGAGCGCATGGACGCGCAGCGAGCACGACCGCGTCTTTGCGGCGGTCAGCCATCTGCCGCACCTGCTCGCGTTCGCGCTCGTGCGCAGCATCGCGCGCGAGGACGATGCCGAGCGCAAGCTCGCGAAGGCGGGCGCGGGGTTCCGCGACTTCACGCGCATCGCGGCATCGAGTCCGCGCATGTGGCGCGACGTCTGCATCGCGAATCGCGATGCGCTGGCGGTCGAACTGCGGGCTACCGCGCGCTGCTCGACGATCTGCAGGCCGCGCTCGATGCCGGCGACGGCGACGCCCTCGAAGCGGTCTTCCGCGCCGCGGCCGAGTGCCGGCGCACGCACGCGCCCCGGCTCGACGCCGAGTAGCGCCGCGCCTCCCGGCGCGCATCCTCCATCAGCCGCTCACCCGACACCTGTCGGGCTCGAACATCGCGCTCGACTGCCCGGAACACTGAGAGTCAGACGGCGACGGCGCGTTCGCTGAAGCAAGGCGATCCGCTCCTCGCCGCGTGATGCACTGGCGGCCGCGCGCGCTCTGCGCCCGGCCGGTTCATCGGCGGAGGGAGAGAATCGATGCGGTCGCGCGGCTTCACGTTGGTCGAACTGCTCGTCGTCATGACGATCGGGGCGATCCTGGTCGCGGCCGCGGTGCCGTCGTTCTCGTGGTTCATCGCCTCGCTCGCGGACCGGCGAACGCCGCTGACACCGATGGTCGCGGCGTTCGAGCTCGCGCGCTCCGAGGCGATCCGGCGCGGCACCGTGGTGTCGGTCTGCCGCTCGCTCGATCCCTACGCGGCCGAGCCGGCGATCGCGTGCAGCAACGCCGCCGGCCTCGGCTATGCCGCGGCGACTGGGCGTCGGGCTGGGTCATGTTCGAGAAGCGCGGGTCGACCGCTGCCGGGACCTACCAGAACGGAGTCGACGCCGTCCTGCAGCGCCAGCCGCGCGGCTGGAACGGGAACGGCGCGCCTCGTCGTTGCAGGCAACCTTCCCGGCGCCGCCGTCGCGTACGACCGTCACGGCACGGCGGCGTCGAGCGCCGGCACGTTCAGCATCGACTACCGCGATCCGGCGAGCGCCACGCTCGACGGGGGCCGCCCGGTGCGTGGTCGTGGCGGTCGTCACCGGACGCATCACCGTCAAGCGCCCGGTCGCGGGGCTGCGCATGAGCGCGCACGGCCGCTCCGAAGCGCTCGTCCCGGAGCGCGCGGAGCGAGGTGCTCCGAGTGAAGCAGCGCGGCCTTTCGATGATCGAGATCCTGGTGACGCTCACGCATCGTCGCCTTCGGCATGCTCGGCCTGCTCGGCCTGCAGGCGCGGGCCCTGAGCTTCCAGAAGGACTCCTTCGATCGCAGGCGGCGGCCGAACTGGTCGCGCAGCTCGCCGAGCGGCATGCGTGCGAACCACCTCGGCTTCCTCGCCGGACACTACACGCTCGAGCTTCGACGCGTCGACCGCATGCGCCGGCGACGGTGACGACGTGCACCGCGCCGTGCACCAGCGCCCAGGTGGCCACCCGCGATCTGGACGAGTGGCGGATCGAACTGCGTCGCCGCATTCCCGGCTCGGCGGCCTATATCCAGTGGGACGCGGCCAACCCAAGCTGGGTCACGGTGGCGATGGCCTGGGCCGAGCCGCAGGCGCACCGGCAACGACGCGGTCTGCGACGCCTTGGTCGCGGGCGGCGCGGCTCATCCCGGCCAGATTATCGCTGCTATCAGACCCGGGTGTTTCCATGAAGCGCGTCGCACCGAATGCGGCGCCGCGCGCAGGCCGGCCGCACGCTGATCGAGCTGATCATCGCGATGGCCATCGGGATGGTGATCCTGGTCGGCGTCGGCGCCCTGTACCTGTCGTCGAGCGGCGTGTCGCGCGTGGCGCAACCAGGCGGGCAGTGCCGAAGACACCGGCCCGCGTGGTCATGACGATGATCGGCGATGGCATCAAGGCCGCCGGCTACGGCGAGATCGTCGGCTCCGATCACTCGGCACAGGGGCAGACGCTGTTCGACGGGCCGATGGTGCGCGGCTGCACCGGCAAGCCGCTTCGCCGATGCCTTCAACGCGGTCGCGCCGGACTACACGTGCACCGGCGCCGCACCCGGCGACCAGGTGCTGTTCCGCTTCCAGGGCCGCTATGCGCTCGTGCCGATGGACGCGGCGCAACCTCGCCGCCGCCGCGCTGCCCGATTGTCTGGGCGCCTCCAACGCGAACCAGGACGCGCCGGTGCAATCCGACGACCGCTCGCGCGGGCGCCGGGACGACGCGCCGCGTCGTGCAGAGCGCCTTCTCGCTCGACGCCGGCCGGCACGGTCCTGCGCTGCGAAGGCAACGGCAACCCGGGCAGTCCCGACGCCGATCGTCAACGACGTGATCGAGTTCCGGGTCTTCTATCGCTTCGACGACGGCGGCTTCGCCCTCGCCGCCGGCAACCAGACCAACTACGCGCCGCTCGGCGGGACCGTTCGCGACGCCACCTGGATCAATGCGGCCGGCGGCCGCTTCGCCGGCCAGACCCGTGGAGGCTACGTGGTCGCCGTGATCGTCTGCGTCACGGTGGCGAGCCGCGAGCGAGGGCACGGCTGCAGGCGACGAACGCCGCGGCCCCTCGTTGCCCGCGAACCACCGCCGAAGCGGCGGCCGGCACGCGCTGACGGAGACTGCGACCGACGGGCGGGTGCGCCGCACGTTCCTCGAGACCTTCACGGTCCGTTCGCAGGCGACGGGCGCGCCGTCCATCGCCCTGTGACGCGGGAAGCTGACATGACATCGAACCGATTTCGCCGACGTCGTGCAGGCGCCGCCGCGGCGGATGATCGGCGTCGTCCTGCCGGTCGTGCTGGTGATGCTGACGGTGCTGACCGGCCTGGTGGTCGACGCAGGTGAAGCGCGACGACGACCGACGAGCGGCTGGCGGCCAACGCGCGCGAGACGGTGATGCTCGACAACGCGGTGCAGACCGACGCTGCGCTGGTGCGAGTGGCGCGTGATCGAACGGCCGTTCAGATCACCGTGCAACGTCGCCGGCACGGCCGACGACGCCCGCCTGGCGGATCGCGGCGAACTGGAGCGACGCCAACTCGCTGAATTTCACCGGGCGCGGCGCTGGTGCCGGGCATGAGCGGCGACCCGACGTGCGTCGTCGAAGACGCCACGTGCGAACTGCAGCCGCCGATTTCGCCGACGGGCATGAACACCGGCGGCTGCAACGGCATCGACAGCCGCTGGCGCAAGTTCCGCATCACGGCGCGCGTTCGCGTCAACGCCGCCGGACCTGCCGAATGGCTGGCGGGAAATGATGGCGCAGAGCGAACTGCGCCTTTACACGGACTGAAGAAGCAGAAGAAAGCAGGAGTCGACATGGACCTCCAGCAAACGATGAACGGACCGCAGGCCGCACGACCGCGCTGGAGCGGCTGCTTGCGCTCGTCCTGTGCGAGCTCGTCATTCTCCAGCCGGGTTTCGCCGCGGCGCAGGTCGCGCAGGTGCCGATGTTCACGGTCACCTCGGTGCCGCCGAACGTGATGCTGATGTTCGACGACTCCGCGTCGATGCAGTTGATGGACCTGAAGTCTCCGCCCTACTACGCGTCGCCGACCAGCCCCCGCACGTACTCGAGCAACCCGCTGATCAAGCTGCATACGCAGGGTTACTACGGCATCAGCGGCATCAAGTGGTACACCGGCGCGGGCGCCACGGACGACAACAAGTGGACGTTCCAACGCAACGAAGTCCTGCAGCGCGCGGCCGCGTTCAACCCGCTCGCCTACAACCCGGCGGTCCAGTACAAGCCATGGAACGACAACGGCACGCCGATGGCCAACTCCCCGTATGGCGGCAGCACGAATGTGCCGTCGGCTTCGCGCACGCTCTGGGACCCGCGCAACTTCCCGGGCTACATGAAGTTCACGACGTCGAACGTCACGGTGCGTTCGAAGACGCCCGGAACGAACACGGGCCTGATACATCAGAACGGCGTGCTGCGCAGCTGGAGCGCCGACGCCGCCGTCAAGGCGGGTTCCGTCCGCTATGACGGCCTAATCTCCAGCACGGCGAGCGCCGAGAGCTCGAACATCGACCTGTTCACGGGCACGATTTCCTGGAAGAACCCGGATTGCGGCACCCCCGTGGTTTCGGACACCTTCGGCTGGACCTGCACGAGCGGCTCCCCTTGGTCCAGCCCGGGAGAGACCTGCAACGCGGGCAACGTCAACATGGACGCCGCTTCGCGCACCTGCTGCACGCTGACCGCCACATCGACGTCAACGTCGATCGTGAATTCGAATCGCACGCAGTGGTTCACGAATGCGCCCGGTTCGCCGCCGGCAATGACCGGCCCCAGCGGTGAGACCTGCATCGCGATCACTGCAACGGGCAACACCCGCGTGGTGACGGGCCTGCCGCCGTGCACCACGACCGCCGGCACCCCGTACGTCGCGCCCTGTACCGGCGGCGGCGGTGAACTCTGCACGTTTACGCCCCCGCCGGTCACGACCTGCACCGGAACACGGACCGAATACGAGTGGCGCTGCAACTACGACCGCACGGTCACCAGCTCGACGACTACCTGCACCACACAGATACCGCAGAAATGCGTGGCGACCGGAACGACGTCCACGTGTCCGTACGGCCAGGCGCTGACGCCGACATCGAACGCGCAATACAACGGTGGTTACTGGACCCCGGCGCGCTACGCGGTCTACGACGGCCCGCAACCGGGCACGCAGGCGGAACGCAACAACCTGAACAACTACCGGATGATCATGATCGACCGGAAGTTCGGATGGAACTCCGGGACATCGAGCCGCGACCTGATCGGCACCAACCTGCAGGACGCCGTTTCGAAGTGGTTCGTCGTCGATGCCGTCACCGGCCTGCCGAGCTACCGCCCCGACTGTGCGGTGGGCGCCGGCCAGGACGGCACCTGGTGCACGTTCGACCAGGAAGCCCAGAACTACGCCAACTGGTACACGTACTACCGGAACCGCCTGTTCGCGGCCATCGGGACGATGTCCGAAGTGCTCTCCGGTTTCACGGGCCCAGAGCAGAGCATGCGGCATCGGCTTCGGGCGCATCAACTACTTCAAGAGCGCGCTGAATCCATGGAACGTGGACAGCGTCACGGACCTGCTGAACGCGGGCGGGCTGCCGTCGGTCGAGTCCGGCGTTCCGAACGAGGGCGGGGTCGAGCGCGGTGTGCGTCCGTTCACGCCGATCGCGAGCGCCGATCGCGCCGACGTGTTCAAGTGGCTGTTCTCGATGAACGCGGTCGGCCCGACGCCGAACCGGGAGGCGGTCCACGCCGTCGGCCATTACTTCTCGAACTCGGACTCGAAAGGCCCGTGGGGACTGAACCCGGGGTCAGGCAGTGAGGCGTCGACCGATCACCTCTGGTGCCGGCGCAACTTCACGGTGCTCGCGACCGACGGCGAGTGGACCAAGCTCGATCCGGTCCTCGGCTTCGAGCCGCAGCGTCTGCTCGAACGCGCGAGTGACTGGTCGACCGACCCGGTCGCCCAGGGCTTGACGACTTCCATGAGCGTCGACGGGACGCCGATCGCCGGGACGGAGCGCCTGACCGGCGCGGCGCGGAATTTCCAGTACATGGTCGCCAAGCGAGCCGCAGATCACGGGCGGCGCGGGATCGACCCAGACCGGAACGTTGACCGACGTGATGCATTACTACTGGAGTCACGACCTGCGCACCGATCTGCGCAACTCGCTTGATCCGATCGCCGAACAACCGCGCGTTCTGGCAGCACATGTCGACCTACGTCGTCGGCTACGGCGTGAACGCATCGATGGACGACCCGTCGTTGAGCCCGTCGTTGCGGGCCACGTTCCTTGCCCGCAATACGATTTCCTGGCCGACCGTGGGGCTGGAAGCGTGCCGTCAGCTCGACGACAACGTTCAGGACACCGCGCTCGATTCGAAGCGCATCACGCCGTGCACCCACGCGGTGTCGCCCTCAGGCAATCGCATCAACGACACCTTGCGCGCCGCGCTGTCCAGCGCCGGGGACTTCTTCTCGGCCAATAGCCCGGCACAGCTGCGCGCCAGCCTGGACGCGGTCTTCTCGGCGATCAACGCCGAGAACGCAGCCGGGCACATCGCCGTCCTTCTCCAACCCGACCCTGACCGCCGGTTCGCTGTTCGTGCAGAGCGGATTCTTCACGAACACCTGGGAAGGCTACGTGACGGCGTACGACGCCAAGGCCTACCTCGGACTTCCTCGGCGGCCGCAGCGTCGAGCCCGCGCCGGCCTGGACCGCGAACTTCCCGGCGCCCGGCGATCGCGCAACATCTTCACGTCGTCCGCGCCATCGACGCCCGTCGCGTTCGACTGGTGCAACCTCGGCGCGGACCAGCGTGCGACTGCTCGACCCGGTCTACGCGAGCGCGAACACGTGTCCCGTCGCGGCGCCGCCGATCGTCGCCGTGGCTGCGCGGCGATGCCGCGCAACGAACGCCGCAACGGCGGCACCTACCGCGATCGCCCCAACACGGTCCTCGGCGACGTCGTCAATTCGACCCCGCTCGTACTCGAAGGTCGAACGACCACGCCTACCAGCTGGCACCGGCGGCGTCGTACTCCGCCGGCGGCGTCGCATGGCCATGAGGAGTATCGCAGCTACGTGCAGTCCAAGACGTCGACTCGCGCGGCCGATCGTCATGTTCGGCGCCAACGACGGCATGTTCCACGTGCTCGACGCGCGCGCCGGGCTCGCGTCACGAGCGGCCGCGAGATCTTCGCTTATGTGCCGCGCGCCGCGTACGCCGCGCTGCGGCCCGCTGTCCGATCCGGCCTACACACACCGCTACTCGGTCGACGGCCCGGTCGATCGAGGGCGACGTCTGGAACGGCACGCGCTGGAAGACGATCGCCATCGGCACGACGGGCGCCGGGGCGGCCGGCATCTTCGCGATCGACGTCACGTCGCCGGAGTCCGTGATGGGCGCGGGCAACGTGCTGTGGGACATCACCGCCGCCGACCATCCGAGCGCCGT
This sequence comes from uncultured beta proteobacterium, assembly GCA_963698305.1. Classification (GTDB taxonomy): domain Bacteria; phylum Pseudomonadota; class Gammaproteobacteria; order Burkholderiales; family Burkholderiaceae_F; genus JAOUJD01. The sequence continues at coordinate 1,022,294 of CAVOQI010000012.1, forward strand.
GGTGCAGGAACGACCTTGGCCTGACGATCGGCGCGGGCGTCATCGGCAGCGTGCGCTTCGACGCCGACGCGAACGGCCGCGACCGAGCCCAACGGCGCCTGGGCGTACATCGTCGGCAACGGCTACGAAAGCCGCAACGACACGGCGGCGCTGCTGGTGTTCAACGCGCTCGACGGCTCGCTGATCCGCGCCATCGACACCGGGGTCGGTAGCGCCGGCAACCGGAACGGGCTCGGTGCGGTGACGCCGGTGTACGACGGCAATCGCAACATCGTGGCCGTCTATGCAGGCGACAAGCTCGGCAATCTCTGGAAGTTCGACCTGAGCTCCGGCGACCCGTCGAACTGGAAGATCTTCAACGAGCAGCCGGCCGGCACGCCGAAGCCGCTGTTCACGGCGACGGAGGGCGGAATGACCAGGCCGATCCACCAGGCGCCGCGCGTCACGCCGCATCCGCTCGGCGGTCTGTACGTCGCCTTCGGCACCGGCAAGTACTTCGAGGTCGGCGATCCGGCCAACAGCGACGACCAGGGCATCTTCGTGCTCTGGGACCAGGGGCAAGCTGTCGCCCATCGCGTTCGGCGACGTGGAACTCGTGCGCACCGAGGAGTACGTCGGACGGAGCCGAACACCTATCGTCGCCTTCACCGCCACCGACCTGGCGAACTTCGACTGGAACGACAAGGGCTTCTGGGTGCGGCTCCGGCCGCTGGCCGCGTCTTCGGCAAGGCGAACGGGTGATCGCGCCGCTGATCCTCGACGGCGGGATGCTCGTCGTCTCGACCTTCTCGCCGGAAGGCGCGCACGGACCCCTGCGTGCCGGGCGGGCACTTCGTATCTCTACCGCATCGACCTCGCCGGTGGCTTCACGCGCGGCGCGTTCGGAGCGCGAGGCCGGCGACGACGATCGGCCGCCGCGTTCGAACCGGGCACGACGGGCGGCATGGCGCCGCTGTACCAACCGGCAGACACGGGCTCGGTCTGGTCCACAGCATCGACCGCCGCCGACGCTCGACGACGATGCTGTGCGAATCCGCAGTACCGGGTCCGGGCGACAGGCAGGCCGGTGCAGCAGGGAGCGACGGGCACCTGCATGCACGCCGGGCTTGCGCGTCGACGGCTACGGTGGCGCGGATCGAGACGAACTGCGCCGGCCTGATGCCGCTGCGGTCCTGGCGGCCGATGCGATGAACGTGGCCCGGGCCGGCGTGCCGCAGGGCTTCACGCTGATGGAACTGATCGTCGCGATGGTCATCATCGGCGATGCTGACGGCGATCGCGCTGCCCAACTACACCGCGTACGTCGCCCGCAGTCGAAGCGCGTCGAGGCGCGCGGCCGGACTGCTCGAGGCGAGCGCACTGGATGGAACGCTGGCGCACCGAGCGCGGCCGCTACGACGATCCCGGCGAACGCCGGCAATCCGCCGCCGAGTTCGCCGTGGCGCTCAGGTTCCGCGCGACGGGCGCCGCGAACTACACGATCTCGGTCGCCACCACCGACGCGGCCACGTACACGATGACGGCGACGCGCCGTCGGCGACGATGGCGGGCGACGTCTGCGGCAACCTGTCGATCGACAACACCGGGCGCGCGCACCTTCACCGGCGGCCGGGGGCACGCAGGACGTCTGCTGGAACCGGTGACCGCCGGGCGCGTTGCCCTCGTGGCATCATCGCCGCGTGACTTCCTGGCCCGCAGTCCTCACCGTCGACCCCATCCGCCGCGCCTCGGGCACGGTGCGCATGCCGGGGTCGAAGAGCATCTCGAATCGCGCGCTGCTGCTGTCCGCGCTGGCGGAGGGCTCGACGCTCCTGATCGACCTGCTCGACGCCGACGACACGCGCGTGATGCGCGATGCGCTGACCGCGCTCGGCGTGGGCCTGGACGAGCAACCGACGACGGGCTGCGCGTCGACGGGTGCGCCGGTCGCTTTCCCGACGCGCGAGGCGCGTCTCTTCCTCGGCAACGCGGGCACCGCCTTCCGCTCGCTGACGGCCGCGCTGGCGTTCGCGGCGGCCGCTACGAACTCGACGGCGTGCCGCGCATGCGCGAGCGGCCGATCGGCGATCTCGTCGACGCCCTGAACGACCTCGGCGCACGCATCCGGTACGCCGGATCGCGCCGGCTTTCCGCCGCTGCTGATCGAGCCGGCGCAGCTCGCTCGGCCGAATCGCGGGTCGCGGTCCGCGGCGACGTGTCGAGCCAGTTCCTCAGCGGACTGCTGATGGCCGCGCCGATGGTGGCTCCGCCACGAGGCCTGCGGATCGGCGTGCAGGGAACGCTGATCTCGCAGCCGTACGTGAAGATGACGGTCGCGCTGATGCAGCGCTTCGGCGTCGTGGTGCGCGAGGAAGGCGGCGAGTTCGTCGTGCCGGCCGGCGTCTATCGGTCGCCCGGCCGCTTCGTGGTCGAGGGCGACGCGAGCGGCGCGTCCTACTTCCTCGCGCTGGGCGCGATCGCCGGGCGGGCCGGTGCGCGTCGAAGGCGTCGGGCGCGACAGCGTGCAGGGCGACGTGCGCTTCGCCGACGCCCTCGCCGCGATGGGCGCCGGATCGAGGTCGGCGAGCATCACATCACGGCCAGCAGCGCCCGCGGACGGCACGACTGCGCGGCATCGACGCCGACTTCAATCACATTCCCGGACGCCGCGATGACGATCGCGGTCGCGGCGCTGTTCGCCGACGGCCCCAGCACGCTGCGCAACATCGGCTCCTGGCGCGTGAAGGAGACGGACCGGATCGCCGCGATGGCCGCCGAACTCCGCAAGCTCGGCGCCGACGGTGGAAGAGGGCGCCGACTGGCTGCGCGTGACGCCGCCCGGCACGTGGCGCGAGGCGAGCATCGACACCTACGACGACCACCGCATCGCGATGTGCTTCTCGCTGGCGGCGGTCGCCGGACTCCCGGTGCACATCCGGGACCCGAAGTGCGTGGCGAAGACCTTCCCCGATTACTTCGACCGGCTGGCGGCGCTCACGGCCGGCGCGGCCGAGCCGATGCGCGACCAGGCTCGTTCATGAAGGAAGTAGGCGACGGTGTTCGCGAGCGGTTCGACGAGCGCGATGGCGCCGGCGATCGCCGCGCTGCCGGTCAGCAGGTAGGCGATGCCGAACGCAACGCTGAAGTGGACCGCCGCGAACGTGGCGGTCTTGGTCAGGCTCAGGGACAGCGGAACGCGCATGGTCGGGCTCCGGGTTCGACTGGATCGCACAGTAGGAGCCGCGCTGCCGCGCGGTCCATTTGATTGTCCCCATCGCAGCGATAGTCGGACGATGAACACGCCCGGTCCCGGTCATCGCCATCGACGGGCCGACGGCGTCCGGCAAGGGGACCATCGCCGAGCGGGTTGCCCGAGCGCTCGGCTTTCGCTACCTGGACAGCGGGGCGCTGTACCGGCTGGTGGCGTGGCGCGCGCTGCAGACGCGGAGTGGACTCGGGCGACGAGGCGGCGCTCGCCGCGCTCGCCGCCTCGATGGAACCCGGACTTCGCCGACGGCCGGATCGAACTGGACGGCCGGGATGTGACCGACGCCATCCGGCGCGAGGAAGTCAGCCGGGCGGCCTCGCAGATCGCGGTCCATCCACGCGTCCGCCAGGCCCTGCTGGACCTGCAGCGCGCGCGCCGGCAGGCGCCCGGGCTGGTGGCCGACGGGCGCGACATGGGCACGGTGGTCTTCCCGGATGCGACGCTCAAGGTCTACCTGACGGCGACCGTCGATGCGCGCGCCGAACGGCGCCATAAGCAGTTGATCGAAAAAGGATTTCCGGCTAATATCGCCATCCTTTCGCAGGAACTGCGGGCACGCGATGCAGCGGGATTCCGAACGAACCGCCTCGCCGCTCAAACCCGCGGAAGACGCCTACCAGCTCGATTCATCGGGCTCACGATCGAAGAGGTCGTGGCCCAGGTGCTCGACTGGTACGCAAAGCGTGACGAGGGCTGAGCAGACGGCCGTTGTCGCACACGGTGCAGTCGGGACGTCTTCGTTTGGGTGCCGGGCGCTGAGTCCAGCGCGACCTCCGTTCAATTTCCCCCGCCTGCTTTGATCAACTCCGCCGAGGCGCAACGCCGAAGCGAGCCACTGGAATCGTTTCTTTTACATGTCATCCCTCGCAACCCAAACCAGCAGCAGCAAGACCGAGAGCTTTGCCGCCCTCTTCGAAGAGAGCCTGAACCGTCAGGAGATGAAGCAGGGCGAAGTGATCACCGCCGAGGTGATCCGCGTCGACTACAACTTCGTCGTCGTCAACGCCGGCCTCAAGTCCGAGGCCTACATCCCGCTCGAGGAATTCAAGAACGACGCCGGCGAACTCGACGTCAAGCCCGGCGACTTCGTCTCGGTGGCGATCGAGTCGCTCGAGAACGGCTACGGCGACACCATCCTGTCGCGCGACAAGGCCAAGCGCCTGGCCGCCTGGATGAACCTCGAGAAAGCGCTCGAGAGCGGCGAACTGGTCAGCGGCACCATCACCGGCAAGGTCAAGGGCGGCCTGACGGTCATGACCAACGGCATCCGCGCGTTCCTGCCCGGTTCGCTGGTCGACACCCGTCCGGTCAAGGACACCACGCCGTACGAGGGCAAGACGCTCGAGTTCAAGGTCATCAAGCTGGATCGCAAGCGCAACAACGTCGTGGTCTCCCGCCGTGCGGTGGTCGAGGCCAACATGGGCGAGGAGCGCGCGAAGCTGCTGGAGAACCTGAAGGAAGGCGCGATCGTCAAGGGCACGGTCAAGAACATCACCGACTACGGCGCGTTCGTCGACCTCGGCGGCATCGACGGCCTGCTGCACATCACCGACCTGGCGTGGCGCCGCGTGCGTCACCCGAGCGAGGTCGTGCAGGTCGGCCAGGAGATCACGGCCAAGGTCCTCAAGTTCGACCAGGAGAAGAACCGCGTGTCGCTGGGCGTCAAGCAGCTCGGCGAGGATCCGTGGGTCGGCCTCGGCCGTCGCTATCCGCAGGGCACGCGCCTGTTCGGCAAGGTCACCAACATCACCGACTACGGCGCGTTCGTCGAGATCGAGGCCGGCATCGAGGGCCTGGTGCACGTGTCCGAGATGGACTGGACCAACAAGAACGTCGACCCGAAGAAGGTCGTCAACCTCGGCGACGAAGTCGAGGTCATGGTGCTCGAGATCGACGAGGAGCGTCGCCGCATCTCGCTGGGCATGAAGCAGTGCAAGCCCAACCCGTGGGACGACTTCGCGCAGACGCACAAGAAGGGCGACAAGGTCTCCGGCGCCATCAAGTCGATCACCGACTTCGGCGTGTTCATCGGCCTGCCGGGCGGCATCGACGGCCTGGTGCACCTGTCCGACCTGTCGTGGTCGGAGCCGGGCGAGGAAGCCGTCCGCAAGTACAAGAAGGGCGACGAGATCGAGGCGATGGTGCTGGCGATCGACACCGAGCGCGAGCGCATCTCCCTGGGCGTCAAGCAGATGTCCGGCGATCCGTTCAACAACTACGCCGCCGGCCACGAGAAGGGCAGCACGATCACCGGCGCGGTGAAGTCCGTCGACGCCAAGGGCGCCGTCATCGACCTCGGCAACGATGTCGAAGGCTATCTGCGTGCTTCGGAGATCTCGCCGGACCGCGTCGAGGACGCGCGCACTCACCTGAAGGAAGGTGACACGGTGACCGCGATGATCATCAACGTCGATCGCAAGACCCGCAACATCAACCTGTCGATCAAGGCGCAGCGACAACGCCGAGACCGCGGCGACGATGGAGCGGATGCAGGCCGAAGCGCAGACCGGGACGACCAACCTCGGCGCGCTGCTGAAGGCCAAGCTCGACACGCAGAGCAAGTAAGACGTCCGCGACGAACGGGGCAGGGACGAACCTACGGGCACAGTCAGGGGCATAGTCATGAAGACCATGACGAAGTCGGAACTGATCGCGAAGCTGGCGGAACGCAACCCGCGGCTGGTGGCGCGCGACGCCGACGAAGCGGTCAACACGATGCTCGACGCGATGACCGATGCGCTGGCCGGCGGCCAGCGCATCGAGATCCGCGGCTTCGGCAGCTTTGCCCTGAACTACCGTCCGCCGCGCGTCGGCCGCAACCCGAAGTCCGGAGACCGCGTCCAGGTGCCCGGCCAAGCACGTGCCGCACTTCAAGGCCGGCAAGGAGTTGCGCGAGCGCGTCGACGGGACCGAGTCGCAGGACGGCGGAAGCCACGGCAACGGGGCCGACGAAGGCGACGAATAGTCCGCCTCGAAGCGTCGTTCACGCGAAGCAGCACCACAGGCCGCGAGTGATCGCGGCCTTTTTTTCGCCCGGATCCGGCTCGCGGGCAGGTGCGACGCGCGACCGGCATTCCCTACAATGCGGCTTTCCCGCCGGAGAGAGCGTCCATGAAGCTTCTCGCGTGGGTCGTGAAGCTCGGTTTCTTCCTGCTTGTGCTGTGGTTCGCGCTGAAGAACACCACGCCGGTTCCGGTCCGCTTCAGCGCCGACTTCATGCTCGAGCGGGTGCCGTTGATCGTCGTGATGCTGATCTGCGTGGCGATCGGCGCGCTGCTCGGCGCCCTCGCGCTGGCGTTGCCGATCTACAAGATGCGCCGCGAGGTGATGCGCCTGCGCGCCACGACGCCCGGTCGTCGCCCGCGCCGGAGATCCTCGCCGAACGCGGCCTGAGCGCGGCACGCCAGTCCGGCGCGGTGGCCGAACTCGGCGCCGGGGACCGGGCGTGATCGAGTTCGAGTTCTGGTACCTGCTCGCCCTGCCGCTGCTGTTCGGCGCCGGCTGGCTCGCGCGCGGCTTCGAATCGCGCGCCCGGGCGACCGACCAGGCGGGCCTGCCCCGCTCGTACTTCCGCGGCCTGAACCTGCTGCTGAACGACCAGCACGACAAGGCCATCGACGCCTTCATCGAGGTCGTCAAGCTCGATCCGGAGACGATCGAACTGCACCATGCGCTCGGCAACCTGTTTCGCCGGCGTGGCGAATTCGACCGCGCGGTGCGCATCCACACGCACCTGTTGAACCGTGCCGACCTGCCGGCCCACGCGCGCGCCCAGGCGCTCGCGGAACTCGGGCAGGACTACCTGAAGGGCGGCCTGCTCGACCGCGCCGAGGACGCCTTCACCCGCCTGCTGGAAGACACGCATCACCGCTTCGACGCCCTGCGTGCGCTGCTGCGCATCTACCAGATGGAGCGCGAATGGCTGAAGGCGGTCGACTGCGCGCGCCTGCTGGAGCGCGAGGCGGGCGAATCCCACGGCGTGGCGATCTCGCACTTCTTCTGCGAACTGGCGGCGAGCGCGCTCGAGCAGGGCCGGTTCGACGACGCGCAGAAGGCGATCGACGAAGCGCTCATCGCCAATCGCAAGTCCGTGCGTGCGCTGATCCTGGCCGGCGACCTCGAGATGAAGCGGGGGCACCGCGAGCGAGGCGCTGCGCCAGTGGCAACGCGTCGAGGCCGCGTCGCCCGAGCACGTGCCGCTTGATCGCGGCGCGCGTCGCGGATGCCATGGATGCCGCCGGTGATCGCGCGGGAGCGCTGAACTGGCTGCGACGCGCGCTGCTCGACATGCCGTCGATCGACATGCTCGACGTCGTGCAGAAGCGCGTGAACGCGTGGGAAGGCCACGCGGCGGCGGAGGCGCTGGTCGGCGAGGAGATTCGCCGTCACCCCTCGCTGCTCGGTTTCGAGCGCCTGCTGGAAACCCGGCTGGAGATGAACAAGGACGATCGCGAACTGCAGTTGCTGGCCTCGCTGCTGCGCGGCCAGACGCGCAAGCTCGCGCGCTACCGCTGCACCCGCTGCGGATTCCGCGCGCGTGAGTATCACTGGAACTGCCCCGGCTGCACCGGGTGGGACACCTACCCGCCGCGCCGCATCGAGGAACTCGACGTCGCATGAGCGATCCCGGAGTATCCGTCGATCGACCAGACCATCGGCAACACGCCGCTGGTTCGCCTGCAGCGCATTCCCGGCGACGACAACGAGCGTCGCCGCAACGTGATCCTCGGCAAGCTGGAAGGCAACAATCCGGGCGGATCGGTCAAGGACCGGCCGGCGCTCTCGATGATCCGGCGCGCCGAGGAGCGCGGCGAGATCAAGCCGGGCGATCGACTGATCGAGGCGACCAGCGGCAATACCGGCATCGCGCTGGCGATGATCGCGGCGATGAAGGGCTACCGCATGACGCTTGATCATGCCGGACAACCTGTCGGCGGAGCGGCGCGCCAGCATGACGGCCTATGGCGCCGAGCTGATCCTGACGCCGGCGTCGAAGGGCGGCATGGAGTACGCGCGGGACCTGGCGGCGGAGATGCAGGCGCGCGGCGAGGGCAAGGTGCTCGACCAGTTCGCCAACGGCGACAACCCGCGCGTGCACTACGAAACCACCGGTCCCGAAGTGTGGCGCGACACCGGCGGGCCGCATCACGCACTTCGTCAGCGCGATGGGGACGACCGGCACGATCATGGGCGTCTCGCGCTTCCTGAAGGAACGGAATCCCGGCGTGCAGATCATCGGCGCGCAGCCCGCCGAGGGTTCGCAGATTCCCGGGCATCCGCAAATGGCCCGCTGCGTACCTGCCGAAGATCTACGACGCCGGGCGCGTCGACCGGCTGGAGTACGTCACGCAGGCCGAGGCCGAGGCGATGGCGCGACGCATGGCGAGCGAGGAAGGCATCTTCTGCGGCATCTCGGCGGCCGGCGCGCTCGTCGATCGCGCTGCGGGTCGCCGCCGAGTACAGAGGACGCGACGATCGTCTTCATCGTGTGCGACCGCGGCGATCGCTACCTGTCGACCGGGGTCTTCAACCGCTGAGCGAAACGCCCGCGGCAGTCACTGCGGCTGGAAGCCGCTCGCCTTGATGATCTTCGCCCACGTCTGCGCATAGGCGCGTTCGCGCGCGGCGAGTTGCGCTTGCGGCATGAAGCCCACGGTCAGGCCCCACGCCGTCAGCTTGTCCTTCACCTCGGGCATCGCGATCACTTTCGCCAGTGCCGCGGCGAAGCGGTCGAGTTCGGCCTGCGGCGTGCCGGCCGGCGCGAAGAACGCGTAGTACGGCACGTCCTCGAAGCCGGCAAGCCCGAGTTCGGCGAATGTCGGCACCTCGGGCAGCACGGCCTGCCGGCGCGCCGCCGAGCACGGCGATCACGCGCAGCTTGCCCGCCTTGTGGTTCTCGACGAACTCGGGCACCGATGCCACGCCGGCGGGAATCTGCGACGCCAGCATGTCGCCGATCAACGGAGCGCTGCCGCGGTACGGGACCGACACGAGGTCGAGCTTGTACTTCTCGCCGATCACCTTGACGAGGAACTCCGGCACCGACGCCGGCGCGGGCACGCCGACCGCGGACTTGCCGCCCTGGCCGCGGATCGCCGCGAGGTACTCGTTGAAGCTCTTCGCCGGCGTGCCGGGCGAGACGGCGAGGGCGTTGACGAAGGTGGCGAACCCCGCGACCGGCACGAAGTCCTGCGCCGGATCGAAGCCCGGGTTCTTCACCACCAGCGGCAGGATCGAGATCGTGTGGTCGTGCGAGATGAAGTACGTGGTGCCGTCCGCCGGCGCGGCCTTCAGGGCCTGCGCCGCGATCTGCCCGCCGGCACCGGCGCGATTCTCGACGATCACCGGTACGCCGAGTTCGTCCTTCAGGCGCTCGGCCAGCGTGCGTGCGATGCCGTCGGTGCCGCCGCCTGCCGGGAAGCCCACAAGGATGCGCACCGGCTTGCCGGCCTGCGACCACGCTGCGCCGGAGGCGAGCGTCAGCAGCGCCGCACAGCGCTCCGGCGAGCAGGCGACGAAGGCCCGCCGACGAACATCAGGCGACGGTGACCGGAATCTTGCCGATCTTCGCCTGCCACTCCTTCGGTGCCGTCTGGTGCACCGAGGTGCCATCGGCGCTGACGGCGACGGTCACCGGCATGTCGCGCACGTCGAACTCGTAGATCGCTTCCATGCCGAGGTCGGCAAAGCCGACCGTGCGCGCGCCCTTGATCGCCTTCGCAACCAGGTAGGCGGCGCCGCCCACGGCCATCAGGTACGCGCTCTTGTGCTTCTTGATCGCCTCGATCGCCACCGGCCCGCGCTCGGCCTTGCCGATCATCGCGATCAGGCCGGTCTGCGCCAGCATCATCTCGGTGAACTTGTCCATGCGCGTGGCGGTCGTCGGGCCCGCGGGGCCGACCACCTCGTCGCGCACCGGATCGACCGGCCCGACGTAGTAGATGACGCGGTTGGTGAAGTCGACCGGCAGCTTCTCGCCCTTGGCCAGCATGTCCTGGATGCGCTTGTGCGCGGCGTCGCGGCCGGTCAGCATCTTGCCGTTCAGCAGCAGCGTCTGGCCCGGTTTCCACGAGGCCACTTCTTCCTTCGTCAGGGTGTCCAGGTTGACGCGCGTGCTGAGCTTGGTGTCCGGCTGCCAGTTCACGTTCGGCCACGTGTCGAGCGGCGGCGGATCGAGATACACCGGGCCGGAGCCGTCGAGCACGAAGTGCGCGTGTCGCGTCGCTGCGCAGTTCGGGATCATCGCGACCGGCTTGGACGCCGCGTGCGTCGGATACATCCTGATCTTCACGTCGAGCACGGTGGTCAGCCCGCCGAGCCCCTGCGCGCCGATGCCGAGCGCGTTGACCTTCTCGTACAACTCGACACGCAGCTTCTCCTCGTCGGTCTTCGGACCGCGCTGGAGCAGCTCGTACATGTCGATGTCGTCCATCAGCGATTCCTTCGCCATCAGCATGGCCTTCTCGGCGGTGCCGCCGATGCCGATGCCGAGCATGCCGGGCGGGCACCAGCCGGCGCCCATCGTCGGCACTGTCTTCATCACCCAGTCGACGATGGAATCGCTCGGGTTGAGCATCACGAACTTGCTCTTGTTCTCGGAGCCACCGCCCTTGGCCGCGACCATCACCTCGACGGTGTTGCCGGGCACGAGCTGCACGCTGATCACCGCCGGCGTGTTGTCCTTCGTGTTCTTGCGTCCGAACTCCGGCGGGCTGACCACGGACGCGCGCAGGACGTTGTCCGGGTTCAGGTAGCCCTGGCGGACGCCCTCGTTGATCGCGTCTTCCAGCGAACCGGCGCCGTTGAACCCCTCCCAGCGCACGTCCATGCCGACCTTCAGGAACACGTTCACGATGCCCGTGTCCTGGCAGAGCGGACGGTGGCCCTCGGCGCACATGCGCGAGTTCGTCAGGATCTGCGCGATCGCATCCTTCGCCGCCGGGCTCTGCTCGGTCTCGTAGGCGCGTGCGAGGTGGGTGATGAAGTCGGCCGGGTGGTAGTAGCTGATGTACTGCAGTGCCCCGGCGATGCTTTCGACGAGGTCGGCTTTGCGGATGGTGGTCATGAGGGCCTCAGTGAGCGTCTGCGTCCGCTTCCCTGTCCTTGTCGCGGTGGAGTCGGGTGGGAGCCAGCATCAGCCGGTCCGTGACCGCCACCGCCATCGCGGACAACAGGAAGGTGATGTGGATCGCCGTTTGCGCGATCAACACCTTTTCCGAGTAGTTCTGGGCGTTGATGAAGGTTTTGAGCAGGTGGATCGAACTTATACCGATGATGGCGGTGGCGAGCTTGACCTTGAGCACACTGGCGTTCACGTGCGACAGCCATTCCGGCTGGTCGGGATGGCCCTCGAGGTACATCCGGGAAACGAAGGTTTCGTAGCCGCCGACGATCACCATGATCAGCAGGTTGGAGATCATCACCACGTCGATCAGCGCCAGGACGACCAGCATGATCACCGTTTCGTTGAACGCCGGCGGCTCGTGGCCGATCACCGCGCCGGCCGCATCCCGGATCTCCGGCAACTGGTAGCCGATGCTCTTCACCAGCAGCGCCAGCGCTTCCTTGTTTCCGAAGGCCGCCTCGACCAGGTGCACCAGCTCCACCCAGAAGTGATAGACGTAGACGGCCTGCGCCAGGATCAGTCCGACGTACAGCGGCAGCTGCAGCCAGCGGGTGGCGAAGATCAGGCGCGGAACGACGGGAATCGGACGCGCGTTGGCGCGCTCGACGGACGACTTGGCCATGGGGGCTCGACGAGGGCAAAGACGCAAAGTTTAGCCGCGGCTCCGGTGCCAGCCGGCCCCGCCTTCCGCTGGCGCGAAGGCCCCTTGAGCCCGGCGGACGCGCCTCCATATCCGAACTCGTGTGCCCGGGGATGGTCCAAGTCGCTGATTCCCGGAGTAAAAACCCTCGGAGACGGCATATGTAGCGTTTCGGACAAACGTGAATGGTTGGCCCGGCACCGGTCCGGATAGACTGGCGCCGCTGGAAATTCCCTCACTCCTTGTGGAGACTCTATGAAACGTATCGCTCTGTTCGTCCTGACGAACCTTGCGATCATGCTGGTGCTGGTGCTGACGCTGACGGTCCTGTCGTCGGTGTTCGGCATCAACTTCAACCTGGGCGGACGCACGCTCAACGTCGGCAGCCTGGCGATCTTCTCGCTGGTCGTCGGCTTCACCGGCGCATTCATCTCGCTGCTGATGTCGAAGCCGATGGCGAAGTGGACGACGGGCGCGCAGGTGATCTCGCAGCCGTCCAACGCGATGGAATCGTGGCTGGTCGAGACCGTCCGGCGGCACGCCGAGAAGGCCGGCATCGGGATGCCCGAAGTCGCGATCTTCGAGGGCGAGCCGAATGCCTTCGCGACCGGCGCCTTCAAGAACTCGGCGCTGGTGGCCGTGTCGACCGGCCTGCTGCAGACGATGAGCAAGGACGAAGTCGAGGCCGTGCTCGGCCACGAGATCGCCCACGTCGCGAACGGCGACATGGTCACCATGACGCTGCTGCAGGGCGTGATGAACACGTTCGTCGTGTTCGTTTCGCGCGTGATCGGCTACGTGGTCGACCGCATCGTCCTGCGCAACGAGAGCGATGCGCCGGGCATCGGGTACTTCGTGACGACGATCGTGCTCGACATCGCGCTGGGCTTCCTGGCGGCCATCGTGGTGGCGTGGTTCTCCCGTCGGCGCGAGTTCCGTGCGGACGCCGGTGCCGTGCAACTGATGGGCAGCAACCGTCCGATGATCAACGCCCTGGCGCGCCTGGGCGGCATGGAGCCGGGCCAGTTGCCGCAGCAGGTGAAGACCTTCGGCATCAACGGCGGTCCGGGCGGCATGATGGCGCTGTTCTCCAGCCACCCGCCGATCGAGCAGCGCATCGCGGCGCTGCAGGCGACGGGTCGCTGAGCGAGCGCTTCAGCCAGGAAGCAGGGCCGGGTCTCCCGGCCCTTTTTTTCATCGGCCCACTGCATGCCGCCGCGACACCGCGGCGGCGAGGATGCAGAGCAGGACCGCGGCGAGCGCCAGTGCCACTGTCGCCGCCTCCCAGAATCCGGCCGGCCCCCGCGGCGGGCCGAACGGCGACGGGTTGAGGCCGATCCAGTATCCGCCGCCAAGGCCGATGCCCCAGAGCGCCAGACCGTAGATCACCATCGGCCAGAAGGTGCTCTTGTAGCCGCGGAGCACGAAGGCCGCGACGCCCTGGCCGGCGTCGAACAGGTGAAAGACGGCAGCCAGCCCGAGCAGCGAGAGCGCCATCGACGCGACCGCCGGGTCGTTCGTGTACAGAGCCACGATCGCCTCGCGAAGCAGCCAGAGCGCCGCCGCCGCCGTGACCGCGATGGCGATGGCGATGCGAAAGCCGCGCAGCGCGGCGCGGCGAGCAACCTTCGGCTGTGCTGCGCCGAGCGACTGCGCGACCAGCACGCTGGTCGCGATGCCGAGCGACAGCGGCACCATGAACAGGATGGCGACCAGGTTGGCGACGATCTGGTGGCCGGCGACCGCCACCGTGCCGAGCCGGGCGATCAGCACGGCCATGAACGTGAAGGACGTGACTTCGAACATGCGTCGACAGTCCGATCGGCACGCCGAGCTTCAGTTGTTCCCGGATGCTGGACCAGCGCGGGCCGTGCATCTCGGTGCTGCGGAAGCGCGCGTAGAAGGAATCGAAGCGCCACACGGCGAGGCTCATGGCGAGCATGAGCCAGGACAACAGGGCCGTGGCGACGCCGGCGCCCGGCGCCCCCGAGGGCTGGAACCGGGCCGATGCCGTGCATGAACACCAGGTTCAGAGGGACTTTCAGCGCCAGCGCCGTGACGTTGATGAGCATCGTCACCTTCGGCCGCGAAACGGCTGCGTTCAGCGCGACGAAGACGCGGGTCGCGAGCGCAGCGGGCAGGCCGAAGGCGATCGCCTGCAGGTACAGCGTGGCGACCCGACCGACCTCGCCGTCGACCTGCGCAAACCCGATCCACAGGTCGGTCGCCAGCACCCACGGCAGGCCGGCCGCGGTCAGCAGCAGGGACAGCCACAGCGCCTGCTGGACGTCGTCGCCGATGGCGCGCCACCGCTGCGCGCCGTAGTGATGGCCCGCGATCGGCGACAGCGCCTGCAGCACGCCCATGAAGCCGATGTAGACGGTGATGTAGACGCTCGATCCGACGGCCACGGCGGCGAGGTCGGTGGCCGACAGCCGGCCCGCCATCACGGCGTCGATGGTCCCGTTGCCCACGACCGCGAGGTTCGCGATGAACAGCGGCCATGCCAGCTTCAGCAGCGCGCGGGACGATGTGTCGGGCGCGCGCGGCGCCGCGGGTTCAGCCATGAGCTCCGTCCTTGCCGGCAGATTCAGGGCCGACGGACCCAGATGCGGAAGACCTCGTCGTAGCGGGCCCGGCGCGTGGCTTCGTAGGCGAGTTGCCAGTCGCCGATCGGCGGCGCGTCGTCGAGTTGCGTGCGCTGGCTGTCCCGCTGGATGACGATGCGGCAGGCGTCGCTGTCGTCGGCGTGGCCGCTGAAGCGGATGCGCACCGTGATACGCCAGCATCGCCCGCATGCCGGTCGGCAACTGGTGCGCCTGCACGCAGCCGTCGCCGGCCAGGCGGCGTACCTGGTCGCCGAGAACCGACGCCGTGGGCTGCATGCCGCGGTTGTATTCGATGGCTTCGCTGTAGAGCGTCGCGACAAGAACCCACATCGCGGTCAGGCCGGCGGCGGCCAGCGCCGGTCCGCGCCACAGCATGGGCGGCCGCACGCGCACTCGCCAGAGCGCGAGCGCCAGCCAGGCCGTCGTGGCGAGCAAGCGCGATCGTCGCGGCGAGCACATCGACCCCCGGCGTCAGTCCCGGCACGATGCGCGCGAAAGAGGCGGCCATCTTCGGCGGCACTCCGATGTTCCAGGCGATGAAGTAGAGCCATGCGCCGAGCAGCGCGAGGAGGAACAGCGCAATGGAGAACCAGTCGATCGCGTTGTCCGCCGCGCGCCGCAGCGTCGACACGCCGAACGCCGCGAGCACGACGAGCGCGGGCACTGCGACGATCAGTTCGCGGTCGCTCGGCGAGCTGCTGAGCAGCACATTCAGCAGCCCCGCCACGGCGAGCAGCAGTGGCAGCAGCACGTGCGGACGCCGCGACGAAGCTGCGCCACGAGTACAGCGTCCAGAGTGCGAACGGCCAGAGCGGCCACGTGTACCAGCCCGCGTTGCGGACGAGCCAGGCCAGGCTTTCGACGCTCGGGCCGCGCAGCTGGTCGACGTTCCACTGCGATAGCGCGCTCATGTACTCGCCGGCGTCCGGCACCAGCAGGAGGCGCGCTGAGCGGCCAGAGCGCATAGCCGCCGGTCGCAATCGCGAGCATGACCAGCGCGCGGAGCGCCCGCTGGCGACCATGGCACAGCGAGGAACACCGCGGCGGCGATCGCCAGCAGCCCGGCAGAGAGCCAGCCGCGCGTCAGCGCCGCGGCCGCGAGCACGAGACCGGCCGCGACCGTGCCTTTCCAGTCCTCGTCGAGCGCGACGGTCAGCGCGAGCAGGAGCGCGCTCACCCACGCGAACAGCGCCGTCTCGGCGATCGTCTCGTGCAGCCGGACGACGATGCCGAAGGTCGCGAGCGTCAGCAGCAGCGCGATGTCGGCGAGCATGCGTCCGTAGTCGCGCGGGCTCGCTTCGCCGCCGAAGGCGAGGGCGACGGGTTGTGCTTCGCTGCGCCGCGCGAGCCGATACGTGGCGTACCAGAGGCTCGACGTGGCGAGCGCGAACCACAGCACCGACGCCAGGCGCGCCGCATCGACGGCGCCGAGCACGCCGCCGAAGATCCGGATCAGCAGCGGCGCCGACCCAGAACGGCAGCGGCCCTTCCTCGGGCAGCGGCTGGCCCACCACGCCGGGCAGCAGCCAGTCGGCCAGTCCCGCCTCTCCCTGCGCCATCGTCCACATCACGCCGAAGGCCGAGGCGTCCTCGAGGCTCCAGGGGTCGCGCCCGAACAGCCCCGGCACCACGTAGGCGACGAGCAGCGCGAGCAGCATCCAGCGCGGCAGTTTCGCCGCGGCGGCCTCGGTGACGCGTGCCGGCGATGGACGATGTTCGAAACTCAACGCTGCCCCTGGATTTCCTGCGCGTGATCAACTCACCGGTCTTCAGTTCGGCGCCGTCCTCGAGCTGACCGAGCCAGACTCAGCGGAGTTGCTTCGTCCCTTGCATCATCGGCTGATTCGTCGGCTCGCTCCCGCTGCCTTATAGCCCCGTGCCCGAGCAACAAAAAAGGCAGCCGAAGCTGCCTTTGTCGTCGCGGGAAGTCCGGTCCACGCCTACTTGCGGCGAGCCTTCGCAGCGGTCGCCTGGGCGGCCGCGGCGTTGACGGCCTCGGTCTTGGCGGCGAACTTCTGGCGGAACTTCTCGACGCGGCCCGTCTCGACGATGCGGGTCTGGGCGCCCGTGTAGAACGGGTGCGACTCCGACGACGTGTCGAGCTTGAACAGCGGGTACGTCTTGCCGTCCATCTCGATCGTCTCCTTCGTCTGCAGCGTGGAGCGCGTGATGAACTTGAAGTCGTTCTGCATGTCCTGGAAAACGACTTCGCGGTACTCGGGGTGGATGCCTTGTTTCATTGTCTCTGCTCGCTGGATCAGTTGGGCCGCCCGATCGGGGGGTGACACGCCTTGCGTAGCGGTCTGCCTCGACCACGGTCCCGTTTTTCGGGAACCGCGCATTATCCGGGATTTCGGGCACCCGGCAACCTGGCCGCCTTTGCCAAGCCTTTGAAATCAAAAAGGCCGACCGGCTCCGCCGGCGGCCTTTTTCAGACTGGATCGGGCAAAAGTAGGGTTTTCACTTTCGCCCGCCTGGGCTAGCCTCCCCGCCGCATCATGTCGAAGAACTCGGCGTTGTTCTTCGTGGCCTTCATCTTGTCGAGCAGGAACTCCATCGCCTCGATCTCGTCCATGCCGTACAGCAGCTTGCGCAGGATCCAGACCTTCTGCAGGATCTCCGGCTTCAGCAGCAGTTCTTCGCGGCGCGTGCCGGACCGGTTGACGTTGAGCGCCGGGTAGACGCGCTTCTCGGCCAGCCGGCGTTCCATGTGGATTTCCATGTTGCCGGTGCCCTTGAACTCCTCGTAGATCACGTCGTCCATCCGCGATCCGGTGTCGATCAGCGCGGTGGCGATGATGGTCAGCGAGCCGCCTTCCTCGATGTTTCGCGCGGCGCCGAAGAACCGCTTCGGACGCTGCAGCGCGTTGGCGTCGACGCCGCCGGTCAGCACCTTGCCCGAGGCCGGAACCACGGTGTTGTAGGCGCGCGCGAGGCGCGTGATCGAGTCGAGCAGGATGACGACGTCCTTCTTGCTCTCGGCCAGGCGCTTCGCCTTTTCGATCACCATCTCGGCGACCTGCACGTGGCGGGTGGCAGGTTCGTCGAAGGTCGACGCGACCACTTCGCCGCGCACCGAGCGCTGCATCTCGGTGACCTCTTCCGGGCGCTCGTCGATCAGCAGCACGATCAGGACGACGTCCGGATGATTGGCCGCGATCGCGTGCGCCATGTGCTGCATCAGCACCGTCTTGCCCGACTTCGGGCTCGCCACGAGCAGGCCGCGCTGACCCTTGCCGATCGGCGCGATGAGGTCGATCAGGCGTCCCGTGAGGTTCTCGTCGCCGCGCATGTCGCGCTCGAGGATCAGCGGCTCGTCCGGGAACAGCGGCGTCAGGTTCTCGAACAGGATCCGGTGCTTGGTCGACTCCGGCAACTGGCCGTTGACCTTGTCGACCTTGACCAGCGCGAAGTAGCGCTCGCCGTCCTTCGGCGTGCGGACTTCGCCTTCGATCGAGTCGCCGGTGTGCAGGTTGAAGCGGCGGATCTGCGACGGCGAGATGTAGATGTCGTCGGTGCTCGCCAGGTAGGAGGTCTCGGGCGAACGCAGGAAGCCGAACCCGTCCGGCAGCACCTCGAGCGTGCCGTCGCCGAAGATCTGCTCGCCGCTCTTCGCGCGCTTCTTCAGGATGGCGAACATCAGTTCCTGCTTGCGCATCCGGTTCGCGTTGTCGATTTCGAGGCCGATCGCCATCTCCAGCAGTTGGGAGACGTGCAGCGCTTTGAGTTCTGAGAGGTGCATGTGTGTGGGATCTGCCGGAAGAGGGTGGGGCGCGCTGTGCGGGGTCCGACGAGCCGGGCGCGCGCCCGCGAGGATGGAGCCGGGCCAGTGCTCGCCTGGCCCGGCGCCTTGATCAGAGGTTGCTGTCGATGAAGGCCGTGAGTTGGGACTTGGAAAGCGCGCCGACCTTCGTGCCGACGACCGCGCCGTTCTTGAACAGCATCAGGGTCGGAATGCCGCGGATGCCGAACTTCGCCGGCGTCGTCTGGTTCTCGTCCACGTTGAGCTTGGCGACCGTCAGCTTGCCGCCGTACTCGCGGGACACCTCGTCCAGGATCGGGCGCGATCATCTTGCACGGGCCGCACCACTCGGCCCAGTAGTCGACCAGCACCGGGCCATCGGACTTCAGGACGTCCTGTTCGAAGGAAGCGTCGCTGACGTACTTGATATCGCTCATTTTTGCGTCCTTCCGCACGCCGTACCGGCGCGCATTGGCATCAGGAAGAAACAGGGAACTTGTGTTGGGGAGGGCGGTGGCGCATGGCAGGGAAAGACCGTACGGTGCGCACCGTTTCGCGGATGGTAGCACTTCCGATGGCGATGGGAAGGCTCGCGATTCGAGCCTGTGGCATCCCTACAATCCTCCCGACTATCTCGAGCCCCCCGTGTCCCGCACCGCCCTCTTCGAACGCCTCGCCCGCGCGGATTGCGCCGATTCCACGGCCTTGGGACCGTCGTCGTCACGCCCAACCGGCGGCTCGCGCGCGCGCTCGGGCGCGAGTTCGATGCGTGGCAAGTGGCCCAGGGTCGCCGCGCATGGGAAACGCCCGCGCGTGCTGCCGTTCGCGGCCTTCGTCGCCGGCCTGCACGATCGTCGCCCTGCACGATCCGGCGCTCGGCGGCGTGCGTGCGCCGCTGACGCACCACGCAGGAAAGTGCCTTGTGGGAAGCCGTGGTCGATGCGAGCGATGTGCCCCTCGCGTCGCCGGCGGGCGCGGCGCAACTGGCGGCCGAGGCGTGGTCGCTTGCGCATCAGTGGCAGATCGCAGATCGCTTCGGCACTACGCACATGAGCGAGGACACGCGTGTCTTCGCGCGCTGGGCCGCCGAGTACGCGCGGCGCGTCGAGCGGCTCGACGCGACAGACCAGGCGCGCTTGCCGGATGCGGTGCGCGCGCTGGTCGGCGAAGGCGGAATCCTCGCCGCACCCGCGGAAGTCGTGCTGGCCGGCTTCGCCGAACCGACGCCGCAGCAGGACGCCTTGTTCCAGGCGCTCGCCGCCCGCGGGACCCGTGTCGAGACGCACGGGGACCAGCGCGAGCGGGGCGATTGCCGGCGCATGGAGGCCGGCGATGCGCGCGAGGAACTCGAGCGCATGGCGGACTGGGTCGTCGCCCGGCTCACGGCGAATCCACGATGCGCGCATCGGCATCGTGGTGCCGGACCTTGGCGCGCGCCGTGGCGGCGATCGTGCGCGCGCTCGATGCGGCATTGATGCCCGACGCGCTGCTCGTGGCCGCCGATCGGCCGCGACCGTACACGGTGTCGCTGGGCGGCGCGCTGGCCGACACTCCGCTCGTGGCCGACCGCACTGCGCGCGCTGCGCCTGGCCGTCGACGAGATCGATTTCGCCGAGGCCAGCGCGCTGCTGCGCTCGCCGCACGTCGACTTCGGACCCGCGCCCGCGCGCGCCCGCTTCGACGCCGAATGGCGTCGACGCTCGGGCCGCACGACGTCGCTCGATCGTCTGCTCGCCGTCGCGCGCAGTGCTCGCGGCGACGCAGCCGCCAGCTCCCGCGCGCGGCACTCGAGGCGCTTGCAGGCGTGGAAGGCGCGCGTCGGCACGCGGCCGCGCCGACTCTCGGAGTGGGCGGCGCTGCTGATGGAGGCGCTGCGCGCCATCGGCTTTCCCGGCGTCGATACGCTGGACTCGGCGGAGTACCAGACGCTCGCGCGCTGGCAGGAACTGATGTCCGAGTTCGCGGCGCTCGAGCGCGTGCAGGGCGCGGTGGACCTGGGCGGCGCCGTGCGCACGGCTTGCGCGCCTCGCCGTCGTCGACCGTCTTCCAGCCCGAGGGCGGCGATCCGCCGGTGCAGGTGCTCGGACTGCTCGAGGCGGAGGGACTCGAGTTCGATCACCTGTGGATCACCGGCCTGACGTCGGAAGGCTGGCCGCTTGCCGGCGCGTGCTCATCCGCTGCTGCCGCTCGAACTGCAGCGCGCGAAGCGCATGCCGGGCGCGCTGGCGGACGTCGAACTGCAGCGGGCGCGCGCAATGCTCGATCGGCTTGCGCGCTCGGCCCCCGAGGTCGTGGCGAGCCATGCCGCGCGCGACGGCGACCGCAGCCTGGCGCCGAGCGCGATGATCGCCGAG
Source organism: uncultured beta proteobacterium (assembly GCA_963698305.1). GTDB lineage: Bacteria > Pseudomonadota > Gammaproteobacteria > Burkholderiales > Burkholderiaceae_F > JAOUJD01. Next base: position 1,043,011 of record CAVOQI010000012.1, read on the forward strand.
TGGCCAGTCGCCGCGCCCGCCGCGCCGGCTCCACGCGCGTGGCACGTCCTCGCCTCGGCTCCGACTCGAAACGCTGACGGACGCGCGGTCGGTTCCGCCTGCCGGACACCCGCGTGGTCGGTGGCGGCGCGTCGACGCTGACCGATCAGTCGGCGTGTCCGTTCCGCGCGTTCGCGACGCATCGGCTCGGCGCCGACGAACCGGAGCAGCCGCATGACGGCCTCGCGGCGTCGGAGCGCGGAGAACTCGTTCACCGTGTGCTCGCGCGCTTCTGGGAGTCGATTCCGCATCGCACCCGCTCGTTCGTCGCCGCGCTTGCCGGAGCCTGCGACGCGCCACGATCCTCGAGCGCGCGGCCGACAACGCCATTGCGCGCATCCGCGAACGACGCCCGGGCGCGCTCGGCGACGGCCTGCTCGCGCATCGAGAAGCGGCGCCTCGTCGCCATGGCGCTGGACTGGCTGCAGTTCGAGGTCGAGCAGCGCGGGGAGTTCGAAGTGAGGGCGATCGAGGAGCGCCGCGCGCTGGCGATCGGCCCGCTGTCGCTCACCGGTCGCCTCGACCGCGTCGATCGCCTCGCGGACGGAACGCACGATCGATCATCGACTACAAGACCGGCGAGCCAAGGGCGGCGTGCAGTCATGGCTCGGAGCCCGGCCGGACGAACCGCAGTTGCCGCTGTACCTCGTCGCGTCGGAGCCCGACGCGCGCGGCGGTCGCGTTCGCGCGCGTGCGGACCGGCGAGCAAGGCGTTCGTCGCGCTTGCCGAAGACGAAGGCGATGTTGCCGAAGGCGCGCGTCGGACTGGAAGCGGGAGCACGCGAACTGGTCGGCGCTGGTCGATGCATGGAGCGACGAGCTGACCCGGCTGGCGACCGACTTCGCGGCCGGCGTGGCGGAGGTCGCGCCGAAGCGGGCCGACACGTGCCGTTACTGCGGCGTCGCCATGCTGTGCCGCCGTGAACGAGCGTGCCGGCGAGATCGCGGCGCTGACCGACGAGCCGGGCGGAGGCGACGATGAGTGACGCCCGACTGCTCGCCGTCGACGCGGCGGCGCGCGACCGCGCGCTCGATACGCAGGCACAGCTTCATCGTCCGCGCCCCGGCCGGCTCCGGCAAGACGGAGCTGCTGATCCAGCGCGTGCTCGCGCTGCTGGCGACCGTCGACGCTCCCGAGGAAGTCGTCGCGATCACGTTCACGCGCAAGGCGGCGGCCGAAATGCGGCAGCGCCTGGTGGAGGCGCTGGCCGCCGCGAGGGGCGACGAGCCCGCAGCAGCCGCACGAGCAGCTGCACGTACCGGCTCGCCGTCGCCGTGCGCCGGCGCGACGAGGAGCGCGGCTGGGACATCGTGCACAACCCCGGACGGCTGCGCGTGCAGACGATCGACGCGCTGGCGCAGTGGCTGGCGCGCCAGCTGCCGCTGTCGCTCGGGCTCGGCGCTGCGCCGAACGTCACCGAGCAGCGCCGCCGACCTGTACGACGCGGCCGCACGCTCGACGCTCGCCGTGCTCGAGAGCCCGACCGCGAGGACCGAGCCGCTCGTGCGGCACGTCGAGCGCGCTGCTCGAGCATCTCGACAACGACGTCGAGCGCGCAGTCGCCTGGTCTCTTCGATGCTCGGCCGGCGCGACCAGTGGCTGCGCCACCTGGGCGGACACGAACGCGAACGAACTCGAAGCCGCGCTCGCAGCGGGCGTGCGAACGGCAGATGCAGCGGGCGCGCGAACTGCTGCCGGCGCGCGCTCGGCGACGAACTGATCGCGCTGGCGCGGTACGCGGCCGGCAAGCGCGGAGGCGGCTGTCCGCCATGCGCCGACCTCGACCGGCTTGCCGCGAGGCCGCAGATCGGCGCGCCTCGATGCGTGGTGCGGCCTCGCCTCGCTGCTGCTCACCAGGTGAGGACACGTGGCGCGCGCAGTTCACCAAGCGCGAAGGGTTTCCCGGCGGGCGACACGGCCGAGAAAAGGCGCCTGAACAAGCCGTACCGGGACCGCATCGCTGCGCCTGATCGACGCGCTTCGGGCGCAACGAGGAACTGCGCGATGCGCTCGCGACGAACTGCGGCGCGCTTCCGCCCCCGCGGTACACCGACGACCACTGGTCCATCGTCGGCTCGATCGTCGAGGTGCTGCGTCGCGCGGCTGCCGAACTCAGCGGTCGTGTTCGCCGAGGCGGGCGACGATGGACTTCACCGAGGTGACGCGACGCGCCGTGCAGGCGCTGGGCGATCGACGCGCCGGCGACATCGCGCTGGCGCTCGACGCGCGTGTGCGTCACCTGCTGATCGACGAGTTCCAGGACACCTCGATCACGCAGTTCGAACTGGTCGAGCGACTGGTCTCCGACTGGACCGGCGGCGACGGCCGCACGCTGTTCGTGGTCGGCGATCCGATGCAGTCGATCTACCGCTTCCGCGAAGCCGAGGTCGGCCTGTTCCTGCGCGCGTGGGAACGCGGCGATCGGCCCGGTCGCGCTGGAGCCGCTCAAGCTGACGCGCAACTTCCGCTCCCAGCGGGCGGTCGTCGACTGGGTGAACCGACGCGTTCGCGCGCGTGCTGCCGGCGCGAGAGCGACATCGTCGAGCGGCGCCGTGTCGTTCGAGCCGGCCGCGGCGGTGCACGCGGCGCACGCTCGACCGCGCGGTCCTCGTGCACGGCTTCATCGACGGCGACGCCGGGGACGAGGCGACGAAGGTCGTCGAGATCGTCCGCGGCGATCCGCGCGCGAGGACCCGGCAGGCCTCGATCGCGCTGCTCGTGCGCGCCCGCTCGCACCTGGTCGAGATCGCCGCCGAACTGCAGCGCGCCGGACTGCGCCCGACGGCCGTCGAACTGCACGCGCTGGCGAAGCGGCCCTTGATTTCCGATCTGCTCGCGCTGACGCGGGCGCTCGAGCACCTCGCGGACCGCACCGCGTGGCTGGCGGTGCTGCGGGCGCCGTGGTGCGGGCTGACGCTGGCCGATCTGGCCGTGCTGGTCGAAGGCGATCGCGCGCACCGTCTTCGAACTGCTGGCGGATGAAGCGTGCCTGGACCGGCTGTCGGCCGACGGCCGCGCGCGCGTCGGCGCGGGTGGCACCGATACTGCGGCGCGCGGTCGCACTCACGGCGCGCGTGCCGCGGCTGCGACGCGTCGAGCAGGCCTGGCTGCTGCTCGGCGGTCCGGCCTGCCTGGCGTCCGCAGCCGAGCGCGAGGACGCCGAGCAGTTCTTCGCGCACCTGTTCGAGCACGAGGACGACGCCGGCGGGCCGGATCGACGTGCACGCGCTCGAACGTCGCTCGAGTCGCTGTTCGCGGCGCCCGAAGCCGACTCGCGATCCGGCGCTTCCACGTGATGACGATCCACAAGGCCAAGGGCCTGGAGTTCGATCACGTGATCGTGCCGCGGCTCGGCGCCGAAGCCGCGCGGCGACGACGCCGCAGCTGATGGCTGGCTCGAGCGCGCCACCGACGAGCGGCCGGAACTGCTGCTGGCACCGATCCACGCGGGCGGCGCCGAGAAGGACGCCCTGCTGAAGTGGGTCGAGTCGCAGCTGCAGCGGCGCCAGTTGCACGAGGACGAACGCCTTGCCTATGTGGCGGCGACGCGTGCGCGTCAGCGCCTGCACTGGATCGGCTGCGCGCGGCGCAATGCGCAGCGGCGAACTGACGTTCCGAAGACGTCGCTGCTCGCCCGTCTCTGGCCCGCGCTCGGTTCGGAGTTCGAGCACGCCGTGCTCGTCGAGCGCGCCGACGCACGAGGAGCGCGCGAACGCACCGCTCGACCAGTCGTTCCGTCGCCTGCCGTCGGGCTGGCGACTGCCCGCGCTGCCGCCGTCCGTCGCGTGGTCGGCGGGCGACGTGCCGAGCCGACACCGGCGCCGCGATCGAGTTTTCGTGGGCGAGCGAAACGGCGCGCCGCGTCGGCGTGGTGGTGCATCGGTGGCTGCAGCGGATGGCCGAGGACGCGCTGGCGGGTTGGGATGCGCGCGCGGGTGAAGGACGATCGCGCCGCAGATCGAGCGCGCGCTCGCGGCCGGCGGACTGACCGGGAAGCGAACTCACCGCGCGCGCGCGCGGGTCGCGCAGGCGTTGCTGAACGTGGTGCAGGACGAGCGCGGACGCTGGGTGCTGGGTCCGCATCCGGAGCAACGCAGCGAACTGCGACTGAGCGGCGGTGCAGGGCGCGCGCGTGCAGGCGGCTGGTGCTCGATCGCACCTTCGTCACCACGGAAGGCGACGCGCTGGATCGTCGACTACAAGGCGGGCATGCACGAGGGCGCCGACGTCGAGGCGTTCCTGGATTCCGAGCAGGAGCGTTATCGCGGGCAACTCGAGACGTATGCGAGCGGCGCTCGATCCCGGTGCTCGACTCGGTCTGTACTTCCCCTGGTGCCCGGCTGGCGCCAGTGGTCGTCGCCACCGCCGTCGCACGAGGAAGGAACCGGGGACCGCATCGGGGCCGCTGATATCATTCGGACTGGCGGGCCCCCTCGCACTGAGGTGCCGTGAATCTGGTCAGGTCGGGAACGAAGCAGCCACAGCGGATTTCTTTCAGGTGCCGAGGTCAGGCTCGCCTACCCAGTGCGCCCGCCAGGGCGCATGGGTAGGCGAGCTGTCTCGCCACTTGAAGACGCAGGAGGGGGTCTCCCCCTCCTGGACCTCCCCCTCTCGATATGTCCGTCTCCATGTCGGTTCGTATTGCATCCTGCGCGCCCGGAAGACTGCGGGACCGTGTTCGCGCTGATCCGCGCGCTTGCCGAGTACGAGCGACTGTCGCATCTCGTCGTCGGACCGAGGACGATCTCCGGGCGCGAGTTGTTCGGCGTGCACCCGGTGATCGAGTCGGTCGTTGCGTGGGACGGCGACGCGCGCGGTGGGCTTCGCGCTGTTCTTCCACAACTACTCGACCTTCCTCGCGCGGCGCGGCCTCTACCTCGAGGACCTGTTCGTCGTCCCGGAGGCGCGCGGGCGCGGCATCGGCAAGGCGCTGATCACGCACTGCGCGCGCGTGGCGGTCACGCGCGGCTGCGGACGCTTCGAGTGGAGCGTGCTCGACTGGAACGAGCCCGCGATCGCGTTCTACCGGTCGCTCGGCGCGGAACTGCTGCCGGACTGGCGCATCTGCCGTCTCGCCGGACGAGTCGCTGCAGCGCTTCGGCGACGTCGGCGCCGCGACGCACGTGTCGCCACGCCGTAGAATCGTCCGCATGTCGTATCAGGTCCTTGCCCGCAAGTGGCGTCCGCGTGATTTCTCCACGCTGGTGGGCCAGGAGCACGTGGTGCGCGCGCTGACGCACGCGCTCGACGGAGAACCGGCTGCATCACGCGTGGCTCTTCACCGGCACGCGCGGCGTCGGCAAGACGACGCTGTCGCGCATCCTCGCCAAGGCGCTCAATTGCACCGGGCCGGACGGCAAGGGCGGCATCACCGCGACGCCGTGCGGCGTGTGCGAGGCGTGCACCGCGATCGATGCCGGCCGCTTCGTCGACTACATCGAGATGGACGCCGCGAGCAACCGCGGCGTCGACGAGATGGTGCAGTTGCTCGAGCGCGCGATGTACGCGCCGAGCAGCGCGCGCTTCAAGGTCTACATGATCGACGAGGTGCACCAGCTGTCCGCGCACGCGTTCAACGCGATGCTGAAGACGCTCGAAGAGCCGCCCGACTACGTCAAGTTCATCCTGGCGACCACCGACCCGCAGAAGGTGCCGGTCACGGTGCTGTCGCGCTGCCTGCAGTTCAACCTGAAGCAGATGACGCCGGCCGGCATCGCCGCGCGCATGGCGGAGATCCTGGCGGCGGAGAAGCATCGAAGCCGAGCCGGCGGCGCTGCGGATGCTGGCGCAGGCCGCGCGCGGCAGCATGCGCGACGGACTGTCGCTGCTCGACCAGGCGATCGCCTATGCCGCCGGGCCGGTGACGCTCGATGCCGTGCGCGCGATGCTCGGCGCGATCGACCAGGGCACGCTCGTGCGCGTGCTCGACGCGATCGCCGCGCGCGACGCGAAGCAGGCGCTGGCGATCGCCGACGAGATGAGCGAGCGCAGCCTGTCGTTCGCCCAGGCGATGCGCGACCTTGCCAGCCTGCTGCACCGGATCGCGCTCGCGCAGCAGGTGCCCGACGCCGTGCCGGACGACGAAGTCGAGGCCGCGGACATCCGGCGACTCGCCGGCGACGCTCGCGCCCGACGAGGTGCAGCTCTACTACCAGGTCGCGCTGCACGGTCGCAACGACATGCATCTGGCGCCGGACGAGTACGCCGGCTTCACCATGACGCTGCTGCGCATGCTGGCGTTCGCGCCCGCCGCGGCCGGCGAGGCGAAACCGGCGACTCCGCGCGCGGCGCCGCTCGTCGCGCAGCCGGCTCCGCGCACGCAGTGCGCCGGCGCCGCGCGGCGCACCGGCCGCGCGCGTCCGCGCCGGCGCCCCGACGGCGCGCGGGCGGCGCCTGCCGGCCGCCGCCGGCGTCATCGGCGCGCGGTCGCCTTCGATGGCGACTGGCCCGCGCTGGTCGGTCGGCTCAAGGTCGCCGGCCTCGTGAAGGAACTCGCGAGCCGCAGCGAACTCGTGTCGCACGAGGGCGACGCGATGAAGCTGCGCGTGCCGCTGAAGACGCTGCTCGATGCGGGCACGCTCGACAAGCTGAAGGCGGCTGTCAGCCCGCGCTCGGCCGGCCGATCCGCCTGAGCGCCGAGGTCGGCACGACCGCGGGCCCGACGGCGGCCGGCATCGCCGAGCAGGCGCGCGCCGAGAAGCAGCGCCAGGCCGAGGAAGCGATCTACGCCGATCCCTTCGTGCGAGAATTGATCGACAACTTCGGCGCGTCGGTCGATCCAGCGTCGATCCGCCCGAAGGACGCGTAGCCGCGGCTGCCGCGGCGCCAGCGCGCTCCCCAACTCACACGAGAACCAGAGGACATCCCGCCATGATGAAGGCCCAGATCGCCGGTCTGATGCAGAAGGCGCAGAAGATGCAGGAAGACATGAAGCGCATGCAGGACGAACTGGCGAACATGGAGGTGGAAGGCCAGTCGGGCGCCGGCATGGTGAAGGTCGTGATGACCTGCAAGCACGACGTGCGCCGCGTGTCGATCGACCCCAGCCTGGTCGGCGACGACAAGGACATGCTCGAGGACCTCGTGGCCGCCGCGTTCAACGACGCGGTGCGCCGCGCCGAGGCGGTTTCCCAGGAGAAGATGTCGTCGATCACGGCCGGCATGCCGCTGCCTCCCGGAATGAAACTGCCCTTCTAGGGCTGGCGCGCCACGCCTCGTGCGCCTCGGTCCCACTCTCGACAGGCTGGTCGATGCGCTCAAGCATCTGCCGGGCATCGGGCCGCGCTCGGCGCAGCGCATCGCGTTCCACCTGCTGCAGCACGACCGCGATGCCGCGGTGCGCCTCGGCGAGGCGCTGCTCGCCGCCGCGCAGTCGATTCGTCACTGCGAGCGGTGCAACACCCTGACCGAGCAGCCGGTCTGCGAGACCTGCAGCAGCCCGAAGCGCGACGCGCAGCTGCTGTGCGTGGTCGAGTCGCCGTCGGACCAGCTGATGATCGAGCAGTCGCTGTCGTACTCCGGGCCTGTACTTCGTGCTGCTGGGACGCCTGTCGCCGCTCGACGGCATCGGGCCGCGCGAGATCCAGATGGAGCGGCTGATCGCCCGCGCCGTCGACGGCGTCGTGCGCGAGGTGATCGTCGCCACGTCGTTCACGCCGGAAGGCGACGCGACCGCGCATTACGTCGGCCAGCTGCTGAAGGAACGTGATCCGGCGATCAAGGTCACGCGGCTCGCGCGCGGCGTTCCGGCCGGCGCCGAGCTCGAGTACACCGACGTCAACACCATCGCGCAGGCGATGCTCGACCGGCGCGCCTCGTGAGCCTGACGGGCGGCGCTAGACTCGTCGCCTCCACTCGCGCGTTCCTGCCTCGCAGTCCTGCCGTCATGACCACTGCCTACTGGTGCGTGCTCGTCGCCGCACTGATGCCCTATGTCGCCGTCGTCGATCGCGAAGTCCGGCGGCGAGCGCTACGACAACCGCAATCCGCGCCGCTGGCTCGAGCAGCAGCAGGGCTTCCGCGCGCGCGCGAACGCCGCGCAGGCCAACAGCTTCGAGGCCTTTCCCGTTCTTCGCGGCCGCCGTCATCGTGGCCCACCTGACGCAGGCGCCGCAGGACCGCGTCGATGCGCTCGCCGTCATCTTCGTCGCTCGCGCGCGCCGCGTTCATCGTCTGTCTACGTCGCCGACTGGCACTGGGCCCGGTCGATCGTCTGGACCATCGGCTTCGTCGCGACGATCACGATCTTCGTCACGGGAACGTGAGATGCCGGAGCGATCCAGGGCCGTTGCACGGCGTCAAGGTCCTCGAACTCGGCACGCTGATCGCCGCGCCCTTCGCGTCGCGCATGCTCGCCGAGTTCGGCGCCGACGTGATCAAGGTCGAGGACCCGAAGACCGGCGACCCGATCCGCAACTGGCGCTACCTGCACGAGGGCACCTCGCTCTGGTGGTACGTGCAGTCGCGCAACAAGAAGTCGATCGCGCTGAACCTGAAGGATCCGCGCGCGCAGGAGATCGCCCGTCGGCTCGCGCGTCGAGGCGGACATCGTCATCGAGAACTACCGGCCCGGGGTGCTGGAGAAGTGGGGCCTCGGCTACGAGCAGTTGCGCGCCGCGAACCCGGCGACGGTGATGGTGCGCATCTCCGGCTACGGGCAGACCGGGCCCGATGCGCGACCGCCCGGGGTTCGGCGCGATCGCCGAGTCGATGGGCGGCATCCGCTTACGTGACCGGCTATCCGGATCGGCCGCCGGTGCGCATCGGCATCTCGATCGGCGATTCGATCGCCGCGCTGCACGGCGTGATCGGCGCGCTGATGGCGCTGCACCACCGCGACGCGACCGGCGGCCGCGGCAAGGGCGAAGGCCAGACTCGTCGACGTCGCGCTGTACGAGGCGGTGTTCAACATGATGGAGAGCACCTTGCCCGAGTACGACGTGTTCGGCGCCGTGCGCACGCGCACCGGAGGATCGCTGCCGGGCATCGTGCCGTCGAACACCTACGAGTGCGCCGACGGCGCGGCCATCGTCGTCGCCGGCAATGGCGACGCGATCTTCCAGCGCCTGATGCGGGCCATCGGCCGCGACGATCTCGCGAACGACCCGGCGCTCGCGCGCAACGAAGGCCGGGCGAAGCGCGTGGAGGAGATCGACGGCGCCATCGAGGCGTGGTGCCGCCAGCGCCCGATCGACGAGGCGCTGACCGCGCTGACCGCGGCCGACGTGCCGGTCTCCCGCATCTACAGCGTCGCCGACATGGCGCAGCGACCCGCAGTTCCAGGCGCGCGGGATGTTCGAGCAGGCGGCGCTGCCCGACGGCACGCCGATGAAGGTGCCGGCCGTCGTGCCCAAACTGTCCGCGACACCCGGGCAAACCCGCTGGATCGGGCCGCGACTTGGTGAACATACGGATGACGTGCTGCGCGAACTCGGGTACGACGACGCCGCGATCAGGGCGCTGCGCGACGAGGGCGTGATTTAAGATCGCGGCAGACGCACGTGCCGCGGCACGTGCGGACGAAGCACAAACCAAGGAGACAGCATGAAGAAGACGTACAGCCGCCGCGAGGTGCTGGCTGCCGGCGCGGCGGCGAGCGCCGTCGCCGCGTTCCCGGCCACCGGTTCGGCCCAGGCCATCGAGCGCAAGAAGGTCACCATCGCCGTCGGCGGCAAGAACCTGCTGTACTACCTGCCGCTGACGATCGCCGAGCAGAAGAAGTTACTTCGAGGACGAGGGCCTGGACGTCACCATCGTCGACTTCGCCGGCGGCGCGCGCGCGCTGCAGGCCGTGGTCGGCGGCAGCGCCGACGTGGTCTCCGGCGCCTTCGAGCACAACATCAACATGCAGGCCAAGGGCCAGCCGATGCGCGCCTTCGTGCTGCAGGGCCGCGCACCGCAGATCGTGCTCGCGCGTCAGCACCGAAGACGATGCCGAACTTCAAGTCCGTCGCCGACCTGAAGGGCAAGAAGATCGGCGTCACCGCGCCGGGCTCGTCGACCAACATCCTGTGCAACTTCGTGCTCGCCAAGGCCGGGCTGAAGCCGAGCGACGTGTCGTATCGTCGGCGTCGGCGCCGCGCCAGGGCGCGGTGGCCGCGCATGCGCGCCGGCCAGATCGACGCGATCTCGCAACCTCGACCCGGTGATCACGATCCTGCGCGCGCAGCAACGACATCAAGATCGTCTCCGACACGCGCGATCGTCGCCGAGGCCGACAAGGTGTTCGGCGGGCCGATGCCGGCCGGCCGCCTGTACGCGCCGCAGTCTCCTTCATCGACAAGAACCCGAACACCGTGCAGGCGCTGACCAACGCGATCGTGCGCGCCGAACAAGTGGATCCAGCAGGCCGGCCCGTCGCGACATCGTCAAGGCCGTGCCCGAGAGCTACCTGCTCGGCGACCGCGCCGTGTACATCGACGCCTTCCTGAAGGCGCAAAAGGCGCTCGTCGCCGGACGGCATGATTCCCGAGCAGGGCCCGGCCACCGCGTTGCGCGCGCTGCAGAGCATCGACGAGATCGCTCAAGACCGCGAAGATCGACCTGAAGGCCGTCTACACCAACGACTTCGTGCGCAAGGCGAACGCGAAGTACCCGAAGGGCTGACCGCCGCTAACCGCAGGAACACCGGAGTCCGGGCCGCACGCGCGGCCCGTTCCACATGAACGCCCCCGCGCTGTCACTGACCGGCATCACCTGCACGTTCGTCAGCCGCGACGACCGCAGCCAGCGCTACACGGCGGTGCGCGACGTCACGCTCGACATCGCGCCGGGCGAGTTCGTCAGCGTGGTCGGCCCGACCGGCTGCGGCAAGAGCACGCTGCTCAACGTCGCCGCCGGCCTGCTCGAGCCGAGCAGCGGCACGCGTCCACGTGTTCGGCGAGCCGCTCGCCGGCATCAACCGGCGCGCCGGCTACATGTTCCAGACCGAGGCGCTGATGCCGTGGCGCAGCGCGCTCGCGCGAACGTGATGGCGGGCCTGGAGTTCCGCGGCGCCAGCGCCGAGGAAGCCGGCGCGCGCGCCGACGAATGGCTCAAGCGCGTGGGCCTCGGCGGCTTCGGCGACCGCTATCCGCACCAGCTGTCCGGCGGCATGCGCAAGCGCACCGCGCTCGCGCAGACCCTGGTCCTCGATCCCGACATCATTCTGATGGACGAGCCGTTCTCGGCGCTCGACATCCAGACCCGCCAGCTGATGGAAAACGAGGTGCTCGAGCTCTGGGCGGCCAAGCGCAAGGCGGTGCTGTTCATCACGCACGACCTCGACGAGGCGATCGCCATGAGCGACCGCGTCGTGGTGCTGTCCGCCGGCCCGGCGTCGCACCCGATCGGCGAGTTCGTGATCGACCTGCCGCGCCCGCGCGACGTCGCCGAGGTCCGCATCACGCCGCGCTTCGTCGAGCTGCACAAGGCGATCTGGGACGTGCTGCGCGAGGAAGTGCTCAAGGGCTACGCCCAGCAGAAGCTGGTGGCCTGAGATGTGGAAGCTCCTGCGCCCGCGCACCGCGACCCTGCGCTTCTGGCAGGTGCTGGTCCTGGTGGTGATCTTCGCCTTCTGGTGGGCGATGACGACGCCGGGCGTGATCCCGCCCTTCATGTTCGAGAACGACCGCCAGGCGGCCTTCTTCTTCGGCGAGCCGCTCAAGATCGTCGTGCGCATCTGGGACTGGTTCGTCGTCGACCGCGACATCTACGGCCATCTGTGGGTGACGCTGCTCGAGACCGTGCTCGCGTTCGCGCTTCGGCACCGTCGCCGGGCTCGTGATCGGCCTGTGGCTGGCGCTGTCGCCGATCGCCGCGGCGCATCCTCGATCCGTACATCAAGGCGGTGAACTCGATGCCGCGCGTGATCCTCGCGCCGATCTTCGCGGTCTGGTTCGGGCTCGGCATCGCGTCCAAGGTCGCGCTCGGCTTCACGCTGGTGTTCTTCATCGTGTTCTTCAACGTCTACCAGGGCGTGAAGGAGGTGAGCCCCACGGTGCTCGCCAACGCGCGCATGCTGGGCGCCGGCCGCAACCAGCTGCTGCGCCACGTGTACCTGCCGAGCGCCACGAGCTGGGTGTTCTCGTCGCTGCACACCTCGGTCGGCCTCGCCTTCGTCGGCGCGGTGGTGGGCGAGTACCTCGGGTCGTCGCGCGGGCGTCGGCTACCTGATCCTGCAGGCCGAAGGCACGTTCGACATCAACACCGTCATGGCCGGCATCCTCGTCCTCACCGCGTTCGCGCTGGTGCTCGACTGGGTGGTCGGGCGCGTCGAGTCGCACCTGATGCGCTGGCAGCCGCGCGCCGGAGAGACCGAGAAGCTGTGAGTTTCGCGCCGACTTCCGAGGGGTAGACACCTAGACAGCGGCATCGCGCGACCCCGTAGTCTGCCGAGCAGACAACGCGGCACGCCCCATGTCCTCCACCACCTACGAATTCGGCGCGAGCGGCCCGGTCGAGCCGTTCTGGCAGCGCATCCACAAGTTCTTCACGCTGCCGCTCGACAAGGCCGTGCTGATGCGCATCGGCGGACTCGCCGCCGCCAGCGTGATCGCCTTCGCGCTCTTCTTCCTCGGGGTCGCTCGGTGTCGTGCTGGGCCTCGCCGCGCTCTTCGCGCGTGCTCGTCATCGGCGCCCGCTACGGCTTCAAGATCATCGAGCGCTCGTCCAAGGGCTTCCTGCATCCCGAGCGACTACCCGCTGTCGGACGACGACCTCGTCAGTCCGTACCTGCCGTACAAGTTCGTCGCGATGAACATCGTGTTCGGCCTCCTGCTGGGCCTGATGACGATGATCACCGGCGGCAGCGAGTTCTTCTCGCTGCTGTTCTGGTTCGTGCTGTTCGTCGTGGTCATTCCGGCGGCCACCATGCGCCTGGTGATCACCGGCAGCCTGCGGGCGGCGCTGAACCCCGCGGAGCTCGTCGCCCTCGTGCAGCGCATCGGCAAGCCCTATGCGGCGCTGGCGGCCTTCGTGTTCTTCGCCGATCTGTGCCGCACCTACGGCATGGCGGCGCTGGCGGTCGCCGGCGGGTCGGTGCCGGCCGCTCGGAGGCCTCGGTGGACCGAAGACGAGCCTCGGGTTCGGCGGCGTGGCGCTGCTCTTCTTCATGGCGGCGGGCTTCTGGTACTTCACGTACGTCATCTGCGCGCTGATCGGCTACGCCATGTACCAGTACGCGGACAAGCTCGACATTTCGGTCGTCGGACCCGGCGAGCAGTCGCTGCGCAGCACCGCCAGCCGCGCGGACGGTCGACATCAAGGCGCGCACGCGCGACGCGCTGATCGGTCAGATGGTGCGGCCGGCGAGATCAAGGAGGCGATCGAGCTGCTCGTCGGAGGACCTGCGCGACCGGCCGAGCGACCTGTCGCTGCACGCGCGCTTCCACCGGCTGGTGGTGGCGGAGGGCAGCACGCTGCGCATCGAGGACGCACGCCGACAAGTACCTGACGCTGCTCGTGAAGTCGCAGAACTGGCGCGAGGCGCTCGAACTGTACGAGGAGACGATCGCGCGGCGGGCCGACTGGACTCCGCGCGAGGTCGGCCACCATCGTTCCGCTCGCGCAGGCGGCGCTGCGCGCCGGCAAGCCGACGTGACGCGGGGCTGCTGATCCGCGGCGTTCGACAAGAAGCATCCCGAATCACCCGGACATTCCGCGCGCCTACCTCGTCGGCGCGCAGATCATGGCGGAGTACGCCGACAAGCCTGAGGAAGCCACGCGCATCCTCGAGCACCTGGTCAAGCGCTACGCGAGCGACCCGGTGGCGGCCGAGGCGTCGCGCTATCTCGAGGTGATGCGCCGGATGGCGAAGTGAGCCGGCGCCGCTAGGAGCGGCGCTGCAGCCGCGCAGTCGAGGTCGATGTCGAGTTCGGTGGTGACGTTCAGCGTCGACGGCGCGGCCCGCGTCGTCGCGCGGATGGTCATCGGCGGTTCGTTGCTGCGCTCCATCCCGCCGATCGCCGCGGGCGACGGGAAGTGCGTCGACAGCCGCTGCCTCACCTGCTCCGCCTGCGTCTCCGAGGCCGTGCGCGAGTAGGTCGTGAACAGGCCCAGCAGCGAGTCGGCGATCGGCGCGCGTGAGGTTCTTCGTGGTTTCGCTTCGCCGATCAGGCCGTCGAGCACCCGCAGGGCCGCGGCGTCCTCGCGGCGCCGGCGAGGCGCCTGCGCGCCAGCCGCAGTTGCTCGTCCACCGGAAGCAGGCGAGGACGTGCGGCTGGCTCATCTGCGGTACACGGGCCGCAGTTCGGCCGCGCGCCGACGCGTCGCGGATCGACAGCGTGCGCAGCGCCGCGTCGAGCAGCGTTTCGGTGTTCCGGCCCGAGCAGCGCCATGTTGAAGTACGCGATCGCGTGACTTCGCGTTGCCCGGGTCGTCGCTCAGCAGCTGGGCGTACGCGCGCGCGGCGCGCTTGCGTGTCGAGCCGCGCGGCGGCCTGCTGCGCTTCCTGCAGCAGGGTCGACTGCGCGGTCGCGGTCGTCTCGTCGGCGAACTGCTCGTCCAGGATCGTCGACCCGCTGGCCGTCGCGCGGACTTGAGCAGCCAGGCCGCCGCGGCGCCGGCAAGGAAGCCGCCGATGTGCGCGCTGTAGGCCACGCGTGACCCGGGCGACAGCATCCATTGCACGGCCTCGATCACGAGCCAGACCGGAAGCAGCAGCAACGCCGGCACGCGCGCGGTGTTGAAGTAGACGAAGAGCCAGTAGAAGACCGGCACCTTGCGCAGTGCCGTACAGCACCGCGACCATCGCCATGGCGCCCGACGATCGCGCCGGAGGCGCCGACCAGCGCCTGGCCGTTCAGCGAGCAGGAGCAAGCGCCCCGGCGCAGGCGCCAGCGAACAGGTACGCGAGCAGGAAGCGCGCCCGTCCCAGCGCGGCTTCGGCGAACGGGCCGGCGAGCAGCAGCACGAGCATGTTGCCGAACCAGTGCATCGCGTCGCCGTGCAGGAACTGGTGCGTCAGCAGCCCGAACCAGCTGCCGTCCGGACTGCAGCGCGAAGCGCTCGGTGAAGACCTCGCTGCAGCAGGCCCTCGAAGCGTTCGCGCTGCTGGCGCCACGCCGCGTGCACGGGATCGCTCGCCGGCAACGAGCACGCCGCCCTTGAGGTCGCGCATGAACTCGCGGTCGTGCTGCATCGCGGCCAGGATCGCCGCGACTCCGCGCCGCGCGCCTGCGCGCGACCGCGCGCAGCACGCGCAGCGACGCGCGGGTCGCCGCGCTGTCTCGAGCGTGGCGGCAAAGCGCGGCAGTTCGATCGCCGGCAGGTCCGAGCTGAAGTAGTACGTCGCGGCCTTCTGCGTGGCCGGGCGGTCGCCCGCCTGGAACACGAAGTAGACCAGCGCGTTGACGACGATCAGCGCGAGCGTGACCACCGGCAGCGACCCGGGCGGTGAAGCGGGTCTGGTACGGGATGATCAGCACGTCAGTCGAGGCCGGCGATGATCTTCTCCAGCTTGCACGGTGTCGGCGGCGAAGGCGCGGATGCCCTCGGCGAGCTTCTCGGTCGCCATCGCGTCCTCGTTGAGGCTGCCAGCGGAAGCGCGCTCTCCGGCGAGGTCGATCGGCGGCGGCGCGTCGACCCGCGTCGGCATCGAGGGCGCGGGGCACCTCGCCCGGACGAGGCCGACAGTTCGTCGAGCAGTTCCGGGCTGATCGTCAGCAGGTCGCAGCCGGCGAGCGCCAGCACCTGGCCGACGCTGCGGAAGCTGGCTCCCATCACCTCGGTGCGATAGCCGCCGCCCTTGAGTCGCGCGAAGATGGCGCGCACGGAGCGTACGCCGGGATCCGCTGTCGCCGCTCATGGCGGCCTCGTCCCACTGGCTGCCGGCCGCCTTCTTGTGCCAGTCGTAGATGCGGCCGACGAAGGGCGAGATCAGCGTCACGCCGGCCTGCGCGCAGGCTTCGGCCTGCGGCATCGCGAACAGCAGCGTCAGGTTGCAGTGGATGCCCTCGCGCTCGAGGACTTCCGCCGCGCGGATGCCTTCCCAGGTCGACGCGATCTTGATCAGCACGCGCTCGCGCGGCGCGCCGAGCGCTTCGTAGAGCGCGATCAGGTGGCGCGCCTTCTCGATGGTCGCGCGGGTGTCGAAGGACAGCCGCGCGTCGACCTCGGTCGAGACGCGGCCGTCGATGAGGCTTCGAGGATGCGCGCGCCGAACGCGACCAGGACGCGGTCGAGCTGCGCGGCGACCGGCTCCGTCCGGTGCGCGCGCAGCGCTGTCGGCCAGCAGCGGCCGGTACTCCGGCTTCTGCGCTGCCTTCAGGATCAGCGACGGGTTCGTCGTGGCGTCGCGCGGGCGCAGCCGCTCGATCGCGGCGAGATCGCCGGTGTCGGCGACGATCGTCGTCCACTGCTTCAGTCCGTCCAGTCGGGAGGGCATGGGAGCTACCCGGTCGCGCGGCGCTGTCACGATATAATCCGCAAGTTTATCTGTAGCCAATTTACGGGAGACGCAGGTCGGTCATCCCGTGCATCGCGGTGCAGGTGCCGGTGGTCGCCTCGCTGCGCGAAGGAGCTCCGTTGGCCCCCCTGATCGTTGATCCGCGTCCCGTCGCGGCCCTGGTGCTGGCCGACGGAACGGTCTTTCGCGGCCGTTCGATCGGCGCGCCCGGCAAGACGCTGGGCGAGGTCGTCTTCAATACGTCCATGACCGGGTTACCAGGAGATCCTGACCGACCCGTCGTACGCCGGCCAGATCGTCACGCTGACGTATCCGCACATCGGCAACACCGGCGTGAACGACGAGGACGTCGAGGCGCCGCGCGTGTACGCGGCCGGCCTCGTGATCCGCGACCTGCCGCAGCGCCCGTCGAACTTCCGCATGCGAGCGCGACCTGTCCACGTACCTGCGCGACGAAGGCATCGTCGGCATCGCCGACATCGACACCCGCAAGCTGACGCGCATCCTCCGTGAGAAGGGCGCGCAGGCCGGCGTCATCGTGGCGGCCGGCGAAGGCCAGCCGCTGACCGACGGCATGGTGCAGGACGCGCTGGCGCAGGCGCAGGAGATATCCGGGCATGGCCGGACAGGATCTCGCCAGGGTGGTCAGCACGCGCGAGTCCTACCCGTGGACCGAGGGCAGCTGGAAGCTGGCGCGGGCCGACGGCACGCCGGGCTACGTCACGCCCGACGCGTTCCGTTTCCACGTGGTCGCGTACGACTACGGCGTCAAGCGCAACATCCTGCGGCTGATGGCGGACCGGGGCTGCCGCGTCACGGTGGTTCCCGCGCAGACGCCGGTCGCCGAGGTGCTGAAGCTGGCGCCCGACGGCATCTTCCTGTCGAACGGCCCGGGCGATCCGGAGCCGTGCACCTACGCGATCGACGCCGCGCGCGAGTTCATCGCGCGCCGGCTGCCGACCTTCGGCATCTGCCTCGGCCACCAGATCATGGGGCTCGCCGTCGGCGGCAGGACGCTGAAGATGAAGTTCGGCCACCACGGCGCCAACCACCCGGTGATCGACGTCGAGTCGCGCAAGGTCTACATCACGAGCCAGAACCACGGCTTCGCCGTCGACGAGAAATCGCTGCCGTCCAACGTCCGCGTGACGCACGTGTCGCTGTTCGACGGCTCGCTGCAGGGCTTCGCGCTGTCCGATGCGCCCGCGTTCTGCTTCCAGGGCCACCCGGAGGCGAGCCCCGGGCCGCACGACATCGGCGACCTGTTCGATCGTTTCGTGAAGCTGATGGAGGCGTCGAAGTGAGCGTCGCCGCGGTCCGCAACGCGCTGGCGGAAGCGGCGGCGAGCCTCGAGCGCCTCTACGGCGACGAGGCGACGCTGGCGACGATCGCGCGCGCCGGCGAGCTGCTCGCCGACACCTTCGCCGCCGGCGGTCGCGCCTACTCGTGCGGCAACGGCGGCTCGATGTGCGACGCGATGCACTTCGCCGAGGAACTGACGGGACGCTTCCGCGACAACCGCCCCGGCTACGCGGCCCTCGCGATCAGCGACGCCAGCCACCTGTCCTGCGTCGGCAACGACTACGGCTACGAGCAGGTCTTCGCGCGCTTCGTCGAGGCCCACGGCCGCGCGGGCGACGTGCTGCTCGCCATCTCGACCAGCGGCACCAGCAAGAACGTCGTCGCCGCCGCGCCGCGCGGCCAAGCAGCTCGGCGTGCGCGTGATTGCGCTGACCGGCCGCGCCGGCACGCCGCTGGCGGAGCTCGCCGACATCGCGATCGTCACTCCGGCCGGCCGCTACGCCGACCGCGTGCAGGAACTGCACATCAAGGTCATCCACATCCTGATCGAGCTGGTGGAGCGCCGGCTCGCTCCCGACAACTACAAGGCCAACGATGCCGCGTCGCGCTGACCTCGAGAGCATTCTGATCATCGGCGCCGGCCCGATCGTCATCGGCCAGGCGTGCGAGTTCGACTACTCCGGCGCGCAGGCCTGCAAGGCGCTGCGGCAGGAGGGCTACCGGGTCATCCTCGTCAACAGCAATCCGGCGACGATCATGACCGACCCGGAGATGGCCGACGTCACGTACATCGAGCCGATCACCTGGCAGGTGGTCGAACGCATCATCGCGAAGGAGAAGCCGGACGCGATCCTGCCGACGATGGGCGGGCAGACCGCGCTCAACTGCGCGATGGACCTCTACAAGAACGGGGTCCTGAACAAGCACGACGTCGAACTGATCGGCGCCTCGCCCGAGGCGATCGAGAAGGCCGAGGACCGCCTGAAGTTCAAGGAGGCGATGACGCGCATCGGGCTCGCCTCCGCGCGCTCGGGCATCGCGCACTCGCTCGCCGAGGCGCTGGGAGTGCAGGAGAAGGTCGGCTTCCCGGCGGTGATCCGGCCGAGCTTCACGCTCGGCGGCACGGGCGGCGGCATCGCCTACAACATGGAAGAGTTCGTCGACGATCTGCCAGCGCGGGCTCGACCTGTCGCCGACGCGCGAACTGCTGATCGAGGAGTCGCTGATCGGCTGGAAGGAGTACGAGATGGAGGTCGTCCGCGACAAGGCGGACAACTGCATCATCGTGTGCTCGATCGAGAACCTGGACCCGATGGGCATCCACACCGGCGACTCGATCACGGTGGCGCCGTCGCAGACGCTGACCGACAAGGAATACCAGCTGATGCGCGACGCCTCGATCGCGATCCTGCGCGAGATCGGCGTCGACACCGGCGGCAGCAACGTGCAGTTCTCGATCAACCCGGCCGACGGCCGCATGATCGTCATCGAGATGAACCCGCGCGTGTCGCGCTCGTCGGCGCTGGCGTCGAAGGCCACCGGCTTCCCGATCGCCAAGGTCGCGGCCAAGCTCGCCGTCGGCTACACGCTCGACGAACTGCGCAACGAGATCACGGGCGGCGCCACGCCGGCGTCGTTCGAGCCGACGATCGACTACGTCGTCACCAAGATCCCGCGCTTCGCCTTCGAGAAGTTCCCGCAGGCCGACAACCACCTGACGACGCAGATGAAGTCGGTGGGCGAGGTGATGGCGATCGGCCGCACGTTCCAGGAGTCGTTCCAGAAGGCGCTGCGCGGCCTGGAGGTCGGCTCGGACGGCCTGGACGAGCACTCGACCGACCGCGACGAGATCATCGAGGAGATCGGCGAGCCGGGCCCGAACCGCATCTGGTTCGTCGGCGACGCCTTCCGCATCGGCATGACGCTGTCCGAGGTCTTCGAGGAAACCGCCATCGACCCGTGGTTCCTCGCGCAGATCGAGGAACTGGTGCAGATCGAGGGCCGGCTGAAGGACCGCAGGCTCGCCGACCTCAGCGCCGAGGAACTGCGGTTCGTGAAGCGCAAGGGATTCTCCGATCGCCGCCTCGCGAAGCTCCTCGGAGCGCGCTCGGCCGAGGTGCGCGCCGCGCGCATCAGGCTCAACGTGCGCCCCGTGTTCAAGCGCGTCGACACCTGCGCGGCCGAGTTCGCGACGACCACCGCCTACATGTACTCGACCTACGAGGACGAGTGCGAGGCCAATCCGACCAACCGGCAGGAAGGTCATCGTGCTCGGCGGCGGCCCCAACCGCATCGGCCAGGGCATCGAGTTCGACTACTGCTGCGTGCACGCCGCGTTCGCGCTGCGCGAGAACGGGTTCGAGACCATCATGGTCAACTGCAACCCGGAGACGGTGTCGACCGACTACGACACGTCCGACCGCCTGTACTTCGAGCCGCTGACGCTCGAGGACGTGCTGGAGATCGTCGACAAGGAGAAGCCGTTCGGCGTGATCGTGCAGTTCGGCGGCCAGACGCCGCTGAAGCTGGCGCGCGACCTCGAGGCCAACGGCGTGCCGATCATCGGCACCTCGCCGGACTCGATCGACATCGCCGAGGACCGCGAGCGCTTCCAGAAGCTGCTGCAGCAGCTGAACCTGAAGCAGCCGCCCAACCGCACCGCGCGCGCCGAGGACGAGGCGCTGCGGCTGGCCGAGGAGATCGGCTACCCGCTGGTGGTGCGGCCGAGCTACGTGCTCGGCGGCCGCGCGATGGAGATCGTGCACGACCCGCGCGACCTCGAGCGCTACATGCGCGAGGCGGTCAAGGTCAGCAACGACTCGCCGGTGCTGCTCGACCGCTTCCTCGACGACGCGATCGAGGTCGACGTCGACTGCCTGTGCGACGGCGAGCGCGTGCTGATCGGCGGCGTGATGGAGCACATCGAGCAGGCCGGCGTGCACTCCGGCGACTCGGCGTGCTCGCTGCCGCCGTACTCGCTGCCGGCCGACGCTGATCGACGACCTGCGCGAGCAGACCGCGCTGATGGCGAAGGCGCTCAAGGTCGTCGGCCTGATGAACGTGCAGTTCGCGATCCAGAAGCAGGACGGCCAGTCGACGATCTACGTGCTCGAGGTGAACCCGCGCGCCTCGCGCACGGTGCCCTTCGTGTCCAAGGCCACCGGCATGCCGCTGGCGAAGATCGCGCGCGCTGGCGATGGTCGGCAAGACGCTCGACCAGCAGGGCGTGAAGGGCGAGATCGTGCCGCCGTACTTCTCGGTGAAGGAGGCGGTGTTCCCGTTCGCCAAGTTCCCGGGCGTCGATCCGCTGCTCGGGCCCGAGATGCGCTCCACCGGCGAGGTCATGGGCGTCGGCATGACCTTCGGCGAAGCGCTGTTCAAGTCGCAGCTCGGCGCCGGCGTCTCGCTGCCGGACAAGGGCACGGTGTTCCTGAGCGTCAAGGACGCCGACAAGCAGAAGACGATCGCCCTCGCCCGCCTGCTGACCGACATGGGCTACGACCTCGTCGCCACGCGCGGCACGGCGCAGGCGATCGAGCAGGCCGGCATCCCGGTGAAGACCGTCAACAAGGTGAAGGACGGCCGCCCGCACATCGTCGACCTGCTGAAGAACGGCGACATCCAGCTGGTGATCACGACCGTCAGCGAGGTCCGCAGCCAGATCGCCGACTCGCGCTCGATCCGCACCACGGCGCTGGCCCAGCGCGTCACGTACTACACGACGATCGCCGGCGGCCGCGCGGCCATCGAGGGCATGAAGCATCTTGCGAGCCTCGAGGTCTACGACGTGCAGGGCCTGCACCGCTCGCTCGCCGAGCGCGCGCCGCAGCAGGTCGGCCCGGCACTGACCGTCCGCCGTCCCGGGGGTGTTGCAAGCCCCCGGGCCTTTGGCTACATTGCCTTCGCGGCCCCGGCACCTGCCGGGGCTTTCTTTTTCCCTGGTGTTTCGAGAACGATATGCGTGCAATTCCGATCACGGCGCGTGGCGCCGAACGACTGAAGGCCGAACTGCAGCGGCTGCGCTCGGTCGACCGGCCGGCGGTCATCCAGGCCATCAAGGAAGCGCGCGAGAAGGGCGACCTGTCCGAGAACGCGGAGTACGACGCCGCACGCGAGCGTCAGGGCTTCATCGAGGGTCGCATCAAGGAACTCGAGGGCAAGCTGTCGAGCCTGCAGATCATCGACCCGAAGACCGTCGACGCCGCCGGGCGCGTGGTGTTCGGCGCGACCGTGGAGCTCGAGGACGAGTCGTCGGGCGAGACGGTGAAGTACCAGATCGTCGGCGACGACGAAGGCGACATCAAGGCCGGCCTGATCTCGGTGTCGAGCCCGATCGCCCGGGCGCTGATCGGCCGGAGCGAGGGCGACACGGCGGAAGTGCTCGCTCCCGCCGGCAAGCGGACCTACTCGATCGTCTCGGTCGCCTACGGGTAGGCGTGCGGCAGGCCTATTTGCCGCGCCCGCCCTTGGGCGCGTTGGTGCGTCCGACGGCCCGCCGGGCCGTGCCGGGCTCGCGGCGCGGCGCGGTGCCGCGGTTGACCCGCTCGACTTCGCTGCGTCCGGCCTTCGCGCGTGCGCCGGACCGGCGACCTTGCCTCGCGGCGGTGCGGTCGCGGGGGCTTTGGGAGAGCGATTTTCGGTGCGCATGCTGCGGCTCCCTTTCTGGCGAGGCGCCTCGGGCGTCGTGTTCCTCCTGCTCGGGCGCGGGGCGGAACAGGACCAGCAGCTTGCCGATGGCCTGCACGCGAGCGGCCGAGAGGCTTTCCGCCACCGAAGCGAAGATCTCCTCGCGTTCGGCGCGGTCGTCGACCGGCACCTTCACCTTGATGAGTTCGTGGGCAACGAGCGCGCGGTCGATTTCCTTCACGACCGCCGGCGACAGCCCGGCCGAGCCGAGCAGGACGACCGGCTTCAGGCCGTGTGCGAGGGCCTTGAGCGCCTGCCGTTCTTTCGGGGTGAGTTGAATCTCGGCCATTTGGAACCTCCGTTTACAGTCTAGCCGCGACGGTACCGGGTTCAACCGGCAATCGTCCGCGAATCGGTAGAGTTTGCAGGGAACATGCCGCAAGCCAAGAAGAAGCATCGCTCCAACCGGGAGTGGATCGAGCGCCACCTGGCCGACCCGTACGTGAAGCGGTCGGTCCAGGAGGGCTATCGGTCGCGCGCCGCGTACAAGCTGATCGAGATCGACGACAAGGACAAGCTGCTGCGTCCCGGCGCGGTCGTCGTCGACCTCGGCGCGGCGCCCGGGCAGCTGGACGCAGGTGATCCGGCAACGGCTGAGCCGGCACGACAAGCTGAGCGGCCGCGTGCTTGCCCTCGACATCCTGCCGATGGAGCCGCTGCCCGACGTCGACGTGCATCCTGGGCGATTTCCGGGAGGAAGCGGTCGAACGGCAGCTGGAGGCGAAGCTCGAGGGCGGCAAGGTCGACGTTGTCCTGTCGGACATGGCCCCCAACCTGTCCGGAGTCGCCGCCGCCGACGCGGCGCGCAGCCTGCTGGTCGCGGAACTTGCGCTCGAATTTGCCGTCAAGCACCTGAAGGCGGACGGCGTGTTCCTCGTGAAGGCCTTTCACGGCAGCGGCCACAGCCAGTACGTCGAGCGGCTGAAGCGGCATTTCCGCTCCGTGGCCGTGCGCAAGCCGGCTGCGTCGCGGGAGAGTTCGGCGGAGGTTTACCTGCTGGCCCGCGGCCTGCGCGCGCATGCAGTCGGGTAATTACCTGCCCTCGCGGCACGGGCAAGGCCTTGAAATACCGGAGACTGGCCCTCTACTTGGAGGAAGGCGTGGGCGATGCGGGTTTAGAATGGATCGAACCCCGTTTGCCCGACCCGATCCGGCGCCGGCCGGAGGCCGCTGTTTCACTCGAGTCGTCCCGAAAGCGACGTCCGAGACGACTCAACAAGGAGTCCCACGTTGAACAACAACATGTTCGCGAAAGCCGCCATCTGGATGGTGATCGCGCTCGTCCTGTTCACGGTCTTCAAGCAGTTCGAAAGCCGGCAGAAGCCGGCGGAGTCCGTGAGCTACACCCAGTTCCTCGAGGAGGCCAAGGCGGGCAAGATCAAGCGCGTCGAGGTCCAGGGCCGCACGCTGCAGGTCACTCCCGGCGGAGGGCGCCCGCTACACGCTGACCTCGCCGGGCGACGCCTGGATGGTCTCCGACCTGATGAAGTACGGCGTGCAGGTGTTCGGCAAGCCGGAAGAAGAGCAGTCGCTGCTGACGACGATCTTCGTGTCCTGGTTCCCGATGCTGCTGCTGATCGGCGTGTGGATCTTCTTCATGCGCCAGATGCAGGGCGGTGGGCGCGGCGGAGCGTTCTCCTTCGGCAAGTCGCGCGCGCGCATGCTGGACGAGACCAACAACAGCATCACCTTCGCCGACGTCGCCGGCTGCGACGAGGCCAAGGAAGAGGTGCAGGAACTGGTCGAGTTCCTGCGCGACCCGTCCAAGTTCCAGAAGCTCGGCGGCCGGATTCCGCGCGGCGTGCTGCTGGTCGGCTCGCCCGGGCACCGGCAAGACCCTGCTGGCCAAGGCCATCGCCGGCGAGGCCAAGGTGCCGTTCTTCTCGATCTCGGGTTCCGACTTCGTCGAGATGTTCGTCGGCGTCGGCGCGGCGCGCGTGCGCGACATGTTCGAGAACGCCAAGAAGCACGCGCCGTGCATCATCTTCATCGACGAGATCGACGCGGTCGGCCGCCAGCGTGGAGCGGGCCTGGGCGGCGGCAACGACGAGCGCGAGCAGACGCTGAACCAGATGCTGGTCGAGATGGACGGCTTCGAGACCGGCATGGGCGTCATCGTCGATCGCCGCGACCAACCGCCCGGACGTGCTCGACCCGGCGCTGCTGCGTCCGGGCCGCTTCGACCGCCAGGTCGTGGTGCCGCTGCCCGACATCCGCGGCCGCGAGCAGATCCTGTCGCGTGCACATGCGCAAGGTGCCGATCGGCGCCGACGTCAAGGCGCGACGTGATCGCGCGCGGCACGCCGGGCTTCTCCGGCGCGGACCTCGCCAACCTGGTCAACGAGGCGGCGCTGTTCGCCGCGCGCCGCAACGCGCGCGTGGTCGAGATGGTCGACTTCGAGAAGGCCAAGGACAAGGTCATGATGGGCGCCGAGCGCAAATCCATGGTCATGTCGGAGGAGGAGCGGACCAATACCGCGTACCACGAGTCGGGCCACGCGCTGGTCGCCAAGCTGGTGCCGAAGTCCGACCCGGTGCACAAGGTGACGATCATTCCGCGCGGCCGCGCGCTCGGCCTGACGATGCAGTTGCCCGAGCAGGACCGCTACGCGTACGACCGGCAGTACCTGCTGCAGCCGCATCGCGGTGCTCTTCGGCGGCCGCATCGCCGAAGAAGTGTTCATGAACCAGATGACCACCGGCGCCAGCAACGACTTCGAGCGCGCCACCCAGATGGCGCGCGACATGGTCACGCGCTACGGCATGAGCGACGCGCTCGGGCCCGATGGTCTACGCGGAGAACGAGGGCGAGGTCTTCCTCGGCCGCTCGATCACGAAGACCACGCACGTGTCGGAAGAGACGATGCGCAAGGTCGACGCCGAGATCCGCCGCATCATCGACGAGCAGTACGGACTGGCGCGCCAGCTGATCGAGGAGAACCGCGACAAGGTCGAGGCGATGGCCAAGGCGCTGCTCGAGTGGGAGACCATCGACGCCGAGCAGATCGACGACATCATCGGCGGCAAGCCGCCGCGTCCGCCGAAGTCGACCACGTCGCCTCCGCCCACCGGCGGGAAGTCGGCCAGCGGTGGCGTCGAAGGCGCGGCGCAGCCCGCGTAGCGGACCAGTGGGCAAGGTCGGGGCCGGAGCATTCCGGCCCTTTTCCTTTGCCTCCGCGATCCAGCGGCCGCGCGCCTAGAATCGTCCCATGAAGCGCGATCCCGCCCCGGGCCAGCCGGCCGACCGCGACCTGGACCGTGCGCGGCCGCACGCTCTCGCTGGCGCGTCCGCTGATCATGGGCATCGTCAACGTCACGCCGGACTCGTTTTCCGACGGCGGCCAGCACGCCACGCACGACGCGCGCGCTCGCGCACGCGCTGCGCCTGATCGAGGAGGGCGCCGACATCCTCGACATCGGCGGCGAGTCGACGCGGCCGGGCGCGGCCGAGGTGTCGCAGGCCGAAGAGATCGACCGCGTGGTGCCGTTGATCGCGGCGCTCGCGCGGTCGCGGTGTGCCGCTGTCGGTGGATACCAGCAAGCCCGAGGTGATGCGCGCGGCGCTCGACGCCGGCGCGGCCATCATCAACGACGTGCACGCGCTGCGGACACCGGGCGCGCTCGAGGCGGTGGCCGCGAGCGACTGCGGGGTGGTGCTGATGCACATGCAAGGGGTCCCGCGCACGATGCAGGTCGCGCCGCGCTACGAGGATGTCGTCGCCGAAGTCGCGGCGTTCCTGCGGGAACGCGTGGCCGCGCTCGAGGACTGCCGGCGTGACGCCCGACCGTGTCGCGATCGATCCCGGGCTTCGGATTCGGCAAGACGGTCGAGCATAATTTCACGTTGCTGCGCGAGTTGCCGCGCTTCGCGTGCGCTGGGATGCCCGGTGCTGGCCGGGCTGTCGCGCAAGTCGATGCTCGGCGCCGTCACCGGCCGGGCGGTCGGCGAGCGGGTGACGGCGTCGGTCGTGGGCGCGGTGCTCGCGGCCGAGCGCGGCGCGCGGGTGCTGCGCGTGCACGACGTGGCCGCCACGCGCGACGGCCTGCGCGTGTGGGAAGCCATGCAGGGTCAGGGAGAGACGAAGTGAGCCGCAAATACTTTCGGAACGGATGGCGTGCGCGGAACGGTGGGCGAGGAGCCGATCACGCCGGAGTTCGTGCTGCGGCTCGGCCAGGCGGCCGGACGCGCGCTGACGAGCACCGCCGACGGCCACCGGCCGGCCGTGCTGATCGGCAAGGACACGCGCATCTCGGGCTACATGCTCGAGGCGGCGCTCGAGGCCGGCCTGTCGAGCGCCGGCGTCGACGTCGTGCTGTGCGGCCCGCTGCCGACGCCCGGCGTCGCGTATCTCACGCGCGCGCTGCGGCTCGACGCCGGCATCGTCATCAGCGCCTCGCACAACCCGTATCCGGACAACGGCATCAAGTTCTTCTCGGCGCACGGCAAGAAGCTGCCGGACGCGGTCGAAGCGGCGATCGAGGCCGAGCTCGACAAGCCGCTGCATTGCGTGCAGTTCGACGAAGCTCGGCACGCGCGCGCCGCCTCGACGACGCCAGCGGCCGCTACATCGAGTTCTGCAAGCGCACCTTCCCGAACGAACTCGACCTGAACGGCCTGAAGATCGTGGTCGACAGCGCGCACGGCGCCGCGTACCACGTCGCGCCGCCGGTGTTCCACGAACTCGGCGCCGAGGTCATCTCGATCGGCGCCGCGCCGAACGGCATGAACATCAACGACGGCGTCGGCGCCCTGCACGCGCAGCAGCTCGCGCAGGCCGTCCAGGCGACACGAGGCCGACCTCGGCATCGCGCTCGACGGCGACGCCGACCGCCTGGTGATGGTCGACGCCGACGGCCGCATCTACAACGGCGACGAGCTGCTCTACGTCATCGTGCGCGAGCGCATGCGCACGCGGCAAGGTCGACGGCGTCGTCGGCACGCTGATGACCAACTACGCGCTCGAGCGCCGCTTCCGCGAACTCGGCGTGCCGTTCGCGCGCGCGAAGGTCGGCGACCGCTACGTGCTCGAGATGCTGGAGGAGAAGGGCTGGCTGTTCGGCGGCGAAGGCTCGGGGCACCTGCTGACGCTCGACTGCCACACGACCGGCGACGGCATCGTCAGCGCGCTGCAGGTGCTGAGCGCGATGCGCCGCCAGCAGCAGACGCTGGCCGACCTGACGGCCGGACCTGGACCTGATGCCGCAGGCGCTGGTGAACGCGAAGGTCGAGCGCGGCTTCGACTGGAAGTCGCACGACGGCCTGGTCAGCGCCGTCGGCGAGGTCGAGCGCGAGCTGAACGGCGCCGGCCGCGTGCTGATCCGGCCGTCCGGGCACCGAGCCCGTGCTGCGGGTCATGGTCGAGGCGCGCGAAGCCGAGATCGCGGAAGCGATGGCGCGCCGCCTCGCGGCGGTCGTCGGGCCGCTGCGCGACGCACTAGCCGGGGCGGTCACGCGCGGCGGGACACGATCTTTCCGGCCGGCACCGCCGCGATCGCCTGCTGCAGCCCGAGGAACTGCTGCGTGGCGGCCCGCCACGAGTGGCGCTCCGCGTACCGGCGGCACTCGGCCGCGGTCGATCCGCTGCGCCAGCAGGGCGGCCTTCTGCAGGTCGTCGTCGAGCACGGCCACGCCGGATCCGCCGACGACGTCGATCGGTCCCTGCACCGGGAACGCCGCGACCGGCGTGCCGCACGCGAGCGCTTCGAGCATCACCAGCCCGAAGGTGTCGGTCAGGCTCGGGAAGACGAACACGTCGGCGGAACTGTAGAGGCTGCGCGAGCTCCGTCGAACTCGAGCACGCCGACGAAGTGGACTTCGGGGAACCGCTGCTTCAGGACGTCGAGCGCGGGCCCGACGCCGGCGACGACCTTCGTTCCCGGGCAGGTCGAGGCGGAGGAAGGCCTGGATGTTCTTCTCCACCGACACGCGGCCGACGTACAGGAAGAGCGGGCGCGGCAGGTCGGCCAGCACGCGTTCGTCGCGCGGACTGGAACACGTCGAGGTCGACGCCGCGCGTCCAGCGCGCGACGTTGTCGAGCCCGTTGGCGCGCAGCTCGTCCTCGACGGTGCGGCGTCGGCGCCATGACGGACGACGCCGTCGCCGTGGAAGCGGCGCAGGAAGGCGTAGGTCCAGCGCTCGGGAACGCCGAACATCGCCTGCAGGTACTGCGGGAATCGCGTGTGGTAGGCGGTCGTGAAGGGCAGGCCGCGCGCAACGCAATAGCGGCGCGCGGCGTGGCCGAGCGGCCCCTCGGTGGCGACGTGAATCGCCGTCGCTGCCTCAGGCGAGCTGCCGTCGAGCAGGTCCGCGAGGCGGCCGTAGGGAAAGATCGACAGCCGGATCTCGGAATAGCCCGGGCAGCGGAACCGCGGCGAACTGGTCGGGACCGATGACCGCCGACCGTGTGGCCGGCCTTCTCCAGTTCGCGGTTCGTGGCGTCGATGGTCCGCACCACGCCGTTGACCTGCGGGTGCCAGGCGTCGGTGATCGTGACGATCTTCATGCGCTTGCCTCCTCCGTTGCGCGCTCGG
The DNA here is from genome assembly GCA_963698305.1 of uncultured beta proteobacterium. Lineage (GTDB taxonomy): Bacteria > Pseudomonadota > Gammaproteobacteria > Burkholderiales > Burkholderiaceae_F > JAOUJD01. Next base: position 1,071,955 of record CAVOQI010000012.1, read on the forward strand.
ACTGCCGGCGGCCCGCGGCTTCGTTCTCCTCGTTCCACCGGACGCCGGCGTCTCTGAAGGCGCCCGCAGGCGGTCCCACGTGACGATCTGCAGCTCCCCGTCGACGGTCTCGACGAGCGCGGTGAGGCTCTCCACCCAGTCGCCGTCGTTGGCGTAGGTCATGCCATCGACGTCGCGGATCTCGGCCTTGTGGATGTGGCCGCAGACGACGCCGTCGTAGCCGCGGCGCCGCGCCTCGCGCAGCAGGACCTGCTCGAAGTCGAAGATGAAGCTCACGGCGTTCTTCACGCGGTGCTTCAGGTACTGGGACAGGCTCCAGTACGGGACGGCCGAGCCGCACGCGCAGGCGGTTCAGGTGATGGTTCAGCCAGAGCGTGAATTCGTACAGCGCGTCGCCGACGTAGGCGAGCCAGCGCGCGTGCCGCATCACGCCGTCGGCGAAGTCGCCGTGCACGACCCACAGGCGGCGCCCGCCGGCCGTCACGTGCACGCTCGTCCTCGCGGATGGCGATGCCGCCGAAGTCCAGCCCGGCGAACTGGCGGGCCGCCTCGTCGTGATTGCCGGGCACGTACACCACGCGCGTGCCCTTGCGCGCCTTGCGCAGCACCTTCTGGACGATGTCGTTGTGCGCCTGCGGCCAGTGCACGCTCTTCTTCAGCGCCCAGCCGTCGATGATGTCGCCGACGAGGTACAGGACGTCGGACTCGGTGTGCCGCAGGAAGTCGAGCAGATAGGACGCCTTGCAGCCGCGCGTGCCGAGGTGCACGTCCGAGATGAAGATCGCGCGGTAGCGCTGCGTCGGAGCGGGCGGCTGATCGGCGGCCGGCAGCTGCGGCGACCGCGCGCCTGCGGCGGCACGCGCCCGGCGGGGGAGTCCGGGCGGGTCGACGCATCCCACGCGGACCAGCGGTAGAACAACCTTCCGATCATGGGAACCGCAGGGTACGGCGATCCGATGACGTCGACGTGACACGCGGCCCCCGCGCTTGCTCGCGCGTGCGCCGCGGCTCGCGTTTCACGCGAGCGTCACATCGCGCATCGACACTCGCGCTGCTTCCTGCCGAAGCGCGCGACCACCATCCCCTCCGGAGCCACACTCGAATGTCGTACGAAGACGAAATCACCAACACGTTCCAGCAACCCGCACATCAACGAGCTGATCGAGTCCCGCCTGCAGGATCCCGCGCGCCGCGGCCTGCTGCGCGGCGGATTCGGAGCCGCGGCCCTGTCGTTCATCGGCGGGACCTCCCTGCTCGCCGGCTGCGGGGGCAGCGACGACGCGATCGCGTCCGCCGCCCCTGCGCCGGCGCCCGACGCCGATGCCGCGCGCGCCCCGGCACGGGGAAACACGAAAGCTCCCGCGCCGAGCCGGCCGACCGCACTCGGGTTCACCGCCGTGGCCAAGTCACTCGCCGACGTCGTCGTCGTGCCGGCCGGCTACACGGCGAGCGTGCTGCTGCGCCTCGGCGATCCGATCGCCGCCGGTGTCAGCGACTATGCGAACGACGGCACCGACGAAGCGAGCACCTACGCGTAGCGCGCGGGCGATCACCACGACGGCATGCACTACTTCCCCATCGGTGCGACCGGCACCCAGGAGAACGCGGCGAGCGCCCGCGGCCTGCTGGTGCAGAACCACGAGGCGATCACGCCGGTCTTCCTGCACGTCGAACGGCCCGACGATCAGCGGCACGGGCGCGGCCGCGGCGCGCACCGTCGCCCGACGAGGTGCTGAAGGAGTTCTACGTGCACGGCGTGTCGATCGTCGAAGTCAGCCGCGCGGCGGACGGCTCGTGGAGCTACCGGAAGAACTCGCCGTTCAATCGCCGCGTCCACACGCTGACCGAGATGGAGCTCTCGGGACCCGCGGCGGGAAGCACGTACATGGTGACGAAGTACTCCACGGACGGCACGCGCACGCGCGGCACCGTGAACAACTGCGCCAACGGCTACACGCCCTGGGGCACGTACCTGACGTGCGAGGAGAACTGGGCCGGCTACTTCCGGCGCATCACGAGCGACGGACAACCCGAAGCGCACGCGCGAAGGAGCTGACGTCGCTCGCGCGCTACGGCGTCGCGCGGCAACGGCCGCGAACTGTGGGCCACCGTGACGCCTGACACCGCCGACGACCTGTACGGCCGCTGGAATGCCATGGTGCTGGGCGCCACGCGCGGCGAAGGACTATCGCAACGGACCGAACACCTACGGCTGGAACGTCGAGATCGACCCGTTCGCGCCGAGGTCGACGCCGAAGAAGCGCACCGCGATGGGCCGCTTCGCGCACGAAGGCGCCTGGCTCGCCAGGGTCGAGGCCGGCAAGCCGCTCGTCTGGTACATGGGCTGCGACTCGCGCAACGAGTACATCTACAAGTACGTGTCGAACGCCAGCTGGGATCCGGTCGACGCCAGCCGCGGACTCGCGGCCGGCGACAAGTACCTCGACGACGGCAAGCTGTACGTGGCGAAGTTCAACGCCGACGGCACCGGCAACTGGGTCGAGCTGTCGTTCGGCGCCAACGGCATCACGGCGGCGAGCACGGCGTATCCGTTCGCCGACCAGGCCGACGTCCTGATCAACACGCGCCTGGCCGCCGACGTCGTCGGCGCGACGAAGATGGACCGTCCGGAGTGGGGCGCGGTCGATCCGGTCACCGGCGCCGTGTACATGACGCTGACCAACAACAACGCGACGCTGCGCACGCTCGCGGCGACGGATGCCGCCAACCCGCGCCACTACAACGACCCGCGCACCAACGGCACGGCGCAGCGCGGCAATCCGAACGGCCACATCATTCGCTGGCTCGAGGACGCCGGCGATCCCGCCGCGACGAAGTTCAACTGGGACATCTTCCTGTTCGGCGCGCGCGCGACCGCGGACGCGGCCAACGTCAACGTCTCCGGCCTGACCGCCGACAACGACTTCTCGAGCCCCGACGGCCTGTGGTTCTCGAAGGCGACCAACGTCTGCTGGATCCAGACCGACGACGGCGCCTACACGGACGTGACCAACTGCATGCTGCTGGCGGCGCTGCCGGGCGCGGTCGGTGACGGCGGCGTGAAGACGATCACGAACACCGACGCGAACGGCAGCCACGAAGCAGGTGCAGACCTACGTCGGCGCCAAGCCTCGGCACGAAGCTGCGCCGCTTCCTCGTCGGCCCGGTCGAATGCGAGATCACGGGGCTGGCCGAGTCGCCCGACGGACGCGCGCTGTTCGTGAACATCCAGCATCCGGGCGAGGACACTCCGGTCGCCAACATCGGCAGTCCGGCGCTGTTCACCAGTCACTGGCCCGATGGCGGCGACCAGCCGCCCGCGCTCGGCGACGATCGTCATCACGCGCAACGACGGCGGCGTGATCGGCGTGTAGCAACGAGTTCCTGTGTCTACCTGGGTTCGGGGGGCGCAAGCCCCCCGTTTTTTTGACGCGCACTGCGAGCTGCGCTGCAGCGGCCGCCGGCAGTCCGACGCGGCCACGGCACGGCACGCGCGAACGCGCGGCAGCGCCGCGCTCGCGCGCGCGAAGCTGCCGCTACTCGGCGGTCTCGAGATCGGGGCTGCGCTCCGCCTGCTTCGAGGGCGCGGTGAACAGGTCCGTGCGGTCGGCGTAATAGCGATCGATGCGCCAGTCGCGCAGCAGATCGATCGCGAGTTCGAAGGACTCCCAGTCCAGCGCGTACAGATCGCTCAGCACCAGCGACTCTTCCTTGGACAGCGTCGCCGGCAGGCGCGAGAGCACTTCGGCGGAGGGTGAGTCAGAGTGGTCGCTCAAGTAGCGACGAATGTCGTGAATGGCTTTCACTGTTGCGTTCCCCGCTTCCGTTGGGCAGGCAGTCTCCCACACGGCCCCGCGCGGTTTGATGACAAATCCGTGAAGTCGAGGGGGCACTCGATGACCGCCGTCAAGGCGCATGCCGGGCATGCCGCATCGCGAGATGCACGGCGTGGATGCATTTCGTCATGCGAACGATCGCCTGCGTGAAGACCGACCACGCCGCGGCGCTGCCCGGGCCGGGGACGGCCGGTCAGAACAGGCGAGTCACGGCCGCGTAGTACGCATCGCCGAGCCGGCTCGCGAGGAATCTGCGCCGCAGTCCCTCGACGAGGACCGCGCGATCGGGACGACCGGTGAACGGCGCGATCTGGGACTCGCTCGCGACGATCGCGTTCTCGCGGACCGCCGGCGGGAGCAGCACCGCGACGTCGGTCGGCCAGCGGCGCGAGCCGCCGCCGAGCACGTGGTCGATCGGGCGTGTCACCGCGCCGCCGGCGGCGAGGAAGCGTGCCGCGAACTCGGTGCGCAGCGACATAGCCCCAGGTGTTCAGGATGCCGCCAATCGGGCGATGCAGCCGGAACGGGCCGAACACTTCCGGACGGCGCATCGAGATGTTGCGCGACGACGTGCCGAGGTAGATGACGTCGTGCGCGCGTCGCGCGTGTCAGTTGGCGATGGGCTTCAGCGAAGTGCGGCTGCAGGACGAGGTCGTCCTCGATCACCGTGCAGGCCGGCACGCGGGCCTCGATCGCGCGCTGCCAGGCCGTCAGGTGCGACAGCCAGCAGCCGATCTCCGGGCCGCTCAGCAGGCCACCGAAACGGAATGCCGGGAAGGCGCGCCGCGCCATCTCCCGCGCGTCGGCGCGGGCGACGCCGCGCAGGTCGATGCCGACCCGTTCCGCTGCCAGGCCCGCCGCCTGCAACTGCGCTTCCATCGACGCGCGGCGGCCGAGCGCGCTTTCCAGGTTGATCAGGATGAGCATCGCCCGGACACGCGGCTAGTCGATCGACCACGGGCGCGGACGGCGATCGCAGCGCGCTCAACTGTTGCGCCGCGCGCGAGACCAGTGCCGGCTCGACCGCGTTGAACCATTCCTCGACGGCCCTGGCCGCGCCTTCGTCCTCGACGGCAGCGGTCAGGCGCGCCAGCGCAACCGACGCGTCGTTCAGTTCGCCGAGCGTGTCCTGGAGCGCGGCCAGCGCTTCGATGTAGTCGGCGGCCTCGCGGCGCGGCAGCGATGGCCCGAGCAGGTCCAGGGCATAGCGCAACCGCTTCGCGTGTATGCGCACCCGGTGCCGCTTGTGCTGGCTCAGCCGGCTGAACGAGCGTGCATCCCGGAAGAGCCGGTCGGCGGCCTGCTCGAGCAGCGCGGCGGCGGTTTCGCCGACGCTGTCCGTCGCCGCCGGCCGCATCTTCCATCGACCAGCCGGCGATCCGCAGCACCAGCCGCGCATAGCGGCGCGAACTGACCGCCGCGACGGCCCGCTTGATCGACCGCGCCTGCGCCTGGCTTGCGGATCGGAGCAACGCACGCGCTGTCGGCGTCGTCCAGGGCCGCGGCCGACAGGATGGCCGGCAGGGTCTGCTCGACCACGACGTCCCAGTCGCGCGCCGCTCCGAGCGTGGCCGCGAGCCAGCGCAGTCTGCCTGCCCAGCCGCGGCGGGAAAGTCCTCGCCGCGAGGATCGAACGCAGCGGATCGCTGAGCGCATGCGCCGCAGTGCAACGCGCGCCTGATGCACGTGCTCGCTGGCGGGATCGGCGCGCAGCGCGTCGGCGTTCGCGACGACCAGCGCGAGGCCGTGCCGGATGACTTCCCGCAGCGCCTCCGCCGCGGGCATCTCCGGGCGGATCCGCTCCGCGAACCCGCCAGCGGAGGCGCGCACGGCCCCCATGCCATCGCGCGCGGCGAGGCCGTAGCCGCGCTCGGCCTTGCTGCGCAGCGCCGGGACGAGGGTCGTGCCGCGGCACTGCGCCACCAGTTCACTGCCCACGGTCCAGCAGGTCGTGCGGACGGCCCGACTTCAGCTCCAGTTCGACTTCCGCCACCGGCTGACGCCGCTTCCGGCCCTCGACGCGGGCGCGCAGTTCACCTCGATCCAGCGCGACTTCGATCTCGGAGCGAGCCGTGCACCAGCGTTCCCCGCTGCCGCGAGATCCGGGTGCGGAACACGGGCACGAGCGGAGTCGGCCTGCAGGCCGCTGCGCAGCAGCACCCGCAGGGGCGTGATCTCGAAGCGCTCGAGATCGAGCGCGGGGGCGGACGTGCGCGCGGGCAGGGCGACTTCCCACTCGCCGCGGACCGGCACGACGCCGTGCCCGTTGCTGCGCCGCCTTCAGCGTCTGCAGCCAGCGGTCGCCGTCCCGCCGCAGACGGAGCACCAGGCCACGCCGGCGCAGGGTGGCGTCCGGCGTGTCGAAGTAGACGTCTTCGATCGCCGTCTCGTCGAAATGGACGTCGCCGATCGCGCGCCGCGCCCGCGCGAGGCTTCCCTTGACCAGCGCGAGCTTCAGTTCGATCTCGGTGTTCGTGTCGTGCATGGGGCGGTGCGACGGCTTGTGGCGATCAGGCGTCCTGGCCCGGCGCCAGGGCGAAGTGTCGCGCGAAGCGGCGGTTGACGCCTTCGACGGCGATCAGCATGGGGAAGTCGGCGGTGCCGAACCGGGGATCCCAGGCCGGCTCGCCGCACACGCGGGCACCCGCCCGCAGGTAGCCGCGGATCAGGGGCGGCAGTTCACCCTCCTGCGCCCGCTCGATCCTGCTCGTGCGGAAACGGAACGCGGGGAAACACGCGGTAGTCGAGCGGCGCAAGGTGATGCTGCGTCTCGTCGCGCACGAAGGACGCGAGGCGCCCGCCGTCGGCCAGCGTCACGCTCGCGCAGCCGATCGCGTGGCTGTACCCGTTCGCCTTCATGTAGCGGGCCAGGCCGGCCCAGAGCAGCATCAGCGTCGCGTCCGGACCGGTAATCGCGGTGCACGCACGAGCGGCCGAGTTCGGCCATCGTCGGCCGCAGGTGATCGAGGCGGCGCAGGTCGAATTCCGAATCCGAGTAGAGCCTGCCCAGGTGGCGCGCCTGGTGCGGCGGCAGCACGCGGTAGGTTCCGACGACGCGGAGAGTTTCCTCGTCGCGGACGACGAGGTGGTCGCAGTACGCGTCGAACTCGTCGACGTCGAGCCCTTCAGCGCCGTTGAGGCTGGCCCCCAGTTCCTCGGCGAACACCTTGAAGCGCAGTCGCTGCGCGTCCTCGATGGTCGCCGGGTCGGCGGCCAGAGCCACGGAGAGGCGCGCGTGCCGCCGCGGCGATGCGGCGTCTTCGCGCGTGACGATCTGCGGCAGATGTCCGTTTTCCATGCATGGGTCTCATCGTGACGGAGTCCTGTCACCGTATGAGCAATGGATGACACCAGCATGAAGCGGACGCGGCAGAGCCGCGCGCGTGTCGCGCGGGGGCGAAGCTGACGACTGCAGGGGCGCGGGTCGGCGGTCCCCGGCGCGGGGTTCAGGTCGAGGAGGTCTTCTCGCTGTCGCGCTGCTTGCTCACGGCCCGGCAGACCGGCCAGCACGACGTCGAACAGCCTGATGCGCGCGGCGTAGTAGCGATCGAGCCGCCAGTCCTTGATCAGTTCGATGGCGAGTTCGAAGGCCGCGTGGTCGAGTTCATAGAGATCCTTGCAGCGGGATCTCGCGCTCCTCGGCCAGGGCCTCGACGAGATTCGGCCAGGAAGTACGAGGACTTGCGGGTAGGGTGCTGCTCGAGGTACTTGCGGACCTGCTTGATGGCATTCATGGGGGCTCAGTAAAAGAACTGACGGGCGATCTTCCCACGTTGGCGAGCATCGAATGATGACGCGCCGATGACATGTTCATGACATGTCATCGGCGCACTGATGACACGGTCGCTCCGGGCAACCGGTCTCAGGTTCTGGTTGGCTGCGCCTCAGCGCTTCCTGGGCGGCAGCAGCACGCGATCGATGACCTGGACCACGCCATTGCCGGCCGGCTTGTCGGCACCGGTGACCATGGCTTCTTCGACGGTCACGAAGGTGCCGGCGCGGGCCAGCGGCAGGTTGGCGCCGTTGACCGTTTTCACGTTGCCCGGCTTGACGTCGGCCATGTTCAGCTTCATCGGCACGACGTGGAAGGTCAGCACGCTCTTCAGGAGTTCCTTGTCGGCCGCCAGTTCGCCCATCGTCTTCGCCGGCACTGCCTTGAAGGCCTCGTTGGTGGGAGCGAACACGGTGAACGGCCCGGTGCCGGCCAGGGTCTCGGTCAGTCCGGCCTGCTTGATCAAGCCGCTGAGGGTCGACAGGTTGGGATCGGACGCGATGACCTGGGTCACGGACGCAGGCGGCATGGAGGCGCAACCCGCCAGGGACACTGAAAGCAGAGTGAGCAGCAACGCTCGGCGATTCATTTCTTCTCCTCTGTGCAAGACGCACGGCCCCGGGCCGCGGATCGACGAGACGCTAAGGGTCCGTGATGACAGACCGAATGACAGGCGCGGCCGGCTGCATGACGTCCGAACAGCGGGCGGGGCGGCACGCCGCGGCGGCGCGCGCGTGCATCGGGCAGCGCGGGCGAGTTCAGGGGCGAACGTTCCGACGCCGCCGCCAGCCGTCGCGGCTATGGCCGAGCTCAGGCCAGTTCGGGCCGACCGCGGCGCGCAGGAACGGCTCGGCGTCGCCGTTGGACCCGCGGTGGCTGATCCAGATCGACGGCTCCCTTCTTGACGGGCCAGTCGCGCTCCACGCCCGCGAGCAGGCGACTGGCGATCCGTCCCAGGGTCGGCTGATGCCCGACCACGACCAGCGTCCCCTTGCCGGCGGTCCATCCGATGGCGTCCAGGACCTCGTCCACCGTCGCGGCCGGCGCCAGCGCTTCGATCGTCTTGATCTTGCGGTGGGACGCCTCGGCGAGCGCCTGCGCCGTCTGCTGGGCGCGCTTGGCGGGGCTCGACAGGATCTTCGCGGTATCCGGAAGACGGTTGTGCAGCCACTCTGCGACGCGCCTGGCCTGCTTCTCGCCCTTCGCGGTCAGCTTGCGGCCCTCGTCGGGCTCGCCCGACTGCCGCTTCGGCGTGGCGCCACAGCACGAGATCCACTAGGTCACCCCCAGCTTGTCGGCCAGTTGATCGAGCAACCGGTGCTGCGCGCTAGCGCCCTGCTTTGGCCGCCGCGGCGCGCGGTACCGGCCATCGGCGCCGAGTGTCCACGCTTCCATCGTGTCCTCGAGGTACGGCTTCAGCCCTTCGGCCAGGACGCGCTTCGCGAGCTTCGGATCGAGCACCGGCCAGGCGATCTCGATGCGGCGGAACAGGTTGCGTCCCATCCAGTCGGCGCTCGACAGGTACACGAGCGGCGTCGCCGCCGTTCTCGAAGTAGTAGATCCGGTGATGCTCGAGGAAGCGGCCGACGATCGAGCGGACCTTGATGTTCTCGGACAGGCCTTTCACGCCGGGCCGCAGCGCGCACGCGCCACGAACGATGAGGTCGATCCTGACTCCGGCCTGCGACGCCGCATACAGCGCGTTGATCGTCGTCTCGTCCGTCAGCGAGTTCATCTTCGCGATGACGTGCGCAGGCTTGCCGGCCGTTGCGGCCGCGACCTCGCCGGCGAGCGCCTTCAGCAGGTTGCGGTGGAGCGTGAAAGGCGCCATCCACAGGTGCTTCAGGCGCTCGACCTTGGTCAGGCTGGTGAGGTGCATGAACACCTTGTCCACGTCGGCGCAGATCTCGGGATTGGCGGTCAGCATCCCGAAGTCCGTGTACAGCCTGGTCGTGGTCGAGTGGTAGTTGCCTGTGCCGAGATGGACATACGGCACGAGCGCGGGCCGGCCATCGACCAGCTCCCGGCGCAGCACCTGCGTGGCCTTGCCGTGCGTCTTCAGCCCCATGACGCCGTACACGACCTGCGCGCCGACGGCTTCGAGGCGCTCGGCGAGGTTGATGTTCGCCTCCTCGTCGAAGCGGGCCTTCAGTTCGACGACCGCCGTGACTTCCTTGCCGCGCCGCGCGGCTTCCTCCAGCAGATCGACCACCGTGGAACTGATGCCGGTGCGGTACAGCGTCATCCGGATCGCCGCGACCGCCGGATCGGTTCCCGCCTGTCGCAGGAACTCGGTCACCGGCTCGAAGCTCTCGTAGGGTGATGCAGCAGCAGGTCTTCCTGCTTCAGCGCGGAGAAGATGTCGGCGCCGCGCGGAAGCCGAGCGGGCCACGCCGGCAGGAACGGGGGCCAGCGCAGCTCGGCCTGCGTCAGGTGATCGACCAGCTGGTTCAGCCGCACGAGGTTGACCGGACCGTCGACGCGGAACACGGCGTCGTCCGGCAACTGGAACTGGTCGCGCAGCAGCTGCTGCAGCGGCTGCGGACAGGTCTGCCGCACCTCGAGGCGAACCGCGTTGCCGAAGTGGCGCTGCGTCAGCTCCATGCGCATCGCCTGGCGCAGGTTGCGCACTTCCTGCTCGTCGACGGTCAGGTCGGAGTCGCGCGTCACGCGGAACTGCGAGAAGCCGGTCACCTGCCGGCCCGGGAACAGATCCTGCAGGTGCGCGCGTATGGCCGACGTGAGCAGCACGAAGGCCGTCCTGCCACCGGCCAGCGCGTCCGGCACGGGAATCACGCGCGGCACGACGCGCGGCACCTTCAGGATCGCCGTGGCGGACGGACGACCGAAGGCATCCTTGCCTTCCAGCTGCAGGATGAAGTTCAGCGACTTGTTGAGGACCTGCGGGAACGGATGCGACGGGTCGAGCCCGATGGGCGAGAGCAGGGGACGCACTTCGCGCTGGAAGTAGTCGCGCACCCACTCACGCTGCTCGGCCGAGCGCTGCGCGTGGTTCAGGATGACGACGCCGCGCTCCTCGAGCGCCGGCACGATGACTTCGTTGAACAGCCCGTACTGCCGCCGCACGAGGCGATGCGCCCGCGCCAGTATGCTGCGGTAGACGCCCGCCGATGGCCCGGTGACGTCCGTCCGGACGTCCTCGGTCAGGTCGGACAGCCGCACTTCGAAGAACTCGTCCAGGTTGGACGAGACGATGCAGATGTAGCGCAGCCGCTCGGCCAGCGGGACGTCCTCGCGCGTGGCCATGGCGAGCACGCGCTCGTTGAACGCGAGCAGCGACAGCTCGCGGTTGAGGAAGGTATCCGGATTGGCGGCCGATCACGGCGGAAGGTGAACCCCTGTGGTCGCGGCCGACACTAGGCGGCGGGTGTGACAGGTCCGTGACACGACGTCCCGGACCGCATTGCGGCCGCAGCCGGCATTCGAGGGTTTTTTCGGTCTGCGTGTAACCGAACGGTCACATGCGGTTCCTACACTCGCCTCGTTCAAAACTTTTGCGTCCTGACTCGAGAGGTGCACATGCATGAAGATGATCGGATTGAAGACCGCGTTCGCCGGCCTGCTGATCGCCGCGACCGCCACGAGCGCGCTTGCGCAGCAGGTCACGGGCGCGGGCGCGACGTTCCCGGCGCCGCTGTACGCCAAGTGGGCCGACGCCTACAACAAGGCGACCGGCGTTCGCGTCAACTACCAGTCCGTGGGCTCCGGCGCCGGGACTGCGCCAGATCCGCGGCAAGACCGTCGACTTCGGCGCCTCGGACATGCCGCTGACGGACGAGGAACTGGCCAAGGACGGCCTGATCCAGTTCCCGACGGTGATCGGCGGCGTCGTGCCGGTGTTCAACGTGGCCGGCGTGCAGACACGCGCCAGTTGCGCCTGACCGGGCCGGTCCTCGGCGACATCTATCTCGGCAAGATCACGAAGTGGAACGATCCGGCGATCGTCGCGCTCAACCCGGGCGTGAAGCTGCCGGACGCGCAGATCGCGGTGGTGCGCCGCGCCGACGGCTCGGGCACGACGTTCATCTTCACCAACTACCTGTCGAAGGTGAACGCCGGAGTGGAAGTCGAAGGTCGGCGAGGGCACGGCGGTCAACTGGCCGACGGGCGCGGGCGGCAAGGGCAACGAGGGCGTCGCCGCCTTCGTGCAGCGCCTGCCGAACTCGATCGGCTACGTCGAGTACGCCTACGCCAAGCAGAACAAGCTCGCGTATGCGCTGATGCAGAACTGCCAGCGGCGCCTTCGTTGCGCCGGATGACGACGCGTTCAAGGCGGCGGCCGCGGGCGCGGACTGGAAGAAGAGCTTCTACCAGATCCTGACCAACCAGCCGGGCAAGGACGCGTGGCCGATCACCGGCGCGACCTTCATCATGATGCACGCCAAGCAGGACAAGCCGCAGCAGGCCCAGGCGGCGCTGAAGTTCTTCGACTGGGCGTACACCAACGGCGACAAGATGTCCGAAGAGCTGGACTACGTTCCCGCTGCCGCCGGTCGGTCGAGGACATGGTCCGCCAGCAGCTGGGGCAAGGTCGCCGACGGCGCCGGCAAGGCCGTTTCCTACAAGTAAGCGACATCGCTGACCGCGGACGCCGGCGCAGGCCCGCGGTCCTTCACATCGCGGCCGCTCGCCGGCCGCGCCCCCGGGGAGGCGCCCGTTGGACGCTACACTTTCATCCTCGCCCACCCGTCAAGACGAACTCGCTGATGCAGATGCCCGAGCAACCGCCGCCGCGCAAGGCGGGGACCCTCGGCGACGTGGTCTTCGCGTGGCTGACGCGCGGCGCGGCGGCCCTGACGCTGCTGCTGCTGGTCGGCATCATCGTTTCGCTGACGATCGGCGCCTGGCCCTCGATCCGCCACTTCGGCCTGCCCTTCCTGTGGACCTCCGAGTGGGATCCGGTGCAGGAGAAGTTCGGCGGGCTGGTGATGATCTACGGCACCCTCGCCACGTCGCTGATCGCGCTGCGTCATCGCCGTGCCGGTCAGCTTCGGCATCGCGCTGTTCCTCACCGAACTGTCGCCGAAGTGGCTCAAGCGGCCGCTCGGCACCGCGATCGAACTGCTCGCTGCCATCCCGTCGATCGTCTACGGCATGTGGGGCCTGCTGGTGTTCTCGCCGCTGCTGGCCACCTACGTGCAGCAGCCGCTGCAGCGCGCGTTCGGCGACGTGCCGGTGCTCGGCGCGCTCTTCTCCGGCGCGCCGGTCGGCATCGGCATCCTGTCGGCCGGCATCATCCTCGCGATCATGATCATCCCGTTCATCGCCGCGGTGATGCGCGACGTGTTCGAGGTGACGCCGGCGCTGCTGAAGGAGTCGGCCTACGGCCTCGGCTCGACGACCTGGGAAGTCGTCTGGCGCGTCGTGCTTCCGTACACCAAGGCGGGCGTGATCGGCGGCGTCATGCTCGGGCTCGGCCGCGCGCTGGGCGAGACGATGGCCGTCACCTTCGTCATCGGCAACTTCAACCAGCTCGAGTCGCTGTCGCTGTTCGAGGCCGCCAACTCGATCACGTCGGCGCTCGCGAACGAGTTCGCCGAGGCCACGCCGGGCCTGCACGAGGCGTCGCTGATCTACCTGGGCCTGATCCTGTTCTTCATCACGTTCGTCGTGCTGACGCTGTCGAAGCTGCTGCTGTTCCGGCTCAAGCGCAACGAAGGGAAGCGCACATGAGCGCGGAGACCGTCCCGCCGCCGCGCGCCGACTATCGGCTGCGGCTGCATCGGCGCCGCAAGTTCGTCAACGCGGTCGCGCTCGTGCTGTCGCTGGCCGCGATGGCGTTCGGCCTCGTGTGGCTGATCTGGATCCTCTGGGACACGCTGATGCTCGGCTTCAAGGGGCTCAGCTGGCAGGTGCTGACCGAGTCGACGCCGCCTCCGAACGCGGAGGAGGGCGGGCTCGGCAACGCCATCGTCGGCTCGCTGATCATGGTGACGTGCCGCGACGGCGCTCGCGACCCCGATCGGCATCCTCGCCGGCATCTATCTCGCCGAGTACGGCCAGCGCGGCGGCTGGTTCGGCCAGGCGACGCGCTTCATCAACGACATCCTGCTGTCGGCGCCGTCGATCGTCATCGGCCTGTTCGTCTACGCGGTCGTCGTCGCCAAGACGCGGACGTTCTCCGGCTACGCGGGCGTGCTGGCGCTGGCGCTGATCGTCGTTCCGGTGGTCGTGCGCACGACCGAGAACATGCTCAGCGCTGATTCCCAACGCGCTGCGCGAGGCGGCCGTGGCGCTGGGCGCGCCCAAGTGGGTGATGATCATGCGCGTCACGCTGAAGGCCGCGCGCGCGGGCGTCGTCACCGGCGTGCTGCTGGCGCTGGCGCGCATCGCCGGCGAGACGGCGCCGCTGCTCTTCACGGCGCTGTCGAACCAGTTCTTCAGCGCTGGACCTCGGCCAGCCGATGGCCAACCTTCCGGTGACGATCTTCAAGTTCGCGATGAGCCCGTTCGCCAACTGGCAGCAGCTGGCCTGGGCGGGCGTGTTCCTGATCACCCTCGGCGTGCTCGCCCTCAACATCCTGGCGCGCGTGCTGTTCCGGCAGAAGATAGACGAGACTCCGATGAACACGGCCAACGCGGCCACCCTCGCCAACGAGCGCATCAAGATGGACGTGCGAGAACCTGAACTTCTACTACGGGAAGTTCCAGGCGCTGAAGAGCATCACGCTGCGCATCCCCGAGAAGAAGGTCACGGCCTTCATCGGCCCGTCCGGGTGCGGCAAGTCCACGCTGCTGCGCGTGTTCAACCGGATGTTCGAGCTCTACCCCGAGCAGCGCGCCGAAGGCGAGGTCAAGGTCGACGGCGAGAACATCCTGACCAGCAAGGACGACGTCGCGCTGGTCCGCGCCAAGATCGGCATGATCTTCCAGAAGCCGACGCCGTTCCCGATGTCGATCTACGACAACATCGCGTTCGGCGTGCGCCTGTTCGAGAGCCTGTCGCGCTCGGCCATGGACGACCGCGTGGAGTGGGCGCTGAAGAAGGCGGCGCTGTGGAACGAGGTCAAGGACAAGCTGAACCAGACGCGGCACGAGCCTGTCCGGCGGCCAGCAGCAGCGGCTGTGCATCGCGCGCGGCATCGCGGTGAAGCCCGAGATCATCCTGTTCGACGAGCCGTGCTCGGCGCTCGACCCGATCTCCACGGCGAAGATCGAGGAGCTGATCGACGAGCTGAAGCACGACTACACGGTGGCGATCGTCACGCACAACATGCAGCAGGCCGCGCGCGTGTCGGACTACACGGCGTACATGTACCTGGGCGAGATGATCGAGTTCGGCGACACCGACCAGATCTTCGTCAAGCCGGCGCGCAAGGAAACCGAGGACTACATCACCGGCCGTTTCGGCTGAGCGGGGAAGAGAACATGGTGAGCGGCGACCATTCGATGCGGAAGTACGACGAGGAACTCGAGGCGATTCGCTCTCGCGTGCTGCACATGGGCGGGCTGGTCGAGTCCCAGGTGCAGGACCGCGCTGGCGGCGTTCGACAAGGGCGACCTCGAGCTCGCGCAGCAGGCGATCGACGCCGACCGCCGGGTGAACGACCTCGAGCTCGAGCTCGACCAGATGGTGATCCACGTGATCGCGCGCCGGCAGCCGACCGCGGGCGACCTGCGCATGATCATCGGCACCGCCAAGGCGATCATGGACATCGAGCGCATCGGCGACGAGGCGACCAAGATCGCGCGCGCCGTGAAGTGGCTGCACGAGAAGGGCGCCGGCACCCGCATGCACCGCGTGCCGGACGTACAGCACTCGGGCGAGATCGCGGTGTCGATGCTGCGCCGGACGCTCGACGCGTTCGCGCGCATGGACGCGGCCGCGGCCGCCGCCGATCATCAAGGACGACCAGGGCGTCGACGACCGCTTCCGCGCGATCCTGCGGCAGCTGATCACCTTCATGATGGAAGACCCGCGCACGATCTCCACCTCGCTCGACATCGTCTGGGCCGCCAAGGCGATCGAGCGCATCGGCGACCACGCGAAGAACATCGCCGAGTTCATCATCTTCATTTCGCAGGGCGTCGACATGCGGCACATGACGCCGGACGAAGCCGAGCGCGCACTGGCGCAGAGGATAGATGTCGGCGACGATTCTCGTGGTCGAGGACGAGCCGGCCATCCAGGAACTGGTCGCCTACGCCTGCCAGACCAACGGCTTCAAGGTCCGGCGCTCCGACAGCGTGCGGGCGGCGCGGGAGGCCGTGTCGGGAGAGCTGCCGGATCTCGTGCTGCTCGACTGGATGCTGCCGGACCGCCCCGGGATCGAACTGCTGCGCGAGTTCCGCGGCCAGGAGCGGACCAAGGCGCTGCCGGTCATCATGCTGACGGCGAAGGGCAGCGAGTCCGACAAGGTCGCGGGCCTCGACGCCGGGCGCCGACGACTACGTGGTGAAGCCCTTTTCCCCGCGCGAGCTCGTCTCGCGCATCCGCGCCGTGTTCCGGCGGCGCGCGCCCGCAGCTTTCGGGCGAGGTGATCGAGTACGGACCGCTGGCGCTCGACTCGGCGCGGCGGGAACTGCTGGCCCACGGCAAGCCCGTGAAGATCGGCCTGACCGAGTTCAAGCTCCTCACCTTCTTCATGGCGCACCCCGAGCGCGTCTTCTCGCGCTCGCAGCTGCTCGACGGCGTCTGGGGCGACCACGTGTTCATCGAGGAGCGCACCATCGACGTCCACATGCTGCGCCTGCGCAAGGCGCTGGCTCCGCACGACCTGCAGGCAGATGGTCCAGACGGTGCGCGGGCTCGGATACCGGCTGTCGCAGCGGGCCGAGACGTGACGCTCCTCCGATGAGCGCGGCGCACGCGACCGCATCCGGGTGCTGACGCCCGCGTTCCTGCGGGTCGCGGTGCTGGTCGCGCTCGCGCGTCATCGGCGGGCTGGCTCTTCGGTCGAACGGCGGGCCTGTGGGTCGCCGTGCTCGGGCTCGGCGTGCTGCTCGCCATGCACCTGTTCTACGCCAGCCTGCTGGCCGGCTGGCTCGAGGTGCCGCGGCTCGAGGACATTCCGAACGGGATGGGCATCTGGACGCAGGTGTTCGCGCGCCTGTACCGTGCGCGCCGCACCACGGAGCAGAACGAACGACGGCTGCAGGACAACGAGGAGCGCTTCCGGCGCACGATCAGCGCGCTGCCGGAGGGCATCGTCCTGGTCGACCTGTCGCTGCAGATCGACTGGTGCAATCCGGTGGCCGAGGAGCATCTCGGCGTTTCGCTGACGGGCGACCATGGCATGCGCATCACGAACCTCGTGCGCGACCCGGCGTTCGTCAGCTACATGACGTCCGGCCAGTACGACCAGCCGCTCGAGTTCCGGCCGATGGCGCGTCCGACCATGGCGCTCGAAGTGCGGGTCATCGAGGTGGAGCGCACGCGCCTGATGGTGATCTCGCGCGACATCACGCAGCGCGAGCAGGTCGACGCGATGCGGCGCGACTTCATCGCCAACGTGTCGCACGAGCTGCGCACGCCGCTGACCGTGGTCAACGGCTTCATGGAGATGCTGCTCGACGCGCAGCACGAAGACGAGGCGACGCGCAGGCATCACCTGACGCTGATGCAGGAGCAGGCGCAGCGGATGTCGCGGCTGGTCGAGGACCTGCTGACGCTTGTCGCGGCTGGAGTCGAGCGAAAGTTCGCTCGTCGAGGAAGCGGTCGACGTCCACCTTCTGATGCGCGAAGTCGCCGACGAGGCCCGGGTGCTGTCAGGCGGTCGCCACCGCGTCGAAGCTACAGCCGGCGCGAGGCTTCCTGCGTGGCAACCGGGAGGAACTGCGCAGCGCGTTCGGCAACCTGGTCTCGAACGCGATCCGCTACACGCCGGAAGGCGGAACGATCACGCTGGCGCTGGCACGCGCGACGCGAGCGGAGGGGGGCGCTTCGAAGTGCACGACACCGGGATCGGCGTCGCGCCCGAGCACATTTCGCGGCTCACGGAGCGCTTCTATCGGGTCGACAAGAGCCGGTCGCGCGAGACCGGCGGCACAGGCCTCGGTCTCGCCATCGTCAAGCACGTGCTGCTGCGACACGACGCGCACCTCGACATCCAGTCCGAAGTCGGCCAGGGCAGCACGTTCGCCGCGGTGTTTTCTGCGTCCCGGGTCACCGCTGCCGCACCTCTGCCGGCCCAGGCCGCATAGCGGCCAACGCGCGGCTCCCGCACTGCCTCGGTGCTATCATTCGACGCCCACGGGGTGTAGCGCAGTCCGGTAGCGCGCCTGCTTTGGGAGCAGGATGTCGGGAGTTCGAATCTCTCCACCCCGACCAGCGCCCCGAGGGGCGCGCCCGCGCAGTACGTTCGATTCTCTGCCCGTAGCTCAGCTGGATAGAGCACCAGCCTTCTAAGCTGGGGGTCACAGGTTCGAGTCCTGTCGGGCAGGCCAGTTTTTCAGTGGTGGCTGTAGCTCAGTTGGTAGAGTCCCGGATTGTGATTCCGGTTGTCGTGGGTTCGAGTCCCATCAGCCACCCCACCTCCCATCAAGTGCCCGCACTCGCTGAGGCATGCGGTCGCCAGCCGAGCTTGCGCGGCAATACGGGCGAGCCGTGCGCCAACACGGCGCCGACTTAGTAGCCGCCTTGCACCAGATTGCGCGGCCGGCCGGCGCTTCGTCGCGCGGAACTCCGGCATCGCGATCATGTGGCGCGTCTCGGGCGTGAGCGGTGAGCGCAACGTGATGACGTCACTCGTCTCGAGGACTTCCTGCCACGGCGTGTAGAGCGGCCCCAGGCCGCTGCGGCCATGGCCGCAACGATGCCGTGCGGATCCTCAAGCCCCTTCGGCGCGCTTGTCGCGCGCGTGCCTGAACCTGGACAGGGCGGCGTAGATCTCGCCGCGTGCGCGGTTCAGTCCGCCCAGCGGGGCGTGCTCCGCCAGGGCGTGCGCGGGCGAGAAGGAAAGCGCCTCGGCCTGCCGGGCGCGCTTGTCGTTGCGGAATTTCTGGATGGGCAGATGCAGCGTCGCCACCTTCAGGAAGGGCGACTTCGCTTCGTCCCAGCGCTGAGCCGCGTCCTCGATCGGCATGCCGGGTCGCCAGAACTGCACGCAGAAGTCGAACGTGGCTTCATGCGCGTCCAGATGGGCCTGCATGGCCTCGCTCAGGTAGGACTCGCCCGGGGTCGCGGGCTTGCGGCTCCTGTGCCTGGAGGTGGGCCGCAGGGAGTACTTCACCGCGCGATCGGGGCCGTAACGGTACGGCGTGGTGCTCCAGTACCGGATGTCCAGCAGGGAGCCCGGGTTGCCGCGCAGCTTCAGCAGGCCCAGGAGCACCCCCGCGTTTCCCGTGAGCGCGAACTTGGCGGCCAGCAGCAGCGGTGTGCTTTCGATCGTGTAGTAGACCGCATCGCGGAACAGCGCCACCGTGCCCAGCGGCATGACGGGCGTGTTCAGCAGCACGAAGTCCTGGCCCAGTTCTGCGCCGGCGGTGGAACCCTTGCCGCGTGGCGCCAGCAGCTTGATCGCGACTCCGCGCGCATCGGGCACCGCGTCGGACTGCACCTTGCCGCTGGAGTTTGAGAAGCGCACCCAGCAATCGAAGCTTCGCTTTTTCTCGAACAGTCCGACTCGCAGTTCCTCGGGCAGATCGGGTTCGACGCGGAAGCTGCCGCGCAGCAGCCCGATCGTCTTCGGGTGGGCGTCGCGCAGCGTGCCGCCCCTGGCATAGTCGCGCGCCATCTTGCGGCGCAGGATCGCGATCATCTCCGCGGTCAGCGCGGCCTCGTTGGGTTCGCGTTCTTCGATCGGGCCGGAGATCGCCCGCGACTCTTTCTTCATCTGTCCTCGCGCGTCAGGCTGTTGCCATCGCTTGCAGGTCTAGCGGCCGATGACTCCCGCCGCGGGATTCGTGCCACATGCCTGTTCCATCATCTGCAGGTGCCGGTCGACGTGGGCGGCGTCGACGCTGCCGTGCATCGTCCGGATATGCGCTTCGGCGGTCGCGCGCTGTTCCGCAGGCGATTTTCCCGTCATCGTCTGACGATACATCGCGCACTTCTGCTCGGTGTTCATGGTGGCGTGCTGATCCGTCGCTGCCGGTCCGTCCATCGTGCTGCACGCGGACAGTCCCCATGCGGCGATGGCCACTGCGGTGAGTGTTTGTACGTTCAAGGTGTTCTCCTGTGATGGTTGTGATCGTCGCGGCCGGCTGCGATGAACCACCGCCCGACCGAACTCGTGGCCGCGTCAGCGGCCCACCGATCGCCGTGCGATCGACGAAACATTGGCGAGGCTTGCCGCCGGCGCCGCTCTTTCAGACGCCGCGCGACGTGCCCGCCGGATTCTTGCGAAGGTCTTCTTCAGGTCGGTGCTGAAGCTCGCGGTATAGCGAAACGTTGGATCGAAGATCGTCTTCATGTGGCCTCACGCCTTTCGGTGGGACATCCGGAAGCCCGCGCGCAAGTCTTCGGTGAACGTCTTGCTTCGAAGGCGAGCAATGAAGGTAGCTGCGGCCTGGTCCGCCGTCGGTGCGGTGTCGCACATGGCCTCGGGGCCGCGGAATCCACGCGACGCCGTATCGCCTCAGGCTCGCTGGCTGGCCTTCGCGATTGCCGCGGCAACCGCGTCCCACGTCGCGTCGAACGCCTCGGGCGTGAAGCCGGCGCCCGAGGGCAGCCAGTTCGCCGTGCCGCCGCCAGCCAGCGTGTAGTGACCGACCAGATCGAGGTGATCGGCCCGCGCCGCGTGCAGCACACGGCCGTGGAGTTGGCTCAGCGTGGGAACGATGCCGTCGCTGATCCGGGCCGTTGTCCTGAAGCCGAGCCCCTGGTCGAGCAGCCGTTGTTCCGCCGTCGTCGGCTTCGGATACGGATAGCGGGGATGGGGGCGCGCCGTCAGCGCATGCAGCAGCCTGAACAGCGCACGCAACACGACGTACTCCGGATCCACGAGTTCCTTCAGCTTGAACTCCTCGCGCGGCTTCGGCACGCCGGCCACGACGCAGCCGTAGTCGACTCCCGGGCTGTCCGCAACCGCCGCGTCGAACAGATCGATCCCTTCCGGCGTGAGTTGCAGCACGGCGCCCTGGTCGCGCTCGATTTCGCTGAGGTACTTCCACGCCGGGTCGCGGCGGTCGAAGCGGATCCTGCGCAGCAGGCCTTCGGCAATGCGATCGAGCGGACCTTCCGCCCGGCCCAGCCAGTCGTCGAGCCGGGCAACCAGTGCAACGGCCTTTGCCGCCGCCAGGATCGCGCCGCGGCCGTGCCCGGAGGTCGCCAGGGCGCTCAGCACCAGCAGCAGCGTCTGGCCCTGCACGGTTGCGAAGTGATTGGCCAACGGGGTGCCATGGTGCGGAGTGGCCACGGAGATGGCCGTCTTCGTCAGGGCGGCGATGCGCGCTTCCGAATCGCCCCGCGCGATCTTCACTCCCGGTGTCAGCAGCATGCGAACGTCCAGGCCACCCGTCGAGTGACCAACGAAGTGCAGTTCGCCGGCTCGCAGGCCGCCGCTGCGGATCACCTGCCGGCGAAGCACGTCGGCACGCCGCGGGATCGAGGCGGTCGGTTGCGTCATGCATCGCACGATGCGGGCGTCCACGCCGCGCCGGCGCAGCGCGAAGTCGAGCGAGTGCACGACGTCCTCGAAGTAGTTCACCGTGCCGACGGAGTCGAAGCCGAAGAAGCCCGGCACGAGGTACACCAATCGTTTCGTCATGGCCGAGTGAGCGCCGGCGTCCAGGAATCGTGAATTTACGCGGGACGATGCGCTCCGGAACCCTCGCGTCTCAGGTCTCGCCTCCATAGGCGCGGCGTCGTCACTTCTTCTGGCCGCCGCCCTGTTCGCCCTTGCCGCCGTCCTTGGACTGCCCTTGACCGGAAGAGTGGCCGGACCCTTTGTCTTGCGAGCCCCTGTCCTGCGACCCCATGTCTTGCGGACCCTGAGAGGCCTTGCCCTGCGAACCGCGGTCCTGTTCCGGCGGTCTCGGTGCCTGCTGCTGCTGTTGCCGTTGCGGCTGCTGTGACTGTTGCGGCGGCTGGGTCGCACGTGGCTGCGCTTGTTCCTGGCGCGGCGCGGTCGACTCGCGCTGCTGGCGACTTCCCTGAAGGTCCTTGTGCCTGACGCTCCTGGTAGTGCTGCCGGACTTCGACGTCACGCGGCTGGTACTTGTACTTCTGGCTTTGCAGTACCGCCTGCTGCTCTACGCGCGGATACGTGTTCCCGGAATACTGCCGCTGGTAGGTCGGCAGCGGCGCGCGAGGCGGCACCGAGCGATGATCCCACTGGTCCCATCCGCTTCGGCGCTGCTTCCATTCATTGCCCCAGTGATCGTCCCAGCGCGGGGGCCGGTCCGCATGCCACCCGCGAAAGTACGGTGGCGGGACCCGGTAGTACCGCACGGGGACACGCAGCAGGAAGACCGGAACCGCTTCCGGACCGATCAGGCCCCACGGGCCGTTGTACCAGGAGCTCGCATACCAGTTGTCCGACTGGTAGACCCAGTACATGCCGTCGTAGAAGAAGTAGTTCGAATTCATCTGCGGGGCGTAGTAGACCGGGTACCCCGGCACCGCAACGAGCTGCGGATACACGGGCAGATTGATGCCGATCGAAACCCCGGGCAGCCAGACGCCGACGCTCACCTGGGCGGACGCCGATGCCATCGATCCGAGCACCAGCCCCAAGGCCACGAAACCATTGCGCAGTACCTGTTTCATTTTCACGCTCTCATTTGGAATGACATGTCCGGGGCACGCTCGACGGGTGGATCGCCCGGCAGGCGGAGTGCGCCGGTTGGCGAGCGCCGGCGGGTGAACCGACAGTCGCACGCGCACGGCATCTGGCACCTGTTCGTGCTCGCCGGCAGCGCTGCCCACTTCATCGCGATACTGATCTACGTCGTCTGACGGCGTAACCCCTGCCGCCCGGTGCGTCAGCGAGCATGGCGTGGTGGCATCGTCGGGCCGGCCCGCGAGCCGGCCCGCTGGCACCCGTTGCTTACTTCAGGCGCATGTCGTTCTTGACGGATTTCACGCCGCCGACGCCGCGCGCGACGGCGGCTGCCTTGTCGATGTCGGCGCGCGAATTCACGAAGCCGCTCAGCTGCACCACGCCCTTGAACGTCTCGACGTTGATTTCCGCCGACTTGAGCGTGGGCTCATTGAGTATGGCCGCCTTCACCTTCGTGGTGATCATCGTGTCGTCGATGTACTCGCCGGTCCCTTCCTTCTGCGGCGTGCTCGCGCAGCCGACGACGGATACGAGCGAAACGGCGACGAATAGTGCGGAGAGAAGCTTGCCAGCGTGTTTCATGGTTGGTTCCCAGGGTGATGGAAGAAAGACTCTCGATCCGGATTGCAGATCGTGAATCCGCGACTTTCGTTCGTGCGTCGTCGCATGCGGACCTGCGTCGACGAGGAAGGAACTTCACGCTCGAAACGTATGCGCCTGCCGCCCTGCCGTCGGTGCGCTGTCGCACATAGGCTTACAGCCAGTACTCCCAGAGCCGGGCGAACAGCTCCTTGATCCGAAGGTCGAGCGAGCGACGCTGCCACTGCTCGAGCGTGATCGGTTCGGATGCGGCCAGATCCTTGTCGAACATCGCCTGCACCTGGCTGCCGAACTCGGCCCCGAGCACCACCGCGTTCAGTTCGTAGTTGTGCAGGAAGCTGCGCCAGTCGAGGTTGGTCGATCCGACGGTGGCCCACACGCCGTCGACCAGCGCGGTCTTGGAGTGCAGGATCACTCCGCGCCGCTCGTGGATCTTCACTCCCGCGCGCAGCAGCTGCTCGTAGTAGTTGCGGCCGGCGTGGAACACCAGCCAGGAGTCGGTCTGGCTGGGCAGGATCAGCGTCACGTCGACGCCGCGCCGCGACGGCGGCCTCGAGCGCGGCGAGCAGCTGCGGATCGGGGGCGAAGTAGGCGTTGGTCAGGTGCACGCTGGTTTCGGCGTTGCCGATCGCCGACAGCAGCGTGGCGTAGATCAGGCTGTACGGCTCGTCCGGCGAACTGCCGATCGCGCGCACGACCAGGCGGCCGGCGTTCTCGGGCGGCGGGAAGTAGTTCCTCGCCGCCAGCGGCTCGCCCTTCTGTGCCTCCCAGGTCGCGAGGAACAGCTTCTGCAGTTCGGCGACCACCGGCCCTCGCAGCTGCAGGTCGGTGTCGCGCCACGCCGGGCTGCCGTCGGGCCGGGCGCGCGAACGCTGGCTGAACGAGCCGCCGGAGTACACGCTGCTGATGTTGATGCCGCCCAGGAACGCCGTGCGCCCGTCGACGATCAGCAGCTTGCGGTGGTCGCGCTGGTTCAGCTCCCAGTCCTTGCGGGCCAGCAGCGGGTTGAGCGGGTTGAACTCGAGCACCTTGATGCCGCTGTCCGTCAGCCGGTCGAAGAACGCCTGCGGAGTGCCGATCGTGCCGACGCTGTCGCGGATGAGGTTGACCTGGACGCCCTGCCGCTGCTTGTCGATCAGCGCCTGTGCGAAGCGCTGGCCGACTTCGTCGTCGTCCAGGATGTAGGTCTCCATGTTGATGTGGTCGCGCGCCGCCAGGATGGCCGCGTACATCGCCTGGAAGGTGGCCGGTCCGTCCTGCAGCAACAGCACCTGGTTGCCGGTGGTCAGCGGGCTGCCGACGATGGCTTCTTCGATCGCGAGGTGCCGCTCGAAGATGTCGGTGGCCGGACCGCGGCTCGCCAGTCCGTCGAGGATCGCCTTGCTCTGCGGCCGCCGACAGCGGGCCGCGCGCCCCTTCCAGCTGGACCGGCGGTCGGCCCGAGTCGCGGGCCAGGTCCGGCACGATGGTCGGCAGGCTGCTGCAGGCGACCAGCGCAGAGCAACCCCGCGACGCTGACCAGGCCCGCCAGAGCCCACGGCCAGCGAACGACTCGACCGCAGCGGCCAGCCCATCGCGCCCATGGCTTCGCTCCTTGCGTCGCCCTGGCTCAGGGAATCACACGCCCGGGAAGTCGATCGGTGCTCACGCCGTGCGCCGCGGGCGTATCGGCTTGCCGCGCTGACCGCAGGTCAGCCGCGGTCCGTCACAGCCTTCCCATCACCAGCAGGATGATGATGATGAGCACCACCACGCCCAATGCGCCGCTGGGCCAGTAGCCCCAGCTTCGGCTGTGCGGCCACGTCGGTATGACGCCGATCAGCATCAGGATCAGGACGATCAACAGGATGGTTCCAAGGCTCATGGTCTTTCCTCGTAGGTGCCGATAACCGGCTCGCGACAGGGCGCGCACCGGAGGTCATGGCGGGCGATCAGGCGGCGTGCAGTGGACCGGGCAGGCCCTGGCGCGACGTCCGAACGGCTGCGACGAGCAAACGCGCTAGTCGACCGCTGAGAAGGCTAGGCGGCGGCGACAGGTTCGTCCGTTCGATAGCGAACACACCGGCCGACGATGGCTGCGCGGTCCTGCGCCGTGCGGTCGCGCTGTCGCGTTCCTTCGGCTCCGCGTGGTAGGGCAGCAACCGCTCGTACTCCTTCCGGACCACCGCGTAGCACTCGCAGGCGCGTTGCTCCAGGCCGCGCCGGTCGAGCACGGCGATGTGGCCGCGCGTGCAGCGGATCAGCCCGAGCTTCTGCAGTTGCTGCGCGGCCGCCGTCACGCCTTCGCGCCGCACGCCGAGCATGTTGGCGATCAGCTCCTGCGTCATGCCGACATCGTTGCCCTGCATGCGATCCAGGCTCAACAGCAGCCAGCGGCACAGGCGCTGGTCCAGCGAGTGGTGCCGGTTGCACGCGGCCGTCTGCGCGATCTGCGTGATCAGCGCCTGGGTGTAGCGCAGCAGCAGGTGCATCAACGGGCCGGCCCGTTCGAAACTCTTCCTTCAGCGCCTGGGCGCGCATTCGGAGTGCGTGCCCGGCCCGCAGCACGACGGCGCGACCGAGCCGCGAGTCGCCTCCCATGAACACGGCGATGCCGACCAGGCCCTCGTCGCCGACGACCGCCGTTTCGGCGGACGCGCCGTCCTCGAACTCGTAAACCATGGAAACGAGGGCGGTCGTCGGGAAGTACACGTAGGAGATCGCGCTGCCAGACTCATACAGGGCCTGACCTTGCTGCAGTTCGACCTCGTCGAGTTTCGCCGCCAGGCGCAGGAGTTCGACGTCCGGCAGCGCGGCCAGGAGCTTGTTTTGTCTCGAGTTGAGGGAAGCGGTCATCGAGCAGCGCCGACGGAAGCCTCGATCCGTCTAATCCACTGTCTATCTCTAGTGCCGATCTCGGGCAGCTCGCCTTGACTCCGCGCAACCGGCCTGTCGCCTATGTTCGCTTGCGTACAGAAATCGCAGCGGTGGGCGTCTACGGTTCAACAAAGGGCGGACGGCCAGTGCCGGGAGGCCCCGGCAGAGCGCCGGGACCTCGGACCCGCCTCCACGACGTTTCACGCAGTCACGAAGGAACGCTCATGAACTGGGACCGCATTCAAGGCAACTGGAAGCAAGTGGTCGGCAAGGCCAAGGCGCAATGGGGCAAGCTGACCGATGACGACCTCGACGTCGTCGCCGGCCGCCGCGAGCAGCTCGCCGGAAAGATCCAGGAGCGCTACGGCATCGCCAAGGATGACGTCGAGCGCCAGATCGCCGACTGGGAACTCAAGGCGACCGATGCGTGGTTCGTCAAGGAAGAGAAGCACAGTTGATTCATGCCGGGAGACCGGTCCCGCCTGGGTGGCGGGGGCGGGTTGCGGCACAGGCCGTGATCTTCGGCCACCGTGTGATGCAAACGGGAGAAACCAAATGCTGTGGACCATTGCGGTCATTCTGCTTGTCCTGTGGCTGCTGGGGCTGGTCAGTTCGTACACCCTCGGCGGCTTCATTCACGTCCTTCTGGTCGTCGCGCTTGTCGTGTTCCTGGTTGGAATCATCCAGGGTCGACGTGTCTGACGACGGTGGCATGGGTTGTGCCGGCGACGGGGCGCCGGCAACGGCGCTCCGCCTGCCCGGTCCAGTCCGAAGTGACGTTGCTTCGGATCGCGCGCTGCGTGCTCCGGAGTCGAGGTTTCTGAATCGAAAGGGGGCGGAATGAACGCCATCAAGATTGCGGCGATCGCACTGATCGTGGCCGGCATCCTGGGCCTGGCTTACGGAGGTTTCAGCTACACCAAGGAAACCCATACCGGGAAAAATCGGCCCGATCGAACTGTCGGTGAAAGAGAAGCAGACGGTCAACATCCCGCTGTGGATGGGTGTGGGAGCGATCGTGATCGGCGGCGCGCTCCTGGTGTTCGGCGGCAAACGGAACTGACGCGAGGTGCGCCTGGCACAGGCTTCCTTGCTCTACTTCCTCGTCGCCGGCGGCATGGCGGTCGCTCCGGCGGTGCCGGTCGCGCCGAAGTCCAAGGTACTCTCGCTGTCCACGGACGCGGACCAGAAGCTCGCCTCCGCGATCGTGACGTCCCGCGCCCAGGTGCGCAGATCGGAAGCGACTTGACGATGACCCGCATGCAGATTCGTGTCGGCTTCGAGATGGAGTACCAGTGTCGCGACGCGACGCCGATGATCCTCGCGCTCAGCATTCACTATTCGCGCGCCTCCGATCTGGTGCGCCCGGATCATCTCGTCACGAACCCGGCGGTGCCGGTCACGGCCTACCGCGATCTCTTCGGCAACTGGTGCAGCCGTCTCGTGGCGCCGCCCGGGCGGTTCGTGCTGAGCACCGATGCGCTGGTCAACGACAGCGGCCTGCCCGATGTCGGTCGTGCCCGAGGCCGCGCAGGTCGCCGGTCGAGCACTTGCCCGAGTCCACGCTGGTCTATCTGCTGGGCAGCCGCTACTGCGAAACGGAGCTTCTTTACGACATCGCGTGGCGGCATTTCGGCGGCGGCCCGACGGGGTGGGCGCGGGTCCAGGCGATCTGCGACTTCGTCCATCGGCACATCGAGTTCGGCTATCCCGCACGCGCGCAGCACGCGCACGGCCTGGGAGGCCTACAAGGAAGGCCGCGGCGTCTGCCGGGACTATGCGCACCTGGCGGTCGCGTTCTGCCGCTGCATGAACATTCCTGCCCGCTACTGCACCGGCTACCTCGGCGACATGGGCACCGAACCGCCGTACGGGACGATGGATTTCGCCGGCTGGTTCGAGGCCTACCTGGGTGACCGCTGGTACACCTTCGACGCGCGCAACAACACGCCGCGCATCGGCCGCGTGCTCATCGCCCGGGGCCGCGATGCCTGCGACGTCGCGCTGTCGAGCACGTTCGGGCCGAACACGCTGGAGCGCTTCAAGGTCTGGGCCGATGAAGTCCCGGCGGCCTGAATGCGGAGCGAGCGCGCTGCGATCGCGTCGAGGCGCCGGCGAGAGGTGACCACATGACCTACTGCGTCGGCGTCAAGCTCGACGAGGGGCTGATCTTCGCCAGCGACTCGCGCACGCATGCGGGCGTCGACAACTACGCGAAGTTCTGCAAGATGACGGTGTTCGACCGTCCCGGCGACCGCGTGCTGGTGCTGCTGAGCTCGGGCGGCCTGGCCGCCACCCAGACCGTGATCAACCTGCTGCGTCAACGCGCCGCGGCCGAGCCGCCCCACATCTGGAGCGTCGGCTCGATGTTCGACGTGGCCAACCTGGTGTCGGACGCGATGCGCGACATCGAGCGCCGCGACGGGCCGTTCCTCGAGACCGGCGGCCTGAAGTTCAACGCGTCGTTCATCCTCGGCGGGCAGATCGCCGGCGAAGCCATGCGGCTGTTCCGGATCTACGCGGAGGGCAACTTCATCGAAGCGGACACCGACACGTGCTTCCTGCAGACCGGTGAAGCCAAGTACGGCAAGCCGATCCTCGACCTGGCGGTGACTTCGAGCGCGACGATGGAAGACGCGACGAAGTGCGTGCTGGTGTCCTACGACTCGACGATGATCAGCAATCTGTCGGTGGGCATGCCGATCGACCTGCTGTGCTACGAGCGCGACAGCCTGCGAGGTGACGATGAAGCGCCGGTTCGAGGATGGCGACGTCTACTTCGACGCGCTGACGCGGCAGTGGCTCGAGGGCACGCGGAGAGTCTTCCACGAGCTGCCGCCGCTGGAGTGGTAGGCGTCGCACCGCATCACGCGTTGCTTCCGTCGGAAACGCCGCGGCACGCTCAGCGATCCGGCGCGCCGGCAAGGACGCTCCTCGAGCGAATCCACCAGCATCGTCTTCAGCCTGTCCCACGGGACGCCGCCCTGTTCGACGAACCTCTGGTTGATCTCGAGTTCGATGCCCACATAGGCCGCGATCCGGATGGCGCTTGCGCAGCGCTGCCGTGAGGCCATCGTCACGCCCCCGGTACGGATAGTTTCGTCGCAGGCGCAACTCCGGCGCCAGTCGCGCCAGCTGCCGCATCCACGCTCGCGCGAAAGTCACCTCGCCCGGTCGTGCGGGGTCATACAGCCAGGCGACGTCCGCGTGCCGCGGCACGTCGTCGAGCGTCGGCGTGAAACTGTGCGACGCGACGTGGATCACCTGGCTGCCCGCTGCAATGAAGCGCGCGATGTCGGCTTCGACCGCCTGGCGATGCGGCCGGTAGTAGCGATCGACGATGTCCTGCCGGCGCTCGGGCGGCAGTGCGCGCGTGATCTCCGAGAACAGCGTTCGATGCCCGATCGAGCGGTTCAGGTCGACCAGCAGGCGCGTCGTGGTGGCGGCGTGCAGCGGCGCACCGATCGCGTCGGCCAGTTCATGGCCGAGTTCCAGTGCGCCCGCATCCCAGCCGCGGTGGCTGTCGAGCAGCGCCTCCCGGCCCGAAAAGAGCGCGGCGTAGGCGGGCGGGACCTCGCGCCCACCGTGTTCGCAGCTGATGACGAGCTGATTCCTGCGTGCGGGCGTCAACGAAGCTCCAGTGGCCACATCGTCCGCGGATGCCATGCGGTGCCTGTCTACTTCCTGGTGTCGACCTTGCTCTCGCTGGAAGCGGCGGCACCGGTGCCAGCTCCGGTCGTGGAGCCGGATCCCGGCTTGCCTCCGGAACCGACAGTTCCCGAGGCGCCGCCGACCATGCCGGTGTCCGCTCCTTTCGCGGTGACGTCGGTGCCTTGCCCCGGCACGGCGACCGACGCACCGGGCGCTGCTGGCGAATCGCCTGAGGGAACGGGATATTCGCCACTGCTTGCGGGCGATGGCTGTGGTGCCGGCGACTGTCGATCCTGGCAGGCCGCTAGCGTGACGACCACCACGGCCGCGGCAGCGGCCATCAGATTCAGTGTGTGTTCTGGAAGTTTCATGGTGACTCTCCGTATTCGTCTGACTGCGGCGTCCCGCTCCGTCCCGATCAGCCTTTCGTTGTCTGCGCAAAGTACCAGGCAGGACCGACTACTCCGACGTCTTGCCGTCGAACTGCTCCGTGTCGGTCTCGACCTCGGCAGAGGCGAATGCAGAGCATCGGCGCCCAGGCGGCAGCTGTCGGTGCGCTGTCGAACATACGGCGGCGCCGGCTGCGACACCCCGCGTGCCGCTGACGCTCACTCCTTGTTCGATGCATGTACGCCACCGCACAGACGCACTGCGGGCCGCCCCGGAAACTGCATTCATTGCGTTGCGCCGCGCTGGCCGGATCAGTCTCCTGCCGTGCCTCGTTTCATGTACGTGGTTATGCGTCAACGCGCCAGGTTCAATGACCGATCGACATTTGCACGGGACAGGAAATGGATAACGAAACGATGGAAGTCGCAACCTCCCTCGGCGCGGTCGGCGGAGGCGCGGCAGCCGGCACGCTGGCGGGATTGGTGGCGGGGCCCGTGGGTGGAGTGATCGGCGCATTGGTTGGAGCCGTGGCCGGTGCCGTGGCCGGCCAGGTGGATCGCCCGGATGGTCGCCTCGCCCCGGACGGCGCGGCGGCTGAGCCTCAGCGAGTTGCTTGAAGTTGCCACGCGAGGGGATTCCGAGGGCAAGGCAAAGTGATTCGCTGGCGGACGATCTTCATCCGGCGGCGCAGCTTGAACATGTGAATTTCGGCGGGCCGGTCGCTTACCGGCGTACGTCACTTGGGAGAAAACAATGGGAATGAACAAGGACCAGGTCAAGGGTCGGGTCAAGGAAGTCAAAGGGAAGATCAAGGAAGCCGCCGGCAAGCTGGTGGGCAACGAGAAGCTGGAACAGAAGGGCAAGACGGAGAAGGTTCTCGGCGAAGCCCAGGCCAAGTTCGGCGATGTCAAGAAAGACGTGAAGGACGCGATCAAGAGCGCCTGACGTCCTCCGATCAAGCTGAACCAAGAGGAAAGCATGTCCAGAACAATGATTGCCGTATTTCTGAGCGCCGGCCTGGGTTTCGCCGGCGTTGGCATGGCGCAGATGCATTCGCCAATGACATATCCGACGCCGATGTCGAAGGCGGACTACACGCAGGCGGTCAAGGACGCCGACGCGCAGTACAAGATCGACAAGAAGGCGTGCGCGTCGCTCTCCGGGAACGCCAAGGACATCTGTGCCGCGGAAGCCACGGGCAACCAGAAGGTTGCCAAGGCCCAGGCCGAAGCCGCCTACAAGCACACACCCAAGGCTCGCGAACACGCCCGGGTCGCCTACGCTGAAGCGAACTACAAGGTCGCGATCGAAAGGTGCGACGACCTGGCAGGCAACCCCAAGGACGTCTGCGTGAAGGAAGCGAAGTCCGCGCTGGTCAAGGGCAAGGCGGACGCGAAGGTCGACCGTGTCGCGACCGATGCGAACCGTGAAGCCGCGGCGACGAAGACGGAAGCCAGGAAGGACGCGAACGAAGAGAAGCGCGAGGCGGAGTACAAGGTCGCGGTCGAGAAGTGCGATGCACTTGCCGGTGCCGCGAAAGACGCGTGCGTCAGTGCTGCGAAGTCGCAGTACGGCAAGCGCTGAGACTGGAAGTGGCTTGAAGGTCGCTGCGAGAGCCGAAGGATGAACTGCTCTCGCAGCGATGACGTTGTTGCCGCGCAGGACACTCAGTTCCTGCCTCCGGGGGCGTCGAGTTGAATGTGTCGCCCGGCCACTGATCGCCAGGCAAGCAATGTAGAAAACGCGGCCGAGGCCGCGTTTTCGTCACATCGAATCGGCTCGCCAGCGCGCGATTACTTCGCAGGCACGACCACGACCGTGGTGTCGCCACCGGTCTTGCCTTGCTCGCCCTTCACGCCATCCGGGCCCATCATTCCCGGCGATCCCGTCATTCCAGGCGATCCGACCATTCCCGTGGCACCCATGGTTCCGACCTTGCCCTCTGCTCCCTGCGGGCCCGCAGGACCGGGAACCGGGACCATCACGACGGCGGCCGGGGCCGGGTCCGCGACGACGGACTCTCGTTGGCACGCGCCCAGTACCAGCACGGACAGAACACCGGCAACAACGAATGAATATTTCATGACGACACTTTCCAAAGTTCCAACGGGGCTGAACGCCGAATTGCGCACAACCGCACAAAGGTTGCCGCAGCAATGCCGGGAACAATTCGCACGATTTGAAGTTAGATGATGTCCGTCGAGCCGTCGGTGCGCTTCCGCTCATAGGGGCAAAGGAAGCGACGACGGTTGCGGTATCGACGCCCGACTTACGAGCGCGGCGCCGTGGCGGCGCCGCAATGGGAATGGGCCGATGCGTGAGCACCGGCCCATTGCTGGTTACTGCGCAGCACCGCGCGGCGGCGGCCTGGCCTGCTTGTCAGCGGCTTCCTGCTCAGGGTTTCGGTTCTTCCTTGTCTTTCTCTTTGTCTTTCTTCATTTCGGCCGACTTCCGTGGCCTGGCCATCCGCCCGCGGGCGGAGCCACCTTCGGCACTGGCGGCGCTGCGGCCGGCGGCGCCGCCACGGCGCGCGTGCAGGCGGCGTCGCGTCCCCTTGCCCGTCTGCTCGGCTCTTGTCCGGTTGCTCCGGCGGCCGTGCCACTGGTGCTCGAGGAGCGGCCGTCGGCGCTGGGGCCGCCTTGACCTGTGGGGCGGCTGGTGGCGGCGCTGGCGCCGCGACCGGTGGTGACGCGGCGCGCTGCTGACTTCCCTTGCCGGGCTGATCTGCCCGTTCGCGTTGCTCCGGCGGCTGCGCCACCGGTGTGGGCAGGGCGGCCTTCGGTGCTGGCGCAGCTTGTGGGGGAACCGGCGGCGCAGGGGCTGCGGCAGGCGGCGACGGTGCGCGTTGCTGATTCCCCTTGCCGGGTTGATCAGTGCGTTCGCGTTGCTGCGGCGGCTGCGCCACTGGCGCGGGCGCAGCGAGGCTTTGATTCGGCGACGGGCGCTGCCGCGGGGGCCTTTCGATCGTCCGACTTTCCGCGTGCATCGGCCGGTGCCGGCCCGGCGTTCGCGGGCGGCAGTCGCGTCGTCGGCTGAGCGACCTTCGCCTCGATCACCTTGACAGCCGGCGCGGCCGCGGCGGGCTTCAGTTCCCGGCGCGCGGCATCGTCGAGCGGCTTACCAGGCTTCGAGGTCAGCTGCGGCTGTTGCGCGGCGAAGCCGACCGGCGCGGGCGGCGGCGCGGTGTGCGCGACGACCGGCCGCTCGAGCACGCGCGCAGGCGGCTTGTCGCGCTCGGCGGCATTGCCGCGCACGCTCTTTTCCGTCGGGGCCATCGCAGGGACGACCGTCACGGGCGCCCTGACCATCACCTCCTGCGACACGCGTACCGCAGCCCGGGACACCGGCTGCGACTGCACGAAGGCGGTGGTCGGCACGGCGACGACGGCGCCCGGGACGCGCTGATTCGCGTAGACGACGTTCGTCACGTTGATGTTGTTGTAGGTGTTGTTGATCACCGTGTTGTTGATGACGGTGTTGCTGCGGTTGATGTCCTCGTAGTAGCGGCGGCTCACCGGATACGCCGGCTGATAGACCTCGCGCGGCCCGAGCGGGAACCACCGACTCCACCGACGTTGCCCGACGAAATGGACAACTGGAAGTTCGCGCCGCCGATGAACACGACCAGCGCCGGGGCGTAGTAGGCGCGAGTGCGCACGGGGCCCGGCACCCAACCCCATGTCCCATGCAGATTCGCCCAGCGGCCGTAATGGGACACGGCGTAAGCCCCACGGCGCGTCATCCACCCAGGTCCATCCCCACGGGTGGATCCATGCCCAATGGCCGTCGCTGTACGGCGCCCAGCCCACGGCCACCCGGCTCGGGAACCAGACGTTGCCGTACGTCGCGTCGACCCGCCAGGTGCCGTGCGCATCGAGGTCCTGGTAGCCGACCACGTCGGGCGATACATAGCGTGCGGAGACCGAGGCGTCGTAGCGGCGATCGCGCGCGCGCGACCAGCGATCGAAGTCGTCGGGTTGAGGCATGGCGGCGTGCTGATACTCGCGCATCCCGGTTCCCATGAAGCGATAGGGCTGCCGCGAATCGATCACGAATGCCGCGTCTTCGCCGTAGACCTCGCCCTCGCCCCTGCGCACGACGATGGTGGTCGCATGTCCCTCAGGATCCACTTCGATCCGGTACTCGCCGGGTTGCCGGAGGGTGAAGGCGACATTCGGCGTGTCGACTTCGAACATCTGGCCGCGTTCCAGCCGCAGCACACGGACGTTCAGTGCGCCCTGCGTCAGTTGCAGTTGAGTGATCTGGTCGTCGAGGTTGAGGACGGACACGCTGGTCCCCGAGTTCATGCGGACCATGGCTCCGCCGATCTGGATCTCGGCGCGCGCACCCGGGTCGGCCCAGAGCCGGTCGCCCGTCGTCAGCGGCCGATTGAGCGTTGCCTGCACCCAATCGTCCTCGCCCGCGGGTGAAAAGCTGACCGCGCCCGAGACATAGCCGAGGCGCGCAACGCGCGACGGCGGATCCGCGCTGGCCCAGCCGCTGAACGCGAGGGCGATGATTCCAATCACAAATGCGAAAGCCCGGTGTCGGAGCGTGTTCGTGTGTCATGTCACTTCCTTGCTGAAGCGCGCACTTCCCGATTCCGTGCGGTGCGCGATCGACGCCGGGTTCGACGGGTTTCGTGTCTCCAGGCCAATGTTTCACGCTACTTGGGGATGCGCTTGCGGTCTGTTCGGTAGCGCACCGTCTCGCGGTTGCGCGGCATCCGGACGACGCAGGCGCAGAGTCGTCGGTTCAGTGGGTCCTGGGTCTGCGCCGCACGTATCGGCGCATCAGCGGCGTCACCGAGACGCCGTGCACCACGATCGACGCCGCCACCGTCGCCAGCGTGAAGGTGATCAGCACGCAGGCCTTGGGGGAACTGCGCATCGCGCCTCGCGGCGACCGGCACAGTACGGAAGCGCACAGACGCGATGGGTGCCGCATTCGTATTCTTGTATCTTTCCGGTCCGCTCGGAGAGGCGCGGGGTGCAGGGCCTTCAGCAACGTGCCGCAGGAGAGATCCGGTGAAGAACGAGTTCCTGATCGACCACTCGCGCGCCTCGACAATGACGCCGACTGATGTGCATGGCCTGGGCGAACGATCTCACGAGGCCATCGCTGCCTCGATCGCGCCGCGGATGCGGCCCGATCGCCGGCCACCGAATGCGGGCGAACTCGATCGTGCGCTGGAAGTCAGTCGCGAACGGCTGCGGGCCGCGCTCTCCCGCATCGACGTCCTCGAGACGGACAGCCTGCTGCTCAGGCAACAGGTGGCGCTCCTGCAGAGAACGGTCACGCGGTCGCGCCGGTTCGCGTACCACGACGAGTTGACCGGGCTCCCCAATCGGCGCCTGCTGCTGGACCGGTACAACCAGGCCGTGGCGCTGGCGACGAGACAGCACCGCCTGGTGGCGCTGCTCTTCCTCGACCTGAACGGATTCAAGAACGTCAACGACACGCATGGACACGCCGCGGGCGACAGGATCCTGCAGCAGGTCGCCGCGCGCCTGCTTGCCTCGATCCGGGCGTCCGACACCGCATGCCGCTACGGCGGCGACGAGTTCGTCGTCCTGCTGCCGGAACTCGAAACGCCGAGGAGCGCGCTGGCGGCAGCGCGCAAGATCCGCGCCCGCCTTGCGACGCCCTATGTCGTCGACGCGATGGAGATCACGGTGACGGCGAGCATCGGCACCGCGCTCTATCCCGTGGACGGGCTCGAGTACGGCGCACTGATGCGCGCGACGGACGGCTCGATGTATCGGGACAAGGCCGAGTCCGCCCGGCAGCGCCGCGGCGAGGCAGCGGAACCGCTCGCAGCGACAGGCGCCTGATCGGCAACCCATGCTCGAATGCCCCCGCGACGACGGGGGATGGAAACGGGCGCTGAGCGAGCGCCCGTTGCTTCGCGCGTTCGATGCCTGGTCAGATCGCCAGCGTCGCCGGAAGCAGCCGCTCGTATTCCGTCCGGACCACCGCGTAGCACTCGCAGGCGCGCTTCTCGAGGCCCGCGCGGTCGAGCACCGCGATGCGGCCGCGTCGATACCGGATCAGCCCGTCCCTTTGCAGGTTGCCAGCCGCTTCGGTCACGCCCTCGCGGCGCACCCCCAGCATGTTGGCGATCAGCTCCTGGGTCATCACGAGTTCGTCGGACTTCAGCCGGTCGAGGCTGAGCAGCAGCCAGCGGCATAGCTGCTGGTCGAGAGAGTGATGCCGATTGCAGACCGCCGTCTGGGCCATCTGCGTGATCAGCGCCTGCGTGTAGCGCAGCAGCAGGTGCATCACGGGGCCGGCGCGGTTGAACTCCTGCATCATCACGCTGGATCGCAGGCGGAAGCCGTGGCCCGCGCTTTGCACGACCGCGCGGCTCGTCGTGGATTCGCCGCCCATGAACAGCGACACGCCGACCAGCCCTTCATTGCCGACGACGGCGATTTCGGCGGACGCGCCATCTTCCATCACGTACAGCAGTGACACGATCGACGTGGTCGGAAAGTACACGTGGCCGAGCTTCGCGCCCGACTCGTACAGCGACTTGCCGAGCGGCATCACGACTGGCTCGAGATGCGGCTGCCAGCGCGCCCACTCGGCGTCCGGCAGTGCGGCGAGCAGGTGGTTCTGACGCGGGTCCGGCGTATGGGCCAAGTGCCGCTCCGGAAGAATGCGACCCGCGTGCGCTCGGAGCCCTGGAAGCATCCGCAGCGTTGGCGCGGGCGGATTGCAGTATAGGCCGCGGGACGGCGCTTGGTTCGCAACCGTACAGACGCGACTCGTTCGGGCGACCACGCTGCATCGATCGCCGGATTCCATCGAGCCAAGCCATGAAGAAACCGAACAGACGTGCTCCAGCGAGTCTCCCGCCGGCGATCAGCGATCTCGTCGCCGAAGGAGGAAACGTCCTCGCTTCGGACGACGCTCCGCTCCTTCGGCTTCTGCCGGACGAGTATTCGTTCGACGCGGAACTCCCCTTGGCGGGCGAAGCGCGGAGTATCGCGACCAGATGAACGTCGTGCGGCCAGCGGACACGATGGGAGCCGGGCGCGAGGAGGATGCATCGCAGGCCACCTTGCGGTCTTCGCATGTCCCGGTGGAAGCACGCGGCCTCGCGCTCGGGATCCTGGCGACGCTCGCCACCGCGTTCGCCCTGTCGTGGGCGCAGACGCTGCTCATACCGCTGCTGCTCGGCGTCGTGATCACTTACACCTTGAGTCCCGTCGTCGGCTGGCTCGAACGCCTGCGGATTCCGCGCGTCGCCGGCTCGGTGCTGGTCATGGGGACTGTCATCGCCGCGCTCGTCCTCGGCGCGTACTCGCTGCGTGATCAGCTGCAGACGATCGTCGAGCAGTTGCCGGTTGCGACGGCGAAGCTGTCGGTGTCTCTGGCGGAACTGCGCAAGAGCCAGCGCGGAAACCTGCAGAAGATCGAGAGCGCCGCGACGGCGATGGAAAGTGCCACGACCGGCACAGCCTGGCGGAGCTGCCCGGCAGCCGGCCACGCACGTCGTCGTCGATCCGCGGAAGTTCAGGCTCAACGACTTCCTGTGGGAAAGCTCGGTCGGCGCCATCGGGGTGGTGGGACAGGCGGCGATGGTCGTGTTCCTGGTGTTCTTCCTGCTGCTCGGTGGCGACACGTTCAAGCGCAAGCTGGTGCGGCTCGCCGGCCCCACGCTGTCGAAGCGGAAGATCACCGTCACGATTCTCGACGACATCAACCGCTCGATCCAGAAGTACATGTTGATGCTGGTCGCGACGAATCTGCTGATCGTCCTGCTCAGCTGGATGGCGTTCCACTTCATCGGCATCGACAACGCAGGAGCCTGGGCCGTCGCCGCCGGCCTGCTGCACCTGGTTCCCTATCTCGGCCCGGCGGTGGCCGCCGGCGCGATCGCCATGGCGGCGTTCATGCAGTTCGACTCGGCCGTCGATGGCGTTGCTGGCAGGCGGAGCCTCGCTGACGATCGCGACGCTGGTGGGGATCGTCGTCACGACGTGGATGACGGGACGAATCGCCCACATGAACGCCGCCGCGGTGTTCATTTCGCTGCTGTTCTGGGGCTGGCTGTGGGGGATCTGGGGAATGCTGCTCAGCGTTCCGATCGTCGTCATCACGAAGGTGGTGGCGCAGCACGTCGAGCCGCTGCATCCGCTGGCTGAGTTGCTGGGCGAGTGAACGGCGCTGCGCGCGATGGGGCCTCGGACAGCTTGACGCGGAGGGGACTGAGCGCCGGTCGACCGCGCAGGTAGCCGAGCGGCCGGCGCGTTCGTCTTGCCGTTGCCTACTTCTTGTCCTTGCTGACCTCGTGGCCGATGACGCCGCCAACGACGGCGCCGCCCACCGTGCCCACGGCGCTGCCGCCGGTGAGCACCGCTCCGCCGACCGCGCCGGCGCCGGCGCCGATGGCCGTGCTCTTGTCCTGCTGCGACATCCCGGCGCAACCCGCGAGTCCGAGCAACGTGACCGCCGCGGCGGCGCTGACTACCCATGCCTGCATTGATTTCATCTGGAATTTCCTTGCTGATTCAGTTGACTGATGTGGCCTGCCCTTCGGCAGGACTCTCGTAGCCGCACGGCACACCAGGCCGGCCGCGAACCGCGGGGCGCCGCTTGCGCCCCGGCGGCCGCTTACTTGACCCGCATGTCGTTCTTGACGGATTTCACGCCGCCGACATCGCGCGCGACTTCGACCGCCCGGGTGGCGGCGGCCGGCGAAGCGACGAAGCCGCTCAGCTGCACGACGCCCTTGAACGTCTCGACGTTGATCTCGGCGACCTTCAGGGTGGGCTCGTTGAGGATGGCCGACTTCACCTTGGTGGTGATCATGGTGTCGTCCACGTATTCGCCCGTGCCTTCCGTCGTCGGCGTGGACGCGCATCCCGCGACCCCCGCGAGCGCGAATGCCACGAGGGCAGCGGACAGGTAGCTGGTTGGTTTCATCATTGTCGATACTCCGGTTCTGTTGCTTGTGAAAAATCGGTTGCGGAACTTTTCGGCGGGCCTGTGCGCGGCCGGCCCGTCCCCGTCGTCCTTGAGGGCCTCCCGCGGCGACGCAAGCCACGGTGGGGAAGGTGAACTGCTGCTTGAGCGGCCGAGGGGAAGACACGTTTCGGAGGCCGAACTCGGGCGGCGCGCCGCGCCCCGACTGCGAATTCACCTTAATGCCTACGCACGGCCGGGTCGGTACGGTGGCGTACACAGGCCGCGAAAGGACGGCAGTGGTTGAATCCGCGCGACTACGTACGCTGCCGCACAAACAAGGCGATGACCGCGGCCTACGATTTCGGCATCGTGCGTAAGGGTCGCCTGTCCTCGGGTCGGCGGCCGGCACCTGCATCGGCTGGAACCCTGTTTCATGGCCGCGTCCCTGATTTCCGCCGGCCGGCGCGCTGCGCCGCTCAACCGACTGCTTGCGTCGCTGCCGCGCCGCGAGTCCGGGCGGCTGCTCGCGGCCTGCGAGCCCGTCCAGCTGGAATTCGGTGTCGTCCTCTTCGAACCCGAAGCGCGCATCCGGCACGTCTACTTCCCGACCGGCGGCTGCGTCTCGCTGTTGATTCCGGCCGACGGAAAGAACCATCTTGAAGTCGCCATGGTCGGCAACGAAGGAATGGTCGGCGTGCCGCTGATCCTCGGCGTCGACCACTCCGACCTGCGGGCGCTGGTGCAGGGGCCGGGTCCGGCATGGCGGATGGGCGCCAGAACCTTCGCACGGGAAGTCGGTGCGAGCGCCGTGCTGCGCAGCGCATTGCACCGGTATCTGCAGGTGAGGATGGCCCAGTTTGCCCAGGCAGCCGCCTGCACCCGGTTTCACCTGATCGAAGGGCGCCTCGCGCGCTGGCTGCTGATGACGCAGGATCGCGCGCACGACAGCCAGTTCCACGTCACGCACGAAGTGCTGGCGCAGATGCTCGGCGTTCGCCGTGTGGGAGTGACCCGTGCCGCGAACGCGCTGCAGAAGCGCAAGCTGATCCGCTATCACCGCGGCGAAGTCACGATACTGAACCGTGCCGCCATGGAGACCGCCTCTTGCGGCTGCTATCGCGCTGACCTGCGCATGTACGGAAACCTGCTCGCCGGCGCATAGCAGCCCGCCGCACCCTCGATGGCGCGGACCGCGATCGCGCCGGATTCCGGCTCGCTATAGTGCCTGCCCGAGATCCCCGACGGTCGGGAGAGCGGCTCGGCAGCCCGCGTCGGCTCGCGCGCTGCATGCCGCGCTGCCCCTGTTGCGTCGGCGATCGACTTGCCCGTCACTGGCATGAACCGACGAGACATCCGACCGCAGGTCGCACCGATCGCCGCCGCACGAGCACTGCTCGTCGTCACCAGCCTCGTGATCCTGTCCGCCTGCGCCACGCCGGACAGCGCGCCCGCGCCGCCGAAGCCGGAACTGGTGCCCGGCCAGGATCATGCAGTTGCTCCCGCCGACGCTTCCGGATCGCGCCGGATGGTCCGCGGACATCTACGCGGCGTTCTCCACCCAGGGCATCACGCCGTCGACCGAGAATCTGTGCGCCGTGCTGGCGGTCACCGAGCAGGAGTCCAGCTTCCGCGCCGATCCCGCGGTCCCGGGCCTGCCCGAGATCGCGTGGCGGGAGATCGACAGCCGGGCCGAGCGCGCGGGCGTGCCGAAGTTCGCCGTGCGCGCCGCGCTGCAGCTGTCCTCGCCAGATGGCCGCACCTACAGCGAGCGCATCGACACGGTGAAGACGGAGCGCGAGCTGAGCGAGATCTACGAGGACTTCATCGGCACCGTCCCGATGGGCACGCGGCTCTTCGCGCGGCACAACCCGGTGCGCACCGGCGGGCCGATGCAGGTCAGCATCAGCTTCGCCGAGTCGCACGTGGCGTCGCATCCGTATCCGTTTCCGGTGAGCGGGTCGATCCGCCACGAGGTGTTCACGCGGCGCGGCGGGATGTACTTCGGCATCGCGCACCTGCTCGGCTACGAAGCGCCGTACCCGGAACCGCTGTATCGCTTCGCCGACTTCAACGCCGGCCGCTACGCCAGCCGCAACGCCGCGTTCCAGAGCGCGCTCGCGCGGCTGTCGGGCATGGCGCTCGTGCTCGACGGCGACCTGCTGCCGCCGGGCGCGCAGAGCGGCAGCGCTCCCGGTGAAACCGAACGGGCTGCGCTGGCGATCGTGCAGCGCCTGAATCTCGCCCAGGCCTCGATACGGCGCGACCTCGAGCGTGGTGATGAAGCCGCGTTCGAGCGCACGCGGCTGTACGAGCGCGTCTTCGAACTGGCCGATCAGAGCGCCGGACGCCGCGTGCCGCGCGCGGTCGTGCCGACGATCACCCTGAAGAGCCCGAAGTTCACGCGCAAGCTGACCACCGAGTGGTTCGCGAAGCGCGTCGACGAGCGTTACCGGCGCTGCCTCGCGAAAGCGTCGGCGGCGTCGAACGGCTGACGCCCGCGCGCTCTGCCCGCCGGTTGGCGCGCCGCGGGTCAGAGGGCGATTTCGAGGATCGACAGGCTGGCATCCGAGGGGTCCGTGCGCACCTTGAAGCCTGCCTTGCGCGCCAGTCCCTTCATCGCCTCGTTCGTCGCGAACGTGTAGCCGATGACGCGACGGATGCCGGCACGCCGCGCGGCTTCCAGCAGCGTGTCCAGCAGGCGGGCGCCGATGCCCTGGCGCTGCCAGACGTCGCCCACGACGATCGCGAATTCGAACGGGTCACCGCCTTCAGACCGCTTGAGCCTCGCCACCGCGGCCCACGTTTCCTGCGCCTCGCCTTGCACGGCCGCCACCAGCGCCACTTCGCGGCGGACGTCGAAGTGGACGAGTCGGTCCAGTTCGCCGGGTCCCAGCATGCCGCGGTGCGAGAACGTGCGCTCGTAGCGAGTCTGCTGCGACAGCGACCGCAGGAAGTCGATTTCCTGTGCCGCTTCGTCGGCACGCAGCGGGCGGATCACGAAGCGCGTTCCGTCCGGCGACTGCCAGCGGTCCAGCGCGTCGGCCGCGGGACGCCGCGCCACGGTTTCTTCGGGATCCTTGTCGGTCATTTCCGTCCGGTAGGTTGGCGCTGCGACGTTCGACGTTCCACTGCGCATGAAGGCGCCGTTCTAGCGCGATATCGCGGGCGACGCCATCGGGAGACTACGCTGCGCCGCGCAGCCGACCGCCCCGCAATCTCGCTGGCCGTTGAGCGTGGCCATGATCGCCGGGTCGGCCGCTTGACATCGAACAACACCGGCCCGGGGCCAGGGACAATGCTGAAGCCAGAGTGGGGAGTGAGTACGATAGCGCGCCGGACAGCGGGTCTGCGCCTGGTTCCCGGCGTGGCGCTCGACCCATTGAACCTTGGTGCAATACCGCGGGTGTCCGTCCATCCGTAGTGTCGACCGTTGGGGAAACCGGACCGTGCGCCGTGGATGCCTGAGGGCTGCTTCGTGAACAAGAGGGCATTCGAATCGACTGAACCCGTCGGC
Source organism: uncultured beta proteobacterium (assembly GCA_963698305.1). Classification (GTDB taxonomy): domain Bacteria; phylum Pseudomonadota; class Gammaproteobacteria; order Burkholderiales; family Burkholderiaceae_F; genus JAOUJD01. The sequence continues at coordinate 1,114,174 of CAVOQI010000012.1, forward strand.
GTCCCGGTGGACGCGTCGTTCGCGCTCGACCGCGACGTCGAGTTCCTCCGTCGCGGCCGCTGGTTCGGGTCATTGCCCGAAGAACTCAAGTCGCTCATCGTCGACCGCTCGATGCTGCGGTCCTACAGGAAAGGCGCGCACATCGTCGGCGAAGGTGCGCCACCGCGCGGACTGTTCGCGCTGCTCGACGGCCGCGTGCACATCGTGCGCGGCGTGGGCGAGTCCGACGAGGCCCTCATCCACGTCGCCGAGCCCGGCTTCTGGTTCGGGGAGCACGGGATGCTGTCGGGTAAGCCGGCCATCGCGAGCATCGTGGCCACCACGAACGCGCGCGTGCTGTTGCTTCCCGCGACCGAGTTCCAGCGCATCGTCGACGACGAGCCGCGCCACTATCCGCACTTCGCCGCCCTGCTGTACGAGCGCTACGCCACCGTGTTCCGGTACGCGAGCGAGGCGCGTGCCGTGGCGGCCGAGGACTGGCTGTGGACGCGGCTGCAGGACCTCGCGGCCATCCGCCGCCGGGATGCGCAGTTGAGCGGCCCGATCGACATCACCGTGTCGCAGGCCGAGCTTGCGACCATGGTCGGCGTATCCCGCCAGACGCTGTGCATGCTGTTGCGTCGCCTGGAGGAACGCGGCGTGGTCGAGGTGGCTTACAAGAAGATCCGCGTTCTTCCCGCGGCGACGCCTGGCGAACCGCGCCGCTGAGTCCCGGGCGGGATGCCGCCGCGCCCCCGGAACGATCCGCTGCCCAGGGGGTAGCATCGCCCTCGGCAACCCGCAGGCCCGGTGACATGAGCAAGGCATTCGTCAAGGAGAGCGAGGACGACGACGAGGAACTCGAGATCCCCGAGATTCCCGCCGGCACCCGCAACTACATCACGCCCGCGGGCCACCAGCGGCTGAAGGACGAACTGCTGCACCTGATCGACGTCGAGCGCCCGGAAGTCGTGCGCACGGTCGCGTGGGCCGCATCCAACGGCGACCGCTCCGAGAACGGCGACTACATCTACGGGAAGAAGCGGCTGCGCGAGATCGACCGTCGCATCCGCTTCCTGACGAAGCGGCTCGATTTCGCCGAGGTCGTCGACCCGGCCGCGCGCGAGGCGACCGACCAGGTCTTCTTCGGCGCGACGGTGCTCTATGCGACCGGCGACGGCCGGGAAAATCGCATCCGCATCGTCGGCATCGACGAAGTGGATCCGGCGCACGGGCAGGTGAGCTGGATCTCGCCGATCGCGCGCGCGCTGCTCAAGGCGCGCGAAGGCGACACGGTGACGCTGCGGACGCCGGTCGGCGTCGAGACGCTGGAAATCCTCGAGGTCCGCTACGAAGCGTCCTGATGGCCGCGCGCGCCGCCCCGCGGCCGCGCGATCTGCACCACGTGCCTGACGCGCCGCAGCGCGCGGATCACGCGCGCGAGGTGCATGCGGTCGCGCACCTGGATCTTGAAGTGGATCAGCGCGACGCGCGCGTCCTCGTCCTCGACGTGCACGTTCAGGATGTTGGAGTCGCCCTCGGCGATCGCGACGGCGATGCGGCCGAGCACGCCGCGCTCGTTCAGCGCGCCGACGTCGAGGCCGACGGTGAAGTTGGAGGCGGCGTCGCTCGCCCACTGCAGCTCGATCCAGCGCTCGGGGTCCGCCCGGCGGGCGCGCTGCGCGTGCATGCACTCGGCCTGGTGCACCGCGAGTCCCTGGCCCTTGCGGATATGTCCGACGATCGAGTCGCCGGGGATCGGATGGCAGCAGTTGGCGAGCTGCACCGCCATGCCTTCCGATGCCGCGCATCAGCACCGGCGCGATCGGCGCGGCGGGCGACGCGCGGGGCGATGACGCGTCCTCCTCGGACCTTTCCACGGGCGCTGCGCCGAGCGCGAGCTGGCGCGCGACGACGGCGGCGAGGCGGCGGCCGAGGCCGATGTCGGCGAGCAGGTCGTTGCGCGACGCGAGTTCGGCCTGCTTCAGCACGGTTTCCCACTGGCTCTCCGTGACTTCGGCCAGCGCGAGGTTGAACTGGCGCGCCGCCTGCGCCAGCAGGCGCTCGCCGAGTTCGACCGACTCGTCGAACTTCATCGTGCGCAGGAAGTGGCGGATCTCCGAGCGCGCCTTGCCGGTGCGCACGAACGTCAGCCAGGCCGGATTCGGCCGCGCGACCGGGCCGGTGACGATCTCGACCATGTCGCCGTTGCGCAGCGGCGTGCGCAGCGGCTGGATCTCGCTGTTGATGCGCGCGGCGACGCACTTGTTGCCGACGTCGGTGTGGATGCTGTAGGCGAAGTCGACGACGGTGGCGCCGCGCGGCAGCGAAACGATCCTGCCCTTCGGCGTGAAGACGTAGACCTTGTCGGGGAACAGGTCGACCTTGATGTGCTCGAGGAACTCGCTCGAGTCGCCGGTCTGGCGCTGGATCTCGAGCAGCGACTGCAGCCACTGGTGCGTGCGCGACTGCAGCTCGGAGAGGTCGGAGTCGTCGTCCTTGTAGAGCCAGTGCGCCGCCACGCCGGTCTCGGCGACGTGGTGCATGTCCTTGGTGCGGATCTGGAACTCGACCGGCGTGCCGTACGGGCCGATCAGCGTGGTGTGCAGCGACTGGTAGCCGTTGACCTTCGGGATCGCGATGTAGTCCTTGAACTTGCCCGGCACCGGCTTGAAGAGCGCGTGCAGCGCGCCGAGCGTGAGGTAGCACTCGGCCCGCGTGTCGACCACGATGCGGAAGCCGTAGATGTCGAGCACCTGCGAGAACGACAGGTTCTTCTCGGCCATCTTGCGATAGATGCCGTACAGCGTCTTCTCGCGGCCGTACACCTCGGCGCGGATCTTCGCGTCCGCCAGCGCCTTGCGCACCGACTGCAGGATCTTGCCGAGCAGTTCGCGGCGGTTGCCGCGCGCGCGCCAGCACCGCCTTCTGCAGCACGCGGTAGCGCATCGGGATGCAGGTGCTCGAAGCTCAGCTCCTCGAGTTCGCGGAACAGGGTGTTCAGGCCGAGGCGGTGCGCGATCGGCGCGTAGATCTCGAGCGTCTCGCGCGCGATGCGCCGGCGCTTCTGCGGATCGACCGCGTCCAGCGTGCGCATGTTGTGCAGCCGGTCGGCGAGCTTGATCAGCATGACGCGCACGTCGCGCGCCATCGCCAGCAGCATCTTGCGGAAGTTCTCCGCCTGCGCCTGCTCGGTCGAGGAGAACTGCAGCTTGTCGAGCTTGGAGACGCCGTCGACCAGGTCGGCGACCACGGCGCCGAAGCGCTCGACCAGCTTCTCCTTGGCGACGCCCGAGTCCTCGAGCACGTCGTGCAGCAGCGCGGCCTGGATCGCGGCGCCGTCGAGCCGCCAGTCGGTGAGGATCTCGGCGACGGCGAGCGGGTGCGTGATGTACGGCGCGCCGCTGCGGCGGAACTGCCCGAGGTGGGCCTCGTCGGAGAAGCGGAACGCGTCCTTGACCTTCTGCACGTCGGCTCGACGGCAGGTACTTCTTGACGCGGTCGGTCAGCGTGGCGACGGTCGCGACGCCGTTATGCGGTTCCTCGGCGGCTTCCGAGCGCCAGACGGCCTTCTTCAGCGCCTCGGCCGCACGGCGCGCGAAACCCGGCTGCGGAAGCGCCGGATTCGGAGTGGAGGAGGGAGGATCGGCGGACCGCATATGTGTGCCCCGTCGCTAGGCTAGCTTGACGGGGCAGCGGCCGCAAACCGCCTTGCTACGTCGGTACCTTGCGCAGCATCTCGATGCCGACCTTGGCCTGGGCGATTTCGCGCAGCGCGGCGACCGGAGGCTTGTCCTTGGTGTCGATCTTGGGCGTGTGGCCCTGCGCCAGCTGGCGCGCGCGATAGGCAGCGGCCAGGCACAGCTGGAACCGGTTCGGGATGTGCTTCAGGCAGTCTTCGACGGTGATGCGGGCCATGGGTTGCGTCCGTAAATGGTTGTCGGGCGCCATTTTACCTTGGCGCGCGGGGTTTCCCGCTGCGATCAGCCGGCGATGCCCAGTTGGGCGAACAGTTCGTGGTGCCGGGCGGCCTGGCTGCCGTACCGCAGTCGCGTCGCCGTGACGATGGCCGCCAGCTGCTGCACGGCCGTTTCGAACTCCTCGTTGACGATCGACGTAGTCGAACTCCGGCGCGTGCGCCATCTCGCTGCCCGCGGCCAGCAGGCGGCGGGCGATGACCGGCTGGGTGTCCTGGCCGCGCTTGTGCAGGCGGGCTTCCAGCGCGTCGAACGACGGCGGCAGGATGAAGATGCCGACCGCGTGCGGGAACTGCCCCTTGACCTGGCGCGCGCCCTGCCAGTCGATCTCGAGCAGCACGTCGGTGCCGGCGCGCACGCGCTCCTCGATCCACCTGCGCGACGTCGCGTAGTAGTTGCCGTGCACCTCGGCGCTTTCGAGGAATTCGCCGTCGGCGCGTCGCTGCATGAACTCCTCGATGGTGACGAAGTGGTACTCGCGGCCGTCCTTGTCGCCCGGCCGCGGGTGCCGGGTGGTGTACGAGACCGACAGCTGGACGTTGCGGTCGCTGCGCGAGCAGCGCGTTCACCAGCGTCGACTTGCCGGCGCCGGACGGCGCGACGACGAGGAACAGCGAGCCTGCGTGGTTGCCGGTGAGCGGCGGAAGGAGCGTCGGTCACGGTCACTCCAGGTTCTGGATCTGCTCGCGCATCTGCTCGATCAGGATCTTCAGCTCGACCGAGGAATTGGTCATCTCGATCGCGGCGGCCTTCGATCCCACGGTGTTCGCTTCGCGATTCAGCTCCTGCATCAGGAAGTCGAGCCGGCGGCCGACCGGGCCGCCGGCGCCGAGGACGCGGCGCACCTCGTTCACGTGCGTGGTCAGCCGCTTGATCTCTTCCTCGACGTCCATCTTCAGGCCGTAGAGCGTCACTTCCTGCCGGATGCGGTCGGCGACTTCCTCGCGCGTCAGGGTGGTCGCCCGGGTCATCGCTTCGCCGAGCGCCTGCTCGAGGCGCTCGACCAGCTTGCGTTCCACGGCGGCGAGCAGGTCGGGCGCGCGCGCCTTCAGCTGGTTCGCGATGGCCTCGATCTGGGCGCAGTGGCCGAGCAGCGCGTCGCGCAGCGACGCTCGCCTTCGCGCTGCCGGCTCGCGGTCATGCCGTTCGAGCGCCTCGTCCAGCGCGTCGGCCGTGGCGGCGCGCAGCGCGTCGGGATCGCTGCCGGGCGTTTCGACGACGCCCGGCCAGTCGAGCACATCGGCCGTCGACAGCCGCCTGGACGCCGGGCAGCGACTGCTCGACCTGGGCGGCGAGGCCGGTCAGCTGGGCGAGCGCGGCGGCATTCAGCGTCGGCTCGGCGCGCGCCGACGCCGCGCACGATGTTGATCCGGCACTCGACCTTGCCGCGGCTGAGCCGGCCGGCGATGGTTTCGCGCAGCATCGGCTCGAACACGCGCAGCTCGTCGGGCATCCGCAGGGCGAGGTCGAGGAAGCGCGAGTTGACGGAACGCAGGTCGATCGTCAGCTGGCCCAGCGCGGTGGGGCGCGCGGCGCTGGCGAAGCCGGTCATGCTCGCAACGGGTTTCATTGTGGTCCGGAGAGGGTCGAGCTGGGTTATCGAGGTGATTTCACGCCTATATTGCGTGTTTGGAGCGTGGAGTCCTGAGGCTAATTGGCTAGAATCGCCCGGTACTCCCCGAACGACCCTACATGCCCGCGCAGACCAACGCATCATTGCCAGAAGGCCTCGAGGTCGGCGGCTACCGCATTGTAAAGAAGATATCGAGCGGAGGATTCTCGATCGTCTATCTGGCGACCGACGACCAGGGCAATTCCGTCGCGATCAAGGAGTACATGCCGGCCGCGCTCGCGCAGCGCAAACCGGGCGAACTGCTCGCCGTACATCGCGCCCGAGAACCTGAACACCTACCGCATCGGCCTGAAGTGCTTCTTCGAGGAAGGCCGGGCGCTCGCATCGATCTATCACCCGAACATCGTGCGCGTGCTGAACTTCTTCCGCGCGAACGAGACGGTGTACATGGTGATGAACTACGAGTCGGGCCGCTCGCTGCAGGAGCACGTGCTGCGCAACCGCAGCAAGGACCAGAAGGACGTCCTGTCGGAGCGCTTCATCCGCCGCGTGTTCGCGCAGGTGATGAACGGCCTGCGCGAGGTGCACTCGAACCGGCTGCTGCACCTCGACGTCAAGCCGGCGAACATCTACCTGCGCATGGACGGCACGCCGATCCTGCTCGACTTCGGCGCCGCGCGGCAGACGCTTGCAGCGGGACATCAGCAAGACCTACCCGATGTACACGCCGGGCTTCGCCGCGCCCGAGCTCTACAAGCGCGACGCCGAACTCGGCCCGTGGACCGACGTGTACTCGATCGGCTCGTGCATCTACGCGTGCATGTCCGGCATGCCGCCGCAGGAGTCGGACGCGCGGCTGAAGGAAGACAAGATGCCGACGGCGCTGCGGTCGTTCCGCGGCCTGTACTCGAACCAGCTGATCTCGATGATCGAGCGCTGCCTGCGGCTGAACTCGCTGGAGCGTCCGCAGACGGTGTACGCGGTGCAGAAGGAACTGCTGCAGACCGTGCCCGAGCGGCCCGGAGTTCTCGATGCTCGGAGCGGACCGGGGCGCGCTTCCGCAACATCCAGGCGCGCGTGACGCGTTTCATGAAGGACCACAACATCACCTGGTTTTGAGGGGCGCGCAAAAGTGCACACCTACTTTTGCGCGGTCGTGAAAAAATCGCTGGCAGAGCCAGTCGATTTTTTTCATCACAAAGGCACGCAAAGGCGACGCGATGGCGTGGATGGCGCTCGGCGATACGGCCATCGAGCGGTCCGAGTGCACGTGCGATGCGCGCAGCGCATCGCGTACACGAGGACTGCATGAGGTTCTCCGTCTACCAGGAAAGCAAGAAGGGCGGGCGCAAGGTCAACCAGGACCGGATGGGGTACCTGTACACGCGCGATTCGCTGCTGATGCTGGTGGCGGACGGCATGGGCGGCCACGCGCGCGGCGAGGTCGCCTCGCAGCTGACGCTGCAGACGCTGGCCGTCGATCTACCAGCGCGACGCCAAGCCGCTGCTGACCGATCCGGTGCGCTACCTCGAGGAGGCGGTGCTGGCCGCGCATCGCGAACTGCATCGCTACCGCGCCGAGCACACGCTGCCGGAAGCGCCGCGCACCACGCTGGTCGCCTGCATCGTGCAGCAGGGCGTGGCGATCTGGGCGCACGTGGGCGACTCGCGGCTGTACCTGATCCGCGGCGGCCGGATCGTCGAGCGCACCATCGACCACTCGCGCGTCCACCACCTGGTGCAGGCCGGGCTGATCCGCCCCGAGGACGCCAAGGACCATCCCGGAGCGCAACCGCATCTTCAACTGCATCGGCGCCTACGTCGCGCCGACGGTCGAGGTCAGCCGGTCCGTTCGCGCTGCGCAACGGCGACACGCTGCTGCTGTGCTCCGACGGCCTGTGGGGATCGCTGAGCGACCGCCAGGTCGCTGAGGCATTCACCGGCAAGACGGTGATGCGCGCGGTGCCTGAACTGATGGAACTCGCGCTCGAACTCGGCGGCCCCGAGTCGCGACAACTGCACGGCGGTCGCGATGACCTGGGCGGGCACCGAGTCGATGGAGATGGTGCCGCCGAGCGAGGAGCCGGTGTCGACGCTGCTGATCCCCGAAGGCACGGTCGCGTCGACGATCCAGATGCCGCGCATCGGCGAGCCCGACGACGACGAGGAACTGTCCGAGGAGGAGATCGACGACGCCGTCGCCGAGATCCAGCGCGCGATCCAGCGGGCGGCAAGCTCGTCAACAAGTAGCGTCGGCTGCGCTAGTCTTGCCGGAACTTCGAGGCGGTCCGCCTCGCCATCCGGAATCACCGCGGAACACGCCTATGACAACTGAAATGCAGCGCCCGAGCGGACGGCGGCACGACGAACTGCGTCCCGTGCGGCTGACGCGCAACTACACCAAGCATGCCGAAGGCGTCGGTGCTCGTCGAGTTCGGCGACACCAAGGTCATCTGCACCGCGAGCGTCGAGGAGAAGGTGCCGGCCTTCCTGAAGGGCAAGGGGCAGGGCTGGGTGACGGCCGAGTACGGCATGCTGCCGCGCTCGACCAACACCCGCTCGGACCGCGAGGCGGCGCGCGGCAAGCAGAGCGGGCGCACGCAGGAGATCCAGCGGCTGATCGGCCGCAGCCTGCGGTCGGTGTTCGACCTCGCCGCGCTCGGCGAGCGCACGATGCAGATCGACTGCGACGTGATCCAGGCCGACGGCGGCACGCGCACGGCGGCGATCACCGGCGGCTTCGTCGCCGCCTACGACGCGGTGCGCTGGCTGCGCGAGCGCGGGATGATCGAGAAACTGCCGGTGCTCGACTTCGTCGCTGCCGTGTCGGTCGGCGTGTTCCAGGGCGTGCCGCTGCTCGACCTCGACTACGTCGAGGACTCGACGTGCGAGACCGACATGAACGTCGTGATGACCGGCACCGGCGGGTTCGTCGAGGTGCAGGGCACCGCCGAAGGCAAGCCGTTCACGCGCGAGCAGATGGACACGCTGCTGGAACTCGCGCGACAGGGCATCACGTCGCTGCTCGCGGCGCAGAAGAAGGCGCTCGATCTGTGAGGACTCCTACATCAGTCGGATAGGCGCGGCCCGCGCGGCCACGTAGCTTCGAGCCATCCAGAACTCCGGCGTGGGCCGGCAACCGACGCGGCGATCGCGTCAACTCTTGGAGGGTGGCATGAGGCAGCTTTCGAATGAGGAAATGAAGGACGTCAGCGGGGCGCTGTGCAGCAGTCTCACGTTGTCCTTCAGCGTCACGGGACCGACGATCAGCGGGCGACTCGGTGACTGGATGGACTGCTACAACCGCTTGAGCGATCGGGTCTATGCGGAATACGCCCATTACTCAACCGGCATCCGGTACGGCGAAGCGCACGTCGGGTGAGGCGGCCGCCGGGGGCGACTGAATCTCCTTCGCTTCCGGCTCAGCCCTCGGGAATGAAACTCAGATCTGCCCTTGCTGCGTCCGCGCGTGTCGTCGCCGCGGTGGCCTTGGTCTGGCTGCTCCTACGGGCACCGTCGTCCTTGCTTCTCCACGCAATGCGCTGGTTTCCTACATCGATTGATCCATGGTTCACCATCTTTGGAGTCCAGGTCGCTCTCTTTGTGATCGTCGCCGCGCTGCTTCGGTTTCGGTTTGCCTCGCTCGTCGCGGTTGGAGCGAGTGCGGCCGGAATGCGAGCGGTCTGCTGGCTGCTATCCGCCGAAGTCTTGTTTGCGGTCATCGGCGTCGTCACGCTCGTCTCCACTTCTGATGCAGGGGCCGTAGGTTTCACAGTCGCCAATGGCCTGCAGTCCTTGGCGCGGGAGTTTCCTCGCAGCGGTCTCGCGGGGGCGGCGCTTCGCAACGTCGTCCTCGCTCCGGTGTTCGAGGAGTTCGTCTTTCGCGCGCTTCTCCTCGGGTTCCTCTTGAAGCCGCTGCGTCCCTGGCTGGCACTCCTGATTTCCACGGCGCTGTTCGCGTCCGTGCACACGTCCTGGCTCACTGCCGTGTTCGGCGGGGTCGTCTACGGCCTGCTGTATCTTCGGTACCGCAATGTCTGGCTCTGCATCCTCGCGCACGCCGCGAACAATCTTCTGGTCGCCAGCGGCATCCCGATGCTGATCGCCCATCTGCATGAAATCGGCGTCCTCCATCCGGTGCAGGGCAACTTGCTGGCGCTGCAGATGAGCTGGGCGGTTGTCGTGCTCGCGTGCTTCGCCATGTTCGTCGCCTGTCTCGTTCGGAATGACGAAGATGGCCCGGTGCTCGCGTCGCGCTCCGGCTAGAACGCCATGCATCGCATCGTCATCGCCTCCGGCAATCCCGGAAAGCTTCGCGAGTTCCGGCATCTGCTCGCGCCGCTCGGGTGGGACGTCGATCTCGCAGGCCGAGCTGAACGTCCCGTCGGCCGAGGAGCCGCATCTCGACCTTCCTCGAGAACGCGCTCGCGAAGGCGCGCCATGCGGCGGCGGCGACGGGGCTGCCCGCGCTCGCGGACGACTCGGGCATCTGCGCGGCCGCGCTGCGACGGCGCGCCGGGCGTCCTGTCCGCGCGCTTCGCCGGCGAACCGTCCGACGACCGCCGCAACAACGAGGAACTGCTGCGCCGGCTGGCCGACGCCAACGACCGGCGCGCGCATTACACGTGCGTGCTCGCGGCCGTGCGCAGCGTCGGACGACCCGGAGCCGCTGATCGCCGACGCGCGCTGGCACGGCGAGGTCCTCGACTGCAGCCGCGCGGCGCGCGGCGGCTTCGGCTACGACCCGCTGTTCCTGCTGCCCGATCTCGGCAAGACCGCCGCCGAACTCGACCCGGCCGAGAAGAACCGCATCAGTCACCGCGGGCAGGCGATGGCCGAACTGGCGCGCAAGATGGCGCTGAACTGGGCCTGACTGCGCCGCGCCGTCGTGCCGTCCCCGATCGAGATCAAGCCGGCCGCCGGCGCGCGGATGCCGGACGTCGTCGAGCTGATGCGGCCCGGCACGCTGTCGCTGCCGGCGCTGCCGCCGCTGTCGCTCTACGTCCACTTCCCGTGGTGCGTGCGCAAGTGCCCGTACTGCGACTTCAATTCGCACGAGCCGGATGCCGCCGGGATTCCCGAGGCGGCGTATCTCGACGCGCTGGCCGCCGACATCGAGGCCGCGCTGCCGCTGATCTGGGGCCGTCCGATCGTCAGCGTCTTCATCGGCGGCGGCACGCCGAGCCTGCTGAGCGGCGGCGGGCGTCGAGCGGCTGCTCTCCGACGTGCGCGCGCGCCTGCCGCTGGAGGCCGACTGCGAGATCACGATGGAGGCGAACCCCGGCACGTTCGAGGCCGAGCGCTTCGCCGCCTACCGCGCGGCCGGCGTGAACCGGCTGTCGATCGGCGTGCAGTCGTTCGACGCGTCCAAGCTCGTGGCGCTCGGCCGCATCCACGACCGCGAGCAGGCGCTGGCGGCGATCGCGCTCGTGCAGCGCGTCTTCGACAACTTCAACCTCGACCTGATGTTCGGGCTGCCGTCGCAGACGCTCGAGGAAGCGCGCGCGGACGTCGAGATGGCGCTGGCGTTCGCGCCGCCCCACCTGTCGCTGTACCAGCTCACGCTCGAACCCAACACCGTCTTCGCCAAGTACCCACCCGACGGTGCCGGACGACGACACCGTCGCCGAAATGCAGGAATGGATCGAGCGGCGGACCGCGGAGGCCGGCTACCGGCACTACGAAGTGTCGGCCTACGCGCGGGCGGGACGCGAGTGCCGGCACAACCTCAACTACTGGCGCTTTGGCGACTACCTCGGCGTCGGGGCCGGCGCGCACAGCAAGATCTCGTTTCCGCACCGGATCGTGCGGCAGGTTCGCTACCGCCAGCCGGCGTCCTACCTCGAACGCGCGCGCGCGGCGAGTTCCTCGCGGAGCACGTCGAGGTCGCCCGTCGTGACCTGCCCTTCGAGTTCATGCTGAACGCGCTGCGGCTCGCCGACGGGGTTCCCGCAGCGCTGTTCACCGAGAGGACCGGCCTGCCGGCCTCGTCCATCCACGAGGCCATGGAGAAGGCGGAACAACGCGGGCTGATCGAGGCGGACCCCACGCGGATCCGTCCCACGCCACTCGGCCGGCGCTTCCTGACCGATCTGCAGGCCCTGTTTCTGCCGTCCGAGCGCACCTGATCGGTGCGACTTGATGCACAATTGTCGGTGCGTCACGCCCCAAAGGAGGGATCGGGCGGCGATGCGGACGCGCTCTTCCCTCCGCCAGCGAACCCACTGTAAACGCTTGTCGCACAAGGCTAGTGCAGCGCAAGGAAGGGAGCGCGCGGTTTTGGCACACTTCCTGCGTTGCGATGCCGCAGAACCCGGGGCGGGCAACAGTGGTTGTCCGGGGGACCGTTAACCAAGCGCGATTGAGGAGAACACATCGATGGCCACGGCCAAAGACGTATTGAAAATGATGACGGACAACGAAGTGCTCTTCGTTGACCTCCGTTTCACGGACACCAAGGGCAAGGAGCAGCACGTCTCGGTGCCGGCCAAGATGTTCGACGAAGACAAGTTCGAGCACGGTCACGCCTTCGACGGCTCCTCGATCGCCGGATGGAAGGGCATCGAGGCGTCGGACATGCTGCTGATGCCGGACCCCGCGTCGGCCCGCATGGACCCGTTCCGCGAAGAGAACACGCTGATCGTCACGTGCGACGTGGTCGAGCCGTCGACGGGCAAGGGCTACGACCGCGATCCGCGCTCGCTCGCCAAGCGCGCCGAGGCCTACCTGAAGTCCACCGGCATCGGCGACACCGCCTACTTCGGTCCCGAGCCCGAGTTCTTCATCTTCGACTCGGTCACGTGGAACGTCGACATGTCGGGCTGCGCCGTGCGCATCAAGTCGGAAGAGGCGCCCTGGTCCACCGGCCTCGACTACGAAGCCGGCAACCTGGCCCACCGTCCGCCGGTCAAGGGCGGGTACTTCCCGGTGCCGCCGGTCGACTCGTTCCAGGACATCCGCTCCGAGATGTGCCTGCTGCTCGAGCAGCAGGGCGTCGAGGTCGAGGTGCACCACCACGAAGTGGCCGCGCCGGGCCAGTGCGAGATCGGCACGAAGTTCAACACGCTGGTGAAGCGCGCCGACTGGCTGCAGATCATGAAGTACACGATCTGGAACGTCGCGGCGAGCTACGGCAAGACGGCGACCTTCATGCCGAAGCCGGTCGTCGGCGACAACGGTTCGGGCATGCACGTGCACCAGTCGGTGTGGAAGGACGGCACCAACCTGTTCGCCGGCAACGGCTACGGCGGCCTGTCGGACTTCGCGCTGTACTACATCGGCGGCATCATCAAGCACGCCCGCGCGCTGAACGCCATCACGAATCCCGGCACCAACAGCTACAAGCGGCTGGTGCCGGGCTTCGAGGCGCCGGTCAAGCTCGCGTACTCCGCGCGCAACCGCTCGGCGTCGATCCGCATCCCGTACGTCAACAACCCGAAGGGCCGCCGCATCGAGGTGCGCTTCCCCGATCCCACGGCGAACCCGTACCTGTCGTTCGCGGCGATGCTGATGGCGGGCCTCGACGGCGTGCAGAACAAGATCCACCCGGGCGAAGCCGCCGACAAGAACCTGTACGACCTGCCGCCGGAAGAGGACGCGAAGATCCCGACCGTGTGCTCGTCGCTCGACCAGGCGCTCGAGTACCTCGACAAGGATCGCGAGTTCCTCACCCGCGGCGGCGTGTTCAGCAACGACCTCATCGACGCGTACATCGCGCTGAAGATGGAGGAGGTCACGCGCTTCCGCATGACGACGCATCCGGTCGAGTTCGACATGTACTACAGCTCGTAAGAGCGCGCAGCCGCTCGGCGCGAGTAGGGGGGCGGGCGACCGCCCCTTTTCATTCGAGCCGCAAGCGGCGCCACGGGAACCCAGCAATGGCACGCGCAGTACCGGAAATGAGGGAAGTGGGCCGCCAACAGGCGGCACTCGCGGCCTTTGCGCGCGCCTGCCCTCGGATACACTGGCCGCGACCTGTTCCTCGTGGGGACCGACCGTGAGCCGCCTTGCCCTGACGCTCGTCTCGACCGCCCTTGCGGCCGCCTCGTTCGCGGCGCAGGCGCAGTCGTCGGAAATCTTCATGTGCGTGGATGCGCGACGGCAACAAGATCGTTCCAGAACGTCGGCACGCGGCAAGGGCTGCAAGCGCATGGACGTCGGGCCGGTGCTCAGCGTGCCGGCGCCGCGGCTGCCGCCGCAGCGCGCCGCGAAGGACCCGCGAGGATCGGGTCACGGTGTCGCCGGCGAACTTCCCGCGCGTCGACCGCGAGACGCAGCGCTCGCGCGACTCCGACCGCAAGCGCGTGCTGGAAGACGAACTGAAGGCCGAGGAAGAGAAGCTCTCGCGCCTGAAGTCCGAGTACAACGGCGGCGAGCCGGAACGCCGTGGCGATGAACGCAACTTCGCGCTCTACGCCGAACGCGTCCAGAAGCTGCGCGACGACCTCGCGCGCGCCGAAGGCAACGTCAACGCCCTGCGGCGCGAAATCGCGCTGCTGCGCACCCAGTAACACTCCGCCTTGCGCGCGCCGTCCGGCGCGCGCTGCAGCTCTCCCTGTTCGCGCAGGCTTCGCCACGAGCGCGCAGCGCGGAGGCTTGCTCGATGAGCGCCGCTCGACTTCAGCCCGCCCGTCACCGCGTCGCCGCGCTACGAGGGGCTCGACCTGCTGTCGACCGCCGTGCTGCTGCTCGACGCCAGCGCCCGCGTCGTCCACGTCAACCAGTCGGCCGAATTGCTCTTCGACACCTCGCGCAAGACGCTCGTCGGGCAGCCGGTCGGGCGCGTGCTCGGCGACGAGGCCGAGATCCGGCAACTGGTGCCGGACGCCGAGGGCAATGCCTTCGGGCAGCGTCGCCAGATCATGGAACTGCGGCGCGCGGGGCGCGAGCCTCTTGCACGTGCAGGTGACGGCGACCGCGCAGTTCGGCGAGGCGACCCCGGTGGTGCTCGAGGTGTCGGAGATCGAGCAGCAACTGAAGGTCGACCGCGAGGAGCGCCAGCTCGGGCTGACCGAAGCCAACCGCCAGCTGCTGCGCAACCTCGCGCACGAGATCAAGAACCCGCTGGGCGGCGTGCGCGGCGCCGCGCAGTTGCTCGAGTCCGAACTGTCGCCGGACCAGCGCGAGTACACGCGCGTCATCATCGCCGAGGCCGACCGCCTGCAGGCGCTGGTCGACCGCCTGCTCGTTCCGCACCGGTCGCCGCGCGTGGTGGCCGACGTCAACATCCACGAGGTGCTCGAGCGCGTGCGCGATGGTCATGCTCGCCGAGTTCCCGCGCGGCCTGGCGATCGAGCGCGACTACGACGCCAGCGCGCCGGAGTTTCGCGGCGACAAGGAGCAGCTGATCCAGGCGGTGCTCAACGTCGTGCGCAATGCCGCCGAGGCGCTCGAGGACCGCATCGCCGCCGGCGACGCGCGCATCGTCCTGCGCACGCGCGTCGCGCGGCAGGTCACGATCGCGCGCGCGCGGCATCGCCTGGCGCTCGACCTGCACATCATCGACAACGGTCCCGGCGTGCCGGACGAGCTGAAGGACCGCATCTTCTTCCCGCTGGTGTCCGGCCGCGACACCGGCACCGGACTCGGGCTGACGCTCGCGCAGACGTTCATCCAGCAGCACGACGGCCTGATCGAAGTCGACAGCCGGCCGGGCCGCACCGATTTCCGCATCCTGATTCCGCTGCAGCTGAGGCCCACGACACATGAGCATCGAAGGACGTTCGACGCAATGAGACCGATCTGGATCGTGGACGACGACCGCTCGATCCGCTGGGTGCTCGAGAAGGCGCTGGCGCGCGAGAACCTGCCGTGCAAGGCGTTCGGCGTCGCGCAGGACGTGCTGAACGAGCTCGAGCACGACAGCCCGCAGGTGCTGGTGTCCGACATCCGCATGCCGGGCATGAACGGCATCGAGCTGCTGCGCGCGGTGAAGCGCAAGCATCCGGCGCTGCCGGTGATCATCATGACCGCGTTCTCCGATCTCGAGAGCGCGGTGTCGGCGTTCCAGGGCGGCGCCTTCGAGTACCTGCCGAAGCCCTTCGACGTCGACAAGGCGGTCGAGCTGATCCGCCGCGCGGTGGACGAGAGCGAACGCGAGTCGCGCGCCGACGATGCGCCGGTCGAAGTGCCGGAGATCCTCGGGCCAGGCGCCGTCGATGCAGGAGGTGTTCCGCGCGATCGGCCGCCTCAGCCAGTCGAACGTCACCGTGCTGCTGACCGGCGAGTCGGGCAGCGGCAAGGAAGTGGTCGCGCGCGCCCTGCACAAGCACAGCCAGCGCGCCGACAAGCCGTTCATCGCGCTCAACATGGCCGCGATCCCGCGCGACCTGCTCGAGTCCGAACTGTTCGGCCACGAGCGCGGCGCGTTCACCGGCGCGCAGGCGATGCGGCGCGGCCGCTTCGAGCAGGCCGAGGGCGGAACGCTGTTCCTCGACGAGATCGGCGACATGCCGGCCGAACTGCAGACGCGCCTGCTGCGCGTGCTGTCCGACGGGTTCTACTACCGCGTCGGCGGGCACCAGCCGATCAAGGCCGACGTCCGCGTGATCGCCGCCACGCACCAGAACCTCGAGGAGCGCGTGCGCCAGGGCCTGTTCCGCGAGGACCTGTACCACCGCCTCAACGTGATCCGGCTGCGCCTGCCGTCGCTGCGCGAGCGGCGCGAGGACATTCCGCTGCTGGCCAAGCACTTCCTGGCGAAGAGCGCGCGCGAACTGGGCGTCGAGCCGAAGAAGCTGTCGGACGAAGCGCTGCAGCACATCAGCCAGCATGCCGTTGCCCGGCAACGTGCGGCAGCTCGAGAACCTGTGCCACTGGCTGACGGTGCTCGCCCCGGCGCAGGTGGTCAAGGTCGAGGATCTGCCGCTCGAGGCGCGCCAGGGCAACTGGCTGACGGCGGGTGAGGCGCCGGCCGGCGGCGCCTCGCGCCGCGGCGGCGGGCGGCGCATCGGCGCGCAGCCGGCCGGGCCGGTGATGGCGGGCGCCGCGGACTGGCTGGCCCAGCTCACCGCCGAGGTCGAACGGCGCCTGCAGGCGGGCGTACCGGACGTCATGGATGCGCTGACGCGGGACTTCGAGGCGACCGTGATCCGCGCCGCGCTGAAGCACACGCACGGTCGCCGCATCGACGCGGCCACGCGGCTCGGGCGTGGGCCGCAACACGATCACCCGTAAGATCCAGGACCTCGGCCTGGAGGACTGAAGAACCTGCACGGCCGCGGGCGCCGGGCCCGGCCGTTCGTCCCGGGCGCGTGCATTTCGTCGCATCGCCCCGCACTTCGTCGCAATCGGCGGGACTCCGTCACGGTCGGCACGGATAATCCGCGCCCATCGTATGCACAGTGGCGCGTGCCACGAGCACGCGCACGAGCGCGCCTTATCGGGCGCCGCCTCAGGGGGAAAGATAGATGACCAGGAAATCCAGGTGGTGGCTGGCCGTCGTCGGCGCGCTCGCCGTCGCCACGATCGGCGGCGCGGCGGCTCTCGCCGTCATCGAAGCGGTCCGCCGAAGCGGAAGCGGCGAAGAAGCGCGAGCAGCCGCCGCTTGAGTTCGCCGCGACCGATGTCGTCAAGCTCCAGCCGAAGCGGCTGACGGTCGAACTCACGATGCCGGGATCGGTCCAGGCGATTTCGCAGGCGACGGTGCGGGCGAAGCTGTCGGCCGAGGTCAGGCGCGTGCTGGTGCGCGAAGGCGACCGGGTCGACGGCCGGCCAGACGGTCGCCGAGTTCGACACCGCGCAGTTGCGCGCCCAGCTGGCGGAGCGGAACGCGATCGTACGAGTCGGCCAGGGCGCAGCTCGCCACCACCGAACGGACGCGCCAGGCCAACGCCCAGCTCGTCAAGCAGAACTTCATTTCGCAGAACGCCTTCGACACCGCGGACAGCGCCTACCAGGCGCAGCTCGCCGCGGTCGCGGCCGCCCGCGCGCAGCTCGAGCAGACGCAGCTGCTGATGGCCGACGCGGTGGTGCGCGCGCCGATCTCGGGCACGGTCGCGAAGCGCAACGTGCAGTCGGGCGAGAAGGTGGCGTTCGACGCGCCGCTGCTGTCGATCGTCGACCTGTCCCGGCTCGAGGTGCAGGCGCAGGTGCCGGTGTCCGACGTCGCGCGGTTGCGCGGCGGCATGCCCGCGCAGGTGGAGATCGAGGGCCTGGCCGGCCGCAAGTTCGCCGGGCGCGTCGACCGGATCAATCCCGAGCACCGAGCCGGGCACGCGGACCATCAACGTCTACGTGATCGCTGCCGAACGAAGACGCGCTCCTGCGCGCCGGCATGTTCGCGCGGGTGGCTCGATCACCGCCGCGGACGCCGAGGTGCCGGCGCTGCCGCTGTCGGCCGTGCGCATCGACAACGGCACCACGTTCGTCTGGACGGTGCGCGACGGCAGGATCGAGCGCCGGCTGGTCGAGCTCGGACGGCGCGACGAGCGGGCCCAGCTCGTCGAGGTGCTCGGCGGCGTGACCGCCGACGACACGGTGCTCGCGACGAAGTTCGACAACCTGAAGGATGGCCTCGCGGCGAAGGTGATCAGCGGACTGGGCGAGGCCCGCGTCGCCGGACAAGGACGCGCCGCGGCAGTCCGGGCAGCGCGCCAACTAGGAAGCGCGCCATGTGGATGACGCGCGTCTCGATCAATCATCCGGTGTTCGCGACCATGGTCATGGTCGCGCTGACCGTGCTCGGCCTGTTCGCCTACAACAAGCTCGGCGTCGAGCCGATGCCGGACATCAATCCGCCGCGCGTCTCGATCCGCGTCGCCTACCCCGGCGCGTCGCCCGAGCAGGTCGAGAACGACATCACCAAGCCGGTGGAGAACGCGGTCAACACGGTGGCGGGCGTCAAGCGGATCCTTTCCGCGTCGTACGAGGGCGTGTCGTTCACCTGGGTCGAGTTCCGCCTCGACGTCGACACGACGCGGGTCACGCAGGAGATCCGCGACAAGCTCGCGCAGATCCGCGTCCGGCTTGCCGCGCGACGCCAGGGACCCGGTCGTCGAACGCGGCGGCAGCGAGAACGACCAGCCGGTCGCGACCTACACGCTGTTCGGCGCCAACAAGACGCAGCGCGAGCTGACGCTGGCCGCCGAGCAGATCGTGCAGAAGGGCTTCGAGCGCGTGAACGGCGTCGGCCGCGTCGCGCTGGGCGGCACCGTGACGCGGCAGATCCAGGTGCGCGTCGATCCGGCGCGCCTGACCGCGTTCGGGCTGACGGTCGACACGGTGGTGCAGGCGCTGCGCAACGCCAACGTGTCGGTGCCGGTGGGCACGATCTCCAACGACACGGCGGAGGCGATCGTCCGCGTCGACGGCCGCCTCGCGGAGCCGGGCCAGTTCGGCAACATCATCGTCGCGCGCCGCAACGGCACGCCGATCCTGCTGTCGCAGGTGGCCGAGGTGCGCGACGCCGAGCGCGAGCGGCAGTCGCTCACGCGCGTGAACGGACAGCGCGCGGTCGGCATCTACGTGTTCAAGACGCAGGACGCCAACATCGTCGAGGTCGGCCGCAGCCTGAAGGACGCGGCGGTCGACATCGGCAAGCAGCTGCCGGCCGGCGTCGAGCTGAAGCTGCTCTGGGCGATGTCCGACTTCGTGCAGCAGTCGGTCGACAACGTCAAGCACACCATCATCGAGGGCGCGCTGCTGACCGTGCTGATCGTGTTCCTCTTCCTCGGATCGTGGCGCAGCACGGTGATCACCGGCCTGACGCTGCCGATCGCCGTGATCGCCACGTTCATCGCGATCTACGCCCTCGGCTTCACGCTGAACTACATGACGCTGATGGCGCTGTCGCTGTGCATCGGGCTGCTGATCGACGACGCCATCGTCGTGCGCGAGAACATCGTGCGGCACATCCGCATGGGCAAGGACCACTACACCGCCGCGCGCGAAGGCACCGACGAGATCGGCCTGGCGGTGCTGGCCACCACGTTCTCGATCGTCGCCGTGTTCGTGCCGATCGCCTTCATGGGCGGCATCATCGGCAAGTTCTTCTATCCGTTCGGCATGACGGTGGTGGTCGCGGTGCTGGTGTCGCTGTTCGTCAGCTTCACGCTCGACCCGATGCTGTCGGCCGTGTGGCGGGACCCGCCGGACGGGCGCGAAGAACGTCAAGGTCATCGGCCCCATCCTCACGCGCTTCGACCACCTCGTCGACCGCCTGCACGCCATCTACGACCTGCTGCTGCGCTGGGCGCTGGCGCACCGCAAGACGACGCTGGCGATCGCGACGGCGAGCTTCCTCGTCAGCATTCCGATCGGCGGGCTGGTGGGCACGGAGATGGTGCCGGACAGCGACGAGGGCTTCACCAGCGTTCGCCTCACGACGCCGGTCGGCTCGAGCCTCGAGTACACCAACGAACGCGTGAAGCGGGTCGAGGACGTGCTGCGCGAGTTCAAGGAGATCGAGTCGATCGACACGGGCATCGCCACCGAGGGCGGGAAGAACACGGCGCGCATCAACCTGAAGCTGGTGCCGCGCGCCGATCGCGCGCGCAGCCAGAAGCAGCTCGAGGAGGCGATCCGCAAGCGCGCCGCCGGCATCCCCGGCGTCGACCTGCGCGTCGGCTGGGGCGGTCCGATCTACGTGGCGCTGCTCGGCAACAACGACGCCGAGATGAACCGGGTGATGCTCGACCTGAAGGACAAGGTCGCGAAGATCCAGGGCGTCACCGACATCGAGATCACGGTGAAGGAAGGCACGCCGGCGCTGTCGATCCGCCTGAAGCCCGAACTCGCGGCCGAGTACGGCATCACGCCACATGCAGCTCGGCACCACGCTGCGCGCGATGGTGGAAGGCGAGATCTCCGGGCTACTGGCTCGCGCCGGACGGCCAGAACTACGAGGTGATGACGCAGCTGCCGCGCGCCAGCCGCACGGTGGTGGACGACATCGCCAACCTGAACATCGCGACCAGCCGCCTGCTGCCCGACGGCACGCCGGAGATCGTCCCGCTGCGCGCGGTGGCGACGATCGAGCGCACGTTCAACCCGGAGAACATCCGCCGCCAGGACCTGCAGCGCCGCGTCGCGATGTTCGCCGAACGTGCAGGGCCGGCCCGCGGGCGACGCCGGCAAGGAAGTGCAGGACGCTGGTGAAGGCCTACGAACTGCCGCCCGGGCTGCGCTTCGACGTCGGCGGGCAGATCAGGGAGCAGCAGGAGATCAACTCCGCGATCTTCGGCGCCCTCGCGCTCGCGGTGATCTTCATCTACATCGTGCTGGCGTCGCAGTTCGGCAGCTTCATCCAGCCGATCGCGATCATGGCTTCGCTGCCGCTGTCGGTCGTCGGCGTGATGCTGGCGCTGCTGCTCACCGGCACCACGCTCAACATCTTCTCGATGATCGGCATCGTCTTCCTGATGGGCCTGGTGACCAAGAACGCGATCCTGCTGGTGGACTTCGCGAACAAGGGCCAGCGCGACGGGCTGCCGCGCAACGAGGCGCTGCTGGCGGCCGGCCAGACGCGCCTGCGGCCGATCATGATGACCACGGCGGCGATGATCTTCGGCATGCTGCCGCTGGCGATCGGCGCTGGGCGAAGGCGCCGAGCAGCAGGCGCCGATGGGCCGCGCGATCATCGGCGGCGTGCATCACCTCGACGCTGCTGACGCTCGTCGTCGTGCCGGTGCTCTACACGCTACCTCGACGCGTTCGAGCGCCGCTTCTGAAGCGGCGGCGCGGCGCGCCGGCGCTGTCGCACCAGCCGGCCGACAAGGCCTGAACGCCGGCCCGTTGCGGGGCGTACGGCAGGTCAGGGCGTGCAGTAGAAGAGCTGCGCCGGCGGCATGTTGAGGGGCTGGAAGCCGCGCCGCACCTGCGAGAACACCTGCCGCAGGCTGGCCAGCACCATCGGCGAGAACTGGTAGACGAGGAACGCGCCGTTCGGCTTCAGGACCGCGTGCGTCGCGTGCAGCACCGCCTCGCGTTCGGCGGCCGGCAGGGTGCTGAACGGAATCCCCGAGATCACGTAGTCGGCCTTGCCGAGCCGGTGGGCCTTCAGGGCGCCCTCCACGGTGGCGGCCGATCCGTGGATGACCTTCAGCCGCGGGTCCGGAGTCGACCCCTGCAGGAAGTCCACGAACTCGCGGTTGGTCTCGAGCGCGAGCAGCGTCGCGTCGGGCCGCATCCGCGCGAGGATTGCGCGGGTGAACGTGCCGACGCCCGGGCCGTACTCGACGATCACGCGCGCGCGGTCGAAGTCCATCTCGCCCAGCAGCGTGCGGATCAGGAAGCGGGAACTCGGAATGAAGGAGCCGAGCATCCGCGGGTGCTGCAGGAAATTCTTGGCGAACAGTGCGGTCTGCACCAGCGGCGATGCCGGGCGTGCCATGCGGTCTCCTCCGATCGGGTTCTACAAGGATAGAGGCAAGCCGGATGCGTGGCCCAGCCGTCCGCTAACCTTGGCCGATGGCACGACCCCCACTCGCTCCCGATCCCGGCCCGACCGTACTTGCGCTGGGGCTGGTTCCTCTGGGTCACCTGGGCCGTGATCGGCACCGGACTGCTTGGCGAGGACATCCACTCCGGCGGCTTCGCCCTTGGCGTGGTCCTGTCGGCGCCGTTCTGGGCCCTCTGGCTGCTCTGGCCCCTGTATCGCGGCTGGGCGCTGTGGATGCGGTGGTCGCGCCACGGCCGCTGGCAGGCATGGCAGGGCAACTATTACGAGTTCGACGGGCAGCAGGTTCGGGTGGTGTTCGAGGACGAGCAGATCTGGTTTTCCGCGGACGACATCTTCGACGCGCTGCGCCTGGAAGGGCGCCAGCGCGACCCGGAACGCGGCCGGCTCATCGCCGGGCGCGACGGCCTCGCCGAACTTCCCGGCTCCGGCCTGCTGGTCTTCTCCGAAGCCGGCCTGCGCGCATGGCTGGATCGTCGCGCGGACCCCGATGCGCTGAAGCTCGCGCGATGGGTTCAGCTCCAGGTCATCGACCCGTACCGGCGCCGCCGGGAACTCGGCGGGCCGTGAGCGCCGGCGCGTTCCCGGGATACGCCGTCGTCGTTCAAGTGCCGCGGCAAGCCGCCCGCCCGCGCTACCGCAGCGTGACGATCACGGGCGCGTGGTCACTCGGCTGTTCGCGGCGGCGCGGTTCGACGTCGATCGTGCACTGGGCGCACCGCGCGGCGAGCGCGGGCGACAGCAGGATGTGGTCGATGCGCAGGCCCATCTTGCGGCGAAACGCGAGCATCCGGTAGTCCCACCACGTGTAGCTGCGCTCGGGCTGCTCGAACATGCGGAAGCTGTCGACGAGGCCGAGCGCAACGAGATCGCGGAAGGCCTGCTTCTCGGGCTCCGAGAAGAGCACCTGGCCCTCCCACACCTTCGGGTCGTGCACGTCGCGGTCTTCGGGGGCGACGTTGTAGTCGCCGAGGACGGCGAGTTGCGGCGAGCGCGCGAGTTCTTCGCGCAACCACTGGTTCAGCGCCGCGATCCAGCGCAGCTTGTATTCGTACTTGTCGCTGCCGACGGCCTGGCCGTTGGGGAAGTAGCAGCAGACGACGCGGACGCCGGCCACGGTGGCCGCGATCAAGCCGCTTCTGCTCGTCGGCGAAGTTCGGCAGGTTGGCCTGCACGTCGGTCGCGACGCCGACCGTCGCGCGCCGCGTCAGGATCGCCACGCCGTTGTAGGTCTTCTGCCCGCTGAAGACGCTCTCGTAGCCCGCTTGCCGCAGCGGCTCCACCGGAAACTTTTCGTCCGGCAGCTTCGTCTCCTGCAGGCACACGACGTCGACGGCATGCGCAGCCAGCCAGTCGAGCAGGTGCGGCAGGCGCACCTTCAGCGAGTTCACGTTCCAGGTGGCGAGCGTCAGGGCCATCGCGTCAACGGCTTGCAGGTGAGTGTTTTAAGGCGCGGTCCCGCTTTATAGCCGATGTAAACGGCACGGCCGGCGGCCAGTCAGTTGCCCGGCCCGCGGATGCGGTTCGTCGGCCCCTGTGCGATCGCGGCCGACGGCGGTCACCGCGGAGCGGGCGGGTAAGCTCGAGGCCTTCCGTGAGGCGGTTGCGAATGGCTACGTTCAAGGCGCTCGTATTCGATGTATTCGGTACCGTGGTCGACTGGCGCGAAGGCGTCGCACGCGATCTCGCGGCGTTCCTGAAGAAACATGGCGCGGCCGGCGTCGATCCGCACGCGGTCGCCGACGCCTGGCGGCGCCGCTACCAGCCGGCGATGGAAGAGTGCCGCTCGGGCCGCCGGCCGTTCACGCGGCTCGACGTCCTGCATCGCGAGAACCTCGATGCCGTGCTCGCCGAGCACGGTGTCGACCTGCAGAGGGTCGACGCGGCCGAACTGGACGACCTCAACCGCGCGTGGCACCGGCTCGACCCCTGGCCCGACGCGGTGCCCGGGCTGCTCCGGCTGAAGTCGCGCCACGTCATCGCGCCGCTGTCGAACGGCAACGTGGCGTTGCTGCTGAACATGGCGAAGCGCGCCGGACTGCCGTGGGATGCGATCCTCGGGGCGGAAGTGGCCGGCGCGTACAAGCCGCAGCCCGAAGCCTATCTGCGCACCGCGGACATCCTGGGGTTGCGGCCCGACGCGGTCTGCCTCGTCGCCGCCCACAACGGCGATCTGCAGGCCGCACGCGCGTGCGGCCTCGGCACGGCCTTCGTCCTGCGCGCGACCGAGCACGGAGCGGGCCAGACGACCGATCTCGCGCCGAGCGCGGCGTGGGACGTGATCGCGGCGGATTTCCTCGAACTCGCTGATCGGCTGGATTGCTGAGAGGTTTCCGGCGCCGATTCAACGTGGGCGGCGTGCGCCGACGTCACTTCACCGGCAGCTTGTAGTACGCCTCGTTCAGGTACGTCGCGATGTGCTCTTCGTCGTCGGGAAAAAGGCCGGAGTTGAGCATCGTGTTGCAAGCCTGCACCTGGGACCTGAGCTTGGACCAGGTCGTGACCTTGCGGTCCTTCCGGGTGTAGATGCTCCCGGGCGGCCCGTAGACCTTCGACTCGTGGCAGGTCTCGCACTTGTGCTGCTTGACCAGCTTCTGACCTTCCGTGGCCTGCGGGGTCGCTCCGGCCGGCAGCGCGGCCAGGAGGGCGACGCAGGCGACCGCGGTGGCGGCGTGAATCCTCATGATGACTCCTTGATGGCGACGGGCGCAGCCTGGTGGCGCGTTGGGGCATCATCGCGCGGAGCGCACCTCTCGACAACCGCGTTGCCAGTACTGCGATCGGGCACGCATCATCCCGGGATACGAATGAACGAGGACCTCGAGTACGCCGGCTTCTGGGTGCGCGTCGGCGCGGCACTGATCGACACCATACTCATCTCGCTGATCATCTGGCCGGTGATGACCGCCGTGTACGGCACCGACTACTGGACGGCGGACAAGCTGATCCAGGGGCCGCTGGACTTTCTGGTGTCCTGGGTCCTGCCGGCGGTCGCGGTGATCCTCTTCTGGCTCGCGCGCCAGGCCACGCCGGGCAAGATGGCCGTCGCCGCCCGGATCGTCGACGCGAAGACGGGCGCGACGCCGACCACCGCGCAATTCGTGATTCGCTATCTCGGTTACTACGTCGCCATGCTGCCGCTGTTCATCGGCATCCTGTGGGTGGCGTTCGATCCGAGGAAGCAGGGCTGGCACGACAAGATGGCGGGCACCGTGGTCGTGCGCCGCAAGCGCGGCGCCGCGGCGCCGGTGCGGTTCGGCTGACGGCGCCGTCGCGCGATCCTTCCGCAGGAGATCCCTGGGCACTTCCGCCGTTCATTTCCGCCGGGCCACGCGCGAGGACGTGCCGGCGCTCGTGCGCCTGCTCGCGGACGATCCGCTGGGCGCGCGGCGCGAAGCGCACGTCTCCTCCCGATAGCTATTACGCGGCATTCGACGCCATCGATCGCGATCCGAACAACGAACTGATCGTCGTCGACGGCCGACGGCCAGTGGCCGGATGCTCAGCTCACTTCATCCCGTACCTCACGTACCGGGGCGGCTGGCGCGCGCTCGTCGAAGGGGTGCGCGTGGCGGCGCGCTGCGCTCCAGCGGCGTCGGTCGCCGCCTGTTCCAGTGGGCCATCGAGCGCGCCCGCGAGCGGGGCTGCCACCTGATCCAGCTCACCTCGGACAAGGCGCGCCCCGACGCGATCCGCTTCTACGAAAGCCTCGGCTTCGTCGCGTCCCACGAGGGGATGAAGCTGCACCTCGGTTGATACACTCGCGCTCGCCTCGGTTCCGGGCTTCCCGCCCTTCCGCCATCGCATGCAACTCGCCGCCGTCGATCTCGGTTCCAACAGCTTCCGCCTCGAGATCGGGCGTGTCGAAGGGATGCACATCGCGCGCGTCGGCTACTGGAAGGAGACGGTGCGCCTCGCCGCGGGGCTCGACGACGAGGGCCGGCTGAGCCGCAAGGCGATCGCCATCGCCGTCGACGTGCTGGCGAGGATGAACGAGCGCTTGCGCGGCATCGGCGCCGACCAGGTGCGCGCCGTCGGCACGCAGACGCTGCGCCAGGCGCGCAACATCGGCGAGTTCCTCCTCGAAGCCCAGAACGCCCTTGGCTACCCCATCGAGGTGATCTCGGGCCGCGAGGAAGCGCGGCTGATCTTCGAAGGCTGTTCGCACGAACTGCCGCTGTCGGACCAGCCGCGCCTGGTGGCGGACATCGGCGGGGCGTCGACCGAACTGATCGTCGGCGCCGGCTTCACGGCATCGAGCGCCGAGTCGTTCAAGGTCGGATGCGTCAACACCTCGCTGCGCTTCTTCAAGGACGGCAGGGTCGACCGCGCGTCGCTGAAGAGGGCGCAGGTCGCGGCCGCCGCGGAAATCGAGGAAGCGGTATCGCTGTTCGGCAGCGCCAACTGGACCGAAGCGTTCGGCTCGAGCGGGACGATCGGGGCCGTGTCGGAGATCGCGCGGGCCGAAGGCTGGACCGACGGCACCATCACCGCCGACGTGCTGCAGCGCGTGCGGGCCGCGGTGCTCGAGGCGGGCGAGGTCGGCCGCATCAGGCTGGCGGGCATGAAGCCCGACCGGCAGGCCGTGATCCCCGGCGGTCTCGCCGTGCTCATGGCGATCTTCGAGACGCTGGGCGTCACGTCGATGCAGCCGGCGCGGGGCGGCCTGCGTGTGGGCGTCCTGTACGACCTGCTGGGACGGCGCGAACACAAGGACGTGCGCCATGCGACGGTGGAGCGGATGATGAAGCGCTTCGCCGTCGACCGGGAGCAGGCGGAGCGCGTGCGCAAACTCGCGCTTGCGCTGTACTCGGCGGTGGAACCGCGGTCTTCCGTGGAAATGACCAACCGGCTGCACTGGGCCGCGATGCTGCACGAGGTCGGCTTCGCCGTTTCGCACAGCGACCATCACAAGCACTCGGCCTACCTGATCCTGCACAGCGACCTGCCCGGTTTCTCCACGTCCGACCAGGAGCGCATCGCCACCCTCGTGCTCGCGCAGCGCGGCAACCTCAAGAAGATCGCGGAAGCGTTGCAGGACCGCGAGCGGGCGACCAAGATCCTCGCGCTGCGGCTGGCCGTGATCCTCGCGCACGCGCGCCGTCCGGTCGAGCCGTCGCACCTGTCCCTCCGGTTCGGCGATTCGATCGACTTCGAGATCGACCGCGGCTGGCTGCTCGCGCATCCGCTGACGCAGTACCTGCTCGACGAGGAAGCGGGGCGGTGGGAGCGCGCGGGCGTGCGCTTCGCCGTGAAGGCACGCCAGACTTGAGCGGTCACGCCTGCCGGGGCGTAGTCGTCACACCAGGTCCGGCGTCATGGCGGCGAGCAGCACCGCGCGCGTGCCGTCGCCGTGCTCCCGTTCGGCCAGCCACAGCAGCGCGCCTTTCTTGATCGGCCAGTCCTCCAGCCGCGCGCCCAGCAGGTGCGCGGCGAGTTCGCCGAGCGTGGGCTGGTGCCCGACCAGCACCATGGTGCGCGCTCGGTCAGTCGCGCGGATGGCGCCGAGCGCCGCGCTCAGGGGCGCCGAGGGCGCAATCGCGTCGAGCGTGACGAACTCGCGCGGCGCGAGCTGAGCGAGTGCCGACGCCGTCTGCTGCGCCCGCCGTGCCGGACTCACGAACACGATCGCGTTCGCGGGCAGCCGCTCATGCAGCCAGCGCGCGACGCGCCTGGCCTGCTTTTCGCCCTTGCGGGTCAGGGCCCGATGAAGGTCGGGAACGCCCGGCTCTGCATCGGCATGCCGCCACAGGATGACGTCGCTCATCGCGCGGCGCCCGGTTCCGCCGCCAGGCCGGCGAGCAGCGCCTGCTGTGCGCAGGCTCCGCCCCTGGGTCGGCGGGGCGCGCGATAGCGGCCGTCGGCTCCCAGCACCCAGCTTTCCATGGTGTCGACGAGGAACGGTTTCAGTCCTTCCTCCACCACGCGCCTGGCGAGCTTCGGCTCGAGCACCGGCCATGCGATCTCGATGCGGCGGAACAGGTTGCGTCCCATCCAGTCAGCGCTTGCGAGGTACACCAGCGGGCTTCCGCCGTTCTCGAAGTAGTAGATGCGATGGTGCTCCAGGAACCGGCCGATGATCGAGCGCACACGGATGTTTTCCGACAGGCCTTTCACCCCCGGCCGCAAGGCGCAGCCCCCGCGCACGATGAGGTCGATCCTGACTCCCGCGCGCGACGCCTCGTACAGCGCGTTGATCGTCGACTCGTCGGTGAGCGCATTCATCTTCGCGATGACGCGCGCCGGTTTGCCCGCGGCGGCGGCGGCCGCCTCGTGGCTCAGCGCCTTCAACAGCTCGCGGTGCAGCGAGAACGGAGCGAGCCAAAGGTGCTTCAAGCGCTCCACCTTCGTGAGGCTCGTGAGGTGCATGAAGACCTTCTCGACGTCGGCGCAGATGGCCGGGTTCGCCGTCAGCATCCCGAAGTCCGTGTAGAGCTTGGTCGTCACCGAGTGATAGTTGCCGGTGCCGAGGTGGACATACGGGACCAGCGCAGACGCGCCGCCGACCTGCTCGCGCCGCAGCACCTGCGTGAGCTTGGCGTGCGTCTTCAGGCCCATCACCCCGTACACCACCTGCGCGCCGACCGCCTCCAGCCGTTCCGCGAGATTGATGTTCGCTTCCTCGTCGAAGCGGGCCTTCAGTTCGACGATCGCGGTGACTTCCTTGCCCCGGCGGGCGGCGTCCTCCAGCAGGTCGACGACCGTCGAACTGATTCCGGTGCGGTAGAGCGTCATGCGGATCGCCGCCACGGCCGGGTCGGCGCCGGCCTGGCGCAGGAACTCGGTGACCGGTTCGAAACTCTGGAACGGGTGGTGCAGCAGGATGTCGCCCTGCCGGATGGCGGCGAACATGTCGGCGCCGCGCGCGAGCTTGCCCGGCCACGCCGGGAAGAACGCGGGCCAGCGCAGGTCGGTCCGGGACAGAAGGTCGACAAGCTGATTGAGCCGGACGAGGTTGACGGGCCCGTTGACGCGGAAGACGGCTTCGTCGGGCAACTGGAACTGGCGCTGCAACGACTGCTGCAGCGGCTGCGAGCAGGTCTCGATGATCTCGAGCCGCACGGCGTTGCCGAAGTGGCGCTGCGTCAGTTCCATGCGCATCGCCTGGCGCAGGTTGTGAACCTCCTCCTCGTCCACCGCCAGGTCCGAGTCGCGCGTCACCCGGAACTGCGAGTAGCCCCGCAGCGCGCGTCCGGGGAAGAGATCCTGCAGGTGCGCGGTGATGACCGATGTCAGCAGCACGAACGCCTGCTTGCCGCCGGCGATGGCCTCGGGCACGGGAATCACGCGCGGCAGCACGCGCGGCACCTTGAGGATGGCGATCGACGACGGCCGGCCGAAGGCGTCCTTGCCTTCCAGCTGCAGGACGAAGTTCAGCGACTTGTTGATGATCTGCGGGAACGGGTGCGCGGGATCGAGCCCGATCGGCGACAGCAGCGGCCGCACTTCGCGCTGCAGGTAGTCGCGCACCCATTCCCGCTGGGCCGCGTTGCGGTCGGGGTTGCGCAGGATGACGACGCCACGCCGGGCGAGCGCCGGCATGACTTCGTCGTTGTAGAGCGCGTACTGACGCCTCACCAGGCGATGCGCGCGCGCCAGGATCGCGCGGTAGTTGGACGCGGCCGGTCCGGTCTTGTCGCTGCGCATCTCCTCGGTGAGATCGGTCAGCCGGACTTCGAAGAATTCGTCGAGGTTGGACGAAACGATGCAGATGTAGCGCAGTCGTTCGGCGAGCGGAACGTCCTCGCGCGTCGCCATGGCGAGCACCCGCTCGTTGAAGGCGAGTTGGGACAGCTCGCGATGCAGGTAGGTTTCGCCCGCCTGCGCGATGGGGCTCAGCGATTTCGACCAGTTGGCCACGCGAAAGACCGGTTGGGGGACCCGGGGCTGGATGAATCCAGCCTGAATCCGGCGGGAACTTTGATCGTATCAGTCACTAATCACGACACGGCGATTGCCTTCACCGCCGAGGGTGGGCACGATGGGACGTTCGACAGACAACGCGCGAGGGTGCGACATGGGAAAGAGGAAACCGGCGAAGGGGATGCCCGCCGCGAAGAAACAGGAGAAGCCGACCAGAAGGCGCGAAGGCGCTGAAGGCCGTGGTCAAAGTCGGTGCGAAGACCGCCGTGCCCGCCACGGCCGAGAAGAAGGACAAGCTGTCGCGCAAGGCCTATGAGCGCGAACTCGGGAAGTTGCACGTCGAACTGGTCAAGCTGCAGGAATGGGTCAAGGCAAAGGGCCTGAAGGTGTGCGTCGTGTTCGAGGGCCGCGACGGCGCCGGCAAGGGCGGCACGATCAAGGCGCTGACCGAGCGAGTGAGCCCGCGCGTCTTTCGCGTGGTGGCCCTGCCGGCGCCGACCGAGCGCGAGAAGTCGCAGATGTATGCGCAGCGCTACCTGCCGCACCTGCCCGCCGCCGGCGAAGTCGTGATCTTCGACCGCAGCTGGTACAACCGGGCGGGCGTCGAGCGCGTGATGGGCTTCTGCACCGAGGAGCAGGCGCAGGGTTTCCTGCAGGTGGTGCCGCTGTTCGAGCAGTTGATGGTCAAGTCGGGAATCATCCTGCTCAAGTACTGGCTCGAAGTGAGCGCGGAAGAGCAGACGCGCCGGCTCGAAGCGCGCAGCACCGACGGTCGCAAGCTCTGGAAGCTGTCACCGATGGACCTGAAGTCCTACGACCGCTGGGACGACTACACGCGGGCGCGGGACGAGATGTTCAAGGCGACCGATACATCGTGGGCGCCGTGGTACGTCGCCCGCTCGGAGGACAAGAAGCGCGTGCGACTCAACGTCATCGGTCACCTCCTGAAGCAGGTGCCGTACAAGGCGCCGCCGGCAGGAAAGGTCAAGCTGCCGAAGCGCAAGATCGGTCGCTACAAGGCCGTCGACTATCCCTTCAAGTACGTGCCCGAACGTTACTGACGGGTTCGGACTTGCGACGTGCTGCCCCGCGGGGTGGGGATCCACGGGAGGCAACCTGAATGACCGAGACACCACGCGCGGCTTCCGCGCCGCCGGTGCCGCCGTCCGGCATGCTGAAGTTCGACGTGGTCGCGGGCCTGACCGCCGCGGCTGTCGTCCTGCCGAAGGCGATGGCCTATGCCACGGTCGCGGGGCTCCCGGTCGCCGTCGGTCTGTACACCGCGTTCGTGCCGATGCTGGTCTACGCGTTCCTCGGCACCTCGCGGGTCCTGAGCGTCAGCTCGACCACCACGTTGGCGATCCTCGCCGGAACGCAGCTCGGACTGGTCGTGCCGGACGGCGATCCGGCGAAGCTCCTCGCGGCGACGGCGACGCTGACGGCCCTCGTCGGCGTCATGCTGCTGCTGGCGCGCCTGCTGCGCCTCGGATTCGTCGCCAACTTCATTTCCGCGCCGGTGCTCACCGGGTTCAAGGCGGGCATCGGGCTCGTGATCGTCCTCGATCAGTTGCCGAAGCTCCTCGGCCTGCACATCGACAAGCACGGGTTCTTCCGCGATGCCCTGAGCCTCGCGCAGCACCTGCCCGAGACATCGCTCGTGACCCTGGCCGTGGCGGCGGCGACGTTCGCCATCCTGATCGGCATGGAGCGGCTGTGGCCGCATTCGCCGGCGCCGCTCGTCGCCGTGGGCGGCGCCATCGCGGCATCCTGGCTGCTGGGCCTGAACGCGATGGGGGTTTCGATCGTCGGCGAGATCCCGCAGGGGTTTCCCGCGCTGACCCTGCCTGATCTCCAACTGGTCACCGAGCTGGTGCCCGGTGCGCTCGGCATCGCATTGATGAGTTTCACGGAAACCATTGCCGCGGGCCGTGCGTTCGCCCGGCCGTCCGACCCCGCAATCAGCGCCAATCGGGAGCTGGTCGCCACCGGAGCCGCGAACCTCGGCGGCGCCCTCTTCGGCGCGATGCCGGCCGGCGGCGGGACCTCGCAGACCGCCGTGGTGCGTTCCGCCGGCGGCGAGTCGCAGCGCGCGTCGATGGTGACGGCGGCCGCAGCCGTGGCGACGATGCTGCTGCTCGCGCCGCTGCTGGGACTGATGCCGAACGCGACGCTCGCCGCCGTGGTGATCGTCTACTCCATCGGGCTCATACAGCCCGCCGAGTTCCGCGCGATCCGGAACGTGCGAACGATGGAGTTCCGCTGGGCGCTGGCGGCGTGCGTCGGCGTGCTGCTGTTCGGCACCCTGAAGGGCATCGTGGTCGCGATCATCGTGTCGATGATCGGCCTCGCGGCCCAGACCTCGCACCCGCGGGTGTCGGTCATCGGTCGCAAGCGGGACGCCGATGTGCTGCGGCCGGTTTCGCCGGAGCACCCTGACGACGAGACGTTCGAAGGGTTGCTGATCATCCGCCCGGAGGGGCGGCTGTTCTTCGTGAACTCGGATTACGTGCGGGAACGGATCCGCGAGCTGGTGACGCAATACGCGCCGCGCGTCGTGGCACTGGACATGAGCCGGGTCCCCGACCTCGAGTACTCGGCTCTGCAGTCGCTGGTCGAGGGCGAGAAGCGCATGACCGAATCGGGGCTGGAGGTCTGGCTGGTGGGTCTGAACCCCGGGGTCCTCGAGATGGTGAAGCATGCCGGCATGGCCGAGCGACTGGGTCGGGAACGCATGCTGTTCAACGCGCGGGCGGCGATCGAACGCTACGCGGCGCGGCGGCAGCGGGGAGACGCAGCGGCTGCCGACACGGCGGCGCCGTAAGCGCTCGCGTCAGGCGCGATTGCCAGCCAGGGGAGCCATGACAACGCCAACTTCCTGTGTCTTCTGCGACATTCTCGCGGGCAACCTGCCGGCGCGCATGGTCTATGAAGACGACGGCCACATCGCCTTCCTTCCGCTGGAGCACATCAACCCCGGGCACGTCGTCCTCATTCCCAGGCAGCACACCGACTACCTGTTCGACCTCGATGCGCATGCGTATCAGCAACTCTGGGCAGTCGTGGCGAAGCTCGCCGCGCCGCTGCGCGCGGCGTTTTCCGCCAAGCGCGTGGGAGTGGCGGTCGAG
The DNA here is from genome assembly GCA_963698305.1 of uncultured beta proteobacterium. Classification (GTDB taxonomy): domain Bacteria; phylum Pseudomonadota; class Gammaproteobacteria; order Burkholderiales; family Burkholderiaceae_F; genus JAOUJD01. Next base: position 1,147,087 of record CAVOQI010000012.1, read on the forward strand.
GGGTTCAACGTGCCGCACGTGCACGTACACCTCGTTCCGCTGCACGCGTTCGACCAGTTGAGTCCCGCGCGCGCCCGCGCCGTGGACGCAGCGGAAGCGGATCGCCTTTGCCACTTGATCCGAAGTGCGTTCTTGACGCTGCGCAAATGAGCGGGCCGCTCGGTTTCGGGATCCGGTGTCGCGGCCGGTGTGCGGTCGAGCACACTGGCGTCACTCTCAGGTGGACTTGATGTGAGTCACGCGGACCGGGCGCTGCACCTTGCCCTCCCGGCCTTCATCGCCCATGTTGAATGGCGAGGGGGCGACGATGCTGACGACGGAACGCAAGGCAAGCAACGAGGACCGGTTCGGTTCACGCCCGACGCTGCGCGTGCTCTACGAAGCCGCCAGGCGCGAAGTGATGGCGGACCCGGCCGCGGCGCTGCGCAAGTATCAGCCGACCTGGCTGCTCGCATCGCCCACGGCGAGTCGGCGGGCCGCCGGTCCACGCGGTTCGGAAACCGGCACGCTGACCGGCACTGGATGAAGCGAGCGGACCGGTCTCGCCCGTCGCCGTGACGGTCGTCGTCCACCCGGGTCGTCGCCGGGACTGAAGCCGCGCTCGTGCGCGGCTTCGTCATTTCCAGCGCCCGCCGTATCCTGCGCACGTCCGCAAATTGCGCGGGCGACAACGGTACCCATAGCCGGAGCCATCGATGGAAGCCCTGAAAACGTCCAACGACGTGCTGTTCGTCCTTCTCGGGGCGATCATGATCCTGGCGATGCACGCCGGGTTCGCGTTTCTCGAACTCGGCACGGTGCGCAAGAAGAACCAGGTCAATGCGCTGGTGAAGATCCTGGCCGACTTCGCGGTATCGACGCTGGCCTATTTCTTCGTCGGCTACACCATCGCCTACGGCGTGCAATTCTTCGCCAGCGCCGAGGCGCTCGCCGCCAAGAGCGGCTACGAGCTGGTGAAGTTCTTCTTCCTGCTGACGTTCGCGGCGGCGATTCCGGCGATCGTCTCCGGCGGCATCGCCGAACGCGCCCGCTTCGGACCCCAGCTGATCGCGACGGCGCTGCTGGTCGGGTTCGTCTACCCGCTGTTCGAGGGGATCGCATGGAACCAGGCGTTCGGCGTGCAGGCCTGGCTGAAGTCGACGTTCGGCGCGGAGTTCCACGACTTCGCGGGTTCGGTCGTCGTGCATGCCGTCGGCGGCTGGGTCGGCCTGACGGCGGTCCTGCTGCTCGGTGCGCGCCGCGGACGCTATTCCCGCGAGGGCACGATCTCGGCGCATCCGCCGTCGTCGATTCCCTTCCTCGCGCTCGGCGCCTGGATCCTGACGGTCGGCTGGTTCGGTTTCAACGTGATGAGCGCGCAGTCGATCGACAAGATCTCCGGCCTGGTCGCGATCAATTCGCTGATGGCGATGGTCGGCGGGACGCTGGCGGCGCTGGCCGCCGGTCGCAATGACCCCGGCTTCATCCACAACGGGCCGCTGGCCGGACTGGTCGCGGTGTGCGCCGGGTCCGACCTGATGCATCCGATCGGCGCGCTGTTCACCGGCGCCATCGCGGGCGCCCTGTTCGTCTATCTGTTCACGCTCACGCAGAATCGCTGGAAGATCGACGACGTGCTCGGGGTCTGGCCGCTGCATGGCCTGTGCGGCGCGTGGGGTGGCATCGCCGCCGGGATCTTCGGGGCCCGGGCGCTGGGCGGGCTCGGCGGCGTGCACCTGGGTGCGCAGCTGGTGGGGACGGCGCTGGGCGTGACGGTCGCGCTCGTCGGCGGGTTCCTGATCTACGGAGTCCTGAAGCGCACGATGGGGCTGCGCCTGTCGCCGGAAGAGGAGTTCAACGGCGCGGACCTGTCGATCCACAGGATCGGCGCGACCCCGGAGCGCGAAGTGCCCTGGTAGCGAGACCGGACAGGACAGCGGACATCGTTAACACATGAGCACGAACGATCCCGGCAGGCTGGACCGCGTGATCGCGGAAGCGCGACGCCAGCAGGACGAACGCGCACAGGGCTACCGCGAGCGCGCGTTGAAGATCTACCCATGGATCTGCGGCCGCTGTGCCCGTGAGTTCACGCACAGGAATCTGCGTGAGCTGACGGTTCACCACCGCGATCACAATCACGACAACAATCCGCCTGATGGCAGCAACTGGGAACTGCTGTGCCTGTACTGTCACGACAACGAGCACCAGCGCCAGCTCGAGGCCGCCGGCGCGGCGGGGGCGGGCACGGACGGCGGCTCCGTGGCCACGCATTCGCCGTTCTCCGGGCTGAAGGCCCTGCTGGTGAAGAAGGATGCTGCAAAGTGAATCCGGCCGGATTCGAAGGATGTTCCCGAGCATGACGCTCTGGCATTGATGAAGGAGGCAACAGATGGCCAAGGGTCAACAACGAAGCAACAAGGAAAAGAAGAAGCCGAAGCAATCCAAGAAGCCGGGTGGTCCGGCGGTGCCCTTCGGCGGTGGCAAGGGGACGCCGGCACCGGGCGGCAAGTAGACCGATCATCGCGGTCTTCGAGCGGTCCGCGGAAGTGCACGGGATCGACACCGTCGGCCTCGCTGCCGGTGGATGAGAGGGAGTCCTGCTCCCACCGGCGACGATGGAACCCGCGCTGCTCGATCAATTCATCGCGCACCCTGACATCCGGGAGCGTTTCGAGACGACCGTCCGCGCGCCCGCGCCGCTGGTCATGCAGGTCGCGATGGACTTCGACATGCAGTCCATGTTCGCGGTGCGGTGGATCTTCCGCCTGCGGGAGCGGCTGCTCGGCGCGCGGGCAGGCGCGCGACGTCCGCAAGGCATCCTCGACGAAACACGGAGTCTCGGCTGGGGCGTGCTGGACGAGCACGCGGGCCGCTACCTCGTCTGCGGCGCGCGCTGCCAGCCGTGGCGCGGTGACGTGAAGTTCATCGCCATTGCGCCTGAAGCCTTCGCCGCGTACGCGGAGCCGGACCAGGTGAAGATCGCCTGGACCATCGAGGCGCAGGCGCTCGCGCCGGCGGTCACGCGGTTCGCGCAGGAGACCCGTGCGGTCGCCACCGACGCGGCGAGCCGGGGCAGATTCATGCGCTACTGGCGGTGGGCACGTTTCGGCATCGTCGCCATACGCCTGTTCATGTTGCCGGCCGTCAGGCGCGAGGCGGAACGGCAGTGGTCGAGCCGGCGCCCGCGCGGCACCGTCTGACGTCGCGGCGCCGGTCGCCCGGAGCGCTCGCGTGCGCTCCCCGCGAACGCTCAAAGCGGCAACCGCTCGCGCCGCATCTTTTCCTCGGCGAGCGCGTCGTCGACTTCCCGCATGACGCTCGCAAGATCGACTGCGGCATGGCGCTGCACGAACTTGCCGGTCAGTACGGTGTCCGGGCGCAGGTCGCCGCGCACATAGCGGTCCCAGATCTCGGGCCCGTAGTTGGTGTCCAGCAGATCCGGCGCGAAGCGGCCGAAGAAATTGCGCAGGTTGGCGACGTCCCGCAGCAGCATCCGGCTCGCGTGATTGTTTCCGGCCGCGTCCACCGCCTGCGGAAGGTCGATGATGACCGGGCCGTCCTCCCCGAGCAGCACGTTGAACTCGGAGAGGTCGCCATGGACGACCCCGGCCACGAGCATGCGCACGACTTCCCCGAGCAGGGTGGCGTGGTGCGCGCGCGCCGCTTCGGGCGTGAAGAGGACATCGTTGAGCCGCGGCGCGGCATCGCCATGCTCGTCGGCCACGAGTTCCATCAGCAGGACGCCGTCGAGAAAATTGAAGGGTTTCGGAACGCGAACGCCGGCGGCTGCCAGGCGGTACAGCGCATCGACCTCCGCGCTCTGCCACGCCGCCTCGGTCGCCTGGCGACCGAAGCGCGTGCCCTTCGCCATCGCGCGTGCCTGCCGCGTGTTCTTGACCTTGCGGTTCTCGGTGTAATCGACGGCCTGCCGGAAACTGCGGTGCGCGGCGTCCTTGTAGACCTTCGCGCAGCGCGTTTCCGGTCCGCAGCGGACCACGTAGACGGCGGCTTCCTTGCCGCTCATCAGTTGCCGCACCACGGAATCGATCAGGCCTTCGTCGATCAACGGCTGCAGGCGCTTGGGAGCTTTCATGACGCCATTGTGCGTCACTGTCCCGGGCTGGCCCGATTTTCGCCCTGGCGCGCCCGCGGCAGCGCTCCGGGCGGCGCGGCTCGCCACGATTCCAGGCGCGGCGGTTACGCGCGCTTCCGCGCCACCCAGATCTCCTCGCACGGCCACTGCCGCGACCACTCGGCGGAGAAGGCGCCGTAGTACGCGTGCTTCACGGCACCCTCCGGCGCGTAGAGCTCGACGAAGTCGATCACGTCGAAGCCGGTGCGTCGCAGAAGACGGAACAGTTCACCGTGCGGCAGCTGCCACTCGACGGTGACGTCGCTCGGCCACTCCAGCCGGCCCAGCCCGCGCTGCGGCCGCTGCAGCGTGGTGCTCGGCGGCCCCTCGTCGCGCGCGCACAGGATCGACAAGGTGCTGTTCCGCAGGAACCACAGACGGCCCCCGGGCCGCAGCAGGCGATGCGCTTCCGGGATCCAGCGGTGCGGATCGCACCAGATGCTCGCGCCGAACTCGGAGACCGCGAGATCGAAACTCGCCGAAGGCAGCGGGACCTCCTCGGCGCTCGCCTCGATCAACGGAAACTCGATGCCGAACTCGCGCTGGCAGCGGCGCGCGGTGGCCAATTGAGCGGGAGTGACGTCGACACCGACCGGCCGCGCGCCGCGCCGTGCCAGCCAGGCGGACACGTAGGCCGTGCCGCAGCCCAGTTCGACCACGTCCAGGTCGCGGACGTCGCCCAGCGTTTCGACCGACGCTTCCGGCACGCCGAACACGCCCCAGGTGATCTCGGTCGCGGCCCAGTCCTCGCGCGCGCGTCCGTCGGTGTATTCGGCGTTGGCCGTCGTCCAGCCTTCGCGGTTGCGCTTTGCATCGTCGGAGATCGGGTTCATGGAGTCCTGTCTGATGGCGCTGCGCGGCCGCTCGGCTGTCTGCGGTGCGCGGTGAGGCGGAGGCCTGGATCATAGGCAAGCGGCCACCGCGCGGGGCCGGGCCACGGTCCGATCGGGACGCGGGCACGGCGTGCGACCATCACGCCATGGACAAGCCCTTCGACATCGTCGTTTTCGGCGCCACCGGTTTCACGGGCCGGCTGGTGGCCGAGTATCTCAACGCGCGTTACGGCGCCGCTGGTTCGGTCGCGTGGGCCGATCGCCGGCCGCAATCGAGACAAGCTGGCCCAGGTGCGCGACGAGATCGGCGCGCCTGCTTCGCTGCCGCTGGTCGAGGCCGAGGCCTCCGCGCCGCCATCGATGGCCGCGCTCGCGCGGCAGGCGCGGGTGGTCATCAGCACCGTTGGTCCGTACCAGCGGTACGGCGAGCCTCTGGTTCGCGCATGCGCGGAGGCGGGCACGGACTACGTCGACCTGTGCGGCGAGCCCGCGTGGATGGCGCGGATGATCGCGCAGTACGACGCCACGGCGAAGGCCAGCGGCGCGCGCATCGTGTTCTCCTGCGGGTTCGACTCGATTCCGTTCGACCTCGGCGTGCTGTTCCTGCAGGACGAAGCGCTGCGCCGTTACGGCGCGCCGCTTGTCCGTGTGCGCGGCCGCGTGCGCGTGCTCAAGGGCACCTTCTCGGGCGGCACCATGGCCAGCGCCCTGGCCACCGTCGAGGCCGCGGCACGCGACCGTGCCGTGGCGCGTGCGATGCGTGACCCCTTTGCGCTGACGCCAGGCTTCCGCGGACCGAAGCAGCCGGACAGCGCGACGGCCAGCTATGACGACGCCGCCGGCGCGTGGACAGCGCCCTTCGTGATGGCGGCCATCAACACCAAGAACGTGCACCGGACCCACGCGCTGCTCGGCCACCCCTGGGGCCGCGACTTCGTCTACGACGAGCGCAGCCTGACCGGCGACGGACGCCCCGGGCGAGCTGCGCGCACGAGGCATGGCGCGCAATGCCCGCCTGCAGGGCATGCTGCTCGGGTGGGGCCCGACGCGCGAGCTACTGCGGCGCTTTGCCCTGCCGAAGCCGGGGCAGGGCCCCTCGAAGGAGGCGCGGGAGCGCGGCCGCTATGAACTGCTGTTCATCGGCGACACCGCACAGGGGCAACGGCTGCGCGCCACGGTCAAGGGTGACCGCGATCCCGGCTACGGCTCGACCTGCAAGCTCGTCGCCGAGAGCGCGCTGTGCCTGGGCGGGATCGATCGCGCGGCGACCGCGGGCGGCGTATGGACGCCCGGGGCCGCCATGGGCATGGCGCTGGTGCGCAGGCTGCAGGAGCGCGCCGGGCTGAGCTTCGCCATCGAGGACTGAACGCCCTCCGATTCCCGGCCGCTCGCTATCCGGGGACGCGGCCCGATGGGCCGGTGTCCGGCACCGTGAGGGACCGCAGCAACCCGGGCAGGCGCTTTTCCTCGCGCTCGCGGACCGCCGCTTTCTCGCGGATCTGCTCGGCGACCTGCTCGGCGGCGCTCATGGCTTCCTCACCGAGCAGTCGCCGTTGCAGGGACAGCAGGCGCTCGACTTCGCCCTTCTCGCTGAAGCCCGTGAAGGCGGACGGCAACGTCCACGCACGCGACATCTGCGACGCCTTCGCCTGCACCGCGGGGAAGTGTTCGACGATGAAATCGCGTGCCGGCGCGGGATGGCCGCTGTACAGGCCGATGTTGCGCATGTACCAGTGGGCCGCCCCCGGTCGCCACTCGTCGGTCAGCCCGAGTTCCATCACTCGCTGCACGAGGGCCGGATCACGCATGCGCACCATCGCGCCGCCGAACAGGAACTCGTCTTCCTGCGAGCGCGCGCCACGGATCTGGCGCCGCAGCGTGTCGAAGGTGGCCTCGTCGGCCGAGCGAGCCGCCGTGCGGACGACGCCCTGCCGGATCGACGGGTCGAGCGGGACGGACGGGGTAGCCATGAACGCGGCGAACATCGAGCGCGCGCGCGCCGTCGTGTCGGCGTCGTCGAAGCGGCCGAGCGCTTCGATCAGCGCATCGCGGAGCCGCAGCGATTCGGCATCCTCGCCGGGCCGCGGCTGCCAGCCGAGGCGGCCGAGAACCGGCTGCAGGAGGTGACGCCCATACGCCCGCACGGACGACTGCGCCGCAGTGCGCGCGAACACGTCGTCGAGATAGTCGAAGTGGTCGATGACCTGCTGCCAGACCGCGCCTTCGCGCTCGCCGCGCAGCGCATCCAGCAGGCGGAAGTACTCGGCGAACTCGATGCGTCCCGACCGCGCCAGCGCCATGGTGTCGGCGACGAGGCCGACGCGTTCGGTGGGGGGCAACGCGGCGAAGCCGGCGCGCAAGCGGGCCATGTTGCCCGCGTCGTACTGGACGCGGTAGTACCCGGTGTCACCGCCGTTCGCCACCACGGGTACGCAGCCGGGAAAGTCGACGCGCTCCGGCGAACGGCCGAGCATGACGCGCTTCGTGGTGCCGGCCCCGTGGAGCACGACCGGGACCTGCCACATCGCGGCCAGTTGCGCCGTGCTCGTGGAGGTGAAGCGTTCCTGCGACAGCTCGACCCGCGTGCGATCGTCCCGGCAGTCGGTCGCCACCTTCAGCAGCGGAAAGCCGCGCTGGCGGACCCACGTCCCGATGACTTCCGTGAGGTCCGCGCCGGCGGCCCTGGACAGGTGGTGCCAGAGGTCGTCGGCGGTCGCGTTCGAGTACGCGTGGCTCGCCATGTATCGACGCAGGCCGTCGCGAAAGACATCGTCGCCGAGCTGTGCCTCGAACATGCGCAGCACGGTTCCGCCCTTCAGATAGGTGATGTCGTCGAACACCTCGTTGATGGCGGACTCGTGGGTGGGCGGATCGGCAATGGCCCGGGTGGCGCTGGTGCCGTCGAGCTCGAGCGCCTCCTCGCGCCTGAGTCGCTGGCGCGCGCGCGTGCCCCACTGCGGGTTGAAGTGGGCCGTGGCTTTCGTCTGCATCCAGTCCGCGAACGCCTCGTTGAGCCAGATGTCGTCCCACCAGGCGGCCGTGACGTAGTTGCCGAACCACTGGTGCGCGATCTCGTGGGCGACGATGTTGAAGATCAGTTGCTGCTGCCGCGGCGGCGACCGTTTCGGGTCGTAGAGCAGGAGGTTCTCGCTGTAGGAGATCGCTCCCCAGTCCTCCATCGCGCCGCCGCGCACGCTCGGGATCGCCAGCTGGTCGAGCTTCGGCAACATGTACGGCACGCCGAAGTAGTCGCGGAAGTACCCGAGCAGTTGCTTGGTGACTTCCATCGCGTAGCGCGCTTCGTCCGCACGCCCCGGCGCCGTCAGGATGCGCAGCGGGATGCCGTCGAAGCGGTCGGCGAGCGTATCGAACTCTCCCACCGCCAGCGCCACGAGGTAGGTCGGCATCGAGGGCGTGCGCTCGAACACCGTCACGCGCCGCCCGTCCGCGACGGGAGACTGACGCGCCACCGGCATGTTGGACACCGCCTCGAACCGGGCCGGTGCCGTGATGACGATGTCGAAGGTCGCCCGGAACGCGGGTTCGTCGAACGATGGAAAGACCGCGCGCGCATGGATCGGCTCCATCTGCGTGGCGAGCATGCGCAGCGGACCTTCGCGGGCCGCCGTGCGGTACTCGACCCGGAACAGTCCCTGCCCGCGCTTTTCCACCTTGCCGCGATAGTCGATGGCCAGCCGCCAGCGACCGGGCGCCAGCGGCTCTGCCGGTGCCCATGTGATCCGCCACTGGCTGGCGTCCTTGTCCGGCGTCACGACGACCGTGCGCGACTGCCCGGACGCATCGGTCAGCACCGCGCCGAGGGCATCGAGCTCGGTGGCGTTGATGACGATGGCCGAGGCGGGGCGTCGAACGTCGAGCTCGATCTCCGTCCGTCCGGTGAACGTCTCGCGCTCGGGGTCGAGATCGAAGCGCAGCGTGTAATGGGTCGGCACGACGTCCTTGGGCAGGCGGCCGGGCGTCGAATCGAAGTCGAAGCGGGCCGCATGGACGGGGCTTGCGAAGCCCAGCGCGGCAACCGTCGCGACTGCGGCCAGGTGAACATGGAGGACCCGTCGCAGCACGGCGCGAGGAGACCATGGATGGTTCGCGCGAAGCGCGGGGATCGGCATGGGCGGGCAGTCGTGGACAGAGGATGCGGGAGGCTGCGCCGATTCGACGTCGCTGTCTTGTCGCGTTGCGCAAACGGCACTGCTTGAAACGGGGACAACGCGCGCCGCCTCGCGAAACCTCATGTCTGCTTCACGGGCACCGGCGCGCAGGCCGCCCCAAGGTGACCTCGGCCAATGTCGAACCGGAAATGACAGTGATGCTGGTGCGATGTTTGTGAAGCGTTCACTTCACCGAAATCCGTCGCGAATTTTTCCCGTCGCTTGCCGTCCATCGGGCCGGATCGACAGCAAGACCGGCCGGTCATGCGCTCGTCACGTCTGCTCGCGCAAGATTCGATCGAGCATCAAACGGCGAGAGAGGCGTGGCGATGAGTGTGAGCAGCGGCGAGAAGCGGCGACGCAAGCGGGATCGCCAGTTCCTGGAGTTCTACGACACCTTGTCGGCGCGCGCCACCGTCGCGGGGGTCGCCGGAAGCATCGCCTTGCTGCTGTTCGTCGTCGCGCGCTCCGTGTTTTCGTAGTCGATCCAGCACGAAAAAAAGGCGCCCGCGGGCGCCTTTCGCCATCCGGAGCGATGACCTACTGCTTGGCCGCGGCTGCGGTGGTCTTCTGCGTCAGCGGCCGCGCCGGCTCCTGCTTGAATGTCGGAGGCAACTGCGACTTCTGCGGAAATCCGGCGGCATCGAGCCCGTTGTTCCACTCGTCCGGATCGAACGCGATCATCGGCTTGGTGCCGAGCATCGCGACGGGCACGCCTTCGGCGCCGGTCAGCCGCTTGAATTCCATCGAGTCGTCGGACGACTCGATCGTCCGCTCGGCGAACGGAATGCCGCGCTGGTTGAGGAAGTTGCGGGCAGTCACGCACGGCGGGCAGTTCTTCGACGTGAACAGCATCACGGGGAAGTTCGAGGCCGCGCGCCGCACCAGATAGGGCAGCAAGGACTGCGTGTTCTCGCCGATCGTCATCAGGTCGATGCGGATCACGTTCTGCGCATCCGGCGGCGGACGGTCGCCGTAATTGATCTGGCCCTTGAAGTCGGTCCAGCGGAACAGCACGTGAGGCGACGACGTGCTCATCGGACCGACCGCGGCGCCGGGCGGCAGCGCCGACTGCGGCGCGGCCGACTGCGCCTGCATCGCGACGATCATCGCGCTGGCCATCAGGGTTGCAAAGCTCATTGGGGTGCTCCGCTCAGCGGGTGGAATTTTCGGGGGCGGTCTGGCCGACCGGGCCCGCCGTCGTGGCAGCAGCGACTGCGGCAGGGCGTGGCGGTATGTCAGCGGCAACTGCGACTGCGCCGGGTAGGTGGCGGCATTCAACGCGCTCGACCAGGTGGCCTCGTTGAAACCGACGGTGGGCGAGCGGCCGATCGCGAGCACGGACACCGCGTCGGTGCCCACGCGGCGCTTCATCTCGGCCGCGTCCTCGTCGGTCTCGACGATGATCTCCTGGAACGGCACGCCGCGTGACGGAGGTAGACGCGGCCGGCCTCGCAGCCGGGACACGCTTCGGCCGTGTACAGCGTGACCGGATGCTGCGACATCGCGCGCCGCAGCTCGAACGGGCAGGCTCGAAACCGCGTCTTCGCGGACCTGGCCGCGGGCGTCGATGCGGGTGAGGTTCTTCGCATCGCCGGGCGGCTGGTCGCCGTAGTTGACGCGGCCGTCACCGTCCACCCAGCGGTACTGGGCGGCCACGGGTGACGCGGCGAGCAACAGTGCCGCCGCCAGCGAATACAGCCCGACCCTCATGTCATTCCCGTTCAGCTCACCATTCCGTGGTGCCGCAGCAGGGCGTCGATCGTCGGCTTCCGTCCGCGGAAGGCCACGAAGGACTGCATCGCCGGGCGGCTGCCGCCCACGGCGAGGATTTCGTCGTGGAAGCGGCGACCGATCGTCGGGTTCAGCACGCCGCCTTCCTCGAATGCCGAATAGGCGTCGGCCGACAGGACTTCGGCCCACTTGTAGCTGTAATAGCCTGCGGCGTAACCGCCCGCGAAGATGTGCGAGAAAGCGTGCGGAAAACGGTTGTATTCGGGCGGCATCAGGACCGTCACTTCGCGCCGCACCTCGGTCGAGCAGGGCGAGGACCTCGCCGTCGCTGGCCGGCGGCGGTCCCGCGTGCAGCAGCATGTCGAACAGCGCGAATTCGAGCTGGCGCATCGTGTAGTAGCCGCTCTGGAAATTGCGCGCCGCGATCATCTTGTCGAAGAGCGCGCGTGGCAGCTTCGCGCCGGTGTCCACGTGCTCGGTCAGCAACTGCAGGACTTCCCACTCCCAGGCGAAGTTCTCCATGAACTGCGATGGCAGTTCGACGGCGTCCCACTCGACTCCGTGGATCCCGGATACCGAGGGTTCGTCCACCCGGGTCAGCATGTGATGCAGGCCATGACCGAACTCGTGGAACAGCGTCAGCACGTCGTCGTGCTTGAACGTCGCCGGCCTGCCGCCCACCGGGCGCGAGAAGTTGCAGGTCAGGTACGACACCGGCGTCGTCTGGCCCGCTCGCCGCGCCCGTCGCGGCCGCGCGTCGTCCTGCCAGGCACCGCCCTGCTTGTGGTCACGCGCGTAGAGGTCGAGGTAGAACTGCCCGACGAGTTCGCCGCCGAGATTCTCGATCCGGAAGAACTTCACGTCCGGGTGCCAGGCCGGGGCGCTGTCCTCGCGGATGGCGACCGAGAACAGCGTCTCGATGACCTTGAACAGGCCTGCCAGCACGCGCGGCTCGCTGAAGTACTGCTTGAGTTCCTGCTCGGAGTAGGCGTAGCGCGCCTCGCGCAGTTTCTCGCTCGCGTAGGTGAAGTCCCACGGCTGCATGTCGTCGATGCCGAGTTCCCTGGCGGCGAAGGCGCGCACCTCCGCCACGTCGCGCTCGGCGTAGGGCCTGGCGCGGCGGCCGAGGTCGCGCAGGAAGTCGAGCACCTCGCCTGGCTGGTCCGCCATCTTCGGCACCAGCGACACTTCGGCAAAGCTGGCGTAGCCGAGCAGCCGTGCATGCTCCTGGCGCAGGGCCAGGAGCTCCACCATCAGCGGCCCGTTGTTCCATTCGGGCTTGCCGAACTCGGACGCCTTCGTCGTGAACGCGCGGTACAGCTGCTGCCGCAGCGCGCGGTCGTCGGCGTAGTCCACGACCGCGGCGTAGCTCGGGTACTGCAGCGAGATCTTGTAGCCGGTGCGGCCCTCGGCCGCCGCCGCTTCGGCAAACGTCTCGATCGCATCGGCCGGCACGCCGGCCAGCGCCTTGGCGTCGTCGACGTACAACGCGAACGCGTTGGTCGCGTCCAGCACGTTCTCGGCGAAGCGCGTCGTCACCTGCGCTTCGCGCTCGCACAGTTCCTTGAAGCGCGCCTTGCTGGTCGGCCGGCAGCTCGGCGCCGCCGAGGCGGAAATCGCGCAGCTCGTTCTCGATCACCTTGCGGCGCGACGCCGGCCATGACGCGAAGTCCGGCGCCGCCGCCAGTTCCTTGAAACGCGCGTACAGCGCCTCGTTCTGCGACAGCGAGGTGAAGAACGCGGTCAGCTTCGGCTGGTTGGCGTTGTACTGCTCGCGCAGCTCCGGCGTGTCGACGACCGCGTTCATGTGCGAGACCGCGCCCCATGCCCGGCCGAGGCGGTCGGTGACGTCGTCGAGCGGTTCGACGACGCTGTCCCAGGTGGCCGGCGTCGTCGGATCGGTCACCTGCTGCACGACCTCGTGGGCCTTCTGCAGCAGCAGGTCGATGGCCGGCGTGACGTGGGCGGGTGCTATCGCGCCGAAGCGCGGCAGCCCGGAAAAGTCGAGGAGGGGATTCAGGTTCTGTTCCATAGTGTGTCCGTGGAGATGAGGCGGCGTCCTGGCGCGGCGCTGTCCTGCACCGGCAATTTCCGTTACTGCGCGCTATTCGGGCGCGTCATCCAGTGCCGCTGGCCGGGGCACCGTCACTCGGCGTCGCGCCGGCGTTCCGCCGCCTCGACCGTATTGACCAGCAGCATCGTGATCGTCATCGGGCCGACGCCGCCGGGCACCGGCGAGATCCATCCGGCGACTTCCTTCACGCCGTCGAAGTCCACGTCGCCGGCGAGCTTGCCCTCGGCCGTCCTGTTGGTGCCGACGTCGATGACCACCGCGCCAGGCTTGACCATGTCGGCGGTCACGAGGTTGCGCCGGCCGACTGCGGCGACCAGGACGTCGGCCTGGCGCGTGATCGCGCCGAGGTCGCGCGTCTTCGAATGGGCGATCGTCACCGTCGCGTTGGCGGCGAGCAGCAGCATCGCCATGGGCTTGCCGACCATGTTCGAGCGGCCGAGGACCACCGCGTGGCAGCCCGCCACCGGGTAGTCGATCGACTCCAGCATCTTCATCACCCCGTACGGCGTGCACGAGCGGAAATGCGGCGTCCCCATCAGCGTCAGGCCGGCGTTGGTGGCGTGCAGGCCGTCGACGTCCTTGTCGAAGTCGATCGTCTCGAGGATCTTCTGCGCGTCGAGGTGCTTCGGCAGCGGCAGCTGCACGAGGATGCCGTGCACTGCCGCTATCGGTGTTCAGCCGCGCGATATGGCCGAGGAGTTCAGCCTCGCTCGTCTCGGCAGGCAGGCGAGTGAAGAGCGAGCGGATGCCGATGTCTTCGCAGGCCTTGACCTTGTTGCGGACATAGACCGCCGAGGCCGGATCGTCGCCGACGAGGATCACGGCGAGTCCGGGCTGGTGGCCGGCCGCGGTGAGCGCCTGGACGCGGGGAACGAGGCTGGCCCGGGTGGAGGCGGCAAGGGCCTTGCCGTCGATGATGCGTGCCGTCATGTCGGCCTTCTCCTTGCAGAAGAGCCGGCCATTCTACTGAGGGGAGGGACGCTCGCCGGTGACGAAGGGCGCGGGCATGGCCCCCGGGACGTGGTTCAGGGCGACTTCAGGCCGCCGCCCGTGAGCACGATGCGCATCAGGTCGGCGACGGTGGTCGCGTTGACCTTGTCCATGATGTTCGCGCGGTGCGCCTCGACCGTCTTGATCGAGATGCCGAGATCGTCGGCGATCTGCTTGTTCAGGCGCCCGGCCGTGATGCGCTCGAGCACCTGCTCCTCGCGCGGCGTCAGCTTGGCGAGCAGCGCTTCGCTCATGCGCTGTCGCTCGTTGGCGATCGCCCGTTCGCGTGCTTCGACCAGCAGGCGGTCGACCAGCGCCTTCAGCGCCGCCTGGTCGAAGGGCTTCTCGATGAAGTCGACCGCGCCCTTCTTCATCGTGTTCACCGCCATCGGCACGTCGCCGTGGCCGGTGATGAAGATGATGGGAAGGCTGGCCTTGCGCGCGATCAGCTCTTCCTGCAGCTCGAGGCCGCTCATGCCCGGCATGCGCACGTCGAGGATCGCCACGGCGATCGCGGCAGGGTCGTAGCCGGCGAGGAATTTCTCCGCGCTCTCGAATCCGAAGACGCGGTAGCGGCTCGCCTCGAGCAGCCACTGCAGCGAGTCGCGCACCGCATCGTCGTCGTCGACGACGTACACCACACCCAGCGTTTCTGCGTTGTCGGTCACGTTGTGCTCCAGCTTTGCGCTCCGGTTCAGGCGGGCGGATTGTCGTTGACCGCCTGCTCGCGGGCAAGCGGAAGGGTGAAGCGAAAGATCGAACCGCCGTCGGGGTTTTCCTCTACGGTGAGGCGGCCATGGTGGAACTCGACGATCGAGCGGCAGATGTTGAGCCCCATGCCCATGCCTTCCGACTTCGTGCTGAAGAAGGGCTGGAACAGGTTCTGCCGCTGCGGCTCCGCAATGCCCGTGCCGCGGTCGATCACGGCGAACTCGGCCATGTCGTCGACGCGCTTCACGACGAGGTCGATGGTGCGCACCTGCGCGCCTTCCATCGCCTCGACCGCGTTCTTCAGCAGGTTCAGCAGCAACTGCTCGATCAGGATCGGATCGACGTCGAGCGGCGGCATGTCGGGCGGCAGCTGCGTGCGGATCGCGATCCCGCGCTTGGCGGCCTCGATCTCGGCGAAGCTGATGCTGTCCTCCACGACGCGCGCAACCGGCGTCGGCCGGCGGCGCGGTTCCGATCGCTTCACGAACTCGCGGATGCGGCGAATGATGTTGCCGGCACGCTGCGCCTGGCCGGCTGCCTTTTCGAGGGCAGGCAGCACGTCTTCGACCGAGGCGCCGCCGTCCTTGATGCGCGAGACGGTGCCGAGGCTGTAGTTGCTGATCGCCGTCAGCGGCTGGTTCAGTTCGTGCGCGAGCGACGAGGCCATCTCGCCCATCGTCATCAGGCGCGAGGTGAGCTGAACCTTCTCCTGCTGCTGGCGAACGATGTCCTCGGTGCCCTTGCGCTCGGTGATGTCGGTGGCGATCTGCAGCCGGACGTCGCGGCCGTCCACCCAGCGCACTTCGCGCGTGCGCACGTCGAACCAGCGCTGGGGCTCGCCGTCGAAGACCTCGCCGGCCATCGACGGGCCGAGGGCGCCCTGGAGGCGCTCGTGGCCGGCCGCCGTGGTTCCGTAGAGGTCGCGGTAGCGGCGGTTGGCGAACAGGAGCTCCTCGCCGCCGCTGCCGGCGGTGACCGACACGGCGGCGTCGAGCGACTCGAGCACGGTGGTGAAGCGTTCGTGCGCCAGGGCGAGTTGCTCGCTGATGCGCTTGGGTTCGGTGATGTCGGCCATCGCGGACATCCAGCCGAGCTGTTCGCCGTCGTCGGTCCGCAGCGGCGAGATGTACATCCGCGCGTCGAACAGCGTGCCGTCCTTGCGCTGCACCTTCAGTTCGAAGCCGGCCGGCGAGGCGTTGCCGGCCAGTGTTTCGGACAGCTGGGCCTGGTGCTCGGCGTGCTGCCCGGGCGGCCAGTACGGAAAGGGTGCGCCGCGCCCGACCAGTTCCTTCTCCGACCAGCCGGTCATCTGGCAGAAGGCGGGATTCACGTGGCGGATCACGCCGTCGCGGTCGATGACCTCCATGCCGGTGGCGAGCGAATCCTCCATCGCGCGGCGGAACGCCGTTTCCGCGCGCAGCACGCGTTCCACCTGCGCCTGGCGCACGTCGCGCCGCGCGAGCGCGATGAGGGTGCCCATCACGGCGAGCGACAGGCCGCCGACCAGCCAGGCCAGGGCGTTGCCGAGCAGCGGCGAGCGCTGCTTGAACGCGGAGGCTTCGATTGCGACTCCGTCGGGTAGCAGGGGGATCGGCACGGCGTAACGCAGGGCATCGGGCGGCGCCTCGCTGAGCGTCGACGTCCCGAGGACCTTGCCGGCATCGTCGATCAGGGAGATCCGATAGTTTCGCGCGACTTCGAGGTTGACCGCTTCGCGCAGCAACTGCGGCAGCGAAATGCGCGCGAGGATGGCGCCCAGGTACTCGTCGTCGCCGAAGACCGGAACCACGAGGTCGGCGAAGGGGCTGCCATTGTCGGCGCCGGCGGGACCCGAGACGTCCTCGTACGGCGGGGAGAAGAACGCGGAGTGCGAGCGCTGCGCGTGTCCGATGGCGGCCCGTAGCGCGTCGCTGTCCACCTCGCTGGCGGGCGGGCGCGCGGCGTCGCCGAGGGGGCCGGGCGACGCGACCGACCAGCGGACGCGGCGCTCGGCGTCGACGAAGGCCATGTGCATCAACTCCTGCTTCTGCAGCATCAGCTCGCGCGCAGCCGAGGTGAAGCGGCGCTCGTTGTAGTCCGTCCCGGCGATGTTCATCGAGATCTTGGTCGCCGCCTCGCTCATCGTCTCGAGCCGCAGCGAGATCGACTGCACCAGCGTGTCGACGTCGCGGTTCAGCGCATCGCGCTGCAGTTCGCGGTCTTCGTTGACGATCAGGTAAGCGAGGCCGGCGAGCAGCGTGGCTAGCAGGGCGATCGCGATCGCGTAGGCGTAACGGCTGAGCTCGGGCCGCCGGCTCTTCGCCCGCGCCATGCGATCGAAGGCGAGCAGGACGGAATCGGGAGCGGGGGGCGGAGGAGTGTCCATCGTGCGCGTCGCTTGCTGCTCGGCACCACAACGGCGCGAGGGGCTGCGCATATTATCGACGGCCGACCGCGGTTCGTTCCCCGGCTCTCGAAGTGTTATTTCGCATTATAAAAACGCACGCCACTATTTGAAAGAACCCAGAGGGGCTGTTATCGTCCATCCTTCCCACCCGCACCGGGCACCCACGTAGCGATCCGGGCGGAGCCGAGTTCCATCGGCACCCATTACAAGGAGACAGCATGTCCGCCATTCCCCACATCGCGGCGAACGACGACGACGCTTCCGAGACCCGGGAGTGGCTCGATGCGCTCGAATCCGTGCTTCAGCGCGAGGGCCCCGAGCGCGCGCACTTCCTGCTCGAAGCGCTGATCGACAAGGCGCGCCGCGAAGGCGCGCACATTCCGTATTCGGCCAACACGGCCTACCTGAACACCATTCCGCCGCACCAGGAGGAGCCGCTTCCGGGCGATGCCGCCATCGAAGAGCGGATCCGCTCGTACATCCGCTGGAACGCGATGGCGATGGTGGTGCGCGCCAACCGTGGCGAGGGCGACCTCGGCGGCCACATCGCCAGCTACGCCTCGGTCAACACGCTGATGGAGATCGGCTTCAACCACTTCTGGCGCGCGCCCACCGCCGACTTCGGCGGCGACCTCATCTACTTCCAGGGCCACTCGGCGCCGGGCGTCTACGCGCGCGCCTTCATGGAAGGCCGTCTGACCGAGGAGCAACTGAACAACTTCCGGCGCGACGTCGACGGCAAGGGCGTGACCTCGTATCCGCACCCGAAGCTGATGCCGGACTTCTGGCAGTTCCCGACCGTGTCGATGGGCCTGGGTCCGATCCAGGCCATCTACATGGCGCGCTACCTGAAATACCTGCACGCGCGCGGAATCGCCGACACCTCCAACCGCAAGGTGTGGGTGTTCTGCGGCGACGGCGAGATGGACGAGCCCGAATCGCTCGGCGCCATCGGGATGGCCTCGCGCGAGAAGCTCGACAACCTGATCTTCGTCATCAACTGCAACCTGCAGCGCCTCGACGGCCCGGTGCGTGGCAACGGCAAGATCATCCAGGAGCTCGAGGGCAGCTTCCGCGGCGACGGCTGGAAGGTCATCAAGGTCATCTGGGGCTCGTACTGGGATCCGCTGCTCGCGCGCGACCACGAGGGCCGGCTGCTGCAGGTGATGGAGAACACGGTCGACGGCGAGTACCAGAACTTCAAGGCCAACGACGGCGCATTCGTGCGCAAGCATTTCTTCGGCAAGGATCCGAAGGTGCTCGAGATGGTCTCGCGCATGAGCGACGACGACATCTGGCGCCTGAACCGCGGCGGCCACGACCCGTACAAGATCTACGCGGCCTACGCGGCCGCGATGAAGGTCACCGGCCGGCCCACCGTCATCCTGGCGAAGACGGTCAAGGGCTACGGGATGGGCAAGGTGGGCGAGGGCAAGAACCCGACGCACCAGCTGAAGAAGCTCGACACCGCGGCGATCCGCGAATTCCGCGACCGCTTCGCGATCCCGGTGCCCGACGACAAGCTCGAGGAAGTGCCGTACTTCAAGCCGGCCGAGGACTCGGCCGAGATGAAGTACCTGCACGAGCGGCGGCGCGCGCTCGGCGGCTCGTTGCCGCAGCGGCGCCGCAAGGCCGACGAGAAGCTCACCGTCCCGGCGCTCGACGCGTTCCAGGCGGTGATCGAGCCGACGGCCGAGGGCCGCGAGATCTCGACCACGCAGGCTTTCGTCCGCGCGCTCACGCAACTGGTGCGCGACAAGAACATCGGGCCCCGCGTGGTGCCGATCATTCCGGACGAGGCGCGCACCTTCGGCATGGAAGGCATGTTCCGCCAGCTCGGGATCTATGCGTCGCAGGGCCAGCTGTACGAGCCGGTCGACAAGGACCAGGTGATGTACTACCGCGAGGACAAGGCGGGCCAGATCCTCGAGGAAGGCATCAACGAGGCCGGCGCGATGAGTTCGTGGATCGCCGCGGCCACCTCGTACTCGCACACCAACCGCATCTCGATTCCGTTCTACATCTTCTATTCGATGTTCGGGTTCCAGCGCATCGGCGACCTGGCCTGGGCGGCGGGCGACTGCCAGTCGCGCGGCTTCCTGCTCGGCGCGACCGCCGGCCGCACGACCCTGAACGGCGAGGGCCTGCAGCACCAGGACGGCCACTCGCACCTGATGAGCCTGACGATTCCGAACTGCGTCAGCTACGACCCGACGTTCGCGCACGAAGTCGCCGTGATCCTGCAGGCAGGCATGAAGCGGATGATCGAGAACCAGGAGAACGTCTGGTACTACATCACGCTGATGAACGAGAACTACCCGCAGCCGGGCCTGACCAAGGGCCAGGAGGATGGCATCCTGAAAGGGATGTACCGGCTGCAGGAAGGCCCGGCGGGCAGCGGGCTTGGCAAGTCGATCCCGCGCGTGCAGTTGCTCGGCAGCGGCACGATCCTGCGCGAGGCGATCGCCGCGGCCGACCTGCTGTGGAACGACTGGGGCGTCGCGGGCGACGTCTGGAGCGTCACCAGCTTCACCGAGCTGCGGCGCGAGGGCATCGACGTCGAGCGGTGGAACCTGCTGCACCCGGCTGACAAGCCGCGCAAGGCCTACGTCGACGCAGCAGCTCGAGAAGACGGTCGGACCGATCGTCGCCACGACCGACTACAAGCGGCTGTTCGCCGACCAGATCCGTCCGTACCTGCCGCGTGGCCGTGACTACCGCGTGCTGGGCACCGACGGCTTCGGCCGTTCCGACACCCGCGCGAAACTGCGCGAGTTCTTCGAAGTCGACCGGCGCTACGTCGTGCTCGCCGCTCTGCGCGCGCTGGCCGACGAGGGCATGCTGCCGGTCTCGAAGGTCGTGGAGGCCATCAAGAAATACGGCATCGACCCCGAGCAAGCCGAACCCCCACACGGTCTAGGCGACCGCAGGGCAGGACGACGCGGCGCCGGTGACGGCGCGAGAACAACGCACAAGAAAGGGCCGAGGAGATGGGCCAACTGGTCGAAGTGAAGGTGCCGGACATCGGTGACTTCAAGGACGTCGAGGTGATCGAGGTCCTCGTGAAGCCCGGGGACACCGTGGCGAAGGAGCAGTCGCTGGTCACCGTGGAGAGCGACAAGGCGTCGATGGAGATTCCGTCGTCGGCCGCTGGCGTCGTGAAGGAAATGAAGGTCAAGCTCGGCGACAAGGTCGCCGAGGGAGCGCTGCTGCTGGTGCTCGATGCGGACGCAGGCGCACCGGCCCCGGCGGACAAGGATCCCGGCTGCGCCAAGGCGGCGCCTGCGCCGGCTCCGGCCCCCGCGCCCGCGGCAGCGGTCCCGGCGCCCGCGCCCGCCGTCGCGGCCGAGGCGAAGTCGCACGCCTTCCACACCGAGATGGGCGCCCGGCCCGAGCCGGCCGACAGTGCCGCGCCGGGCAGCCGCCCGCACGCGTCGCCGTCGGTCCGCAAGTTCGCCCGTGAACTCGGCGTCGACCTCACCCACGTCGCGGGCAGCGGCCCGAAAGGCCGCATCACGACGGACGACGTGCGCGAGCACGTCAAGGCGGTGATGGCCGGCGGCGCGCGGCCCGGCCGCGCCTGTGGCGGCCGCCGCAGGCCCGGGGATGAACCTGCCGGCCTGGCCGTCGGTCGACTTCGCGAAGTTCGGCCCGGTCGAGCGGGTCGCCATGTCGCGCATCCGCAAGATCTCGGGGCCGGCGCTGACGCGCAACTCGATCCTGATTCCGCACGTCACCAATCACGACGACGCGGACATCACCGAGCTGGAGGCCTTCCGCGTCCAGCTCAACAAGGAAAACGAGAAGAACAAGGACGCGCCGAAGCTGACCATGCTGGCCTTCCTGGTCAAGGCCTGCATCGCCGCGCTGAAGAAGTTTCCCGAGTTCAACGCCTCGATCGACGCCGACACCGGCGACGCGATCTTCCTGAAGAGCTACTACCACATCGGCTTCGCCGCCGACACGCCGAACGGCCTCGTCGTCCCGGTGATCAGGGACGCCGACAAGAAGGGCGTGTTCGAGATCGCGCAGGAGACCTCGGCGCTGGCCGCCAAGGCGCGCGACGGCAAGCTCGCGCCGTGCCGATATGCAGGGCGGGACCTTCTCGATCTCGTCCCTCGGCGGCATCGGCGGCACCTACTTCACGCCGATCATCAACGCGCCGGAAGTCGCCATCCTCGGCGTGTGCCGGTCGCAGACCCGGCCGGTGTGGGACGGCAGGCAGTTCGCGCCGCGCCTGATCCTGCCGCTGTCGCTCTCGTGGGACCATCGCGTCGTCGACGGCGCCGGGGCGGCACGCTTCAACGCCTACCTCGCGCAGATCCTGGCGGACTTCCGCCGGGTGATGCTGTAACCGAAGCCTGACACCCGCGGCGCGCCCCCGGCGCGCCGCTTCGTTGCAGAACATGACCACCATCGTTGTCGTAAAGAAGAACGACGAGATCGCGATTGCCTCGGACGCGCTCGTCACGTTCGGCGAGACGCGCCTGCCGCACGGCTACGAGATGAACGAGAAGATCTTCCGGATCAACGACTCGTACGTCGGCCTGGCCGGCAGCACGGCGCACTTCGCGGTGATGGCCGAGGGGCTCCGGCACCTGGGCGAGGAGTGCAAGCTCGGCAGCCGGCTGGAGGTCTTCAACACGTTCCAGCGGCTGCATCCGTTGCTGAAGGACCGCTACTTCCTGAATCCGAAGGAGGAGGACGCCGATCCGTACGAGTCGTCGCACATCACCGCGCTGATCGCCAATGCGAGCGGCATCTACGGCGTGTACTCGTACCGCGAAGTGTTCAGCTTCGACCGGTTCTGGGGCATCGGCTCCGGCCGCAACTTCGCCCTCGGGGCGATGTACGCCGCCTACGACCGGACCGCGTCCGCGCGCCGGATCGCCGAGATCGGCGTGAAGGCGGGGGCGGAATTCGACAAAAGTTCATCGCTGCCGGCGCGCGTGTTCAGCGTCGCCGCGCAGCCCTCCACGGAAGGGGACCACGCATGAGCCAGGCCATCGAAGTGAGCGTGCCCGACATCGGCGACTTCAAGGATGTCGAGGTGATCGAGGTGCTGGTCAAGCCGGGCGACACGGTGGCGAAGGACCAGTCGCTGATCACGGTCGAGAGCGACAAGGCGTCGATGGAGATCCCGTCGTCGGCGGCCGGTGTGGTCAGGGAGATGAAGGTCAAGATCGGCGACAAGGTGTCGCAAGGCAGTGCTCTGCTGGTGCTGGAGGCCTCCGGCGCATCGGCCGCGGCACCTGCACCGCGCGCCCGCGCCGGCGCCGAAGACCGCCGCCCCGGCGCCGGCACCGGCTGCCGCGGCGCCCGCGCCGGCGGCCGCCGCGTTCGGGGGATCTGCGGACATCGAGTGCGAGATGCTCGTCCTCGGCGCCGGGCCGGGCGGCTACTCCGCCGCCTTCCGCGCCGCCGACCTCGGCATGAAGACCGTGCTCGTCGAACGCTACGCGACGCTCGGCGGCGTCTGCCTCAACGTCGGCTGCATTCCGTCGAAGGCGCTGCTGCACGTGGCCGCGGTGATGGACGAGGCGGCGCATTTCGCGGCCATCGGGGTCGACTTCGGCAAGCCGAAGCTCGATCTCGACAAGCTGCGCGCGCACAAGAGCAAGGTCGTCGGCAAGCTGACGGGCGGGCTGGCCGGCATGGCGAAGGGCCGCAAGGTCACGACGGTGCGCGGCGTCGGCACGTTCGTCGGCCCCAACCACCTCGAGGTGCGGCTCACCTCGGGCGACGGCCAGGCGCCCACCGGCGAGAAGAAGGTGATCCGCTTCGCCCAGGCGATCATCGCTGCCGGCTCGCAGGCGGTGAAGCTGCCCTTCATTCCGGACGATCCGCGCGTGGTCGATTCGACCGGCGCGCTCGAACTGCGCGCGGTGCCGAAGCGGATGCTCGTCATCGGCGGCGGCATCATCGGCCTGGAGATGGCGACGGTGTACTCGACGCTCGGCGCGCGCATCGAGGTGGTCGAGATGCTCGACGTGCTGATGACCGGCGCGGACCGCGACCTGGTCCGCGTCTGGCAGAAGCACAACGACAAGCGCTTCGACAAGGTGATGCTGAAGACGAAGACGGTCGGCGTGGAGGCGAAGCCCGAAGGCCTGCTGGTGCGCTTCGAGGGCGAACAGGCGCCGGCCGAACCGCAGCTCTACGACCTCGTGCTGGTCGCCGTCGGCCGCGCGCCGAACGGCCGCAAGATCGGCGCGGAGGCCGCCGGCGTCGCGGTGACCGATCGCGGCTTCATCAACGTCGACCGCCAGATGCGGACCAACGTGCCGCACATCTTCGCGATCGGCGACATCGTCGGCAACCCGATGCTCGCGCACAAGGCCGTGCACGAAGGGCACGTGGCGGCGGAGGCGGCGCACGGCGAGAAGGCGTACTTCGACGCGCGCGTGATTCCGTCGGTGGCGTACACGGACCCGGAAGTGGCGTGGGTCGGCATGACCGAGGACGAGGCGAAGGCCCAGGGCGTCAAGGTGAAGGTCGGCAAGTTTCCGTGGGCCGCGAGCGGGCGGGCGATCGCCAACGGCCGCGACGAAGGCTTCACCAAGCTGATCTTCGACGAGGCGAGCCACCGGGTCCTCGGGGGCGGCATCGTCGGCACGCATGCCGGCGACCTCATCAGCGAAGTCGCGCTCGCCGTGGAGATGGGCGCCGACGCGGTCGACATCGGCCGCACGATCCACCCGCATCCGACGCTCGGCGAGTCGGTGGGCCTGGCGGCCGAAGTCGCCGAAGGCGTCTGCACCGACGTGCCGCCGCCGCGTCGCTAGGGCCTGTTAACGCTTGGATCGCACATGCGTGACCTCCAGAACGTTCGCAATCTAGGCGCGCTGCCGCCGGCAGGGCGAATCCCTGTCAAGGCAGCGCAACGACGAGTGCGGGCGTTCTGGAGGATCACCCTTCGGGCCGGGTCTTGGCGGGCCGCGCAGCGTCGTTGCGGCTCCTCGCCTTGCGTCAGCAATGGTCTCGTCGCCGCGCCTAGCTGCGCGGCCCGCCAAGGCCCGGCGCATGCGCGAGCCAAGCGTTAACAGGCCCTAGCGATGCCGATCCTCGACGTCGAGGTGGTGGGGCAGCAGGCGGGCGACCCGCCGACGGAGAAACTCGCCGAGCGGATCGCGAACGGGGTGGGCGCGGCCCTCGGCGTGCCGAAGGGCCAGCTTTGGGTCAAGGTGCAGAAGGTGTCGGCGTCCGGGTACGCGGAGAACGGTCCGCCCAGCGCCACGCTGCCGGTGTTCGTCCGCGTGCTCGTGCGTACCAAGGATCCGTCAGTGTGGCCAAAACGGGCGCACGTCATTGCGGCCGCGGTCTCGGAAGCCACCACGCGCCCACGCGCGTCGGTGCACGTGATCTTCGAACCCGATGCGACCGGACGCGTCTTTTTCGGCGGCGAGCCCGATTCCCGCAGCGGCTGATTTCGCGCAAGAACGCGGGCATCATCCTTCCTCATGCTTCGTGCGCGATTTGAAATTCGCGCACGGTCTCTTACCCTCGGACTCAATCGTCGCGGCACTCGGGCCCGGCACGCATCAGGACGCATCGCAGCAGATGGGCTTCCTCGAATATCTCGCCGTCGGCGCCGCACCCGCGCCGGCTCCCCTCGAAGTGTTTCCCGGCAACGCCGAACGGTGGTCCGACGCGGCCACGTGGAGCGCCGGACAGCCGGGCCATGGCGATGCCGTGACCATCGCCGCCGGGCGCACGCTGGTCATCGACCAGGATCTCGACATCGGATCGTTGACGATCCACGGGACGGTCATCGTCGAGCGCCGCGACACGAAGATCCGCGCCGGCTGGATCCTCGTGTCGGGCCACGGCGAACTCAGCGCCGGCAGTGCCGAACAGCCGTTCAGGCAGCAGCTGACCATCACGCTGTGCGCCGACAGCAGCGCCAGGCCGCATCCGGAACTGGGCTCGAAATTCCTGGCCGCCGTGAACGGCGGGACCATCGACCTGCACGGCGAGGCCCGCACCTCGTGGGTTCCGCTGGGATTCAGCACCGCGCCCGGACACGACACCGTGCGCCTCGACCAGCCGGTCGACTGGCGCCGCGGCGAGCTCGTCGCCGTGGCGTCCGGCGCCGATCACTCGGTGATCGAAGAGCGCGCCATTGAAGAGGTGGCCGCCGATTGCCTGACCGTCAAGCTGGCGGCGCCCATCACGCACCGTCACTACGGCAGGCAGGCGCCGGTGCGGCACGTGCTGCCGGGCTCGCTGGCGAAGGCGGTGCTGCTGACGCGCAACGTCGTGGTCGAAGGCTGCGTCGCCTCGGAACGCGACTCCGTCGGCGCCTATTGCCTGATCGCCGGCGGACCGGGCGAGGTCGCCGGCACCATCCGCCAATCGGTGGGCCGCTTTTCCGGCGTCGAATTCCGCCGCATGGGGCAGTTCAACCGGCCCGGGCGTTACCCGCTGCACTGGCACAACAACGGCGAGGCCGCCGCGAGCTCGGTGGTCGGCTGCCTGGTGCACCAGTCCTACCAGCGCGGCATCGTCACCGTCGGTTCGCGGCGCGTGCGCATCAGCGGCAACGTCGTCGTGAAGCCGTACGGTCACGGCTACATCGTCGAGAGCGAAGACAACTCGCCCCAGCTGCTGACGACGAACCTCGCCCTGCGCCCGCGCGTGGCGCGCTTCGCCGACCAGGGCATGCGCAGCTTCTGCGAGCACCGGCCGCGGCCCTTCTGGATCGTGCAGTCGGCCCCCCGCTCGACGCTGCACTGACCGCAGGCGTCCCCGCGAGCCCGGGTCCGTATCATCGCGGCCGGGGAGGGACGGACTCATGGCAACCCAGGACGAACTGAAGCGCGAGGTCGCGCGCGCCGCCGTGCGCTACGTGCCCGAGGGCCAGATCATCGGCGTCGGCACCGGATCGACGGCGGATTTCTTCATCGACGAACTCGGGCGGATGAAGGACCGCATCGTCGGCGCCGTGCCGAGCTCGGAGCGCAGCGCCACGCGGCTGGCGCACCATGGGATCCGGCTCTTCGACCTCAACGACGTCGAGGCGCTGCCGGTCTACGTCGATGGCGCCGATGAGATCGATGCCGGCTTCTGCATGATCAAGGGCGGCGGCGGCGCGCTCACGCGCGAGAAGATCGTCGCCGCCGTCGCGCAGACCTTCGTCTGCATCGCCGACCACACCAAGCTGGTGGCCACGCTCGGCCGCTTTCCGCTGCCGGTCGAGGTGATCCCGATGGCGCGCGCCCATGTCGCGCGCGAGCTCGCGAAGCTCGGCGGCGCGCCGAAGCTGCGCGAGGGGTTCGTCACCGACAACGGCAACGTGATCATCGACGTGCACGGCCTGTCGATCGCCGACCCCGTGGCGTTCGAACGCACGGTGAACGGCATCGTCGGCGTGGTGACCAACGGCCTCTTCGCGGCGCGCGGCGCGGACGTGCTGCTGCTCGGCGCGCCGGACGGCGTGCGCGAGTCGCGGCGGCCGTGAAAGTCCTGCTGGCGGCGGTGCTGCTCGCCGCGGCGGGGGCGAGTGCCGGGCAGTCGCCGGATCCGGCGGTTGCCGCGCTGCTGCGGACGGTCGAGACATCGGGCTGCCAGATGGAACGCAACGGCGGCTTGCACGACGCCAAGGAGGCGGCGGAGCATTTGCGGATGAAGCTCGAGCGCTCGGGCCGTCCGGGGATGAGCGCCGACCTGTTCATCGATCGCGTCGCCAGCGGCAGCACCGTCAGCGGCAAGCCCTATCGCGTGCTCTGTCCCGGCCATCCGGCGGTCGACAGCCGCGTGTGGCTGCGCGCGCGACTGGCGGAGCAGGGCACGTCGCGTTGATGCGCGGCGCGGTGCGCGGCCTGCTCGCGCTGCTCGCCGCTGCGCTGCTTCTGCCTGCGCTCTACCTCGCGACCGCCCTCGTGCTGGGTCTCATCCCGGCCAACCCCGACTTCCGCTCGACGCCGGACGGCATCCCGATCTACGTGCGGACCAACGGCGTGCACGCGGAACTGGTGCTGCAGACGCGCGGGGCGGGTGCCGACTGGACGACGGACCATCCGGCGAGCGACATGCGCGCGCTGCCGGCGCCGCTGCCGTGGATCGCGTTCGGATGGGGCGATGCCGAGTTCTTCGCCACCACCCCGTCCTGGTCCGACCTGCGATTCAGCACGGCGCTGGCGGCGCTCAGCGGCACCGGCGAGGGCGCGATGCACGTCGAGTACCTCGCGCGACCTGGGGCCTACGCCGGACGGGAACTGCGGCTGACCGCGGACCAGCATGCGCGCCTGGTGAACTACATCCGCGGGTCGTTCCTGCGCGATGCGAGCGGGCGGCCGCGGCGGCTGGGGGCGCCCGGCTACTTCGCGTCCGACGCGTTCTACGCGGCCGGTCCGCGCTATTCGCTCCGGGTCACCAGCAACGAGTGGGTGCGGCGCGGCCTGCAGACGGCCGGCGTGCGCGTGCCGCTCTGGGCGCCGTTCGACGCCGCCTTGTTCTTCCAGCTTCGCGATCTGTGAACCGCCGTCTGTGGACGCGTCCGTGCGCCTGCCGCGGGCAGGCCGTTCCGCGCGACCGCTCAGTTCGTCGGCGGCACGTAGCCCTGGGCCTGGTCGGCGCCTTCGCCGAAGAAGTGCTTCTCCATCTGCTGCAGCAGGTACTTGCGGGCCCGCGCATCGGCGAGGTTCAGGCGGTTCTCGTTCACCAGCATCGTCTGGTGCTTCAGCCAGCCGGCCCACGCCTCCTTGGAGACGCTTTCCCAGAGGCGTTTGCCGAGTTCGCCCGGCACCGGCGGAAAGTCCATGCCTTCGGCCTCGCGGCCGAGCTTCACGCAGTTCACCATCCGTGCCATTCGCAGCGCTCCTAGATCTGTTTCAGCAGCACCTGCGAGCGGCGCTGCCAGTTGTACATGTTCTGCCGCGCCTGCGGCAGGTCGTCGACCGTGGCAGGCCGGAAACCGCGCTTGATGAAGAAGTGCGCGGTGCGCGTGGTCAGCACGAACAGGGTGGTGATGCCGGCCGCCTTGGCGCGCTGCTCGATCCGCTTCAGAAGGCGGTCGCCGTCGCCATAGCCCTGGTACTCCGGGTGCACCGTGAGGCACGCGAGCTCGCCCATGTGCTCGCGCAGGAAGGGGTACAGCGCCGCGCAGCCGAAGATGAAGCCGTCGTGCTCCACCACCACGAAGCGGTCGATCTCGCGCTCGATCAGCTCGCGCGGCCGCTTCACCAGCGTGCCCTCGGCCTCGAGCGGCTCGATCAGCTTGATGATGCCGCCGACGTCGTCCGGGGTCGCCTCGCGCATCTTCTCGAGGTTCTCCGGCGCGACCATCGTGCCCACGCCCTCGTGCGTGAACAGTTCCGCGAGCACGCTGCCGTCGAGCTTGTACGGAATGATGTGGGCGCGGGCCACCCCGCCCTTGCAGGCCTTGACGGCGTACTTCAGGTTGAACGCCGGGTCGCCCTTGACGGCGTTGTCGCTCAGCATCGTCTCGGCGTCCTGCACGCTCAGCTCGCTCTTCAGGTCGCCGTTGGCGTCGCGTATGCCTTCGGTCTCCGTCAGCAGGATCAGCTTGTCCGCCTTGATCGCCGTGGCCACGCTGCAGGCGATGTCTTCCATGGTCAGGTTGAAGGCCTCGCCGGTGGGCGAGAAGCCGAGCGGCGACAACAGCACGATCGCGCCGTTGGCGAGCGTGAACTTGATCGCATCGGCGTCCACCTTGCGCACCACGCCGGTCAGCTCGTAGTCGACGCCGTCGATGACGCCGAGCGGGCGGGCGGTGACGAAGTTGCCGCTGACGACGCGCACCTTCGAATGCGCCATCGGCGTGGACGGGCAGGCCCTGCGAGAACGCGGCCTCGATGTCGAGCCGGATCTCGCCGGAGGCTTCCTTCGCGCATTCGAGCGCGGCCGTGTCGGTGATGCGCACGTCGGCGTGGAAGCGCGACGGGATCCCTTGCAGCGCGAGCTGCGCCTGCACCTGCGGCCGCGAGCCGTGCACGATCACCAGGCGCATCCCCATCGCCGACAGCAGCGACAGGTCGTGCACGAGGCGGTTCAGCGCCCCGGCCTCGACCAGTCCGCCGGAGAACGCGACGACGAACGTGCGGCCCCGGTGCGCGTGCACGTACGGCGCGACCTGGCGCAGCCAGGCGACGAACTGCGCGTGGTCGTCGATGGTCTCGACCGGAGGGGGCCGCCATCTGCGGCGCGGGAGGGGCGTCGTTCATCGGTAAAAGTATACTGACCGACCTCGCGTTTCCCTTCGGACACGCGCCTTCTACGCCGAGCACCACGATGACCACGCCGCGCTGACGCGCGGCCGCCGATGCAGCCCCACCGCCGAGACAACGCGTCCGGGTCCCCGCGACCCCCTCGTCGTCGCGCGCCGCTGCCGGCCATCACCTTTCCCGAGGAACTGCCCGTCTCCGGTCGCCGCGAGGACATCGCGCGCGCGATCGAATCGCACCAGGTCGTGATCGTCAGCGGCGAGACGGGCTCCGGCAAGACGACGCAGCTGCCGAAGATCTGCCTCGCGCTGGGCCGCGGTGAACGCGGCCTGATCGGGCATACGCAGCCGCGCCGGCTCGCCGCGTCCACCATCGCCCGTCGCATCGCGCAGGAGCTCGGCACGGCGCCCGGCGAGGTGGTCGGCTACAAGGTCCGCTTCACCGACCACACGAGGCCGGTGCGCTCGATCAAGCTGATGACCGACGGCATCCTGCTCGCCGAGACGCAGGGCGACCCGCTGCTCAAGGCGTACGACACGCTGATCATCGACGAGGCGCACGAGCGGTCGCTCAACATCGACTTCCTGCTCGGCTACCTGCGGCAGCTGCTGCCGCGGCGGCCGGACCTGAAGGTGATCATCACCTCGGCCACGATCGATGCCGAGCGCTTCGCGAAGCACTTCGGTGGCGCCGCCGGCCCCGCACCGGTCATCGAGGTGTCGGGCCGCCTGTATCCGGTGGAACTGCGCTACCGCCCGATCACCGACGAGGACGACACCGACGATCGCACGCTGATGGACGGCATCGTCGACGCGGTCGACGAACTGGCCGGCGTGGGCCGCGGCGACGTGCTCGTGTTCCTGCCCGGCGAGCGCGAGATCCGCGAAGCGGCCGAGGCGCTGCGCAAGCATCACCCTCCAGCCACCGAGATCCTGCCGCTGTTCGCCCGGCTATCGGTCGAGGAACAGGAGCGCGTGTTCAGGCCCGGCGGCGGGCGCCGCATCGTGCTCGCCACCAACGTCGCGGAGACGTCGCTCACGGTGCCCGGCATCCGCTACGTGGTCGACACCGGCATGGCGCGCGTGAAGCGCTATTCCTATCGCAACAAGGTCGAGCAGCTGCAGATCGAGGCGATCTCGCAGGCGGCCGCCAACCAGCGCGCGGGCCGCTGCGGTCGGGTGGCCGAGGGCGTCTGCATCCGGCTCTACGGCGAGGACGACTACGCGAAGCGGCCGCGCTTCACCGACCCCGAGGTGCTGCGCTCCTCGCTGGCGAGCGTGATCCTGCGCATGAAGTCGCTGGGCCTGGGCGACGTCGCCGAGTTTCCCTTCGTCGAGCCGCCGCCGGGCCGCGCGATCGCCGACGGCTACCAGCTGCTCGCGGAGCTGAACGCCGTCGACGAGCGCAACGAACTGACGGCGAGCGGGCGCGAACTGGCGAAGCTGCCGCTCGACCCGCGCATCGGCCGCATGCTGCTCGCCGCGCGCGACCAGCAGTGCCTCGCCGAGATGCTCGTCATCGCCTCGGCGCTGTCGGTGCAGGATCCGCGCGAACGGCCGCTCGAGGCGCAGGACGCGGCGGACCAGGCGCATCGCCGGCTCGCGGACGACAAGAGCGACTTCCTGTCGCTGGTGAAGCTGTGGAACTTCGTGCAGGAGAAGATCGGGCACAAGAAGTCGAACCGCAAGCTGACCGACGATCTGAAGAGCCACTTCCTCAGCCCGCGGCGCGTGCGCGAGTGGATCGACGTGCATGGCCAGTTGACGACCATCGCGACCGAGCAGGGCTGGCGCGTCAACCCGTCGCCGGCCACGTTCGAGCAGCTGCACCTCGCGTTGTTGAGCGGGCTGCTCGGCAACGTCGGCACCCGCATCCTCGACGCCGACCGCGGCGAGCCGCCGTACGCCGGGGCGCGCGGCATCAAGTTCCACGTCTGGCCCGGCTCGCCGCTGCTGAAGAAGGCGGGGCGCTGGATCATGGCCGCGGAACTCGTGGAAACGTCGCGCCTGTTCGCGCGCACCATCGCCAACATCGAACCCGGGTGGCTGGAGCGCGTCGGCGCCCATCTGCTGAAGACGAGTCACACCGACCCGCACTGGGAGAAGAAGGCCGGGCAGGTGATGGCGTTCGAGCGGGCGACGCTCTACGGGCTGGTCGTCTATGCCCAGCGCCGCGTGCCGTACGGCCCGTTGAACCCGGACCATGCGCGCGAGATCTTCCTGCGCGAGGCCCTGGTGGAAGGCGAACTGGACACGCGGGCGCCGTTCTTCGCGCACAACCAGCGGCTGGTGCGCGAGATCCGCGAGCTCGAGCACAAGACGCGCCGCCTCGACGTCCTGGTCGACGACGAGCTGATCTTCGCGTTCTACGACAAGCTCGTGCCGGTCGACGTGAACACGGCGGCGCACTTCGAGAAATGGCGGGCGGCCGCGGAGCGCGAGCAGCCGAAACTGCTCTTCCTGTCGCGCGACGACCTGATGCGGCACGAGGCGGCGGGCGTCACGACCGATCTCTTCCCGAAGCAGATGGAGATGCGCGGCGTCACGATGGCGTTGACGTATCACTTCGAGCCGGGCAGCCCGCGCGACGGCGTGACGCTGGCGGTGCCGCTGTACGCGCTCAACCAGATCGATCCCGTCCGCTGCGAGTGGCTGGTGCCCGGCATGCTCAAGGAGAAGGCGCATCTGCTCCTGAAGTCGCTGCCGCAGAAGCTGCGCCGCCACCTGGTCCCGGTGCCCGAGTACGCCGCGCGCTTCGTGGAGCGCGTGGGCGCCCGCACGGCCGACCTGTCGCTGATCGATGCGCTCATCGCCGACGTGCGCGCCGAGCGCGGCCTCGTCGCGCAGGCGGGCGACTTCAAGCTCGAAACGCTGCCGGCCCACCTGCTGATGAACTTCAAGGTGGTCGACGAACACGGGCGGCAGCTCGGCATGGGACGCAACCTGGCGCAGCTGCGCGCCGAACTCGGAGCGCAGGCGCAGAAGACTTTCCAGCAACTGGCCGGGAAGGACGCCCAGGTCGCCGAAGGACTGGCCGACGAGATCACGGACTGGGACTTCGGCGAACTGCCCGAACTGCTCGAGATCCGGCGCGGCGGCGAGGCGCTGGTCGGCTATCCGGCGCTCGTCGACCACGGCGCCCATTGCTCGGTGGAGGTGTTCGACGAGCCCGACGAAGCGCTCGCGCAGCACCGCGACGGACTGCGCCGGCTGTTTCGCCTGCAGTTGCGGGAGCAGGTCAAGTATCTGGAGAAGAGCCTGTCGACGCTGCAGACCACGCAGATCCAGGCGGCCACCGTTCCAGCGCTTGCGCACGCGTGGGATGGCTTCGAGGACCTGCGCGAACAGGTCGTCACGGCCGCGATCGACCGTACCTGTCTCGTCGAGCCGTGGCCCAAGGACCGCGCCTCTTTCGTGGCGCGCAAGGACGAGGCGCGCGGCAAGCTGACGCTGATCGCGCAGGAGATCGCACGGATGGTGGCGACCATCGTGCAGGAGGCCGCTCCCATCGCGCGCAAGCTCAACGGACTCAAGGGATTCCCGGCGGTGGTGAGCGACGTCGAGCAGCAGATGGCGCGCCTGTTCGCGCGGCGCTTCATCGTGTCGGCGCCCGGTGCCGCCCTCGCGCACTACCCGCGCTACCTGAAGGCGATCGCGTGCGCGGCTCGACAAGCTGAAGAACGACCCCGCGCGCGATGCGGCCCGCATGGCGGAGGTCGCCGCGCTGCAGACGCCGTTCGTGCGCGAACTGGCCGCCCGCAAAGGCGTCGTCGACGCGCGGCTCGACGAGTTCCGCTGGCTGCTGGAGGAACTGCGGGTGTCGCTCTTTGCCCAGGAACTGCGCACGCCGATGCCGGTGAGCGTGAAGCGCCTGCAGAAGGTGTGGGACAGCGTGCAGCGGTAGTCGTGCAGGTTCGAGCGGTCGATTGTTGCGGGCTGAGCCGCCTGCGCGCCGACCGCGCTGCGGGGTCCTCGACTCCGCGCGACGCGCGGCGGGCGTCACTGGGTCCAGGGTGCTCCCTGCGGGCCGGCAGCTTTCGGAGTGAGATCTTCCGATTCCGGCGGTCGTGCCTTCCGGCCGGCGCTCGTGTCGGCCCGCCGCAGCCGCTGCACTGCTACGCCCGCCGCAACGCGCCGCGCTCCGCGAGGCTCCCCGCATCACGGTCGACGCGCCGAGCGTTGTGGATGCTTCTAGCGTGCGTTCGGCCTGCGCAAAGACCAGTTGTCGCCTGCAGCTACAGCGCTCGCGCCGCAAGCGACGTGATCCGTTTCCAGCGGGCCGCTTCGTCCCGCACGAACTGCGGATCCTTGCCCAGTTCCTGTTCGGCACGACGAAAATACCCCGTTGCCTCGGCGGTGCGGCCGAGCGCTTCCAGGTTCTCGGCGATCTCCTCGAACACGTAGCCGTCGACGCCGTCCGCGGCCTGCCATTCGCGCTCCAGCCGGGTCTGCAGCTGCAGCGCTTCGTCGTGGCGGTTCAGCGCCCGCAACGCGCGGGCCACCGACCAGGTGGCGATGCGTCCCTGCGGTTGCCGGCCGGTGGCGTGCCACGCGGTTTCGGCTTCGCGAAACGCGGCGAGCGCTTCTTCGTACTTGCGCTCCTCGAACAGATTCCAGGCGTGGTTGTTCAGCAGGGCGGGCAGCAGTCCGCGCGCCTTGGCGTCCGTCGATCCGCGCGCGAGCTCGACGCCCCGCTCGGTCCATTGCGCGGCGCTGGCCGGCGGCTCGACGATCGCGAGCATGTGCGCGGCATCGACGGCCAGCCCTGCCAGCCGCGCGGCAGTGGCCGTGTTCCATGCCTCGAGAAAGAGATCGGCGGCGCGTCGCTTGTCGCCAGCCGAGTTGAACGTGCGTCCGCGTTCGAGGAAGTAGCGCGCACGCGGCGCCGGGCCTGCCGTGCCCAGCCGGGGTTCGACCTCGTCGAGCACGGCGTGCGCCGCGTCGAACTGGCGCCGCAGCGAATGCGTGCGCGCGATCTGCGTCAGCAGTTCGAGCCGTTCTTCGGGCGTGGCCTGCCCCAGCGCGGCGCGAAAGCGCGTTTCGCTCGCGGCCGGGTCGCCGTACTCCCAGAACGATTCGATGTCGATGGCGCCGCTCATGGGCGGAAAGAGTAGCAGCGCCGCGACGGCGAGGCCACGCGACTGCCGCCGCGCAGAAGCGCGCGTCACTGCGTCGGCGCGGGCTGGAATTCGGGATGCCCTGCGCGCCACAGCAGGAAACTCCAGCGGTCGGCGGTCTGCGCCCGCGCCTGCTCGCGCGTGCGTCCGACGCCGTGGCCGGCGTCGAAGTCCAGTCGCAGCAGGACCGGGTTGCCGCTGGTCGTTGCGGCGGACAGCCGCGACGCGAACTTGAGCGCCATCCAGACGTCGACGCGGCTGTCGTTGACGCCGTGCTCGAGCAGCACCGCGGGATACGGCGTGCCGGGCCTGACGCTGGCGTACGGGCTCATCGCCAGCAGCGCCTTGAACTCGTCCTCCTTCTGCACCGTTCCGTACTCGGGGATGTTGCCGGCGCCGTTCGCGCGCGTTTCGGAGCGGACCTGGTCGACGTTGCCGACACTGACCACGGCCGCGCTGAAGAGGTCGGGCCGTTCGGTGATGGCGCGGCCGACGAAGATCCCGCCCGCGCTGCCGCCGGATACGCTCAGCCGCTCGCGCGACGTGTAGCCGGATTTGATCAGCCACTCCGCGACCGCGATCCCGTCCTTCCACGTGTTCGGCTTCGTGGTCTTCCAGCCGGCGCGGTGCCAGGCGTCGCCATACACGCCGCCGCCTCGCACATGGGCAATGACGAAGATGCCGCCGCGTTCCAGCCAGGCGAGCATGGCGGGCGAAAACGAAGGTTGCTCGACGATGCCGTAGGCGCCGTAGCCGTACAGGATCAGCGGATTGCGGCCGTCGAGCTTCGTGCCTGGGGCCATGAGGATCGAGGCCGGGACTTCGACGCCGTCATGGCTCGCGACCTTGACCTCGCGCGCTTCGATGCCCTCGGGCGCATCGAAGCGGCCGGCCGGGACGATGCCCAGCGGCCGGACCGCCGCCGCCTCGACCGCGTAGTGGCGTGCGACGCGTGTCCACCCGCCGAGCGCGACGATCGCGCCATCCTGATCCTCGTCCGCGTGCGTGAGCCGCACCGTGCCCTCGACCGGGAGCTTCACGACCGCGAGTTGCGGGGTCGGCGCGTGCGACAGCCGCTCGAGGCCATCGACGACGCCGTCGCGTCGCGTGATGTACACGCCGTCGCGCGCGACCTGGAAGCCGGTCAGCACGCGTTCGCTGTGCGCGACCACCGTCTGCGCCGACGCCAGGTCGCCGTCGATGGGCAGGCGCAGTAGCTTGAAGCGCGGCGCGTCGTCGGCGCTGTGCAGATACAGCCAGCGGTCCGCGAACCCGACCCCGCGGACCCTGGCCCCGGCGTCGAAGAGCTTCGTCCAGTCGGGCGTGCCGGCGAGCACATCCTTCAATGAAGCCCGATACAGCGACTGCTCACGTTGCACGCCGTGGTGGACCACGGCGAAGACGAGGTCGTTCCCGCGCGCCGGCACGACGTTGGAGGAGTCGTTGCGGTCAAGCGGAATGCTGTCGTGCACGCCCGGGCCGAATACCACGCGATCAGCCGCGGGCTGCGCCAGCCGCCGCAGATAAGTGCGGTGATCCATGAACCGCTCCGACCGCGGTCGCGCCTGCCAGTCCTCCGCCAGCCGGCTGTAGAAGAACCCGGTGGAGTCGGGCAGCCAGTCGGCGCCGCCGCCGCGTATCCGATCGATCGCGGGCATCACCTCCTTGCCCGTGGCGGCGTCGATCACGTGCATCGACCCGATCTCGGTGCCGGAGGCCGACAGCGAGTAGGCGACGAGTTTGCCGTCCGGCGACGGCTCGAAGGACCCGATCGCGTGGGCCTTGCCGGTCGCCTTCGCGATCGCCTCGGGATCGACGAGCAGGCGCTCCGCGCCGTCGAGAGAATCGCGCCGGTAGAGCTTCAGCTGGTTCTCGCCGGCGGCCCGTTTCAGGTAG
Organism: uncultured beta proteobacterium; assembly: GCA_963698305.1. GTDB lineage: Bacteria > Pseudomonadota > Gammaproteobacteria > Burkholderiales > Burkholderiaceae_F > JAOUJD01. The sequence continues at coordinate 1,183,295 of CAVOQI010000012.1, forward strand.
GTGTAGCGGCCGCGGGCGTCGCGATGCAACTGGCTGATCACCGCGGGGACCTCGGCGTCGATCTCCGCGAGGCGCGCCCGCAGGCGATCGCGCCCGGGCAACCGCGCCAGGATCGCCGCGGTCGCGTCGGACTGCTGGCGCATCCATGCCTGCACCTTCGCGTCGGACGTGTTCTCGAGGAAGCGGTACGGGTCTTCCACCGAGACGCCCCAATGGACATCGACGACCGGTTGCGGCGGCAGCGGCGGCGGAACCTCGACGCCGGCGAAGGTGGCCGCCGTGGCGCTCGACAGGGCGGCCGCGCAGGCGACCAGGGACGAGAGTGCAACGCGTCGCATGTGCATGGCGGCGGGAAAGGTTGCGTAGTGCATGGGAGGTCAGTCTTCCGAATCGCGCACGGGGCACGAGTCTACGGATTGCCGCGCCAGCGACTTCGGGGCGTGGCGATCCGGGAAGCAGGCAGCGGCGGCCGGCGCACGGCGAGCGGTGCGCCGGCGCCGAAGGTCAGGTGCTGGAACCGGGCGCGGATTCGCCGCGGTGCGGGTTACGACGCTGCATGCCGTCGTCCGGCATCTTCTCGATGTCGAAGCTGAATTCGCGGATCAGCTGGCCGTCGATGTAGACGCGCATCTTGTGCGCGCCGACCGGATCGCCCGAGGCGTAGCGCCATTCGTTGGCGATGAAGCCGAGCTTGGTCGGAATGATGCGCTCGGTCACCGCGGTCTTGCGATCGGGCGACACCTGGAAAATGCCCAGGGCTTCGCCCGGGCCCCAGGTCGGCGGCGCCACCGGCAGCTCGAACTCCTCGCGCCAGACCACCGTCGGCTTGTCGGTCTTGAAGACGATGAACCAGCCGTAGGGCGCGGCGACGAGCGCCGGGAACTTGTCCGTCTCGAACAGCGTGCGCCGGCCCGACTGATCCGCGCCGAAGACGCCGAACTGCGCGGCGACCACTTCGACATCGGCCGGGTGAAACTCCGCGGCGCTCTTGCCCTGTACGGAGGACGGCGCGGCGGACGACTGGACGCTGCCGCTCGCGTCCGGCCCGCCCGGATCGGTCGAGGCACATCCGACGGCCAGGACGGACGCGCAGGCAACGGCAAGGAAGGACAGGCGAGGGGACATGAGCGGCTCCCGGAAGGACGACGGCAGAGTCGTCCTGATTAGACACAAAAACGTTGTGTTCCGCATCGTCCGTTCGTCACCGCCCGGAGCGCGGCAGATTCCGTCCGGCCCTCGGCAAGAGGCATGCGCACGCCCCGCCGGAACCGCGGAAGCGCCGTTGGGCGGTCCTTTAGAATTTGAAGCTTTCCAGCCCGGAGAGGGAATGAGAAGAGGGATCGCTGCGTTGGCATTGGTCGCGATCGCGTCGGCGCATGCCGCGCTCGCTCAGGCGCCGGCGAGTGTGTTCCTCGAGGATCTGACATCGCCGGAACTCGCCATCGCGATCGCTGCCGGCACGACGACGATCCTCATTCCGGTTGGTGGGACCGAGCAGAACGGGCCGCACGTGGTTCTCGGGAAGCACAACGTGCGTGCGAAGGTACTGGCCGGCAGGATCGCGCGGGAACTCGGTAACGCATTCGTCGCCCCGGTCATCGCTTACGTGCCGGAGGGAGGAATCAACCCGCCGACGGGGCACATGCGCTACCCGGGAACGATCACGGTACCGGCGGAGGTGTATCGCAAGACGCTTGATGCCGCGGCGCGCAGTTTGCGGCTCGCTGGATTCCGCGACATCGTTTTCCTCGGCGATCACGGCGACTACCAGAAGGACAATGAACTCGTCGCTCGGCAACTGAATCGCGAATGGGCCGGGACCGCGGTACGCGCGCACGCGCTCGTCGAGTACTACCGCGCGGCAACGGATGGCTTCGCGAGGAGCCTCAAGGCGCGCGGCTACGCTGATGCGGAGATCGGTCTTCACGCCGGCCTTGCGGACACGTCGCTTGCGTTGGCCGTCGACCCGGGACTCGTGCGCCTGGCCAAGTTGGACGCGGCTGCAGGGAGTGCCGCCGTCGGGGTTTCGGGCGATCCCCGGCGTGCCACCGCGGAGCTTGGGAAGAGCGGCGTCGATGCGATCGTGATCCAATCCGTAGCGGCAATACGGGCGGCGATCGCCCACCGGTAAGACTCGATGCCGCAGATTTCCCGCAGTCCCGACCCGCAACCTCAGGAGTTGTTGTGATCCTTCCAGATCGTGCGCGCCACCTGCTGTTCGCCGTGCCGTTTGTCTTTGCCTGTTCGGCCGCCTGCGCTCAGGCGCCGGCGAAGACGCTGGCTGATGCTTCGGTTCAGCCGATGTCCACGGTGCCCGGAATGCCGCCGGTCACCGATCGGGCGAATCTCTACAGCGAAACCACCGCCGCCAAGCTGAGTCCGGCCGTCGCGCACGACCTGGCCCGCGTGTACGTTCCGCACGTCACGTCGCACGACGTCTACGTGATCGACCCGGCAACGTTCAAGGTGGTCGACAAGTTCAAGGTCGGCCTCAACCCGCAGCACGTCGTGCCGTCATGGGACCTGCGCACGCTGTGGGTGGCGAACAACGCCGAGAACACGACCAAGGGCAGCCTGACGCCCGTCGATCCAAAGACCGGCAAGCCCGGCAAGGCGATCGCCGTCGATGATCCATACAACATGTACTTCTCGCCGGACGGCAAGTCGGCAATCATCGTTGCCGAGGCGTTGAAGCGACTCGACTTTCGCGATCCGGTAACGATGAAGCTGCAGTACTCGATCGACGTTCCCCTCTGCGCCGGCATCAACCACGCCGACTTCTCGATCGACGGAAGATTCGCGATCTTCACGTGCGAATTCGCCGGCACGGTGGCCAAGATCGACCTGGTGAACCGCAAGGTGCTCGGCTATACGCAGGTGATCCAGCCCGGCCGCCCGATCAAGATCGTCAAGGGACCCGACGGGCAGGACCAGGAGATCTGCACGACGTGGAAAGGCATGCCGCAGGACATCCGGGCATCGCCGGATGGAAAGCTCTTCTACGTTGCAGACATGATGGCTGACGGGGTCCATGTGGTCGACGGTGAAACGTTCCGGCAGGTCGGCTTCATCGAAACCGGCAAAGGCACGCACGGCCTGTATCCGAGCCGCGACGGCAAGAAGCTGTACGTTGCCAATCGCGGCTCGAACAAGATCCACGGACCGCCGAAGGGCAAGGGCGGCGTCTCGGTGATCGACTTCGCGACCCGGAAGGTGGAGGCGAACTGGCTGATTCCGGGCGGCGGCAGTCCGGACATGGGCAACGTCAGTGCCGACGGCAAGTGGCTTTGGTTGTCGGGGCGCTACGACAACGTCGTGTACGCATTTGACACGAGCAATGGCGACGTGAAGATCATTCCGGTGGGCAAGGAGCCGCACGGGCTGACCGTGTGGCCGCAGCCCGGCCGCTACTCGCTGGGCCACACAGGGAATCTCAGGTAGCGCGCGTTCATGAGGCTGCAGTCGCTTCGGCTGTCAATGGGACGGGAAACTTCGCAATGCAGATGACTTCACGCACGCACGACGGATTGTCATGAGCGCGCCCGCACCCCGCTTCGGCCTGGTCATCGTCGGCGACGAGATCCTGTCCGGCAAGCGCGAAGACAAGCACTTCGCGACCGTCATCCGGCTGCTCGCGCAGCGCGGCCTTGCGCTCTCGTGGGCGCGCTATGCGGGCGACGACCGCGACGCGCTGACGGCGCTGTACCGCGAAACGTTCGCGAGCGGCGACGTGGTGATCAGCTGCGGCGGCATCGGCGCGACCCCGGACGATCACACCCGGCAGGCAGCCGCGGCGGCGCTGGGCGTGCAGGTCGTCCTGCATCCGGAAGCCGAGGCGTTCATCGCGCAGCGCTGCGCGGACATGGCGCGCGAAGGCAAGGGCACCGCGGACATGACGCATCCGGAGAATCGCCAGCGCCTGAAGATGGGCGAGTTCCCCGCCGGCGCCGCCATCATCCCGAATCCCTTCAACCGCATTCCGGGTTTCTCGATCCGCAACCACTGGTTCGTGCCGGGCTTTCCGGTGATGGCGTGGCCGATGATCGAGTGGGTGCTCGACACGCACTACGCGGCGTACTTCAATCGGCACATCGTCGTCGAGCGCTCGATGCTCGTCTTCGAGACGCCCGAGTCCGCGCTCGTGCCGCTGATGGAGGCGATCGAGCGCGATTTCGTCGGCATCAAGGCGTTCAGCCTGCCGTCCATCGGCGACGGCCGCGACGGCAGGCCGGCGCGACGCCACGTCGAACTGGGCGTCAAGGGCGACGACGCGCTGGTTGGTCCGGCGTTCGAGGCGATGCTGCAGGCGATCCGTGCCCTGGGCGCTCCGTTCGAGGTCCTCGCGTCGCCCGGTTGAGTTCCGCGCCGCTTACGTAGTTCTGCAGGCGCGTGAAGGCGCGCAGAGCGAGCGCGCCGTGCCGGCCCGCGGGCGGCGGCAGGTGCCGGCTCTTATGATGAACAGCGTTGATTCATGAGGGCCTCGCAGCTGCGATTGCCTCGTCTCTTGTGTCGCTGAAGAAATCGTTCCCCGGACGGCGTCGCCCTCCCGGCTACTGGCAGAGCCTGGCGGGGAAGGGGCTCGCCATCGCGCTCGGCGTCGGGACGGCGATCAGCCTGCGCGGGCTTGCGACCCCGTGGCTCGGTCCGGAGCTCGAGCCCTTCGTCACCGCATTCCCCGCGGTCGCCACGGTCGCCTTCTTCGCGGGCGTCGGATCCGGCGCGCTGACCGCCGTCGGCTACGGCCTCTGGGCGGCGTTGCCCGGCGTTCCCCCGAACATGGCGACCGGGGAGGGCTGGTTTCAGCTCGCCGTATTTCTCCCGTGCGCGTTCCTGGTGGCTTTCTTCGCCGGCCAGGCGTCGCACGACCAGTGGGTCACCGAGGCGAAGGACATCGACGCGGGGCGCCCGGGGCTCGTGCGCTGGCTGCGCTGGTCGATGGTGATGGCGGCGGCCCTTCCCGCGCTGTTCTTCGCGGTGGCGGCCTGGACCTCGTACCGGGACGCGATGGACGATGCCTGGGCACGGGTCGATCGGTCCGCGCGGGTCGGTGTCGAGCAGGCCTCCAAGGTCTTCGAGACCAACGAGACGATCACCCGGCACATCCTGGGCGCACTGGGCACGTCGACCGTCGTCGAGGCGCGCAGGCGTGAACGCGAACTGCACGAGCAACTGAAGGCAGCCGTCAAGGACATTCCGCAGATCCAGTCGGTGTGGATCATCGCCAGCGATGGCCGCCCGGTCGCGACCAACCGGTTCTTCCCGGCGCCGCGCGACCTCGACCTGTCGGATCGCGAAGGACTGCAGGTGTACCTGGCCGGCGAGCGCGGACCTGCGCATCACGGCCCCGCAGATCGGTCGCATCACCGGCGAGCCATTCTTCGACCTGGCTGCGCGGTGGGACGCGCCGGACGGGACCCTGCGCGGCGCCGTATGGGTGTCGTTGCATCCGCGGTATTTCTCCGACTTCTACGAGGGACTCGCGGAGGACGAACCCGCTCTGGTCGTCAATCTCTTCCGCAGCGACGGCGTGATCCTGGCGCGGCGGCCGGCACCGGCTGCCCCGGCCGCGCGCATCGGGCCCGAGTACGCCGCTCCTCAGGCTGGTGGGCCAAGGGCGCACGCAGGGCCGCATCGACGGCCCGTCGGCGCTCGACGGCGAGCCTCGTCTCGTGTCATTTCGCCGGCTCGAGCGCTTCCCGGTCTACGTCGCGGCCGGCGTCTCACGCGAGACGATCCTGCAGGCCTGGCAGCGCCGCATGGCGCTGCTCGCGGCGTTCACCTTCCCGACGGCGATGGCGCTGATCTACATCGCGTGGGTCGCCTTGCGGCGCACGCGGCGCGAACTCGCGGCCGTGCGTGAACTGCACCAGGAGATCGAACATCGCGCGCGCGCGGAGAACGCGCTGCGCCAGGTGCAGAAGCTCGAAGCGCTCGGTCGGCTGACGGGTGGCGTCGCGCACGACTTCAACAACCTGCTGATGATCGTCAACAACAACCTGCACCTGCTGCGGCGTCTCGAGCCTTCGCTCGAGGGCAGCCGGCAACTGGCGGCGATCGGTCGCGCGGTGCTGTCGGGCGAGCGGTTGACGCGCCAGCTCCTGGCCTTCGCGCGCAGGCAGCCGCTGCATCCGGAAGTGGTGTCGCTGGCGGAACGGCTGCCGGTGCTGCTCGCGATGGTCGCGCCGACCCTCGGGCCGCGCATCGAGGGCACGTGCGCCGTGGAACCCGATACGCCGAGCATCGAAGTCGACGCCGCCGAACTCGAACTCGCGATCATCAATCTCGCCGTGAACGCGAAGGACGCGATGCCGAATGGCGGGCGATTCCGCCTGTCGGCCCGGCGTGCCCTGCCGCACGAAGCCGATGTCCCGGGGGACTTCGTCGTGATTTCGGTCTCCGACAGCGGGAGCGGCATCGACCCGCAGGTCGTCGAGCGGGTGTTCGAGCCCTTCTTCACCACGAAGCCGCACGGGCAGGGCACCGGCCTGGGGCTGAGCCAGGTCTACGGTCTGTGCACGCAGGCGGGTGGCACGGCGCGCATCGAGTCCGCGCCGGGTCACGGCACCGAAGTGAAACTCTTCCTGCCTGCCGTGGATCGCGTGCATGCGTCCGAGCCGACGACGACGGCGAGAGACGGCGAAACGCTCGACTGTTCGATCCTGCTCGTCGAGGACAACGAGGACCTCGCCGGCGCCACGACCGCGTTGCTGGAGCGTGTCGGCTGCCGGGTGCGGTGGGCGAACAGCGGCGACGTTGCGCGCGAGATGATCGAAGACGGCAAGGCGCACTTCGACGTCGTCGTCAGCGACATGGCGATGCCGGGCGAACTCGACGGACTCGGGCTTGCGGAGTTCCTGCGCGACCGGCATCCCGAGGTGCCCGTCGTGTTGTTGACCGGATACGCGAGTCAGCTGCACGAAGCGGCTCGCGCGCGCGGCTTCACCGTGCTGTCGAAGCCGTGCCAGCCGGAGGCGTTGATCGCGGCGGTGCGCGGCGCGCTTCATCGCCGACGCGGCGTCGATGCGGATGACGCCGCGAGCCGGGCATTTCCCTGAGTTTGGCGACCCACTGCGCCAAAGAGGCGTCGCGATTTCAACTCGGTCGCGAGCAGATCGAAAAAAAAGCCCGGTCCGAAGACCAGGCTTTGAAAAGCACCACCAAAAGAGGAGACAGAAGGGGCCCGGATTTGCACCCAGGCGAGTGGTGCCAAGGAGACAACCGTTACAGGTGAGGCAATGCCGTCACCTTACAACCATGCACATCACCGTTCGACGTAATTCTGCGCGCGTGTGATGTCGAAAATCTGACAAGAAGAAACTTCTTTCGCAGGGACTTCGAGAGTCCCTGACGGGAGGAGGGGAGCCGAGCTCCCCCCTGACCCGTATTACTTGCGCTTGGCGACCTTGACGGCTTCGCTGGCGCCGTTCGCGGCCTTCATCGTCGCGGACGTGGCGGCGGCGACATTCGACTCGGCCATCTCGACCGCTTGCTTGGTCGCTTTGGCGAACGTGTCGTACGCGGTGTTGGCGGCGGCGACGGCGCTCTTGAACGCGGTCACGGCAGGCTCGGAGCCGGCCGGGGCATTCTTCGCGGCGAAGTCGATCAGCTGAGCGACTTTCTTGTTGCTCTCGGCGATCTGGGCTTCGACGATGCGCGACACTTCGGCGTTGGCGCCGTTGGCGATGCCGTACACGGTGCGCGAGTAGCTGACGGCCTTCTCGAGCGTCGGCTGGGCGTTGCCGGTCGACAGCGCGAACAGTTCCTGCGCGTCCTTGGCGCTCAGCAGGGCCTGGGTCTTCTCGACCGACTCTTCCAGCGTCGCTTTGGCGGCGGCGAGGTTCAGTTCCATCAGGCGCTCGGCGGCGTCGAAGAAGGTCTGGCTCAGGGCGACAGCGGCGTCCATCTGGCCTTTTTGCAGTTCGGCGAATTGCGCGGGGGTGGTGAACATGATCAAGCTCTCCTGGGTTGTCCTGCTTCGTTTGCGTTCCCTCTTGCGAGGGGATCTGGATTCGGTGCGCTTGTTGCGCTGCACAAGAACGAATTGTACGGACGGACGAGCTGAAGTCAAGAACTTTTGGTGCGACGCACCATAGCGCCGGTCGAGTCAGGCTGATCAATTAAAATCAATAAAATCAATATATTAAAAAATTCCTGGCCGGCACTCTGAGGAACTACTCTAGCGCAAATGTGGCATCGCCGCAGAGCCTCGAGGGAGGTTGCCGGCGCGGCCTACAATCCCCGCTCGCCCTTGCCTGACCGTCCCCCCTGACCATCGCGCCGTCCCGTTGAGAGCCTTCTACAGCGATCATTTCGTGCTGCCGCTGCCGGAACACCACCGGTTTCCGATGCAGAAGTACGGAAGGCTGCGGGCGCGCGTGCAGAACGAACTGCCGCACGTGCGGCTCGCCGAGCCGCCGGCCGCGACCGACGGACAGCTGGCGCTCGCGCACGACCGGGATTACATCGAGCGCGTGGTGACCGGCGCGCTGGACGACGCCGAGGTGCGGGCGATCGGATTCCCGTGGAGCGCAGCGATGGTCGAACGCTCGCGCCGCGCGTCGGGCGCGACCATCGCGGCGTGCCGCGCGGCGCTGCAGGAAGGCGTGGCCGCGAATCTCGCCGGCGGAACGCACCACGCCGCGCGGGCGCGCGGTGCCGGCTACTGCGTCTTCAACGACGCGGCCATCGCGGCTCGCGTGATGCAGGCGGACGCGGCGCCTTCGCGCCGCAGGCTGCGCGTGGCCGTGATCGATCTCGACGTGCACCAGGGCGATGGCACGGCGCAGATTCTCGCCGGCGACGACTCGGTCTTCACGCTGTCGATGCACGGCGAAAAGAACTTCCCGTTTCGCAAGCAGGCGAGCGACATCGACATCGGCTTGCCGGACGGGACCGGCGACGACGACTACCTCGAGCATCTCGATCGCGCGCTGCTGGAGATCGGGAACCGCTTCGCGCCGCAACTCGTCATCTACCTTGCGGGCGCCGACGCGCACGAGAACGACCGGCTCGGCAAGCTCGCGCTCACGTTCGATGGCATGCGCGCGCGTGACGAGCGCGTGTTCGCGTTCGCCTCGACGCTCGGCGTGCCGATCGCCGTGACGATGGCGGGCGGGTACGGCCGCGACATCGACCTCACGGTCGAACTGCACCTGCAGACGATCCGGCTGGCTTGCCGGGCGTGGACCGGGCGCAGCGAATCACGCCAGGCGATCGCGAGTGCCTGACGCGCCGGTCTCCGGAGCGCGGCAGACCTGGCTTGCGGCCATGCCCTTCGTGTTCGTGCTGCTCTGGAGCACGGGCTTCATCGTCGCGAAGTACGCCGCGCCGCACGCGCCGCCGCTGACCTTCCTGCTGTATCGATTCGCGGGTGTCATCGCGGTGCTGTTGCCCATCATCGTGCTCATGGGGGCGCCGTGGCCGCGCACGCTGCGCGCATGGACCGACATCGCTCTGGTCGGCGTCCTGCTGCAGGCGACCTATCTCGGCGGCGTCTGGGTCGCGATCGCGCTCGGCATGCCGGCCGGCGTGTCGGCGCTGCTGGTCGGCACGCAGCCGCTGTTCACGGCGCTCTTCGCCTTCACGGTGGGCGAGCGCGCCACGCGCCTGCAGTGGATCGGCTTGCTGCTGGGGTTCGCGGGCATCGGCATGGTGCTGTCGGACCGGCTGACGCTGGCGGGCGTCGGGCCGCTCGCGCTCACCGCGAATCTCGTCGCGCTGGCCGGCATCACGATCGGCACGCTGTACCAGAAGAAGCACGGCGGGGCCGCGGACCTGCGCACCGGCAGCCTGATCCAGTTCGCTGCGTCCTTCGTCGTGGTGCTGCCGGTCGCTCTCATGCTGGAATCGACTCCGGTCGACTACACCATCGAGTTCTGGGGCGCGCTGGCGTGGTCGGTGCTCGCGCTGTCGCTCGTGGCGATCACGCTGCTGCTCGTTATGATTCGGCGCGGGAGGGCCACGGAAGTCGCGAGCCTGATGTACCTGACGCCGCCCACCACGGCGGTGTTCGCCTGGCTCATCTTCGGCGAGCGGCTCGGAGTGCTGGCGTGGATGGGCGTGGTCGTGACGATGGCCGGCGTGGCGCTGGTCCTGAAGACAGGAACAAGGAGCGCATAAGTCGATGACCACCGAACGCCCGGCCCCGGATCGCCGCGACAGCTATCGCCACTTCCATCGCATCACGACCCGCTGGATGGACAACGACGCCTACGGCCACGTGAACAACGTCGTCTACTACAGCTGGTTCGACACGGTGGTGAACGAGTACCTGATCCGGCAGGGCGTGCTGGACATCGCCGGCGGCGAGGTCATCGGCCTGGTGGTCGAGACGCAGTGCCGCTACTTCAGCGAACTCGCGTTTCCGCAGCCGGTCGACCTCGGGCTGCGCATCGGCAAGCTCGGCAACTCCAGCGTCCGCTACGAGATCGGCGTGTTCGCCGAGGGCGAGGCGACCGCGAGCGCGCAGGGCCACTTCGTCCACGTCTACGTCGACCGCGCCGCGCGGCGGCCCACATCGCTTCCGGCGCCGCTGCGCGCCGCCCTCGAAAGAATCCAGGCATGAACCAGAACGACAAGAAGTCGCGCGCCGATCGGCCCGCACGAGGTCGTGGACCACGCGATCCGCACGCGCCAGTCCGTGCGCGCGTTCCTGCCCACGCCGGTATCGCGCGCCACGGTCGAAGAGATTCTCGGGATCGCCGCGCGCGCGCCCTCGGGCACGAACACGCAGCCGTGGAAGGTGACGGTGCTCATGGGCGCGGCGCGCCAGCGCCTGAGCGACGCGATCCGCGCGGCGTACGACGATCCGGAGCAGCGCAAGCAGCACACCGAGGAATACGCGTACTACCCGGTCAAGTGGGTCGATCCGTACCTCGCGCGCCGCCGCAAGATCGGCTGGGACCTGTACGGCCTGCTCGGCATCGGGCGCGACGACAAGGCGCGGATGCACGACCAGCACGGCCGCAACTACGCGTTCTTCGACGCGCCGGTCGGGATGATCTTCACGATCGACCGCGTCATGGAGCAGGGCAGCTGGCTCGACTACGGCATGTTCCTCGAGAACATCATGATCGCGGCGCGGGCGCGCGGGCTCGACACCTGTCCGCAGGCGGCGTTCACGCAGTTCCACCGCGTCATCAAGGACCAGCTCTCTCTGTCCGACGACGAAATGGTCGTCTGCGGCATGTCGCTCGGCTACGCCGACATGAGCAAGGTCGAGAACACGCTGGTGACCGAGCGCGAGCCGGTCAGCGGTTTCGCGCGTTTCATCGAATAGGACAGTCATGGCACAACGCATCGCCGTGATCCCGGGCGACGGGATCGGCAAGGAAGTGGTTCCCGAGGGCCTGCGCGTGCTCGACGCCGCGGCGCGGAAGTTCGGGTTCGAGCTGAACTACGAGCATCACGACTTCGCGAGCTGCGATTACTACGCGCAGCACGGCGCGATGATGCCGGCCGACTGGAAGGACCGTCTGCTGGGCGTCGACGCGATCTTCTACGGCGCGGTCGGCTGGCCGGCGACGGTGCCCGATCACGTGTCGCTGTGGGGCTCGCTGCTGAAGTTCCGCCGCGAGTTCGACCAGTACGTGAACCTGCGGCCGTGCAAGCTGATGCCGGGCATCGCGTCGCCGCTCGCCAACCGCCGGCCGGGCGACATCGACTTCGTGGTCGTGCGCGAGAACACCGAAGGCGAGTACTCGTCGGTGGGCGGCAAGATGTACGAAGGCACGCCGCGCGAGATCGTGATCCAGGAAACGGTGATGAGCCGCCACGGCATCGACCGCGTGCAGAAGTTCGCGTTCGAGCTGGCGCGGTCGCGGCCGAAGAAGCACCTGACATCGGCGACGAAGAGCAACGGCATCTCGATCACCATGCCGTACTGGGACGATCGCTTCGAGGCGAACGCGAAGGGCTACCCGGATGTGCGCATCGACAAGTTCCACATCGACATCCTCACGGCGCACTTCGTGCAGCACCCCGACTGGTTCGACGTGGTCGTCGCCTCCAATCTGTTCGGCGACATCCTGTCGGACCTCGGCCCGGCCTGCACGGGCACGATCGGCATCGCGCCCTCGGCCAACCTGAACCCGGACCGCACCTTTCCGTCGCTGTTCGAGCCGGTGCATGGCAGCGCGCCGGACATCGCGGGCAAGGGCGTCGCCAATCCGATCGGACAGATCTGGAGCGCGTCGCTCATGCTCGACTGGCTCGGCCAGCGCGAGGCCGCTGCCGCGGTGATGCGGGCGATCGAAGGCGTGCTCGAGGCCGGCCCGAAGAATGCGCCGCTCACGCGCGACATCGGCGGCACGGCCAAGACGGTCGACCTCGGCAAGGCCATCGCGGAGGCGGTGGCCGGCTGACGCGCGGTTGCCGAGCGAGGCGTGGAGCTCTCGGTGAGGCGGGTCACCGTCGAGTACCTTGAACGTCGCTTCGAGCGGGCGCATCGGTATCGTCCGCGCTCCGCATCGAAACCGGGATACAACCCCATGTCGCGTTTCGCCCGACTCACCGCGCTCCTGTGCCTGGCCCTTGGCCTCGCCGCGCCGTCCGCGCACGCGCAGACGGGCGACGTTCCGCCCACCGAGGCAGCGGCTCTGCTGAAGTGGCTCCAGGCCGGCGCATACAAGGCGTGGCCGAAGGAATCGGCGCCGCACCGCTCGATGGGAGCGCACCAGACGCTGGTGCTGACCTACATCAGTCCCGCCCTCGACAAGTCGCTCGCAGGCAAGACGGCCGCGCACCCGAGGGGCGCGGCGGCGGTGAAGGAACTGCTCGATGCGACCGGCAAGCCCGCGGGCTGGGCGGTGTCCGTGAAGACGGCCGCCGACAGCGACGGCGGCAAGGGCTGGTACTGGTTCGAGATCCTCGGCACCGCGGCGGGAAGCCCGACGGTGGCGAGCGGAACCGGAGTTCCGCTGTGCGTCGGTTGCCACGCGCGCGGGCGCGATGCGGTCCTGACGGAACACCCGCTCGACTAGGGTTCCGGCGACCTTCATCCGCCGCGGGCAGCGGCGGATGGCAGTGGCTATCCGCCGTCGCCGCTGCGAAAGCCAACCCGGACGTGCGAGCCGTCGCAGAACGGCTTCGTTTCGGACGCTCCGCACCGGCACAGCCGCGCCGATTGCGTCCGGGACACGGTGCGTCCGGTCCCGCTGCAGATCTCGACGCTGCCGCGAACCTCCAACGGGCCGTTGCGCAGCGGCGTGATCGCCAGAGTGCCGCCGCGCTCCGCGAGAGGCTCCGAAGGCCGGGTGGCCGGCTCGCCGGTCGCTGCGAAGCCGGCCGCCGCATGGCTGCCGTCGCAATACGGCTTGCGTTGCGACTGGCCGCATCGGCACAGGGTGGCGCGGAACTCCGGCCCGGTCGGCAGTTCGATGGCGGCGTGCACCGCATACGGACCGTTTTCCCGCACGCGGATCACGTTGACGCTCGGCGCGCGCTCGTCCGGTCCCCCATCGTGCCGCTCGAAGGTGATGGCCCCGGACGGACAGCTGTGCGCGATGCGAACGCAGTGTTCGACCGTCGTCGACTCCGGATGGATCCAGGCGCCAGGCGTGTTGGCGAGGAAGACCGTCGGCGCCTCCAGCACGCAATGGCGCGAGTGGATGCAGCGACGGCCGTCGAACCTCAGCGTGATGGCGTCCGTGCGGGCCACGTCGGCGCCGGCCTCCGGCGAACCGGCATGAGGCAGCTCTCCCGCGGCGGCAGCACCGTCGGCCGGAGGCGCGGGCTTGAGGGCGGCGACGCGATCGACCGCCGCGCCGATCCCGGTCTCGAAGCGCCCGTGCAGATCCTCGAAACGCCGCGCGAGGGCGTCGAGATCATCGGCGACGCCGATCAGCGGGACGGTGCGAGCGCGAGCTGGCGGGCCGCGCCCGCGAGTTCGGCGCAGCGCTCGCCGAGGATGCGCGCTGCGCACTGCTGCACCAGCTGGCCGGACGAGCCGGGCAGTTCGAAGGTCGGCGCGGCGGTGGCCGCAGAGCGAGATGGATCGGCGGGCAGCCGCGTCGCGACATCGGCGACGCGACTCATCGCCGCCATCAGCGCCGTGGTGGTCGCGGCGAGCGCGCTGCGCAGCTCCGCCGGCAGGGGAGCCGGGGCGAACACCTGCGACAGCGCGCGGACCATCAGCGCGTAGATCGAATTGGCGAGGTCGACGACGCGGGCCGCCACCGGATCGACGATGCGCGTGCGGTCGTGCGTGATGCCGAGTTCGCCGAGCATCGGGTTGCGGACGACCGGGCGGGCGGGCTCGAACTCCGGGCGCGCCGCTCGCAGTTCCCCGAGCTCCCTGCGCATGGCGCTGAAGCGCGCGAAGTGCGAGTCGTCGCGGTGCGCCGGCGCGCCTTCGCCCTGCGCGACGATCTCGTCGATCGCGCGCTCGGCCGAGGCAAGGTCGGTGATGCGGAACAGGCCCGGGAGACCGAACTCGTCCACGCTGACCTGCGCCTGTCCGTGCCCGACGAAGACGCGGTCCTCCCCGAGTTGCCCGGCGAGCCGGGCCAATCCCTGCAGGACGCCGTGATAGAGGTGCCCCTGGCTCGAGTAGTCCTGGGGCGAGGGCGCGAGCATGTCCGGGCGCGCGATGCGGCGGTAGTGACTCGCGTGACCGAACCCCGCCCCGTCCGTGATGGCGATGCCCTCGGGACGCTCGATGAACATGAAGTGATCCAGCGCCGCTTCGCCGAAGGGCATCAGCGTCATCACGACGTCGGCGGGAAAGTGCCCCGGCCGCACGGGAAACGCCGGCCGCCACAAGTGCGGCGCCGCGCCGATGGCGGCGAGCAGGTTGTTCACCAGCGACAGGTGCAGCATCTCCTCGAGCGCGACCTGCGCCAGGGAGCGGCGCCACCGCTCGATCGCCGCCAGTTCGCCCGGCGTCACGCCTTCGCTCGCGTCGCGCTTCAGCGACCACTGCGCGTAGAGGTAGGAACACATGACCGTGTGTTCGAACTCCGCCGCTTCGCACAGCAGGTAGATGAGCTCTTCCCGATCCTGGACGACGATCTCTTCGGACATGGACGACGTTGAAATCCAGCAGGGAAACCGGCGGAATTGGAAGCGAGAGGGTGCGCCCTGCTGCCGGCATTGGCAAGCCGGGCAGCGGCTCTGAGTGGCGGGTGTCAGCGCCGCTTGCCCAGCCACCTCTGCGCGCGTTCCATCCTGATCAGCTCGCCGACCGTCGCCATGCCATCGCGCTGCGCCCGCTCGAGCACGAACAGCATCAGCTGCGCGTTCGTGTAGGCGTCCGCGATGGCCCGATGGCGCCCGATGGGCCGGATGCCGAAGTGCTGCGCCCAGTCGTCGAGCGAGTCGTTGTTCGTGCCCGGGAACACGGACGGCAGCATCACCGCAAGGTCGAGGAAGGTGTGCTGCTGCGGCAGTCCGAGCACGCCATTGACCTCGCGCGTGAACACGGTCTCGTCGAACTCCGCGCGAAAGGCGATCGCCACCGACTCGTCGAGGAACTCGAGGAAGTTCATCAGCGCCTCGACCGGGGAAACGCCGGCCATCTGCTGCTGGCCGCCGATCTGGTGCACGAGGATGTTGTCGACCTCGCTGGGACGGTGCTGGCGCAGGACGACGTCGAACGTGCTGTCGTGGCGCACGGAGCGCGCCTCGACGGTGACGGCGCCGATCGAAATGATGACGTCCTCGAGCATGTTGGGCCCCGTCGTCTCGAGGTCGAGCGCGACGAAGCGGGCGAGGGCGAGCGGCGTGCGCTCGATGAAGTACGGGCGCGCCGCCATGTGGTCGAGCCGGATCCGCAGGCGGTCGAGGCGCTCCCGCCCGTCCTCGTCCAGCGAGCGGCGGATGCGCCACGCGTTGATGGCGGCGCTGAAGGGCGGCTTCATCGCGCGCGCGCTACTGGCCGAAGGTCTGCTGCAGGCGGCGCTGCAGGTCGCGCGCCTGGCGGAACGATTCCTTCAGCATGCGCTGGTCGAGTTCGTTGAGCGCATAGGGATCGATGCGATTGCGGTTGCGCCCCGGGTCGCCGGCGCGCTCGTCGTTCGGGTCGAGGAACTCGCCGCGCTGCGCGCGCAGCCGCAGCATCTGCAGGAACTGGAAGGCGTCCGTCACGGCGGCGACGTGGCGGTCTTCCACGTTCAGGCGCCGCGCCGGTGGCCCACAGGCGCTGGCTGGTGTTGGTCTCGGGGGTCCCCAGGCCCAGCGCCAGCGCGCGCGCGGCGTCCACGAAGATCCGCGTGCCCTGCGTCTTCAGGTCGATGGTGCCCTGGTGTTCGCCGTCGTCGGTCTTGAAGGTGCGGATCAGCCCCAGCGGCGGCTCGGCCTGCAGCGCGTTGGCCGTCATCATCCGCAGGAAGAAACGGTTGTCGCTGGGTGATGCCGAGCAGCCAGCTGCGCAGGCGCTCCGCCAGCGTGGCGTTGCCGAACAAGGGCCGGAAGTCGAAGAAGATGTTGGCGTTGAGCAGGGCCGTCGGCGTCGGCTCCCGGATCCAGCCGGCGAACTGCGCGCGCCATTCGTCGACCGCCAGGCAGCACTCGCGATTGCTGGCCATGATGTTGCCGGGACACAGCGGGAAGCCGAGCTCGGCCAGTGCCTCGTTGACGCCGCGGGCGAAGTTGAGCAGGCGCGCGCGGTCGTGCGACAGCGTGTCCTCGTCGCCTTCGAAGATGATCGCGTTGTCCTGGTCGGTGGCGACCGTCTGTTCGCGCGGCCTTCGCTGCCGAGCGACAGCCAGCACCAGTCGAGTCCGTCGAGGTCGGCGGCCGGCAGCAGCAGGTCGAAGACGCGCTCGGTCATCGCGTCGTTGAGCGCGGCGATCGTGTGCGTCAGGCCCTCCGCGGCGGCGCCCTGCGCGATCAGGTTCTCGGTCAGCATGCCGATGTCCTGGGCCGCGCGCTTGAGCGCCGCGACGCTGCGCGCCGTCTTGATCGACTGCAGCACGTTGCGCATCGACACCCGCTGCAGCGAGAACAGGTCGCGCTCGGACACGATGCCCGCGATCCTGTCCTCGCGGGTCACCACCAGCTGGTGGTATCCGCGCCTGGCCATGACGCCGAGCGCCTCCTGGGCGTTGGCGAGCTCGTCGAGCACGCCCGGGCCCGGTGTCATCACCTCGGCGATCGGTCGATCGAGGGCCACGCCGGGCAGCACCACCCGCTCCATCAGGTCGGTCAGCGTGAAGATGCCGACCGGCCGCTGGGCGTCGTCGACGATGGCGATCGTGCCGACCTGTTCGCGGCTCATCGTGTCGAGGGCGTCGCGGATCGGCGTGTCGCTGCCGCAGTAGACCGGCGCCCGCCGGACCAGCGCCTTGAGCGGCTGCAGCAGCGTCTGCTGCTCGGCGGCGCGCTGCGAGAACTGCGTGCGCAACTGCGCGAGTGACTGCTGCACGATCGACGCCAGCGCCTGCGTGCAGAACTCGGCGAAGGGCGCCGAGCGCGTCCGCAGTTCCTCGAAATCGTCCTGCGCCAGCTGGTAGCAGAAGACGTCTTCCGCCGCCACGAAGTGACGGGTGTTCACCGAGTTCGCCGACAGCGATCCGACCGGGAAGCACTCGCCGGGACCCAGCACGATGTCGACGCCCTGGACCGCGGCGTTGTAGTTGCGGACGTGGCCGCGCTGGATGATGTGCAGGTCGCGCACGCGGACGCCGCTGGCCGGGTCGATGATCAGGGAGCCGACCGGGAAATACGCCAGGCGCACGCGCTCGGAGATGAACTCGAGGTCGGCCGTCGCCATGCGCGAGAAGGGCGCATGGAGGCGCAGGAAGGCGACGGTCGCTTCGTTGATCAGGGCTGGGGTGGGCATGGGTTCATCGTCTCATGCGGACGCCATGAGGTTGCACAAGGACCGGTGCCGCCGCCTTGCTGCCGGTCAAACGGTCCGCGGCGCCGGTGCAAATGAAAGAGGCCCCGCGCGGGGCCTCCTTCGTGCTGCTCACAGCCAGACTCGTCAGTGCGCGGCGGCCTTCGAGGCCAGGATGCCGGTGTTCTGGCGCGCGTACAGCTCTTCCCACATGTCGTCGGCGCGACGGTCGCGGTACAGCAGCGAACCGAGGATCACCGCGAGGAAGCCGAGCGGAATGGACACCAGTCCAGGGTTGCGCAAGTCGAACAGCGGAGCCTCGAGGCCCACGAACGAGGTGTTGCCGCCCTTGACGCGCTCGATGTCGGCCTTCGCCTTGGTGGCGGCGCGGTCGAGCGCGGCGATCGTCTTCTGGGCGGTCGCCACCTTCGCGGCGTCGCCCGAGGCGACATCCGCCTGCGGCGGCGGCGCGCTTCGGTCCGTCGGCGGCGAGCACCTTCTCGGCGGCGCCACGCACGGCCTTCGGGTAGGTCATGTTCGGCGACACGAGCACGAGGCCGACGGCGAGCAGCGTGCCGACCACCAGGCCGGCGACGATGCCGCCGGTGTTGCACTTGCGCCAGAACAGCGTCAGCAGCACGCACGGGAAGTTGGCCGAGGCGGCCACGGCGAAGGCCAGCGCCACCAGGTGGGCGACGTTCTGGCCCTTGGCGGCGATGCCGATGGTGATGGCCATCGCGCCGACGACGACCGAGGTGATGCGGGCTGCCCTCACCTGCTCGTGCGTCGTCACGTGGCCGTCGTTGATCACGTTGACGTAGATGTCGTGGGCCATGGCGGACGCCGCTGCCAGGACCAGGCCGGAGACGACCGCCACGATGGTGGCGAAGGCGACGGCGGCGACGAAGGCCAGGATGAAGTCGCCGAGCATCGAGTCGGCGCCGCCGCCCAGGTACTGGGCCAGCAGCAGGGCGGCCATGTTGCCGCCCGGGTCGACCCCGGCGATGGCGGCGGGCCCGACGAGCTTGGCAGCGCCGAAGCCAGGAACAGGGTCAGGACGTAGAAGCCGCCGATGATGGCCATGGCCATGATCACCGACTTGCGTGCTGCCTGGGCGGTCGGCACGGTGAAGAAGCGCATCAGGATGTGCGGCATTCCGGCGGTGCCGAACACCAGCGCCATGCCGAGCGAGATCTGGTCGATCGGCGCCTTGAAGAGCAGGCCCGGCTCGAGGAAGCGCTGGCCGAGTTCCTCGGGCGTCATGTTCTTCGACGCCTCCCCGAGCAGCCCGGCCACCCGCGCCTGGACCTTCGGATCGCCGACGACGTCCTGCAGGAAGGCCGGCAGCGAGAATCCGTACGGCGCCCACACCAGGATCACGAGGATGATCGACGCGATCACCAGCAGGATCGCCTTGATGATCTGCACCCAGGTGGTGGCGACCATGCCGCCGAACAGGACGTAGGCCAGCATCAGCACGCCGACGGTGATGACGGAGATCTCGTAGTCGATGCCGATCAGCGTCTTCACCAGCACGCCGCCGCCGACCATCTGCGCTGTCAGGTAGAAGGTCGAGACGGTGATGGTCGACAGGGCGCCGACGATCCGCACCTTCTTCGGATCGTTGCGGTACGCGAGGATGTCGGCCAGCGTGTACTTGCCGATGTTGCGGCAGGGCTCGGCGATCACCAGCAGGACCGTGATGTACGCCACCAGCCAGCCCACCGAGTACATGAAGCCGTCGTAGCCGAACTGGCTGATCAGGCCGGCGATCCCGAGGAACGAGGCGGCCGACATGTAGTCGCCCGCGATCGCCCAGCCGTTCTGCAGGCCGGAGACGCCGCCACCGGCGGTGTAGAAGTCGGAGGCCGTCTTCACGCGCTTGGCGGCGACGAACGTGACGTACATCGTCAGGCCGATGATGGCCGCGAAGACCGCGAAGGTGAGCCAGCGGTAGTTCGGGGCGACCGCGCCCTGCGCGAGCGCTGGCAGCGCCGTGAGCGCGATGGCGGCGACGCCGACGAGGGTGAACGCCCTGGTGCGATGAGAGAGGCTGCTCATGTCACACCTTCGCTTTCTTTTCGAACTCGACGATCAGTTCGCGTGCCATCGCGTCGAACTCGTTGTTGGCCCGCTTCGAGTAGTAGAACGCGATGCCCCAGGCGACGGCGAACTGCGATAGCGCGAAGAGAATGCCGACGTTGATCGGGCCCCACACCTTGATCGAATAGAGCGAGGGGAAGTACGCCGCGCCGATCGGCAGCAGGAAGTAGAAGAAGACCGAAAAGACCATCAAGCCGGCCAGGAAGGACTGCTTCTTCTTGTGTAGCGCCTGGAAGCGCGGGTCGGCGACGATCCCGCTCCATTGGATAGAGGTAGTTGCCATGAAGGACCCTCCCTTGGATCCGCAGTTTGATTGCGCGTCACGGCGTACCCGCCGCGCCGAACCCGGCCCTGGTTGTTCTGCATTGGCCCTGGCGAACGCAACTTAACGATCCCGAACTTACCGCCGCCTTACCCGGCCTGACTCGTGGCTTACAACGGTCCGCCGCACCGAGGATCCCTCTTGGCATCCAGCCTCGCCGGAGCTAGATTTTTTGTGGGAAGGTGGATCGGAGGCCGCACGATGGGCATCGCACAAGCGTTGACGCGTCGGACGGAGGTGCGCATCGCGCATGCGGCGCGCGCCGGTCTGGAACAGCTGGCCGCGTGCGCGGCGGCCGACGGCGGCCTTCCACTGGAGGTGGTGCTGCCCGATGGCGACCGGATAGGCTTCGGCCTGCACGCGAGGATTCGTCTCCTGGTTCGCGATCCGGACTGCTTCTTCTTGTGTAGTGCCGGAAGCGGGGGTCGGCGACTATCGCGCCCCATTGGATGGACGTAGATGCGATAAGGACCCTCCCTCGGATCCGCAGTTTGATTGCGTGTCACGGCGGAACCGCCGCGCCGAACCCGGCCCTTGTTCTTCTGCATTGGCCTTGGCGGACGGAACTTAACGATCCGAACTTACCGCCGCCTTACCCTGCCTGACCCGTGACTTACGGCCAGGCCCGCCGATGGCAATGCGGCCGCAGCGCGGCTCCTGTGACGGGGGTCAGCCGATTTCGACGCCGATTCGGGATGATTCGCTGTCCCGTCGGCTCGAAATGTGAATAGAATCCGCGCCGGGCGCGAAACACAAAAGATTCAAGGCTCTGGCGCACAGTGTTAAAGCTGTGCCGCGGGCCGGAAAAAGAAGGCGCTGAATCGACCCGGTTTCCCTTCGTTGGGGCGACCGGGCGGTGTGGTCTGCTGTGGGCTTGACGTAAGAGGGAGTCGACTTTGCGCGCATTGCTGGTTTTGACCCTGGCCGGGTGTCTGGTCGCCTCCGGTGCGGCGGTCGCTGCAACGACATCGACGAAGGCCCGGTCGCAGGCTTCCACCACGGTCGCCAACGCCAAGTCCGCCCAGCGCGTCCAGGGCACGATCCCAACCGGCTCCGCGCGCATCAAGTCCAGAAAGTTCCGTGGCGAGCGGCCGCCCCTGCATCCGTCGGCGGGCCAGTTGGCCGGTCTCAGCCACAGCGGCGACCCGCTGCAACTGCGGAGCCACGTGGCGCTGGTCGTGGACCAGGACACCGACGAAGTGCTCTTCGAGAAGAACACCCATGCCGTGCTGCCGATCGCCTCGATCACCAAGCTGATGACGGCGCTGGTGACGGTCGAGGCGGACCTGCCGCTCGAGGAGGAGCTGAAGGTCACGCCGGATGAAATCGTGCGTGCCGGCGTCCGCTCGAACCTGCGTCCCGGCCTGACGATGTCGCGGGCGACGGCGCTGCACCTGGCGCTGATGTCGTCGGAAAACCGCGCGGCGCAACTGCTCGGCCGGACCTACCCCGGCGGGCTGTCGAACTTCATCGAGGCGATGAACGCCAAGGCGCGGATGCTGGGCATGAACGACTCGCACTTCGTCGACCCGACCGGCCTGTCGCCCGACAACCGCTCGAGCGCCAATGACCTGGTGCGCCTGGTGAAGGCCGCCTACGACCACGAGGTGATCCGCGAGTACTCGGTCAGCGGCGAGCTCGCCCTGCCGGTGGGCAAGCGCACGGTGCGCTACGGCAGCACCAACCGCCTGACCTCCAATCCCGAATGGGAGATCGGCCTGCAGAAGACCGGATACATTTCCGCCGCCGGCCGCTGCCTCGTCATGCAGGCGGTGATCGAAGGACGGCGCGTCGTGATGGTGCTGCTCGACTCCGTCGGGAAGTATTCCAGGATCGCCGACGCGCAGCGCATTCGCGACTGGCTCGAGTCCAACGCCGCGCTGACGGTCGCGCCCGGCAAGTCGGCCGGGACCGCGGTGGCCGGCGACGCCAAGCCGATCTAGGCTTTGGCGCGCGCCTCGGGCTGCTCCACGTAGCCCAGCGCGGCGGAAATCCGCTGGGCTGTGGCGAGCAAGTCCTCCAGCCAGTCATCCTGCATCCGCTCGGACGGCGCCGACACCGACAGGCCCGCCGGTGACGCGTCCCGAGTCGTCGCGGATGCCGGCGGCGATGCATCGCACGCCGAGCTCCAGTTCCTCGTTGTCGCGCGCGTAACCGCGCGTGCGGACCATCGACAGCTCGCGCTCCAGCTTGGCGAGTTCCGTGATGCTGTTCTTCGTGTGGCCGGCCAGCCCGGTTCGCGTGGCGTAGGCACGAACCACGCGCGGGTCCTCGTAGGCGAGGAACAGCTTGCCGCTCGAGGTGAGGTGCAGCGGCGCGCGGCCGCCGATCGCGCGCACCACCTGCATGCCCGAGCGCTCGCTGTACGAGCGATCGATGTAGACGATCTCGTCGCCCTGGCGCACCGAGAGATTCACGGTCTGGCCGGTGCGGCGATGCAGGTCGCGCATCGGTTCGATGGCCGCTTCGCGCACCGACAGCCGCGCCTTCACGAGGTTGCCGAGTTCGAGCAGGCGCATGCCGAGACGATAGGAGCCCGGCGTTTCGGCGCGGTCGACGAATCGGCCGACGACCATGTCATTTAGAATCCGGTGAGCCGTCGACGGATGGAGGCCCGTCGAGTTCGCGAGGTCTTTCAGGCTGACCGGCTCGGAACGAGCCGCGAGGGCATCGAGCAGCTTCATCATGCGCTCGATGACCTGGATGGCTGTCTTGTCCCGCGGGGCGATCGTCATGGTGCGTTGCGGTATTTTTTACCTGCTGCCACTCTATATCAGAATACGAAAAGAGGACAACGGTTCGCGCCGGGCGACCTTGACCTGCGGCAGCTTTCCGAGACATCCCGGATCCATGCAGCCCCACGGGCTGTGACGAGCGGCGGCCCGGCGGGCCGGGGGAGAGCGCGATCGTGAAAGTCGGACTGTTCGTCACCTGCCTGGTCGATGCCGTGCGGCCGGAGATCGGGTTCTCGACGCTGAAGCTGCTCGAGGGCGCCGGCTACGAAGTGGTCGTGCCGGAGAGCCAGACCTGCTGCGGCCAGCCCGCGTACAACTCCGGCGACGCCCGCACCGCACGCGACCTGGCGGAGAAGGTGCTGCGGGAATTCGAGGCCTTCGATTACGTCGTCCTGCCGAGCGGCTCGTGCGGCGGGCAGATCAAGGTGCAGTACGTCGAACTGTTCCGCGATGATCCCGACCTCAAGGCGCGCATCGAGCGGCTGGCGGGCAAGACCTACGAGCTGACCGATTTCCTCGTCAACGTCGCGAAGATCGCCGAACTGCCGTCGAGCTTCGCCGGTCACATCACGTATCACGACTCGTGCAGCGGCCTGCGGGAGCTCGGCGTCAAGCAGCAGCCGCGCGCGCTGCTGGCGCAAGCTGCCCGGCGTGCAACTCACCGAGATGAAGGACTGCCAGCAGTGCTGCGGATTCGGCGGCACCTTCTCGGTCAAGTACGGCGACATCTCCGGCGCGATCGTCGACGAGAAGTGCCGCAACATCCAGGCGAGCGGCGCCGACGCCGTGGTGCTCGGCGACCTCGGCTGCATCCTGAACATCGAGGGGCGGCTGCGCCGCACCGGTGACGAGAAGACCCGGGTGCTGCACATCGCGCAGGTCCTGGCGGGAGACGCCTGATGCAAGTGCAATCCATGCATTTCAAGGAGCGCGCCGGCCAGAAACTCGCCGACGCCCGCCTGCAGAAGAACCTGAAGAAGCTGTCGGAGAAGTTCGTCACGGCCCGCGCGGCCGCGATCGGCGAACTGGACGACTTCGAGGCCACCCGGGACGCCGCGGTCGAACGGCGCAACCGCGCGCTGGCGAACCTCGACGTCTGGCTCGAGACCTTCGAGCGCAACGCCACCGCGCGCGGCGCCAGGGTGCTCTATGCCGAGACGCACGAGGAAGCGGCGCGGCTGATCGTCGACATCGCCAGGCACCACGGCGTGAAGAAGGTCACCAAGTCGAAGTCGATGGTGTCCGAGGAAGTCGGCCTCAACCACGCGTTCGAGGCCGCGGGCATCCAGCCGGTCGAGACGGACCTCGGCGAGTACATCCTGCAGATCAACGACAACGAGGCGCCGTCGCACATCATCGCGCCCGTGATCCACAAGGACAAGGAAGAGATCTCCGATCTCTTCGCCAGGGCCCACGCCACGCCGCGCAAGACCGAGATCACGCCAGCTCACGCGCGAGGCGCGCGAGGTGCTGCGCGGCCACTTCCTCTCGGCCGACATGGGCGTGACCGGCGCCAACTTCCTGATCGCGGAGACCGGTTCCGCCACCGTCGTCACCAACGAGGGCAACGAGGGGATGTGCACCATCCTGCCGCCCAAGGTGCACGTGGTGCTGACCGGGATCGAGAAGGTGCTGCCGACGCTCGAGGACGTGGCGACGCTGATGCGGCTGCTGCCGCGGTCGGCCACCGGGCAGCCGATCTCCAATTACTTCTCGGTGCTCACCGGTCCGCGCCGCGCGGGCGAGGAAGACGGGCCCGAGCACATGTACTACGTGCTGGTCGACGCCGGCCGCACCGGACTGCTGGGGGGCGAGTTCCAGGACATGCTCCGCTGCATCCGTTGCGGCGCGTGCATGAACCACTGCCCCGTCTACCAGAAGATCGGCGGCCACGCGTATGGCTGGGTGTACCCGGGTCCGATGGGCTCGGTGCTGACGCCGAGCTACGTGGGCGTCGAGAACGCGCTCGATCTGCCGCAGGCGGCGACGCTGTGCGGCCAGTGCAGCGTCGTCTGCCCGGTGAAGATTCCGCTGCCCGATCTGCTGCGCAAGCTGCGCGAGAAGCAATGGGACCGCGGCTTGCGCCCGTGGTACGAGAAGGTCGGGGTTGGCGTGTGGGCCTATGCCGCCAGGCGGCCGTCGCTCTATGCGTTCGGTTCGCAGATCGCGGTGCGCGTGCTGCGCTGGATGGGCGGCAGTTCGAAGCGCATCCGCAGCCTGCCGGTCGGCGCCGGCTGGACCGTCAGCCGCGACTTCCCGGCGCCGAGCGGCCGCACCTTCCGCGAGATGTACCGCGAGCGCAGGCAGGCGGGTCAGGCCGGCTCGACGCGCACGTAGCGGGCCCCGTGTTCGTCGCGCCCGGAACGGTAGAGCGCGATCTCCCGGATCGGCCAGTCGATCGGCGGCGCGATGTCGCGCGGACCGTCGAAGCGGCGCACGTCGCGCAGCAGGGTCACGTGGGGCACGAAGGGCTTGCGGTCGTAGCCGACCTGCAGCGCATCGAGCAGCGCCCGCGCGCGATGCGCGATCTCGCCGAGCGCCGGCGTCAGCAGCCCGCCGGCCCACAGCACGCGCGGGCGCGCGAAGAATCCGATCTCGGTGAGTTGCCAGTCGCAGGCGAGCGGCGGCAGCGCGGCGCAGGCGGCGGCCACTTTCGCTCCCGTCGCGTCCGGCAGGTCGCCGATGAAGGCGAGGGTCAGGTGGAGATTCTCGGCGCGCATCACGCGGCCGTGCTCGGCGTGCGGCCGCAGCGCCTGGGTGAGTTCGGCGCAGCGCTCCCGCGCCCCGGCGTCCGGCCACGCGGCGAGGAAGCAGCGCACGGTCAGGCCGCCCGGCGCGTCCCGCCAGCGCGCGGCGCGCGCGTCGGCCGTGGCTTCATCGCGCGGATCGCGGCGACGCAGTCGGCCACGATGTCCGGCCCCGAGTAGATGAACCCGGTGTAGACCTGCACCAGCGAGGCGCCGGCCTGGATCTTCTCCGCGGCGTCCTCGCCCTTCATGATGCCGCCGACGCCGATGATCGGCAGCGTGCCCTTGAGGTGCCGCGCGAGGATGTCGATCACCGCCGTCGCGCGCTCGGCGAGCGGCCGGCCCGACAGGCCGCCGGTTTCCTCGGCGTGCAGCAGCCCCTGGACGCGCTCGCGGGCGATCGTGGTGTTGGTGGCGATGACGGCGTCGACCCCGTGCTCGACCAGCGTATCGGCGATCAGCGGGATGGCGTCGTCGTCGAGGTCCGGCGCGATCTTCACGGCCAGCGGCACGCGCCTGCGATGCCGATCCTCCAGCCGCTTGCGCTCGTCGCGCAGCCCGGCGAGCAGGCCGGTCGAGTTCCTTCGTCGCCCTGCAGCGCCCGCAGGTCCTTGGTGTTCGGCGACGAGATGTTCACCGCCACGTAGTCGGCGTGCTCGTACACCTTCTGCAGGCCGATGCGATAGTCGTCGAGCGCGCGCTCGATCGGCGTGTCGGCGTTCTTGCCGATGTTCAGCCCGATCACGCCGCCGCGGCGGCGAAACGCGCTTCTGCCGCTTCACGTTCTCGACGAGCTTGTCGACGCCGTCGTTGTTGAACCCCATCCGGTTGATCACGCCCTGCGCGGGGATCAGCCGGAAGATGCGCGGCTTCGGATTGCCCGGCTGCGGCCGCGGCGTCACCGTGCCGGCTTCGATGAAGCCGAAGCCGAAGGTGCCGAGCGCGTCGATGTGGTCGCCGTTCTTGTCCATGCCGGCCGCGAGGCCGACCGGATTGGGGAACGTCGAGTCCCATCACCGTGACCGGCAGCGGCGGCACCGACTTGCAGACGAAGCGGGTGAGGCCGAGCGCGTAGGCGCGCTGAAGCTGCGTCAGCGTGAGGTCGTGGGCGACCTCGGGATCGAGCGAGAAGAGAACGGAGCGCGCGAGGTTGTACAGCACGCGCGCATTCTACCGAGCGAGGCCGTAGCGCTCAGCGCGCGCGCTTGTGCTCCGTCAGCCGTTCCCAGCGGCCGCCGCGCAGCATCTCGACCGGGCGGAAGCGCGCCTTGTAGGCCATCTTGGGGCTCTCCTCGATCCAGTAGCCGAGGTAGAGGTAAGGCAGGCCGAGCGCCTTGCACTGCTCGATCTGCCACACGATGTTGAACGTGCCGTAGCTCGTGCCGACCTCGTCCGGGTCGAAGAAGGTGTAGACGGACGACAGGCCGTCGTTCAGCACGTCGATGATCGAGATCATGCGCAGCGTGCCGAGCCCGTCGATCCCGGGCGGCAACGGGTCGCGGAACTCCACGAGGCGCGTGTTGACCTTGCTCTGCAGGAGGAACTGCGAGTACTGCTCGCGGCTGTCGTTGTCCATGCCGCCGCCGGCGTGGCGCGTCGACTGGTAGCGCAGGTACAGGTCGTAGTGCTCGTGGTCGAAGGCGAGCGAGGCGACGCGCGACACCAGGTGGCGATGACGCAGCCACGAGCGGCGCTGCGTGCGGTTCGCCGCGTATTCGCCGACGGGCACGCGCACCGGCACGCAGGCGCGGCAACCGTCGCAGTACGGCCGGTACGTGAAGATTCCGCTGCGGCGAAATCCCATCTTGACCAGTTCGCTGTAGACGTCGGCGTTGATCAGGTGCGCCGGCGTCGCGACCTGCGATCGCGCCTGGCGATCGTCGAGATAGCTGCAGGGGTAGGGCGCCGTGGCGTAGAACTGCAGCGCGGAAAAAGGCAGTTCCTTGAGGTTCGCCACGTCAGTCGGTCCGGGTCTCGGTCAGCAGTGCGTTGAGCGGGCGGTGCATGTACGCGTGCCAGTCGATCGGCGCGCGGTCCACCGCGGTCTTCACATGAGCCAGGAACTCCGCGCGTCCGATCTCGCGTGCCCCGAGGGACGCGAGGTGCCGCGTGTTCTGCTGGCAGTCTATCACCGGCACTTTCTCGATCAGCAGCAGTCGCACGAGAGCGGCGAGCGCGATCTTCGAGGCGTCCGTCGCGCGCGCGAACATCGACTCGCCGTAGAACATGCGGCCGAGCGAGATGCCGTAGAGCCCGCCCACCAGTTCGCCGTTGTTCCAGGTCTCGATCGACACCGCCACGCCGCGCCGGTGCAGCGCCGTGTAGGCCGCGATCATCTCGGCCGTGATCCAGGTTCCGTCGTCGGCGCCGCGCGGCGCGGCACACGCCCGCATCACCGCTTCGAACGCGGTGTTGGCGCGAAGTTCGATCGCTTCGCTGCGCGCCACGCGGCGCAGCGTCTTGCCGAACGTGCGCGAGACCCGGAACTCGTCGGTGAAGAGCACCATCCGCGGGTGCGGCGACCACCAGAGCACGGGTTCCCCGGCCGAGTACCAGGGAAAGATGCCGTGCGTGTAGGCGTCGAGCAGGCGCTCGACCGACAGGTCGCGGCTGGCCGCCAGCAGCCCGTTCGGCTGCGCCAGCGCGGCGCGCACCGGTGGAAACGGCTGGCCGGCCGCCAGCCACGGAATCATCGGACGCCGCTGCCGGCGTGCGGCGGCGCACCCGCGACGATGGACTCGATGTGGGTGCCGAACTCGCCGCGCCTGCGGTCGGCGAAGAAATGACGCAGCGTGGCGGCGACCGTGCGGAAGGCGATCTCCTCCCACGGGAATCTCGTGCTCGCCGAACAGGCGCACTTCGAGGCTCTCGGTGCCGGCCGCGAACGCGGTGTCCATGCAGGTCGGCCCGGAAGAAGATGTGCACCTGCTGCACGTGCGGCACGTCGATCATCGTGAACAGCGGGCCGAGGTCGACGCGCGCGCCGGCCTCCTCGAGCGTTTCGCGGATCGCGCCGTCGCCGGTGGTCTCGCCGACTTCCATGAACCCGGCCGGCAGCGTCCACTTGCCGTAGCGCGGCTCGATCGCGCGCCGGCACAGCAGCACCCGCTCGCCCCACACGGGGATGGTGCCGACGACCGGGCGCGGATTGACGTAATGGATCGTCCCGCACTGGTCGCAGCACGCGCGACTGCGGTTGTCGCCTTCCGGGATGCGGACGGTGATCGGGTGTCCGCAGTGGGAGCAGAAGCGCACTGGGGGTCGAGTCAGGGTGGAGGGGCTGCGAGGCAGTCTATCCCAGCAAGCCCGAGTGAATCCGCGGCTTCGCGTGGTGTCGTGGTCGTCCTCACGAGCGCGCCGCCGACGCGCGCGGAAGAGCCTATAGCGATCGGTGCCGACGGGCGTCTGCCGCCCGCTCGTCGTGCCTGCCGTGGTCAAGCGACATGGGCCGACCATAAGGCCTGTGACGGAAGTTTCCATGCGGAAGTTACGTTGGGTGGCGATGTCTATCCGTTGAAGCGGTACCTGCGTGACCATGGCTGCGGGCCCAATCGGCGTTGGCGACGGACCTGGCGGCGCAGAAGGCCGAAAGCTGCGCAGCGATGTGCGACGGCACTGGCGGCGCGTCGAGCACAAGGCGCAAGCCGGAGACGGGCGAGCGCGTCGATCGATCGAGGGCCGGCGGGCTACGGATGCATCTGCCACAGATTCGGTGATGCTTGTTCTTGTCGGCGGCGCGGACGGGCGCGGCCGCAGCGCTCGACATCGATCAGGCCAAGGACGTACTGGCATGATACAAGGGCCAGGCAGAACAGCGGCGGATCGAAGCGATCAGCCTGGCTGGGTCGCTCGCGAGGTGCTCGATGGCACTGACACGGACGATGTTCAAGCTCGATCGTTGTCCGGGACAAGCGCGACCCTGCTTCGCGCATGCCTTCGCTAGACGAGGCGGCCAAGGTCGTTCCTGGGTGGGAGCCCGAGTCACGACGCGACCGATCCTGCGAGCTGATGATGAATGCCTCGGTCGGCTGCGAGCCAGCTGCGCCACTACTGACTGACAGGTCTCGACCAAGTCCGCACTCGCATGCTGTCGTCTGTACAGACGATCCGAGTACGGACAACCTTGCGGCCGGTTTTCGCGCTGTCAGTGCGCGACGCGGTTGGCGAAGTCTTGAGGAGCACTGGTCGCGGCGTAGCGCACCTGGTCGATCGCCTCGGCCGGCATGGAACCGCGAGGGACATTGCGCGACCGCGAGCGTCGGGCGGCAGCGCACACGGGCACAGCCCGAAATGACAAGGGCCTTCTCGCTGGCAAGCCTTCTTGAAATATCTGGTTGCGGGGGAAGGATTTGAACCTTCGACCTTCGGGTTATGAGCCCGACGAGCTGCCAGACTGCTCCACCCCGCGACGAAAAGTATAGCGGCTTTGCCGCGGCAGACCAAATCGCGGCCTCCGAGCGGGACGAGGGCCGAATCCGCGCACGCGTCGTGACCGTCCCGGGACGTTGCGGCGATGAATCGAAGCGGGTCCTGTGCATGGGAAAATCGCGAGCGAAGACCGCCCCTTCTGGAGGTGCTGCGCCGGGATCGCGTGTGAGAGGATCGCCGACGATGGGCGTGCCGCATGCGCCGCGTGGACGCGCTCGTCCACGGTGCATGTCCAGTTTGTCCGTGCGGGAGCGCGCTGAGGGCGCACTCCACAATCGAGAAGTGGAAACCGAGAGGAGCGAATGAAGATTTCCGTGATCGGCACCGGCTACGTCGGCCTGGTGACCGGGGCCTGCCTGGCGGACGTCGGCAACGACGTGCTGTGCGTGGACGTCGATCCGCGCAAGGTCGAACGCCTGCAGCGCGGAGAAGTGCCGATACACGAGCCCGGGCTCGAACCGGTCGTCGAGCGCTCGATGAAGGCGGGGCGTCTTCACTTCACGACCAGCTACGACGAAGCCGTCGATCACGCCGACATCATCTTCATCGCCGTGGGCACGCCCTCGGGCGAGGACGGCTCGGCGGACCTGTCGCACGTGGTGAGCTGCGCGCAGGAACTCGGGCGGCGGCTGCGGCGCGATTCGCTCGTCATCGTGAAGTCGACCGTGCCGGTGGGCACCAACGACATGGTGCGCGAGGCGATCCGTGCGCGAACTGAAGAAGCGCGGCGTGGCGTTCGGCGTGCGCACCGCGTCGAATCCGGAGTTCCTGAAGGAAGGCTTCGCGGTCGCCGACTTCATGAAGCCCGACCGCGTCATCGTCGGGTGCCGACGACGAACGAGTCGATCGAGACGCATGCGGCAGATGTACGCGCCGTTCAACCGCAACCGCGATCGCCTGGTCGTGATGGACGTGCGCTCGGCCGAGTTCACGAAGTACGCCGCGAACTGCATGCTGGCCGTGCGCATCTCGTTCATGAACGAACTGGCGAACCTGGCCGAGCGGCTCGGCGTCGACATCGAGCACGTGCGCCAGGGCATCGGCTCCGATCCGCGCATCGGCCCGCAGTTCCTGTACGCCGGGCGCCGGCTTCGGCGGCTCGTGCTTCCCGAAGGATCTCCGCGCGCTGATCCACACCGCTGATGAACGGCGCCAGGCGTGCGACATCCTGAAGGCGGCCGTGGACGTCAACGCCCGCCAGCGCCGCGTGCTCGCCGACAAGATCAAGCAGCACTTCAACGGCGACGTGAAGGGCCGGACCATCGCGCTGTGGGGGCTCGCGTTCAAGGCGAACACCGACGACATGCGCGAGGCGTCGAGTCTCGCGGTGATCGAGGAACTGACGGCCGCCGGCGCGCTGCGTCGTCGCGTACGACCCGGTGGCGATGCCGAATGCGCGCGAGCTGATGGGCGACAACTCGCTGCCTGACGCTGGCGCCCTCGGCGCGCGAAGCGGCGGAAGGCGCCGACGTCCTGGCGGTGATCACCGAGTGGCTGGAGTTCCGCAGCCCGGATTTCGAGCTGGCTGGCGTCCACGCTGCGGGCGAAGAGCCTGTTCGACGGG
Source organism: uncultured beta proteobacterium (assembly GCA_963698305.1). GTDB lineage: Bacteria > Pseudomonadota > Gammaproteobacteria > Burkholderiales > Burkholderiaceae_F > JAOUJD01. The sequence continues at coordinate 1,214,970 of CAVOQI010000012.1, forward strand.
CGCAACCTGTACGACCCGGCGACGGTGCGGGCGGCGGGGCTGACGTATTACGGGATCGGGCGCGGATAGCCGTCACTCGGCGACATGATGCAGTCGCGAGCGCCGGCGGTACGCTGGAAGCACCGCACGGGGACGAGCGAGCGCGTCGTTCGTCGCTCACGTATCGATCAATCGTGACTGGCAGCCCGGCAAGCGACTCGACCGGACCAACGCAGATGTCATTGCGGGCAGGCCATCTGTCGGCAGAATTTACGGGCACGTTGCGACCTCGCCGGCGCTCGCAATCTTCGACTTCGGGAAAAAGTTGCTTTCCGAACAGGCGGGTTGCGTGGGAATGTATTCCCATGCGCCATTTACGGGCCATCAGGAACCGGTGTCGGCGATCTTTACAGTCAGGCTGCGATCGTTATACGCTAAGTGCCTGATTTTATGAATGGCACGTTTCTGCCTCGACTGGAGCGCGGAGTTGCAACTTTGCCATTAGGACACTCACCGAAGCCCATCGATGAAGGCATTCGATGATCCGTGAAACGGAATCGCAGTAGCGGTCATCGCCGCGGCGGCGGCTTCAGTCGCGGCGCGCCGCGAGCGCCGCCGATCATCCTAATGCCAAGCGTGATCGTTGCGAACATCATCGCCCGGTAGCGACAGCCTGACGTAAGCGCGTGCGTGGACGCAGGAAACGCAGCTCGGAAACGCGTCGAGTGACGGAGTCGTCTCAAGCAAACGCAGGTCTCGACGGGGCAGGATTCTGGGGACGACGACGTGGCGGGATTCCACGTACTTCGGCGTCGGCAACGAGCACGTTCGACGATCACGTGGAATGGGCCGTTGGCGGCGGCACGCGGACGTCGTTCTGACGTTCCGCGCTGGTGAAGGACGGCGATACACGTCTGAATCGATCGGTTTCAACGGTGGGTACCGGCGAGCTGACGAGCTGGTTCATGTACACGCTGAACGGATCTGTCATCTCCGAACGGACGCTTGTCTGGATCTCCGGAGTGGCGGTAGGGTATGTCGCACATGTCTCGATGTTCGCTACGGGTCGTTGCCGCGAACGACTGCGGTGGGCAGGAGGTGCCGGAGCCGGGTTCACTGGCGCTGCTTGGTGCTGGCATGGCTCGGTCTGGCTCTGATCCGCCGTCGCCGTCGCGACTAAGCAGGTCCTTCCCGAGAAAACCCCGCCACGGCGGGGTTTTTTTTCGCTCTCGCTTCCACTTGAGACAACTGCGCCAGCGAGCAGGCGATCACTTTCGTCCGCCAATCCACCTAATTGCGCGCCCTCGAGCTTGGTAGATTGCGGCTTTAGCCTGTCTTTCCGCCGCAGTGAACCACAGCTGGTACATCAATCCGGGCGTTTGGGCTTACGGCGCCGCTGCCGTCGGTTTCCTATGGCTGGCCGTCCGGCTTCTCGCGCACTGGCATCCGGGCGGCAAGCCGGCCTTGCTGCTGGCGATGGCTTTGGCATCGTCCGCAGCCGCGGTTGCCTCGGCGGCGTTCGCCGTCGAGCCTACCGTCGGGCTGGGCTGGCTGGCGGCACTTCTCGACTTCTTCCGAACCGGCTTGACGATTGGATTCCTCCTGGCGTTCCTCGGGGCTCGGAGAGGCGGAGTCGCGGCGAAGGCCGGCGGCGACCTGGCGCCGTTGCTCGGCCTCGCGGTCGTCCTGCTGCTCGCCTGGCTCCTCGTCGGCGTCAAGCCGCCCGGCGTGCTCGACCCCAATCCCCTGACGAGGCAGATCGGTTTCGGTAGTGCGCTCGGGGTTGCCGCCTTCGGCCTGATGCTGGTGGAGCAGTGTTACCGGCGGACGCCCGGTCCTTCGCGCTGGCACATCCGTCCGCTGGTTCTCGGCCTGGCCGGACTGTTCGCGTTCGACGTGGTTCTGTACTCCGACGCGCTGCTGTTCCGCGTGATGGACTTCGACCTGTGGGTCGCGCGCGGATTCGCACAGGCTCTCACCGTACCGCTCGTCCTGGCGACCCTCAAGCGGCGCAGCGACTGGTCGTTCGACCTCGTCGGTCTCCCGCGGCGTGGTCGCGGGATCGTCGGCGCTGGCGCTGACCGGCGGGCTACCTGCTGCTGGTCGCCGGCGCCGGGTTCCTGCTGCGGGAGTTCGGCGGCTCGTGGGGACGGGCACTGCAGTCGGTGCTCGTCTTCGCCGCCGTCCTCCTGATGGCCGTGCATTGGCCTGTCCGCGACGTTCCGCGCGAAGGTGCGGGTTCTCGTCTCCAAGCACTTCTTCACGTACCGCTACGACTACCGCGAGGAGTGGCTTCGGCTGACCAACACGCTCGTCTGCGGCGCCGCCGCGCAGCCGTGGACGGCCTGCATCCAGGCCCTCGGCAACCTGGTGGAGAGTCCCGGCGGCGCCCTGTGGTTTCGCGTCGGCGAGGAGCGGTTATCGGCAGGTCGAACGCCTCAGCTTCCCGGCCTGCAGCCGATGCACTGCGCTGCAAGACGAGTCCTTGCTGGCGTTTCTCGCGAAGACCGGCTGGGTGCTGGACATCAGAGACGTTCTGCAGCGCCCTGCGGAGTACGACGGCCTCTCACTGCCGGCGGACATCGCCAACGCGCGCGACGCCTGGCTGATCGTGCCGCTGATGACCGCGCAGGACCTGGTCGGCTTCGTCGTGCTCACCACGCCGCGGGTGAACGTCGAACTCGACTGGGAAGTGCTCGATCTCCTGAAGACAGCCGGGCGCCAGGCGGCCGGTTACGTCGCCTACACGCAGGCGACCGAGGCGCTGCTCGAGGCGCAGAAGTTCGACGCCTTCCATCGCATGTCGACGTTCGTCGTGCATGACCTGAAAAACCTCATCGCGCAGCTGCAACTCCTGCTTTCGAACGCCGAGCGTCATCGCGACAATCCGGACTTTCAGCGCGACATGATGAAGACCATCGAGCATGTCGTCGGCCGCATGCATCAGCTCACGCTCCAGCTGAGGCCGGAGGCCTCCGGGCGGGACAGCGCGCAGCCGGTCGACGTCGGAATGATCGTCAAGCGCGTGCAGTCCTTGCGCCTGGGCGGCCGCAGCGGCCTGACGGTCGAGGTCCCGGAGGGCGCCTACGCGTGGGCCCACGAGGACCTGCTCGAGCGGGTGATCGCGCATCTCGTGCAGAACGGTTTCGATGCCTCGGAAGGCGAACAGGAGGTCAGGGTGCGGGTGGAGCGCGAGGGCGACGAGGTGCTGGTCGAGGTCGCCGATCGCGGCAAGGGCATGACGCCGGAGTTCATGCGCGAGCGTCTCTTTCGAGCCCTTCCAGACGACGAAGGAAACCGGCATGGGGATCGGTGCGTTCGAGTGCCAGCAGTACGTTCAGCAGATCGGCGGCCGCATCGACGTGCAGAGCGCGCCGGGCGAAGGCACCGAGGTTCGCGTTCATCTGCGAGGCGTCGCGCCGGGCCGCACGGCGTTGGAGGCCGCGGCATGACGGACGCCCGGCGCTCCCTGCTGGTCGTCGAGGACGACCCGGCGCTGCAGACGCAGATGAAGTGGGCGTTCGACGCTTACGAGGTGGCCGTCGCCTCCGACCGCGAGGAGGCGATCGCGCAGGTGCGCCGCCTCGAGCCGGCCGTCGTCACGCTCGATCTCGGTCTTCCGCCGGAGCCGGGAACGGCAGCGGAGGGCTTCCGCACGCTCGAGAACGATTCTCGAGCTGGCGCCCGACACGAAGGTCATCGTGGTGACCGGCCAGCACGACAGCGCCAACGCGCGGCGCGCCGTCGCGCTCGGCGCCTACGACTTCTTCGCCAAGCCCTTCGACGCCGTCGATCGTTTCGCTGATCATCGATCGCGCCTTCCGCATGCACGACCTGCAGGTCGAGAACCAGCGGCTGCTCGCCGCGCGCGGCGACGGACGGCCGGCGGCATCACTCACCGGCTCGCCGGAGATGCTCGAGGTCTGCCGCATGGTCGAGAAGGTTGGCGCGACGCAATGCGACGGTGATGCTGCTCGGCGAGTCGGGCACCGGCAAGGAACTGCTGGCGCGCGCGCTGCACGAGGCATCGGCCGCAGGGACAAGCGCTTCGTCGCGATCAACTGCGCGGCGATTCCGGACACTTTGCTCGAGAGCGAACTCTTCGGTTACGAGCGCGGGCGCGTTCACCGGCGCGAACAAGCAGACGCCCGGTCGCATCGAGACCGCGAACCACGGCACGCTGTTCCTCGACGAGATCGGCGATCTGCCGATGGCGCTGCAGGCCAAGCTGCTGCGCTTCCTGCAGGAGCGCACGATCGAGCGCCTCGGCGGGCGCGAGGAGATTCCCGTCGACGTGCGCATCATCAGCGCGACGCACCAGAACCTGCGCGACCGCATCGCCGAGCGGGCTGTTCCGCGAAGACCTGTTCTATCGTCTGGCCGAGATCGTCGTGACCGTGCCGGCCCTGCGCGACCGCGCCGGCGACGCGGCGCTGCTCGCGCACGCGTTCGTCCGCCGCTTCGCGGACGAACAGAAGCGCGGCCGCTTGAGCCTGAGCGACGACGCCGTGGCGGCGATCGAGCGCCACCGCTGGCCCGGCAACGTGCGCGAACTCGAGAACGTGATCAAGCGGGCCGTCATTCTCACGGACGGCCCGATGATCAAGCCGAAGGACCTCGGCCTCGAGGGCGGCGGCCGAGCGCGGAGGAGCCGCTGAACCTGCGGGAGGCGCGCGAGGCGCGCCGAGCGGCGCGAGGTCGTGCGCGCGCTGGCGCGCGTGAACGGCAACCTGTCGAAGGCGGCGGACCTGCTCGGAGTCAGCCGCCCGACGCTGTACGACCTGCTGAACCGGTTCGGACTCCGCAAGCAGGACTGACCGAGTCATGAGTCGGATTCGCAATGAGGTGCCGCATGAGTCACGCTATCGAAGCTGGCAATGGCATCCGCGCTGCTCGCCGTGTCAGCGGCCGTGCATTGCTTGGCGGCCTGCGGACGCGACGACCCGGCCAGCGCTGGTCGGCTCCGCGCGCGACTACCAGGCCAAGGGCGACCACAACGCGGCCATCATCCAGCTGAAGAACGTGCTGCAGAAGCAGCCGGAGAACGGCGAGGCGCGGCTGATGCTCGGAAGATCCGCGCTTGATCATCGGCGATGCGCCGACCGCGGAAAAGGAGTTCCGCAAGGCGCTCGAGTTCGGGCAGCCGCCGGCGATGGTCGTCCCGTTGATCGCGACGGCGCTGCTCCAGAGCGGCGGCGCGGAGAAGGTGATCAAGGAGTTCGCCGGAAACGAAGCTCGACGATCCGCGCGCCGATGCGGAACTGAGGGCCCGCGTCGGCGAGGCGTATCTGAGCACCGGCGACGCCGAAGCAGGCCGCCGAGCTCGTTCTCGGCGGCGCTCGCGACTCGGATCCCCAGAACGTGCGGGCACAACTCGGGCAGGCCGGTTGAAGGCGATCGAAGGCAAGCTCGACGAGGCGGCGGCGGACGTCGAGAAGATCGCCGCGGCGAACCCGGCGTCGCTGGATGCGCTCTGCTGCTGCCGCAGAGCTCAAGCTGGCGCGGGCGACCAGGCCGGTGCCGCGAGCTGCGCTTGCAGCGGGCCGTGGAGGTGTCGCCAGCGACGCCGGGCCCGCGGCTGCACCTGATTTCACTGCTGATCTCCGACAGCCAGCTCGACGCGGCCACCGACCAGATCGCGGCGGCGCGCACGGCCCGCGCGCCCGAAGTGCCGCTGAAGTACTCCGAAGCGCTGATCGCGTTCGGCAAGAAGGACTTCGCCCAGGCGCGCGAGCTTGCGCAGCAGGTGCTGAAGCGCGCGCCGGGACATGTGCAGAGCACGATTCTTCTTGGCGCGATCGATTATCCAGGAGAGGCACTTCGACACAGGCGGCGTCGCAGCTGCAGAGCGCCGTGACGCAGGCGCCGAACCACGCGGGCGCGCGCGCCCTGCTCGCGAGGAGCTACCTGGCGTCCGGCAAGCCGTCGCGCGCCGTCGAGGCGCTGGCTCCGGTGATCGGTCCCGGCAAGCCGGTCGATCCCGGCATGCTGATGCTGATCGGGGAGGCGCACTTCGCCAACGGCGACCTGAAGCAGGCGTCATCGCCTGTTCGAGAAGGCTTCGCAGTCGAAGGCCCAGCAACCGCTCGCGCAGACGCGGCTGGCCCAGATCGCGATGGTGAGCGGCGATCGTGGAGGGCGGCGTCCGGAAGCTCGAAGAGCGTCGCGGCGGAAGAGGGCGCGCCGGTGCAGGCCGACATGGCCCTGCTGACCGGTTACCTGCGGCAGGGCGAGACCGCGCAAGGCGCTGGAGGTTGCGCGCGGCATGATGAAGAAGCGACCGGACGATCCGATGTCGCACCAGGCCCTCGGATCGGTGCTGTTGATGCAGGAAGGAGATGCCGGCCGCGCGCGCAGCGTTCGCGAAGGCGCGTCGAACTCAATCCCACCTACATGCCCGCAGTGGCGAGCCTGGCGCAACTCGACCTGCAGGAGAACAAGACCGCCGAGGCGCGCGCGCGGTTCGAAGCGGTGCTGGCCAAGGACCCGAAGAACGAGGCCGCGCTGTTGGGCCTCGCCGAAGTGATGGCGCGCGCGCAGGACGCCTTCGGCGGAGATCGTCGCCGTGCTGCAGCGCGCGATCGCCGCCCAGCCCGCATCGGTCAACGCCGCGGCTGGCCGCTGATCAATCTGCACCTGCGCGACGGCGACGCGCGCGCCGCACTCGCGGCGGCGCAGGACGCCGTCGCCGACGCTCGACCAGGAATTCGCGCATTCTCGATGCGCTCGGGCGCGCGCAGCTGGCGGCAGGGGACACCAACCAGGCCATCGACACGTTCAACCGTCTGGTCGCCGCCGAGCCGCGGTCCACGCTTCCGCTGCGTGCGCCTGGCCGCGTGCCTACGCGAGCCGCAAGGAACCCGAGCGGGCGGCCGATGCGCTGCTTCGGGCGCAGAAGCTCGCGCCTGCGGATCCGAACGTCGACGCGCGACCTTGTCGCTGCTCTACCTGATCGATGGGCAAGACCGACCAGGCGCTGAAGCAGGCGAAGGCGCTGCAGGCCGTCCGCGCCGAAGTCGGCGGCGGGCTTCGTCCTCGAGGGCGACGTGCATTCCGCGTCGAAGCAGTGGCCGCGGCGGAGAAGGCTTATCGCGATGGCCTGCAAGCTCGAACCGGCGTCCGACGCCGACGGCGATCAAGCTGCACGGCGTCCTGCTGGCCGTCGGGCAAGAAGGCGGAAGCCGACGCCCTTGCCCGCAAGTGGGTCGCCGACCATCCGAAGGACGTCGACGTTCCGCACCTACCTCGGCGAGCAGGCGCTGCGCACGCGCGACATCAAGGGCGCGGCCGCGCACTACGAGGCCGTCGATCGCCCAGCAACCGGACAACGCGGTGGCGCTCAACAATCTTGCCTGGTCCCTGGGCAAGCTCGGCGATGCCGAGGGCGATCGGCTACGCGGAGCGCGCGTTGAAGATCGCGCCCGAACAGCGCCGCCGTGCTCGACACGCTCGGCACGCTGCTGATCGCCAAGGGCGATGCGGCCAAGGGCGCCGAGTATCTCGCCACGCGCCGTGCAGCTCGCGCCCCAGCGGCACGAGATTCGCCTCAACTACGCCAAGGCCCTGCTGAAGGCGGGCCGCAAGGACGACGCGCGCAAGGAACTGACGCCAGCTGCAGGCCGTCAGCGCAGGATTTTCCGGGCAAGGCGGAAGTGGCGGAGCTGCTGAAGCAGTAGCGCGTCCCGTCGCGCGCATCGATTTCATCAACGTCATGAAGAAAGAGCAGCAGAACATGGGAGTCATCGGTGTCGTCGGCCTCGGGTACGTGGGCCTTCCACTGGCGGTGGAGTTCGGCAAGAAGGTTCGCACGGTCGGGCTTCGACCTGTCGAAGGAAAAGATCGATGCCTATCTCCGGCACGTCGATCCAACGGGCGAGGTGAGCACCGACGACCTGAAGGCCGCGCGTCTGCTCGAGCCGACGACGGATCCGGCCCGGCTGCGCGAGGCGGACTTCATCATCGTCGCCGTGCCGACGCCGATCGACGCCGCGCACCAGCCCGATTTCTCGCCGCTCGTCGGCGCGAGCATCACCGTCGGGCGCCACATGAAGAAGGGCGCCACCGTCGTCTACGAGTCGACCGTCTATCCGGGCGCGACCGAGGAAGTCTGCATTCCCGCTGCTCGAGCGCGAGTCCGGGACTGAAGTGGAAGCAGGACTTCTTCGTCGGCTACTCGCCGGAGCGCATCAACCCCGGCGACAAGGAGCACACGCTGACGCGCATCGTGAAGGTCGTCTCCGGCGACACGCCGGAGACGCTGGAGCGCGTGGCCGAGACGTACTCGATGGTGGTCACGGCCGGCGTGCACCGCGCGTCGAGCATCAAGGTGGCCGAGGCGGCCAAGGTCATCGAGAACACGCAGCGCGACCTGAACATCGCGCTGATGAACGAGCTCGCGCTGATCTTCCACCGCATCGGCATCGACACGATGGAAGTGCTGCAGGCGGCGGGCACCAAGTGGAACTTCCTGCCGTTCCGGCCCGGGCCTCGTCGGCGGCCACTGCATCGGCGTCGACCCGTACTACCTGACGCACAAGGCCGACATGCTCGGCTATCACCCGCAGGTCATCCTCGCCGGCCGCCGCATCAACGACGGCATGGGCCACTACGTCGCCGAGCAGACGGTCAAGCAGATGATCCAGGCCGGCGGGCACGTCAAGGACTGCGAGGTCATCGTCCTCGGCCTCACGTTCAAGGAAAACTGCCCCGACCTGCGCAACTCGCGCGTGATCGACATCATCCGCGAACTGGAGTCGTACGGCTGCCGCGTCAGCGTGCACGACCCGCTCGCCGACGCGGGCGAAGCGATGCACGAGTACGGCGTGACGCTGCGGTCGTGGGACGAACTGCCCCGCGCGCAGGCGATCGTCGCCGCCGTCGCGCACGACGCGTTCAAGCGCCGTCCGATCGACGACTACGTCGAGCAAGCTGCAGCCGGGCGGGCTCTACGTCGACGTCAAGAGCCAGGCCGATGCGGCGCAGCTCCGAGTCGCGCGGCCTGCAGGTCTGGCGCTTGTGACGTCGCCAGGACCGCGGCTGCGCCGCCTGGCTGCGATGACCGCGGCACGGGCTCTGGCGGCTCTTGCTCCTGCGCGGTACTTCTCGCGGCGCGCCGCGCCGCCCAGCACTCGCGCAGGCGCTTCCGCGTCGATCCCGCGGGTCAAGCTGTCGTCGTCGCCGTCGGCACCTTCCAGGCGACTCGCGTGCCGCAGTTCCGCTTCGCCGGCACCGGGTTCGTCGTCGGCGACGGCACGCTCGTGGCGACCAACGCCCACGTCCTGCCCGCCGTGCTCGAGCCCGGGCGCCGACCCGGAGGTGCTGGTGGCGATGCTGCCCACGGCGGATCCGTCCCGGCCCGAAGCGCGCCGCCTGACGTCGGCTTGCGATCGACGCGGAGCACGACCTCGCCGTGCTGAAGATGAGCCGGTGCGCCGCTGCCCGCGCTGAGGCTGCGCGATTCGGCCTCGGTGGCCGAGGGCGACCAGCTGCTGTTCACGGGGTTTCCGATCGGGACCGTCCTGGGTCTGTTCGCGGCGACCCACCAGGCGCATGGTGGCGGCCATCGCGCCGGTCGCGATTCCTGCCGCCAGCGGCCAGCAGCTCGACGCCAAGGTCCTCCGCCGCTTGCGCGAGGAGCGCGTTCCCCGTGTTCCAGCTCGACGCCACGGCGTATCCGGGCAACAGCGGCAGTCCGCTGTACGACGCCGGCGACCGGCGAGGTCGTCGGCATCCTCAACATGGTGCTGGTGAAGTCGACGAAGGAGTCGGCGCTGACGCAGCCGTCGGGCATCAGCTACGCGATCCCGTCGCGCGCTTCATTTCAGAACTCCTGGCGCGTGTCAAGCCCTGAATGGCGGCCGATCCGGCCGCGACCTAGCCTTTCGCCAAGGCCCCAGGGCGACTAGCATCGACCGGAGCTGGCCCGAAGATTTGGGTCGCACTGGCTGCGTCCGTGTTGCGTTCCGTGCACCGTGGTATCGACGCACGCTGAAACCGACGAAATGCCGTTGCCGCAGGGGACTAACTTGTTTAGGCTATTTTCAAAGCCCGCAGAACGAAAGTAGTCGACGGAGGAATCCGCGGCCCGGACAAGACTGAACCCCCCGTTCGCCCAGTCCCGATCGCCTGCGCCGCTGTCGGCGGCATACGCAGCACCACCAACTGCCTGTCAAGGGGAACAAGCCGGATAGTTCACGCCGAGTATTCGGGTGGACTCTTGGCTGCCGCCGCTGACACTGATTGGAAGGTCTTGCGCAAGTTGGCATCAAGCTGGTGAGCTCTGTCGCGTCTCTGACATTTGAATCCGTCACAGTCATCGATCATCGGGAATACGATCAACCAAGACCCGCCCGTCGCTTCGGCGCGCAAGGGGGCAAGAAGAAGGAACTGCTGTGATCAGTATTTCGCGTCGTCCGACGCCGGTGGCTTCGTTCGCGGACATGGCGTCTGTTCGCGGTGTTCTGCGTCGCTCTCGATGCTGCTTGCGGTGTCGATCCAGCTGGGACCGTACGGCGTCTCCGCCGCGTTCGGTGCTGGTTCCCGGCGCTGGCTTTCGCGCTGATCACGACCGCGGTCGGCACGATGTTCGGCCTGTTTCGCGGGGCGGAGCGCAAGCCGCTCGCAGGTCGTGTTCACCCGCACGCTGCTCGCCCTGTGCGTCGGCGTTCCGGTCTGCTACGTCCTCTTCGGGCTGCTGCCGCAGGCCGGATCGGGCCGCGCGCGCTGCTGCCGTACGCCGCGCTGTTCACGCTGGCGCGCGGTCATCGTCGTCCGTCCGGTCCTGCTCGCGGCGCTGGTCAGCGGCTTCGGCGGTCGGCGCACGCTGATCGTCGGCACCGGCGCCGACGCGCTCGCGGTCGAAGAGATGATCGAGCAGCACGGCGGCGCGGGGCGCGACGGTGGTGGGCTTCTACCCGGCGGGCGCCCCGGACGAGCGCGAGGACGGCGAGCGCGCACGGGCCGCGCGCCGACGTTTCCCGCCGACGCATGAAGCTGCAGGACGATCGTCGACCGCTTCGACGTCAACGAAGTGATCGTCGCCGTGCGCGAGCAGCGCGGCGGCGGGGTGCCGGTCGACGACCTGCTGGAGTGCCGCGTCGCCGGCGTTCCGGTCCACGACCTGTCCGCGTTCTACGAACGGCGTGCGCGGCGAGGTGCCGATCGAGTCGCTGAAGGCGAGCTGGCTGATCTACGGCGAAGGATTCGTGCAGAGCCCGATGCGCCGGCTGGTCAAGCGGCTGACGGACGTCGTCGCGGCCTCCGTGCTGCTGTTTCTCGCGCTGCCGGTGCTCGCTGCTGGCCGCGATCGCGATCCTGCTCGAGAGCGGGCTGCCGATCCTGTTCACGCAGGAACGCGTCGGCCGGGCGGCCGCGTCTTCAAGGTGCTCAAGCTGCGCACGATGCGCACCGACGCCGAGGGCGATGGCGTGGCGCGCTGGGCGACGCGCGAACGACTCGCGCGTCACCCGGGTCGGCCGCGTCCTGCGCAAGCTGCGCATCGACGAGCTGCCGCAGCTGATCAACGTGCTGAGCGGCGAGATGAGCCTGGTCGGGCCGCGCCCGGAGCGGCCGGTGTTCGTGGCGCAGTTGCGCGAGCAGATCCGCTTCTACGACCTGCGCCACAGCGTGAAGCCCGGCCTGACCGGCTGGGCCCAGATCCGCTATTCGTACGGCGCTTCGGTCGACGACGCAAGGCGGAAGCTGCAGTTCGACCTGTACTATGTGAAGAACAATTCGCTCGTGCTCGACACGCTGATCCTGGCCGAGACCGTGCGCGTGGTGCTGTTCGGGGAAGGTGCGCACTAAGTCCGGGACGTCGATGCCGCGATTCCGCAGTCTCGTGCCCTAGCAGATTTCGCTCTGCCATGTGGCGAAAGATTGCGCGGGGCAGGGGCGCCTTTGCGGCGCATCGGCTCGACTGGCGCGTCATAAACTCATTTCGAGCGGCTGCGTCAGCGCGCAGCGATCGTCTATTGGTGGAGGGCCGAGTGCCATGAGGCATGCAAGCAACTTGATCCGGATCCTGTCGGCCGCAGCCGTCGCGCTGCTGCTCGCCGCCTGCTCGACGAGCAGCAGCCATCCGCCCGCGCCGACGAGCGCGGCCACGTCGGACTACAAGTACGTGATCGGTCCGCTCGACACGGTCAACATCGTCGTCTGGCGCAACCCCGAACTGTCCGACGTCGGTTCCGGTCCGTCCGGACGGCCGCATCAGCGACGCCGCTGGTCGAAGACCTCACGGCCCTGGGCAAGAACCCGGCCGAGCTTGCGCGCGAGATGGAGAAGGCGCTGTCCAAGTTCATCCGCGACCCGGTGGTCACGGTGATCGTCACCAACTTCAACGGTCCGTTCGGACCGAGCAGATCCGGATCATCGGCGAAGCCGCCAAGCCCCAGGCGGTCGCCTACCGCCAGAACATGACCATGCTCGACGTGATGATCGTGGTCGGCGGCCTGACGGACTTCGCCGACGGCAACAAGGCGGTCCTGGTGCGCGGCGCCGAGCAGGGCAAGCAGTACAGCGTGCGGTTGAACGATCTCGTCCGGCGTGGCGACATTTCGGCGAACGTCGACGTGCGGCCGGGCGACGTGCTGATCATTCCGCAGAGCTGGTTCTGAGCATCGCGGTCCGGCACAGGCTGAGCATCGGTGCGGTAGGGGAACGATGGACGAGTTACTGACACAAGTCGTGGCGGCGCTGCGCGGAATGTGGCGACGCCGCTGGATCGGGCTGGCGGTCGCGTGGGCGGTCGCGGTGGTCGGCGCCGTCGTGCTGCTGCGCATTCCCGGATCGCTACGAGGCGACCGCGCGCGTCTACGTCGACACCCAGACCGTGCTCAAGCCGCTGATGTCCGGACTCGCGGTGCAGCCGAACGTCGACGAGCAGATCGCCATGCTCGCGCGCACGCTGATCGCGCGCCCGAACATCGAGAAGATCATCCGCAGCGCGGACCTGGACGTCACGCGCAAGCACGCCAGATCCAGAAGGACAGGCTGGTCGACTCGGTCACCCAGCGCATCAAGTTCATCGGAGCGGGCACGCGAGAACATCTACAGCTTGTCCTACCAGGACACGAACCCCGAGCGCGCGAAGCGCGTCGTGCAGGACCTGCTGTCGCTGTTCGTCGAGTCGGGCGTCGGCAACAAGCGGCGCGACACCGAGGCGGCCCGGCATTTCATCGACGAGCAGATCAAGAACTACGAGAAGAAGCTCGAGGAAGCCGAGAACCGAAGGTCAAGGACTTCAAGATCCAGAACCTGGGCTTCAGCGGCAACGCGGGCCAGGACTACTTCACGCGCATGAGCGCGCTGTCCGAGGACGTCTCCAAGCTGCGCACCGAACTGCGGGTCGCCGAGCAGTCGCGCGATGCGCTGAAGCGGGAACTCGCGGGCGAGGATCCGGTGCTGCTGCCCGAGCTGAGCACCGGGCCCGCGTCGCCGCAGGCGAGCGACCTGGACGTCCGCATCGCCAGCCAGACCAAGCTGCTGGACGAACTGCTGCGTCGCTACACGGACGAGCATCCGGACGTTGTCGCGACGCGCCGGCTGATCGCCCAGCTGGAGCAGCAGAAGAAGCAGGAAATCGAGGCGCGGCGCAAGGCGGCGGCGGCCAATCCGTCGAAGTTCTCCGGCGTCGACGAACCCGGTGTTCCAGCAGCTGAAGATCTCGCTGGCCGACGCGGAGACCAACATCGCCGCCCTGCGCGCGCGCCTGAGCGAGGGCGAGGCGCGCCTGGCGCAGCTGAAGTCGACCGCCGGCCGCTCGCACCAGGTCGAGGCCGAGATGACGCAGCTGACGCGCGACTACGACGTGCTGCGCAAGAACTACGACCAGCTGGTGACGCGGCGCGAGTCCGCGTCGATGTCGGAGGACGTCGACAGTCTTGCGCGCATGGCCGAGTTCCGCATCATCGAGCCGCCCCGCATTTCGCCGAAAGCCGGTGTTCCCGAATCGGCTCGCGCTGGTCCCGGTCGTCCTGCTGCTGGCGCTGGCCGGCGGGGCCGCCGTCGCGCTCGCGATTTCGCAGATCCTTCCGGCCTTCTACGACGCCCGTCAGGTGCGGACCGCGACGAAGCGCGCCGTCCTCGGCACGGTGTCCCTGCAGCCCACGCAGCCGGTGATCCGGCAGCGCAGGCGCGCGAACTTCGCGTTCGCCGGCGGCCTGGCGAGCCTGGTGACCCTGTACGGGAGCTGGATCGTCTGGGTCGCGCTGGCCGGTCGCGGATGAGGAGCAGAACGTGAGCATCATCGAGCAGGCCGCCAAGCGACTCGAGCAGCTTCGCAAGTCCGGCGTACGAGGTCGAGGCCGAAGTCGCGGCGAACCCGGCGGCCGACTCGTCGCCCGAGCGATCGGCCGATGCCGTGCCGCTGCGGGTGATCAAGGAACTGGAGTCGCGCGCCGCCGAGCCCGCGCGGCGCAACGCGTCGAAGAGGCGGTTCCGGCACGCGCAGACACATGCATCCGGCGCGTCGCGTCCTCCGGCCACGCGGACATCGATCTCGCCCGGCTGTCGGCCGACGGCTACATCACGCCGAACGCGCCGCGCTCCCGGCTCGCCGAGGAATTCCGAGTGATCAAGCGGCCGCTGATCAACAACATCAGCGGGAAGTCCGCATCCGCCGGTGCGCGAACGCGAACCGGATCATGGTCGACCAGCGCGCTCGCCGGGCGAGGGCAAGACCTTCGTATCCCTCAACCTCGCGATGAGCCTCGCGATGGAAATCGACACCGACGTGCTGCTCGTCGATGCGGACGCGTCGCGCCCGTGCTGTCCAGCAGCGGCTCGGACTCGCGCCCTCGAAGGGGCTGCTGGACCTGCTGGTCGACCCCGGCCTGCCGATCGAGGCCGTGCGTGCAGCGGACCAACGTCGACCATCTCTCCATCCTGCCGGCCGGCAGTCCCCAGATGCATGCGACCGAACTGCTGTCGAGCGCCAGCATGAGCCGGCTGGTCGAGCGGCTGGCGACGGACGATCCGCGCCGGATCGTGGTGTTCGACACGCCGCCGTTGCTGGCGGCGTCCGAGTCGCGGGTGCTCGGCGCCCACATGGGCCAGATCATCATGGTGATCGCCGCGGACGACACGCACGCAGGGCACGGTGGCCGAGGCTCTCGCGACGCTCGAGAACTGTCCCGGTGGTGTTCACCTCTGCTCAACCGGGTCTCGCAGTCCGACCGCGGGCACTACTACGGCTCGTACGGCGCCTACGCCCGTTGAGCCGGACCAGCGGAGCATCGACATGCCCGGGCAACAGCGACGCAGAGGCCGCGGTCGACCGAGGCGGCGCTGCGTTCGCCCGATCGCTGACCGCCGCTGCCATTGCGCTTGCGCTGTCGCCCGGCAGGTCGGACAGCCCGCTGCCTGGCCCTGGCGCCTACGGAGCGCCTGGCGATCGAGGCAGGCGCACGCCCGGCGCGGGGTCGACGGCTGGGCGACGGAGACCAGCATACGAACCGAAGCGACGCTGACGAACAACGCGAACTACGGCGACGTCGGCGAACCGGGAGAGCGACCTCATTCTCGAGTTCGTGCCGACCTGGGCCTTCAATCGCCAGGGCGGGCGGCTGCGCGTCGACGGCAGCGTTTCGCTCGACATGATCGGCTACGTCAACGGCACGCAGGTCAGCAGCATCCTGCCGACGCGCGAACGTCCTGGCGAACCTCGAGGCGATCGACAACCTGTTCTTCATCGACGCCGCCCTCGTGGTCGATCAGACAGATCGAGAACCCCTT
Organism: uncultured beta proteobacterium; assembly: GCA_963698305.1. GTDB lineage: Bacteria > Pseudomonadota > Gammaproteobacteria > Burkholderiales > Burkholderiaceae_F > JAOUJD01. Next base: position 1,230,684 of record CAVOQI010000012.1, read on the forward strand.
CCTGCCGTCGTCCGCCGGACCGTCGACCAACAATCTCTATACGACGACGCAGGTGCGGCTGGCGCCGTACCTGCAAGGCGACGATCGGGCCGAACGTCCGCTGGCTGGTCCGCAGCGACAACACGTACAACGTGGACGTCGCAGACCGACGCTCCGCTCGAGAACGCGTACTACGGGCGCCACCTCGCGGAGGTCGTGCGCGCGCCGACGCCGTTCGGGCTGACCCTGCGCGTCACCAACGACGTCACGCGGATCCAGAATCAGGTGCAGCCGGACCAGACGCTGAACACGGCGCTGGCGATCTTCGACTACGCCGTTCACGCCGCAGTTCAAGTTCGGCCTGCGCGGCGGCTACGAGAGCACCAACTACACGGCCGAGGAGACGTCGGGGCCGATCTACGGCGCCAACCTTACGTGGCGGCCGTCGCCGCTCACGATCCTCGACGGCTACTGGGAGAACCGGTTCTACGGCCCGAGTTACCAGTACCAGTTTTCGCACCGGCAGCGCCGGGTCGCGTCGTCGTTCGGCGGCTATCGGACGATCACGCACCTATCCGCAGGTGCTGTTCCAGATTCCGTCGACGAACAGCGTCTCCGGGCTGCTCGACGCGATCCTCGTGGCGCGCTTCCCGGACCCGGTGGAGCGCGCGAAGCAGGCGCAGGACCTGATCGCGCGCCAGGGCCTGCCCGAGTCGCTGCCGGCGGGCGCGTACATCTACAACCAGAGCGCCAACATCCTGACGGGCTTCAACGCCGGCTGGGCGCTGATCGGCGTGCGCAATACGCTGGCGCTGAATCTCTTCTACCTGAAGACGGAGTACCTGCCCGACGCGCGCGTGCCGCCGAGCTTCCTGACGTTCAACAACAGCATCCAGCAGGGCGGCGCGGTGTCCGCTCAGCCACCGATGACGCCGGTGGTCGACGCTCAACGGCACGGTGAGCACGCAGTACACCACGGGCTTCGACCAGAACGAAGGGCTGAGCGGCCGCGAGAGCTGGGCGAGCCTGCAGGCGAACTGGCAGGCGTCGCCGCGCAGCACGCGTCTTCGTCGGCGCGCGCTACCAGCGACAGAGCGACACCAGCGCTGCGCTCGCCTGCACCGAGTCGAGCGAAGCCGCCGTCTTCGCCGGGCTGTTCCACCGCCTGTAGGGACCGCATGTACGAAGACTTCTACGGCCTGTCGGGCAAGCCCTTCCAGCTCAGTCCCGACCCGACCTTCTACTTCGGCAGCAAGGGGCACGAGAGCGCGTACTCGTACCTGAAGTACGGCGTCTACCAGGGCGAGGGCTTCCTCGTCATCACCGGCGAGGTCGGCGCCGGCAAGACCACGCTCGTGCGCGCGCTGCTGGAGGAACTCGACGCGAAGATGATCGTCGCCGCGCAGATCGTCAGCACGCAGCTCGAGGCCGACGACCTGCTGCGCTCGGTGGCCAAGGCCTTCGGCATCCGCGTCCCGCAGGACGACAAGGCGAACCTCCTCGCCTCGATCGAGGCCTTCCTGCTGACCGATCTTCCAGCAGGGCAAGCGGGCGCTGCTGATCATCGACGAGGCGCAGAACCTCAACGCGCGCTCCATCGAGGAACTGCGCATGCTGTCGAACTTCCAGTACGGCGACCGCGCGCTGCTGCAGAGCTTCCTCGTCGGGCAGCCGGAGCTGCGCACGCTGATGCGCTCGGCGTCGATGGAGCAGTTCCGCCAGCGCATCATCGCCTCGTATCACCTCGGCCCGCTCGACGAGGCCGAGACGCGCGGCTACATCGAGCACCGGCTGCAGCGCGTCGACTGGAAGGGCGACCCCGGAGTTCGACGAGACCGGCGATCCACGAGATCTTCGTCGCGACCGGCGGCATTCCGCGCCGGATCAATGCGATCTGCAACCGCCTGATGCTGGCCGGCTTCCTCGCCGGCCAGCAGCAAGTTCACGGCGGCCGAAGTCAAGCACGTCGTGAACGAGTTCACCGGCGAGATCGGCCCGCGGGCCATCGCGACGCCGCTGCCGGAGTCGCCGCCGCGTCGAAGCGGGCGACGAAGACCGACCTCGCCAGCACCGTCCGCCGGCTGCTGAAGCTGTCCGATCGCATCGAGAACCTCGAGACACGACGTCCAGGAACTGCTCGGCCTCGTGCGGTCGCTCGTCGATCCGGAGCGCGGCGCGTCCCGAGGACGAAGTCGACGCGGCGCGAGCGGCCGCGGCGCCGGCGCCGGGTGGAGAGGCGCGCGTGACGACGATCCGTCGGCACGATGGGTCCGATCCTCTGCGTCGTCGGCGCGCGTCCCAACTTCATGAAGATGGCGCCGCTGCTGCGCGCGCTGCGCGCGCGGACCGACCTGCCGCCGTCGGTGCTGCTGCACACCGGGCAGCACTACGACGCGCGCATGAAGGACCAGGTGTTCGAGGACCTGCGGCTGCCGGAGCCGGACATCGACCTGCAGGTCGGCTCCGGCTCGCACGCGGTCCAGACGGCCGACGTGATGAAGGCCTTCGAGCCCGTGCTCGACCGCCTGCAGCCGTCGTGCGTCATCGTCGTCGGCGACGTCAATTCGACGCTCGCGTGCAGCCTCGTGGCGGCCAAGAAGCACATCCCGGTCGCCCACGTCGAGGCCGGACTGCGCAGCTTCGATCGCGCGATGCCGGAGGAGATCAACCGGGTCCTGACGGACCAGATCGCCGACCTGCTGTACACGACGGAGCGCGACGCGGAAGCCAACCTGCTGCGCGAGGGCGTGGCGCCGGACGCATCCACTTCGTCGGCAATCTGATGATCGATTCGCTGTTCGATGCCGTGCCGCGCGCGAAGCTGCCGGACGATCTTGCCGCGTCCGAAGGCCGGCTTTGCCCTGGTGACGCTGCATCGCCCGTCGAACGTGGATGATCGCGACCAGCTTGCAGCACGTGCTTGGGCTGATCGGCGAGGTCTCCGAGCGCCTGCCGATCGTCTGGCCGATGCACCCGCGAACGGCCGCGAACTTCGAGCGGTTCGGGCTGCACGTGCCCGGCCGAGCCGCACCCGATCACGGTGCTCCCGGCCGCAGGGGTATCTCGTCGATGGTCGCGCTGATGCGCGCCGCTCGCATGGTGCTGACCGACTCCGGCGGCGTCCAGGAAGAGACGACGGCCCTCGGCGTCCCCTGCCTGACGCATGCGCGCCAACACCGAGCGCCCGATCACGATCGAGCAGGGCACGAACACGCTGGTCGGCACCGATCGCGAACTGCTGCTGGACGTGGTGGACGACATCATTGCCGAGCGGTGGCAAGCGGGGCCGGGTGCCCGAGTGCTGGGATGGACGGGCCGCGGAGCGGATCGCCAGCCACCTGGCGTCCTGGCTGCGCTCCAGACGTGGCTGGCCGCAAGACGCCGCGCGGCGAGCGCAGGCTGCGACAGTGCGGTCATGAAGATCCTGCACGTCCTCGATCACTCGTTGCCGCTGCACAGCGGCTACACGTTTCGCACGGCCGCCATCCTGCGCGAGCAGCGGGCGCGCGGCTGGGAAACCCTGCACCTGACCACGCCGCGTCACGGTCGCTCGGCTGGCGGATGTCGAACAGGCGGACGGTTGGGAGTTTCATCGGACGCCGCCGCGACGAAGCGCCCGAGGCTGGCTGCCCGTGGTCGGGACCTACCTCGACGAGATGGCGGCGACGCGCGACCGGCTCGATGAGCTTGTTCGAGCCGAACGGCCGGATGTCATCCACGCGCACTCTCCGGTGCTCAACGTGCTGCCTGCGCTGTCGGTCGGCCGCAGTCACGGCATTCCCGTCGTGTACGAGATCCGCGCCTTCTGGGAGGACGCTGCCGTCGACCATGGCACGACCTCCGAGGGCAGTCTGCGCTATCGGCTGACGCGGGCGCTCGAGACGTACGCCGTGCGGCGCGTTCAGGGTGTCGCCGTCATCTGCGACGGCCTGCGGCGCGACGTCGAGAGCGCGGGATTCCGCGCCGAGCGGATCACGGTGATACCCAATGCGGTCGACGCCGACCAGTTCGCGTTCGACGCGCCCGCCGGACGAGGAACTGCGTCGCGCAACTGGGTCTCGACGGCAAGACCGTGCTCGGCTTCCTCGGGTCCTTCTACGCCTACGAGGGCCTCGACCTGCTTGCTGGAGGCGCTGGCGCAACTGCTGCCGCGAGCATCCCGACCTTCGCCTGCTGCTGGCGGGCGGCGGGCCCGGAGGAGGCCGCGCTCAAGGCGCGCGCCGCCGAACTGGGCGTCGGCGATGCCGTGCTGTTCACCGGCCGCGTGCCGCACGCCGAAGTGGCCCGCTACTACTCGCTGGTCGACGTGCTGGTCTACCCGCGGCGCTCGATGCGGCTGACCGATCTCGTGACGCCCTTGAAGCCGCTCGAGGCCATGGCGCTCGGACGCATCGTGGTTGCCTCGGACGTCGGCGGGCATCGCGAGCTGATCGCGGACGGGAAGACCGGCTTCCTGTTCCGCGCCGGCGACGCCGACGCGCTGTCGCGAGTGCCTGCGCGAACGTTCTTGCGGCGCGCGGCAGTGGGACGCGATGCGGTCGCGCGCGCGGCGCTTCGTCGAAGAGCAGCGCAGCTGGAAGCGCAGCGTCGCCGCGCTACGCGCCGCTGTACGAGCGCGTCTGCGGCCGCCGGCCTGCCGCCGACGCCGCGGGTCTCTGCGCTCGAGACACCGGCCGGATCGCCTCCGATGAACGCCCCGACGTTTCACCTCGAGTCTCGCCAACGCGCTGACGGTCGACGTCGAGGACTACTTCCAGGTCTCGGCGTTCGCTCCGCACATCGGGCGCCACCGCTGGGACGCGATGGAGTGCCGGGTCGAGCGCAACGTCGACCGCCTGCTCGCGCTGTTCGACGATCACGCCGCGCAGGCGACGTTCTTCACCCTGGGCTGGATCGCCGAGCGCTATCCGGCCATGGTTCGCGAGATCGTGGCGCGCCGGCCACGAGCTGGCCAGCCACGGCACGCCCACCGTCGCGCGAGCGAGCAGTCGCGCGCCGAGTTTCCGAGCGGACGTCGACGGCGCGCGCAAGCAACTCGAGGACATCGGCGGCGCTGATGGTGCGCGGCTACCGCGCGCCGAGTTTCTCGATCGGGCACGGCAACCTGTGGGCGTTCGACTGCCTGGCCGAGGCCGGCTACGCGTACAGCTCGAGCATCTATCCGGTGCGCCACGATCACTACGGCATGCCGGACGCTCCT
>CAVOQI010000013.1:0-169439 GCA_963698305.1 uncultured beta proteobacterium
CCGCCCGAGGAGCCATCGCATGAGTGCCCTGCAAACCTTCATCTTCGTCGTCTACCCCTACATCTGCCTCGGGGTCTTCCTGATGGGCAGCCTGGCGCGCTTCGACCGCGACCAGTACACGTGGAAGAGCGATTCGTCGCAGATGCTGCGCGCCCGCCAGCTGCGCATCGGCAGCAACCTGTTCCACGCCGGCATCCTGTTCCTGTTCTTCGGCCACCTGTTCGGCCAGCTGACGCCGCACTCGGTCTACGAGATCGTCATGACGGCCCCGCAGAAGCAGCTGCTGGCGGTGATCGCCGGCGGCATCGCCGGCCTCGTGTGCTTCGTCGGCCTGTCGATGCTGCTGCACCGGCGCCTGTTCGACCCGCGCATCCGCCTGACCAGCCACCGCACGGACCTCGCGATCCTGATCATCCTGTGGGTGCAGCTGGCGCTCGGCCTTGCCACGCTGCCGGCGTCGCTCAGCCACGTCTCGGACCCGAAGACGATGATCGCGCTCGCCTCCTACCTGCAGGGCATCGCCACTCTCCGGCCGGATGCGAGCGCGATCGCCGGCATCCAGTGGCACTTCATCGCCCACATGCTGCTGGGCATGACGATCTTCCTGCTGCTGCCGTTCAGCCGCCTGGTGCACGTGTGGAGCGGCTTCGGCGCGGTGGCGTATCTGTTCCGGCCCTACCAGCTCGTGCGCTCGCGCCGCCTGAACGTGCCGGCCGGCCAGAACCAGCCGGGCCGCGCATCATGACCGCGGATGTGGCCTGGAAAACAGCCAGCGTCGATGGCGTCGCCATCGCCGCGCCGGACGAGGATCTGACGGCCGACGATCTGCGGCTGCGCGCGCACGTCGAGCTGCTGCGGCAGGCGGCCATCCGCGCGGGGCTGCTGGACGGCGGCGACCCACCACCCGTGCGCGGAGTCATCAGCGAAGCCGCGGCGGCGGCGATCGAGACGCTGCTCGAGCGCGAGCTCGCGCGGCCGCGCGCCGACGAGGCGACCTGCCGCCGCTATTACGCGGCCAATCCGGCCCGCTTCGCCCATGGCGAACGGGTTCGGCTGCGCCACGTGCTGTTCGCGGTCACGCCGGGCGTCGACCTCGACGCGTTGCGCGGCCGCGCGGAAGCCTGCCTGCTCGACCTGCGGGCGCGCACGCATGCCGAGGCCGACCGCTTCGTGCAGGCGGCCGCGCAGCTTTCCAACTGCCCGAGCGGCCGCGAAGGCGGGGCGCTCGGCTGGCTGACGGCGGCCGAGTGCGCCCCGGAGTTCGCGCGCGAAGTGTTCGGCCATCCCGAAATCGGCGTGCTGCCGCGGCTGGTGCGCAGCCGCTTCGGCCTGCACGTCGTGGAAGTGCTCGAGCGCAGCGCCGGGACCACGCCGGCGTTCGAGGACGCGCGCGAGGCCGTGAGCCAGGCACTCGACCGCCAGGCCTTCGCCAACGCGCTGCGCCAATACCTGCAGCTGCTCGCCGGCAACGCCAGCCTCGCAGGCATCGAGCTCGACGCCGCGTCGACGCCGCTGGTGCAGTAGCCACCCCGGGGCGACCGATGCCCGACGAACTGCTCGAGCGGCTGCGGCGCTTCCAGAGCGACGCCTTTCCGCAGTATCGCTCGCAGTTCCGGTCGCTCGTCGACGACGGACAGCGTCCGCTGACGCTGTTCATCGGCTGCAGCGACTCGCGCATCGTGCCCTACCTGCTCACCGGCGCCGGGCCGGGCGAGCTGTTCCTCGTGCGCAACGTCGGCGCCTTCGTGCCGCCCTATGACCAGTCGCACGGCTTCCACGGCACCGCGGCCGCGATCGAGTTCGCGGTGCTGAACCTGGAAGTCAAGCGCATCGTCGTGTGCGGCCACAGCCACTGCGGAGCCATACGCGCGCTGTACGGCGAGGTCGCTCCGGCCGCCCAGAACCTGGCACGCTGGCTCGAACTCGGGCGCGAGGCCGCGCTGCCGGCGGCCGAACCGGATCCCGACGTGCTGAAGCGCACCGAGCAGCGGGCGGTCGTGCTGCAGCTCGAACGGCTGATGGACTACCCGATGGTGCGCGAGCGCGTCGTCGCCGGCACGCTGACGCTGCACGGATGGCACTACGTCATCGAGGACGGCGAGGTGCACGTGTTCGACGTGCACCGCGGCGGTTTCGTGCCGGCATCGCTTGCCGAGAATGCCGGCACCGGTCCCTATCTCCTACCGACCCCGGACCTCGCCCTCGATGCCAGCGGGATTCCGACCACGGCCGACTGAGGCGACGATGAAGTCGATCCCGATCCTCCCGCGGACCGCTTCCATCGGCGGGCTCGATGCGCCGCCGACGCCGCAGCTTCGCCCGGCGCCGCGGCATCTGCTGCTGGCGCCGCACCGGCTGGCATTCTTCGCCGGCACCTTGATGCTGCTGCTCGCCGCACTCGCGTGGGCCGCCCTCCTGCTCGCGCAGTTCGCGGGAACGACGGTCGCGACGGTGATGCCGCCCACGTTGCTGCACGGCGTGCTGTTCGCCGGCGGCTTCATGCCGCTGTTCATGGCGGGCTTCATGTTCACGGCCGGGCCCCGCTGGCTCGACGTCCCGCCACCGGCCGCAGCGTCCCTGCGCTGGCCGGTGGGACTGCACTGCGCGGGCGTCGCGCTGATCGTCGTCGGCGCGCGCGCGGGCCTCTCGGTGACCGCCTTTGGCGCCCTGCTGCTGGCGATGGCCTGGACCGCCGTCGGCGTCGGCTTCGCGGGACTGATCCGGTCCAGCACCGCGCGCGACAAGCTGCACGCCAAGTGCGTGATGGTCTTCTGGACCATCGGGATCACCTGCGCGCTGCTGTTCGCGGCCGGGCTCGCCATCCACCAGATGTCCGTCGTGGCGGCCGCGCTGTGGCTCATGGTGTTCGGCTTCATCACGCCGATCCACGCGACCGTCGCGCACCGCGTGCTGCCGTTCTTCACGTCGAACGCGGTCACGCGCTTCCTGCCGTGGAAACCGAACTGGGCGCTCGGGCTGCTGCTCACGGGGATGCTCGTGTTCGGCGCGCTGCAACTCGCCGGCCGGCTCGGCCTGCTGCTGCCGCGCCAGGGCGCCTGGCTGACGCTCGTCACGGTCGGACCTGCAGCGATCGCGCTGGCCGCGTTGGCGCTGCGCTGGGGCCTGCTGCAGAGCCTGCGTGGTCCTTCGCTGCGGCTGCTGGCGATGCTGCACCTCGGTTTCGTCTGGTCGGTGATCGCCCTACTGCTGGCGACGGCGGACGCAGCGATGGCCCTGCTGGGGGTCGATGGTTCTCTGCGCCTGGGCCATGCGCCCCTGCACGCTCTCACCATGGGCTTTCTCGGTGGCCTGCTGTTCGCGATGGCAACCCGCGTGATCTGCGGCCACGGCGGCATCGCGGTCGTGGCGGACCGCACCGTCTGGGTGCTGTTCTGGGTGCTCCAGATCGCCGTGCTGCTGCGCCTCGCAGCATCGGTCTGGCCCCGGCATTCGGCGGTGCTGTCGGCCGCCGCCGCGCTCACCTGGTGCGCCGTGTGGATCCTCTGGGCGTCGCGCTCATCTGCCGGTGCTGATCCGTCCGCGGCGCGATGGGCGCCCCGGCTGACGGCTCTGCCCTTCCACCCGACGACAGTTCCACGTGTACGCCGCGCTGAAGCTCGTTCACGTCGGCGCCGTCGTGCTGTCCGGCGTCGGTTTCGTGATCCGGTATGGCGTGTCGGTCACGCGCCCCCTGCCGACCGGTGCCCTGGTTCGCGTCGCGCCGCACGTCGTCGACACGGTGCTGCTGGGCAGCGCCCTGGCGCTCGCCTGGGTCGGCGGCTTCAATCCGCTCCGGGTTCCTTGGCTTGAAGCAAAACTGGCCGGCCTGGCGATCTATATCGTGCTCGGCACCATCGCACTGAGGCGCGGCCGAACCCGACGGACACGGGCGGCGGCGTTCGCTGCGGCACTGATCGCCTACGCGTACATCGTGACGGTGGCGCTGACGAAGAGTCCGCTCGGGCCGCTGGCTGGAGGACTGCAATGACGGGCACGATCGATTTCCGCACACCGGGCGCCGGGTTCGACCAGCCCGTCGAGATGTGGCTCGCGTGCCATGAACGGGTGCAGCGCTTCGCCGCGCTGCTGTCTCGCCTCGCCGAGCATCTGTCCGCCCAGGGCGCCGACGAGGACGCGCAGGTGACCGCCGTGTCGATCCGCCGCTATTTCAACGAGGCGGCGCCGCGCCACCATGAGGACGAAGAGGTCGACATGTTCCCGCGGCTGCGCGAGCGCCTGGACAGCGAACACGACAAGACGGTGCTCGACGTGCTCGAGCAGGTCGAGGCCGACCACCTCGAGATGGCGGGACTGTGGAAGCGGCTCGACGAGGCCCTCGCGGAAGTCTCGCGCGGCCAGCGCGTCACGCTCGAGCAACCGCTGATCGACCGCTTCGCCACGATGTACCGGCATCACATCGACGCCGAGGAACGGGTGCTGCTGCCGGCGCTGAAGAAGGCGCTGAGCCGCAGCGACTGGCAGGCGGTGGGCCGCTCGATGGCCGAGCGGCGTGGTCTCGAGTGGGACCAGCCGGCGAAGCCCGGCGCGACGAAGGGCCGCCGTCCCGCCTGAATCCGGCCGGAATCAGCGGCGCTTCTTCGCTCCGCCGAGCAGCGAGCCCAGCACCCCGCGCGAAATCTCCCGCGCGATCGACGAGCCGACCGAGCGCGCGGCGCTCTTCGCCATGGCGTCGACCACGCCCTCGCGCCGCCCGCCGCGCGGCCCGGTCGATCCGAACAGGATGTCGCCCAGGCTTCCCATCAGGCCGCCGCCGGATTCGGCCGGCGCGGCCGCTTCCCCCTTGGCCGCTCCGCCCGCCGGCAGCGTCTCGCCGCCTCCCGCGCGCTGCTTCAGCCGCTCGAAGGCCGACTCGCGGTCGACCGTCTTCTCGTACTGACCGGCGACCAGCGAGTCGGCGATCAGCCGCCGGCGATCGTCGGGCGTGATCGGGCCGAGCTGCGAACCCGGGGCCAGCACCCACGCGCGCTCCGTGATGCCCGGCGTGCCCTTCTCGTCGAGGAAGGACACCAGCGCCTCGCCGACGCTCAGTTCGAGGATCGCCTTCTCGAGCGTCCAGCTTCGGATTGGCGCGCATCGTCTCGGCGACCGACTTCACCGCCTTCTGGTCGCGCGGCGTGAAGGCGCGCAGCGCGTGCTGGACGCGGTTGCCGAGCTGGCCCAGCACCTTCTCGGGAATGTCGAGCGGGTTCTGCGTGACGAAGAACACGCCCACGCCCTTCGACCGGATCAGCCGCACGACCTGCTCGACCTTCTCCACCAGCGCGGCCGGCGCATCGTTGAACAGCAGGTGCGCCTCGTCGAAGAAGAACACCAGCTTCGGCTTGTCGCGATCGCCGACCTCCGGCAGGTTCTCGAACAGCTCCGACAGCAGCCACAGCAGGAAGCTGGCGTAGAGCCGCGGGTTGTTCATCAGCTTGTCGGCGGCGAGGATGTTGACGACGCCCTTGCCGTCGGCGGTCTGCATCAGGTCCTCGATGTTCAGCATCGGCTCGCCGAAGAAGCGGTCGCCGCCCTGCTCCTCGATCTGCAGCAGTCCGCGCTGGATCGCGCCGATCGACGCCGACGACACGTTGCCGTACTGCGTCTTGAACTGCGCCGCGTTGTCGCCGACGAACTGCAGCACCGCGCGCAGGTCCTTGAGGTCGAGGAGCAGCAGGCCGTTGTCGTCCGCGACCTTGAAGATCAGCGACAGCACGCCTTCCTGCGTCTCGTTCAGGTTCAGCAGCCGCGCGAGCAGCAGCGGGCCCATGTCGGAGACCGTCGCGCGCACCGGGTGGCCCTGCTCGCCCCAGACGTCCCACAGCGTGACCGGGCTGGCGCCCCACTGGGGCTCGGGCAGCGCGTGCTCCTCCAGCCGCTTCTTCATCTTGTCCGACAACTGGCCCGCCTTGGCGATGCCGGTGAGATCGCCCTTCACGTCCGCCATGAAGACCGGCACGCCGATGCGCGAGAAGCTCTCGGCCATCTTCTGCAGCGTCACGGTCTTGCCGGTGCCGGTCGCGCCGGTGATGCAGCCGTGGCGGTTGGCGAGCGCCGGAAGAAGGGCGAGGTCGGTGTCGCCGATCTTGGCGATGATCAGGGGTTCGGCCATGGGGAGACTCGCGTGTGACGTCGGTGGGTGAACGGGAAAAGCGGTGCCGAATGATAGACTCGCGGCCCTTCCGGGAACCTCACACTCCCAAGCAGGAACGCACCATGGCCGGTCACTCCAAGTGGGCCAACATCCAGCATCGCAAGAACCGCCAGGACATCAAGCGCAGTTCGCTCTGGACCAAGATCATCCGTGAAGTGACGGTCGCGGCCCGCGACGGCGGGCCCGACCCGGCGATGAACCCGAGGCTGCGGCTCGCGCTCGACAAGGCGCGGCTGGGCAACGTGCCGAAGGACCGTCTCACCAACGCCATCCAGCGCGGCGCCGGCAAGCTCGAAGGCGCGTCGTACGAGGAGATCCGTTACGAGGGCTACGGCATCGGCGGGGCGGCGCTGATGATCGACTGCATGACCGACAACCGCACGCGCACCGTGGCGGAAGTGCGCCATGCGCTGGCCAAGCACGGCGGCAACCTCGGCACCGACGGGTCGGTCGCCTTCAACTTCAAGCACTGCGGCCAGTTCCTGTTCGCGCCCGGCACGTCGGAAGACGCCGTCATGGAAGCCGCGCTCGACGCCGGCGCCGAGGACGTGGTCGCCAACGACGACGGCACGGTCGAGGTGATCTGCGCCCCCGGCGACTTCGAGGCCGTGCGCGAGGCGCTCGACAAGGCCGGACTGAAGCCCGAGGTGGCCGAGGTGACCATGAAGGCGCTCGCCGAGACGGTCCTCACCGGCGAAGACGCCGAGAAGATGCAGAAGCTGCTCGACGTGCTCGACGACCTCGACGACGTCCAGCAGGTCTACACCACCGCCGCCCTCGAGGAGTGAGCGTGAAAGTCCTGGTGATCGGCGGCGGCGGGCGCGAACACGCCCTCGCCTGGCGGCTCGCGCAATCGCCGCGGGTCCAGTGCGTCTACGTGGCGCCGGGCAACGGCGGCACGGCCCGCGACAGGCAGTTGCGCAACGTGCCGTACACCAGCAACGAAGCGCTGGTCGACTTCGCGCGCGCCGAGGGAATCGCCTTCACCGTGGTCGGCCCCGAAGCGCCGCTCGCCTCCGGGGTGGTCGACGTCTTCCGGGCCGCCGGGCTGCGCATCTTCGGCCCGACCCGGGCCGCGGCGCAGCTCGAGAGCTCGAAGGACTACGCCAAGGCGTTCATGCAGCGCCACGGCATCCCGACCGCCGAGTACCGGACCTTCACCGACGCCGGCGCCGCGCGCGCCTACGTGCGGGAGCGCGGCGCGCCGATCGTGATCAAGGCCGACGGGCTGGCTGCCGGCAAGGGCGTCGTCGTCGCGCAGACGCTCGACGAAGCCCTCGGCGCCATCGACGCGATGCTGCTCGACAACCGGCTCGGAGCGAGCGGCGCGCGCGTCGTGATCGAGGAGTTCCTCGAGGGCGAGGAAGCGAGCTTCATCGTCATGAGCGACGGCCGCAACGCGCTGGCCCTCGCCACCAGCCAGGACCACAAGCGGCTGCTCGACGGCGACCACGGTCCGAACACCGGCGGCATGGGCGCCTACTCGCCCGCCCCGTGCGTCACGCCGACGCTGCACGCGAAGGTGATGCGCGAGATCATCATGCCCGACCATCAACGGCATGGCAGCCGACGGCATCCCGTACACCGGCTTCCTGTACGCCGGGCTGATGATCGGCGCCGACGGCGAAGCGAAGACGCTCGAGTTCAACTGCCGCATGGGCGATCCGGAAACGCAGCCGATCATGATGCGGCTGAAGTCGGACTTCACGCAGCTCGTCGAGGCGGCGATCGACGGCCGGCTCGACCAGGTCGAGGCGCAGTGGGACCGGCGCACGGCGCTCGGCGTGGTCATCGCCGCGCATGGCTACCCGGACGCACCGCGCAAGGGCGACGTCATCTCCCGCCTGCCGGCCGACAGCGAGCAGTGCGTGACGTTTCACGCGGGGACGGCACTCGCGGACGGCACGCTGACCGTCACGGGAGGACGCGTGCTCTGCGTGACCGCGCTCGGCGACAGCGTCCGGGCAGCGCAGAAGCTGGCATACGAGGCGGTCGACCAGGTGGTCATCGACGGCGCGCAGTTCCGCCGCGACATCGGCCATCGCGCGCTCATCAGGAAGTCCGCGTAAGCACTCTCCAGCGCAAGCAACCGCCGGGCGCCGGACGTGCGAACGACGCGGGGAGAGTCGCCGTCTCTTGGAGCACAATGCGGCCCTTTGCCGACCCGACCCCGGGGCTCAGAACAAGCATGGATTCCCGCTACAGCGTCGAGCAGCACATCACCCTGAAGCGCGTGTCTTCCATCGCGCCTTCGCCGGATGGCACCTGGCTGGCCGTCGCCGTCCAGCGCCTCGACCGCGAGGGCACGAAGTACGTGTCCGACCTCTGGAAGGTGCCGACCGACGGCGGCGCCCCGCTGCAACTGACGCGCGGCGACAGCAAGGATGCTTCGCCGTGCTTCCGTCGCGATGGCGCGCTCGGTTTCCTGTCGAACCGCCAGCCGAACGAGATCAAGCCCGACGAGGACGCCGAGAAGCGGATGCAGGTGTGGCTGCTGCCGGCCGGAGGCGGCGAGCCGCAGCAGCTGACCGATGAGCCGCTCGGCGTCGAAGCCTTCCGTTTCGCGCGCAGCGCCGACCGCCTGGTCCTGCTCGCGCCGGTGCTGGCCAACGTCGAAGCCGCGAAGCAGCGCGAGGTCGAGGCCGACCGCCGCAAGAAGGGCAGCAGCGCCCGCAAGTACACGGGCCAGCCGGTGCGCCACTGGGATCACTGGCTGCACGAGGGCGACCAGCGGCCGAACACCCATGTGATCGCCTGCGCGGCCGATGGCACCGGACGGCAGGACCTCACGCCCGAGGCGCGCCGCGAACTGGCGATCGAACCCGCGTTCGACGTTTCGCGCGACGGCGCGCAGGTCGCCGTGACGTGGCAGACCGTCGGCGCGGACCGTGAGCTCGACACGGCGATCCTGTTGCTGGACATCGAGCGCGGCAGCTCGCGCGTGCTCGGCGCGGCCGCCTGCACGAATAACGAGTCGCCGCTGTTCGCTCCCGATGGCCGCACGCTGGTGGTCGTCCGCAGTACGCGCTCGGCGGAGCGGCTCGATCGGCCGACGCTGTCGCTGATCGATACGGAAAGCGGCGCCGTGAGCGCCCTCGCGGCCGAGTTCGACGTCTGGCCGCACATCGGCGACTGGAGCGCCGACGGCAAGTACCTTTACGTTTCAGGCGATCTGGCCGGGCATGTTCCGGTCTTCGCGGTCGACGTCGCCACGCACCGCGTCGAGCGCATCACGCGGCGGCAGAGCGCCGGCGCGCACTCGGACCTGCACGTGCTCGCCGACGGCCGCATCGCCGGCATCCGCTCGACCTTCCTCGAACCCCCGGAAGCCTTCGTCGTGCAGCCGAAGGCGGAATCGCCGCCGCAGACGCTCGCGCGCCTGTCCGGTTTCGCGGTGCCCGACTGGGCCGAGGTCGAGAACCATGCGGTGAAGTCGACCGACGGCGCCGACGTGCAGTACTTCGTCGTCCGGCCGAAGAGCGCGGGCAGGCACCCGGTGCTGCTGTGGATCCACGGCGGACCCATCGGCATGACGGCGGATGCCTGGCACTGGCGCTGGAACCCGTTGCTGGCCGTCGCGCAGGGCTACACGGTCGTGCAACCGAATCCGCGCGGCTCGACGGGTTTCGGGCAGGCGTACGTACAGGGCATCTGGGGCAATGTCTGGGGCGACCAGTGCTACCGCGACCTGATGGCGGTGACCGACGCGATCGAGCAGCGGCCCGACGTCGATCGCAGCCGGATCATGGCGATGGGCGGCAGCTTCGGCGGCTACATGACCAACTGGATCGGCACGCAGACCGAGCGCTTCCGCTGCCTGATCACGCATGCGTGCGTGACCACCATGGCGCAGTTCACCGGCACCACCGACCATCCGGCGTGGTGGTACCTGGAGATGGGCGGCGAGAACCCGTACGCGGATCCGGCGAAGTTCGACCGCTACGCGCCGATCCGCTACGTGAGCCAGTGGAAGACGCCGGCGCTGATCATCCACGGCGAGCAGGACTACCGCTGCCCGATCAACGAGGGCCTCAACCTGTTCGAGGCGCTGCAGTACCACGGCGTGCCGTCCGAACTGCTGGTCTTCCCGGACGAGAACCACTGGATCCTGAAGCCGCGCAACGTCGTCGCGTGGTACGAAGCGGTCCTCGACTTCATCGGACGCCACATGAAATGAAGGAATTCGTCGACAGCCAGGCAGTGCGCGAGTACCTGATCGGCCTGCAGCAGAAGATCGTCTCGACCTTCGAGCGCCTCGATGGCCAGCCCTTCGTCGCGGACCACTGGGAAAAGCCCGCGGACGCGCCGCTCGGCGGCGGCGGCCTGACACGCATCCTCGAGGAGGGCAACCTGCTCGAGCGCGGCGGCGTCGGCTTCTCGCACGTGGTCGGCCGCAAGCTGCCGCCCTCGGCGTCGGCGCACCGGCCCGAACTCGCCGGTCGCGGCTTCGAGGCGATGGGCGTGTCGCTGGTGTTCCATCCGCGCAATCCGCATGTGCCGACGGTGCACATGAACGTGCGGATGTTCCTCGCGCGCGCCGAAGGCCAGGAGGACGTGTTCTGGTTCGGCGGGGGGATGGATCTCACGCCGTACTACGCCACCGAAGAGGACGCGCGCCATTTCCATGCGACCTGCCGGAAGGCGCTCGAACCCTTCGGCGACGACAAGCATCCGCGCTTCAAGAAATGGTGCGACGAGTACTTCTTCCTGAAGCATCGCAACGAGCCGCGCGGCGTCGGCGGCGTGTTCTTCGACGACTTCAGCGAACTCGGGTTCGAGCGCAGCTTCGCGATGATGCGTGCCGTCGGCGACGCCTTCCTGGACGCCTACGTGCCGATCGTCGAGCGCCGCCGCCACGCCGCCGTACGGCGAACGCGAGCGCGCGTTCCAGGCGATCCGCCGCGGCCGCTACGTCGAGTTCAACCTCGTGTACGACCGCGGGACGCTGTTCGGACTGCAATCGGGCGGGCGCACCGAATCGATCCTGATGTCGCTGCCGCCGGTGGTGAACTGGCGGTACGACTGGCATCCGGATCCCGGCACGCCGGAAGCGGCGCTGTACACCGACTTCCTGAAACCGCGCGACTGGGCCTGAGCCGATGATCGCCCCGGTGATCGGCCTGCTCGGCGGCAGCTTCGACCCGATCCATGCCGGTCACCTGCAGCTCGCGCGCGATGCCCTCGCGCATCTGCCGCTGGACGAAGTGCGCTTTCTGCCGGCCGCGCAGCCATGGCAGAAAGGCCGGATCACCGAAGCCGCGCACCGCGCGCACATGATCGAACTCGCGATCGCCCGCGAGCCGCGCTGCGTGCTCGACATGCACGAGATCGAGCGCGGCGGCACGACGTACACCGTGGACACGCTGCGCGCCCTGCGTGCGGGTCCCTGGCCCGAGGCGTCGCTGGTGCTGATCATGGGGTCCGACCAGTTCGAGCGATTCGACACCTGGCGCGAATGGCAGACCATCGCCGACCTCGTTCACCTCGCGGTCGCGCAGCGCTCCGGAGTCGCCGCCCGTCCCGGCCCGGCGCTGGCCGCGTTCTTCGGCCCGCGCCACTGCGGGCCGGCCGAACTCGCGCATCGCCCGGCCGGCGGCATCGTGGAGTTCCGCATGACTCCGGTCGAGGCTTCCGCCACCGAGGTCCGTCGACTCCTCGCGGCCGGCACTCCGGACGCCGATCGCGCCCTCGCCCAGCTCGTGCCGGCCCCGGTGCTCGACTATATTCGGGCGCATCACCTCTACACCTGACGCAATGGACCTACGGAAACTGCAGCGCGTGGTCGTCGACGCCCTCGAAGACATCAAGGGGCAGGACATCAAGGTCTTCAACACCGAGCACCTGTCCGACATGTTCGAGCGCGTGATCGTCGCCAGCGGGACCTCCAACCGGCAGACGCGCGCGCTGGCGTCGTCGGTGGTCGAGAAGGTCAAGCAGGCGGGCGGCTACATCGTCAGCGTCGAGGGCGAGGACACGGGCGAATGGGTCCTGGTCGACTGCGGGGAAGTCGTCGTGCACATCCTGCAACCGACCTTTCGCGCGTACTACAACCTCGAGGAAATCTGGGGCGGCAAGCCGGTGCGACTGAAGTCGGCAACGGCGGCGACACCCGCCCCGGCGGCCCGCAAAGCGCCAGCCGGAAAAGCGGCCGCGTCGAACGCCGCCAGGACCGCGCCAAAGACAGCCGCGCGCAAGGCGGCCGCGGGAGCAAGTCAGCCGCAGGAAAGTCAGGCGCAGGCAAGACAGCCTCAAAACGGCGTGCTTCGTGAGCCGCGTCCCAGCATCGACGCCGCGAGCGACTTGAACGCGCGCGCGCTAACCCATCGGGCGTATCCCGTCGCCCCGCACGCGCGATGAGAATCACGATCGTCGCCGTCGGCCAGCGTCAGCCCGTCTGGGCGCAGGCTGCCGTGGACGACTACCTGGCCCGACTCCCGGCTGACTTCAAGGTGGACCTGAAGGAAGTGAAAGCCGAACCGCGCAGTGGCAAGAGCAACGACCCGGTGCAGCGGCTGATGGCCGCGGAGGCCGCGCGCATCCGCGCGGCCTCGCCCGCCGACGCGCGCTTCGTTGCGCTCGACGAGCGCGGCGCCGACTGGACGACCGACAAGCTGGCCGCGACGCTCGGGCGCTGGCGCGACGAAGGCGCGCACCCCGTCTTCGTGATCGGCGGTCCGGACGGCCTCGACGCCGGGCTTCAGGCAGGCCGCGCATACGCAGCTGCGACTGTCGAGCATGACGCTACCCCATGCGCTCGCCCGCGTGCTGCTCGCCGAGCAGCTCTACCGCGCCTGGTCCATATTGGCCAATCACCCGTACCATCGCGCCTGATGACCGCCTCCATCTACCTCGCCTCGCGCAGCCCGCGCCGCCGCGAACTGCTGAAGCAGCTCGGCGTCCGCTTCGAACCCTTGCTGCTGCGCCTGTCCGGCCCGCGCGGCTCCGACGTCGATGAAGTGCAGCACGACGGCGAACCGGCGGCGGACTATGTCGAACGCACCGCGCGCGAAAAGGCCGCCTTCGGCCTGCGCGTGCTGGGCATGCGCTCGATGCTGCATCGGCCGGTGCTGGCGGCGGACACGGTGGTGATCGTCGACGGCGACGTGCTCGGCAAGCCGGCGGATCGCGACGAAGCGGCCGGCTTCCTCCGCCGCCTGTCCGGCCGCACGCATGAAGTCCGCACCTGCGTGGCGCTCGCCATGGAAGGTCCGCTGATGCACGAGACGTCGGTCTCGCAGGTCGCGTTCCGGGAACTGACGGACGACGAGATCAAGCGCTACTGCGCCACGCAGGAACCGTACGACAAGGCGGGCGGCTACGGCATCCAGGGCCTGGCCGCCCTCTTCGTCGAACGCGTCGAAGGCAGCTACACCGGCGTGATGGGACTGCCCCTGTTCGAGACGGGCCGCATGCTGACCCAGGCGGGGATCAAGCTGCTGTAGAGGTCAACCGCAGCGCGCGGCCGTTGAGCGGCGGGCACGCAGCGTCCGGCCAGTGCGCCGGACCGGTGCGTACACTTGCGCGACCTATGGAAGACATCCTCATCAACATCACCCCCCAGGAGACGCGGGTGGCGGTGCTGCTCGCCGGCGTCGTGCAGGAACTGCACGTCGAGCGCAGCGCGACGCGCGGCCTGGTGGGCAACATCTTTCTCGGCCGCGTGGCGCGCGTGCTGCCCGGCATGCAGTCGGCCTTCGTCGACATCGGGCTCGAGCGCGCCGCCTTTCTCCACGTCGCCGACATCTGGGAGTTCCGCCAGTTCACGCAGGAAAAGCCGCCACCGATCGAGAGGCTGATCCACGAAGGCGACACGCTGCTCGTGCAGGTGATCAAGGACCCCATCGGCACCAAGGGCGCGCGGCTGTCGACTCAGGTGAGTCTCGCCGGCCGCATGCTGGTGTACCTGCCGCAGGATCCGCACATCGGCATCTCGCAGCGCATCGAGGACGAGTCCGAGCGCGCCCTGCTGCGGGAGCGGCTGCAGCGCCTGCTGCCACCGGGCGAGAAAGGCGGATACATCATCCGCACCAGCGCGGAGGACGCCACCGAGCAGGACCTCGCGAGCGACCTGCAGTACCTGAGCGTGCTGTGGAGCCGGATCCTCGAGCGCGCGTGCGATCAGCGCGGCCCCGGCGCTCCTGTACCAGGACCTGTCGCTCGCGCAGCGCATCCTGCGCGACGTCGCGACGGAAGAGACCACGACGATCCAGGTCGACTCGCGCGAGAACTTCCAGAAGCTGCAGATGTTCGCGCGCCAGTTCGTGCCGCGGGTCGAGGCCAAGCTCGTTCACTACACCGGCGAGCGGCCGCTCTTCGACCTGTACTCGATCGACGTGGAGATCGAGAAGGCGCCTCGGACGCCGCGTCGAACTGAAGTCGGGCGGCTACCTGATCATCGACCAGACCGAGGCGATGACGACGGTCGACGTCAACACCGGCGGCTACGTCGGCACGCGCAACTTCGACGACACCATCTTCAAGACCAACCTCGAGGCCGCGCAGGCGATCGCGCGGCAGCTGCGGCTGCGCAACCTCGGCGGGATCATCATCGTCGACTTCATCGACATGATGAACGCCGACCACCGCGATGCGGTGCTGAGCGAGTTCAAGAAGGCGCTGTCGCGCGACCGCACCCGGATGACGGTGAGCGGCTTCACCCAGCTCGGGCTGGTCGAGATGACGCGCAAGCGGACGCGCGAGTCGCTGGCGCACATCCTGTGCGAGCCGTGCCCGATGTGCCAGGGCCGCGGCGAGGTCAAGACCGCGCGCACCGTGGGCTACGAGATCCTGCGCGAACTGCTGCGCGAGGCGCGGCTGTTCAACGAGACGCGCGAATTCCGCATCCTCGCCGCGCAGGGGGTCATCGACCTCTTCCTCGAGGAGGAGTCGCAGTCGCTGGCGATGCTGTCCGACTTCATCGGCAAGCCGGTGTCGATGCAGGTCGAGTCGATGTACACCCAGGAGCAGTACGACATCGTCCTGATGTAGCGGCGCGGCAGGGCGCGCCGCGGCTCAGGCGGGCTTCTTCTCGCGCGGCAGGCGCCCGAGCAGGTAGAACTCGTCGTTCGGCCGCATCCCGATCAGGTTGGCCATGCGGTTGGACAGCGCGAAGAACGCGGCGATGGCGCCGACGTCCCAGATGTCCTCGTCGCTGAAGCCGTGCGGCCGCAGCGCCTCGTAGTCGGCCTCCTCGATCGTGGCGGCGGCCGTCGCGACCTTCATCGCGAACGTCAGCATCGCCTTCTGGCGCGGCGAGATGTCCGCCTTGCGATAGTTGGTCGCGACCTGGTCGGCGATGTGCGGGTTCTTCTCGTAGACGCGCAGGATCGCGCCGTGCGCCACCACGCAGTACACGCAGTCGTTGGCGCCGCTGGTCGCCACGACGATCATCTCGCGCTCGGCCTTCGTCAGGCCGGACTCCCTCAGCATCAGTGCGTCGTGGTAGGCGAAGAACGCGCGGAACTCGTCCGGGCGGTGCGCCAACGCGAGGAACACGTTGGGCACGAAGCCCGACTTCTGCTGCACTTCGAGGATGCGCGCCCGCATGTCCTCGGGCATGGCGTCGAGGGACGGGACGGGATATCGGCTGATCGGCCTGGCTGTCATGACGAACCCTCCGCGACGGAATGGGCGAACTGGATCTGGTGCAGGTGCGCGTACAGACCGCCGGCGGCCATCAGGTCGGCGTGGCTGCCGACCTCGGCGATGCGGCCGTGTTCGAGCACGACGATGCGATGGGCGCGTTCGATCGTCGACAGGCGGTGGGCGACGACGAACGTGGTGCGACCCTGCATCAGCCGCTCGAGCGACGCCTGGATGTAGCGCTCGGATTCGGAGTCGAGCGCCGAGGTGGCTTCGTCGAGCAGCAGGATCGGCGCGTCCTTCAGGATCGCGCGGGCGATGGACAGCCGCTGGCGCTGACCGCCGGAGAGCTTGACCGCGTTTTCGCCGATCGACGTGTCGAAGCCCCGCGGCAGCGATTCGATGAACGGCAGCAGGTAGGCAGCCTCCGCGGCCGCCCGGATGCGCTCCATCGGAGCCCCGCGCTGCGCGCCGTAGGCGATGTTGGCGGCGATCGAGTCGTCGAACAGCACGATGTCCTGCGACACCAGGGCGAGTTGCGCGCGCAGGCTCGCGAGCGTCAGTTCGCTCTGCGGCACGCCGTCGAACAGGATCTCGCCGCCCGTGGGCGCCAGGAAGCGCGGGATCAGGTTGATGAGCGTGGTCTTGCCCGAGCCCGAAACGCCCACCAGCGCGACCGTCTCGCCGGCCTGCACGCGCAGGCTGAAGTCGATGAGCGCGGGTCTCTCCGCGCCCGGGTAGACGTGCGTGAGGCCGCGGAACTCGACGTCCCCGCGCACCCGTCCCAGCGTGCGCGACCCCGGGTCCTGCTCCGGCGCTTCGTCGATCAGCGCGAACACGCTTTCGGCGGCGGCGCCCATGCGCGCCACCGACGCGTTGATGCCGGCAAGATGACGCAATGACGGCAGCATCATCAGCATGGCGGAGAGGTAGGTGACGAACTCGCCCATCGTCAGGCGGCCCGCCTGCGCCTGCAGCAAGGCCACCGCGACGACGACCGCCACCCCGGTCACGGCCACCAGTTGCGTGATCGGCGTGCCCGCCGACCAGGCGACCTGGATGCGCATCGCCAGCCCCTGCAGCCGGCGATTGAGGTCCGCGAAGCGCTCGCTCTCGTAACGATAGCCGTCGTAGATCTTGACCACCCGCTGGCCGTCGTAGCCCTCCTGCAGCGTGCTGGTCATCTCCGCCAGCGCTTCCTGGTTGCCGGCCGCCAGCCGGCGCAGGCGCCTGCCGATCATGCCCAGCACGATCGCGATGACGGGCGCGACCACCAGCGTGACCAGCGTCAGCCGCCAGTTGTGCCACACGAGGATGCTGGCCAGCGCCAGCACCGACAGCGTGTCGCGCACGACGGTGGTCAGGACCTCGGCGGCCAGGTTGAGCGCGTTGGACGCCTCGTTGAGGAACTTGGAGACGACCGTGCCCGATGGATAGCGCAGGTACGTGGACGCCGGCCACCGCAGCACGCGGTCGAACATGGTCGTTCTCAGGTCGACCAGCACGGTCTGCGACACGCGCTGCAGAAGGTACGAACTCGCGAAGGTGGCGCTGCCGTGCAGGACCGAGATCCCGATCAGGGCCAGCGGAGCCCAGACGGCGACCATCCCGCCCTTCTCGTAGAAGCCCTGGTCCGTGAGCTTGCCCAGCAGCAGCGAGATCAGTGAAGCCGACCCTGCCGCGATGACCATGCCCACCAGGGCAAAGCCGATCATCCGTTTGTGCCTGGGGAGATACGAAAAGAGGCGGCGAAGCCCGGGATCGCTCAGCAGTGCGGGGGTTTTCAATGTGGCCATGGGCGGGGAGAAGTTGCCCCGGTGGAGCGCCTGCGATTCCTCGGGTCGATGGCCTAGTGTATAGATACGGAGTCCGTCACCCCTCGATCACGTCTTGGTTCTCGTTCGTCTCCCGAATCACGTCGGCGACGCGTGCATGGCCCTGCCGGCGCTGCGCCTGCTCGCCGCCTCGGGGTGCGCCCCGGCGCTCGCAGGCAAGGGCTGGGCGGATGACCTCTTCTCTGGCCATGGGTGGCCCTTCCGCGCGATCTCGGGTCGGCTGCTCAGCGACATCGCATGCGTCCGCGCGTTCGCCAGGGAGATCGGTGCCGCGCCGCGCGGCGTGCTGCTGCCGAACTCCTTCGGCGCTGCCCTGCTGTTTCGCGCTGGCGGCATCCGCAGCGCGGGACTCGCGACCGACGGCCGTGGCTGGCTGCTTGAGACATCGATACCCGAGCCGCCGCGGATGCACGAAGTCGAGCGATTCTGGCGAGTGGCGCAGGGCGCACTCGCCGCGTGGGGCATGGCGCCGGCGTTCAGCGGCATTCCGCGCGACCTCGGCCTCGAACTCGCCGCGCATCACCATGAAGCCGCTGATCGGCTCCTGACGGAGCACAAGGTGCCAGCGACGTTTGCCCTGCTCGCGCCGATCGCCACCGGCCTGCACCACGGCCGCATCAAGCACTGGTCGCAGTTCGCCGAGTTGATCGAACCTCTGCGCGCGCGTGGCATCGAGCCGGTGGCGATGCCGCCCGCCAACGAGAGCGCGGCAAGCCGGGCTGCGCTGCCAGGCGCGATGATCCTGCCGCCGGCGCCGCTCGGCACGTACGCGGCCCTCGGCCGGCGAGCGACTGTCGTGATCGCCAACGACTCCGGGATCAGCCACGTCGCGGCTGCGGTGGGCGCCCGGCAGGTGACGATCTTCGGCGTCACCGAACCCGATCGCACGGGCCCCTGGAACCCGCGCGCGGTGCCGGTGGGGCGCTGCGGCGCGTGGCCCGCGCCCGCCGCAGTCCTCGCCGCGATCGACCGCGCGCTGACCCTGTAACCCGCGCATGCGTTCCGACCTCCCACCGCCGCGCCGCGTACTCGTCGTCTCGATGCGCTTTCTCGGCGATGCGCTGCTGTCCACGCCGCTCGCCAGCGCCGCCAGGCACGCCTGGCCGGGCTGCGAGATCGACATGCTGGTCTTCCGCGGTTGCGAAGCCATGCTCGAGGGCAACCCGCACATCGACCGTGTGCTGACTGTCGAACAGCGACCGAGCAGGTCCGAGCAATGGCGGCATCTGCGCACGCACTGGAACCGCTACGACCTCGCGTTCATCACGCAGACCGGCACCCGTCCCTTGCTGTACGGCTGGACGGCGGCGAGGTTCGCCGTGGCCCCGAGTTCGGCGGAGCACGGCAAGAACTGGTGGAAGCGGGCGCTCCTCTGGAAGCACGTGCCTTCGAGCAACGCGACCGCGCGTGTCCTGGAGAATGAAGACTTGTTGAAGGCGGTCGGCATCGAGATGGCATCCGCCGCGCCGACGCCGCCGTCGGCCGGGCTGGACCGCGCCGCGCTGTCCACTCTCATCGGCGCCGACCTCTCGCTCCCGTACGTCGTGCTGCATCCGTCGCCCCGCTGGCGTTACAAACAGTGGAACGACGATGGATGGCGATCGCTCGTCCGCTGTCTGCTGGATCGCGCCTGCACCGTCGTCGTGACCGGCGGTCCGGGCGACGAGGAGCGCCGTTACCTCGAGCGGGTGCTGGGCGATCTGCGCTCGCCGCGGCTGATCCCGCTCCCCGGTCGCCTGAGCCTCGCGCAGACCGCCGACCTGATCCGCCACGCGCGCCTCTTCGTCGGCGTGGACACGGCCACGACGCACGTCGCCGCCGCCACCGGAACGCCAACGGTCGCCATCTTCGGGCCCACCGACCCGGCGATCTGGGGCCCCTGGCCGCGGAAGGGGGCCGCCCCTACGAACGCCGCGGTTCGGTTCAGGTTCGCAGCACGGTCCGTCTCGTCCAGAACCCGGCGCACGAGTGTCAGCCGTGCCAGCAGGAAGGCTGCGAACGGCACCCAACGAGCCGCAGCGATTGCCTCGACCAGCTAGCGCCGGATCGTGTGATCCATGAAGTCGAACAGGCGCTGCGTGGAGAACGCCGGCTGAGTGGCCCGTGACGGCACCGAGGCGCCGCCGAACAGCGCTACCAGCAGGATGACGACGATGTGTCCCTCCGTAAAGTCCCACAGGAACGAGTTGAAGACGGCGCCGACCGCGTAGGCGACGACGAGGCCGCGGGCCATCCACATGTCGGGCGCGGGAAGGCGTCCCGCCAGGACGAACAGGGCGAAGACGAGCGTCAGGTGAACCAGCATGCCGACCAGGCCGAACTGAACTGCCGTCGTCAGGAAGTCGCTGTGGGGGTTTCCGAGGCCGCTGACCTTCCGAAGGGACGCGGGGTCATTCCCGCTGCGCCGCTCGTATTCGATCTTCCAGGCCCCTGTTCCGGCGCCGAAAGCTGCGTGGTCGCGGATGATCTCGAGCCCCCTTTTGTAGAAGTGCAGCCGAATGCCGGTCGAGTTGTTGGCGTCGACGCGCTCAAGGGCTGCGATATCCGCAGTCGCCGCATCGACGCGCTCCTGAACCGCGGGGACGCTCATGTAGGCGGCAGCGCCGAGAACTGCCGTGACGACGGCCGCCACCGCGGCTCCCTTCCATCGCGCCCTGAGGACCGCCGCCATCAGCAGCAGCGCTACCGCGACCAGCCAGCCGGTCCGCCCGCGCGTCATGACCGTCATGTTGAGCAGCGCGAGGGCGGAGATGACCCACGCCGTCGCGCGAATGGCCGGCCGCTCCTCGTGCATCGCGAGCGTGGCCATCGCGAATGCGAGCAGCGCCACCATGAAGCCGTGGGTGATGTGGTTGCGCCGGACGATCGCTCCCTGGAGCGGGTCCGGATGGAGTCCGGCGACGCCGAAGTACGTCGCGACCGATAGCCATGAGCAACACGACGCACCCGCCGAGGAACGCGAACAGCAGGGCCGCGCGCCGGCGCGGCGTGTCGAACAACGGAATCAGGATGACCAGCAGCAACAGCTTTCGGTACCCTGCGACCGCATCCGCGCGATCCGCCGAGGTGGCGTCCGACCACAGTGTCGCGAGCAGGATGCAGCAGATGACGGCGGCTGCACCGACCGCCACCGGATGGCGCGCTGCCGTGCGGATGTTCTCCAGCAGGCGACCGGACGCCAGCCACCCCAGCAAGACGAGGGCGAGCAGCACGTTGGTCGCCGCAGTGGAAAAGGGCAACACCGCCGCCGTGAGCACCGCCGCGCCGCGCGCGGTGGCCAGACAGGCATCCGAATAACGGGACCGCCAGTGGGTCGACATCAATTCACCGCAACGATGAGCGGCCGGCAGGGCCTGTCTCGCTCGGATAGGATACCAACGCGCAAGACTCCTTCGCCTTCAATGCCCCACTCGCCCGCTTCTGCTGCCCCCACCGTGCCACCGCCGCGCATATCGGTCGCCATCATCACGCGCAACGAGGCCGACAACATCGGCGAGTGCCTCGCCTCCGTCGCCTGGGCCGACGAGATCGTCGTCGTCGACCAGGCGAGCACGGATGGCACCGGCGAGGCGGCGCGCGCGCAGGCGCGCGGGTGATCGTGGCTCCCGAGTGGCGCGGATTCGGCCATCAGAAGAATCTCGCGGTCGATGCCTGCACGGGCGACTGGATCCTCTCCCTCGACGCCGACGAGCGCGTGACCGAGCGCCGCTGGCGCAGGAGATCGCGGCTGCCGTGGCGGACGGCCCGGCGTCGACGCCTTCGAGATCCCGCGGACGTCGAGCTTACTGCGGCCGTTTCATGCAGCACAGCGGCTGGTCGACGGACCACGTGCTGCGGCTTTTCAGGCGTGGACACGGCGCGCTTCACGCCCGGATCGCGTTCACGAGCGACTTGCGGTCGACGGTTCCGTCGGCAGGCTGGTAGAACCACGCTCGATGCTTCACTACAGCTTCCGCACGCATGGACGACGCGCTCGACAAGGTGAACCGCTACTCGACCGAGGGGGCGCTGATGCTCGCGCAGCGCGGCGCCCGTCCCTCCGTCCTCGTGGCACTGGCGCACGGTGTTCGCGTCGTTTCGTGCGGACGTACGTCCTGAAGCTGGGATTCCTCGACGGCAGCCACGGCCTGATGCTCGCCATCTCGAACGCCGAGGGGTCCTACTACCGGTATGTGAAGGCGATGCTCGCCTCCCGGCAGCGGCGCGACGCCGAATGATGCTGTCCGTCATCGTGTCGACCTACAACCGGCCGGACGCGCTGCGCGCCGTGCTCGCGGGCCTCGCCGAGCAACAGGACCGCGGCATTCGAAGTGCTGGTCGCCGACGACGGATCGGGCGACGAGACGCGGACCACGGTCGCCGAGTGCGCGGCGGCGTCCAGTGTTTCGCATCCGGCACGTCTGGCACGAGGACAGGGGCTTCCGGTTGTCCGCCATTCGCAACCTGGCCGCGCTGCAGGCCCGGGGTGACTACCTGGTGTTCATCGACGGCGACTGCGTGCCCCGGCTCGACTTCGTGATGCGCCACCGTGCGCTTGCGGAGCCGGGATGGATGGTCGCCGGCAACCGCCTGTTGCTGTCGGAATCGTTCACCCGCGCGGTCCTCGAGCAGCGCCTGCCGATCCACCGCTGGGCACTGGTCGGACTGGTGGCGGGCAAGGCGCGCGCGCGGGCTCAACCGCATGGGACCGTTGCTGCGCGTGCCGCTCGGTCCGCTGCGCAAGCTCGGAGGCCGGCGCTGGCAGCGCGTGCGGGGCTGCAACATGGGAATCTGGAAAGCGGACCTGCTGGCGGTGCAACGGCTTCGACGAGACCTTCGAGGGCTGGGGCTACGAGGACTCCGACATGGCGGTGCGGCTCGTCAATGCCGGTCGCGGGCTGAAGAAAGGCGCCTATGCCTGCGGACTGCTGCATCTGTGGCATCGGGAGAACGATCGGCGCCAGGAAGGCCGCAACTGGGACCTGCTGCAGCAGCGGATCCGCTCGCGCGAGACCCAGCCACTGAGGGGCATCGCGCCCACCGCCGACGCGCGCGGGACGACGCAGCGAGCGCTGTTTACGGGTAGTTGAAGTACGCGCGCCGCACCCGCGGCTGCGCCGTGAGTTCGGTCACGAGGCGATCCTCGCCGCGCACCCGCCAGTCCTCCGGCAGCGGGATGTCGACGCTGCCCTTGCCGTTGCTGTAGTTCACGACGATGCGGCAACCCGTTCCCGTCTGGCCATTGGTCGTCCGGTACGGCGTCAGCGCGTCGCGCAGCCGCGCGACGTCGCCCGCGCCCTCGACCTCGATCTTCAGCCGCGCCGCGGCCTTCGCGCGCGCCTCGGTCAGGTCCATCAGGTCCTCGGCCGAGATCGACAGCCGCTGCGCGAACTCGTCGTAGCGCACCTTGCCGACGACGAACAGCAGCTGGTCTTCCTTGAGCAGCGCGCGCTTGCGGTCGTACAGCTCGGAAAAGACCATCAGCTCGAGCTGCGCGGTGCCGTCGTCGAGCACCACGACGCCCATGCGCCCGCGGCGCGTGTTCTGGCTGCGCGCGGCGACGATGATTCCCGCCAGTTTCACGAGGTCGCGCGCCTGCTTCACCTCCGACAGCCGGGTCGGCGCCAGCCGCCGCGCCTCCTCCGCGAACTCGGTGAACAGGTGGCCCGAGAAGTAGTACCCGAGCGCCATCTTCTCGTTGGTCAGCTGCTCGCGCGTGCTCCAGCGCGGCGACTTCACGTACTCGACATGACGCGCGGCGCCGTCGGGCGCCCCGAACAGGCTTGCCTGCCCGGCCGACGCCGCTTCGTGCTGCGCCGCCTCGATGGCCCGGCCGACGGTGGCCAGCAGCGCGCCGCGATCGTCGAACAGACCGGTCGAGCGCGCCGGCGCGCACCAGCGCCTCGACCACGCGCCGGTTGATCACGTGCTTGTCGACGCGCGCGCACAGGTCGAACAGATCCGAGAACGGACCGCCGGCCTGGCGGGCGGCGAGGATCGCCTCGATCGCCCCCTGTCCCGTGCCCTTGATGCCGCCCAGCCCGTAACGGATCGTCTTCGCGTCGACCGGCTCGAAGCGGAATCCGCCGGCATTGATGTCCGGCGGCAGGACCCTGAGGCCGAGCGCCTTGCAGTCCTCGATCAGGTCCCGGACCTTGTCCGTGTCGTCCATCACGGTGGACAAGTTGGCGGCCATGAAGGCGGCCGGGTAGTGCGTCTTGAAGTACGCGGTCTGGTAGGCGACGACCGCGTAGGCCGCGGAGTGGCTCTTGTTGAAGCCATAGCCCGCGAACTTCTCCATGTGATCGAAGAGCTCGGTGGCGACGTCGGCCGACACGTCCTTCCTGCCCGCACCCTCCACGAAGATCGTGCGGTGCTTCGCCATCTCCTCGGGCTTCTTCTTGCCCATGGCGCGGCGGAGCAGGTCGGCACCGCCGAGCGAATAGCCGCCGACGACCTGCGCGATCCGCATCACCTGCTCCTGGTAGACCATCACCCCGTAGGTCTCGGACAGGATCGGCTCGATCGACGGATGCAGGTACTCGACCCGCTGGCGGCCGAGCTTGCGCTCGAGATACTCGGGGATCAGGTCCATCGGACCCGGCCGGTACAGCGCGTTCAGGGCGATCAGGTCCTCGAGGCGGTCCGGCTTCGCGCGCTTCAGGAGTTCGCGCATGCCGCGCGATTCGAACTGGAAGATCGCGGTGGTGGCCGCCTGCTTGAACACGTCGTAGGTCTTCGCGTCGTCGAGCGGCAGCGTTTCGAGCGTCAGCGCGAACGCGGGGTCGAGCTGCTTCACGTACTTCAGCGTGAGGTCGAGGATCGTCAGCGTGGTCAGGCCGAGGAAGTCGAACTTCACGAGGCCGATCCGCTCGATGTCGTCCTTGTCGAACTGGCTGATCGCCGACTCGGTGCCCTGCGCGCAGTACAGCGGACAGAAGTCGGTGAGCTTGCCCGGGGCGATGAGCACGCCGCCGGCGTGCATGCCGACGTTGCGCGTCAGCCCTTCCAGGGGCCTGGCGAGCGCGACGAGCGTCTGGAACTCCTCGTCGCCGTCGACCGCCTCGGCGAACGCCGGCTCCTGCTCCAGGGCGCGGTCGAGCGTCCACGGATCGGCCGGGTTGTGCGGGATCAGCTTCGACAGCGTGTCGCACTTCGTGTACGGCAGATCGAGCACGCGGCCGGCGTCGCGCACCACGGCTTTCGCGCCCAGCGTGCCGAAGGTGGCGATCTGCGAGACCGCGTCGTGGCCGTACTTGCGCTTCACGTAGTCGATCACGCGGTCGCGGTTGTCCTGGCAGAAGTCGATGTCGAAGTCCGGCATCGATACCCGCTCGGGATTCAGGAAACGCTCGAACAGCAGTTCGTAGCGCAGCGGGTCGAGGTCCGTGATGCCGAGCGAGTACGCGACCAGCGAGCCGGCTCCGGAGCCGCGGCCCGGCCCCACCGGGATGCCGTGCGTCTTCGCCCAGTTGATGAAGTCGGCGACGATCAGGAAGTAGCCGGAGAAGCCCATCTTCGCGATGGTCTTCAGTTCGAGATCGAGCCGGGCGGCGTACTCCGGCCGCCTGCGGTCGCGTTCGCCGCCGTCCGGGTACAGCGCGGCGAGCCGCTGCTCCAGTCCCTCGCCCGACAGCGCGCGGCAGTGGTCATCGAGCGTCACGCCGGCCGGCGTCGGATAGTCGGGCAGCCGGGGCTTGCCGAGCTCGAGCACGAGGTTGCAGCGCTGGGCGATGGCGATCGAGTTGGCGAGCGCGACCGGAACGTCCGCGAACAGTTCCTCCATCTCGGCCTGCGTCTTGAAGTACTGCTGCTCGGTGTAGCGGCGCGGGCGGCGCGGGTCGGCGAGCGTGTAGCCCTCCGCGATGCACACGCGCGCCTCGTGCGCGCGAAAATCGCCCTCCTCCAGAAACTGGATCGGATGCGTCGCGACCACCGGCAGCTTCGCCCGGGCGCCGAGCGCGAGCGCGGCCCGGGTCTGCGCGGCGTCCTTCTCGTTGCCGGTGCGGTGCAGTTCGAGGAAGTAGCGGCCCGGGAAAGCGGCAGCCATGCGTTGCGCCGCCAGTTGCGCGGCCTCCGCCTTGCCAGAGAGCAGCAGGCTGCCGACGTCGCCCTGGCGCCCCCCTGACAATGCGATCAGGCCAGCGCCACGCGCGCCACCCTGCTCCTCGAACCAGTCGAGCCGCACCTCGGCGCGGCTGCGATGCTGGTTCTCGAGATACGCGCGCGTCAGCAGGTCGCACAGGTTGAGGTAGCCGGCACGGTCCTGCACCAGCACGGCGAGACGGAAGGGATTGTCGCGATCACCGTCGTTGGTGATCCACAGGTCGCAACCGACGATCGGCTTGACGCCCTTGTTGCGCGCCGTCGCGTAGAAGCGAACCGCGCCGAAGATGTTCGCGCTATCCGTCAGCGCGAGCGCGCCCTGTCCGTCGCGCGCGGCCTTCTCGACCGCCTTGTCGATGCGGACGATGCCATCGACGACCGAGAATTCGGAGTGCAGCCGGAGATGCACGAAGCGTGTACTGCTCATCCGTGGAATTCTGCCACCCGGGACCCGGACGGACTGTGGATAACCCGGGGCCGAAGCGCTTTCGCGGGGCTTTCGGACGACGCCGGACAACCGATCATCAGGTCGGCGTCGCCACGGCCCGAATTGGCGGCGATCGCCGGTTGACCGGTTACCCTGTCAGGCTATCGTTGGACCGAACACCGAAGGAGACCGCAATGCATCGATTCGTCGCCGCCGTTTGCCTGGCCATCGCGCCGGCGATCGTGGCCGCCACGATCTACAAGGTCCAGTTGCCCGATGGCACGATCCTGTTCACCGACAGTCCGCCAGCCAACGGCAAGATTCTCGAGGAGCGTGCATCGGCGTCGACGGCGCGCCCGCCCGCCAGGGCGGCTGCGCCCGCGACCGGCGGCGTCGGCGCCGCGGATCGGCCGGCGATTCCGGTGTTGCCCTCCCCGACTCCGCGTTCGGGGTCCGGACCAGGGCTGCCGGCCGGAATGGCTCCACAGAACCTCGACGCGGCGAACGCCGAAGTCACCGCGGCGGAGCGCGAACTGTCGGTGCTGCGTCGCAAGCTCGAAGTCGGCCGCGAGCCGCTGCCCGGGGAGCGCCTCGGGACCGCCAAGGGCGGCTCGCGTCTGTCGCCCGAGTACGAGGCACGGATCGGCGGCCTCGAGCGCGAAGTCGCAGCGGCGGAGGATCGGGTAAAGCGCGCCTACGAGGCGCGCAACGCGCTCAAGTAACGGTAGCGCCTGGGTTCACCACGCCGTCGGCGATGCACGGCATTGCGACGACAGCCGTGCGATCTGCGCGGCCAGCGTCGCGCCGGCCTGCCCCGCGGAGACTCCCCCGGCCTACTGGCCGAGCGCCTTCGCGATCATCCCGAGAAGGAACACGACCGCCACGAGGCTCGTCGGCAGCAGGACGATCCAGAACGCATCGTCCTTCCAGAACGGCTTGATCGCGCGCGCGTACTTCCTGCCTGCAAAGGTGCTCATCCCAAGTGCCCCCCAGCGCTTGTCATGTGACGTTGACGTTAACGGCAGAATTCTGATGGGCCTTGAGTGAAGTCAGGTATTTCGCATGGTGAGGCGATGAACGGTGCGGGCGGTCACATGGGAAGACGGTCTGGCCGATGAAAATGACTCCGGCCCCGGCGCGCCCGTTGGCCGAGAACGTGACGAGCGACGATCGATGATGCGACTCCCGTGCCGCCCTTTCATGCTCGCTCTGCTGTCCGCGGCCTGCGCGAGTTGCTCCGGGCAATCGACCCAGCCGCCGCCCTTGACACACGGCACCCGCCGACCTGGTGGAGTCCCCCTGAAATCGATGATCGACGCCGCAATGGACGACGCCGCACGGCGCACGAAGCTCGAGCGGTCGCGCCTGGAGGTGGTCAGCGCGGAGCGCGTGACGTGGAGCGACGGTTCGTTGGGCTGCCCGCAGCCAGACATGATGTACACGCAGGCGCTCGTGCCGGGCTATCGCATTCGCATCCGAGCCGGAGTCGAGGTGCTCGACTATCACTCTGGCAGGCATGGGACGCCGGTGCTGTGCCCGCCGTCGCGCTCGGTGGAGCCCACGTCCGATGGACCGACGTAGCGCGCCGCAGGTTCGCGGCGCGTTGAGCGCACTGGTCAGGCGCACAAATGAAAATGCCCCGGAGACTCGCTCCGGGGCATTGAAGTGAAACAGTCCCTTATCTACGGCTGGTCAATGCGCACGATGGTCGGACTGGGCAGGCCCGCCGTGCCGCCGTAGGCCACTGACCCGAGGTACTTGGTGCCGGCGGCCAGCCCGCTGGTGCTGATGTTGATCGCACCCGACTGACCAATGACAGCCGCGGCCGGTGCGGAGACGATCATGTTTCCAGCGTCAGCGCTGTCGAGCAACCAGGTGTGCAGCTTGAACGGGCTCGAACCGGCAACGCCCCAACCCTGCACCACCACCGTGTAGCTGCCCGGCTGCCGGGTCGGTCAGGTTGACTTCCTCGGCCGAGGTGCCACTGCCGCTGCTGCCGACCAGCGTGGTGCCGCTGAAGACGCACATGTCGATGTCTGACCCGGGAGCTGACGTCAGCATCGAACAGCGAGAAGCGCGCGTAGGTCGTGCCCGCCGGCACGTTCACCGAGATCAGTTGCGCGTTGGGAGACGTGAGGCTGCAGGCGCCGTCGGTCGGGTCATCGGCGACCGTTCCCGGCGTGATCGCCGCAGGAATGAGACCGCGCGGCGAAGCCGTGAAGGCGCCGTTGAAGCCGAAGGTCACGCTATACGAGCCACTGACCTGCGCTGGCGCCGCCAAGGCGACCGGGCGCACGACGATCGGGCTTCGCACCGAGAAGCCGCCGCCGGTCCAGGTGAGTTGGCCACCGGAGTAGGCCGCCAACGCGGCAGTGGTCCTGGTGAATTCCACGGTGAACGACTTCGTCTGCCCCGGGACAGCGTGAGCGAGACCGGGTCGACCGTGGCGCTGATGCCCGTAAGGCCGCTGACCGACGCGTTCACCGTCACCGTGCTTGCCACTGACGTTGGTCAGCCAGCGGGTCACCTTCTGCTTGCCGGCCATGTCTCCGATGGCAATCGACGCCATGTTCAGGTTGCTCGGGTCGGTTGGCGTGCACGCCGGCACAGCCCCCGCCCGGCTGGACGCGCGCAGATGAAGTTCAGCCAGTCGTTGAAGTCCGAGTCGTAGACCAGGCCCGGATTCATCGCCGCGGCCGGGTTCGACGTGGCCGGCGCCCTGACGGAAGATCAGGACCGGGTTGGTGTTCGGTGCGGGTGTGCCGCCATCGAGCACGTCATACCCGGTAGTCATCAGCGCCGACTTGATCGCCATCGGCGACCAGTTCGGGAACTTCTGCTTGAACAGCGCCGCGAGGCCTGCCACGTGCGGGCTGGACATCGACGTGCCGCTGTACAGGTCGAACAGGCGACCCCGGTTGTTGGGAGGCGCCACGCCGGCGAGGATGTCCTGTCCGGGCGCGATCAGGTCCGGCTTCAGCAGGTCGCCATTCCCGGCGCAGCAAGGGGCCACGCGACGAGAAGGCTGCCGTGAACGGGGCCGGCGCGTTGAACACGATCGTCGCCTGGTTGATCGCCGCCGTGGCACCCGCCGTCGCGGCATAGGCCTTGACGGCCGTGCCGGTCGTGCTGACTGCAGGTGCACCGTCGGCACGAAGTGGAAGTCGGCGTTGAGCGAACTGTCGCGGGCTGTTCACCAGGATCATGCCGGCACCGCCGGCCTCCTGAACCGCCAGGCTCTTGTTGACGCGCGCCGTGACGCCCCGGTCGCAGACGACGATCTTGCCAGCCACCTTGGCCGGATCGAGCACCGCCACGCCGCCGTTATCTGCGGCAGCAAAGCACAGAGCGACGGCCGTCGGGTCGGCGCCAGGCAGGCCGGCCGCCGTCGAGTCGATCAGCGGCTGGCGGCCACGGCCGTTGCCACCGATGCACCGGAGTAGGTAGTTCCGTTGCCCAGCGTCGTCGAGCCAACGCCGTCACGGTTGTGCGTGCCCGCCGCCACCGTCGTCAGCCATGGACCGGGGTGGGCCACGGTGCTGCTCGCCGGGCCGCTGTTGCCGGCCGACGCCGCGACGAAAACGCCAGCGTCTGCAGCGAACAGGAACGCAATCTCGACCGGGTCACGGAAGTTGGTCCGCGAGCCGCTGATCGAGTAGTTGATGACATCGACGCCGTCGGCCACGGCCTGGTCGATCGCCGCAACCAGGTCCACACCGGAGCAGGAGCCAGCCGTGCCGGGCACCGACCAGCAGGCTTTGTAGGCCGCGATGCGAGCGCGCGGCGCGATGCCGCTGATGCTGCCGAACACGGAGGCCTCGCCGGTGGCTGGCACGTTCGCATTGCCGCCGGCGGTGGTGGCCGTGTGCGTGCCGTGGCCGTTGTGGTCACGCGGCGAGTTGAATTCGAACGGCAGCGTGGCGTCGATGCCGGCATTGCCGCCGAAGCCGGCGTTGTAGAAGCGCGCGCCGATCAGCTTCTGGTTGCAGTTGCTGGCGGCGAAGGCCTCGCCGGGAACACACCTGCCATGCCAGCCGGGAATCTGCTGATAGGAAAGCTTGCCATCCTGGGTGCCATTGCCGTTGGTGCCGGTGCGGTCGGAGAAGCTGGGGTGCTCGGGCCACACGCCGCTGTCGATGATGCCGATGATGACGTTCTCGCCCGTGGCGCCGCCCTGTTCCCAGACGCCAGTCGGGCCGCTGAGGCCGAGGAAGCTTGGCGTCGACGCAGTATCCAGCGCGCGAAACTCGTCCTTCGTCACCGCGAGCACGCCCTTGGTCTGCGCCAGTTTCTGGGCCTGCTCGGGAGTCAGTTCGGCGGCGAAGCCGCTGAACACGTATCCATAGCTGTAAAGCTTCTTGCTGGCGCCGACGCTCGCGAGCAACGCATCCTGCCGTGAAGCCAGAAAACTCATGTAGCTGACGACGGCCGGCGAATTCGGATCGATCTTCTGGCCCTTGCGCGGCCTCGTGGCGGCGTAGCCCTTGACACCGCCGCGGTAGGCAACGACGGGCTCGTCGGCCAGCTGCACGATGTAGGCATTGTTCGTGAACCTCTTCTGTCCGACCGCCTTCCCTTCTCCGCCAGCCGCCGCGGTGGCGACCATCGGCTCCGCCAACGATGCGACCGCGATGAACGCGGCCGCCGACAGCGTTGCCAAGCGCTTCCTATTCATGAATCCTCCTTGTGGAACAGCAACTTCTCTTGTGATGTTCTTGTGCGGCTGGATCGGTGTTCGCACGCTGCCCGGTGATCCCGGCAGGCGCGGGCGATGCGAACCTCGATTGAGGGAACCAAGCCTCCCCTGATGCACTCGTCGTCAAGCCCGGGGCCAGCCCAGTCATTCAACTCCGGTTTTGTTGCCCGAGGATCGTGACGGCGCGGCACCGCTCTGCGACACGTGTGCCGTTCAGCGCTCGCAGAGTGGCGGAACGTACCGTGGCGTGGCGAGCGAAGCAAGCGCTAACGGGAAGAGCGTGCGCGATTGCACGCTCGATACGAAATCGCTGCACTGCGATTCGAGGCTCCGGCTCATCGGCACCGGGCGGTCGGACGACATTCGTAAAGCCGG
Organism: uncultured beta proteobacterium; assembly: GCA_963698305.1. Taxonomy (GTDB): domain Bacteria; phylum Pseudomonadota; class Gammaproteobacteria; order Burkholderiales; family Burkholderiaceae_F; genus JAOUJD01. Next base: position 31,155 of record CAVOQI010000013.1, read on the forward strand.
TCGACACGGCATGCCCGGACCCGGTCGAGGCACGCACCATGAGCCGGCGCAGCCCCCTCGCGCCAGCCAAGCGCCTGCCCAGTTCGTGCGGCGCCGATCGTGCCCGGGGCCCGAAGAATCAAGGAGCGCGCTTGACGTGACCTGGCGGCGTTCAAACGTCCTTCACCGCGTCGGTCGCCACCCAGCCGCCGTCGACGCCGCCGGGCAGCATCTGCCCGACGTCCTCGCCGACTTCGGCGTCGATCAGCCGGTTCAGCTTGGCGTTCATGGCCAGAGCAGCTCGCGCGTTGCTTCGCCGATCCATCGCGAGGTTGTCGCAGCTCGTGCGGGTCGTTCTGCGAGGTCGAACAGCTCGACGTCGTTCAGCGCGAACAGCTCTTCGAGCGACGTCGGCCGGTTGTGCTGCTTCGGCGAGAAGTAGCGCGTGAACTGGTAGCGGCCGTCGAACACGCTGCGGATCGCGCCGCGCTTGCATCATGTCCGGCCGCAGGCCGGCCGTCCTTGAGCTTCGCCGGCCTCGCCTTGCCGTCGGGCTGCAGCATCGCGCCGCCTTCTCCAGGAAGTCGCCGTCGAGCGTAGGCGAACATGTTGAAGCAGTAGAGCGGCCGTCGCGCACCGCGTCGACGCCCGCCTGCTCCGGGCGCGGCGAGCACCGGGGAGAAGTCCTTGCCCGGAAGGTCCTTGGTGATCGCCGCCTTCCGCTCGGCGCTCGCGCCGGTCAGCGAGACCAGCGTCGGCGCGAGGTCGAGGTGCGTGGTCACGGCCTTGCAGCGCTTGCCGCCGGCGATAGGCCGGGTGCGCGACGATCAGCGGCACGTTGTTCTGCTCGCGGTAGGACGTGGCGCCCTTGCCGTGCAGCTGGTGCGCGCCGTCGAGGTCGCCGTGGTCCGCGGTCAGCATGACGATGGTGTTCGACGCGAGGCCGCGGTCGTCGAGCTCGTCGAGCACCGTGACGATGTGGCGGTCGACGTCGCGCAGGCAGTTGAGGTAGAAGTTGTGCCGCTTGCGCCAGCGCCACGTCTCGTCGCTCGGGATCGGCCCGACCAGCGCGTCGTGCGAGCGGATGTAGTCGGTGTGCGCGGCCGGGCGGCCGGGCGCGTCGAGCGGCTGCGAGAAGCTCGCCGGCAGCTCGAACTCCCACTGCTTCGCGTACATCGGATCGGCCGGATCGCCGCGCGATGTGGGTCAGCGCGTTCTTCGCCTGCACCGGCTGCGCCCGGCTCGTCGGTGTCGTAGAACATCACGTCGTGCGGGTTGACCAGGTTCACCGCGAGGAACCACGGCTTGCCCTGCGGCGGCCAGGTCCGCGCCGCTGGCCGCGCAGCCAGCTCCGCCGCATCGCGGCGATCATGCCGTCGTGCAGGTAGCCGCCCTGCGGTGTGCGCGATGATGTCGCCGACGCCCGAGGTAGTCGGAGAAGCCGTAGGCCTCCATCTCCTTCGTGAAGATCTTCGTCGGCGCAGCCGAGCTTGTTGACGGTCTCGAACTCCTTGGTCAGGTGCCACTTGCCCTTGTAGGCGGTGTAGTAGCCGGCCTCGCGCAGCAGGTGGCCGATCGTGCGGATGTCGGTCGACAGGCTCTGCATCCAGGGGAAGTTCGTGTTGTCGAACATCTTCGTGTGCTGGATGTGGCGACCGGTGTAGATCACCGAGCGCGACGACGTGCACACGCAGGAGTTGATGCGGTGGTTCTCGAACACGATGCCGCGTCTGCGCGAGCCGCTCGTGCGCCGGCAGCCGGTAGTCGCGCGGCAGCTCGCCCGGCCGGAAGTAGCGCTCCTGGTCGGTCAGGATGAACAGGATGTTGTACGCCCCGCCTGCGGCCTGCCCGCGCGCCGGCGGGGCGCCGCGATCGGCCGCCGCCGCGCCGCCGACGGCCGTGGCCACCATGCCGGCGCCGAGCGACCTGAGCGCTGCGCGCCGGTGTTCGTCGCGCGGCGCGTCGTTCGAGTCCGCCATTGATCGTCTCTCCTCGTAAAAGTCCCGTGGCCGGGATCCGGTCGATCCTGCCTCTACTTCGCAGCCGCCATGAGTTTACGTAACCGCGGCGTGCCGAAATCGAGGAAGGCGCGCAGGTTGGCCGACAGCAATCGCGCGTGCGGATACACGACCTGCACCGGGATCGGCATCGAAGGTTCGTCCGTCAACACGAGCTTGAGGCGACCGGCCCGCACCGCGCCCTCCACCTGGTAGCTGAGGAAACGGCCCCATCCGAGGCCGGCTTCGCAGGCGGCCAACGCGGCATCCACCTGGTTGGAGGCCAGCACGCTGGCCACCTTCACGCGCACTGCACGGCCGCTGCGCTCGAAGCTCCACTCGTCGGCGGGCCCCATGCCGGTGAAGCTCACGCACGGAGCGCCCTTGAGGTCCTCGGCGCTGTGCGGCCGGCCCAGGCGACGCAGCAGCGCCGGGCTGCCGACGATCACGCGACGCACCTCGCCGAGGGGCACCGCGACCAGCGTCGAGTCCTGCAGCCGCGCGATGCGCAGGGCCGCATCGACGCCTTCCTCGAGCATGTCGACCACGCGGTCGAGCAGCAGCAGTTCCACCTGCACCGCCGCATGGCGCGCCAGGAACTCGTTGACCACCGGCGCCAGGTAGAGCCGCCCGAACAGCACCGGCGCGGTCAGGCGCAGGCGCCCGCGCGGCTGGACCCGGCGCGAACGCAGCTGCGCCTCGGCCTCGTCGACCGCGCCGAGGATGCTGCGGCAGCGCTCGAAGTACTCCCTCCCCTCATCGGTCAGCGCCATGCGGCGCGTGGTGCGGTTCAGCAGCCGCACGCCCAGCTCCGCCTCCAGCGCGGCCAGCAGGCGCACCACTGACGGCTGCGACACGTCGAGCGCCCGGGCCGCCGCCGTGAGGCTGCCGTGCTCGACGATCCGCACGAACGTCTGCATGCGCCGGAACTTGTCCATGACCGGATTATGCCGCTGCAGCATCAAACCGAACAGGAAGTCATCTATTACTGCATATAACTGCATAGATCAACTGAGCGCCGCCCCATATTTCTCCGACGCGATCACGGCCACGATGCGCTCCGTCGCTTCCGACAACCCGGCTCACCAAAACGAACGCCCAACGAAAGGAACTCATCATGGCTCGCGTACAAGTCGTCGATCCCCGCACCGCCACCGGCCCCGCCAGGTCCCTGCTGGATGCGGTGCAGGCGCAGCTCGGCGTCACACCCAACTTCATCCGCGTGCTGGCGAACTCACCCAAGGCGCTCGAGGGATTCCTCGGCCTGTACGGCGCGGCGGCCGGCTTCTCCATCGACAAGGCGACCCAGGAGCGCATCGCGCTCGCGGTGGCCGAGAGCAACGCCTGCCAGTACTGCGTATCGGCGCACACGGCCATCGGCCGCGGCGCCGGCCTGTCGAACGAGGAGATGGCGCTCAACCGCCAGGGCCGCTCATCCGCTGACGCCAAGGCTGCGGGCGCGGTGGCGCTGAGCAAGGCACTGAACGACAACCTGGGCGAGATCACCGCCGCCGAGCTGGATGCCGCGCGCGCCGCCGGACTGAGCGATGGCGAGATCGTCGAGGTGATCACGGTGGTCGCACTGAACGTGTTCACCAACCTGCTGGGCAAGGCCACGCGGGTGGAAATCGACTTTCCCAAGGTCGAGCTGATGGGCGCGCTCAAGGCAGCCGCCTAGCACCATGAAGTCCCGCCCGCGCGACCGCGCGGGCGGCAGCACGCAGGAAGGACGCAACGATGGCCCGCAACTTTTCAGAGCTCGCCTTCACGCCCACGGTGCGCGCCGTGCAGACGCGCATGGGCAGCCGCGCCGGCTATGCGTCGCTCGACGACCCGCTCGTCGAGCGCAACACGCTGGGTTCGATCGAGATCGAGTTCATCACCGCCCGCGACAGCTTCTTCCAGGCCTCCGTCGGCGAGAACGGCTGGCCGTACGTGCAGCATCGCGGCGGCCCGGCGGGCTTCCTCAAGGTGCTTGGACCGCGGACCATCGGCTACGCCGACTTCAGAGGCAACGCGCAGTACATCAGCGTCGGCAACCTGACCGACGACGATCGCGTATCGCTGATCCTGATGGACTACGCGCGAGAAGCGCCGCCTGAAGCTCTGGGGGCGCGCGCGTCTCGTTGAACTGCACGACGACCCGGAAGGCGTCATCGATCGGCTGGAGCTGCCCGACTATCGCGCACGCGTGGAGCGTGGCGTCGTCATCACCGTCGAGGCGTTCGACTGGAATTGCCCGCAGCACATCACGCCGCGCTTCACCGAGGCCGAAATCGCCGCCGCCACCGCGTCCCTGCACGCCGAGGTCGCTGAGCTGCGCGCGGCACTGCGGCACAGCCACCCCGTCCGCGTCCCGACCGAGCTCGGCAGCGGCCCGCTGGCCCTGGTGGTCACCGGCGTGCGGCAAGTCGCACCGCAGATTCGCGCCTACGAGTTGCGTGCGGCCGACGGCGGCCCGCTGCCGTCGGTGGCGGCCGGCGCCCACCTCGACCTTCCGCTGCGCCTGCCCGACGGGCGTGAGCAGACGCGCCGCTACTCGATCGCGTCCGATCCCGGCCAGCGCGAGCGCTACGAAGTCGCCGTTCTGCGCGAGCCGAACGGGAGCGGCGGGTCGGTCGCGGTTCACGAACTCTTCCAGGTCGGGCTGCGGCTGAACGCCGCCGCCCCGGGAAACGACTTCGCCCTGCACGACGACACTCGGCCCGCGGTGCTCGTGGCCGGCGGCATCGGCATCACGCCCTTGAAGGCGATGGCGCACGCGCTGGCCGCCCGCGGCACGCCGTTCACGCTGCACTACGCCGCGCGGACTGCAAGCCAGCTCGCCTTCGTCGACGAGCTGCGGTCGCTGGTCGGCGCGCGCCTGTGCCTCTACGACAGCGCGGCCGGCGAGAGGATGAACCTGGCCGCGCTCGTCGCGGCAGCGCCGGCCGATGCGGTGTTCTACGTCTGCGGCCCCGCGCGACTGATCGACGGAGTGCATGCCGCCGCCACGGCGCGCGGCGTGCCGCCCGACCGCGTGCGCCACGAGCGCTTCGCCGCGCCGTCCGGTGGCTGGTGATCGCGCGCTCGTCGTCGAACTGGCGCGCAGTGGCCGCACCGTGCAGGTCGCGGCCGACCAGAGCATCCTCGACGCTGTGCTGGCTGCCGGCGTGAACGCGCCCGCCGCCTGCCGCACCGGAACCTGCGGCACCTGCGCCGTCAAGGTGATCGAGGGGCAGCCCGCGCATCGCGACAGCGTGCTTACCGACCATGAGCGGACGATCGGCCGCAAGATGTGCATCTGTGTCTCGCGCGCACAGGGCGAGCGTCTGCAACTCGACCTGTAGCGCGTTCGCCCAGGCTCACGGGCGCTGGTCGAATGCCGCCGCGGCGAACTGTCGCGACTCGGGCTGCGCGCCCGGCGCCGCGCAACGCCAGCGATCGGTTGTCGACGAAGGCGCCACGTAAATTTTCCCGTGTAAGGCCGGCGTCCCTTCTGCGACCATTGCGGGTCACGCACGGCACGACTCACCGGCGCGCCCCCGGCGCAAGGAATCTCGATGGACAGGAAACGGCTGCTGTTGATTGCGCTGCTCGCCGCGGCGGTCGCAGCGTTCTTCATCTTCGATGTTCGCCAGTACCTCAGTCTGGACTTCTTCCAGGCCAGCCGCAGCCGGATCGATGACTTCTACGCCGGGCATCCCTGGCAGACCGCAGGCGGGTTCTTCCTGATCTACGTTGCGGTCGCCGCGCTGTCGCTGCCGGGCGCCGCGATCATGACGCTGGTCGCGGGCGCGATCTTCGGCGTCCTGGCCGGCACCGTGCTGGTGTCGTTCGCCTCTTCCATCGGCGCCACGCTGGCGTTTCTGGTCTCGCGCTTCCTGCTGCGCGACTGGGTCAAGGCGCGCGTCGGCGAGCGGATGAAGAGCTTCGACGAGGGGGTCGCCAGGGAAGGCGCCTTCTACCTCTTCGCGCTGCGGCTGGTGCCGCTCTTCCCCTTCTGGCTGATCAACCTGGCCATGGGACTGACAGCCCTCAGGACGTGGACGTTCTACTGGGTCAGCCAGGTCGGCATGCTCGCCGGCACCGTCGTGTACGTCTATGCGGGAACGCAGCTCGGCCAGTTCCGGGTCTCGGCCGGGCTGATCTTCGCCTTCGTCCTGCTGGGTCTGTTTCCGCTCATCGCCAAGAAGGTGCTGGACGCCTTCAAGGCGCGCAAGGTGTACGCGAAGTGGCGCAGCCACCGCCCTGCCCGCTACGACTACAACATGGTCGTGATCGGAGGCGGCAGCGCCGGGCTGGTTTCGGCCTACATCGCCGCCGCGACCAAGGCGAAGGTCGCATTGATCGAGAAGCACCGCATGGGCGGGGACTGCCTGAACACCGGATGCGTGCCCTCGAAGGCGTTGCTCCGTTCCGCCAAGCTGCTGAGCCACATCGCCCGGTCGAAGGAATTCGGAATCGAGCGCGCGAGCGCCAGCTTCGACTTCGCGGACGTCATGGAGCGCGTCGCGCGGGTCGTGAGGACGATCGAGCCGCACGACTCCGTCGAGCGCTACACGGCCCTGGGCGTCGAAGTGATGGAAGGCACCGCGAAGATCACTTCCCCGTGGACCGTGGAGGTGCAGACCGCAGCCGGACCGAAGACCCTGACGACGAAGAACATCATCATCGCGGCCGGCGCGCGGCCCTTCGTGCCGCCGATCCCGGGACTGGCCGAGGTCGGCTACCTGACGTCGGACACCGTCTGGAACCTGCGTTCGCTGCCGAAGCGGCTGGTGGTCCTGGGCGGCGGTCCGATCGGCTCCGAACTCACGCAGGCGTTCTCCCGCCTGGGAGCGCAGGTCACGCAGGTGGAGATGCTGCCGCGCATCCTCGTCCGCGAAGATCCGGAGGTGTCCGCGCTCGTGCAGCAGCGCCTCGAATCCGAAGGCGTCCGCGTGCTGGTCGGCCATCGCGCCAAGCAGTTTCTGCGCGAGGGTGACGAGAAGATCATGGTGGTCGAGCACGAGGGCCGGGACGTTCGGGTTCCCTTCGATGCCGTGCTGGTCGCCGTCGGCCGGGTCGCGAACACGACCGGCTACGGGCTCGAGGAACTCGGCATCGGCACGACGCCGGCGCGCACGGTGGAGACGGACGCCTACCTGCAGACGATCTTCCCGAACATCTATGCGTGCGGCGACGTGGCCGGGCCCTTCCAGTTCACCCACACCGCGGCGCATCAGGCCTGGTACGCGGCGGTCAACGCGCTCTTCGGCCGGTTTCGCCGCTTCAAGGCAGATTACCGCGTGATTCCGTGGACGACGTTCACGGAGCCGGAGGTAGCCCGCGTCGGGCTGAACGAACAGGAGGCAAAGGAAAGAGGCCTTCCCCACACCGTGACCGTGTTCGGAATCGACGACCTGGACCGGGCCATCGCCGACGAAGAGGCGCACGGCTTCGTCAAGGTGTTGACCGCACCGGGCACCGATCGAATCCTCGGCGTCACGATCGCGGGCGACCATGCCGGCGATCTGCTCGCCGAGTACGTGCTGGCGATGAAGCACGGGCTGGGCCTGAACAAGATCCTGGGCACGATCCACACCTACCCGACGCTCGCCGAGGCGAACAAGTACGCCGCGGGCGCATGGAAGCGCTCCACGGTGACGCAGGGGCAATGGGCTTTCCTGAGCGCGTTCCAGGCGTGGCAGCGCGGTGAACGCGGCATCGGCAGCGTGATCGGAAGCGTTCGCGAGCTGCTTGCCGACAAGCGCAAGGCCTATCCCGCTGCCGCTCGCTGACTCGCACCGATCGGCTCCCGGGCGGAAAGCAGCAGCGTGCAGCGACTGCACGCGCCCTCGCACGGCAGCACTGTCGGCTGCTCGCCGTCAAGCCGCGCCCAGTCTCGAATACGGAACCGCTCGCACCGTTCTGCAGATGCTCCGCGCATGCGCCATCCGCGGACGCGGACTGCCCCACGGCCTGAATCAGCCGAAGCTGGCAGCCGGCTACGCCGATCGAAGCGTTTCGATGGAGGCACGCCGGGCTGGCCTCGCGACGCGGGGCCAGCCCACCGCTCTCGTCAGGGCCGGAAGCTGACGCCGCCGGTGAGTGCGAGCGTGGTCGGGTAGACGCCGGCGGCGGCGACGCTCAGGTTGGCGCCCGTGGTCTTGCCGCCGACGGTGGGCAGCGCCGCGCCGCCGCCGGCGGCCTGGAAGGCGACCTCCGACACCGGCGAGCTGGCCAGCGCCGCCGCCACCGTGGCGATGCCGCTGTTGCACGACTGGATGATCGCGAAGTCGCTCAGCGGAACCGCATACGGCGTGGCCGCGCCATTGTTCAGCGGCGTGACCACCGCCAGCAGCGTGATGTTGCACGGCTGCACCGCCGCCCCCGGATCCACGTCGTAGAACTTGCCCAGCTTCAGGAGCACGCCGAAGTTGTTGGTGCCGCTGGCCTGCCACTCCGGATTGTTGTTGAACGTGAAGTTCACCGTGGTCTGGCCGTTGATCTGCACCCCCGGAGTGTCGGCGGTGGCGCTGAGCGCGGTGACGCCCGGCGCCAGCACGCTGATGCCGTTGTACAGCGCGGTGGCCGGCGTGGTCGTCTGATAGTAGGAGAAATAGAAGCTGGTCGCGCCCGTGCCGCCGCTACCGCTGCCGCACACCGCCGGGTCACCCGAGCAGTTGAAGTTGTCGAGATTGCTGCCGCTGTACGAGAAGTACGCCCCGCCCTCCACCGTCCGGTTGTTCGCCGCAAAGCCGGTCGAGAAGTCGAGCGGCTGCGGTTGCGGCGCGCTGGCCACGCCGAAGGTGACGCCGCCGGTGAGTGCGAGCGTGGTCGGGTAGACGCCGGCGGCGGCGACGCTCAGGTTGGCGCCCGTGGTCTTGCCGCCGACGGTGGGCAGTGCCGCGCCGCCGCCAGCGGCCTGGAAGGCGACCTCCGACACCGGCGAGCTGGCCAGCGCCGCCGCCACCGTGGCGATGCCGCTGTTGCACGACTGGATGATCGCGAAGTCGCTCAGCGGAACCGCATACGGCGTGGCCGCGCCATTGTTCAGCGGCGTGACCACCGCCAGCAGCGTGATGTTGCACGGCTGCACCGCCGCCCCCGGATCCACGTCGTAGAACTTGCCCAGCTTCAGGAGCACGCCGAAGTTGTTGGTGCCGCTGGCCTGCCACTCCGGATTGTTGTTGAACGTGAAGTTCACCGTGGTCTGGCCGTTGATCTGCACCCCCGGAGTGTCGGCGGTGGCGCTGAGCGCGGTGACGCCCGGCGCCAGCACGCTGATGCCGTTGTACAGCGCGGTGGCCGGCGTGGTCGTCTGATAGTAGGAGAAATAGAAGCTGGTCGCGCCCGTGCCGCCGCTACCGCTGCCGCACACCGCCGGGTCACCCGAGCAGTTGAAGTTGTCGAGATTGCTGCCGCTGTACGAGAAGTACGCCCCGCCCTCCACCGTCCGGTTGTTCGCCGCAAAGCCAGAGGAGAAGGTGAGCGGAGTGGGCGCGGCGCCCGCCACGGAGAAGACGCGCGTGACCGGCGCAGCGGGGGCGAAGTTGGCGTCGCCTGGCTGGCTGGCCGTCAGGCTGCAGGAGCCGCCGGCCACGAGAGTGAGCGTGGTGCCGCTGACCGTGCATACCGCCGGCGTGGTCGAGTTGATCGTCACCGGCAGCCCGGAACTGGAGGTGGCGACCAGTGCGGGCGGCGCGACGCCGAGCGTCTGATCGCCGGGCGAGGCAAAGGTGATCGTCTGCGACGCGATGTAGTTCTTGGAGGCCGTGGCGCCCGCCGTATTGGCGTTGCCGGCGATGTCGGTGAAGCTGCCGGCCGCCACGGTGACCGTGATGGTGCCGCCGACTCCTGGCGTGGGAGTGACGACGATGGTGGACTGCGCGCCGCTGATCCGGTTGAACCCGCTCGCCGTGCCACCGGTGACCGCGATGTCGCTTGCCTCGAAGCTCACGCCGACGTCTTCGCTGAAGACGAAAGTGAAAGTCACCGGACCCGTTGCCATCGACCCGGAGACATCGTTGGCGATCGTGACCGTCGGCGGCGTCGTGTCAGGGCCGGCGCCGGGCGGCGTCGGAGTGTTCGACACCGGCGGCGGCGGCGCCTCCGCGTCTCCGCCGCCGCAGCTGATGAGCATTGAGCAGGCGAGCATCAAGGCGGCGGCCAGCTTGAAGGTGGATCGTTGCGACATGGCGTTTGTCTCCGCTGAAGAAGGCGTCGGTGCGGCCGACGATCGAGTCGTTGTGAAAGCGCTTTCAAAAAAGCATACGGCGCACGGCAGATCTTGACAAGGGTGCCATCGATGGACCCGGCCCGGCTCGGGGTCAGGGGCTGCGCGCGAGCTTGCCCGGCGCGACGACCAGCGTCTGGCCATCGCTGAAGCGAACGGTGAGCGGCGCCTTGCCCGCATTGAACGCAAGGTAGGTCCGGCGCCCGTCCGCCCGCTTGAACACCGAGTAGAACGGCGTGTCGGCGCTGACATCGGGGTCCGGTGCGCCCATCTCCGCGAGACTGAGGAGCCAGTGCAGCGTGTGCGAGCGGGTCTCGCCGAGTTCGACCGCGCCCCAGCGGTTCCATTGCTGCAACGCGGCCGCCGGATCGGCGACCGCCAGGTACTTGGCGAAGACGTCCTGCCAGATGTCAGGCGGATCGACACGCTTGCCGCGCGCCGCCCAGATGGCCTGCTCGTCCTTCAGCGCCGCCAGGTTGCGGCGGATGTAGTCGGGCTGGCGCGCGAGGTACGTCGAGGCGGTCGTCAGGGGCAGCAGATTGATGCCGGTGATCTGCCGCGGGTCGTCGGTCCACCAGGTGTTGTGGATGTACTTGCCGCCGAACAACTGCGCGACGTCGACGTTCTTGTACTCGGGCGCCAGCACGAGCCCGTGCGCGTCGAACCAGTAATGCTCGATCGCCTGTGACTCGGTCGCGTACATCCAGGCGCCGAGGTCGCGCAGTTCGCGGTTGCCGGTGATCTCGCCCCACAGGATCAGCCCGATCCAGGCATTGATCGCTTCCGACGACGACTCCTGGTTGTTGCCGAATTCCCCATACGAACCGACGCCACCGAGCCCGTTGGCCCAGGAATGGCCCTCGTACGGGTCGAAGTTGCGCAGGAACGGAAAGTCCGCGCGGCCACGCTCGGCGGTGGCGATGTCGGCAATGAGCAACTCGACCATCGCGCCCCAGCGGTCGCGCGCCGCCCACGCCGGATCCCGCAGCGCGATCTCCGCCGCGGCGCGAATCCAGTAGCCGTACCAGAAGTGGTGATCGTTGATTTCCGCGATCCCGAAGAACTCGTCCGGGTAGCTCGCGACCGCGCCGAGCGAGCGGTCGACGAAGAAGTAGCGCTTGGAGTCCTCGCCGGAGAACCACTCCTCCATGCGCTTCTTCACGAGTTCGAGCAGCCTGTCGCGGCCTTCGATGTCGCCTTGCTGCTCGTAAACGTCGAGCAGCTTCATGATGCGCTGCAGGCCCTTTCCCTGCCAGTACGCACTCTGCCCTTCGGGCAGCATCATGCGGCGGGCGTTTCGAAGGTCCGACTTCATGACGTCGCCCAGTTCGCCCTTGCGCGGCGACTCCGTGATGCCGGGCCAGAATGGGACGAATCCGGTGTAGGCATAGCTCGTCTTGAACTCGGGCGCGGCCAGCAGCCGGATCTTGCCGCGCACGGTGTCATAGGCCGGCCCGAGCCTGCCTTCGACCGACGCATTGCGAAACCAGTGGTGCGGATAGAGGCCGTACAGGGGCCCGTGGTCCGGGCCTTCCATCACGCGCGTCTTCGCGGTGAAGGTGGTCTCGACACGGCTCGCTGCGACGTCGTAGCGCCAGTTCACGCGCGTGTCCTCGACGAACACGTAGGCATGGCGCGTCAGCAGGGCGAGCGTCTCGGGCTTGTCGTCGGGCAGCGCGGCAACCGACAGGTAGCGCCGGTCCGCCGGCAGTCGCGCGATCCACTCGCGTGGCGATGTGGATTCCCAGCGCGCTCCGGTCGGCGCAAACAGCGCGTACGCCTTGCCGTTCACCCGCAGCGCGAGCACGCGCGCGTCGTCGGCAGGCCCGAAGCGCTCGCCGGCCGCGGGCAACCTGACCGCAAGGTCTCCGCGCGTCACGCTGATGAACACATACGGAGTGCCGCGCGCCACCGTGGCCCGCATCTCGTCGGCGTCGCGGGCCATCGAGATGTCGATCGACCAGTCGCCTGCACCGGCGAGCCGGGCCGGTCCTGGCTTGAAGCCGAGCGGCGCGACCAGCAGCGGCTCGCGGTGGGGAAACGTGATTTCGGTGTCGCGGCGTTCGCTTGCCGTGACTTCCTTGCCCGGGAAGGCGATCTCCAGACCCTCGGCTACCGGCCTGACGGTCAGGGGCTGAACATAGATGGGCGCCGGCTTCTCGTTGAAGATCAGCGTCGAGTACCACTGGCTCGTGGGGGCCGCCCGCTTGAGCATGGACTCGGTGCGGAACGGCGCCGCGGGGAGGCCCTTGTCACGCCCCTTTGGCGCGGTGAAATAGGTGCCGGCACCAGCCTTCACCGGCTCCGCGGCCCGGGTCTGCGCGACGATCGCGAGCCCGGCGCACAGCAGCAATCCGATTCCAACGATCCTGTTCACGTCAGCCATGAAGACACTCCATCTGGCGAGCGGCGCGCCGCATCCGTCGGGTATGAAAGCCCTTTCACCGGCGGGCGAGCTTACCCGCACCGATTACGTTTGTGCACCTGTCGGATCCGGATCGGCAAACATTTTTTCGGCCCCGGCATTGACGCGATCCGGGGTCTGACACTAAGCTTTTGAAAGCGCTTTCAATTGTGCACTTGCACACTCAACCAGAGGCGACGCCGCATGCACACCCACCCTCGATGCATCACGCGGACTCCGATCGACCGGCTTCGCGGTGCGACGGCGCGAGCCGCCTGCCTCGCCGTGCTGAGCCTGGGTGCGGCGGGGTCCGCATCGGCCATCGACTTCGGGCCGTTCAGCCTCACCGGCTTCGTCAAGGGCGAAGTCACGCGGGTGAGCACGCTGTGCGAGGACAACGAGTGCCAGGTTGATCCCCTGGCGCGCAAGGACTTCATCTGGGCCGACCCACTGGTGCAGGGCACGGCCTGGGGTGCGGGCACCACGACCCTCACGCTGATCCAGCCCTACCTCGGCTTCAAGTACGACCTGCCGGGCGGATTCAAGTTCAGTGCCCTGCTGAGCCAGCGCTGGCGCGACGGCGAGGAGGACTTCGACGGCTACTGGTATGAGAAGAACGTCGCCCTCAGCCATGAGGACTACGGAGCCGTGCGCATCGGCGCCATGACGACCCGCGGCTGGAGCATGGCCGACTACCCCTTCGGCACCGATATCGGCCTGTCCGATCCATGGGCCTCGAGCGGCGCGGGCTACGGCCTGCTGACGCGCGCGGTGCGCTACACCTCGCGCGTGTTCGACGTCGCCAATGGTGACCTCGTGGTCGAGGGCACGTATGACATCGGCGAGAGCGGGTGGGACCGCAACAAGCCGCGCTTCCTCGAGGTGTGGATCCACTACGGCAAGGGCGACCTGGCGCTCGACCTGATCTTCCAGGACACGAAGAACGGCACGCCGAGCGCGTTCGGCCACGGCCCGTTCACCGGCCTGTTCTACGACTCGGCGTTCGACTCACAGCTCGGGGAGTCGAGCCAGGGCATCGCAATGGCGATGGCACGCTACCGGGTCGACGCCCAGTGGGAACTGCTCGGCGGCGTGCGCGCCAATCGCTGGAGCGGCGCCTATGCCGTTCTGCTGCAGTCGGCGAGCGCCAATCCGGGCGGCTTCGACATCTGGAACAACCCGTTCAACGTCGACTGGAGCACGGACCTCGGCGGCGGCGTCTACAAGGGCTACTCGGCCCGCTCGGTCGACGTGGTGCTGGGCGCGCGCTACAAGGTCGGCAAGTGGGCCGCCTCGGCCGCCCTGCTCCATCTTGGCTCGGCGTCCACGGACAATCCAAGCGATCGCGGCGCCGCCAACTCGGCCACGATCGGCACACTTGGCCTCTACTACGACGTGTTGAAGGGCCTGCAGGTCTACGGCAGCGCGAACCTGGTCAACTACGGCCGGCAGGGCCTGTCGCCAATGAGCATGCCGAGCAACTCGGCCTTCACCAACATCGACTCACGGCTGACGACGCGCGGCAACTGGTTCACCGCCGGCATCGACTACCGGTTCTGAATCGCACTCGCCAGAGGAATTGCCCATGAAGCACTCGATCTTCGGCGTCATGTCGCTCCGCGCCGCTATGGTGGCGGCCCTCGCACTGCTGCTGGCTGCGTGTGGCGGCGGCGACACCGTGCCGTTCACCGGGGTGCAGGTTCGTCCGCTCAGCCCGGACTTCACGGCGCGCCGGGCGGTGGCCTACTCGCCCTTCCGGACTTCCGCCGGCCCCGAAGATCTGGCCAGCGAGGTGATCCCCAAGGCCAACATCAAGCAGGACCTCGACCTGCTGCTCGCGGCCGGCTTCCGCCTGATCCGGCTGTTCGACAGCTCCGACAAGGTGGCGCGCCAGACGCTCGAGGTGATCCGCGACAACAGACTGAACATCAAGGTGCAGCTGGGTGCGTTCGTGCTGAGCGGCAACGACGTGGCGAGCCGGCAGGAACTCGCGCGCTGCGTCGCGCTCGCCAACGAGTTCAGCGACATCGTGCTGGCGGTCAGCGTCGGCAACGAGACCATGGTCAGCTGGTCGTTCAACCGGATCGCGCCGACGCTGATGGCCGACTACATCCGCACCGTGCGCCGCCAGATCACGCAGCCGGTGACCACCGACGACAACTACGCGTTCTGGGCCAGCGCGCCGACCGTGATCACCGACGAGATCGACTTCGCGGCGCTGCACACGTACGCCAACCTGGATACCTGGTTCGACCCCACCCGCTGGGATTGGAAGCTGACCAATGTGCCCGAATCGGAGCGCGCGGTCGCGATGATGGACGCCGCGATCGACGGAGACCAAGCGTCAGTACCAGGAGGCACGCGCCTTCCTCGACCGCAAGGGACTGTCGTACATCCCGATCATCGTCGGCGAGACCGGCTGGAACGCGGTCGACCTGGGTCGCCAGGCGTTTCGCGCGCACCCGGTCAACCAGAAGATGTACCTGGATCGCCTGATGGCCTGGGCGGCCGAGGGCCGCAGCGGCGCGGGACCGAGGCAGGTCTTCTACTTCGAGGCCTTCGACGAACCGTGGAAGCAAGGCGACGACAAGTGGGGCCTGTTCAACAAGGATCGCCAGGCGCGCTTCGCGGTCGAGGCGCTCAACGCGAACGGGGTGACGGTCGGCAGCGCCACCTGGGTGCACGAACCGGTCAATCCCGCCCAGGACTCGAACGGCGACGGCGTCTACACCGATGCCGACGCCGTGTTCTTCAAGCTGCCCGTGGTCAACGCCGCGGTCACCGCCAACAGGTACACGCTGTTCTCCGATGCGCCACTCGGCGACTCCGAGGTCCGCGCCGCCGGACTGCGCTGGGACGCCTTCGACGGGAACACGGCGGCGTTCCCCGAGGTGACCGGCATCTTCGGGCCTGGCGACGCCGACCGCAGCCTCGAGATCACTCCGCGGCCGGCCAGCTTCGGATGGGGGCTGCTGCGGCAGTCGCCAACGGCAGTCACCGAGAACCTCTCGGGCTTCGCGGCGACCGGCCGGCTCAACTTCCAGATCAGCACGCTCTACCCGGGCAAGATCGAAATCGGCATCTCCACCGACACGCAGGACCGTGAGCCGCAGGAGGCTTACCTGCAGATCCAGCCCGGCGACTACGGCTACTGCAACACGGGTGCGTGGTGCACGGTGTCGATCCCGCTGAGCGCCTTCCAGGCGGTCAATCCGAAGCTCGATCTGTCCCTCGTGCTGTCGCGGTTCGTGATCGCGGATCGCTACGCCTTCACCGGCAAGCCGAACAACGCGGGGATCACCGATCGTCTGTACCTCGACGCGGTTCACTGGACCAAGTAAGCGCGCGATGCCGGCGCTTCGCGCGTTCGTCTCGGCGCGCGACAGCGGCGAGCGCCTGTCCGAGCAGGCGCCGCCGCTTCCGATCGACGACAAGCCGGACGGCGGTCATGGCGCCAGCCTCTTCGTCGACACCACGCGGCGCTTTCAGGCGCTGGAGGGCTTCGGCGGCGCCTTCACCGAAGCCGCCGCGACGACCTGGGCGGCGCTGCCGCCGGCGGCGCGCGCGCAGCTTCTCGCGGATTACTTCGACCCCGACGGCGGGCATGGCTACACGCTGTGCCGGGTGCACATGAACTCGTGCGACTTCGCGCTCGGCAACTACGCGCACGTCGAGCGGCCCGATGACCACGCGCTCGAGAGCTTCAGCATCGAGCGCGACCGCCAGGCCCTGCTGCCGTTCATCCGCGCCGCGCAGACCGCCGCTCGCGGTCCGCTCAAGCTGCTGGCCTCCCCGTGGAGCCCGCCGCCGTGGATGAAGACCAACGGCGAGATGAACCACGGCGGGCAACTGAGGCCGGAGTGCCGCGCGCGCGTGGGCGCAATGCTTCGTGCGCTTCATCGGCGCCTACGCCGACGGAAGGCGTGCCGATCTGGGGCGTCACGGTGCAGAACGAGCCCATGGCCCGCCAGCGCTGGGACTCGTGCTTGGTACAGCGCCGAGGAGGAACGCGACTTCGTGCGCGACCACCTCGGACCGGCGCTGCAGGCCGCCGGCCTGTCGCACGTGAAGATCGTGATCTGGGACCACAACCGCGACCTGATGGTCGAGCGCGCGAGCGTGGTGTACGGCGACCCCGACGCGGCGCAGTACGTCTGGGGCACCGGCTTCCACTGGTATGGCGCAGATCACTTCGACCACGTGCAGCTGGTGCACGACGCCTGGCCCGACAAGGCGCTGCTGTTCACCGAAGGCTGCCAGGAGGGCGGGCCGCACATCGGCGCATGGGAGGTCGGCGAACGCTACGCGCGCTCGATCATCAACGACCTGAATCGCTGGACCGTGGGCTGGATCGACTGGAACCTCCTGCTCGACGAACGCGGTGGACCCAACCACGCCGGCAACTTCTGCAGCGCCCCGATCCTCGCCGACCGCGCGCAGGGCAGCCTGATGCACCAGAGCGCGTACTGGGTGCTCGGCCACTTCAGCCGCTTCATCCGTCCGGGAGCGCAGCGCGTGCTGTGCGCGTCGTCGCGCGCCGACATCGAGGCCACCGCGTTCCGCGATCCCGACGGCGATGTCGCCGCGGTCGCGCTCAACCGGCACGCGCACCACGTCGGCATGCGGTTGTCGGTCGACGGGGCCGCCTGGGCGATCGACCTCCCGCCGCATTCGATTTCGACTCTTGCGGTGCATGCCGCATGAACCTCGATGAACCCGCAGGCCGCTTCGTCGACGACGGCGGCGAGACCTGGTACCGGATCGATCGCAGCGACCGCCTGGCGCCCTTCTTTGTCGCGCTCGCCAGCGACAGCGACGTCTGGGCCTTCGTCTCCACCGCCGGTTCGCTGGCCGCCGGCCGGCGCGACGCCGAGGGCTCCTTCTTCCCCTACGAAACCGTCGACCGCATCCACCGCCGCTGGGAGCACACCGGATCGCGCACCTGGATCCGCGTGCTCGACGGCGCCGGCGCCGCACGACTGTGGCAACCGTTCGCGCCGCGCCTGCTGCAGGCTGAAGACGGCGGCGCACGCTCGGTGTGGAAGAACCTGGCCGGCACGCGCCTGCGGCTGCGCGAAGCGAGCCCGGACGGCCGCCTCGTGTTCGAGCAGGAGTGGTCTTCGGCGGCGGGACTCGGCCTGGTGCGGCGCGCGCGCCTGTGGGCGAGCGGCGGCGCGCCCTTGCCGCGTGCAGGTGCTCGACGGCCTGCTCGACCTCGTGCCCCCCGGCGTCAGCGTGCTGCAGGCGGCCACGATGAGCAGCCTCACCGACGCCTACAAGTGGAACGAGTCGCACGCCGACGGCAGCCTTGGACTCTTCACGCTGTGCGCGCGCATCTCCGACCGCGCCGAACCGGCCGAGTCGTTCGAGGCGCTGGCGGCGTGGCGGCAGGGACCGGCGCCCTGCGCCGCCGACGGTGCGCCCGGAGCCGCACCAATCGCCGCGACCACACTGCTGTCCGACCACCAGGTCGAGCGCTTCTGTCGCGACGGCAGCGTCGCGGCGGAGTCGCTGACACGCGGCCGCAAGGGCGCCTTCCTCGTCGCCTTCGAGGCTGAAGTGGACGCCACCGGCCTGCAGTGGCACCAGGTGCTCGACGGTCCGCTGTCGCAGGTCCAGGCGCACGAACTCGCGGCGAAGCTGGCGACCGGCGGCGACACGGCGGCCGGGATTGCCCGCGAACTCGATGCGAACACCGCGGGCCTCGAAGCAGCTGCTCGCCGGCGCCGACGCGCACCAGCAGTCCGCCGATCCGATGGCTGCCGCGCACCACTACGCCAACGTGCTGTTCAACGTGATGCGCGGCGGCGTGTTCGTCGACGGCACCCGGATGCGGCGCGACGACCTGATGGCCGCACTGCGCCGCCGGCACGCGGCGCTGGCCGACACGCTCGCGCCGACCATCGCCGCGTGGCCGGAGTCGATCGAGCGCGCCGAGGCCATCGCCGCGGCGCGCGCCGCAGGGCGGCGACCATGGCGAGCGGCTGCTGCTGTCGCTACCTGCCGCTGACCTTCAGCCGCCGGCACGGCGACCCCAGCCGGCCGTGGAACCGCTTCTCGATCCGCGTGCGCGACGCCGACGGCCGGCGTCTGCTGCACCACGAGGGCAACTGGCGCGACATCTTCCAGAACTGGGAGGCGCTCGCCGCCAGCGCGCCCGCGTGGCTCGGCTCGATGATCGCGACCTTCCTCGGCGCGATGACGGCCGACGGCCACAACCCCTACCGCATCGGCAGCGACGGCGTGGACTGGGAGGTGGCCGAGCCCGACGATCCATGGAGCCACATCGGCTACTGGGGCGACCACCAGGTCGTCTACCTGCTGCGGCTGCTCGAAGCGGCGCAGGCCAACGAGCCCGGGCTGCTCGCGGCATGGTGGGACCGGCCGCTGTTCAGCTTCGCCGACGTGCCGTACCGCATCAGGCCCCACGCCGAGCAGGTGGCCGATCCGAAGCACACGATCGGCTTCGACGAGGCGGCGCACGCCGCGGCCCGTGGCGCGCGCCGCCGCCATCGGCAGCGACGGACTGCTGGTGTGCGACGACGCACGGGCTGCCGGTGCTCGCCACGCTGGCCGAGAAGCTCGCCACCATCGTGCTCGCCAAGGCCGGCACGCTGGTGCCGGGTGGCGGGTTGTGGCTGAACACGCAGCGCCCCGAGTGGAACGACGCCAACAACGCGCTGGTCGGCAACGGCCTGTCGGTGGTGACCTTGGCGCATCTGCGGCGCTTCCTGGCGTTCATCGCCAGCCTGCCCGGCGCAGAACGGCCGTTTGCCGCGCCGGCGGCCTTGATCGAGGCACTGCAGCGCCTGCAGCGACTCGCGGCGCAGACGCCGACCACGGCGGTGCGCGCGTCCATCGCGCGCCGCCGCTTCGTCGACGGCGCCGGCGCGTTGCTCGACGACTGGCGCGCCGCCGCCTACCGTGGCGCCGCCGGCCGCGCGCCGGCGCAGGCGCCAGCCGGTCTCCTGACAGAACTCGCGCGGACGCTGCTGCCGCTGGTGGATGCCACGCTCGCCGCCCAGCGCCGCGACGATGGCCTGTTCCACTCGTACAACCTGCTGCGCTTCACCGACACGGGCATCGAGGTCGAGCCGCTGTACCCGATGCTCGAGGGCCAGGTGGCGTTGCTCGCGAGCGGCGGCCTGCCGCCGGCCGAGCGGGTCGCGCTGCTCGACGCGCTGTTCGCCAGCCCGCTGTACGACCCGGTGCGGCGCAGCTTCCTGCTTTACCCCGACCGCGCGCTGCCCGGATTCCTCGAGCGCAACCGACTCGACGCCGCGGCGCTGGCGCTGCCGGCGGTGCAGGCGGCGCTTGCGCATCACCGCACCGATCTGCTGCAGGTGCAGCGCGACGGCGTGGTCCGCTTCGCGCCGGCCCTCGCCAACCGGCGCGCGCTGGAGGCAGCGCTCGCGCGTGGCACGCCGCTGGGCGTGGACACCGGCCCGCTCGCGCAGGCCTACGAGCGCCTGCTCGGTCATCACTCCTTCACCGGCCGCTCCGGCACGATGTTCGGGTACGAGGGTCTCGGCTGCATCTACTGGCACATGGTCGCCAAGCTGCTGCTGGCCGTGCAGGAGAGCGTGTTCGAAGCCTGCGACGCCGGCGCGCCGGAACTGCCCCGGCTCGTTGCGCACTACCGCGCGGTGCGCGACGGCCTCGGCTACCGCAAGCGGGTCGCCGAGTACGGCGCCTTTCCCTTCGATCCGTACAGTCACACCGCGGCCGAGGGCGGCGCGCAGCAGCCAGGCATGACCGGGCAGGTGAAGGAGGAGATCCTCACGCGCTGGGGCGAACTCGGCCTGCGGGTGCGCGCCGGACTCGTCGAGTTTCAGCCCGTCCTCCTCGACGAGCACGAAGTGCCGCCCGACGGCGCCCTCAGCTTCACCTGGCGGCAGGTTCCGTTCCGCATCGTCCGCGGCCCGCAGACGGCCGTGCGGATCCACGGTCGCAGCGGCTGGCGCCTGCTCGGTCGCGCACCCTTCGATCTGCGCGACGTCACGGCCGTCGAGGCCAGCGTCTGCTTCGATCCGCCATGACGCATCGCACGGCGGCATCGGGCGCGCGGCTGCTCGCCGACATCGGCGGCACCAATGCGCGCTTCGCCTGGCAGGGGCGCCCGGGCGGCGAGATCGAGTGCGTCGAGACGCTGGCCTGTGCCGACCACGCCTCGCTGCATGACGCGCTCGCCGCCTATCTGGGCCGTTGCGGCCGTTCGCCCCCAGGCGCATGCGCGATCGCGATCGCCAATCCGGTCGTCGGCGACCAGGTCACGATGACCAATCACCACTGGAGCTTCTCGATCCGCGACTTGAAGTCACGCTGCGGTTTCGAGCGAATTCTGGTCCTCAATGACTTCACGGCCCTGGCGCTTGCCCTGCCGGCGCTGCGAGCCGACGAGACCACGCAGGTCGGTGGCGGCGCGCCGCAGCCCGCAAGCGCGATCGGCCTCATCGGACCAGGCACCGGACTCGGCGTCTCGGGCCTGCTGCCGGACGGTCGCGGCGGCTGGCTGCCGCTCCACGGCGAAGGCGGCCACGCAACCCTGGCCGGAACCACGCCACGCGAACGCGCCGTTCTCGACCGCATCGGCGAACGGCTCGGTCACGTGTCGGCCGAGCGCGCGGTCTGCGGCCAGGGCCTGCTCAACATCCATCGCGCGCTCGCCGAGCTCGATGGCGCGCCGGCAGCGGCCGACGTCACGACGTCGGCCGCCGTGACGGAGCGCGCGCTCGCGGGGCAGGACGCTGCCTGCATCGAGGCGCTCGCGCTGTTCTGCGCGTTCCTCGGCATCGCCGCCGGCAACCTGGCGCTGACCCTCGGCGCACGCGGCGGCATCTACATCGGCGGCGGAATCGTGCCGCGGCTGGGTGCCTGGTTCGCCACGTCGCCGTTTCGCGCGCGGTTCGAGGCCAAGGGCCGGTTCTCGGAGTACCTGGCGGCGATCCCGGTCTACGTCATCCAGACAGCGCGATCGCCGGCCTTGCTCGGCGCCGCGCTCGCGCTGGATGCCGACGCGCGAGTCGCCGGCTGCGCCGCCTGAGGCGACACTCATCAACGAAGAGGCAAGCATGCACGAGCAACGGATCAGGTCGGACCTCGCGGAGGATCTGCGGCAGTCCTTGTCCGGCCCGCGCGCCAGCGGCCGCGGCGAGTCGGACGTGCCGCTGGACATCGTCGTGTTCGGCGGCACCGGTGACCTGTCGTGGCGCAAGCTGCTGCCCGCGCTGCACATGGCGCACCTGCACGGCAGCCTTGCGGCAGGCACGCGGATCATCGGCGTCGGCCGCCAGGAATGGGGGCGCGAGGACTACGTCCGCTTCATCGAAGAGCATGCCGGGCAGAAAGTGCGGGCCGCCCAGGGCGATGGCGACGCCTGGCTCCGCTTTCTCGCGCTGCTGGACTTCGTCAAGCTCGACGCGCTCGATGCCGCCGGCTATGTCCGGCTGGCCGGGGCGTGCCGGCCGGGTTCGCGCCGCATCTACTACCTGGCCACGGCGCCGAGCCTGTTCGCGCCGATCGCCGCCAACCTGAGCGCGAGCGGCCTGGTCGATCCGCAGTCGCGCATCGTCCTGGAGAAGCCGCTCGGCCACGACCTGGCCTCGGCCCACGCGATCAACGACGCCTTCGCGCGCCACTTCGACGAGCACCAGATCTTCCGCATCGATCACTACCTGGGCAAGGAAACGGTGCAGAACCTGATGGTCCTGCGCTTCGGCAACGCGATCTTCGAGCCGCTGTGGCGCGCGCCGGCGATACGGGCTGTCCAGATCACCGTGGCCGAGACCATCGGCGTCGGCAGCCGCGCGAGCTTCTATGACCAGACCGGCGCCATGCGCGACATGGTGCAGAACCACCTGCTGCAACTGCTGTGCATCGTCGCCATGGAGCCACCGATCTCGCTCGATCCCGACGACGTGCGTGACGAGAAGGTCAAGGTGCTGCGCAGCCTGCGCCGGATCGACCAGGAGCACCTCCGGCACGACACCGTGCGCGGCCAGTACGCCGAGGGGGCCGTCGATGGCAAGCGCGTGGCGGGATACGCGCAGGAGGACGGCGTGCCGGCGGGCAGCAGGACCGAGACCTTCGTCGCTCTGCGTGTGCCGCATCGACAACGCGCGCTGGGCCGGCGTGCCCTTCTACCTGCGGACGGGCAAGCGCATGGCCGAGCGCAAGTCGGAGATCATCGTCGAGTTCGCCGAGCCGCCGTTTTCCGTGTTCAGCGGCAGCCGCGGGGCCGGTTGCGCCAACCGCCTGATGATCACTTTGCAGCCCGACGAATCCGTGCGGCTGCAGGTGATGGCCAAGGAACCGGGGTCGAGCCTGCGGATGCGACCGGTGCTGCTCAACCTCGATCTGCAGTCGGCGTTCACGGCGCGTCGCGCCGAAGCGTACGAGCGATTGCTGGTCGATGTGGTCCAGGGTCGGCTGACGCACTTCATGCGACGCGACGAACTCGAGACCGCCTGGCGCTGGGTCGACCCGATCCTCGACGGCTGGCATCAGCTCGCCGAGCCGCCGCGTGCGTATCCGGCCGGCAGCTGGGGGCCGGCCGCGTCGTCGGCGCTGGTCGCTCGCGGCGGCGCGACCTGGGCCGAGGAGGCGCCGTAGCCGCATGGTCGCCAACGTCGTCATCCAGCGGACCGCCGACGCCGCGCAGCTGGCGGCCGGCGCCGCGGCCGACGTCGCCAGCGCGCTCGACGACGCGCTGATGGCGCGCGACCAGGCGCTGCTCGCGGTGTCGGGCGGGCGCTCGCCGCTCGGCCTGTATGCGGCGTTGCGCGTGCAGGTACGAGCCTGGCCCAGGGTGACCGTCGTGCAGGTCGACGAGCGCTGCGTGCCCCCCGACCACGCGGACAGCAACGCGGCGCTGGTTGCGCGGCATCTGCTGCGCGACGCCGCGGCGACCGCGCGCTGGATGCCGTTCTTCGACTCGCTGCCGGCGGCGCCCGATCAGCCGGGCGCCGCAGCGCTGCTTGCCCGGGCGGCCTGCGCGCGGCTCGCGTCGCTGGACTGGCCCATCGACGTGGCGGTGCTCGGCATGGGTGAGGACGGCCACACGGCGTCTCTCTTTCCGGCGGCGGAGGGACTGGCAGATGCCTTGCAGGGCCGCCAACCGGTTGCTTGGGTGCGGCCGGCACATGCGCCCTACCTCCGGCTCACGCTCACGCTGCCGACGCTGCTGGCGGCCCGCCGTCTGGTCCTGCTCGTGGCGGGACCGGACAAGCGCCGCGTGCTCGAAGTCGCGTGCCTTGCGCCGCGCGACGATCTGCCCGTGTCGCACCTGCTGCACCAGGCCGAGCGCCCGGTCCATGTCTGGCTATCCGAAAGCTGAGCCCTCGATGACGACACCTTCCTCGGTTCCCGACACGCTCCACCCGGCGCTGGAACGGGTCACGCGGCGCATCGTCGAGCGCAGCCGCGACGACCGCCAGGCCTACCTGGACACCATGGCGTCGCTGCGGCGGGACAGCAGCTATCGCGCGGGCATGAGCTGCGCCAACCTGGCGCACGCCGCGGCGGCCATGCCCGCCGAAGACAAGATGGTGTTGCGCCAGGAGCGCCAACCGAACCTCGGCATCGTCACCGCGTACAACGACATGCTGTCGGCGCACCGGCCCTATGAACACTTTCCGCCGCGCATCCGCGCCGCGGCGCGCGCGCTCGGCGCGACCGCACAGGTGGCAGGCGGCGTGCCGGCGATGTGCGACGGCATCACGCAAGGCTGCCCGGGAATGGAGCTGTCGCTGTTCTCACGCGATGTGATCGCGCTGGCGACCGCGGTGGCGCTGTCGCACGGCGTGTTCGATGCCGCGCTGTGCCTCGGCGTGTGCGACAAGATCGTGCCCGGGCTGCTGATCGGCGCGCTGCAGTTCGGGCACCTGCCGGTCGTGTTCGTGCCGGCCGGCCCGATGACCTCGGGGCTGTCCAACAGCGAGAAGTCCAAGGTGCGGCAGCTCTATGCCGAGGGCAAGGTCGATCGCGCGGCGCTGCTGGCCGCCGAGGAGGCGGCGTATCACGGCGAGGGCACCTGCACCTTCTACGGCACCGCCAACTCGCAACCAGATGCTGCTCGAAGTCATGGGCCTGCAGCTGCCGGGTTCGTCCTTCGTGAATCCGGGCACGCCGCTGCGCGACGCCCTGACCGAGTGCGCGGTGCAGCGCGCGCTGGCGATGACGCCGGGCGGCGCCGAGCCGACGCCGATGAGCCGCGTCTTCGACGAGAAGTCGGTGGTCAACGGCATCGTCGGACTGCTCGCCACCGGCGGGTCGACCAACCACACGATCCACCTGGTCGCGATCGCCCGCGCAGCCGGCATCCGCATCGACTGGGACGATTTCGCCGAGCTGTCAGCGGTGGTGCCGCTGCTCGCGCGCATCTACCCCAATGGCGATGCCGACGTGAACCACTTCCACGCCGCGGGCGGCATGGGTTTCCTGCATGCGTGAACTGCTCGACGCCGGCCTGCTGCACGCGGACGTGCAGACCGTGCTGGGCCGCGGCCTGGGTCGCTTCCGCGTCGAGCCGTGGCTTGCTGACGGCCGCCTCGCGTGGCGCGACGCCGCTCGCGCATCGGCTGACGAAAACGTGCTGCGGCCGGCGGCGCGGCCGTTCAGCAGCGACGGCGGCCTGAAGCTGCTGCGCGGCAACCTGGGGCGCGCAGTGGTGAAGACCTCGGCCGTCGCGCCGCGCCATCGACGGGTGCTCGCGCCGGCGGTCGTGGTCGACAGCCAGGAAGCGCTGATGGCGCTGAGCAAGCAGGGCGCGCTGGAGCACGACGTCGTCGCTGTCGTGCGCGGCCAGGGCCCGCAGGCCAACGGCATGCCCGAACTGCACAAGCTCACGCCGATCCTCGGCGTTCTGCAGGACCGCGGCTTCCAGGTCGCGCTTGTCACCGACGGCCGCATGTCGGGCGCGTCAGGCAAGGTGCCGGCCGCAATTCACGTGAGCCCCGAGGCCGTCGCCGGCGGCCCGATTGCACGCGTCCGCGACGGCGACCTCGTGCTGCTCGATTGCGACGCCGGACTGCTGCAGGTGCAGGTGCCGGCCGACGATTTCGACCAGCGCGCCGCCGTGACGGTCGATGCGCACATGGCGGGCCGAGGCTTCGGGCGCGAACTGTTCAGCGTGTTTCGGCGCAACGCTGGCACGGCCGAGCGCGGTGCCAGCGCGTTGTTCAGCGAGGACTGACCGGGGATGAATTGCGCACGATGACTGACGTGCGATGACCGACCCGCACGGAACGCACTGCAAGGAAGACTCTTCATGAACCCACCGGCACCACTGCCCCGCTTCAAGTCCCGCGTCGTCCCCGTCGTCGTGATCAGTGAGGTCGGGCAGGCCGTGCCGCTGGCCGAGGCGCTGCTCGACGGCGGCATCGACGTCATCGAGGTCACGCTGCGCAGCGAGGTCGCGCTGCGCGCGATCGAGGCGATCGCGCGCGCCGTGCCGGACATTCAGGTCGGTGCCGGCACCGTCACGCGCGTGGCCGAGGTCGCGCAGGTGGTCGCGGCCGGCGCGCGGTTCGGTCTGTCGCCGGGGGCCACGCCGGCCCTGCTTCAAGCCGTCATGACACATGGCTTGCCGTTCATCCCGGGCGTGGCCACCGCCAGCGAAGCGATGACCGCGCGCGATGCGGGCTTCGACCTGC
This sequence comes from uncultured beta proteobacterium, assembly GCA_963698305.1. Taxonomy (GTDB): domain Bacteria; phylum Pseudomonadota; class Gammaproteobacteria; order Burkholderiales; family Burkholderiaceae_F; genus JAOUJD01. The sequence continues at coordinate 57,387 of CAVOQI010000013.1, forward strand.
TGAAGTGCTTCCCGGCGCGCGAACTGGGTGGCGTCGAACTGCTGCGAGCCTGGGCAGGCCCGTTGCCGGACATCCGGTTCTGTCCGACCGGCGGCGTGTCGGCGAGCGATGTGGGCCGCTACCTCGCCTTGCCAAACGTGGCGATGGTCGGCGGCTCCTGGCTGACGCCTGCGGCTGCCCTGCAGATCGGCGACTTCGCCGAGGTCACGCGGCTCGCGCGTACCGCGCGGGCCGCGGGTTGACGATCGACTGATCCGGCACCGCTTCAGGTCCCGGCCCACCAGGTCGTGCGCCGGCCGCGACCCTCAGGACGCCGCGGCGCCGTCCTTGAACCGCTCGTCCTTGTCCCACAGGCCCCACTGCGTGCCCACGACACCTTCCTGCGCCAGCTTCCACGGCTCGTCGAACGACGAGAAGTAGAACAGCTTGATCCCTTCGCCCCGACCCCACTGCTGGATGTCGATGAAGAAGCGCATCGCATTGACGGCCGATGGCACGGCCTCGGCCACGGCCTCGCCCTGCCAGGGCCAGCCGGTCTCGGTGATGATGACCGGCTTGTCGCCGCCGGCAGCCTTCACCAGGCCGTGCATGCGGCGCACGTACTGCGCGGCCACGTCGATGTCGGCGCCTTCCCAGAACGGGTAGCAGTTGGGCAGCAGCACGTCGCAGGCTGCGGTGAGCGCCGGCTGCTCGAGGAACTTGAAGTAGGCGTCGACGCAGCCCACCCGCAAGTCTTCTGGCACCGCCGACTTGACACGTGCGATGTAGGCGAGCAGCTCGGGCTCGGGCAGTTCGCCGCGCAGCAGCACCTCGTTGCCCACCACCGCGATGTCGACCTGCCCATCCTTGGCCAGCTGGATCAGGGCCTCGATCTCGCGCTCGTTGCGCTCACGGTCTTGGCTGATCCAGGCGCCCACCATCGTCTTGAGTCCCTTGGCGCGCGCGAGCCTGGGAATCACTTCGTGCCCTTCGGTGCAGGCGAAGGAGCGCACCCAGCGGGTGTGCGGCGCGATCAGGTCGATGCGCCGGCCGACCGCAGAGGCTTGCAACTGGTCGCCCGCGCGCTGGCCCTCGCCATACGCGCTGAAGCACAGGCCGTACATGCCGCCGCGGAACTGCTCTGCATACAGCGTACGGATCTCGTCGGCCGTCTTGCCTGCAAGTGGCGAGGGCTCGGCGCCCGGCAGCAGCAGGCCATGTTGCGCCAGCCAGGGCCTGGCGCCCGAACCTGAGCCCGAGCCCTGGGACGACGACGCGCCGGTGCGCAGCTTGCGTCGCTCGAGCTCGGCATGCACCTCTCTTGCGCGCGCCTCGTCGAGGTCGTAGTCGCGCATGAACCACATCGCCAGCAGCGTGCCGAAGATGGGCACGCCGGAGTAGAACAGGCGCAGCCCGTCCACCGCGCCGTCGGGCTGCACCGCGGCGCCCGGGGTAAAGGCAACGAACGACATGATCGCGCCGCTGAGCAGGCCGGCCACCGCGAAGCCGAGCTTCACCATCCACCAGTAGATCGCGCCGAAGATGCCTTCGCGCCGCTTGCCGGTGGCCAGCTCGTCGAGGTCGCAGACGTCGGCCGTCATCGACATCATCAGCGTGAACAGGCCGCCGATGCCGAACGAGAAGAACGGCAGCGCGAGCATGAACATCCAGGGCTTGCCGGGCACCATGAAGAACCACAGCAGCACGTAGCCGAGGATCGAGACGCCCTGCGAGAGCATGAAGGCCTTCTTCTTGCCGACCTTGCGCGACATCCAGGCCACGGTGGGGATGACCGCGAAGGTGGTGACCAGCGCGCCGATGCTGCCGAACAGCGTGGGCCAGATGCCGGCCGCCGCGGTGTCGCCGTTGAACAGGTGGTAGACGACGATGAAGAACGAGAACGCCGCCACCGTGTTGAAGGCGTTGAAGATCAGGAAGGTGGCCAAGCACAGCTTGCGGAACGGCACGCAGCCGAACGCTTCCTTGAAGCCGTGCAGCAACTCCTTGAAGCCCAGGCTCACGTTGGCCAAGGTCAGCGGGATGAGGTGGGTGTCGTCCTTGGTCGAGCGGCTGGGGAGGAACACGGCCGGCACCATGGCCAGCAGCATGCACGCCACGCCCACCCACACCGACAGCGTGCGCGTGGCCGTGTCGGCGTTGGCGAACCACTTCGGGTCGTACATCACGACCCAGAACCACGGCGCGATCACCCAGGCCCACTGGCCGATCCACTGCGCCACGGCCATGATGCTGGTGCGCTCGTGGAAGTCGTCGCTCATCTCGTAGCCCATGGCCACGTAGGGAATGCTGAAGACGGTCAGCCCGGTGAAGAACACGAGCGACCAGAACAGGAAGTAGATGAAGTTGTAGGTCACCCCGTCGGCGCGGTGCAGCTGCCACATCGCCACGAAGCCGATGCCCAGCATGATGGCGCCGATGAACACGTACTGCCGGCGCCGGCCCCACTTCGACCGCGTGTTGTCGGAGATGAAGCCCATGATCGGGTCGAGCACCGCGTCGTAGGCGCGCGGCAGGAAGAACAGGATGCCCCACATCCAGGTCGGGAAGCCCATGTCCTGCACCAGCACGACCATGAAGATGCCCAGCGCGGCCGGGAACATCTGGTTGGCCAGCATGCCGAGGCCGAAGGCGACCTTCTGACCGAACGGGACCTTGTGGGCGGCAGTGGCGGCGACTGTGGTCATGAGGTGATTTCCGTGGTGAGTTGCGCCGCTGGCATGGTTGTCAGTCCTGCAGCCGACCGAGAAGTGCCAGCACCCACATGGCGCCAAAGACGAAGGGCATGGCTTTCGCGGCCCAGCGGCCGCGGTGGGCGATGTGGCTGGCAGGCGCCAGCGGGCACAGGTCGGCCAGGCCGGCCTCGTCGAACTGCTGCTTGATGCCTTCGCTGGCCGCCATCGCCGTGTAGATGGCCACACCGATCAGCACGGCCACCAGGATGCCGAAGAAGGGGAAGCCCAGGACCAGCCAGTACACCCCGTCGCGCGCGTGGGCGCCATAGGCAGTGAACATCAGGCCTTGGGACCAGATCAGCCAGCCCATGCGCTGGGCGATGAGGTTGTCCTCGTGGGTCCACTGCTCGCGCAGCGCGCGGTGGTGGTCCCACAGCGCGACGTCGGGGGTGCGGTGGGTATGCATCGGGGTCATCGGCATGCGCGCCGGTTCAGGCGTCGACGGCCCGGGGTGCCAGATCCGCATAGAGGGCCTGCATCACCAGCTTGGGCCGCCGGTCGACGGTGAACAGGCCCCAGTGCTTCTCGGGCTCCAGCGGATCGGGCGAGCCCTTCCAGGGCTCGTCGAAGGCCTCGAACACGAAGCACAGCAGGCCCTCGGCGCGGGTCCAGTCCATCAGGTCCTGGTAGTAGACCGCCTGCAGCTCCTGCACCGCATGCTCGGCGTGCATGCCGCGGCCGTTGCTGTTCGGTGCACCAGCCGGCCTCGGTGATGACGATCGGCTTGCCGGGGTACAGACGCGCCACGCTGGCGACGTTGTCCTTCGTGTAGTCCAGCGCCTCGTGGATGTGCTTGTATTCCCACACCGGGTAGGTGTGCACCGAGATGAAGTCGAGCTCGGCGACGAGCGGCTTGCAGCTTGCCCTGCCAGGGCACGTAGTTCTCGCAGAAGGTGACCGGCTGCGTGACGGCCGCCTTCACGCGGCGCACGTACTCGACCATGTGCGACACCGGCACGAAGTGGTCGGTCCAGTCGACCGTGCCTCGTTGCCGACCGCCACCGAGAACACGCTGTCCTCGTGAGCGCGCGCCAGCGCGATCAGCCGGTCCAGTTCGGCCGCGTTCTCGCGCCGGTTGGCCTCGAGCTGCTCTTCGGCGTAGCTGCCGCCCCAGGGGCAGCCGAAGTTGTTCATCTCGGCGCCGAGGTAGGCGCCGAGCATCACGCGCAACGGCAGGCGATCCTCCCGGATCACCTGCAGCACGCGCTCGGCGTGCGGACTGCAGTCGTACAGGCGCAGCAGCTGCCAGTGGCGGGCCAGCAGGTGCAGGTCCTCGCGGATCTGCGCGACGCTACGGGTACACCCGTGTGTCCGGACTCTGGCCCTCGCGGTAGCCGGAGTAGCAGATCGCGTTGCCTTCCGGCGGCGGGTGTCGGCAGGTGCAGTGCCATGCTCGCGATCTCTCAGGCGAACTTGGGCCGGGCGTCCTTGTCCCACAGGCCCCAGAAGGCGCCCACGTCGCCTTCGGCGCCCACCTTCCACGCCTCGTCGAAGGCGGCGAAGTAGAACCACTCGATGCCCTCGCGCTCGGCCCAGGCGGCGGTGTCGACGAAGTACTGCATCGCGCGCTTCGGTGCCGGGCACGGCGCCGTGGAAGGCGCTGCCCTGGTCGGGCCAGCCGGTCTCGCTGATCAGCACGCGCTTGCCGGGCGCGGCCGCGCGCGTGCGCGCCAGCATCGTCTGCATGTAGGCCAGCGCCTGCTCGCGCGGGCAGCCCTCCCAGAACGGGTAGCAGTTGGTCATCACCACGTCGCAGGCGGCCGTGACGCGCGGGTGCTTCTCGAACAGGAAGTAGGCGTCGACGTAGCCCACCGGCACGCCGGGCAGCGGCCGCCTTCATCGCGCGGATGTGCGCCGATCAGTTCGTCCTCGGTCAGGTCTTCGCGCAGCAGCACCTCGTTGCCGACCGCCACGATGTCGGCATGGCCGGCCCGCGCCACGGCGATGACGCCCGGCCATCTCGCGCTCGTTGATCTCGCGCGTCGGTGCCCAGCCAGGCGCCGACCAGCGTCTTCAGCCCCATCTCGTGCGCGATGCGCGGGCGTCTGCTCGTGGCCGTCGGTGCACGAGAAGCTGCGCACCCAGCGCGTGTGCGGGCTGTCACGACGGCCAGGCGCTCGCGGATCTGCGCCTCGCTGATCTGCGAGCCCGGGTGCTGGCCTTCGAGGTAGGGGCTGAAGCACAGGCCGTGGATGCCGCGCGCCAGCGTGGCGCGGAAGGCCGCGTCGAGCCGGGCGCGCTCGGCCGGCGACAGCGGGGCCGCCGCCGGCGCGCTGCCGACGCTGCCGGGCACGAACCGTGGCCGCGGCGCCGCCGCTGACGGGCCATGCGCGGCGCCGCCGGGCGCGAAGGCCGGCGCCCACGGTTGCGAACCGCCGTGGCCCGCTGGGCGGGCGTCGGCATCGTGGGGCTTCGTGCTCATCGCGTTCGTCTCCTGATTCGGTCTTCGGCGGCGCTCGTCAGCTGCGCCGCTCGGACACGTGCCCGGGCTGCCAGGGCATCACGCCCGGGCCGCGCGGCGGCACCGGGCCGTAGCCGCCGACCTTGTCGTACACGCGCACGTAGTCGACCACCAGCTCGGCGGGGAACCTGGTGTCCGTCGTTCGGCACGCCGGGGAAGTTGCCGCCGACGGCCACGTTCATCACCAGGTAGAACGGCTGGTCGAACGGCGCCGGCCAGGGGTTGAGGTCGGCCTCGCTCGCGGCCTCGACGCCGGCACCGTCCTCGAGCCGGCCGCAGCTCCACCAGTGGCGGTAGGTGCAGGTCTGCACGTCGTCGACGAAGAAGCGGATCTCGCCCGGCTCCCACTCGACGGCGTACAGGTGCCAGTCCGACACCAGGCTGCCGTCGCGGCAACGCGTGCGTGGTGGTGATCAGCGAGCGGCGCGGGAAGGTGGAGCCGAAGTGGATGCTGTTGAGCACCTCCTCGGGCTTCTCGCCGACGATCTCCATCAGGTCGATCTCGCCGCTGGCGGCCCAGCCGCCGTACTTGTCTTCCACCGGCAGCATCCACAGCGCCGGCCACAGGCCCTTGCCCCAGGGCACGCGGGCGCGGAACTCGATGCGGCCGTACTGCTTGGCGAACAGCACGCTGCCGTCGCGCGCCTTGGTCTTCAGCCGCGCCGAGGTGTAGCCGCAGCCGTGCAGCGGCGCCTTCACGGCGCGGATGAACAGGCAGCTGTCGCGCACGACCACGTTCTCCGGCTCGTGCGTGTAGTACTGCAGTTCCTCGTTGCCCCAGCCGGCCACCCAGGCGTGGTTCTTGTAGTCGTAGAAGCCGTTGCCGAGGTCGAAGTCCCACTTGCTGCGGTCGACGGCGTCGCCCTCGAACTCGTCGCTCCACACGAGGGTCCAGCCGGGCCGGCTGCGGTCGTCGTTGGCGGGGCTCAAGTGATGCTCCTTTGTCTGTCAGTACGGGCCGAGCGCACCGACGGGCGTTCTGCCGCCGCCGGCACGCTTCGCGGGCGCGCGCTCGCGCGCCACCGGGTCAGGAAGTCGCGGTACCAACGGCCGCTGTCCTTGAGCGTGCGGCGCTGGGTCGCGTAATCGACGTGCACCAGGCCGAAGCGCTTGGTGTAGCCGCGACGTCCACTCGAAGTTGTCGATCAGGCTCCAGACCATGTAGCCGGTCACCGGCACGCCGCGTGCGAGCGCGTCCGCGAGCGCGCGGATGTGCCGCGCCAGGTAGGTCGTGCGCTCCGGGTCGTGCACCCGGCCGTCGACCACTTCGTCCCGGAAGGCGGCGCCGTTCTCGGTGACGATGATGGGCGGCACCGGATAGTCCTGCTGCAGCCGCAGCAGCAGGTCGGTGAGGCCCGACGGATAGACCTCCCAGCCCATCTCGGTGAACTGCGCGCCTGCGCGCAGCCGATCGGGCCCCGGCCCCGCGCCGACGATCACGCGCGAGTAGTAGTTGACCCCGAGATAGTCCATCGGCGCGGCGATCGCCGCGAGATCACCCTCGTGCACGTGTGGCACGTCGGCGCCCAGGTGCGCCAGATGTCGGCCGGGTAGCCGCGGCCGAACAGCGGGTCCATGTACCAGCGCAGCAGGCGACCGTCTTCCAGGCGCGCCAGCGCGGCGTCGCTCGTCGCTGGCGCTGGCGGGGACCACCGGCGCGAGGTTCAGGATGATGCCCAGGTGCGCGTGGCAGCCGGCATCTCGCAGCGCGCGCAGGGCAAGCCCGTGGCTGAGCAGCAGATGGTGCGCGACCTGCATCGCGACCTGCCGGTTGCGCGACGCCCGGCGCGAACTCGCCGGTCTCGTGGCCAAGCGTGGCAATCACCCAGGGTTCGTTGTGCGTGGTGATCGCGCTGACGCGGTCGCCGAGCCAGGCGTCGATCCCCAGTGCGTAGTCGACGAAGCGGCTGCACCGTGTCGCGACTGGCCCAGCCGCCGGCGTCCTGCAACTCGGCCGGCAGGTCCCAGTGGTTCAGGGTGAGGTAAGGCTGCACGCCGCGCGCCAGCAGGCCATCGACCAGGCGGTCGTAGAAGTCCAGGCCGCGCTCGTTCCACATGCCGCGCCCGCCGGGCTGCACGCGCGGCCACGACACCGAGAAGCGGTAGGCATTGACGCCCAGCGCCGCCACCAGGTCGAGGTCCTGCTCGAGGAGGTGCACGTGATCGCAGGCGATGTCGCCGGTGCTGCCGTCGGCGATGGCGCCCGGCACGCGGCAGTAGCGGTCCCAGATCGACTCGCCCTTGCCGTCGTCGCGGGCGGCGCCCTCGATCTGGAATGCGCTCGTCGCCACGCCCCAGACGAAACCGTCAGGGAAGCGCTCGGGCGCGGCCTCGCGCAGCAGATGGGGATCGGGAGCGTTCATCGCAGGGACCGCCCGAGCGCGGTCTGGCGGACCAATGACGCCTCAGCATTGCGGCAGCGAGGCCGCTGATCCGTTGCCGCGAGGCCCGCACTAACAGGACGCATTGCGGGAGCGCGGTGCTCGCCGACCCGGTCTTCAGCGCTTGGCCCCGGCAATCCGCCGCGCCGTGCGTGCAGCGCTCGCGGAAGCGCGGCGCGCTCAGTGGGCCGGCCCTGACCTTCGTGCCGTTGGCGAAGGCATTCCGGCCGCGCGCGCCGACCGTGCGTAGGCACAGCGCCGCGGGGCGCGGGGCGGAGGCATGGAGTCGGGTGCATGGGCGCAGGCATGGGCGTCTGCGCCTTCGAAGGGGAAGTTGACGGCCCGCCGTCTTGAAAGCGCTTTCAGACTTTACGAGACGCGCTTGCGAACTGTCAATCGAAGTTGGCCGGGCGTGCTGCAGTTGCGGCGCAAGGGAACCGGGCCGCGGCGTCAGGGAGGCCGGGTTTCAGGTCGCCAGCGCGCGGGTCGATTCGCGGACGATCAGCTGCGGCGCCGGCACCACGAAGGACGGTCGCGCGCCGGCGAGCAGGTCCAGCATCGCGCGCGCGGCCAGCTGCCCGATCTCGTGTATCGGGTAGTGGACCGTGGTCAGCCCGGGCACCGTGTACAGCGAGCCCGCCACATCATCGAAACCGACCAGCGACACGTCGCCCGGCACGCGCAGTCCGTGCCGGAACAGCCCGAGCCGGGCGCCGAAGGCCATCTGGTCGTTCGCCGCGAAGATCGCCGTGTAGCGCGCGCGACGCGCGTTCAACTGCTCGATGGCCTCCACGCCACTCTGCTCGTTGAAGTCGCCGGGCAGCAGCAGGCTGGGATCGGCGCGCAGCCCGGCGCCCTGCAGCGCCGACGCGTACCCCTTGTGGCGCTCGACCGCGTCCGGGTGGTCCGGATCACCGGCGATGAAGGCGATCCGGCGGTGACCGAGACCGATCAGGTGCTCGGTCGCCAGGCGCGCCCCCGCGCGGTTGTCGAAGTCCACCGAGATCAGGTTGGCCGCCTTGAGCTGGCGGCCGGTGACCACCACCGGCAACGACCGCGCCACCGTCCGCAGCGCGGCGTTCGACAGGCGGCCGGTCAGCACGATCAGCCCGTCCACCCGGCGCTGGCGCAGCACCTCGATGCAGCGCGCCTCCTCGTCGGCGCGCCAGTGCCCGCTCATGAACAGCGGGCTGTAGCCGGCCCCGCCCAGCGCCTCCTCGATGCCGCGCAGCGCGCGTCCGTAGAACGGACTGTCGATCGCCTGCGTGACCACCCCGATGCTGAAGGTGCGGCCACCGGCCAGGCCGCGGGCGACCGGATTCGGCACGAAGCCGAGTTTGGCGATCGCGCGCTCGACCGCCTTGCGCTTGTCTTCGCTGACGACCGCGGTGCCGTTGAGGACGCGCGACACCGTGCTCGGCGACACGCCGGCGCGCTCGGCGACCATTTCCAGCGTCGCCTTGCCGGTCGAGGCGCCGCCGCTGCCCAAAATCGCCTTGTGCACGTTCGTTTCGCAGGAGGTTCGTCGATGGCCGGCATTCTAGGCCGAGAGGAGGAAAACGCTTTCACCGAGATGCTCCCGCGCGCCATTCGCTTCAGCAGACAACTCATTCCTCATTCGCGGCCGCCGGGCCGTGTTGACGGCGCGGCTCCGGTTGCAGCCTGCCACTGGCATGTCGTTCCGCGAAGCCGAGGGGTTCTTCCACGCCGACAGCGCACCAACGCAAAACGGCCCGCGCATGGCGGGCCGTTTTACGCTGGCGTCCCCACGGGGATTCGAACCCCTGTTATCGCCGTGAAAGGGCGGTGTCCTAGGCCTCTAGACGATGGGGACAGGATGCGGTCTACCCGATGCCGTCAACTGCTTCCGGCGTCCTGTGGTGGAGGTAAGCGGGATCGAACCGCTGACCTCTTGCATGCCATGCAAGCGCTCTCCCAGCTGAGCTATACCCCCACGGCGAGCCGCGCAATTATAGCGACTATTCCGGACGCGACTCCAATCCGGTCATCAGGCGGCGAGCGCCAGCGTCGAGTCGACGCGGGCCAGCACCGACGTCGCGGCCGATCAGTTCGAGCACGGCGTCGATCGACGGCGTCTGCGTCTGGCCGGTGACGGCGACGCGCAACGGCATCGCCACCTGCGGCATCTTCAGCTTCAGGTCCGCGACGATCTGCTTGATCAGGCCGTTCAGCGCGGCGCTGCTCCCACGCCACCGCCCCCGCGCGCTCGCGGAACGCCGCGACGGCGGCGCGCCCCGCCTCGCGCTCAGGTGCTCGGCGAGCAGCGGCGGCGTTGCGCGCGGGCTCGCGGTAGAACAGCAGCGCGCCGTCGGCCAGCTCGTTCAGCGTGCGCGCCCGGTCCTTCAGCAGCGCAACCACGGCCGTCGAGCGGCGGGCCGCCGCCGACCACGCCGCCGCGGCTCTGCGATGCGCGGCGCCACCAGCGCGGCGAGCCGGCCGTTGTCGGCCTCCTTCATGTACTCGCCGTTGAGCCACAGCAGCTTCTCGAGGTTGAACTGCGCCGGCGCGCGGCTCACGTGGTCGAGGTCGAACCACTCGACCAGCTGCTCGCGCGAGAACTTCTCCTCGTCGCCGTGGCTCCAGCCGAGGCGCGCGAGGTAGTTGAACAGCGCCTCGGGCAGGTAAGCCGTCGTCGTCGTACTGCATCACGCTGACCGCGCCGTGGCGCTTCGACAGCTTCTGGCCGTCGGGGCCGAGGATCATCGGCAGGTGGCCGAACTGCGGCAGCGCGCGCGCCGAGCGCGCGGTAGATGTTGATCTGGCGCGGCGTGTTGTTGACGTGGTCGTCGCCGCGGATCACGTGGGTGATCCGCATGTCGATGTCGTCGACCACGACGGCGAAGTTGTAGGTCGGCACGCCGTCGCCGCGCGCGATCACGAGGTCGTCGAGTTCGCGGTTGGAGATGCTGATCGGGCCCTTGACGAGGTCGTTCCAGCCGACCTCGCCGTCGTCCGGGTTGCGGAAGCGGATCACCGGCGCCACGCCGGCCGGCGGCGTCCGGCCGCCCGCGTTCTCGGGCCGCCAGCGGCCGTCGTAGCGCGGCTTCTCGCCGCGCGCCATCTGCGCCTCGCGCAGCGCCTCGAGTCTCTTCCTTGCTCGCGTAGCACCGGTAGGCCTTGCCTTCGGCGAGCAGCCGCTCGATCGCCTTCGCGTAGCGGTCGAGCCGCTGCATCTGGCGGAACGGACCCTCGTCGTAGTCGAGGCCGAGCCAGCTGCATGCTGTCGAGGATGACCTGCACGGCCTCCTCGGTCGAGCGCTCGAGGTCGGTGTCCTCGATGCGCAGGATGAACTGTGCCGCCGAAGTGGCGCGCGTAGGCCCAGCAGAACAGCGCGGTGCGCGCCGTGCCGAGGTGGAGCATGCCGGTGGGACTGGGCGCGATGCGGGTGCGGACCTGGGTCATCAATGACAGAGCCCGCGCGGAGCGCGGGCTCGGGGGCGGTGAAGCGACGGACGAAAGTCTACTGGATCGGCGCCGGCCGGCCGTCGCGCGACGCGCGCGTGGACAGCACGAACACGGCGGTCGACGACCACGCCGATGACGATCAGGACCAGCAGCGTGCCGTCGTAGCCGCCGAGCCCGGCGAACAGCAGCGCCGCGACCAGCGGGCCGGCGGCCTTGGCGACGATCACCGGCGCGGCCATCGCGCCGTTGATGGCGCCGTAGGCTTCGCGCCCGAAGAGTTCGGCCGCGATCGCGCCCCGCACGATCGTCATCGCCCCGTTGCCGATGCCGTAGATCACGGCGAACGCGACGAGCAGCGGCCATTGCACGCCCGGCGATGCTCAGCAGCCACAGCGACGATCGGCAGGAAGGCCATGGCGAGGATGCCGACGGTCGAAGCCGACAGGCGCGAGGCGAAGGCGAGTTCCAGCACGCGGCCGGTCACCTGCATCGGCCCGATCATCGCGCCGACCAGCGCCGCGGAGGCCGCCGACAGCTGCTTCTCCTGCAGCATGGACATCAGGTGCACCTGCGTCGCCGAGAACACCAGGGCGTTGCCGGTGAAGGCGATGGTGAGCAGGTAGAAGACCGGCGTGCGCAGCGCCGCGCGAAATGCGCCGGGCGCGGCCGGACCGGACAGGCGCTGCGTGCCGGCGCCGCCGCCGGCCGGAAGCACCCACCAGTGCAAGGGCGCGCACACCACGAGGTTGAGCAACGCCAGCACCAGCAGTGCGTTGCGCCAGCCGATCTCGGCGATGAGGAACTGCGTCAACGGCCAGAACACGGTGCTCGCGAACCCGCCGAACAGCGTCAGCGTCGTGATCGCGCGGCGATAGTTGGTCGCGAACAGGCGCGTGATGACGGCGAAGGCGGGGTCGTACAGCGTGGCGGCCATCACGGCGCCGAGTCCTGCCCAGACGGCGTACAGCGCGAAGACCGACTGCACCTGCGACAGCAGATGCGAGCAGCACCGCGGCGCCGAGCGACCCCGCCGTCATCACGCCGCGGCCGCCGACGCGGTCGATCAGCGCGCCCACCGGCGCGGAGAGCAGGCCGCTGACCAGCAGGCCGAACGAAAAGGCGGCGAACACGGTCGGCTTGTCGCCGCCGCTCGCCTCCATCAGCGGCGTGATCAGGAAACTGAACGCGTAGTACAGCGAGCCCCACGAAACGATCTGGGCGATGCCGAGCGCGCAGATCGTGCCGAACGAGCCGCGCTCCGGCGGCGGGATCGAGGGGTCCGTGCCCATGGGCGCCACTCTACGGCGGTTCGGGCGGCAACAGCAGCCCGCGTCAGTCGATGAGCTTGCCGCCGACCCGGAAGGGATACGGGCCCGGAAAGTCGCCGACGTAGGCGGTGTGCGTGACGAGCTGGCTGCCGCTCCACCAGTGGAGCTGGTATGCCGGCGGCTCGAGAATGTAGTCGTCCTTCGCGTCGGCAGCGACGTCGAGCGCGACCTGGTGGGCGGGACTTGGACAGGTGCTGGCCACCGTACCGGCGAAACGCGCGGTGATCGGCCGGTGGAGATGCCCCGCGATCACACGCTCGACCTGCGAGTGCCGCGCGATGACCGAGGCGAGTCCGGTCACGCTTGCGCTGTCCAGCGCAACCTTGTCCATGTGACCGATGCCGGTCGTGAACGGCGGGTGATGGAGCGCGACCACGGTGGGCGCAGTGGAGCGCGCGGACAAGGTGCGGTCCAGCCACGCCAGCCGATCGGCGCAGAGGGTGCCGCCGCCTTTTCTCGGGATCAGGGTATCGAGCGCGACGAGGCGCACCGGAAAGTCGTCGATGGCGTACTGGATGAACGGTTCCCACTGCCGCAGGTAGGCATGTTCGGGGAAGGACGCGCGCAACGCGTCGCGCGCGTCGTGATTGCCGGGCATCAGGTAGAGCGGCATCGTCAGCGGCGCCAGCAGCTCGCGCAGCAGGCCGTACTCGTCGGGACGGCCGTAATCGACGAGGTCGCCGGTCGCGATGACGGCATCGGGCCGCTGCGGCAACGCCAGGATGTCGGCGACGCAGCGCTCGAGCAGGCCCGCGGTGTCGACGATGCCGTAGGCCAGCTTGCGCCCGGCCTTGATGTGGGTGTCGCTGATCTGGCAGAGGATCATGGGCCCGCCCTCACTCGTTGACCGGCCGCAGCGCGACCACCGCGCCGGCGTCGACCGCGCAGTGCACGACGTCGCCCGCGTGCAGCTTCTCGCGCTGCTGCACGCGCGCGATCAGCATCGACTCGGCGCCGACATCGATGACCAGACGCGTGTGGTCGCCGAGGAAGAAGCTGCTGACGACGCGCCCGCGGAACTGCGCGCCGGGTTCATCGACGAGCCGCAGGTCCTCGGGGCGGAACATGGCGTCTTCGCCATCGTGACCGTGGGCCAGCGGCAGCCAGCCACCGGCGAAGTGCAGCTTGCCGTCGGCGACCTGACCGTGCACCCGGTTCATGGTCCCGATGAAGTCGGCGACAAAGGCATCCGCCGGCGAAAAATAGATGTCCTGCGGCGTGCCGATCTGCGCGATGCGGCCGTGCGCCATCACCGCGATGCGGTCGCCGAGCGCCATCGCCTCGGCCTGGTCGTGGGTGACGTACACCGTCGTGATGTTCAGCGAACGCAGCAGACGGTCGATCTCGACCCGCAGGTCCTCGCGCAGCTTGGCGTCGAGTGCGGTCAGCGGCTCGTCGAGCAGCAGAACGCGCGGCCGCGGAGCGATCGCGCGCGCCAGGGCCACGCGCTGCCGCTGGCCGCCGGACAACTGGTCGATGCGGCGACGCGCGAGCGGCTCGATCCGCATCATCGCGAGCATCTCGCGCACGCGCGCATCCCGCTCGGCGGCCGCCATGCCGCGCACCTTCAAGCCGTACTCGACGTTGCCCTCGACCGTCATGTTCGGGAACAGCGCGTAGCTCTGGAACACCATGCCGACGTTGCGCTTCTCGATCGGCACCGGCGTCACGTCGGCCGCGTCGAACAGCACCTGGCCGCCGGGGTCGGGCGCTTCCAGCCCGGCGATGATCCGCAGCGTCGTCGTCTTGCCGCAGCCGGACGGTCCGAGCAGGACCACGGTCTCGCCCGCCGCGATGGACAGGTCGAGCGGCTGCAGCGCGACCGTGCCGTCGTCGAACGTCTTCTTGCAGGAACGCAGCGTGATGGGGATCCCGCTCATCGTCTTTCTACCGGGTGGATTTGCTGCTCAGGGGCCGCGACGCCAGCTGCAGCGCGACCAGCAGGGGAATGATGATCACGAAGAACACCAGCGTGTAGGCCGAGCCGACCTCGATGCGCAGCGAGGCGTAGCTGTCCGCCAGCCCCACCGGCAGCGTCGGCGTCAGCGGCGTGTGCAGCAGCAGCGTCATGTTGAACTCGCCGAGCGACAGCGTGACGACCATCAGCGACCCGGCGACGATGCCGGAGCGGCAGTTCGGCAGCACGATGCCGAAGAAGCGCTGCGAGAAACTTGCGCCCGAGGCTGCGTGCGCCCTCCTCCAGCGTCTTCAGGTCGATCGACGCCAGCACGGCGAGCACGCTGCGCACCATGAAGGGCAGCGTGAACAGCACGTGGCCGATCAGGATGAAAACCCAGCTTCGGCGCAGGTCGCCCCAGCCGCCGAACGTGACGATCAGCGCCAGCGCGGTCGCGAGACCGGGAATCGCCACGGGCATCACCAGCAGTTCCTCGATCGCCCGCGTGAGCGCGTTCGTCTTGCGCGCCAGCACGTACGCGGCGGGCACGCCGAGCACCAGCGTGCAGGCGAGACAGGCGACCGCGATCTGGATCGACAGCAGGATGGTGTGCCGGTAGTCGTTCCAGACCTTCAGCACCCAGTCGAACGTCAGGCCGGCCCGCCAGCCTTCGAAGTAGTTCTGCGTCACTCCGGCCATCATCGACATCGCCACCGGCACCACCAGGAAGGCGCAGACGAGGAGCGTGAAGGCCAGCAGCAGCCAGAAGATCGGGGAGCGGCGCTGCGTCATCAGCCCGCCGCCGCCACGGTGTTGCCCGCCGCGGTCCGCGCCACGGCCAGGACGGCCCAGGTGATCGCGCCCAGCACGAACGACAACGCCGCCGCCATCGCCACGTTGGCCGCGAGCGTGAACTCGGTGTAGATCACCATCGGCAGGACGTTGATCTTGGTCGCCAGCGTGAAGGCCGTGCCGAACGCGCCCATGGCGGTGGCGAAACAGATGGCGCCGGCCGCGAGCAGCGCCGGCTGCAGCGCCGGAACGATGACGTCGAGCACGACCCGCAGCGGCCCGGCCCCCAGCGAGCGGGCGGCCTCCTCCAGACGGGGGTCGAGTTTCTCAGCGGCGGCCATCAAAGTGAGAATCGTTCTCGGAATCGAGAAGTAGAGATAGCCGATGAAGAGGCCCGCCATCGAGTACGCGAACACCAGCCGCTCGCCGAAGAGCGCGTCGGTGATGTCCGGAATCAGCCCCTGGCGGCCGGCCAGCATGATCACCATGAAGCCGATGACGACGCCCGGAAACGCCAGCGGCAGCGTCAGCAAGGCCGTCAGCACCTCGCGCCCGCGAAACCGGTTGCGCGTCAGGAAGACACCGCTGATGCCGGACACGATGAGCGTGGCGACCGTGGTCGCGCCGGCCAGCACGACGGTCGAAACCAGGCTCGACAGGTAGCGCGGCTCGGTCAGCACGGCCGCGTACGCGGCCCAGCCGAGCGCGCCGGTGCCGCCGATCACGAACAGGTTCGCGAGCGGCAGGAGGAAGAACGCGAAAAAGACAGCGCCCGCCGGCAACATCAGCGCGACGAGCGTGTAGCGATCCCGGGTCAAGACGGCGGCCGTGTGGCGGGCGGAGGAAGAGTCCTCCGCCCTCCCCTGGGAGGTTTAGCCGACTTCCTTCTGGTAGCGCTCGCCGATCGTCCTGGCGGCGGCGGCGAGCTTGAAGACGTCGAGCGGCTTCGCGCGCGCGTAGTCGGCATCCGCGAGGAAGCGCGCCTTGACCTCGGCGCTCATCGCCGCCGGGATCACGGGCCGCAGGAACGCGTTGGCCCAGTGGCGCTGGCCCTCGTCGCTGAGCACGAAGTCGAGCATCTTCTTCCCCTGCTCGGGGTTCGGTCCCTTGTTCACCAGCCCCATCACATAGGGCAGCTGCTGCGTCCCCTCCTGCGGGATCACGAACTCCACCGGCGCCTTGTCCGTGTACTTGCCGCGGTAGGCATTGAAGTCGTAGTCGAGCAGGATCGGGATCTCGCCGGAGAGCACGCGGGCGTAGGCCGTTTGCGTCGGCACGATCGGCTGGTTGGCCTGCAACTGCTTGAAGAAGCCGATGCCGGCGTCGAGTTTCTCGTAGCTGCCGCCCAGCGCGAGGTTGACCGCGACGACGCCGACCTGGCCGACGGCCGCGCTGGCCGGGTTCAGGTAGCCGACCAGCCCCTTGTATTCGGGCTTCAGCAGGTCCTTCCAGCTGGCCGGGACCGGCTTGCCGCGCAGGGCGGCCTTGTTGACGAACAGCCCGAGCGTCCCCGAATGAATCGTGAACCAGTAGCCGTCCGGATCCTTGAGCGTGGAGGGAATCTCGTTCCAGCGCTGCGGCTTGTATGGCGCGAGGACACCGGCCTCCCGCGCCTGTGGGCCGACCTGCCCGCCGAGGTAGGTGACGTCGGCGACCGGGTTCGCCTTCTCGGCGATCAACGCGGCGAGCGACTGGCCGGAGTTCTTGTTGTCCGGCGGAACCGTGATGTTGAGCTTCTGGCCGATCAGCTTGAGCATCCCGCCCCAGTCGGCCCACTCCGGCGGGCAGTTGTAGCAAATGGCGCGCTGCTGCTGCGCGAGCGCCAGGCCGGGAAAGGCGGCGGCAACTCCGAGCGCGGCGGTGGACTGAAGCACGTGGCGGCGGTTCATGGTGTCTCCGTTAATTGGTTTTGGGAACGTCGCCCCGCCGAATCAACGGCGCGAGCGTCGAACAGGGGCGGAGATTAGCGAATCGGCGCGGGTCCGAGCAGCGGACCACGGACAGGGCAGGAATCCGGCGCCGGGAGCGAGAGACGGAACGGAGGCCTCGGCGGGAAGCGAGCCGCCAACGTGCCGATGTATGAAAGGCGGAGGGTGACGAAGCCACAGGCCGCCGGACGGCGGCGCCTGCTTCAGGTGGTGTGTGGGCGCGCTGCTGCTACAGGAACGCTGCGACGTAGATCGTGAGCCACACCGTGGCTCCGGTCAGCACGCCCAGCAGGATCCCGCGCATTGCGTTGATTTCTTCGTCCATTTCGTCTCCCCGCGCCCGCACTTTCCTTCAGGTTGGTAAAACGTGGCAACCCGACTACTGCAAGAAACAGGCGAAAACCACATCGAATAACGTGTTTGCGCGGTATCGATGGCGAGAAGGCGACGTCAGAAGTGGGAACAACCCCCACCGTCGGCATCCGCGGGTGGAATGCGGGTCCGACGCGAAAGGATCGGGAAGGATGTTGGTGGGTGGTACAGGGTTCGAACCTGTGACCCCTGCCGTGTGAAGGCAGTGCTCTACCGCTGAGCTAACCACCCGATGACTGCAACTGCGAAGGGCGCGAATTATTGCACAAGGCCGAGCCGCGCCTCGGCGCGCGCGGCGCGGCGACCGACGCTCCGGCTACGATAGCGAACAGAGGCTGTCCGGGAGGACCGGTGTGAATCTGTCGCACACCCTGTTGCGCACCGCGCGACGGGTCCCCCGCGCGGTCGCTGTCATCGAGCGCGACCGCATCGAACTGAGCTACGAGCAACTGGCCGGGCGCGTGCTGCGGCTGGCGCGCCGGCTCGACCGGGCTGGGCGTGCAGCGCGGCGGCGCGCGTTGCCATCGTCGCGAAGAACTGCACCGCCTACGTCGAACTGCTGTACGCCTGCTGGACGCTCGGCGCGGCGGCGATTCCGGTCAACGCCCGGCTGCATCCGAAGGAAGTGGCGTTCATCCTCGACGACGCCGACGCGCGGGTCTGCTTCGTCACCGACGACGCCGACACGGCCGCGATCGATGCCGCGCGCGCGCGGCGGCTCGACCCGCTTCGTCGACGTCGACGGCTCGGACTACGCCGCGCTGCTGAAGCACGAAGCGCTGCCGACGGCACCTCGCCCGGCGCGGACAGTGACGCCGCCTGGCTCTTCTACACCAGCGGCACCACCGGCCGGCCGAAGGGCGTCGTGCTGACGCACGGCAACCTGATGGCGATGACGCTCAATTACCTGGCCGACGTCGACCACGCCGCGGTGGGCGACCACCTGCTGCACGTCGCGCCGATGTCCCACGGTTCGGGGCTTTACACGGTTCCCAACATCGCGGTCGGCGCGACGCAGCTGATTCCCGCCGCGCGCGGATTCGATGTCGACGAGATCCGGCAGATGCTCGCCTGGACTCCGAACGTGAAGTTCTTCGCCGCGCCGACCATGGTGATGCGGCTGGTCGACGCCATCGGCGACGACGACGAGCCGGTCAACCTGAAGTCCATCATCTACGGCGGCGGACCGATGTACGTCGCCGACAGCCTGCGCGCGCTCGACCGCTTCGGCCCGCGCCTCGTGCAGATCTACGGGCAGGGCGAAGCGCCGATGACGATCACGCGTGTTGCCGGTCGAGGACCACTTCGACGACCACGACGGCCGGCGACTCGAGCGGCTCGGGTCGGTGGGACGGGCACAGACCGGCGTTGAACTGGCGGTGCTGGATCCGGACGACGCGCCCGCTGCCGGCCGGCGAGATCGGCGAAGTCTGCGTGCGCGGCGACGTCGTGATGGCGGGTTACCTGAACAACCCGCAGGCGACCGCGAGCGCGCTCGCCAACGGCTGGCTGCACACCGGCGACCTCGGGCCGGCTCGACGAACGCGGCTACCTGACGCTCGTCGATCGCAGCAAGGACCTGATCATCTCGGGCGGCTCCAACATCTACCCGCGCGAGGTCGAGGAGGTCCTGCTGCTGCATCCCGCCGATCAAGGAAGTGGCGGTGATCGGCGTGCCGGATGCGGAGTGGGGCGAATCGGTCGTGGCCGCCGTCGTCAAGAAGGAAGGCCACGTTCCCGACGAGCAGGAACTCGACCTCTTCTGCCTCGAGCACATCGCGCGCTTCAAGCGGCCGAAGCGCTATGTGTTCGTCGACGAGCTGCCGAAGAACGCCACCGGCAAGGTGCTGAAGCGGGAACTGCGCGAGCGCTTCAGGCCGGAGTGACGGCGAGCGCGCCACACCGGCGCCGTCTTCGTTTCCTTTTCGATCGCGTCGAGCAGGGCCTCGTGCGCGGCGAGTTCGTCCGCGCGCCGCCGTCACGGCCAGCAGCTGGCTCACGTCCACCGGACCGAAGTTGGCGAGCAGCGACGTCGTCGGCCAGCACGTCGATGACCAGGCTGTCCTGGCCGCGCGTCATGGCAAGGAAGACTTCGGCCAGCAGGCCGGCATCGAGCAGCGCGCCGTGCAGCGTGCGATGCGTGTTCGACACGCCGTGGCGTTCGCACAGCGCGTCGAGCGAGTTGCGCTTGCCCGGGTTCTGCTCGCGCGCGAGCAGCAGCGAATCCGTGATCTTCCCGCAGTGGTCGGCGAAGCGGCCGCGGCCGAGCCGGCCGAGCTCGGCGTCGAGGAACTCGACGTCGAACGCCGCGTTGTGGATGATGACCTCGGCGTCCTTCACGAACGCGAGCAGGTCGTCGACGACTTCCGCGAACTTCGGCTTGTCCTCGAGGAAGTGGCGCGTGAGGCCGTGCACCGCGAGCGCGCCCTCGTCGCTGTCGCGCTCGGGGTTGACGTACTGGTGGAAGCGCCGCTCGGTGACGCGCCGGCCGACGATCTCGATGCAGCCGATCTCGATGATGCGATGGCCTTCCTTGGCCTCGAGACCGGTGGTCTCGGTGTCCAGCACGACTTGTCTCATGCGCCGAAGTCTAGCGCCACGCGGTGCGCGCGACCCGTCGCCGGCAGGGCGCGCGGCCCGCGTCACTCCGCGCCGTGGCGCGCGACGCCGTCGGCCGCGACCGGGCGGCTCGTCATGGTGGTGCGCGCCGAGCCAGCGGCCGAGCGCCTGCTCCATCAGCGTGTACATCGTCGGCACGACATAGAGCGTCAGCAGCGTGCCGAAGCTCATGCCGCCGACGATCACCCAGCCGATCTGGATCCGGCTCTCCGCGCCGGCGCCGGTCGAGAGCGCGAGCGGAACGGCGCCCGAGCACCATGGCGCCGGTCGTCATCAGGATCGGTCGCAGCCGCAGGACCGCGGAGTGGCGGACGGCGTCGAACAGGGACTCGCCGCGCTCCTGCAGCTGGTTCGCGAACTCGACGATCAGGATCCCGTGCTTGGTGATCAGTCCGACCAGCGTCACCACGCCGATCTGGCTGTAGATGTTCCAGGTGCCTCCCGTCGCCCACAGCGCGAACAGCGCGCCCGCCATCGACAGCGGCACCGACAGCATGATCACGAACGGATCGGCGAAGCTCTCGAACTGCGCCGCCAGCACGAGGTAGATGAAGATCAGCGCGAGCACGAACGTCAGGTAGATCGAACCCTGCGAGTCGCGGAACTCGCGCGACACGCCGTTGAGGTCGGTCACGGCGCCGGTCGGCAGGACGCGCTTGGCCGTCTCGTCCATCATCTTCAGCGCGTCGCCCAGCGCGTAGCCCGGCGCGACCTGCGCGGTGATGGTCACCGCGCGCAGGCGCTGGAAGTGGTTCAGCGACTGCGGCGACACGCCCTCGAGCACGTTGACGACGTTGGCCAGCTGCACCATCGAGCCGTCGCGGCCGCGCACGTAGATGTCGCTGATGTCGTTCGGGCGGCTGCGGTCGCGCGGCGCGACCTGCACGATCACGTCGTACTGCTCGCCGTCCTTCTTGAAGCGCGTCACCTGCCGGCCGCCGAGCATCGTCTGCAGGGTCAGGCCCACGGTCTCGACCGAGATCCCGAGGTCGCCGAGCTTGTCGCGGTTGACGTCGACGCGCAGTTCGGGCGTGTTGAGCCGCAGGTCGGACTGCGGGTTCTGCACGATGCCCGTCTTGCTGATCTCGGCGATGAACTGCTGGACGATGCGGTCGAGATCCGCGTACGGGATCTGCGCCATGATCACGTACTCGATCGGCAGCGTGCGCGGCGACTGGCCGAGCGACGGCGGATTGACCGCGAAGCCGATCACGCCGGGCAGCTGCGCGAACTTCGCGTTCAGCTCGCGCGAGATGTCCTGCTGCTTGCGGGTGCGCTCCTCCCACGGCTTCAGCCGCAGGATCGCGTTGCCGTTGTCGACGGTGGGGAATCCCGCGACGGCGTTGTACGCCGCGGCCTCGGGGATCGTCTCGTAGTAGCGCTCGACCGCGCGCAACTGATCGCGAGGTGTAGTCCACCGTCGAGCCCGGCGGCGCCTGCAGGCGGCCGAAGATCACGCCGCGGTCTTCCAGCGGCGCGAGTTCGGAGCGCAGGAGCGAGAAGAACAGCCCGCCGAGGCCGGCGACCACGACCCAGACGATCACCACCAGCCAGCGGCGCTGCAGCACCCAGGCGAGCGAACGCGCGTAGCCGCGGCGTGAGGCCGTCGAGCCAGCCTTCGACCATCGTGAAGACACGGCCGTGCTTGCTTCTCGTGGCGCAGCAGCTTGCTGCACATCATCGGCGACAGCGTCAGCGCGACGAAACCCGACACCAGCACGGCGCCGGCCAGCGCCAGCGCGAACTCGATGAACAGCCGCCCGGTGCGGCCGGTGGCGAACGCCAGCGGGGCGAACACGGCCGTCAGCGTCAGCGTCATCGCGATGACGGCGAAGCCGATCTCCTTGATGCCCTTGATCGCCGCCGCGACGCGGTCCATCCCCGCCTCGATGTTGCGGTAGATGTTCTCGAGCACGACGATCGCGTCGTCGACCACGAGGCCGATCGCGAGCACCATCGCCAGCAGGGTCAGCGTGTTGATCGTGAAGCCGAACGCGTACATCAGCGCGAACGAGCCGACCAGCGACACGGGAATCGTCACCAGCGGGATCAGCGTCGCGCGCAGGTTGCGCAGGAAGAAGAAGATCACCAGCACGACCAGGACGACCGCCTCGGCGATGGTCGTGAACACCGAGTCGATCGAGCGGTCGATGAAGACCGACGAGTCGTACGCGATGTTGATCTTCATGCCCTGCGGCAGCGTCTCGTTGATCTTGTCGACCTCGGCGCGCAGCGCCTTCGACAGCTCGAGCGGGTTGCCGGTCGCCTGCTTGACCAGGCCCATGTTGATCGACGGCTCGCCGCGGTAGCGCGCGATGACGCGCTCCTCGGCCGGGCCGACCGCGACGTCGGCGACGTCGCGCAGCCGCACCGGATAGCCGTTCGAGTTCGCGACGATCAGGTTCTCGAACTGCTCGCGCGTGCTGACGTCGGTCGCGGCGACGATCGAGAACTCGCGCTTGGCCGACTCGATCCGGCCCGACGGCAGTTCGACGTTCTGGCGGCGCAGCGCGCTCTCGACGTCGCCCACGGTCAGGCCGGTAGCCCGCGAGGCGGTCGCGGTCGACGGCGATGCGCATGGCCGACTTGCGCTCGCCGAAGATCCAGACGTCGGCCGCGCCGGGGAGCACCGACAGCCGCGGCTTGACGTAGCGGTTCAGGTAGTCGGACACCTCGATCGGCGCTCTGTTCGCCGGCCGTGACCGCCATCCAGATCACCGGGAACGAGTCGGCCTCGACCTTCGAGATCACCGGCTCGTCGACGTTGTCCGGCAGGCGCGCGCGCACGCGGGCGACCTTGTCGCGCACGTCGGCGGCGGCCGAGTCCGGATCGCGGGTCAGCCGGAAACGCACGTTGATGTTGCTGCGCTCGGAGCGGCTGAACGACGTCAGCAGTTCGACGCCTTCGATGCCGGCGAGCGAGTCCTCGAGCACCTTGGTGATCTGGGACTCGATGACCTCGGCCGACGCGCCGGGATAGGTCGTCTGCACGCTGACGACCGGCTCGTCGATCTTCGGATACTCGCGCACCGACAGCCGCGAGTAGGAAATGAGGCCGATGACCAGCACCAGCAGCGACAGCACCGTCGAGAGGACCGGCCGGCGTATGCAGATTTCGAACAGGCTCATGACGTTGCCTCCAGCCGACGTCAGACCTTGCCGGCGCCGTCCTTGGTCGGAACCGCGCCGGCCTTGGCCGCTGTCACCCTTGCCGTCGGCAGGCGACAGCACGCGCACCGGCTGGCCGTCGCGCGACAGCCGCATGCCGGCCGTGACGACCTGATCGCCGGCCGCGACGCCCTCGCACGATCTCCACCTGCGCGTCGCGGCGAACGCCGATCTTCACCGGCACCCGCCGGGCCGCGCCGTCGACGACCTTGTAGACGTAGAACTCTTCGCCCTGCGGCACGATCGCCTCCTCGGGCACGAGCAGCCCGTTGCGCTCGCCGACGATCACGCGCACGCGCACGAACATTCCCGGACGCAGCTTGCCGCTGGCGTTGTCGAGCCGCGCCGCGCAGCTCGAGCGAACGTCCGTTGGCGTCGATGCGCGGGTTGATCGCCTCGATCTGTCCCTGCCAGCGGCTCGCCCGGCAGCGCGTCGGCAACGACCTCCACCGCCTGTCCGACCCGGATCTGCGACAGGTTGCGCTCCGGCAACCGGAAGTCGACCTTGAGGTTGCGGATGTCCTCGACGTTCACGAGGTCGGCTGCCGTCCTTGACGTAGTCGCCGAGGCTCACGCCACGGATGCCGACGACTGCCGTCGAAGGGCGCCACGATCCTCATCTTCGACAGGCGCGCCTGCGCCAGCTTCAGCCGCGCCTCCGCCACCTGCGCATTGGACGCGGCCGTCTCGCGCGCGCTGGAACTGATGAACTTCTGCTGCGCGAGGTCCTCGCTGCGCTTCAGGCTCGACAGCGCCAGGTCGTACTCGGCCCTGTACTGCGCGACCTCGGCTTCGTTCAGCGTCGCATCCAGGCCGACCAGCAACTGCCCTTTCTTCACGACCTGGCCGTCGCGGAATCCGATGGTCGCGATCCGTCCCGAGACCTCGGGCCGCAGCACGACGCTTTCATTCGATCGCAGGGATCCGACGGCCGAGAGGTCTTCCTGCACGGTGACCGGCTTGACCACGACGACTTCGACCGGCGTCGGACCGCCGGGCCCCCCGGGGCCGCCCTTCGCGGCGCCCGCCTTGCTGGCGTCGGCCTTCGCGTCCGTGACGTTTCGCCGCCTTCGCCTCTCCCTTGACGCCGGCCGCGGCCGGACCCGGAGCGCGCGAATTCGATCAGGAAGTAGGCGACCGCGGCCACGGCGAGCAACACGCCGACCGCCACCCATGTGACACGCTGATTTTTCATCCGGAGATTCAGTAGCGGCGCGCGCGAGCGCCAAGCTGGCAATTTAGCACCCGGCCGGTGCCGGTTTACCCCGACCGATGAGATGAAGACACCGATTCGACGCCACGGTTCGCCAGTTCGTCCGCGCGCTCGTTTCCGTCGACGCCGGCGTGGCCCTTGACCCAGCGCCAGTGGACGTCGTGGCGGGCCGCGACCTCGTGCAGCCGCTGCCACAGGTCCGCGTTCTTGACCGGCTTCCTGTCCGCGGTCTTCCAGCCGCGGCGTATCCAGTTGGGAATCCACTCGGTGATCCCGAGCTGGACATACTTGCGAATCCGTATGAACGATCGACGTCGCAACGGCGCTTCAGCGACGAAAGCGCCTCGATGACCGCCATCAGCTCCATGCGGTTGTTGGTCGTGAGCCGCTCGCCGCCGAAGAGTTCCTTCTCGTGGTCCCCGTAGCGCAGCAAGGCGCCCCAGCCGCCCGGACCCGGGATTGCCCTTGCAGGCGCCGTCGGTCCAGATCTCGATGCGGGTCGTCTGCTCCGGCGGCGCGGTCCCTTCGGCGAGCTTGACCGACTTCGCGTGCTTCATCGACGCGCCCGCTGCGGCAGGCGCTCGTTCGCCGCCTCCGGGCCTTCGACGATCGCGGTGTGGCCCTCGGCCGTCATCATGGTCCGCGTCGTCGCGGCCGGCGCGAGACGACGCGCCGGTTCTTCCTTGCGTTTCCAGATCGCACCCACCAGTCGCATGCCGCGCACGCGCTTGACGGCGGTCAGCATGTACAGCGCGCCCAGAAAGGGCCACCAGCGGTCGCCCGCCTTCTCCATGAAGCGCCAGCGCGTCAGCCAGCGTTCGCTGCGCACCGACGGGACGTAGCAGCCGAAGCGGCCGCGCTCGACGTCGAACGACAGCAGCTTCAGCCAGTCCTTGATCCGCGGCAGCGCGATGAAGCGGCCGGCGCGCGGAAGGTAGGCGAGGCGCCGAGCCGCGACATGTACTGGCGCGCGCCCCACATGCTGTACGGATTGAAGCCGGTGATGACGACATGGCCCTCGGGCACCAGCACGCGCTCGACCTCGCGCAGGACCTGGTGCGGGTCCGACGGCGAACTCGAGGATGTGCGGCATCACGACGAGGTCGATCGAGTGCGTCGCGAACGGCAGTTCCTCGTAGCGGTTGATCACCGCGACGCGCGTGTCGTCGACCGCCTCGCCCGCGTCCGGCAGGCGGCGCGCGGCGCAGAAGCGCAGCGGCATGCGGTTCTCGCGCAGGGTGTCGATCTGCGGGAGGCCGAGCTGCAGGGCGTGATAGCCGAAGATGTCGGACACGGCGGCATCGAGGTGCCGCCGCTCCCAGTCGAGCACATACTGCCCGGGCGGCGAGCGCAGAAACTCGGACAACTTCACAATCGAACCGTCGCTCATCGCGCCATCGCCTGCCATGCCTTCGTCTCCGCTGGTTCTTCCGCACTGACGGTCACGCCCCTGCCCGCGTTCACCGACAACTATCTGTGGCTGCTGGTCCGGGGCCGCGAAGCCGTGGTGGTGGATCCCGGCGACGCGGCGCCGGTGCGACGCGCCCTGGAACGAGTCCGATCTTCGACTCTCCGCGATTCTAGTCACCCATCACCACGGCGACCACGTCGGTGGGGTGGTCGACCTGAAGTCCAGGACCGGCGCCACGGTCTTCGGTCCCGCCAGCGAGGACATCGCGGGCGTGGATCGGCAGCGTGCGCGGCGGCGACCGACGTCGAGGTTCTCGGGGCTCGCTTGCGAGGTGCTCGATGTGCCGGGTCACACGGCCGGGCACATCGCCTACTTCGCCGGCGACACAGCGCCGCCTCTGCTGTTCTGCGGCGACACCTTGTTCGGCTGCGGCTGCGGCCGGCTGTTCGAGGGAACGGCCGCGCAGATGGTCGCGTCGCTCGACGCCCTCGCCGCGCTGCCGCCGTCGACCCGCGTGTACTGCGCGCACGAGTACACGCTGTCCAACATCCGCTTCGCGCTGACCGTCGAGCCCGGCAACCAGGCGCTGCAGGAGCGCGCGGCGCGCGATCAGGCGACGCGCGACCGCGGGCGAGCCGACCGTGCCGTCGACGATCGGCCTTGAGCTCGCCACCAATCCGTTCCTGCGCTGCGACGTGCCGGCAGTGCGCGCGGGTCATCGGCGCGTACCGCGCATGCGGTCGACCGAACGGCGATCTTCGCGACATTGCGGGAAAAGAAGAACTGCTTTCGCTGATCCGGCTTGTGCCGTCCTCCTCGATTGCATACACTGCCTTGATTCCTTTGAAAATTTTTGCAGATGCGACGAGTTGCAGCGGTACTCGCCACGGCATCGCTGTGCGCGTGCGCGACCCCCGGGATGCAGGCCGATGTCACGGTCCGGCGCCACCGCGGACGCATCCGTCGCAGCGGCGACCGCGGTGGCCCCGATCGTTGCTCCGGCCGGCGCAACAGGTCGCGGCGGCCCGCATCCGCGCCGGCGATCAGCGCATCGGCCGGGATGGCGGCGCCGTCCGCGGTCGTTCCGGACCCCGTAGGCCGAACTCGTCGAGCGAGCTCGACGAGGCGCAGCCTGCGGTCGTCGAGATTCCGCGCGAGCCGACGCTGGTGCTGCCGCCGATGCCACCCGGCAACCTGTGGGAGCGGATCCGCAAAGGGTTCGCCATGCCGGACCTTGAAACCACGCTCGCCGAGAACCGGACGCGGTGGTACGCGAGCCAGGGCGAGTACATCGACCGCATGGCGCAGCGGTCGCAGCGCTACCTGTTCCACATCGTCGAGGAGATCGAGCGGCGCGGCATGCCGACGGAACTCGCGCTCCTGCCGTTCGTCGAGAGCGCGTTCCAGCCGGAAGCGATCTCCAGCGCCAAGGCCGCCGGCCTGTGGCAGTTCATTCCGTCGACCGGCAAGAACTACGAACTGGCCCAGAACATGTGGCACGACGAGCGCCGCGACGTGATCGAGTCGACCCGGGCGGCGCTCGACTACCTGCAGAAGCTGCACGACATGTTCGACGACTGGCACCTCGCGCTCGCCGCCTACAACTGGGGCGAAGGGGCGGTGTCGCGCGCCATCGAGAAGAACCGGCGCGCCCGCAAGCCGACCGGCTACACGAGCCTGAAGATGCCGCAGGAGACGGCCTACTACGTGCCGAAGCTGCAGGCGATCAAGAACATCGTGTCCGAGCCCGAGCGCTACGGCGTCGCGTTGCCGCGGATCGACGACACGCCGTACTTCGTCGCCGTCCACAAGACGCGCGACATCGACGTCGACACGGCGGCCCGGCTCGCCGAGATGGAGCCGGCGGACTTCCGCGCACTGAATCCGGCCTTCAACCGTCCGGTGATCGTCGGCGCGTCCGACACCAAGCTGCTGCTGCCCGCCGACAAGGCGGACCGCTTCCACGCCAACCTCGCGGCGTGGGAGGCCACCGGCCAGCCGCTCGCCAGCTGGACGACGTACAAGATGCAGCCGAGCGACACGCTGGCGGCGGTCGCGAAACGCGTCGGCATCGGCGAACAGCAGTTGCGCGAGGCGAACCGGGTGCCGCCGAGATACCGGCTCGCGCCCGGCTCGACGATCCTGATTCCGCGCGACGAGACGATGGAAGACGACATCCCGGTCGCGAGCCTCGACGCGCACTTCGCGCTGGTGCCCGAGCACGCGAACCTGCGCAAGGTGACCTACCGCGTGCGCCGCGGCGACACGCTGCACGGGGTCGCGCGCCGCTGGGGAGTCGACGAGAAGGACATCATCGTCTGGAACCACCTGACGGCGCCCACGCTGTTCGCCGGTCAGCGGCTCGAACTCACGGTGCCGGCGCCGAAGGCGCGGGCACGGGAAGCCGCAGGTCGCCAAGAGATGGCAAGGCGAGCGCGAAAGGGTCCACGGTCGCGGCGCCGGCAACCAAGGCGAGCACCGCCAAGCCGCCGGCGAAGGCGCCAGCGACATCCGCGTCCAAGCCCGCGCCGCGCGCCGCCGGCCCTGCTCCGGTCCGGGTGTCGGCCGCCCGCTGAGCGGGCACTGCCGCCTCCGCCTATACTCGCGCCCGCCACTGTCGCCGCCTCTGGCGGCGTCTCCTTCACTCCTCTCTCGGTACGTCCATGGGCTTTCTGCAAGGCAAGCGGCTGCTGATCACCGGGGTCCTGTCCAATCGTTCGATCGCCTACGGCATCGCGCAGGCGTGCAAGCGCGAAGGGGCGGAACTGGCGTTCACCTACGTCGGCGACCGCTTCAAGGAGCGCATCACCGAGATCGCGGCGGAGTTCGGATCGGACGCGGTCTACGACATGGACGTGTCGGACGACGGCCAGATCGACGCGGCGTTCGGCGCGCTGAAGGAGCGCTGGGGCGGACTCGACGGTCTCGTGCATTCCATCGGCTTCGCGCCGCGCGAGGCCATCGCCGGCGACTTCCTCGACGGCCTGTCGCGCGAGAACTTCCGCATCGCGCACGACATCTCGGCGTACAGCTTTCCCGCGCTCGCCAAGGCCGCGCTTGCCGCTGATGGAAGGCCGCAACGCCTCGCTGCGTCACCCTGACCTACCTCGGCGCCGAGCGCGCGGTGCCGAGCTACAACACGATGGGTCTGGCGAAGGCGAGCCTTGAAGCGAGCGTGCGCTACCTGGCGGCCAGCCTCGGCCCGCGCGGCATCCGCGTCAACGGCATTTCGGCCGGCCCGATCAAGACGCTCGCCGCCGCCGGCATCAAGGGCTTCTCGAAGATCTTCTCGGTGGTGGAGAACACGGCGCCGCTCCGGCGCAACGTGACGATCGAGGATGTCGGCAATGTCGCGGCGTTCCTGCTGTCCGACCTGGCCGCCGGCGTCACCGCCGAGATCACCCACGTCGACTGCGGCTTCAGCCAGATGATGGGCATCCCCACCGGGCTGGAGTAGGTCAGGCGCTCGCGGGCGCGCGTCGGCGCGAGATCAGCCGGCATGCGGCCGGTCAGCATGTAGTCGATCAGTTCGCGCACCGGGCGGATCGCGGTGCCGAACGGCACCGTCGACGCGCCGCGGAAGAACAGCCCGCGCGAGAGTTCGCCGCGGACGGCCGCGGCGAGTTGCGTGTCGATGCAGAACTGGCCGATCTTCGCAATGCCGTCGCGCAGCCCGCACACGCTCAGGCACATCAGGGCGCCGCTGCACTTGGCGACGCGGTCGACCTCCTTGCCCTTGTTCGCTTCCTCGAACGCGGCCGCCTCCGCCTGCAGCACCGACTCACGACGGAGATAGCGCTCCAGCCAGATCGTCTTCACCGCGCGCGCCGGCAGGCCGGCGACGCTGATGAACTCGACGATGTCCTCGGGCTTCGCGCCCGCCAGCACCTTCTTGAAGTTGATGTGCGCGTCGCCCTCCTCCGTGACCGCGAACGCGGTGCCGAGCTGAGCGGCCGAGTAGCCGAGCTTCAGCACGTCGAGCAGTTTCTCGTGCGTGTTGATGCCGCCGGCGGCGATCAGCGGAACCTTCTCGCCCTCGATGCCCTGTTCGCGGAACACCTTCGACACTTCCTCGATGACGCGGTCGAACTCGAAGCGCGGATCGTGCAGTTCCTCGATCCGCGTGGCGCCCAGGTGTCCGCCGGCGTAGGCCGGATGCTCGATGACCACGGCGTCGGGCAGGCGGCCCTTGCGCAGCCAGCGGCGCAGCACGATCGCCACGCCCCGCGAATCGGACAGGATGGGAACCAGCGCGACATCGGGAAAGTCCGCGCACATCTCGGGAAGGTCGAGCGGCAGCCCGGCGCCCATCACGATCGCGTCGGCGCCGGATTCGCACGACTGGCGGACCAGCGCCGCGTGCTGGTCGACGGCCTTCATCACGTTCACCGCGATGGCGCCGCGGCCCGCCGATGCGTCCCGCGCCTTGCGGATCTCGCGGTCGAGCGCGATCAGGTTCAGGCGATCCAGCACCGTCCGATCGCGGACATCCTTGCACTGCTCCATCAGGTCCGGGTGGTGATGGCGCAGGTCGACCGAGGCGATGGTGCCGACCGCGTTCTCCCGCGCGACGGCCGAGGCCAGCCGGTGCGCCGAGACGCCGACGCCCATGCCGCCCTGCACGATCGGCAGCAGACGACGCCCCTTCAGCAGCAGGGGTCGCAGGCCGAGGGCTTCCAGTCGGTCCGGCATGGGGGTCCTTCGAATTCGATCACACAGCGAATCGCCGCAGGCTAAACGCGACCCGGCCGGGCCCTTGATCCCGGTCAGCCGCGCGCGGGTGAACGGAGGGCGCTCGCCTATACTCGGCGCCCGCTGCGGCCGCGTTCCTGCTCCGGCCGCGATGCCGACGCTCAGGAGACAACTGCATGGCCGCCGCCGATCTGGACATCAAGATGGAAGCGACCTCGCTGTATCGCGAGGAGATCTACACGGACCGCCGCATCGGCACGATACGCGCGCTGGTGCCGGTCAACGCGGAGGGCGCCACGGACACTGCCCGCCCCGTCGTGTACGTCGGCGAGGCGCAGATCATGACGCAGATGGGGCCGTTGCCCGTGAGCTTCGAGATCGAGGCGAAGACGCTGGGCGAAGCAGTCAGCGGCTACGCGGACGCGGCCAAGGCCGCGGTCGAGCGCACCGTCAATGAACTCCAGGAAATGCGCCGGCAGGCGGCATCGGGTCTCGTATTGCCCGGCCAGGGCGGCGGCGGCTTCGGACCCAGCGGCCTGGGCGGCAGCGGCAAGATCCAGATGCCTTGACAGTGCCGCCGCGTCAGCGGTGACACTCGCCTTGCCCGCGATCGCGCGGCGGTCCGCCTCCGCTCGGCAGGAACTCCCAGCGATAGATTCCGTCCCCCAGGGCCAGCCGCAGTATGCCGTGCGTGGATGCATCGCGCGCTTCGCTGCGCGGATGCGGCGCCTTGAACTCATACAGGGGAGCACCGCCGGTGCCGACCGTGAAGCTGCGGATGCCGCGCGCCGGATCGGGTTCGCCCGTGGCATCGTGCAGCGCGAGCCGTTCGTACACGTGGTCGTGACCGACGAGCAGGATGTCGGCGCCCGCCACGTGCAGGGCCGCAAGCGCATCGCGCATTCTCGGGTCGTTGCCATGGGGCCCCGAGCTGAACACCGGGTGGTGCCAGAACACCAGGGTGCAGAGCGTCGACGATGAGGCGGCGAGATCGTCCCGGAGCCAGCGGTATTGCGTCGACCCGATCTTCGCGTCGACGGCACTGTTCATCGAAATGATGTGCCAGCCGCCAAGATCGAAGCTGTAGTACCCGCGCCGGTCCGGCCCCGCCCGATCGCCGAAGTAGGCGAAGTAGCCGGCGGCTCCCGGCGTCTGGTAGTCGTGGTTGCCGGGACTCGGCCGCAGCCGCGACCCGAACCGTCCCCACGTGGCATCGAAGCAGTCGGCGAACTCGGCGTGGGCGCCGACCGGATAGGTGTTGTCGCCGATCGTCAGGACGGCGGCATCCGTGGCGGCGACGAGCGCCGCGGTTCGCGCCGCGCCGCTGAGTTCCGGCGTGACACGGCGGCAGTCGGCGATGTCGCCCGCCGCGACGATCCTGACCTCGTCCGTCCACGTCGCGGTTTCCTCGCGATCAGGCCATGGAACGACGCTGCTGCATGCCGCGAGCGCCACGACGCCCGCGCAGAGCGCAATACCCTCGATGTCCATGACTTTCACTGCGCGAAGCGCATGTGGATGTACAGATAGAAGGGCGCGCGCGGCGGCGGACTGAACCGCTCGAACAGCAGGCGCCCGCGCAGGCATGCGTACACCGGCGGACTGCGATCGCTCCACAGGCGGAGGACTTCTCCCTCCGGCCCGATCGCCGCCACGAACGAGAACGGCGTCTGGTCGGGTTCCGGCAACGCCGACTGACACGTCCGCAACAGCGCGCGATAGCGCTCGCTGAACTGTGGCAACAGCACGTTGCGGTGGAATTCGAGCGTCTTGGGATCGCTTTCGTCGCGTCGACCGAACTGCTGCGCCTGGAGGTACGACTCCGCGAGCGGCTCGGCGGCAAGTGCCGTTGCTGTGACGCACGCGGCGGCCAGCAACGCCCATGGAAGTGGCCGGTATCGCCCCTTTGACCGCATGCGCTTCTCCGAGTAGTTCGACCGGCAGGATAAAGCGCCGGCCGGACGCCCACATTGCGGAACGGCTCCCACCGCCGTATGACAGGCATCAAGGCTTGGTGGCGACGCGTCTTTCCTCCCACCCGCGAGCCCCTTCCGGTCTTTCGGCGAGAGGCGCATAGTGCGGCCTGCCAGCCGGCGGACCGATCCGACGGCGCCCCGATCACGGGAGGCCGCCAGGCCCGACGCGCCACCAAGAGCGCGCTTCGTTCGACTCGACCAGCCACAACCAGGAGGCAGCACATGAACTTCAGCAGGAAGACTCTCGTAACCGCGGCCGTGTCCGCCGCCTTTGCGTTCGGAACCTTTGCGAGTGGCGCTGCCCACGCGGTGGACAAGATCCGCTGGGCCGTGCCGATGGCGTTCGCCTCGAACCTGACAGCGCTCGGCGACACCATGCCCTGGGTGGCGCAGCAGCTCGACAAGATGAGCGGCGGCGCGATCAAGCTGACGGTGCAGGAACCGGGCAAGCTGATCCCGGCCGCTCGCGGTGTTCGACAACGTCAGCACCGGCAAGGTCGAAGCCGGCTACTCCTGGATGGGCTACGAGATCGGCAAGCTGCCGGCCTCCGCGCTGTTCGGCGCCACACCGTTCGGCCTCGAGCCCGCCGAGTACATCGCCTGGTTCTACTTCGGCGGCGGCGACAAGATGCTGCAAGGAGCTCTTCGCGCCGCATAACGTGTACCCGATCTTCTGCGGCACGATCTCCCCCGAGGCGGCGGGCTGGTTCAAGTTCGAGATCAAGACGCGTCGAACAGCTCAAGGGCCTGAAGTTCCGCGCCGCCGGACTCGGCGGCAAGGTGGCGCAGAAGGCCGGCATGTCGGTGACGCTGCTGCCCGCGGGCGAGCTGTTCCAGGCGCTCGAAAAGGGCGTGCTCGACGGCACCGAGTTCTCGCTGCCGACCGTCGACGAGCAACTCGGCTTCTACAAGGTCGCCAAGTTCTATCACCTGCCGGGCTGGCACCAGCCGTCGACGTCGCAGTTCCTGTACGTGAACTCGAAGGAGTGGGCCAAGCTGAAGCCGGACACGCAGGCCATGATCGAAGGCGCGTGCACGGCGGGCGTGACGATGGCAATGGCCAAGGCCGAAGCCACGCAGGCGCCGGTCATCGAGAAGTTCCAGAAGGAAGGCGTGAAG
This sequence comes from uncultured beta proteobacterium, assembly GCA_963698305.1. Classification (GTDB taxonomy): domain Bacteria; phylum Pseudomonadota; class Gammaproteobacteria; order Burkholderiales; family Burkholderiaceae_F; genus JAOUJD01. The sequence goes on from CAVOQI010000013.1 coordinate 90,903, forward strand.
GCGGTCAAGCTGCCCGACTCCGTCCTGAAGGCGTTCCAGAAAGCGACCGACGAGGTGATGGCCGAGGAATCCGCCAAGGACCCGATGTTCAAGAAGATCTACGACTCGCAGAAGGCGTTCCAGAAGCAGCACCTGCTGTGGAAGGACCTCGGCTATCTGCCGCGCAACTGGAAATAGGAAGCGACGATGGAGCGGCCAGAGGAGCACGTAGCACCCGACGCCAAGGCCGCGGTGGCGGGAGGACCTCTGGTCCTCCCGCGCAACCGCCTGTCCAACGCCATCGACACGGTGATCGTTGCCGCCGGGCGACGCGGCGTCGTGGCTCTGGCCGATCCTGGTCATCGTCACCGTCGTGCAGGTGATCCTGCGCTACGGGTTCGGCCAGGGCTCGATCATGTTCGAGGAACTCCAGTGGCACATCTATGCCGTGGGTTTCATGATCGGGCTGTCCTACTGCGCCGACGTCGACCGCCACGTGCGGGTCGACGTGGTTGCGGAGAAGTGGTCGCTGCGCACGCGGGGCTGGATCGAGCTCGCCGGCCTCGCGTTCTTCCTGCTGCCGTTCGCGGTCATCGTGGCCATCGAGGGCATCCCGTACGCGAAGTCGGCGTTCGACTTCGGTGAGGTCTCGGCCGCGCCGGGCGGGTTGCCCTATCGCTGGATCCTGAAGTCGTTCATCCCGATCGCCCTCGCACTGCTGGCGCTGACGGCGTTCTCCCGGCTGACGCGGTGCACGACGCTGCTGTTCGGTTTCCCGCAGGCACTGCCGGCCAACGGCAAGCGCTGAGGCCAAGCCATGGAAATCTACGAACTGCTCGTCACTGCGTTGTTCTTCTCCTTCATCGGGCTGCTCTTCACTGGCTACCCGATCGCCTGGATCATGGCGCGGCCTGGCCCTGTGGTTCGCGGTCATCGGCATCGTCCTCAACAGCCTGGGCGTCGACACGTTCCTGCTGAAGAACTGGGGCAGCTTCACGATCATCGTCGACCGGATATGGGCGGTGATGTCGAACTGGGTGCTGGTCGCCCTGCCGAACTTCGTCTTCATGGGGCTGATGCTCGACCGCTCGGGCGTCGCCGAAAACCTGATGACGAACTTCGTCAAGGTGTTCGGCCGCATGCGCGGCGGGCTCGCCGATCACGGTCGTGCTGATCGGCCTGCTGCTCGCCGCCTCGACCGGCATCGTCGGCGCCTCGGTGGTGCTGCTGGCGACGCTCGCGTTCCCGATCATGATGGAGCGCGGCTACTCGAAGGAGCTCGCCTCCGGCGTCGTGGCCGGCGCCGGCACGCTGGGCATCCTGATCCCGCCGAGCATCATGCTGGTCATCATGGCCGACCAGCTGTCGCTGTCGGTCGGCGACCTGTTCATGGGCGCGGTGATCCCGGGCGTGATGATGGGCCTGATGTACATCGTGTACGTCATCGTGATCGCGCAACTGAAGCCGCACATGGCCCCCGCCCCGCCGAAGGGCCCGCCGCTGACCGGCCCGCGACATCGCGAGCAGCGTGCTGGCCGTGGTGCCGCCGGCGCGTGCTCATCCTGGCCGTGCTGGGCTCGATCTTCTTCGGCGTGGCCACGCCGACCGAGGCGTCGGCGCTCGGCGCGCTCGGCGCGACCATCCTCGCGGCCGTCAACAAGCGGCTGTCGTGGGAAACCGTGCGCAAGGTGTCGCGCGAGACGATGCTGACCACGGCCTTCATCTTCGGCCTGTTCGTCGGCGCCAACGCGTTCGCGCTGGTGTTGCGCGCGCTGGGTGGCGACGAGTTCGTCAGTCACCTGCTGACTGGGCTGCCGTTCGGCAAGGAAGGGCTGGTGCTCTTCATCCTGTTCATCGCCTTCCTCGCCGGCTTCTTCCTCGACTGGCTGGAGATCACGCTGATCATCCTGCCGCTGGTGGCGCCCGTCGTGAAGGCGGCCGGCTTCGACCTCAACTGGTTCGTCGTGCTGTTCGCGGTCTGCCTGCAGACCTCCTTCCTCACGCCGCCGGTCGGTTTCTCGCTCTTCTACGTGAAGGGCGTCGCGCCGCCGGAGATCACGACGCAGCACATCTATCGCGGGATCATTCCGTTCGTGATCATTCAGCTGGTCGCCGTCGGGCTGACGTTCGTGTACCCGCAGCTCGTTACGTGGCTGCCGCAGGTGATGTACGGCACCCAGCGTTGAGGAAGGTCCGACCAAGGATTGCTGAACAGGGAGTACAGAAGCCATGCCCACCGACGGTTACGACTATGTGATCGTCGGGGCCGGTACCGCCGGTTGCCTGTTGGCCAACCGGCTGTCCGCCGACCCCGACGTCAGGGTCCTGCTGATCGAGGCCGGCGGCAAGGACGACTGGATCTGGATCAAGATCCCGGTCGGCTACCTTTTCTGCATCAACAATCCGCGCACCGACTGGTGCTACAAGACCGAGCCCGACCCCGGGCTCAATGGCCGCTCGATCATCTACGCGCGCGGCAAGGTGCTCGGCGGCTGCTCGTCGATCAACGCGATGATCTACATGCGCGGCCAGGCGGCGGACTACGACGGCTGGGCCGCGATGACGGGCGACTCCTCGTGGCGCTGGGAGTCGGTGCTGCCGATCTTCCGCAAGAGCGAGGACTACTTCCGCGGCGCGGACGAGGCGCACGGCGCCGGTGGCGAGTGGCGCGTGGAACCGCAGCGTCTGCGCTGGGACATCCTGGATGCGTACCGCGAAGCGATGGCCGAGGCGGGCATTCCCAAGATCGATGACTTCAACCGCGGGGACAACGAGGGCTGCAGCTACTTCCTCGTCAACCAGACCCGCGGCGTGCGACTGAACACCGCGCGCGCGTTCCTGAAGCCGGTGATGAGCCGTCCCAACCTCACGGTGATGACGGACGCGCACGTGCGCCGGATCACGTTCGACGGCCGGCGTTGCACGGGCGTGGAACTCGACCGTGGGGGCCGCAGTGAGCGCGTCGCCGCGAAGATCGAAACGATCCTCGCCGCCGGCAGCATCGGATCGCCGCAGATCCTGCAGCTGTCCGGTGTCGGCCCGGGCGCCCTGCTCCAGCAGCACGGCATTCCCGTGTTGCACGAGATGCCCGGGGTCGGCGAGAACCTGCAGGACCACCTGCAACTGCGCATGGCGTTCAAGGTGAAGAACGTCGTGACGCTGAACCAGCGCGTGCACAGCCTGTTCGGCAAGGCGGCGATGGGGCTCGAGTACGCCCTGTTCCGTTCGGGCCCGCTGACGATGGCGCCGAGCCAGCTCGGCGGCTTCACCCGCTCTTCCCCGGAGCACGCCACGGCGAACGTCGAGATCCACACGCAGCCGCTGTCGCTCGACAAGTTCGGTGAACCGCTGCACCCGTTCAACGCGTTCACATCGAGTGTCTGCAACCTGCGCCCGACGTCGCGCGGCCATGTTCGCATCAAGAGCCCGGACCCGCGCGCGGCGCCGGCGATCAATTGCCGCTACCTGAGCACCGACGAGGATCGGAAGGTCGCGGTCGATTCGCTCCGCCTCACGCGTCGCATTGCCGCGCAGCCCGCGCTCGCGCGCTTCGAGCCTGACGAGTTCCTGCCCGGCAAGGAGTACGCGAGCGACGAGGAAATCGTGAAGGCGGCCGGCAACATCGGAACCACGATCTTTCATCCGGTGAGCACCTGCCGCATGGGACCCGACGACGACCGTGGCGCCGTCGTCGATTCGCGGCTGCGCGTCCGCGGCCTCGGCGGTCTGCGCATCGTCGACGCCTCGATCATGCCGACAATCACCTCCGGCAACACCAACTCGCCGACCCTGATGATCGCGGAGAAAGCCGCGGGAATGATCCGCGAGGACCGGCGGCGCTGAGATCAGCTGGCGGCGGTACGGAGCCGACAACGACGTCGCATCGATGCGGCGCATAGAGGCTGAAGAACTTCGAAATCACGAGCCGCGGCGCCGTGAGGAATGAAGCGCCGTGCACGTTCCGGTGAGTGCCGAACCAGGGCGCGGAATGGGCGCCGTACCGATCGGCACTGACGCCCGCGTACGGCGCAAAGGTACTGCCCGTCCACTCCCAGAACGTCCTGCCCCACTCGATCGTCCCGTTCGCCGCCGAGTACCCCATCTGGGCCTCCGTCAGCAAGCGGCGGCCGGCCCAGCAGCCAGTATGGTCAACCGTGTGGGAGACGTCAAACACGTCCTGATCGGCGGCACCGATTGAACCAGCGCGGCACTGGTCAGCACAATCCAGAGACTGTTGTAGCCCGGCTCGACGCCCGAGGCGAAGTAGCACAACGCTGGCGTGTACCGCCGCCCAGTCTCGGAGAATTGAATGAAACGTCGAACGTTGCTGCCGGCACCGCCGGCGGCCGCCCTTGTGTCGGCGGCGCCGTTTGCAACACGCGCGCAGAACAAAGAGGCCGGGTGGCGCACCTCTGAAGCGGTCATGCGCCTGGAGATCACGCCGCCGACGGGTGCCGTACAGGGTTGGTTGCTCTTGCCGCTTGTCGCAAGACACTGATCCCGGTTCCAGATTCTCGAGAATTGCGGCAGCGGCAGCGTCGAGCAGAGCGGGATGGTCGTTGAGCACGGCTACAGCGCGGCGATATTCATGGCTACGTCCAAGGTCGGCGAGCAGCAGCCGGTGGTCAAGGTCACGAGTTGCTTTCGTAGGCGGGGCCGTAGAGTCGAACTGACAGCCGGCGCCGGGATCCAGGCAACGACAGCCGAGCTTGCCCCGCACCCGAAGCCGACCTAGCGGATGCCGAGCAACGGGATCGTCCGGGACACGGCGACGGAGATCACTCGTTGTGCACGCACGGACTTCGACAAGGCCCGGGCCGTCCGAGAGTGGGGTGGGGTCGAGAACACCGAGCGCAAGCCGAGATCGGACGGCTGCGGAATCGGGGACATCAAGGTCATGCTGAAGGCGAAGGGGCTGAAAGGGAAGTGTGCGGGCCTGAGTGCGCCATTTGTCGGCCGCTTACGGGCCGCGGACGTAGCTGCGCGCGACAGTTGCGGCATACCGCGTCGCAGAGTCCGGCCGGGGCTACAAGCGCCATGGGAAGGCGGGAGACGTGACGAATGCCCAACACTACCGCGCCGAGTTTTGGGCCGAGAGATTCGGCTGGGTTCCGGCCGATCCGACAGACGTCCGCAAGGCCATACATGAAGAGAAGCCGGGACTTGTCCAGACCGACGAGTTCGTCCAGGAAGCGCGGACGATGCCATGTGCGGCTGGGAGCGGAACTTGCTGGGCGACAACCTCGCTCGCGATCTGCGGTTGCCGGGGTCCCGCAAGGCCGCGGCGCCTTTCTCGATACCTGCACAGGCCGAGAGCGCTCAGGGGAGGATGGATGCGTTGGGTGCAGGGAATTTCCGGTATCGGATTGTCTCAAAGGAGGCCGCCTCGTAGGCCTGTCTCGCATAAAAGCAAAGGGCGCCTCGGCGCCCTTTGCTTTTCGCACGGAGAAGCTTCAGCCGAAATTGGCGACGCCCGCGCCACCACCAATCTGCGCCAGCTCAGCAAGGGAAAGCTCAACAACTTCTTCTTTGCTTTTCAAGAATTTGCTCTATGACCTGTTCCATTTGATCCTCCGTCCGCTACGTAGCATTCTAATTAGGGGTAAAGCCACCCGCTTTTCGGCCGATAAGCGAGTTGGACTGGAATGTAACGTTACTTGCGGGAAAAGGCAAGCCCCACATTAACCCTCGTGCAGATTTCGTGAGCCAGATCCCCATGCTGGACGCAGCCGTTGCCGGCCGAGAATGGCCCCGGAATGGTTCGACAGGCTCTCGGCCTCAACTCGCGAGTTCGTCGGAAGAGTCGTCGGCCGACTCCAGAGGCGACCGCCGGTTCAGAGGCAGCACTTCAGGCCATTCCTGACGGTCAGAAGCATCGAGTGAACTGGTCGATTGCTTTCTGACAGTTGCTCAGTTCTTCTACCTCGCCAACGTCGCGGCTCACAGGGCTTAAGCCGCCAATCGGGCCCTCAACTGCACCCGGTACTTAAGTGGACACGGCACTGCGGCGTCGCACCCTTTCCGTAAACGGTGTAATGCTGACGGAAACGGGCGACCTTCCGGGAGCCACGCGTGCGTTCGCTGAGGCGATCCAGATTGCGCGAAGGAAATAGGTGATCCGAGCGACGAAGCTCCGGTTTGGAACAACCTTGGCGACGCCCTAATGTCCTCAGCTCAGTATAGCGATGCGATCAAGTGTTTTCTGCGGGCCGAAACTCTTGCGAAGCAGTCGGGCCCCGGCACAAACACTGAAAGCCTGGCGCTTACAAATATTGCGAACTGTGCTTTGCACTTGCGCGATGTTCGAGACGGGAATCACGTGCCGTGAGGCGAGCGATTGAGCTCAACCAACTCCCTGGAACCGCCACTAGAGAGATTCTTCAGCGTAATCGCGGAGTCAAACTACTCGCGCCTCTTGCTGGAAATCGGCGAGCTACGGACACGCAACAGAGCACTCCGACAACGCCCGCCGCTTCGCAAGCAAGACACCTACGCCACGCGCGGAGTTCGTAGCGTCGATGACAAGCGGGTTGGTCGACGTCAATTCCTCGCACCGACATTGGTCTCACACGCCTTAAGAAGTCATTGGAGCACGCACGTAGAAGCATCCGATCCGAGGTACGAGAGGCGCTATCCGGCCTGTGTAGCAGGCTACGAAGCCGCGGGACAGCCAGACGTCGCTCTCGTGTACTTGCATGAGTTGCTTGCAATGAATCGCGAAGCAAAGGCCGCGCAGGTGCTTGATGCACCACGCGGAGTACATGAAGCAGGTCGAAAACCTGCCTACGCCCCAGGCTCCATCGACGTCGCCATGGCCAACCACCGCGGCAAACTGCGGATCCAGCTCGGCGAGCGCGAACTGATGCGCAACCGGATCCTGCTGCTGGAGCAGCAGTCGGTGGCCGCAGAACTGCACGACGATACGACTGGCGAGCATTGCTACCGCGTCGGACGCCTTGCTTCGATCCTCGGCAAGGAGATTGGCCTGGAAGAGGACGTGTGCTTCCTGATCGACCTTGCTGCCCGTTTGCACGACATCGGCAAGCTCGTGGTGCCGGACGCCATCCTGCTGAAGCCCGGCAAGCTCACGCCCGGCGAGCGGGAAATCATGGAGACCCATACGACGGCTGGCGCGGACATTCTTGCGAAGTCGAACGTGCCGCAGATGCATATCGCCGAGGAGATCGCCCGCCATCACCACGAGCGCTGGGACGGATCGGGTTACCCGATGAAGCTCGCCGGAACCGCAATTCCCATCGCCGCGCGCGTGAGCGCGCTGGCGGATGTCTTTGATGCACTTACTCACAAGCGACCGTACAAGGAAGCCTGGAAAGTCTCGGAGGCACTGACCGAGATCCGATCCCTCAAGGGCAGGCAGTTCGACCCCGAACTGACCGACATCTTTCTGGAACTCGTGCCGCGCCTGCAGCGCGAACACGGGGATCTGGACGAATTCCTGGCCGTCGAGGCGAAGAACTCGCCGTTCATCAAGGCGCGCAAGCAGATCGCGGAAGCCCTCAAGGGCCACGATCCGGAAACGTCGCTGTTCGACATGCGGCGCTGACGCCGGCTCTGCTCCGACCGAGACTTCCCGGCGGGGACGTCGGCAGCCGGCCCCGCCGATTGACAATCCCCGTCTTGGCAGCCGGCACATGCGCGATCGGGGCAATCGAATCCCGCCCGACCTCGCGGCGTCAGATCGTCGCCTGCAGCGCTGACCGCCCTGACCGCTGCACCGCACCACTCACCGGCACCAGGACCGCGCGACAGTCCGAGCCGCCCCCCGGACCGCTCTTTGACAGCGGACGCGGCGCAACGATCGGAAGGACCAGGCTAGGCCGCGGCGACCGCGACCGCGAAGCTGCGGGCGTCGTCCGTCCACACCTGCCACTCCCTGAAACCCGCGCGTTGCAGCAGAGCTCGCAAGCCTGGCAGCGTGTACTTGTACGAGTTCTCGGTGTGAATGCGGTCGGTCGCGCTGAATCGCCGCTCGCCTCCCCGCCAGCGCACGGCGACGTTGTACCGCGCCTCGACGTGCATTTCGACGCGCGACGTCACCGGATCGAAGAAGGCGATGTGCCGCCAGTCGGCGACGTCGAAGTCGCTCGTCAGAACACGGTTCACGTTGCGCAGCACGTTGAGGTTAAAGGCGGCCGTCACGCCGAGCGCGTCGTCATAGGCCAGATCGAGCGACTGCTTGTCGCGCACGAGGTCAGCGCCGAGGATCAGGTGTCCGCCGGCGCCGCACGCCTCGCGCATCCGGGCAAGCAAGGCGAGCGCCGCATCCGGCGCGAAGTTGCCGATCGACGACCCGGGATAGAAGACCGTGCGGGGACCTGCCTCGACGGCATCGGGTAGCCGCAGGGAACTCGTGAAATCCTCGCGCCAACCCCACGATCGCCATGCCCGGATGACGCAGCGCCAGTGCTCCAAGCCGTTCCTGCAGGAAGTCGGCCGCGATGTCGACGGCGATGTACTGCGACGGGGCGAACACGCCGAACAGCCGCTCGGCCTTCTCGCAATTGCCGGCGCCGAGATCAAGGAACGGACGATCGATTCCGACGAGCAGGGCGATGTCTTCGCCGAACCGGTCGAAGATGCCCTGCTCCGCGCGCGTCAACGTGTATTCAGGCAGTTCGCAGATCGCCTCGAACAGGCGCGATCCCAGCGGGTCATAGAAGAATTTGGGAGCGATGAAGGGCGCGTGAGCCCCGAGCGACGCACGCAACTCGGCCACCGGGTCGCTGCCCTCGCCGCGCAGATCGAAAAAGCGGGGCACCGCAGCCAGCGGTGCCCCAACATCGTTTGAGCCCATGCGCCAAGTGTATTGGTTCGGCGCCACCCGCTCCATCAGCAATGCTGCGTATCGATGGCGGCCCAGTGTCCGTGGCGATGTGTGATGCGCACGCCCTCCTCGCGCAGTGTCGTCGCGCGGTACAGCGGATCCAGGGGCCACTTCGGATGCAGCGTGCCGTCGTCGCGTACCAGTCGCCAGATCGGCCATCGCGGCTTCCGGCGCTGGCCGAGGTCGTCCGCCACCGCGCCGGCGAGGATCGCCGCGAAGATGCCGGTCATCAGCGGGCAGGTCCGGTCAGCGTCGAACCGCTCGGCGAGCGCCCGCCGCAGTTGACCAATGGTGATCACCTGTCCACTCGGCACAGCCGCGACGGCTTCTCCGACGAGGAGCGGCGTCGGAAGCAGCAGGCGTCCTCCGTGACGGCGGTCCTCGACGACCCTGGGAGCGAGTTCGGGCCGCAGCCTTGCCGCCCAACCCAGCGGCGCGCGTGTCCTGCTGCGCCACTCCTCGCGTGGCCTTCCTGCCCGGCGACGCGGGCGCAAGGCAGACATTCGGCGTTCGCGCGGCAACCATCGGCATCTCCCCAGGTACTCGTTCCAACACTAGCCAGCGTGGGGAAACGGCGGAATGATCTCGGACAACATGGACCGGCGAAAGGCCGGCGGCCTTGATCAACCGCAGGGCTCTCGTTCAGTAAGGATGGGTCGTGGCGTAGAGACCGGCGGCGCGAAGGGTTCGCAGCACTTCCTCGATGTGGTCCGGCCCGCGCGTCTGCAGGACGAATTCGAGTTCGGCATTCTGGACCGGCAGCGTGGTGAAAGCCCGCTGGTGTTCGACTTCCTCGATGTTGGCGCCGGCCTGGCCGATCAGGGTGGCGACGCGCGCCAGTTCGCCGGGCACGTCGCGCGTGTGCACGCGGATGCGCGCGAGGCGTCCGGCGCGCACCATGCCGCGTTCGATGATGTCGGCGAGCACCATGGGGTCGATGTTCCCGCCGCAGAGGATCAGGCCGACCTTGCGGCCCGTGAAGCGCGCCGGGTGGCGGAGCATCGCGGCGAGGCCGGTTCCGCCGGCGCCCTCGACGACGGTCTTCTCGATCTCGAGCAGCATCACGATGGCCTGCTCGATGTCGCCCTCGGAAACAAGCACGATGTCGTCGACAAGGCGCTTCACGATTCCGACCGTCAGGTCCCCCGGCTGCTTGACCGCGATGCCTTCGGCCAGCGTCGCGTTGGCCGAGGGCATCTGCACACCCTTGAACGCCGAGTACATCGATGGAAACTGGTCGGTCTGCACGCCGACGATTTCGATCGACGGCTTCAGCGCCCGCGCGACTGTGGCAACGCCGGAGATCAATCCGCCGCCGCCCGATGGCCACGCACAGGCAGTCGATGTCCGGCTGCTGCGCGAGCATCTCGAGTGCGACGGTGCCCTGTCCCGCGATCACGTCGGCATCGTCGTACGGATGCACCATCGTCAGCGATCGCTCCGCGGCCAGACGCGCGGCCTCCGCCTTCGAGTCGTCGAAGGTGTCGCCCGTCAGCACCACCTCCGCCGCGAAGCCGCGGGTGCGCTCGATCTTCACGGTCGGCGTGAAGCGCGGCATCACGATCACGGCCGGAATGCCGAGCCGCTGCGCGTGGTAGGCCACGCCCTGCGCGTGGTTGCCGGCCGACACCGCGATGACGCCGCGCTCGCGCTGCGCGGCCGTCAGCGTGGCGAGCTTGTTCAGCGCGCCGCGCTCCTTGAACGACGCCGTGAACTGGAGGTTCTCGAACTTCAGGTACACCTCGGCGCCCGTGATCTGGGACAGCGTGCGCGAGTGCAGGCACGGCGTGTTTTCCACGTGCCCCGCCAGGCGCGATTGCGCGGCGCGTACGGTGTCGATGGTGACGATCGAGGAGCTCAAGGGAGATGCCTGCGCGATGCGGCCGGGCATTGTAGCCAGAGGGAAAACGAAGCGCGCCCGTAGAATCGGGCGATGCTCTCGATCGACGGTCTGACCAGGCGTTTCGGTTCGCGCTCGGTGCTCGACGCGCTTGCCCTGGACGTGGGGGCCGGCGAGTACGTGGCGATCGTCGGCGAGTCGGGCTCCGGCAAGTCGACGCTGCTCAACCTCATCGCCGGGCTCGACCGTCCGGATGCCGGACGGGTCGCCATCGACGGAACGGACCTCGCCTTGCTCGACGACACCGGGCGCACGTTGGCGCGCCGACGGAAGCTCGGCTTCGTGTTCCAGTCGTTCCACATCCTGCCGCACCTGACGGTCGAGCAGAACGTCGAGCTGCCGCTCGTGCTGATCGGCGCGCAGCGCGACGAACGGGCCAAGCGCGTGAACGAGTTGCTCGACTGCGGTCGGCCTCGGCGATCGCGGCGCCAGCATGCCGCGCGAACTGTCCGGCGGAGAACTGCAGCGCGTGGCGGTCGCGCGCGCCCTCGTGCACCGCCCCGCGCTCGTGCTCGCCGACGAACCGACCGGCAACCTCGATCCGGACACCGCGCAGACCGTGCTCGACCTGCTGGCGCACGAGATCCGATCACGCGGCGCCGGCGGCGTGCTCGTCACGCACTCGCAGGCCGCCGCGCGCTCCGCGGACCGCATCCTCGTCCTCGACCACGGACGCCTCGCGCCCCGCGCCTGATGCTCTGGCTCGCCTGGCACGTCCTCGCCGGCTACGCCCGCCAGCACCGACTGCGGACGGCTGGTGCAGGTGCTGGCGATCGCCGTCGGCGTGGCGCTCGGCTATGCGGTGCACCTCATCAACACCTCGGCGCTGAGCGAGTTCTCCTCGGCCGTGCGGGCGGTGACCGGCCAGGCCGATGCCTCCATCACCGGCACGCGCGAAGGCTTCGACGAGCAGTTGTTCGCCCGCGTCGTCGCGCATCCCGCGGTGGAACTCGCGAGCCCGGTGCTCGAACTCGACGTGCCGGTGCTCGGAAGTGCCGAGAAGCGCGCGCCGCTGCTTTCGATCGTCGGGCTCGACATCTTCCGCGCGGCGCATGCTGTCGCAGGCCCTGGTGCCGGCGCCCGCGGACAACGGCTCCCGCTTCGCGGTCCTCGATGACGGCGTCTTCCTGTCGCCGGCGGCGCTGGCGCGATTCAAGGTGGCGGTCGGCGGCGAACTGCGCGTGCTCGCTGGCACCGCGCGAAGTCGTCCTGCCCGTGGTCGGCACCCTGCCGGGCGCGCGGGCCGGCCAGGTGGTCGGCGTGATGGATCTCGGGTTCGCGCAATGGCGGCTCGACCGGCTCGGCCGGCTCACGCGCATCGACCTGAAGCTCGCCCCAGGCATGACCGTCGAGTCGCTGTCGCGCGCGCTGCAGCTGCCGCCCGGGCGTGGCGATGGCAAGCGCCGATGCCGAGACCACGCGCGTGTCGAACCTGTCGCGCGCCTATCGCGTCAACCTGAACGTGCTCGCGCTGGTCGCGCTCTTCACCGGCGGCTTCCTGGTCTTCTCGCTGCAGGCGCAGGCGACCATCGCACGCCGCTCGCAGCTCGCCTACCTGCGCGTGGCGGGCGTGACGGCGCGCGAGCTGCAGTCGCTGCTGGTGGCGGAGGCCTCCCTGCTCGGCGTCGTCGGCAGCGCGCTCGGCCTGCTGCTCGGTGCCGGCGATCGCGAGCCGTGACGCTGACCGTGCTCGGCGGCGACCTCGGCAGCGGCTTCTTCACCGGCACCCGGCCCGAGGTCCAGTACCGCCCGGAGTCCGTGCTGCTCTTCTTCCTGCTCGGGCTCGGCGCCGCCATCGCCGGCAGCTGGGTGCCCGCCCGCGATGCCGCGCGGACCTCGCCGGCCCTGGCGATGAAACCCGGCGCCGAGGAGGACGCGTTCAAGCCGCTCGGGAAGGTCTGGCCGGGGCTCGTCGCTGCTGGCGCTCGGCGGCGCGCTGCTGCTGCTGCCGCCGGTGAGCGGCATTCCGGTCGGGGGCTACCTGTCCATCATGGCCGTGCTGATCGGCGCCATCGCGCTGCAGCCGCGCCTCGCCCACGCGGCCTTCAGCCCGCTCGCGCGCCGCATCGAGCGGTCGCCGCTCGCGGCGCGCTCGCCCACGCTGCTGCTCGCCGTGACCCGCATCGCGCAGGCGCCCAGCTTCGCCGCGATCGGCATGGCCGGCATCGTGGCGAGCTTCGCGCTGATGATCGCGATGGCCACGATGGTCGTCGAGCTTCCGCGGTTCGGTCGACGACTGGCTGAACCGCATCCTGCCGGCGGAGCTGTATGCGCGCGTCGCGCAGACCGGCTCGATCGCCTACTTCTCCGAGGCGGACCTGCAGCGGCTCGCGCGCCACCCCGGCGTGGCGCGCGCCGACTTCTCGCGCTTCGCCAAGCTGCAGCTCGATCCCGGACGCGCGCAGGTGACGCTCGTCGTGCGGCCCTTCGACGTCGACGACGCCGGGGCAGAGCTGCCGCTGACCGGCGCCGTCGTGCGCTGGACTCCGGACATGCCGCCGCCCATCTGGATCACCGAGGCGATGGTCGAGATCTACGGCATGCAGCCCGGGCGCGTCGTCGAACTGCCGCTGGCCGGCCGGCTGCAGCCGTTCATGCCGGTGGGCGTCTGGCGCGACTACGCGCGGCAGTTCGGCGCGATCGCGATGCGCACGGAGGACTACCAGGCCGCGACCGGCGACAACACCATCACCGACGCCGCGCTGTGGCTGAAGCCCGGGTGGACGCCGACGCGCGTGGCGGAGGAGCTCCGCGCTGAGATGGACGCGGGCGCCGCGACCGAGTTCGTGCAGCCCGGCGACATCCGCAAGCTCAGCCTGCAGATCTTCGACCGCAGCTTCGCGGTGACCTACGTGCTCGAGATCGCCGCCATCGCGATCGGCCTGATCGGCATCGCCGCGACGTTCTCGTCGCAGGCCATCGCCCGCACGCGGGAGTTCGGGATGCTGCGCCACATCGGGCTCACGCGCGGCCAGATCCTCGGACTGCTGGCGATCGAAGGCGCGCTGGTCACCGCGCTCGCGATCGTCGTCGGACTCGTCGACCGGGCTCGTGGTCTCGCTGGTGCTGATCAAGGTGATCAACCCCCAGTCGTTCCACTGGACGATGGACTTCAACGCTCCCGAGCGGCTGATCGCGGCACTGATGGTTGCGCTGATGGCTGCCGCCGTCGTGACCGCGGTGATCGCCGGCCGGCGCGCGGTGTCGATCGACGCCGTGCGCGCGGTGCGGGACGACTGGTGACCGCATGCCGAGCCGTCGCACACTTCCTGCTGAGTTCGCTGGCGCTCGCCGCGCCGGTGCGCGCCGCGGTCGACTACGCGGTGGTGACCCCGCGTCGGCTCGTCTTTCCGCGCGATCACGGGGCACATCCCGACTACCGCACCGAGTGGTGGTACCTGACCGGCTGGCTCGACGGTCCGGCCGGCGCCGTCGCTCGGCTTCCAGGTGACGTTCTTCCGGACGCGGACCGAGGTCGATCCCGCCAATCCGAGCGCCTTTGCCGCGAAGCAGCTGATCATCGCCCACGCCGCGCTTGCCGACCCGGCGCGCGGCAGCGCTGCTGCACGACGAACGCATCGCGCGCACCGGTTTCGGCGGGGCCGGCGGCCTCCGAGGTCGACACCGCCGTGCGCCTCGGCGCCTGGACGCTTCGAGCGGCTGGCGAGCGGCGAGTACCGCTGCGCGCTGCCCGCGCGCGGCTTCACGCTCGAGTTCACGGCACGACCCACGCAGCCGCTGCTGCTGCAGGGCGACGCCGGCGTCTCGCGCAAGGGGCCGCTCGCCCGCACAGGCGAGCTACTACTACTCGCAGCCGCAACTCCAGGTGCGGGCGCAACTGACGCGCGACGGCCGAGCCCAGTCGCTGACCGGCAGCGGCTGGCTCGATCACGAGTGGTCGAGCACGCTGCTCGACCGCGGACGCGGCGGGCTGGGACTGGGTCGGCATGAACCTCGACGACGGCTCGGCGCTGACGGCATTCCAGATCCGCCGCCAGGGGGCGGCCGACAAGCCGCTCCATGCCTACGCGTCGCTGCGTGCGGCCAACGGCACTACCCGCACGTTCCGCCCCGACGAGGTCCGCTTCGTCGCGGCGATCCGCAGTGGACCTCGCCGCGGACGCGCGCCACCTGGCCGGTGGCGCAGGAGATCCACATCGGCGATCGCACGCTTCGTCACCCGGCCGCTGATGAACGACCAGGAACTCGACTCGCGGATGACGACCGGCGCGGTGTACTGGGAAGGCGCGAGCGAACTGCTCGAAGGCGAACGCCGCGTCGGCCGCGGTTATCTCGAGATGACCGGTTACGTCGCGCCGATCCGGCTCTGAGCGTTCCGCCAGCTTCAACCGCTACCATCCGCCGTCCTGAACGGAGAGAACCGATGGGAACCACCTTGCACTGGCCTGCCCTCGTGACACTCGCCACGCTGGCGCTGCTGTTCGGTTGCGCCTGGTACGTCGGCTATGCGCGCGGTCGCTACAAGGTCAGCGCGCCGGCGACGACCGGTCCGGTCGAGTTCGAGTGCGCGTTCCGCGTGCAGATGAACACGCTCGAGAACGCGGTGATGTTCCTGCCGGCGCTGTGGCTGGCATCGATCTACTTCAGTCCGCACATCGCCGCGGCCGTCGGCGCGTCTGTGGCTGGTGGCGCGCATCTGGTATGCGTTCGCGTACGCGCGCAACCCGAAGTCGCGCGGCGCGCCGTTCGTGATCGCCTATGCGTCATGGGGCCTGCTGATGATCCTCGCGGCGTGGGGCGTGCTGACCTCGCCGCTCTGGTGACCGACCCGTGGCCGTCGACCGCGCCCGCTCCCCGCACGCCTGCGGCCGCTGCGCGGCCTGCTGCCTTTCGTCAGGCCGTACGGAAAGCAGATCGCGCTGGCGCTGCTGTTCCTGCTGCTCGCCGCCGGCGCGACGCTCGCGCTTCCCTACGCCGTGCGGCTCCTGGTCGACCAGGGCCTCACCACGCCGGGCGGCGACGTCGGCGGCAAGCTGCTCGCCATCCGCCACCACTTCGGCCTGCTGTTCGCCGTCGCCGTGGCGCTCGGCATCTTCACGGCCGCGCGCTTCTTCATGGTGAGCTGGCTCGGCGACCGCGTCACCACCGACCTGCGGCAGGCCGTGTATGCGCACGTGCTGCAGCAGAGCCCGCAGTTCTTCGAAACGCTGAAGACCGGCGAGGTGCTGTCGCGGCTGACGACCGACACGACGGTGATCCAGAACGCGGTCGGCTCGAGCATCTCGATGGGGCTGCGCAACGCGGTGCTGTTCACCGGCGGCATCGCCATGCTGGTCGCCACCAGTCCGCGGCTGATGCTGACCGTGGTCGGCGTCATCGCCCTCGTGGTCGTTCCGGCGATGCTGATCGGCCGCCGCGTGCGCCGCCTGTCCCGCGCCAGCCAGGACCGGATCGCGGACTCGAGCGCCATCGCCGGCGAAGTGCTGAACGCCGTGCAGGTCGTGCAGAGCTACACGCAGGAAGGCAACGAGGCCCGCCGCTTCCACGAGGCCAACGAGCGCTCGTTCGACACGGCGGTCCGCCGCACCGGAACGCGCGCGACGCTGACCGCGTTCGTGATCATCGGCGTGTTCGGCGCCCTGCTCTACGGCCTGTACGGCGGCGTGCAGGCGGTGATGGCGGGGCGCATCACGGCAGGCGAACTGAGCCAGACCGCGCTCTACATCACGGTGGTCGCCGGCGCGGCGGCCGTGCTCGGCGAGGTGTGGGGCGACCTGCTGCGCGCCTCGGGCGCGACCGAGCGCCTGATGGAACTGCTGAACACCGAATCGCCGATCGCGCGCGCCGGCCGTCACCGGTGGCGCTGCCGCCGGCGCCGCGCGGCGCGCGCGTGGAGTTCGACCGCGTCGGTCTTCACCTACCCGTCGCGGCCCCAGCACCGCGTGCTCGACGACCTCTCGCTCGTCGATCGAACCCGGCCAGACCGTCGCGCTGGTCGGCCCGTCGGGCGCCGGCAAGAGCACGGTGTTCCAGCTGCTGCAGCGGTTCTACGACACGGGCGACGGTGCGGTCCGCGTCGACGGCGTCGACGTCCGCGACGTGGCGTTCGAGGACGCTGCGGCGACGGATCGCGGTGGTGCCGCAGGAAGCGGTGATCTTCTCCGGCTCGGTGCTCGACAACATCCGCTACGGCCGCCCCGACGCCACCGACGACGAAGCGCGGGCCGCGGCGCGGGCGGCGCACGTCGAGGAGTTCGTCGCTGCGCCTGCCGGACGGCTACGCGACCGAGGTCGGCGAACGCGGGCTGCGGCTGTCCGGCGGGCAGCGTCAGCGACTGGCGATCGCGCGCGCCATCCTGAAGAACGCGCCGCTGCTGCTGCTCGACGAAGCGACGTCGGCCCTCGACGCCGAGAGCGAGCGCGCGGTGCAGTCCGCGCTGCGAGACCGCGATGCGCGGCCGCACCACCATCGTCATCGCGCATCGCCTCGCGACGGTGCAGCGGGTCGACTGCATCTTCGTACTCGAGCACGGCCGTGTCGTCGAGGCAGGACCGCACGCCGAGCTCGTCGCGCGCGGTGGCCTGTACGCGCGACTTGCGGCGATGCAGTTCGCGGCTTGACCGGCCGGAACCGCGAAATGCACAGGTGGGCAAAGGCCGCTCACCAGAACGCGAGCACCGGCGAATGACAGCCGGGGCCACCGGACCGGGCCGATAGAATGCGCCGCATTCTCCAGCGACTCCACCATGCGCCAGTACGAAGACTTCATGCGCCACGTGTTCGAACGTGGCGTCGACAAGACCGACCGCACCGGGACCGGCACCAGGTCCTGGTTCGGCTACCAGATGCGGTTCGACCTGCAGGAAGGCTTCCCGCTCGTCACGACCAAGAAGCTGCACCTGCGCTCGATCATCCACGAGCTGCTGTGGTTCCTGCAGGGCTCGAGCAACGTCGGGTACCTGCGCGACAACAAGGTCACGATCTGGGACGAGTGGGCGCGCGAGGACGGCGAGCTCGGGCCCGGTGTACGGCGTGCAGTGGCGGTCGTGGCCGACGCCGGACGGCGGCTCGATCGACCAGATCGCGCAGGTGGTGCAGCAGATCCGGACCAATCCGGACTCGCGGCGGCTGATCGTCTCCGCCTGGAACGTCAGCGACATCCCGAAGATGGCGCTGCCGCCGTGCCACCTGCTGTTCCAGTTCTACGTGGCGCAGGGCCGGCTGTCCTGCCAGCTCTACCAGCGCAGCTGCGACATCTTCCTCGGCGTGCCGTTCAACATCGCCAGCTACGCGCTGCTGACGCACATGATCGCGCAGCAGTGCGACCTCGGCGTCGGCGACTTCGTGTGGACCGGCGGCGACTGCCACATCTACAACAACCACTTCGAGCAGGTGCGCGAGCAGCTCGCGCGCGAGCCGCGTCCGTATCCGAGGCTGGTGATCAGGCGGCGGCCGGCCTCGATCTTCGACTACGCGTTCGAGGACTTCGGGATCGAGGGCTACGACCCGCACCCGCACATCAAGGCGCCGGTGGCGGTGTGAGCGCGGCGACGACTCCGCGCGTCACGCTGATCCTCGCGCGCGCCCGCAATGGCGTGATCGGCGCCGGCGGCGGCCTGCCGTGGCGACTGCCGGAAGACCTGCAGTTCTTCAAGCGCACGACGATGGGGCACCCGATCGTGATGGGACGCAAGACGTGGGAGTCGATCGGGCGGCCGCTGCCCGGCCGGCGCAGCGTCGTCGTCACCCGTGATCGCGGCTTCGCCGCGCCCGGAGCGGAGATCGTGCACAGCCTCGACGAGGCGATCGAGCGTTGCGCCGAGGCCGGCGAGATCTTCGTCATCGGCGGGGCCCAGCTGTACGCGGACGCCCTGCCTCGCGCCGATCGGCTGCTGTTGACCGAAATCCACGCCGACTTCGACGGCGACACCTTCCTGCCGGCGCCCGCGTCCGCGGCGTGGGCCGAAGCAAGCCGCGAGCACCACCCGCCGACGGACAGCCGTTCCTTCGGTTTCGATTTCGTCGACTATCGGCGGCGCGAGCGAGGACGCTAGCGCGTCGCGGCGTCCATCTCCGCGACCAGCTTCTCGCGCCACGGGCCCGCGAACGCAAACGCGGCGATGTGGTCCGCGCCGGGGATCTTCCACAACTGGTTCGACGGCGCCGCCGCGTGCAGCGCGTCGCTGTTCGCGTGCGGAATGACCGCATCCCGCGTTCCGTGCACGAAGATCACCGGTACCGGGATCGACTTCAAGGCAGTGACCGGGTCCTTGTCCGAGCCGGGCAACCCGGGTGCCGCCAGCGACGCGAGCGCCGACATTGCACTGCCCGCCGTGGCGTCGCGGGCGATGCCACGGTAACTCGGGAACGACGAGTCGATGACCGCGAGGCGAACGCCAGCGGCGTCCCGCGCGAGCATCCGCAGCGCCGTCGCGCCACCGAGGCTCTGCCCGAAGACGACTAGGCGTTCACGATCGACATCCGGCCGCGTCCGCAGGTACTGCAGCGCCGCCAGCGCATCGTCCACGATGCCGTCCAGCGTCGGCTTGCCCTCCGACCGGCCGAAGCCGCGATAGTCGAGCATCAGCACGTTGTAGCCGCGCGCCGGCAGCCAGGCGACCAGCGGCAGGTGATTGCGTGACGTTGGCCGCGTTGCCGTGCAGGTGCAGCACCGTGCCCTTCGCCGTGCCGCTCGCGGGCAGGAACCAGCCGTGCAGGCGCGTCCCGTCGGCGGCGCGCATCTCGATGTCTTCGGCGCGCAGGCCGAACTGCTCCGGCGACGGTGTAGCGGACGGCGTCCGGATAGAAGAAGAAACGCTCGACGCAGCCGGCCAGCGTGAAGGCGGACATTCCGAACAAGGCCATCAGGACGACGCGACCGGCACGCGTCAGCATTCGATCACGTTCAACGCGAGGCCGCCGCGCGCGGTTTCCTTGTACTTCGTCTTCATGTCGGCGCCGGTCTCGCGCATGGTCTTGATGACCTTGTCGAGCGACACGTAGTGCGTGCCGTCGCCGGCCAGGCGCCATGCGCGCGGCGTTGATCGCCTGCACCGACGCCACGGCGTTGCGTTCGATGCACGGGATCTGCACCAGGCCGCCGACCGGGTCGCAGGTGAGCCCGAGGTGATGCTCCATGCCGATCTCGGCGGCGTTCTCGACCTGCTCGGGCGTGCCGCCGAGCACCGCCGCGAGCCCGCCGGCGGCCATCGAGCAGGCGACGCCGACCTCGCCCTGGCAGCCCACTTCGGCGCCGGAGATCGACGCGTTCTCCTTGTAGAGGATGCCGATGGCCCCGGCCGTCAGCAGGAAGTCGACGACGCCCTGGTCGCTGGCACCGGGCACGAATCGCCGGTAGTAGTGCAGCACGGCGGGGATGATGCCGGCCGCGCCGTTGGTCGGCGCCGTCACCACGCGGCCGCCGGCGGCGTTTTCCTCGTTCACCGCCAGCGCGAACAGGTTGACCCAGTCGAGCACGGCGAGCGGATCGCCCGCTGCCCGGTGCGCCCGCGAGCTTGCGATGCCACTCGGCGGCGCGGCGCCTGACCTTCAGACCGCCGGGCAGCGTTCCCTCCGCGCTCAGCCCGCGCGCCACGCAGCCCTGCATCACGTCCCAGATCTCGAGCAGGCCCGCGTCGATCGCGTCGTCGGCGCGCCAATGGCGCTCGTTGGCGCGCATCACCTGCGCGATGGACAGACCGTGTGACGCGGCATTGCGCCAGCAACTCGGCGCCGGTGTGGAAGGGCAGCGGCAGGATCGTCGTGTCCGGGCGCGACGCGCTTTTGCGCCGTGCCGTCGCTCGCCAGTTCCTCGCTGACGACGAAGCCGCCGCCCACCGAGTAATAGGTGCGCGCGGTCAGTTCGCGGCCCTCGACGTCGAAGCCGATGAAGCGCAGGCCGTTGGCGTGGAAGGGCAGCGCCCGGGTGAAGAACAGCAGGTGCTCCTTCTCGACGAAGCGGACCGGGTGCTCGCCGAGCAGATGCAGCCGGTGGTGATGGCGGATGGCGGCCAGGCGGTCCGGAATCGACGTCCACATCGACCTTCGCCGGCTCCTCGCCTTCCAGGCCGAGCAGCACGGCCTTGTCGCTGCCGTGGCCCTTGCCGGTGGCGCCGAGCGAGCCGTACAGCTCCACGCGCACGGCGGCAACGCGGTCGATCAGGCCTTCATTCGCCAGCCGCTGGGCGAACAGCCGCGCCGCGCGCATCGGACCCACGGTGTGCGAGCTCGACGGCCCGATACCGATCTTGAAGAGGTCGAAGACGCTGACGGCCATGAGGACGGTGCAGATGAACGAGGGGCGGTCGGCGAAGGCCGACCGCCCCTCGGGGAGACACTAACAGGGCCGGCGCGGCAACGCACGCGCCGGCAGTCCGATCGCGCCGTCAGGCGACCTTGATCGAAACGCGACGCGGCTGGGCGTGTTCCTGCTTCGGAATCCGCAGTCGCAGCACGCCGTCCTTCAGCTGGGCTTCGATGCGACCTGCCGTCGAGCTCGCGGCTCAGCGTGAAGCTCCGGCGGTAGCGAGGCACGCGCACTTCGGCATAGGCGGCTTCCATCGCCTCCGGCGTCGCCGCGGCTGACCTCGCCTTCGATCATCAGCGAATCGCCCTCGACGTGGATCTCGAGGCTCGTCGCGGGACACGCCCGGCAGGTCCGCCAGCAGCGTGATGCCCGCTTCGTCTTCGAGCACGTCGACGCGCGGGATCATCGTCGGCTGCTTCCTGCCGCGGCTGCGTGCCTGTGCCGGCCCTCGCGCCTGCCGCTTCTCCTGGCGTTCAGCAACCATCGTGTCGCTCATGTTCATTCCTCCTGTCGCGCTCATTGCACGGTGATGCGCTTGGGCAGCGCCGACTCGCGGCGCGCGATGCTGACGCGCAGCACGCCGTCACGGTAGGTGGCTTCGACCTTCGCCGGGTCGATGTCCTCCGGCAGGCTGATCGCCCGGCGGAAGCGTCCCGCGAAGCGCTCGTTGCCGTACACGTTGACCTTGGCATCGTTCTCGGGCAGTTCGGAGCGGCGCTCGCCGGAGATGGTCATCACGCCGCGGTCGATCGTCACGTCGACCTGGCTGGGGTCGATTCCCGGTGCGAAGGCGTAGACCTCGACGCTGGTGGGCGTGTTGCCGATGTTGAGCGCTGGGAAAGCGCCCGGCGCCGCGGAGCGGATGCTGGTGGGCAGGCCGGCCAGGCCGAACAGGTCGTCCAGTTCCCGCCGCAGCCGATCGAAGTCACCGAACGCAGTCGGGTACATCATCGATGCAAACATGCTGTGTCCTCCTCTGGTGTGGCCTTGCCCGCCAGGATCCGGCGAGCGGCTCATACGGACCAAATTCGGAGCGGCGGGGCTGGATTTCAAGCCCCCCCGGGGGCGCCGCCGGGACCCGGCCCGGCGCTCGCCTCCGGTCCTGGCTCACACCGCGGTCGCCTCCGCGTCGTCCGCATACGCCGACAGGGGCACGCACGAGCACATGATGTTCCGGTCGCCGTAGGCGTTGTCGACCCGTCCGACCGGCGTCCAGTACTTCTGGCGCTTCAGCGAGGCGACCGGGAATGCCGCCGCTTCGCGCGTGTAGTCGTGCGCCCAGTTCTCCGCCATCACCATCGCCGCGGTGTGCGGGGCGTTCTTCAGCGGGTTGTCGTCGCGGTCGACCTGGCCCGCCTTCACGGCGCCGATCTCGCCGTGAATCGCGATCATCGCCTCGATGAAGCGGTCGAGTTCCACCTTCGGCTCCGACTCGGTCGGTTCGACCATCAGCGTGCCGGCGACCGGGAAGCTCAGCGTCGGCGCGTGGAAGCCGTAGTCCATCAGCCGCTTGGCGACGTCCTCGGCGCTGATGCCGCTCGCGTCCTTGAGCGGCCGCAGGTCGAGGATGCACTCGTGCGCGACGAAGCCGTTGCGGCCCGGCGTACAGCGTCGGGTAGTACGGCGCCAGGCGCTTCGCGACGTAGTTCGCGTTGAGCAGCGCGACCTGCGTCGCGCGGCGCAGCCCTTCGGCGCCCATCATCGTCACGTACATCCACGAGATCGGCAGGATGCTCGCGCTGCCGAAGCTGCCGGCGCTCACCATGCCGACCTCGCTGTCGGCGCCGAGCCTGCCCGGCAGGTACGGCGCGAGGTGCGACTTCACCGCCACCGGGCCGACGCCCGGTCCGCCGCCGCCGTGCGGGATGCAGAAGGTCTTGTGCAGGTTCAGGTGCGACACGTCCGAGCCGTACTTGCCGGGCTTGGCGACGCCGACCAGCGCGTTCATGTTGGCGCCGTCGGTGTACACCTGCCCGCCGTGCCGGTGCACGATCTCGCAGATCTCGACGATCGCTTCCTCGAACACGCCGTGCGTCGACGGGTACGTGACCATCAGCGCCGCCAGCTTCGCGCCGTTCTGTTCGGCCTTCGCCTTCAGGTCGGCGATGTCGACGTTGCCGTCGCGGTCGGTCTTCACGACGACCACGTCCATGCCGCACATCTGCGCGGACGCCGGGTTGGTGCCGTGCGCGCTCTCGGGAATCAGGCAGACGGTCCGATGCCCCTCGCCGCGCGCGCGGTGATAGGCACGGATCGCCAGCAGGCCGGCGTACTCGCCCTGCGCGCCGGAGTTGGGCTGCAGGCTGACCGCGTCGTAGCCGGTGCACTCGACGAGCATCTGCTCGAGTTCGCCGATCAGCTGCCGGTAGCCCTCGGACTGGTCGGCCGGCGCGAGCGGGTGGATGTTGGCGAACTCCGGCCAGGTGACCGGAATCATCTCGCTCGTCGCGTTGAGCTTCATCGTGCACGAGCCCAGCGGGATCATCGTGCGGTCGAGCGCGAGGTCCTTGTCGGCCAGCGAGCGCAGGTAGCGCAGCATCTCGTGCTCGCTGTGATGCGTGTTGAATACCGGGATGCGTCAGGAACGGGGTCGTGCGACGCAGCGCCGTCGGGATCGCCGTCTCGTCGGCCGCGACGACGGCGTCGAGTTCGTCGACGTTCGCCCGCACGCCGAAGACGTCCCACAGCGTTTCGACGTCCGCGCGGGTCGTGGTCTCGTCGAACGCGACGCCGACGATCTGCGATGGCGTGCGCGCCGACGTCGCGCTGGCTGAACTCGCGCAGGTTGATGCCCTGCGCCCGCGCCGCGGCGAGCACCGCCGCCGCGTCGACACCGGCCACCGCGAGCGTGTCGAAGAACGTGCCGTTGACCTTCAGGCCGCCGCGCTTCAGCCCTTCGGCGAAGATCGCGGTCAGCCGGTGAACGCGCTGCGCGATACGGGTCAGGCCGTCCGGTCCGTGATAGACGGCGTACATGCTCGCCATCACGGCGAGCAGCACCTGCGCGGTGCAGATGTTGGACGTCGCCTTCTCGCGGCGGATGTGCTGCTCGCGCGTCTGCAGCGTCAGCCGGTACGCCGGCTTGCCCTGCGAATCGACCGACACGCCGACCAGCCGGCCGGGCATCGAGCGCTTGAACGCGTCCTTGCAGCCCATGAACGCGGCGTGCGGGCCGCCGAAGCCGAACGGCACGCCGAACCGCTGCGAGTTGCCGACGACGATGTCGGCGCCCCACGCGCCCGGCGCTTCGAGCAGCGTGAGCGCCAGCAGGTCGGCCGCGACGCAGAACAGCGCGCCCGTTGTCGTGCGCCTGCTCGGCGAACGGCCGCATGTCGTGGATCAGGCCGGTCGTCGACGGGTACTGGGCGAGCACGCCGAAGTAGTCGCCGTCCTGCATCAGGTCGGGAACGAAGCCGACCTTGACCGTGAGTCCCAGCGGCTCGGCGCGCGTCTTCACCACTTCGATCGTCTGCGGGTGGCAGTCGCCGGCGACGAGGAACACGTTGCTCCGGTTCTTCGCGCTGCGCTTGGCCAGCGTCATCGCCTCGGCCGCGGCCGTGCCCTCGTCCAGCAGCGACGCGTTCGCGATCTCCATGCCGGTGAGGTCGGCGATCATCGTCTGGAAGTTGATCAGCGCTTCCATCCGGCCCTGCGAGATCTCGGCCTGGTACGGCGTGTACGCCGTGTACCACGCCGGGTTCTCGAGCACGTTGCGCAGGATGACCTTGGGCGTGTGCGTGCCGTAGTAGCCCTGTCCGATGAAGCTGCGGAACACGCGGTTCCGCGTCGCGATGGCCGCGGATCTTCGCCAGCGCCTCCTCCTCGGTGATGGCGCGCCGGCAGCGCCAGCGGCGCCGTGAGCTTGATCGACTTCGGCACGATGGCGTCGACCAGGCCGTCGAGCGACGGCGCGCCGACGACCTTCAGCATCTCGTCGATCTCGTCCTCGTTGGGGCCGATGTGGCGCGCGTGGAATTCGCTGTGGTTCTCGAGCTGGGCAAGCGTGGTCATGGGTCTCTGTGTCTGTTATCGGGCGGCAAGGACGTCGTCGCAGGCAACGCGGCGGAAGGCGTACAGCGCCCGCTTGCCGTCCTGGTCGGGAGGCGTGGCGCCGAGCCTCGCTTCGAGACGGTCGCCGCTGCGCCGATAGTCGATGTACTTCGGGAAATCGTTCTGGGGATTGGCGAACACGATGCGTTGCGGCTCGACCCGTTCGGCCGCGAACTCCGTCGGCGGACGGCCCCCGGGCTGCGCCACGAAGCGCAGGCCGCGCGCCCCGCTCTCGATGCGCATGAACTCGAACATCGAGCCGCCGCCGCGCAGCGTCTGGCTCATGCCGAGCATCCGGTCCGCGCGCGGGGGCGACCAGACTTCGAAGGCCTGCGCCGCGGCGGTGTCCGCCTCGCCCTGCCAGCACCCCGCGAGCCACGCGGGCGGCGCGTCGGCCGCCGCCACGGCGGAGCCGAGCGCGAGCATGCAGCCGGCGACCAGCGCGCTAATGCGATTCGGCAACGTCTGCCTCGTACGCCTTCGCGTCCAGCAGGCCGTCGATCGACGCGCCGGTCTTCATCTTGAAGATCCACGCGCCGTACGGATCGCCGTTCGATCTGCTGCGGCTCGGACTCGAGCGCGTCGTTGAACGCGACCACCTCGCCGTCGACCGGCGCATAGATGTCCGAGGCGGCCTTGACCGACTCGACCACGCCGGCCGTCTCGCCCGCCTTCAGCGTCTGCGCCGACCTTGACGTCGCCGACGTACACCAGGTCGCCGAGCATGTCCTGCGCGGCGTCGGTGATACCGACCCAGAGCAGGCCGTCGTCTACCGACCTTGGCCCACTCGTGCGTCTTCGTGTATTTCAGGTCTGCTGGGAATTTCATCGCCTCTCCTCTACGTTGCCTTTTCGTGCCTTTGTGATCGGGCCGGGCGCCCGGCCGCTCCGAAGCCCGGCCCGCTAACTAATCGGAGCAGGTGCACGTGCGGCGCGCAGCGCCGCGTACACCTGCGACGTCAAATCATCGCCTTGCCGTTGCGCACGAACGGCATCTTCACCACCTGGGCGGCGAGCAGCTTGCCGCGGATGTCCACCTGCACGGTGTCGCCGGCCTTCACGCCCCGCGGCACGCGCGCCATCGCCACCGAGAAACCCAGCGTCGGCGAGAACGTTCCGCTGGTGATCTCGCCTTCGCCGAGCGGCGTCGTCGACCTTCTGGTGCGAACGCAGGACGCCCTTGTCCAGCAGTTTCAGTCCGACCAGCGCCTTGCGCGCGCCGGCATCTGCCAACTGCTGCTCGAGCGCCGGGCGGCCGACGAACTCGCGCGGCGTCTTCAGGTCGACCGTCCACGACAGGCCGGCGTCGAGCGGCGAGATGGTCTCGTCCATGTCGTTGCCGTACAGGTTCATGCCGGCTTCGAGCCGCAGCGTGTCGCGCGCTCCCAGACCCGCTTCGGCGACGCCCACGGACTTCAGGTCGGTCCACAGTTGCGGCCGCCCGCTCCGCCGGCAGCATCACCTCGAAGCCGTCTTCGCCGGTGTAACCAGTGCGGGCCACGAACAGGTCGCCGACCTCCGCCGCGAAGAACGCGCCGAGCCCTTCCGTGGCAGCCCGGGTCGCCGGCCGCACCTGCCAGAATTTCGCGCGCGCGTTCGGACCCTGCACGGCGATCATCGCGAGGTCGCGGCGCGGCGTCAGCGTGACGGCGAAGGCGCGCTCGCATGCGCACCTTCTCCATCCACGCCAGGTCCTTCTCCGCCGTCGAAGCGTTGACGACGACGCGCAACCAGTCGTCGCGCAGGAAGTAGATGATGAGGTCGTCGACCACGCCGCCGGCGTGATTGAGCATGCACGAGTAGAGCGCCTTGCCCCGCTCCGTGAGGCGGTCGACGTTGTTGGCGACGAGGTAGCGCAGGAACGCGCGGGCGTCCGCGCCCTTCACGTCGACCGGGCACATGTGCGACACGTCGAACATGCCGGCGTCGCGCCGCACCGCGTGGTGCTCCTCGATCTGCGAGCCGTAGTTGAGCGGCATGTCCCAGCCGCCGAAGTCGACGATCTTCGCGCCCGAGGCGACGTGCGTGTCATACAGCGGTGTGCGGTTGCCCATGGGTCTCCCGGCCAATGAAAAAGGGGCGCAGTCCGACGGTTGTCGAACGGCACCCCTCTGTCCTTTTGCCTGAGAGTTCGGGAGCCGCGGCGTTCACCAGCGGCCCCTGCCCCTTCGGCGCCGCATGCGAGGCATGCGGTCTCTCCAGAGTCGCGACGACGAAGCGGTTCTTGAACCTGAGCGATTCCGGGTGAGATTGCGCCTTCGGCGGCATCCGGTGTCGGATGCACTCTCCCGCTTCGACCTGATCAGCGAGGACGAAGGATAGCAATTTCCGGCAGCGGCCCGCCGCGGCGGGCGCCGCAGCGGCCGCCGGTCAGGCCAGAGGTATCCGGTTCTTGTTGCGCGCGAGGAAGGCCGCGAAGGTCTGCAGGTCCGGATTCAGGCGGCGCGCGACATCGAGCGGACGCGCGCGCATGAATGCCTCCTCGAACTCGGCGTAGAACTGGAACATGTTGCCGAGGTCCTCGGCGCCTGGAAAACCGAATCCGCGGTACTGCTCCGGGCGTGACGGCGTTGTAGCGCACCGGCTGTCCCAGCGCCTTCGTCAGTTCGGCCGCCATCTGCGCGCCGGTCAGGTGTTCGCCGGCGATCCCCACCGACCGGCCGACGTGGGCCGCGCCTTCGCGGAAGATGCCGAAGGCGCACTTGCCGATGTCCTCGGCCGCGATGCCCGACATCCGCTTGTCGGCCATCGGCAGCGTGAACGCGAGCACGCCGTCCGGCCCCTTCTTCGGGCCCATGCCGAAGTGGATCAGGTTGTCCCAGTAGAACGACGTGTAGAGCAGCGTGGTCGGCACCTTCGACGTGAAGAGCGCGTCGGCCTCGCCCTTGGCATCGAAGTGCGGGACGTTGTACTTGCCCATCAGCACCGGCATGCGCTTGCCGTCCGGCGCGAAGAAAGTGCGGGTGTCCTCCAGCGTCGACCAGATCACGTGCTGCACGCCGGCGCCGGCGGCGCCGTCGGCCATCGCCGCCGCCTGGGCGAGTTCCTTCTCGGGCGAGAAGTGCTCCCAGAAGTTGGTCACGCAGTAGGCGCCGTAGGCGCCGCTCATCGCGCGCTGCACGCTGGCGGCGTCGTCCATGTCGGCCGCCACGACTTCGGCGCCGGCCTGCGCCAGCGCGCGGCCGGCCTCGGAGTCCGGCTTCCGGGTGACGGCGCGCACGGTGAAGCCGCTTTCGGGATCGGGCGAGGATGGCGCGAGCGAGCCCGCCGCCCTGGGCGCCGGTGGCGCCGAATACCGTGATGATCCTGTCGGCCATGGCAGTGTCTCCGCTGTTGTCGAATCGTCAGATGAGTTCGGCGAGGACCGTGCCGGCGCGCACGCACTGCGCCGTGGTCACGTCGAGATGCGTCACGGCCCGCAGCGTGCGCGGGCCGAACGCGAACAGCAGCACGCCGCGTTCCGCCGCGTTCCGCACCACGGTCGCCGCATCGGGCGCCGCCGGCTTCAGGTGGAACACGACGATGTTCGTCTGCACGGAAGCGAGTTCGAGGTCGACCCTCGGATTGGCGACAAGCGCCGCCGCCAGCCGCCGCGCGTTGTCGTGGTCCTCGACCAGGCGCGCCATGTGATGGTCCAGCGCGTAGAGCCCGGCCGCCGCGACCAGCCCCGCCTGGCGCATCGCGCCGCCGAACATGCGGCGGTAGCGGACGGCGCGTTCGATCAGATCGCGGCGCGCCCGCGAGCATGGAGCCGATCGGCGCGCCCAGGCCCTTCGACAGCGAAACGGCCACGAGGTCGAACGGTTCGGCGAACTGCGCCGCCGTGTGGTGGCCGGCGGCCGCCGCGTTGAAGAGCCGCGCGCCGTCGAGAAAGCTCGCGATGCCGCGCTCGCGCGCCGCGGCGCCGATCCGCACCGACTCCTCCAGCGGAAAGACGATGCCGCCGCTGCGGTTGTGCGTGTTCTCGACCTCGACCAGCGTCGTCGGCGGATAGATCGGATGGTCGCGCGGCTTGACCGCGGCGATGAACTCCTCGGCGGTGAAGCGACCCCTGTCGCCGATTTCGCGGAACTGGACGCCCGCGTTCGCGGCGGAGCCGCCCGTTTCATGCCAGACGGCGTGGCTCTCGCGGCTGACGACGACCTCGTCGCCCGGGCGCGTCAGCACCCGCAGCGCGACCTGGTTGGCCATCGTGCCGCTGGGCAGGAAGAGCGCGGCCTCTTTCGCCAGCAGCGCCGCGGTGCGCTCCTGCAGCGCGTTGACGGTGGGGTCCTCGCCGTACTGGTCGTCGCCCACCGGCGGCAGCGGCGATGGCGGCGCGCATGCCGTCGGTCGGCCGCGTGACGGTGTCCGAACGCAGGTCGATCGGCTGCTCGTTCATGTCCTGCCCCTTTCCCCGCCCGCGTTCAGCGCGCGAGCGCCGGCACCGAGACGACCAGTTGCTGCTTGTGCCATTGCTCGTCGATGCCGCGCCGGAAACCATCGCTCATGTTGTACAGGGCGATGAAGCCGACCACGAGCAGCAGGGCGAAGAGCCACGCCAGTCGCGTCAGCCGCCGCAGCCAGGCGCCATCGGCGGCGAGCGCGCCGTAGAACCAGTTCGCCACGCCGTACAGCAGGATCAGCACGACGATCCAGACGCCCTTGCCGACGCCGGAGCGCCGGCGGTCGACCGCGCAGTCGATCAGGCACCAGATCGGCTGCACCAGCACCATGAACAGCATCAGCGCCAGGCCGACCAGCATGAATGCGCCGACCGCGAATGCGGCAACCGTGTCGATGCCAGTCATCATCGCGGCCTCCTGCTAGCGCACGCAGTCGAGGAAGTACTGCGTCACGCCATCGATCTCGTCCTTGACCAGCCCGTGGATGTCCGTGCCGAAACCCGGGAAGCGGGCGTTCAGCTCGCGCGCGAACTTGAGGTAGCGCACGATGGTCGCGTTGACCCGCTCGCCGGGAATGAGCAGCGGGATGCCCGGCGGGTACGGCGTCAGCAGGATGGCGGTGACGCGGCCTTCGAGGTCGTCGATCGGCACGCGGTCGATGCGGCTGTGCGCCATCTGCGCGTAGGCATCGGCCGGCTTCATCACCGGCTCCATCTCCGACAGGTACATCTCGGTGGTCAGGCGCGCGATGTCGCTTTCGCGGTAGATCGCGTGAACGGCATCGCACAGGTCGCGCAGGCCCATCTTCTCGTAGCGCGGGAAGCCGCGGATGAACTCGGGCATCACGCGCCACAACGGCTGGTTCTTGTCGTAGTCGTCCTTGAACTGCTGCAGCTCGGTCACCATCGTGTTCCAGCGGCCCTTGGTGATGCCGATGGTGAACATGATGAAGAACGAGTAGAGCCCGGTCTTCTCGACGATGATGCCGTGCTCGGCGAGGTACTTCGTGACCACCGCGGCCGGCATCCCGGGGTCCGAGAACGTGCCGTCGACGTTCAGCCCCGGCGTGATGACCGTGGCCTTGATCGGGTCCAGCATGTTGAAGCCGGGCGGCGAGTTCGCCGAAGCCATGCCAGTCGTCGCTGGCGGACAGCATCCAGTCGTCGCGCGTGCCTATGCCGTCCTTCGCGAGATGCTCGGGCCCCCACACCTGGAACCACCACGAAGTCGCCGTATTCCTTGTCCACCTTGCGCATCGCGCGGCGGAACTCGAGCGCCTCGGAAATCGACTCTTCCACCAGCGCGGTGCCGCCCGGCGGCTCCATCATGGCGGCGGCGACGTCGCACGACGCGATGATCGCGTACTGCGGCGATGTCGACGTATGCATCAGGAACGCTTCGTTGAACATGAAGCGGTCGAGCTTCTCCGTCTCGGAGTCCTGGATCAGGATCTGCGACGCCTGCGACAGGCCGGCCAGCATCTTGTGCGTCGACTGCGTCGAGAACATCATCGACTCGCGGTTGCGGCTGCGCGGGGTGGTGCCGCCGATGGCGTGCATCTCGCGGTAGAAGGTGTGGAACGCCGCGTGCGGCAGCCAGGCCTCGTCGAAGTGCAGCGTGTCGACCTTGCCGTCGAGCAGGCCCTTGATGGTCTCGACGTTGTAGAGGATCCCGTCGTAGGTGCTCTGCGTCAGCGTCAGCACACGCGGCTTGCCGCCGTTGGTGGCGGACTTGCGGATCAGCGGGTGCTGGTCGATCTTCTTCTGGATCGACTCCCACCTGAACTCGTCGAGCGGGATCGGCCCGATGATCCCGTAGTGATTGCGCGTCGGCGTCAGGAAGACCGGGATCGCGCCCGTCATCGTGATCGCGTGCAGCACCGACTTGTGGCAGTTGCGGTCGACGATGACGACGTCGCCCGGCGCCACCGTGTAGTGCCACACGATCTTGTTCGACGTCGACGTGCCGTTGGTGACGAAGAACAGGTGATCGGCGCCGAAGATGCGCGCGGCATTGCGCTCGCTCGCCGCCACCGGGCCGGTGTGGTCGAGCAGCTGGCCCAGTTCGTCGACCGAGTTGCAGACGTCGGCGCGCAGCATGTTCTCGCCGAAGAACTGGTGGAACATCTGCCCCACCGGGCTCTTCAGGAAGGCCACGCCGCCCGAGTGGCCGGGGCAGTGCCACGAGTACGAACCATCCTGCGCGTAGTGCACCAGTGCGCGGAAGAACGGCGGCGCCAGCGTTTCCAGGTAGGCACGCGCCTCGCGCACGATGTAGCGCGCGACGAACTCCGGCGTGTCCTCGAACATGTGGATGAAGCCGTGCAGCTCGCGCAGCACTTCGTTCGGCAGGTGGTGCGTGGTGCGCGTCTCGCCGTACAGGAAGATCGGAATGTCGGCGTTGCGGCGGCGGATCTCGGCGACGAACTTCACGAGCCTCTGCGATCGTCTCGCGGTCGCCGTTTCCTTCCGCCAGTTCCTCGTCATCGACCGACAGGATGAAGCCCGATGCGCGGCTCTGCTGCTGGGCGAAGCTGGACACGTCGCCGAAGCTGGTGACGCCCAGGACCTCGACGCTCTCGGCCTCGATGGCCTTCGCCAGGGCGCGTATGCCCAGCCCGCTGGCGTTTTCGGAGCGGAAATCCTCGTCGATGATGACGATCGGGAAACGGAATCGCATGGGAGGGAGGCGTGTGCCGGACGGCGTGGACGGAACCCGGGATTATGGGCGTTGGCCGGACCCCGCAGCAAGCGACTTGACGCTCCCGAACCGGAGCGGCCGGGTGTTACAGGGTGTTACCACGGTCAACAGCGGCCGTCGGGTGGCCGTTAGATGCTGCAGACGGACTGTGCTGAGGGGCAAGGAGAGACCATGCAACGCTGGTTGACGCTGATCGCCGCGTTTCTCATCGCCGGCTGCGCCACCGTGACGCCCGCGGGCGCGCAGGGGACGTCCCCGGCCGATGCACCCCCGCTCATCGCCGGGCGTGTGGCCCTCGCCGAGGGCGACGCCCAGATCTGGCGGGTCGAGGAAGACAACGCCGGCCAGTGGGACGGGGCCGAGGTCAACGACGTCGTGAGCGTGGGCACCGGCCTGTACGTCGGCGCCGACGGCCGCAACGAGATCCGCGTCGGGCCGCACACCTTCCGTCTGGGCGCGAACAGCCGGGGCGGCTTCGGCCAGCTCGATTACGCCACGGCCGTGTTCAACCTCGAGCACGGCACGCTCAACGTCCGGCTCGCCGGTCCGGAGCACGGGGAAACGACCGCGGTCACCGTCGGCGACCTGCGCGTCGAACTCGTGGCCCCCGGACGCTATCGGATCGACGGCACGGAGCAGGGCCCGATGCGCCTGACCGTGTTCGAAGGTCACGGCACGGTGCGTTCGGCGAGCAATGCGATCGGCGTCAGCGCGAGCCAGGCGATCGTCGTCAATCCGGGCGGCAACGGGTTCAACTTCGAGCAGCCGGTGGCCACCGGGTTCGACCAGTGGGCGTTGAGCCGCGACGAACAGTTCCGGCAGGTGCGGTCGGCGCAGCACGTCTCCCCGTACATGACCGGCTACGAGGAGCTGGACATCCACGGCGAATGGACTCCCGACGTCGCCTTCGGCACGGTCTGGTATCCGCGCGTGGTGCCGGTCGGCTGGGCGCCGTACCGGTTTGGGCAGTGGCGCTGGGTGCGCCCGTGGGGGTGGACCTGGGTGGACCAGGCGCCGTGGGGCTATGCGCCCTTCCACTACGGCCGCTGGGTGCTGATCGGCGGCCGCTGGGCCTGGGTCCCGGGCGGTTTCGTCCGCCGTCCGGTCTGGGCGCCGGCGCTGGTCGGCTTCGTCGGCAGCGGCGTCAGCGTTTCGATCGGCGGCCCGGTCGTCGGCTGGTATCCGCTCGCGCCCTGGCACCGCTACCAGCCGCACTATCGCCACAACCCGACCTACGTCACCGTCATCAACCAGACGATCATCCATCGTCCGCCGCCCGGGGTGCCGCGCACGATCAACGAGGGGCGGGGCTCGACAGTGGTTCCGGGCCCGCGCTTCCGCGAGCCGATCCACAAGGTGGTTCTCGGCGCGCAGCCGAGGCCGGAACAGCTGAAGCCGATCGCTCCGCCGCCGCTGAACGTCGCCCCGGCGCCGCGGCCGTCGACGCGCAAGTACGCGGAACACGAGGGACGCCCGGTGCTGCCGTGCCGACGCCACCGGTGCGCGGCGGACCGTCGCCCCAGCAGCCTTCGCGTGCTATCCACCGCAGGCACAGCCACGGCGCAGCCGCCGCAGGCCGGCACTCCGCCTGCGCGGGTGAGGCCGCCGATGGTCGCGGATCCGGTTCCGGGTCGCGGCGTGTCACCGCAGCCGCCGATGCCCGGCAACGATCCGTCGCCGCTCGCACAACCGCCGGGATCGAAACGCGGCCAGCTGGAGCCACGGCCATCGGCGCCGTCGCCCCTGCCGCCGCAGGAACGCGCCGCGCCGCGCCCACATCTTCCGAGCGACCAGATCCCGCCGGGTCAGGCGAAACCGATCAACCCGGCGGAGCCGCCACGCTTTCCGCCCGGCGCGCCGCCGACGATCAGGCAGCCCCAGGCGATGGCGCCGGCCGCCCGCCCGGTCCAGCGGTCAGCGCCGCCCGCGCCGGTCGCGCAACCGGCACCGGCACGATCCGCGCCGCCGGGTGCCGTCGAGCCGGTTCCTCGAGGGCCCGCGCCGGCCGCTGCGCCACCGCCGAAACCGCAGCCGCCGGCGTCGCAGAAGGAGCAGGTGCTGCGCAGCCTGCCCGAGCAGGCGCGCGGCATTCCAGCGAACGCGAAGCGCCTCCTCCGAGAGGCAAGCAGATCGACCGCTGACGAGCCCGCCGGCGACCGCGACGCGGTTCGGCCCGCCGACCGCGCCTATGTGCGCGGCAGCGTGACGCCTAGCTGGCCCTGGTACTTCCCGCCCTTGTCCTTGTACGAGGTCTCGCAGACTTCGTCGGACTCGATGAACAGGACCTGCGCGCAGCCTTCGCCGGCGTAGATCTTGGCCGGCAGCGGCGTGGTGTTGGAGAACTCGAGCGTCACGTGCCCTTCCCACTCGGGCTCGAGCGGCGTGACGTTGACGATGATGCCGCAGCGCGCGTAGGTGCTCTTGCCGAGGCAGATCGTGAGCACGCTGCGCGGGATGCGGAAGTATTCGACCGTGCGCGCGAGCGCGAACGAGTTCGGCGGAATGATGCAGACGTCGCCCGTGAAATCGACGAAGGAGCTCGGGTCGAACGCCTTGGGATCGACGATCGTCGAGTTGATGTTGGTGAAGATCTTGAATTCGCGCGCGCAGCGGATGTCGTAACCGTAGCTGGACGTGCCGTAGCTCACGATCTTCCTGCCGCCGACCTCGCGCACCTGACCGGGCTCGAACGGCTCGATCATCCCGGTCTCCGCCGCCATGCGGCGTATCCACTTGTCGCTCTTGATGCTCATATCGCGGACTTGAGTCCCGTCGTTGGGTGATCGGAAAACCCGGGATTCTACGGCGCGCGTCGAACCCGCTCGCTAGACTGGCCGCATGGACAAGCACTGGGTTCCCGCGCGCGTGGGAGACGCGCTCGCCGACGTCGACACGCCGGCGCTGATCGTCGACCTCGACAAGTTCGACGCCAACATCGTCCGCCTGATGCAGGCCGTGGCGGGCCGCAACGTGCGCGTGCGGCCGCACGCGAAGAGCCACAAGTGCGTGGAGATCGCGCGCCGCCAGGTCGCCGCGGGCGCGGTCGGCATCTGCGTGCAGAAAACCTCCGAAGCCGAGCCCTTCCTGGCCGCGGGCATCGAGGACGTGCTCGTGACCAACGAAGTGGTCGGCGAACGCAAGCTCGCGCGGCTGGCCGCGCTGGCTGCGCGCTTCCCGGCCGCACGCCTCGGCGTCTGCGTCGACGACAAGACCGTCGCGCTGAAGCTCGCGCAGGCGTGCGACGCGGCCGAGACGCGGATCGACGTCTACGTCGAACTCGACGTCGGCCACAACCGCGCCGGAGTGGCCGATCCCGTCGCCGTGGTCGCGCTCGCGCGCGCCGTCGATGCCCAGGCGAGCCTGACGCTGCGCGGGCTGCACGCCTACTTCGGGTCGGCCCAGCATCGCCGCAGCCTGGCGGAGCGGCGCGTCGCGATCGCGTCCGCGAGCGCGCTTGCCCAGGCCGCCCGCGACGCGATGATGGCCGCCGGCCTGCCCTGCGGGATCATCACCGGCGGCGGCACCGGCACCTTCATGCTCGAAGCGACCAGCGGGGTGTACAACGAAATCCAGCCGGGGTCGTACGCGCTGATGGACGTCGACTACGCCAAGAACGACCAGGATCCGCACTGGCCGGCGTTCGAGCAGTCACTGTTCATCCTCACGACCGTCATGAGCCGGCGCCGAGGCCCGGCGAGCGACCGGGCCACGCTGGATGCGGGTCTGAAATCGTTCTCGACGGATTCGGGCAGCGCCATGCCGGCCTTCGGAGGCTGGCAGGTGCGCGGGGTGTCGGACGAGCACACCGTGCTGGAGCGCATCGGCGAGGGCCCGGAGCTCGGGCTCGGCGACAAGCCGCTGCTGGTGCCCGGTCACGTCGATCCCACCGTGAACCTGCACGAATGGATCGTCGCGGTCCGCAACGACCGGGTCGAAGCGGTGTGGCCGGTCGACGCGCGCGGTCTGGTGTACTGACTTTCCCCAGTCTGCGCAGGCGTGTGCGACCGGGCTAACATGCCGCCCAGCGGCGCGCCAGTCGCCGCGCCACCAAGGAGATTTCCGATGTCGACGTTCCTTCGCCGCGCAGCGGTCTGCCTGCTTGCGCTCGGCGCTTTCGCAACCGCCCCGGCACATGCGCAGGCCTGGCCGAGCAAACCCATCCGCCTCATCTCGGTCTTCCCGCCCGGCGGCTCCGTGGACCAGGTGGCGCGCGTGCTCTCCCAGCAGTTGACCAAGCAGCTGGGCCAGAGCGTGGTCGTCGAGAACGTGGGCGGCGCCTCGGGCTCGATCGGCACCAACGCCGTCGCGAAGGCGGCGCCGGACGGCTACACGTTCGGCGTGGTGTTCGACACCCACGGCACCAACCCGAGCCTGATCCCGAACATCCAGTACGACGTGATGAAGGATCTCGAGCACGTGACGCTGATCGGCACGTCCTCGATGGCGCTGGTCGCGTCGAGCAAGTCGAAGTACGGCAGCGTGAAGGACATGCTGGCCGACGCCCGCACGGTCAAGGGCATCAACATCGGCTCGATCGGCACCGGCAGCCTCGGCCACCTCGCGATGATCCAGGCCGGCAGCCAGGGCGGCTGGTCGTGGACGCACGTGCCGTACCGCGGCGGCGGTCCGCTGATGAACGACACGGTCGCCGGCCACATGCCGATCGCGATCGGCACGGTGTTCCTGGTGATGCCGCACGTGAAGAACGGCACGGTGAAGCCGCTCGCTGTAACGGGCGCCAAGCGCAGCCCGCAGTTGCCCGACACGCCGACGCTCGCGGAAGTCGGCATCAAGAACTTCGAGGCGCTGGCGTACTGGGGCGTGATCGCGCCGGCGAAGACGCCGGCGGACATCGTGAACCGGATGCACGCCGAGATCGCGAAGGCGCTGAAGGAGCCGGCCGTCGCCGAACGACTGAGCGCACAGGGCATGACCGTCACCGGCCAGGGGCCGGCCGAGTTCAGCGCGTTCACGAAGAAGGAAGTGGAGCGCTGGTCGAAGATCGTGAAGGAAAACCGGATTTCCGCCGGTACGTGATCCCCGTCGCTCTGGGAACGAGCCCGCGCCCGACGCGGGCTTTTTTTCGTCCCGGCGGGTTGACCGGGGTCAGGCCCGGGCGCGAGGGCGGTCCGACAATCGGGCGTCACCCTCCCCGCGCCCGAGCGCACGATGAGTCCCGTCTTCATTTCGCTGCTGATGGCCGCCGGCTTCGCCGCGTTCGGCGTGATGGCCTGGCGCAAGCTCGCGATCGTCGCCGCGCTCGCGCCGGACGACCGCTTCGATCGGCTCGGCGAGCGGACGATGCGCCTGCTGAAGATGGGGATCGGGCAGTCCCGCCTGCTGACCGGCGACTTCCGGCCCGGGCTGATGCACGCGGTGATCTTCGTGGGATTCATGACGCTGCTGGTGCGCAAGCTGCACCTGATCGTGATCGGCTACTGGCCGGAGGCAACGATTCCGGGTGCATTCGGCGCGGGCTACACGGCGTGGAAGGACTTCGTTGAACTTGCCGTGCTCGCCGCGGTGGGCTTCGGCTTCTGGCGGCGCTTCGTGCACCGGCCGCGCCGGCTCGAACCGAATCGCGAAGCGCTGCTCGTGCTCGGCCTGATCACGCTGATCATGCTGACGGACTTCGCCTTCGACGCGTTCCGCTTCGCGAAGCTGGCGCCCGTCAGCGCCGCAGTCGCGCACGAACAGGCGTGGGCGTGGATCGGCGGCCCGATGGCCGTGGCCCTGCACGGCCTGTCTCCCGCCGCCATCGACGCCGGCTACCACCTGTTCTACTGGGTGCAGATGCTGACGGTGTTCACCTTCCTGGCGATCCTGCCGATCGGCGAGCACTTCCACATCGTCACGGCGCTGCCCGACGTCTTCTTCGGGCGCGACGCGCCGCTGAACCGGGTACCGAGCGTCGACCTCGCGCCGCTGGCCAGAAGACGACGCCGATCCGGACCAGCTGAAGATCGGCGCGAAGACGGCGCTCGATCTCACGTGGAAGGAGGGCCTCGACGCGTTCACCTGCACCGAATGCGGCCGCTGCAAGGACGCGTGCCCGACCTTCCTGACTGGCAAACCGCTGTCGCTCAAGTGGGTCAACGACGCGGTGAAGCACCACCTCGTCGAATCGGCGGCACCGATCAAGGCGCGCGCCGCCGACAAATTGCCCGCCCTCATCGGCGGCCCCATCAGCGACGAGACGCTCTGGGCCTGCACGACCTGCGGCTACTGCGAGGTCGCGTGCCCGATCGGCCTCGAACACCTGGCGAAGTTCTACCGCCTGCGCCAGCGACAGGTCATGATGGAAGGCGAGTTCCCGGCCGAACTGAACAAGCTCTTCTCGGCGTACGAGTCGGCCGGCAACCCGTGGGGCCTCGACGCCGGCGCGCGCGGCGACTGGGCGAAGTCGCTCGACATTCCGGTGGTCTCGTCGGCCGACGAAGTGGCCGCGCTCGACTATCTCTACTACGTCGGTTCCGCGTCGTCGTTCGACCCGCGCGGGCAGAAGATCGCGCGCGCGTTCGTGAAAGTCGCGCAGGCCGCCGGCGTCCGCATCGGCATCCTCGGCGCGGGCGAAGGCTCGACCGGCGAGTGCGTGCGGCGGCTCGGCAACGAGATGGTGTTCCAGGGGCTGGCCGGCGCGCTGGTCGACAACGCTGAACGAGCTCGGCGCGAAGCGCATCGTCACCACCGACCCGCACGCCTTCAACGCGCTGAAGAACGAACTCGGCGAGTTCGGCGGCCACTACGAGGTCGTGCATCACACGCAGGCGATCGACGCGTGGATCACGTCCGGCCGGCTGAAGGTGAAGCCGACCCACGAGCGCCTGATCTATCACGAGCCCTGCTATCTCGGCCGGCACAACAAGGAATACGACGCCCCGCGCCGGATCCTGTACGCGGTGTCGAAGGACGGTCCGCTCGAGTTCACGCTCGCGCGCGACAAGGCGATGTGCTGCGGCGCCGGCGGCGGCCGCATGTGGCTCGAGGAAACCATCGGCACGCGCATCAACGTGCTGCGCGCCGAGCAGGCGCTGGAAAAGGCGCCGGCCGCCGTCGCGACGGCCTGCCCTTACTGCGCGGTGATGGTCGGCGACGGCCTGGCGCAGGTCAACGACAAGGTGCCGGCGCGCGACATCGCCGAGCTGGTGGCCGAAGCCCTCTGACGCCGCGCCGCTACAGCGGCGCGACCAGTTCGACCCCGAGTTTCCGCGCCCACGGCGCGAGCGACGGGTAGATATCCCCGTGCAGCGCGACCCCGCTGCGCATCTGCTCCCGCTTCAACGCGAGGCCGCGCTGCCCGGGCAGGCGCACGGCATCGACGCCCGGCCGCGGCGGATTGCTGCGGCAGGCGGTGGCCAGCCAGTCGGCCTGCCGCACGAACGGTTCGATGCCGCCGAACGCGTCGGGATCCCACACCTGCACGAATACCGTCGCGCCCCACCCTTCCTTCGGGTCGGCGCGACCGAATCCGGCCAGCGCGCCCGTCAGCATCTCGACGACGAGCGCGAGCGCATAGCCTTTGTGCCCGGCATCGAGGCCGCCGGTCGGCAGGATCGTCCCCCTGGGTTCGGTGAACAGCACCGCCGGGTCATCGGTCGCATGGCCCGACGCGTCGAGCAGCCAGGGATGCGGCATGCGCTCGCCTTGCTTGTGCAGGCGCGCGGTCAAGCCGTTGGTGGTGAGCGACGCGGACAGGTCGACCAGCAGAGGCTCGCCGCCGGTGGGCACGCCGAAGGCCAGCGGGTCCGGCGTGAAGACGGGCTTCAGCCCTCCGTGCGGCGCGACGCTCGCGGAGTTGGGATCGGAGCATGACAGCAGAATCACGAGCCGGCGATCGGTTGCGCGAGCCAGGTAGGCAGCGAGGCAGGCAATGTGATGGCTCCGGCGGATGACGACCGTGCCGGTGCCGTGGCGAAGCGCGCGCTCGGCCGCGTCGTCGACGGCCCGCAGGGTGAGCCACGGACCGGGGAGCCGCTCGCCGTCCCACAGCGCCGACGCGCCCCGTTCCTTCAGCACCCGATAGCCGCCGGCCGTGCGCATCGAGCCCGACTCGATCTCGGCCAGATACGGTGCCAGCAGCGCAAGGCCGTGCGTCGTGTGCCCGAGCAGGTCGCCCTCGACCAGAACTTCGGCGACGTCGTCCGCATGCGAGCGCTGCATACCGGCGGCCCGCAGCAGCGCCGTCGCCATCGCCCGCAATCCGTCGGCCGGGTAGCGCGCCATCGTCAGTACACCGCGCGGCCGCCGGACAGGTCGAACACCGCGCCGGTCGAGAACGAGCAGTCTTCGGTGGCGAGCCAGGCCACGAGCGCAGCGATTTCGTCGACCTCGCCGAAGCGTCCCATCGGAATCTTGGACAGCATGAAGTCGATGTGCGCCTGCGTCATCTGCGCGAACATGCCCGTCTTGACCGCCGCCGGCGTCACGCAGTTCACGCAGACGCCGCTCTTCGCGAGTTCCTTGCCGAGCGATTTCGTCAACGCGATCACCGCCGCCTTCGACGCGCTGTAGGCGGAAGCGTTCGGATTGCCTTCCTTGCCGGCAATCGACGCGATATTGACGATGCGGCCGTAGCCGTTGCGCGTCATGTGCGGCACCACGACCCGATTGCAGAGGAACAGTCCGGTCAGGTTGATGTCGATGACCTCCTTCCACGCGTCGAGCGGATACTTCTCGACCGTGGTGTTGGGGCCCGTGATGCCGGCGCTGCAGACCAGCGCGTCGACGCGGGAAAGCGCACCGACGCTGGCGTCGAACGCCCGTGCCACGTCGTCCTCGCGCGTCACGTCGACGCGCATGACATGCGCGCCCAGGGCCGTCGCGGCGGCGTCCAGTGCGGCGGCGTCGCGATCCCACAGGCTGACCCTGGCGCCCGAGGCGACGAGGCGCCGCGCGATGGCGAGTCCGATGCCTGCCGCGCCGCCGGTGACGATCGCGTTGCGGCCTTTCAAGTCGAGCTGGTTCATCCGTACTTTCCTCCTGCCGGCGGTTGGGCGGGTTGCGCGTGGAACGACTATAGCGTCACGGATTGGTCAGACCACCTGACCGCCTGTCGTTGACCCTCCCGGAACGCGCCGATACACTGGCTCGCCAATCTCCCCGCCTCCCCTCGCCCCATGTCCCGCAAGCCCCGCCGCAGCCAGAGCTGGTTCGGCCGCCTCGACCGCGACGGCTTCATCTACCGCTCGTGGACCAAGAACCGCGGAATACCGCACGACCAGTTCGACGGCCGGCCGGTGATCGGCATCTGCAACACCTGGTCCGAGCTGACTCCCTGCAACACGCATTTCCGCGTCCTCGCCGACCAGGTGCGGCAGGGCGTGCTCGAGGCCGGCGGCTTCCCGCTCGAGTTCCCGGTCATGTCGCTCGGCGAAACGCTGATGCGGCCGACCACGATGATCTTCCGCAATCTCGTCAGCATGGACGTCGAGGAATCGATCCGCGCCAACCCGCTCGATGGCGTCGTGCTGCTGATGGGCTGCGACAAGACCACGCCCGCGCTGCTCATGGGCGCGGCGAGCGTGGACCTGCCGACCATCGGCGTGTCCGGCGGCCCGATGCTTTCGGGCAAGTTCCGCGGCGGCGAACTGGGGTCGGGCACCGGCGTCTGGCAGATGAGCGAGGCGGTGCGCGCGGGAACGATGAGCCAGGCCGACTTCTTCGAGGCCGAGAGTTGCATGCACCGGTCGCACGGGCACTGCATGACGATGGGCACGGCCTCGACGATGGCGTCGATGGTCGAAGCGCTGGGCATGGGGCTGCCGGGCAATGCGGCCATCCCCGCGGTCGACGCCCGCCGCAACGTGATCGCCCGGATGGCGGGCCGGCGGATCGTGCAGATGGTCGAGGAGGACCTCGTGATGTCCAAGGTCCTGACCCGTGCGGCTTTCGAAAACGCGATCCGGGCCAACGCAGCGATCGGCGGATCGACGAACGCGGTGATCCACCTGCTCGCGCTCGCCGGTCGCTGCGGCGTGAACCTGACGCTCGAGGACTGGGACCGGCTGGGCCACGATCTTCCCTGCCTGGTCGACTTGCAGCCCTCCGGCCAGTACCTGATGGAGGACTTCTACTACGCCGGCGGACTGCCTGCAGTGCTGCGCGAACTCGGGCCGGTGCTCGACCGTGACGCACTGACGGTCAATGGGCAGTCGATGTGGGACAACGTCAAGGACGCGCCGCGCTGGGACCTCGAAGCGGGAGGCGGCCATCGCAAGCGCGTGATCCGTCCGCTGGCCGACCCGTTCAAGCCGAATGCGGGCATCGCCGTCCTGCGCGGCAACCTCGCGACCGACGGTGCCGTGATCAAGCCGTCGGCGGCGACGCCGGCGTTGATGACGCATCGCGGGCGCGCCGTCGTGTTCGAGGACAGTGCGGACATGCACGCCAAGGTCGAGGACGAGTCGCTGGACGTGCGCGCGGACGACATCCTCGTCCTGAAGAACTGCGGTCCGAAGGGCTATCCGGGCATGGCGGAGGTCGGGAACATGCCGATCCCGGCCAAGCTCGTGCGGCAGGGCGTGACCGACATGGTGCGCATTTCCGACGCGCGCATGAGCGGGACTGCGTACGGCACCGTCGTGCTGCACGCCGCGCCGGAGGCGGCCGCCGGCGGCAACCTCGCGCTGGTGAAGAACGGCGACATGATCGAACTCGACGTCGGGCGCCGCCGCCTGCATCTCGAAGTCGACGATGCGGAACTGGCGCGCCGTCGGGCGGCGTGGACGCCGCCGGCCGCCCCGATGTCGCGCGGCTACGTGAAGCTCTACTTCGATCACGTCCAGCAGGCCCATCAGGGCGCCGACCTCGACTTCCTCGTCGGCGGCAGCGGATCGGCCGTCCCCAAGGACAACCA
Organism: uncultured beta proteobacterium; assembly: GCA_963698305.1. Taxonomy (GTDB): domain Bacteria; phylum Pseudomonadota; class Gammaproteobacteria; order Burkholderiales; family Burkholderiaceae_F; genus JAOUJD01. Next base: position 133,885 of record CAVOQI010000013.1, read on the forward strand.
CTGACCGTGGCGGCCCGCCCTGATCCGAATCCGCACCCAGCCCGAACGCCCCGGCCGCGCTGTGCCTGGGCCGGCGACGATCCGTTGATGGTCGCCTACCACGATGCCGAATGGGGCGTGCCGTCGCACGACGACCGGCACCTCTTCGAGATGCTCGTGCTCGAAGGCGCGCAGGCGGGACTGTCATGGAGCACGATCCTGCGCAAGCGCGCCGGGTACCGGGAGGCCTTCGATGATTTCGACATCGATCGCGTGGCCCGCTACACGCCCGCGCGCATCGAACGGATGATGGCGAACCCGGCGATCGTGCGCAACCGCGCGAAGATCGAAGGCGCGGTGGCCACCGCGCGCACGCTGCGCGCGGCTCGTGACGAGTTCGGTTCGCTCAACCGTTACCTGTGGTCGTTCACCGGCGGCCGGCCCATCGTCAACCGCTGGCGCACGATGAAGCAGGTGCCGGCAACGAGCGCGGAGTCCGACACGATGAGCAAGGCGCTGAAGGCGCGCGGCTGCAAGTTCGTCGGCTCGACGATCTGCTACGCGTTCATGCAGGCGACCGGCATGGTCGACGACCACGTAAGCAGCTGCTGGAGGCGGAGCGCGGCATGAGGGTACTGATCACCGACCGTGACTTCCCGGACATCGCACTCGAGCGGGCGCTGTTTGCCGAGGCGGGGGCGGAACTGGTCGAGGCCCAGTGCCGCACCGAAGACGCGGTAATCGAGGCGGCGCGGGACTGCGATGCCCTGCTGGTGCAGTACGCGCCGATCGGCGAGAAGGTGCTCGCGGCCCTGCCCCGCGTCGGCCTCGTCAGCCGCTACGGTGCGGGCTACGACACGATCGACACGGCGGCGTGCGCGCGCCATGGCGTCTGGGTCACCAATTCGCCCGACTATGGTGTCGGCGAGGTCGCCACGCACGCGCTCGCAATGGCGCTCGCGCTTTTGCGGCATCTCGCCATCTATGACCGGGACGTCAAGGCAGGCCGCTGGAGCTACCTGTCGGCCGGAACGATCCGGCGTGCCAGCGACCTCACGGTCGGCATCCTCGGCCTGGGCCGCATCGGCAAGCGCTTCGCGCACCTCGCACGCAACTGCTTCGCGCGCGTGATCGCGTGCGATCCGTACATCATCGATGGCGACTTCCCCGCGTACGTGCAGCGCGTGGGGCTGGAGGCGCTGTTCGAGCAGGCCGACATCGTGTCGCTGCACGTTCCGCTGAACGACGAGACGCGCGGCATGGTCGGCGCCGGCCTGCTCGGGCGCATGCGGCGAGGAAGCATGATCGTGAACACGGCCCGCGGCGCCATCGTCGACATCGACGCGCTGGCCGCCCGCCTGAACGACGGCACGCTGGACGGCGCGGCGCTCGACGTGCTGCCTGTGGAACCGGTGAGCGGCGAGCACCCGCTGGCCCGCCATCCGCGGACGCTGCTGACGCCGCACGCCGCGTTCTACTCGACAGCGGCCGAGGTCGAACTGCGCCGCAAGGCGGCGCTGAACATCGTGCAATGGTGGAAGACGGGACGTCCCATGTATCCTGTGACGCAGGGCACCAGGTCACCCCTGGTTTGAACGCAGCGGCGGGACAGCCGCGCGAGGAGACAAGCTGAGATGGCGCAGGTCGCAATACGCGGCGTTGCCAAGCGCTTCGGCGCAACGACCGTGATCCACGGCGTCGACATCGAGATCGCCGACGGCGAGTTCGCCGTGCTGGTGGGACCCTCCGGCTGCGGCAAGACCACGCTGCTGCGCATGATCGCCGGGCTCGAGGAAATCACCGAAGGCGAGATCCTGATCGGCGGCAAGGTCGTCAATCGCATGCTCCCGAAGGAACGGGACATCGCGATGGTGTTCCAGAACTACGCCCTGTATCCGCACATGACCGTGCGCGACAACATGTCGTTCAGCCTGCGGCTCGCCAAGGCGGACAAGGCGACGGTCGACAAGCAGGTCGCCCGTGCAGCGGACATGCTAGGGCTGGGCAAGCTGCTCGACCGCTATCCGCGCCAGCTCTCCGGCGGCCAGCGCCAGCGCGTCGCGATGGGGCGTGCCATCGTCCGCGACCCGCAGGTCTTCCTCTTCGACGAACCGCTCTCGAACCTGGACGCCAAGCTGCGCGTGCAGATGCGCACGGAGATCAAGGAACTGCACCAGCGGCTGAAGACGACATCGGTGTATGTCACGCACGACCAGATCGAGGCCATGACGATGGCCGACAAGATCGTCGTGATGAAGGACGGCGTCGTCGAACAGGTCGGCGGCCCGCTCGACCTCTACGACAACCCGGCCAACACCTTCGTGGCCGAGCTTCATCGGCTCGCCCGCCATGAACCTGCTCCCCGGAAAGATCGCGCGCGGCGGCAGCGGAATGGAGGTCGTGTTCGCGAACGGCGAGCGCCTGACCACGCGAGGCGGCGCCGGGTTGGAGGAAGGGCATCCCGTTCTGTACGGCATCCGCCCCGAACATTTCGCGGTCGGCACCGGCGGGCTTCCCGTCGAAGTCGTGGTGGTCGAGCCCACCGGAGCCGATACGCAGCTGTACTGCCGCTTCATGGAGAAGGACGTCACGGCGACCATCCGTGACCGCACGGACGTGCGCCCCGGCGACCGGATCACCCTGGTCCCCGACGCCGGGCGCGCCCACTTATTCGACGCCGAGAGCGGAAGACGCGCGGCGCCGTGACTCAACCGGCTTGATGCATCGAGCCAACCTACGGAGGAGACAGCATGAAGCAACTGAAGCGGCGGGACTTTCTGAAGACCACGGCGGGGGTCGCGGCGGTGGCAGCCGGTCCGTTCATCTGGGTCAAGGACGCGAGCGCGCAGTGGAGCAACACGCCCGAGAAAGGCGCCAAGCTTCGCGTTCTCCGCTGGAAGCGGTTCGTCCAGGGCGACGAAGACCAGTACATGGCCAACGTCAAGAAGTTCACCGAGAAGACCGGGATCGAGGTGCGCGTCGACCACGAAGGCTGGGAGGACGTGCGGCCGAAGGCGGCCGTCGCCGCGAACACCGGCGCGGGTCCCGACATCATCCTGTCGACCCACGACGACGCCAACCTGTACCCCGAGAAGCTGGTCGACGTCACCGACCTCGCGACCTACCTCGGCAAGAAGTACGGCGGCTGGTACCCGGTGTGCGAGGCCTATCTGCGCCCGAACGGCAAGAACTGGATCGGCATTCCGCTCGGTTGCGCGGGAAACACGCTCGTCTACCGCGAAAGCCACATGAAGGCAGCCGGCTTCAATTCGTTCCCGAGGGACACGGACGGGTTCCTGAAACTGATGCGCGCCCTGAAGGAGAAGGGCACGCCGGGAGGCTTCGCGCTGGGCAACGCCACGGGCGACGGCAACGTGTGGACTCACTGGCTGCTGTGGTCGCACGGCGGGCAACTGGTCGACAAGGACAACAAGGTCGTCGTCAACAGCCCGCAGACGATCAAGGCGCTGGAGTACGCGAAGGAGCTGTATCAGACGTTCGTGCCGGGCACGCTCTCGTGGCTGGATCCGAACAACAACAAGGCGTTCCTCGACGACCAGTGCAGCGTCACCGCGAACGGCATCTCGGTGTACTACGCCGCGAAGACATCGAAGGACCCGAAGGTCGCCGCGATGGCTGCGGACATCAACCACGCCAACATGCCGATCGGCCCGGCCGGCGTGCCGACCGAGCTGAACCTGTTCTTCAACCAGATGATCTTCAAGCACAGCAAGTACCCGCGCGCGGCGAAGGAGTTCATCCGCTTCATGATGGAAGAGGAGCAGTTCGGCCCGTGGATGCAGGCGTCGATCGGCTACGTGACGCAGCCGCTGCGTGGCCTACGAGAAGAATCCGATCTGGACGGTCGATCCCGAAGCACACGCCGTATCGCGACGCGATGAAGATCATGCGTCCGATCGGCTATGCGGGCCGCCTGGGCTACGCGTCGGCGGGCGCTGCTCGCGGACTTCATCGTCGTCAACATGGTGGCGCGAAGCCGCATCTGGCTCGAAGATCGCCGCAAGGAAGCGGCGGAGCGGGCGCAGAAGCGCGCCGAGCGCTACTACAAGGTCTGACTTGAGGAGACCGCCGGTCGCATGCTGCCGGCCGGCCGCTGTCGAGGCGGGCAGCGGCCGGTGCGGAGCTTGTTCGCGTCGCGACTGCGCCACGGGCTCAGGCCACCGACGATGAGCGCGCGTGATCGCCGACCTGCTCGACAACCGCCACGTTCTCGGCCTGCTGTTCATGCTGCCGGCCGCCGCGCTGCTGCTGCTGTTCCTGACTTACCCGCTCGGGCTGGGCGTCTGGCTCGGCTTCACCGACACCAAGATCGGCCGCGCGGCGTCTGGGTCGGGCTCGAGAACTACGAGTTCCTCTGCGAGCGACAGCGGTCCCGGCTGTCGGTGTTCAACACGCTCTTCTACACGGTGGTCGCGAGCGTCGTCAAGTTCGTGCTCGGCCTGTGGCTCGCGCTGCTGCTGAACGAGCACATCCCGTTCAAGGCGTTCATGCGCGCCGTCGTGCTGCTGCCCTTCATCGTGCCGACGGTGCTGTCGCGCGATCGCATTCTGGTGGATCTACGACGCGCAGTTCTCGATCATCAGCTGGGCGCTGATCGAAGCTCGGCCTGATCGACACGCTACATCGACTTCCTCGGCGACCCTGGCACGCGCGCCTGTCGGCGATCGTCGCCAACGTCTGGCGCGGCGTGCCGTTCGTCGCCATCTGCCTGCTGGCCGGGCTGCAGACCATCTCGCCGTCGCTATACGAGGCGGCGAGCCTCGACGGCGCCACGCCGTGGCAGCAGTTCCGGTACGTGACGCTGCCGCTGCTCACGCCGATCATCGCGGTGGTGATGACCTTCTCGGTGCTGTTCACCTTCACCGATTTCCAGCTGATCTACGTGCTGACGCGCGGCGGACCGCTCAATGCGACGCATCTGATGGCGACGCTGTCGTTCCAGCGCGCGATCCCGGGCGGCGCGCTGGGCGAAGGCGCGGCGCTCGCCGACGTCGATGGTGCCGTTCCTGCTCGCGGCGATCCTGTTTAGCTACTTCGGCCTGCAGCGCCGCGCCTGGCAGCAGGGCGGAAGCGACTGACGACGATGCGCCGCAGGTAAACCAGGCCACAGGTCGCCGACAGCCAGGGCATGAACTACCTCGTGTCGCTGCCGCGCCGGGTCGTGACCGTCTATGTGCCGCTCTCGTGCTTCCTGTTCGTGCTGCTGTTCCCGTTCTACTGGATGACCATCACCGCGTTCAAGCCGAACGAGGAACTGCTGTCGCGCGAAGGCAATCCGTTCTGGGTGATCAATCCGACGCTGGCGCACTTCAAGAAGCTGCTGTTCGACACCGCGCTATCCGGACTGGCTGTGGAACACGATCCTGGTCTCGGTCGCGTCGACGTTCATCTCGCTCGTTCGCGAGCGTGCTCGCGGCCTACGCCATCGAACGGCTGCGCTTCCGCGGCTCGCGCGTACGTCGGCCTGAGCATCTTCCTCGCCTACCTGGTGCCGCCGTCGATCCTGTTCATCCCGCTCGCCACGATCGTGTTCAAGCTCGGGCTGTTCGACACCCGGCTGGCGCTGATCCTGACCTACCCGACGTTCCTGATCCCGTTCTGCACGTGGCTGCTGATGGGCTATTTCCGTCGATCCCGTATCGAGCTCGAGGAATGCGCGCTGATCGACGGCGCGATCGCGGCTGCAGATCCTCACGCAAGATCGTTCTGCCGCTCGCGGTGCCGGGCCTGATCTCGGCCGGCATCTTCGCGTTCACGCTGTCGTGGAACGAGTTCATCTACGCGCTCACCTTCATCTCCTCGTCCGAGAACAAGACGGTGCCGGTCGGCGTGATCACCGAACTGGTCGAGGGCGACGTCTACCACTGGGGCGCGCTGATGGCCGGCGCGCTGCTCGGCTCGCTGCCGGTGGCCGTGCTGTACTCGTTCTTCGTCGAGTACTACGTCGCCGGCATGACCGGCGCGGTGAAGGAATAGCGCGGTGCCAGCCCGCACGGCGCTGGTCACCGGCGCCGGCAGCGGCATCGGCCGGGCCGTCGCGCTCGCCCTGCTGCGACGCCGGCTGCAGCGTCGTGCTCGCCGGCCGCCGCGCCGACGCGCTGGAGGAGACCGTCGCGCGACCGCGGGCGGCGGCGCGCGCGCGCTCGCCGTGCCGACCGACGTCACCGACCCGACCGCCGTGCAGCGCGCTGTTCGCCGCCATCGCGCGAGACGCTTCGGCCGCCTCGACGTGCTGTTCAACAACGCCGGCACCGGCGCGCCGGCCGTGCCGCTCGAGGATCTGACCGTCGAGCAGTGGCAGGCCGTGGTCGACGTCAACCTGACCGGCGCGTTCCTGTGCACGCAGCAGGCGTTCCGCGCTGATGAAGGCGCAGACGCCGCGCGGCGGCCGCATCATCAACAACGGCTCGATCTCGGCGCACGCGCCGCGGCCGAACTCGGCGCCCTACACCGCGACCAAGCACGCGATCACCGGGCTGACCAAGTCGATCGCGCTCGACGGCCGCACGTACGACATCGCCTGCGGCCAGATCGACATCGGCAACGCGCTGACCGAGACTGACCGCGCGCATGACGACCGGCGTGCCGCAGGCCAACGGCACGATCGCGCGTCGAGCCGACGATGGACGTCGACGCACGTCGCCGACGCGGTGGTGCTACATGGCCGAGCCTGCCGCTCGACGCCAACGTGCCAGTTCATGACCGTCATGGCGACGCAAGATGCCGTTCGTCGGCCGCGGCTGGAGCTCGGGAGTCTCCGGTGCGTTCGGCGCTGCCACCAGCCACACGCGGGCGCTCGCAATGCGATCGTCCCTGCAGAACCCCGCGGGCGCAGCACGCGCTCGGATTCAAGTGAGACGCCGATGAATGACTCTGTTGCCGTGATCGGCCTGGGGGCGATGGGTCTGGGCATGGCGCAGTCGCTGCGCCGCGCCGGCTTCCACGTGCATGCCTGCGACGTACGCGCCGAGGTCGCCCAGGCGTTCGCGGCGGAAGGCGGCACGGCCTGCGCCACGCCGCCGAGGCGGCGCGCCGCTGCGGACATCGTCGTAAGCGTGGTCGTCAATGCCGCGCAGACCGAGGCCGTGCTCTTCGGCGCGGGCGGCGCCGCCCGGGCGATGAAGCCCGGCAGCGTCTTCGTGATGTGCTCGACCGTCGATCCGAACTGGTCGATCGCGCTCGAAGCAGCGCCTGGCGCGACCTCGGACTGCTCTACCTGGACGCGCCGATCTCCGGCGGCGCGGCGAAGGCTGCGGCTGGCACGATGACCATGATGACGGCTGGCCGGCCCGAGGCCTATGCGAAGGCCGGGCGCGCGCTCGATGCGATGGCCGCGCAAGGTCTACCGGCTGGGCGACCGCGCCGGCAACGGCAGCAAGGTGAAGATCGTCAACCAGCTGCTGGCCGGCGTGCACATCGCGGCCGCGGCCGAGGCGATGGCGTTCGGGCCTGCGCGCCGGCGTCGATCCGCGCACGCTGTACGAGGTCATCACGCACAGCGCCGGCAACAGCTGGATGTTCGACAACCGGATGGCGCACGTGCTGGCCGGCGACTACACGCCGCTGTCGGCGGTCGACATCTTCGTCAAGGATCTCGGCCTCGTGCTCGATACGGCGCGCGCGCTCCAAGTTCCCGCTGCCGCTGTCGGCGACGGCGCACCAGATGTTCATGCAGGCCTCGGCGGCCGGGCACGGGCGCGAGGACGACTCGGCCGTGATCAAGATCTTCCCGGGAATCGAATTGCCGCCGAAGGCCTGAACGAGCGGCAGGCGGCGGGTTCCGCACTCAGGCATCGAGCGCGTCACGGCATCAGCTGGCCGCCATTGACCTCGATGATCTGGCCGGTCACGTAGCCGCTGAGTGTCGTCCGACGCGAGATATAGAAACGCGCCCGGCGCACTCGTCCGCGGTCCCGAGCCGCCCCATCGGCACGGTACCCTTCAGTGCGTCGAGCGTGGCCTGCGACGTGTGCCGATCGTGCAGCGGTGTCAGGATCACACCGGGCGCGACGCCGTTGACGCGCACCCGGTCGCCAACCAGCTCCTTCGCGAGGCCGCGCGTCAGCGTGCTGACGAATCCCTTGGTCGCCGCATACAGAATGACGCCGGGGCCGCCGCCGTTGCGGGCCGCGATCGACGTGACGTTGATGATGTTGCCGCCGCCCTGTGCACGGAACACGCCGATGATCGCCTGGCACATCGCGACCACCGAGCGCACGTTGAGCTGCAACATCGCATCGAGCTCCTGCGCCTTCCACTCGCTGAACGGCTTGCGGTCGAACACGTCGCCGGCATTGTTGACCAGCACGTCGATGCGCCCGTAGTGTCGCTGCACGGCGCTGACGAGCCGCGCCGGCTCGTCCGGTTGCATCAGGTCGGCGCGGAAGATCTCGCGCCGTGCCGCCCGACCGTGCGATGTCCGCGGCGACGTCGCGCGCCGGCGCTTCGCTCGCGTGGTAATGCACGGCCACACGCGCGCCCTCGCGGCCGAACGCGCGCGCGGCTGCGGCGCCGATGCCGGTGCTCGATCCGGTGATCAGCACCACCTTGCCTGTCAGATCGACTCATCGAATCTACGGTGAGCTCATGGACGCAGTCACCAACGGGCGGCCGGCGACCATGCGGCGACGTTGTCGAGCACGAGCTGCCCCATCGCGCCGCGGGTTTCGGCAGTCGCACTCGCCTGATGCGGCTGCAGCACCACATGATCGAGTGTCAGCAGTTCGGGAGGAACGTTGGGCTCGTCATCGTAGACGTCCAGCCCGGCGCCGCCGAGCTCGCGCTGCACCAGCAGCTCGACCATCGCGGCCTGGTCAACCACGGAACCGCGCGAGATATTGACGAACACACCGCGCGGGCCGAGCGCCTGCAGGACGGCGCGGCTGATCAAGCCTCGCGTCGCCGCTCCGCCCGGACAGGCGGCGATCAGGACGTCGACATTTCGCGCAAGCGCGACGAGGTCCGGCTCGTAGCGCCACGGTACTTCCTTGGCGCGCGGTCCGTTCCACGCAATCGTCATGTCGAAAGCCGCCGCGCGCCGCGCGATCCCCTGTCCGATCCTTCCCATGCCGACAATGCCAACGCGCTTGCCGGTCACCTTGCTTTGCAACGGCATCGCGCCCTGCTTCCAGCGTCCGGCACGCACATAGCGATCGGCTGCCGGGCAATACCGCGCAGCGCAGAAAGCATCAGTCCGATCGCCAGGTCGGCAACGTCGTCGGTCAGCACATCGGGGTGTTGGTGACCGCGATGCCGCGTTCGCGCGCGGCCGCCAGATCGATCGCATCGACGCCGACCCCGAAGCAAGCTATCAGCCGAAGCCGCGGCAGCCGCTCGATCAGACTGCGCGCGAGCGCCGGCACCGCCGCTCGTGACGAGGATTTCGATCCGATCCGCCAGCGTGCGCGAGCATCGCGTCGCGGTCGTTCGCCTCCCACAGCCGATGGACCGTGTAATCCGATTCGAGCTCGCTCCCGCGTCGGCGCATAGATCGGAGCGACGAGCAGAACGTCGGGCTTCATGCGGCCTCCGGAAACTTGACGGCGAGCCGAGTCGACCATTCGCGCATGTCGGCGAGCGCCTGGGGCTCGATTGGAATGCCGCGCGCCCGCCGCTCGCTGTCGGCGCGCAATTCCGGGTCGCCGGCAACCTGCACTGCGTCGCCCGAGCGAACCACGTCGTCCGCCATCGCCCGCACCGTAGCCTCGAGCGTCGCGCCGCCGGCGAAGCGCCGCGGATCGATCGCAAGCAAGAAGTGGCCGAGTTTCTGCGGGCGGTCGAGTTCGTCGTACATGTTCGTCAGGCGCGGGCCGAACGACATGCCGTTCAGCGCTCCGCACAGCAGGTCGATCATCATCGCGAGGCCGTAGCCTTTGTAGCCGTAGTCGGTTCCGCCGAGCGGCACCAGCGCCGCGCCACGCGCGGGATCGGTCGTCGACGCTCCCTTGTCGTCGACGGTGAGGCCGGGTCGCAGCGGCCGCCGCTCGACGCGCGCATTGACGACCTTGTTCCACGCGATCTGGCTCGTCGCCATGTCGAGGCAGCGGCGGATCGTCGCGCACGCGGAAACGGCGATCGATATCGGGTTGGTGCCGAAGTAGCTCGCGCGTCCGCCGTGCGGAACGACGATCGAGCTCGAATGAGTGAAGGCGAGGCCGACGAGTGCCGAACGGCCGCGGCCTGGCGTGCGTACAGGCCGACCGCACCGCAGTGACTGGAGTGTCGCACGCCGACGACGCCGACACCGTTCGCGCGGGCGACTCGATCGGCATAGTCCATGGCGCGACGGCAGTGCAGGATGCCCAGACCGTCGTCGCCGTCCATGTCGGCGCGTGCACGGCCCGCTCGCATCGATGCGGCCCGGCGCAACCGCGCGGATCGATCCGCGCTGCAGCCGGTCGCAGGTAGTGCGTCAGGCGCAGCACGCCGTGCGAATCGATGCCCCACAGGCTCGTTTGCACCAGCGCGTCCGCCGACGATCCGCGCATCGGCGGCCGGCACGCCGACTGCGCGCAGGCAGGCGGCCGCCCACTCCGCGAGCCGCGCGTGCGCACGTGCGTCATCGTGCGGGCAACGGTGCGTCAACGCGCCGACGCAGGCGACGCACGCGCTGCCGCTGCTCGCCCGAGGCCCGCGATGCCGAGGGTCACGACGTCGCCCGCCTTCAGGTACTGCGGCGGCTTCATGCCCAGGCCGACGCCCGGCGGCGTGCCGGTGGTGATGATGTCGCCGGGCAGCAGCGTCATGAACTGGCTGACGTAGCTGCACCAGCGTGCGCGCACGCCGAAGATCATCGTGCGCGTGTTGCCGCGCTGCATCGCGCTCGCCGTTCACGTCGAGCCACATGTCGAGCGCCTGCGGGTCGGCGACCTCGTCGCGCGTGACGAGCCACGGGCCGATCGGGCCGAAGGTGTCGCAGCCCTTGCCGCGGTCCCACTGGCTGCCGCGCTCGAGCTGGAAGTTGCGCTCGGAGACGTCGTTGATCACGCAGTAGCCGGCGACGTGCGTCGAGCGCGCTGCATCTCGGGCACGTACTGCGCCTTGGTGCCGATCACGACGCCGAGCTCGACTTCCCAGTCGGTCTTGGTCGAGCCGCGCGGCATCACGATGTCGTCGTTCGGCCCGCTGATGCAGGTGGTCGCCTTCATGAAGACGATCGGCTCGGACGGGATCGGCAGGTCCGACTCGGCCGCGTGGTCCGCGTAGTTGAGGCCGATCGCGATGAACTTGCTGATGCCAGGTACGGCACGCCGAGCCGCGGGTTGCCGCTCACGATGGGCAGCGACTCGGGCTTGACGCTTCGCCAGCTTGCGCGAGGTTCGCCGGCAGGTGCATCGCGTCGTCGATCTGGTGACGACTTCGAAAGGTCGCGGATGTTGCCTTCGCGTCCGCGAGGCCGGGCTTCTCGACGGCCGGCCAAATCGCAGGAGTTTCATGCAGCCTTTGCGTTGCTGTTGTGATGAAAAAAGTCGACTGGCTTCGCCAGCGATTTTCTGATCGGATCGGGCAAACGTAGGTTTACTTTTGCCCGCCTACAGACTCATGCCCCCGTCGACGTAGATCGCCTGTCCCGTCATGAACGACGACTCGTCCGACACGAGGTAGACGAAGGTCTCGGCGATCTCCTCGGCCGTCGCGAGTCGGCCCATGGGCTGGCGGGCGATGAAGTCCTTGCGCGCCTGCACCGGGTCGGCGAAGGCGTTGATGCGGTCGCCGAGCGAGGGCGTGTCCACGGTGCCGGGGCAGACGCAGTTCACGCGGATGCCCTGCTTCACGTGGTCGATCGGCGAGCGCGCGCGTGAAGCCCGCACCGCGGCCTTGCTCGCGGCGTAGGCGAGGCGGTTCGGCGCGGCCTTGCCGGCGCCGAGCACCGAGGCCATGTTGAGGATCACGCCGCCGCCCGCGCGCGATCATCTTCGGCAGCATCGCCTTGGTCACCAGGAACATGCTGCGCACGTTGAGGTTGAAGCTGCGGTCCCAGTCCTCGATCGCGCAGTCGAGGATCGTGCCCTGGTGCACCCAGCCCGCGCAGTTGAAGAGGATGTCCACGGCGCCCGTCGCCTCGACGAACGCCTGCACCTCGCGCTCGTCGGTCACGTCGAGGCGCGGGTGGTGATCGCGGCGTCCCGCGGAAGGCCTCAGCAGCGACGGGTTCACGTCGGTGGCGATCACGTGTCGCGCCCTCGCGCGCGAAGGCGAGGGCCGCGGCGCGGCCCATTCCCTGGCCCGCCGCGGTGATGAGGGCCTTCTTGCCCTGGAGGCGTTTGGCCATGGATTTTTCCTCGTCGGGAAGTTGCGGGACGGGTGTTAAGATGCCCGCTGAATTGGCCTGACCACTTTACCAGATGCCCCTCCAAGCCGTCGACACGCGGCGCCTGTACCGCCGCAGATCAGCGCGACCGACGCGACGCGATCGCGCGATCGAGCGCGGCGAGTACGCGGCCGGCGCGCGCCTGCCGCCGGAGCGCGACCTCGCGAAGCAGCTCGGCGTGTCGCGGCCCTCGGTGCGCGAGGCGCTGATCGCGCTGGAAGTCGAGGGTTACGTCGAGGTGCGCATCGGCTCCGGCGTCTACGTGTGGGCCCCCCCGCACCGGCCGCGCGCCGACGCGCTCGTCCGAGGACTCCGGACCGTTCGAGCTCATCAAGGCGCGCTGGCTGATCGAGGCCGAGTGCGCCGCGCTCGCCGCCAGGCAGGCGACCCGGCGCAGGTCCGCGCCATGGAGGAAGCGCTCGACCAGATGGAGGGCGACCGCGCGAGCGCGGCGTCGATGCCGCTCGCCTCCGACCGGCTGCTTCCACCTGCGCATCGCCGAGGCGAGCGGCAACAGCGCGCTCGCGCTGGTGGTGAAGACGCTCTGGGACCAGCGCACCGGCCCGCTCTTCCTGCGCCTCGAGCACCACTTCGACACGCCCGGCTCTGTGGACGTGGCGATCCGCGAGCACCGCGAGATCGTGGCCGCGATCGCGCGCCACGACGCCGCCGGCGCCGGCGCGATGCGCCGCCACATGGACCACGCGGCCAAGCGATTCAGCAGCAGCTGGAGCGCAAGCGGCACGGGGTCAGCCAGTGAAGAAAGGCATGAGCGCGCAGCCGCCGAGCGAGGACGTCACGAGCACGTGTACCGCGGCGGCGAGTTCGACGTCCACGACGAGCCGGTGACCTGTCCCACTACCGCTTCGAGGACTGGATCGCCTTCGCGATCTTCTGGGTGCTCGCGGGCGTGGTCTTCTACCAGTTCTTCACGCGCTACGCGCTCAACGACTCGGCCTCGTGGACCGAGGAGATCGCGCGCTACCTGCTGATCGCGTCGCGTTCGTCGGCGCGGCGATGAACGTGCGCAAGAACAACCACGTCCAGGTGGACTTCTTCTACCGCTTCCTGCCGCCGCCGGCGTCGCGCGTGCTCTCGACGTCCGTTGGACGTCGTGCGCATCGCCTTCTTCGCTATTGCGTGTGGCTCACGTTCGCGCTCATGACAAGATCGGCTCGAGCGCATGGCGATCGTCGATCTGGCCGATCGGCATCGCTCTACGGCGTCGTGCTGGTGGGCTTTGCGCTCATGACGTGGCGCGCCTCGGGTGGCAATCGGCAACTGGGGGCGCGGGTATTCGGTGCTGGAACGCCCGGAGCTGATGGACAGCCTCGCCAGCGTCGCCCGACGCGAAGGGGGCCGTGATGGGTCCCGGAACCTTCAAGCTGCTCTTCCTCGGCCTCATGGGCTCGGGATTCCCGGTGGCGATCGCGATGGCCGGCTCCTCGCTCGTCTACGTGATGGCTGAGCGGCACACGCCCGACTACGTCGTGATCCACCGGATGGTGGGCGGCCTCGATTCCTTCCCGCTGCTCGCGGTGCCGTTCTTCATCCTCGCCGGCAACCTCATGAACTCGGCCGGCATCACCAATCGCATCTACAACTTCGCGCTCGCGCTGGTCGGCTGGCTGCGCGGCGGCCTCGGGCACGTGAACGTCGTGGGCTCGGTGATCTTCGCCGGCATGTCGGGCACGGCGATCGCGCGATGCCGCGGGCCTGGGCACGATCGAGATCAAGGCGATGCGCGACCACGGCTACACCGCCGAGTTCGCGGTCGGCGTGACCGCGGCGTCGGCCACCCTCGGCCCGATCATCCCGCCGTCGCTGCCGTTCGTGATCTACGCGCTCTTCGCCAACGTGTCGGTGGGCGCGCTCTTCCTCGCGGGGATCCTCCCGGGCCTGGTCATGGCGCATCCTCATGATGGCGACCGTCGCCTTCTACGCGCACCGCAACAAGTGGGGCGGCGACACCAAGTTCGACCGGCCGCGTGTCCTGAAGGCGCTGGGCGAGCTGCTCATCGTGCTCGGCTGGCCGTTCGCGATCTGGCTGCTGGCGATCCCGAGGGCCGGGCTCAACCCGCAGGCGACCGTCGTGGGCGCTTCGTGGTGCTCTTCGCTCGCCGACCGCAAGTTCCACTTCAACGCGGTGCTGCCCATCATGACGCCGGTGCTGCTGATCGGCGGCATGACCACCGGACTCTTCACCGCGACCGAAGGCGCGATCGCCGCGTGCGTGTGGTCGCTCTTCCTCGGCCTCGCCTGGTACCGGACGATCTCGTGGCGGCGGCTGGTCAAGGTCTCGATGGACACGATCGAGACCACCGGCGGGTGCTGTTCATCGTGGCCGCGGCGTCGATCTTCGGCTGGATGCTCACCGCCACCCGCACCACCGAGATGATCGCGACCTGGGTGCTGTCGTTGAGCACCGCCCGTGGGCTTCCTGCTGCTCGCCAACCTGCTGATGCTCTTCGTGGGCTGCTTCCTCGAGCCCACCGCGGCGATCACGATCCTGGTGCCGATCCTCCTGCCGATCGTGCACAAGCTCGGCATCGATCCGGTGCACTTCGGCCTGGTCATGGTGCTGAACCTCATGATCGGGCTGCTGCATCCGCCGATGGGGCTGGTGCTCTTCGTGCTGGCGCGGGTCGCCAAGCTGTCGGTCGAGCGCACCACCATGGCGATCCTGCCGTGGCTGGTGCCGCTGCTGATCAGCCTCGGGATCGTGACCTACATTCCTTCGATCAGCCTGTGGCTGCCGTCGCAGTTCCGTAGACGGACACTCCATGCTGCGAGGAAACTCCGCTCTACCTCCGCCTGAACCCCGCCGACGACGTCGTCATCGCCTGCCGCGAGCTGGAGACCGGCACCAACCTCTCAAGCGAGGGCGTGATGGTCAACGAGCGCATCCCGCCGGGCCACAAGGTCGCGACGCGCGCCATCGCCCCCGGCGAGCCGGTGCGCCGCTACAGCCAGGTGATCGGCTTCGCCACGCGCGACGATCGGCCGGGCGACCACGTCCACGTGCACAACCTCGGTGGCGTCGGCCGGCGACTTCGCGCGCGACTACGCCTTCGGCGCGGACTGCGCCGACGCCGATGGCAGCCGCGCGGCGACCTTCCAGGGCATCGTGCGGCCCGACGGCCGCGTTGCCACGCGCAACTACATCGGCATCCTGTCGACGGTGAACTGCTCGGCGACCGGTCGCGCGCACATCGCCGACGCTTCCGGCGGCGACCTCTTCCCGGCGAACTGGGCCTTCCCCAACGTCGACGGCGTGGTCGCGCTGACGCACAAGACCGGCTGCGGCATGGACGATGGGCGAGGGCATGGCCGTGCTGCGACGCACGCTGGCGGGCTACGCGCGCCACCCCAACGTCGCGGCTGCGGTCTTCGTCGGCCTCGGCTGCGAGGCCAACCAGATCACGCGCTCTTCGACGCCCAGGGGCTCGCGACGGCGAGCGCGCTGCGACGCTACGACGATGCAGGACGTCGGCGGCACCGCGAAGACGATCGAGCGCGGCATCGCGCTGGTGACGCCGAGATGCTGCCCGCGGCCAACCGGTCGAGCGCCGCGACCGTGCCGGCGAGCCACCTCATGCTCGGCCTGCAGTGCGGCGGCTCCGACGGCTACTCGGGCATCACGGCCAACCCCGCGCTCGGCGTCGCCGTCGACCTGCTCGTCGCGCACGGCGGCACCGCGATCCTGTCGGAGACGCCCGAGATCTACGGCGCCGAGCACCTGCTCACGCGGCGCGCCGTGTCGCGCGAGGTCGGCGAGAAGCTGGTCGCGCGCATCAAGTGGTGGGAGGAGTACACCGCGCGCAACCAGCGGCGAGATGAACAACAACCCGTCGCCGGGCAACAAGGCCGGCGGGCTGACGACGATCCTCGAGAAGTCGCTGGGCGCCGTCGCCAAGGGCGGCACGACGAACCTCGTGGACGTCTACGAGTACGCGGAGCCGGTCGACCGCAAGGGCTTCGTCTTCATGGACACGCCGGGCTACGACCCGGTGTCGGCGACGGGGCAGGTGGCCGGCGGCGCGAACATGATCGTGTTCACGACGGGCCGCGGCTCGGTGTACGGCTGCAAGCCGTCGCCGTCGCTCAAGCTCGCGACGAACACGCGAACTGTGCCAGCGCCAGGAAGACGACATCGATCTCAACTGCGGCGAGATCGCCGACGGCGCGCGACGATCGAGGAAGTCGGCGCCCGGCTCTTCGAGCTGATCCTGGCAGACGGCGTCCGGCAGCACGACCAAGAGCGAGCGCTTCGGCTACGGCCAGAACGAATTCGTGCCCTGGCAGCTCGGGGCGGTGATGTAATCGTCCTGCCGCCGCCGCCGAGCGCGGCGGCCGGGTGGAGCAACGAGGGCAACCGGTTCAACAACGAGGAGACACTGATGAAACTGAAGTTGATCGCCGCCTTCGCCGCGCTTGCGCTGGCCGGCGGCCTGGCTCAGGCGCAGACGAAGCTGAAGTTCGCGCACGTGTACGAGACCAGCGAGCCGTATCACACGCAGGCGCTGTGGGCGGCCGGCGAGATCGCCAAGCGCACCAACAACCGCTACACGATCGAAGTGTTCCCGGCCTCGACGCTCGGCAAGGAGACCGACATCAACCAGGGCCTGACGCTCGGCACGGTCGACATCATCTACACGGGCCAGCTCTTCGCGGGCCGCACCTACGGCCCGATCGCCATCGGCGGTGCGCCGTACATGTTCCGCGACTTCGACCACTGGAAGACATTCTCGACGAGCCCGCTGTTCGCCGAGCTGTCCGAGGGCTACCGGGCCAAGAGCGGCGGCAACAAGGTCGTCGCGATCACCTACTACGGCGAGCGCCACGTCACGTCGAACAAGCCGATCAACAAGCCCGAGGACATGAAGGGCCTGAAGATCCGCGTGCCGGACGCGCCGCTGTACACGATGTTCCCGCGCGCCGTCGGCGCCAACCCCACGCCGATCGCCTTCGCCGAGGTCTACCTCGCGCTGCAGAACGGCACGGTCGACGCGCAGGAGAACCCGCTGCCGACGATCGACGCGAAGAAGTTCTACGAGGTGCAGAAGTACATCGTGCTGACCGGCCACATCACCGATGCGCTGCTGACGATCGTCGGCGGACCGACGTGGAACAAGCTGTCGGACGCCGACAAGAAGGTCTTCGAGGAAGTACTGAAGGAGGCGGCCGCGCGGGCGACGACCCAGATCGTCGAAGCCGAGCAGAAGCTCGTGCGCCGAGTTCGCCAAGCGCGGCAAGGAAGTGGTCAAGGTCGACCGCAAGCCGTTCCGCGATGCCACGGTCAAGATGCACAACGGTCCGGACGCGACCTGGGACAAGGCCACGTACGACAAGCTGCAGGCGTTGAAGTAGCGACGGCACCGGCCCGCGCGGTCACCGGCCGCCCGGGCCGGTCGCCGGGCTCCCGCCGGCAGGTGTGAGCAACCCTTTCACCGCCGGCGCGGCGGTTCGCCTCCGCGCGTGAGTGAGCGGGCGGAAACCGGGCCAGGGGACACGCCCGGGCAAGGAGCCGATCGAACGATGGATACAGCACCGGGCGTCCAGACACCGGGCCTCGGGCGCCGCGCGTGGGCGCTGGGCCTGCCGAACCTGCTTGCGACCCGCAAGGGCCGGCTGGCCGCCTTCTTCCTGCTGTACGTTACCGAAGGCATTCCGCTGGGATTCGCCGCGACGGCGGTCGCCTACTACCTGCGCAAGTCCGGCGTCAGTCCCGCGGAGATCGGCGCGTTCGTCGGATCGATCTACGTTCCGTGGGCATTCAAATGGGCGTTCGGGCCGCTGATCGACGTCTTCCGTTCGCGCCGTCTCGGTCATCGACGCGCGTGGATCCTGGGCACGCAGCTGATGATGTCGATCACGCTCGCCGGGCTGGTCGTGTTCAGGCTGCCGGAGCAACTCGCGTTCTTCACCGCGCTGCTGTTCGTCCACAACACGTTCTCGGCGATGCAGGACGTCGCGATCGACGCGCTGGCCGTCAACACGCTGCACGAGGACGAGCGCGGTCTGGCCAACGGCCTGATGTTCGCCGGCGCTTCGGTCGGGCAGATGATCGGCGGCTCGGGCGTGCTCTTCCTCGCCGCCTACACGGGCTTCACGTCGACCTACTTCTTCGTTGCGCTCGCGATCCTTGCGGTGACCTTCTTCGTCGCCTGGCCGATGAACGAGGGGCTGGTCCAGGCGGTGGCCGAGTCCCCGGCGGGACGCGGCCTGCGGCGCGCCGCGCGGGAGATGCGCCAGTTCGCCGTCGATTCCTTCCGCAGCTTCCTCCAGACGCGCGGGGCGTTCGCCGGTGTCGGCTTCTCGCTGTTGCCCGCCGGCGCCATGGCGCTTGGACTGGCGCTGGCATCCAACCTCTCGGTCGAATTCGGACTGGACGAGACCGAGACCGCGCAGCTCCAGCTCTGGACCGGCGTTATTTCCGCCGTCGCGATGGTGGCGGGCGGCTGGCTCTCGGACAAGCTGGGCCGTCGACGCACGCTCTTCGTGTACCTGGCCCTGATGAGCCTGCCAACGTTGTGGCTCGCATGGCGGTTGCAGCAGCTCGGCTACATCATGCCGCGCGCTCCCGAAGGCACGGTGGTGCGGGACCCGGCGCTCGCCACGGCGCTGTGGATCGCATCGCTCGTCTACGCGGTCTTCATGGGACTGATGTACGGCACGCGAACCGCGATCATGATGGACGTCACCAACCCGAAAGTCGCTGCCACGCAGTTCACCGCGTACATGGCGATGGCCAACCTCGCAATCGCCTACAGCGCGACCTGGCAGGGCATGGCAGTCGAGGTGCTGGGCTACCCCAAGACGCTGATGGCGGACGCCGTCTTCGGCCTGCTGAATCTCGCGCTGGTCCTACCGCTGCGCCGTCCCCGGCCTGGCGAGGAGTCGCCTCGCGCGCCGGCGCGCCGCGCCAGTCGGACCGCGGGGGTGCTAGCCGTCCTGTGCCTCGCATGGATCCCGTTCATGCTCGACCCGGAACTCCTTGGCGCCGCGCGCCCGATCGCGAACACGTTCTTCACGCTGATCTTCGTGGCGGCGGCGCTGATGCTGCTCGCGGCCGCGGCCATGCTGCCCCGCTCCGTCCTGACACGCGCCGCGCCGTGGATCGCGGTCGCGCTGTTCGCGATGTACGCGCGGCGCTTCTTCGAGCCGGGCCCGCTCCTGCACGCCGCGCTCGGCCTGGTCGCGGTCGCCGCTGCGGCGGCGCTGGTCGCCCTCGCACGGCATCGCTGGGGCGAACTCGACTGAGCGGTACGCGGCCGCTCAAGCCGCGGTCAGCGTGATCTCGGGCCGGGTTCCGAAACGGATCGGCGGCCCCCACGTCCCCGTGCCGGCGACGGCGCCGCATGGCCGCACCGGCCACGGCGCCCGTCGCTCTCAATCTTCCGGCGTCACGTCGAGCGCCACCAGGAACCGCGCGACCATGTTGTAGGCGGCGGTCGACGCGACCAGTTCAACCAGCTCCGTGGGCGACAGGCGGCGCTTCAGGTCGTCGAAGATCGCGTCGGGAATCCTGCACGTGGCGCGTGCTGGCGATGGCGAAGGCGATCACGGCACGCTGCAGATCGTCGTAGAGCGGGCTCTGCGCGGCGCTGTCCGGGTCGTCGAGCATCGCCAGTTGCGCATCCGTCGCGCCCGGCCTTCTTCAGCTCCGGCGCGTGATGGTGATACTCGTACTGCGCGCCGGTCAGACGCGCCACCACGCAGATCGCCAGTTCGCGCAGGAACGGAGACAGCGAGATCTCCTGCCGCAGCGCGCGCAGGTAGGTGTTCCAGCCGCGCGCGAGCGGTTCGCTCCACAGCAGCATGCGGTCCAGGTTGATCAGCGTGCCGCCACGGCGCGCCTCGATGGACTTCACCAGTTCTTCGTTGCGCGGCGCCGCCGCGGGCGTCCAGGGGTCGATGCGCATTTCCGGCTTACCTCGGTTCTCTGTCGGTCAGTACGTCATGCTCGCGGCATTGAGGATACCCACGGAAACGGCCACCGCGCCGAGAAACACCCCGCTGGCCACCTGGCCCTCGCGCACGTGACGCACCACGTTCGGAACCGCCAGGCGCACCGCCGCGTACGCGACCAGTTGCACCACGAGCGCGACGACGGCCCACACCAGCATGTCGAGCAGCGAGACGCTGTGGGCGACGGCGCTGCCCAGCGGCAAGGCGAAGCCGACCAGCACGCCGGCGAGCGTCGCCGCCGCCGCCGCGTTGCCTTCGCGGATCAGCCGGACCTCCGGGTACGGCGTGATGGCGACGTAGATCGCCAGGCACACGGTGAGCAGCACGAGCGACAGGCCGAAGTACGCGATGAAGTACGGCAGACCGGCCAGGGACTCGAAGGCGGCGCTGGGCATGGCATTCCTCAGGTGAAGTAGTGCGGAACGAAACGGCTGGTGTTGCGGGTGACGGCTGATGCGTCCTCACGGATGCCGATGCCGGCAGGCGCAGCGCCGACGATCCACGAGCCGATGACCGTGTGGTCGGCGCCGAAGCGCGGCAGCGGCGCGAGCGCCTGGTAGACGTAGCCCTCGGCGCCGTACGCGCCGTCGACGCTTTCGATCGCGCCGCCATCCACCAGCGTCACGTTCGCGCCCTCGCGGGCGAGCCTGGGCTTTTTCGCATAACGGCCGCCCAGCGGTCCCGGGTCGTAATAGGCGGGCAGAAGATTGGGATGGCCCGGATAGAGTTCCCACAGGACGACGAGCAGCGCCTTGTTGGCGAGCAGCATCTTCCAGGGCGGCTCGATCAGCTTCATCGGACTGCCGAGCAGTGCCGGCCCGAACTCCTCGCGGACGAGCCACTCCCACGGATAGAGCTTGAAGAGCCGTTCGATCGGCACGTTGAACTCGTCGACGAAGCGCCTTGCCGTTCCAGCCGATGCGCTCGATCGGCAACGCCACGGCCTGCCAGCCGGCCTGCATCGCCGTATCGCGCAGGTAGTCGGCATTGCCCCAGTCCTCGGCGCTGTCCTTCACGCGCGGCGAAGTGCAGTCGTTCGTCGACGGCCGAAGCGCGCAAGGCCCGCCATGCGTCGACCAGCTTCTCGTGCAGCGAGTTGAACTGGTCGGCCGTCGGGCCGCACCGCCTGCAGCCAGTCCCACTGCGCGACGCTCGCTTCCAGGCACGCGGTCGGCGTGTCGGCGTTGTACTCGAGCAGCTTCGGCCGGCCCGTGACCGTCGTAGCTCAGGTCCATGCGGCCGAACAGCGTGAAGGCGTCGCTTGACGCCCTCCAGGTGGGCATGCCAGTTCGCTTCGATCGCGGGCACCCATTCGGCCGGCACCGCGAACTCGTCCCACCGGCCGGTGGCGACCACGTGCTGCGCGGCGTTCAGCGCCATTTCGTGGAGTTCCGACGTCGCCGCTTCCAGCGCGTCGATCTCGCGCTCGTCGAAGACATAGCAGCGCGACTCGTCCCAGTAAGTGCCGTCGATGGAGTGATAGTGGAATCCGACGGCCTCCATCGCCGCCGGCCAGTCGGGCCGCGGGTCGAGCCGTTCGCGGCGCATCAGCCGCCGGACGACGAGTACGAGCGCGAGCGCGCCCCGAAACCGCCGCGCGCGGTCGGCTCGATCGCCGTGCCGATGGATCGTCCCTGGCGCGACGGGTCGATCAGCGCCGGGCGACCGCCGCGCTCGGCTTCACCAAGCGCCTGGGCACGTGCCGACTCCCGGGCATCAACGGCATATGGAGGGCCGCGGAAGATGAACGCCCCGCCCGGGTAGCCCGAGCTTTGCACGCGGTCGCAGCTTTCCGGGCGGCCCCAATCGGCCGCGCAGTCCTCGACCGCCGCGTAGTGATCGCGCGCCATCGTCGGCGGCGGCTGCTCGCACGCGCCCAGGGCGGCGGTGCCGATCAGCACCAGCGAAATCCGCGTCGAGACCCGGCGTCGCTTCATTCGCGTCACGTCGCGGCGGTCTGGCCACCGACCTCAGTACAGCCCGGCCAGGTAATGCCCGAGGTCCTCGATGTCCTGGTCGGTGAGCGTCTTCGACACGCTCGCCATGTTGCCGGCGTCGTTCGTGCGCTTCGCCGTCTTGAAGTCCCGCATCTGCTTCACGATGTACTCGTAGTGCTGCCCCGCCACGCGCGGAATCTCGTTCTGCCCGAGGAACCCGCCCAGATGACACATGGTGCAGAGGGTTTCGTCGGCCTTCGCCTTGCCGCGCGCGGCGCGCGCGGGATCGGCCTTGAAAGCCGTGCGCGCGCGGCTTCTGCGCCGCGAAGTACGCGGCGATGTCGAACATGTCCTGGCGCGAGAGGTCCTTGACGAACGGGCTCCATCTGCGGCTCGGTCCGGCGTCCCTCCTTGAAGTCCTTGATCTGCAGGTAGATGTAGCGCGCCGTCTGTCCCGCCAGCACCGGGTACTGCGCCACCGTGGAATTGCCGTTCGGGCCGTGGCATGCGATGCACGGCTCCGCCTTCTTGCGCCCGGCCTCGACATCCTGCGCCGCCGCGCCCTGCGCGTACAGCGCCACCAGGATGGCCAGCATGGATGCACACAATGCTCGTTTCACGATTCCGTCATCCTCGAAAAAAGGGCCGCCCGCGGGCGGCCCCTTGCAGGCTGAACTGCGGGTTATAGCGCGAACACGAACACGCTGTTGCCGCGCTTGAAGTCGAGCTGGGTGTTGCCGCCGCAGCCCATGGCGATGTACTGCTTGCCGTTGACCATGTACGACACCGGCATCGCGTTCGCGCCGGCACCGCAGTTGAAGCTCCAGAGCTTCTTGCCGGTCGCCGAGTCGAGCGCGTTGAAGTTGCCGTTGCCCTCGCCGAAGAAGTAGAGCCCGCCCGCCGTGGCGAGTCCGCCGCCGATCAGCGGCTGTTCGGTGTCGAACTTCCACTTGATCTTTCCGGTGTCGACGTCGACGGCTGCCACTCGGCCCCACTGCTTCTCGCTCGGGATCACCTTGAACGCGCCACCGAGCCAGAGCTTGCTGCCGCCCGGGTACTTGGCCGTCTCGACGTGATACGTCATCGGCTGGTGCAGGTTGAGCGCGATCGCCAGGCGCGTCTTCGGGTCGAAGCTCATCGGCGACCACTCCACGCCGCCGTTGGCGCCAGGCAGCATGCGCGCGCCTTCCGCGGTCGGCAGCACCCACATGTTCTCCTGCGGGATCATCGCCTCGGAGAAACGGATCAGGTTGCAGTTCGAGCGGTCGTGCACGTAGACGTGCCCCGTCTTGCCGCCATGGATCACGCCCGGAATCATCTTGCCGGACTTGTCCTTGACGTCGACGAGGATCGGCGGGCTGACCGCGTCGAGGTCCCACACGTCGTGCGCGATGTACTGGGAGTGGCACTTGTAGGTGCCCTTGTCGAGGTCGATCGCCACCAGCGAGTCGGTGTACAGGTTGTCGCCGGGCCGCTCGGCGCCGTACAGGTCGGGCGACGGGTTGCCGACGACGAACCACACCGTGCGGGTCTTGAGGTCGACCGACGGGTTCATCCACACGCCGCCACCCAGCGTCTGGTAGAACGAGGCGTCCTTCGCGAACGCCGCCTTCTCGGCCGCGATGTCGCGCTTCATGTTGCGGCCGGTCAGCGTCGTTCGGCGGCCCACACGCCTTCGTGGCCCTTTTCCGGGATCGTGTAGAAGGTCCACAGCACCTTGCCGTCGTCGGCGTTGAACGCCTTGACGAAACCGCGGATGCCGTACTCGCCGCCGTTGGTTCCGATCAGCACCTTGTTGTCGATGACGGTCGGCGCCATCGTCTCGCTGTAGCCCTTCTCGGGGTCGGCGATCTCGACGTTCCAGAGGACGTTGCCGGTCTTGGCATCGAGCGCGACCAGCCGCGCGTCGAGCGTTCCCATGAAGACCTTGCCGCCGGAGATGGCGACGCCGCGGTTGTTCGGTCCGCAGCAGAACGTCGTGACCGGGCCCATCTTGTGCTTGTAGTGCCAGAACTGCTTGCCGGTCACCGCATCGATCGCATAGATGTGGTTGTACGAGGTCGTCAGGTACATCACGCCATCGACCACGATGGGAGCGGTTTCCATCGACTCCACGACCTCGGTCTGGAAGACGAAGGCCGGACGCAGGTTCTTGACGTTGCCGCGATTGATCTGGTTGCCGCCGTAGTAGCGGAGCTGGCCGTAGTCGCCATTGGTGTGCAGCCAGTTCGCCGTCTGCTTGCCAGCGTCATTCAACTGGGCCTGCGAGACGGTGACGTTCTTCGGCACGCCGGCGGCGGCCGCACTCTTCTGGCCCTGCACTTCCTGCGCGAACGTGGCCGACGTCGCGGCGACCGCCGTGACCGCCACTACAAGCGCCTGCAATAAAACAACTGTGACTCTTCATCCGTGTCCCCCTGATTCGCTTTTGTGCTTCGGGAAAAGACGACTTCGAGTGTCCGATATCGGTGATCGCACCGCAGCGCGATCACCGGCATCGCCACGCATCCCCGGTGTTGGTAGTGTCCGCATCCTCGGGGCCGCAGATAATAGGGGCGCAGCCGACCGGGCGGAGCGTTCCACCCCGAAAAAAGGGGATCGGCCGCAGGAATACTTAGGGAGACCCAATCGATGAAGCTTTCTCGCTGCGTTGCAGCAGCCCTGATGCTGGTCGCGTGCGTTGGCGCGTCGGGCCAGCAGCGCAACATCAACTTCGATCTCGTGCAGGCAGCGAGAGCCGGACTCCGTCGCCTCGGTGCGCGCCTTGCTCGATCAGGGAGCCAATCCAAACTCGCGCAACCGCCTGGGCGATTCACCGCTCAACACGGCGGCGCGCAACGGCAACGTCGAACTCGTCCAGCTGCTGCTCGATCGCGGCGCCGATGCGAACCTGGCCAACCTGGCACGCGTCACGCCGTTGATGAGCGCGGCCTACGGCGGACACGCGCAGATCGTCCGGATGCTGCTCGCCGCCAAGGCGCACGTCGAACCCGCGGACCGCACGGACAAGACAGCCATGGTCTACGCGGCCGGCAACGGCAACGCCGACTGCGTGGCCACGTTGCTCGCCGCGGGCGTGGCCGTGAATCAGCGCTATGCCAACGAGGCCACCGCCCTCATGTGGGCCGCGGCCTACGGCAAGAACGACAGCGTGAAGCTTCTGCTCGAACGCGGCGCCGAGGTGACCGCGCGCGACAGCCGCGGAGAATCGGCGCTCTCGCTCGCCACTGCCGAGAAGCACGCCGAGACCGCTTCGATCCTGCGCGCCGCGGGCGCGGTCAAGTAGTGCCGGCGGCCTTGGCTCCTGCCTCGGCGGTGCGCTATGACCGGGTCGCCATGGCGCTCCATTGGATCATCGCCATCGGCGTGCTCTCACAGATCGCGCTCGGCTGGTGGATGATCGACATTCCGAAGCAGCCGCCGGGCGTGCGTGCGTACTGGTTCAATCTGCACAAATCGATCGGCCTCACGCTCGGCTTCCTGATCGTGCTCCGCCTCGCTTGGCGTCTCACGCATCGCCCGCCGAGGTTGCCGCCGTCGACGCCGCCGTGGCAGGCGCGCGCCGCCCGCGCGAGCCACGTGCTGCTCTACGCGTGCATGCTGGCCATGCCCCTCGCCGGCTACTTCGGTTCGATATTTTCCGGTTATCCGATCAAGTACTTCGGCTCGTCCTTCCCCGCCTGGGGGTGGAAGGACGAGGCGCTCAAGGAACTGCTTCAGCACGATTCACTACACGGTCGCCCTGACCTTCATGGCGCTGATCGCGGTGCACGTCCTCGCCGCTCTGAAACACTGGCTGATCGACCGCGACGGCGTCTTCCATCGCATGCTTCCGCGACGGCGGCTCAGCACCGGCTGGCGGCCCCGAGACCCGCGGTCAGCGCGCGTAGCCGTCGCTCAGCGTGTGCAGGAACGCGACGATGTCGTCGATTTCCTCGTCGTTCAGCGCCGGGCGCTGGCCCGGACGGCGGTGGTATGGACGCATGTCCTGGTCCACGTTGCCGCGCAAGGCCACCGGCAGGTCGTCGAATTTCGCTCCCGTGGGATACCAGCGTTCCGGATTCGTATCGCGCGTCGCGTAAAACGCGACGGCTTCGCGCAGTGTGGCGAAACGACCGTTGTGCATGTACGGCGCGGTGAGCGCAATGTTGCGCAGTGTCGGTGTCTTGAACCAGCCGCACCAGCGTGCGTTCGCGGACGGGCCTCCGGATTGCGCCGCGCAGTAACCGAGATCGAACTGGCCTGCCTGCGCGATGTCGTCGTTGCGCGGAACGCCGAGCGCGTGAAAGCCGAAGTCGGTGAAGAGCGAGTCGCGCGGATCGCGGCTGTCCGGGTTCAAGGTGTGGCACGCGGCGCAGTTGCCCTTCTGCGCGATGGTGAACAGGCTCAGGCCGCGCTCCTCCTGCGCGAGTGAAGCGCGCCTTGCCGCGCAGCGACCTCATCGAACTTCGACGAAAACGGCGCGAAGGTCGCGCTCTGCTCGAACGTCGCGAGCGCCGCGGCGAGCGCCTGCAGCGCGCGGCCCGGGTCCGCGAACACATCCTCGCCGTACGCTCGCCGCATCCACGGCGCCGCGTCGGAGGCAGCCACTCGGGCGACCAGCGACCCGGCGTCGCGATTGTTCATTTCGTTGGCGTCGAAACAGCGGACCGAGAGCCTGCGCGGCCAGCGTGGCGGCCCGTCCGTCCCAGAAGAAGCCGCCGCTCGGCACCGCCTTGCCGTCCTTCTCGGACATCCCCGGGCCCGGGCTCGACGCGAGGTACATCACGGTCGGCACATTGCGGATGCCGATCGTTCCCGGCCGACTGCCGCGCGCCGCCGCCCTGCCGGAACCGTTGTCGCCCGTGAACGCGCGCGCCGGATCGTGGCAGGATGCGCACGACGTACCGGGCGGCTCCGACAGTCGTGCATCGAAGAACAGGCGCCGGCCGGCTTCCACCGCGGCTTGCTCGTCCCGCGGACCGGCGGCTTCGGCAGGCGCGAACACGAGGGCAGCGGCAGCAACGAAATCGACGATGAAGGACGTGACGACGAAACGCATGGACTCCTCAGGTGCTGCCGACGCGCACCGCACGCGCGATTGCTCGTGCCTGGTGCTACTGCGTGCTCGGCCTGGCAATGACGTCGAGCCTTGCGCAGGCACCGGCGGATGCGGCGCTGGCCGCCTACGAGCGCGAAGACTACGCCGCCGCCGCGGCACTGTACGCAACGCGGGCGAACGCGGGCGACGCCGAAGCGCAGTATCGAATGGGGATGATGGCGCGGTTCGGCTGGGGCGTCGAAAAGGATGCGCAGGCCTCCGCCCGCTGGTTGCGGCTGGCCGCGGAGCAGAACCACGCGCAGGCCCAGGCGGAACTGGGAACGATGTACCGGCTCGGACGCGGCGTACCCGAGGATCCGAAGGAGGCCGCTCGATGGCTGACGAACGGCGGCCACCGCGGGCGTCGCCATGGCGCAGCTCTCCATCGGGCGCATGTACCGCGACGGCACTCGGCGTAGGCCGCGATCTCGTCGAGGCCTACGCATGGTTCAGCGCCGCCGGCGAGAACAGCGTGATGGACGGACTCGCCTACCGTAATGAGATCACCAGGGAAATGAGCCCGGAGCAGATCGCCGAAGGAAAGCGGCGGGCGGCCGAACGGGCGCGCAAGCAAACGGAGACCCGATGAAGAACCTGATCGCTGCCGTGATTGTCCGCCGGACTGCTGGCGCCGCTCGGCGCAGCCGGCCCAGTACGCCTACGCCTCGAACGAGAAGGACGGCACGCTCTCGGTGATCGACACCGCGAAGGACGAGGTCGTCGGGTCCGTCAAGGCCGGCAAGACGCCGCGCGGCATGGCGGCGAGCGTCGACGGGAAGCGGCTCTTCGTCAGCGACCAGAAGAGCAACGCCCTGCGCATCGTCGATCTCGGCAGCGCGCGCCGAGACCGGCACCGTGGACCTCGGCGAATCGCCGGAAGGCGTGGGCCGCTCGCCGGACGGCAAGTGGATCGCGGTGGCCATCGAGGAGGATCACCAGGTGCTCTTCGTCGACGTCGCGACCGGCAAGGTCGCGTTCAAGGTCAAGGTCGAGGGCGAGAACCCCGAGCACGCCGTCTTCAGCCCGGACAGCAAGTGGGTGTTCGTCAGCGCGGAGGAATCGCAGGTCGTCGACGTGATCGACGTCGAGGCGCCGCAAGCTGGTGGGTTCGATCAAGGTCGGCAAGCGGCCGCGGGGCATCGGCTTCACGCCCGACGGCTCACGCGCCTACGTGGCCTGCGAGCTGGCGAACACGGTCTACGCGATCGATGTCGCCAGCCGCAAGGTGCTGGCGGCGATTCCGGCCGGCGGACGGTCCAACGGCATCAAGGTGCATCCAACGGGCCGCGAGGTGTACGTCTCCAACGGAGCCGACGGGACGGTCATGGTGATCGACACCAGGACCAACGCTGTCACGCACACGATCAAGGTCGGCAACCGGCCATGGAACATGGCGCTCACGCCGGATGGCGGCAAGCTCTACGTGGCGAACGGGCGGTCGAACACGGTGTCGGTGATCGACACGGCGGCACGCAAGGAACTGAAGCAGATCAAGGTCGGCGACGCAGCCCTGGGGCGTCCTGATCCCCGGCGGCCCATGACGTCGAAGGCGGTACGTCCTCGAACCGCCGAGGCGACGCCCGCGCTCAGGTGTTGGACACCTTGATCGTCGGCATCTTCAGCGTCATGTCCTTCGCCTTCTCGGCGATGCGGACCGCCACCTTGCGCGCGATGTCTTTGTAAGTGGCGGTGATCGCACCCGACGGGTCCGCCACCACGGTCGGCCGGCCCGCATCGGCCTGCTCGCGGATGCGGATGTCGAGCGGCAGGCTGCCGAGGTAATCGACGCCGTATTCCGCAGCCATCTTCACGCCGCCCTCGGCGCCGAAGATGTGTTCCGCGTGGCCGCAGTTCGAGCAGACGTGCACGGCCATGTTCTCGACGATGCCGAGGATCGGGATGCCGACCTTCTCGAACATCTTCAGGCCCTTCTTCGCGTCCATCAGCGCGATGT
This sequence comes from uncultured beta proteobacterium, assembly GCA_963698305.1. GTDB lineage: Bacteria > Pseudomonadota > Gammaproteobacteria > Burkholderiales > Burkholderiaceae_F > JAOUJD01. Next base: position 163,137 of record CAVOQI010000013.1, read on the forward strand.
CCTGCGGCGTCGTGACGATCACCGCGCCGGTGACCGGGACCTGCTGCGCGAGCGTCAGCTGGATGTCGCCCGTGCCCGGCGGCAGGTCGACGACGAGGTAGTCGAGGTCCTTCCAGTTCGTCTGCGCCAGCAACTGCTGCAGCGCCTGTGTGACCATCGGACCGCGCCACACCATCGGCTGGTCGGCGTCGATCAGCAGGCCGATCGAACTCATCTGCAGGCCGTGGTTCTCCATCGGCTCGAGCGTGCGGCCGTCGGTCGATTCCGGCTTGCCGGAGATGCCGAGCATGGTCGGCTGGCTGGGGCCGTAGATGTCGGCGTCGAGCACGCCCACGCGGGCGCCCTCGGCGGACAGCGCGAGGGCCAGGTTCGCGGCGACGGTGCTCTTGCCGACGCCGCCCTTGCCGGACGCGACCGCGATGATGTTCTTGACGTTCGGCATGACCTTCAGCCCGCGCTGCACGGTGTGCGCGACGATCTTCATCGTCACGTTGGCGCTGACGTTGGCCGCGCCGGCCGCCTTCAGCGCGTCGATCACCGCGCGGCGGATGCCGTCGATCTGGCTGGCCGCCGGATAGCCGAGTTCGACGTCGACGCTGACGTCATCGCCCTCGACCCGGACGTTGCGCGCGGACCGGGTGCTGAGGAGGTCCTTGCCGGTGTTCGGGTCGATGACGCCTTTCAGCGCCTCGTTGGCTTGTTCGACGGTGATGCCCATGGTGGCTGCCTGCTGGTGATTGCTGCGCTGTGGATGCTGCGGGATGCTGCGATCGGCGGACTTGGCAGTCTAATGGAGCGGACCCCGGTTGATAGAATGTCGCCCTCGGGATCGACCCTATGCGCACCCCCTCCATTCCCCGCCCAGGCTCGCGCACCCTCACGGGCCGGCTCGCCGGCGGCCGCGCGCTCGCCCGAATGTGACCACGTCGGAGGTCATCGTCCGCCGCCCTCGCGGCGCTCTCCGCAGATTGCTGTCACACCGGGAACACGAAGAACCATGACACGAAGACTGTTCGTCACGACCGCCCTGCCGTACGCCAACGGCGCCTTCCACATCGGCCACATCATGGAGTACATCCAGGCCGACATCTGGGTGCGGCACCAGCGCATGCGCGGCCACGAGGTGCACTTCGTCGGCGCCGACGACGCGCACGGCGCGCCGATCATGATCGCCGCCGAGAAGGCGGGAAAGACGCCGCAGGAGTTCGTCGCGGCCATCGCCGCCGGCCGGCAGAAGTACCTGGACGGATTCCTGATCCGCTTCGATCACTGGCACTCCACCGAGTCGCCGGAGAACACCGAACTGTCGCAGGACATCTACCGCAAGCTGAAGGCCGCGGGGCTCACGTACTCAAAGCCGGTCGAGCAGTTCTTCGACCCGGTGAAAGGCATGTTCCTGCCCGACCGCTACATCAAGGGCGAGTGCCCCAAGTGCGGCGCGCAAGACCAGTACGGCGACGCCTGCGAGGTGTGCAGCTCGGTGTACTCGCCGACCGACCTGAAGAATCCGTATTCGGTGCTGTCCGGCGCAGCGCCGGAACTGCGGACCTCCGACCACTACTTCTTCAGGCTGTCCGATCCGCGCTGCGTGGAATTCCTGCGCGGCTGGACGCAGGACGGCCGGCTGCAGCCGGAAGTGGCGAACAAGGCCCGCGAGTGGCTCACGGGCGATGCCGACAAGGCGCTCGGCGACTGGGACATCTCGCGCGACGCGCCTTACTTCGGCATTCCGATTCCCGACGCGCCCGGCAAGTACTTCTATGTCTGGCTCGACGCCCCGATCGGCTATCTCGCGAGCTTCAAGGCGTACTGCGCGCGCGCCGGCATCGACTTCGAGGCCTTCCTGCGGGACGCCGGCACCGAGCAGATTCACTTCATCGGCAAGGACATCATCTATTTCCACACGCTGTTCTGGCCGGCGATGCTCAAGTTCGCCGGCGCGCCGTACAAGGTGCCGAACAACGTCTACGTGCACGGATTCATCACGGTCAGCGGCGAGAAGATGAGCAAGAGCCGCGGCACCGGCATCGATCCGCTCAAGTACCTCGAACTCGGCATGAACGCCGAGTGGCTGCGCTACTACATCGCCGCCAAGCTCAACGCGCGGGTCGAGGACATCGACTTCAACCCGGACGACTTCCTGCAGCGGGTGAACAGCGACCTCGTCGGCAAGTACGTCAACATCGCCAGCCGCGCGTCGAGCTTCATCGGCAAGCACTTCGGCGGCGAGCTGAAGTTCGCGGGCGATGGCGCGCTGGCGGGCGCCGCCAGGGCAGCGGCCCAGCAGGTCGCCGAACTGCTGGAGGCGCGCGAGTACGGCAAGGCGATCCGCGAAGTGATGACGATCGCCGACCGCATCAACCAGGATTTCGACGCGGCGCAGCCCTGGCTGCTGGCGAAGGATCCGGCCCGGCGCGACGAACTGCAGGACGTCTGCTCGCGGGCGCTGCACGGCTTCAAGCTGCTGTCGGTATGCCTGGCGCCCGTGCTGCCGCGGACCGCGAGCCGCGTCGCCCGCGAATTCTTCGGCCTCGACCGCGATTTCACGTGGAGCGACGCGCACGATCTGCCGCGGCGCGTCGGCGCGTACTCGCACCTGATGACCCGGGTCGAAGGCAAGCAGCTCGACGCGCTGTTCGAGCCGCCGGCGCCGCCCGCGGCGGAAGCACCGCTGCCCGGGGGCAGCGCGATCGCCGACACCATCACGATCGACGACTTCGCGAAGATCGACCTGCGGGTCGCGAAGATCGTCGACGCCAGCCACGTCGAAGGCAGCGACAAGCTGCTGAAGCTGACGCTGGACGCCGGCGAGGGCCGGCATCGCACCGTCTTCTCCGGCATCAAGTCGGCCTATGCACCCGCAGGACCTCGTCGGCCGCCTGACCGTGCTGGTCGCGAACCTCGCGCCGCGCAAGATGAAGTTCGGCGTCAGCGAAGGCATGGTGCTCGCGGCCAGCCACGCGGACGAGAAGAACGCAGCCCGGGATCTACGTGCTCGACCCCGACTACGGGCGCCCAGCCCGGCATGCGCGTGAAGTAGCGGGCGGCCGACCGCGCCGCGGCGGCGGCCGGCGAGCCGGTCGCGGTTCGCCCGAACCGCGACCGGCGTTGCGCCCGTACCGCGTCAGTACTTGGCCTTGATCTTCTCGAGCTGTTCCTTGGTGACGCCCGGGACGTCGCCACGCGCCTTGAACCGGTTCATGTTCCACGCGCCGTCGCCGAGCCACGCCTTGATGGTGGCGAGGTTCTTCGCGCGTTCCTCGTCGTTCGCTCCGAGGAACGCATACATGTTGCCGGGCTTGCCGCCCGCCGCCTTGCCGTCGTCGAGCCTGCGCATCATCGCGCCGGTGGCGGGCCACACGACGTACGACATGAAGTGCGGATAGGTGTCCATGCGCGGCGCGACCTTGGACCGCTTCTCGTCGCCCAGTTGCATCCAGTCGTTGTATTCGGGGGCGTTCGCACCGTGGCAGGCGCCGCACTTCGCCGCGATCAGCGGTCCGACGTCCTTCTGCCAGGTCGGATCGGCGGCGGCGGCCGGCGCCGAGAACATCGCGAGCAGCCAGCATCGTGAGGGCGGCTCTTTGCATCGTTCGTCTCCTGTTGTTCGTAGGAGGTGCTCGAGGCCGACGGTAGGGCTGCCCCGGCGCCGCCGGCTTGACGCGCGTCAACCGCCGCACACCCGACATCCGCACATGTGATTTACGTTTGATTCACATATGATTAACATATTGAGTCGTCGCGATCCGCAGGCTGCGCAATGGCCACCAAGACCGAAACCAAGACAGCACGCCTGACGCTGCTGCTCGACCCTCGCAAGAAGGCCCTGTTCGAGGAGATCTGCGCCGCGCAGGACCTGACGCCGTCCCAGGTGGTGCGCCAGCTGATCCGCGAATACGTCATCGAGCACGCGGGCAACCGCGCTCTTCCCGCCTGGCTGCTCGCGGCCTCGCGCAAGCCGATGCGGCGCTGACCGGCAGCGGCGACGGTGACTGGCCTCGCGCAACTCCTGCCGATCGACGGCGTCCTGATCGCCGTCGGGCTCTGGATCCTCGTCGGTGCGGCGGGCATGGTCCGGCCGGCGAGCTTCTTCCTGGTGGCGCGCGTGCTGTTTCCGCTCGGCGCGCTGGTGAGCCTGCTGCTCGCCGGCGTGGCGGTCGCCGGCCTGTTCGCGACGCCGCAGGTCGCGGTCCTGCCGATCGGTCTGCCGGGCCTGCCCTTCCACCTGCGGCTCGATGCGCTGTCGGCGTTCTTCCTGCTGCTGCTCGGGAGCACGGGCGCCGGGATCTCGCTGTTCGCCGCCGGCTACTTCAGGAAGGGCGAAGGCACGCCGCCCGGGCTGCTGTGCCTGCTCTATCACCTGTTCGTCGCCAGCATGGCGATGGTGATGGTGGCCGACGACGCCTACGTCTTCATGGTGATGTGGGAACTGATGGCGCTGTCGTCCTTCTTCCTGGTGACCGCGAACCACATGATTCCCGCGATCCGCCGCGCGGGCTACCTCTACCTGCTCATCGCGCACATCGGCGCGCTCGGCATCCTGCTCGCCTTCGGCGTGCTGCAGGCGAACACCGGCGACTACACCTTCGCCAACATGCGCGCGCAGCAGCTGTCGCCGTTCTGGGCATCGACCGCCTTCCTGCTCGCGCTCTTCGGTTTCGGCGCCAAGGCCGGCATGCTGCCGCTGCACATCTGGCTGCCGGAGGCGCACCCGGCGGCGCCGTCGCCGGTGTCGGCGCTGATGAGCGGCGTGATGCTGAAGACCGCCATCTACGGACTGCTGCGCGTCGGGTTCGAGATCCTGCAGACGCAACTGTGGTGGTGGGGCGTGCTGGCGATCGTGCTCGGCCTGTCGACCGCGCTGTTCGGCGTCGTGTTCAGCGCGGTGCAGACCGACATGAAGCGGCTGCTCGCGTACTCGTCGATCGAGAACATCGGGCTGCTGCTGGTCGGCATGGGACTCGCGCTGCTGTTCATCGGCTACGGCACTTCGGCGCTCGCCGCGCTGGCGCTCACCGCCGTCCTCTACCACGCGCTGAACCACGCGTTCTTCAAGAGCCTGCTGTTCCTCTGCACGGGGGCCGTGCTGCACGCCACGGGCGAGCGCAACCTCGGCAAGCTCGGCGGGCTGCTGCGCACCATGCCGTGGGTGGGCTGGCTCGCGCTCGCGGGCGCACTCGCCGCCGCCGGGCTGCCGCCGCTGAACGGCTTCGTTTCCGAGTGGCTGCTGCTGCAGAGCTTCCTCTTCACGCTCGGGCTGCCCAGCACCTTCGTGAACATGCTGCTGCCGGTGGTTGCGGCCGGAGTCGCGCTGGTGGCAGCGCTCGGCGGCTACGTCATGGTGAAGTTCTTCGGCGTGATCTTCCTCGGCCAGCCGCGCGAACCGGCGCTTGCGCGCTCGCACGACGCCGCGCGCATCGAACGCGCGGGCCTCGTCTGGCTGGCCGCCGGCTGCGTGGCGCTCGGCCTGTTCCCGGCGACGGTGATCGCCTTGATCGACCCGGTGACGCGCGTGCTCGTGGGAGACGGCGTCGGACGGCAAGTGGCCGCCAACGGCTGGCTGATGCTGGCGCCGGTCGCGGCCGACCGTTCGAGCTACAGCCCCTTGCTGTTCCTGCTGCTGGTCGCGGCCGCCTGCGCCCTCGCGTTCGTGCTGGTGCGCCGCCTCTATCACGGCCGCATCCGCCGCGCGCCGCCGTGGGACTGCGGGTTCCCGCTGCTCACGCCGCGCATGCAGGACACCGCCGAGGGCTTCGGCCAGCCGATCCGGCAGGTGTTCGAGCCGTTCTTCCGCATCGACCGCCACCTGCCGAGCCCGTTCGACCGGCATCCGGTGTACCGCCTGTCGGCCACCGATCACGTCTGGCACTGGGTGTACGTGCCCATCGCGCGCGGGGTCGAGAGCCTGTCGCGCCTCGTCGGCCTGCTGCAGCGGGGACGCATCGCCACCTACCTGACGTACAGCTTCGTCACGCTGATCGTGATGCTGCTGCTGGTGTTCCGATGACCGCGTACAGCGTCCTCGCGCAACTGCTCGCGCTGCTGATTGCCGTGCTGGGCGCGCCGCTGCTCACGGGATGGATCAACCAGTGCCGGGCCTGGCTGCAGAACCGGAGCGCGCCGCCGCTGCTGCTGCCGTATCGCACGCTGCACAAGCTGTTCCACAAGGATTCGGTGGTCGCCGACAGCGCCAGTCCGCTGTTCCGGATGGCGCCCTACATCGTGTTCGGCGTGATGGTGCTGGCCTGCGGCATCGTGCCGAGCCTGTCGACGGATCTTCCGCTCGCGCCGGCAGCCGACGCC